>CAWFHA010000009.1:0-180552 GCA_963815595.1 uncultured Actinomycetota bacterium | reverse complement strand
GCCCGACGCAGGGCCTCGGCGGTGCGGGCGGCCTCCCGGCGCGCCCAGTCCGTGGCCGGCGGGGGTACGGCGGGGAGCGCGGCCGTGCGCTCCGGCCCGGCGACCGGCACCTCGTCGAGGACCTGGACCAGCCGGGCGAGCAGGGCGGGCGCCCGGTCGGGTCCGTGGACCAGCACCGCCAACCGGTTCGCGCGGCGCAGCAGGTCTGACCGGACGAGGTCGACCGTGGGCCCGATGACGGTCTCGCTGGCGCCGAGCAGGCGAGCGGTGGTGGCGAGTGCCTGCTGGGGATCGCGGGCCACGACCACCCGGACCGGGTCGCGGCCGTCCGCGAGACGCCGCGCCAGCGCGGCGACGTCGAGGTGCCGGGGCAGCGCGTCGGCGGTGACCGCGCGGCGCCAGAACGTCGACCAGCGCAGGATGCCGCCGTGGCGGGTGGCGCTCGCCCACTGCTCGGCCATCATCACCTCGACCGGCAGCACGAGGACGACGTGGAGGGTTCGCCAGTCGGTCTCGACCAGGCCCTGGGCACGCAGCACGTCCCGGGTGGCGGCGGCCGTGCCCGGGGCGCCGTGGAGCCGGAAACGCCGGCGCCAGGGCCAGGGCAGCCGGTCCTGCGGCCGGTCCTCGGGTGCGGGGGCCAGCCCGGGGAGCAGGTGCACCAGCACTCCGGTGGCCAGGCGGACGAGGTCGTCGGCGGGGAGGTCGGCCGGGTCGGCCGCGGGGCTGCCGAAGCGGTGGGGCCGGTTGGGCCAGGACAGCGGTACGTCCACCGGGCCGCGTCCGGGTGAGGGGACCGCCAGCACCAGGTCGGCCAGTCCCTCGACCGGTTCGCCCGCGGCCGCGGTCAGCCGGCGTACCAGCTCCAGGTGGGGGGCGTCGGGGAGGGGGTCGAGGGGCGTGGCCCGCTCCGGCTCCCGGCCGAGCCACTGCGACCACGGCGTCGTCCCGCCGGCGCGCAGGTGCGCGACCCAGCCGGAGACCGCTTCGGGGTAGGTCAGGGCGGCGTCCGGCATCAGGCGCGCAGTATCCGGGTCAGCCGGGTGACCGGTCCGGCGTCCTCGGGGACCGGGGTCCGTCCGGCACGGCCGAGCACGTGCGCCAGGGCGGCCACCGCCGCGTCGAGGACGGCCTCCGGGTCCGGACGGTCCGGGTTGGGCCAGGGGGAGTCGCCCTCCGGCCACACCGGCAGCAGGTCGTCGAGGTCGCCGACCACGTCGACGCCGCAGGCACGGATCTCGGCCAGCCAGGTCTGGGTGATCCGGTCGACCTGCGCCCGGCGCTTGGGCGGCACGGTGATCGGGACCCGGCCGGGCCGCTGCGCCAGGACCTCCTTGACGATGGTCTCCCGCACCCAGTTGACGTAGATGGCGCGGGAGACCTGCTCGTCGGCCAGGGCCAGGTTGAGCCGTCGCAGCAGGGTCACCTCGGCACCGCCGAGGGAGGCGTTGGTGGTCTCGCTCTCCTCGTACGCCGCGCGCGTGTCGAGCCCGACCACGTCGGCGAAGCGCTGCCACAGCGCCTGGCGCGGCCCACCGGGCGGCGGCACCGTGACCAGGTGCACCCGTTCCGCGGGCACGTGCTGGCCCCAGGTGGCGATGATCCGCGGCAGGTGCTGCACCCGCCAGAACCACATGTCCTGCTCCTTGCGGCGGTAGCCGCGCATCAGTGCCTTGAGGTACTCGGTGTAGTCGCGGCCGCCGCGGTGCTTGACCCGCTCCTGCCACTCGGCCGGGACCTGGCGGCCCAGGTCGCGGGCGGTGATGACCACGTGCACCTCGCGGTCGGCGAACGACTCCAGGGCCAGTGCCACGCGGTGCGGGCGCGCGGCCGCCAGGATCTCGTGGCTGACCAGGACGTCGAGGCGGCTCTTGCGCGCCTCGCCGACCAGGGCGTCCCACTGGCCGCGGACGTTGTTCTCCTCGCCCGCCCAGCGCTCGTCGATCAGGTCGAGGGCGGCCTCGAAGTGGTCGCCGGTGCGGGTCCGCAGGTAGTCCACGCCCTGCCGCTCGAGGAGGTCGCGGTTGAGTGCGAGCTTGTCCTGGAGGTAGCTCGTGCCGCTCTTCGGTGTCCCGACGTGCAGGTAGGCCCGGCGAGCGGTCACGCCCGGCTCCGCGGCGTGCTGGCGAGACGGGCGGCGGGCGTGGTCATGGGGTCATTGTGCCGGGGACAGCGCCGCCACGACGCGCGACGGGCTCGGTCGGCCGAGCACACCGGCCATCCAGCGGCTGGTGGCGACCAGCTCGCCGAGGTCGATCCCGGTCTCGATGCCGAGCCCGTGCAGCATCCAGACGAGGTCCTCGGTGGCCAGGTTGCCGGTCGCGCTCTCGGCGTACGGGCAGCCGCCGAGGCCTCCGGCGCTGGCGTCGAAGGTGGTGACCCCGTGCTGCAGGGCGGCGTAGGCGTTGGCCAGGGCCTGGCCGTAGGTGTCGTGGAAGTGCACCGCGAGGGTCTCGGTGGGCACCCCGGCCGCGTTGAACGCGGTGAGCAGCTCGCCGACGTGCCCGGCGGTGCCGACGCCGATGGTGTCCCCGAGCGAGAGCTGGCTGGCGCCGAGGTCGACGAGCCGCCGGCCCACCTCGACCACTTGCTCGACCGGCACCGCGCCCTCCCAGGGGTCGCCGAAGCACATGCTGACGTAGGCCCGGACGTCGAGCCCGGCGTCGCGCGCGCGGCGCACGGTCGGCTCGAACATGGCGAACTGCTCGTCCAGGCTGCGGTTGAGGTTGCGGCGGGCGAAGCTCTCGGTGGCGCTGCCGAAGATCGCGACGTGCCGACAGCCCAGCTCCAACGCCCGGTCGAGGCCGCGCTCGTTGGGCACCAGCACCGGCAGCTCCCGGGCCCGGTCGCCGAGGTCGCCCTCGACGAGCCCGGTCATCAGCTCAGCGGCGTCGGCCAGCTGGGGCACCCACTTCGGGTGCACGAAGCTGGTGGCCTCCACGACCGGCAGGCCTGCAGCCAGCAGCCGGTGCACGAACTCCGCCTTCGCGGCGACCGGGACGATCGTGTTCTCGTTCTGCAGACCGTCGCGCGGCCCCACCTCGTAGACGGTGACGCGTTCGGGGAGCGCCGGTCGCCGGGTCGTCTGCTCAGTCATCCACACCTCCGGACACCTCGAAGAGCAGGGCGCCGAGCGCCACCTGCTCGCCCGTGCTCGCGCCCACCGTGGTCACCGTTCCCGTGAACGGCGCGGTGAGTGCGAGCTCCATCTTCATCGCCTCCAGTACGCCGAGACGCTGTCCTTCCTCGACAGCATCCCCCTCCGCGACGTCGACCGCGAGCACCGTGCCCGGCATCGGGGCGGTCAGGCTGCCCTCGCCGGGCGCGGCGACCGCTCCGAGGAACGGGTCGGGCCGCTCGAAGACGAACCGCTGCCCGTGCACCACCACCTCGACCGAGTGCGGGGTCGCGTCGACCACGGCCTGCACCCGTCGGCCGGCCACCTCGAGACGGACGACGTGCTGCTCGGCCGAGAACTGGGTGACCGGGACCCCGTCGACCAGGCCCCGCGCCCGGTCGACCAGCACCACCCGGTCGAGCTCGACGCGCGTCGGCGCCGGCGCCGCGCTGAGCCGGAACCCGTCGGCGTGGAACGGCCCCTGGTCGCCGTGCTCGGCGGCCAGCGTCGCGGGGACCCACGCCGCGATCGTGCGCGCGAGGTCGTCGTCGGGTGGCGGGACCTCGTTGCGGTCCAGCCACGCGGTGTCGATGGTCGCGTCCCGGAACTCCTCGGAGGCGGCCAGCACCCGCAGGAAGCCGACATTGGTGGTGAAGCCGAGCACGGCGGTCTCGTCGAGGGCGGCCACCAGCGCCCGGCGCGCGGACTCCCGGTCGCGGCCGTGCACGATCACCTTGCCCAGCATCGGGTCGTAGGCGGTGGAGACGACCTGTCCGCTCTCCAGGGCCGCGTCGACGCGCGCCCGGGCCGGCCAGCGCACGATCGTGGCGGTGCCGGCCTGGGGGAGGAACCCGCCGAAGGAGTCCTCGGCGTAGACGCGCGCCTCGATCGCGTGCCCGTCGAGCGTGACGTCGTCCTGGCCGAAGGGCAGCGGCTCCCCGTCGGTCACGCGCAGCTGGAGCGCGACCAGGTCGAGCGGCTCGCCCGCGACCCGGACCGCGAGCTCGGTGACCGGGTGCTCCACCTGGAGGCGGGTGTTCATCTCCAGGAAGTAGGTGCGACCGGTCGCGTTGTCGAGCAGGAACTCCACCGTGCCGGCGTTCTCGTAGCCGACCTGCCGCGCCAGGGCGACCGCGGCCGAGGTGACCTCGTCGCGCTGCGCGTCGGTGAGCGTCGGCGCGGGCGCCTCCTCCAACACCTTCTGGTGGCGCCGCTGGGTGGAGCAGTCGCGCTCGAAGAGGTGCACGACGTTGCCGTGGCTGTCGGCGAGCACCTGGACCTCGACGTGGCGTCCCGACTCGACGTACTTCTCCACCAGCATCGTGTCGTCGCCGAACGCGGAGCGGGCCTCGCGCTGGGCGGCGGCCACCGCCTCGGCGTACTCGGGCTCGGAGCGCACGATCCGCATGCCCTTGCCGCCGCCGCCGGCCGCGGCCTTGACCAGCACGGGGTAGTCGAACGTCGACGGCTCCGCCGCCAGGTCGTACGACGGCACGACCGCGACGCCGGCCTCCTCGGCGATCGCCCGGGCGGCGTCCTTGCGACCCATCTGCTCCATCACCCGGGCGCTCGGACCGACCAGGCGCAGACCCGCGTCCTCGACCGCACGGGCGAACTCGGCACGCTCGGAGAGGAAGCCGTAGCCGGGGTGGATCGCGTCGGCTGCGCTGTCCTTCGCGGCGGCGACGACCTCGTCGATGTCGAGGTAGGACTCGACCAGGATTGCCTCGTCGGCGTCGTGGACGTGCGGCGCCGAGCGGTCGATCTCGGTGTGCACCGCGATGGTGTGGATGCCGAGGTCGCGCGCGGAGCGGATGATCCGGCAGGCGATCTCGCCGCGGTTGGCGATCAGCAGCCGGTGCATGGCGGAGCGCTCGCCGTCGGTCGGGCTCGTGGAGTCCATGGGTGTCCTCACATCCGGAAGATGCCGTAGGAGGGCTCCGGCACGGGTGCGTGCGCGGCGGCGGCCAGGCCCATGCCGAGCACCCGCCGGGTGTCGACGGGGTCGATGATGCCGTCGTCCCAGAGGCGAGCGGTGGAGTAGTACGGCGACCCCTGCCGCTCGTACTGCTCGCGGATGGGGTCCTTGAACGACTCCTCGTCCTCTGCGGACCACTCGCCGCCCTTGGCCTCGATGCCGTCGCGGCGGACCGTGGCCAGCACGCTGGCGGCCTGCTCGCCGCCCATCACCGAGATCCGGGCGTTGGGCCACATCCACAGGAAGCGGGGGTCGTAGGCACGTCCGCACATGCCGTAGTTGCCGGCGCCGAAGCTGCCTCCGATGACCACGGTGAACTTGGGCACCACCGAGCAGGCGACGGCGGTGACCAGCTTGGCGCCGTCGCGGGCGATGCCGCCGTTCTCGTACTCCTTGCCCACCATGAAGCCGGTGATGTTCTGCAGGAACACGATCGGGGTGCGGCGCTGGTTGCACAGCTCGATGAAGTGGGCGCCCTTGCGGGCCGACTCGGAGAACAGGATCCCGTTGTTGGCCACGATGCCGACGTCGTGGCCCCAGATGCGGGCGAAGCCGCAGACCAGCGTCTCGGCGTACAGCTTCTTGAACTCGTGGAACCGGCTGGCGTCGACGATCCGGGCGATGACCTCGCGGACGTCGTACGGCGTGCGGGTGTCGGCGGGCACCACGTCGTAGAGCTCGCGGGGGTCCTGGGCCGGCTCCTCCACCTCGTGCGCGGCACCGGCGCTCCGGTCCTCGAGCGGCAGCGTGTCCACGATCGAGCGCACGATCTGCAGCGCGTGCGCGTCGTCCTCGGCCAGGTGGTCCACCACCCCCGAGGTCCGGGCGTGGACCTCGCCGCCACCGAGCTCCTCGGCGGTGACCACCTCGCCGGTCGCGGCCTTCACCAGCGGCGGGCCGCCGAGGAAGATCGTGCCCTGCTCCTTGACGATCACCGTCTCGTCGGACATGGCCGGCACGTAGGCGCCGCCGGCGGTGCACGACCCCATCACCGCGGCGATCTGGGGAATGCCCTCGGCCGAGAGGTTGGCCTGGTTGAAGAAGATCCGGCCGAAGTGCTCCTTGTCGGGGAAGACGTCGTCCTGCATCGGCAGGAACGCGCCGCCGGAGTCGACGAGGTAGACGCAGGGGAGCTTGTTGGCCCGCGCGACCTCCTGGGCGCGCAGGTGCTTCTTGACCGTGATCGGGTAGTAGGTGCCGCCCTTGACCGTGGCGTCGTTGGCCACCACGACGCACTCACGCCCCGAGATCCGCCCGATGCCGGTGACGATGCCGGCGCTGGGCACGGCGTGGTCGTCGTCCTCGGCGTACATGCCGTACGCCGCGAGCGGGCTCAGCTCGAGGAACGGGCTGCCGGGGTCGAGCAGCGCGTCGACCCGGTCGCGCGCCAGCAGCTTGCCCCGGTCGGTGTGCTTGGTGCGGGCCGCCTCCGAGCCGCCCAGCCGCACCCGCGCCGTGCGCTCGCGCAGCTCCTCGACCAGCCCGCGCATGCCGCCGTCGGTCGATCCGTCGCTGTCGGTTGAGCCGTCGCTGTTGGTTGAGCCGTCGCTGTTGGTTGAGCCGTCGCTGTTGGTTGAGCCGTCGCTGTTGGTTGAGCCTGTCGAAACCACTCCCTGTCCCGTCACCCGGCCCATGTTAGCGATCGTTAACCTTGCTGACTATCCTGTCCCCGTGACCACGCGACGCGAGCAGATCCTGGCGACGGCTGCGGAGCTGTTCGCGCAGAAGGGCTTCCACGGCGTGTCCATCGCCGAGCTCGGTGCGGCGTGCGGGTTCTCCGGCCCGGCGCTCTACCGGCACTTCCGCTCCAAGGACGCCGTGCTCGCCGAGATGCTGGTGAGCATCAGCAACGAGCTGCTCACCGTGGGTCGCGAGCGGGTGCGCACCGCCGAGTCCCCAGCCGACGCGCTGCGGGCCCTGGTCGACTGGCACGTCACCTTCGCCCTCGAGCACAAGGCGTTGATCGTGGTGCAGGACCGCGACTGGGCCGCGCTGCCGCTGGAGGCTCGCGAACGGGTGCGCGAGACCCAGCGCAAGTACGTCGAGGTCTGGGTCAAGCAGCTGCGCGCGATCCGCCCCGACCTGACCCCCCAGGAGGCGCGGGCCGGCGTGCACGCGGCGTTCGGGCTCCTCAACTCCACCCCGCACAGCGCCCTGCTCCCCCCCGAGGACATGCGCGCCCTGCTCTCCGACATGGCCACCGCGGCCCTGCGCTGCGCCTGAGCGGTACGGCGGCGCTGGCCGTACGGCACCCTCACAGCAGCCGGCTCACGGTCTCGTCGTACGCCGCGACGGCGGGGTCGGCGAGGCCGTGGCCGGAGGGGGCCTCCTCGGCGAGGGCGAGGATGCGGGCGGCGCGGACCCGGGCCTCCTCGCGCTCCTCGGCGCCGGGGGCGGGCCGGCCGGAGGCGAGGGCGGCCACCTCGGCGAGCAGGTCCTCGCGGGTCCGTCCGCGCAGCAGGACCAGCACGTAGGGGTCGCGGTCGATCCGCCACGCCAGCTGCTGGAGCAGGGCCAGCGCGTGCACGCACGGCTGGGTCCAGGCGGCGCACTCGCACGCGGTGTCGATGTCGCCCGGTCCGGGGATCAGCTCCACCCCGGCCTCGTCGGCGTGCTCGACGAGGTCGACGGGCAGCTCGCCGGCCTCGAGGGCGACGGCGTACCCGCTCTCCCGCGCCGCCTCGCGCGCGAAGACGGTCCAGCTCTCCGGGTCGAGCCGGGCCACCTTGACCTGGGGCATCACCGGCTGGTCCGTGCCCGGGTCCACCACCGCCGAGGCCATCGCGTCGAGGACGACGATCGCGCCCAGTCGTCCGGAGCGGGCCAGCGTGCGCGCGGCGAGGAGGTCGTCGGCCTCCAGGGTGAGCTCTTCGACCGAGCGGACCCAGGCCCGGCCCCACCACGTGGTGCTCCGGGCGGTGCCGCCGCGCACCTTCGGCAGCCGCGGCAGGACGATCGGGTCAGGCATGGCCGTCGACGGGGCCGCGGCCCGGCTCGGGAGCCCCCGCCTCCGGCCGCCGCAGGCTGACGAGGTCGCGCAGCTCGTCGTTGCTCAGCTCGGTCAGCGCCGACTCGCCCGACCCGAGCACCGAGTCGGCGAGGGCCCGCTTGCGCTGCAGGAGCTGGCCGACCTTGTGCTCGATCGTGCCCTCGGTGACCAACCGGTGCACCTGCACCGGCCGGGTCTGGCCGATCCGGTGGGCACGGTCGGTGGCCTGGTCCTCGACGGCCGGGTTCCACCAGCGGTCGAAGTGGATGACGTGGTCGGCGCGGGTCAGGTTGAGCCCGGTGCCACCGGCCTTGAGCGAGAGCAGGAAGACCGGCGCGGCGCCGTCCTGGAAGTCGCGGACCAGCTGCTCGCGTGCCCGGACCGGGGTGCCACCGTGCAGGAACAGCGTCGGGACCGAGGCGGCGGCGAGATGCCGCTCCAGCAGCCGGGCCATCTCGACGTACTGGGTGAACACCAGCACCGATCCGCCCTCGGCGAGGACGGTGCCGATCAGCTCGTCGCAGACCGCGAGCTTCTCGGAGCGTCCGCGGAGACGGCCGTGGGGCTGGCGCAGGTAGTGGGCCGGGTGGTTGCAGATCTGCTTCAGACCGGTGAGCAGGGCGAGCACCAGCCCGCGACGGGTGTCCTCGTCGGCGCGCTCGATGCGCTCCATCGACTCACGCACCAGCGCCTCGTAGAGCACCACCTGCTCCGAGGTCAGCCCGACGACCTGGTCGGTCTCGGTCTTGGCCGGCAGCTCGGGGGCCACCCCGGGGTCGGACTTGCGCCGGCGGAGCAGGAACGGCTGGACGAGCTGGGCGAAGCGGCGGGCGACGGCCGGGTCCACCCCGCTCTCGATCGGCGCAGCCCAGACCTTGCGGAACGCGGTGCGCGACCCGAGCAGTCCGGGGGTGGCCCAGTCGAGGATCGCCCAGAGCTCGGTGAGGTTGTTCTCCACCGGCGTGCCGGTCAGCGCGACCCGGCAGCGCGAGGAGATCGTGCGCAGGTTGCGCGCCGTGGAGGAGTTGGCGTTCTTGATGTGCTGCGCCTCGTCGGCGACCACGAGGTCCCAGGGCACCTGCGCCAGCGTCTCGTGGTCGACACGCATCGTGCCGTAGGTGGTCAGCACGAACCCGTCCCCGAGATCGCGCAGCGAGCGCGAGGACCCGTGGAAGCGGCGTACGGCGACCCCGGGCGCGAACCGGTGGATCTCGGCCTCCCAGTTGCCCATCAGGCTGGTCGGGCACACGACCAGGGTGGGTCCCGCGGCGAGCCGGCGCCGGCGTCGGTGCAGGTGGAGCGCGATCAGGGTGACGGTCTTGCCCAGGCCCATGTCGTCGGCCAGGCAGGCCCCGAGCCCGGCACCGGTCAGCTCGGCCAGCCAGGTCAGCCCCCGGCGCTGGTAGTCGCGCAGCGTCGCCTCCAGGCCGGGTGGCGTCTCCACCGGTGCGACCACGGCGGCGTCGACGATCCGGTCGCGGACCTTCTCCAGGGTGGCGCCGGGGTGCACCTCCAACGTCCCGCCGTCGAGGTAGAGCGTCCCGGTCAGGGAGGCCTGCAGCGCGACGGCGGGAGGCAGCGAGCGCGCCTTGCGCCGCCGCGCGCGACGGGCGGTCGCCGGGTCGATGACCATCCAGTTGTCCCGCAGCCGGATCACCGGCGTCGTGGCACCGGCGAGCGCGCTCATCTCCTCGTCGGTCAGCGGGTCGTCGCCGAGGGCCAGTCGCCAGTCGAAGGTGAACAGGGCGTCGGGGCCGAACAGCCCTTCGACCAGCTGCCCCTCGCGGGGTCCGGAGGCGACCTCGACGCGCCCCTGCGGCACCAGCTCGCCGCGCAGGCCCCGCGGCCAGAACACCTCCACGCCGGCCCGGTCCAGGGCCTCCAGCCCCTCCTCGAGGAGGTCGGCGAGCTCGCCGGCGTCGAGCAGCATCCGGTCGGGCACCTGCATCCGTTGCAACCGGTCGAGTGGCGGCCAGGCCTGTGCGGCCGTGCGCAGCGCCCGGCCCAGGCTCAACCGGGCCTGGGGGGAGAAGCCGTGGTCCTCGCCCAGCCAGAGACGGTCGGCGTCGGTGAAGTGGGTGTCGTCGTCGACGTCGTGGGCCTGGAGGACGACCACCACACCGCCGCCGGCCAGCACCTCCTCGGGCGCCTCGACCCGGAGCGCGAGCCGGACCGAGGAGGGCAGGTCGGGGTCCTCGGTCGCGTCGCCGGCGTCGGACGGCGTACGCCGCGCGCCGCCCACGCCCAGCGCCACCGGTGGGCGGGACGCCGGGGTGCGGGTCATCGCGTCGGCGACGGCGTCGAGCAGCTGGCGGATGATCTCCTCGGCCTCGTCGACGTCCGCGACCCCCGGGGCGCGGGCCACCGCCAGGGCGCGCAGCCGGTCCTCGTCCTCGGGCTGCAGCGGACCCACCCGCCACGAGTCGCCGCTCTCGGCGAGCCGGACCCGGCCAGCGGCGACCAGCTTCATCGCCAGCAGCGTCGCGCCGCTCAGCAGCCCCACCGAGGGGTGTGCGTCGTCGACCCGGATCGCCCGGGTGAGCACCGGGATCGCCCCGCGAAGGGGCATCCGCAGGGTGCGGGTCGGCCCGGAGAACTCGACCTCGCTGTCCCGGGGCGGATGCTGCGGGACCCAGGTCGCCCGGCCCTGCAACGGCACGAAGCTCACGACCCGGTCGCCTCCCGATCCTTGTGCGAGACCCACTGCCGCACCCTCACGCCGCTGGGTGCCCGCGGGCGAGCGATCGGGCGGCGTCGGAGTGCGTTCGTCGAACCTAGCCCGCCGGGGTGACAGGCCGGGCACGGCGGGGCACGCGGATCCGGAAGGCGGTGCCCCCCTCGGGGGCCGGCCCCACCTCGACGGTGCCGCCCAGGCGGGTGACCAGGCGGTGCATCAGCGCCAGGCCGAGCCCCTGTCCGCCCGGACGCACGCCGGCGTAGCGGTCGTGCAGGAAGCCCGGCTCGAAGGCGTGGCGCGCGTCGTCCTCGGTCAGCCCCGGCCCCGAGTCCCGCACCTCCAGGACCTCGACGTCGCCCTCGGTGCTCCGGGCCAGGACGATCACGCTGCCCTCGGGGCACACCCGGACGGCATTGTCGATCAGGGCGTCGAGAGCCTGACGCAGCCGCGACCCGTCGGTCTCCACCCACCGGGGCCCCGGGTCCGCCTGCGACACGCGCAGGTCGAGCTCGTGGCGTCGCGCCCGCTCCGTCCACGCGGCACCGGCCTCGGCGAGCAGGGCGGCGAGGTCGACCGGGCCGAGGTCGAAGGCGAAGTCGTCGGCCTCCAGCCGGGCGAGGGCGAGCAGGTCGGCCACGTAGTGCTCGAGGCGCTGGGACTCCGCGGACAGCGTCTGGCCCACGCTGCGGGCCTCCTCGGCCGGGATGGTCCCGTCGGCGAGGCCCTCCGCCAGCCCGCGCACCGCAGTCAGCGGGGTGCGCAGCTCGTGGGAGACCGAGAGCAGGAACTGTCGCTGCCGCGACTCGCTGGTGGACAGCGCCCGGTCCAGGCTGCCCAGTGCCTGCACGAGATCCTCGACCTCGCGGGTGCCCGCCTCGGGCAGGGCCAGGCCGCGCTCGCCCGCCGCCATCCGGCGTGCGGCCTCCGCCGAACGGGCCAGCGGACGCCCGATCCGCCCGCTGACCAGCACCGCGGCCACCAGCGCCAGGCCCAGGCCGAGCAGCAGGGCCAGCAGGATCCGCCGCCGCAGGTCCCCGACCGCCGCGTCGACCGCAGCGACCGGAGCGGCCAGCACGACCCCGCCGCCCTGCCGGGACGGTCGCCCCTCGAGGACGACCGGTTGCCCGTCGAGGTTGCCGCTGGCCGACACGCTGGTGCCGGAGAGCAACGACGCCACCTCGTCGTCGGTGAGCGCGATGGCCGCACCGCTGCGGACGCCGTCCGTGCTCACCGCGCCGAACGCCAGGTCCTGCGCGGCGAGACGACGGTCGACCCTCGGTGCTCGCAGCGGCCGGGCCGGGAACCGGGCCAGCAGGTCGGCCTGACGGGCCAGGGGGCTGCGTACGGAGTCCTCGACCGTGCCGCGAAGGAGTGGGGTGACGAGCACGCCGGTCGTCCCGGTGGCGACTGCGGCCACGAGCGTCATCGCCAGCACCAGTCGTGCGGTCAGGGACCGCAGGGCGGACGACGTCCTCACGCCTGCACCCGGTACCCGATGCCGCGCACGGTCTCGATGGGACAGCTCGCGCCCAGCTTCGCGCGCAGCTGGGCCACGTGGACGTCCACGGTGCGAGTCCCGGCGTAGTCGGCCTGGCCCCAGGCCCGGGCGAGGAGCTCGCTGCGGCGCAGGACCTGCCCCGGCGCCCGGAGCAGGGCCTCGAGCAGGTTGAACTCGGTGGTGGTCAGTCCGACCGGGACGTCGTCGACGGTGACCGTACGACGACCCGGGTCGAGGCGTACCGGTCCGGCGACGAGCGGCCCCTGGACCGGCCGACCGTCGGCCCGGCGCAGCACCGCCCGTACCCGCGCCACGAGCTCGCGCGGCAGGAACGGCTTGGTCAGGTAGTCGTCGGCGCCGATCTCCAGCCCGATGACCCGGTCGACCTCGTCGTCGCGGGCCGTCACGAACAGGACCGGGGTCCAGTCGCCCGCCTCGCGCAGCCGCCGGCACACCTCGACCCCGTCCAGCCCGGGCAGCCCCACGTCGAGCAGGATCGCAGCCGGGCGCAGCCGGGCCACCGCGGACAGGGCGCCGTGTCCGTCGGTCTCGAGGTGGACACCGAACCCGTCGGCGACGAGGTAGCGCCGGACGACGTCCGCGATCGCGGGCTCGTCCTCGACGACGAGCACCAGCCCCCGTCCACCGGGCCCAGCGGGCCCGCCCGCCTCACCTGCGACCGCCATCCTTCGAGGCTAGTGCGCGGGTCGGGCGGGACCGCGCAGCCGCGGGCGACGCTTACACGGCTCGTACACGGATCTGATCCGCTGGTCACCGGAGGAGCACACACTGGGTACTGGTCGGGAAACCGCCCGGCCGTCCAGCCAGAGGAAGTCCCATGCGCCTTCGTACCCCTGTTCTCGCCGCCGCGACCGCCGGAGTGCTGGGCGGCCTGGTGGTCGGCGGCAGCGTGCTGACCGGCGTCACGGCCCAGCCGGTCGGCTCCGCCTCGAGCCGGTCGGTGCCGGCCGCCGCCCCCGACGACGCCGACGACGGCACCGACGACTCCGAGGGTCTCGAGCGCCGTTGCCGTCCGCACGGGCTGCGCGGACCCGGCGGCCCGGCGGACGGGTTGGGCGAGAAGCTGTCGGAGAAGCTGTCGGGCACGCTGCCCGAGAAGCTGGTCGAGGACCTTTCGGGAGTGCGGGAGCTGCCGGCCGGTGAGGAGCGTCGCGAGGCGCTGGAGAAGATCTGGGACGCCGCCCTCGCCGGCGACTACGGCGAGCAGGTCCAGCAGCTGGCCGAACGACGCCGGGAGCACCGGGCCGAGGGACGAGCCGGGCGGCACGGGGGTCCCGGCGCAGGAGTCGGCGGAGGAGTCGGCGGGCCTCTGGGCGCGCTGCGCGACCAGCTCCCCGACGAGCTCCGGGCGGACCTGCAGGAGCTGCGCGAGCTGAGCCCGGCCGAGCGTCGCGAGGCGATGCAGGAGATCTGGGAGGCGGCGAAGGCCGGCGACTACGGTGCCGAGGCCCGGGAGCTCGCCCAGCAGCTCGCCGAGAAGCGCGACGACTACCTGGACCGGCTGCCGGCCGAGCTGCGGGCGGACCTGCAGGAGCTGCGTGAGCTGAGCCCGGCCGAGCGCCGCGAGGCGATGCAGGAGATCTGGGAGGCGGCCAAGGCCGGCGACTACGGTGCCGAGGCCCAGGAGCTCGCCGAGAAGCTCGCCGAGAGGCGCGCCGAGCACCGGCAGCACCGGCAGGAGCGCTGCGGCGACACCGGCGGCACCGAGGCCCCCGACGACTCCTCGGCGTCCCCGTCGACGACCTGAGCGGTCAGGACTCCACGCCGCGGATGGCGGCCGCCACCGCCTTGGGCACCTTCTCGTCGAAGACGCTGGGGATGATGTAGCTCGCGTTGAGCTCGTCGTCGGTGACCACCAGGGCGATCGCCTCCGCCGCGCGGAGCAGCATCTCGATGGTCACGTCGCTGGCGCGGGCGTCGAGCAGGCCACGGAAGACGCCGGGGAACGCGAGCACGTTGTTGATCTGGTTGGGGTAGTCGCTGCGGCCGCTGGCCACCACCGCGGCGTAGTGCCCTGCCTCGGCCGGGTCGACCTCGGGGTCGGGGTTGGCCAGCGCGAAGACGATCGGCTTCTCCGACATCTCCTCGATCCACGACGCCTCGAGCACGTTGGGTGCGCTGACCCCGATGAAGACGTCGGCGCCCTGCAGTCCGGTGCGCAGGTCGCCACGCACCCGGCGGGGGTTGGTCCGCCGGGCCAGCTCGAGCTTGGCCGGCGGGAGCGACTCGTCGTCCGCGGACAGACAGCCCTCGCGGTCCCAGACCACGACGTCACCCGCCCCGGCGGCCAGCAGCAGCGTGACGATCGCCGTACCGGCCGCACCGGCGCCGGCGACGACGATCCGGCTGTCGGCGAGCTGCCGCTCGATGCAGCGCAGCGCGTTGGTCAGCGCAGCCAGCACGACGATCGCCGTCCCGTGCTGGTCGTCGTGGAAGACGGGGATGTCGAGGCGCTCGCGCAGCCGTCGCTCGATCTCGAAGCACCGAGGAGCGGCGATGTCCTCGAGGTTGATGCCGCCGAAGCCGGGGGCGATCGCCTCGACCACGTCGACGATCCGGTCGGTGTCCTGGGTGTCGAGGCAGATCGGCCAGGCGTCGATGTCGGCGAAGCGCTTGAACAGCGCCGCCTTGCCCTCCATGACCGGCAGCGCCGCGCCGGGTCCGATGTTGCCGAGCCCCAGGACCGCCGACCCGTCGGTGACGACCGCGACGCTGTTGCCCTTGATGGTGAGCCGGGGGACATCCTCGGGGTTCTCGTAGAGCGCCATGCTGACCCGACCCACGCCCGGGGTGTAGGCCATCGAGAGGTCGTCGCGGGTGCGCAGCGGCACCTTGGAGGTGACCTCGATCTTCCCGCCGATGTGCAGCAGGAACGTGCGGTCGGAGACCTTGTGCACGGTCACGCCCGGCAGGTCGCGCACGTCGGCGACGATCTCGTCGGCGTGCTCGCTGTCGGTCGCCGAGCAGGTCACGTCGACCACGAGCCGGTCGTGGCGTGACTCGGTGACGTCGAGCGCGCTCACGATGCCGCCGCCCGAGGCGATCGCGGTGGCCACCCGGCCGATCACCGACGGGTCGGTGTCGGTGTGCAGGCGCATCGTGATCGAGTACGACGCGCTGGTCGCGGCACGGCGCTTCGGTTTCGGGCTGGTGTCCGACTCGTGGGCCATGCTGCCATCCTGCCCGCTCGGACGGCTACCGGCGAGTACGGGGCGGTGGCGCGGCGCGGGCAGTGCTCAGGACTCGGTGCCGAGGGCCAGGGGCAGCACCGGCCCGGCGCCGGCCGCACGCAGCGCGCGGCCGGCGAGGGTGAGCGTCCACCCGGTCGCCACGAGGTCGTCGAGGAGCAGCACCGGTCCACCGTCGAGCGGTTGGTCGAGGTCGAGGTCGAACCGTCGTGCGACGGCAGCCACCCGCTGGGCCGAGTTGGCGGCGCCCTGTCCGGGAGCGACCGAGGGGTCGACGATCCGCCACCGACCCACCACCGGCAGCTTCAGGTAGCGGGCGACACCCTGGGCGAGGTCCTGGGTCAGCTGGGGACGGCGGGCCGACTCGACGTGCACGATGCCGGTGGGTCGGGCCGGCCAGACGGGGTGCCAGTCGCCCAGCACCTCGAGCACGGCGTCGACGAGGCTCCGCGGCACGGGGCCGTCCTCGGCGTCGGCGCGGAAGATCGCGCGCAGGGCCTGGCCGTGGCCGAGGTCGGTGAGCCGGCCGACGGCTCGTCCCTCCTCGGCGGTCTCGGTGATCCGGCCCTTGAGGTCGATCCCGAGGTTGGCCAGCGCCGTGGGCCACATCTTGCGCGGCGACAGCGTCACTCCCGGCCGGCGCAGCAACCGGTCGGCGTCGGCCAGCGCACCCTCCGAGACCCCGCCGGGCAGGTCGAGCCCGCCGCAGTTGTCACAGCGCCCGCAGTCCTCGGCCCCCGGGTCGTCGAGCTGCTCACGCAGGAAACGCATCCGGCAGCCGTCGGTCGCGACGTAGGCCAGCATGGCCGCCTGCTCGTCGCGGCGGGCGGCCGCCACCCGGTCGTAGCGCTCCTGCTCGTAGACCCACTCCGCGCCGGTCGCGGTCCACCCCCCGCGCACCCGGTCGACGGCCCCGTCGACGTCGAGCACCTTCAGCATCGTCTCCAGACGGGTCCGGCTCAGGTCCACCTCGGTCTCCAGCGCAGCCGTCGACATCGGGGCGCCGTTCTCGGCCAGGACCCGCAGGGTGGTGCGCACGTGCTGCTCGGGCGGGAAGGCCAACGAGGCGAAGTAGCGCCAGATGTCGCGGTCCTCCGCGGCCGGCATCAGCACCACCGTCGCCGCGTCGGTGCCGCGTCCCGCGCGCCCGACCTGCTGGTAGTAGGCGACCGGCGAGGACGGCGCCCCGAGGTTGACCACGAAGCCCAGGCGCGCGTCGAAGCCCATCCCCAGCGCACTCGTGGCCACCAGCGCCTTCAACCGCCCGGCGAGCAGGTCCTGCTCGAGGGAGAGCCGTTCGGTGGCCTCGGTCTGCCCGGAGTACGCCGCCACGGCGTGCCCTCGCGCCCGGAGGTGCTCGGCCACCTCCGCGGTGGCCGCGACCGTCAGGGTGTAGATGATGCCGGACCCGTCGAGCTCGTCGAGATGGTCGGCCAGCCAGGCCAGCCGCTGCTCGGGGCGGGGCAGGTCGAGCACCCCGAGACGGAGCGACTCACGGTCCAGGGACCCGCGCAGGACCAGCACCCCCGGCGCCGTGCCGCCCCCCTGCTCGCCGGCGACCGGTGGCAGGTCCAGCTGCTCGGCCACGTCGGTCGTGACGCGCTGGTTGGCGGTGGCGGTGGTCGCGAGCACCGGGATGCCCGGGGGCAGGGTGGCGATCATCTGCCGGATCCGCCGGTAGTCGGGACGGAAGTCGTGGCCCCAGTCGGAGATGCAGTGCGCCTCGTCGACGACGAGCAGGCCGGCGGTCTCGGTGAGCTGCGGGAGGACCTCGTCGCGGAAGGTCGGGTTGTTCAGCCGCTCGGGGCTGACCAGAAGCACATCGATCTCACCGGCCTCGACCCGCGACCGGACCGCCGCCCAGTCCTCGATGTTGGTGGAGTTGATCGTGGCCGCCCGGATGCCCGCCCGCTCGGCGGCCTCGATCTGGTTGCGCATCAGCGCGAGCAGGGGCGAGATGATGACCGTGGGACCGGCGCCGAGCGCCCGCATCAGCGCCGTCGCCACGAAGTACACCGCCGACTTGCCCCACCCCGTCCGCTGCACCACGAGCACCCGCCGCTGGTGCACGACCAGCGCCTCGATGGCCGCCCACTGGTCGTCGTGCAGGAGCGCCTCGTCGCTGCCGACCAGTGCCCGCAGGTGCCGCTCGGCCTCGTCGCGGGTGCCCGAGGGGTCGCCGGCGGAACTTTCGGCGGGGCTGCCGGCAGGGCTGCCGGGGGATGCGGTCGTGGTGCCGGAGGAGGTCGTGGTCACCGGCCCTGTCTACCAAGCCGGGGTGACAGTTGTTCACCGCAACCTCGCCGCTCGTACACCTGGCTGGGCCAACCTCGGGCCGTCAGTCCTGAAAGCTTCGGAAAGGAAGCCCATGCCCAGCACACGTACGGCGGTCGCCCTCGGGGCCGTCGCGGTGGCCCTCAGCGGCGTCGCCACCTCCGCGGTCGTCGCCGACGGCCGTCTCCCGCTCCTCGACCGCGAGGCCAGTGGTCGGGTCGACACCTACGGCGGTGCCGCCCGCCTGCACGGCGACGAGAGCCGGCTGATCGCCGGCTCGATCAGCAGCGGACGCACGAAGAACGTCATCGTGATCATCGGCGACGGCATGGGTGACTCCGAGATCACCGTCGCCCGCAACTACCTCCGTGGCGCCGGCGGCGCGTTCGAGGGCCTCGACGCACTGCCGCTGACCGGCCAGATGACCCACTACAGCGTGGACCGGGAGACCGGGAAGCCCGACTACGCGCCCGACTCGGCGGCCACCGGCACCGCGTGGGCCACCGGGGTGAAGACCTACGACAACGCGATCTCCGTGGACCGGCACGGCACCAGCCACCGGACGTTGCTCGAGATCGCCAAGCGGTCCGGCATGGCGACCGGCAACGTGACCACCTCGGAGGTCCAGGACGCGACCCCCGCGGTCGAGGTGAGCCACATCAGCCAGCGCTCCTGCTACGGACCGGTCGCCACCTCGAAGACCTGCCCGGAGGCGGCCACGGAGAACGGCGGCCGCGGCTCCATCACCGAGCAGCTGCTCGACACCCGACCCGACGTGACGCTGGGCGGCGGGTCGAAGACGTTCGCCGAGAGCGCGACGGCCGGCCGCTACGCAGGCAAGACCCTGGAGCAGCAGGCCAAGCTGCGCGGCTACCGCTACCTCACCGACGAGTCCGCACTCCGCGGGGTCCGCTCCGCCGACCAGCGCACGCCCCTGCTGGGCCTGTTCGCCCCGGGCAACCTGCCGGTCCGGTTCGCGCCGCTCGTGGCCACCCCGGGCGGCGGCGAAGGCCCGGCGCGGACGTGTCGCCCGGAGCCGTCGTTCGCCGACGTGCCCAGCCTGCGCACCATGACCGGCCGGGCGATCGACCTGCTCTCGCAGAACCGGGCCGGTCGCCAGCGGGGCTTCTTCCTGCAGGTGGAGAGCGCCTCGATCGACAAGAAGGACCATGCGGCCGACGCCTGCGGTCAGATCGGGGAGACCCAGCAGATCGACCAGGCGATCGCCACGGCGCTCGACTTCGCCCGCCGTGACGGC
Source organism: uncultured Actinomycetota bacterium (assembly GCA_963815595.1). Taxonomy (GTDB): domain Bacteria; phylum Actinomycetota; class Actinomycetes; order Propionibacteriales; family Nocardioidaceae; genus Marmoricola. Next base: position 161,551 of record CAWFHA010000009.1, on the reverse strand, counting down.
CACACCCTGGTCCTGGTGACGGCCGACCACGCGCACACCAGCCAGATCGTCGACGAGACCACCCCGGGCCTGACCGCCAGGCTGCGGACCCGGGACGGCGCCGACATGGTCGTGGCGTACGGCACCTCCCCGGCCGGCAGTAGCCAGCAGCACACGGGGTCCCAGGTCCGCGTGGCGGGCTACGGACCCGGTGCGGCCAATGTGGTCGGCCTGATCGACCAGACCGACCTGCACTTCATCGTCGAGCGCGCGATGGACCGGCGCTGAGCCCGTCGGGCACACGTGACCGCCGTCCCCTGCCCGGGCCCGGGGCGGCGGTCACGGCAGCGGCTCGCGGCGGAAGACGACCGCACCCGTGTTGGTGGCCAGCGCCACCAGGCCCGGCGAGACGGCCACCTGGTAGGGCCAGTAGGTCGTGTTGATCCCGTCGGTGGGCAACGCGACCGAGCTCAGCCGGCCGTCGCGGAGATCGAGGGTGTGCAGGGCCGTGGTGCCGCCGATGAGCACGTGGTCGTCGTCGAGCAGGGGCACGCTGTCCAGCTCGAAGCCGTAGGGCAGGAACTGCGGCTCGGCGGGCACGGTCCGCTGCCACAGCCGGCGCCCGCTGTCCAGCGCGTACGCCGACCACACGTCGCCGGCGCGGACCAGCACCCTCCCGGCGCGCAGCGTGGCGTCGAAGTACGGCGACCGCGCCGGCACCGCGAACCACTCCTGGTTGCCGGCCCGGTCCAGGGCGATCAGCCGGGTCGTCCCGCGTGAGGGGATCCACTCCACGACCACCGCGATGCCCGACCCGGGGTCGGTGCCGAGCACGTGCACGTCCGAGCCGGCGGGCTGGCGCATGGTCCAGCGCGTGGTCCCGTCCCGCGCCGAGAGCAGCACCAGGGCCACCCCGGCCGGTCTCCGCCCGACGTCCTCGGCGTCGAAGAGGGCGGGCTGCGAGCGGCCACCTGCCAGCAGGGTGCCCTCCCCGAGGTCACCGAGGAAGTCACCGGCGTCGGCGTCCAGCGTGCGCTCCCAGCCCAGCGACCCGTCGCGTCCGCCCAGCCGGACGACGCGCTCCTCGCCGTCCGCCCCCGGGGTCAGCACCGCGACGTCGCCACCGGGGAGCACGGCGGTGGCGAAGGGGTCCTCGACCCCCACCGCCGCCCCACCGACCTGCGCGCACCAGGCGCGGTCCCCGGTGGCGGCGTCGAGGGCGACCACCTCGGCGGGGCCGTCCTGGGGGAACGGAGCCACCAGGTAGCGGCGGTCGTCGGCGTCGTACGCCGAGCGCGGCGTGGTCACCGCGACGCTCCAGCGCGGCCGCAGCGTCTGGTCGTCGAGCATCGTGAAGTCGGGGTCGTCGCGGGTGCGGACCCCGATCCCCTGGGAGTACGCCGAGACCTGTGCCCACTGCTCGTAGTGGTAGCCGACCGCGCCGACGACCTCGCCCACCGGAGGCGGCGCCGCCTCCAGGGCGCGCACCAAGGTGTCCCGTTCGGGGTCGGGCTGCTCACGACGCCGGTCCGCGTCGAGGAACGGCGAGCGCGACTCCGCGGCGGTCCGGGTGCCCACCGCGTCACCGCAGTCGTCGCGGGAGCGGGCGTAGGCGAACGCGGCCACGGTCACGAGGGCGAGGCCGACCAACCCGATCAGCCACGGCCTCCTGCTCACGTCGGCCAGCGTAGGCCGCCCGCCGTCAGCTGCCCGGCGGTCAACCGCGTCGGCGGCGGATCTCCTCGTTGATCGCCGGGACCACCTCGTGCATGTCGCCGACCACCGCGTAGGTCGCCTTGGTCATCATCGGTGCCTCGGCGTCGGTGTTGACGGCGATGATCACCTTCGAGCTCGCGCAGCCTGCCCAGTGCTGGATGGCGCCGCTGATGCCGCAGGGGATGTAGACCTCGGGGGCGATCCGGCTCCCCGTCTGGCCGACCTGCTCGTGGTGCGGCCGCCAGCCCAAGGAGGTGACCACCCGGGAGACCCCCAGCGTGCCGCCGAGCAGGTCCGCGAGCTCGAGCACGTCGCCGAACCCCTCGGGACCGCCCGCGCCGCGCCCGGCGCCCACGACGATCCGTGCCGACTTCAGGCTGTCGGCGACGTCGGTGTCGACGCCCTCCACCGAGGTCACCCGGACGAGGAGGTCCTCGGGGGCGAGGGTCACCCCGAGCGGTGTCAGGGTCCCGGCTCCGGGTGTCGCGGCGGGCACGGGCTCGACCGCGTGGCCGGCGACGGAGAACACCGCCGGGCGCTTGCCCAGGCGCATCTCCTCCAGGGCGGCACCTCCGATGACCTGTCGGGTGACCACGAAGGGGGAGAGGCCCTGGAAGGAGACCACGTTGGCCGCCATGGGGACCTCCACCCGGGTGGCCACCCGGGCGAGCACCTCGTTGCCGCGGTTGGTCCCGCCGGCCATCACCACCACCGAGCCGGCGGCCTCGCGGGCCGCGAGCACCGCGGTGGCGGTCGCTGCGCCGGAGAACAGCTCGAAGTCCTCGCCGGTGGCGTGGTGGACGGTGCGCACGCCGTACGCCGCCAGCTCGGCCGCAGCTCCGGACGGAGCCGGGCCGACCAGGACGGCGTCGATCGCGACGCCGCCTCCGGCCTCGGAGAGGGTCCGGGCGAAGGTGACCGTCTCGAGGGAGACCTCCTGCACGGCCTCGGCCGTGGTCTCGACGTAGACCAGGATCATCGGGCCACCCCCAGCTTGTGCAGCAGGTCCACGACGGCCTTGGCGGTCTCGGGGCCCTCCCCGAGAACCTCGGCGGTCGAGGGGCTCGGTGGTGGCAGGGTGAGCCGCACCCGGCCGCTGCCGACGGGCTCGCGGGACATCGACCGCTGCTCGACCTCGACCTTCTTGGCCTTCATCCGTCCGGTGATCGTGGGGTAGCGCGGCTCGACGCCGCCCTCCAGCACGGTGACCACGGCGGGCAGCGGGACCGCGTAGCTCTCCCGGCCGTCGGGACCGTCGGAGTGCAGGCGGGCGGTGCCGTCGGCGACGTCGAGGGTCATGATCCCGGTGACGACCGGCCGCGCGAGCTCGTGACCGATCCGGATGCCGACCTGGAAGTCGCCGGAGTCGGCGGCGTCGTTGCCCACGAGCACCAGCCCGTACGCCGTCCCCGCCGCCTCGTGGTCGCGGACCACGGCGGCGACCTCGGTGGCGACGTCGCCGGGTCCCAGTGCGACCGGGTCGGCCTCGACCAGGACCGCGGCGCTGCAGCCGACCCCGAGCGCGGTGCGCAGCTGTTCCACGGACTCCGGGGAGCCGACGCTGAGCACGGTGGCCGAGCCGCCCGTCGCCGTGGCGACCTGGACGGCCAGCTCGACCGCGCAGGCGTCGTGCGCGCTCATGGTGTAGCCGACGAAGCGGGCGTCGGCGGACTGCCCGTCCTCGCTGAGCAGCACCTCACCGGAGAAGTCCGGCACGCGCTTGACGCACACGAGGACGTTGACGGGTCCACTCATCGCGACCTCACCGGATCCGCTCGTTGGCCGGGTCGAACAGCGCGGTGGCGTCGACGGAGCCCACCGTGACCGGGTAGAGCTCCTCCATGTAGGACACGGCGAGCTCGTTGCCGATCCGGGCCTCCTCCGGGGGCAGGTAGGCGAGCAGCAGGTGGCGGCCCAGGGACGGGTGCCGAGCCCGCGGTGGTCACGTAGGGGTGGTGACCGTGCCCGTCGGTGAGCATCCCGCCCTCGCGGGTGAGGACCGGCTCGCCGCCGAGCATGTAGCGCTTGGTGCCGCTCGCCGAGGTGTGGTCGTCGACGGTCAGGGTGCACAGCACCGCGGCGGGCTCCGACTCCCGCTGGGCGAGGTAGGCCTCCTTGCCCACGAAGTCGGCGTTCTTCACCTTGGGTCGCTGCATGCCGGCCTCGACGATGGTGCGCTCGGCGTCCAGCTCGAACCCGAAGGCGCGGTAGCCCTTCTCCAGCCGGCCGGTCGTGCCGTAGACCCCGATGCCCACCGGCACGGCGCCGTGGTCGGCACCCGCGGCCAGGACGACGTCCCACAGCTGGGCGGCCTGGGCGAACGGGACGTAGAGCTCCCAGCCGAGCTCACCGACGTAGGAGATCCGCGAGGCCAGCACCGGCGCCTCGACGCCCTTGACGTCGATCTCGCGGCAGCTCAGGAAGCCGAAGCCGGCGTCGCTCACGTCCTCCCCGGTCAAGCGAGGCCAGGATGTCGCGGGCCCGGGGGCCCCACAGCCCGACGGTCGAGATCTGCTCGGTGTGGTCGGTGAGCTCGGCGTCGTCGGCGAGGTGGTCGGTGAACCACTTGCGGTCGGCCATGCCGTGGGCGCCGCCCGTGACCACGCGGAAGTGGTCCTCGCCGAGCCGCATCACGGTCAGGTCGGAGACGAAGCCGCCCTTGGCGTCCAGCACGGGTGTGTAGATCACCTTGCCGAGTGCCACGTCGCACTGCGCGACGCAGGTCTGCTGGACCGACGCCAGGGCACCGGGCCCGGTGATGTCGAAGATGCAGAACGCGGTCAGGTCGATCACGCCGGCGTTCTCGCGCATGGCGAGGTGCTCGGCGTTGATGATCGGGCTCCACCAGCGCGCGTCCCACTCGTGCTCGCGCGGCATCACGGCGTCGCCGTACTTCTCCAGCAGGCCGGCGTTGGACTCGTACCACCAGGGACGCTCCCAGCCCACGGTCTCGTAGAAGACCGCGCCCAGCGACTTCTGCGACTCCGCCATCGGCGACCAGCGGATGCCGCGGTCGGACTCGTACTGCTCGGCGGGGTGCACGATCCCGTAGGTCTTGATGAACGCCTCGCTGGTGCGGGCGCGCACGTGCTCGCGGGTGGTCTCGTGGTCGTGGAAGCGGGCCATGTCGCTGTGGTGGACGTCGATCTCGGAGTGGCCGTGGGTCATCCACTCCGCGACCGCCCGGCCCACTCCCGGGCCCTCCTTGATCCACACGGCGGCGGCGACCCAGAGGCCACGCACCTCGCTCTCGCCGAGGATCGGCGCGCCGTCGGCGGTCAGCGAGAGCAGCCCGTTGATCGCGTAGCGGATCTCCGCGCCCTCGGCGCCGAGCAGCTCGGGCATCAGCTCCAGGGCCTGCTCGAGCTGCGGGTCGAAGTCGTCCTCGGTGAACGGCATCTCCGTCGGCGAGAGCTTCGCCTGGTCCAGGGAGGGGATCTCCTCGGGCTCGTGCAGGATCGCCCGGTGGGCGTAGGAGCCGACCTCCATGTCGGCGCCGTGCTGGCGCTCGTAGCACAAGGTGTCCATGTCCCGCACGATCGGGAAGGAGATCTCACCCTCGCGCTCGGCGAGCTGCGGGCAGGGCCCGACGGAGATCATCTGGTGCACTGCGGGGGTCAGGGCGATGCGCACCCCGGCCATGTCGCCGATCTTGGGGCTCCACACGCCGCAGGCGATCACGACGTGCTCGGCCTCGATGACGCCCTGGTCGGTGTGCACCCGGCGGATGCGGCGCCCGCGCGGGGTGTCCTCGACGTCGAGGTCGGTGACCTCGACGTTGGGCACCACGGTCAGCGCGCCCTTGGCCATCGCGCTCTCCCGCATGATGGTGCCGGCGCGCAGGGAGTCGACCACCCCGACCGAGGGCGTCCAGAACGCGCCGATGATCTGGTCGGCGTCGAGGAACGGGACCTTCTCCACCACGAACTCGGGGCTGACCAGCTCGGCCTCGATGCCCCAGGCCTTGGCGCTGGACATCCGGCGACGCAGCTCCTCCATGCGCTCGGGCGTGCGGGCGACCTCGAAGCCGCCGGACTCGGTGAAAACCCCCATCTCCTTGTACTGGCGCACCGAGTCGAGCGTCAGGTCGGTGATCTCGCGCGCGTGGTCCACGGGGAAGATGAAGTTCGAGGCATGCCCCGTCGAGCCGCCGGGGTTGGGCAGCGGCCCCTGGTCGAGCTGGACGATGTCGGTCCAGCCGAGCTCGGCGAGGTGGTGCACGAGGCTGTTGCCGACGATGCCGGCCCCGATGACGACGACGTTGGCGGTGGCGGGAACGGTGGCCACGGGTCCTCCAGGAACTGTGTCAGTGTGTTGCGTATGGTGCAACCGGGTGCGTCATGTGAAACGCACACCCAGCATCACCCCGGGCGGCGCGGGGTGTCAAGCGCTCGTGCCCGGAACCGCGAGGCGGTTCCGGGCACGAGCAGGTGGTCACTGCGGCTGCATCAGCCGAGCGGCCGGGTCAGGGCAGCCAGGCCTCGACCTTGTCCGGGTTCTCCTCCACCCACTTGGCGGCCGCGTCCTCCGAGGACATGCCGTCCTTGGCGATGTACTTGGCCACGGTGTTCTGGTCGTCGTTGGTCCACTCGAAGTTCTTCACCAGGTCGACCGCGGAGGAGCCCTCCTCGACCCACGACGTGGAGACGATCTTCTTCAGCGTGGTCTCGGGGTAGTCGCACGCCGTCTTCGCCGGCGGGTTCTGGCACCCCTCGGTGTAGGGCGGCAACGAGACCTTCTCCAGGGGGATCTCGGCGAAGAGCCACTGCGGCTCGTAGAAGTAGCCGATGAGGTGCTCCTTGTTCTTCTCGGCCTTCTCGAACGCCTGGATGCTCGCGGCCTCCGACCCGGAGAACACCACCTTGAAGTCCAGCCCCAGGTTGCTGATGATCGCCTCGTCGAACTGCACGTACGACGGGTCGGCGCCGAGGAACTGGCCCTTGCCGCCGGACTCGGAGGTCTTGAACTCGTCGGCGTACTTGTTCAGGTTCTCGTAGTCGAGGATGTCGGGGTTCTCCGCGGCCAGCCACGGCGGGACGTACCAGCCGATGATGCCGACGTTGCCGGTGGGCCCGGCGTCCTCGGCGCTGCCGTCACCGGACTCGGCGAAGAACTTCTTCTCCAGGTCGGGGTGGCCCCAGTCCTCGATGACCACGTCGACGTCACCGGTCCCGAAGCCCTGCCAGGAGACGTCCTCCTTCAGCTCCTTGTAGTTGACCTTGCAGCCCAGCTTCTGCTCGGCGACGTAGCCGACCACGTAGGCGTCGGCCTCGTAGCCGACCCACGGGTTGACGGCCATGTTCAGCTCGTCGCAGTCACCCGAGCCTGCCGAGTTGGCCTCGTTCTCCGCGGTCTGGTCGTCGATGGAGCCGCCACTGCCGCACGCCGAGAGCACGAGCGTCGCGCACGCCAGTGCAGCGACCAGGCGACCTGTCTTCCTGACTTTTCGTTGCATTCCTGTCTCCTGCATCTGTTGGTAGAACCTGGGGGTCCGGCCGCCTGCTCGCCGGGAGCTCGCTCAGAAGCGTGCAAGGGCGGGACGCCACCACTGCCTCTTGTCGTCGCCGACGGCGGGCGTCGCCCGGGACCGGGTGGCGGTCGCCTTGGCGATGCGGTCCACCATGATCCCGAGCAGCACGATGCTGATCCCGGCAGCGGCGCCCTTGCCCCACTCCTCGCTGCGCGAGAAGCCGAGCACGGTGTCGTAGCCGAGCGCCCCGGCGCCGACCAGGCCGCCGATCACCACCATGGCCAGGACGAAGAGCAGTCCCTGGTTGGTGGCCAGCACCAGCGAGCCCTTGGCCATCGGCAGCTGCACGTTGCGGATCTCCTGCCACGCGGTGGTGCCGGTCGAGCGGGAGGCCTCCAGGGTCGTCGCGGGCACCGCCTTGACCCCGTCGGCCACCAGCTTGATCGCGGCCGGCGCGGCGTACACCACACCGGCGACGATGGCCGTGAAGCGTGTGGGGCCGAACAGGGCGAGCACCGGGATCAGGTAGACGAACGCGGGGATGGTCTGCCCGGCGTCGAGCAAGGGGCGCAGCAGCAGGTCGGCGCGCGGCCGTCGAGCCATCCAGACGCCCAGCACCAGGGCCAGGACCATCACCAGCAGCGTCGCGACGAGGGTCATGTTCAAGGTGATCATCGCGTCGTGCCACAGGTCGAAGAACCACAGGCCGGCCAGGCACAGCAGTGTCGGCGGCACCGCGGCCCGCCCGCCCAGGACCGTGCCCAGCGCGAGGATGGCCAGCGCTGCCAGCCACCACGGCGACTGGGCGAGCAGCGACTGCATCGGGTTGAGCAGGCCCGCGGTGACGGCGTCCTTGAAGGCGCCCGCGGGGACGTCGATCAGGTTCACCACGCTGTCCACGAAGCTGTCCATCGCGTCGGCCAGCGAACCGCCGATGCCGGTCTCGGGGAACCGGGCCGCGTCGATGGAGGTGCGCGAGTAGTAGACCAGGGCCAGGGCGACCACCCCGGAGGCACCGAGCACGAGCTGCCGGGTGCGCCCGGTGAGCCCCCGGCCGCGGGCGGCGAGCTCGGCCCGCTCGCTGGCGGCGGTGGTGGTGCGGTCCAGCATGATCGCGATCGCCACGATCAGGATGCCGGGCACGATCGCCCCACCCACGTCGTTGCGGATGAGCGCTCGCAGCACCGGCTTGCCCAGCCCGGGCCCGTTGACGTAGGAGGCGATGATCGCCATCGACAGGGCCGCCATCGTGGTCTGGTTGAGCCCCACGATGATCGTCTTGCGGGCCATCGGGATCTGCACCTTGCGCAGTCGCTGCCACCAGGTCTGCCCCGTCGAGTCGGTGGCCTCGATGGTCTGGGTGGACACGGCGCTGATGCCGTAGCCGCCGATGCGGATCAGCGGGGGCAGCGCGTAGACCAGGGTGCAGACCACGGCTCCGGAGACGCCGATGCCGAAGAACAGCACGACCGGGATCAGGTAGACGAACGTCGGCATCGTCTGCATCAGGTCCAGGAAGCCGGTGATCACCGTCCTGGCCCGCGCGTTGGTGCCGACCAGAACGGCGAACGGCATCCCGATCAGCACCGCGAAGCTGACCGACAGCCCGGTCACGAGGAGCAGCTCGATCGAGTCCTGCCAGAAGCCCAGCAGCCCGAAGGAGACGAAGGTGCCGGCGATCAGCAGGGCGATCCGCCAGTTGGCGACCGCCAGGCCGACCCACGTGGCCAGGGCCGTGACGCCCAGCCAGCCGATCTGGGGCACAGGGCGCGGGAAGTCGGGAGTGGAGACCATCCGCTGCCCCCAGTCGAAGGCGTTGCGGAACCCGTCCGCGATCGCGGTGGTCAGCTGGATGACGGGGTTGGTGTCGCGGCTGGCGAGCACGGAGTCGCGGAAGCTGGTCAGGGAGTCGTGCAGCGAGGTGCTCTCCCGGCCCGGGAGGACCAGGGTGTTGGTGCCCTTGGTCATCGACCAGACCACCACCCAGATGACGATCACCCCGAGCACCATGGCCCAGCGGGGGATCCCGCGACCGGTGGGTGCGGCCGGGGCGTCCTGCTCGGACGCCGCAGCAGGCGTCCGCGTCGTGGTGCTCATGGCGTGGTCGCCACCGGCGTCGCCTGCTCCCGGGGAGTCCGCTCCTCCGCGACGACCACCCGCAGGATCGCGTCGTCGTCGACGATCCCGACCAGCTGGCCGTCGTCGACCACGCGCACGGGGTGCTCGGAGGCCAGTGCCGCCTGGGCGGCCTCGCGCACGATGGTGGTCGAGGGCATCACGGGGCCCTCGGTCGAGTCGTCCGGGCGTGGCTCGCGCATCACCCACTTCAGGGTGAGGACGTGGGACTTCGGCACGTCGGAGGTGAAGTCGGCGACGTAGTCGTCCGCCGGGGCGCCGACCACCTCGTCGGGGGTGCCCACCTGCACCATCTCACCGTCGCGCAGGATCATGATCCGGTCGCCGAGCTTGAGGGCCTCGGCGAGGTCGTGGGTGATGAACACCATCGTCTTGCCGACCTCGTGGTGCAGCCGGATGACCTCGTTCTGCATGTCCCGCCGGATCAGGGGGTCGAGCGCGGAGAAGGGCTCGTCGAACAGCAGCATCTGCGGGTCGCCGGCCAACGCCCGGGCGAGTCCGACGCGCTGCTGCATGCCTCCTGAGAGCTGGTCGGGGTAGCTGCTCTCGAACCCGGTCAGCCCGACGAGGTCGACGACGTCCGCGGCCTTGGCGCGGCGCTCCTTCTTGCCCATGCCCCGCACCTCGAGGCCGTAGGCGACGTTGTCGATGACCTGGCGGTGGGGCAGCAGCCCGAAGTGCTGGAAGACCATGGAGACCTGGTTGCGGCGCAGGTCGCGCAGCTGTGACTCCGAGGCACCGGTGACGTCCGCGTCACCGATGCGGATGGTGCCCGCCGTGGGCTCGATCAGCCGGGTCAGGCACCGCACCAGGGTCGACTTCCCGGACCCGGACAGGCCCATGACCACGAAGACCTCGCCGGGGGCCACGGTGAAGGAGACGTCCTTGACGCCGATGACGCAGCCGGTCTTCGTCTTCAGGTCCGCGCGGGAGAGGTCGGCGTCGGGCGTGCCGATGATCTTGTCGGCGCGGGCACCGAAGATCTTCCACAGGTTGCGCACCTCGAGGTCCGCCCCCTCGACTGCAGCTCTGTCGGTGCCGTTCTCAGTCATGCTCGGTCCTCGGGTCTGCGGTGGAACACGGATGGACCACCAGCCGTCGCCCGGCTCGGCGGAGGCGTCCTGCAGCGTCAGGGGCGGGGACGCCCGCCGTTGCGCTGCATGCAACACGGGGCGCCATTCGAAACACAATGGTCACGCTCGCCACCCACGTCAAGGGCCGTGAGGAGATCGGAACCAAGCGGTCTGATCCGGGGCCCGGCGCCGGTTGGCGCCTCCACCGGGAGCCGGTACGTCCACGTGGGCTCAGCGCAGCGGGTCGTCGTGGTGCAGCCGCAGGAACACCAGGTGTCGCTCGTACTGGTCGAGGACGTCGTCGATCAGCTGGGTGTGCGTGTAGCCCATGACGTCGTAGCCCTGCCCACCGTCACGCAGGTGCACCTCGAGGCGCGAGTACACGTCGTGCCCGCGCGGCGTCCGGTGGCCGTACGCCGGCACGGGGGTGTCCCGGTGCTGCACCTGGTAGACGAACGGACGCTCGTCGCCGACGTCGGCGCGCAGCTCCACGGCCGGTTCGCCCTGGTCCTCGGTGCGGTACACCTCGGCCGCCACGCCCTGCTCCCCGAGCTCGCGGGCGACCTCCTGCAGCGCCGGCTCGCCGACCTCGTCGAGGAACGCCTCGGCCTTGGCCCGGTCGGGGAACGTCATCACCCGACGCAGCCGTGCCTGCCACGGCGTGTGCCCGCGCTCGAACGGTCCGCTCCGACCCGAGAGCATGCCCGGCATGGCGCCGTCGCGGCTGTCGGCGAGCTTGCCCTCGACCGAGAGCGCCTTGTAGAGCCCCCACATCACGCCGATCATCACGAACGCGAACGGGAGCCCGACGATGACCGTGGCGTACTGCAGCGCGTAGATCCCGCCCGCGGCCAGGATGGCCAGGGTCAGGGCACCGGTGGCCACGGCCCAGAAGATCCGCAGCCGGGGCCCGGCGTCGTCGTTGGCCGTGCGCAGCCGGGAGGAGAGGTTGGCCATGACCAGGGCGCCGGAGTCCGCCGAGGTCACGTAGAACAGCAGCCCGACCAGGATGGCCAGCCCGGCGACGAAGGTGAACCAGGGGTACTCCTGCAGCAGGGCCCACAGGCCCTGGTCGGGCCCGTTGCCCGAGGAGGCCACCTCGGCGAAGGAGGTGTTCCCGGACCGGATCTCCTCCAGCGCGGCGTTGCCGAAGATCGCCACCCACATCAAGATGTAGGTGAACGGGATGACCAGCGTGCCGGCGACGAACTGCTTGATCGTGCGGCCGCGCGAGATGCGGGCCAGGAACAGCCCGACGAAGGCCGCCCACGCGATCCACCAGGCCCAGAAGAACAGCGTCCAGAAGCTCATCCAGTCGCCGGTGTCCTCGAAGGCGAACGTCTGCATCGTCATGTCCGGGAACAGCCGGACGTAGTCGCCGATGTTGAGCACCAGCGCGTTGAGCAGGTACGCCGTGCGACCGGTCACCAGGACGAACAGGGCCAGCACGATCGCCAGCAGCACGTTGAGCTGGGAGATGACCTTGATCCCCTTGTCGACGCCGCTGACGGCGGACAGCGTGGCGATGACGACCGCGAGGATCACCAGGCCGGCCTGGGCGGCCAATCCGCTGGGGATCCCGAAGACGAGCTCGAGACCCACGTTGAGGCTGACCACGCCGATGCCCAGCGAGGTCGCGACCCCGAAGATCGTGCCGATCACCGCGGCGGTGTCGACGCCGTGCCCGATCGGTCCTTCCACCCGCTTGCCGATGATGGGGTAGAGGGCCGAACGCACCGCGAGCGGGAGGTTCATCCGGTAGGCGAAGTACGCGAGCGCCATGCCCATCAGGCAGTACATGCCCCAGCCGGAGATGCCGTAGTGGAACAGCGTCCACACCGTGCTCTCGCGGGCGGCGGTGACCGTCTCCCCGGCCCCCGTGGGCGGGGTGAGGTACTGGGTCACCGGCTCGTAGACCGCGAAGAACATCAGGTCGGTGCCGATGCCGGCGGCGAAGAGCATCGAGGCCCACGCCATCGTGGAGAACTCGGGCCTGGAGTGCTCGGGACCCAGCTTGACCGAACCGAACCGGGACAGGCCCAGGAAGACGACGAAGACGAGCACCGCGGTGGTGAGCGCGACGTAGTACCAGCCGAACCAGGTCGAGACCCAGCCGACGACGCTGCCGAGCGTGGCCTCGGCGTTGCTCGGCGCGATCACGCACCACAAGGTGACGGCGACCGTGATCACCGCGGAGGCGAGGAAGACCGGCCGGTTGAGCACCGAGGGCGGGCCGCTGTCGGCGTCGGGACGGGACCGGCGGGACCTCGTGTCGGACACGCTCATGACTGGACTCCTGAGGTGTGGTCGGCCCGGTGCATGGCGCTCAGGGCGTGGGCGAGGCTTCGGGCTGCGCGTTGCGGGGGTCCCCCGGCGGGTAGAGCGGCGAGTCGTCGCGGTGCCGGTAGTACGGCACCTGCTCGGCGGGGAGCGGGGTGTTGCCCAGGATGAGGTCGGCAGCCTTCTCCGCGACCATCATCACCGGGGCGTAGATGTTGCCGTTGGTGACGTAGGGGAAGACGCTGGCGTCGACCACGCGCAGCCCCTCGACGCCGTGCACCTTCATCGAGGCGGGGTCGGTCACCGACATGTCGTCGAGGCCCATCTTGGCCGTGCAGGAGGGGTGCAGGGCCGTCTCGGCGTCCTTGCGCACCCAGTCGAGGATCTCCTCGTCGGTCTCCACGCCGGATCCCGGCGAGAGCTCCCCGTCGTTGAATGGCGCGAACGCCGGCTGGTTGAGGATGTCGCGCGCGACCCGGACGGCCTCCACCCACTCACGCCGGTCGTTGGGGGTGGTCAGGTAGTTGAACAGCATCTTGGGGTGCTTCATCGGGTCGGTGCTGTCGATGCGCACCCAGCCGCGGGTGTCGGCGTACATGGGCCCGATGTGCACCTGGTAGCCGTGGCCCTCGGTCGGTGAGGTGCCGTCGTAGCGCACCGCGATCGGCAGGAAGTGGAACATCAGGTTGGGCCAGTCGACGTCCTCGTTGCTGCGCGCGAAGCCGCCACCCTCGAAGTGGTTGGTCGCGCCGAGCCCGCGGCGGTGGAAGAGCCACTGGTAGCCGATGCCGGGCCGCCGGTGCCAGGCCATGCCCGGCGCGATCGAGACCGGCAGCTTGGAGGCGTACTGGATGTAGACCTCGAGGTGGTCCTGCAGGTTCTCCCCGACCCCCTTGAGCTCGCTGACCATCTCCACGCCGAGCGGGCGCAAGTGCCCGGGGTCGCCGATGCCGGAGAGCTGCATGAGCTGCGGGGTGTTGATGGCGCCACCGCAGAGGATCACCTCGCCGGCCTTGACCGAGCGGGCCACCTTGCCGCCGCGCAGGTAGTCCACGCCGGTGGCGCGCTTGCCGTCGAAGCGCACCTTGGTGGCCATCGCCAGGGTCTCGACGCGCAGGTTGGGCCGCCCCATCACCGGGTGCAGGTAGGCCCGGGCGGCGGAGAGCCGGCGCCCGTCGTGCACGTTGCGGTCGAACCGGGCGAAACCCTCCTGGCGGTAGCCGTTGACGTCGTCGGTGAGCGGGTAGCCGGCCTGCTGCGCGGCCTCGAAGAACGCGCCGAAGAGCGGGTTGGTCGCCGGCCCGCGCTCGACGACCAGGGGACCGCTGCCTCCACGCCAGGTGTCGGCCTGCCGCCGGCCGTCGACGAGCAGGGTCTCCATCCGCTTGAAGTAGGGCAGGCAGTGCAGGTAGTCCCACGTCTCCAGCCCGGTGTCGCCGGCCCACCGCTCGTAGTCCATCGGGTTGCCGCGCTGGAAGATCATGCCGTTGATCGAGCTCGACCCGCCCAGCACCTTGCCGCGCGCGTGGTAGATCCGGCGGCCGTACATCTCCGGCTCCGGCTCGGTCTCGTACTTCCAGTCGTAGAACCGGCTGCCGATCGGGAACGGAAGCGCCGCAGGCATGTGGATGAAGGGGTCGACGCGGAAGTCGGAGCGCCCCGCCTCGAGGACCAGCACGCTGGTCGAGGGATCGGCGCTGATCCGGTTGGCCAGCGCACAGCCGGCGGAGCCACCGCCGACGATCACGTAGTCCCAGTGGTCCCGCTTGCGACTGCTCACGCGTGCTCCCTCGTCTCGACGTGCTTCACGACGTGCTGCCGAACCAGCCGCTGACCTGGGGGTCGATGTTGTGCCAGATGTGCTTGGTCTCGCGGTACTCCTCGAGACCGGCCTGCCCGAGCTCGCGGCCGATGCCCGACTGCTTGTAGCCGCCCCACTCGGCCTGGGCGACGTAGGGGTGGTAGTCGTTGATCCACACCGTGCCCATGCGCAGCGCAGCGGCGACCCGCTGGCCGCGACCGGCGTCCGCGGTCCACACGCCACCGGCCAGGCCGTAGATCGAGTCGTTCGCGATCCGCACCGCCTCGGCCTCGTCGGTGAAGGACTCCACGGTCAGCACCGGCCCGAAGGACTCCTCCTGGGCCACGCTCATCGAGGAGGTCACGTCGCCCAGCACGGTCGGGGCGAAGAAGAACCCGTCGGCCAGGTCGCCGTCGGTGACCCGGTGGCCGCCGACCAGCACCGTGGCGCCCTCCTCGCGACCGGCCTCGACGTAGGCGGTGACCTTGTCGAGGTGGTTCTGCGAGATCAACGCCCCGGTCTCGGCCTTGTCGTCGAACGGACCGCCGAGCCGGATGTCCCCGGCCCGCTCGACGAGGTCGTGGACGAACCGGTCGCGGATCGAGTCCTGCACGATCAGCCGGGCGCCGGCGGAGCACACCTGGCCGGAGTGCAGGAACACGGCGGTCATGGCCATGTCGAGGGCGGCCTCGTAGTCGGCGTCGGCGAAGACGATGTTGGGGTTCTTGCCGCCGAGCTCGAGCGCGATCTTCTTCACCGTGGACGCGGCCGCCGCCATGATCCGCTTGCCGGTCTCCAGACCGCCGGTGAACGAGACGAGGTCGACCCGGGGGTCCTCGCTGAGGGCCGCGCCGGCGTTGGGGCCGTCGCCGACCACCAGGTTGCCCACGCCGTCCGGCAGGCCCGCCTCGTCGAGGAGCCGCATCAGGTGGATCGCGGTGTGCGGCGACAGCTCGCTGGGCTTGAGCACGAACGTGCACCCTGCGGCCAGTGCCGGGGCGACCTTCCAGGAGACCTGCAGCAGCGGGTAGTTCCACGGGGAGATCAGCCCGCACACCCCGACGGGCTCGTGCACGATGCGGCTGACCACGTCGGCGCGGCCGGTGTCCACGACCCGGCCGGCCTCGGCGTCGGCGACCAGGCCGAAGTGCCGGAAGACGCTGGTCACGTCGTCGATGTCGGTCTCGCTCTCGGGGAGCCGCTTGCCGGTGTCCAGCGACTCCATCCGGGCCAGGTCGGCCTTGTCCCGCTGGAGGAGGTCGGCGACCCGCAGCAGCAGGTCGCCGCGCTCGCGGGCGCTGGTGCGGGCCCACTCGCCGTCGTCGAAGGCGCTCCGGGCCGCGGCGATGGCGGCCTCGGTGTCCACCCGCGTGGACTCGTCGATCTCGGCGACGAGCTCGCCGTTGGCCGGGCAGCGGATCTCTCTGCGGCCACCCTCCTGCGCAGCGACCCACCGGCCGCCGATGAAGTTCTCGGGCATGTGAACTATCCGTTCCCGCCGGGCCGTTGCGTCACCTGCGATGGCCGGGCGCTCTGCGAAACACAATGTCGGTGCGGCCGGGCGGCCGTCAAGGCGAGCTCGTCACCGCCTGCCCCACCCCAGCCGGTGGGAGAGCTCGTCGGCGGCCTCGACCAGCAGCGGGGCGACCTCCTCCACGCGCTCGGGGCCGAGCCGGAACGTCGGGCCGGACAGGCTCATCGAGCAGATCACGTCGCCGTGCGCGTTGCGGACCGGCGCAGCGATGGCGGTGAGCCCGATCTCGAGCTCGTCCACCGCCACGGCGTACCCCGCCTCCCGGACGTCCTCGAGCTCGCGTCGGAGCCGGGTCTTGGACGTGATCGTCTGGCCGGTGAAGGCCGGCAGCCGGCCGAGGAGGTCGCGCAGCTCGTCGTCGGGCAGCCAGGCCATCAACACCTTGCCGTTGCTGGTCGCGTGCAGCGGGATGTGCTGCCCGACCCAGTTGTGCGACTGCAGCGCCGAGGTCCCGGCCGCCTGGTCGAGGTAGAGCGCGCTGTTGCCCGACAGGCTGGCGAGGTTGACCGTCTCGCCCGTGGTCGCGGCGAGCTGCTTGCACAGCGGCCGAGCCTCCTGCACCACGTCCAGGCGCGCGCTGGTGGCGCCGGCCAGCCGCAGCAGGCCGAGGCCGAGGCGGTACTTGCCGCGTCCCTCGACCTGTTCGACCAGCCCGTGCTGCTCCAGGGTGGCGACGAGCCGGAACGCCGTGCTCTTGTGCACCTCGAGGGCAGCGGCGATCTCGGTGACCCCGCACTCCCCGGAGCGGGCCAGGATGGCCAGGATGCGCAGCGCCCGGTCGACCGACTGGACACCCCCGGCGGTGTCCGTCGCGGCGTTGCTCATGACGCAACCGTAGACTGCGTCGCGCAACCCCGCCACACCGGTGAAGTCCACCGCAGAGGGCGCGCACGGGCGGCCCCTCCGCAGGAGAACCGCTCGTCACCGTGGGAGGATCGCGCCCATGCAGGCCAGGTATGCCACTCGCTGCGCGGCGTGCCCGCAGCCCATCGAGCCGGGAGCCCAGATCGTGCGCGCGAGGGGCGGAGCCGCCTGGATCCACCAGGACTGTGCGGGCGCGGTGGGGCTCTCGGCCTCCGGCGGGACTGCCTCCGGAGGGACTGCGGGGGCGGTGGCCGGGGGAGGCCCGGTCGTCCCGGCAGGCACCACCGAGGTCTTCACCGACGGCGCGTGCCGCGGCAACCCGGGTCCCGGTGGCTGGGCCTGGGCGGTGCAGGACGGGCCGGAGGGCTCCGGGCACGACCCGGCCACGACGAACCAGCGGATGGAGGTGCGGGCCGCCTTCGAGGCGGTCGTCGCGCTGTCCGGGCCGCTGGTGGTGGTCAGCGACTCGACGTACGTCGTGAACTGCTTCAAGAACTCCTGGTGGACCGGGTGGCGCTCCCGCGGGTGGCTGAACTCGGCGAAGAAGCCGGTGGCCAACCGCGACCTGTGGGAGCCGCTGGTCGACCTCGTCGAGGAGCGCGGCGACGTCACCTTCCGCTGGGTCAAGGGCCACTCGGGCCACCCGATGAACGACCGGGTCGACCAGCTCGCGGTGGAGGCCAGCCACCTCGCCTGAGGTCGCCGCCCGGACGTCATACGACCTGGTCGCTGGGACAGCCAGCTCGTATGACGCTCTGCGGGACGTCATACGACCTGGTCGCCGGAGCAGCCAGCTCGTATGACGTCCGGGGGATCAGCGGAAGACGACGGTCCGGTGCCCGTCGAGGAGCACGCGCGACTCGGAGTGCCAGCGCACGGCCCGGGAGAGGACCTGGGCCTCGACGTCGCGGCCGGCGGCGGTGAGCTGCGCCTGGTCGTGGTTGTGGTCGACGCGGATCACGTCCTGCTCGATGATCGGGCCCTCGTCGAGGTCGGCCGTCACGTAGTGCGCGGTGGCGCCGATGAGCTTCACCCCGCGCTCGAAGGCCTGGTGGTAGGGCCGCGCGCCCTTGAAGCTCGGCAGGAACGAGTGGTGGATGTTGATCGCGTGGCCGGCCAGGCGACGGCAGAGGTCGTCGGAGAGCACCTGCATGTAGCGCGCCAGCACGACGAGGTGGACGCCGTGCTCCGCGTGCAGCCGCATCAGCTCTGCCTCCGCCTCCGGCTTGGTCTCCGGGGTCACCGGGATGTGCGCGAACTCCAGTCCGTGGCTGCGCACCAGCCGCTCGGCGTCCCGGTGGTTGGAGACCACCACCGGGATGTCGATCTGCAGGCTGCCGTTGGCGTGCCGGAACAGCAGGTCGTTGAGGCAGTGCAGGTGCTTGCTGACCATGATCAGCGTGCGGTACGGCGCCCGCGCGCCCCAGATCTCGAAGGACATCTCGAAGTGCCGGGCGACCTCCGCGAACTCGGCTCGCAGCGACTCCGGCGTCGGCGAGCCCGGCATCGCGAAGTCGATGCGCATGAAGAACCGCCCGTTGAGCCGGTCGAAGAACTGCTGGCTCTCCACGATGTTGCCCCCACGCTGCACCAGGAAGCCGGAGACCGCGTGCACGATGCCGGGACGGTCCGGGCAGTCCAGGATGATGACGAAGTCGCCCGTCGGGACACCGGCGTTGGGGGACGTGGTGGCTTCGGTCAACGGCACCATCAGTCGCCGAGCTCCTTGCGGCGACGGGTGACGTACTCCTCCATCTCCTGGCGGATCGCCTCGTCGAGCGGCGGCTGCTCGTAGGACTCGAGCCGGGCCTGGTAGATCTTCCCCGCGCGGGCGGCGGTGTCGTTGCCGCCGTTGCGCACCCAGCGCTCGTAGTTCTCCGAGGAGGAGAGCAGCGGCCGGTAGAAGCAGGTGCGGAACCGCTCCATGGTGTGCATCGCGCCGAGGAAGTGGCCGCCGGAGCCGACCTCCTCGTGGGCACCGAACGCGAGCGACTCCTCGTCGATCTCCAGCGGGGTGAACTCCGCCTGCATCATCTGCAGCAGCTCCACGTCGACGATGAACTTCTCGAAGCCCGCCACCAGGCCACCCTCGAGCCACCCGGCGGAGTGCATCACCCAGTTGGCGCCCGCGAGGAACGTCGGCATCAGGGTCATCAGCGCCTCGTAGCCGGCCTGGGCGTCGGGGACCTGCGAGGAGGTCAGCGTGCCTCCGGAGCGGAAGGGCAGCCCGAAGTGCCGGGCGATCTGCCCGGTGCACAGCAGCCCGATGCCCGACTCCGGTGTCCCGAAGGTCGGCGAGCCGGACTGCATGTCGATGTTGGAGAGGAACGAGCCGAAGACCACCGGGCACCCCGGCCGGATCGTCTGCGCCAGGGCGATGCCGGTCAGGGCCTCGGCGATCTGCTGCACCAGCGCGGCCGGGATGGTCACCGGCGACATCGCGCCCATCAAGATGAACGGCGTCAGGACCACGGCCTGGTTGGCCTCGGCGTACTCGAAGAGCGAGTCGAGCATCCGGTCGTCCCAGCGCAGCGGCGAGTTGCAGTTGATCAGCGAGATCGTGGCCGGGGTCTGCTCGATGCTGGCCCGTCCGGCCTCGCGGCCCTGGCCGTCGCCGAAGAGGATCGAGGCGAGCTCGAGGGTGTCGCGCGCGTTGGGGCCGCTGACCACGTTGCCCATGAAGATCTTGTCGGTCAGGGTCGCCAGCGCGTAGGTCATGTCGAGGTGCCGGCTGTCCAGCGGGGTGTCGTTGGGCTCGCAGACCACCCCGCCCGCGGAGTCGAGCACGGGGAAGGACTGCGCGAGCTTGGTGAACCGGGTGAAGTCGTCCATGGTCGCGTCGCGGCGTACGTCGCCCTCGCGCACGAACGGCGGTCCGTAGACGGCACCGAAGGCCATCATGTCGTCACCGATGTGCACGGTGTTCTCCGGGTTGCGGGCCTGCACGTCGAAGGACCGGGGGGCCTTCGCGACCTGCTCGAGCACCCACTCGGGGTCGAAGAAGACCTTGTTCTCCTCGACCTTCTGGCCGGCCGCCCCGAGCAGGTCGAGCGCCCGCTGGCTCATGAACTCCACTCCGAGCTCGGAGACCAGCCGGCGCCAGCCGGCGTCGAGGGTGGCCATCGCGTCCGCCGAGAGGATCTCGTAACGGGGCATCTGGTTGCGGAACATGTGCGGAACTCCCTGCTCGTCGACTGGCGCGGCGCTTGACCGGAGCCTGATGGAAAACCTAGCCTCACCATGTGGGCAATCAGTTCCACATCGTGGGAGTGTTGCCCATGGACACCTTGGACCGGAAAGCGGAGGTGGGTCAAGAGTGACCGACAGTCCGACTCTCGAGAGCCCCCTCGGGGCACCGAGCGGCAACGGGGCCGGGGCCCAAGCCGGGGCCCAGGGCGGGACCCAGGCGGTCGACCGCGCCGCCGCCCTGCTGACGCTCGTGGTCGAGGCGGACGAGCCGGTCACCTTCGCCGAGCTGAGCGAGGCCGCCGGCCTGGCCCGCTCCACCACCTCCCGGTTGCTGGCCGCCCTGGAGAGCAACCGGCTGCTCGAGCGCTGCGCGACGGGGGAGTACGTCGGCGGCCCGCTGTTCGTGCTGTACGCCGCTCGCCACGACCGCAACGCCGAGATGGCGCGACTGGCCCGGCCGATGCTGGAGGTGATCGGCGAGGAGACCGGTGAGACGGTGCACCTCGCGGTCGCCAACGGTGGCCAGGTCGCCCATGTCGCCCAGGTCGACTCGACGTTCCTGCTCGGAGCACGGGACTGGACCGACGTCCAGGTCCCGCCGCACTGCTCCGCGCTGGGCAAGGTGCTGCTGGCGTGGGGGGTGCTCGAGCCGGCCTCGGAGCCGCTGGAGACCGTCACCGAGCACACCCGCCGTACCCGCGCCGCCCTGGATGCCGACCTGGCACAGGCCCGCACGCGCGGCTTCGCGGTGACCCTGGACGAGCTCGAGGTCGGGCTCGCCGGGATCGCTGCCCCGGTCTTCGGACCGGACCAGGACGTGGTCGCGACCGTGGGGGTCTCGGGACCCACGGCCCGCCTCGAGGACAGGGTCGACCACGTCGGTCGGCTGCTCAGGGAACAGACGGACGCGCTCTCGGCGCTGCTCCGCCGCGGCACGCACCCCGCCACCCTCGGCGGGGGCCCAGGAAGGAACCAAGCATGAGATCAGAAGAGATCCTCAAGGGGCTCTACGACGAGACCCTCGTCGGCAACGCGCCCAAGGTGCTCGAGCTCACCCATGAGGCCCTCGAGCTGCAGATGGAGCCGCAGAGCCTGCTCTTCGACGCGCTCATCCCGTCGCTGGAGGAGGTGGGTGCGCGCTTCGAGCGTGGCGACTTCTTCGTCCCGGAGATGCTGATCGCGGGACGGGCCATGGCCGGGGCCATGGAGGTGCTGCGGCCGCTGCTGGCCGACACCGGCGTCGAGACCGTCGGCAAGTTCCTGATGGGCACGGTCAAGGGCGACGTGCACGACATCGGCAAGAACCTCGTCAACATCATGCTCGAGGGCGCCGGCTTCGAGGTCATCGACCTCGGGGTGCAGGTCGCACCGGAGACGTTCGTCGCCAAGATCGAGGAGCACCAGCCCGACATCGTCGGCTTCTCGGCCTTCCTGACCACGACGATGCCGATGTTCAAGGCCAACATCAACGCCCTGGAGAAGGCCGGCATGCGCAACGACGTGATCATCATGGTGGGCGGGGCCCCGGTCACCCAGGAGTACGCCGACGCGGTCGGTGCCGACGGCTACGCCGCCGACGCCTCCGGGTGCGTACGCCGGGCCAAGGACCTGCTCCAGGCCAAGCGCGCGAAGGTCCCCGCCTGATGGCCGCGCCACTGCAGGAGACGCGGATCCGCTCGGCCTCGCGCGAGGTCGTGATCGGGGGCATGCACCGGTTCTGCATCATCGGTGAGCGGATCAACCCCACGGGCCGGCGGATCTTCCAGGAGCAGCTGCGGGCCGGCGACCTGTCCGCGATCGAGCGTGACGTCAAGGCGCAGGTCGAGGGCGGTGCCGACGTGCTCGACGTCAACATGGGCGTCCCGCTGACCGACGAGGCCGAGCTGCTCGCCAAGGCGGTCACGATGATCCAGGAGCTCACCGACCTGCCGCTGTGCATCGACAGCTCCGTGGTCGAGGCGCTCGAGGCCGGGTTGGCGGCGTACCAGGGACGCGCGCTGGTCAACTCGATCACCGCCGAGGACGAGCGGATGGAGCAGATCCTCCCGCTGGTCAAGAAGTACGGCGCGGCGGTGATCGCCCTGCCCAACGACGTCGACGAGATCCCGATGGAGCCGGACAAGCGCCTCGAGCTGGTGGCCAAGATCGTCCGGGTGGCCACCCAGGAGTACGGCATGGACCTGGCCGACCTCGTCATCGACCCGCTGGCGATGCCGATCGGGGCCGACCAGCAGACCGGGCTGTCCACGCTGGAGACCATGCGCCGGATCCGCGACGACTACGGGTTGAACATGACCTGCGGCTCCTCCAACGTCTCCTTCGGCATGCCGGGTCGCCACGAGCTCAACGGCACCTTCCTGACCATGGCGATGACCGCCGGGCTGACCAGCGCGATCATGGACGCCCGTACGCCGGCCGTGGTCTCGGCGGTGAAGGCGACCGACCTGCTGCTCGGCCACGACGACTGGGGCATGGCGTGGATCTCCCGGCACCGCGAGGCCCAGGCCGCCCAGAAGGAGGCCCAGGAGGCCCAGCAGGAGCTGAAGGCGGCCGCCGGGCCGTGAGGTCACCGTTGCAGGGGGAGCCTCCCCGGGAGCTCGCGACCACGCTGGACCACGTGGGCCGCGAAGGGCTGCTGGCACCGCCGGGTGCGCCGATCGAGCCGCACGACGGCACCGGTCGGGTGCAGCTCTCCTTCACCGTCGTCGGCGTGCAGGACCCCTCGACGGGGTCGGCACAACGCCGCGAGGTCAGGGTGCCCCCGGGCGTGACCGTCTTCGACTCCGCGTCGTGGAACGGGATCGCGATCGACTCCACCTGCGGTGGCCACGGCACCTGCCACAAGTGCAAGGTGCGGCTCGACGTACCCACACCGGTGTCGCGGCACGACCGGCGGACGTTCTCCGCGAGCGAGCTCGCCGCCGGCTGGCGCCTGGCCTGCCTGGCGACCGCCACCCAGGACCTCGCCGTCGAGGTGCCGCCGCTGACCACCCGGCCCAAGGCAGCCACGGTGGGGGTCGGCCGGCAGGTGATCCTGCGGCCCGCGGTGCAGAAGCGCTACGTCGAGCTCACCGAGCCGTCGCTCTCCGACCAGCGCAGCGACCTGGTCCGGCTCACCGACGCGATCGACGACCTCGAGCTCACCGTCGACCTGCCGGTCCTGCGGCGGCTGCCCGGTGTGCTGCGCCAGTCGGACTTCAAGGTCACCGCCGTCGTGGTGGACACCGCGCTGATCGACATCGAGCCCGGTGACACCAGCGAGCACCGCTACGCGATCGCCTTCGACCTGGGCACCACCACGGTGGTGGCGACGCTGCTCGACCTCGGCACCGGCACTCCGGTCGCGGTGGCCTCGCGGCTGAACAAGCAGCAGCCGTTCGGCGGCGACGTGATCACTCGCATCAGCGCCACGATGATGGATCCCGAGGCCCTGGGCAGGCTGCAGTCCCTCGCCGGGGAGACCCTCGACGAGCTGGCCCAGCAGGTGTGCGAGGAGGGTGGGGTCGACCCCGCGCACGTCTACGAGGTCGCCGTCGCCGGCAACGCGACGATGACGGCGCTGGCGCTGGGTATCGACCCCGAGCCGCTGGGCGTGGCGCCGTTCGTGATGAGCACGCCGCAGCCGCCCGTGGTCCTCGCCGCCGACGTGGGGCTGCACCTGCACCCCCGCGCCCGCGCGGCACTGTTCCCCGCGCTCGGGGCGTACGTCGGCGGCGACATCGTCGCCGGCATGATGGCGACCGGGATGGACCGCGACAAGCGGACCCGGCTGTTCATCGACGTCGGCACCAACTGCGAGATCGTGCTCTCCAACGGCGACACGCTGGTCTCCACGGCCGCCCCGGCCGGGCCGGCGTTCGAGGGTGGCGCGATCCGGTGCGGCATGCGGGCCGCCGACGGGGCCATCGAGGTGGTCCAGGTCGCCGCCGACGACGTCGTCCTCGAGGTGATCGGGGAGACCGAGCCGCGAGGTCTGTGCGGGTCGGGGCTCGTGGACGCGGTGGCCGAGCTGGTGCGGGTCGGGCTCCTCGACCACAGCGGCCGCTTCATCCCCGACGAGGACGCCGCGACGATGGCGCCCGGCCTGGCCGACCGGCTCACGCGGATCGGGGAGGAGCGGGTCTTCGTGCTCCACCGGCCCACGCCCGACGCCGAGCCGGCCGACTGCGTGTACCTCTCGCAGCGCGACGTGCGCGAGCTGCAGTTCGCCAAGGCCGCGATCTCGACCGGCTGGACGCTGCTGCTCGAGGAGCTCGGGCTCGAGGCCGAGGACCTGCAGCAGGTGCTGCTGGCGGGCTCCTTCGGCTCCTACCTCTCCCCGGCCGCCGCCGTGCGGATCGGGCTGGTGCCCAAGCTCCCCGTGCTGCGGATCGTCTCGGCCGGCAACGTCGCCGGCGAGGGCGCGAAGATGGCGCTGCTGTCGTTGCGCGAGCGCACCGGTGCGGCGACCCTGGTGGAGGAGGTGCAGTATGTCGAGCTCTCCGACCGCGCCGAGTTCAACGACCGGTTCGTCGACCAGCTCGCCTTCCCGGGCTAGGACGGCACTGGTCGCCTGCGGGGCGATCGCCCAGCCGGCCGCGCGGATCGCCGCCGAGCACGGGTGGCCGCTCGACGTGCACCCGCTGCCGCCGCTGCTGCACAACCAGCCGCAGCGGATCGCCGGCGAGGTGGAGTCGCTGGCGACCGAGCTGCGTGCGTCGTACGACACGGTGGCGGTGGGGTACGCCGACTGCGGCACCTACGGGGCGCTCGACGAGGTCTGCGAGCGGCTCGGACTGCGGCGGCTCGCGGGGCTGCACTGCTACGACGTGTACGCCGGGCCGAGCCGGATCGAGGCGTTCTTCGCCGACCAGCCCGGCACCTACCTGCTCACCGACTTCCTGGTGAAGAGCTTCGCGCGCACCGTGGAGGTCGAGCTCGGTCTCGACCGGTGGCCGGAGCTGCGAGACGAGTACTTCCGGCACTACACCCGCGTCGTCTGGCTGGCCCAGGACGAGACCCCCGAGCTGCGCACCCTCGCCGAGGACGCCGCCGCCCGGCTCGGCCTGCCCCTGACCGTCGTACCGACCGGCCACGGCGGCCTCGAGTCCGCCCTTGCCGACCTGGTGGGGACCTGACGCCGCGCCGGGACGTCATACGAAGTGGCTGCTCGGACGACCAGGTCGTATGACGTCCCGGCGGGCGGCGCGGGACGTCATACGAGGTGGCTGTCTGGGCGACCAGGTCGTATGACGTCCCGGCGGGCGACGTCCGCCCGTCACCGCAGGCGCGAGAGCAGCTCCTGGCGCCAGGCCTCGGTCTCGGCGATCTGGTTGAAGGTGAAGACGTGCAGGCCCTCGATGAGGGATTCGGGGCGGGCGGCGATGCCGGCGCAGTCCTCGAGGAACTTCTGGCCGGTGAACCCGCCGGGTGCCGCGAGGCGCGCGAGCGTGTTCTTGTGCTTGACCAGGAACCGGCTGGACTCGCCGACGCCGATCTTGGTGGCCATCGAGAGCAGCTTGGTGCGGTCCACCGGTCCGGGCAGGCCGAGCAGCAGCGGCATGGTGATGCCGCGGCCGCGCATCCGGCCCAGCCAGGCCTTGATCGCGCCGGCGTCGAAGGTCAGGTTGCTGACCACGTGGGTGGCGTGGCGTCGCTTGTCCCACATCGACTGCACGGTGAGGTCGTCGGTGATCTTCGGGTGGGTCTCGGGATAGCCGGTGATCCCGATCTGCTCGAACGGCCGCGCCAGGGTGGCGAGGTCCTCGAGCAGGCTGAAGGCGTCGGCGTACTCGCCCACGGGGTCGGCGTCCCCGCCCGGCACGAAGACCCGCGTGATGCCGGCGTCGTGGAGACGGTCGCGGATCTCCTCCAGCTCGCGCCGGTCGTGGATCATCCGGGCGGCCAGGTGGGGTACGGCGACGTACCCGTGCTTGGCGAAGGCCTCGGAGAGCAAGAGCGTCGCCTCGAGCCCCTTGCTGCTCGAGGCGGTGACCGTGATCGGCACGTCGGTCGGGACGTGGGTGAGGACCTTCTCCTCCGCCGTGGCGGTGGGCAGCACCTCGTAGCGCGCGGAGGTCAGCAACCGCCGCATTGCTTGGTCCCGAGTGGCCATTTTGTTGCGCATGATGAAACTCGTCTCGTGATACGCACCACTGATGCCTCAGGCTACTGCCGCGCGGTGTCCCCCACAACCCGCCGAGCGGGCAATCTGCGCACGCCGTACGTCGCCGAGCGGACACTGCGCGCACGCCGTACGTCGCCGAGCGGGCAATCTGCGCACGCCGTATCTCGCCGAGCGGGCAATGCGACGTCCGCCGAAGCGTGCATCCAGTGCCCGCTCGCCGGGCTGGAGTGTGCATGCAGTGCCCGCTCGCCGGTCTGGAGCGTGCGTGCAGTGCCCGCTCGGCGGGCTGGAGTGTGCGTGCAGTGCCCGCTCGGCGGGCTGGGGTGTGCGTGCAGTGCCCGCTCGGCGGGCTACCAGATCCGGACGCGGTCCTCGGGGTCGAGCCAGAGGCCGTCGCCGGGCTGGACGTCGAAGGCGCGGTGGAACTCCTCGAGGTTGCGTGCGATGTTGGCGCGGAACTCCGGCGGGCTGTGCGGGTCGGTGGTCAGGAACTGCAGGGCGAGCTCCTTGCGCCGCTTGGTGCGCCACACGTAGGCCCAGCTGAGGAAGAGCCGCTGCTCGCCGGTGAGGCCGTCACGGACGGGCAGCTCCTGGCCCTCGAGCGAGATCAGGTACGCCCGGTGGGCGATCGTCAGGCCGCCGAGGTCGCCGATGTTCTCGCCCACGGTCAGCGCGCCGTTGACGTGCTCGCCCGGCAGGTCGCGCGGCTCGTACCCGTCGTACTGCTCGATCAGCGCCTTGGACTTCAGCTCGAAGGCCGCCTTGTCCTCGGCGGTCCACCAGTCGTTGAGGTTGCCGTGGCCGTCGAACTGCGCGCCCTGGTCGTCGAAGCCGTGGCCGATCTCGTGGCCGATGACCGCACCGATGCCGCCGTAGTTCTCGGCCGGGTCGGCGTCGGCGTCGAAGAAGGGGCGCTGCAGGATGCCGGCCGGGAAGCAGATCTCGTTGGTGCCGGGGTTGTAGTAGGCGTTCACCGTCTGCGGCAGCATCAGCCACTCGTCGCGGTCCACCGGCGAGCCGATCTTGTCCAGCTCGCGGTCGGTCTCGAACGCCGTGGCGGCGAGGACGTTGCCGACCAGGTCGTCGGCGCTGATGCCCAGCGCGGTGTAGTCGCGGAACTTCTTCGGGTAGCCGATCTTGGGCACGAACGTGTCCAGCTTCTCGAAGGCCCGCTGCTTGGTCGCGTCGGTCATCCAGTCCAGCTCGGTGATCGAGCGACGGTAGGCCTCGATCAGGTTCGCGACCAGCTCGTCCATCATCTCCTTCGAGCGCGGCGGGAAGTGCCGAGCGACGTACTCGCGTCCCACGGCCTCGCCCAGCGACCCCTCGACCAGGGCGACTCCGCGCTTCCAGCGCGCCCGGAGCTCCGGGGTGCCGGAGAGCGTGCGGCCGTAGAAGTCGAAGTTGGCCTCGACGAACGCGCTCGACAGGTACGCCGCCGCGGTGCGGATCGCGCGCACGGTCAAGAAGGCCCGCCAGTCCGCCATCGAGGTCTCGGCCAGCACGGTCTCGAGGTGGGCGAGGTACGACGGCTGCCGCACCACCGTCTCGGCGATCGTCGCCTCGTCACCCCCGAGCGCGGTGACCCAGGCGTGGAAGTCGAAGCTCGGCACGGTCGCCCGGAGGTCCTCGAGCGTGGTCAGGTTGTAGGTCTTGATGACGTCGCGGGTCTCCGCGCGCTCCCAGTGCCCGGCGGCCAGGCGGGTCTCGAGCGCGACCACGCGGGCCGCGGTCTCCTCGGGGTCGGGCCGCTCGGCCAGGGTGAGGATGCGCTCGAGGTAGGCGGCGTACTTCTCCCGCACCTCGGCGAACTTCTCCTCGCGGTAGTAGCTCTCGTCGGGAAGGCCGATGCCGCCCTGGAGGATGTTCACCACGTAGCGGTCGGCGTCGCGGTCGTCGTTGTCGACGTAGGCGCCGAAGAACCCGCCACCACCACGGCGCTCGAAGGCCCCGACGAACGCGGCCAGCGCGCCGAGGTCGTCGACCTCGTCGATCTGCTCGAGCAGCGGCACGATCGGCTCGTGGCCGAGCGCCTCCACGCGGTCCTCGTCCATGAAGCTGGCGTAGAGGTCGCCGATCTTGGTGGCCTCCTCGCCCTCGACCCGGCCCGCGGCGCAGTCCTCGATGATCTCGCGCACGCGCTCCTGGGCGACGTCGGAGAGCATCACGAACGGCCCCCACGACGAGCGGTCGTCGGGGATCTCCGCGGACTCCAGCCAGGAGCCGTTGACGTGTCCGAACAGGTCGTCCTGTACGCGGATGGCGGTGTCCATGCCCTCGCGGGCGTCATCGAGAATCGTCACCTGAGGCAGGCTACCCGCGGCCTGGTCCCTCCGCCGCCCCGCGGGCTCCCCGTAGGATCGGGCGGCATGACGCGGACCGGGCCGGGGACATCGCACGCCGAGGTCTGCGTGATCGGCGCGGGGTCCTCCGGGATCTCCATGGCCCAGGTGCTCGCGGCGCGAGGCGTGCCGTTCGACTGCTTCGAGGCGGGCAGCCGGGTCGGCGGCAACTGGCGCTACGACAACGACAACGGCATGTCCTCGGCGTACGAGTCGCTGCACATCAACACCTCGCGCCAGCTGATGGAGTACGCCGCCTATCCGATGCCCGCCTCGCTGCCCGACTACCCCGACCACCGGCAGATCGCGCAGTACTTCGAGGACTACGTGGAGCACTTCGGGCTGGCCGAGCGCATCACCTTCCGCACCGAGGTGACCCACGTGGAGCCCCGCGGCCCGCACGAGTACGCCGTGACCGTCCGCTCCCGCGACGGCGGGGAGCCCGAGACGCGGACCTACCGCCACGTCGTGGTCGCCAACGGCCACCACTGGGACCCGCGCTGGCCCGAGCCGTCCTACCCGGGTGCCGAGACCTTCCCCGGCGAGCAGCTGCACGCGCACCACTACCGCACGCCCGAGCCGCTCGTCGGCAAGCGGGTGCTGGTGCTCGGCATCGGCAACTCCGCCTGCGACATCGCCGTGGAGTCCTCCCGGGTGGCGGCCGCGACGGACCTGTCCATGCGTCGGGGGGCGCACATCCTGCCGAAGTACATGTTCGGCATGCCGACCGACCACCTCACCGACTCGCCGCTCGCGCGCAGCCCGTTGCGGCTCCAGCAGTGGTCGATGGCGGCGCTGCTGCGGCTCACCCAGGGCAAGGTCACCGACTACGGACTCCCCGAGCCCGACCACGCCGTGCTGCACGCCCACCCGACCGTCAGCCAGGACCTGCTCAGCCGTCTGGGCCACGGCGACCTCGGGGTGCGACCCAACATCGACCGGTTCGAGGGCGCCAAGGTCTTCTTCGCCGACGGCAGCGCGGCGGAGTACGACGTGGTCGTCTACGCCACCGGGTACAAGGTCTGCTTCCCCTTCCTGGGCCCCGACGTGGTGCGCACCCAGGACAACCACGTCGACCTCTACCGCCGGGTGGTCCATCCCGAGCACCCGGGCCTGTACTTCCAGGGACTGATCCAGCCGCTGGGCGCGATCATGCCGCTGGCCGAGGCCCAGGCCGAGTGGATCGGCGACCTGGTCACGGGCGCCGGGCGGCTCCCCTCGCTACGCGCGATGCGCGCCCAGATCGCCCGGTACGACGCGCAGGTGCGGCGCCGCTACGTCGCCTCCCAGCGGCACACGCTCCAGGTCGACTTCCACGCCTACCGGGCGGAGCTGGCCCGGGAGCGCCGGCGGGCACGGCGTCGGGTCGGTGCGCAGGACTAGGCAAAACCGGCATATACCACGAAAGACGCACTTCGGGTAGTGGTTGTCGGGGAGTTCACCTGCGCGTCGACGGGCCTCAGGCTCCGGACTAGTCCGCAAAAGGTGTTTACGGGCTGGTACGTCCGATATTTACCGCTATGTGAGTTGGACAGGTGATCATTCAACTACGGCCCCGTCAGGCGGGCCGGACCTCATCTGCGAAGGAAGAATCCGATGTCCATCCTCACCTCCACCAGCAAGAAGAAGCTCGTCGCCGGCGCGGTGGTCCCCCTGGCGGTGCTCGCCAGCGGTGGCCTGATCTGGCAGTCCTCGTACTCCGCGTTCTCCGCCACCACGACGAACCCCACCAACAACTGGTCCGCCGGCACCGTGGCG
Source organism: uncultured Actinomycetota bacterium (assembly GCA_963815595.1). GTDB lineage: Bacteria > Actinomycetota > Actinomycetes > Propionibacteriales > Nocardioidaceae > Marmoricola. The sequence continues at coordinate 131,303 of CAWFHA010000009.1, read as the reverse complement.
CTGTCCGACGACGACAGCAACACCGCCATGTTCACCGCCAGCAACCTCAAGCCCGGCGCCACCGGCGTCAAGTGCATCGCGGTCACCTCGACCGGGTCGCTGGCCTCGACGGTGAAGCTGTACGGCACGTCCTACAGCACCACCAACGCGCTCGCCTCCCACCTCAACCTCAAGGTCGAGGAGGGCAACGGGGCCACCTCGGCGTCGTGCGCCGGCTTCACCGGGGGCAGCACCGTCTTCGACAGCACGCTGGCCTCCTTCGGCACCACCAAGACCAGCTTCGCCACCGGCGTGGGGAGCTTCGCCCCCAGCGGCACCGGCTCGGAGACCAAGTCCTACCGGCTCACCTACACGCTGAGCAGCAGCGCGCCGGACACCGCCCAGGGCGGCACCGCCGCGCTCGGCTTCACCTGGGAGGCCCAGAACAGCTGATCCCGGCTGTTCTGAGCACCCCCCGCCCACGAGGAAGTTCGCAGATGTCCATCCGCATCCCGGCCCAGCGCCCGGCCACGGGACCCGCCGCAGCCGCGGCTGCGTCGGTCCCGTCGGTCGAGCCGGGCTGGGGACGGGTGCTGCGGGTGAGCGGGGCGCGGGCCGCGCTGACCCTGGTGGGCATGCTCGTGCTCTGGTCGCTGGTGCCACTCCTCGCGGGCTGGACGCCCCACGTCATCCTGTCCGGCTCGATGGAGCCCCGGGTGCACGTCGGCGACGTGGTCGTCACGCGCGAGGTGCCCGACGCCACCATCGCCGAGGGGCAGGTCGCCACCGTCGTCGACCCGGACCACCCCGGCCGCACCCGGACGCACCGCGTGCTGAGTCGCGACGGGGACACGCTCGTGCTCAAGGGCGACGCCAACCGGACCGCGGACTCCTCAACGGTCTCCGTCACCGACGTCCAGGGCATCGGGGTCGTGCGCGTGCCCTTCGTCGGGCGGCCGGCGTACTGGCTGGCCGAGGGCAACTGGCTCGCCCTGGGCGCGACCGGCCTGGTGCTCGGCTGGTGCGTCGTCAGCTGCTCCTTCGGGTCGCGCCGACGCGACCAAGGACCGGCGGACGGGCCCTACGACGACCTGCCCGGCCCCGGGACCGGGACGTCGAGCAGCCCCCGCACCCGTCGCGTGGTCACCACCGTGGCCGTGGCGGCCGCCGCCTTCGGGATGTCGACCGGGTCCGCCCAGGCCGCTTTCCTGCACGCGCTGCCCAACCCGGTGTCCACGCTCTCGGCGGCGAGCGTCTTCCGCCCCTACCAGGCGGCCGTCGCGGCGGACACGCCGTTCCTGCACTGGCGGCTGGACGAGGCCAGTGGCACGGTCGTGAACGACCAGACCACCAACAACCGCAACGGCACGCTGGTCTCGACGACCTCGAGCTGGTACCGGCGGGGGGCCCTGGCCTCCGAGCCGTACAGCACCGCGCTCGGCACCACGGCGGCCCGCATCAACGCAAACACCGCGGTGGCCGGTCCCAGCGTCTTCAGCGTGGAGGCCTGGATCAAGACCACCTCGACCACCGGTGGCCGCATCCTCGGCTTCGGCAACGCCACCGGCACGGCCGACTCGGTCACGACCGGTCGCCAGCTCTACCTGGGTACTGGCGGCAAGGTGTACTTCGGTGTCGGCAGGAAGGAGACGGCTCTCGAGAGCACGTCGGCGGTCAACGACAACACGTGGCACCACGTCGTCGGGACATTCACCGGGACCGGGAACAACGGCATGAAGCTGTACGTCGACGGCGTGCTGCAGGGGTCCACGAAGGCGAAGCCGGACTCGTTCACGGGCTACTGGCGTGCGGGTGCCGAGGACCTGTCCGGCTGGCCGGGCAATCCCACGAGCGCCTACTACGACGGGCTTCTCGACGAGCTCGCCGTCTACACCGACGTACTCGCCCCGGCCCAGGTGCAGGCCCACTACACCGCCGGGACCACCCCCTGAGCTGTTCCGGCTCGGCCGGCCGGCCTAGGCGCGTACGCCGCTGAGCCGGGCGTCCAGCGCCGACAGGTGCGCGGTCGCGCCCATCTGCGCGAACTGGGCCCGGGCGGCGTCGAGGTGCTCGACCGCCTCTCCCGCACGCCCCTGACGGGTCAGCCAGACCCCCAGGTCCGACGCCACCTGCGACCGCACCAGTCGCGAGCCCCAGGTGTCGCACTCGACCAGGGCCGTGCAGAGCGCGCTCTCCACCAGGGCCGGCTCGGCGTCGTCCCAGATCAGCTCGATCGCGCGGTGGTGCGCGCGCAGCGCACGCAGCCCTCGGGAATGCGTGCTGGGGTGGTGCCCGTCCACGATCGTGGTCATCCGGCCCAGGGCCGTCCGGTCCCTCGCCTCCACGGCGATCGGTGCGGCGAGCGCGAGGACGGTGACGAAGTCGTCGAAGATCTGCGTGTCCTCGTGGATGGTCTCGACCGCCTCCGCGGCCGTGGTGGCAGCGCGGCCGTCCCCCTGCGCGTCCGCCACGATGGCCCGGGCGAGCAGCCGGAACGCCTTGGCCGCGATGTCCGTGAGGGGCTCCGCGACCTCCGGCGGCGGGCTCGGCGACCAGCGCTCGCCGCGGCCGGTCGCGAGGTAGCAGCTGGTGGCCTCCCAGTAGGCGGCCTCGGAGAGGCTGCTCAGGTCGCGGCGGAGGATCTCCTGCGCCTCGGCCCAGGAGCCCTCCAGGGTCAGCGCCAGCGTCAGGTTGGTGGCCGCCGCGGAGGTCCAGCCGGTGTCACCGAGCTTCAGCGACTCTGCCAGCGCGTCCTGGCCGAAGCGGATCGCCTGGCCGAGGTCGTCGGCGCTCCAGAACGCGTTCAGGTTGGCCAGGGCACGGGTGCGCAACCGCAGGTCGTGGTTGTGTCGGGCGATCTCGGCGGCGGTCTGGAGCAGCGTCCGGCCGACGCTGAGGGTCCCGGTGGACAGGTAGTGCAGCGACAGGCCCATGTAGCCGTCGGCGATGGCCGTGTCGTCGCCGGACTTCTCGGCGAGCCGGAGCTGCTCGTCGACGAGGTCGCGGATGTCCTCCTTGACCCGGTAACGAGCGGCGATCAAGGGAACGAGCAGCGCCAGCTGCACCTCGAGGGTGTCCTCGCGGCCGCGCAGGAGAGCCAGGCGGTCCTCGGCGAGACGGATCGCCGCCTGATGGTCGCCTCCCTGGGCGCCGACCGCCTCGGCCAGCACCGCCGTGGCGAAGCCGGCCGCCACCGGGTCGTCGAGCTCGTCGAAGCTGTCCCGCGCCGACGTGGCGTGCGTGACCGCACCCTCGTGGTCGCCGGCGCGCTGCAGCTGACGGCCCAGCTCGAGCTCGATCGAGGCCCGGTCGACCGGGTCCACGGCGCGCTCCAGCGCGTGGGTCAGGTGGCCCGCTGCCTCCGCCGACGCCCCCAGCGCGGCGGCGCGACGAGCCGCCCGGCGCAGGTGGTGCACCGCCCCGGACGCCAGCTCGGCCGAGTCCGGCTCCCCGGGCACGGCGTCGAGGGCCTCGAGGTAGTGCTGGGCGATGATCGGCGCCAGCTCGTCGGCCGGGTCGTCGACCTGCTCGAGCTGACGCACCACGGCGAGGTGGCTGGCCTTGCGGTCACGGCGGGACAGGGTGCCGTAGGCGACCTGGCGTACGGCGGACTGCACGAACCGGAACTGGCCCACCTCGGCGCTGAAGCGGCTGGACTCCTGGCCGAGCAGCTGCAGGCGCACCAGCTGCGCCAGCGCACCCTCGAGATCGGGCACGTCGGGGCAGAGCCCGCCGATGGCCTCGCGGCTGAAGGAGTTGCCCAGCACGCTGGCCTGGTCGACGACGCGGCGCAGCTCGGGAGCCAGCGTGTCGAGCCGCGCCGCGATCAGCGACTGCAGGCTGGCCGGGGCACCCACCGCGTCCAGGTCCAACCCCGAGGCGTCCGCCAGCACGTACTGGCCGCCCCGCGGGACGACCAGGTCGCGGTCGATCAGCGAGCGCACGGTCTCGACGGCGTAGAGCGGGATGCCCTCGGCACGCTGCACCAGCGCCGTGCGTGTCGCGTCCGGAAGTCCGACGACGAGCCCGTCGAGCAGGACGCCCATGTCGGCGTCGGACAACGTGTCGAGGTGCAGGACGTGGGCGCGCCGGTTGGTGGCCAGCGTGGGGCGCGCGTCCAGGAGCGCAGGTCTCGCGAGCAGCACGACGAAGCAGGGGAAGGTGCCCACGGCGAGGAGGTGCTCGACGAAGTCGAGCAGACCGTCGTCGGCGTGCTGGGCATCGTCGATGAGCAGCACGACCGGCTCGCCGTCGCCGCTGACCCGGTGCAGGAACGTCGTCCAGGCCGAGAACAGGTCCTCGCGCTTGTAGCCGCCGGCCGGCACCGTGCCCAGCAGGGCGCCCAGTCGGGGCTCCAGCCAGGACCTCTCGTCGGGATCGGCCACGTACTGCGCGAGGCCGTCCTCGAGCAGGGCGCCGAAGCCCTCGGAGGCCTCAGCGAGCTCGTCCTCGGCTCGGACGATCTGCAGGCGTGCCCGGATCGCCTCGGCCAGGGCGTAGAACGCCACCCCCTCGCCGTAGGACAGGCAGCGCCCCTTGTGCCAGCGGATGGTGGTGTTCAGCCCGTCGGTGTACTTGTCGAGCTCCCAGCCCAGGCGGGACTTGCCCACCCCGGCCTCGCCACTGACCACGAGCAGCGTGGGACGGTGCGCCTCCTCGCTGCTGTGGAAGAGCTCCTTGACCAGCCGGAGCTCGCGGTCACGGCCCACGTGCGGCGCCTCCAGGCCGTCGGCGCGCTGGGCCCCGCCCATGCCCGCGACCACGGCTCGCACCGCCCACAGCGGCATCGGGTCGGCCTTGCCCTTCATCGCGTGGCTGCCCACGTCGACGTAGGTGACCGCGGAGCTGGTCAGCAGCCGGGTGGTCTCGTCGACCCACACCTGGCCCGGCGCCGCGGCGGACTGCACCCTGGCGGCGGTGTTGACGGCGTCGCCGGCGACCATGCCCTGCTGGGCCGCACCCACGGTCACCGCCACCTCGCCGGTGACGATGCCGACCCGCATCGCCAGGTCCGGCACGCCCAGGTCGTTGCCCAGCGCGGCGATCAGGTGCACCAGCTCGAGACCTGCGCGGACCGCTCGTTCGGCGTCGTCCTCGTGGGCGGTGGGCACGCCCCACACCGCCATCACGGCGTCGCCGATGAACTTCTCCACGGTGCCGCCGTAGCGGGCGATCACCTGGCTGCACTGCTCGAAGTAGCTGCTCAGCAGCTCGCGCACGTCCTCCTGGTCGCGGGTCTCCGAGAGCGCGGTGAACCCGACGAGGTCGCCGAACAGCACGCTGGTCACCCGGCGCGACGCCACCGGGTGGCCGGCGGCCGGCGACGCAGCCACCGGCGGTGCACCGGTCTGCGGCGCCGCGCACTCGGGACAGAACTTCGCGCCGGGCGGCACCTCGGAGCCGCAGGCGGGACAGCCCGGTGCCGGCAGCGGAGCCGCGCAGTTGAAGCAGAACCGGGCACCGTCGTGCTGGCCCGGAGCCGCACAGCTGGGGCAGCTGCGCATCAGCGCGCCACGCCGCTCGGGGCACTCACCGTGCCGACTCGACGGTCCAGGTCCTCCAGCAGAGCGACCGCGCCCATCCGTGCGTACTGGCTCCGGGCCAGGTCGAGGAGCTCCACGGCCTCGCTCGCCCGACCCTGCCCGGTCAGCCAGCTCCCGAGGTCGGCGGCCACCCGGGCCTGCACGAGACCCGATCCCCAGGCCCGGGCCGCAGCCAGTGCCTCGCGCAGGTGCTGCTCCACGACGGGCGCTTCTCCCGTCTCCATGGCGGCGAGTCCGCGGTGGTGCGCACGAAGGGCCCGTACGCCGCGGGGGTGGCTGTCGGTGTCGTGGCTGTCCACCAGCGCGTCCATCTCCCGCAGGGCGTCCTGCGCACCGGATCGGACCACCACGTCCGCGGCCACGGTGTAGACGAGGCAGAAGTCGTCCACGATCTCGGCAGACCGGTGGATCGTGTGCACGGCCTCCACCGCGCTGGCGGCAGCGGCGGGGTCGTGGTCGTGGAGCTGGCGCACGGCCCGGCTCAGCAGACCGAAGGCGACCACGCTCAGGTCCTCGCCGTCGACCTCGTCGGACGCGCTCGCCGGAGGGCAGCTCTCTCCGCGGCACATCGCGAGGTAGCAGCGCACCAGGTCCCAGTACGTGCCGAGGTCGGAGGTCTGCTCGTGCGCCTCGGCCAGGGCGCTCGCATCGGACCAGGCGCCCTCCAGCACGGTGGCCAGCGCCAGGTTGACGCCCGCCACCGAGGCCCAGTAGGGCTCGCCGATCGCCGGGACGTCCTGCTGGGCCTCCCGACCGAACTCCACCGCCGCGTGCACGTCGTCGGCGGTCCACAGCGCGTTGAGGTTGGTCAGCACCTTGGTGCGCATCCGGGGGTCGTGGTTGCGCTGCGCCATGTCGGCCGCCGCCTGCATCAGGAGACGGGCGACGATCTGGGCGTCGGCGCGGCTGTAGTGCAGACCGAGGGACAGGAACGACTCGGCGATGGCCGCGTCGTCGCCGAGGAGCTCGGCGAGGCGCAGCTGCTCGTCGCACGGCTCGCGGAAGTCCTGGTTGGTCTCGAGCTTGAACCCGATCAGGGCGCGGAGCAGCTGGAGCCGGACGACCCGCGCCGCCGCGTCGTCCCCGATCCTGTCGAGCCAGTCCTGGGTCATCGAGATCGCCGCCTCGTAGACCCCGGTCGCGCGCGGCAGGGCCTGGGCCAGCGCCGCCACCGCCGCGGCGGAGGACAGAGGGTCACCGAGCCGGTCGCACGCGTCCCGAGCAGCGGTGGCGTGCTCGATCGCCGGCTCGTAGTCGGCCACGGCGTAGAGGTGGCGGGCGAGGTCCAGCTCGATGCCCGCGCGCTCGGCCACCTCGGTCGTGCGTCCGAGGGCGGACCTGAGGTGGCCCACGGCCTCGGCCGGCGCCCCCAGCGCGGCGGCCCGGGTGGCGGCCCGCTGCAGCAGCCCGACGGCACGGGCGGCGAGCTCGTCCCGGTCGGTCTCCTCCGGGACGGCGTCGAGGGCTTCGAGGTAGTGCTGGGCGATGATCGGGGCCAGCTCGTCGGCGGGGTCGTCGACCTGCTCGAGCTGACGCACCACGGCGAGGTGGCTGGCCTTGCGGTCGCGGCGGGACAGGGTGCCGTAGGCGACCTGGCGTACGGCGGACTGCACGAACCGGTACTGCCCGACCTCGGTGCTGAAGCGGCTGGACTCCTGGCTGAGCAGCTGCAACCGGACCAGCTGCGCCAGCGCGCCGTCGAGATCGGGTACGTCTGGGCAGAGCCCGCCGATGGCCTCGCGGCTGAAGGAGTTGCCCAGCACGCTGGCCTGGTCGATCAGGCGCCGCAGCTCGGGGGCGAGGGTGTCCAGGCGCGCCGCGATCAGGGCCTGGAGGGAGGCCGGTGCACCCACGGCGTCGAGGTCGAGCCCGGTCGGGTCGGCCAGCACGTACTGACCGGCACGCGGCACGACGAGGTCGCGGTCGATCAGCGAGCGCACGGTCTCCACGGCGTAGAGCGGGATGCCCTCGGCGCGCTGCACCAGCGCGGTGCGGGTCGACTCCGGCAGGCCGGCCACGAGTCCATCGAGAACGGCGGCCATCTCGGTGTCGGACAGTGCCTCGAGGTGGAGCACGTGGGCGCGCCGGTTGGTGGCCAGCGTCGGTCGCCCCTCGAGCAGGCTGGGTCGTGCGAGCAGCACGACGAAGCAGGGGAAGGTGCCCACGGCGAGGAGGTGCTCGACGAAGTCGAGCAGACCGTCGTCGGCGTGCTGGGCGTCGTCGATGAGCAGCACGACGGGGTCGCCGTCGCCGCTGACCCGGTGCAGGAACGTGGTCCAGGCCGAGAACAGGTCCTCGCGCTTGTAGCTGCCGGCCGGCACCGTGCCCAGCAGGGCGCCGAGCCGGGGCTCCATCCACGCGCGCTCCTCGAGGTCGGGGACGTACGCCGCCAGGCCGTGGCTCAGCAGCGACCCGTAGTCCTCGACCGTCTCGTCCCCGTCGTCGGGTCGCACGAGCTGCAGCCGGGCCCGGATCGCCTCGGCGAGCGCGTAGAACGCCACGCCCTCGCCGTAGGACAGGCAGCGCCCCTTGTGCCAGCGGATGGTGGTGTTCAGCCCGTCGGTGTACTTGTCGAGCTCCCAGCCCAGGCGGGACTTGCCCACCCCGGCCTCGCCACTGACCACGAGCAGCGTCGGTCGCCGGGTCTCCTCGCTGCCGTGGAAGAGCTCCTTGGCCAGGCGCAGCTCGCGGTCCCGGCCGATGTGCGGCGCCTCGAGGCCGTCGGCGCGCTGGGCACCTCCGACCCCCGCCACGATGGCTCGCACCGCCCACAGCGGCATCGGGTCGGCCTTGCCCTTCATCGCGTGGCTGCCCACGTCGGCGTAGGTGACCGCGGAGCTGGTCAGCAGCCGGGTGGTCTCGTCGACCCAGACCTGGCCCGGCGCCGCGGCGGACTGGACACGGGCAGCGGTGTTGACGGCGTCGCCGGCGACCATGCCCTGCTGGGCGGCTCCCACGGTCACCGCCACCTCGCCGGTGACGATGCCGACCCGCATCGCGAGGTCGGGGACACCGAGGTCGGTGCCGAGGTCGGTGATCAGGTGGACCAGCTCGAGTCCCGCCCGGACCGCTCGTTCGGCGTCGTCCTCGTGGCTGGTGGGCACGCCCCACACCGCCATCACGGCGTCGCCGATGAACTTCTCCACGGTGCCGCCGTAGCGGGCGATCACCTGGCTGCACTGCTCGAAGTAGCTGCTCAGCAGCTCGCGCACGTCCTCCTGGTCGCGGGTCTCCGAGAGCGCGGTGAACCCGACGAGGTCGCCGAACAGCACGCTGGTGACCCGGCGCGACGCCACCGGGTGGCCCGTGGAGGCCGGGGGAGCCGGCGCTGCCGCGGGTGCGTCCGTCTGGGGAGTGCCGCAGGACGGGCAGAAGCGCGAACCGGGAAGGAGGTCGAACCCGCACGACACGCACCCCGGCGCCTGCAGCACCGTGCCGCAGCTGAAGCAGAACCGGGCACCCTCCAGCTGACCTGGTGTGCCACACCCCGGACAGACGGACACGAGCACCTCCCCCTCAGCGACCGGGGCGGGTCGCGCCACAACAGCATGCACCAGCAGAGGCCCGGAGGGAACGAGTCATCCGGATCCGCTCAGCCGCGGCCGGGCGGGTCACACGGCCAGCCTGCGGGAGACGACCTCCTCGGCCGCGATCCGGGCGTCCTGCTGACCGGTGACCGCAGCCAGGAAGTCCGCACGCTCGAGGGCGAGCAGCTCGGTGTCGGTGGTCGCCGTGACCGTCGCGGTGCGGGGTACGTCGCGCAGCAGGCCGATCTCGCCGAAGAAGTCGCCGGCGGACTCCGTGCGCAGCACCCGGCCCTCCTGGGTGACCTGCACCGAGCCCGAGACGATCACGTAGAAGAGGTCGGACACGGCGCCCTCGGCGACCACGACCTGACCGGCCGGCACGGAGACCGGCTGGAGCTTGCGGGCCAGGGCCTCGACCGTGGGCCGGCTCAGTGGCTCGAAGAGCGCGATCGAGGCGAGCAGCCCCACCTCGGCGGGTTCGGTGAGCCGGCCGTCGAGGCGCCGCATCCGGCGCATCGAGAGCAGCGCGACGACCGTGACCAGCACGCCGAGCACGGTCAGCGACCAGCGGAAGCCGATCAGGTGCAGCATCAGCGGCGCGATGGCCGCGCCGAGGGCCATGGCGCCGATCAGCGCGCTCTCGACCGCGGCGTACACCCGGGAGATGACCGCGTCGGGGGCGATGCGCTGGGGGATCGTCTCGAACCCGACGTTGACCCAGGGGTCCATCAGGCCGATGATCGCCAGCGCGACGATGGCAGTGACCGGGGAGGGCCAGGCCGCGAGCAGCAGCAGGGGCAGCGACCAGCCGAGGACGCCGAGCACCATGTCCTGGCCGAGCCTGCCCTTGGTCGTCCGGGACAGGATCACCAGACCGCCGAGGACGGTGCCGACCCCCATGACGGCGTTGAGGTAGCCGACTCCGGCCGGTCCCGCGCCCAGCATGGTCACCGCGACCAGCACCAGGAAGACGGTGAGCGCACCCCAGACGAGCCCCTGGGCGGCGGCCAGGATCGCCATCACCCCGAGGTCGCGGTCACGGAACAGGGTGGTGAAGCCGGCGCTCGCCTCCCTCAGGAAGCTCTCGTGCTCCTCCGGCTCCTCGCCGTCGGCCTCCGCGGCCGGTGGGGCAGCGGCCGCGGGTGGCACCTTGACCCCGGCCACCATGACGAACGACCACACGTAGCTGAGCACGTTGACCCAGAACACGGTCTGCACGTCGGTGAACGCCAGGAGCAGCCCACCCAGCGCCGGGCCGGCGAAGACCACGACGTTCTCCAGGTTCGCCGCGACCGCGTTGGACGCGGTCAGCTCCTCGGGCGCCTCGACGAGCTTGGGGATCAGTCCGGCCTGGGCGCTGCGGAACGGCGCCCCCACGATCGCGGTGGTGACGCCGAGGACGTAGACGAACGCCGACGGTGCGTCGAAGGCGATGCACAGCGCGGCTGCAGCGACCATCAGTGCCCGGATGGCGTCGGTGGCGAGCATGAAGGTCCGGCGCGGCACCCGGTCGGCGACGAGCGCCCCCAGCGGGCCGGCGACCGCCATCGCGATGAACCGGACCGCCTGGAAGATGCCGACCGCGGCGGCGCCGCCGTCGGTGTAGGCCCACACCGTCACCGCCGTGGCGTAGGCCCAGTCGCCGAGCAGCGAGCCGGCGAAGGCCAGCTGCACCCGCCGCAGCGAGGGGTTGACCAGCACCCGCTTGAGCGCCTGTCCCGCGGTGATCTCGGGCGTTGCGGTCATCTGGGGCCTCCCCGTGCCAGCCGACGCACCGCTGCGCAGGTGGGCAGCAGGGTCAGACTAGGGCGGTCGGGTGCGGTCTGCCGCAGATCCGCGAAAACGGCTTCACCGGGTGCGACTCGAAAAAAGTCAGTCTTGACTGTTTGTTGGAACTGCGCGCAGGATGGGCGCGTGCCCCCAGCCGAGGCGTCGCCCGTACGCGTCCCCCAGGAGCAGCGGACCCGCGCCATGCGCCACCGCCTCCTCGAGGCGACCGTCGAGTGCCTCGTCGACCACGGCTGGAGCGGGACGTCGACCACGCTGGTCTCCCAGCGCGCCGGGGTGAGCCGAGGCGCGCAGCTGCACCACTTCCCGACCAAGAACGACCTGGTGCTGGCGGCGGTGGCGCACCTCAGCGAGATCCGCGGTGCCGAGCTGCGCCGGGCCGCACTCGACCTGCCCACCGGGCGTCGACGGACCCGGGCCGTGCTGGAGATGCTCGCCGACCACTTCACCAGCCCGGTGTTCACCGCCGCCCTGGAGCTGTGGGTCGCAGCCCGGACCGACGCCACCCTGCGTGCAGCGGTCGTCCCGCTCGAGCAGCGGGTGGGCCGGGAGGCCCACCGCATCGCCGTGGACGCGTTGGGCGTGGACGAGCGCGAGCCGCGGGCGCGGGAGCTGGTCCAGGCGACGCTCGACCTGGTCCGCGGCCTGGGTCTGGCCAACACCATCTCCGACGACACCGCGCGGCGGCGCCGCATCCTCGCCGCGTGGGCGCACACCCTCGACGCCGAGCTGGGAGTGCGATGAGTGACGTGCTGGAGCAGGTGCTCGGTGACCTCGCCGCGGAGGGGGAGGCGCTGGACGTGCTGGTCGCCGGCCTGGACGCGCCCGAGTGGCGCACGCCGACCCCTGCGGCCGGCTGGGACGTGGCCACCTCGGTCGCCCACCTCGCCTGGACCGACGAGGTCGCCGTCCTCGCGGCCACCGCCGCCACCGCTGACCGGGCCGGCTGGGACGCGATGGTGCTGCGGGCCCTGGGGGACCCGGACGGATTCGTGGACAACGAGGCCCGGGCGGGTGCGGCGGCGGAGCCCGCCGCGCTGCTCAACCGCTGGCGCCGGGCACGGTCGACCCTGGGCGTGGCTCTGCGGGAGGTCCCGTCCGGGGAGCGGCTGCCCTGGTTCGGGCCGCCGATGAGCCCGACCTCGATGGCGACCGCCCGGTTCATGGAGACCTGGGCCCATGGCCTCGACGTCGCCGAGGCGCTGGGGACGATCGCTCCGCCGACCGACCGGATCCGGCACGTCGCCCACCTCGGGGTCCGCACCCGGGACTTCGCCTTCGGGGTGCACGGGCTCGAGCCACCCGGCGAGGAGTTCCGGGTCGAGCTGCGCTCGCCCTCGGGCGAGCAGTGGGAGTGGGGCCCCGCGGGGGCCGCCCAGTCCGTGCGCGGCTCGGCGTACGACTTCTGCCTGCTGGTCACCCAGCGACGGCACCGGGACGACCTCGAACTGGTCGCGGTCGGCGAGCAGGCCGACCGCTGGCTCGACGTCGCCCAGGCCTTCGCCGGTCCGCCGGGCCCCGGCCGCGAACCCCGGGCGGTGGAGCCGTGAGCGACCCGGTGCGCATCGGCAACTGCAGCGGTTTCTACGGCGACCGGCTCTCGGCCATGCGCGAGCTGCTCGAGGGCGGCGACCTCGACGTCGTGACGGGCGACTACCTCGCCGAGCTGACCATGCTGATCCTGGGCAAGGACCGGCTGCGCGACCCGGCCCTGGGCTACGCGCGCACCTTCGTCACCCAGGTCTCCGACTGCCTGGCCCTCGCGCTGGACCGCGGGGTCCGGCTCGTCACGAACGCCGGCGGCCTCGACCCCGCCGGGCTCGCGGCCCGGGTCAGCGCGGTGGCGGCCGAGCAGGGTCTCGACGTCCGGGTGGCGTGGGTCGACGGGGACGACCTGGCGCCCCGGGCTGCGGAGCTGGGTCTGGGCGGAGCACTGACGGCCAACGCCTATCTCGGCGCCTTCGGCATCCGTCGAGCCCTGGCGGCGGGGGCCGACGTCGTGGTCACCGGACGGGTCACCGACGCCTCTCTCGTGGTCGGTCCGGCCGCCTGGTGGCACGACTGGACCCCGGAGCAGTACGACGAGCTCGCCGGTGCCGTGGTCGCCGGACACGTGCTGGAGTGCGGCACCCAGGCCACCGGGGGCAACTTCTCCGGCTTCCTCGACCTGCCCCGCGACTCCCGGCCCCTCGGCTTCCCGGTCGCCGAGGTCGCCGCCGACGGCAGCAGTGCGATCACCAAGCAACCCGGCACGGGCGGGCTGGTCTCGGTGGACACGGTCACCGCGCAGCTGCTCTACGAGGTGCAGTCGGGCCACTACCTCGGCCCGGACGTCACGGTCGACCTTGCCTCGATCCGTCTCGACGAGGACGGCCCCGACCGGGTGCGCGTCTCCGGCGTACGCGGCCTGCCGCCGCCGGCTCGGCTGAAGGTCGGGATCAACGAGCTCGGCGGCCACCGCAACTCGGTCGAGTTCGTGCTCACCGGGCTGCACGTCGAGGAGAAGGCGGCCTGGCTGCGCGCCCAGCTCGACGGACGGATCACCGCGTCCTCGGTGACGTGGTCGTCGGTGGGACGTCCCGAGGTCGACAGCGACACCGAGGAGGGCGCCTCGGTGCGGCTGCGGTGCACGGTCAAGGACCCCGACCCCGCGGTCGTGGGCAAGCCGTTCACCGCCGCCGCGGTCGAGCTGGCCCTGGCCTCCTACCCCGGCTTCACCCTCACCGCGCCCCCCGGGCCGGCGTCGCCGTACGGCGTGTTCCGGGCGGCGTACGTCGACCGCACCGCGGTCGCGCACACCGTGCACCTGCCCGACGGCACGACCGAGGTGGTGCCCGATCCGCCCGTCGTGGCGCAGCCGGCGGGCGTCGTCGAGGACGGGCCGGCGACTGGGTCTGCTCCCGGGACCGTCCCCGGTGTGTCCGAGGAGGCCGTCACCCGGCGGGTGCCGCTCGGCACCTTCGTCCACGCCCGGTCCGGTGACAAGGGCGGTGACGCCAACCTCGGCCTGTGGGTCGGGGCCGGGGACCGTCAGGAGCAGCGCAGCCGCTGGCTGCGGCACTTCCTCAGCGTCGAACACGTCCGCACGCTGGTGCCGGAGGCCGAGGGGCTCGAGATCGAGGTCGTCGACCTGCCGAACCTGCACGGCGTCAACGTCCTCCTGCACGGGCTGCTCGGCGAGGGGGTGGCGGGCGGCACCCGCTTCGACCCGCAGGCCAAGGGGCTGGGGGAGTGGGTGCGGTCGCGCTGGGTGCACGTCCCCGAGGAGCTGTTGTGAGTGGAGGTGGGTCGATGAGCTGGTCCCCCGAGCAGGTGGCGCTGCAGGAGGCCACGCGGGCGTTCGTGCGGCGGGAGGTGACGCCGCACCTCCAGGAGTGGGAGGACGCGGGCGGCGTACCCCGCTCGCTGCACCGCGCCGCCGCCCAGGCCGGTCTGCTCGGTGTCTCCTTCCCCGAGGAGGTCGGCGGGCAGGGCGGCACCCTGCTCGACTCGGTGGCGCTGCAGGAGGCGTTCTTCGAGGCGGGGGCCTCCTCGGGACTGGCGGCGGCCCTGTTCACCGGTGGCATCGCGCTGCCGCACCTCGCCGCGCGCGGGACCTCCGAGCAGGTCGAGCGGTTCGTCCGGCCGGCACTGGCCGGTGAGCTCCTCGGCTCCCTGGCGGTCACCGAGCCCGGTGGCGGCTCCGACGTGGCCGGGCTGCGCACCACCGCGGTGCGGGACGGCGAGTGCTACGTCGTCAACGGGGCCAAGACGTTCATCACCGGTGGCGTGCATGCCGACTTCGTGACCACCGCGGTGCGCACGGGTGGGCCTGGCCACGGCGGCATCAGCCTGCTCGTGGTCGAGCGCGGCACTCCGGGCTTCGCCGTCGACCGGGCGCTGTCGAAGATGGGCTGGCACTGCTCGGACACCGCCGAGCTCTCCTTCGTCGACGCCCGCGTGCCGGTCGGGAACCTCGTGGGCGAGGAGAACGCCGGGTTCGCGCTGATCGCCGAGCAGTTCGTCGTCGAGCGGATCGCGCTGGCCGTGCACGCCTACGGGATCGCCGACCGGTCGCTGGCCCTCGCGGCGGCGTACGCCCGCGAGCGGGAGACGTTCGGGAGGCCGCTGCTCGCCAACCAGGTCGTCCGGCACCGGCTGGTGGAGATGCACCGGCAGGTCGAGGCCGCCCGGGTCTACACCCGGCACGTGGCCGCACGGCACGTCGCGGGCGAGCAGGTCGTGGCCGAGGCCTGCCTGGCCAAGCAGACCGCGGTCGAGGCGTGCGCCTACGTGGTGGACCAGGCCGTGCAGCTGCACGGCGGCACCGGCTACATGCACGGCACCGAGGTCGAGCGGCACTACCGCGACGCCCGCATCCTCGGCATCGGCGGGGGGTCCACCGAGGTGCTCACCGACCTCGCGGCCCGGCTGCTGGGGTACGCGTCGTGAGCGGGGTCTCGACGAGCTCGACCAACGGGGACGGCTCGACCAACGGGGACGGCTCGACCAACGGGGACGGCTCGACCAACGGGGACGGCTCGACCAACGGGGACGGCTCGACCAACGGGGACGGCGGCACCGGCCGGCGCGAGGCGATGCTGGCGAAGCTGGCCGACCTCGAGGCCGAGCACGCCCGGGCGGTGGCAGGAGGCGGGGAGAAGTACGTCGCGCGGCACCACGCCCGCGGCCGGCTGCTGCCCCGCGAGCGCATCGAGCTGCTGATCGACCCCGGCAGCGCCTTCCTCGAGCTGAGCCCGCTGGCCGGCTGGGGCTCGGACTTCACCGTCGGGGCCAGCGTGGTCACCGGCATCGGCGTGATCGAGGGCGTGGAGTGCATGGTCACCGCCAACGACGCCACGGTGAAGGGCGGCGCGAGCAACCCCTGGACGGTGAAGAAGATCTTCCGCGCCTCCCAGATCGCCGAGGAGAACAACCTGCCGACCGTCTCGCTGGTCGAGTCCGGCGGTGCGGACCTGCCCACCCAGAAGGAGATCTTCATCCCGGGAGGCAAGCTCTTCCGCGACCTCACCCGGTCCTCGGCACGCAAGGTCCCGACGATCGCGCTGGTCTTCGGCAACTCCACCGCCGGTGGTGCCTACGTGCCCGGGATGAGCGACTACACGGTGATGGTCAAGGAGCAGGCGAAGGTGTTCCTCGGCGGGCCGCCGCTGGTCAAGATGGCCACCGGCGAGGAGTCCGACGACGAGTCCCTGGGCGGCGCGGAGATGCACGCGCGTACGTCGGGTCTCGCCGACTACCTCGCCGTCGACGAGCACGACGCCCTGCGCATCGGGCGCCGGATCGTCGCCCGCCTGAACCGCCGCCGGACGTCATACGACCTGGCTGCTCGGACGACCACTTCGTATGACGTACGCGGGACGTCATACGACCTGGCTGTCGGGGCGACCAGTTCGTATGACGTCCCGGGGTACGCCGAGCCGGCCGGCGACGTGGAGGGCCTGCTGGACCTGATCCCCACCGACCTGAAGGAGCCGTTCGACCCGCGGGAGGTGATCGCGCTGGTCGCGGACGGGGTCAGCGAGGACAACGGCGTCGTCTTCGACGAGTTCAAGCCGCTCTACGGCAGCTCGTTGGTCACCGGCTGGGCGCGGATCCACGGGCACCAGGTCGGCATCCTGGCCAACGCGCAGGGTGTGCTGTTCAGCGAGGAGGCCCAGAAGGCCACCCAGTTCATCCAGCTGGCCAACCAGGTCGACGTACCCCTGCTGTTCCTGCACAACACCACCGGCTACATGGTCGGCAGCGCCTACGAGCAGGGCGGGATCATCAAGCACGGCGCGCAGATGATCAACGCGGTCAGCAACTCCACCGTGCCGCACCTCTCGGTGATCATGGGTGCCTCCTACGGTGCCGGCAACTACGGCATGAACGGCCGCGCCTTCGATCCCCGCTTCCTGTTCACCTGGCCGAGCGCCAAGTCCGCGGTGATGGGTCCCGCGCAGCTCGCCGGCGTGCTCAGCATCGTCGCCCGGGCCGCGGCCGAGGCCAAGGGCCAGCCGTACGACGAGGCCGCCGACGCAGGCATGCGGGAGTTCATCGAGGCCAGCGTGGAGGAGCAGAGCCTGCCGTTCTTCCTCTCCGGGATGTTGTACGACGACGGCGTGATCGACCCCCGCGACACCCGCACCGTGCTGGGCATCTGCCTCTCGGTGATCGCCAACTCGAGCTGGAAGGGCGCCGAGGGCTACGGCGTCTTCAGGATGTGAGCGCGATGACGACACCGCCCCGGATCACGCGTGTCCTGGTCGCCAACCGCGGGGAGATCGCCCGCCGGGTCTTCGCGACCTGCCGCCGGCTCGGCATCGAGACGGTGGCCGTCCACAGCGACGCCGACGCCGACCTCCCCTTCGTCGCGGAGGCCGATCTCGCCGTACGCCTGCCCGGCAACGCACCGGCCGAGACCTACCTGCGCACCGACCTCCTGCTCGACGCGGCCGGTCGCAGCGGAGCCGGCGCGATCCACCCCGGCTACGGCTTCCTCTCCGAGAACGCCGCCTTCGCGCGCGCCGTGATCGACGCGGGGCTGACCTGGATCGGGCCGGACCCCCTGTCCATCGAGGCCATGGGCTCGAAGATCGCCGCCAAGAAGCTCATGGACGCCGCCGGAGTGCCGGTCCTGACCGGGCTGGCGCCCGCGGCGGTGGGCGAGACCGACCTGCCGGTGCTGGTCAAGGCCTCGGCCGGGGGCGGTGGCCGGGGCATGCGCGTCGTACGCACCCTGGACGACGTCGCCGGTGAGGTCGCCGCGGCCGAGGCCGAGGCCGAGTCGGCGTTCGGGGACGGCACCGTCTTCCTCGAGCCCTACCTCGAGCACGCCCGGCACGTCGAGGTCCAGGTGGTCGGTGACCGCCACGGCGGCGTGCGCGTCCTCGGCGAGCGCGACTGCTCGCTGCAGCGCCGCCACCAGAAGGTGGTGGAGGAGGCGCCCGCTCCCGGGCTGTCCGCGGAGCTGAGGACCACCCTGCACCAGGCCGCCCGCGACGCCGCCGCGGCCATCGCGTACGTCGGCGCGGGGACCGTGGAGTTCATGGTCTCCGGCGAGCGGGCGTTCTTCCTGGAGATGAACACGCGCCTCCAGGTCGAGCACCCGGTGACCGAGGCGGTCTTCGGGATCGACCTCGTGGAGGCACAGATCGCCGTCGCGGAGGGGGCGAGCGTCGACACCCTGCCCGGGCACGCGGAGCCGCGGGGCCACGCGATCGAGGTGCGGCTCTACGCCGAGGACCCTGCCGCGGACTACCAGCCACAGAGCGGGAGGCTCACCGCGTTCGACATCCCCGATGTCGACGTGGACTTCGGCGTGCTGCTCGCACCGGGACTGCGCCTCGACTCCGGCGTCGCTGCCGGCAACGAGGTCGGCACCCACTACGACGCCATGCTCGCCAAGGTGATCGCCTGGGCGCCCACCCGCCACCAGGCCGCACGGCGGCTCTCCGGCGCCCTGCGTCGTGCGCGCCTCCACGGCCCGCGGACCAACCGCGACCTGCTGGTCGAGGCGCTCACCCACGAGGCGTTCCTCGCCGGCGACCTGGGCACCGACTTCCTCGACGTGCACGACCTGGCCGCGACGCAGCCTCGGGTCCCCGGCACCGCCACCCAGCAGGCGTTGGCGTCCTTCGCTGCCGCCGTCGCCGTCACCGAGGCAGCGGCGGCACGACGCCCGGTGCAGCGAGGCGTGCCCAACGGTTGGCGCAACGTCGTCTCGGCGCCCCAGGTGACCGCCTTCGACCTCGACGGGACCCGTGTCGACGTGGGCTGGCACGCCGGTCGCGGCGGCTACCGGCTCGGGGACGTCTACGACGAGGTCCGCGACGCCCGCGCCATCAGCGTGGACCGCGGCCCCGCCGGCTGGCGGGTCGTCGTCGAGCACGACGGCGTGACCCACCCGTTCGAGGTGGCCCTGCACGGCACGCGGGTCGACGTGGACTCCGCGCTCGGACACCTCGCGCTCACCCTGCTGCCACGCTTCGTCGATCCAGCCGAGGCGGTGGCGCCGGGCTCGCTGCTGGCGCCGATGCCGGGCACGGTGGTCGACGTACGTGCCCAGCCGGGCACAGCCGTCACTGCCGGCCGGCCCGTCGTGGTGCTCGAGGCGATGAAGATGCAGCACACGATCACCGCGCCCACCGACGGCGTGCTCACCGAGGTGGCCGTCGCGGTGGGCCAGCAGGTGGCGGCCGGCGAGGTGCTCGCCGTGGTCGCGACGGACCCGGAAGCAGGAGCAGGCCCAGACCCAGACCCGGAACCAGACCCAGAACCCAGCCCGACCGACGAGGAGACGTCATGACCAGCTTCACCGAGTCCGAGGAACGCCAGACCCTGCGCCGGGAGGTCGCCAGGCTGGCCGCCGGGTACGGCCGCGAGTACTTCACCCGGCAGGCGCGCAACGGCGAGAAGACCACCGACCTGTGGCTGGCCATCGGCAAGGCCGGCTACCTCGGCATCAACATCCCCGAGGAGTACGGCGGCGGTGGTGGCGGCATCGGCGACGTGGCCGCCGTGTGCGAGGAGCTCGCCGCCCAGGGCTGCCCGCTGCTGATGATGGTGGTCTCCCCGGCGATCTGCGGCACCGTGATCAGCCGCTTCGGCACGCAGGAGCAGAAGCAGCGGTGGCTGCCGGGCATCTGCGACGGCACCTCGACGATGGCCTTCGCGATCACCGAGCCCGACGCCGGAACCAACTCCCACAACATCACCACCACCGCGCGTCGGGACGGCGACGAGTGGCTGCTCACGGGCCAGAAGATCTACATCTCCGGGGTCGACGAGGCCGACCACGTGCTGGTGGTCGCGCGCACCGAGGACGCGGCTGCGGGCTCGGACCGCGCGCCCAAGGTCAAGCCGTGCCTGTTCGTCGTCCCCACCGACGCGCCGGGTCTCTCCTACACCCCGATCCCGATGGAGATCGTCAGCCCCGAGCAGCAGTTCCAGGTGTTCATCGACGACGTCCGGCTGCCGGCCGACGCGCTGGTGGGCGACGAGGACGCCGGGTTGGTGCAGCTGTTCGCCGGGCTGAACCCGGAGCGGATCATGGCGGCGTCGTTCTCCACGGGCCTGGCCCGCTACGCGCTGACCAAGGCCACGGAGTACGTGAAGACCCGCGAGGTCTTCGGCGCCCCGATCGGCAGCCACCAGGGCATCGCCCACCCGCTGGCGCAGTCGAAGATCGAGATCGAGCTGGCCCGGCTGATGACGCAGAAGGCCGCCGCGCTCTACGACGCCGGCGACGACGTGGGTGCAGGAGAGGCGGCCAACATGGCGAAGTACGCCGCCGCGGAGGCCGCCTGCGACGCCGCCGACCGGGCGGTGCAGTCCCACGGAGGCAACGGCATCACCCAGGAGTACGGCGTGGCGGGGCTGCTGGTCGCGGCCCGTGCCGGGCGGATCGCCCCGGTGACCCGGGAGATGATCCTCAACTACGTGGGCATGCACACCCTCGGCCTGCCGAAGTCATACTGAGGAGGCGTGCAGAGCAGCGCCGTGTCCGTCGAGGAGTACCTCGACTCCTTGCCCGAGGACCGCAGGGACGCGATCCGCACCGTGCGCGACGTCGTCAACGCCTCCCTGCCCGAGGGCTACGTCGAGCAGATGGACTGGGGGATGATCTCCTGGGTCGTCCCGCTGGAGACCAAGCCGGACACCTACAACGGCAGGCCGCTGTGCTACGTGGCGCTGGCCTCGCAGAAGCGGCACATGGCGGTCTACCTGATGGGGCTCTACACCGACGGGCCCGAGCTGGAGTGGTTCGAGCGCCAGTACGCCGAGCGCGGGATCAAGCTCGACATGGGCAAGTCGTGCGTGCGGTTCCGGCGACTGGCGGACCTCCCCCTCGACGTGCTGGGCGAGGTGGTCGGCAAGATCCAGGTCGAGGAGCTTCATCGACCGACTACGACACAGCCAGAGGAGACCGATGACCGAGCTGGTGCACTTCGATCTCGACGACGGGGTCGCCACGATCACCCTGGACTCGACGGCAGAACCGCAACGCGCTCTCCCGCCGGCTCCTCGCCGAGCTGTTCGACGCCCTGGACGAGGCGGCCCGGCAGCCGGACGCGCGGGTGGTGGTGCTCCGTTCCGCCGACCGCGTCTTCTGCTCCGGTGCCGACCTGGTCGAGGCGGCCGAGCACGGCATGGAGGAGGGCACCCGGGCGCTGGTGGCCCTCCAGCGCAGGCTGGTCACCCACGACCTCCCGATCGTGACCCGTCTCGCCGGCCCGGTGCGCGCCGGGGGTCTGGGCATCGTCGCAGCGAGCGACGTGGTGCTGTGCAGCGAGGACGTCACCTTCGCCTTCACCGAGAGCCGGCTCGCGCTGGCACCGGCCGTGATCTCGCTGACCGTGGTGCCCCGGTTGACCAGCCGCGCCGCCGCCGACACGTTCCTGACCGGGCGAACCTTCGATGCGGCCGAGGCCGAGGCGATGGGGCTGGTGACCCGGTCGGTGCCGGCCGACGCCCTCGACGAGGCCGTGGCCGAGGTGTGCGCGGAGCTGGCCAAGGCGCACCCCCAGGGCCTCCGCGAGACCAAGGCGCTGCTCGCGCGGGACCTGCTGCACCGGATCGACACCCAGGCCGAGGAGATGGCCCGGCTCAGCGCCCGGCTCTTCGGCTCCGAGGAGGCCCGCCAGGCGATGGCCGCCTTCCTCGAGGGCAAGCGCTGAGCCCGATCCCACGGTTCCGCTGCGCCACCCGGCGCGCGCTGTCACCATCGGCGCGTGACGACAGGGCCCTTCGGCGCGGCGTGGACGACCAGGCTCGTGCTGGTCGCCGCGCTGGTGGTCGCACTCGTGGTCACCGCCACCGCGGTGCCCGCTCCGGCGCCCGCGGCCGCCCGGGTGGCGCCGTGCTCGCGCGGCCTGGTGGCCCTCACCTTCGACGACGGCCCGAGCCCGGCCGAGACCACCCGGCTGGTCCGGATCCTCTCCGAGCGCCGGGTGCCCGCGACCTTCTTCGTGGTCGGGTCGCGGGTGCGCACGGCTCCCGGCACGGCGCGGCTGCTGGCCGACCGCGGGTTCGTGGTGGCCAACCACTCCTGGTCGCACGCGCAGCTCGACCGGCTCAGTGACGCTGGGATCCGCGCCGAGCTGACCCGGACGCGCAGCGAGCTGCGCCGGCACCGGGTCACGCAGAGCCGGCTGATGCGCCCGCCGTACGGCGCCATCGACGGCCGCGTCCGGACGGGTCGTGCGCGGCCTGGGCATGGTGCCGGTGCTGTGGACGATCGACACCCGCGACTGGGCGGGCGGGACGCCCACCTCGATCGCGTCCTCGGTCCTGCGCCGACTGCGCCCGCACCGCACCAACATCGTGCTCCAGCACGACGGCGTACGCCGCTCGCCCGCCTCGGTCGCCGCGGTCCCGCGGATCGTCAGCGGCGCGCGCGCCCGGGGCTACTGCTTCGCCCGGCTCGGTGCCGACGGCCTGCCGGCCGCACCGGTGCCCACCCTCCGCGCCTCGGTCACCGGCGCCCGCGAGGCGCGACGCGTGCCCGCCCGGGTCACTCTCACCCTCAGCGAGCCGACCAGTCGCCGCGTCTCGGTCTGCGGCTGACCACGGTCGGCGGCTCGGCCAGGTCGGGCGCCGACTTCCGCCGCGTGGACCGCACGGTCGTCCTCCCGGTCGGCTCGACCCGCGCGGTCGTGTCGGTCCCGGTGGTCGACGACCGCATCCACGAACCGGTCGAGCGCTTCAGCGTGCGGCTGACCCGACCCGCCGGCCTGCGGCTGGGCGTGCGCACTCGCGTGGTCACGATCCTCAGCGACGACGCGCCACCCCCGCCCCCGCCACCGCCGCCGCCGGAGGAGGGCACGGCCACGGACTGAGGCCGGCCGCGACCCGTTGACGCGTCGGCCGGTCCCGGGTAGTTTCCATAGTGGTTAATAAACTGAGTGGAAACTGTGGAGGTGCTGGGCGTGGGAACTGCGACCGCGACGCCCGACGACACCGGTCTGGACGAGACGTTCGCTGCGCTCGCGAACTCGACCCGTCGGGCGATCCTCGCTCGGCTCGCCGAGGGCGAGGCGAGCGTCAACGACCTCGCCGAGCCCTTCGACCTGACGCTGCCCGCGATCTCCAAGCACATCAAGGTGCTCGAACGCGCGGGACTCGTCACGCGTGGTCGCGACGCCCAGTTCCGTCCCTGTGCCATCGCCGCGGCACCCCTGGCCCGGGTCGCCGACTGGACCGAGCAGTACCGGCACGTGTGGGACGACCGGTTCGACCGGATGGACGACTACGTCCGGACCCTGCAGGAGACCGACGGAGAGTTGGAACAGCCATGACCGATGCCAAGGACGTCCGGATCGAACGCACCTTCGAGGCTCCGATCGACCTGATCTGGGCGATGTGGACCGAACCCGCGCACTTCGCCGCGTGGTACGGCCCGACGGGAGCCACCATTCCGCGCGCCGACATGGACGTCCGGGTGGGCGGCCGTCGCCACATCGCCATGGAGATGGAGACCCCGGGTGGCCCGAGGCAGATGTTCTTCGTCGGCGAGTACCGCGAGATCGACCCGAAGACCCGCCTCGTCTACACCGAGAGCATGGCGGACGCCGACGGACGGACCATGACCGCTGAGCAGCTGGGCATGCCCGCGGGAGCGCCCGTGGAGACCACGATCGTGGTCGAGCTCGCCGACCTCGGAGACCGCACGGGCATGGTGATGACCCACCTCGGCGTTCCCGCCGACTCGCCGGGCGCGCAGGGTTGGGGCATGGCGATCGACAAGCTGGAGGCGCGGGTCGCTGCCGTCGGCGGCTGACCGGTCCGGTGGCGCTCGCCCTGTGAGCGGCGGGAAGAACGGTGTCGGCGTCGCTGGTTGTCGGGACATGAAGAAGATCGGCTTCCTGTCCTTCGGACACTGGAACCCCTCGCCGCACTCGCACGCGCGTACGGCCTCCGACGTGCTGCTGCAGTCCATCGACCTCGCGGTCGCGGCCGAGGAGCTCGGCGCGGACGGCGCCTACTTCCGCGTGCACCACTTCGCCCGGCAGCTCGCCTCGCCCTTCCCCCTGCTCGCGGCGGCCGGAGCGAGGACCAGTCGTATCGAGCTCGGCACCGGCGTGATCGACATGCGCTACGAGAACCCGCTCCACATGGCCGAGGACGCCGGGGCCGCCGACCTGATCGCCGGCGGCAGGCTGCAGCTCGGCATCAGCCGCGGCTCACCGGAGCAGGTGATCGAGGGCTACAAGTACTTCGGCCACGACCCCGGCGAGGACCGCGACCACGCCGACATGGCGCGCGAGCACGCCCGGGTGTTCCTCGAGGTGATCGACGGCCGACGCTTCGCCGAGCCGAACCCGCGACCGATGTTCCCCAACCCGCCCGGCCTGCTGGGCATCGAGCCGCAGTCACCCGGCCTGCGCGACCGGATCTGGTGGGGCGCCGGCACCCGCAGGACCGCGGTCTGGACGGCGGAGCAGGGCATGAACCTGATGAGCTCGACGCTGCTCACCGAGGACAGCGGGGTGCCGTTCCACCAGCTCCAGGCCGAGCAGATCGCCATGTTCCGGGACGCGTGGAGGAAGGCCGGCCACGAGCGGGAGCCCCGGGTCTCGGTCAGCCGCAGCATCTTCCCGATCGTCGACGCCACGGACCGCGCGTACTTCGGTGCGCAGTCGCGCAGCGAGGACCAGGTCGGGCTCATCGACGGCGGCATCGCCCGGTTCGGCAAGACCTACGCCGGCGAGGTCGACCGGCTCGTCGAGGAGCTCGCCGAGGACGAGGCCATCGCCGCCGCGGACACGCTGCTGCTCACCATCCCCAACCAGCTCGGCGTCGACTACAACGCACACCTGCTGGACAGCATCGTGCGCTACGTCGCGCCGGAGCTGGGCTGGCGCTGACGCGCACGGCGGGGCCGCGTGACTCCTCGACCACGGCCGGGGTCAGAGGGTGCGTGCCGTCGCCCGGGCGAGGTGGAAGGCCGGCTTGGACAGCTCCGGCACCGCGAGCACGCGCGGGGCCCGGCCCAGGTCGGCCGCGGTCTCGCGCAGCGCCTCCTCGACGGTGGCGGTCGTCCGGGCGCCCATGCCCCGGGCCAGGTCGGGACGCCGCGCCCCTGCGACGTAGACGGCTCGGGCCCGGTCTCGTGCGATCCCGCCGACGTAGATCATCGAGAACGCGTGGAACGGGTGGTACCCGTGGTGGTGCCGGTAGCGGTAGACCCACTCGGGGTCGGTGGCCAGCGCCTCCTGGTGCGCGACCATGTCGGCGGGGTGCTGGCACTGCTGGAGCAGCTCGAAGGCGGCCTCGTACGGCGGGAACTCGGTGCTGTTGAACCACCCGTCGCACACCGCGGCCGCGATCACCGTCGGCCGGTCGACCAGCGCCCGCTTGGCCCGGACCAGGCTCGAGCCGATCGCCTGCATCATCAGGATCGGGTTGCTGCCCATGCCCGGCCCGTAGTGGAAGCTGCGGGGGATGCCGACGAGCAGCACGTCGGCCGGCTCGCCGGGCACCTCGAGGTCGGTCCGCTCGCTGGCCAGCGGCCAGGTCGCCTCCTCGACGTCGGGGATCCGTCCCGCACGCACCCCGAGCTGGCGTGAGCGCGAGTCCAGCACCGCGTCGACGCTGAGGAACGGCTGCGGCATCTGCTCCTCCATCGCCGCGCCGATCGAGGTGAGCTGCTCGCGGAACCGGCTGCGGGTCGAGACCGGCACGAAGTCGTCGCGGTAGAGGGACCGCGGCGCGTGGTGGGCCGCGATCGAGCGCCACGAGGTCAGCCCGGTCGCGGGCATCTTCCAGCCTCCGCTGAACCCGCCGTAGGGGTTGCCAGCGGTGTGCCCGACGAGGATGCAGAGGTCGGACTCGACCACCGCGCTGTTGACCTGCACCGGGTCACCCAGCCCGGAGAGGCCGAGGTCGGTCATCGCGCCGGGGTCCTCCGCGTCGTGGTTGACCACGTTGGCGGCCGGCACCCGGTCCAGCACCTCCCGGCCCAGGTAGTCCTCGAACTCGTGCCGGTGGTTCTTGCGGTGCAGGCCGATGGCACAGACCAGGCGGACGTCCGCGGGACGCACTCCGGCCGCCTCGAGCTGGTCGAGGAGCAGTGGCAGAACCACCTTGCGGTGGGCGGTGTCGTGCGTCCCGCCCTTGACCCGGTCGGGGAACGCGATCGTGACCGTGTCGCCCGCGGAGACCAGGTCGGGGACGGGACCGCAGCCGAGCGGAGCGGCCAGGGCCTCCCGGGTCGCGGCCACCGGGTCGGCCAGCGGCTCCGGTTCGCGATGGCCGAGACGGAGGGCGTTCTCCGCCGAGACCACGGTCGTGTCGTCGGGAACCTCCACATCCATGAAGCCGTCGCCGTACTCGAGGGCGAGTCGCATGCAGGTCCTTCCCGAGTGGTCCTATGGTGGCGCGAACCTGTTGTATATCAGGGAGTTCTCGGGTGATCCTCGCTGTCCGTCGTGTCCTGCTGCCGCTGTGCGGCGTGGGCCTGGCCGTGGGTGTGTGGTGGCTGGCCAGCGAGCTCGACGACCGTACGCCGAACCCCGCCGCAGTGCTGGCCACCGTGGTCGAGGGGCTCACCACCGACAACGGGCTGCTGCTCGACACCCGGCTCAGCGTGCTGCGCGTGCTGATCGGGATCGGCGTGGGCTGCACGGCCGCCGTCCCTGTCGGATTCGCGCTGGCCTGGTTCCCGGTGGTCCGCAGCATGTTCAACCCGCTGGTCAGCTTCTTCCGCGCATTGCCACCGCTGGCGCTGATCCCCCTCGTGATCGTCTACCTCGGGATCGGCGAGTCCGCCCGGATCTCGGTGCTCGTCTACGCGGCCTTCTTCTCCGCGGTGATCGTGATCTACGAGAGCGTCGCGGCCATCGACGACATCTACGTGCGCGCCGCGCGCGCCCTCGGCGCCACCGAGCTCGAGCTGTTCTTCCGGGTGGTGGTGCCGCTCAGCGTCCCGCAGATCTTCGTCGCGGTCCGGGTGGCTCTGGGCGTGTGCTGGGCGACGGTCGTGGCCGCGGAGCTGGTCGCGGCCCAGCGCGGGCTGGGCGCGATGATGCAGGACGCGCAGAACTTCTTCCGCCAGGACGACGTGTTCGCCGGCATCATCCTGATCGGCGTCGCGGCCCTGGTGATGGACCGGCTGGTGCAGCTGATGATGGCGCGCACCGTGCGCTGGCAGGAGCGGGTGGTCCGATGAGCACGGAGGCACGCACCGCCGCCGGCGCCGGCGGGTCCGGCGACGCCAGCGTGGAGCGGATCAGCTTCACCGACGTACGCCTGGGCTTCGGGTCCGGCCGCCGACGCCTCGAGGTGCTCGACGGCGTCGACTTCGGCGTCCGCGCCGGCGAGTTCGTCAGCGTGCTGGGACCCAGCGGCTGCGGCAAGTCGACCCTGCTCAACCTGGCAGCGGGCTTCGCCCGACCCGACTCCGGCCTGGTCGAGGTCGACGGGGAACGCGTCACCGGTCCCGACGCCCGTCGAGGCGTGGTCTTCCAGCAGTACGCGATCTTCCCCTGGCTGAGCGTGGAGAAGAACATCGCTTTCGGGCTCACCCTCCGCGGCAACCGGCGCCCCCGCCACGAGATCCGCGAGGTCGTGGCCCGCTACGTCGAGCTGATGGGCCTCCAGGGGTTCGAGAAGGCGCTGCCCAAGACCCTGTCCGGCGGCATGCGCCAGCGGGTCGCCCTGGCCCGCGCCTACGCGACCGAGCCGGACGTGATGCTGCTCGACGAGCCGTTCGCGGCGCTCGACGCCCAGACCCGCGAGTTCATGCAGGAGCTGCTGCACGAGGCCAGCCAGCGCGACCGCCGCGCCGCGATGCTGATCACCCACTCGGTGGAGGAGGCGATCTTCCTCTCCCACCGGATCGTGGTGCTCACCAACCGCCCCACCCACGTGCACGAGGTCCTCGAGGTCGACGTCGAGTGGCCGCGTACGCCGCGGTCCCGCACGGCGCCGGCGTTCATCGCCCTGCGCCAGCACCTCGAGGAGGTCATGCGCTCGATGACCACCAGGCCCGACGCCGACCGGCTCACCTGACCCACCACCGACCGACCACCGACCCACCACCTGACCGACCCGTCCCGACCGCCACCCGACCGACCAGAGACCGAGAGTGGGAACCCGATGACCCCGACGACGACCCGAATGACTGGCCCCACGAATGGCCCGACCAGGACGCTGCGCCGACTGCTCCTCACCGCCTGCACCGCGGTGCTGGCCCTGGTGCTGGCCGCCTGCGGAGCGCTGGACGAGGGCGGCGAGACCAAGGACGTCGCGCAGGCCGGCGAGGACGCGACGCCGGTGCGCATCGGCTACCTGCACACGATCGCCGTGGACGACAAGCTCTGGTTCGGCCAGGCCGAGGGGCAGTGGGCCGACGCCGGGCTCGACGTGAAGACGACCTCCTTCGACACCGGCATCGAGCTGAGCCAGGCACTGACCGGCGGCAGCATCGACGTCGCGATCATGGGCGGCGTCACCTCGAACTTCCCCGCGCAGGGACAGGGCAAGATCTTCATGCTCAACTCCCGGGAGACCGCCACCGCGCGCCTCCTCGTCCAGGGCGACAGCGGCATCTCCACGGTCTCGGACCTGAAGGGCAAGAAGGTCATCACCACCGAGGGCACCACCGCCGACATCTACCTGCACCGCGCGCTGGAGAAGGCGGGCCTGGACCGCGACGAGGTCACCGTGGTCAACGCCAAGATGCCGGACGCAGTGAACGCCTTCATCGGCGGCAAGGTGCCCGCGGTCGCGCTGTGGGTCCCCTTCGACCTCCGGGTCAAGGAGGCCGGGGTCGAGGCCGAGGAGATCGACAACGCCGGCAACTACCCCGACGCCGGCGTCGCCGACGGCTGGATCGCCAACAACGACTGGTACGCCGAGAACCAGGCGACCGTCAAGAAGCTCATCGGCGCCTGGCTCGACGTCAACGAGGCCTACCGCGAGGACCCCGAGAGCGCGCTGAAGACGGTGCACGCGCTGGCCTACGAGGACGACGCGAAGCTCTCCGACCTGGAGTACCAGACCGAGTTCCAGCAGGACTACAGCAACGAGGAGTGGCTGCAGGCCTACGAGAACGGCGACGTGCTGGACTGGGTCGGCGACGCGGAGAAGGCCTACGTCGAGCTCGGCGGTGTCCCGAAGTACGTCGACCCCGCCGAGTTCTTCGACACCAGCCTGTTCATCGAGGTGGCCAAGGCCCGCTCGTGAGCCCGTTGACCGGCCCGAGATCCGCGACCGTCGGCGTCGTCGGACTCGGCGCCATGGGGCTGCCGATCGCCACGGCCCTGGCCGAGCACCGCCCCGTGGTGGCCCACGACGCCGACCCGGCGGCCGCCAGCCGTGCCGGTTCCGCCGGCCTGCGGGTCGTGGACACGATGGTGGAGGTCGCCCGGTCCTGCAACACGGTGATCCTGTCCCTGCCCAGCGCCGACGTGGGCGAGCAGGTGGTGGCCGCGCTGGCCCCCGAGGCACCGGGGCTGCTGCTGCTCGACACCAGCACGGTGGGCCCGGACGACGCCCGTCGGCTCGGCGCCCTGGCCCGGACGCACGGGTCGACCTACCTGGACACCCCGATCCTCGGCCGTCCGGAGAGCGTGGGCGGCTGGACGGTCCCGGTGGGCGGACCGGCCGCGGCGTACGCCGCCGTCGCACGCGTGCTCGAGCCCGTCGCGGCCCGGGTGGTGCACGTGGGCGACCTGGGCGCCGGGGCCACGCTCAAGGTCGCCAACAACCTGATGTTCAGCGTCATCAACGCGGTCACCGCCGAGGCGCTGCTGCTCGCGGAGGCCGCCGGGCTCGACCCCGGGGTGTTCGTGGACACCGTGGTGGACTCCGGAGCCGCCACGGTCAGCGGCCTGTTCCGCTCGATCGCTCCCCGTGCGGTGGCCGGCGACTTCGCGCCGACCTTCACCCTCGACCTGGTGCGCAAGGACAACGACCTCGCGGTGCGACTCGCCCAGAGCGTGGGTCTCGACCTGCCGGTGGGCGGTGCGGCCCTGGCGCTGCACCGCGACGCCGTCGAGGCCGGCCACGGCAGCGAGGACTCGGTCGCCGTGCTCCGGCTCCTCGAGGAGCGCGCCGGCCTCGTGGCGCGGCGGCACCAGCGCGACTGACTCCCGCCGCCGGCCCTCAGAACATGTCGGGGCAGTAGGGCGCGCGGTGCCAGCCGAACGCCGTGGAGGCCGCGGCGACTGCGCCCGGGGTGTGCTCGCGGACCCGACCGGCGCGGTGCAGGTCGGTGAGCCGCGGCCCGCCGAGGTAGACCGTGCCCAGCTCGAGCACGCCGAGTGAGAGGTCCGGGCTCGAGCGCACCCGGGTCACCTCCGCGGACGCACCCGTGGGGTCGCCGTCGGTCACGAGGCGGTAGCGGCCCGAGTTGCCGGGCAGGAGCGGGTCGTCGACCTCGAGGACCAGGTCGACGCCGGCGGCGTACCGCCGGGCGCCCAGCGCGGCCGCCACGTCGACCAGCCGCACGTAGAGGTTGTCGGTGACGCTGGTCTCCACCGCGCGGGCGTCGGTGACGAGGTGACGCAGCGGTTCGTCGAGCGGGGCGCTCCACAGCCGGAAGGTGCGGGAGAGGTCGAGGTCGAGGAGGTAGCGCCACAGCCCGGCGTAGGCGGCCGGGTCCTCGGCCCACACCTCCTTGATCCGGACCTGGCCCTCGGGCTCGGCCTCGAAGTCGGCCTTGAAGCGGTAGGTGGCGAAGCCGTCGACGTCGCCGGCGGCGTCGTAGTGCAGCACGTGCCGCAGCTCGGTGGCGCCGCCGCGGGCGAACTCCTTGTCGAAGACGGCGAACTCCCAGACCGCGTCGTCGCGGACCATCGTGCCCGGGCGCTCCGGGCGCATCGCCTCGTGCAGCGGGCGCGCGGCACGGAGGAACTGCTCCCGGCTGACCTCGTCGACCGAACCGGCCACCGGCACGCCCGGGAGGAAGGAGAGTCGTCGGTTGGTGCCGCTGAGCACGGCCCGGCTGGTCGCGGGGCCGTAGCCGTACCGGCCGTAGATCAGCGACTCCGAGGCCCACAGGGCGGCCAGCGGCTCACCGCGGCCCGCGACCTGCTCGAGCTGGTGGGTCATCATCGCGGTCAGCAGACCGCGTCGGCGGTACGGCGGGTGGACGGTCACCACGGTGACGGCGGCGGTCGGCACCGCCGCGCCGCCCGGCACGGTCAGGCGACGCTCGAAGTCGCCGCACGTGGAGACCCAGCGCCGGCCCACCTTGAAGCCGAACATCCGTCGGGGGTCGAACAGCTCCCGGTCGAACTCCTCGAGCTCGGGGTGGTACGCCTCCTGGAACCCCCGGGAGATCGCCTGGTGGAACTCCGCGAAGGTGGCCTTGGTGAGGTACTTCAGCTGCGGCTCGACGAGGTGGGGGGCGGCGGACCGCGGCGTTGCCATGGGCTCATTCCACCGGATGACCCTCCCGGAGCCAAGCGGATATCGGTCCGGGCGTGGCCCCTAGACTCAGAGCCCGTCCCGCGATCGCCGAGGTGCCGCATGACACTCGACGTCAACACCCTGGACCAGGTGCTCCTGGTGGGGACGGGCGTGCTGCTGCTCGCGGTCCTCGCGGTCCGGGTCAGCGTCGGGTTCGGCCTGCCGACGCTCCTGCTCTACCTGATGATGGGCGTGGCCCTGGGCGAGTCCGGGCCTCGGCGTCTCCTTCGACGACGCGGGAGCCGCCCACGCCCTCGGGTTCGCGGCGCTGATGCTGATCCTCGCCGAGGGCGGCCTGACCACGCACTGGCCGGAGATCCGGCCGGTGATGCGGCTGGGGGTGTCCCTGGCCACCGTCGGCGTCGCCGTCAGCGTGCTGGTGATGGCGGTCTTCGCGCACTACGTGCTGGGGCTGAGCTGGCAGCTGGCGATCCTGCTCGGTGCGGTCACCTCGCCCACGGACGCGGCCGCGGTGTTCTCGGTGCTGCGCCGGGTCCCGCTGCCACGGCGGCTGACCGGATCGCTCGAGGCCGAGTCGGGGCTGAACGACGCGCCCACGGTCGTCCTGGTGACCCTGATCAGCGTGGCGTGGCAGCCACTCGGTGTGGGGCTACGCGGGCGAGATCGTCCTCGAGCTCAGCGTGGGCATCGTCGGTGGTCTCCTCGTCGGCTTCGGAGGCGCCTGGCTGCTCCGGCGCTCGGCGCTGCCCAGCTCCGGGCTCTACCCGTTGACGGTGCTTGTCCTTCACCGTCCTCGCCTACGCCGGCTCGTCGTACCTGCACGGGTCCGGCTTCGCCGCGGTGTACGTCGCGGCGCTGATCCTGGGCAACGCCGACCTGCCGCACCGGGCCGCCACCCGGTCGTTCTCCGAGGGAGTGGCCTGGTTGGCGCAGATCGGCCTGTTCGTGATGCTCGGCCTGCTGGTCAGCCCGAGCCAGATCGACACCAGCACGATCCTGATCGCCATCGTGGCGGGCCTGGTGCTCACCTTCGTGGCCCGACCCGTCTCGGTCGCGGTGGCCTCGCTGGTGCAGCCGTTCAGCGCCCGCGAGATGACCTTCCTGTCCTGGGCCGGACTGCGCGGCGCCGTACCGATCGTGCTGGCGACCATCCCGCTCTCGCAGGCGATCGACGGCGCGACCAAGCTGTTCCACATCGTCTTCGTGATCGTGGTGATCTACACGCTGCTCACCGGGCCGACCCTGCCGCTGGCGGCCCGGGTGCTCAAGGTCGCCCGCCGCAGCGAGCCCCGCGACCTCGACGTCGAGGCGGCCCCGTTGGAGCGGATCGCCGCCGACCTGCTCCAGGTGACGATCTCGCCCAGGTCGCTGATGCACGGGGTCGAGGTGGGTGAGCTCCGGCTCCCGCCCGGCTCGTCGGTGGCGCTGATCGTCCGCGACGGCAAGACCCTGGTGCCCGAGCGGCGTACGGTCCTGCGCCACGGCGACGACGTGCTGGTGGTGACCCCGCGCAAGGAGCGCGAGGCGACCGAACGCCGGCTGCGCGCGGTGTCGGTCGGCGGTCGGCTCGCCCAGTGGCTGGGCAAGGCCCCGCCGCCCTAGCGCGACGCACCCGGCCGTGCCCGACCGCGTCGTGCGGTCAGTCGACCGCGTCGTGCGGTCAGTCGACCGGGATGCAGGTCTCGACGGCCTTGGGCAGCCGGATCCGCTTCGGCGCCTTGGGGTCGAGCTTCTTGAACCGGTTGCCGACCAGGACGTCGATGCCGGGGCCGAGGTCGGTCTCGGTCACCTGGACCCGGGTGCCGGTGCCGAGCGCACGGGCGACCAGCCGGGCGGAGGTGTCGTTGGGCTGCGTGGTCCACACCACGGCGCGGCGTACCTCGGCGCTGCCGGGGGCGTTGCCCACGTTGCCGGCCCGGAAGCCGGCTCGCTCGAGCTTCTCCAGCGTCCTGCCGGCCAGGCCCGACTTGGTGCCGGCGTTGAACACGCTCACCTGCACCTCGCCACGCTTCAGGAAGGTCTGCACCTGCTTCTCCGCGTCCGAGCACGCAGGATCCGAGGACCCGCTCTCGGGCAGGGGCGCCAGGGCCGACCGGAAGCCGACCACGGCCATGGCGCCGAGCACGCCCAGCAGCACCACGAGGGTCACGGCCGTGATCAGCTTGCGAGCGCTCACGGCTCAGTCCCCGAGCACGTGCACGCGGGCGTGCAGGACGTGGCGCTGGTGGAGGGCCGCTCGCAGTGCGCGGTGCAGGCCGTCCTCGAGGTAGAGCTCGCCGTGCCACTCGACCACGTGCGCGAACAGGTCCCCGAAGAAGGTGGAGTCCTCGTCGAGCAGGGTCGCGAGCTGCAGCGTGTCCTTGGTGGTGACCAGGTCGTCGAGGCGCACCGGGCGTGGCGGCAGCGAGGCCCACTCGCGGGGCCCGAGGTCGTGGGCGGGGTACGGCCTCCCGTCACCCACGCGCTTGAAGATCACCGCGCCATCATAGGGAGACGGGCCGAGGGGCCGGCCCCGACAGGTGGCGGACCTGCTCGAGGGACGGTGCTCGGGACGGTGATGGGAAAGGGCCGGGGGACGGGCCCCGACTAGGCTGACCGGATGACCGACACGCAGGACCCGATCAGCGCGGCGGTCGCCGCGGGCTACGCCTTCGAGGGCCCGGCGCTGGAGCTGGGCGGGCTGATGGTCGACGCGACCACCCTGACCGGCGTCCCGGTGCGGATCCCGCTGCCGATGCTGAACCGCCACGGACTGGTCGCCGGCGCGACCGGCACCGGCAAGACCAAGACGTTGCAGCTGCTCGCCGAGCAGCTCTCGGCGGCCGGGGTGCCGGTGTTCGCCGCCGACATCAAGGGCGACCTGTCCGGGCTCTCCGTGCCCGGTGAGGAGCACCCCAAGATCGACGAGCGGACCGAGTCGCTGGGCCAGCAGTGGGAGCCCACCGGCTTCCCCGTCGAGTTCTTCGCCCTCGGTGGCCAGGGGACCGGTACGCCGCTGCGGGTCACGATGAGCGCGTTCGGACCCACGCTGCTGGCCAAGGTGCTCGGACTCAACGACACCCAGGAGTCCTCGCTCGGCCTGGTCTTCCACTACGCCGACAAGGCCGGCCTGCCGCTGCTCGACCTCGCCGACCTGCGCGAGGTCGTCAAGTTCCTGGTCTCCGACGAGGGCAAGCCCGCGCTGAAGGACCTCGGCGGTCTCGCCTCCTCCACGGCCGGGGTGATCCTGCGGGAGCTGATCGCGTTCAGCGACCAGGGGGCCGACGCGTTCTTCGGCGAGCCGGAGTTCGACACCCGCGACTTCCTGCGCACGAATGCCGACGGGCACGGCGTGATCTCGCTGGTCGAGCTGCCGGACCTGCAGGACCGGCCGGCGGTCTTCTCCACCTTCTTGATGTGGCTGCTCGCCGACCTCTTCGAGGACCTGCCCGAGGTCGGCGACATCGAGCAGCCCAAGCTGGTGTTCTTCTTCGACGAGGCGCACCTGCTCTTCCGCGACGCCTCGAAGGGGTTCCTCGACGCGATCGCGCAGACGGTCCGGCTGATCCGCTCCAAGGGCGTCGGGGTGTTCTTCGTGACCCAGTCGCCGACCGACGTACCCGACGAGGTGCTCGCCCAGCTCGGCTCGCGGATCCAGCACCAGCTGCGGGCTGCGACGCCCAACGACGCCAAGGCGCTCAAGCAGACCGTGAACACCTACCCGCACTCCGACTACGACGACCTCGGCAAGGTGATCCTCTCCCTCGGCATCGGGGAGGCGGTGGTCACGGTGATGAACGAGCGGGGTGCGCCGACCCCGGTCGCCTGGACCCGGTTGCGGGCGCCCGAGTCGCTGATGGGTCCCGCCGACCCGGCGGCGATGCAGCAGTCCGTGGAGGCCTCCCCGCTGCAGGCGAAGTACGCCGAGACCGTCGACCGCGAGTCCGCGAGGGAGCTGCTCGCCGCCAAGCTCGAGGCCGGTGCGGCGCAGGCCCGGGCCGAGGAGGCCGCCGAACAGGCTGCCCAGGAGGCGGAGCAGCAGGCGGAGGAGCAGGCGAGCCTGGAGGAGAAGCTGCGCCGTGAGGCCGAGCGGGCGAGCTCGGGCGGGAGCCCGCGGCGTCGCTCGACCACCCGGGACAAGTCCGTGGTCGAGCAGGTGGTGAGCTCCTCGGCGTTCAAGCAGTTCGCCCGCACAGCGGCCCGGGAGATCGCCCGCGGGGTCTTCGGCAACGGTCGGCGCCGCTGACCGACCGGGGTCGCGCGCGCCCACCTGCTGGCTATCGTCGGCGACGTGCCCCCTCGCCTGGTCCCCGTCGCCGCGGCCAACGCCGTGCAGCGCCGGCTCGGGCTCGCGCTGCGGGCACGGGTGGCCGGGGACGACGCTCCCGCCCGCGCCCAGCGCATCTGGGGAGCGGAGGGAGAGCGCTGGTTCACCCCCGACGACCCGATCTGGCGGGTCAACGCCGAGGCGGCGATGTTCCCCGGCGGCATCTCCGCGCTGCTGCTCCAGTCGTTGCACCCCTCGGCCATGGCCGGTGTCGCCGGGCACAGCGGCTACAAGGGTGACCCCTGGGGGCGGCTGCAGCGCACCAGCCACTACCTCGCGGTGACCACGTTCGGCACGATCGCGGACGCCGAGCAGGCCATCGCGCACGTGCGCGGCGTGCACGACGTCGTCCGCGGCACCGACGAGCTCGGCCGGCCCTACGCCGCCAGCGACCCGCACCTGCTGCGGTGGGTGCACGTCGCGGAGGTGTGGTCGTTCCTGCACGCCTTCCAGGCCTATGCCGCAGAGCCGTTGACGGCCGCGGAGGCCGATCTCTACGTCTCCCAGACCAACGTGGCGGCCACCCTGCTCGGGGCGCGCGACCTGCCCGGCACCGTGGCCGAGCTCGAGGACACGCTGACGGCGTACCGCCCGGAGCTCGCGCCGACGGCAGCCGCGCGCGAGGCCACCCGGTTCATGCTGCTCAACCCGCCGGTGCCGGTGATGGCCCGGCCGGGCTACGCGCTGATCGCCGCGGGCGGGGTCGCCCTGCTGCCCGACTGGGCGCGCCGGGCGCTGAGGCTGCCGCTGCGCGGCGCGGGCGTCGCGGTCGCGACCCGGGCAGGGTCGCTCTCCGCCGCCCTGGTGCGCTGGGGGATGGCCGGGCTCGAGGAGCGACGCCCCGGCGACGGTCCCCTCGAGGAGGAGTCGGCGTGAGCTCCGGCCTCCGGGCAGGCGCCCACCCGACGGGACGGGTGTCGGCGTGGTCCGCGCTGCGCAGCCGTCGTGGGCTGCGCCGCCTCGCGGTCACCGGTGCCGCCGCGACCGCCAGCGCCGCGGTCGGCGGGCTGGCGACCACGCCGGACGCCGGCTGGTACCGCGCCCTGGACAAGCCCTCCTGGCAGCCACCTCCGGTCGCGTTCCCGCTCGTGTGGACGCCCCTGTACGCCGACCTCGCGCTGACCTCCGCCGCCGGGCTGACCGCGCTGTCGGACCGGGGTCGCGACGACGAGGCCGCCGCGCTCCGTCGGGCGCTGGCGGTGAACCTGGTCCTGAACACCGGCTGGAGCGTGCTGTTCTGGCGCGTCCGGCGGCCGTGGCTCTCGACCGCCTGGTGCGCCGGACTGACCGCGCACTCGGCGCTCCTGGCCCGCCGGCTGGCCGCGGTCGATCCGTCGCTCGGCCGCGCGCTGGCGCCGTACCCCGCGTGGTGCGGGTTCGCGACCGCCCTGAACGCCGCGCTCGCCCTCCGCAACGCGCGGTAGCCGGGGGCAGGTCGGCACGCTGCGGGCACCGCCGAGGAGCCAGCAGGTCAACGCCGGGGGTGGGAGGAGGCAGCCTGGCGGCCGAGCCTGCTGAACCTCTCCGCCTGCGCCAGGGAGAGCCACCCGGCCGCCGTGGAAGCGATGGCCCGCTCCCTGCTGTCGCCGAAGCCGACGTACGCGGCGACGACCATCTCGGGCACCAGGCCGACCATCGCCTCGACGGTCAGTGCCTCACTGAGGACGAGGCTGACCACGCCGTGGGTCAGTGCCCAGAGCTGCGTCGCGGCGTGGTCCGCCTGGACGTGGGCGGCGAACCGCCCGGCGACGCGGGCACGCTCGCAGGCCGCGACGAGGACTCCGAACGGTGCGTCGGCGACCGAGCGGTCGCTCAGCGGGTAGCGCTGGTCGAACATGACCCGGTACAGGGCCGGCTCGCGCAGCGCATGGCCGGCGTACGCCGCACCGGTCGCCACCACGTCGCGCACGCTGTCCTCGGTGTGACGCAGCCGAGCCAGGCTGGTCGACAGTCGGCGGAAGCCCTCCTCGCGGACCGCCGACCACAACCCCGGCATCCCGCCGAAGTGGGTGTAGACGGCCATCGTCGAGGTGTCCGCCGCCTCCGCCAGCGCCCGCAGCGTGACGGGCTCGCCCGCCGCGAGCCGGTGGGCAGCGAGCTCGACCAGGGCGAGGCGTTGGGCTGGGTCGACGGGACGGGGCACCTTGCCATTTTACATAGCGTTGCCATAACATTGCTATACATCCAGCTGACACGGAGGACAAGACCATGGCCGTTGAACTGATGAACCCCGACGGGCTGCCCCAGCCGGAGCACTACTGCCAGCTGGCCGTCGCCACCGGCAGCCGGACGGTGTACCTCTCCGGGCAGGTCGCCCGGGATGCCGACGGCAACGCAGTCGGCGAGGGCGACCTCGCGGCTCAGGTCGAGCAGGCCCTCCGCAACGTCGTCACCGGCCTTCGCGCGGCGGGGGCGAGCTACGCCGATGTCGCGAAGCTGACGATCTACGTCGTCGGCTGGGAGCCGTCGATGCTCGCGGCCCTGGGGGAGGGCGTGGGTCGCGTCGCCGCCGATCTCGGCTTCGACCCGACCCGGCCGACCACGTTGCTCAGCGTCGCCGGGCTCGGAGAGCCCGACCTGCTGGTCGAGATCGAGGCGATCGCCGTCCTGGACTGAGCTGACGCCGGCCGTCCCCGACGGGCTGGCCGACGTCGGGAGAGCTCGGTCCGAGGTCGGATGATTCTGAGCCGCCTGGCGGCTACCGTCGCGGGATGCAGCCCCAGCCCTTCGTCCCTGCCGGGTTCGACCCGCCCACGTCGCTGGTCGCAGAGGAGTTCCGCCTCGAGCCGCTCGACGAGCGGCACAACGCAGCAGACCATGCCGCGTGGACCTCGAGCATCGACCACATCCGCTCGACACCCGGCTACCCGGACGGTTCCTGGCCGCCACCCGGGGGGATGTCGCTGGAGGAGAACGCCCGGGACCTGCGCCGTCACGCCGCCGACTTCGCAGCGGGCAAGGGGTTCACCTTCACCGTCCTGGATCGGGGCGACGGGGACGTCATCGGGTGCGTCTACCTCTATCCGCCCGAGCGCGAGGGCCACGACGTCACCGTCCAGTCGTGGGTGCGCGCAGACCACGGCGACCTCGACGTACCGCTCGCGGACGCGGTCGCCACGTGGCTCGCCACCGACTGGCCGTGGGAGCGTCCCGACCGCTGCGGCAGGTGAGGGGGCTCGACGCAGTCGCAGGGGTCCAGTTCGAGCTCTGCGCCTGACGCTGGTGTTGGATGCAGGCCAGGGCGGCCACCGGCCGCGATGGCCGTGGACGGCCCGGCGGCTGCTCGAGGCCGGCCGGGTGAAGGGGAGGATCTGGGCATGGGACGACTCACCCGCCTCGGCGACGGGGTCAAGGGCACGTGGCACCTCGCTGCCTCCTTCGCCGAGTTCTGGTCCTCCGACCTCAACCGCGCCACCGTCGAGCTGGTCGATCCACGGCCCGGTGAGGTCGTGGTCGACCTCGGCGCCGGCCTGGGACCGGCGAGCGTGGAGGCCGTCCGGCTCGTCGGACCCACCGGCCGCGTCGTCGCCGTGGACCCGTCCCGGACGATGCGCGGAGTGCTCCGGCTGCGTCGCCGCGCGGGCCGCGGGCTCGGCGCCATCGAGGTGCGCACGGGTGCTGCCGAGTCGCTCCCGGTCGAGTCCGAGGGCGTGGACGCGCTGTGGGCCGTCAACGCCACCCACCACTTCGCGGACCTGGGCCGCTTCGCCGTGGAGGTGGCCCGTGTGCTGCGACCAGGCGGACGTGTCGTCTTGGTGGAGGAGGACCTGGACCACCACCACGCGGGTGGACAGGTGGGCGACCA
The DNA here is from genome assembly GCA_963815595.1 of uncultured Actinomycetota bacterium. Taxonomy (GTDB): domain Bacteria; phylum Actinomycetota; class Actinomycetes; order Propionibacteriales; family Nocardioidaceae; genus Marmoricola. Next base: position 91,994 of record CAWFHA010000009.1, on the reverse strand, counting down.
GGGCCATCACCGGCACCTCCCGGCGGTGGACGTCGAGGCGCTGCTCGCGCTGTTCGCCGGAGCCGGCCTGACCGAGACCTCGTCGTCGTACCGGACGGTGGGCGGCACGCCCGCCACCGTCGTCACCGCCCGCCGACCCGCCTGAGCCGCGCGCTCGCCCACCGTGTCAGTGCGCCGTCCTAGGGTCTGGGCATGGACATCATCTTGATCCCGGGTCTCTGGCTGCACGGCTCCTCCTGGGACGCCGTCGTCCCCACGCTCGAGGAGGCCGGACACCGGGCCCATCCGCTGACCCTGCCCGGCATGGAGGGCAAGGACGCGGACCGCTCCGGGGTCACCCTGGCCGACCACGTCGGCGCCGTCGTCGCCGCGATCGACGCGGTCGACGGGCCGGTCCTGCTGGTCGGCCACTCCGCGGGGAGCGGGATCGCCCACGCGGCGCTCGACGCCCGGCCGGACCGGGTGGCGCGGGCCGTCCACGTCGGCGGCTTCCCCTCGGCGGACGGCGAGCAGCTCCTCGCCGGTCTCCCGGCCCACGACGGCGAGGTCGCCATGCCCGACTGGGCGGAGATGGGTGAGGAGACCAACGTGGTCGACTTCGACCCGGCGTCCCTGGAGCGGTTCTACGCCGAGGCGATCCCGGCACCCGAAGCCGTGCTGAAGGATCCCGTCCGGCTCGCGGACGAGCGGCGCTACGACGTGCCGGTCACGCTGGTGTGCCCGGAGTACACCGCAGCGGACCTGCGCGAGTGGGTCAAGGAGGGCGACCTGCCCGAGGTCAGCCGGATCAAGGACGTCGAGTACGTCGACCTCCCCGGCGGGCACTGGCCCCAGCTCACCCAGCCCGAGAAGCTCGCCCAGGTCATCCTCGCCGCGGCCGGCTGAGGACGGCGCCGAGCGGGCACTGCGCGCACGTCGTACGACGCTGAGCGGGCACTGCGCGCACGCCGTACGGCGCCGAGCGGGCACTGCATGCACGCGGTACGGCGCTGAGCGGGCACTGCGTGCACACCGTACGGCGCTGAGCGGGCACTGCGTGCACGCCGTAAGGTGCCGAGCGGGCAATGCACGCACGTCGTACGACGCCGAGCGGAGACCCGAATCCCTCAATGCGCCGAGGAGCCAGCCCCGACGTCGGGTCGACCGGGTGCCTCTGGCTGGGCCGAGGTCCTGCCTTCGGGGGCCCTCAGACCCACCGCGGCGGCGATCGCGGCGGCGGCGACCAAGGTGATCGGGACCAGGTAGGCGGTGGCGACGGCGTCGGCGAGGTCGGCGCGCAACAGACGGCGGGCTGTCGCGCCCAGGCCGAGCATCCCCTCGACGCCGCCGCGTCCGTCCGAGCGGGGGACGCGGGTGTTCACGGCGAGGGTGAGGACCGCGGCCACCGCGGCGGTGCCCAGAGCGCTGCCCAGCTGGGAGAGCAGGTTCAGCAGGGTGGTCCCGTGCGGGATGTCACCCCCCTGCAGGGAGCGTGTGGCGGCGGTCATCGTGGGCATCAGGGTGGCGCCGGCACCGACGCCGACCACCAGGCCGACCAGCGCGATGACGACGTAGCCGGAGTCGACGCGTACGGCGAACCACATCAGGACGAGGCCGACCAACGCCGTGAGCGTGCCGCCCAGGATGATCGGAGGTGCCGGGACCCGGTCCACCAGCCTGGTGGCGACCTGCAGCGTGATGCCGACCGCGAGACCGGTCGGGACAGCCAGCGTGCCGGCCACGTGGACCGAGTCACCGCGAACCCCTTGCACCACCATCGGCAAGATGCCGAGCGAGCTGAAGTAGCCGGCCGCGAAGCAGAGGAGCACCACGGCGCCGCTCGCCACCTCTCGCCGCCTCAGCAGACGAACCACGAGGAGCGGGTGGGAGATCCGCAGTGCGTGAACGCCGAACGCGACGAGCAGGCCCGCCCCGGCGGCGATGCTCCCCGCGGAGGCGAGCCCGACCCGCCCAGCCTGTCCGACCAGGGTGCAGCCCAGGACCAGCAGCACCCCGCCGACGACCAGCTGGATCAACCCGAGCCAGTCCGGGCGGGTACGCGCCGTGGTCCTGGCCGACTCCGGAAGGTGTCGACGGCACAGCGTCCAGGTGAGGAGGCCGAGGGGGAGGTTGATCCAGAAGATCCAGCGCCACGACGTGGCGTCGACCAGCGTTCCGGCCAACGGTGGCCCGAGCACGGGTCCGATCGCCACCGGGAGCCCGAGCAGCCCCATGACGGCCCCGCGCGACGAGGCCGGGACCGAGCGCAGCGCGATGGCCATGCCGATCGGGTTGAGGAGCCCGCCGGCGAGACCCTGCAGCACGCGGGACGCGATCAGGATTCCGATGCTCCACGCGCCACCCGCCCCGATCGAGAGCCCGATGAAGGCGGTCAGGGCGAGGAGGTACACCCGCCGGTCGCCGTACCGGTTCGCCAGCCAGCCGGCCAAGGGGATCACCGCGACCATGCCCAGGATGTAGCCGGTGGTCACCCACTGGGTCGTGGGCAGCGGGGATCCCAGACCCGTCACGATCGCCGGGATCGCGATGATCGTGACCGTGGTGTCCACCACGCTGAGCAGGCCTGCCGCTGCCAACGCCAACCCGATCCTGCGTGCCCGGGTGTCCATGCCCGGCATCAACCCGGGAAGGGTCGGTGGCGACGAGCGTCGTGCAAGGTCGCAGCCCACCAGCCCAGCTCTGCCAGGGCGCCGTCGAGGGCCGCGTCGGTGGCCGTGTCGGACCGGTACCCGTGGTCGTCGACGTCGGTCCAGGGGCTGCGCAACCCGAGGACCCGACGGGTGGTGACCACGTGCAGCTCTGCGAACACGGCACGGAGGTGCTCGGTCGCGAGCAGGCCGCCCTGCACGCCGTACGAGACCATCGTGGCGGGCTTGAGCCGCCACTGGTCGTAGTGCCAGTCGATGGCCCGTTTGATCGAGGCCGGGTAGCTGTGGTTGTACTCCGGTGTGACGATCACGTACGCATCGGCGGCGTGGATGCGACTGGCGATCTCCGAGTCCACGCCACCTCCGGGCTGGAGGAGCTCGTCGTCGGGCAGCTCCACCTCGGCGAGGTCGATCAGGTCGAGGTCGGCGCCCTCGGGGAGCCGGCCGCCGACCCAGTCGGCGATGGCGCGGCTCAGCCGCTCCTTGCGGACGCTCGCGGCGATCACGGCGTAGCGAAGGGGACCGTCATGGGTGTCCGTTGTCGTGTTCATGACCACACCGTCGGCCTTCAACAAAGGTTGAGGTCAAGGGTCGGCTGTGTCACAGTCCCCGCATGGACGCCCCGACCCTGGACACCAGCGCGACCCCGGCATTGACCGTCGGCGAGGTCGCCGCCGACAGCGGCGTGAATGCGTCGGCCGTCCGCTTCTACGAGCAGCACGGCGTCATCGTCGCGACGCGGACGGCGTCGAACCAACGACGCTTCGACGACTCGGCCGCCTGCCGCATCCGGGTCGCCAAGCTGGCCCAACGTGTCGGACTGACCGTCCGCGAGATCGCCGAGGTCTTCGCCACCCTGCCTCCCGATCCACAACCGCAGCACTGGGCCGGCATCGCCGACCACCTCGTCGACGAAGCCGAACGACGCACGGCGGAGCTCAGGGCCAACCTCGGCTCGATCAGCTCCGGGTCAAAGCTCTGCGAGATCATCGACCCCGGGCGTCCCTGACCTCGTCGTACGACGCTGAGCGGGCACTGCGCGCACGCCGTACGTCGCTGAGCGGGCACTGCATGCACACCGTACGGCGCTGAGCGGGCACTGCGTGCACGCCGTAAGGTGCCGAGCGGGCAATGCACGCACGTCGTACGACGCCGAGCGGGACCGGAACCGGCGTCAGCCCGGGTCCGGTCCTGCAGCTGTGGCGGAGGATAGGGGATTCGAACCCCTGAGGGCTGTTAACCCAACCCGCTTTCCAAGCGAGCGCCATAGGCCACTAGGCGAATCCTCCGCCGGGAAGGCTACCCGGTCCCCGCCGCCCCCGAGAAATCGCCTGGGTCACCCCGGTGACGTCATACGAGCTGGCTGCCAGGAGCGACCAAACGTATGACGTTGCGCGGGACGTCATACGAGCTGGCTGCTGGAGCGACCACCTCGTATGACGTCCCGCGGTGACCACCGATTCGCCGGGCCGCGAGGCCGTCTCCTAGACTCTGCGGCAACCCCCCATGCGGCGGTATCTCACCGAATCCCCCAGGGCCGGAAGGCAGCAAGGGCAGGTGGGCTCTGCCGGGTGCATGGGGGGCCTTCACGTTCCCCGGGGTGGTTGGATCGACAGATGAGCACCGACTCCGCTCCACAGCAGCGCATCCCGCAGGCTCCGCAGGCCTCGTGGTGGATCCAGCTGTGGCGCCCGTTCTGGGCCCTGCCCGCGGCGATGGCCGGGGGTGCCGTGGTCCTGGGGGCGGTGCTCCCGCAGATCGACGTACGGCTGGGGGCCAGCCTGCCGATCGCCTTCCCGGGCGGCGCCGACGGTGCTCGCGGGATGCTGAGCACGATCGCCACGGCGATGATCTCGGTCACCGGCCTGGTCTTCTCGATCACGATCGTGGTGCTGCAGCTGGCCAGCAGCCAGTTCACGCCGCGGGTGCTGGCCACCTTCCTGGAGAGCCGCATCGTGCAGGTCACCCTGGGGGTGTTCACCGGCACCTTCCTCTACGCCCTGACCGTGCTGCGCTCGGTGCGCGGCACCTCGGGGAGCGTCTCCTCCTTCGTGCCCCAGACCTCGGTGACCGCGGCGTTCCTGTTCGTCGTCGCCTCGGTGGCGATGTTCCTGGCGTTCATCCACCACATCACCTCCACCGTGCAGGTCTCCCGGGTCATCAGCGACACCGGCGAGCGCTCGATCGCCGCCGCCCGGCGGATCTACGGTCCGGCCCCGGAGGACGACGAGGAGGACGACCGCGGACGGCGTACCTGGTCACCCGAGCCGGGGACCGACCGCACGCCCCTCGCCGCGAAGGACCGGCACGGCACCGCCACCGTCCTCGACGGACCCGGGCTGGTCGCCTGGGCGAGGGACCACGACGTGGTGGTCTCCCTCGACGTCTCCCCGGGGGACTTCGTCGCCGGTGGTCAACGGCTGGGCTGGGTCTGGGGCGGCGCGGACCTCGACGGGTCCGACCTCGACAGGGCCGCGCGCTTCGTCTGGTTGGAGCGGGAGCGACGTCTGGCCCACGACTACGGCATGGGCCTGCGCCAGCTCGTCGACATCGCCGAGCGCGCGCTCTCGCCGGGGATCAACGACCCGACGACCGCCGTCCAGGTCGTCGACGAGCTGCACAACATCCTGCGCGACCTCGTCGTACGCCGCGACCCGTCGGCGTACCTGCGCGACGACGACGACGTCGTCCGCGTGGTGCACCGGCCGCTGGGGTTCGCGGCCGCTCTCGACCTGGCCGTCGACGAGATCGCCCACTACGGCGCGGACTCGCTGCAGATCCCCGTCGCCCTGCGCCGGATGCTCGAGGACCTCCGCGACGCGGCCGGGCCGACCCACCGCCCGGCGGTGGAGGTCAAGCTGGCTGCGCTCGACCAGGACGCCGGGAATGCCGAGGCGCCGGCCTAGCTGCTCGACCCCGTCAGCCGGTCCACGACCAGACGGGCGAGGTCGGCGATGACCGCGTTGTCGGCGACGTGGTCGGGGTCCTCCGAGCGGGTCATCGCCGCGATCACCAGCTCGGTCCCGTCGGGCGCGAACGCGACCCCGACGTCGTTCACCGTCGCATAGGCGCCGCCACCGGTCTTGTCGGCGAGGCTCCAGTCGGCCGGCACCCCGGCGCGCAGCCTGGAGCCGTTGGTCAGGTTGCCCTGCATCCACGCCCGCAGCAGCCACCGGTCCTGGACCGCCAGCTCATGGCCGAGCAGGAGCCGCCGGTACGTCGCCGCCAGCGCTGCCGGGGAGGAGGTGTCCCGTGGATCGCCGGGCGTGGCTTCGTTGAGGTCGGGCTCCCAGCGGTCGAGCCGGGTCACCCGGTCGCCCACGCTGCGGGCGAAGCGCGTGAGCCCGCGCGGACCGCCGATCTGTCGCAGCAGCAGGTTGCCGGCCGTGTTGTCGCTGTAGCGCAGCGCCGCGTCGCACAGCTCGCCGATGCTCATCCGGCGCCGTTGGGAGGTGACCGGGGAGTACTCCACCACCTCCGACTCCCGGTAGCGCACCTGACGACGCAGTACGTCGGCACCGCCGTCGCGCAGCACGGCCGCCACGGCGAGCGTCTTGAAGGTCGAGAGCATCGGGAACCGGTCCTGCTCGCGGTGGGTCAGCGCCCGGCCGGTGGCCAGGTTGCGGGCGGCCAGGCCGATCCGGACGCCGTACCGGCGCTCCAGGTCGCGCACCGACGTCGCCGGGCCGGAACCCGGGGCTGGGCCCGCTGCGGCGGCAGTGCCCGCCATCAGCCCGGGCAGGGCGGCCAGCGAGGCGGTGCCGGCGCCGAGCCGGAGGGCGGTACGGCGGGTCAGGCCGCCGGGCGTGACATGGTCCATGAGGTGCTCCCGAGAGTCGTGGACGTGCGGTGCTGCGGACCCTAGCGAGCGCCGCGGGGGCGGTCCGGGTACCGGCTGTCGGTGGGCGTGGTTAGGGTTCACGGGTGGAGTCGTCCCTCGCCCTCTACCGGCGCTACCGGCCGGAGACCTTTGCCGAGGTGATCGGGCAGGACCACGTCACCGAGCCCTTGCGCGCCGCGCTGGCCAACAACCGGGTCAACCACGCCTACCTGTTCTCGGGTCCCCGCGGGTGTGGGAAGACCACCAGCGCCCGCATCCTGGCCCGCGCGCTGAACTGTGAGCGCGCACCCGTCCCGGACCCCTGTGGGGAGTGCCAGTCCTGCCGCGACCTGGCTCGTGGAGGCCCGGGGTCCGTCGACGTCATCGAGATCGACGCGGCCAGCCACGGCGGCGTCGACGACGCCCGTGACCTGCGCGAGCGCGCCTTCTTCGCCCCGGTGGCCAGCCGCTACAAGGTCTACATCATCGACGAGGCCCACATGGTCAGCACGCAGGGCTTCAACGCCCTGCTCAAGCTGGTCGAGGAGCCGCCGGAGCACCTGCGGTTCATCTTCGCCACCACCGAGCCGGAGAAGGTCATTCCGACCATCCGCTCGCGCACCCACCACTACCCGTTCCGGCTGATCCCGCCGCGCACGCTCTCGGACTACCTCGCCGAGCTGTGCGCCCAGGAGGGGGTCACCATCGACCCGGCCGCGCTGCCGCTCGTCGTCCGCGCGGGCGCCGGCTCGGCCCGTGACTCCCTCTCGGTCCTCGACCAGCTGCTCGGTGGTGCCGGCCCTGCCGGGGTCACCTACGAGGTGGCCACCAACCTGCTCGGCTACACCCCCGACAACCTGCTCGACGAGGTGGTCGACGCCTTCGCGGCCGTCGACGGCGCCGGGGTCTTCGGCGTTGTCGACAAGGTCATCGAGACCGGGCAGGACCCGCGCCGGTTCACCGAGGACGTGCTGCGGCGGCTCCGCGACCTGGTCATCGTGGCCGCCGTACCCGACGCGGCCGCCACCGGACTGATCGACGCCCCCGAGGACCAGGCCGAGCGGCTGGTCGCGCAGGCGGCACGGTTCGGCAAGGCCGAGCTGGTGCGAGCCGCCGACATCGTCGCCGCAGGGCTGACCGAGATGCGCGGCGCGACCACGCCGCGGCTGCTCCTCGAGCTGGTCTGCGCCCGGGTGCTGCTGCCGGCCACCGACCACGACGCCCTGGGGCTGGGCGCGCGGATGGATCGCCTCGAGCGCCGCATCGCCGTGTCCGGGGACACCGCGTCGAGTGCCCCCACCACCGCCGCCCCGTCGCCCGCACCCAGGGAGCAGGCGCGGCCCGCGGCCCCCGCTCGCCCCGCAGCCGACCCCGACCCGCAGCCGTCGGCGCCGTCGGACCGGTCGGGGATGCCACGGCAGGACGCCGCCCCCACCGACCGGCCGCCCTCGGGAGCCGCCGAGCCGAGCCGGTCAGCCACCCAGCAGCCCGAGCCCCAGCCCGCAGCCCAGTCCCCGGCGGCGCCGGCGCCGGACTCGCCGCAGGAGTCCCAGGGCTCGCCTCCCGGCCAGCTGTCCCTGGCCGACGTACGCCGGATCTGGCCCGACCTCCTCGAGGCGGTCAAGAAGATGCGCCGGTTCACCTGGATCCTGCTCAGCCAGAACGCCCAGGTGATCGGAGTCGACGCGACCAGCCTGACCGTGGGCTTCAAGACCGCCGGGGCACGCGACTCCTTCCTCGGCGGCGGCAGCGAGGAGATCCTGCGTCAGGCGGCGATCGACCTGGTCGGTGCCGACTGGAAGATCGAGACGGCCGTGGACCCCTCGGCCACCCCGGGGTCCGAGTCGGCACCCCGGGTCACCCGGGCGGCCGTGCCGGGGTCGGGCTCACGTTCCGAGCCGCCGCCGGCCGCGCCTCCACCCTGGGCCGACGCCGACGAGCCCCCGCCGCCGCCCGACCCTGCGTCCGAGCAAGGGCCCGGCCCAGCGCCGGCGCAGCAGCGTGCCCGGCCGGAGTCGATCGCGGCCGCGCGGTCCGGGATCACGCCGACCCGCACCGGCGACGAGCCGGCGCCACCACCAGGCCCCGACCTCGACGCCGACGCCCACCGCGACGACCCGGCAGCCGACGATCACGGACTGGACAGCACCCAGCTGCTCGAGCGCGAGCTGGGGGCCACCGTGATCGAGGAGATCCCGCACGACTGACACTCGTCCCACCCACCCGTACGACCCCCACTGAGGAGCGACCCATGAGCGACAGCAATCCCTTCGCCGGACTCGGCGGCGAGGGCGGCTTCGACCTCAACGCCATGCTCGAGCAGGCCCAGCAGATGCAGTCCCAGCTGGTCGCCGCGCAGGAGGAGCTGGCAGCGACCTCCGTGGAGGGCGCGGCAGGCGGGGTGACCGTCACGCTCACCGGCACCGGGGAGCTGACCGACGTCGCCATCGCCGCGGGCTCCTTCGACGGCGCCGACGCCGACTCGCTGACCGATCTCGGCGACCTCATCGTGGCCGCCTACCGCGACGGCAAGAGCCGCGTCGACGAGCTCGCCGCCCGCGCCCTCGGCCCCCTGGGCGGTGGTGGGCTCGGGGACGAGCTGCCCGGCGGTCCCGGTGTATGAGGGGGTCCTCCAGGACCTGATCGACGAGCTGGCCCGACTGCCCGGTGTGGGCCCCAAGGGCGCCCAGCGGATCGCCTTCCACCTGCTCGCCGCCGACCCCGTCGACGTACGCCGGCTCGCCGACACGCTCGTGGAGATGAAGGCGAAGGCGACCTTCTGCCAGGTGTGCGGCAACGTCTCCCAGGCCGACCTGTGCCGCATCTGCAGCGACGAGCGGCGCGACCCCACCCTGATCTGTGTGGTCGAGGAGCCCAAGGACGTCGTCGCCATCGAGCGCACCCGGGAGTTCCGCGGCCGCTACCACGTGCTCGGCGGGGCGATCTCGCCGCTCGAGGGGATGGGTCCCGAGCAGCTGCGCATCCGCGAGCTGATGCAGCGACTGGCCGACGGGACGGTCACCGAGGTGATCCTGGCCACCGACCCCAACATCGAGGGGGACGCCACCGCGGCGTACCTCAGCAGGTTCCTCAAGGACCTCGACTTGCGCGTGACGCGTCTGGCGAGTGGACTGCCCGTAGGCGGGGACCTGGAGTACGCCGACGAGGTGACCCTGGGACGCGCATTCGCAGGAAGGCGAAACGCTGGTGACTGACACGAAACTCGACCCCGATCTCGAGGCCTTTGCCCAGCAGATCGCGGACTCCTTCGAGTCCTTCCTCGTGGCGCTGCAGGCGATGTCGCGGGAGAAGAACCCCGGCACCGTCGTGCCGCTGCTGCTCGTGGAGATCAGCCAGGTGCTCCTGGCCGGTGCCCGCCTCGGCGCGCAGCGCGACTTCACCCCTGCCCTGGAGTACCAGCCCGACGTCGGGCCCGACCCGGACCTCGACACCCTGCGGCTGCGGCTCGCGGAGCTGTTGGAGAGCGTCGACGTCTACACCTACAACTTCGACGTCTACGTGCCCGAGATGGTCGAGGCGCTGCTGTCCGACGAGCTGACCAGCATCGCCACCGACCTCGCCAACGGCCTGCGCCACTACCGGGCCGGCAACGTCGCCGAGGCGCTGTGGTGGTGGCAGTACTCCTACGTCGCCAACTGGGGCAACAGCGCCAGCGCGGCTCTGCGGGCGCTGCAGTCGATCGTCGCCCACGACCGGCTCGACGCCGAGTTCGAGGGCGAGCAGGAGCAGATCGCCGCGGCCGAGGCGGTGCTGGACACCGGCGAGCCGGCCGTCTGACCCCACGTAGAATCGCCGGAGGCCCGCGGCGGAGCGGGCCTGGACCGGACCGGGAGGAGCGCAGCGCCGTGGGCATCGTGGTGCAGAAGTACGGCGGCTCGTCGCTCGCGGACGCCTCGGCCATCAAGCGGGTGGCGCGCCGGATCGTCGAGGTCAAGCGTGCCGGGCACGACGTCGTCGTCGCCGTCTCGGCGATGGGGGACAGCACCGACGAGCTCCTCGAGCTCGCCGAGGGGGTCAGCCCGCTGCCGCCGGCCCGCGAGCTGGACATGCTGCTCACCGCAGGTGAGCGGATCTCGATGGCGCTGGTCGCCATGGCGATCTCCGACCTCGGCCACACCGCCCGTTCGTTCACCGGCTCCCAGGCCGGCGTGATCACCGACTCGGTGCACGGCAAGGCCAAGATCATCGACGTCACGCCGGGGCGCATCTCCGCGGCGATCGACGAGGGCCACATCGTGATCGTGGCCGGGTTCCAGGGCGTCAGCCAGGACACCAAGGAGATCACCACCCTGGGGCGCGGAGGCACCGACACCACCGCGGTGGCGCTGGCCGCTGCGCTGCAGGCCGACGTGTGCGAGATCTACACCGACGTCGACGGCGTGTTCACCGCCGACCCGCGGATCGTGCCCACCGCCCGCAAGCTCGACCGGGTCACCTACGAGGAGATGCTCGAGCTGGCCGCGTGCGGGGCCAAGATCCTGCACCTGCGGTGCGTCGAGTACGCCCGCCGCTACGACATCCCGATCCACGTGCGGTCCTCGTTCAGCCAGCTGGACGGCACGCTGGTCGAGGGCAGCATCAACGACCAGGCCCACCAGGAGGGTGACATGGAGCAGGCGATCATCGCCGGAGTCGCGCACGACCGGAGCGAGGCCAAGATCACCGTGGTCGGCGTACCGGACAAGGTCGGCGAGGCGGCCCGCATCTTCGACGCCCTGGCCCGGGCGCAGATCAACCTGGACATGATCGTCCAGAACGTCTCGGCCGCGGCGACCAACCTGACCGACATCTCCTTCACCCTGCCTCGCACGGACGGGCAGACCGCGATGACGGCGCTGGACGCACTCAAGGACGTCATCGGCTTCGACTCGCTGCTCTACGACGACAAGATCGGCAAGGTCTCGCTGATCGGGGCGGGGATGCGCTCACACCCCGGCGTCACCGCGAAGTTCTTCTCTGCGATCGCCGAGGCCGGGGTCAACATCGGGATGATCTCCACCTCGGAGATCCGCATCTCGGTCGTGGTCGACGAGGTGGACATCGACGCTGCTGTCGCCGCCACGCACACGGCGTTCGACCTCGACGCCGACGAGGTCGAGGCCGTCGTCTACGGGGGGAGTGGCCGCTGATGGGCGTACGACTCGGCATCGTCGGCGCCACCGGCCAGGTGGGCGTCGCCATGCGCCAGATCCTCCTCGAGCGCGGCTTCCCCGCCGACGAGGTCCGCTTCTTCGCCTCCGCCCGCTCGGCCGGCACGGTGCTGCCGTACGGGGACCGTGAGGTCACCGTCGAGGACGCCGCCACCGCCGACCCGTCGGGGCTCGACATCGCGCTGTTCTCCGCCGGCGCGACCACCTCGCGCGCCCAGGCGCCCCGGTTCGCCGAGGCGGGGGTGAGCGTGGTCGACAACTCCTCGGCCTGGCGGATGGACCCCGACGTCCCCCTCGTGGTGAGCGAGGTCAACCCGGAGGCGGTCTTCGAGGCGCGCAAGGGGATCATCGCCAACCCCAACTGCACCACGATGGCCGCGATGCCGGTGCTCAAGCCGCTGCACGACGCGGCCGGCCTGGTGCGGCTGATCGCCTCGACCTACCAGGCGGTCTCCGGCTCCGGGGTCGCCGGTGTCGAGGAGCTGGCCACCCAGGTCGAGGCGGCCGGCGACAAGGCCCGCGAGCTGTCCTACGACGGCGCGGCCATCACCTTCCCGCCGCCGGTGACCTACCAGCGCACGATCGCCTACAACGTCGTCCCGCTCGCCGGCTCGATCGTCGAGGACGGCCTGGAGGAGACCGACGAGGAGAAGAAGCTGCGCAACGAGTCGCGCAAGATCCTCGGCATCCCCGAGCTCCTGGTCTCCGGTCTGTGCGTGCGCGTGCCGGTCTTCACCGGTCACTCGCTGGCGATCAACGCCGAGTTCGCCTCGCCGATGCCGGTGGCCCGGGCGCGGGAGCTGCTCGGATCGGCTCCCGGCGTCGAGCTCAGCGACGTGCCCACCCCGCTGCAGGCCGCGGGCCGCGACCCGTCGTACGTCGGCCGGCTGCGCCAGGATCCGGGTGTGCCCGACGACCGCGGCCTGGCGCTGTTCATCAGCAACGACAACCTGCGCAAGGGCGCAGCCCTCAACACCGTCCAGATAGCCGAGCTCCTCGCCCGAAGGGCGAGCTGAGCCGACCGGGCTGAACCTCGCCCGAAGGGCGAGCTGAGCCGACCGGGTTGAACGCACCGGAGGAGCGCAGCGGGGGAGGGCGGCTCTGCCCGGTCGGCGTCCACAGCGGACCGGTGAGCCAGGAAGCAACCCGCTCGTGGTGACCACAGGGAACCGCGCGCCGAAAAGCAAACCGCGGATCAGCGGAGGCCCACAGGCAACCGAAAGCCGAAGAGCAAACCGCGGATCAGCGGAGCGGCTCTGCCCGCTCGGCGTCCACAGCGGACCGGTGAGCCAGGCAGCAACCCGCTTGTGGTGACTACAAGCAACCGCACGCCGAAAGGCACACCCCGGATCAGCGGAGGCCCACCGGCAACCGCCGCCGAAGAGCAAACCGCGGATCAGCGGAGCGGCTCTGCCCGCTCGGCGTCCACTGGGGACCGTGAGCCAGGCAGCAACCCGCTTGTGGTGACCACCGAGAACCGCGCGCCGAAGAGCAAACCGCGGATCAGCGGAGCGGCTCTGCCCGCATCCGCGGAGGCCCACAGGCAACCGAAAGCCGAAAGCACACCGCGGATCAGCGGAGGGCGGCTCCGCCCGGCTCGACGTGCGCCCCACCTACCGCCGTACGTCCTCGGTCAGCGTCGGGTCGACGAGGACCTCGCTGACCCACCACGACCCCAGGAACGCGAGCGCGGTGAGGACCGGGACGACCAACAGCATCCACGCCGACTCGAGCGCGCCGAGGAAGAACAGCATTGCCGCCACGGCGACCAGCCCGACGGCCAGGAGGCTGGTGCTGGTGGAGTTGGGGATCCGCCACGCCGTGAGGAGGCCAGCACCCAGCGCGACCATGAGGGTGAGCACGGCCAGCAGGGCGACCACGCCGACGCCACCGCCGCAGCTCCCGACGCCACGCACGGCCTCGCAGCCCCGACCGGCTGCGTAGGCCAGGACCACGCCGGCCAGGCCCACCACCGCGCCGGTGACTGCGACCGCGATCCGGGGGTCGACCGCGGGCAGCACCAGCGAGGGCCGCTCCTTGCGGACGCGGCGCCGGCGCGGCTCCCCTGACGTGGCTTCATCGGCGACCGGAGTCTCGTGTGCCACCACGGGCGCGGCCGCCGTGGATGCGGCTGCGTGTGGGTGGTCGTCGGTGACGGGGAGAGCGGTGGTGGCCGTGACCGGCTCGTGCTCGGGCTCCGGCTCGGGCACTAGCCCCGGACGGGGCTCCGGCTCCGGCTCGGGCTCTGGCTCGGGCCGTACCTCCGCACGGGGCTCCGGCTCGGGCTCTGGAATTTGCTCGGCGACGGGCACGGTGTCCGTCTGCTCCTCGCGGGCGGGCGGGGGTGGCGTCGGAGGCACCCTCCGGGAGGAGCCTTCGACCGGGATGGGAACGGGCGCTGCCGTCGGCCGATCGCTGCTGGTCTCCGGGCTGGTCTCCGAGCTGGCTTCTGCGACTGGCTCCACCGACTCCGCCGCTCGCGCATCGTTCGTCGCGTCCTCGCCGGAGGTCTTCGACTCGCCGGGAGCCGGTCGCCTCTTCTTGGTGAAGCGGCTGAACAGGGACGGCAGCTCGAGGTTGGGCTCGTCGCGCTTGTCTGGATCCTCAGCCATGTAGCGAATGGTGCCACGAATGCGGGACGCGCACCGTGGCCTTGGGCCACCCGACGCAACCGTGGAGTGGATCCCCCACGGCTCGCTCCGCACCCCTGGAGGTCGACGGCTATCCGTCGGGCGGTGGGCGGGCGTCGTCGTGGGCCTGGGTGGTCCTGTCTGCGGGGGTGTCGGTGTTGTGGGCTGGTGGGTGGAAGTCGAAGGTGGTGGGTCCGGTGGGGGTGATGTGCCAGGGGCCGGCGTGGACGAGGCGGTGGTGTTGACCGCAGAGCAGGACGAGGTTGTCCAGGGATGTTTTGCCGCCGTCGGCCCAGTGGGTGATGTGGTGGGCGTGGGTCATCATCGGGGGTCGGGTGCAGTGGGGGAAGCGGCAGTGGTGGTCTCGGGTCACCAGGGCGCGCCAGATGGCGGGGGTGACCAGGCGTTGGGTGCGGCCGACGTCGAGGACCGCGGAATGGGTGCCGAGGACGGCGGGGATGACCTCGGCCTCGCAGCACAGGCGGCGGACCGCGGAGGCGCTGAGCTCTTCTCCGGTCTCGGTGGTCGCGAACCCGCAGAGTCCTCGGAGCTGGTCGTGGTCCATGGTCAGGGTGAGCCTGGGCACGGCGCCGTGGGAGTCGGGCAGTCGGTCGGTGCTCTGCAGGTGGCGGCAGGCCTCGATGAGGGCGTCGAGCATGCGGGCGCCGTGGTCGCGGGGGTCGCGGCCGTCGTGACCACAGCCGGGCTCGGTGCAGGTGGCGGGGTCGCAGAGCATCTGGCTCGGGTGGGGTCGGGCCAGCGGGATCAGGGTGGCTTTGAGCAGGGCGGCGTCCTCGGTGCTGCAGCGTCCGCGGATCCAGGCGCCGCCGGCCTGGTCCTCGCTGATGCTCAGGTGGCGATCGAGGTGGGCGGCACGTTCGAGGCGGTCCAGGGCGCGTTCGTCGCGGCGTTCGTCACCCTCGGGGTCGATCAGGCTCAGCAGCCGTCGGGTCAGGGCGCGCAGCTCGGTGGCGTTGAGGGCCTTGGCCTCGGTGAGCAGCACCTGGACCGCTCGAGTGCGGAGGTCGGGGTCGCCGGGCAGGGCCTCGACCGCGCGGCGGATCACCTGGGCCTTGGTGGTGGAGAGCCACCCCTGGCCCAGGGCGTCCTCGACCGGGGCGAGGACGGGGTCGGTGAGGGCCTCGGCGAGCCGGAGCACCGAGGGGCCGGTGCCGCGGTGCCCACCGGCGGCGTGGGTGAGGTAGTCCGGGGTGGAGGCCCACCCGGCGGTCTTGACCGCCCCGGTGGCCTCGAGCTCGCGCACCACCCCGAGCTCGAGGGCGTCCAGGGTCGCCTTGAGGGATTCGACCTCGGCGATGGTGGCCATCAGCTCGCTGCGGTCCCGGGCCGCCCACAACGTCTGGGCCAGCTCGCGCACCTGCGTGCGCATCCCCACCAGCACCCCCGGCACACCGGAAGCACCCCTGGCCGGTGGCTCGGGTTGCTGGTGGGTGGTCATGGGTCCATTGGATCACCGACCACTGACACAGTCGACAACATGTGCGAATCTGTGGAGGTCGGTTTCGACAGGCTCAACCAGCGTGGGTGCGGCCGTTGACAGCAGGGGTCTCGACTGATCGGTCGCTTCGCTCCCTGCTCGACCCACGGTGGGGGTCTCGACTGGGCTCGACCAGCGTGGGGGTCGCTACTGGGCTCGACCAGCGTGGGGGTCTCGACTGATCGGTCGCTGCGCTCCCTGCTCGACCCACGGCGGGGGTCTCGACTGGGCTCGACCAGCGTGGGGGTCTCGACTGATCGGTCGCTTCGCTCCCTGCTCGACCCACGGTGGGGGTCTCGACTGGGCTCGACCAGCGTGGGGGTCTCGACTGATCGGTCGCTTCGCTCCCTGCTCGACCCACGGTGGGGGTCTCGACTGGGCTCGACCAGCGCGGTGGGTCTCGACTGATCGGTCGCTGCGCTCCCTGCTCGACCAGCGGTGGGTCTCGACTGATCGGTCGCTCCGCTCCCTGCTCGACCCACGGCGCTTCGCTCCCTGCTCGACCCGCACCGGGCGTCGCGCCTGCTGGTGCGCTCGGTGCGATGATCGCGACATGACCACCTTGCAGACGTTGGACCGCGGGCTGCGGGCCCTGGACTTCGTGTCCGCGCAGGAGCGGGGCGTGTCGGTCGCGTCGATCGCCGAGGAGCTCGGGGTCCACCGTGCCATCGCCTACCGCATCGTCGGCACGCTCCAGGCGCACGGCCTGGTCGCCCGGACCAGCGAGGGGCGCGTGCGGCTGGGCGCCGCGGCGGCGACGCTGTCGCGCCGCTTCGCTCCGCAGCTGATGACCGTGGGGCGGCCGGTCCTGCACGAGCTGGCCGACCGGACGCGGGCCACCAGCTTCGTCTCGGTCGCCGAGAGCGACGAGTGCGTGGTCGTGATGGCCGAGGAGTGCCGCGGCCAGGCCTTGAGGGTCTCCTACAGCGAGGGGGCGCGACACTCCCTGCAACGCGGGGCGGCGGGAGTGGCGATCCTGGCGACCCGTCCCGAGACGGCGCACGACAGCGAGGACGTCCGCACGGCTCGCGCGCAGGGCTACAGCGTGACGCACGGCCAGCTCCAGGCCGGCGCCACCGGGGTGAGTGTCGGCCTGTCGGCGATCCCCAGCCTCCAGGCGGCCTGCATCGAGGCGTCGATCGGCGTGGTCGCACTCGGGGACCTCGACGTCGACCGCGCCGTGCGGGAGTCGCAGGCGGCTGCGGTGCGGCTGGGCACCTTGCTGGCCGAGTAGCACGCAGGGTTGACCAGCCGTGTGACCTGGCATACGTTGCAGGCGTTCTGGGGAGCGCACATGCATGTGCGCTATGCGAGACACGTTGGGTGAGTGAGATGTCCGAGGCGAACGGCCAGACCTGCCCGATGGCGGCGCAGGGTGGGCCGGTCTCGGACCGGGCGGCGGCCTTCACGCCCTTCGGCGAGGCCTACCAGCACGACCCGGCGGCGGCGTTGGCCTGGGCGCGTGAGGAGGAGCCGGTCTTCTACTCCCCCGAGCTGGGCTACTGGGTCGTCACCCGGTACGACGACGTCAAGGCCGTCTTCCGCGACAACCGCACCTTCTCCCCGGCGATCGCGCTGGAGAAGATCACCCCCGTCAGTGCCGAGGCCCAGGCGGTCCTGGCCGACTACGGCTACGCCATGAACCGCACCCTGGTCAACGAGGACGAGCCCGAGCACATGCCGCGCCGGCGAGCCCTGATGGCCCCCTTCACCGTCCCGGCGCTGATCGAACGTGAGGACATGGTGCGCTCGCTGGTCCGCGAGGCGGTGGACGCCTTCGTCGACTCCGGTGAGGTCGACCTCGTCACCGAGCTCCTCTACTCGGTGCCGTTGACGGTCGCGATGCGGTTCCTCGGCATCCCCGAGGAGGACATCGGCCCGCTGAAGGAGTACTCAGTCGCCCACACCGTGAACACCTGGGGGCGTCCTGCGCCGCAGGAGCAGGTCCGGGTGGCGCACAGCGTCGGCAAGTTCTGGCAGTACGCCGGCCAGGTGCTCGAGAAGATCCGGCAGGACCCCACCGGTCCCGGATGGATGCAGTACAGCGTGCGGCAGCAGGCCGCACAGCCGGACGTGGTCACCGACTCCTACCTGCACTCGATCATGATGGCCGGCATCGTGGCCGCCCACGAGACCACGGCCCACGCGGCGGCGAACGCAATCAAGCTGCTGCTGGAGAGCCGCGACCGGTGGGAGGCGATCTGCGCCTCGCCTGCGCTGATCCCCAACACCGTCGAGGAGTGCCTGCGCTACTCCGGGTCGGTGGCCGCGTGGCGACGCGTCGCGACGGCCGACACCGAGATCGGCGGAGTCGCCCTGGCCGAGGGCTCGAAGCTGCTGATCGTGCAGGCGACCGCCAACCGCGACCCCAGGCACTTCGAGGACGCCGAGCGGTTCGATCCGCGCCGGGAGTCCGCGAGCGAGCACCTCACCTTCGGGTACGGCGCGCACCAGTGCCTGGGCAAGAACCTGGCCCGGATGGAGCTGCAGATCTTCCTGCAGGAGCTCACCACCCGGTTGCCACACCTGGAGCTCGCCGAGCAGCACTTCCAGTACGTGCCCAACACCTCCTTCCGTGGGCCAGAGCACCTGCGCGTCCGCTGGGACCCGGCCCGCAACCCCGAGCGGCACGACCCACGGGTGCTCCGGGCACGCCACCCGGTCACCCTCGGTGAGCCGTCCAAGCACGCGATCGCGCGGGAGATGACGGTCACCGACGTGGAGAGGGTCGCCGAGCACGTGGTGCGAGTCCGGCTCGAGGACCCGCACGGGCACCCGCTGCCCGCCTGGACCTCCGGGGCCCACATCGACGTCGACTGCGGCGCACGAGAGGAGCCACTCGTCCGCCAGTACTCGCTGTGCGGACCGCCCACGGACGACCACGCCTACGAGGTGGCCGTGCTGCTGGAGACCGACAGCCGCGGCGGGTCGCGCTGGGTGCACGAGAACGCCGTCGAGGGTGCGACGTTCCGCGTGCGCGGGCCACGCAACCACTTCCGGGTCGATGTCGACGCCGACCGGCTGGTGCTGGTGGCCGGCGGGATCGGGATCACCCCGATCCTGGCGCACGCCGACCGGGCCCGAGAGCTCGGTCTGGACTACGAGATCCACTACGCCGGCCGCGCCGTCGAGCGCATGGCGTTCCTCGAGCGGCTGCAACGCGACCACGGCGACCGGCTGCACACCTACGCGGCGGCCGACGGACGGCGCCTGGACCTGCCGCACCTGCTCCACGAGCCACCAGCAGGCACCCAGGTCTACGCATGCGGCCCCGATCGGATGGTCCACGCCCTCGAGGAGCTCGCCGAGAGCTGGGCCGACCCCGACGCGCTGCACGTCGAGCACTTCTCCTCGGCCCTCGGCGCGCTGGACCCGAGTCGGGAACGCGACTTCGAGGTGGTGCTGGCCGACTCCGACCTCTCGGTACGGGTGCCTGCGGACAAGACGGTGCTGCAGACCCTGCGCGAGCACAACATCGACATCCAGTCCGACTGCGAGGAGGGGCTGTGCGGGTCCTGCGAGGCGCCCGTGCTCGCCGGGGAGGTCGACCACCGAGACGTCGTCCTGGGTCGTGGGGAGCGCGAGGCCCACACCCGGATGATGACGTGCTGTTCCCGCTCGCGCACCGAGCGACTGGTGCTGCAGCTGTGATGCGGGCACGCGCACCGGTGCAGCACCCCACGAACTCGCACTCCGTGAGTCACCGGCCGACCCCCCACCACCCACCAACCTGGCGAATGAGGACCCCATGGCACTTGCCCTGACCGGAATCGTCCTGTCCCTGGCCCTGCTGATCACGCTCGCCTATCGCGGCCACTCGGTGGTCGTGGTCGCACCCGTGGCGGCGTTGATCGCCGTCGTCTTCTCCGGCGCGCCCGTGCTGGCCAGCTACACCCAGATCTTCATGCCGGCCCTCGGTGGGTTCATCACCAGCTTCTTCCCGTTGTTCCTGACCGGCGCCATCTTCGGCAAGCTGATGACCCTCAGTGGGTTCGCGCGGCAGCTGGCCCGCTGGATCTCCGGGTTGCTGGGGCCTGACCAGGCGATCCTGGTCACCGTGCTGGCCACGGCCCTGCTGACCTACGGGGGCGTCAGCGCCTGGGTGGTGGTGTTCACCATCTTCCCGATCGCCACCGCGCTGTTCGAGGAGGCCGACATCCCCCGGCGGCTGATGCCCGCCGCCATCGCGCTGGGCATCTTCACCTTCGCCACGGCAGCGCTGCCCGGCAGCCCGCAGATCCACAACGCGATCCCCACGCGCTACTTCGGGACCAACACCTTTGCGGCCCCGGTCCTGGGCCTGGTGGGGGCGATCGTCGTCTTCGGCCTGGGCATGGCCTGGCTGGGCTGGCGACGCCGGCAGCTCCGGGCCGCCGGTGAGTCGTTCCACGACCCCACCGAGGCCGAGCTCCGCGAGGACCGCGCCCGCGCTCCCCGGCCCGACGTCTCCCGGTCCGGCGACGCCGGACCCGCCGCGCCGCGGACCGGTGAGGGCACATCCTCCGGCCTCGGCACCCGGCCGAGCCCTGGCGTCGGCACCGTGGCGCTGACCCGGGCCGCCGAGCCCGGCCCGCGGGGCACCACCGCGCTGAGCGGCATGGTGGGTCTGGCTCCGATCCTGGTCGTGGTCGTGGTCAACGCCGCGATGACCTACGCCGTCCTCCCGGCCCTGGACACCGGCTACCTGGCCGAGGAGAGGTTCGGCGGCACGAGCCTGGCGCAGGTGGCCGGCATCTGGTCGGTGACCGTGGGCATGGTGGCCGGGATCCTGGCCGTCTTCGCGATGCAGCCCGCGAGCCTCCGCGACTTCGTCGACGGTCTCAGTGCCGGTGCCAAGAACGCCGTGCTCCCGGTGTTCACCACGGCCAGCGAGGTCGGCTACGGGGCGGTGATCGCGTCTCTGGCGGTCTTCGCGGCCGTGCGGGACGGGATCTTCGGCCTCAGCGACAACGCGCTGGTGACCTCGATCCTCTCGGTCTCCGGGATCTCCGGGCTGACCGGATCGGCTTCCGGTGGCCTGACGATCGCGCTGGAGACCTTCGGCGCCGACCTGTCCTCCCGCGCGGCGGACCAGGGGATCAGCATGGAGGTGATGCACCGGGTCACGGCCATGGCCTCGACCGGTTTCGACTCCCTGCCCCACAACGGGGCGATCATCACGCTGCTCCTCGTGTGCGGGCTCTCCCACCGCGAGTCCTACAAGGACATCGGCGTCGTCACCGTCGTGGTCCCGGTCATCGGCGTGCTCCTGGTCGCCGTCCTCGGGCTCACCCTCGGCGCCGTCTGAGCAGCCCTCGGTCCTTCCATGACGGCGCTGGCGCGGTCACCGGATCCCCGGGAGGGACGTCTCGCTCCCTGCCCAGCTGACCTTCACGCGCTGACGGGAGCCGGCTGCGGCGACGGGGACGACACCCGAGCACTGACCAGGCTGACCCCGAGGGCCACCGTCCACACCAGGTAGACGAAGAAGGGGAAGAAGAGCGGCGCGAGGATGCCGCACACGCCGGCCACGGCCGAGAACACTCGCAACCACCGCGGCAGGCTCCCGCTGCGGGAGAGCAGGATGGCGACGGTGCCGATGCACAGGGCCGGGGCACACCAGGAGACCAGGTTGCCGATCTCGGTGAGCGTGTAGACCGCCTGGGACGAGACTCCGGAGGTGACGCCGGAGCCACCCTCGGCCATGGCGACGTCCACGCCCGCCGTCACGAACCAGCCGACCACGCCGACCGCGGCCGCCGCGCAGCCCAGGCCCACGGCCAGGTCGCCCGCGGAGCCGAGCTCGTGCCGGACGCCGAGCACGAAGGGGAGGAGCGCCAGTGCCCCGAGACATCCCACGTACGCCGCGGCGAAGGCGAGCGCGAAGTGCCCGGGAGCGACGAAGTCGGTGACGCCGGCCGGATCGTAGGCCCCACCGGGGGCGTTCATCGAGACGATCGCGACGAACGTCGCGACGCCGTAGAGGAGAAGCGCGGCTCCGGCTGTGCGTCGAGTGGACATCGGGTCTCCCTTGCTGGGTGCTGGCTGTCGGGTCAGCACGACGCTAGGTCCGCGACGTCGGGTGGCGCGTCGGCGTCGCGGGGGAGATCTGTCGACGTCGAGGACGGTCCTGGCTGCCCCGCAGGAGGAGGCGCAGATCGTTCTGCGGAATGACTTCTGGTCGCGTGCTGCGGCGGTAGCGTCGAGCGGTGACCCGGCGCGACGTGCTGCTCGACCTCCTGGTCGCTGGTGCCGTCCTGGTGGTGGTCCAGCTCGAGGCATGGAGTGGCGTGGCCGCGACGCACCGACAAGGTCCGCACTGGGTGCAGGCACTGGGCTACGGATGCGTGGCCCTGCTGCTGGTGGGCCGCCGGGTCGCGCCGCTCGGCACCTTCGCCGCCATGGTGGCGGTCTACGCCCTGCAGTTCGCCGTCGTCGGGTCGCCCGAGGGGTTCGGGGTGGCGGTGCCGCCGGTCGTGGCGGCCTACAGCGTCGCCCGGTGGGAGCGGCGCCGACCGGCCTGGTGGGGCCTGGTGCTGATCCTGGTGCTCGGCACGGCGTGGTCGCTCTTCGATCCGGCCACCCCAGCCACCCTGTCCGGGCGCGCTGCCCAGACGGCGTGGTGGACGCCCTGGGTGATCGGGTGGCTGATCGGCGCTCTCGTGCGCAGCCGGTCGCAGGCTGCCGAGCAGCGCCGGCTCCGACGCCAGGACCTCGCCGCCCGGGCGGTCACCGAGGAGCGGAACCGGATCGCCCGCGAGCTGCACGACGTCATCGGCCACAGCGTCAGCATCATGACCGTGCAGGCATCCGCCGTACGCCGCAGGCTCGGCGACCAGCAGGCGACCGAGCGTGAAGCGCTGGAGATCGTGGAGACGACCGGGCGCGAGGCGCTGGCCGAGATGCGCCGGATGGTCGAAGTGCTGCGAGCGGACGGAACGACCGCCGATCTGGCCCCAGCGCCGGGCCTCACCCAGCTGCCCGGCCTGGTCGAGCAGTTCGACAGCGCCGGTCTCCCGGTCCACGTCTCGGTCACCGGTCCGCCACAGCCGCTCGCACCGGGTCTGGACCTGACCGCCTACCGGCTGATCCAGGAGGGACTCACCAACTCCCTGCGACATGCCGTGTCGCCGACCCGTGCCGAGGTGCTCATCGCCTTCGAAGAGCACGAGCTCCGGATAGCGATCCGTGACGACGGGCGACCGGTCGCCGGAGTGGACCCGGGACACGGGCTGATGGGGCTGCGCGAACGGGTCTCCGTCTACGGCGGGGACCTGGTCGCCCGGCCGCTTCCCGCAGGGGGCGTCGAGCTCGTGGCCACCCTGCCCATGGAGCGCGCATGACGGCCGACGCCTGGCAGCCCCCACCGACTCGGGTCCTGGTCGTCGACGACCAGGCTCTCGTCCGTCGCGGGTTCCGCCTCGTCCTCGAGATCGAGCCCGACCTGGAGATCGTCGGCGAGGCCGTCGACGGCCTGGACGCGGTGGCCCGCACCCGCGAGCTGCAGCCCGACGTGGTGCTCATGGACGTGCGCATGCCGCGGCTGGACGGAGTCGAGGCGACGCGCCGCATCACGGCTGACGCCGGGTGCCGAGCCAGGGTGATCATGCTGACCACCTTCGACCTCGACGACTACGTGTACGACGCCCTCCAGGCCGGAGCCAGCGGTTTCGTGCTCAAGGACATCCAGCCAGAGCTGCTCGTCGCCGGGATCCGTGCCGTCCACGCGGGCGAGTCGCTCCTGGCCCCGGTCATCACCCGTCGCCTGATCGCCTCCTTCCTCGACCGCCAGCCGCTCCAGCGGCAGGGCAGCGACCCACGTCTGGCCACCCTGACCCAGCGGGAGCGCGAGACCTTCGACCTCGTCGCGCGTGGGCTCAGCAACACCGAGATCGCCGAGACCTTCGTGGTCTCGGAGACCACGGTGAAGACCCACGTCAGCCGGGTGCTGACGAAGCTCGGCGTGCGCGACCGCATCCATGCCGTCATCTACGCCTACGAGCACGGACTCGTCTGACTCGGCGGTGGGCAGGGCAGGACCGGGCGGCACGTGCCGGCGGGACCCCGAGATGACGAACACCCGGACCCACGTCTGGCGTGGGTCCGGGTGTCGCCGATGTCCTGAGACATCACCTGGTCGGGCTGACAGTGTGCTGGTTCAGGACATAGGAAACCGATGTCTCAAGACATAGGAAACCGAGTCGTGGGTTCGATGCTCGGTCATGTCGAAAGCCAGACTGGTCATCACCGCCGTCATCCTCGAGGGCCGCACCCAGACCGAGGTCGCGAAGGCCTACGGCGTCTCCAAGGGCTGGGTCTCCAAACTGATCGCCCGTTACAACGCCGAGGGCGAGACCGCCTTCGAACCGAGATCACGACGACCCAAGACCTCACCCGGCGCCCTCGACCCCACCGTCGTCGAACTGATCCACCAGCTCCGCACCAAGCTGGACCACGCCGGACTCGACGCCGGACCCGAGACCATCGCCTGGCACCTCGAGCACCACCACGACACCGTGGTCGCCCGCTCCACCATCAGCCGTCACCTGGCCCGCGCTGGACTCGTGACTCCCGAACCGAAGAAACGCCCGAAGTCCTCCTACGTTCGATTCGAAGCAGCCCTGCCGAACGAAACCTGGCAATCAGACTTCACCCACTACCGCCTTGCCAATGATCACGACGTCGAGATCATCACCTGGCTCGACGACTGCACCCGCTACGCCCTCTCGGTGACCGCACACCGCCGGGTCACCGGCCCACTCGTCACAGCGACCTTCCGCGAATGCCTCACCCTGCATGGGATCCCGGCCTCAACCCTGACCGACAACGGAATGGTCTACACCGTCCGCCTGGCCGGCATCGGCCGCCGTGGCGGACGCAACACCTTCGAGAACGAACTCAGACGTCTGCATGTGGTCCAGAAGAACTCCCAACCAGCCCACCCGACCACCTGCGGCAAGGTAGAACGCTTCCAGCAGACGATGAAGAAGTGGCTGCGCGCCCAACCCGTCCAACCGGGCACCCTTGCCGAACTCCAGGCCCTGATCGATGCCTTCGTCGACGAGTACAACCACTGCCGTCCACACCGCTCTTTACCCCAACGGGCCACACCCGCAGCCCGCTACAACACCATGCCGAAGGCGATGCCCGGGGACTCCCGCGACCCTGAGACCCACGACCGGATCCGCCACGACCGCGTCGACAAGGCCGGGTCCGTGACGCTCCGACACAACGGTCGCCTCCACCACATCGGCATCGGGCGAGCCCACGCAGGAACCTGCGTCATCCTGCTCGCCCAGGACCTCAAAATCAGGGTCGTCAACACCATCACCGGCGAACTCATCCGCGAGCTGACGCTGAACCCACACATCGACTACCAGCCGACCGGAGCACCCAAAGGCCCGACCAGGAAACCCCGAAAATGACCACCGCCGGACCTGCAGTTGCAGGTCCGGCGGTTTCCGATGTCCTGAGACATCACACTGGTCGGGCTGACAGGATTTGAACCTGCGGCCTCCTCGTCCCGAACGAGGCGCGCTACCAAGCTGCGCCACAGCCCGAAGGCGAGGCGAGTCTACTAGAGCGAATTGGGTGCTCCGAACCGGGCTGGACGTCCCGGCCGGAGCCGCTCAGGCGGGCTTCGGCAGCAAGGTGAGCAGGGTCGCTTCGGGGCGGCAGCACAAGCGCACCGGTGCGTACGGCGAGGTGCCCGCGCCTGCCGAGACGTGCATCCAGTTGGACGCCGGGTCACCGGGTCTCGAGTCCGCCGGGTGCCGGTGCAGGCCCTTGGCGCGGGCGGTGTCCAGGTCGCAGTTGGTGACGATCGCGCCCTTGACCGGCAGGCACAGCTGGCCGCCGTGGGTGTGGCCGGCCAGGGTCAGGTCGTACCCGTCCCGGGCGAACTGGTCCAGCACGCGCAGGTACGGCGCGTGGGCGACGCCGATGCGTACGTCGGCCTCGGGGGCGGCCGGACCGGCGACGGCCTCGAGGTCGTCGTAGCGCAGGTGCGGGTCGTCGACGCCGGCGAACGCGATCGTGGTGTCGCCCACGGTGAGCGTGGCCCGGGTGTTGGTCAGCTCGGTCCAGCCGCGCTCGGCGAAGGCGGTCCGTACCTCGCGCCACGGCAGCTGCGGGGTGCGGGTGTTGCGCCGGCCGTCGTCGGGGAAGAGGTACCACAGCGGGTTGCGCAGGCTCGGCGCGAAGTAGTCGTTGGAGCCGAAGACGAACACTCCCGGCCGGTCCAGCAGCCGGTCCATCCCCTCGAGCAGCGGCCCCACGGACTCCTGGTGGGCGAGGTTGTCACCGGTGTCGACGACCAGGTCCGGCTCGAGGTCGGCCAGCGAGGCCAGCCAGCGGCGCTTCACGCCCTGCGACGGGGTCAGGTGCAGGTCGGTGAGGTGCAGGATCCGCAGCGGAGCGTGCCCGGGAGGCAGCACCTCGACCGAGACGCGGCGGACCACGAAGTTGCGCACCTCGATCCCGGCTGCGTAGGCGAGCGTGCCCAGGCCCGCGACGGCACCGAGACCGACGCCCCAGCCGAGGGTCCGCAGGGTGCGCGAAACCGGCTGGGGATCCATGCGCACAGGCTGCCACAATGGCCCGCATGAGCGAGCTCAAGGACCGGCTGCGGACCGACCTCACCACCGCGATCAAGGCCCGCGACGAGATGAGGTCCTCCACGCTGCGCATGGTCCTGACGTCGATCACCAATGCCGAGGTCTCCGGCAAGGCCTCGCGCGAGCTCAGCGACGACGACGTCCTCGCCGTGCTGACCAGCGAGTCGAAGAAGCGCCGCGAGGCCGCGGAGGCCTTCGCCGACGCCGGCCGCGACGCGCAGGCCGAGAAGGAGCGGGCCGAGGCCGCGGTGATCGCCGACTACCTGCCCGAGCAGCTGTCTGCGGAGGAGATCGACGCCCTGGTGGCGCGGACGATCGACGAGCTCGGCGTCCGCGACGACGGGATGAAGGCCATGGGGCGGGTGATGGGCGTGCTCACCCCGCAGACCCGCGGCCGTGCCGACGGTGGCGCGCTGGCGGCCGCCGTACGCCGCGAGCTCGGCTAGCGTCCGGGCAGCCCTCGGGACCGACTGCTGGGCTGTCGAGTGGCGGGTCAGCCGGCCGAGGGGTACAGCGTGACCGTCGAACCGCGCGGGGTGGAGCCTCCGACGCTCGGGCTGGTCGCTGCGACCCGGCCCTCCCTCTCGCTGGAGGGACGGGCGTCGCCGATGCTGACGTAGAAGCCGGCCGCCGCGAGCTGCTGCGCCGCCTTGCGGGTGGTCATCCCGATGACGTCGGGGATCTTCACCTCGATCTGGCCCCCCTGCGAGCGGTCGGGCGGGACGAACGACTCGTTCGGCAGGGAGTCCTGCACCGCGCGCATCGCCTGGGCCCACATGGGACCGGCCACGGTCGAGCCGAACGCCTGACCGATGGTGCGGCCGCCGACCGTACGCCCGTTCAGGGTGATCGGCTGGCCCTGGGAGTTGGCGCCCGCGATCATCGCGGCCGTCGACAGCGCCGGGGTGTAGCCGTTGAACCACACCGCCATGTTGCTGTTGATCGTGCCGGTCTTGCCGGCTGCCTGCTTGTTCAGCGCGAGGGACTGTCCGAAGCCACCGGGCGCGAGGACGCCGGCCAGGATCTGGTTGACGGTGTCGGCCGTGGACTGCTTCATCACCTGCTGGCACTTCTTCGGGTACTTCTTGAAGACCTCACCGTCGCTGTTGGTGATCCGGGTCACCGGTAGGGCGTCGCAGTGCTTGCCGCGAGCCGCGAAGGTGGCGTAGGCGCTGGCCATCTCCAGCGGGCTGACGCTGGCGACGCCGAGCACGAACGACGGGACCCGCTCGCGGTCCGGGTCGGTGAGGTCCACACCCATCGCCTTGGCCAGCGCGTACGGCTCGCACAGGCCGGTCTTCTTCTCCAGCTGGGCGAAGTAGGTGTTGACCGACTTGCGGGTGCCCTCGACCATGTCGAAGTTGCCGCTGCCGGTGGAGTTGCCCAACGACCACGGGGCGTACACGGGGTAGGGCCCGTTGCAGGTGGCGAACTCGTTCTGCGGGATGCTCAGCCGCTCCGGTGAGTTGAACCGGGTGGAGGTCGGCAGTCCCTGCTCGAGCGCAGCTGCCAGCACGAAGACCTTGAACGTCGAGCCGGCCTGGAACCCACCGGAGTCGCCGTACTTGCTGTCCACGACGTAGTTGAGGAAGGTCTCGCCCTTCTTCTTGTCCCGGCCCATCGGCCGGCTCTGCGAGATGGCCAGCACCTCCCCCGTGCCGGGCTGCACCATGGCCAGCGCCCCGATCGCCTGGTCCTTCTCGTTCACCGCGGCGTCCGTGGCGGCATCGGCTGCCTTCTGGTAGCTGCGGTTGAGCGTGGTCTTGATGGTCAGGCCGCCACTGTTGAGCAGCTGCACCCGGTCGGCGGGGGTCTTGCCCAGCGAGGGGTCGGCCACCAGGTAGCGGCGCACGTACTCGCAGAAGAAGGGCGCCTTGCTGCGCAGGCACCCGTTGCGGCTGGGGCTGACGTCGAGCCCCAACGGCTGCTTCGACATGCTCTCCAGAGCCACCGGCCGGACGATGCCGAGCTCGGACATGCGCTTCAGCACGATGTTGCGACGGCTGATCGCCCGGTCGGCGTAGCGGGTCGGGTCGAAGCCGACCGGGTTCTTCACCAGTCCTGCCAGCGTGGCCGACTGAATGGTGTTGAGCTGGCTGGCGTTGACCGAGAAGTAGTGCCGGGCCGCCGCCTGGATGCCGTAGGCGCCGTCGCCGAAGTAGGCGAGGTTGAGGTAGCGCTCGAGGATCCAGTCCTTGGAGTAGTTCTGCTCGAAGGCGATCGCGTGCCGCAGCTCCTGGATCTTGCGGGCGTAGGTGTTCTCGGTGGCGGCCTTGCGCTCCTCCTCGGTGCGGGCCTGTGCCAGCAGCGTCATCTTCGCCATCTGCTGGGTGATCGAGGAGCCACCCTGGGTCTGGCCGTCGTTGGCCTGGTTGTTCACGAACGCGCGCAGGGTGCCCTTGAGGTCCAGCGCGCCGTGCTCGTAGAACCGGTAGTCCTCGATCGCGATGATGGCCCGCTTCATGATCGTGGAGACCTTGCTCAGGGGCACGTTGACGCGGTTCTCGTCGTAGAAGGTCGCGATCAGCTTGCCGTCGCGGTCGAGCACCCGGGTCCGCTGGGCGAGCGGCGCGGCCTCGAGCTCGGCGGGCAGGTTCTGCATCGACCGGGCGGTGGCGCTGGCGCCGTAGCCCACCGCGCCGACCAGCGGGACGACGAGTCCGGCGGCGAGGACACCGAGGACCGCGGAGACGGCGACGATGACACCGAGATGCGAGACCACGGTGCCGAACGTGAGCTGGGTACGGCGGCGCGGCATAGCACAATCCTAGAGGCGGTGGGGGGAGATCCGGGCGGAGGCGCCGACGGGTCTAGTCATTTCGGACTATACGAGATCCACCCACATGAGTCTGTTTCGAGTACGAATCTCTCTCTAATCTTACTGATGGGTTGAAAACGGACGTATTGGGACGAGCCGGATACCCGGGACTTGAAACTTGGAGGGGACATGTCCTGGAACGAGATGTGGGCCACTGCGGCCCTGTGCCAGCAGTCATCGCCGGACGAGCTGTTCGTGCGCGGCGCCGAGCAGCACAAGGCGAAGGTGGTGTGCGGGGCGTGCCCCGTGCGGGCCGAGTGCCTGGCCGAGGCGCTGGACAACGAGATCGAGTGGGGGGTGTGGGGTGGCCTCACCGAGCGTGAGCGCCGTGCCCTGCTGCGCAAGCGGCCCAACGTGACCTCGTGGCGTGCGCTGCTGGAGACCGCGAAGGCCGAGCACGAAGGCGCCGGCACCGTCGCGACTGCCTGACCCGCTTGCCGGGTGAGGACCTCCTCACCCGGCGTCCCGGTGCTCGGTCTGGGCGGCCAACAGCTCGCCGATGCGCCGCAGGCCGTCGAGGTCGTGCACGTCGGTGGACAGCGCCGGCAGTACCGCAGTCGGTACGTCGGGATGGCTGGTCGCGAACCGGGCCGTGAGCCGTTGCTCGCGCTCGACCACCGTCAGCCGGTCGGCGTGCAGCCGCAGCAGCCCGGCCGCCAGGTCGTGGTCCTCGCCCGAGGTGCGCAGCCGCTCCACGCCGCTCATCGCCGCGTGGGCGGACAGGTCGCCCGCGGGCAGGCTGCTGGCGCGGTTGACCACGAGTCCGGCCAGGGGCATCCGCTCGGAGCTGAGCCGGTCGATGAAGTAGGCGGCCTCGCGCAGGGCGTCCGGCTCGGGGGCCGCGACCACGACGAAGGCGGTCCGCTGGTCCTGCAACAGCTCGAAGGTGCGCTGGGCCCGCTGGCGGAACCCGCCGAACAGGGTGTCGAAGGCGGCCACGAACGCCTTCATGTCCTGCAGCACCTGGGCGCCGATGATCCTGGTGATCGCGTTGGTCACCATGCCGAAGCCGGCGGTCATCAGGCGCGCCGGTCCGCGCGCAGGCGCCAGCAGCAGCTTCATGAACCGGCCGTCGAGGAAGCTGGAGAGCCGCTCGGGCGCGTCGAGGAAGTCCAGGGCGCTGCGCGAGGGCGGGGTGTCGACCACGATCAGGTCCCACCGGCCGGTGCGTCGCGCGTCCCGGTCGAGCTGCCCGAGCTTCTCCATCGCCATGTACTCCTGGGTCCCGGCGAACGAGCTGGAGACCGCGACGTAGAAGGGGTTGGCCAGGATCTGCTCGGCCTTCTCCGGGCTGGCCTGGTTCTGCACCACCTCGTCGAAGGTGCGCTTCATGTCCAGCATCATCGCGTCCAGGGACCCACCGCTGGTCGAGCCGCTTCCGCTGGTCGAGCTGCTTCCGCTGGTCGAGCTGCTTCCGCTGGTCGAGCTGCGTCGAGACCCCCGGCACAGGGCGCGGGGTGTTGTCCAGGGCCTCGATCCCCATCGACTGGGCGAGCCGACGGGCGGGATCGATGGTGAGCACCACGACCTTGCGTCCCCGCTCGGCGGCACGCAGGGCGAGCGCGGCCGAGGTCGTCGTCTTGCCGACCCCGCCGGAGCCGCAGCACACGATGATCCCGCGTGCCCGGTCGTCGATCAGCGCGTCGACGTCGAGGACCTCGCGCGGCTGGTGGGTGGCGACGAGCGGACCGACGCGCGCGCTGGGTCGGCTGTTGCGGTGGGTGCTCATGCCAGCCCCTGGGCGCAGATCTGCTCGGCCAGCTCGTAGAGCCCGCCGAGGTCCACCCCACCCGGCAGCAGCGGCAGCTCGTAGGTGGGCACGTCGAACGTCTCGACGAGCTCGCGCTGGCTGTCCTCGAGCCGTCGCCGCTCGGCATGGTGCCGACCCTCGTCCAGCAATCCGTCGACCAGCTCGTCGTCCGCGCTGATCCCCGCCTTCTCCAGGCTCGCGGAGAGCCCCTCCCGGTCCACCGAACCGTCGAGGAGCGCGGTGCGCTCCTCGGCGTCGAGGTCCTGGGGGCGCACCATGTTCACGACGACCCCGCCCACGGGCAGGTTCGCTGCCCGCAGCTCGGCGATGCCGTCGCCGGTCTCCTCCACGGGCATCTCCTCCAGCACGGTGACCAGGTGGATCGCCGTGCGGTCCGAGCGCAGCAGCGTCATCACCGTGTCGGCCTGCGACTTGATGGGGCCCACACGGGCGAGGCCGGAGAGCTCCTCGTTGACGTTGAGGAACTGCGCGATCCGGCCGGTGGGCGGAGCGTCGAGCACGATGGAGTCGTAGGTCCGGGCGCCGCGGTTGCGGCGGTTGCGCTTGGCCGCCTCGTAGACCTTGCCGGTGAGCAGCACGTCGCGGACCCCCGGCGCGATCGTGGTGGCGAACTCGACCACGCCGAACCGGTCGAGTGCCTTCCCCGCGCGTCCCAGGCGGTAGTACATGTCGAGGTACTCCAGCAGCGCCGACTCGGCGTCGACGGCGAGTGCGTACAGGTCCCCGGCGCCGCCGGTGCCCCGGGCGATCAGCCGCTCCTCGTAGGGCAGCGGGGGTACGTCGAAGAGCTGGGCGATGCCCTGTCGGCCCTCGACCTCGCAGAGCAGCACGTTGCGGTCGTGCGAGGCGAGCGCCAGGGCCAGGGAGGCGGCGACCGTGGACTTCCCGGTGCCACCCTTGCCGGTCACGACGTGCAGCTGGACGCCCGGCCAGTCGGAGTCGGCGCGGGAGTGGGGGACGTCGTCCCGGGCACTCGTCGACGGGTCAGCCATGCCGGCGAGCCTAGCCCCGGACCCCCCGTGGACCGGGGGCCCGGACGGGGGTGATCCCGGGCACACCGGTCGTGGCAGGATCGTCGCATTCGATCTTGGAGGTGCACGTGGACAAGGTGGTGGCCAGTGCTGCCGAGGCGGTCGCTGACGTCCCGGACGGTGCGACGCTGGCGGTGGGTGGGTTCGGTCTGTGCGGGATCCCCTCGGTGCTGATCGAGGCGTTGTTGGAGGCCGGGACCAGTGAGCTGGAGGCGGTGTCGAACAACTGTGGCGTCGACGACTGGGGTCTGGGCCGGTTGCTGGCCCAGAAGCGGTTGCGGCGGATGGTGGCCTCCTACGTGGGGGAGAACAAGGAGTTCGCCCGGCAGTACCTCTCCGGTGAGCTGGAGGTGGAGCTGACCCCACAGGGCACGCTGGCCGAGCGGATGCGTGCGGGTGGGTCGGGGATCGCGGCGTTCTTCACCGCGACCGGTGGTGGCACCCAGGTCGCCGAGGGTGGGCTGCCGTGGCGCTATGACAGCGAGGGCAACGTGACGGTGTCCTCCCCGCCGAAGGAGACCCGGGAGTTCACCGCGCACGGGGAGGTGCGCGAGTTCGTGCTGGAGGAGGCGATCGTGGCCGACTTCGGGCTGGTGCGGGCTTGGAAGGGCGACCGGCACGGCAATCTGGTCTACCGGGACTCCGCGCGCAACTTCAACCCGTTGGCCGCGATGTGCGGGCGGGTGACGATCGCGGAGGTCGAGGAGCTGGTCGAGCCCGGCGAGCTGGACCCCAACCACGTGCACACCCCGGGCGTCTTCGTGCAGCGGGTGGTCGCGCTGAGCCCGGAGCAGGCGGCCGAGAAGCGGATCGAGAAGCGAACGGTGCGGCCGCGCGGGACGGAGGCCTGAGATGGCGTGGAGTCGTGAGGAGATGGCCGCGCGGGCGGCCAGCGAGCTGAGCGACGGGTCCTACGTCAACCTGGGCATCGGACTGCCCACGCTGGTGCCCAACTACGTCGACGACGACGTCGAGCTGGTCCTGCAGAGCGAGAACGGCATCCTCGGCGTCGGGGCCTACCCCGTGGAGGGCGAGGAGGACCCCGACCTCATCAACGCCGGCAAGGAGACCGTGACCCTGCGGCGCGGGGCGTCGTTCTTCGACTCCGCGACCAGCTTCGGGATGATCC
The DNA here is from genome assembly GCA_963815595.1 of uncultured Actinomycetota bacterium. Taxonomy (GTDB): domain Bacteria; phylum Actinomycetota; class Actinomycetes; order Propionibacteriales; family Nocardioidaceae; genus Marmoricola. The sequence goes on along the minus strand of CAWFHA010000009.1, from coordinate 58,883 downwards.
GCGGCGGCAAGATCGATGCGGCGATCCTGGGCGCGATGCAGGTCTCGGCGACCGGTGACATCGCCAACTGGATGATCCCCGGCAAGATGGTCAAGGGCATGGGCGGGGCGATGGACCTGGTCCACGGCGCCAAGCGGGTCATCGTGCTGATGGAGCACACCGCCAAGGACGGGTCCTACAAGATCGTCGAGGAGTGCTCGCTGCCCTACACCGGCCGTGCGGTGGTGCAGCGCATCATCACCGACCTGTGCGTCCTCGACGTCACCGAGCAGGGCCTGGAGCTGGTCGAGCTCGCCCCCGGCGTCACCGAGGACGAGGTCCGCGAGAAGACCGAGCCGGAGATCCGCACCGGCTCGTGACCTGTCCCACGCCGGGGACGAATCCGGAATGCCCCGGTCGGGGAGCCTGTTGGAGCAGATAGTTCAACTTTCTACCAACAGATCGAGGTCCTTCCTGATGTCACGTGCCTTCACCCCCGTCCGGATCGGCTCCTGGGAGCTCCCGCAGTCCTTCGTGATGGCTCCGCTCACCCGCAACCGCGCAGGCGCCGGCAACGCGCCCACCGAGCTGAACGCCACCTACTACGGGCAGCGTGCCGGTGCCGGCCTGATCATCACCGAGGGTGTCGCGCCGAGCGCCGTGGGCCAGGGCTACCTCAACGTCCCCGGCCTCTACACCGCCGAGCAGGTCGACGGCTGGCGGCTCGTGGCCGACGCCGTCCACGAGCGCGGTGGCCGCATCGTGGCCCAGCTCATGCACGCCGGGCGCATCGCCCACGCCGAGAACAAGGACGGCGTCGAGACCGTCTCCGCGAGCGCGGTGCGGGCCCCCGGTGAGATGGTCACCGCCGACGGCCCCCAGGAGCACGACGTGCCTCGTGCGCTGGCGACCGACGAGCTGTCCGGCGTGGTCGAGGACTACGTGACGGCGTCCCGCAACGCCGTAGCCGCGGGCCTCGACGGCGTGGAGATCCACGCCGCGAACGGCTACCTGCTCCACCAGTTCCTCGACCCGACGATCAACCTGCGCGACGACGCGCACGGCGGGTCGCCGCAGAACCGGGCACGTCTCGTCGTCGAGGTGGTCACGGCGGTCGCCGGGGCCATCGGCGCGGACAAGGTGGGCCTGAGGCTCTCGCCCGGTCACCAGTTCAACGGGATCGGCGAGGAGCTCGGCGACGACCTCGACGCGACGTACGCCGCAGTGGTCGAGGGGGTCGCCCCGCTCGGCCTGGCCTACCTGAGCCTGCTGGCCAGCCCGCTGGAGCCGCTGAGCGAGCTCGTGGCGGACCTGCGTCGTGCCTTCGGGGGACCGGTGCTGCTCAACGACGGCTTCGGGGAGACGACCACGCTGGAGACCGTCGAGGACCTGCTGGCGACCGGGCTCGCCGACGCGGTCGTGGTCGGCCGCCCCTTCCTGGCCAACCCGGACCTGGAGACCCGCTGGGAGCGTGGCGCCGAGCTCAACGAGCCCGACTACGCCACCTTCTACGGCGGGGGCGCCGAGGGCTACACCGACTACCCCACGCTCGAGGCCTCCTGAGCCGACCCGCTGGCCGAGGTCGCGACTCCGGGCAGGTCGCAGAGCGACGGTGGCCGGCACCCACGGGTGCCGGCCACCGTCGCCGTCCGAGCCGTCGCCCCGTCGCGGCCAGGGATCAACCTGGTCCCGCGGCGGTCGGCCGTCTCAGGCGGCGGCCTTGTCCAGGCGCCAGACGTTCTTGGACGCCTTCGCCGGCGCGTGGGTCACACGCTGCCAGCTGCTCCACACGTTCTGGTAGTTGCAGACGCTGGGAGCCCCGTTGAAGCGCTTCTTCATCACCGAGAAGTTCGCGGTGTAGTGGTAGGCGTGCAGGCGGTACTTGTGCGCCGTGTCGGCCGGGACGTTGGCGCTGTAGCTCCACTGCTCGGTCCACGACTTCGAGCCGCCGACGGTCAGCCCGAGACTGGTCGACGCCTTGGCGAAGATGACCCCGGCCTCGGCGGAAACCGTGGCGGTCATCGACGCGCTGACGGTCATGGTCTTGGTCTTGCTGTAGGTGATCGTCCCGCCGTGGCGGAAGATCGCCCAGTCGCTGTGGATGTTGGTCGGGTGGTAGGTGAACGACTTGTTCTTGAAGGTGTAGATGACGTCGTCGCCGGGTGCCGCGCAGCGGGCGCTCGCGGGCGAGGCGGTCAACGTCGGCGCCACGACGGTGCTGGCGAGCATGACGATGAGCGCCGCGAACTTCTTCATGTGTGCTCCCTGAGGGGGTCGAACCCGCAGGGACCTACGTCGGTTCGTGACTCTGCGAGTGGTGGCAGCGTCGCTGCACCGCGCATCTCGTGTCAATCTTCGAGAACCCTGAGGAACCTCGTCAACCGGACAGCACGCGTCGGGCCACCTCGTCGAACACCGGTCCGGAGCCACTGATCACGTCCATGTGACCCGCCTCGGGGAGCTCGCACAGCTCCACCCAGGGGTACGCCGCCACCAGGGCGCGGCTCAGGGACACCGGGACCGTGTCGTCCGCGTCACCGTGCACCAGCTGCACCTCGCAGGTCGGGCGCTCCTCCAGCAGCACCATCGGGTCGGCTCCTGCCGGGTCGAGGTCGCCCAGCAGCGCCCGGACTGCGTGGTCGCCCAGCCCGAGGCGCACCGCCTCGCCGAGGTCGCACACCGGTGCCAGGGCGACGACCCGCTGCACGGGCAGGTCCTGGGTCGCCAGCCACAGGGCCAGCTGGCCGCCCGCCGAGTGGCCGGTCACCGACATCGGGCCGGTCGTGATCCCGAGCCCGGCGAGCAGGTCGGGCAGCCGGCGTACGGCGAGGAGCACGTCGTCCCCGGTGACCGGCCAGCCGCCCCCGCCGCGCACCCGGCGGTACTCCGGCGTCGCGACCAGCGCCCCTCGTTCGGCGAGCGCCCGCGCCATCGGCCGGGTGTGCCGGCGGTCCCACTCCTGCTTCCAGAACCCGCCGTGCAGGAGCACCACCAGGGGAGTCGCGGGGTCGGAGGGCCGGGCGCCACCGGGCAGGTGCAGGTCGACCACGGCCTCGTCGTGGGGCGCGTAGCGCACGGTGGCGTCGGGGAGGTCGGGGGACATGGGCGTCACCGTAACGACGGCACTAGGGTGACGGGCATGACGACGTGGGAATACCTGACCGCACCGGTGCTCGTGCACTCCACCAAGCAGATCCTCGACAACTTCGGCTCCGAGGGCTGGGAGCTGGTGCAGATCGTGCCCGGCATGAACCCCGAGAACCTGGTCGCCTACTTCAAGCGCCCATCAGCATGAGCACCCCAACGAACCGCTCGCTGCGCTCACGCTTCGTCGGGGACCCCGCATGAGCACCCCAACGAACCGCTCGCTGCGCTCACGCTTCGCCGGGGACCCCGCATGAGCACCCCCGAGGAGCGGCTGGCCGAGCTCGGGCTGAGCGTGCCCGAGGTGGCCAAGCCCGTCGCGGCGTACATCCCCACCGTGCGCAGCGGGCAGCACGTCTACACTTCCGGGCAGCTGCCCATGCGGGAGGGGCAGCTGCTGATGACCGGCAAGGTCGGTGGCGAGGTCAGCCAGGACGAGGCGGTCGAGTGCGCCCGGCAGTGCGCACTGAACGCCATCGCTGCGGTCAAGGCCGAGGTCGGGGAGCTCTCCGCGGTCAAGCGGATCGTCAAGGTGGTCGCGTTCGTCGCCTCCACGCCCGACTTCACCGGCCAGCCCCAGGTCGCCAACGGGGTCTCCGAGCTGCTCGGCGAGGTCTTCGGCGAGGCCGGCCGGCACGCCCGCTCCGCCGTCGGGGTGCCGGTGCTGCCGCTGGACGCGCCGGTCGAGGTCGAGCTGATCGTCGAGGTCTGAGCGGCGTGCCGATCCGGGTCCCGCTGCCGCCGCAGCTGCTGGACGCAGCGCGGGCGTACGCCGAGGGCCGCCGGCAGCCGGCCGAGCCGCGCAACGCGGCGACGGTGGTGCTGATGCGGCCCGGTGACCTCGGCCCGGAGGTCTACCTGCTGCGCCGGCAGACCTCGATGGCCTTCGCCGCGGGCATGTGTGTCTTCCCCGGCGGCGGCGTGGACCGGCGCGACTTCGACCACCCCACGGCCTGGGCCGGTCCACCCCCGGGCGACTGGGCCTCCCGGCTCGGCACCGACGAGGCCACCGCGCGGGCGTTGGTGTGCGCCGCGGTCCGGGAGACCTTCGAGGAGTCGGGCGTGCTGCTCGCCGGCGAGTCCGCCGACAGCGTGGTGGCCGACACCACCGGAGAGGACTGGGAGACCGACCGCGCCGCCCTCGAGGGCCGCGACCTGGCCTTCACCGACTTCCTCGACCGGCGCGGGCTGGTCTTGCGCACCGACCTCCTCGGCGTGTGGGACGGCTGGGTCACCCCGGTCTTCGAGCCTCGCCGCTACCGCACGTGGTTCTTCGTCGCCGACCTGCCCGAGGGACAGCGCACGCGCGACGTGTCCACCGAGTCCGACGAGGTGACCTGGCTCCCGGCGCTGGAGGCGGTCTCGCAGGTGGACCGGGAGGTCCTGTTCATGCTGCCGCCGACCTACCTGACCTGCCTCGAGATCGGCCAGTACGCCGCGCCGGCCGCGGTCCTGGAGGCGGCCCGGCACCGGACCGTCGAGATGTACCTCCCCGAGGTCGAGGAGGACGACCAGGGCGGGACCCTCTCGGTCCCCCCTCGACTCAGCGCCCTGCTGGAGACCCGTCGATGAGCTGGACCGGGGGAGCCTTCGGCGAACGGGCGCACTGCGTGCTCGCCCCCAACGCCGACGAGATGACCCTCGACGGCACCAACACCTGGGTGCTGCGCGAACCCGGCGCCCGCCGCTCCGTCGTGGTCGACCCCGGCCCCTCCCACCGGGCCCACCTCGACGCAGTGGCCGAGCGGGCCGGTGACGTGGCCGTGGTGCTGCTGACGCACCACCACCTCGACCACTCCGAGGCGGCGCGCGAGTTCGCCGAGCGGGTGGGCTGCGGCGTCCGTGCCCTCGACCCGGCTCACCGGTTGGGGTCCGAGGGCCTGGCCGGTGGCGACGTCGTGGAGGTCGACGGCCTCGAGATCCGGGTGGTGGCGACTCCGGGTCACACCTCGGACTCCCTCTCCTTCGTGCTCCCGGCGGAGGGGTCGGTGCTCACCGGTGACACCGTGCTCGGCCGCGGCACGACCGTGGTGGCCCACCCTGACGGTCAGCTGGGCGCCTACCTGGACTCCCTCGACCGCCTGCGCGACCTGGCCGAGTCGCAGTCGATCGGGACCATCTGGCCCGGGCACGGTCCGGTCGTCGACGACGCGCTGTCGACGCTGGACCACTACCTCGCCCACCGCGCCGAGCGGTTGCGACAGGTGGCCGCGGCCGTGACCTCCCTCGACGTCGACCTCGCCGACGGCCCGCTGGACGACGCGCTGCCCCGCCGCGTGGTCGAGATCGTCTACGCCGACGTCGACCCGGTGCTCTGGGGCGCCGCCGAGCTCTCCGTACGCGCCCAGCTGGCACACCTGGCGGACCGGGCCGGCCGGGGCGACCCGACCGGACGCTGAGACCCCGGCCCGTCCCGAAAACCGGCATACGGGTCCGCGGCCTCCCACGCCGGGGGTACCGTTTGCCGGTGCGGGAGAAGTGGGGCAAGGCAGCGTTCGTGCTGCTGCTGGTCGCGGTGTGGGGGATCGGTTTCCTCTGGTTCCGTGGCGACCTCACCTCCGCCACCCCGGACGCGCAGAAGTCCAGCGCCGCCGGCGCCCAGCAGGCGAAGTCGGGTCCCAGCAGTGCCCCCAGCGCCGCCCCCAGCACCGAACCCTCCGGCACGCCCTCGAACAGCCCCGCGGCCACCCCGGAGGGTGGTGCCAAGGCCTACACCGGCTCGGTGACCCCGCGACAGGAACGCCGCCGCGTGGACCTGAACCCGCAGCCGGAGCGTCCCGACCCGCTCGCGCTTCCGCCTGTCGCGGACTTCACCATGGCCAGCTTCAACCTGCTCGGCAGCACGCACACCAAGAAGGGCGGCCACAGCCCGCGGCTCGCCTCCGGGCCGCAGCGGATGCGCGGGGCCATGCAGCTGCTGGGCAAGCACCAGATCACCGTCGTCGGCTTCCAGGAGTTCCAGCCCGACCAGCGCAACACGTTCCGTCGGATCGCCCAGGGCTGGCAGATGTACCCGGGGCTGAGCATGGGCCGCCGGGCGGGGGAGAACTCGGTGGCCTGGCGCTCCGACACCTGGGAGCTGGTCAAGCCCGGGCTGATCCCGATCCCCTACTTCAACGGCCGCATCCGCCCGATGCCCTACGTGCTGCTTCGCCACAAGGAGACCGGCGTCCAGGCGTACTTCTCCACCTTCCACAACCCGGCCAACATCGGCGGCAACATGCAGCGCCACCGCAACGAGGCCACCCGGCGCCAGATCCGGCTGTTCAACCAGCTCGAGCGTTCCGGCACCCCGCAGTTCGTCACCGGCGACATGAACGAGCGCAAGGAGTACTTCTGCAAGGTCACGGGGGCCACCCCGCTCACCGCCGCCGCAGGGGGCAGCAACAACGGTGGGTGCCGGCCGCCGCGACCGACCCAGATCGACTGGATCTTCGGCAGCCCGGGAGCCGAGTGGACGCGCTACGTGGTCGACCGCAGCCCGCTCGTGCGGCGTACGACGGACCACCCGCTCGTGGTCGCCTCGGTGAAGGTGGACGCGCTGAACTTCGAGAACGGCTACGCCCCGGTGGCTCCTCCGAGCTGAGCGACCGGTCCGGCGCGGAGCTCAGCGGGCGCGGCGGCGCAGCCGCTCGACGTCGTGGATGACCACCGAGCGCGGCTCGAGGCGCAGCCACCCGCGTGAGGCGAAGTCGGCGAGTGCCTTGTTGACCGTCTCGCGGGAGGCACCGACCAGCTGGGCGAGCTCCTCCTGGGTGAGGTCGTGGTGGACGTGCACCCCGTCGTCGGCGGTGCGCCCGAAGCGGTCGGCGAGGTCCAGCAGGGCCTTGGCCACCCGACCCGGCACGTCGGAGAAGACCAGGTCGGCGACGACCTCGTTGGTCTTGCGCAGCCGCCCGGCCAGCTGGGTCAGCAGCCCGAGGGAGACACTGGGCCGGCCCTCGAGCCAGCGCAGCAGGTCGTCGTGGGACAGCGAGAGGAACGTCGTCTCGGTCACCGCGGTGACCGTGGCCGAGCGGGGGCCGGGGTCGAAGAGCGACAGCTCGCCGAACATCTGACCCGGACCCAGGATCGCCAGCAGGTTCTCGCGCCCGTCCGAGGAGGTGCGACCGAGCTTCACCTTGCCGTCGGTCACGATGTAGAGCTTGTCGCCCGGGTCGCCCTCGTGAAAGAGCACCTCGCCGCGGCGCAGCCGGTTCTCGGTCATCGACGAGCGCAGCGCCGAGGCGGCCTCGTCGTCGAGGGCACTGAACAGCGGCGCCTGCCGGAGTACGTCGTTCTCCACGTGATGTCCCTTTCTGCCTGGCGCCTGTCGGCCCTGGTGGTGCAGGTCACAGTGTGTCCCATCACCCGCCCGACCGCCACGCGGCCCCGCCGCGGCGGGCCCCTGAGCCGCCTCGCGGGCGGGGTGGTCCGGGCGGCAACCCGAGCGGGAGCGGTGTCCCCGGCGCGCCGTACTCTGGGCCTCGTGCGCGACACCGCCCCGCCCCCCGAGCCGGACACTGCACCCGACACCGCACTGGTCCGACGTGCCCGGAAGGTCAACCGGGTGCTGGCGGAGACCTACCCCGACGCGCGCTGCGAGCTGGACTTCGAGGACCCCTTCCAGCTGCTGGTGGTCACCGTGCTCAGCGCCCAGACCACCGACCGTCGGGTCAACGCCGTGCGGCCCACCCTGTTCGCCGCCTATCCGGACGCGCGCGCGATGGCCGCTGCTCCCCGGGAGGACCTCGAGCGGATCATCGGACCGCTCGGCTTCTTCCGGGCCAAGACCGAGTCGCTGCTCAAGCTGTCCGCGGCGCTGGTGGCCGAGCACGGTGGTGAGGTGCCGCCGCGGCTCGAGGACCTCGTCCGGCTCCCCGGCGTCGGGCGCAAGACCGCCAACGTGGTGCTGGGCAACGCCTTCGACGTGCCCGGCATCACCGTCGACACGCACTTCGGCAGGCTCGCGCGGCGGCTGGGCTGGACCGAGGAGACAGACCCGGTCAAGGCCGAGCACGCCGTGGGCGCGCTGTTCCCCAAGCGTGACTGGACGATGCTGAGCCACCACCTGATCTGGCACGGCCGCCGGGTGTGCCACGCCAAGAAGCCGGCGTGCGGCGCCTGCACGGTCGCGCGCTGGTGCCCGGCGTACGGCGCCGGCCCGACCGACCACGAGACCGCCGCCGCCCTGGTCAAGACCCAGGGGCCGGCATGAGGTCCGGCACGAGGTCCGGCACGAGGTCCGGCACGAGGTCCGGGCGCGCCGGTCGGCACCGGGCCGCTCTGGCCGCCGGGCTGGTGGCCGCGCTGCTCGTGGTGGCGGGCTGCTCGGCCTCGGCCGACGGCAGCACGAAGGCCGAGCCCGAACGACTGCCCGACGTGACCCTCCAGCCGCTGGGAGTCGGGGACCCCGTCGACCTGTCCACCCTGCGCGGGCCGCTGGTCATCAACCTGTGGGCGAGCTGGTGCGCCCCGTGCCGCGAGGAGCTGCCGGAGTACCAAGCCTTCGCGGAGAAGTACGACGGCCGCGTCGACGTGCTCGGCGTCGACTGGCAGGAGACCCGCGAGGACGACGCGCTCTCCCTGGCGAGGGAGACCGGGGTGACCTACCCGTTGGTCACCGACCCCGACGGCCGGTTGCGCACCCAGGTGCTGCCCAAGCTGATCCTGGTCGACGAGTCCGGAGAGATCACCTTGGAGAAGTACGTCAAGATCACCTCGGTGGCGCAGCTGGAGGAGCTCGTCGAGACCCACCTGGAGGTCACCGGATGAGCCTGCCCGACTGGCTGGAGCCCGTCCGTGAGGGCGCCCGCACGATCCGGGCCGAGGACATCAGCCGCTTCGTGCCGCCCGAGGGGGAGCGGACCCGCAAGGGCGCGGTGCTGATGCTCTTCGGCGAGGGTCCGCGTGGACCCGACCTGCTGCTCACCGAACGGGCCCACGACATGCGCTCGCACCCCGGGCAGGTCAGCTTCCCCGGCGGCTCGATCGACCCCACGGACGCCTCCCCCGAGGCCGCCGCGCTGCGCGAGGCCGAGGAGGAGACGGGGCTCGATCCCGACGGGGTCGAGGTGTTCGCCAGCCTGCCCGAGCTGTGGCTGCCGCCGAGCAACTTCGCCGTGACCACCGTGCTGGGCTGGTGGCACCGGCCCACGACGGTCGACGTGGTGGACCCCGCCGAGGTCAACGCCGTGCTCAGGGTGCCCGTCGAGGAGCTGCTCGACCCCCGTCACCGGGTCACCGTCGTGCACCCGATCGGGTACAGCAGCCCGGGCTTCCTGATCGGGGACGAGAAGGACCTCATCCTGTGGGGCTTCACCGCCGGCCTGGTCAACAAGCTCTTCGACCACGTCGGGTGGACCCGCCCCTGGGACGCGTCCGTGCAGCAGGAGTTGCCCGACTACATGGTCGGCCTGAGTCAAGATTGATCCCACCTGCCCGCTGCAAGACCGTCCTCCGCGAAGGGTCCGCATGAACTTCCTCGACTGGTGCCTGGTCGTGCTCACCCTCGCCTACGCCATCTCCGGTTACTGGCAGGGGTTCATCGCCGGCGCCTTCGCCACCACCGGGCTCCTGCTCGGCGGTCTGGCCGGCATCTGGCTGGCACCGGTCCTGCTCGGGGACGCGGCCCCCTCGCTGTGGGTCTCCCTCGGCGCACTGTTCGTGGTCCTGGTGACGGCCTCGATCGGTCAGGCCATCTTGCAGTTCGCCGGCACCAGGATCCGCTCCCGGCTGACCTGGCAGCCGATCCGGGCGATCGACGCGGTGGGTGGGGCGGCGCTGAGCGTGGTCGCCGTGCTGCTCGTGGCCTGGATGCTCGGCGTGGCGATCAGCGGCTCGCGGATCCCGGGCATCAGTCCGCAGGTCCGGGAGTCCAAGGTGCTGATCGCGGTCAACGACGTCATGCCGGGCCAGGCCCAGCAGGCGCTGCGCTCCTTCGACGACGTCGTCGGCAACAGCTTCTTCCCGCGCTACCTCGAGCCGTTCGCGCGGGAGCGCATCACCAGCGTGGCGCCGGCGCGGCCGCGGGTGGTGCGCGACCCCGACATCCAGCGGGCCCGTGCCAGCGTGTTCAAGATCCGCAGCCAGAACCAGTGCGGACGCGGAGTCGAGGGCACCGGCTTCCTCTACGCGCCCAACCGGCTGATGACCAACGCCCACGTCGTCGCCGGGGTGACCGAGCCCGAGATCCAGGACGGCGACCGCACGGTGTCCGGCACGGTCGTCTACTACGACCCCGACGTCGACGTGGCCGTGCTCGCCGTGCCCGAGCTCGACGGACCCACCATCGAGTTCGACCTCGACGGCCAGGAGCGGCAACCGGGCGCGGTGCTCGGCTACCCGCAGGACGGCCCGTACGACGCCCAGCCCGCGCGGATCCGCGGGGACCAGCGGCTCCGCTCGCCCGACATCTACGGCAACGGAACCGTCACCCGGCACGTGTTCTCGCTGCGTGGCCTGATCCGGCCCGGCAACTCCGGCGGTCCGATGGTCTCGACGGCCGGCCAGGTCCTGGGGGTCGTCTTCGCCGCCTCGGTCAGCGACCGGGACACCGGCTACGCGCTGACCGCCGACCAGGTGCGCCGGGCCGCGGCCGTCGGGCTGGACTCCTCCCGCCGGGTCTCCAGCGGCAACTGCACCTAGAGCGGTCGCTCAGCCGCGCTTGAAGGCCGAGGGGATCTCCTTGGCCTGCTCGATGGCGCGCTCCGGGGGCTTGACCTGCTTGATCTTGCGCACGCCCACCAGGGCGAGCAGACCGGCCAGCAGGACGTAGGCCCCGAAGACGATCAGGAAGCACCAGGCGAGGTCCAGGCCGGTGAAGTGCAGGAAGTAGGCGAACGCGACCGAGAGCATGATGATCGCGAGCAGGCCCAGGAAGCCGGCGACCGCGAACAGTGCGACGCTGATGCCGCCCGCCTTGACCGAGACCTTGAGCTCGGACTTGGCCAGGGCGATCTCGTGCTGGATCAGGGAAGAGACGTCGCGGCTGGCGTCGACGACCAGCTTGCCGATCGTGGGCTCTTCCTCGGTGGTGACGGGCTCACGGTGTGCCATGGCAGATGTTTCCCTTCGGTGACGGCGTCCGCGCCGACCCTATCCTCATGAGTTCTGGTGCTTTCGGTTGCGACGTCCCAGCACCAGGGCGGCCGCGAGCCCGGCGATCAGCGAGCCGAGCAGCACCGCGGTCTTGGCCTCCTCGCGCTCGAGGCCGGTGAAGGACAGGTCGGCGACCAGCAGCGAGACCGTGAAACCGACGCCGGCCACCAGGCCGACGCCGGCGAGATCGCGCCAGAGCAGCCCCTCGTTGAGCTCCGCGCGGGTGAACCGGGTCAGCAGCCAGGACCCACCGAGCACACCGATCGGCTTGCCCACCACGAGGCCCAGCACCACCCCGAGCACGATCGGCTCGGTGAACAGCTCGGTGCCACCCTCGAGCACCACACCCGCGCTCATCAGGGCGAAGAACGGCACCGCCACGCCGGCGCTCAGCGGGACGATGCGGTGCTCGAGCCGCTCCGCGGGGGAGCGCTGCTCGTCGTCGTCGGGCAGCACCCGGGTGAGCAGGCCGAACACGACCCCGGCGATGGTGGCGTGCACCCCGCTCTCGTGCACGCCGAACCACCCGATCGCGGCCAGTGGCAGGTAGAGCAGGCTGGTCTGCACGCGGAGCCGCTGCAAGATGAAGAAGGCGAGGAACGCGCCCGCCGCGATGAGCAGGCCGGTGACGTGGATGGTGGAGGTGTAGAAGACCGCGATCACCACGATCACGATCAGGTCGTCCACGACGGCCAGGGTCAGCAGGAACGCGCGCAGCTGGTTGGGCAGCGCCGAGCCGACCACCGCGAGGATCGCCAGGGCGAAGGCGATGTCCGTCGCGGCCGGCACGGCCCAGCCGACGAGGTTGTCGGTGCCGCGGTTGAAGGCCACGTAGATGAGTGCGGGGACGGCGACGCCGCAGATCGCGGCCACGACCGGGACCGCCGCGTCGGCGGGCTTGCGCAGGGAACCGACCAGCAGCTCGCGCTTGAGCTCCAGACCGGCGATGTAGAAGAAGATCGCCAGCGCGCCGTCCGCCGCCCAGTGCTCGACGTCGAGGAAGCCGATCTCGAAGTCCCGGACCGCCTCGTAGCTCGCTCCGGCGAAGTTCGCCCACACCACCGCGATGATCGCGCCCACCAGCGCGATCGACCCCCCGACGGTCTCCGAGCGCAGCACGTCACCGAGGAAGGTGCTCTCACCCTGCTCGGGATCGGGCAACCAGTTGGGGCGGCGGTTCACACGGATCATGGACTCTCCCAGGGTCGACCAACCGGTGCCGACCAGACTTCCCGGCTCACCGTCGGTCACCATACCGGGCGCCCGGCGACGCATTTGGTGAGGCGGTCCGGCTCTGGGAGACTGACCAGCGTCGGAGGGGAGTATTCCTTCGCGGCGATCTCGTCAGCACGGACCGGCACCCGGTAGCAGCACCCGGGCCGGACCCGGGATCGTCGGTCGCGGTCGCGCGACGGGAGAGACCTCCGGACAGCAACGTCCTGCACGCGCCCGCGAGGTGTGTGTCCGATCGAGTCCTGAGGAACCGCGTGGACGTCTCCCCCCTGGTGTGGTGGCTGACGGTGGGCATCACCTCCGTCGTCCTGCTCTTCGACGTGGTCGTCGTCGGCCGCCGGCCCCACGAGCCGAGCCGTCGGGAGGTCTCGGTCGCACTGGCGGTCTTCATCGGCATGGCGGTCGCCTTCGGCCTCGGCGTCTGGTTCTTCGCCGGAGCCCGGTACGGCACCGAGTTCTTCGCCGGCTGGCTGACCGAGTACTCGCTCTCGGTGGACAACCTGTTCATCTTCCTGATCATCATGAGCAAGTTCGGCGTACCCAAGGAGCTCCAGCAGAGCGCCCTGCTCATCGGGATCGTGCTCGCGCTGATCATGCGCGGGATCTTCATCGCGGTCGGCGCGGCCGCCATCAACAACTTCAGCTGGGTCTTCTACATCTTCGGGCTGTTCTTGATCTACACCGCCTACAAGCTGGCCAAGGAGGGTGCGGAGGACGAGGACGAGTTCGAGGAGAACCGGCTGATCAAGTTCGTCGAGCGGCGACTGCCGGGCACCTCGGAGTGGCACGGCGCCAAGATCCTCTCGATCGAGAACGGCAAGCGGGTGATCACGCCGATGTTCGTGGTGATCATCGCGCTGGGCACCACCGACCTGCTCTTCGCGCTGGACTCGATCCCGGCCATCTACGGGCTGACCCGCGAGCCGTTCCTGGTGCTGACCGCCAACATCTTCGCCCTGATGGGCCTGCGGCAGCTCTACTTCCTCATCGGCGGCCTGCTGGAGCGGTTGGTCTACCTCTCCTTCGGTCTCGCCTTCCTGCTCGGGTTCATCGGCGTCAAGCTGGTCCTCCACGCCCTGCACGAGAACGAGCTGCCGTTCGTCAACGGTGGCGAGCACGTCTCCTGGGCGCCCGAGCTGCCCATCTGGCTCTCCCTGAGCGTGATCGTGGCCACCCTGCTGATCACGACCGTGGCGAGCCTGGCCAAGACCGGGTTGCCCTCGAAGCAGGAAGCCCGCCCCAACTGACCTCGAGGGAACAAATCACCCGGCCGCGGTGTTGTTGAACATTGAACCAACCCGCGTCTCGACCGGAGGAGCATCCATGAAGATCCTGATCCTGGTGGGCAGTCTGCGCGCCGACTCCTGGACCGCGCAGCTCGCGCAGGCGGCGACCCGGCTGCTGCCCGACGGTGCCGAGGCGGTGGTCCACGACGGGCTGCGCGACCTGCCGCACTACGACCAGGACCTCGACACCGACACGCCGCCGGCGTCCGTGGCCGCCCTGCGAGCGGCCCTGGCGAACGCGGACGGCCTGGTCGTGGCCACGCCGGAGTACAACGGCTCGCTACCCGGCGTGCTGAAGAACGCGTTGGACTGGGCGTCGCGTCCGCGTGGGGCCTCGCCGCTGGCGGGCATGCCGACCGCCGTGGTGTCCGTCAGCCCGTCGCCGCGCGGTGCGCAGTGGGCTCGTGAGGACGCCGAGAAGGTGCTGCGCGTCGCTGGCGCCGTCCCGGTGGAGAACAGCCTCGGCGTCGCCTCGGTGCACGACGCGGTCCGGGACGGGTCCCTCGCCGACACCGAGGTCGAGTCGGCCCTGAGCGCCCTCCTCGAGCGCCTCGTCGCAGCCGACGGGGACCGTCAGGCCGCCTGAGCGACCCGACGGGTCTCTCCCCGTCGCCGCTGCCGCGGCAGATGGGGCCGAGCGTCAGTCGTCGGCCTTCCCGGAGTTCATGCCCTGGCCGATCAGGTCCATCACGGTCGAGTCCGCGAGCGTCGTCACGTCGCCGACCTCACGGTGCTCGGCGACGTCCTTGAGCAGGCGACGCATGATCTTGCCCGACCGCGTCTTCGGCAGCTCGGGGACCACCATCACCTGCCGCGGCTTGGCGATGGCGCCGATCTCCTTCTGGACGTGGCTGCGCAGCTCCTGGATCAGCGACTCGGGGGCCTCCTCGCCCTCCTCGAGCGCGGACTCGCGCAGGATCACGAACGCGCACACCGCCTGGCCCGTGGTGTCGTCGGCGGCCCCCACCACGGCGGCCTCGGCCACCTTCGGGTGCGAGACCAGCGCGGACTCGATCTCGGTGGTGGAGAGCCGGTGGCCGGAGACGTTCATGACGTCGTCGACTCGTCCCAGGACCCAGACGTCCCCGTCCTCGTCCTTCTTCGCACCGTCACCGGCGAAGTAGTAGCCCTGCTTGGCGAAACGGGACCAGTAGGTCTCCTTGAACCGCTCGTCGTCACCCCAGAGCGTGCGCAGCATCGAGGGCCAGGGCTCCTTGACCACCAGCAGGCCGCCGGAGCCGTCCGGCACCGACTCACCCTCGTCGTCCACGACGTCGATGACGATGCCGGGGATCGCCTTCATCGCCGACCCGGGCTTGGCCGCGGTCACCCCCGGGAGCGGGCTGACCATGATCGACCCGGTCTCGGTCTGCCACCAGGTGTCGACCACCGGGGCGCGATCGCCGCCGATCGTGGTGCGGTACCAGACGTAGGCCTCCGGGTTGATCGGCTCCCCGACCGAGCCGAGCACGCGCAGCGAGGACAGGTCGGACTTGGCGGGGATCTCGTCCCCCCACTTCATGAACGTGCGGATCGCCGTGGGGGCGGTGTAGAAGATCGTCACGCCGTACTGCTCGCAGATCTCCCACCAACGGCCCTTGCCGGGCGTGTCCGGCGTGCCCTCGTAGATCACCGAGGTGGTCTGGTTGGCCAGCGGGCCGTACACGCCGTAGGAGTGACCGGTCACCCAGCCGACGTCGGCGGTGCACCAGTAGACGTCGCTGTCGGCCTTGAGGTCGAAGACCGCCCAGTGCGTGTAGGCGCAGCCGACCAGGTAGCCGCCGGTGGTGTGCAGGATGCCCTTGGGCTTGCCGGTGGTGCCCGAGGTGTACATGACGTAGAGCGGGTGCTCGGCGTCGAAGAACTCGCACTCGTGCTCGGTCGACTGCGACCCGACGCTCTCGTGCCACCACACGTCGCGCCCGTCGGTCCACTCGACGTCCTGCCCGGTCCGCTGCACCACGAGCACGTGGCGGACCTCGTGACCCTGCCCGGCCGCCTTGTCGCAGGCCTCGTCGACCGCCGGCTTGAGCGCGGACGGCGCGCCGCGGCGGTAGCCACCGTCGGCGGTGATGACGACCTCTGCCTGGCAGTCGGAGATCCGGTTCGCCAGGGCGTCGGAGGAGAAGCCGCCGAAGACCACCGTGTGCGGAGCGCCGATCCGGGCGCAGGCCAGCATGGCGACGGCGGTCTCCGGGATCATCGGCATGTAGATCGCGACCCGGTCACCGGTCTTGACCCCGAGCTCGATCAGGGCGTTCGCGGCCTGGCACACCTCGTCCTGCAGCTGGGCGTAGGTGATGTCGCGGGTGTCGTCCTCGGGCTCGCCCACCCAGTGGAAGGCGACCTTCTCACCGGCTCCGGCGGCGACGTGCCGGTCGACGCAGTTGTACGCCGCGTTGAGCTTGCCGCCCACGAACCACTTGGCGAACGGCGGGTCGTCCCAGTCCAGGACGCGGTCCCACCTCTGGTCCCAGTCGAGTCGCTCCGCCTGCTTCTCCCAGAACCCGAGCCGGTCCGCCTCGGCGTCCTCGTAGGCAGCAGCGGTGAGGTTGGCCTGCTCCGCGAACTCCTTCGGGGGCTCGAAGCGGCGCTCCTCGTGGGACAGGTTGGCCAGGGTTCCGCTGGACTCGTCGCTCATGTCTTCGCTCCTCGTGCCGTTGGTGCCGGTGCTCTTGCGAACCTACTGGGTGCCCGAGTGGTGCACAGCGTCCGGACGACCCAGGTGAGGGTCGCCCGGACGCCGTACGTCGTCGTGCTGCGGTGCCTCAGTGGTGGATCTGTCCCTCGGCTCCGGCGCCCGTGAACGCACGCACCTCGAGCTCGGTGAACCGCTCCTCGGCGGCGGGCTCGCTCGAGGTGACTGTGCCCAGCCATCCGAGCAGGAAACCGGCCGGGATCGAGATGATCCCGGGGTTGCTCAGCGGGAACCAGGACCAGTCGGCTCCGGTGACCAGCGCCGTCTCCGAGCCGGAGACCACCGGCGAGAAGAACACCAGGACCACGCAGGTGACCAGGCCGCCGTAGATCGCCCACACGGCGCCGCGGGTGTTGAACCGCCGCCAGAACAGGTTGTAGATCAGCGAGGGCAGGTTGGCCGAGGCCGCCACCGCGAAGGCGAGGGCCACCAGGAAGGCGATGTTGAGTCGCTGGGCCGGGATCGCCAGCACCACCGCGATGCCGCCGATCACGAAGGCCGCGATCCGCGCCACCCGCACCTCGTCCTGCTCGCTGGCCTCGCCGCGGCGGAAGACCGTCGCGTAGAGGTCGTGGGCGACCGAGGACGCCGAGGTGAGGGTGAGCCCGGCGACGACCGCGAGGATGGTCGCGAACGCCACTGCGGAGATCAACGCCAGCAGCACCGCACCGCCCGTCGTCCCCTCGCCGCCGCCGATGGCCTCGGCGAGCAGGGGAGAGGCCAGGTTGCCCCCCGAGGCCGCGACCTCGCTGTCCGCTCCGGTGTCGAGCAGGGCGGCGGCACCGAAGCCCAGGACCAGCGTCATCAGGTAGAAGCTGCCGATCAGCCCGATCGCCCAGAGCACCGACTTGCGGGCGGCGTTGGCCGTCGGCACGGTGTAGAAGCGGATCAGGATGTGCGGCAGGCCTGCCGTGCCGAGGACCAGCGCCAGGCCCAGGGAGACGAAGTCCAGGCGCGAGGTCGTGCTCACGCCGTACTTCAACCCGGGCTGGAGGAAGGCCTGGCCCTTGCCGGTGTTGTCCGCGGCGGTCTGGAGCAGCTGGGAGAAGTTGAACCCGAACTCGGCGAGGACGAGGATCGTGATCAGCACGGTGCCGGTCATCAGCAGCACCGCCTTGACGATCTGGACCCAGGTGGTGCCCTTCATGCCGCCGACGGTGACGTAGAAGACCATCAGCATGCCGACGCCCACGATGGTGAGCGCCTTCAGCGCCTCGGACTGCACGTCGAGGAGCAGCGCGACCAGGGCTCCGGCGCCGACCATCTGCGCGAGCAGGTAGAAGATCGAGACGACCACGGTCGACGTGGCCGCCGCCTGGCGCACGGGGCGCTGCTTCATCCGGAAGGCCAGCTGGTCGGCCATCGTGTACCGACCCGAGTTGCGCAGCAGCTCCGCGACGAGCAGCAGCGCCACCAGCCAGGCGACCAGGAAGCCGATCGAGTACAGGAAGCCGTCGTAGCCGTTGAGCGCGATCAGCCCGGAGATCCCGAGGAACGAGGCCGCCGACATGTAGTCGCCGGAGACGGCCATGCCGTTCTGGAACCCGCTGAACGACCGGCCGCCGGCGTAGAAGTCGGTGGTGCCGGACGACTGCCGACTGGCCCAGAAGGTGATGCCGACGGTCAGCAGGACGACGGCGATGAACAGGGTGGCGGTGAGGGCCTGGGAGCTCATCGGCCGACCTCCTCGCGGTAGCGCGCCTCGAGCTGGCGGGCGATCGGGTCGACCTCCCGGTTCATGTACCGCGCGTACAGCGCCGCGAGCCCGAAGGTGGTCGCGAACTGCAGCAGGCCGAAGACCAGTGCCACGTTGATGTTGCCGACGACCTTCTGGGACATGAAGTCGGTGGCCCAGTTGGACATCAGCACGTAGAGCAGGTACCAGACGAGGAACGCGATCGTCGCCGGGAAGACGAACTTCCGGAAACGACGGCGCAGCTCGTCGAACTCCGCGGTCTCGTGGAGCCGGTCGTAGACCGGGTCGTGACGAGCCGCCTGGTCGTGGGTGTCGGCGGTGTCAGCCATGGGGGGACCCTTCCGAAACGAGAGGCTGTGGTGCCGGTCACCGTGCCAGTCGCTCGCGCTCCGCTGCCACGGGGTCGGTCGCACCGGTCGCCGGACGGAGGTCCCGGATCGCCGAACGGTTCGAGCGGTGCGACGAACGGCGGTGTCGTCCGGACTGCGAGACGACGGTGTCGGCGTCAGCTGCGGTCGAGCGGCACGCTCTCCGGGGTGTGCAGGCGCACCAGGAACCGCGAGGTGTGCGCCGGCACCCGGTGCGCGGTCAGCCGGGACACGAGGACCATCGTGGCGAACGCCAGCGGCACGGTCCACGCCGCCGGCTGGGCGACCAGCGAGGCGAACCAGCCGCCGGCGCGGTCGGCCACGAGGTTGTCCAGCACCGCCAGCCCGGTGAGCAGCCCGCCGACGAGCAATCCGGACAGGGCCCCGGTGTCGGTCAGCCCGCGCCACCAGATGCCCAGGAGCAGCAGCGGACAGAAGGTCGCCGCGGCCATGGCGAACGCCAGCCCGACGACCGTGGCCACCGAGACGTCGCGGACCACCAGGGCCAGCAGGAACGGCACCACCACGGCCACCACCGCCGAGACGCGGAAGGCGGTCACGCCCTCGACCCGGCTGCTGACCACGTCCTGGGCGATCACCCCGGCCACGGCGATGGTCAGTCCCGAGCTGGTGGCCAGGAAGGCGGCGAAGGCGCCCGCCGTGAGCAGCGACGTCAGCAGCTCACCGCCGGTCCCGCCGAGCATCCGGGCGGGCAGCTCGAGCACCACGCCGTCGGCGCGGCCGCTGCCGACCAGGTCGGGCGCGTAGAGGCGGCCGAGCGCGGCGTACACCGGCGGCAGCACGTAGAACAGGCCCAGGAGTGCCAGCACCGTGACGGTCGTCTGGCGGGCGGCCCGGCCGTCGGGGTTGGTGTAGAAGCGCACCACCACGTGCGGCAGGCCCATGGTGCCCAGGAAGGTGGCCACCATCAGCGAGTACGTCGAGTACAGCGGGTGCCCGTCGGCGAAGTCGAGCGGGTCCGCCCAGGCGGCCCCCGACTCGCCGCCGACGAACAGCGACGGCTCCGCGGGTGAGCGCCCGCCGTCGCCGAGCCAGACGATCAGCAGGAAGACGACGGGCACGAGCAGCGCCGTGAGCTTGAGCCAGTACTGGAAGGCCTGCACGAAGGTGATCGAGCGCATGCCGCCCGAGAGCACGTTGAGCAGCACCACCACGGCGACGACGAGTCCACCGGCCCACGGCGGCAGCCCGGTGGCGGTGCGCAGTGCGATCCCGGCTCCCTGGAGCTGGGGCATCACGTAGAGCCAGCCGATCGTCACCACCATCAACGAGGCGAGCGTGCGCACGGCGCGCGAACCCAGGCGGGCCTCGGCGAAGTCCGGCAGGGTGTAGGCGCCCGAGCGGCGCAGCGGGGCGGCCACCAGCACGAGCAGGACCAGGTAGCCCGCCGTCCAGCCGATCGGGTACCAGAGCATCTCGGCGCCGAAGGTGAGCACCAGGCCGGCGATGCCGAGGAAGGAGGCTGCCGAGAGGTACTCGCCGCTGATCGCCGAGGCGTTCAGACCGGGCCGCACCGAGCGGGACGCCACGAAGAAGTCCGACGTCGTCCGGCTGAACCGCAGTCCCCAGTAGCCGATCGTCAGGGTCGCCACGGTGACCAGCACGACCGCCGCGATGCCGTAGGCGTGGCTCACGACGACCGCTCCACGATGCGGGTGAACGCCCGCTCGTTGCGCTCGGCGAGCCGGACGTAGCGCCAGGCGAGCAGGACGAGGACGGGGTAGCAGCCGAAGGCCAGGATCCCCCACGAGACCGGCATCCCGAGCAGCTGGAGCGCTCCGAGGCGAGGAAAGAGGGTGAACACGAGCGGCAGCGAGCCGATGCTCAGGGCCAGCAGGACCAGGATGCTCAGCGCCAGCCGCAGCTGCGCCCGCAGCAGCGTGCGCAGGTAGATCTCGCCGATCTCGCTCTGGGCGTCGATCTCGGAGACCGCCGTGGGTCGGGGGCGCATCCGCGGTCGCTCGGTCCACGGGCTGGTGACCCGGACCCGCTCGGGATGCTGCTGGCTCACTCCGCCCCCGGTCGGGCGTGCCGGACGAGCAGGTCCCGCAGCTCGCGGGTGTGGCGCCGGCTGACGTTGAGGTGCCTGTCCCCGATCACCACGGTGCACCGGCCGCCCTCCACGTGCAGCTCGTCGACGTACGCCGTCGCGATCAGCACCGACCGGTGGATCCGCACGAAGCCGGCTCCGGCCCACTGCTGCTCGAGGGCGGACAGCGGGACCCGGACCAGGTGGCTCTCCTCGGCGGTGTGCAGCCGCGCGTAGTCGCCCTCGGCCTCGACGTAGCGGATCGAGGACACCGGGAGGAAGCGGGTGACCCCGCCCCGCTCGACGGGCACCTGCTCCTCGGTCTGCTCGGGGCGCCCGGCAGCGCCGATGCGGCGTACGGCCTCGGCCAGCCGGGCCTCGCGCACCGGCTTGAGCACGTAGTCGACCGCGTTGAGGTCGAAGGCCTCCACGGCGTGCTCGTCGTGGGCGGTGACGAAGACCGTCACGGGAGGGGACCGGAACCGGGCGAGCACCCGGGCCAGGTCGATCCCGCTCAGCCCGGGCATGTGCACGTCGAGGAACACGGCGTCGACCTCGAGCTGCTCGAGCAGGCGCAGCGCCTCGGTGGGGGAGGCGGTGGTGTGCACGTCCGCGACGCGCTCGTCGCGACCGAGCAGGTAGGCGAGCTCGTCGAGCGCCGGCTGCTCGTCGTCGATGACCAGGACCCGCAGCCCGCGGGGCGCGCCCTCCACGGACGACCCGGAGGTCACGTCACACCCGGGGCGAACTTGGGCACCCGGACCAGCACCCTGGTCCCGGCGCCCGGTGCGGTCTCCACGACCAGACCGTATTCGTCGCCGAAGCTCGCGCGCAGCCGCTCGTCCACGTTGGCCAGCCCCACCGAGTCTCCGCCCGGGTCGCCGGCGAGCACGGCGCGGATCCGCTCCGGGTCCTCCCCGACCCCGTTGTCCTCGATGCCGATGACGCACTCGCGGTCGGCGTCGCGGGCCTCGATGGTGATCCGCCCACCTCCGTCCACCGACTCCAGGCCGTGCCGCACGGCGTTCTCGACCAGGGGCTGCAGGCACAGGAACGGCACGCTGACCCCGAGCACCTCGGGGGCCACCTGCAAGGTGACCTGCAGCCGGTCGCCGAAGCGCGCCTGCTCGAGCATCAGGTAGCGCTCGATCGAGCGCAGCTCCTCGGCCAGGGTGGTGAACTCGCCGTGCTCGCGGAAGGAGTAGCGGGTGAAGTCGGCGAACTCCAGCAGCAGCTCCCGGGCCCGGTCGGGATCGGTGCGCACGAAGGAGGCGATCGCCCCGAGCGAGTTGTAGACGAAGTGCGGACTGATCTGGGCCCGCAGCGCGCGCACCTCGGCGCGGTTGAGCCGGTGCCGCGACTCGTCGAGCTCGGCCAGGGCGAGCTGGCCGGAGACCCAGCTGGCCACCTCCTCGGTGGCCCGCAGCAGGCTGGCCGAGGTCTGGGCGGACAGGGCGACCAGTGCGCCGGCGACCCGGTCCTCGATGACCAGCGGGCTGGCGATGGCGTGCTGGACCAGGCATCCGGGCACGTCGCAGGCGAGCTCGGTGCGCCCGGCCACGACGGTGGCGCCACTCTCGACGGCGCGGAGGGCCACGTGCTCGGCCTGGTCGGCGTGGTGGGTCGACAGCCCGTCGTACCCGAGGAGGTCGGTGGTGTCGGTGATCGCGACCGCGGCCGTGCCGAGCAGGGCCCGCAGGTGCCGCAGGCTCTTCTCGACGGACTCCACCCGCAGCCCCTGACGCAGCGCGGGGGAGGCGAGCGAGGCGGTGTGCAGCGTGCGGAAGGTGGCCTGGTCGGCGTCGTCACCGAGCTGGCGGGCGTACCAGCGACGACGGATGGTCTCGAACGCCACGACCGCTACTTGAAGGAGATCAGCTGCGTGCCGGGGTCCTCTGGCGGTCGCCGGGCCGCACCCGCCGGGCGCACGGTCGCGGGGCCCGTCTCGGCGGGAGTGTCCGCCCCGGTGCGGAGGTCGGTCAGCCCCGGTGGGTCGACCTCGACCGACGGGTCGCCGCGTGGCGGGGCGACGGGCTCGGCAGGCAGCTCGGAGTGCCGGACCACGGCGCGGTAGCACCGGGTGATGTAGGGCACCTGCATGCCGTCGTGGCCGCGACCGTACTCGGCGTACAGCGCGTCGACGCGGGCGAGGACGTCCGCGCGGGCGCTCTCGCTCATCGTGGCCACCGTCGAGACCGACCGGGTGAGGTCGGCCAGCGTCTTGGCCGTGTGCGGCTGCCAGAAGCGGAACTGCTTCTGCTCCACGAAGCCGAAGTACGGGGTCTCCATCAGCGGCGTCGCCGAGTCCTGGCCGTCGGTCGGTGGGGCCAGGAGCTTCTTGAGTCGGCGCACCCAGGGGATCGCGTCGTCGAAGGTGTTCCACGCGAGCGCGACCACACCGTCGGGACGCAGCACCCGGGCCATCTCCAGCAGGGCACGGTCGTGGTCGAACCAGTGGAAGGACTGCCCGCACACGACCAGGTCGACCGACCGGGACCGGACCGGGATGTGCTCGGCCTCGGCGACCACCCGGGGCACCTGCACCCGGGATCCGAGGCGAGCGATCATCGCGGGGGCGGGGTCGGTGGCGAGCACCTCGTGGCCGGCCCGGTGGAGCACCTCGGTGAGCTTGCCGGTGCCGGCGCCGAGCTCCAGCACCACCGACCGGCCGGGGCCGGTCATCCAGGCGACCGCCTGCTCGGGGTAGGAGGGGCGAGCTCGGTCGTAGGCGTCGGCCACCGGGCCGAACGACCGGTGCGGTGGTTCGCGCTGCTCGCTCATCGTGCGCTCGAAGTTACCCGATACCCTTCGCGCCGTGGCACTCCCGTCGAACGACGTCCCGAGCGAGCGGTCCCCCAGTGGTCAGGGCGGTGGTCCGGCGGGTGGTCCGACCGGTGGACCGACGGCGGTCGACCCGCTCGGCTGGCTGGACTCGCTCGAGGGTGTGCCCTCGGCCTTCGCCGCGACCCGGGACGGCATCGACGTGATGCTGCGTGACCGCGGGCTGCGGCGGACCAGTCCCGAGCAGACGGCCGAGTCGCTGCTGCGAGGGGCCCACGCCAGTGCCGTGCTCGCCGGCTCCGGGTCCTCGCTGGAGGACCTGCGCGCCGGGACGGGCGACGAGACGGCCCAGGCCGCGCTGCGGGTCAGCACCGAGGCGCTGGCGCTGGTCCCGGTGCTCGGGCGGGCCCCGTTGCAGGCCTTCGCCCGGTTGCACGTGCTCGCCGGCGGCAGCGGGCAGCCCGCCTCCGCCGACGGCGCCGACCGGCTCCAGTCGCTGGCGCGCACGCTGCTGCGCACCTCGGCGCCGGGCCTGGTGGTGGCGGCGCTGGCCCACGCCGATCTGCTCACGGCGGCTCCGTTCGGGTCCGCGGACGGGATCGTCGCCCGGGCCGTCGAGCGGTTGGTGCTGGTCTGGCGGGGAGTCGACCCGGCCTCGGTCGTCGTACCGGAGGCGGGGCACCTGGCGCTGCGCGCGCAGTACGAGTCCAACCTCCGCGGCTACCGCGACGGCGGCCGCGCGGGCCTGCACGCCTGGCTGCTGTACGCCGCCGAGGCCCAGACCGCCGGCGCCGAGGCCAGCCCCCTGCGCGCCTAGACCGGATAGTCCGTGACGTTCCGCAGGCGATCAGCGGCGTACGACATGCGGATCGTCACGGACTATCCGGTCCGGGCGGGGGAGGAACTCGGGGGAACAGATGAGCGGCACCGAGATGCAGGATCTCGATGCCGCTCGACACACGGGGTCGGCTACCAAGCGTGCATTTTCTAACTGTGGCCTCCGGCAGATCCGGATGACCAACGCCCTGTAGGAAGGGTAGATCGCCGCGTGGGTACCTGCACCGTGTGAGCTCTGGAGTTGTGTGTCCTGTGTAACGCGGCCCCGGGGTGAAGACAACCCTTGACTTTTCAGTCCGTGGCGCGACGCCGCCTGAGGTTGAGCCACCAGGCGGTGCCCACCGCCACCGATCCGCCCACGGCCAGCGCGGCGATCGTCGGCCGGGCCGGTGGCAGGCGGATCCGGCTGCGCAGCGCCACGGGCTTGTCGAAGACGAGGACCGGCCAGCCGCGCTCGCGCGCGATCCGCCGCAGCTCCTTGTCGGGGTTGACCGCGTGCGGGTGCCCGACGGCCTCGAGCATGTGCACGTCGGTCACGGAGTCGCTGTAGGCATAGCTGCGCTCGAGGTCGTACCCCCGGCGGGCGGCGAGGTCACGGACCGCGGTGGCCTTGTTCTCCGCGTAGGCGTAGAAGCCGATCCCGCCGGTGTACTTGCCGTCCTCGACCTCCATCCGGGTCGCGACCACCTTGTCGGCGCCGAGCATCCGGCCGATCGGCTCCACGACCTCCGAGCCGCTGGTCGAGACGATGATGACGTCGCGGCCGGCGAGGTGGTGCTCCTCGATGAGGCTGACCGCCTCGTCGTAGACCAGGGGGTCGACGATGTTGTGCAGGGTGTCGCCGACGATCTCCTTGACCGTCTCCACGTCCCAGCCGGCGCACAGCTGCGACATGAACAGCCGCATCTTCTCCATCTGGTCGTGGTCGGCGCCGCCGACGAGGTAGACGAACTGGGCGTACGCCGAGCGCAGCACCGCCCCGCGCGAGATCAGGCCTCCCGCCTGGAACTCCCGGCTGAAGGCCAGCGTGCTCGACTTGGCGATGATCGTCTTGTCGAGGTCGAAGAACGCCGCCGTCGGTCGGGGCACCGGGCTCATGCTGTGCAGTCTAGGCAGCCGGCGGGCGGCGTACGGCAGCGACCGGCTCGCGTCCACAGGCATCTTCGGGACCGGGTTGTCCACCGCGCCCGGTTCGGCCGGGCCCCCGTCCTCGCGCGGACCGCAGCATCGCCGCATGGATGCCGAAGCCCCTCTCGTGATCTCCGCCGACCCCGTGCTCTGCGCCGACGTGCAGCGCCTGAGCGCCGCCGCGGGAGTGGTGCCCGAGCTGACCGCCGACCCGGCGACAGCCCTGCGGGCGTGGAGCAGGGCTCCTCTCGTCCTGGTCGGTGCCGATGCCGCCGCGGCTCTGGGCGCCGTGCGTCCCCCACGGCGACCGCGCGTCTTCGTCGTCGGGCACAGCCCGCTCGACCACACCCTGTTCCGGGAGGCGCTGCACGTCGGTGCCGAGGCCGTCGGGGGCCTGCCGGAGTCCGAGAGCTGGCTGGTCGAGCTGCTCACCGACGTCGGCGACGGTGCGGCCGACCCCGGCGTCACGGTCGGCGTGCTGGGCGGCTCGGGAGGGGCCGGAGCCACGGTCTTCGCCGCAGCCCTGGCGCAGGCGGCCGCCGAGCGAGGGCCGACGCTGCTGGTCGACGCCGACCCGATCGGCGCCGGCGTCGACCGGGTGCTCGGGCTGGAGAGCACCGACGGGATCCGCTGGGACTCCATGCTGCAGACCACGGGGCGGCTGAGCTCGCGGTCGCTGCGCGAGGCGCTGCCTCGCGCCGGGCAGCTGTCGGTGCTCACCTGGCCGACCGACCGGCCGAGCTCCCTGCAGGCCTTCGCGGTGCGCGAGGTGCTCTCCGCCGGACGCCGAGGCTTCGCGACGGTCGTGGTCGACCTGCCGCGCCACCACGACCCGGTGGTCGAGGAGACCATCACCCGCTGTGACCACGTGGTGCTGGTCTCCACCCTCACCGTGCCCGGGGTGACCTCCGCGGCCCGGGTCGCCGCCCGCCTGCCCGAGCACGCCCCTCGGCGGCACCTGGTGACCCGGGGCAGCCGGGCGGGAGTCACCCCGGAGTCGGCCAGCCGGTTGCTGCGGGTGCCGCTGCTGGTCGCGATGTCCGACCAGCGGGGTCTCGACGAGGCGGTCGACCTCGGTGCCGGACCGGCCCGGTCGCGCCGTGGCGCCCTGGCGCGTGCCGCGCGGGCGTGCCTGCCGGTGCTCGGGGGCGACCGTCCCGGAGTGGCTGCGTGAGCGAGGCACCGCTCGACCTGGTCGAGGGCGTGCGCGAGCGCCTGGCCCGGGAGGCCGCTCCGCTGACCCCACAGCTGGTGGCGCAGGCGCTGCGCGAGCAGGGTCGCCCGGTCGGGGACGCCACCGTCCTGGCCGTGCACGACGCCCTGCACCGAGACGTGGTCGGCGCAGGCCCCCTGGAGCCGCTCCTGGCGACGGCCGGGGTCACCGACGTGCTCGTCAACGGCCCGCGCGAGGTGTGGATCGACCGCGGAGGCGGGCTGGAGCGCACGGCGGTGGCCTTTCCCGACGACGCGGCCGTCCGGCGCCTGGCCCAGCGGCTCGCGGCCTCCGGCGGTCGCCGGCTCGACGACGCCTCGCCGTGGGTCGACCTGCGGCTCGCCGACGGGACCCGGTTCCACGCGGTGCTGGCCCCGCTGTCCCGTCCGGGCACCCTGCTGTCCCTGCGGGTGCCGCGCCGCCGGGTCTTCAGTCCGGCCGAGCTGGTGCGGGCCGGGGCCGTCTCGGAGGCGGGCCTGGGCCTGCTGGAGGCAGTGGTACGCCGGCGCCTCGCGGTGCTGATCAGTGGAGGCACCGGCTCCGGCAAGACCACCCTGCTCAACGCGCTGCTCTCGATGGTCGATCCCGCGGAGCGGCTGGTGCTGGTCGAGGACGCCTCGGAGCTGCGGCCCGAGCACCCGCACGTGGTCGCGCTGGAGGCACGGCCCGCGAACATCGAGGGGGCCGGGGAGGTCGCGCTGCGCACGCTGGTGCGCCAGGCGTTGCGGATGCGGCCGGACCGGCTGGTCGTGGGTGAGGTCCGAGGCGCCGAGGTCGTGGACATGCTGGCCGCCATGAACACCGGCCACGAGGGCGGCTTCGCCACGGTGCACGCCAACTCTGCTGCCGACGTACCCAGCCGGATCGAGGCCCTGGCGCTCGCCGCCGGGATGAGCCGCACCGCGGTGAACGGTCAGCTCGCGTCGGCCGTCGACGTGGTGCTGCACCTGGCCCGCGACCGACGCGGTCTCAGGCGGCTGCGCGAGATCGGCGTCGTACGCCGGGCAGTCGATCGGTCGGTCGAGGTGGTCACCGGGGTGGCGATGGACGACGACGGGTCGTTGGTCCCCGGCGCGGCGGTCGAGGAGCTCTCCGCGATGGTCGACTCGTGAGCGTCCTCGCCGCCGTGCTGGCGATGGTCGCGGCCGCCCTCGCGGCGGGCAAGGCCACCACGCTGCCGAGCCCGCAGACGCCGGGCCTGGCCTCGTCGGTCGTGCTGCTCGGTGGCGCCGTGCTCCTGCTCGCGTGGCGGTCCAGGCAGTGGTGGGACCCGCACCAGGTCGCCCTGGTGGCCCTGGCCGCTCTGGTGGCGCTGGGTGCCGGTCGGCTGGTGCGCCGCCGGCGGGCGGCCCGTGCGGCCGACCACACGGCAGACCGGGTCCTCGCCGTGTGCGAGGCCCTGTCCTCCGACCTCGCGGCCGGCCAGCCACCTCTCGCGAGCCTGGACCGGGTGGGTGCGGAGTGGCCGGAGCTCTCGCCGGTGGCCGCAGCAGCCCGGATGGGTGCCGACGTCCCGTCGACGCTTCGGGAGCTGTCGGCCCGGCCCGGGGCGCGCCAGCTGTGCACCGTCGCCGCGGCGTGGCAGGTGGCGGCGGAGTCCGGGGCCGGACTGGCCTCGTCGATCGGCCAGGCGGCCGAGGCGATCCGGCAGGACCGGAGGACGGCACGGCTGGTGGCCGGCGAGCTGGCCGCCGCCCGGGCGACGGCACGCACGCTCGCGGTGCTGCCGCTCGGGGTGCTGCTGCTCGGCACCGGCCTCGGCGGGGACCCGGTCGGCTTCCTGCTCGACTCGGTGCCGGGACTGGTCTGCCTCGCCCTCGGCCTCGCGCTGTCCTTCGCCGGGCTGCTCTGGCTGGAGAAGATCGCCGACCACGTCCTCGGACGATGAGCGGGGCGACGGAGGCAGCCACCCTCGCTGCGGTCCTGGCGGCCCTGGCCGTCGCCCTGCTCGTGCGGCCTCGTCCCGACGCGGTCCCGGCCCCCACACCGGAGCGACGGGCCGGTTCGACGGGTCGCGACTCCGCCCTCCTGCGCCGGATCCGGCCCGCGATGGCGCTCGGTGCCACCGCCGGAGGCTGGGCCGTGATCGGTGGTCCGGCCGGGTGGGTGGTGGGCGCGGTCGGTGCGGCGGTGGTCTGGGTGGTGCTCGGCCGGGTCGAGCCCCCTTCCGTCGTACGACGTCGCGAGCGGCTCGCGGCGGACCTGCCCACGGCGGTCGACCTGCTCGCTGCCTGCCTCGGGGCCGGCGCCGCGCCCGGTCCGGCACTGGAGACGGTCAGTCGCGCCCTGGGTGGGCCGGTCGGTGAGGAGCTCCTCGTCCTCCACCACCGTCTGGCTGTCGGCGTCGACCCGGTGGAGGTGTGGCGGAGCGTGGCGGGACACGCCCAGCTGGCGCCACTGGGACGGGCCCTGGGACGAGCGTGCGAGACCGGGGCCTCGGTCGCTCCCGCGGCCCGACGGCTGGGCGAGGAGCTGCGCGCCCAGGCTCGTGCGGAGGTCGAGGCCCGGGCGCGCACCGTCGAGGTCAAGGCGGCGGCCCCGCTCGGGCTGTGCCTGTTGCCGGCTTTCGTCGTGCTGGGCGTGGTGCCGATGGTGGCGTCCGTGTTCGGCGCGATGCGGCTGTTCTGAGCTGCCGGCAGTCGTCCACAACCCGGTCACGGACCTGGGTTCTCCACTGTCGTGACCCGAGCCGTAGCGCCGGCCCGAGGCACGGAGCAGCCTCCACCGTGTCAACCCACATCCGCCCGGGACGCAGGCCTCGGGCCAGCAGTCAGGAGATGCTCATGAGCCACCCCGCACTCGCCCTCGTTCGGGACGAGGCCGGCGCCACCACCGCGGAGTACGCCACCGTCACCGGCTGCGGCGTCGGATTCGCCGCGGTCCTCTTCAAGTTCCTCACCAGCTCGGCCGGTCAGGACCTGCTCAAGCTGATCTTCAGCGCGATCAAGTCACTGCTGCCGTTCTGAGCACCGAACCCGGCCGGTGGGACGGGAAGGGCTGCCCGTCCCACCGGCCGCACCACCGGCCGCACCACTGACCACCCACTGGCTCGGCCCCCGGACGAAGGAGAGAGACGTGCAGGCTCGGAGCGAGACGGGCGCAGTGACCGCCGAGACGGCGCTGGTCCTGCCGCTGGTCGTGCTGTTCACCGTCGCGATGGCCTGGCTGGTGAGCCTGGGCGTCACCCAGGTCCGGGCCCTGGACGCGGCGCGCGAGACGGCCCGGGCGGCGGCTCGCTCCGAGAGCGCCGCCGAGGCCACGGCCTGGGGCCGCCGCGTGGCACCTCGAGGATCGAGCATCACCGTGCACCGCGCAGCGGGCGCCGTGGTGGCCCGGGTGAGCAGCCCGGTCACGGGCCCATCGGGACTGCTCGGCGGCTGGGCGAGGCTCCGCGTCCGAGCCGAGGCCGTGGCGGCCCAGGAGCCGGCGTGGTGACCCCGGCGCGGTCCCGCGACGAGCGTGGCGTCGGCTCGGTGCTCGCCGTGGCGATGTTCGGTGTGCTGAGCGTGGTCGCGGTGGCCGTGGCCGGCGTCGTCGCCGTGGTGGGGACCCACCGTGCGGCCCAGTCGGGCGCCGATCTCGCCGCCCTGGCCGGGGCCGGCGCGCTCCAGGACGGTGGGGACGCCTGTGCCCGGGCGGCATCTGTCGCGGCCCGCAACCGGACGATGCTCACGACGTGTGCCGTCGACGGGTGGACGGTGGCCGTGGTGGTCACCTCGCGCACCGGACCCCTCCCCGGAGGGGCCCTCGAGCTGCGCGCCCGGGCGCGGGCGGGGCCGACGCTCAGCGCACCAGCACCGTGACGGACTGGTCGGCGTTGTTGGTGAAGCCGCCCAGCGAGGGCACCGGCTCCAACGGCTGCACCCGACCCGACGCATCACGCGCCCGGACCCGGAGCACCCGCAGCCCCGGCGTGGCCGTCCAGGTCACGGCGAACGCACGCCACGCGTGCCGACCCAGCTCGGGTGCGAGATCGCACTCCGACCAGGTGGCACCGTCGTCGGTGGTGAGCTCGACCTTGTCCACGGGACCCCACCCCGACCACGCCCGGCCCGACAACGCGACCGGGCCCGCCTCCACCACCCGGGTCCGGCTCCAGAAGTCGGGGAAGCCGGGAGGCACGAGCAGGGCCCGCGGCGAGATCCGGGTGACCGGCGTCCCCGGGTCGTCCTCGGCCGCCCGCACGCTGTAGGCCCGGTGCTGGAAGCCGTCGAAGACGTGATCGATCAGGCGGATGCCGCGCAGCCACTTCACCGACGCCATGCCGTACCACCCGGGCACGACCAACCGCAGCGGGTGGCCGTGCTGTGGTGGCAGTGGGTGCCCGTTCATCGCGGTGGCCAGCAGGACGTCCGGGTCCCGCGCCTGGTCCAGCGTCAGTGCCCGCTCGTAGTCCTGCTCCACCCCGCGTTCCACGCCGTGGTCGGCACCGGTGAACACCACCTGCTCGGCCCCGCCCGACACGCCGACGGCGTCCAGCACGTCACGCAGTCGTACGCCGGACCAGTCGGCCGTCCCGACGGCACCGGTCAGCCACGGCTGGCTCAGCGGCCGCGGCGCGACCCCGACCCGGCCGTTGCCGGCGCACTCCATCGTCACCCGCACGGTGTGCTGGGGCAGCGCGGCGAGGTCGGCCAGCGACAGCGACTGCTCGCGGTCGACGAGACCCGTCACCGAGCAGGACCAGTCGTCTGCCACGGCGTACGGGATGTCGTAGTGGGTGAGCACGTAGTGGAGCCCGGGCGGCGTCACGTCGTAGCGCAACGCCTCGGCGGGCAGCGCGTGGTTGCGGGCCGCCAGCCCGAGCTCGTCGAGAGTGATGCCCTCGCCCGGCTCGGCCGTGCGGGAGGGCACGCTGACCACCCGGAGGTCGGGACCGGTCGGCGTGGAGTCAGCCGGGTGGTCGGCCGCGGGGTCGGGGGCCTCGGTCATCGGTGCACTTCCTGCGTCGTCCCTGACAGGCTACGCCCGGGCCAGCCTCGGATCAGGGCTCGTCGCGGTGCGGGCCGTTCTCGCGCTCGTCGCGCTTGTACTCGTCGAGCTTGGTGCTCAGCTCGCTCACCCGCTTGCGGTCGGCGCGACGCGCCGAGGCGCGCTTGGCACCGCTGCGGAACATGCCCAGGCTGAGCACGAACAGCAGCAGGGTGCCCATGCCCAGGAAGAAGATGATGGCGACGTTGGCCTCGAGGTTGAACGCGCCGAGGTCGAGGGTCGCGGCGTCGCCCCCGCCGAAGACCGCGGCGATGACCAGCAGGACGGCGACGATCAGGACGATGAGTGCAGCGACGAACACGGGCGTGGGCCTCTCTGACGGTGTGTGCCGACGACCCTAGTCGGAGGGGGCGTGCTGGAGCAGCAGGTCGAGCAGGACTGTCGCGCCGGGTTTGTCGAGCGGGTTGTTCTGGTTGCCGCACTTGGGCGACTGCACGCACGACGGGCACCCCTCGACGCACGCGCACGACGCGATCGCCTCCCGGGTGGCGCGCAGCCAGGCCGTGGCGGCGGCGTAGCCGCGCTCGGCGAAGCCGGCGCCTCCGGGATGCCCGTCGTGCACGAACACCGTGAGCCGGTCGGTGTCGGGATGTCGTGCGGTGGACACCCCACCGATGTCCCACCGGTCGCAGGTGGCGAACAGCGGCAGCAGGCCGATGGAGGCGTGCTCGGCCGCGTGGGCCGCACCGGGGAGGTCGGCCTCGGCCACGCCCGACTCGGCGAGCACGTGGTCGGGCAGGGTCCACCACACCGCGGTGGTCTGCAGCACCCGCTCGGGCAGGTCGAGCGGTTCCTCCCCGAGCACCTCGCCCGAGGGCACGGCGCGCTTGAGGAACGACACGACCTGGTGGGAGACCCGGACGCTGCCCAGGCTCAGCCGGGCGTCCCCCCAGGTGACCGCCCGCCGCTCCTCGAGGATCTCGATGTCGGTGACCTCCCGCGCGGAGGTCGAGTACCCCGGGTCGGCAGGCACCACCTCGGCCACCGAGTCCTCCAGGTCGAGGTCGGTGACCAGCCAGGTCTCACCCTGGTGCAGGTAGACCGCGCCGGCGTGCGCGGTGCCGTGCGCGGCGGCGTGGTCGACGGTACCGAGGACCCGACCGGTGCCGGACTCCACCAGTCGGACCGGCGGGCCCCCGGTGGAGCGGATGTCGGCGAGGTCGCAGGCCCGGCTCCGGTCGGTCCAGAACCATCCGTGCGGCCGGCGCCGCAGCAGCCCCCCGGTGGTGAGCGCGTCCACCGCCTCCCTGGCTCCCGGGCCGAAGAGCGCGAGGTCGCGCTCGGTCAGCGGTGACTCGGCGGCGGCCGCGCAC
Organism: uncultured Actinomycetota bacterium; assembly: GCA_963815595.1. Taxonomy (GTDB): domain Bacteria; phylum Actinomycetota; class Actinomycetes; order Propionibacteriales; family Nocardioidaceae; genus Marmoricola. The sequence goes on along the minus strand of CAWFHA010000009.1, from coordinate 26,086 downwards.
AGGTGCGGTCCCAGGACGTAGGGGTTGTCGGGATCGAAGACGTTGGCCTCGACCGGCTGGCCGAGCAGGGCCTCGGGGTGGTGCACCAGATAGGTGTCCAGGGGGTCGTCACGGGCCACCATCACCCCCAGCGCGTCGCGGGCGCCACGCCCGGCGCGGCCGACCTGCTGCCACAGCGCCGCCCGGGTCCCCGGAAAGCCGGCCAGCAGGACCGCGTCGAGACCGCTGATGTCGATGCCGAGCTCGAGGGCGTTGGTGGCGGCCAGTCCGAGCAGCCGTCCGTCGCGGAGCGCCTGCTCCAGCGCCCGGCGCTCCTCGGGCAGGTAGCCGCCGCGGTACGCCGCCACCTGGTCGACCAGCCCGGCATCGACCTCGGCGAGCAGCCGCCGGGTGGTCGCCGCGACGGTCTCGGTCCCGCGGCGGGAGCGGACGAACGCGAGCGTGCGGACCCGGTCGACCACGAGGTCGGTCAGCAGGTCGGCCACCTCGCTGGCGGCCGAGCGGCGTACTGGCGCGCCGTTCTCGCCGACGCCGGGCACGAACGGCGGCTCCCACAGGGCCAGGGCCGTCCGGCCGCGGGGGGAGCCGTCCTCGGTGACCGCGCGGACCGGCAGGCCGGTGAGCCGGCTCGCCGAGACCTCCGGGTCGGCCACGGTGGCCGAGGCCAGCACGAACGTCGGGTGCGCGCCGTACAGCGCCGCCACCCGGCGAAGCCGGCGCAGCACCTGGGCCACGTGCGCCCCGAAGACGCCGCGGTAGTGGTGGCACTCGTCGACGACGACGAAGCGCAGCGAGGCGAAGAAGCGCGACCAGCGGGCGTGGCCGGGCAGCAGCGAGCGGTGCAGCATGTCGGGGTTGGTGAGCACGTACTCGCCGTGGTCGCGGGTCCACTCGCGCATCTCCGGCGTGGAGTCGCCGTCATGGGTCCCGCAGCGCAGGTCCGGCAGCCCCGCCCCGCCCACGCGACGCAACGTGGCGAGCTGGTCCTGGGCCAGCGCCTTGGTCGGTGCCAGGTAGAGCACGCCGGCGCCACGCTGGCCCTTCGGCCCCCGGGTGGTCTCGATGGCGTGCAGGGCGGGGAGCAGGTAGGCGAGGGACTTGCCCGAGGCGGTCCCGGTGGAGACCACCGTGTGCTCACCGGCGTGCACGAGGTCGGCCACCGCCCGCTGGTGCGTCCAGGGTGCGGGCACGCCGAGACGCTCGAGCGTGGCGCGCACCGAGTCGTCGAGCCACGCGGGCCAGTCGGTCTCACGGGCGGGTCGAGCGGGCACGAGCTCGAGGTGGGTGAGGCTCTCGCTGCGCCCGGGGCCACCCGCCAACCGGCCGACCAGGGTCTCGGGATCCACGACCTGCACCGCACCAGTGTCGCAGCGCAGACCGACAGTCTGGCCACGGCGCCGGCCCGAGCGTGGTTCAATACGAGTCAAGTGACAACAGCCTAGGAGTTGGCGACCCGGGGTCGGCCCCGGCTCGGAGGAGACACCGTGGATCTTTCGCTGCAGACGCGCGAGGTGGACAGCCGCACGATCGTCTCCGTCGGCGGGGAGATCGACGTCTACACCGCCCCCAAGCTGCGGGACAAGATCACCGAGCTCGTCGGTGAGGGACATCACCAGCTGGTGATCGACATGGAGAGCGTGGACTTCCTCGACTCCACCGGTCTCGGTGTGCTGGTCGGCGGGCTGAAGAAGGTCCGGGCCCACGACGGCTCGATGGAGCTGATCTGCTCCCAGGACCGGCTGCTGAAGATCTTCCGGATCACCGGCCTGGCCAAGGTGTTCACGATCCACGAGTCCGAGTCCGCCGCCCTCGGCAGCTGAGCCTCCCCCGGTCGGGCGCGACTGCCCGGTTTCCTCTGCTCCGAGGCGCGTTCTGCCTGCCGCGACACGCGCTCCGGTCGCTGTGTGAACCCCGTCACGGCGCGAGCGCCGTACCCACGTAGACTCCGCGCCTGTCATCCCCAGACAGCATCCCTAGGAGAGTCATGACCGGGTTCCACCCCGCTGTCGTGCAGCTCGAAGGCACCAACCTCGTGCTGGTCATCGTCATCGCCGTGATCGCGCTCGCCGCGCTCGGCATGGCCGCGATGTTCCGCACCGAGGTCCTGGCTGCCAGCGAGGGCACCGACAACATGAAGAACATCGCGCTCGCCGTCCAGGAGGGCGCCAGCGCCTACCTGCGGCGGCAGTTCCGCACGCTGGGCATCTTCGCGGCGGTGGCCTTCGTGGCCCTGCTGGCGCTGCCCGCCGACGACGTCGGGGTGCGGATCGGCCGCTCGCTGTTCTTCCTGATCGGGGCCGGGTTCTCCGCCGCGATCGGCTACCTGGGCATGTCGCTGGCCGTCCAGGCCAACCTCCGCGTGGCCGCGGCCGCCAACACCGTTGGTCGTGACCCGGCGATGAAGATCGGCTTCCGGACCGGCGCGTTCGTGGGCATGGCCACGGTGGGCCTCGGCCTGCTCGGCGCCAGCTTCGTCGTGCTGATCTTCCGCGACGAGGCCCCCCACGTGCTCGAGGGCTTCGGCTTCGGTGCCGCCCTGCTGGCGATGTTCATGCGTGTCGGCGGCGGCATCTTCACCAAGGCCGCGGACGTCGGCGCCGACCTGGTCGGCAAGGTGGAGAACAACATCCCCGAGGACGACCCCCGCAACGCCGCGACCATCGCCGACAACGTCGGCGACAACGTGGGTGACTGCGCCGGCATGGCCGCTGACCTGTTCGAGTCGTACGCCGTCACGCTGGTCGCGGCCCTCATCCTGGGCTCGCAGGCCTTCGGCAACGCCGGCCTGGTCTACCCGCTGCTGATCCCCGCGATCGGCGCGCTGACCGCCGTGCTGGGCGTCTACATCACCAACCCCCGGGCCGGCGAGAACGGCCTGACCACGATCAACCGCGCGTTCTACATCTCCGCCGCCGTCGGCGCCGTGGTCTCGGTGATCGCCTCCTACATCTACCTGCCCGGCAGCTTCGGCGAGTTCGAGAACGTCATGGGCGGCGACATGAGCGGCGCCTCCGGCGACCCGCGGCTGATCGCGTCGGCAGCGGTGGTCATCGGCATCGTCATGGCCGCCGGGATCCTGGCGCTCACCGGCTACTTCACCGGCACCGAGTACAAGCCGGTCAAGGACGTCGGCAAGACCTCGCTCACCGGTGCCGCCACCGTGATCCTCAGCGGTCTCTCGGTCGGCTTCGAGTCCGCGGTCTACACGACGCTGGTCATCGGTGCAGCCGTGTTCGGCGCCTTCCTTCTCGGAGGCGCGACGCTGACCGTGTCACTGTTCGCCGTCGCCCTGGCCGGGTGCGGCCTGCTGACGACCGTCGGCGTGATCGTGGCCATGGACACCTTCGGCCCGGTCTCCGACAACGCCCAGGGCATCGCCGAGATGTCCGGTGACGTGAGCCCCGAGGGCGCACAGATCCTCACCGAGCTCGACGCCGTCGGCAACACCACCAAGGCGATCACCAAGGGGATCGCGATCGCGACCGCCGTGCTCGCGGCGACCGCGCTGTTCGGCTCCTACTCCACCTCGGTCTTCGAGGCGGTGCGCGAGGCGGGTGTCGAGGCGGACACGCTCATCTTCGACGTCTTCAACCCGGGTGTCCTGGTCGGCGTGCTCCTCGGTGCCGCCGTCGTGTTCCTGTTCTCGGGCCTGGCCATCAACGCGGTCGGCCGGGCCGCCGGCGCGGTGGTCTTCGAGGTGCGTCGCCAGTTCCGCGACATCCCCGGGATCATGGAGGGCACCGGCCGTCCGGAGTACGGCAAGGTCGTCGACATCGTCACCAAGGACTCGCTGCGCGAGCTGGTGACCCCCGGCGTGCTCGCCGTGCTGGCGCCGATCGCGGTCGGCTTCGGCCTGGGTGTCGAGGCCCTGGCGGGCTTCCTGGCCGGTGCCATCGGCTCCGGCACCCTGATGGCGGTCTTCCTGGCCAATGCGGGTGGTGCCTGGGACAACGCCAAGAAGCTGGTCGAGGACGGCCACCACGGTGGCAAGGGCTCGCCGGCCCACGAGGCCACCGTCATCGGTGACACCGTCGGCGACCCGTTCAAGGACACCGCCGGCCCGGCGATCAACCCGCTGATCAAGGTGATGAACCTGGTCTCGCTGCTGATCGCGAGTGCCGTGGTCTCGATGAGCGTTGGCGAGGATGCCAACGACACGCTGCGGATCGTGATCTCCCTCGTGGCGGTCGGGATCATCGTGACTGCCGTGGTGGTCTCCAAGCGACGCTCCAACGTGATGACCGACGACGCCCCCGCCCCTGCGGAGGCCGCCGTCTAGCTCCGCGAGCGGGCACTGCGCGCCCGCCGTACGACGCCGAGCGGGCACTCCGCGCACGCCGTACGACGCCGACCGGGCACTCCGCGCACGCCGTACGACGCCGACCGGGCACTCCCCGCACACCAGCTGTGCAGGAAGTGCCCGGTCGGCGTCTGTGCGCGTGCATGCAGTGCCCGCTCGGCGAGGTGCGGCGTACGTCCAGTGCCCGCTCGGCGGGCTAGCGTGGACGCGGTGAGGGACGACGAGGGTGGGGTGCGGGACCGGGAGCTGGCGCGGCGGCTGCGCGACGGCCTGGTCGGGGCGGGGTTCACCCACGACGGCGTCGCCGCGGTGCTGGGTACGACGGGCCACGCGGCCCTCTCGCGCAACGAGACCGTGCCGGGGCTGCGGGCGACCAACGGGGACAGCCCCGTCGAGACGCTGACCCGGCTCTGGCTCCTCCAGGCCCCCGTGCCCGCAAGCGCGGTGGAGCGGGCCCTCCCCGGCCTGCTCGACCCGCTGTGCACGGCCGGCCTCCTCGAGCGCTCCGTCGCCGAGGTGCGCGCCCGGGTCGACGTCCGCCCCTACGCGGCCGACGACCTCGACCTCTGGGTCACCAGCGACCTCACGCCCGGCCTCGACGGAGCCCCCACCCACGTCGCGCCCGACCACGTGCTCGGGATCAGCTCCGCGGCGACCTCGCTCGCCCAGCTGACCGTGCGCACGCCTGCGGCCCGGGCCCTCGACCTGGGCACCGGCTGCGGCGTCCAGGCGCTCCACCTCGCGGCACACACCGAGGCGGTGGTGGCCACCGACGTCAACGAGCGAGCGCTGCGGCTCGCCCGGTTCAACGCCGAGCTGAACGCGCTGGCCGACCGGATCGAGGTGCGCCCGGGCAGCTTCTTCGAGCCCGTTGCCGGCGAGCGCTTCGACCTCGTCGTGACCAACCCGCCGTTCGTGATCTCGCCGGCCACCGGGGAACGGCTGGTCTACCGCGACTCCGGGCTGCCCGGCGACCGCGTCGTCGAGCACCTCGTCCGCCGGGTCCCCGGGCACCTCACCGAGTCCGGGACCGCGCAGGTGCTGGCCAACTGGATGATCCGGCACGACCAGCCCTGGGACGAGCGGATGGCGGAGTGGCTCGAGCCGGAGTCCGCCGGTGCCGGCTGCGACGCCTGGGTGGTGCAGCGCGAGGTGGTCGACCTGCCGACCTACGTCGAGCTCTGGCTCAAGGACGCCGGCCTGCACCCCGGCACCGGCGACACGGCGGCGGCCGAGTACCGCGAGCGCTACGACACCTGGCTGGCCTGGTTCGAGGAGCAGGGTGCCGAGGCCGTCGGGTTCGGCTGGATCAACCTGCGCCGGAACGACGCCCCGGTCCCCGACCTCCGGCTCGAGGACTGGCCCTACGACGTCGAGCAGCCGATCGGTCCCGAGGTCGACCGGCACTTCGCCCGTACGGCGCTGCTGCGCGACCTCGGCGACGACGCCCTCGGGGCCTGTCGGCCGGTGGCCCCCGCCGACCTCCGCCAGGAGACGTACGGCGCACCCGGGGCCGCCGACCCGGAGGAGATCGTGGTCCGTCAGCAGCGTGGAGCCCGGCGTGCTCGTCGGGTCGACACGGTCGAGGCGGCCCTGGTCGGTGCCTGCGACGGGGAGCTGAGCGTCGACCAGATCCTCGCCGCCCTGGCCCAGCTGCTCGAGCAGGACCCCGCCGAGCTGGCCGCGGCCTACCGCCCGGTGGTGCGTGACCTCCTCGCCGAGGGGTTCCTGGAGCTGCCCGCCGGAGGGTAGCCGCGCTGTACCGTCCCGGCATGGATGACCCGTCGTACAGCGTGTTCGGTGGGCTCACCGTCACCGTCGACGGCACGGCGACCCCGGTCACGGCACGGCGCGAGCGCAGCGTGCTGGCCGCGCTGCTCGTGGCGAGAGGAGCGCCCGTCCCCGCGGACCGTCTGGTCATGGACGTGTGGGGGGAGGACGCGCCGCGGCAGGCGCTGACGTCGCTGCAGGTGGCGATCTCCCGGCTACGAGGTCTGCTCGAGCCCGACAGGGCACCCCGGAGCCCGGCCCGCCGGCTGGTCAGCGGCCCGGGCGGGTACGCGATCCACGCGGCGCCGGAGTGTGTGGACGCCTGGGTCTTCGAGCACGAAGTGGCGCGTGCCACGCGGGCACCGCGCCCCGACGGGCGGCTGGAGATGGTCGACCGGGCGCTGGCGCGGTGGTCCGCCGAGCCGTACGCCGCGTGCGAGTCCGTGAGTGTCCACGACGAGGTCGAGCGGCTCGTCGAGCTGCGCCTGACCGCACTCGAGGTGCGGACCGACGCACTGCTCGACCTCGGCCGGGCCGAGGAGGCGGTACGCACGTTGCACCCGCTGGCGGCACAGCACCCGTACCGCGAGCGGTGGTGGTGCCGGCTCGCGCTCGCCCAGTACCGCAGTGCCCGGCAGGCGGAGGCGCTCGCGACACTGCGCACCCTGCGGCAGCGGCTCGCCGAGGACCTGGGCGTCGACCCGAGCCCCGAGGCGCAGCGCCTGGAGCAGGACCTGCTGGGCCAGGAGCCGGGGCTCGATGCGATGACCCCCGTGCGTGCGGCCCCGGTGCGTACGGCCGGCGCCGTGACCGACGGCGACCCGGAACCGCGCCCGGGTCGACCGACCGTGGGTCGGGAGGCGGCTCTGCGGGTCCTCGACCGGCTCGTGGCGGACCTGACCTCACCCGGGGGAGTCCGCTCGCGCGTCCTCCTCGTCGCCGGCGAGCCCGGCATCGGCAAGTCCCACCTGACAGCGGAGCTCGTGGCCCGGGCCCGCCGAGCAGGGGCCAGGGTCCTCGAAGGCCGCTGCCACGAGGGCGGTTTCGCCCCCGCGTACTGGCCCTGGCTCCCGGTGCTGCGGGGAGCCGCAGCCGCCCTCCCCGGCGACCCGGACCCGGTGCTGGCCTCTGTGCTGGAGGACACGATGGGGTCCGCGGACCCCGACCACGGCACCACGATGCGCCTCTACGACGCGGCCGCAGACCTCGTCGAGGCGGCGGCGAGGGAGGTACCGACGGTGCTGGTACTCGAGGACCTGCACTGGGCCGACGTCTCGTCGCTGCGTCTCCTGCGGCACGTCGCCGAGCGGGTCGTGTCCCCGGCTGTGCTGATCGTGGCCACCCGACGCACGACGGACGTCACTGTCGGCGACGGCGCCGACCGCGACCTGCTCCTCGACGTCCTCGCGGGCCTGGCCCGGGTGGGCGCGGAACGGATCCAGCTCGAGGGTCTCGGGCCCGACGAGGTGGCGCGGCTGCTCGCCCGGGAGCTGGGTCGAGACCCGCGCGAGCTCGACCACCGCGTGGCCGAGGCGACCGCCGGCAACCCGTTCTTCGTCCTGGAGCTCGCCCGGCTGCTGAAGGGACTCGCCGAGCCGCTGGACGACGCTCCACTGCCGGTACCCGAGGGGGTGCGCGACGTCCTGCGGGGTCGGCTGGGGCGGTTGACGCCCCAGGTGCGGGAGGTGCTCGAGGCGGGTGCGGTCGTCGGTCGCAGCGTCGACGTGGACCTGGTAGCGCGGGTCGCCGAGCTTCCGGTGGGCTCCGTCCTGGAGCTGCTCGACGAGGCGCTGGCGTCCGGACTGGTCGTCCTGACGCCCGAGGCCGGCCCCGGCAGCTGGGGGTTCGTCCATGCGCTGACCCGCGAGACCGTGTACTCCGAGATCCCCGCAGCGCGGCGGATGCGACTCCACGACCGCGCAGGACGCGCCCTCACCGCCCGCGGAGTGAGCGCGGACGCCGCGGCGGCGGTCGCCCACCACCTGTTCCTCGCCTCTCCGCTGGGGACCGAGACGACCGCGCTCGCCCGCGCCGCACTCGCGCGCGCGGCGGTCGCGGCCGAGGGCCGGCAGGCGTACGCCGAGGCGCTGCAGCTGTGGCGGCAGGCCGTCGAGGTGGTGCGCCACCGTGCCGCCGACGTCGAAGTGGTGGCGGCCCGGCACGGTGAGGCCCGGGCCCTGCTCCGCCTGTCGCGAACCGCCGAGGCCCGAGCGGTCGTGGACGAGGCCGCCCGGCTGGCTTGTGACCTCGACCGCTGGGACCTGGTCGCGGACGCGGCAGGTCTGCTCAACACGGCGGGGGTCTGGAGCTGGCGTGAGTTCGGCGACCAGGACGAGGCGTTCATCGCCCTGCTGGAGCAGGCCGCGCAGCACGTGCCGGACGAGAGCCGTGCCCGGGTGCTGGCCACGTTGCAGATGGAGCACTACTACGGACGCGAACCGGGACTGGCCGCGCGCCTCGGTGAGGAAGCGGCAGAGCTGGCACGACGGTGCGGTGACGAGGCGCTGCTGGTGGAGGTCCTCCTGGTCCGGGTGATCGCCTCGTGGGGCCCGGGGCTGGCTCCGGCACGGCTCGCCGCGGTCGAGGAGCTCAGCGGGCACGCGATGTCCGCGGAACTGGCCGTGCTGGTGGACTTCCAGCACGGAGCCACGTTGTACGAGGTCGGCCGGGCTGCCGAGGCCGACGCGGTCATGGGCCGGTGTGCGGACAAGGCGGCCGTGCTGCGGCACAGCGGTGTCGAGATCCCTCTGGCCTGGTGGCGTTTCGCTCGCGCCTGCGACCGCGGATCGCCGGACGCGGCCGAGCTCGGACGTGCGGCGCTGGACCTGCACCACGCGAGTGGCTACGTCGCCGGTGACGAGCTCGAGGTGGTCTTCGCCCTGCGCAGCGCCGATCCCGGGTCGCCCGTGCCGGCGCGGCTCCGGGAGCTGGCGGCGGCCTCGAACGTGGCGGGGGTGCGCGCCCTGGTGGCCCACGGCCTGGTCGAGGACGGCGAGATCGCCGCGGCGAGAGAGGTGCTCGGCCCGGCGCCTCCGGATGCTGCAGGCGACTACTCGGTGCTGGCGACCCGGTGCCTACGGGTGGCGGTGCTGGCCGCGACCGGACCTGAGGTGCAGCTGCGCGCCGAGCTCGCCGGGCTGGAGCCGTACTCCGGAGCAGTCGCCTGCTACGGGACGATCGACCACGTCGGCGTGGTCGACCACTTCCTCGCACTGGGGCTGAGTGCACTGGGCGAGCAGACCCGGGCGCGGACCCTCGTCCAGCGTGCGGTGGCACAGCTGGTCGACCTCGACAACCGGCCCTGGACGAGGCGGGCCGAGGAGCTGCTGGTCGCCCTGGGCGGCTGAAAGGGGCCTCGGTAAGTCGACGGTCAGCCCACGGTCAGCGCGGCCGGGAAGTCTCGCTGCCACGAGACCGACCGAGAGGACGACCGTCATGTCGAGCACGACCCCCATCACCCGGTCCACCCACGACGGTGGCAACCACCAGCAGGGCCTCGCCGAGCTGCAGCGGCGAGCCGCCGGCACGCTGCACGTGCCCGGGGACCCCACCTGGGACGAGGCGCGGAGGCCTTGGGCGGTCCTCGTCGAGCAGACCCCGCTCGCGGTGCTGGAGGTGCGCGACGCCGACGACGTCCGTGTCGCCGTACGGTGGGCGGCCGACCGCGGGGTCCAGGTCAGCGCGCAGCCGGTCGGCCACGGCGCCACCGGACCGCTCGACCAGGTGCTGCTGCTCCGGACCCGCGCCCTCGGGGGCATCGAGGTCGACGTGGCCCGGCGTACCGCTCGCATCGGCGCGGGCGTCAAGGCCGGGGAGCTGCTCGCCGCCCTGGACGGCACCGGTCTGAGCTTCCTGGCGGGCAGCAACCCGGACCCCTCGGTGGTGGGTATGACCATCACCGGCGGGATCAGCTGGTTCGGCCGGGCGTACGGCCTGGGGGCCAACAGCATCCTGTCCGTGGAGCTCGTCGACGGCCTCGGCCGCGTCCGCCACGTCTCCGCCGAGGAGGACCCCGAGCTGTTCTGGGCGCTGCGCGGAGGCGGGGGCGACTTCGGCATCATCACCCGGCTCGAGCTGCGGCTGCACCCCGTCCCGCAGGTGTACGGCGGGCGCCTGCTGTGGCCGGTCGAGCAGATGGACGAGGTGCTCCGTGCGTTCGCCGAGGTGACCGCCGCCGCGCCGCCCGAGCTGTCGGTGTGGTTCCACGCCTACCGGTTCCCGCCGTTCCCCGAGGTGCCCGAGCCGCTGCGGGGGCGGGCCTTCGCCAGCGTCGCCGTCGCCTTCATAGGCGACGGCGCGGAGTGCGAGCCCCACCTCGCGGCGTTCCGGCGGCTGCCCGTCCCGGTCCTGGACCTCGTCGGCGACGTGCCGTTGGCCGCGCTCGGCACGATCGCCGACGAGCCCGTCGACCCCACCCCGAGCATCGAGTGGAGCACGCTGCTGACCAGCCTCGACGACGACCTGCTCGAGCATCTGGTGGCCACCGTGGGTGCCGACAGCGGGTCCCCGCTCGCCGTCGTGCAGCTGCGCCACCTCGGCGCCGCGTTCAGCTCGCGGGTCGAGGGGCAGGGCGCGGCCGGGCACGTGGAGGAGCCCTTCCAGCTGTTCGCCGTCGGCATCCCGGGCACCCCGGAGCTGGGCAGGGCCATCGAGGCGTCCTTGGGCCGGTTGGAGGTCGCCACGGCTCGCTGGAGCACCGGCCGGGCCCTGCTCAACTTCGTCGGCGCCCACGGGGACACGTCCCGGTGCTGGACCTCCGAGGTCCGTGAGCGCCTGGGCGCGGTCAAGCGGGCCTGCGACCCCCTCGACACCCTCCGCAGCAACCGCCCGGTCCGGGCGAGCTGAGCAGCACCCAACCCACCCACCCACCGCAAGGAGAGCACCATGAGCACCACCACGCAGCACGCCGCGTCGCACACCGTCGTCAACCCCTGGACCTGGCAGGACGCCCTGGGATTCTCGCAGGCGGTGGTCGTCGACGACGGCCGTCGGCGAACCCTGTACGCCGCGGGCCAGATGTCGATGGACCCGCAGGGTCGGCCCGTCCACCTCGGCGACATGGAGGCCCAGGCCCGGCAGGTGATGGTCAACCTCGAGGTCGTCCTCGCCGAAGCCGGCATGCACCTCGGTCACGTCGTCCGCTGGGACGTCTACACCACCGACCTGCAGCGCTACTTCGAGCTCGGCCACCAGCACGTGGCCGCCGGGCTCTGCGTCGACGGCCGGTTCCCGGCGGGGGGTGTCGCCGCCCAGGTGGTGGCACTGGCCGTGCCCGGCCTGGAGCTCGAGCTCACGGTGACGGCCAGTGCCTGAGACCGCGGCCCGTGCGGCCGAGGCGTGCCGCCCCTCCCTTCCCGGGGAGGGGCGGCACGCACCCGGAAAATCGTTCGCGGCCACCGGGCCTCGCTCACTAGCGTGATCCGGTGCGCACGCTGCCTCTCCACCACCCCGGCGTGGCCGACTCCCGGTCGCCGGGTCGGCTGCTGTGGTGGCTCGCACGCGGGCAGTGGCACACGCTGCTGCTGGGCATGGGCTTCGGCATCGTGTGGATGAGCAGCCAGGCGGTGCTGCCCGCCGTCCTCGGGCGGGCCATCGACCGGGGCGTGGCCGGTCGCGACGCGCGCGAGCTGGTCACCTGGGCGGGTGTGCTGATGGCCATCGGGCTGGTGCAGGCCGCCAGCGGGATCATGCGGCACCGCTTCGCGGTCACCAACTGGCTGACCGCGGCGTACCGGACCGTGCAGCTGCTCGGTCGCCAGGCCGTGACCCTGGGCGGCGCGCTGCCGCGCAAGGTCTCCACCGGTGAGGTGGTCGCGGTCGGGACCTCCGACCTCGAGCACCTCGGCAACCTGATGGACGTCAGCGCGCGCTTCGCCGGCGCCATCGTCTCCTTCGTGGTGGTGGCGGTCATCCTGCTGCAGACCTCCACCACCCTCGGCCTGCTCGTCCTGGTCGGCGTGCCGCTGCTCACCGTGCTGGTGGGTCCGCTGCTCAAGCCGCTGCAGGCCCGTAGCGCCCACCAGCGCGAGCTGATGGGATCGCTGTCCAACACCGCCAACGACGTCGTCGCCGGGCTGCGCGTCCTGCGCGGCATCGGCGGCGAGCGGGTCTTCCTCGACCGCTACCGCGGGGAGTCGCAGGACGCACGGCGGGCCGGGGTGCACCTCGCCCGGGTGCAGTCCTCGCTGGACGCGCTCCAGGTGTTCCTCCCGGGGGTCTTCGTGGTGCTGGTGGTCTGGGTCGGCGCGCGCTACGCCGTCCAGGGACGGATCACCCCCGGTGAGCTGGTGGCCTTCTACGGCTACTCCGCGTTCCTGATGATCCCGCTGCGCACCGCCACCGAGTACGCCAACAAGCTGATCCGCGCCCGCGTCGCCGCCCGCCGGGTGTGCCGTGTGCTGGCGCTGACCGCCGACCACGCCGACCCCGTGGACCCGGCCTCCCCGCCACCGGTCGGGTCGGAGCTCGAGGACCGCCGGACCGGTCTGCGGGTGCGGCCGGGGCAGCTGGTCGCGGTGGTCAGCGAGCGCTCCGAGGAGGCTTCCGCCCTGGCCGAGCGGCTCGGCCTGACCGGTCCGCGGCCCGACCACGACGTGCTGCTGGGCGGCGTACCGCTCGCCGCGCTGCCGCGCGCCGACGTACGCCGCCGGGTGGTCGTCTCCGACACGGGCGCGGCCCTGTTCTCCGGGCGCCTCGGCGACCGGCTCGACGTCTCCGGCACCGGCGACGTCGCGCGCGCGATCGAGACCGCCTCGGCGCAGGACGTGCTCGACGGCCTGCCGGACCGGTTCGACACCTGGGTCGCCGAGCGGGGTCGCGAGTTCTCCGGCGGGCAGCGACAGCGACTCGTCCTGGCCCGCGCCCTGGCCCTCGACCCCGAGGTGCTCGTGCTGGTCGAGCCGACCTCGGCCGTCGACGCCCACACCGAGGCACGGATCGCCGCTCGCCTCCGCGCGCACCGGCGTGGCCGGATCACCGTGGTCACCACCAGCAGTCCGCTGGTGCTGGCGGCCGCGGACGAGGTGGCCTACCTGCGCGAGGGAAGGGTGGTCGCCACCGGCAGCCACCACGACCTGCTGGAGCAGGTGCCGGAGTACCGCGCCGTCGTCGTGCGCGAGACCGAGGCGGTGCCGTCGTGAGCACCGCACTCCCGGTCGCGAGCACCCGGTCGGTGCGGCGCTACGTGCGCAGCATCGCCCGCCAGTACCCCCGCCTGCTGTGGAGCGCCCTCGTGCTCCACCTCGCGGCCGCGCTGGCCGGCCTGGCCGCCCCACGCCTGGTCGGCGACCTGGTGGAGGCCGTGCAGGACGGCACCTCGGTGGACCGGGTGGACCGGGTGGTGCTCGTCCTGGCGGGCTTCCTGCTGGCGCAGACGGTGCTGACCCGGTTCGCCCGCTACGTCAGCCAGGTGCTCGGCGAGGAGGTGCTCGCCGAGCTGCGCGAGGACTTCGTGGCCAACACGCTGGCCCTGCCGGTGGGCGTGGTGGAGTCGGCCGGCACCGGCGACCTGCTCACCCGTACGGGCCGCGACGTCGACCAGCTCGGCTGGTCGGTGCGCTGGGCCCTGCCGGAGTGGACGATCGCCGTGGTCACCGCGGTGGTCACCTTCGCGGCCGCCATCAGCGTCGGCCCGTGGGTGGCGATTCCGTGCCTGCTGGGGCTGCCCTCCCTGGTGGTCGGGCTGCGGTGGTACCTCGCCCGGGCCAAGGACGGCTACCTGCGCGAGGGGGCGTCGTACTCGCGGATCAACGCCACCCTGACCGAGACCGTCGACGGGGCCCGCACCGTCGAGTCGCTCGGCCTCGGCCCCGAGCGGATCGCGGCCATCGACGCCGACATCCGGGAGTCGTACGCCGCGGAGCGCTACACCCTGCACCTGCGCACGGTGTTCTTCCCGGCGATGGAGCTCTCCTACCTGATCCCGACGGTGTCCACGCTGCTGCTGGGCGGCTACCTCTACCTGCAGGGGACGGTCTCCCTGGGCGACGTCACGGCGGCCACGCTCTACGTGCAGATGCTGATCGACCCGGTCGACCGCATCGTCTCCATCCTCGACGAGCTGCAGCTCGGCGCCGCCTCCCTGGCCCGGTTGCTCGGCGTGGCCGAGGTGCCCGACGACCGGGAGGTGACCGGGCACCAGCCCGCCGGCGAGCAGCTGCGCGCCGAGGACGTCCGCTTCGCCTACGCGCCGGGACGCGACGTGCTGCACGGCATCGACCTCGACGTCGCGCCCGGCGAGCGGATCGCCATGGTCGGGCCGTCGGGAGCCGGGAAGTCGACGCTCGGGCGGTTGCTCGCCGGCATCCACCCGCCCCGAACGGGCACCGTGGAGGTCGGCGGCGTGGGGCTCATCGAGATGGCGCTGCCCACGCTGCGCCGCCACGTCGCGCTGGTCACCCAGGAGCACCACGTGTTCGCGGGCACGCTGCGCGAGAACCTCGCGCTGGCCACGCCCGACGCCGGCGACGACCGGATCCGCGCCGCGCTCGACGCGGTGGACGCGCTGGCGTGGGTGGAGGCGCTGCCCGCGGGGCTGGACACGGTCGTCGGGTCCGGCGGCCGGGCGCTGACCGACCCCCAGGCCCAGCAGGTGGCCCTGGCCCGGCTGGTGCTCGCCGACCCGCACACGCTGGTGCTCGACGAGGCGACCTCGCTGATCGACCCGCGCTCGGCGCGGCACCTCGAGCGCTCGCTGGCGGCGGTGCTGGAGGGGCGGACCGTGGTGGCGATCGCCCACCGGTTGTTCTCGGCTTCGGACGCCGACCGCGTCGCGGTCGTCGAGGACGGCCGGATCGCCGAGCTCGGCGCGCACGACGAGCTCGTCGCGGCCGGCGGTTCCTACGCCGCGCTGTGGGACAGCTGGCACGGCGCCCCGGCCGGCACGACGTCCGGGTAGACCAGCCGCTCGGCACCCGGCCCCTCCGGGGCCGCGGCGAGCCCACACTGGACAGGTGTGCGAGGCGCGGCAGGCGACGCGCTACCTTGACGGGGCCCACCGGTCCGTCGCCGGCGGGCCGTCAGACCAGCGCAAAGGATGAGTAACCGACCAGTGGCACACAAGCTCGTCATCGTCGAGTCACCGGCCAAGGCCCGCACCATCGCGGGGTACCTCGGCCGGGACTACGTCGTGGAGTCGTCCATCGGGCACATCCGCGACCTGCCGCAGAGCGCTGCCGACATCCCCGCCAAGCTCAAGGGCGAGCCCTGGGCCCGGCTCGGGGTCGACGTCGACAACGGGTTCGAGCCGGTCTACGTCGTCTCGCGGGACAAGAAGTCGCACATCACCAAGCTCAAGGGCCTGCTCAAGGACGCCGACGAGCTCTTCCTCGCCACCGACGAGGACCGCGAGGGCGAGGCGATCGCCTGGCACCTGCTCGACGAGCTCAAGCCCAAGGTCCCGGTGCACCGGATGGTCTTCCACGAGATCACCCCGCAGGCGATCAGTGCCGCGGTGCAGAACCCGCGCGAGCTCGACCTCGACCTCGTCGAGGCGCAGGAGGCCCGCCGCATCCTCGACCGGCTCTACGGCTACGAGGTCAGCCCGGTGCTGTGGCGCAAGGTGATGTCCGGTCTCTCCGCCGGGCGCGTGCAGTCGGTGGCCACCCGGCTCGTGGTCGACCGCGAGCGGGAGCGGATCAAGTTCCGCGTCGCGTCGTACTGGGACCTCGAGGGCACCTTCGACGCCGGCGAGAAGCACGAGCAGCGGATGTTCCCGGCCCGGCTGCACTCGATCGACGACACCCGGGTGGCGCGCGGCAGCGACTTCGGCCCCGACGGGGAGCTGGTCACCACGGCCTCCGGCGCCAAGCGCGAGGTCGTGCACCTCACCAAGACGCGGGCGGAGACCCTGGCCGGCGCGCTCCACGACACCGACTTCGAGATCCGCTCGGTCGAGTCGCGGCCCTACAGCCGCAAGCCCTATGCGCCGTTCCGGACCACCACGATGCAGCAGGAGGCCAGCCGCAAGCTGGGCTTCGGGGCCTCGCGCACCATGTCGGTGGCGCAGCGGCTCTACGAGAACGGCTTCATCACCTACATGCGTACCGACTCCACGACGCTGTCGGAGACGGCGGTCGCGGCGGCCCGCGCCCAGGCCAGCCAGCTGTACGGACCGGAGTACCTCCCGGACTCGCCGCGGGTCTACGCCTCGAAGGTGAAGAACGCGCAGGAGGCGCACGAGGCCGTGCGACCGGCCGGCGACTCGTTCCGTACGCCGGCGCAGACCGGCCTGACCGGCGACGAGTTCCGGCTCTACGAGCTGATCTGGATGCGCACGATCGCCTCGCAGATGCGCGACGCGCAGGGACGGTCGGTGACGATCCGCCTCGGGGGAGCGGCCAGCACCGGCGAGGACGTGGTGTTCTCGGCCAGCGGTCGGGTGATCACCTTCCACGGCTTCCTCAAGGCCTACGTCGAGGGCAGCGACGACGACGCGGCCACCGACGACCAGGAGACCCGGCTGCCCGACGTGACCGAGGGCGACGCGGTCAGCGCCGCGACGATCCGCGCCGAGGGGCACCAGACCAAGCCGCCGGCGCGCTACACCGAGGCGACGCTGATCAAGGAGCTCGAGGAGCGGGAGATCGGCCGGCCCTCGACGTACGCCTCGATCATCGGCACGATCCTCAACCGCGGCTACGTCTACAAGAAGGGCACCGCGCTGGTGCCGGCCTGGCTGGCGTTCTCGGTGGTCCGGCTGCTGGAGGAGCACTTCGCCCGGCTCGTCTCCTACGAGTTCACCGCGACCATGGAGGACGTGCTCGACGAGATCGCCGGCGGGCGCCGCGACCGCAACACCGAGCTGGCCGAGTTCTACTTCGGCGGCGGCGAGGTGGAGGGTCTCAAGCAGCTGGTCAGCGAGCTCGGCGACATCGACGCCAAGGAGCTGGCCACCTTCCCGATCGGCGGGCCCGACAGCGGCGTCGCGCTGCGCGTCGGCAAGTACGGCCCCTACCTCGAGGGGCCCGGCGACGACGGCACCCCGGCGGCGAAGAAGGCCAACGTCCCCGACGACCTCCCGCCCGACGAGCTGACCATGGAGAAGGCCCGCGAGCTGCTGGCCAACCCCGCCGGGGAGGAGACCCCGCTGGGGACGCACCCCGAGACGGGGCTGGAGATCGTCGCCAAGAACGGCCGCTACGGCCCCTACGTCACCGAGCTGCTGCCCGAGACCGAGGACGGCAGCGGGTCGAAGGCCAAGAAGGCCAAGCCGCGGACCGGCTCGCTGTTCAAGGACATGTCGCTGGAGACGATCACCCTGGAGCAGGCGGTCAAGCTGCTCTCGCTGCCCCGCGTGGTCGGCGTGGACGACGAGGGCACCGAGATCACCGCGCAGAACGGGCGCTACGGCCCCTACCTCAAGCGCGGCACCGACTCCCGCTCGCTGCAGAGCGAGCAGCAGCTCTTCGACATCACCCTCGAGGAGGCGCTGGCGATCTACGCCCAGCCCAAGCAGCGTGGCCGCGCGGCCGCGGCGCCGCCGCTGAAGGAGCTGGGCAACGACCCGGTCTCCGGGGCGCCGGTCGTGGTCAAGGCCGGGCGGTTCGGCGAGTACGTCACCGACGGCGAGTACAACGCGACCCTGCGCAAGGACGACTCCGTGGAGGAGATCACCCTCGAGCGTGCCGCCGAGCTGCTGGCCGAGCGCCGCGCCAAGGGGCCGGCGAAGAAGTCGGCCAAGCGCCCGGCGAAGAAGACGGCCAAGAAGTCGGCGAAGAAGACTGCCAAGAAGACGGCGAAGAAGACCGCGAAGAAGTCCTGACGCCCGGCCGACCGCGCGGTGGTGCGTCGGTGGCGCCCTCTAGGGTGAGTGCCGTGTCCGAGCGGTTCCCCGGCGTCTACGCCCCCCACGGGGTGTTCGTGTGCTTCGAGGGCGGCGAGGGCGCCGGCAAGTCCACCCAGGCCCGGCTGCTCCGCGACCGGCTCGAGGCCGACGGGCACGTCGTACGACTCACCCGCGAGCCGGGAGACACCCCCGTGGGCGCGGAGGTACGCCGCATCGTCCTCGACCCGGCCACCGGGGCGCTCGCCGACCGCACGGAGGCGCTGCTCTACGCCGCCGACAAGGCCGAGCACGTCCACGCGGTCGTGGGACCGGCCCTCGCCGCCGGCGAGGTCGTCATCACCGACCGCTACGTCGACTCCACGCTGGCCTACCAGGGCGCGGGCCGGTCCCTGCCCGCCGACGAGCTGGAGTGGGTGGCCCGCTGGGCCACCGGCGACCTGCGTCCGCACCTGACCGTGCTGCTCGACCTCGAGCCGAGCGAGGGCCTGACCCGCTTCGAGGAGCGTGACCGGATCGAGGGCGAGTCGGTCGCCTTCCACCAGCGGGTGCGCGTCGAGTTCCTCCGTCTGGCCGCCGAGGACCCCGACCACTACGTCGTGCTCGACGCCCGGGCCGGGGTTGAGCAGATCGCGGACGAGGTCCACGCCCGGCTGCGGCCGGTGCTCCCCGAGGTCCCGGCGTGACCGCGGTGCGCCAGGGCGGCGGCACCGTCTGGGACGACCTGGTCGGGCAGGCTCCGGTCGTGGAGCGGCTCCAGCGCGCGGCCGCCGGCGAGATGACCCACGCCTGGCTGTTCACCGGCCCGCCGGGCTCGGGCCGGTCCAACACCGCGATCGCGTTCGCCGCCGCGCTGCAGTGCGAGCAGGGCGGCTGCGGCCAGTGCCACTCCTGCCACGAGGTCGCGGTCGGGTCCCACCCCGACGTCCGCGTGACCCGCACCGAGAAGCTCTCCATCGGCGTCGACGAGGTCCGCGAGCTGGTGCGGGTGGCGGCGCTGGCCCCTGTCGGGCGCCGCTGGCAGGTGCTGGTCGTCGAGGACGCCGACCGGCTCACCGACCAGGCGGCCAACGCGCTGCTCAAGGCGATCGAGGAGCCCACCGACCGCACCGTGTGGCTGTTGTGTGCGCCGACCGTGGAGGACGTGCTGCCGACGATCCGGTCGCGCACCCGCCTGGTCGTGCTGGCGACCCCGTCCGTGGAGGACGTCACCGACTTCCTGGTCCGGGCCGAGGGGCTCGGTGTCGAGGCCGCGGCGTACGCCGCACGCGCCAGCCAGGGCCACATCGGCCGGGCGCGCGCCCTGGCCCGCGACGAGGGGACCCGCCGGCGCCGGCGCGAGGTGGTGGGGATCCCGGGCCGGCTCTCCTCGCTCGGCGCGTGCCTGGCGGCGGCCGCGGACCTGCACGACCTGGCCAAGGAGGAGGCCGACGCGATCACCAGCGAGCACGACCAGCGGGAGAAGGCCGAGCTGGACCGTGCCTACGGCGTGGTGGAGCGGGGGCGCCGTCCGCGCGAGTACGCGCCCGCACTGCGCGACCTGGAGAAGTCGCAGAAGACCCGCGCCAAGCGGCGCCACCTCGACGTGGTCGACCGCGGGCTGATGGACCTCGTCTCGGTCTACCGCGACGTGCTGACCCTCCAGCTCGGCGCCCGGGTCGACCTGGTCAACGAGGAGGTCCGCGGCGACGTGGTCGCGCTGGCCCATGCGGCCAGCCCCGAGCAGACCCTGCGCCGGATCACAGCGGTCTTCGAGGCGAGGGAGCAGATGCTGGAGTTCAACGTGCCGCCGCTGCTGGCGCTGGAGTCGATGATGGTGGCCCTCCAGGTGCCACGGGACTGACCGATCGGCCACGGCCGTCACGCTCGTCCTTCTACCCTGTGCCCATGTCTTCCCCCCTCCCGCCGGCGTACCCCGCACGCCCTCGGCGGAGCACGACCACGATCGTGGTCGCGGTCACCCTGGCGCTGGTGGTCGGGCTCGCCGGCGCCGGCATCGCTGCATGGGCCGCCCTGACCTTCCTGGGGAACGGCGACGGCGGCAACCCGAACGCGGCGCCACCGGAGCCCAGCGCAGCCGTCGAGGCGCCGGAGTACCCGGCCGAGCTCGCACGCTTCTACGAGCAGGACCTCGACTGGCGTGGCTGCGGCTCCAACCAGTGCACCGAGCTCGAGGTGCCCCTCGACTACGACGAGCCGGAGGGCCGGATCATCGAGATCGCGGTGCTTCGCTCCCCGGCCGCACGACGGTCGCAGCGGGTCGGCCAGCTGGTGGTCAACCCCGGTGGCCCCGGTGCCTCTGGTATCAACTACGCCGCCTCGGGTGCCTTCACCTTCGGCGACGAGCTGACCCGCTACTTCGACATCGTCGGCTTCGACCCACGCGGCGTCGGGAGGAGCACGCCGCTGGAGTGCGCCGACACCGCCGGCACCGACGACTTCCTGGCGGCCGATCCCGACCCGGACACCCCGGCGGAGGCGCAGGAGTTCGACGAGACCAACCGCGAGTACGGCGAGTCCTGCCTGACGAACAGCGGGGACCTGGCGCGGCACATGAGCACCGAGGAGGCCGTCCGCGACATCGACATCCTCCGCAACGCGCTCGGCGAGCCGCAGCTTGACTACCTCGGGGCGTCGTACGGCACCCTGCTCGGAGCCACCTACGCCGAGCTGTTCCCCGAGAACGTGCGCCGGATGGTGCTCGACGGCGCCCTCGACCCGACCCTGACCAGCGAGGGCGTCAACCTGGGCCAGACCCGCGGGTTCCAGACCGCGTTCGAGGCCTACCTGCGCTCCTGCATCGAGAAGGGCGACTGCGTCCTCGGCGACACCGTGCCGGAGGCGGGCAAGCGCATCCGCGAGCTGCTCGACGAGCTCGACGCCCAGCCGCTGCCGACGTCCTCGGGGCGGGAGCTGACCGAGGGGTGGGCGCGCTACGGCATCATCCTGCCGCTCTACCTGAAGTCCTACTGGCCGCTGCTCACCTCCGCGTTGACCCAGGCCATCGAGAACGGCCGCGGCGACCAGCTCCTCGCGCTGGCCGACCAGTACGCATCACGTGGTCCCGACGGCTACCAGGACAACTCGGTGGCCGCGTTCAACGCAGTCAGCTGTCTCGACTACGCCGACAGCGTGCCGGTCGAGGAGGTCCCGACGCGGATCGAGGAGTTCGAGCAAGCGTCGCCCGCCTTCGGTCGCGCCTTCGTCTACGACCTCTCCCGGTGCGACTCGTGGCCGGTGAAGAGCACCCGCACCCCGGCGCCGATCACCGCGGAGGGAGCACCGCCGATCGTGGTGATCGGCACCACCCGCGACCCCGCGACGCCCCTCGAGTGGTCGCAGGCGCTGGCGTCCCAGCTCGAGTCGGGCCGGCTGCTCACCCGCGACGGCGACGGCCACACCGGTTTCCAGCAGGGCAACGAGTGCATCGACCGGGCCGTCGAGCGCTACCTGGTCGGCGGCGTGGTGCCCCAGGACGGGCTCACCTGCTGACGGGCCTCCCGGTTTGGAGGGCGGTCCCCCCGCGCCCCTATACTCGTCCGGCGTGCCCGGCTGGACGGTCGGGCACTGCGCCGCCTTAGCTCAGTCGGTAGAGCGTCTCACTCGTAATGAGAAGGTCGTCGGTTCGATTCCGACAGGCGGCTCCATGGCAGGCGCATCCCGGCGTCGCGGTTGACGATGCCCTCGCCGGTGACAGCGGTCGGCGGGCGCTCCTCGATCCTCGGTCGGCGTCAGTGCTGGGTGGGCACGATGTTGGCGTTCCGGTGGAAGACGTTGTGCGGGTCGTACTTGGTCTTGATGGCGACCAGTCGGTCGTACTTCTCCCGCCCGTACGCCGCTTGGACCGGACTGGCGGCGTCGAAGTCGGTCATCCCGTTGACGTAGACCCCGTCGTCGACGGAGACGGGACGGAGCGCGTCGGCCATCGAGCGGACCCAAGCACGCTCCGGAGCGAGCATCTCGGGGGCCGGGCACACCCCGATCATGAAGACGGCGTAACGGGGAGAACGCCCACCGCTGAACGCCGTTGCGTCCTCCTCGACCCGGGAGTAGACCCCATCGAGGCGGTAGAACAGGACGAGCGACAACGGGGACGTCTTGTTCGGAAGGTGCTCGGTGACGATGTCGATGACGTCGTCGGACAGCGTCTCGACGTAGCAACCCTTGTCATAGCAGTGGAAGCCCCAGGCGTTCGCCTCGTCGAGCATCTTCTGCAGCTCGACGTAGGGCATGGGGGAGGCGAAGTCGAAGAGGCCGGGGACGCCGCCCAACGCGTCGAGAACCTCGGCGTGGCTCTCAGTGGATCCGAAGCCGACGACGATGGCCGCGAAGCCCGGCTGCAGCTGGTGCTGCTCCGGGACGAACGGCGCAGGCGGGGCATTGAGTCCACCGATCAACACGTTGACGTCGTCGGGAAGCGTGCTGATGACGTCGCGAGCATGGCGGAGCGCCGCAGCACCTTGGTCGAGTGACCAGAAGCGCATGCCGAAGTGCACCGTCGGCCCCACCTCGTGCAGGGCGAACTCGAACTCCGTGACCACGCCGAAGTTGCCGCCTCCTCCGCGGATCGCCCAGAAGAGGTCCGTGTTCTCGGAGGGGGACGCCACCCGGGTCTCACCGTCGGCCGTCACCACCCGAGCAGACAGGAGGTTGTCGATGGTGAGTCCTCCCATGCGGGTCAGCCAGCCCATGCCGCCCCCCAGAGTCAGACCGCCTACGCCCGTGTGGCTCACGAGTCCGGCGGGAACAGCGAGGCCGTGGGCCTGCGTGGCGGCGTCGACGTCGCTGAGCAGCGCACCTCCGGCAACCCTGGCGCGACGGGCCCCGGGGTCGACGCGGACCTCGTTCATCTGGCTGAGGTCTATGACGATGCCGTCGTCGACCACCGAGGCCCCCGACATGCTGTGGGCCCCGCCGCGCACGGCGACCTCGAGCCGTTGGTCCGTGGCGAATCGAACAGCTTCCGCGACGTCGGCCTCGTCGACGCAGCGTGCGACCGCCAAGGGGCGGCGGTCGATGTTTCCGTTCCAGACCCGGCGGCGCTCGTCGTACTCGCCGTCGGTGGCCTCCACGACGTCACCGCGGATGCGGCTCCGGAGGCTCGAGATCGGGCTCTCGGTCGCTTGCGACATGGCGAACTCCTGTCGGAAAGCGCGGGGTACCCGCGGCTGGTTCCGAGACGTTCGATCCACTGTAGGCATCGGTAAGGCCCGGTGGAACACCCCCTGGGCGGGCGCGGGCGTCGATCCAACCCGACGGGCGGCTCCATCGCCCTTCGCTTGCACGGGATGGGTCGACGTCGTCGCGGGGGTGACAGGGCGATGACTTCGGTCCCCGCCGCCGGTCGATAGGAGAAACACTTCGCCGAACAGTGAGGAGCCCACGATGGGTCAGGTGATCGCGTGAGCGCGGAACGCGGGCGACCGGCGTTGAGCGCCACCGAGCGACTGGCCCGGAGGATGTTCGAGCTCGTCGAACCCATAGGGCTCATCCCCTACACCGCCGACGAACCGAACGAGGCGATGTTCGCCCTGGGGTTCACCGACTACTGGGACACCTACTTCGCCGGCCGGGCGGCCCCACTCGGTAGCTCGGTGCCCAGCGAGGTCGTGCACGCGCTCTTCTACAGCTTCGCCCCCGGCGAGGTGGCTCGGCACATCCCGAAGATCTGGAGCACGACAACACCGGACGCGGCCATCGCGGCCCGGCGGTACGGCAGCGCCAAGGCGCTGCGCAGGATCCTCGGCGACCTCGTCGACACCCCCGCCTTCACGCGAGCTCTCGAGCTGCTCACCGGGGCAGCGACCAGCGCCCCCCTCGATGGTCGCCCCATGTATGCCGCGCTGCGGGCGCTCCCGCTGCCGGAGGACCCGGTGGTCCGCCTCTTCCACGCCGCCTCGCTGTTGCGCGAGCACCGCGGCGACGGGCACATCGCGGCTCTCCTGGCAGAGGGCATCGGAGGCCTCGAGGCGCACGTGCTCTCCGCCCTGGACCTGGGGGTTCCCGCGCCGGCCTTCGGTCGGCTCCATCACCTCCCCTCCGCACAGCTGAGCGGCGTCATCGAGGCCATGAAGGCTCGGGGACTCGTCCGGGACGAGGCGACGTTGACCCCGGCCGGCCGGCGGGCGAAGGATCGTGTCGAGGAGGTGACCGACGACCTCGCCCGGGTGCCGTTCGAGGTCCTGACGACGGCTGAGCAGGACGAGCTGATGACTGCTCTCGAACCTCTCGCGCGGGAGCTCCTCGCCGCGCGGGACCGCCGCTGAGCCCCGCTTCGAAGGAGTTCCCTGTGTCACACCCCCGGTTGATGCTCCCGGAGTCGTCGCTCGCCGCTGCCGCCCACGAGGTCGCCAGCCGCTACCACTCCGCCGCGCTGCTGAACCACTGCCTGCGTTCCTACCTCTGGGCGTCCTCGTTCGGCGACATGCACGAGATCAGGTACGACGAGGAGCTGCTGTTCGTCTCCGCGGTCCTGCACGACATCGGCCTCGTGCCGGAGTTCGACAACCACTCGCTCCCCTTCGAGGACGTGGCCGGCCACGTCGTCTGGGTCCTGGGTGCCGCGGGTGGGTGGCCGCGAGAGTCGCGAACCCGCTCCGCGACGATCATGTCCCGGCACATGCAGGACCTGCCGCCGGTCGACGAGGACGCGGAGGCCCACCTGCTGTGGCGGGCCACGTCCTGTGACATCTCGGGCCGGGACGTCGAGGACTGGCCGCTGGACTTCCGAGAGCTGGTCCTGGACCGCTTCCCCCGGCTAGGCCTGGAGCAGGAGTTCGTCCAGTGCTTCCGGGACCAGGCGATCCGCAAGCCGACGTCTGCGGCGGCCGAAGCGGTCGGCAGCGGGATCGCGGACCGCATGCGCACCAATCCCCTCGAACGTCGTTGAGAGCGTGCAGTGCGGACCCAGGGCGCACGACCTGAGGGCATGAGGTGTGCTCACGGAGGACTGGAGCAGGCGACGGTCATCGTTGTCGCCCGCGCCCACTTCGTTGCTGACCGCGGTGACCACGGCGGCGATGCTCCTGATGGACGATCTCGTGGTCAGACTCGTCGCGACGCCCGCGGACGCCGAGGCGGTGCTCATCGACGAGCCCACAGGGTTGCTGGCGTGTCATTCCACCCACTAGGACGCGGCAGGTCTCTGAGCTGGTCCATCGAGACATGACTGACGCGGCGGTGCAACCTGCAACACGCCCCATGCGTGTTGTAGGTTTTGTGATAACCTACAACAAGGGAGCGACGCATGGGGCGTTACGTACAGCGGCAATGGCCGGGGAACCCGTCTGGGTCAACTCGCGCTGAGCGGACGTCATGCAGGTACCAAGCGTACGTTCCTGACCGATTAGTCGGCGCAAGCATCGAACTCTCAGCGTCGGTCGCCGCTGATCTCGTTGACGTCGAGCAACAGGTGCGGCACCTCAACGATGCTCACCCAGGCCTCGCCAACCTAGAGCCCCTCGCAAGGTTTCTGTTGCGCGCCGAGGCGGTCGCCTCATCAAACATCGAGGGTCTGGTTCTCAACGTGCGTCGTTTGGCGCGCAGTGAAGCGACCGAACGCGAAGGATTACCTGTCACCGATGAGACCGCGCGCTCCGTACTAGGAAACATCCGTGCGCTGGACGAGGCGCTGAGTCTTGCATCCGATACCGAAAGATCGGTCACCGTCGCCGACATAAAGAAGCTACATGCAGCCCTGCTGACCGGCACAAGGGATGAACCTTGGGCCGGAATCGTGCGGACTGAGCAGAACTGGATAGGGGGTCTAAATCCATGTGGCGCAGCATTTGTGCCACTGCCAGAGGACTATGTGATCGAACTGTTGGAGGACCTCGTCGCTTACATCTCCGGAGATGACCACCCAGCGCTTCTCCAGGCGGCTCTCGCTCACTCTCGGTTCGAGACCATCCACCCCTTCGCCGACGGAAACGGTCGCGCCGGGCGGGCACTGATACAACTCGTCTTGCGGCGGCGTCGCGTCGCGACGCGGGTTGTGCCACCCATTTCGCTAGTGCTAGCCACGCAAGCCGACACCTACATCAAATCTCTCGACGGCACTCGTTCCGATGGGCACGCCCTTTCAGGGCAACTGGAGTGGGTAGAACTCTTCCTGTCGGCGACGGGGCGCGCGGTTCAAGATGCGTCGCAGTTTGCGACGGACTTGGTCACACTGGAGAAGCAGTCACGCGAACGACTCGGGCGAATTCGCTCTCGATCGGCCACCGATCTCCTGG
>CAWFHA010000008.1:0-228742 GCA_963815595.1 uncultured Actinomycetota bacterium | reverse complement strand
CGCACGACCGCGAGAGACGGCCCCCGGCACTGCGCCGGGGGCCGTCTCCGCGTCCCGGGAGTCGCTACCGTGTCCACGTGCTGCGGCCGGAGGAGATCACCCACCACCACGACGACGCCGCCCCCGACGGGGCGTCGGCCTGGCTGCCGGGGAAACGGCCTCGGACGGGCATCGAGGTCGTCGACCACGACCCCGCGTGGGCCGCGCAGTTCGCCGTGCTGGCTGCCCGGATCCGCGCCGCGCTGGGGTCGGCAGCGCTGGCCGTCGAGCACGTCGGGTCGACCGCTGTGGCGGGCCTGGCCGCCAAGCCGGTCATCGACGTCGACCTGACCGTCGCGGACTCCGCCGACGAGGCGGCGTGGGTGCCGCCCCTGGAGGCCGCCGGCTTCGAGCTGGTGATCCGGGAACCGTGGTGGCACGAGCACCGGTGCCTGACCCACGAGGAGCCCCGCTGCAACCTGCACGTCTTCTCCCCGGACTGCCCCGAGCCGGTCCGGCACCGGCTCTTCCGTGACTGGCTGCTCGCGCACCCCGAGGACGTGCTCGCCTACGGCAGCCTCAAGCGGGACGCGGCCCGCGAGGCCAACCTGTCGGGGGAGCACGTGATGGACTACAACCGCCGCAAGGAGCCGCTCGTCCGCGCGATCTACGACCGCGCGTTCCGCGCCGCGGGGCTGCTGTGAGCGATGCAGGTTTCCCCGGGCGCCCGGGGAAACCTGCACCGGGCGGGTGAAGCAACACCTGCCCGGGGCAGGAGTACCCGGGCGCCCGGGGAAACCTTGCAGCGGGTTGAGACACTGTGCGGGTGACCGGCACCGACGCGCCCACGGCTCCTCTGCGCACCGACGTCCTGGTCGTCGGGGCCGGACCGGCCGGTTCCGCCGCGGCTGCCTGGGCGGCCCGCGCCGGGCTCGACGTGGTGCTCGCCGACGCGGCGGTCTTCCCACGTGACAAGACCTGCGGCGACGGGCTCACCCCGCGGGCGATCGGTGAGCTCGAGCGGCTGGGCCTCGGCGACTGGATCCGGGCGCACACCGTCAACCACGGGCTGCGGGCCCACGGGTTCGGCAAGACACTGATCCTGCCGTGGCCGGGCGGCACGCTGCCGGCGTACGGCTCCGCGGTTGCGCGCACCGAGCTCGACGACCACCTGCGCACCACCGCGCTCAAGGCCGGCGCGGAGGGCATGGACGGCGCCCGCGCCGTGGACGTCCGGATGGCCGGCGACCGGGTCGCCGGGGTCGTCTTCGACCGCGACGGGGAGCGTGTCGAGATCGCCTGCGAGCGGCTGGTCGTCGCCGACGGCGTGCGCTCCCCGCTGGGCAGGAAGCTCGGGCGCACCTGGCACCGCGACACCGTCTACGGCGTCGCCGCCCGCTCGTACGTCGACTCGGCCCGCTCCGACGACCCCTGGATCAGCAGCCACCTCGAGCTGCGCGGCGAGAGCGGCGAGATCCTCTCCGGCTACGGCTGGATCTTCCCGCTGGGCGACGGCCAGGTGAACATCGGCGTCGGCACCCTGGCCACGGACAAGCGCCCAGCAGGGGTGGCGCTCCGCCCGCTGATGTCGTTCTACGCCGACGAGCGCCGCGAGGAGTTCGGCCTCTCCGGCGAGCTGCGCGCCCCGACGTCGGCGCTGCTGCCCATGGGCGGTGCCGTCTCCGGCGTGGCCGGACCCAACTGGGCCCTCGTCGGCGACGCCGCGGCGTGCGTGAACCCGCTCAACGGCGAGGGGATCGACTACGGCCTCGAGGGCGGACGGCTCGTCGCCGACCTGCTGGCGCAGGGGGAGGACCTCGCCCGGGCGTGGCCGGCGCTGCTGCACGCGCACTACGGCGAGTCGTTCTCCATCGCCCGCCGGCTGGCGGGCCTGGTCACCGTGCCGCGCCTGCTGCCGACGCTGGGTCCGGCCGGGATGCGCAGCGACTGGCTGATGACGCTCGCCCTGCGCTGGATGGGCAACCTGGTCACCGACGAGGACCGCGACCGGGCGGCTCGCGTCTGGCGCTGGGCCGGGCGCCGTTCGGTGGCGCTCGACGAGCGGGCGCCCTTCAGCTGAGCATGCAGTGCCCGCTCGGCGACGTACGGCGTGCGCGCAGTGCCCGCTCGGCGACGTACGGCGTGCGCGCAGTGCCCGCTCGGCGTGACCACTAGGTTGTCCGACGTGGATGGGGTCTACCGGTTCGTCAACGCGGTGGGGCGGACCGCGCTCCGGGCGCTGGCGGTGGACGTGCGCTGGACCGGGCTGGAGCACCTGCCCCGCTCGGGTCCGGTCGTGCTCGCCGCGACCCACGTCGGCTACCCCGACTTCGTGCTGGTCGAGCGCGCCGCGGTGACGGCCGGTCGCTACGTGCGGTTCCTGACCCGGCACGACGTGTGGGACGCGCCGGGTGTCGGCTGGTTCATGGACCGGATGCGGCACATCCCGGTCGACCGGCGGACGCCGGCGTACACCTACCTGCGCGCGCGCCGCGAGCTCGAGGCGGGTGAGGCGGTGTGCGGCTTCCCCGAGGCCGGGATCAGCTACTCCCACACGGTGCGGTCGCTGATGCCGGGGGTGGCGGCCCTGGCCCGGGAGACGGGCGCGCCGCTGGTGCCCGTGGCCATCTGGGGCTCGCAGCGGATCGCCTCCGTGGGCGACCCCGCCCGACCGGCCGACCTGACCCGCCACCGGCGCGTCGACCTCGCCTTCGGTGCACCCCTGCACCTCGACCGCGACGCCGACGTGGTCGACGCGACCCGCACGCTCGGGCACACGCTCACCGTGCTGCTCGAACGGCTCCAGGTGCAGCCGCACCACCGCCCCCTGCCGGGGGAGTCCGCACCGTGGTACCCCGCCCACCTCGGCGGGCAGGCGCCGGGACGGCACCGCGCCCGGGAGCTCGACGTGGTGCCGTTCAACGCCGTCACCCCGACGTGGGGACCCGACCTCGACGCGTACGCCGACGGCTGATCGCGCCCGCCGGGTCGACGGCGACGTCGAGCCGTCTCGCGACCGGCGGCCACGCGAGCAGGAGCGCGACCCCGACCGCCGCGGGGGTGACCAGCAACCACGACAGCGGCCAGTGGTCGGCGGCCCACCCCTCGAACCCGGCGAACTCGGCACTCAGCACGAAGAACCCGTGGAACAGGTACACCACCAGCGTCGCGGAGCCCAGGGCGCTGAACCACCCCTTCGCCCGCGGCACCACGGCAAAGAACGCGAACGAGCCGACCAGACCGGTGAGCAGCAGGGACATCCGGATCGTCATCGCACGCACGTTGTCGGGGTCGAGCGCGTCGTAGCGGGAGCGGTAGTAGAGCCACTCCGTGGAGAACCAGTCCATGGAGAAGCGGGCCAGGACGAACAGGAGGAGCAGCAGGACGGCGCCGTACCAGCGGGCGCGTCGGGTGCGCAGCAGGTTCCAGTGGCCCTCGTGCATCTTCAGGCCCAGCACGAAGAACGGCAGCAGCCCGAAGATGCGCGCGTTGTCGAAGATGTCGCTGGCGAAGAGACCGGCCAGCAGGCTGATCCCGACGGCGACGACCACCTTGCCCGGCAGGTCCTTGAAGACCGGTGTGAGCAGGCGCCAGAAGAACAGCGCCGCGAGATACCACATCGGCCAGTGCGGGTTGGCCCACAGCCGCTCGAAGTCGACGCCGCCGACGTAGTGGCGGTACGCCGCGAACAGCCCCTCGAAGATGACGTAGGGAACCGCCACCTTCGTCACCAGCGCCCACAACCGGGCGCGGGAGTAGACGAACGACTTCGACAGGTAGCCGGTGACGATCACGAACGCCGGGATGTGCCAGGAGTACAAGAAGGTGTAGAACCACGTGTCGACCTGGCCCGCGGTGCTCGGGCCGCCGCCGCCGAAGTCCAGCGGCAGCAGCGTCCAGGAGTGCCCGACCACCACCAGCGTGACCAGCGCCATCTTCGCGTTGTCGAACCACGGGTCACGGGGCTTCCGGGCCGTGGGCCTGGTCGCCGCGGCGTCGTCCACGTCGGGCACGGACCTCAAACTACCGGTCCGGCCCATCCCTAGACTCCCTGCCATGTCCGAGACCACGCCCGGGCGGGACCCGGAGCTTCCGCGTCGCCAGCGGGTGGCGGCGTACGCCGTCATCGTCCGCGGTGGCGAGGTGCTGCTGACCCGGCTGGCGCCCGCGATCTCCGCGGCCGAGCTGTGGACGCTGCCCGGTGGTGGCCTCGACTTCGGCGAGCACCCGGGCGACGCCGTGGTCCGCGAGATCCACGAGGAGACCGGCCTGCACGCCACGCTCGGGCAGCCGCTGTGGGTGGGCTCCGCACACCGGGTCGTCGGCGGTCTCGCGGACGAGGACCCGCGTGAGATGCACTCCGTGCGGATCGTGTACGACGCCTGGGTCCCCGCCGACGCCCCGCAGCCCCGGGTGGTCGAGGTCGACGGGAGCACCGTGGACGCCCGGTGGCAGCCGGTGGCCGACGTGCTCTCCGGTGCCGTGCCCACGGTCCCGATGGTCCGCGAGGCCCTGGCCGTGCACACCACCGCGGTCCGTCAGCGGCTGGCGGCGTACGCGCTGGTGCGGCGGCCCGACGCGCTCCTGCTCACCCGCCACTCCGCACGGGGGCCCCGCCCCGGCACCTGGTCGCTGCCCGGGGGAGGCGTGGCGCACGGGGAGACGCCCCGGTCGGCGGTGGTCCGCGAGGTCGCCGAGGAGACCGGTCTGGTGGCGGTGGTCGGTGACCTGCTCGGCGTGCACGACGAGCACTTCACCGGCACCGCACCGCACGGCCGGGAGGAGGACTTCCACGGCGTCCACCTGGTCTTCGCCGCCACCGTCACCGACGACCCCGCACACGATGACGGGGGCGGGCCGCGACCGCAGGACCCCGACGGGACCACAGACGCGGTCGCCTGGGTGCCGTTGGCCGACGTCGAGTCCGGCGTGGTGCCGGTGTCCACGTTGGTCACCGCGGCGCTGCGGATGTGACCGCCTCGTTAGATTGGCCCGCATGAGCGGACCCCATGCGAGCGAGTCGGCCAGCGAGTCGGTGTTCACCTACGGCGCACCGGGACTGAAGTTCGGCGAGGGTGCCTCCGACGAGATCGGCTACGACCTCTCCCAGTACGACGTGCGCCGGGTGCTGGTGATCACCGACCCCGGGGTCGCCGCGACCGGGCACCCGCAGCGGGTGGCCGACCAGATGGGCCGCTACGGCATCGAGGCCGCGGTGTACGACGGTGCGCGGGTCGAGCCGACCGACGCCAGCCTCGAGTCGGCGATCGCGCACGCGCGCGACACCGGACCGTGGGACGCCTTCGTCGCCGTCGGCGGCGGCTCGGCCATCGACACCGCCAAGGCGGTCAACCTGCTCACCACCAACCCGGGCGAGCTGATGGACTACGTCAACGCCCCCGTGGGGAAGGGGCGCGACCCCGAGAAGACGCTCAAGCCGCTCGTGGCCGTCCCCACGACGACCGGCACCGGCGCGGAGTCGACCACGATCTGCGTGCTCGACGTCCTGGCCCAGCAGGTCAAGACCGGGATCAGCCACGCCCGGCTGCGGCCCACACTGGCGGTGGTCGACCCAGCCCTCACGCTGACCCAGCCGGCCGGGGTGACGGCGGCCGCCGGCATGGACATCTTGTGCCACGCCCTGGAGAGCTACACCGCGCGACCGTTCACCGCCTACGACCGCAAGCAGCCCGAGCAGCGGGTGCCGTACTGCGGTGCCAACCCGATCTCTGACATGTGGTCGGAGCGGGCGATGGCACTGCTCGCCGGCTCCTTCCGTCGCGCGGTCCGGCACGGCGAGGACGCCGAGGCGCGGCACGAGATGGCCCTGGCGGCGACGTTCGCCGGTCTGGGCTTCGGCAACGCCGGCGTGCACATCCCGCACGCCAACGCCTACCCGATCGCCGGACGGGTGCGGGACTTCCACCCCGACGGCTACCCCGACGACGAGCCCCTGGTCCCGCACGGCATGGCCGTCTCGCTCACCGCGCCCGAGGCGTTCCGGTGGACCTTCGAGGCCGCTCCCGAACGGCACCTGCGGGCGGCGGACCTGCTGGCCCCCGACCACGGCCACGAGGGTCCGGACGCCCTGCCGGCGGTGCTGAGCGCGCTGATGCGCGACATCGCCATCCCCAACGGGCTCGGTGCGGTGGGCTACGGCGAGGACGACGTCGACGACCTGGTCGAGGGGACGATGAAGCAGCAGCGTCTGCTCGCCACCGCGCCCCGGGAGGTCACCGAGGACGCGGCCGCGCAGATCCTCACCCGGTCCCTCGAGCTGTGGTGAGCCCGGTCCCGGTCGACGACCTGACCGCCACGCTGGCGCGGCACGGCCTCACCGACGTCGACGACAGCGCGCTCGCGCGCTCGCTGTACGCCAGCGACGCCGGTCTCTACCGGATCGCCCCCCGCGTCGTGGTGCGCCCGCGCGACACCGCCGAGATCGCCGCCACGCTGGCCGCCGCCCGCGAGACCGGTACGCCGATCACCATGCGCGGCGCCGGCACCTCGATCGCGGGCAACGCCATCGGCCCGGGGATCGTGGTCGACACCAGTCGCCACCTGGACCAGGTGCTCGCGATCGACCGGGACGCGCGGACCGCCCTGGTCCAGCCGGGTGTGGTGCACGCCCGGCTGCAGGGCCGGGCCCGGCCCCTCGGGCTCAGGTTCGGTCCGGACCCCTCGACGCACACCCGCTGCACGGTCGGCGGGATGATCGGCAACAACGCCTGCGGCTCCCGGGCCCTGGGCTACGGACGCACCGTGGACAACATCGAGTCGCTCACCGTGCTGCTGGCCGACGGGTCCGTGGTCGACACGGGGGCGGGCGCGCCGGCCACGCCGGCCGAGGCGGCCCTGCACGCCCTGGTCGACCAGCACCTCGGCACCGTGCGCACCGAGTTCGGCCGCTTCGGCCGGCAGGTGTCCGGCTACTCCTTCGAGCACCTCCTGCCGGAGCAGGGTCGGCGCCTCGACCGCTTCCTCGCCGGCACCGAGGGCACGCTCGGGCTGGTGCTCGACGCCACCGTCCGGCTGGTCGAGGACGCCCCGGCCCGGGCACTCGCGGTGCTGGGGTACGCCGGCATGGCCGAGGCCGCGGACGCCGTACCGGCGCTGCTCGAGCATCCGCTGGTGGCCTGCGAGGGACTCGACCAGCGCATCGCCGGCATGGTCCCGGGGCACCCGGAGCTGCCGGCGGGCACTGGCTGGCTCTTCGCCGAGGTGACCGGCGCGGACGCGGAGGAGGCCGAGGCGCGCGCCCGCGCGGTCGCGGCCACTGCCGGGGTCCCGCACCGGATCGTCACCGACACCCTCGAGCAGCTCGCGCTGTGGCGGATCCGCGAGGACGGTGCCGGTCTCGCCGCCCGCTCGCTGAGCCGCCCGGCGCAGGCCGGCTGGGAGGACGCCGCCGTACCGCCGCAGCACCTC
Source organism: uncultured Actinomycetota bacterium (assembly GCA_963815595.1). Classification (GTDB taxonomy): domain Bacteria; phylum Actinomycetota; class Actinomycetes; order Propionibacteriales; family Nocardioidaceae; genus Marmoricola. Next base: position 221,335 of record CAWFHA010000008.1, on the reverse strand, counting down.
GGGGCCTACCTGCGCGACTTCGACGCCCTGCTGCGGGACCGCTCCCTCGACGGGGTCCCGTACGGGCACTTCGGCGACGGGTGCGTGCACGTGCGGATCGACTTCGAGCTCGAGGACCCCGGAGGCCGGGCACGGTTCCGCGGCTTCGTCGAGGACGCCGCCGACCTGGTGGCCTCCTACGGCGGCTCGATGTCGGGGGAGCACGGCGACGGCCGGGCCCGCTCCGAGCTGCTGCCGCGGATGTACTCCCCGCAGGCGCTGGCCCTGATGGAGCAGGCCAAGCGGATCCTGGACCCCGACGACCTGCTCAACCCCGGGGTGCTGGTCGACCCGGCTCCCTTCGACGCCGACCTGCGGCTGGCTGCTCCCCAGCGGCAGGTGCGGACGACGCTGCGGCTGGCCCACGACGCGGGCTCGTTCTCCGGAGCCGTGCACCGGTGCACCGGCGTGGGCAAGTGCATCGCCGACAACACCGGGTCCGGCGGCGTGATGTGCCCGTCGTACCTCGCCACGCGTGCGGAGAAGGACTCCACCCGGGGCCGGGCGCACGTGCTGCAGGACGTGGTCAACGGCACCCTCGGCTTCGACGACCCGGCGGTGCACCAGGCGCTCGACCTCTGCCTGTCCTGCAAGGGCTGCGCCCGCGACTGCCCGACCGGCGTGGACATGGCCACCTACAAGTCCGAGGCGCTCTCCCAGCAGTACCGCCGCCGGCTGCGGCCGCGCTCGCACTACGCCCTGGGCCAGCTGCCCCGGTGGGCCCGGATGACGCCTCCCGGTCTGGCCAACGCCCTGCTCCGCAGCACGCTGGTGGGCCGGATCGCCAAGGCCGCGGCCGGCGTCGACCAGCGTCGCCAGCTGCCGCGCTTCTCCGCGGAGCCGCTGCGCACCGGGCGTGGCCGCCGCCGCAAACCCGGCCGCCGCAACCCCGGGACGTCATACGACCTGGTCGCTCCGGCGACCAGCTCGTATGACGTCCGGCCGGACGTGTGGCTGTGGGCGGACTCGTTCACCGACCGGTTCGCCGCGGACACCGGCCGGGCGGCGATCGAGCTGCTGGCGTCGATGGGGCTGCGAGCGGAGGTGATCCCCGAACCCGCGTGCTGCGGCCTGACCTGGATCACCACCGGGCAGCTCACCGCAGCGCGCCGCATCGTCGGCCGTGCGGTCGCGACCCTCCACGGGTACGTCGCCTCCGGCGTTCCCGTGGTCGGGCTGGAGCCGAGCTGTCTCGCCGCGCTGCGCGAGGACGCCGCCCAGCTCGTCGACGACCCGCGGGTGAGCGAGGTGAGCACGGGTGTCCGCACGCTCGCAGAGTTCCTGGCCGACCGCGTCGCGGACGGCAGCTGGACGCCGCCGGACCTCACCGGTGTCGAGGTCGTCGCCCAGCCGCACTGCCACCACCACGCGGTGCTCGGCTGGGAGACCGACGCGGCGTTACTCGCGCAGACCGGGGCGACGGTGACGCGCGTGGGCGGGTGCTGCGGGCTGGCGGGCAACTTCGGGGTCGAGCAGGGGCACTACGAGGTGTCGGTGGCCGTGGCCGAGCACGACCTGCTCCCCGCCGTACGCGCTGCCGGGCCGGACGCCGTGGTGCTCGCGGACGGCTTCTCCTGCCGCACCCAGCTCGTCGACCTCGCCGACCGCGAGGCGGTGCACCTCGCCCAGCTGCTGGTGCGCGGGGCCACTCGTTTTGACCCGCCTCGGGCCACCCGGTAATCTCAACCCTTGTGTCTGGGTCATCCAGACCTGTCCGCGTGCCCTCATGGCAGCGCGCTCCATCCGCACCAATGCACGAACGCTTCACCATCGTGCCCGGCAGGTCGCCGGGTACTGAGAGCAGAGAAGAAAGGGAACCACCAGGTGCCCACCATTCAGCAGTTGGTCCGCAAGGGCCGCCAGGACAAGGTGTCGAAGAACAAGACGCCTGCCCTGAAGGGTTCGCCCCAGCGACGCGGCGTCTGCACGCGCGTCTACACCACCACCCCGAAGAAGCCGAACTCCGCCCTCCGCAAGGTCGCCCGCGTGCGCCTGTCGAGCGGCGTCGAGGTCACGGCGTACATCCCGGGCGTGGGCCACAACCTCCAGGAGCACTCGATCGTGCTCGTCCGCGGCGGACGGGTGAAGGACCTCCCCGGTGTCCGCTACAAGATCATCCGCGGCTCGCTGGACACCCAGGGTGTCAAGAACCGCAAGCAGGCCCGCAGCCGTTACGGCGCGAAGAAGGAGAAGAGCTGATATGCCGCGCAAGGGTCCCGCTCCCAAGCGGCCGATCGACATGGACCCCGTCTACGGGTCCCAGCTGGTCTCCCAGCTCGTGTCCAAGGTGCTGATGGACGGCAAGAAGCAGGTCGCCCAGCGCATCGTCTACACCGCGCTCGAAGGCACCCGCGAGAAGACCGGCACCGACCCGGTCGTCACGCTCAAGCGTGCGCTGGACAACGTCAAGCCGGCCATCGAGGTCAAGTCCCGCCGCGTCGGTGGCGCGACCTACCAGGTGCCGATCGAGGTCAAGGCCAACCGCAGCACGACGCTGGCGCTGCGCTGGCTCGTGGGCTACGCCCAGGCCCGTCGTGAGAAGACGATGTCCGAGCGCCTGATGAACGAGATCCTCGACGCCTCCAACGGCCTCGGTGCCGCTGTGAAGAAGCGCGAGGACACCCACAAGATGGCCGAGTCCAACAAGGCCTTCGCGCACTACCGCTGGTGACCTGAGTACGGCGCCCCTGACCGGGACACCGAGCCGCGGGCGCCGTACCACCACCTGAACCACTAACCCGAGGGGATCGAAGACCTACCGTGGCCGTCGACATCACCACTGACCTCAACAAGGTCCGCAACATCGGCATCATGGCGCACATCGACGCCGGCAAGACCACCACCACCGAGCGGATCCTGTTCTACACGGGGATCACCTACAAGATCGGTGAGGTCCACGAGGGCGCCGCCACGATGGACTGGATGGAGCAGGAGCAGGAGCGGGGCATCACCATCACCTCCGCTGCCACCACCTGCTGGTGGAAGGACCACCAGATCAACATCATCGACACCCCCGGTCACGTCGACTTCACCGCCGAGGTCGAGCGCTCGCTGCGCGTCCTCGACGGGGCCGTCGCCGTCTTCGACGGTGTCGCCGGTGTGGAGCCGCAGACGATGACCGTGTGGCGTCAGGCCAACAAGTACTCCGTCCCGCGGATGTGCTTCGTGAACAAGCTCGACCGCACCGGCGCCGACTTCTGGCGCTGCGTGGACATGATGGTCGAGCGGCTGAACTCCACGCCGCTGGTCCTCCAGCTGCCCATCGGCGCCGAGTCCGACTTCCTCGGAGTCGTCGACCTCGTCGGCATGCGCGCGCTCACCTGGCGCGGCGAGACCAAGATGGGCGAGGACTACGAGGTCGAGGAGATCCCCGCGGAGCTGGCCGAGCAGGCCGCCGAGTACCGCGAGAAGCTCCTCGAGACCCTCTCCGACGCCGACGACGCGATCATGGAGAAGTTCCTCGAGGAGGGCGAGTTCTCCGTCGAGGAGCTGGAGGCCGCGATCCGTCGCGCCACCCTCGCCGACAAGGTCAACCCGGTCCTGTGCGGCACGGCCTTCAAGAACAAGGGCGTCCAGCCCCTGCTCGACGCCGTCGTGAAGTTCCTGCCCTCCCCGCTCGACGTCGAGGGCATCCAGGGTCACGCCGTCAACAACGAGGACGAGGTGATCGTGCGGCAGCCGTCCGACGACGAGCCGTTCTCGGGCCTGGCCTACAAGATCGCCACCGACCCGCACCTCGGCAAGCTGATCTACGTCCGGGTCTACTCCGGGAAGCTGGAGGCAGGCTCCTCGGTGCTCAACTCGGTCAACGGGCGCAAGGAGCGGATCGGCAAGGTCTACCAGATGCACGCCAACAAGCGTGAGGAGATCGCGTCGGTCGGCGCCGGCCAGATCGTGGCCGTGATGGGCCTGAAGGACACCAAGACCGGTCACACCCTGTGCGACCAGGCCAACCCGGTGATCCTCGAGTCGATGACGTTCCCGGCTCCGGTGATCGAGGTCGCCATCGAGCCCAAGACCAAGGGCGACCAGGAGAAGCTCTCCACCGCGATCCAGCGCCTGTCCGACGAGGACCCCACGTTCACCGTCAAGGCGGACGAGGAGACCGGGCAGACGATCATCGCCGGCATGGGCGAGCTGCACCTCGAGATCCTCGTCGACCGGATGAAGCGCGAGTTCCGCGTCGAGGCGACCGTCGGCAAGCCGCAGGTCGCCTACCGCGAGACCATCCGCCGCAAGGTGGAGAAGCACTCCTACACCCACAAGAAGCAGACCGGTGGCTCCGGCCAGTTCGCCAAGGTGCTGATCAGCATCGAGCCGAGCATCGACGAGGAGACCGGCGCCGGCGCCGGCTACCAGTTCGTCAACAACGTCACCGGTGGCCGCGTGCCGAAGGAGTACATCCCCTCGGTCGACCAGGGTGCCCAGGAGGCCATGGAGTTCGGCGTGCTCGCCGGCTACCCCATGGTCGACGTGAAGGTCTCGCTCGAGGACGGCGCCTACCACGACGTCGACTCCTCCGAGCTCGCCTTCAAGATCGCCGGCAACCAGGCCTTCAAGGAGGCCGCACGGATCGCCAAGCCCGTGCTGCTGGAGCCCATGTTCGCCGTCGAGGTGGTCACTCCGGAGACCTTCCTCGGCGACGTGATCGGGGACATCAACTCGCGCCGCGGTCAGGTGCAGTCGATGTCCGAGCGCTCGGGGGACCGCGTGGTCGATGCCCTCGTGCCGCTCTCGGAAATGTTCGGGTACGTTGGTGACTTGCGGTCGAAGACCTCTGGTCAGGCGTCGTACTCGATGGAGTTCGACTCGTACGCCGAGGTTCCCCAGAACGTCGCCGACGAGATCATCAAGAAGGTCCGCGGCGAGTAGTTCGCGCGGCGGCCTCGGCAGCACACCAGTTCACACATACGAGTCAAGTAACAATCAACAGGAGGAGCCCCAGTGGCTAAGGCGAAGTTCGAGCGGACCAAGCCGCACATCAACATCGGAACCATTGGTCACATCGACCACGGCAAGACGACGTTGACCGCAGCGATCACGAAGGTGCTGCACGACAAGTACCCCGACCTGAACCCCTTCACGCCGTTCGACGAGATCGACAAGGCCCCCGAAGAGCGTCAGCGCGGTATCACGATCTCCATCGCCCACGTCGAGTACCAGACCGAGGCGCGCCACTACGCGCACGTCGACTGCCCCGGCCACGCGGACTACATCAAGAACATGATCACCGGTGCCGCCCAGATGGACGGCGCGATCCTGGTCGTGGCCGCCACCGACGGTCCGATGCCGCAGACCCGTGAGCACGTGCTGCTCGCTCGCCAGGTCGGCGTGCCCGCCCTGGTCGTCGCGCTCAACAAGTGCGACATGGTCGACGACGAGGAGCTCATCGAGCTCGTCGAGATGGAGGTGCGCGAGCTCCTCAACGAGTACGAGTTCCCCGGCGACGACGTCCCGGTCGTCAAGGTCGCGGCCTTCCCGGCGCTCAACGGCGACGAGAAGTGGGGTGAGTCGATCGTCGAGCTGATGAACGAGGTCGACAACTACATCCCGCAGCCCGAGCGCGACACCGACAAGCCGTTCCTGATGCCCGTCGAGGACGTGTTCACGATCACCGGTCGTGGCACCGTCATCACCGGCCGCATCGAGCGCGGCATCGTCAAGGTGAACGAGGAGGTCGAGATCATCGGCATCCGCCCGGGCTCGCAGAAGAGCACGGTCACCGGTGTCGAGATGTTCCGCAAGCTCCTCGACGAGGGCCAGGCCGGTGAGAACGTCGGTCTGCTGCTCCGCGGTACCAAGCGCGAGGACGTCGAGCGCGGCATGGTCGTGATCAAGCCGGGGACCACCACCCCGCACACGAACTTCGAGGCCTCGGTCTACATCCTCTCCAAGGAGGAGGGCGGCCGCCACACGCCGTTCTTCAACAACTACCGCCCGCAGTTCTACTTCCGCACCACCGACGTGACCGGCGTCGTGACCCTCCCCGAGGGTCGCGAGATGGTCATGCCCGGTGACAACACCGACATGTCGGTCGAGCTGATCCAGCCGATCGCCATGGAGGACGGGCTGCGCTTCGCGATCCGTGAGGGTGGCCGCACCGTCGGTGCCGGCCGCGTCACCAAGATCACCAAGTGACGCCACTCGCTGGCTGAGCTCCTCAGGGCGGCCCCGGACCTGCTGGTCCGGGGCCGTTCTGCGTCCCCGGACGGGGGTGGCCCGGGACCCGAGCGCGGGCGAGCGCGCGGGTGGTGGGGTCCGCCTGCGACCGACCGGACCGTACGGCCATCTCCGCCACGTCGACAGGTGATCCCTGCGCCGGGCGGGTGAAGCATCACCTGTCCGCTACAGGTTTCCCCGGGCGCCCGGGGAAACCTGCCACCACAGCCACGTGCCCGAGGTGTCGTCAGGCGCCCAGCAGCGCGCGCACGGCCGCGCCGAAGACCTCGGTGTGCCGGTCGACGTCGGCCTCGGTGTGGTGGGGGCAGAACAGGGCCATGTTGTGGAACGGCGTCAGCAGCACGCCCCGGTTCAGGGCCCACAGGTGCATGAAGCCCTCCAGGTCGTCGTCGACCGCGGCCGCCGCGGCTGCTCCGTCGTGAGGGGGCGGGCAGAACCAGTACTCCGCCCGGCAGCCCAGTCGCTGCACGTGCCAGGGCAGGTCGTGCTCGGCGATCACCCCGGCGACGCCGGCGGTGAAGCGCTCGGCAAGCGGGACGGCGACCGCGAAGTCCTCCTCGCGCAGGCAGGTGGACAGCGTCGCGCGGATGGCGGCCACCGCGAGCGCGTTGGCGGTCAGGGTGCCGCCCACGCCGGCCACGTCGATCTCGTGGCCGAGCATGGGTCCGGCGAGCCGGTCCGCGATCGCGGTCGTCATCCCGTACGCCGCGCACGGGACGCCGCCGCCGATCGGCTTGCCCACCACCACGAAGTCCGGCTCCAGGCCCCACGCTCGGGTGCACCCGCCCGGTCCTGCGCACAGGGTGTGCGTCTCGTCCACGACCAGCAGGACGTCGTGGCGCCGGGTCACCTCGCGCACTCCGGCCAGGTAGCCCTCGTCGGGCAGCACGATCCCGATGTTGGTCAGCGCGGGCTCCATCAGCAGGCAGGCGACGTCTCCCTGCGCGAGCCGACGGTCCAGTGCCTCCAGGTCGTTGAACGGCACCACCGCGGTGGTGGCGGCCACGTCGACCTGCGGACCGAGGGCGCCGGGCCGGGGCACCACCCGGTCACCATCGAGCACGGCCAGGGTCTCGTCGACGGTGCCGTGGTAGCACCAGTCCATCACCGCGACGCGGGGCCGGCCGGTGAGGTGCCGGCAGAAGCGCAGCACGAACCGGTTCGCGTCCGTCGCCGACATCGCCAGCTGCCAGGACGGCAGGCCGAACCGCCGAGCGAGCTCCTCGGCGACCCACACGGCGTCCTCGGACGGCAGCATCGTGGTCAGGCCGGCCGCAGCCTGGCGGGCCACGGCGTCGACCACCTGGGGCAGCGCGTGTCCGGTCATCGCGCCGGTGTCCCCGAGGCACAGGTCGACGTACTCCGTGCCGTCGACGTCGGTGAGCCGGGCCCCGGTCGCCGAGGCGGCGAACACGGGGAACTCGCCGGGCCACCGGGTCATCCACGGCATCGGCACCCCGGCGAGCAGCGACGCGTGCGCCTGGGCCGCGAGCGCCGCCGAGCGGGGATGGAGGTCGACGAACCGGCGCTCCTCGGCGGCGCGGAGCTCGGTCAGGCGGCGACGATCGATCATGGTGGCAATCTAGGGCAGGTGGACCGCACGAGGGGCGCTCCCGGGGGCCCAGCTGCTGCGGTTCGGCCCGGGCCTCTCCCGCCGAGGACTACCCCCGGGCGGTCTCGACGTCCAGCGACGTGCCGGCCTCGTTGCGCCCGGGGTCGGTCTCCCAGCCCAGGTCGGGATCGGCGAGCAGGTCGGCGAACTCCTCGTCGCTGACCGGCACGTCGGCGGTGAAGCTCTCGTACGCCGCCGCGGCCTCGCGCTCCTCGGGGCCGCTGCCGCTCGCCGCGACGTAGCTGCCCTCGGTGTTGCCCTCGCTGAGCCCGAACGGGAGGTGGGTGACGGTCACGTTGCCTCCCTGGGGTCCGGGGAAGCAGGTCACCTCCGCCTGCGGGTCCGCCTGATCCTGCGCCTGGTCGCAGGAGCCCTTCGCCACCTGGCCGCGCGAGCCACCCTCGGGGTAGACGCTGACCAGGAACGTGTCCCGCTCGTCGACGTCGCTCAGGGTGACCTCGATGGTCCGTTCGGCGCCCTCGCCGGAGGGCTCGTCGGCGAAGACCGCGTAGGAGGCGACCCGGTCGCCGAAGTGCTCCTCGACCACGGCCGCGATCCCCGCAGGCGTGATCGGCTCGAACGAGCCGCGGTCGGGTCCCTCGGGCGCCGGGTCCTTCTCCGCCGAGTCGCCGCCGCAGGCCCCGACGGCCAGGAGGAGGACGAGGGCGAGGCTGCCGAGAGCCGTGCTCCGAGAGGTCATGCGCCCCAGTATGGGGTCGGCCCCGCCCGATCCCGGGAAGCACGACCACCATGCGAGCACCCAGGAGGGGCACGCGAGAATGGGGGAATGGAGGAGCGGGTGACCCCGGCCAGGCCGCACCAGCGGTTCACCGAGGACGGGCGACGGGTGCGCGAGGTGCTCACCTACGCGCGGCGCGGCAGTCGCTTCACCCCCTCGCAGCAGGAGTCGTGGGACGCCCACCACCGCGACTGGGTCGTTCCCGACGACGCCGTGGACGACCCGTCCTTCCACTGGGCCTCGGTGTTCGGCCGCGAGGCGCCGATCGTGGTCGAGATCGGCTCGGGGGTCGGGGAGGCGACGGCGGCGCTGGCGGCCCAGCGGCCCGAGCACGACGTCGTCGCCCTCGAGGTCTGGCGACCCGGCGTGGCCCACACCCTGGGGTTGCTCGCCGAGGCGGGGGCCACCAACGTGCGACTGCTGTCGGTCGACGCCGTGTGGTGCCTGGAGCACCTGTTCGCCCCGGGGCAGGTCGAGGAGCTGTGGACCTTCTTCCCCGACCCGTGGCCCAAGACGCGCCACCACAAGCGGCGCCTGGTCACCGCCGGCTTCGCCGCCCTGGCGGCGTCGCGCCTGCGACCCGGCGGCACCTGGCGCCTGGCCACCGACTGGGCCGAGTACGCCGAGCAGATGCGCGCGGTGCTCGACGCCGAGCCGGCGCTCGAGGGTGGGTCGGTGCCCCGCTGGCCGGACCGACCGGTGACCAAGTTCGAGCGCAAGGGCCGGGCGGCGGGCCGGACGATCACCGACCTGGCCTACCGGCGCCGCTAGTCCTCCGACGGGAGTGGCATCCAGCGCAGGCCCTCACGGGCCAGCGCGTACTCCAGCCGCAGCCGCTCCGCCTCGCGGTCGAAGCCGTCCTCGGGCAGCGTGTCGAGCGAGGTCGGCACCTCGAGCACGTGGGCTGCCTCGACGAGCCGGCTGTCGTAGGCCGCGACGATGCCGCGGTACTTCGCCATCCGCACCCCCGGCGGGGGGTCGTGCGCCAGCGGCTGCAGCCGCCGCAGCGTCGCCGCGAGCTCCTCGATCGGGGGGCAGGTGGGCTCGGGCGGGCGAGCCGGCCGGGGCACGTGGCGGCCGACCCTGAGCGCGAGGTCCCGCAGGGTCTCGAGGTGGACCACGGCTCCCATGATCGCGACCGGCACCAGGGAGATCGCGATCACCTTGGCGAAGCCGACCAGGACGGTGGAGTCCATGAACCGACGCTAGGTCGGGACCGGCTGCCGGACAAGGCACGCCTCGGTGCGAGGCGTTCGAGCCCGGAGCCCAGGCCCAGGTGGTTCAGTCGTCGATGCCGGTGCGGTGGGTCAGCCGGCGGCGCAGGTCCGCCTCGCGCCACAGCCGCCACTCGTCGCGGCGCCGACGCTCCGCCGCGACGGCGGCCAGGAAGTCCACGGGCCGGGTGCCGGCGGGTGGCGGCGGCGAGACGTGGCGTGCCACCTGGTCGACGATCTGCCCGAGCAGCTGGTCGCGAGCCCCGGAGCTCAGGGTGCCGGTGCGTCCGAGGAGCTGGCGCACGGCCAGCGCCAAGGCGTCCGGCAGCGGCGCGATGTCGGCGCCGTGCGCCCACGCGGCCAGGTGCGGTGGCATCGCGACCGGCCACGGGAGCCGGAGCCGGAACCGGTCGCGCACCACGTAGGTGCCCGCCAGGTGGTCGCCGAGACGCTTGCCCTTGCGGCTGACCAGGGCGCTGATCAGCGCCGGCACCCCGCTGAACGCCCACACCTCCACCACGGCGACCAGGTGCCGGACGAAGGCGTGGTGGAAGGAGATCGGGCCGCCGTCGTCGCGCACCGTGCGCGTGCCCATCACCAGCTTGCCCACGGTGCGTCCCAGGGTCAGCGTCTCCAGCACCGCGGGACCGAGCACGAAGGTCACGGCCACGAGCACGATGCCGGCGACGGCGCCCAGCGCCTCGTCGGGGGAGAGCCAGGCCGCCACGAACGAGCCCGCGACGAGCACGAGCAGCTGGAGGACCACGTCGACGAGGCCGGAGACGAGGCGCACGCCCACCGATGCGGGCGGCAGCTCGAGGGCGACCGCCTCGCCGGTGACGAGCTGGTCGAGGCCCGGGTCGAAGTGGGTGCTCATGGCCGCCAGCGTAGGCGTGATCGGCCCGCGGGCCGGGGGAGTTCGCCGTACTGTGACCGGCATGGATCTCGACGCCTTCGTGCGCTCCCACCAGCCGGTGTGGGCGCGGCTGGAGGCCCTGAGCAGGCGCCGGCCCCGCACCGGCGCCGAGGCCGACGAGCTGGTCGACCTCTACCAGGAGGTGGCCACCCATCTGAGCGTCGTCCGCTCCACCGCTCCCGATCCCGGAGTGGTGGCCTACCTCAGCGGGCTGCTCGCCCATGCCCGGATCCGTGCCGGCGGCACCCGGACCTCGGGATGGAGCGGGGTCGCGGACTTCTTCGTCCGGCGCTTCCCCGCGGCGCTCTACCGGACGCGACGCTGGTGGTGGGCGACCATGCTGACCAGCTACGCCGTGGCGGCGGTGATGGTGTGGTGGCTGCTGCGCCACCCCCAGGTGGAGCAGTCGATGCTGACCCGCGCGCAGGTGCGCCAGCTGGTGGAGAGCGACTTCGAGAACTACTACTCGCAGTCGGCCGCCTCACACTTCGCTGCGCAGGTGTGGACCAACAACGCCTGGGTGGCGGCGATCTGCATCGCCTTCGGCGTGCTCGCACTACCGGTCGTGCTCGTGCTCTGGCAGAACGTCCTCAACCTCGCCGTGGTCGGCTCGATCATGATCCGCAACGACCGCGGCGGGTTGTTCTTCGGGCTGATCCTGCCGCACGGGCTGCTCGAGCTGACCGCGGTCTTCGTGGCCGCCGGGGTCGGGCTGCAGCTGTTCTGGGCCTGGGCGGTGCCGGGACCGGTGCCGCGCTCCCGTTCCCTGGCGTCAGCCGGCCGGGCCGCGGGCGGGGTGGCCATGGGCCTGGCCGTCGTGCTCCTCGTCTCGGGCATCATCGAGGCGTTCGTCACCCCGTCGGGGCTGCCCACCTGGGGCCGGGTGGCCGTCGGCGTCGTGGCGGAGGTGCTCTTCCTCGCCTACGTCTACGGTCCGGGGCGGCGTGCCTTCCGGGCCGGTCGGACCGGGGACCTGGACGCGTCGCTGCTCGAGGACCGCGCGGCCACCGCCGGCTGAGTGCACTCAGAGCCGGCCGCGGGCCTTGAGCTCGAGGTAGTGGTCGGCCAGACGTGCCGCGAGGTCGCCGGCGTCCGCGTCCAGCACGTCGACACCGAGCGCGCCGAGCAACCGCGCCGCGCGGTCGCGGCGGGCCGCGGCCTGCTCGGCCGCCGCCGCCAGGTACGCCGCGCGTGCGTCGCCGCGGTCCGCGGCGAGCCGGTCGATCTCCGGGTCGCGGACCGACGCCAGGACCACCTTGTGCCGCCGGGTGAGCGGACCGACCACCGGGAGCAGGCCGGTCTCCACCGCGGAGGGCTCGAGGGCGGTGAGCAGCACCACCAGCGAGCGCTGCCGGCCGAAGGAGTCCACCGCCCCGACGAGGCGACGCCAGTTCGTCTCCGCCAGCACCGGGTGCAGGGTGGACATGGCCTCCTGCAGCTCGCCGACCCGGTCACGGCGGTGCGTGCCGATCAGCCGGGAGCGCACCGCCAGGTCCCCGGCGACGAACGACAGCCGGTCGCCGGCCCGGGAGACCAGGGTCGCCAGCAGCAGCGCCGCGTCCATGGCGGCGTCCAGGCGGGGCACGTCGTCGACCCGGCCGGCGGAGGTCCGGCCGGTGTCCAGCACCAGCACCACCCGACGGTCGCGCTCGGGCTGCCAGGTCCGGACCACCACCGAGCGGGTCCGGGCGCTGGCTCGCCAGTCGACGCTGCGTACGTCGTCGCCGAGCACGTACTCGCGCAACGAGTCGAACTCCGTGCCCTGCCCGCGGACCCGCACCGCTGCGCGGCCGTCGAGCTCCTGGAGCCGGGCCAGGCGGCTCGGGAGCAGCCGGACGGAGGGGAAGGCCGGCAGCACCCGGACCGCGCCGGGCACCTCGACCGATCCCTGGCGCCCGGCCAGCCGCAGGGGGCCGAGCGTGCGTACCGTCACCCGGTCGGCCCGGAGGTCACCTCGACGGACCGGGACCAGCGTGGAGGTGAGCGCCACCGAGGCTCCGGGCGCCAGGTCGAGACGGTGCCGGTTGTCGACGGCACCGGCCGAGGGCTGCCACGCGTCGCGCAGCACCCCGCGCACCGCGCGCCGACCGGCGGTGACCTCCACCGTCGTGGGCGTCGGCGCGCCGGGCCTCGTCCGCGACACCGGCCGGCGGGTCACCTCCAGGGTCCGTCGCGACGGCGCCAGGGCCACGTCGAGGACGACCCCCACGACCACGAGCAGCACCCAGGCCCACACCGTGCTCGCCTGCGGGCGCAGCAGCACAGCAGCACTGCCGAGCAGCACCAGGACGGGCACGCGCCAGGTGATCGCCATCGCTCAGCGAGGCACCGGCACCGAGGTCAGCGCCGAGGCGAGGACCTGCCCCACCTCCACACCCTCCAGCTCGGCCTCGGGACGCAGCGTCAGCCGGTGCGCCAGGGTCGCGTGCGCGAGGGCCTTCACGTCGTCGGGGGTGACGAAGTCGCGGCCGTTGAGCCACGCCCAGCCGCGGGCGGCACGCAACAGGGCCGTGGCCCCGCGCGGGCTGGCACCGAGGCTCAGCGAGGGGGCCTCGCGGGTCGCGCGCGCCACGTCGACGACGTAGGACACCACGTCCGCGGAGACCTTCACCGTGCGCACGGCGGCGACCCCCGCGGCGACGTGCGCCGGGCTGGCGACGGCCCGGACGCCGGCGGCCGCCACGTCGTGGGGGTCGAAGCCGTCCGCGTGCCGCTGGACGATCGCCAGCTCGTCGCTCCGGGCCGGCAGCGGCAGGGTCACCTTGAGCAGGAACCGGTCGAGCTGTGCCTCGGGGAGGGGGTAGGTGCCCTCGTACTCGACCGGGTTCTGGGTGGCCGCCACCACGAAGGGCACCGGCAGCGCGTGCGTGCGTCCGTCGATGGAGACCTGGCCCTCCTCCATGGCCTCGAGCAGGGCCGACTGGGTCTTCGGGGGCGTGCGGTTGATCTCGTCGGCCAGCAGCAGGTTGGTGAACACCGGGCCCTCCCGGAAGGTGAGCGCGTGCCCGCCGCCCTCGATCACCATCGAGCCGGTGATGTCACCGGGCATCAGGTCCGGGGTGAACTGCACCCGGCGGGTGTCCACGTCCAGGGCTGCGGCCAGGGTGCGCACGAGCAGTGTCTTGGCCACCCCGGGCACGCCCTCCAGGAGCACGTGGCCGCGCACGAGCAGGGCGATCAGCAGCCCGGAGACCGCGGCATCCTGGCCGACGACGGCCTTGGCCACCTCGGCGCGCACGGCGCCGAAGGCCGCCAGTGCCTCCTCGGCGCGGACCGCCGCTCGGGTGTCGGGTGTGCTCATGGGGTGCGTACCTCGTTCTCGAGCCGGGTGAGCTGCTGGCCGAGGTCGACCAGCTCGGAGTCCTTGACTATCAGGGGCGGGGACAGCAGCGCGGCCACCTCACCGGGGTCGCGGCCGGATCGTGCTGCGGCCGTGCCCACGAGGGTCGCGAGCGGCGTACCGGCCGGGAGCCGCAACGCGACGCCGAGCCGGCGCCGCGTCGCCGTCGCCAGGACGCCGGCGGCGTGCTCGCGGTCCCGGGTGCGGTGGTAGGCCTGTCCGCGACTGCGCGTCGACTCGGTCGCGCGGACCACGACCGGAAGCGGCTCGGTGACCAGGGGCCCCAGCCTGCGACCACGCCAGAGCACCAGCGCCCCGACCGCGACGAGGAGCAGCCACAGGGTCGGCAGCAGGAAGTCGGGCAGCAGGGTGGACAGCTGCACCCCGTCGGAGACGGAGGTGTCGGCGAGGTCGGCGACGTACCACACGAGCCGGTCCTGCTGCCCGAGCAGACGCAGCGCGAGGGCGCCGTTGTCGGCGTCGAGCACGTGCGCGTTGGTCATCGACCCGGGGGCGGCCAGCAACCACACCTGCTCCTGCCGGAGGAGCGCGACGCTGCCCCCGTCGCCGAAGCAGCCCGGACCGGTCAGGCCGGGCTCCCGGTCGGTCCGCAGCACCAGACCGACGGCGGGCTCCACCGCACAATTGGCCGCCTGGTCACCGGCGAGCACGCGGCCCACGGGGACCTCGAACTGGGCGGCCAGCACCGCCGCGTCGCCGACGACGACCAGGGCGTCGGCCGGCCCGGCATGGCGGCGCAGCGTCCGCAGGGTGCTGGGGCCCAGCTGCTCGGGGTTGGTCACCACCACGGCGGTGCCCGCCTCGAGGTCCCGGTCGAGCAGGGCCTGCTGACCGCGGACCACGTCGACCCGGACACCCCTGTCCTCGAGCACCGAGGCGACCGCCCGGGCCCCCTCGGGGTCGGGGTTTCGCGGGTCGAGGCGACCGCCGGTGCCGGCGTCGTCGCGGGTCAGGACGGAGAGCACCACCAGCGCGACCACCATGAGCAGCCCGATCATCAGCGGGCGTCGTGGGGACCGGGTGCTCACCGGGGCACCGCCGTCGCGAGCGCCCGGTCCGTCACCGCGGCCGGCGTGGCCCGGGTGACCTCGTCCTCCACCGCGACCACCTCGCGGGCCTGCGCCTCGTCGGCGGGGCGACCGCCGTACCTCGTCTCGTCGAAGACCCGGCCCGTCGTGCGCAGCCGCTCGGCCAGGGCCGGGTACGCCGCGGCCGCCCGCTCGGTCAGCTCGTGCACGGTCAGGTCCGCCTGCTCGGCGAGCAGACCCCGCTCGGCCAGCCCGGCCGCCACCGCGCGGACCGCCTCGAGGACGGCCTGGTCCCAGTCGCCGCGCGCGAGCGCGCTCCGCGCCGCACCCCGGTGCTCCTCCGCCGTACGACGGGCCTCGCCGAACACCGAGCCGCCGGTCGTGCTGCCGCCGGTGTTGCGCCGCAACCGCGAGAGCGCCAGGGCGAGCACCCCGACCACCACGACGAGGAGCACCACGGCCAGGCGCGGATCGATCAGCCCGACCTTGCCGGTCGCCTCGTCCACGGCCGACAGCAGGTCGCGCACCCAGGTGCCGATGCGGTCGAGCAGCGACTCCCGGTACTCGCTCCGGGCGAGCTCCCGGCCCAGCCAGCGCCGGGCCTCGTCGGGGGAGGGGTCCAGGGCACCCAGGAGGTGGTGCCGCAGGCTCACCGGGCCGCCGGGGTGGTCGTCTGGCCGACCAGCTCGATGTCCAGCCCCTCCTTGCGGAACCGCTGGTCGAGGTACTGCAGCGCCAGGACCCCGCCGGTGAAGGGGCCCACCAGGGCACCGGTGAGCACCGTCGAGACGTGGGAGCTGAGCATCATCGCGACGAAGCCCCACCCGGCGGGCAGGGCGAAGGTGCCCACCATGCCCAGCGCGGCGAACGGGAGCGCGATCACCTGACCGACCACGGCACCGGCCAGGCTGGCGAGCAGGTAGATCCCGAACAGCCGCCAGAACTCGCCCCTCGCCAGCTGCCCGGCGCGGGCCATCGAGGCCCACACGCCGCGTTCCTCGAGCACGAGCACGGGCGCGGCGAGCAGGACGTAGCGCGTGTAGAGGAACACTGCAGCCACCACGCCCAGCAGCCCGCCGAGCACGGCCAGGACGACTCCGGGCACCGTGTCCACGGTGACGGCGACGAGCACACCCGCCGCGATCGGCAGCCCCACGACGAGCACCATGGCGATCCCGACCAGCACCACGAGGAGGAGCAGCGGCAGCAGCCGGCCACGGCTGCGGCGCCAGGCCTCACCTGCGGTGATCGGCCGTCCCAGCACGCTCTGCTCCACGGTGCGCACGACCAGTCCGGTGACCACGATCGAGGCGAACAGGCTGAACAGCCCACCGATGGCGGTGGACACGAACAGGCCGACGTCGGCCACGACGGCACCGGAGCCCGAGTCGCCGGGAGCCAGCGGGTCGAAGCCGCGAGCGTCGCTGGCGGCGCCGAGCAGCACCGTGCCCAGCATGGGCAGCAGCATGAACCCGAAGGTGACCACGGCGGCCATGCCGACGGTGGCCCGCGGGTTGTGCCGGATGGTCTTCAGCGCGCCGCCGAAGATGTCGCCGAGCGTCAGCGGACGCAACGGCACCACGCCGGGCTGGTGGACCGGCGGGCCCCAGCTCGGGGGCTGACCCGGGCCCGGTCCGCCGTACGGTGCGTTCTGGGGGGCGCCGTAGGGGGAGCCGTACGGCGTCGCCGAGGGGCCCGGCCCGGTGGCCGGGTCGTGGTCGGGCCCGGAGGCCCCCGGTGGAGGAAAGTCGCTCATCAGGTCCCCGAAGTCTCGCAACGTGCGCTGGTGGTGGAGGTGGCAGGTGGGACGGATGTCCGGACTGTCCGGTCCCGGACCCATCCTGTCACCCGGTGCTCGCCGCCGGGCACGAACCGATTTGGCGCAGGCCGGGGGTCTCTGACAAGATAGTCCGGTTGCTCCGGCGGGATTGCCGGGGCGCGGACATTGACTACTGAACAGGTTCTCCTGAGCTGCCTGCGGGCAGCGATCGTGGTCGTGCGTCCGTGCCGCACCAGGAGATCCCGTTCTGCCCGGCCCCCCGGGCACCACTCCAGACAACGACCAACACGAGTTCGTGTGTGCCACGCGCGTCATGACCAGCGCGACACACCCGACCGCGGGGGTCGGGGCTGAACCGAGTGGGAGCAGGGCGGACCACCTCACCGAGGAGGTCCGAGACAGGCGTGAGGACTACCGAGTAAGGACGTTGTTTGATGGCGGGACAGAAGATCCGCATCAGGCTCAAGGCCTATGACCACGAGGTGATCGACACCTCGGCGCGGAAGATCGTGGACACCGTGACCCGGACGGGTGCGAAGGTGGCCGGCCCGGTGCCGCTGCCGACCGAGAAGAACGTCTACTGCGTCATCCGCTCGCCCCACAAGTACAAGGACTCGCGCGAGCACTTCGAGATGCGCACGCACAAGCGCCTCATCGACATCATCGACCCCACGCCGAAGACCGTCGACTCGCTGATGCGACTCGACCTGCCTGCCGGCGTCGACATCGAGATCAAGCTCTGAGGGCCCAGGAGATCAGTGGAGTCATGAGCACTTTCGAACGCAACCTCAAGGGGCTGCTGGGCACCAAGCTCGGCATGACCCAGACCTGGGACGAGAACAACCGCATCGTCCCCGTCACCGTGATCGCGGCCGGCACCAACGTCGTGACCCAGGTCCGCACGCCCGAGAAGGACGGCTACAACGCCATCCAGATCGGCTTCGGCGAGATCGACGGGTCCAAGGTCACCAAGCCGGCGGCCGGCCACTTCGGCAAGGCCGGGGTGACCCCGCGCCGCCACGTGGCCGAGATCCGCACCACCGACGCCGCGTCGTACGAGATCGGCCAGGAGCTCGGTCCCGACCTGTTCGCGGCCGGCCAGGACGTCGACGTCACCGGCACCAGCAAGGGCAAGGGCTTCGCCGGCACCATGAAGCGTCACGGCTTCTCCGGCGTCGGCGCCTCCCACGGTGCCCACCGCAACCACCGCAAGCCCGGTTCGATCGGTGCCTGCGCGACCCCCGGCCGTGTCTTCAGGGGCACGCGCATGTCGGGTCGCATGGGGACCGACACGATCACCACCCAGAACGTCACCGTGCACGCGGTCGACGTCGAGAAGGGCCTGATCCTGCTCAAGGGCGCCGTCCCCGGCCCCAAGGGCGGCCTGGTCATGATCCGGACCGCGGCGAAGAGGACCGAGGAGGCCGGAGCATGAGCGCCAAGACCGTGAAGGTGGACCTGCCCGCCGAGATCTTCGACGCGCAGACCAACATCCCGCTCATCCACCAGGTCGTGGTGGCCCAGCAGGCCGCCGCGCGCCAGGGCACGCACGCCACCAAGACCCGCGGCGAGGTCCGCGGCGGTGGCCGCAAGCCCTACAAGCAGAAGGGCACCGGCCGCGCGCGCCAGGGCTCGACCCGCGCGCCGCAGTTCGCCGGCGGTGGCGTCGTGCACGGCCCGCAGCCGCGGTCCTACGACCAGCGCACCCCGAAGAAGATGAAGGCCGCCGCCCTCCGCGGTGCCCTCTCCGACCGGGCCCGCGCCGGGCGCATCCACGTGGTCGAGTCCCTCCTCGCCGGCGACAAGCCGTCGACCAAGGACGCTGTGGCCATGCTCAAGGACCTGAGCGCGCACCGCCGCCAGCTCGTCGTGCTCGAGCGCGACGACGCGCTGACCTGGCTCTCGCTGCGCAACGTCGCCTCGGTGCACCTGCTGGCGGTCGACCAGCTCAACACCTACGACGTGCTGCTGTGCGACGACGTGGTGTTCACCCAGGGCGCCTACGAGGCGTTCGTCAACGGCACGGCGGCGTCGAGCACCCGTCCGGCGACCGTCGTCGAGCCCCCGGCCCACGACGCCGTCAACGAGCCGGCCGCCGACGCCGAGGTCGGCACCGAGTCCGTCGAGGAGTTCCCCGGGTCGGCCGCGCCGCTGGAGAGTGGCGAGGCGCCCGAGGGCTTCGAGATCAAGGGCAACAAGGACTCGATGAAGTTCCACGCCCCCGGTGGCCAGTGGTACGACGCCACTGTCGCCGAGGTCTGGTTCAAGACGGCCGCTGACGCCGAGGCGGCCGGCTTCGTGGAGGCGGGCTCGCCCGCGTCCGTCGAGGCGACCCACGCCGATGAGGAGGAGTCCCCGTGAGCACCCTGCACAAGGACCACCGCGACGTGCTGATCGCGCCGGTCGTGAGCGAGAAGAGCTACGGCCTGCTCGACGCGAACAAGTACACCTTCCTGGTGCGCCCGGACGCCAACAAGACCGAGATCAAGGTCGCGGTCGAGAAGGTCTTCGACGTCAAGGTCACCTCGGTGAACACGCTCAACCGTCCGGGCAAGACCCGCCGCACCCGCACCGGCCTCGGCCGGCGCAAGGACACCAAGCGCGCGATCGTCAGCCTGGCCGAGGGGCACCGCATCGACATCTTCGGAGGCCCGGTCTCCTGACCGGCGCTCCAGGACTGAGGAACTGACATGGCTATCCGCAAGTACAAGCCGACCACCCCGGGCCGTCGTGGCTCGTCGGTCGCCGACTTCGTCGAGATCACCCGGACGACGCCCGAGAAGTCCCTGGTCAAGCCGCTGCCCAAGAAGGGCGGTCGCAACAACCAGGGCCGGATCACCACGCGTCACCAGGGTGGCGGGCACAAGCGCGCCTACCGCGTCATCGACTTCCGTCGCTACGACAAGGACGGCGTGCCGGCGAAGGTCGCGCACATCGAGTACGACCCCAACCGCACCGCCCGGATCGCGCTGCTGCACTACGCCGACGGCGAGAAGCGCTACATCATCGCGCCGCTCGGCGTGAGCCAGGGCACCGCGATCGAGGCCGGCGCGACCGCCGACATCAAGCCGGGCAACAACCTGCCGCTGCGCAACATCCCGGTCGGTACGACGATCCACTGCGTGGAGCTCCGTCCCGGCGGCGGCGCCAAGATCGCCCGGTCCGCCGGCATCAGCGCCCAGCTCGTCGCCAAGGAGGGCTCCCGCGCACAGCTGCGGATGCCGTCCGGCGAGATGCGCTACGTCGACGTGCGCTGCCGGGCCACGGTGGGCGAGGTCGGCAACGCCGAGCAGTCCAACATCAACTGGGGCAAGGCCGGCCGCATGCGCTGGAAGGGCAAGCGCCCGACCGTCCGCGGTGTCGTGATGAACCCGGTCGACCACCCGCACGGTGGTGGCGAGGGCAAGACCTCCGGTGGTCGCCACCCGGTCACCCCCTGGGGCCGCCCCGAGGGCCGCACGCGCAAGCGCAAGGCCAGCGATGCCCTGATCGTCCGTCGCCGCAAGACCGGCAAGAAGCGCTGAGTAGGGAAGTAACGAGATGCCTCGCAGCCTGAAGAAGGGCCCGTTCGTCGACGACCACCTGATCAAGAAGGTGGACTCGCAGAACGAGGCCGGTACGCACAACGTGATCAAGACCTGGTCGCGCCGCTCGATGATCGTGCCGGCCATGATCGGCCACACGCTCGCCGTGCACGACGGGCACAAGCACGTCCCGGTGTTCGTGACCGACTCGATGGTCGGGCACAAGCTGGGCGAGTTCGCCCCCACCCGGACCTACCGGGGCCACGTGAAGGACGACCGGAAGAGCCGCCGTCGCTGAGGCGACAGCTGAGGAGAGAACAGAGAAGATGAGCGTTACAGAGCGTAGGCGCACCAGCGCCCGCCGTGACTCGTTGCTCGGCGACCAGCCGGGCGCGTTCGCCAGCGCGCGCTTCGTCCGGATCACCCCGATGAAGGCTCGCCGCGTCGTGGACCTGGTCCGCGGGCTGCCGGTGGACGATGCCCTGGCCCTGCTGCAGTTCGCGCCGCAGGCCGCCAGCGAGACCGTGTACAAGGTGCTCGAGAGCGCCGTGGCCAACGCCGAGACCACCGAGGACCTCGACCGAGGCACCCTCGTGGTGAGCAAGGCGATGGTCGACGAGGGGCCGACGATGAAGCGGTGGCGGCCGCGTGCGCAGGGCCGGGCCACCCGGATCAACAAGCGCACCAGCCACATCACCCTCGTGGTGCAGCCGGCCGACGAGACCGACACGAAGCAGACGAAGGGACGGAAGGCCTGATGGGTCAGAAGATCAACCCGAACGGGTTCCGCCTCGGCATCTCCACCGACCACAAGAGCCGGTGGTACGCCGACAAGCTGTACAAGTCCTACGTCGGTGAGGACGTCGCGATCCGTCGCCTGCTCTCCAAGGGCATGGAGCGCGCCGGCATCTCCAAGGTCGAGATCGAGCGCACCCGTGACCGGGTCCGGGTGGACATCCACACCGCCCGTCCCGGCATCGTCATCGGTCGCCGCGGCGCCGAGGCCGACCGTCTGCGCGGCGAGCTGGAGAAGCTCACCGGCAAGCAGGTGCAGCTGAACATCCTCGAGGTCAAGCAGCCCGAGATCGACGCCCAGCTGGTCGCGCAGGGCGTGGCCGAGCAGCTCGCCGGTCGCGTGCAGTTCCGCCGGGCGATGAAGAAGGCGATGCAGACCACGATGCGCTCGGGTGCCAAGGGCATCCGGATCCAGTGCTCGGGCCGGCTCAACGGCGCCGAGATGTCGCGTTCGGAGTTCTACCGCGAGGGCCGCGTGCCCCTGCACACGCTCCGCGCGGACATCGACTACGGCTTCTACGAGGCCAAGACCACCTTCGGCCGGATCGGCGTGAAGGTCTGGATCTACAAGGGCGAGGTGGCCGGCACCCGCGCCGAGCGCGAGGCCCAGGCGGCCGCGCGCGCCGGTGCCCCCGGCCGTGGCCGTGGCGGTGCCCGCAGCGACCGGCCCACGCGCGGCACCCGCGGTGCCGGCGGTGCCGGCGACCGGCCGACCCGTTCGGACCGCGCCGACGCGCCCGCCTCCGCCGCACCGGAGACCAGCGCCGCAGCAGCCCCGGCTGCCGAGACGGCGCCCAGCACGGGACAGGAGGCCTGACCATGTTGATGCCCCGCAGGGTCAAGCACCGCAAGCAGCACCACCCGAAGCGGACGGGTGCTGCGAAGGGTGGCACGAAGCTCGCCTTCGGCGACTACGGCATCCAGGCGGTCGAGGGCCACTACGTCACCAACCGGCAGATCGAGTCCGCGCGTATCGCGATGACCCGGCACATCAAGCGTGGCGGCAAGGTGTGGATCAACATCTACCCCGACCGTCCGCTGACCAAGAAGCCGGCCGAGACCCGGATGGGCTCCGGCAAGGGGTCGCCCGAGTGGTGGGTGGCCAACGTCAAGCCCGGCCGTGTCATGTTCGAACTCTCCGGTGTTCCTGAGGACGTCGCTCGCGAGGCCATGCGCCGCGCGATCCACAAGCTCCCCATGAAGTGCCGGTTCATCAGCCGTGAAGCAGGTGATTTCTGATGGCGACCGCACATGAGCTGGACGACCTGAACAACGTCGACCTCGAAGGCAAGCTGCGTGAGGCCAAGGAGGAGCTGTTCAACCTCCGTTTCCAGGCCGCCACCGGTCAGCTCGAGAGCCACGGCCGCCTGCGCGCGGTCAAGAAGGACATCGCCCGGATCTACACCGTGGTGCGCGAGCGCGAGCTCGGCATCCGCACCGCCCCGGGTACTAAGGAGAACGCATGAGCGAGAACCCCGTAGTCGAGGCCTCCACGGAGGCCCGCTCGGCGCGCAAGGTCCGTGAGGGCCTGGTCGTCAGCGACAAGATGGACAAGACCGTGGTCGTCTCCGTCGAGGACCGTGTCAAGCACGCGCTCTACGGCAAGGTCATGCGGAGGTCGGTGCGGCTCAAGGCCCACGACGAGTCGAACGCCTGTGGCGTCGGCGACCGCGTGCTCCTGATGGAGACCCGCCCGCTCAGCGCGACCAAGCGCTGGCGCGTGGTGGAGATCATCGAGAAGGCGAAGTAGGAGACAGGACAGATGATCCAGCAGGAGTCGCGACTCAAGGTCGCCGACAACACGGGTGCCAAGCAGATCCTGTGCATCCGCGTGCTCGGCGGCTCTGGTCGGCGCTACGCCGGTATCGGCGACGTCATCGTCGCCACCGTGAAGGACGCGATCCCCGGTGGCAACGTCAAGAAGGGCGACGTCGTCAAGGCCGTGGTCGTACGCACCGTCAAGGAGCGCCGTCGTCCCGACGGTTCCTACATCCGCTTCGACGAGAACGCCGCCGTGATCCTCAAGAACGACGGGGAGCCCCGTGGGACGCGCATCTTCGGCCCCGTGGGCCGCGAGCTGCGCGACAAGAAGTTCATGAAGATCATTTCGCTGGCACCGGAGGTGCTATGAACACCCCACGACGTTCTTCTCCTCCGCTTCGCTCCCCCGAACAACGCCGCGGGGGCCCCGTTCCCTCGCGGTCAACGTCGAGCTCGAAGGCAATCAGATGAGTGTGAAGATCAAGAAGGGCGACACCGTCAAGGTGATCGCCGGCAAGGACAAGGGTGCCGAGGGCAAGGTCATCCAGGTGCTCCGCGAGGAGCAGCGGGTGATCGTCGAAGGCGTCAACCGCGTCAAGAAGCACACCAAGGTCGTCAACCAGGGCGGCCGGGCCGGCAACACCGGCGGCATCGTGACCGCCGAGGCGCCGATCCACCTCTCCAACGTGATGGTCGTCGAGGGCAAGGGCACCACCCGCCTCGGCTCCAAGCGTGTGGAGGCCGAGAAGCGGCGTCCCGACGGTTCGACGTACACGACCACCCGGAGCGTCCGTGTCTCACGCAAGTCCGGAGACGAGATCTGATGAGTGAAGCAGTGACCGAGAAGACCATGCCGCGCATGAAGGTGCGCTACCGCGAGGAGATCCTCCCCGCGATGCGCGAGGAGTTCGGCTACGCCAACGTGATGCAGGTGCCCGCGCTGACCAAGATCGTGGTCAACATGGGTGTCGGCGAGGCGGCGCGCGACTCCAAGCTGATCGAGGGTGCCGTCAAGGACCTCACCGCGATCACCGGCCAGAAGCCGCAGGTGACCCGGGCCCGCAAGTCGATCGCGCAGTTCAAGCTGCGCGAGGGGATGCCGATCGGCGCGCACGTCACCCTGCGTGGCGACCGCATGTGGGAGTTCCTCGACCGGCTGCTGGCCCTGGCGCTGCCCCGCATCCGTGACTTCCGCGGTCTCTCCGACCGTCAGTTCGACGGTCGCGGGAACTACACCTTCGGGCTCACCGAGCAGGTCATGTTCCACGAGATCGACCAGGACCGGATCGACCGGTCCCGCGGCATGGACATCACCGTGGTGACCAGTGCCACCACCGACGACGAGGGCCGAGCCCTCCTGAAGAAGCTGGGCTTCCCGTTCAAGGAGGGCAACTGACATGGCGAAGACCGGACTGAAGGTCAAGGCCGCGCGCAAGCCGAAGTTCGCGGTGCGCGGCTACACCCGCTGCCAGCGCTGTGGGCGGCCCAAGGCCGTCTACCGCAAGTTCGGCCTGTGCCGGATCTGCCTCCGGGAGATGGCGCACCGCGGCGAGCTGCCCGGTGTCACCAAGAGCTCCTGGTGAGCTGACGCTCCACCACCCCGAACACCCACACCACCACGTACGCGGCAGGTCCGCGGGACACCCGTCCCGGGGAAACCACCACGAGAAAGGGCCGAGACGGCCATGACGATGACAGACCCGATCGCAGACATGCTCACGCGTCTGCGCAACGCCAACCAGGCGTACCACGACTCGGTGTCGATGCCTTACAGCAAGCTCAAGCAGGGCCTCGCCGAGATCCTCAAGCAGGAGGGGTACATCACCTCCTTCGAGGTCCAGGACCGCGAGGACGTCGTGGGCAAGACCCTCGAGATCCAGCTGAAGTACGGCCGCAACCGCGAGCGCTCCATCGCCGGGGTGCGCCGGATCAGCAAGCCGGGCCTGCGGGTGTACGCCAAGCACACCGGCCTGCCCAAGGTCCTCGGCGGCCTCGGCGTCGCGATCATCTCGACCAGCCAGGGCCTGCTCACCGACCGTCAGGCCAACAGCAAGGGTGTAGGTGGGGAAGTCCTCGCCTACGTCTGGTGACCAGGGACCAGGAGGAATAGCAATGTCTCGCATCGGCAAGCTGCCGGTCCCGGTTCCCACCGGGGTCGACGTACAGGTCGAGTCCAACCTCGTCACGGTCAAGGGGCCCAAGGGCACCCTGAGCCACACCGTCGCCGAGCCGATCACCGTGGAGAACGGTGACGGCACGCTCGAGGTGCGCCGTCCGAACGACGAGCGGGAGAGCCGCGCCCTGCACGGCCTGACCCGGACGCTGATCAACAACATGGTCGTCGGTGTCACCACCGGCTACGAGAAGAAGCTCGAGATCGTGGGCGTGGGCTACCGCGTGCTCTCCAAGGGCCCGACCCAGCTGGAGTTCCAGCTCGGCTACTCCCACCCGATCACGTTCAACGCCCCCGACGGGATCACGTTCACCGTCGAGGGTCCCACCAAGCTCGGTGTCCAGGGCATCGACAAGCAGCTGGTCGGCGAGGTGGCTGCGAACATCCGCAAGCTGCGCAAGCCCGAGCCCTACAAGGGCAAGGGCGTCCGCTACGCCGGCGAGCAGATTCGCCGCAAGGTCGGAAAGGCTGGTAAGTGACGATGGCTATCGCACTGAAGACTGGCAAGCACACTGCCGCACGCGTCGCCTCGCGCACGCGTCGCCAGATCCGTGGCCGCAAGAAGGTCAGCGGCACCGCCGAGCGTCCGCGCCTGGTGGTGACCCGTTCCGCGAAGCACATCACGGTGCAGGTCGTCGACGACCTGGTCGGGAAGACCCTGGCGTCTGCCTCGACCATGGAGACCGACGTGCGCACCCTCGCGGGCGACAAGACGGCCAAGGCCCGCAAGGTCGGCGAGCTCGTCGCCGAGCGCGCGAAGTCCGCTGGTGTCGAGGGCGTGGTCTTCGACCGCGCCGGCAACAAGTACCACGGCCGCGTCGCGGCTCTCGCGGACGGCGCCCGCGAGGGCGGCCTGACCTTCTGACCACAGACTTCAAGAACGGAAGAGGTAGAACTCATGAGCGGACCCCAGCGCGGACAGCGCGCAGGCGGTGAGCGCCGTGGCGGCCGCGACAACCGTCGTGGTGGTGACGGTGCGGACAAGAGCAACTACATCGAGCGCGTCGTGGCCATCAACCGGGTCGCCAAGGTCGTCAAGGGCGGTCGACGCTTCAGCTTCACCGCCCTGGTGATCGTCGGCGACGGCGACGGCATGGTCGGCGTCGGCTACGGCAAGGCCAAGGAGGTGCCCTCGGCGATCGCCAAGGGTGTCGAGGAGGCGAAGAAGAGCTTCTTCCGCGTCCCCCGCATCCAGGGCACCATCCCCCACCCGGTCCAGGGTGAGAAGGCCGCCGGCGTCGTGCTCCTGCGTCCCGCCGCCCCCGGTACCGGTGTGATCGCCGGTGGGCCGGTGCGTGCGGTGCTCGAGTGCGCCGGCATCCACGACGTGCTCAGCAAGTCGCTCGGCTCGTCGAACCAGATCAACATCGTGCACGCCACGGTGGAGGCGCTGCGCTCCCTCGAGGAGCCCGAGGCCGTGGCCGCACGCCGTGGCCTGCGGGTCGAGGACGTGGCCCCGGCCGCCCTGCTGCGCGCGAAGGCCGAGGTGCCCGACGGCGTGAGCCAGGAGGTGGCGTCCTGATGTCGCACCTGATGGTCGAGCAGAAGAAGTCCACGATCGGCTGCAAGCAGAACCAGCGCGACACGCTGCGCTCGCTGGGCCTGAAGCGGATCGGCGACGTGGTCGTCAAGGAGGACCGCCCCGAGGTCCGGGGCATGGTCCACACCGTCCGTCACCTGGTGACGGTCACGGAGGTCGACGGAGAGGTTGACGCCAAATGAGTCTCAAGCTGCACCACCTGCGTCCCGCCCCGGGCGCGCGCACCGCGAAGACCCGTGTGGGTCGCGGTGAGGCGTCGAAGGGCAAGACCGCCGGCCGGGGCACCAAGGGCACCAAGGCCCGCTACCAGGTCCCGGCGGCGTTCGAGGGTGGCCAGATGCCCATCCACATGCGCCTGCCCAAGCTCAAGGGGTTCAAGAACCCGTTCAAGGTGGAGTTCCAGGTCGTGAACCTGGACCGCCTCGCGGAGCTCTTCCCCGAGGGTGGGGAGGTCACCGTGGCCGATCTCGTGGCCAAGGGCGCGGTCCGCAAGGGCCAGCCCGTCAAGGTCCTCGGCCAGGGCGACATCTCGGTGGCCGTCCAGGTCACCGCGGACCGGTTCTCCGGGTCGGCCAAGGAGAAGATCGCGGCTGCCGGTGGCACCGCGACCGAGCGCTGAGCTCACCTCGTCGTCGTCCCCAGGGCAGGATGATCGCGGCGGCCTAGGCCGCTCGACGATCGTCCTGCCCTGTTAGGCTTCCACGGATTTGGTCCCGCCCCACCCCGGTCAAGTCGACACCCGAAAGAGGAGCACGTGCTAGGCGCATTCGCCAACGCTTTCCGTACCCCGGACCTGCGCAAGAAGCTGCTGTTCGTGCTGCTCATCGTGGCGATCTTCCGGCTCGGGTCCCAGATCCCGACACCGGGCGTCAACGTGCCCAACGTGCAGGCGTGCTTCGAGGCCACCAAGGACAGCGGGATCTACGGCCTGATCAACCTGTTCTCGGGCGGCGCGCTGCTCCAGCTGACCGTGTTCGCGCTCGGCATCATGCCGTACATCACCGCGAGCATCATCCTGCAGCTCCTCGTCGTGGTCATCCCGCGGCTCGAGGCCCTCAAGAAGGAGGGCCAGGCCGGTCAGACCAAGATCACGCAGTACACCCGCTACCTGACCCTGGCCCTGGCGATCCTCCAGGCGACCGGCATCGTGGCCCTGGCCCGCTCGGGCAACCTGCTCCAGGGCTGCACCCGGCCGCTGCTCTACGAGGACACCACGTGGGTGGCGCTGCTGATGGTCATCGTGATGACCGCCGGCACCGCGGTCATCATGTGGCTGGGCGAGCTGATCACCGAGCGCGGCATCGGCAACGGCATGTCGATCCTGATCTTCACCCAGGTCATCGCCACCTTCCCCGCGTCCCTCTGGGCGATCCAGAAGGCCCGCGGCCCCTACGTCTTCGGCGCGGTCGTGCTGATCGGCCTCGTGGTCATGGCCGCGGTCATCTTCATCGAGCAGGCCCAGCGGCGGATCCCGGTGCAGTACGCGCGTCGGATGGTCGGTCGCAAGATGTTCGGTGGCTCCTCCACCTACATCCCGCTGAAGGTCAACCAGGCCGGCATCATCCCGATCATCTTCGCCTCCAGCCTGCTCTACCTGCCGGCCATGGCGGTCCAGTTCAACCAGAACTCCGATGCGGCGTGGGTGCGCTGGGTGGCGGCGTACTTCGTGCGCGGCGACCACCCGCTGTACATGCTCGCCTACTTCGGGCTGATCATCTTCTTCACCTACTTCTACGTCGCGATCACCTTCAACCCCCAAGAGGTCGCCGACAACATGAAGCAGTACGGCGGCTTCATCCCCGGGATCCGGGCCGGGAAGCCGACCGAGGAGTACCTGAACTACGTCCTGTCCCGCATCACGCTGCCCGGAGCGCTGTATCTCGGCATCCTCTCGCTGATCCCGCTGGTCGCCCTGGTGATCTTCAATGCCAACCAGAACTTCCCCTTCGGTGGTGCCTCGCTGCTGATCATGGTCGGTGTCGGGCTCGACACGGTGAAGCAGATCGAGTCCCAGCTCCAGCAGCGCAACTACGAAGGATTCCTCAGATAGATGAGACTCATCCTGATGGGCCCCCCGGGGGCCGGCAAGGGCACCCAGGCCAGGGTCGTGGCCGACCACTTCGGCATCCCGGCCATCTCCACCGGTGACATCTTCCGGTCGAACGTCTCCGAGGGCACCGAGCTGGGCCGCCAGGCCAAGGAGTACATGGACGCCGGCGAGTACGTGCCGGACGAGATCACCAACCTGATGGTGCGCAACCGCATCGACGAGCCCGACGCCGAGCCGGGCTTCCTGCTGGACGGCTACCCCCGCACGCTCGCGCAGGTGGAGGAGCTGGACGGGATGATCAAGTTCACCGGCCACGAGCTCGACGCCGTCGTCGTGCTGACCGTGGACGGCGAGGAGCTGGTCAACCGGTTGCTCCAGCGTGCCGTGACCGACGGCCGCTCCGACGACACCGAGGACGTCGTCCGTCGCCGCCAGGAGGTCTACGCCGAGCAGACCGAGCCGCTCATCGGTGTCTACCGCGACCGCAACCTGCTGATCGAGGTCGACGGCATGGGCGAGGTCGACGAGGTCACCTCGAGGATCTTCGCGGCGCTCGAGGGCGTCCGCGAGAGCTGAGGCTCGGACCTCATGGGCTTTCGTGACCGCGGGGTCGAGATCAAGACCCCGGACCAGATCCGTCAGATGCGTGTCGCCGGGCTGCTCGTCGGGGAGACCCTCGAGCTGCTGAGGTCTGCGGTGGCGCCCGGGGTCAGCACCGGCGACCTCGACGCGATCGCGGAGAAGAACATCCGCGACGGCGGGGGAGTGCCCTCGTTCCTCGGCTACGGGGACCCGCCGTTCCCCGCCTCGATCTGTGCCTCGGTCAACGACCAGGTCGTGCACGGCATCCCGGGCGGCCGCGTGCTGGCGGACGGTGACGTGATCTCGATCGACTGCGGCGCCATCGTCGACGGCTGGCACGGCGACGCTGCCATCACGGTCGCGGTCGGCGAGGTGCGCCCCGACGTCCTGGAGCTGATGCGCGTCACCGAGGCCTCGATGTGGGCCGGCATCGCGGCGGCCCGGCTGGGGGGTCGGGTCACCGACATCTCCCACGCCGTGGAGAGCTACGTCCGCTCCCAGCAGCACCCCTCGGGCGGTCGCTACGGCATCCTCGAGGACTTCACCGGTCACGGCATCGGCACCGCCATGCACCAGCCCCCCAACGTCCCCAACTTCGGGCGACCGGGACGCGGGCCCAAGCTGGAGCGAGGGCTGGCGCTGGCCGTGGAGCCCATGGTCACGCTCGGCAGCAAGTTCACCGACCTCGACGAGGACCAGTGGACGGTGGTCACCGACGACGGCAGCTGGGCCGCGCACTTCGAGCACACCTTCACCCTGACCCCCGACGGGGCGTGGGTGCTCACGGCCACCGACGGCGGACGCGCCCGGCTCGAGGAGCTCGGTGTCCCCTTCGGTGGCGCCTGAGCCGGAGCAGGCGGGCGGGCGATGGTGAAGCCGTTCCTGCTGCTGTCGATCCGGGGCGAGCCGGCCGCCGCGGACAACGAGTACGACTCGTTCCTGCGCTTCACCGGACTGGGCGAACGCGAGCTGCCGCGCGTCTCGCTGGCGCACGAGGAGATGCCTGCGGTCGACCTCAACGCCTGGTCGGGCATCCTGCTCGGCGGCGGTCCGTGGACGGCCAGCGACCCGGCGCACACGAAGTCCTCCGCGCAACGCCGGGCCGAGGCCGCGATCAACCGCCTGCTCGACGTCGTCGTCGCCCGGGACTTCCCCTTCCTCGGTGCCTGCTACGGCATCGGCACGCTCGGGCTGCACCAGGGGGCCGTGGTCGACCGCAGCTGGCCCGAGCCGGTGGGGCCGCTCTCGGTGACCCTGACCTCGGCCGGGGTGGCCGACCCGATCTTCGCGGGGGTGCCGGGCGACTTCGCGGCGTACGGCGGCCACAAGGAGGCGATGGTGACCCTCCCGGCGGGCGCCACCCAGCTCGCCACCTCGGCCGCCTGCCCGGTGCAGGCCTTCCGGGTGGGCCAGCACGTCTACGCCACCCAGTTCCACCCCGAGCTCGACCTCGAGGGCGTGTGCACCCGCATCGACGTCTACAAGGACGCGGGCTACTTCCCGCCCCGGGAGGCCGAGACGCTCAAGGAGCGCTCGCGCACGGTCGCCGTGGAGCACCCGATGACGATCCTGGCCAACTTCGTGGCGCACTTCGGGCGCTGACCCGATTAACGCTTGCGGCAGGTTTCTGCGTAAACTGGGTCCTCGGCCCAACGTGGGCTCGTTTCGTGGTGCCTCGCGGCTGCCCGGTCAATCGCTGACTCACTCTCGGTGAGTGTGTGGCGTGCCCGGGAAATGAGGCCCCCGGGCGGTCGCACGAGGTCCACCGGACGCGGCGCTCCCGAGCGCAGGGACGGGCGGTTCCCGGGCCGGCGGTAGATACGACGATCAACAGATTGTGGAGGACATGCCGAAGAAGGAAGGCGTGATCGAGATGGAGGGCTCCGTCGTGGAGGCCCTCCCCAACGCCATGTTCCGGGTCGAGCTGACCAACGGACACAAGGTGCTCGCCCACATCAGCGGCAAGATGCGCCAGCACTACATCCGGATCCTCCCCGAGGACCGCGTGGTGGTGGAGCTGTCCCCCTACGACCTCACCCGAGGTCGCATCGTCTACCGGTACAAGTGACCGACAGCCGACCAGAAAGGCCTTTGCGATGAAGGTCAACCCCAGCGTCAAGAAGATCTGTGACAAGTGCAAGGTGATCCGTCGCCACGGCCGCGTCATGGTGATCTGCGACAACCCCCGCCACAAGCAGCGCCAGGGCTGAGTCCGGCTCGACCGGTCGCAGCAGCCCGACACCACAACTGAACACCTCCAGATACGTGATCGCTCAGCGAGTCGTTGCCTCGGCACCCACTCGCGAACCACCTCCGGAACGGATGGCCGGAGCCCGGCGTACGACAGAGAACCACCGGGACGCGACACGACAAGACCACCGTGATCTGAAAGGGCCACCACATGGCACGCCTCGTCGGGGTCGATCTTCCGCGTGACAAGCGCATCGAGATCGCCCTCACCTACATCTACGGCATCGGCCGTACCAGCTCCCAGCAGATCCTCGCCGCCACCGGTGTCGACCCCAACGCGCGGGTCCACACGCTCGGTGACGAGGAGCTGGTCAAGCTCCGCGACGAGATCGAAGCGAACTTCAAGTTCGAGGGCGACCTGCGACGTGAGGTCCAGGCCGACATCCGTCGCAAGATCGAGATCGGTAGCTACCAGGGCCGCCGGCACCGCATGGGCCTGCCCGTTCGTGGGCAGCGCACCAAGACCAACGCGCGCACCCGCAAGGGTCCCAAGCGCACCGTCGCCGGCAAGAAGAAGGCGAAGTGACCGCAGGCCCCGTGCCTGGTCACCGCCCCCACCCCAGCAACCGATAGACCTCAGGAGTATCGCCAATGCCCCCCAAGAGCCGCAGCGCGGCCGGCACCAAGAAGGTGCGCCGCAAGGAGAAGAAGAACGTCGCCCAGGGCGAGGCCCACATCAAGAGCACGTTCAACAACACCATCGTCACGATCACCGACCCCACCGGTGCGGTGATCTCGTGGGCCTCTGCCGGCACCGTCGGCTTCAAGGGCTCGCGCAAGTCCACCCCGTTCGCCGCGCAGATGGCCGCTGAGGCCGCCGGGCGCCGGGCCATGGACCACGGGATGAAGAAGATCGACGTCTTCGTCAAGGGCCCGGGTTCGGGTCGAGAGACCGCGATCCGGTCGCTGGGTGCGATCGGCCTCGAGGTCGGGACCATCCAGGACGTCACCCCCACCCCCCACAACGGCTGCCGCCCGCCCAAGCGCCGGCGCGTCTGACCCGAGACAGAACAGGAGACTTTGAACCATGGCCCGTTACATCGGTCCGATGACCAAGAAGTCGCGCCGTCTCGGTGTCGACCTCGTCGGTGACGACAAGGCGTTCGAGAAGCGCCCCTACGCGCCCGGCCAGCACGGCCGTACGCGCATCAAGGAGAGCGAGTACCGCAACCAGCTGCAGGAGAAGCAGAAGGCCCGCTTCACCTACGGCGTGATGGAGAAGCAGTTCCACAACTACTACGACGAGGCCAGCCGTCGTCCCGGCAAGACCGGTGACAACCTGCTGCAGCTGCTCGAGTGCCGGCTGGACAACGTGGTCTACCGTGCCGGGTTCGCCCGCACGCGTCGCCACGCCCGGCAGCTCGTCGTGCACGGCCACTTCCGGGTCAACGGCAAGAAGGTCGACATCCCGTCGTACCAGGTCGACGCCCACGACATCATCGACGTGCGGGAGAAGAGCCTGGAGATGACGCCGTTCATCGTGGCTCGGGAGACCCACGGCGAGCGCCTGGTGCCGGCCTGGCTCGAGGCGATCCCCTCGCGCATGCGGGTGCTCGTGCACTCGCGCCCGGTCCGCGCGCAGATCGAGCTGCCGATCCAGGAGCAGCTCATCGTCGAGTACTACTCCAAGAAGTAACGCAACCTCCAGCCCCATCCAGAGTGAGTTCGAGCCCGTCAAATAGCGGGTGGGCTCGGAAAGGAAGAACACTGTGCTCATCGCTCAGCGCCCGACCCTGTCGGAAGAGGTCGTCGACGAGTTCCGTTCGCGGTTCGTGATCGAACCGCTGGAGCCCGGCTTCGGCTACACGCTCGGCAACTCGCTGCGTCGCACCCTGCTGTCCTCGATCCCGGGCGCCTCGGTGACCAGCATCAAGGTGGACACCGCGCTGCACGAGTTCTCCACCATCGAGGGCGTCAAGGAGGACGTCACCGAGATCATCCTCAACCTCAAGGGCCTCGTCGTCTCCAGCGAGCACGACGAGCCCGTGGCCATGGTCCTGCGCAAGTCGGGTGCCGGCGTCGTCACCGCCGCCGACATCGAGGCCTCCGCCGGCGTCGAGGTGCACAACCGCGACCTGAAGATCGCCACCCTGAACGACAAGGGCAAGATCGAGATGGAGCTCATCGTCGAGCGCGGCCGTGGCTACGTCAGCTCGGTGCAGAACAAGGGCGCGGACAACGAGATCGGCCGGCTCCCGGTCGACTCGATCTACAGCCCCGTGCTCAAGGTGACCTACAAGGTCGAGGCCACCCGTGTCGAGCAGCGCACCGACTTCGACAAGCTGGTCATCGACGTCGAGACCAAGCCGTCGATCAGCCCGCGGGACGCGATCGCGTCGGCCGGCAAGACGCTGGTCGAGCTGTTCGGCCTGGCGCGCGAGCTCAACGTCGAGGCCGAGGGCATCGACATCGGTCCCTCGCCGGTGGACGAGCAGCTGGCCCAGGACCTCGCCCTCCCGGTCGAGGACCTGAACCTGACCGTGCGCTCCTACAACTGCCTCAAGCGTGAGGGCATCCACACCGTGGGTGAGCTGATCTCGCGCTCGGAGCAGGACCTGCTCGACATCCGCAACTTCGGTGCGAAGTCGATCGACGAGGTCAAGGCCAAGCTGGTCGAGATGGGTCTGTCCCTCAAGGACAGCGCCCCCGGCTTCGACCCGGCGACCGCCCTGGCGGCGTACGACGACGACGACGACACCTACGTCGAGGACGAGCAGTACTGATCGGTTGAGTCGGCGGCCCGTCCCGGGCCGCCGATCCATCTACTCGAGTACCTGGTACGGCTCGGGAGAAGAGAGAGAACATGCCTACACCCAAGAAGGGCGCCCGCCTCGGCGGCAGCCCGTCCCACCAGCGCCTGATCGTCTCCAACCTGGCCACCTCGCTGTTCGAGCACGGTCGGATCACCACCACCGAGGCCAAGGCGCGCGTGCTGCGTCCGGTCGCGGAGAAGCTGATCACCAAGGCCAAGCGGGGCGACCTGCACAACCGCCGCGAGGTGCTCAAGACCATCCGCGACAAGTCGGTCGTGCACACCTTGTTCACCGACATCGCGGAGACGTTCAAGGACCGTCCGGGTGGCTACACCCGGATCACCAAGCTCGGCCCCCGCAAGGGCGACAACGCCCCCATGGCCGTGATCGAGCTGGTGACCGAGGCCTACGCCCCGTCGGAGCCGAAGAGCAAGAAGTCGGCCGCCACGCCGGCCCAGAAGCCGGCCACGGCGCCGGCGGCCGAGGTCGAGCAGCCCACCGAGGAGGCCCCGGCGCAGGTCGAGGCCACCGACGAGGCCGGGGAGACCCAGGTCGTGGAGACCGAGGCCGCGGACGTGGAGACGGCCGAGGCCCAGAGCCAGGCCGACAGCCAGGACGCCGGCGAGGCGAAGGAGTCCACGGAGGAGCCCACGGAGGAGCCCACCGAGGCGCCCGAGGACGACGCCAAGGCCTGAGCGCCCCGCGCACGAGTACGCCACGCAGCAGCACGAGGCCCGTTCCCACGATCGTGGGGACGGGCCTTCGTGCGTGGGTGCTCCGGGTGCCCCGGATGCTCAGGAACCAGCGGTCGGGGCCGGCGGGTGCCCGGTGACCGCGTGGTCCTGGTGCACGTCGGTCCGCAGCAGGCGGCTGGCCAGGTCGACGGCCGGTCCGAGGAGCACGATCACGGCGATGGTGCCGGGGCCGAGGGTGGCGCCGAGCAGCCAGCCCACCAGGGCGCCCCCGCCCTGCACCGCGCTGTAGCTCCACCGGAACGGCAGCGGCGGGTCCCAGGCGAGGGCCGCGGCCTCGGCCGGTCCGGCGCCGAGGTGCGCACCGAGGTAGGCCGCGATCCCGGCGGCCAGCACGGGGAAGGCGAGCGCCAGCAGGAGCGACCGGCCCAGCAGCGACTCCGGGGTGCCGATGACCGGCAGCAGCCAGGAGACGGTGAAGCCCACGACCACGATCTGCACGAGCGTGCCCAGCCCCGGCCGGACCCGACGCGCTGCGGCCAGGGCGACGAAGCCGAGGCTCACCGCGAGGTTCGCGGCCAGGAACGGCACGTCGGCGCCCAGCGAGATGCCGTTGACCAGGGTGGAGTACCCGTCGGATCCGAGGTCGGCCGAGAGCAGCATCGCCACGCCGCACCCGAGGAGCAGGCAGCCCCCGGTCAGCGTGACCAGCCGGCGGGAGGACGGGACGGGCACGTCGGACAGCATCGCAGAGCAGCCCGGGCGCAGCGGACCGGGTGGAGGGGTAGGTTGACGCGGTGCGGCTGCGCCTCGATCTCGCCTACGACGGGACCGCCTTCCACGGCTGGGCCCGCCAACCGGGGCTGCGGACCGTCCAGGGGGAGGTGGAGCGCGCCCTGGACACGGTGCTGCGCACCACCGGCAGTGCCCTGACCGTGGCGGGCCGGACCGACGCGGGGGTGCACGCCCGGGGTCAGGTGACCCACCTCGACCTGGCACCGGACGCCCTCGAGGCAGTGGTCGGCCGTGGGCCGGAGGAGCCGCCGGACGCGCTGGTGCGGCGGCTCAACGGGGTCCTCGACCCCGACGTACGGGTGCTCGGGGCAGCCGTTGCGCCGCCGGGGTTCGACGCCAGGTTCTCCGCCGTCTGGCGCCGCTACGCCTACCGGGTCGCGGACCGGGCGGACCTCGCGGACCCCCTGACCCGTGGGTACGTCCTCGGGTGGGCGCGGCCGCTCGACGAGGAGGCCATGAACCGGGCGGCGCAGAGCCTCGTGGGCGAGCACGACTTCGCCGCCTTCTGCAAGAAGCGTCCCGGAGCGACCACGATCCGCTCGCTGCTGGACCTGCACTGGGAGCGCGACGCCACCGGGCTACTGGTCGTCGGGGTCCGGGCCGACGCCTTCTGCCACAACATGGTCCGCGCTCTGGTCGGGTGCCTGCTCGCGGTCGGGGAGGGGCGCCGCCCCGAGGAGTGGCCCGGGCGGGTGCTGGGCGACCTGGTGCGCGACCCGGGGATCACCGTGGTGCCGCCGCACGGGCTCACGCTCGAAGAGGTCGGCTACCCCGCGGACGAGGGCCTCGCGCGCCGGGCCCGGGAGGCCCGGGCGCTGCGGACGCTGGCCGGCGAACCGGGCGAGGAACCGGGCTTCGGGGGCCGACCGGTCCACTAGGGTGCGGGCATGGTCAAGGTGCTGTTCATCGCCGGGTGGCTGCGGTCCGGGACGACCGTGACCGGCAACGTGCTCGGCAGCGCACCCAGCGCGGTGCACATCGGCGAGCTCAACTACCTGTGGATGAAGGAGCACCCGGCCGGGTTCGAGTGCGGGTGTGGCGAGGTCATCTTCGAGTGCCCGGTGTGGAAGCCGGTGCTGGACCAGCTCGGGATGACCACCGAGCGTCGCTACGAGATCCGTCAGCTGCGCCGTGACTCGTGGCGCAACGACGACACCCCGCGCCGCTACTGGGAGTGGCGCCGGGGGCGTCCGGACCTGCGGTACCCGCGGGCTCTCGGCGAGGTCTACCGGGCGCTGTCGGACCAGCCCGGCGTGGAGCTGGTGGTCGACTCGACCAAGAACGCCTCGGACGCCCTCGCGGCCTCGCTCGCCCCCGGAGTCGACGTGCACC
The DNA here is from genome assembly GCA_963815595.1 of uncultured Actinomycetota bacterium. Classification (GTDB taxonomy): domain Bacteria; phylum Actinomycetota; class Actinomycetes; order Propionibacteriales; family Nocardioidaceae; genus Marmoricola. Next base: position 184,219 of record CAWFHA010000008.1, on the reverse strand, counting down.
TGCTCCACGTGGTCCGCGACCCCCGCGCCGCGGCGTACTCCGGCATGCAGGAGAACTGGCACGGGTCGGACGCCGGCGGTCACCGGATGAAGCAGTTCTCGCCCAGTGCGAACACCTTCCACTGGGACGTCCGGAACACCTTGATCGAGCGGGGCGCGCGTCAGGTGGTCCCCCGGGACCGGTACCTGCGGGTCCGCTACGAGGACCTGATGCGGGCGCCGCGGGACGCCTTCGGGCAGATCGCCGACTGGGTCGGCCTCGACCGCGGGGAGCTGCCGTTCACCGGCGACGCGACGGTGCGCCTGCAGCAGTCCCACACCGTGATGGGCAACCCCAACCGGCACACCGGTGACCGCGAGCTGGAGCTGCGCCTGGACACGCGCTGGGTGGACGGCCTGCCCGGCCGGGCGGCGCTGACGGCGACGGCGGTCGCCACCCCGCTCATGGCGAGGTACGGCTACCCCCTGCGCCGGTCGCGGGCCACGGCCGGCTGACGCCGCTCAGCGCGGTGACCGGCCGGCGCGGGAGAGGCGCTCGGCCTCGACCTCGTAGCGGCTGGCACGTCCGGCGCCGGCGCGGAAGAAGCGCCTGCGCAGCGCGCCCTCCACCCGGACGAGGTCGCCGGGGGACAGCGCGCCCGCGGTGCGCTGGGTGCGCCGTGACCAGCAGGCCACGTCGATGACGTCGACCGCACGTCGGGTGCTGCCCCGGGTCGGGGGGCGGTCGACGACCACCCGCAGCGTCGTCAGCCGATCACCGCTGGGCAGCTCGCGGCTCTCCGGGTCGGTGCTCACCCGCCCGACGAGCACGACGGTGTTGAGATCCCCGCTGCGTGGGCCGGCCGGGGTGCCGGGGTCAGGTTCTGCCATGGGCAGCAGCACACCGTGCCGGCAGGGCACCGGGCCAGCGCCGGTGGCCTGCCTGTGGAAAGGTTGGCGGCGTCTCGCGGGTGTGCGCGCGACGTGGGCGGAGAGGAGTCCCCATGGAGGAGCACTACTTCACCGCCGACCCCACGGCCCCGTTCAAGCGGGTGCCGGTGCGCACCCAGGTCTGGGGGCACTGGCTGGAGCTGACCTCGGGCTCCGGCGTGTTCGCCCAGGGGCGGCTCGACGTCGGCACCGGTGTGCTGCTGCGCGAGGTGCCACCACCGGAACAGGCACGCGACGTGCTCGACCTCGGCTGCGGGTACGGCGTGATCGGGCTGGCCGTCGCGGTCGCCGTGCCCGGGGCTCGCGTCACCGCGCTCGACGTCAACGAGCGCGCCCTCCTCCTGGCGCGGGAGAACGCGGAGCGCCTCGGAGTCGCCGACCGGTTCCAGGCCCTGACCCCGGAGGCGGTCGATCCCGAGGCGACCTACGACGAGATCTGGTCGAACCCGCCGATCCGGGTGGGCAAGGACGCCCTGCACGACCTGCTGCTGCAGTGGCTGCCACGTCTGCGGCCCGAGGGCCGTGCTCGGCTCGTGGTCGGCAAGAACCTGGGCTCGGACTCCCTGGCGGCCTGGCTGCGGGAGCAGGGCTACCCCACGGAGAAGGTGGCCAGCGCCAAGGGGTTCCGGGTGCTGGAGTCACGACGCCCCTGAGAAGGTTCGTGCTCGCCGGTCAGAGCCCCAGCAGCAGCTTGCGGGCCTCGTTGACCGCCAGCACGATGAAGGTGAGAGCGACCACGGCCATCGCCACGTTGGAGTGCAGCTTGTTGCGCCAGGCGGCCGGGGTGCGATCGGTGTTGAGCAGCCACAGCAGGGTCACGGCCAGGAAGGGCATGAAGAACGCCCCGAGGACCCCGTAGGCCAGGATCAGCCAGACCGGCTTGCCCAGGAACATCATCAGCATCGGCGGGAAGGTGAGCCACAGGATGTAGGCGCGGTACCAGCGCCCGCCGCCACGGGACTCGCGGTCCTCGCTGGAGTGCCCGGTCACGTGGCCCATGAAGTCGGCGAACATCAGGCTGACGCCGTTCCACACGCCCACCAGCGACGACATGGCCGCCGCCCAGAAGCCGACGAGGAAGAGCTTGCCCATCCAGCCGCCGTAGCGGTCGGCCAGCACCGTGGACAGGTCGAGCATGCCCTCGTCGCCGGTCGAGATCGCGATCTGCGCCGAGTAGAGGAGCTCGGCACCGACGATCAGCGTGGCGACGACGAACAGCCCCGTCATGGTGTAGGCCACCGAGTTGTCGATGCGCATCACCCGCATGTACCGCGGGGTGCTCCATCCCTTCTCGCGCAGCCAGTAGCCGTACGCCGCGAGAGTGATCGTCCCGCCGACCCCGCCGGCGAGGGCGAGCACGTTGATCAGCCCGCCGTCCGGGATCCGTGGCACCAGCCCGTTGAGCACCTCGGGCAGGTTGGGCAGGGTGACCAGCGCGGCGCCCACCATCGTGACGAACATCAGGCCCACCAGGGCGGCGAGCACCTTCTCGAACAGGCCGTAGCGTCCGCTCCAGACCAGGGCCAGGCCGATCAGCCCCGAGAGGATGCCCCACCAGGTGACCGAGACCCCCTCGAAGAGCGCGTAGAGGGCGAGCCCGGTGCCGGCCATCGCCGCCGCGCCGTACACGAAACCCCAGACGACGATGTAGGGCGCGAAGTACCACGTGGTCCAGGCGCCCAGCGAGCGCCAGCCCTCGAAGATCGTGCGTCCGGTCGCGAGGCTGTAGCGGCCGGCTCCCTCGACGAGCACGATCTTCATCAGGCAGCCGATCACGGCGCACCACAGCAGCAGGTAGCCGTACTTGCTGCCGGCGATCAGCGTCGCCACCAGGTCGGCTGCACCGACGCCGGTGGCCGCCACCACCAGTCCTGGTCCGATGAGCCGCCAGCGTGGCTGGGTCTCCTGGGCCGCCCGAGTCTCCTGCGCCATGGCCCACACCCTAGGCACAGGCACGGGGTCGGGGCGAGGCCGCAAATCGTTGGCGGTCACGCAGCGAGACACGGACAATGTCGGACCATGGGTCACGTCGACGTCGCCGGGGTGCGCTACGAGCTGCCGGACGGGCGCGTGCTGCTCGACGACGTGTCCTTCCGCGTCGGCGAGGGCGCGAAGGTGGCGCTCGTCGGAGCCAACGGTGCGGGGAAGACCACGCTGCTGCGGATCATCACCGGCGAGCTGACGCCCCACGCGGGCGTGGTGACCCGCTCCGGCGGGCTCGGGGTGATGCGGCAGCTGGTCGCCCGCGGCGCGACCTCGGTCGCGGAGCTGCTGCTGTCGGTCGCTCCTGCCCGGGTGCGGGCCGCGGCGGCAGAGGTGGACCGGCTCGAGATGCGGCTGATGGAGGTCGACGACGAGACCACCCAGATGTCCTACGCCGCGGCGCTCGCGGAGTTCGCCGACGCGGGCGGCTACGAGATCGAGGTCGTCTGGGACACCTGCTGCACCGCCGCGCTGGGGGTGGGGTTCGACCGGGCGAAGTACCGCGACCTGGACAGCCTGAGCGGGGGTGAGCAGAAGCGGCTGGTGCTGGAGTACCTGCTGGCCGGGCCCGAGCAGGTGCTCCTGCTCGACGAGCCCGACAACTTCCTCGACGTCCCCGGGAAGATCTGGCTCGAGCAACGCATGCGCGACTCGGTGAAGACGATCCTGTTCATCAGCCACGACCGGGAGCTGATGGCCAACGCCGCCACGAGGGTCGTGACCGTGGAGCTGGGGGCGGCCGGGAACACGGTGTGGACGCACGCCGGCGGGTTCTCGTCGTACCACCAGGCGCGGCGCGACCGGTTCGCACGCTTCGAGGAGCTCACCCGGCGCTGGGAGGAGGAGCACGCCAAGCTCAAGGCGCTGGTGCTGATGTACAAGCAGAAGGCGGCCTACAACGACGGCCTGGCCTCGCGCTACCGGGCCGCGCAGACCCGGCTGCGCAAGTTCGAGGAGGCCGGACCGCCGGTCGCCCAGCCGCGGGAGCAGCAGGTCTCGATGCGGCTCACCGGGGGACGGACCGGCAAGCGGGCCGTGGTCTGCGAGGGGCTCGGTCTGCAGGTCGCCGGCCCGGAGGGCACGACCGCGCTGATGAGGCCGTTCGACCTCGAGGTCTGGTACGGCGAGCGGGTCGCGGTGCTCGGGTCCAACGGCTCGGGCAAGTCACACTTCCTACGGCTGCTGGCCGCCGGTGGCAGCGACCCCGACGCCGAGCACCGGCCGGTCGGTGACGTCCCGGTGCCGCCGGTCGCGCACACCGGGCGCGCCCGGCTCGGGGCCCGGGTGCGCCCGGGGTGGTTCGTGCAGACCCATGCGCACCCGGAGCTGGTGGGCAGGACCCTGCTGGACATCCTGCACCGCGGGGACGAGCACCGGGCGGGGATGCCGCGCGAGCCCGCGTCCCGCGCCCTGGACCGCTACGAGCTGGCGCACGCGGCCGAGCAGCGTTTCGAGTCGCTGTCCGGCGGGCAGCAGGCCCGCTTCCAGATCCTGCTCCTGGAGCTCTCCGGCGCCACCCTGCTGCTGCTCGACGAGCCCACCGACAACCTGGACGTCGAGTCGGCCGAGGCACTGGAGGAGGGCCTGGCCGGGTTCTCCGGCACGGTGCTCGCGGTGACCCACGACCGCTGGTTCGCCCGCGGCTTCGACCGCTTCCTGGTCTACGGCGCCGACGGCTCGGTCTACGAGTCCGACGGCCCCGTGTGGGACGAGGACCGGGTCGACCGGGTCCGCTGAACCTCGCCGAGCGGGCACTGGGTGTACGCGGGAGTGCGTCGAGCGGGCACTGGGTGTACGCGGGAGTGCGCTGAGCGGGCACTGGGTGTACGCGGGAGTGCGCTGAGCGGGCACTGGGCGTACGCGGGAGTGCGCTGAGCGGGCACTGGGTGTACGCGGGAGTGCGCTGAGCGGGCACTGGGCGTACGCGGGAGCGCGGCGAGCGGGCACTGGACGTACGCCGGAGTGTGCAGGGATTGCCCGCTCGGCGTCGTACGGCGTGCAGGGATTGCCCGCTCGGCGTCGTACGGCGTGCAGGGATTGCCCGCTCGGCGCCGTACGGCGTGCGGGGATTGCCCGCTCGGCGGGGTGGGTGGGGCTGGGACCTACGCTGGCACCCGTGTCCCGAGGCTCCGAGGTCGTCCCCGCCCCGCTGCTGGTCTTCGGCGGCGTGGTCTCGGTGCAGTTCGGTGGAGCCCTGGCGGCCACCCTGGTCCCGGAGATCGGCGCGGGTGGCTCGGTGCTGCTCCGGATCGTGCTCGCGGCCCTGATCCTGGTGCCGCTGGCGCGACCGCGCTGGCGTGGTCACTCGCGCCGGGCCTGGGTCACCGTGATCATGTTCGGCACCGCCCTGGGGCTGATGAACTGGAGCTTCTACGGCTCTCTGGCCCACCTGCCGCTGGGTGTCGCGGTCACGGTCGAGTTCCTCGGCCCACTGCTGCTGACCACCGTGCTCTCGCGCCGGTTGCTGGACTTCCTCGCGGTGCTGGCCGCCGCCGCGGGGGTGCTGCTGATCTCGGAGGCGCTCACCGTGCCGCTGCGCGACCTGAGCTGGATCGGCCTCCTGCTCGCGGCCACGGCCGGCGCCTTCTGGGCGGCGTACATCCTGCTCAGTGGGCGCACCGGCGTGGAGTTCCCGGGCCTCGACGGCCTGGCGATCGCGCTGGTGGTCTCCGCGGTCGTCGTCCTGCCCGCCGGCCTGGGCAGCATCGGCTCGTGGACCGGTGAGCACCTGCTGAAGGGGCTGGGGCTCGCGGTGCTGTCCTCGCTGCTGCCCTACTCCTTGGAGCTGATGGCGCTGCGCCGGCTGGCGGCGTCGGTGTTCGGCATCCTGCTCTCGCTGGAGCCGGCCGTCGCCGCCGTCGCCGGCCTGGTGGTCCTCGGGCAGCGTCTCGACCCGCTCCAGCTGGTGGGCCTGGGCCTGGTCGTGCTCGCCAGCGCCATCGTGATGGGGGTCAAGCGACCCGGGCAGCCCGGGACCATCGAGGGAGCCTGACGCCCACCGGGGTCAGCCGGCTCCCGACCCGACGCTCAGCGCCAGCGCTCGGCCGCCGGGACGAAGTCCAGCGTGCGCTCGCCGGTGTAGATCTGCTTGGGGCGCGCGATCTTCTGGTCGGTGTCCTGGACGAGCTCGAGCCACTGGGCCAGCCATCCCGGGGTGCGGCCGATCGCGAACAGCACGGTGAACATCTCGGGCGGGAACTGGAAGGCCTCGTAGATCAGGCCCGAGTAGAAGTCGACGTTGGGGTAGAGCTTGCGCTTGACGAAGTACTCGTCCTCCAGCGCGATCTTCTCCAGCTCCTGCGCGATCTCGAGCAGCGGGTTGACCCCGGTGACCTCGAAGACGTCGTCGCAGGCCTTCTTGATGATCTTCGCCCGGGGGTCGTAGTTCTTGTAGACGCGGTGGCCGAAGCCCATCAGCTTCTCGTTGCCGTCCTTGACGCCCTTGATGAAGTCCGGGATGTTCTCCTTGCCGCCGATCCGGCGCAGCATCCGCAGCACGGCCTCGTTGGCGCCACCGTGAAGGGGTCCGTACAGCGCGCCCACCCCTGCGGCGACCGCGGAGTAGGGGTCGACCTGCGAGGAGCCGACCGAGCGGACCGCGTTGGTCGAGCAGTTCTGCTCGTGGTCGGCGTGCAGGATGAACAGCACGTCGAGCGCCTTGACCAGGCGCTCGTCGGCGTCGAACTTGTGCTCGCTCATCTTGAACAGCATGGACAAGAAGTTGGCGGTGTAGCTGAGGTCGTTGTCCGGGTAGACGTACGGCTTGCCCTGCGCGTGCCGGAACGCCCACGCCCCGAGCGTCGGCATCTTCGCGATCATCCGCACGATCTGCATGTGCCGGTTGTCGCCGTCCTGGATGTTGCCCGACTCGGGGTAGAAGGTGGACAGCGCGCCCACGGAGGCCATCAGCATGCCCATCGGGTGGGCGTCGTAGCGGAAGCCCTGCATGAACGTCTTCACGTTCTCGTGCAGGAACGTGTGGTGGGTGATCTCGTGCACCCAGGTGTCGTACTGGTCCTTGGTCGGCAGCTCGCCGTGGATCAGCAGGTAGGCGACCTCGAGGAAGTTCGACTTCTCGGCGAGCTGCTCGATCGGGTAGCCGCGGTACTCCAGGATCCCCTTCTCGCCGTCGATGAAGGTCACCGAGCTCTTGCAGGAGGCGGTGTTGACGAAGCCGGGGTCGTACGTCGCGAGCCCGGGCTTGTCCTCCTCGAGCTTGATCTGTCCCAGGTCGCCGGCGCGGATGGTGCCGTCGGCGATGGGGATCTGGTATTCCTTGCCCGTCCGGTTGTCTCGGACGGTGAGGCTGTCACCGGTGTCGGTCACGTCGGCTCCTTGCGCTGGCAGAGATCGTCGAGGTGGCGGTGCGGGCATCGGGTGGTGCGCGGTCACGATGCCCACGTTCCCCTCGTCCCAACCTAAGCCCATGCCGGTGAAGGGGACCAGCCGGTCCCGTTTTGACGCCCGTACGCCGCGCCCGGTAATCTCGAGGGTCGCGTCTCCTGCCGCTCCTGGGCTTCGTCGTTGTGGCCCCGGGGCAGATCCGCAGCCGGTCGATCCAGACCGTGACTCGGGCAGTGTTCGTCAGAAGGCGCCGCACCACCGCCACCGCGGGAATCAGCCCGGGTGGACACGAACGAGTGAGTAAGGCCAACAACGTTGCGTACCTACAGCCCCAAGCCAGGTGACATCCAGCGCGAGTGGCACGTCATCGACGCCACCGACGTCCGCCTGGGTCACCTCGCCGTCCAGGTCGCGAACCTGCTCCGCGGCAAGCACAAGCCCATGTTCGCCCCCCACGTCGACACCGGCGACTTCGTGATCGTCGTCAACGCCTCCCAGGTGTCGCTCTCCGGGGACAAGGCGACCAAGAAGATGTCCTACCGCCACTCGGGCTACCCGGGCGGTCTGTCGGCCACCCCGATGGGTGACCTGCTCGAGAAGGACTCCCGCAAGGCCATCGAGAAGGCCGTGTGGGGGATGCTCCCCAAGAACCGGCTCGGCCGCCAGGTGCTCAAGAAGCTGAAGGTGTACGCCGGTCCCGAGCACCCGCACACCGCCCAGAAGGCCAAGCCCTTCGAGATCACCCAGATCTCCCAGTAACCCTCTTCGCGACCCAACAGACTTAGGCAAAGGAACATCGTGGCTGACGAGAACACCGAGACCGGCGAGGAGACCTTCGAGGTCAACGAGCAGGGTGTCGCCTACTCCTCCGAGAGCGCCCCGAGCGCTGACGCACCGGCCAAGCCGGCGACCATCGCCCCCGCTGCGGCCACCGGCCGGCGCAAGGAGGCCGTGGCCCGGGTGCGCCTCGTACCCGGCTCCGGCAAGTGGACGGTCAACGGACACGAGCTGGACAAGTACTTCCCCAACAAGCTGCACCAGCAGGTGGTCAACGAGCCGTTCGTCACCACCGAGCTCGAGGGCCGCTTCGACGTGATCGCCCGCATCCACGGCGGCGGCATCACCGGCCAGGCCGGCGCCCTGCGCCTGGGCGTGGCCCGTGCGCTGAACGCCATCGACGCCGAGGCCAACCGCCCCGGCCTCAAGCGGGCCGGTCTGCTGACCCGCGACGCGCGCGTCATCGAGCGCAAGAAGGCCGGTCTGAAGAAGGCCCGCAAGGCTCCGCAGTTCAGCAAGCGGTAGCACCACCTTCGTGGCGCGCCTCTTCGGCACGGACGGGGTCCGGGGCCTGGCCAACGGTGATCTCACCGCTGAGCTGGCTCTGGACCTCTCCGTGTCCGCTGCCCACATCCTGGCCGAGATCGGCACCTTCGAGGGGCACCGCCCCGTGGCCGTGGTCGGTCGGGACACCCGGATCTCGGGCCAGTTCCTCGAGGCCGCCGTCGTCGCCGGGCTGGCCTCCGCAGGGGTCGACGTGCTGCTGCTCGGCGAGCTGCCCACCCCGGGCGTGGCCTGGCTGACCGGTGAGCTCGGCGCCGACCTCGGTGTGATGCTCTCGGCCTCCCACAACGCCATGCCCGACAACGGCATCAAGTTCCTGGCCCGCGGTGGCGTCAAGCTCGACGACGCCATCGAGGTGGCCATCGAGAAGCGCATGCGCGAGCCGTGGAAGCGTCCCCTCGGTGCCGACGTGGGCCGGGTGCGACCGCTGGACACGGCGGTCGAGCAGTACGCCGCCCACCTGGTCTCCACGATCACCCACTCGCTCGAGGGCATCAAGGTCGTGCTCGACTGCGCCCACGGCGCCGCCTTCGAGGTCGGGCCGCGGGCCCTGCGGGACGCCGGAGCCGAGGTGGTCGCCATCTGCGCCGAGCCCGACGGGACCAACATCAACGCCGGCTGCGGCTCGACCCACCTCGAGGTGCTGCAGCGCGCGGTCGCCGAGCACGGCGCCGACGTCGGCTTCGCCCTCGACGGCGACGCGGACCGCTGCCTGGCGGTGGACGCCGACGGGCAGGTGGTCGACGGCGACCAGATCCTGGCGATCCTCGCGCTCGCGATGCGGGAGTCCGGTGAGCTCGCCGACGACACGGTCGTGGCCACGGTGATGAGCAACCTCGGCTTCGTGCAGGCGATGAAGGCCGCCGGGGTCGGCGTACGCCAGACCAAGGTGGGGGACCGCTACGTGCTGGAGGCGATGAAGCTCTCCGGCTTCACCCTCGGCGGGGAGCAGTCGGGCCACGTGATCATGAGCCGCTACGCGACCACCGGTGACGGGATCCTCACCGCGCTGCACGTCCTGGACCGGATGGCGGCCACCGGTCGCTCGATCGCCGAGCTGGGCTCGGTGATGACCCGGCTCCCGCAGGTGCTCGTCAACGTGCCCAACGTCGACAAGGCCCGGGCCGACGAGGACTTCGTGCTCGCCGCGGCAGTCGCCGAGGCCGAGGCGGAGCTCGGCGACACCGGCCGCGTGCTGCTGCGGCCCTCCGGCACCGAGCCGCTGGTCCGGGTGATGGTCGAGGCCGCCAGCGCGGACCAGGCCCAGCAGATCGCGGACCGGCTCGCCGGCGTCGTCGGTCAGCAGCTCGCGCTGGCCTGAGCCCGGTCGCGGCGTGCGCGCAGTGCCCGCTCGGGGCCGTACGGCGTGCGCGCAGTGCCCGCTCGGGGCCGTACGGCGTGCGCGCAGTGCCCGCTCGGCTAGCCCCAGACCTCCCGGGCGGTCTCCACGACGAGGCGCAGCTTGTCGATCTCCTCGCCCTCGGTGAGGTCGTTGCCCTCGACGGTCGAGGAGAACCCGCACTGCGGGGAGAGGCACAGCTGCTCGAGGGGGACGTACTTCGACGCCTCGTCGATGCGGCGCTTGAGGTCGTCCTTGGACTCCAGCTCGGGGCGCTTGGTGGTGACCAGGCCCAGCACGACCTGCTTGCCCGGCGGCACGAAGCGCAGGGGCTCGAAGCCGCCGGAGCGCTCGTCGTCGTACTCCAGGAAGAAGCCGTCCACGTCGAGCTCGCTGAACAGCGCCTCGGCGACGAAGTCGTAGCTGCCCGACGCGGCCCACGACGAGCGGTAGTTGCCCCGGCACATGTGCGTGGTCACCGACAGCCCGTCGGGCCGGTCCCGCAGCGCGGCGTTGATCTGGCGGATGTAGCGCTCGTGCTGGTGCTCGGCGTCTCGTCCCCGCGAGGCGATGCCGGCGCGCTGCTCGGGGTCGTTGAGGTAGGCCAGGCTGGTGTCGTCGAGCTGCAGGTAGCGACATCCGCGCTCGGCGATCATCCGCACCTGGGCGGCGTACGCCGCGGAGAGGTCCTCCCAGAACTCGTCCTCGTCGGCGTAGACGTCCGGGTCGATCGCCGCCGCGCCGCCGCGGTAGTGCACCATGCTCGGCGACGGGATCGTCAGCTTGGGGGTCATCCCCTCGGGCGCCACCGAGACCAGGTGGTCGAAGGCGTCGGCGAAGATCGGCTCCTCGATGCGCACCGGCCCGTCCACGACCAGGCCGGCCGAGGTGAAGTCCAGGTCGCCCCCGGCGTTGTGGAAGTGCACCTCGAGCTGTTCGTCGGTGCGCCGGATGCCCTGGATCTCGTAGATGAAGTCCATGTGCCACGACGTACGACGGAACTCGCCGTCGGTCACCGTGCTGAGCCCGGCGTCCTGCTGGAGCCGCACGACGTCGGCGATGGCGGCGTCCTCGGTGTCGCGCAGCTGCTCGTCGGTGATCTCGCCCCGGGCGTGCAGCTCGCGTGCCTCGAGGAGCGGCCGGGGCCGCAGCAGGCTGCCCACGTGGTCGGCACGGAAGGGTGGGGTGGTCCGCAGGGACACGAGACTCTCCTTGCTCGTCGGGAGGCGCCGGTGGCGCGCCGTACCCGGTCCGTACCCCGTCTCGGCGGCGCCCATGAGGGCCGTCTCGCAGTTCGGCGTGCGCGCAGTGCCCGCTCGGCGTCGTACGGCGTGCGCGCAGTGGCGTCGTCGCGTGCGCGCAGTGCCCGCTCGGCGAGGTACCGGGGTCAGGTCCAGACCGGGGCCACGCGGGTGCGGTAGCGGCGACCGAAGACGGTGGTGAGCACGGCCAGGACCGGGGGCGGGACGGACTCCCGGACCGCGGACCGCTCGGTCTCGGTGGCCCCGTCGAGGAGCCAGGCGAAGAACACGCCCGCGGTGGCAGGGCCGGTCCGGGCGAACTTCTTGCCCATCTCCTTCAGCTCGGGGGTGTCGGCCTTGGCCAGGTAGATCGGCTCGATCTCGCGCTCCTCGTGGTCGAGGTGGTGCACGGTCACCTCGCGCAGGTGCAGCACCGCGGCGAGCGCCCGCTCGGACTCGGCGTGACCGGGGGTGGACTCCAGCGCGCTCATCGCCGTGCGGGCCTCGGCGAGCGCCGCGGCCATGGTCTCGTGCTCGGCGTCCATGGTCGCGATCGTCTCCCGGCTCACCCCCACCGACTCGAGGGCCGGCCAGGCGATCTCGTGCTCACCCTCGTGGTGGTGGGTGAGCTGCCCGTCGAAGTTGTCCCACGCCCGCCCGAGCTGCTCGGCTCGGGTGCGATCACCGGCCGGAAAGGCCGTGAGCGCATCGACGAACCGATCGAGGTCGCGGCGGAATGCCCGGTGGATCACCGTGTTCATGCTCAGCTGCGCCATTCCGGGATCGTAGGGGTCGACGCACGCTGGCGGTCGGGCTGCGACGGACTGGTCCAGACCCCTCAGTGGCCCGAGGTCACCAGGGAGCCCTCGGTCGTCTCGAGCAGCCACTCCACCGGGCGGAACGGGTCCGGCTCGTAGCGGCACGTGCTGCCGAGCCGCAGCGTGCTGCGCAGCTCGGTGGCGAGCTCGGAGTCGTGCAGGTCCAACCGGGCCAGCGCCGACATCACCGCGCGCCGGACGACGACCCGGGCGCGATCGGGGTGCACCCCGCCCGAGGGCGCCTCGGGTCCGCTGCGCAGGTAGAGCTCGGTGGCCTCCAGGTCGTGCCCCGGCTGCCGGAGCAACGAGCGCAGGTGCTCCAGGCCGGGCATGGGCGGCACCGTGGCCGTGGCCCCGGTGCGGCCCACGCACCACAGCCGGGTGGGTGCGTCGACGGGGTGCAGGTGCCAGGCCGCGGGCGGCGGGACGGGGTCGGCGGACCGCAGCAGGTGCGTACGCCGGGCCCACCAGTAGGCGCCGATGCGCTCGTACGCCGCCCGGGCCCGCGCCGCGTGCGCCGGATCACCGGTGGCGCGCACGAGGTAGTCCTCGACGACGCCGGCGAAGGTGACCCCGTCGGCCTCCAGCACGACGTGGCCGGTGTAGGGACCGAGCAGCTCCGCGCAGGTCCGGGCGGTGTCGCGGCGACCGGTGCCTGCGGCCGCCTCGCAGGTCTTGCACACCACCGCGAGCCAGTCGGCGTCGCGCGCCAGCCCGGCCAGGTCGGGAGTGAGCCGGTCCACGAGCACCCCCGCCCGGTCCGGCTCGCCGGCGTCCAGCCACAAGACGGCGGCCTCGGCCAGCCACACGGTGCGCGCGGTCGCCATCCCGATCGCCTCGAACGACTGGGCGGCTCGGGCCAGGGCGTCCTGGTCGTTGCGCTGGCGGGACATCTGGGCGTGCAGCACGGCCAGCTCCGCGTCGGCTCCCCTCGTGCTGGCCGCAGCCCCGGCGCGGGCGGCCTCCGTGGCCAGCACGGTGGCCCCGACCACGTCGCCCTCGGTCAGCGCGAACATCGCCCTGCGGGCGCTCGCGTAGAAGCGGTGCTCGTCGACGCCCGTCCTCTCGGCCAGCACGTCGAGCGCGGCGAGCTCGCGGCGGATCGTGGCGAGGTCGAGCTGCTCGAGCGCCACGGTCAGCCGCCACCGGATCGCGTGCAGCTCGACGTCGGGGTCGCGCAGCTGTCCGGCCACGTCCTTGAGCAGCAGGCTGGCGTCGAACCTGGCCAGCACGTCGTCCGGACCGGGGTGGGCGCGCAGGCGCAGTCGCAGGGCGGTGGCCAGCAGGGCCGGGTCGTCGAGCGCGACCGCCAACCGGGCGGCCTCGTCGGCGTCGGGAGCGGCGCCGGGGTCGTCCGGAGCCCGACCGGCGGCGTGTTCCAGGGCAGCGCGCACACGCGTCTCCAGCTCCCCTGCTCCCATCTGGCCATCGTAGGAGCGTGGCGGCCCCGCGTCACCGCCCGCAATCATCATTTTTCATATCTTGTCGCGGCGAGCCAGGACGGCCACCACGTAGTCAGGGCCCGGCGGGGCGAGGTCGTAGCCGCCGAACACGTGCTGGACCTCGAGGCCCGCCTCGCTCGCGTGGGCCCCGAACTCGGCGACCGGGTAGTCGCGGCTGAGGCGCGGTCCCCGGTCCGGGTGGAAGCCCACCAGGACCCGGCCCTGCGGTGCCAGCAGCCCGGCGACCGTGCGCAGCGCGCGCACCTCGGTCTCCTCGGCGAGGTAGGGCAGCACGTTGCCGACCAGCACCACCAGGTCGTACGCCGACGGCCGGCCGTGGCCTTCCAGCATCCCCGGCCCCAGCGACAAGATGTCGGACTCGACCACGCTCACCTCGGGGAAGCGCCGCCGGGACCGGGCGATCAGGTCCGGGTCCTTCTCCACGGCGGTGACGTGGTGCCCGCGGCGTACGAGCGCGGCGGCGACCCGCCCCATGCCGGAGCCCGCGTCGAGCACGCGGGCGTGCCGCGGGACGAGCACGTCAGCGAGCCGCGCCTCCCCGTCGACGTCCTCCCCGCGGTCGAGGAGGTCCTCGAAGACGCGGGCGTAGCCCGACTCCCGGTCGCCCTGCTCGCGCTCCCAGCGCGTGGGCGGGACGTCCCCGCTCACAGCTTGCGCAACCTGACCCACCGCACCGAGTGGTCGTGGTCCTTGCGCAGCACGAGGGTGGCGCGTGACCGGGTGGGCTGGACGTTCTGCTTCAGGTTGGGCCCGTTGATCTCGTCCCAGATGCGGTGCGCCTCCGCGACCGCCTCGTCGTGGGACAACGAGGCGTAGCGGGCGAAGTACGACGCCGGGTCACGGAAGGCGGTCTCGCGCAGCCGGAGGAACCGGTCGGTGTACCAGCGGCGGATGTCGCTCGTCGCGGCATCGACGTAGACGGAGAAGTCGAAGAAGTCGCTGACCGCGAGACCGGCCCGCCCGTCCTGGCGAACGCCTGCGGACTGCAGCACGTTGAGGCCCTCGATGATGACGATGTCGGGGCTCTCGACGACCACCTTCTGGTCGGGCACCACGTCGTAGACGAGATGGGAGTACGTCGGGGCCTCGACCTGGTCCCGGCCCGACTTGAGGTCGATGACGAACTTGAGCAGCGCCTTGCGGTCGTAGGACTCCGGGAACCCCTTGCGGTGCAGGATGCCGCGCCGGTGCAGCTCCGCGTTGGGGAGGAGGAAGCCGTCGGTGGTCACCAGCGCGACCCGCGGGTGCTCCGGCCAGTGCGCCAGCATGTGCTGGAGCACCCGGGCGGTGGTGGACTTGCCGACGGCCACCGACCCGGCCAGGCCGATCACGAACGGCGTGCGCGGCGGCTGGCTCTGGTGCAGGAAGTCGTCGGTGGCGCGGTGGAGCTCGCCGGACGCCTTGACGTAGAGGCTCAGCAGCCGCGAGACCGGCAGGTAGACCTGCTGCACCTCCTCGAGGTCGAGCTCGTCGCCGAGGCCCCTGACCCGCTCGATCTCCGCCGCGGTCAGCGGCTGCTCGGTGGCCCGGCCCAGCGCGGCCCAGGCCTCCCGGTCCAGCTCGACGTACGGCGAGCTCTCGCCCGCGCGCGTCCCGTTCGGCATGCGCGTCACGATAGTGGGCGGACCCGGACCTAGACTCAGGCGCATGTGCGGGATCGTGGGCTACGTCGGTGACAAGCAGGCGCGCGACGTCGTGGTCGAGGGGCTACGCCGTCTGGAGTACCGCGGCTACGACTCCGCCGGCATCGCCCTGGTGGACGGTGGCCGCCTCGTGTGGGACAAGCGGGCCGGCAAGCTGGCCAACCTGGAGAAGTCCCTCGAGGAGACCCCGCTGCCGTCCTCGACGACCGGCATCGGGCACACCCGCTGGGCCACGCACGGCGCCCCCAACGACACCAACGCCCACCCGCACCTGGGCCACGGGCAGCGGGTCGCGGTGGTGCACAACGGGATCCTGGAGAACTTCGCCACCCTGCGCGAGGAGCTCGAGCGCGACGGGCACGACCTGGTCTCGGAGACCGACACCGAGGTCGCGGCCCACCTGCTGGAGCGGGCCCTGGACGAGGAGGGTGACCTGACCGCCGCGATGCAGTCGGTCTGCCGCCGGTTGCAGGGCGCGTTCACGCTGGTCGCGCTCGACGCCCAGGACCCGTCCCGGGTGGTCGCCGCCCGCCGCAACTCCCCGCTGGTGGTGGGGCTGGGGGAGGGGGAGAACTTCCTCGGCTCGGACGTCGCGGCGTTCATCGAGCACACCCGGGAGGCCCTCGAGCTCGGCCAGGACCAGGTGGTCACGATCACCCGCGACGACGTCCGCGTCACCGGCTTCGACGGCGAGCCCGCGGAGGCGCGCCGCTACCACGTCGACTGGGACCTCTCCGCCGCGGAGAAGGACGGCTACGACTGGTTCATGCGCAAGGAGATCTTCGAGCAGCCGCGAGCGGTGGCCGACGCGCTGATCGGACGGCACACCAGCACCGGCGAGCTCCAGCTCGACGAGGTGCGGATCTCCGAGGACGAGCTGCGCGACGTCGACAAGATCGTGGTGATCGGCTGCGGCACGGCCAACTACGCCGGCCTGGTGGCGAAGTACGCGATCGAGCACTGGACGCGGATCCCCTGCGAGGTGGAGCTCGCCCACGAGTTCCGCTACCGCGACCCGATCCTCACCCGCAACACCCTGGTGGTCGCGATCAGCCAGTCGGGGGAGACCGCCGACACGTTGATGGCGATCCGCTACGCCCGGCAGCAGCGGGCCAAGGTCCTGGCGATCTGCAACACCAACGGCTCGACGATCCCGCGGGAGTCCGACGCGGTCATCTACACCCACGCCGGCCCCGAGATCGGGGTGGCCTCCACCAAGGGGTTCCTGACCCAGCTGATGGCCTGCTACCTGCTGGGCCTCTACCTCGCCCAGGTGCGCGGTACCAAGTACGGCGACGAGATCGCCGCCGTCGTCGCGGAGCTCGAGAAGATGCCCGCCCACGTGCAGCGGATCCTCGACGACGCCGAGACGGTCTATGCCCTGGCCCGGCAGAACGCCGGCACCAGGTCGGTGCTGTTCCTGGGCCGGCACGCCGGCTTCCCGGTGGCCCTGGAGGGGGCGCTGAAGCTCAAGGAGCTCGCCTACATCCACGCCGAGGGGTTCGCCGCCGGCGAGCTCAAGCACGGCCCGATCGCGCTGATCGAGGAGGGGCTGCCGGTCTTCTGCGTGGTTCCGCCCCAGGGCCGGGACCAGCTGCACGACAAGATGGTCAGCGCCATCCAGGAGATCCGCGCTCGCGGCGCGCACACGATCGTGCTCGCCGAGGAGGGCGACACCGACGTGGCTCGCTACGCCGACGTGGTGATCAGCCTCCCCGTGGTGCCCACGCTCCTCCAGCCGATCGTGGCCACGGTGCCGCTGCAGCTGTTCGCCTGCGAGCTCGCCACCGCCATGGGCCACGACGTCGACCAGCCCCGCAACCTGGCGAAGTCCGTCACCGTCGAGTAGGCGCGGGTGATCCTCGGCGTGGGCACCGACGTGGTGGAGGTGGCGCGCCTCGAGCAGGCCCTGGCGCGCACCCCGGCGCTGCGCGAGCGCCTGTTCACCCCTGGCGAGGCCGGGCTCGCGACGGAGTCGCTGGCCGGCCGGTTCGCCGCGAAGGAGGCCCTGGCCAAGGCACTGGGTGCTCCGGGCGGTCTGTCCTGGCACGACGCCGAGGTGGTCGCGGACGCGAGCGGACGCCCGGGATTCGCCCTGCGCGGCACGGTGGCCGCCCGCCTGACCGAGCTCGGCGGGGAGCGCACGCACCTGTCCATCGCCCACGACGCAGGACTGGCGACCGCCTTCGTGGTCGTGGAGTCGTGAGGTGCGACCACCAGGTCTCGTGCCCCAGCGCTTCGAGGCGTTCAGCCCGACCCACCAGCTCCTCCTCGTGGTGTTCGTCCTCGGCGCGGTCGCGATCGTGTGGCTGGGCCGGCGGCATCGCGGGACCGACGGAGCGCGCCGCTTCGGCCGCGGCCTGGCCGTCGTCATCCCGTGCTTCACGGTGCCCAGCCAGGTCTTCCAGCTCACGCCCGGCGCGTTCGACCTCGCCACCTCGCTGCCGCTCCAGCTGTGCGACTTCGCCTGGGTCACCGCGGTCTGGGCCCTGTGGACCCAACGGCGCCTACCGGCGGCGCTCACGTACTTCTGGGGCCTGACGCTGACCTCGCAGGCGATCCTCACCCCGTCGCTGGCCGAGGTGTTCCCGGACCCGAGGTTCTTCGCGTTCTGGTGCATGCACTTCCTGATCGTCTGGTCCGCGCTCTACCTCTCCCTGGGCCTTGGGCTGGGTCCCTCGTGGCGCGACTACCGCATCACCGTCGCGATCACCGTGGCCTGGGCGGTGATCACCTACCCGCTCGACCTGGCCCTCGACGTCAACTACGGCTACCTGGTGCGCAAGCCCGCCTCCGCGTCGCTCTTCGACCTGCTCGGGCCCTGGCCGGTCTACGTGCTGGCCGCGCTGGCGGTGCTGGCCGCCCTGTGGGCGCTGATGACCTGGCCCTGGGCGGCGCGCTCCGCCCGGCCGGCGACGGCGCACGCCTCCGACGGTTAGCGTTCGGGTCATGCGGAGCGCGCACACGGTGGAGCAGGTACGCACGGCGGAGTCGGCGCTGATGGAGCGCGTGCCCGAGGGCGCGTTGATGCAGCGAGCGGCCACGGGTCTCGCGGTCGCGATCGCCGACCTGCTGGGCGGCGTGTACTCCTCCCGGGTGCTGCTCCTGGTCGGCGCGGGTGCCAACGGAGGCGACGCCCTGTGGGCCGGGGCCCGGTTGGCGAGCCGGGGGGCGGTGGTCGAGGCCGTGCTGCTCTCCTCCTCCGCGCACGCGGAGGGCCTGGCCGCTCTGCGCGAGCACGGGGGCCGCACCGTGGAGCTCGCGGAGGCCCACCACCCCGACGTGGTGGTCGACGGGATCGTCGGCATCGGCGGTCACCCCGGGCTGCGCGAGGAGGCCGTCGCCGCGCTGGCGGCGTTCCAGGGCGTCCCGGTCGTGGCGGTCGACGTCCCCTCGGGGGTGGACGTGGACACCGGTCGGCTCGAGGGCGAGCACGTGCGGGCCGACCTGACCGTCACCTTCGGCACGCACAAGGTCGCCCTGCTGGTCGACCCGGCTGCCGAGGCGTGCGGGGTGGTGCACCTCGTCGACATCGGGCTGGACCTGCCGCAGGCCCCGGTGGAGTCGCTGCAACCCGTCGACGTGGCGGCGCTGTTGCCGGTGCCGGGCCCGTTCGACCACAAGTACACCCGCGGGGTCGTCGGCGTACGCGCCGGGTCGCAGACCTACCCGGGAGCCGCGGTCCTGTGCACCGCGGGGGCGTCCACGGGCCTGGCCGGCATGGTGCGCTACGCCGGGTCCGCGACGGACGCCGTGCGCGCCGCGCACCCCGAGGTGGTGACCGCGGCCGGCCGGGTGCAGGCCTGGGTGGTCGGCTCGGGCGGGGACACCGACGCCCGGGAGGCGCTGGCCGAGGCCCTCGCGGACGGTGTGCCCACGGTGGTGGACGCCGATGCGCTCCAGCACCTGCGCCCCGGGGCCGCTGGCCTGGTGCTCACGCCGCACGCCGGCGAGCTCGCCCGGATGCTCGGCGTCGAGCGCGCCGAGGTCGAGGCCGGCCAGCTCGACGCTGCCCGCCGGGCAGCGCGGGAGTACGACGCGGTGGTGCTGCTCAAGGGCCGGCGCACCCTGGTCGCCCGGCCGGACGGCCGGGTCCGGGTCACGAGCAGTGGGGTGCCGTGGCTCGCCGTGGCGGGGGCGGGTGACGTGCTCGCCGGCCTGATCGGGTCCCTGCTCGCCGCCGGTCTCGACCCCTGGGACGCCGCCGCTGCGGGCTCCTGGCTGCACGGCGCAGCCGCGACCCGCGCCAGCGACGGTGGACCGGTGTCGGCGTCGCGCGTCGCCGACACCGTCGCAGAGGTGGTGCGCGGGCTGCGCTCGTGAGTGGGAGGATGCTCGCGATGCCCAGCCCGCCGCCCAGCCCGCCACCCAGCCCGCACGCCGAGGTCGTCGTCGACCTCGGCGCGGTGCGTCACAACATCGGCCGGCTCCGCGAGCTGGTCTGGGAGGGACGGCCCGGCCAGGTCATGGTCGTGGTCAAGGCGGACGCCTACGGCCACGGGATGGTGCCGGTGGCGCGCAACGCCCGCGCCGTGGGTGCGGACTGGATCGGCGTCGCGACCGCTGAGGAGGCCCTGGCGTTGCGCGAGGCGGGGGACACCGGCCGGCTGCTGTGCTGGCTGACCGCTCCGGGCGCCGACCTGACCCCACTCGTCGAGGCCGACGTGGACGTCAGCGTCTCCTCGCTGGCCCAGCTCGACGACGTGGTGCGGTCGGCGCAGACCCTGCGCACCACCGCGCGGATGCAGGTCAAGGTCGACACCGGCCTCTCGCGCAACGGCGCGCCGCGGTCGGAGTGGCTGGCGCTGTTCACCGCGGCGCACGCGGCGGAGGAGCAGGGGCACGTGCGCGTGACCGGGGTGTGGTCGCACCTGGCCTGCGCCGACGAGCCGGAGCACCCGGCCAACGCCGCTCAGCAGACGGCGTTCGCCGAGGCGCTCGCGCTGGCGGCCGACGCCGGGCTGCGTCCGGAGGTCCGGCACCTCGCCAACTCGGCGGGGGCGTTGCTCCTCCCCGAGGCGAGGTACGACCTGGTCCGGCTCGGGATCGCCTGCTACGGCTTCAGCCCGGCTCCCGAGGTGGTCACCGGCGAGCAGCTCGGCCTGGTGCCAGCGATGACGGTCCGGGCCACCGTCGTACTCACCAAGGAGATCGCCGCCGGCGACGGCGTCTCCTACGGGCACGCGTTCGTCGCCGACCGGCCGATGCGGGTGGCCCTGGTGCCGCTGGGGTACGGCGACGGCGTCCCGCGCCACGGCTCCGGCTCCGCCGAGGTCCTCCTCGGCGGTGCTCGCGTCCCGGTGCTGGGACGGATCTGCATGGACCAGTTCGTGGTCGCGGCTCCGGAGGTGCGCGCCGGAGGACAGGTGGTGCTGTTCGGACCGGGATCGGAGGGTGAGCCGACGGCCACCGACTGGGCGCGCTGGTGCGGGACCATCGACTACGAGATCGTCACCCGGATGGGTGGGCGCCAGACCCGGCGTTGGGTCGGCGACGAGGACGGGGTGGAGGACCAGTGAGCCGGAGACGCTCCCTGGCCTACGCCCTCGGCGGCCTGGGCGCCGCTGCCGCCGCGGCCGTCGCGACGGGCGTGGTGGTCGAGCGCCGCGTGGTGCGGTCCCGCAAGGCCGGCGCGGCCGCCGCCGACCGACTCGGGATCCTGCACTCCGAGCGGATCGAGGTCACCTGCGACGACGGCCTGGTGCTGCATGCCGAGGTCGACGAGGTGGCGCCGTACCAGCCTTCCAAGCGGTCCGCGCGCCGTCGTCGCGGCGAGGAGGTGACCATGCTCTTCGTCCACGGCTTCGCGCTCAACCTGGACTGCTGGCACTTCCAGCGCGAGGCCTTCCGCGGCAAGCACCGGATGGCGTTCTACGACCTGCGCTCGCACGGCCGCTCCGAGCGGTCGGACCGCGAGCACGCCACGATCGACCAGCTCGGCGACGACCTGGCGAGGGTGCTGGACACCGTGGCCCCGACGGGCAAGGTCGTCCTCGTCGGGCACTCCATGGGCGGGATGGCGATCATCGCCTTCGCCGAGCGGCACCCGGAGGTGTTCGCGCGCCGGGTGGTCGGTGCCGGCCTGATCTCCACCACGGCGGGCGGCCTGCACCCGCACCGGACCGTCAGCCGCTGGATCCCCGACGGCCTCGGGGAGATGGTGGCGCCGCGACTGATCGCCGCGCTGGCGCGTGCCCCCGAGCTGGTGGACTCCGCGCGGCGGTCGGGCTCCAACATCGGCTTCCTGGTCGCCGACATGTTCGCCTTCGGTGGCCGGGACGTGCCCGCTGCGGAGGTGGAGTTCCTCGACGAGATGCTGGCCGGCACCTCGTTCGAGGTGCTCGCGGAGTTCTTCCCCAACTTCACCCAGCTCGACAAGTTCGAGCAGCTGCTGGCCTTCGAGAAGGTGCCGACCACGATCGTGTGCGGGACCAAGGACAAGCTGACCTCGATCGGACACAGCCGCAAGATGGCCGAGCGGCTGCCGGAGGCGACTCTCGTGGAGTGCGAGGGAGCCGGGCACATGGTGGTCTTCGAGGCCCGGGACCAGGTCAACGCCGCGCTCGAGGACCTCATGCGGTCGGTCCGACCATGAAGATCCTCACCGTGGACGGGTCGAGGCGTGCGGACGTGCTGGCGGTCGTGCACGAGTCCTTCGCCAACCGTCCTCCGCTCGACCCGCCGGCGACCGCGCTGGAGGAGACCGAGGAGTCGATCGGGGAGTCGCTGGACGCCCACGGCGGGCTGATCGCCGAGCACGAGGGCAAGCCGGTGGGGGCGCTGCTCCTCGAGCCGCGCGGCCGGCTGCTCGGGCTGCGCCGCGTCGGCGTCCTCGACAGCGTGCGGGGGCTCGGTGTCGCCGCCCGGATGGCGATCCGCGCCGAGGAGATCGCCGCCGCCCGCAAGTTCGGTGGGCTCGAGGTCGAGGCACGGGTGGAGCTGCCCAGGACCGTGGACTTCTGGCGCCGGCTCGGGTACGTCGAGTCGGGCCGCAACGGCAACCGGCTGAACCTGCTCAAGATGTTGCCGATCACCCGGATCCTGGCGACCGCCGAGGACACCCGCGCCTTCGGTGAGTGGTTGGCCACCCAGCTGCGCCACGGCGACCTGCTGATCCTCACCGGTGACCTCGGGGCGGGCAAGACGACCCTGACGCAGGGCATCGGTCAAGGGCTGCAGGTCCGCGGGGACGTCACCTCGCCGACGTTCGTGATCTCGCGCGTGCACCCGTCGCTGGTCGGGGGACCGCCGCTGATCCACGTCGACGCCTACCGGCTCGGGGACTCCTCCGAGCTCGACGACCTGGACCTCGACACCGACGTCGTCGACGCCGTCACCGTCGTCGAGTGGGGCGAGGGCCTGGCCGAGGCGTTGTCGCTGGACCGCCTCGAGCTGCGTCTCACCCGCGCCGAGGACGACGTCCGTACCCTGACACTGCGGCCGGTCGGGCCGCGGTGGCGCGAGCTGCTCATCTGATGACCGAGGAGACGACCGTGCCCGTGCCCGACCGCGAGACCCCCGTCGACGTACGGATCGTGCTCAGCGCGCTCTGGGTCGCGATGCTGTTCGTCTTCGCCTACGTCGACATCTTCGCCTTCTACCGGGCCGACGTGCTCGAGAGCGCCCTGGACGGGCGGGTGGCCACCACCTCGTTCGCCGTCGACCAGGTGTTCCTGACGCTCGCGCTCGCCTACGTCCTGGTGCCGATCCTGATGGTCGTCGGGTCGCTCACCCTGCGGCGCAGGGCCAACCGGGTCACCAACGTCGTCGTCGCCGTGGTCTACGCGATCACGATCATCGGGTCCTGCATCGGGGAGTCGTGGACCTACTACCTGCTGGGCAGTGCCGTCGAGGTGCTGCTCCTCGCCGTCGTGGTCCGGTTGGCGTGGACCTGGCGACCTGCCGTCCGCGTGCCATGATGCGCATCCACCGACGAGTGCGAAGGAGCGTGCCATGGACATGCGACTCGAGGCGGTGATGCTGCCTGCCACCGACGTCGACCGGAGCAAGGCGTTCTACGCCGACCGGGTCGGCTTCGTCGTGGACCACGACGTCGAGCCGGCTGCGGGCGTCCGGGTGGTGCAGCTGACCCCGCCCGGGTCGGCCTGCTCCGTCGTGATCGGGGTCGGCATCGGCGATCCGGGAGCCGCCCCCGTGCTGGGGCTCCACCTGGTCGTGGACGACGTCGAGGCGGTGCGCGCGAGCCTGCTCTCGCGCGAGGTGGCCGTCTCCGAGGTGAGCGACCTGGGCGGTGGAGTGCGGCACGCGTACTTCAGCGACCCCGACGGCAACTCCTGGGTGCTGCAACAGCTCTCCCGCTGAGCCCGGCGTCCTAGGGCGCGGTGAGCACCTCGTCGGTGACCGTGCCGTCGCGCAGGGTCACCTCGTACCGCGGAGCCTCGGCGATCTCGGGGTTCTGCGGCGAGGCGTCACCGGCCGGCCACCAGACGGCCCAGCGTCCGTTGTCGACGGACGCGTCGACGCGCAGGCCGCCGGGGGTGGTGACCTCGATGCCGACGACCTCGGCGCCGGCCCGCCCCTCGGCGTACACGAACAGGTCACCGTCGATGGACCCCGCGCCTGAGGAGTCCTGCCGCGCCACGTCGGGGGCCGGCCGCGGCCCGAAACTCTCGTCGGCCGGGCCGAGGCTGCCGAAGAAGCCACCCTCTCCGGGTCGCGGATCCGCGACGAGGTCCTCGGGCATCAGGCAGGTGCCCTGGAGGGTGCGACCGGTCACCCCGACCGTCGTGAAGACCACATAGCTCCACCCGCCGCGTGCCTCGGCGAGCAGGACCGACGCGTCCGCGCGGGGGTCGAGGGCGAGCTCGCCACCGGAGTCGCCCTGCAGCTCCAGGCAGGCCCCGAGCGCGGTGGCGCGCTCGGCACCCTCGAGCGCGACGGGGGTCGGCGACCAGGAGGCGAAGGCCTCGGTGTCCCGGGTGAGGCTCGGGACCACGACCACCGCAGCGGTGACGGCGGCGACCGCGCCGGCGAGCAGCAGGGTGCGCGTCCGGCGGCGTGGGTGAAGCGGCGTTCCGCCGGGGACCTCGGGCTCGGTCGCCATGATCTGCTCGAGCGTGGCGGCGGCGCGGCTTCGCTGTGGCGTGGTCAGCTCCCGGTCCGCGGCGTCGCGGTCGCGCAGCAGCCGGTTGATCGTGGGGTCGTCGGTCGTGGTCATCGCACTGGTCCCTCGGAGGTGGTGGCGCTGGGGCGGGCGGAGGAGTCGGGCGGGGGCGACGCGTCGAGATGGCGGCGCAGGGCACGGCGGGCGCGCGAGAGGCGGAGCCGGTAGGCGGTTGCCGAGCACCCCAGGACGACGCCTGCCTGAGCGGAGCTCAGCCCTTCCCAGACGTCGAGGCTGATCACCTCCTGCTCGGCGTCGGAGAGCCGAGCCCATCCGGTCGCGAGGTCGAGGCGACTGGCGGTGAGATCGGCGTCCGAGTCGTCGGGTCTCACCGGCGCCGTGTCGCCGAGGCGGACGGCGAGGGCATCGCGCCGCCTGCTGCTTCGACGATGGTTGAGCAGCGTGGCCCGGGCCACGCCGAACAACCACGGCCGCGCGTCCTGGACCTCCTGTGGCATGTCGTCCAGCCGGCGCCAGGCCACGAGGAACACATCGGCGGCGACGTCCTCGGCCTGGCTGCGGTCGACGCGCCGCTGCGCGAACCGCAGCAGGTCGTCGTACGTCGCCTCGTAGACCGTCCGGAAGCGCGCCTCCCGCGACGGCCGCGCGGCGGCCTGCGATGTCGTCATGTCTGGCACCTGTCCGGTCGGCAGGAGGTGTGTCAGCAGTGGACGAAATCTAGCGCCGCGACCGCACGCGTGGTGCCGGTCGAGCAGCGCTCGTCCGGAGACTGGCGAAGCGAGCGTTCAGTCGAGACCCCGTACGCCGAGAGGCAACCGCACGCACCGCTGGTCGAGCAGCGCTTGTCCTGAGCCCAGTCGAAGGGAGCGGTCAGTCGAGACCTCGTACGCCGACAAGCAGCCGCTGGAACCGCTGGTCGAGCAGCGAGCGAAGCGAGCGATCAGTCGAGACCCCGTACGCCGGCAGGCAGCCGCACCCCACCGCTGGTCGAGCAGCGAGCGGAGCGAGCGGTCAGTCGAGACCCCGTGCGCCGGCAGGCAGCCGCACCCCACCGCTGGTCGAGCAGCGAGCAGAGCGAGCGGTCAGTCGAGACCCCGTACGCCGACAAGCAGCCGCTGGAACCGCTGGTCGAGCAGCGAGCGGAGCGAGCGGTCAGTCGAGACCCCGTACGCCGACAAGCAGCCGCTGGAACCGCTGGTCGAGCAGCGAGCGGAGCGAGCGATCAGTCGAGACCCCGTACGCCGGCAGGCAGCCGCACCCACACGGTGGTTGAGCCTGTCGAAACCACGCGGGTCCTGCAGGTCCAGCAGCGACTGGATGCTGGTCGAGCAGCGCTTGTCCTGAGCCCAGTCGAAGGGAGCGGAGCGAGCGGTCAGTCGAGACCCCGTACGCCGGCAGGCAGCCGCACCCCCACGGTGGATGAGCCTGTCGAAACCACGCGGGTGCTGCAGATCCAGCAGCGACTGGATGCTGGTCGAGCAGCGCTTGTCCTGAGCCCAGTCGAAGGGAGCAGAGCGAGCGGTCAGTCGCGACCCCGTACGCCGAAAGGCAGACGCTCGAACCGCTGGTCGAGCAGCGAGCGGAGCGAGCGGTCAGTCGAGACCCCGTACGCCGGACAGCAGCCGCACCCACACGGTGGTTGAGCTTGTCGAAACCACGCCGCCTTGCTGGTCGAGTGCGCCGTCTCGAACCACGGAGCAGACCGTGAATCGGCCGCAAATCCCCTTGTCCGCATGGGGGTTTCGGGCCTGGGGGGCTTGTCGGTGGTCGGTGCTTGGATGAGGGGTATGGAGACGAGCACGGGCATCGGGGTCGAGGAGCTGGAGGGCTCCTCGGACGTGCTGGGTTTCGCTCGCGCTCGGCGTGCGGAGGCTGATGCTGCGGAGGCCGATGTGCTGTCCGCGGCGGTGGTGTGGGCCGAGCAGCACCCGGCGGAGTCGATCATCGAGGCGGCGTCGTGGGTCACCGGTGGTGAGAGCGCGTTGCCGTTGGCCGGGGTGGGTGCGCCGCTGGTCGCGGAGTTCTGCATTCCCGAGTTCGCTGCGGCGTTGGGGATGTCCAGTGAGGCCGGGCGGGCGTTGGTGGCGCACGCGGTGGAGCTGAAGTACCGGTTGCCGCGGGTCTGGGCGCGGGTGCAGGCCCACGGGTTGGCGGCGTGGCGGGCGCGTCGGGTCGCGGCCGCGACACTGGGGCTGACCCGGGAGGCGGCGGGGTTCGTCGATGCCCAGGTGGCAGGGTTCGCGCACCGGATCGGTCCCGCGGCGCTGGACCGGCTGGTCGCCGAGGCGGTCGCGCGGTTCATGCCCGACCAGGCCCTGGCCGACGCAGCCCAGGCTGCGGACCGGCGTCATGTGAGCATCCACCACGACCAGGTCTCCTTCGCCGGCACCACCTTCGTGGAGGGCGAGCTGGACCTGGCCGACGCCCTGGACCTCGAGGCCGCCCTGGCTCGCGGTGCCGAGGCACTGCGTGTCGCGGGGTGTGCCGAGTCGCTGGACGTACGCCGCTCCCTGGCTGCCGGGGAGCTGGCCCGCCACCAGCTCGCCCTCGACCTCACAGCCGCCGACCCCAGTGATGGTGGTCGAGCAGCGGACCCGAACGATGGGGTCGAGCAGCGCAGCCGATCGAAGCCGAGCGATCAGTCGAGACCCCGTCGCGCGCCGCGTCAGGTGGTCCTCTACGTGCACCTCTGCGAGCAGGCGATCACCGGCACCCGCACCAGCGACCTAACCGGTGACCGGGCCGGCTGCCGGGAGCTGGCGCAGGTGGAGAACACCCGCCGCGGGATCACCGCCGAGCAGGTCCGCACCTGGTGCGCCAACCCCGACACCATGGTGACCGTCAAACCGGTCATCGACCTCGACGCCCACCTGGAGGCCGACGCCTACCAGGTCCCCGACCGGCTGCGGGACCAGATCGAGGTCCGCGACCGCACGTGCGTGTTCCCCTGGTGTGCCCGCTCCGCGCGGCGCTGCGACTGCGACCACGTCATCGCCCACGCCGAGGGCGGACCCACCTGCTCGGACAACCTCGCGCCCCTGTGCCGACGACATCACCGCCTCAAGACCCACACCCCGTGGACCTACACCGTGCTCGACCCCGGCACCTACCTGTGGTCCAGCCCGCACGGCTACCAGTTCCTGCGCGACCCCACCGGCACCCACGACGTCACCAACGACCACACCGCCGACCCGCACCCACCCGAGCGATAACCCTCCCGCCCCGCACCCCGCCCACACCGGGCGGGGACAGCGGCACGCCCGGCCACCAAGACGACGTGGTTTCGACAAGCTCAACCACCGGGTGGGTACGGCTGCTCCTCGGCGTACGCGTGGTCTCGACTGACCGCTCGCTCCGCTCCCTTCGACTGGGCTCAGGACAAGCGCTGCTCGACCAGCAAGTGGGTTGCTCCCTTCGACTGGGCTCAGGACAAGCGCTGCTCGACCAGCAAGTGGGTTGCTCCCTTCGACAAGCTCAGGACCAGCGCTGCTCGACCCCGGCACGCCGAGCGAGCAGAGTTGGGGCATGGACACCCCCGAGGTCGACCCCGACCGGAGCTTCCGTGTCGTCTCCCAGGACTCCGTCACCCAGGAGCCGGCGGGCGCGGACCAGTTCACCGGGGAGGTGACCCGTGCCGACGTGCTGACCCCGCGGCAGCCGTCCGGCCTGGCGGGCAACGTCTTCTCCTACGCACCGGGCGCCCGGTCCCACTGGCACGTCCACGAGGGTGAGCAGGCGCTGGTCGTCGTCAGCGGCGAGGGGCTGGTGCAGTGGGAGGGGCTGGAAGCACCCCGCAGGGTCACCGTCGGCGACTGGGTGCACGTGGTGCCGGGCGTGCCGCACTGGCACGGCGCCAGCGGTGACAGCGGGTTCGCCCACCTCGCGGTGACCGCGAGTGGCGGGACCGACTGGCTGGGACCGGTCTCCGAGGACGACTACGGGCGCGAGCCGTCCCCGGGTCCGGCGCCGGACCCGCACGCCTAGCACCTAGGCTCGGCACGTGCTGCTCGCCTTCGACACCGCCACCCCGCACGTGACCGTCGCGCTGCACGACGGCACCTCGGTGGTCGCGACCTTCGAGTCCGAGGAGTCGATGCGCCACGGCGAGATGCTCGCGCCCGGCATCGCGCAGGTGCTGGAGCGAGGCGGTGCCACGGCCGCGGACCTCACCGGCATCGCGGTCGGCGTCGGCCCCGGACCGTTCACGGGGCTGCGGGTCGGCCTGGTGACCGCGCGCACGCTGTCCTTCGCGCGGGACATCCCGGTGCACGGCGTGTGCACGCTCGACGTCCTGGCCGCGGAGGCGATGGACGCGGGGCTGGAGGAGTTCCTGGTCGCGACCGACGCGCGGCGCAAGGAGGTCTACGCAGCGACGTACGCCGGGGGCGCGCGCGTCTCGGGGCCCGAGGTGCTGCGCCCGGCCGACGTGGAGACCGAGCAGCCGGTCGTGGGCCGTGGAGCGGTGCTCTACCCGGACGCCTTCCCCCATGCCGCCGCGCCGGAGCACCCGAGCGCAGCCGTGCTCTGCGACGTGGTCCTCCGCCGGCGCTTCGAGATCCTCGACCCCGAGCCGCTCTACCTGCGCCGTCCCGACGCCGCGGTGCCCGGCACGCCCAAGCGCGTCAGCTGACCGGGCGCCGGGCGAACGGCCCGACGTACATCAGCACCAGGTTGACCACGATGACCAGGGCCACCAGCAAGGCCCAGCCCGCGGGCAGCACCACGAACGCCGCCACCACACCCGATCCGAGCACGAGCACCTTGGTGGCGAGTCGCAGCACGCCGCTCTGCACCCGCGCCCGGGGAGCGGCGAAGGAACCCCACAGGAGCGCGGCCAGCGCGGGAGCCAGCACGGCCAGGGTCACCCGGAGGGCGACGTGCGCGTCGACCTGCCAGGCCGCCGCAGCCAGCAGCACCAGGACCCCCACCTCGACGAAGAACGCGACCACGTCGTTGCCGTTGACCGGGTGGTCGCCGAGATGGTCCGAGGAGCCATCGTCGGGGCGGTGTGGTGCGGCCATGCCGGCAGTCTGCCGCGTCAGCTGACCGGGTGCTTCTTGGGCGGCAGCGGGAAGAAGAACGAGGTGCGCTCGGCGTACTCCGGGTAGCCGTCGCGCTTCATCATGCTCCGCTCCAGCAGCCGGGCGCCGGTGGCGAAGACGAGGAAGTAGGTCATCGCGATCGGGGAGACGATCGTCAGCGCGGGCAGCAGCCCACCGGCGAGCCCGCCGACCAGCCAGATGCCCCACCACACCGAGGAGTCGCCGAAGTAGTTGGGGTGGCGGGTCCAGCCCCAGAGGCCCTGGTCCATGACCGGGGCCCGCTCCTCCTTGGGCTTGGACTTGTAGGCCTTCATCTGGGCGTCGCCGACCGACTCGAAGACCAGCCCGACCGCCCACACGGCGACCCCGACCCAGACCAGCCAGGTCCAGCGGGTGCCGACCACGGCGGCGACCTGCACCGGCAGCGAGACGAACCACATCGCCAGGCCCTGTACGACGAAGACCCGCTTCACGGCCTCGAAGAAGCCACCCTCGCCGAGCATCTCGGCATACCGGGGGTCCTCCTCGGCCTCCGGGCCGATCTGGCGCGGAGCCAGGTGCCAGGTCAGCCGCAGGCCCCAGACGCCGACCATGCCGAGCAGCAGCCAGCGCACGGGCTCGTCGCCGACGACGGCACAGACGAGCGCGACGACCACGAAGCCGAGGCCCCAGATCACGTCGACCACGGCCACGCGGCCGACCCGACGAGAGACGAGCGCGGTGACCGTCATCAGGAGCGCGACCGCCGCGAGGGAGATCGCGAGCACCCAGGGAAGCGTCACCATGTCCTCACGGGTGGCAGCGTATGCGATCCACCCGGGCGCACCATCAGGATCTGGTCGACCCCCATGCGTCCGTCGCGGAACGCCATCGCGCCACCGACGAGGTAGAGCCGCCACACGCGCACGACCTCCTCGCCGACGAGCGCGGTGAGCCGGTCCACGTTGGCCTCGAAGGTCTCCAGCCACGCGTGCACGGTGCGCACGTAGTGCTCGCGCAGGGCATGTACGTCACGGACCTCGAGACCCCCGTGCTCGAGGTACGCCACCGTCTCCCCGACCGGTCGCATGTGCATGTCCGGAGCGATGAACGACTCGATGAACGGACCGCCGCCCGGGTGGCCGGAGCGACCACCGGAGCGCGACATCTGCTGGATCAGCACGCGGCCGCCCGGCACGACGGCGTCATGCAGGACCGAGGCGTAGGTGCCGTAGTTCTGCTCGCCGACGTGCTCGCCCATCTCGATGGAGGCGACCGCGTCGAAGTGACCGGACCCCGCAGCGACCTCCGGGATCTCCCGGTAGTCCTGCAGCCGGATCTCCACCAGGTGCTCGAGGCCGCGCTCGCGGATCCGCTGGTCGATGAACCGCTTCTGCTCGGCGGCGATGGTGACGCCGGTGACCTGAGCGCCGTAGTGCTCGGCGGCGTGCAGGGACAGCGAGCCCCACCCGCAGCCGACGTCGAGGAAGCGCATCCCCGGTCCGAGGCCGATCTTCTGGCAGACCAGGTCGAGCTTGTCGCGCTGGGCGTCGGCGACGCCGTACGCCGGGTCCTCCGAGCGCCAGTAGCCCGAGGAGTAGGCCATCGCCGGGTCGAGGACCAGCGAGTAGAACTCGTTGGAGAGGTCGTAGTGGTGGCTGATCGCGCGCCGGTCGCGCAGCTTGCTGTGCAGCCGGCCGCGGACCCGCGCCTGCGAGGCCGGCAGCCGGGGGGCGGTGCCCACCGCGCCGACGTCGACGGCGGCGCGCAGGGCGCGCACGAACGCGGCGGGGGAGGGGCGTACGCCGGAGAGGCCGCGCTCGGCAGCCACCGTCCAGACGTGGGTCAGCGCCGCGTCGAGGTCGTGGTGCACCTCGAGGTCGCCGGTGACGTAGGCCTGCGCGGCACCGAGCTCGCCCGGGTGCCACAGCAGCCGGCGGACGGCGTCGCGCGAGCGGAGCTCGACGAGCGGGGCGTCGGACGGTCCGGCCTCGGAGCCGTCCCACGCACGCAGCCGCACCGGCAGGTCACCGCCGACGAAGGGGCGCAGGGCGCTCCTCCAGCCGCTGGGCCACGCCGGTGCCGGAGACGGCAGCGTCGGCGGGACGCTGCTCGGTAGTGGTCATCGAGCGGCCTCCCGGGCCAGGGTCAGCTGCTGCACGTCGATGTAGCCGGAGGCGAAGCCGGCCCGCGAGTACTCCAGGTAGAAGTGCCACATCCGCTCGAAGACGTGGTCGAACCCGAGCTCGCGCACCCGATCGCGGGCGCCGAGGAAGGCGTTGTCCCAGCGGTGCAGCGTCTCGGCGTAGTGCTGGCCGAAGGAGAGCCGGTCCTGCACGCGCAACGTCGTCTCGTCGCGGGTGACCTCCTCGATGGCACGCACGGAGGGCAGGAAGCCGCCGGGGAAGATGTACTTGTTGATCCACGTCCACGTGCGCCGGGTGGCGAGCATCCGGTCGTGGGGCATGGTGATGGCCTGGATGCCCACCCGGCCACCGGGAGCGAGGACCCGGTCGATCGTGCGGAAGTACGTCGACCAGTACTCGTGGCCCACGGCCTCGATCATCTCCACCGACACCACGGCGTCGTACTCGCCGGACACGGCCCGGTAGTCCTTGAGCTCGACCTGCACGCGGTCCGAGCAGCCGGCCTCGGCGATCCGGGCCTCGGCCAGCTCGAGCTGCTCCTGGGAGAGGGTGACCGAGTGCACGGTCGCTCCCCGGCGGGCCGCACGGATCGCGAGCTCGCCCCAGCCGGTGCCGATCTCGAGCACCCGGGTGCCCTCCCCGACCGCGGTCTGGTCGAGCAGCCGCTCGATCTTGCGCTCCTGGGCCTCGGTGAGCGACTCGTCGCGGCCCTCCGGCGGCGCGGCCACCCGGTGGTCGCCCCGGTCGTCGACCGAGGTGTCGTAGAGGGCCGAGGAGTAGCTCAGCGTGTCGTCGAGGAACAGCCGGAACAGGTCGTTGGACAGGTCGTAGTGGTGGGCGATGTTGCCCCGCGTGTTGCTCTCGGTGTTCTCCTGGGCCCGGGGTGGGCGGCGCACGTAGGCGGCGCGCAGCTTCTGCAGCGGCTGCGGGACCAGGGTGGGCAGCTCGGCGGCCAGCACGGTCAGGAACCCGCCGAGGTCCTCGGCCTCCCACGCGCCGGTCAGGTAGGACTCCCCGAAGCCGATCAGCCCGTCCCGGCCGATCCGGGCGTAGAACTCCGCCGGCCGGTGCAGCACCATGCTCGGACCGCCGAGGCCGTGCACGGTGTGGCCGTCGTGGACCGAGACGTGCAGGCGCCGGACCGCGGCCCGGAACAGCTGCCGCGCGATGCGGGCGGAGACGTCGGCCTTCAGACCGGTGGGGACGGTGTCCAGCCCGGGCCAGGAGGTGGCGGGGCGGGAAGGGGTGGTCGTCATCAGACGCCTTCCTGTCGGGGGTGTGCAGGTCGTGGGCGGATGCCGAGCCGTCGGGCCCACAGCCACAGGCCGTGGGCGCGGATCAGCAGGGCGCCGCGGAGCGCCGCAGGGGCGCTGCGCAGCGGGGAGGTGGTCGTGGGGGTCCCGTCGAGCGAGGCGCTGAACACCGCGCCGTCGTCGCTGTGCAGGGTGACGCTGACGTGCAGGCGGCCCTCGGGTCGGGGTACGGCGATCTCGTAGTACCCGTCGGTGCCGTGGAACGGCGAGACGTACATCTGCTTCTCGGTGCGTGCGCGCCCCTGCTCGTCGGGGTGGACGAGGTAGGCGTGCCGGTCGCCGTAGGTGTTGTGCACCTCGACGACCACCCCGGCGAGCTCGCCGGAGCGGCGGTGGCACCAGAAGACGCTGATCGGGTTGAAGCAGTAGCCCAGGGCGCGCGCGTTGGCGGCCATCACGATCCGACCGCCGTCGGCCTCCACGCCGTGCAGAGCGAGGAAGCGCTCGACGTTGTCCTTGATGGTCCGGTCGGGCTGACCGAGGTGGTCGCGGGCCTCGAACCGGCCCAGTACGCCGTGGTCGGGGAGGTGGTCGAGGTCGACCAGCCAGGTGCGCTGGTGGTGGGTGAACGTACGCCGGAACGGCCGCCGGCGGGTGTGCCGGATGGTGGTCTCGAAGGTGGTCGGCTCGACCGGCAGGGGAGAGCGGCCTCCCCACTCCACCCCCAGGCGCTCGGCGGCGGCGACGCCGGACCGGGCGCCGTCCTCGTGGAAGCCCCAGCCGTGCCACGCACCGGCGAAGACGATCCGGTCGCTGTCGCACTCGGGGAGGCGGCGCTGGGCCGCCACCGACTCGCGCGTGTAGATCGGGTGCTCGTACTCCATCGTCTCGATGACCTGGGACTGGTCGACGAGGTCGCGACCGCCCAGCGTGACGATGAACCGGCGACCGTCCGCGCGCTCGGGCAGCCGCATCAGCCGGGTCATGTCGTAGCTGACGGTCACCGTGCGGTCGACGTCCGCGGGGCGCCGCAGGTAGTTCCACGACGCGCGGGCGCCGCGGTGACGCGGCAGCACGCTGGTGTCGGTGTGCAGCTGGGCGGTGTTCGGCGAGTACGGCATGGCGCCGAGGACCTCGCGCTGCGCGGGCGTCGGGTCGGCCAGCATCGAGAGGGCCTGCCCGGGGTGGGTCGCCACGACCACGGCGTCGTAGGACTCGACCACCCCGTTGCCGTCGGTGATCTCGACACCGGCGCCGGTGTCGAGCACCGAGGTGACCTTGGTGCCGGTGCGCACGTCGGGCAGCCGGGCAGCGAGACGGTCGACGTACTCGCGGGAGCCTCCGGTGACGGTGCGCCACTGCGGGGAGCCGAAGACCTGGAGCATCCCGTGGTGCTGGAGGAAGCTGAACAGGTAGCGGGCGGGGTAGTCCAGGGCGACTGCGGGGTCGGTCGACCACACGCAGGCGACCAGGGACTCCATGAAGTGGGTCCGGAACAGCGGGGAGAAGCGGCCGCGCTCCAGGAACGAGCCGAGGGTCTCGTCCTCCTCGGGGGCCGCCGGCTCGGCGAGCACCCGGCGAGCCATCCGGTGGAAGCGCGGGATCTCCACCAGCATCCGCAGGTACGACGGACGCACCGCGTTGCGCCAGGTGGGAAACAGGCCGGCCAGCCCGAGGGCTCCGGCCCACTCCAGGCCGGTCTCGTCGGAGCGCACCGACATCGACATGTCGGAGTCCTGGGTCGGCACGCCGAGCTCGTCGAAGAGCCGCAGCAGGTGGGGGTAGGTGCGCTCGTTGTGCACGATGAAGCCCGTGTCGATCGCCCACGAGCCGTGCTCGTCCTCGACCACGTGGGTGTCGGCGTGGCCGCCGAGGCGGGAGTCGGCCTCGTAGAGAGTGACGTGGGCGCCCTTCGCGAGCACGTGGGCAGCGGTGAGACCAGCCACCCCGCTGCCGATCACGGCGACGCGACGGGGTGCGGGGGCGGTCACGTGCTCGCCTCGTCCAGCTCGAACATCGCGATCGGGTCGCTGGTCGGTTGCTTCGAACCGCCCTCGGGCTCGATCGTGATCCCGACCCCGGTGGCCCGGGCCGCGTTGCCCTCCAGCAGCACCTTGTTGTCGGGCGCCTTGGGCATCAGGCCGGCCGGCACCATCTCGCCGTCCGGCGTGCGGAACCAGATCTCGTAGACCTTGCCCTCGGGCGGGGCCGCCATGTCGGTGGTGAGGATGACCGCACGACCCTTGCTGACCGAGCGGTAGACCGAGGCCGTGGAGCCGTCCTTGAAGTCGATCGAGACCTTCTGGGCGTCACCGGCGCTGAGCACCTGGTCGGCCGCGGTGAGCTGGGTGGTCTCCTGCTGGGACCACGGCTGCCAGGCGATCCCGACGGTCACCGCGGCGGCCACCGCGGCGGCCGCGGCCAACGAGGCGAGCCGGAACCGGCGGCTGCGGAACGGCAGCACCGTGGCGCCCGTGCTCCGCCCGGCGTCAGCCGGCTTCGTCTCGGGCGGCAGCTGGCGGACGGTGGAGATCTCGGCCAGGAGTGAGGCGCGGAGGGACGCCGGAGGCTCGACGGCCACGGCGTCGGCCATGGTCACGGCTGCCTCGCGGAGGCTGGCCACCTCTTCCTGGCAGTCGAGGCACCCCGGGAGGTGTCGCTCGAAGGTCTTGCGCTCCTCGTCGTCGAGCGCGTCGACGACGTAGGCGCCGGACAGCGCGTGCACCGACTCGTTGGCTGAAGCAGTCACTGTCCCACTCCCATCGTGTCTCTCAGTCGGATCAGGCCGTCCCTGATCCTGGTCTTGGCCGTCCCCACCGGCAGGTCGAGCGAAGCTGCGACTTCGGTGTGGGTGTAGCCCTTGAAGTACGCGAGCTCCAGCGCCTCGCGCTGGACCTCGGTGAGCGAGCCCAGCGCCTGACGGACCCTGCGTGCCTCCATCGAGGCCTGGGCTGCCTCCGCGGTGGAGTCGTGCTCCACCGCGGTGTTCTTCTGGTGGTACGTCGTGTCCCGACGTGTGCTGGCCTCCGCCGACCGCACCCGGTCCACCGCCTTGCGGTGCACCAGGGTGAGGATCCAGGAGACCGGGCTTCCCCGGTCGGCGTCGAACCTGCTGGCGGTGCGCCAGATCTCCAGGAAGGCCTCCTGGGTGACCTCCTCGGCCTGCGCCGGGTCGCGCACGACCCGCACGGCCAGGCCGTAGGCCCGGGACGCCGCGGCGTCGTAGAGCCGGGCGAAGGCGGCTTCGTCGCCACGGCCCGAGAGACGCAGCAGCTCGGCGAGGTCGGCGGTCGCAGGCCCGGCGGCCACCGGCTCCCCCGAGGGGGAGCCGGCGGCATCCGAGCTGATCGGGTTCACGTGGAAACCTTCCCAGATCCTGACGCGTGTCAGGAAGCCGGCATGAGCACGCCGTCGATCACGTAGACCGTGGCGTTCGCCGTCTGGATGTTGCCGCAGATCACGTTGGCGTTGTTGGCGCCGACGGTGAACTCCTCACCGGAGCCCTCCACGGTGAGCTTGGGGCCGGCCAGGGTGTCGAACTCCCCGGCGAGGTCCTCGGGGGCGAGCTTGCCCGGCACCACGTGGTAGGTCAGCACCTTGGTCAGCGCGTCCTTGTCGGCGAGGAGGGCGTTGAGGTCCTTCTCGGGGATCGCGGCGAAGGCGTCGTTGGCCGGGGCGAAGACGGTGATGTCCTCGGCCTGGTTGAGGGTGTCGACCAGACCGGCCTCACCGACGGCGGTGACCAGGGTGCTCAGCACGGGGTTGGCGCTGGCGGCCGAGGCGACCGGGGCGGTGGACATGCCCTCGAAGGAGCCGTCGCCGTCCTTGGGGATGCTGTCGCAGGCGGGCCCGAAGGTGCCGGCGGCGGCACCGGTGGCCGCTTCGGCCTCCGGGGTCTCCTCGGTCGTGCTGGTGTCGGAGGAGCTGGAACCGGTCGACGAGGTGTCCTCGTCGCTGCCGCAGGCGGCGATTCCGAGGGACATGGTGAGCGCGAGGGCCGCGAGGCCGGAGCGCCGGATGATCGTGGTGGTCATCGTGGTGCCTTTCGTTTTTTTCGGCTGATGTGCCAGTGGTTCGGTGTGGGGGAGGGGGCGGATTGGTCCCGATGGGAAAAATGTCAGGCCACGTTGACGACGACCTCCTGGATGCCCGAGGCGCCGTCGGGGAACGGGGTCGCCCGCTCGCTGATCTGCACGTCGCCTGCCCGGTCGGTGGCTCGTACGGCGATGCGGTGGCTGCCCGAGTCGGCCTCCCACGGGAAGTACCACTGGCGCCAGTACTCCGCCCCGGCACTCGGCCCGAGCTTCGTCTCCTGCCACTCGCCGCCGTCGATGCGGATCTCGACCTTGGCCACGCCCTCGGGCTGGGCCCAGGCGACGCCGCCGATGACGATCTGGCCGGCGTCCGCGGTCGAGAGCGGGCGCGGGGTGTCCACCCGGCTGGAGATCTTGATGGGCGCCTGCTCGGCCCACTTCCGCTTGGTCCAGTACGCCTCCTGGGCTGCGTAGGTGGTCAGCGTCAGGCGCTCGAGCCACTTCGTGGAGCCGACGTAGCCGTAGATGCCCGGAGTCAGCAGCCGCACGGGGAACCCGTGCTCGCGCGGGAGGGGCTCGCCGTTCATGCCGAAGGCGATGAGCGTGTTCCGCCCGTCGAGCGCGACGTCCAGCGGGGTGCTGATGGTGAAGCCGTCCACGGCGGTGGAGAGGATCTGGTCGGCTCCGGTGTTCTCGATGCCGGCCCGGTCGAGGACGTCGCGCAGGGGTACGCCGAGCCAGCGGGCCGCGCCGACGAGCCGTCCCCCCACCTCGTTGCTCACGCAGGTCATCGTGATGTCGCGCTCGACCACGTCCATGGCGGCGAGGTCGTCGAAGCTGAGGCTGACCTCCTCGTCGACGTCCCCGTCGATGGTCAGGCTCCAGGAGCCGACGTCCACCACCGGGACGGTGAGGTTGGTGTCGACGCGGTAGAAGTCCGCGCGCGGCGTGACGAATCGGCTGATGCCGTCGTACTTCTCCTCCAGCCCGGCCGGCAGCGCCGCCAGCGGCTGCTTGGGTCGGGGGAGCGCCAGGTCGGAGATGCGGGTGCGCGCCCGGATGACCAGCTGGCCGGTGCCGGCCACGACGACCGAGGCCACGGCCAGGGCGCCGGCACCGACGAGGAAGCCTCGCCGGCTGGGGGCCCGGCTGCCGGAGGTGCCGGCCGGGGCCGGTCGCACGGTGCCGCGGAGGAGGAAGGAGAGCGTGGCCAGACCCACGAGGGCCGTGGCCACGGCCGGCAGCGCGTCGAGCACGCCGGCGGCGGGCTGCGCCACGGCGGCGAGGCCCGCGGCCGCGACCAGCGCGACGAGGAGGGAGGCGCCCACGGCGAACCGTCGGCGCGCCAGGATGCCACCCACGCCGGCGAGCACCAGCGTGCCGAGGAGCACGCTGCCGATGAGGACCGGCTTGTCGGCCGTGCCGAGCTCGCGCACGGCCCAGACCTTGACCGGGGTCGGGGTCAGGTTGATCACCGCCGTGCCCACGGCGAGCACCGGGGACGAGGCGGGGACGGTGAACGCGGCCACCAGGTGGCCCACCGCCGTACCGGCCAGGGCGGCGAGGATGCCGGAGGAGAAGGACCGGAGTCGTTGGGGATGCGAATGCGCCATATGCATGGTTCGTCACCCCCCGGCCCCCGGATGGGTGCCGGACCGCGTCGTCTCACGAGTCGGTCTCCGGGTGGTCTCCTCCGGGGCCGGGCAGGATGGGCACGTGGCCAGCTACACCGTGAACCCCGCCGCCGTCGCCCACGCCGAGCGGCTGATCCGCAACCGGACCAGCGGATGAGACCCGCGGCCGGGGCCACGGTGCGCTCGGCCCGGCCCGGAGACGTCGCGGCGGTCGCCCGGCTGGAGCGCGACTGCCTGGGCCGCGACGCCTGGAGCGAGGCGCTCGTGGCCGAGGGGCTGGCGGGGCGGCTGCCCACCGTGTCCTACCTGGTGGCCGAGACGGGCGGGCAGGTCACGGGGCACCTCGCCGGCCACGCCGTCGTGTCCAGCGCCGGCGAGGTCGCGGAGCTGCAGCGGATCGCGGTGGACGCGGCGTACCGCCGCCGCGGTGTGGCGCGGATGCTGCTGGACGCCGTGGTGCAGCAGGCGGCCCGCACCGAGGCCGACCGGCTGCTGCTCGAGGTCCGCGAGGACAACGACGCCGCGCTCGCCTTCTACGCGCGCAGCGGCTTCGTCGAGGTCGACCGTCGGCGCCGCTACTACCGCGACGGCGCGACAGCCGTGGTGATGCTGATGCCGCTGCCGGGCGGCGAGCAGGTCAGGCGACCGGGTTGAGCGCCTCCAGCTTGCGGACGGCGAGCTCGGCGTACACCGCGGCGGCGTCCGGCAGCACGTCCGGGTCGAAGTCGGCGCGCGGGCTGTGGTTGGTCGGTGCGGTCTCGGGGTCGAGCCCGGGGGGCACCGCCCCGATCGCGATGAACGCGCCGGGCACGGCGTCGATGACGCGCGAGAAGTCCTCGGAGCCGGCGATCGGCGCGGGCAGCTCCTCGTAGCGGTCCTCGCCGAGCACCTCGCGGACGACCTCGGCACCGAAGTCCACCTCGGCGGCGGTGTTGACCGTCAGGGGGTACTCCCCGGCGAACTCGTAGTCGACCTCGAGCCCGTGCGCCCGGGCCACGCCGCGCAGGGTGTCGTCGATGCCCTCGACCAGGCGCTCCAGGCTGGCCTCGGAGAAGCGGCGCACGGTGGCCTCGAAGCGGGCGGTGTCCGGGATGATGTTGCGGCGGGTGCCGCCCTCGATCACCCCGACGGTGACCACGACCGGGTCGAAGATGTCGAAGCGGCGGGTCACCATCGTCTGCAGCGCGGTGATCATCTCCGCGGTCGCCGCGATCGGGTCCTTGGCACGGTGCGGGGTCGAGCCGTGGCCGCCCTGCCCGCGGACGACGACCGAGAGGTGGTGCGAGGCCGACATCATCGTCCCCGGGCGGCTGGCGAAGCGTGTGCTCGGCAGCATCGCGGAGAACACGTGCATGCCGTACGCCGCGTCGGCACGCCGACCGGCCGCGTCGAGCACGCCCTCGCGGATCATCACGCCGGCACCGTCCCAGCCCTCCTCGCCGGGCTGGAACATCAGCACCACGTCGCCGCGCAGCCGGTCCCGGTGCTGGGCGAGCAGGCGGGCCCCGCCGATCAGCCCGGCGGTGTGCAGGTCGTGGCCGCACGCGTGCATGGCCCCGTTGGTCGAGGCGAAGTCGAGCCCGGTCTCCTCGGCGACGGGCAGCGCGTCCATGTCCGCCCGGAGCAGCACGGTGCGCGGGTCGCTCTCGTCGCGCGCGCCGCCGCGGAGGACGGCGGTCACCGAGGTGGTGTCGGTGCCGGTGGAGATCTCCAGGCCGAGGCCGTCGAGCTCGCGCAGGACCTGCTCCTGGGTGCGGGGCAGGTCGAGCCCGATCTCCGGCTCGGCGTGCAGCCGCCGGCGCAGGTCCACGAGGTCGCCGGCCATGCTGCGAGCGTCGTCGTACAGGTTCATCTGGAGCCTCCCGAGGGTCCGTGTGGTGTCGTCGTACCACCGGCGACGCTACGTGGCCGGGGGGCGCGGTGCACAATGTCGACGTGCCTTCCTCCTCGTCCGCACCCCTCGTCCTGGGCATCGAGACCTCTTGCGACGAGACCGGGGTGGGCCTGGTGCGCGGGCACACGCTGCTGGCCGACGCGGTGGCCTCCTCGGTCGACGAGCACGCCCGGTTCGGTGGCGTGGTCCCGGAGGTGGCCTCCCGCGCCCACCTCGAGGCGATGGTGCCGACGATCGCCCGGGCCTGCGAGACCGCCGGGGTGGGTCTCGACGACGTCGACGCGATCGCCGTCACCGCCGGGCCCGGTCTGGCCGGTGCCCTGCTCGTGGGCGTCGCCGCGGCCAAGTCGCTGGCGCTGGGCCTGGACAAGCCGCTCTACGGCGTCAACCACCTCGCCGCCCACGTGGCGGTGGACCAGCTCGAGCACGGCGCCCTGCCCGACCCGTGCCTGGCCCTGCTGGTCTCCGGCGGCCACTCCTCCCTGCTGCGGGTCGACGACGTCACGTCCTCGGTCGAGCCGATGGGCTCGACGATCGACGACGCGGCCGGCGAGGCCTTCGACAAGGTGGCGCGCCTGCTGGGCCTGCCGTTCCCGGGCGGACCGCACATCGACCGGGCCGCGAGGTCGGGGTCCTCGGTGGCGATCGACTTCCCGCGCGGGCTCAGCTCGCGGCGTGACCTGGAGCGCCACCGCTACGACTTCAGCTTCTCCGGGCTCAAGACCGCGGTGGCCCGCTGGGTGCAGGCGCGTGAGGCCAGCGGCGAGCCGGTGCCCGTCGCCGACGTCGCCGCCTCGTTCCAGGAGGCGGTGTGCGACGTGCTCACGCGCAAGGCCGTGGCCGCCGCCGCCGACGCCGGCATCGACCACCTGCTGATCGGTGGCGGCGTCGCGGCGAACTCGCGGCTGCGCGTCCTCGCCGAGGAGCGGGCCGCGGCGCACGGCATCCGCGTCCGCGTGCCCCGTCCCGGGCTGTGCACCGACAACGGGGCCATGGTGGCCGCGCTCGGCGCGGAGATGCTGGCCCGCGGGCGGGAGGCCTCGGAGCTGTCGCTGCCGGCCGACTCCTCGATGCCGGTCCAGCAGGTCGTCGCCTGATCCCGCCCCGTCACCGGTGGGCGGTCACCGGGGGCGCACTAGGTTGGGTCGGGCCGAGCATCGAGGAGGAGTCTGCATGCAGCAGGTGAAGGGCGTCGTGGCGCGCAGCAAGGGCGCGCCGGTGACCATCGAGACGATCAACGTGCCCGACCCCGGACCGGGTGAGGCCGTGGTGAAGGTGCAGACCACGGGGGTGTGCCACACCGACCTCCACTACCGCGAAGGCGGGATCAACGACGACTTCCCCTTCCTGCTCGGCCACGAGTCGGCCGGTGTGGTCGAGGCGGTCGGTCCGGACGTGACCGAGGTGGCGCCCGGCGACTTCGTCGTACTCAACTGGCGTGCCGTGTGCGGTGACTGCCGCGCCTGCAACCGGGGCGAGCCGTGGTACTGCTTCTCCACGTTCAACGCGACGCAGAAGATGACGCTCGAGGACGGCACCGAGCTGACCCCGGCCCTGGGCATCGGCTCGTTCGCCGAGAAGACGCTGGTCGCTGCCGGCCAGTGCACCAAGGTCGACCCCGAGGCCCGGCCCGCGGCCGTCGGCCTGCTGGGCTGCGGGGTGATGGCCGGGATCGGCGCGGCGATCAACACCGGCAACGTACGGCGTGGACAGTCGGTGGCCGTGATCGGTTGCGGCGGTGTGGGTGCAGCCTCGGTGGCCGGCGCCGCCCTCGCCGGGGCGGCGCGGATCATCGCCGTCGACCTCGACGACCGCAAGCTCGAGGTGGCCCGGACGCTGGGGGCCACGCACACCGTGAACAGCTCGGAGGTCGACCCGGTCGAGGCGATCCGGGGTCACACCGATGGCTTCGGGGCCGACGTGGTCATCGACGCCGTGGGCCGGCCCGAGACCTGGGAGCAGGCCTTCTACGCCCGCGACCTGGCCGGCACGGTCGTCCTCGTCGGCGTGCCGACCCCGGACATGAAGGTGCCGGACCTGCCGCTGATCGACGTCTTCGGGCGCGGCGGCGCGCTGAAGTCGAGCTGGTACGGCGACTGCCTG
Organism: uncultured Actinomycetota bacterium; assembly: GCA_963815595.1. Lineage (GTDB taxonomy): Bacteria > Actinomycetota > Actinomycetes > Propionibacteriales > Nocardioidaceae > Marmoricola. The sequence continues at coordinate 141,947 of CAWFHA010000008.1, read as the reverse complement.
CCCAGCCGTGACTTCCCGGTGCTGGTCGACCTCTACCGCCAGGGTCGGCTGGACCTCGACGCCTTCGTCACCGAGGAGATCGGCCTGGACGACATCGAGGCCGCCTTCGAGAAGATGCACCACGGCGACGTGCTCCGCTCCGTCGTGGTCGTCGACTGAGCAGGAGGAGGACACCCATGAGCGTGCGCATCGACCATGCCGTCAGCAGCGGGACCTTCTCCCTGGACGGTGAGACCCACGAGGTCGACAACAACATCTGGGTGGTCGGCGACGACGAGGAGTGTGTCGTGATCGACGCGCCCCACGACGTCGACGACATCCTCGCCCTGGTGGCGGGCAGGAAGGTCAAGGCGATCATCTGCACCCACGCCCACGACGACCACGTGCGGGTCGCCCCCGAGCTGCGTGAGCGGGTGGGTGCCCCGATCCTGCTGCACCCCGACGACCGCCCGGTCTGGGAGCTCACCCACACCGAGCACCTGTGGGACGTCGACCTCGAGGACGGCCAGACGGTCAAGGTGGGTGGCGCGGCCCTGAAGGTGCTCCACACCCCCGGCCACGCGCCCGGCGCGGTGTGCCTCTACGTGCACGACCTCGGTTGCGTCTTCACCGGGGACACCCTCTTCGAGGGTGGTCCCGGGGCCACCGGCCGGTCCTTCAGCGACGAGGACCAGATCAGGGCCTCCATCCGCTCCCGGTTGCTCGACCTCCCCGACGACACGGTCGTGCACACCGGGCACGGTGCCGACACCACGATCGGCGCCGAGCGCGCGAACCTGGCGTGAGGCACGGGCTGGCCCGGGCGCTGTTCCTGGCGCTGCTCGGGCTCAGCCTGGTCGCGTTCCTCACCCCCGGCGAGGCGACGCCGCAGGGGCCCGACGACAAGGTGATGCACCTGCTGACCTTCGCCGTGCTGGCCGGGTCCGGCCGCTGGGCGCGGGTGGCGCCGGTCCGGCTCGGCGCCGGGCTGGCGGCGTACGCCGCGCTCACCGAGGTGCTGCAGGCGGTGCTCCCGATCGGCCGTCGCGGCGACCTCCGGGACCTGGTCGCGGACCTGCTGGGCATCGGGCTGGGCCTGCTCGCCAGCGCACTCGTGACCCTGGTCGTCCGGCAGCGCGCACCGCGCTGAGCCGGACCGGGCTCACGCGAGCGGCTCGACCAGGAGGGCGGTGCCCTTGCCCGCGACCCGCGTGAGCACCAGCGTCGACTCCTCCTCGCCGCGAAGGGCGAGCCGGGACCGCAGCTCCTCGGGAGTCACCGAGACGCCACGCTTCTTGATGGTCAGCCGCCCGATCCGGCGCTCGCGGAGGGCGGCGCGCAGCGGCTTCTCGCGGAACGGCACCTCCTCGAGCACCCGGTAGCCGCGGGCGAACGGGGTGCGGCCCGGCTGGGAGGCGGTCACGTAGGCGATGGCCGGGTCGATCAGGCTGCCGTCGAGGGCCGCTGCCACCGCGGTGACCAGCCCGGCCCGGATCACCGCGCCGTCGGGCTCGTAGAGGTAGGCGTCCACCGGGCCGGTGGGTGCCCCCGGGTCGTCGTCCTCGGTCAGCGTCGCCAGCCCGCCGGTGCCGATGACGGTGGCCCGGCGGCGGGTGGTGGCCAGCCGGCCCGACCACAGCACGGCCTCCTTGACCTCCCGGTGGTCGCTGACCCACTCCGCCTCCACGCCGTCGGGAACCAGGCCGTGGGGGATCCCGGGGGCCGTCTTGACGCAGGAGTCCCGGCCCAGCAGCCGCTCCACGAAGGACCACGGCGGGGTCCAGTCGTCGGCGTCGAAGGTGCGTCCGCGGGCGGTACGGCGTGCCGGGTCGGCGTAGGCCACGTCGAAGGGGGTCGTGTCGATCGCGGTGGCGTCGGCCACGGTGACCGCCCCGCCGAGCCCGAGTGCCGCGAGGTTGGCCCGGGCCACCTCGACACGCAGCGGGTCGAGGTCCACGCCGGCGCCGGTCAGTCCGGCCCGGGCGAAGGCGACCAGGTCCCCACCGATGCCGCACCCGAGGTCGACGACCGTGGTGGCCGAGGCCGCCCGGAGCCGCCGTGCACGGTGGGTGGCGACCGGGAGGCGGGTGGCCTGCTCGAGACCGTCGGGGGTGAAGTACATCGCGGCGGCCAGGTCGGCGAACTTGGGCACCGCCCGCCGGCGCAGCTCGACCTGGGTCAGCGCGGCGGCCACGTGCTCGGGGCGCGCCGAGCGGCGCAGGGTGGTCTGGGCGCGCAACGGGTCCGGGTCGGCCAGCAGGGCGGCGTCGGCCGCGGTGAGCAGCTCCTGGCCGGGTCCGGTGAGCAGCCAGCGGAAGGCATCGAGATCCACCCGGGCATCCTCGCAGCCGGGTCCGAGGGAGGCCCGATCTGGCACTCGCGCGACCTGAGTGCTAGTTTCTGTGTTGGCACTCTCCCGGTGAGTGTGCCAGCGCCTGTACCGACGTACGACCCCCGCGACGGCGTTCGTCACACAGGCAGAAACTTCGAAAACCAACCATTCGTGGAAAGTGGAGGTCGACATCGTGTCGGTCAACATCAAGCCCCTCGAGGACCGGATCGTCGTCCAGCCCCTGGACGCCGAGCAGACCACGGCTTCCGGCCTGGTCATCCCGGACACCGCGAAGGAGAAGCCCCAGGAGGGCGAGGTCCTCGCGATCGGTCCCGGCCGCATCGACGACAACGGCAACCGGGTCCCCCTGGACGTCAACATCGGCGACAAGGTGATCTACAGCAAGTACGGCGGCACCGAGGTCAAGTACGCCGGCGAGGAGTACCTCATCCTCTCCGCCCGCGACGTGCTGGCCATCGTTTCCTGATCCCACCGGATAGTCCGAGACGAACGGCATCCCGATCCGCACGGATCAGGTGCGAATCGTCTCGGACTATCTGTTTTTCCTGACCCTTCACCGAAAGGAGCATCCCCCGAGATGCCCAAGATCCTGGAGTTCGACGAGAACGCCCGCCGCTCCCTCGAGCGTGGCGTGGACAAGCTCGCCAACGCGGTCAAGGTGACGCTCGGCCCCCGCGGCCGCTACGTCGTCCTGGACAAGAAGTGGGGCGCCCCCACGATCACCAACGACGGGGTCACCGTCGCGCGCGAGATCGAGCTGGACGACCCGTTCGAGAACCTCGGCGCGCAGCTGACCAAGGAGGTCGCCACCAAGACCAACGACGTCGCGGGTGACGGCACCACCACGGCCACCGTGCTGGCCCAGGCGATGGTCCACGAGGGCCTGCGCGCCGTGGCCGCCGGAGCCAACCCGATGGCCCTCAAGCGCGGCATGGACACCGCCTGCGCCGCGGTCAGCGAGGCGCTCGGCAAGGCCGCGCGCGACGTCGACGACCGCAAGGACATGGCCGCGGTCGCCACCGTCTCCAGCCGCGACGAGGTCATCGGCGACCTGCTGGCCCAGGCCTTCGACAAGGTGGGCAAGGACGGCGTGATCACCGTCGAGGAGTCCAACACCATGGGCACCGACCTCGAGTTCACCGAGGGCATGCAGTTCGACAAGGGCTACCTCTCGCCGTACTTCGTCACCGACCAGGAGTCGATGGAGGCCGTCCTCGACGAGCCCTACATCCTGCTGCACCAGGGCAAGATCTCCGCGATCTCGGAGATGCTGCCGCTGCTGGAGAAGGTCATCCAGGCCGGCAAGCCGCTGTTCATCCTGGCCGAGGACGTCGAGGGCGAGGCCCTGTCGACGCTGGTGGTCAACAAGATCCGCGGCACCTTCAACGCCGTCGCCGTCAAGGCCCCGGCCTTCGGCGACCGCCGCAAGGCGATGATGCAGGACATCGCCACCCTCACCGGTGGTCAGGTCGTCGCCCCCGAGGTCGGCCTCAAGCTCGACCAGGTCGGTCTCGACGTGCTCGGCACCGCCCGCCGCGTCGTGGTGACCAAGGACAACACCACCATCGTCGAGGGTGGCGGCGAGCAGGCCGAGGTCAACGGCCGCGTCAACCAGATCAAGGCCGAGATCGAGGCCAGCGACTCCGACTGGGACCGCGAGAAGCTCCAGGAGCGGCTCGCGAAGCTGGCCGGCGGCGTGTGCGTCGTCCGGGTCGGTGCCGCCACCGAGGTGGAGCTGAAGGAGAAGAAGCACCGCATCGAGGACGCCGTCTCCGCGACCCGCGCCGCGATCGAGGAGGGCATCGTCGCCGGAGGTGGTTCCGCGCTGGTCCACGCCGCGGCGGCCCTCGGCGACGGCCTGGGCCTGAGCGGTGACGAGGCCGTCGGCGTCCGCGTCGTGCGTCGTGCGGTCGACGAGCCGCTGCGCTGGATCGCCGAGAACGGCGGCGAGCAGGGCTACGTCGTGGTCGCCAAGGTGCGCGAGCACGGAGTCGGCAACGGCTACAACGCCGCGACCGGCGAGTACGGCGACCTGGTCGCCCAGGGCGTGCTCGACCCGGTCAAGGTGACCCGGTCCGCGCTGGTCAACGCGACCTCGATCGCCGGCATGCTGCTGACGACCGAGACGCTGATCGTCGACAAGCCCGAGGACGAGGAGCCCGAGGCCGGCCACGGTCACGGGCACGGCCACTGAGGCCCAGCCCCTAGGGCACTGACGGTCGCCGGTCCGCACCGGTGACCTCCGCCGACAGCCACCCCACGTGCGACGCGCGCGGGGTGGCTGTTCGGCGTCCCGGCCCTGATCGGCGCGAGGTCAGCGCAGCGGCACGAACCGGTAGGACCCGTGCTCGGTGATCTCGTCCTCGCCGCCACGGCGTACGACGAGCAGCATCGTGCCGGCCACCGGCACCACCATCCGTCCCGGGTCACCCAGCTGCGCCAGCAGCTCGTGGGGCAGCGATCCCGGGTCCGCCGAGACCAGGATGCGGTCGAACGGCGCCTCCTCGGGGATGCCGAGGACTCCCGGCTCGGCGAGACGGACCGACGCCCAACCGTCACCGGCGCGCGCCAGGTTGGCCGCGCCCCACTCCGCCAGCTCGGGCACGAGCTCGACCCCCAGGACCGATCCGGTGGACCCGGTCAGGCGGGCCAGCAGCGCCGTCGTCCAGCCCGATCCCGCGCCGACGTCCAGGACGCGGTCCCCGGGCTCGACCTGCAGCAGCCGCAGCATCGCCGCCACGGTGCGGGGCTGGGAGTTGGTCTGCCCGTGCCCGATCTGGATCGGGCCGTCGTGGCCCGCACGGGACCGCTCCCCACCGGGCAGGAACCCCGACCGGGCCACGGTCCGCATGGCGTCGGCGACGACATCCATGCCTCCAGCCAACCACGCTCGTCGCGCAGGGTCGCTACCTCGACCGCGCACCCACCCGGATCCCGGGGCTGCGGTTGCCCGCCCCGTCGAGCGCGACGATCCGGTAGGAGTACCACCTGCCGGGGCGTAGCCGCCGGTGCGTGTACCAGCGGGTGGTGCTCGGCAGCGAGGCGATCCTGGTCTTCCCGCGATAGACCCAGTAGCGCGTCACCCGGACGTTGTCGCGCGCCGGGGCCCACGCCAGGACGATCCTGCGACGCTTCGGCATCGCGACCGCCCGGGCCGGGTCACGCGGGGCGATCCGGTCGCGCACGGTGACCGTCGCGGGCCCGGTCGGCGGGCTGGTGTTGCCGGCCGCGTCGTGTGCCCGGACGCGGTAGTGCACCCGCCTGCCCACGAGCGGTCGCGGGTCGGTCCAGGTCGTGCTGGTGGTCCGGCCGACGAGGGCGGACCCGCGGTGGACGGTGTAGGAGGTGACGCCCACGTTGTCGCTCGGCCGCTGCCAGCCCAACCGCACCGAGTGACGCAGGGGAGTGGCCCGCAGACCGGTCGGCGCGCCCGGGGCGGTCACGTCGGGCGTGGTCGCCGACAGCTCCGCGCTCGGCGGCGAGTCGTTGCCCGAGGGGTCGAAGGCGACCACGGTGTAGTCGTGGGTCGCGCCGTCCTCGAGGCCGGAGTCGGTGAAGGCCTCGGTCTCCGGGCCCAGCGTCGCGACGAGGACCCCGTTGCGCAGCACGCGGTAGCCGGCCACCCGGACCTCGTCGTGCGACGGCTGCCACGAGAGCTGCACGCTCGTCGCGGTCACCGAGCCGGTCGCCAGTCCGGTCACCCGGTCCGGCGGGGTGCTGTCCGGGCTGAATGCCGGGTCGTTGGCGAACGCGTTGTACGCCGCCTGCTCCGCCGGGTCCGGGTTGCTCTCGGAGTCGAACCCCACCCGGTCGTCGTTGCCGCCGGCGACCAGGTTGTCCCAGATCAGGTACGCCTTCAGCTTCGGGAACCGGTTGGTGTGCAAGGTGGCCTGCGCCTCGGCGTACATCGCGTAGGCCCTGGCCTGGTCGGAGCCGGGGTAGCCCCACTCGGCCAGCCCCCACGGCTTGGAGAGGTAGTCGTGCTCGGCGTCGGAGTGGGTGCTCAGGTGGTCGTAGAAGCCGCCGACGGTCTCGGTGTAGGACTTCGTGTTCGGGTAGGGGTCCCACATGACCCAGTCGACGTGGTCGTTGCCCGGCCACAGCGACTCGGCGCAGCCGAAGTACTTGACGTAGCCCAGGTAGTTCATCACCCAGACGACGTTGTCCACGCCCAGGGCGTCGAAGCGCTCGCGGATGTGGTGCCACATGGCGACGTACTCGGCGGCGGTCCCGCGCGAGTCGGTCTTCGGCGCCGGCGGGCAGGCCGGGTCCGAGCCGGGAGTGAGGTGGATCTCGGGCTCGTGGCCCAGCGTGAACATCACCTTGTTCGGGATGGAGGCGAGGCTCCGGCCCATCACGTCGATGGCCTCGTCCATGCTGCCGTCGGAGGCGTCGGCCCACCGGGTCGAGACCTTCCAGTTGACGAGCGCGTGCTTGTCCGGGTCGGACGCCACGGACTTCTCGTAGTCGGTGATGGTGGGTCGCGAGGTCACGTAGATGTGCACCAGGTCGAGTGGACGACCGATCCGTTCCTCGTGCTCGGCGATGCGGACCGGGTAGGTGGCCCCCGGCACGTAGCCGTTCGACTCCGCTCCCAGCAGGGGGCGGCACGGGTTCTCCAGGACGTCGGTCAGGGCACAGGGATCGGGTGGGTCGACCTCGGCCGTGGCGGCCACCGCCCGCGGCTCGGTGCCCAGTGGCAACGCGAGCGTCGTCACGACGAGCACGGCGGCGGAGCGGAGACGGTCGAGCCTGAACACGTGGTTACCCCCCGGATACGCAGGTGTCGCTGCTGTCGCCGCCGAAGATAGTTGCGCTTACGCACAGGATTTCGGCGCTCGAGACGGTGTCCCGCGAAGTGGGAGACAGGCCTAGACCGGTGGTGGCACGTTCAGCCCGGAGGGTCTGCGAGACCGCTGCGATAGGCGTAGCCGACGAGCTGGGCCCGGTCTCGCAGGCCGGTCTTGGCGAAGATGTGGTTGATGTGCGTCTTGACGGTCGCCGTGGACACGTAGAGCCTTGCCGCGATCTCGCTGTTGGACAGGCCGGCGGCGACGAGTGCGACCACCTCCACCTCGCGCGGGGTCAGTCCGTCCGGCGCCGGCGACGCGGCCGAGCGCGCCGGGACGCCGAACGCCGCCCCGGAGCGCACCATCTCCAGCAGTCGGAGCTGCACCTCGGGCTCGAGGTGGGCTCGACCCTGGGCAGCGCCGTGGATCGCCGCCTCGATCTCCGAGGCGCTCGCGTCCTTGGTAAGGAATCCCCGAGCGCCTGCCTGCAGCGCTGCGAGGATGCGATCGTCCTCGGCATAGGTGGTGAGGATCACCACGGGTACGTCCGGGTGGTCCGCGGCCAACGCCCTGGTCGCCTCCACCCCGTCCATCCGGGGCATGCCGAGATCCATCAGCACGACGTCGGGGTCGTGGGTCGCGACCATCGACACCGCCTCGAGACCGTCGGCCGCGGTGCCGACCACGTCGAGTCCGTCCAGCAGCCCGAGCAGCAGCTGCAGGCCCTCGCGCACCACGCGCTGGTCGTCGACGACCAGCACCCTCACGGCGGTCTGTGCCGGAGTCGCCCCCGGGTTCAACCCGGGCTCCCGGGTGGACCGTAGGGGAGGCTCAGGTGCACGCCGAACCCCGAGTCGGTGGGAGCGGCGCGCAGCGTCCCGCCGGCCAGCTCGGCGCGCTCCCGCAGTCCGGTCAGTCCGTAGCCACCGGAGGGCAGCGTCCCCTCCCTCGGGCCGCGTGCCGCGTCGCCGTGCTCGTCCTGCACCGACAACGACACCGTGTCGTCCCCCCAGACCAGCTGGCACCGTACGCGTGCGCCCCGCCCGGCGTACTTCCCGGCGTTGGTCAGCGCCTCCTGGGCGGTGCGGTGGATCGTGAGTGCCACGTCGGCCGGCACCGGGCGCGGGGTGCCCCGGACGGCGAGCGTGACGTCCAGGCCGGGTACCGACCGCGCGTTGTCCACGAGGTCCTCGAGCAGGCCGGGGCCGGGTAGCGTGTCGCCGCGCAGCGTCGCGACGGCCCTCCGCGCGTCCACGAGGCCGTCGCGGGCGAGTCGTTGGGCGCGGGTGAGCTCCTCGACGAGGCGCGCGTCCGCGCCGCTCTGCTCGGCCAGCAACCGCGCCGCCTCCAAAGACATGGCGAGGCCGGACAGGGCGTGCGCCAAGATGTCGTGGAGCTCGCGCGCCAGCCGGGCGCGTTCGGCGAGTGCGGCCGCCTCCGCCTCGGCCGCTCGCGTCGCCTCGAGCTGCACCACGAGCTCGGCGTTGCGCGCCTGGGCGCGCCGGGACGTCCGCGTCGCCGTGGCGACCAGGAACGCGAAGGCCACACCGAGGAGATCGGTCGGCAGCGAGGTCAGCACGGTCTCGGAGGTGCGCACCACGCCCGCGGCCAGGACCACCAGGGCCAGGCCCAGGGCCGGGAGTCCGTACCGGACCGGCAGCCGGAGCCCGGTGGCCGCGGCCGCCAGGTAGGCGAGCAGGAACCCAGAGGACTCCGGTGCGAGAGCGTTGAGCAACCCGCCGGTGACACCGACGGCTGCCAGCAGGACGGCCTCGGCCACCACCCAGGGCGGCGTCGACAGCAGCTCGACGAGCCAGAGGCCGAGGCCGACGACGACGAGGGCCGCGGGCAGGGTCTCAGCCAGCGCGCTCGCACTGCCGGCCAGCAGGACGGCGGCGGAGACCAGCCCGAGCACGATGACGAGCCGGCGCCACCGCCGGTCGTCGGGCAGGGTCGCCGTGTCGGTCGACACGATCGGGCCAGTCATCGCACAGCACCCTAGAGCGCGGGCTGGGTCACCGGGTCCAGCTCGCGGCCGAGGTAGGCCAGCAGGCGCCGATGGACCGGCGCGGTCGCCTCGACCGGCTGCTCGGGCCCGAAGATCCCGGGGACGCGGTAGGCCTCGACTCCCGAGGTCCGCACCAGCTCGAGCAGGTGGGTCGCGGGGGCTCCGTCCACCTTCTCCTCCTGTCCGGTCGCCACGGCGAGGTCGAGGCCGTGCACCACCACCTCGGTCAGGTGCACCACCAGCGCCAGGGGGGCCGGGACCCGTCCGAAGGCGAGGTCGAGCACCGTGTCCATGGCGCCCGCCGTCCGCCATGCCGCGCGGTCCGCCGTGGCGGCGTCCGCGTAGGCCGCGGCGGGTTGCGCACCCAGCCAGTCGTGGGTGTCGTGCCCCCCGGGGTCTGCTTCACCGCGCAGCTGCGCGGTGAAGATGCGCAGGCCTCCGACGAGGTGGTTGCCCAGGGTCCGGACGTTCCAGTCCCGGCAGGGGGTGGGCAGGTCCCACTGGTCCTCGCGGATCCCGGTGACCACGACGCCGGTGGCCGCCAGGGCTCGGTCCAGGTGGCTGATCAGGGAGGTGTTCGGTGCAGTGTTCATGTCGCTCCTTCGGTGATGGGTGGTCGTGACGGTGGGTCAGGGGGTGCGGGGTGCGGGTCGCGCCGGCTCGGCGAGGTGGTCCAAGCGGTCCTGTCGCTGGTGGAGCAGGACGAGCCCCAGGGTGAGCAGGACGACGTCCTGTGCCACGAGGACGGGGATCGCCGGCACGGCCCCGATGGCGGCTGCGAGGTCCGTGGTCGCGTGCAGCGCGATGAGCGGCACGAGCGTGCCGGTCCGCTCGCGCAGGGCGCCGTACCCCACGCCGAAGCAGAAGGCGCCCCAGGCCTGGGCCAGCACCAGCGCGGCACTGCCCCGGAAGACCACGTTGGGCAGGTGCGCCAGGCCGAAGAGTGCCGCGGTCAGGAGCACAGCACGGGTGCTCCCGAGGGGAGCCAGCACCCGTTGGACGATCCCGCGCCAGAGCAGCTCCTCGGTCAGGCCGGTGAGTGCGTAACCCACCACGAGCAGGGGCAGCAATCCCGGTGCGGGCACCCGCACCCCCAGCACGAGCGGGGTGATGGAGAGCAGGGCGGGCACCACGAGCAGGTGGCTGTCCATCCATCGTCGTGGCCCGCAGACGCCGAGGTCGCGCCAGGTCCCGAACCTGCGGGCCGAGGTCAGGACGGCACCGGTCAGCACCAGCAGCACGAGGAACGCACGCTGCCGGCCGGACAAGCCCGGCAGGGCTGACCCGAGAGCGAGGCCACCGCCGAGGGTCACCGCCACGACGGCCGCGAAGGTCGTCAACGCCCGCCGGACCGGAGCAGGGGCGCTCACGACGTCACCGCCACGGGGGACCGGTCGTGGACGACGGCCAGCAGGACCGTGACCGCCAGGCGGGTCAGCACCATCGCCAGCGCCATCAGCACGAACCCGGCCGTCCACGCGTCAGCGCCCGTGATCCGGTGGGCGGAGGAGAAGGCGCCGATGCTCGCGGCGAACCAGTGCTCGGCACCGTAGGCGAACAGCACCCGCCCCCCGATCACACCGGTCCACAGCGCCGCGTACGCAGCCCCGGCCCGCATCACCAGCCGTCCGTCTTCGTCGCGGCGGACGCGGACCAGCAGTCCGGCCACGGCACCGAGCACCACCCCGGCCGCCACGCCGACCAGCTCCAGGGTGAGGTCGTTGCCTCTGATCGGGGGATGGCGCACGAAGACGGCGCCCGCCACCACCACCAGGCCGAAGGGGAGCAGCAGCCGCGTCGGGGAGATCCGGTGGGTGCCGATGTTCGAGATCAGGACATAGCCGAGAAGCCCCAGGTTGAGGGCGTACTGGGTGATGGACACGGGCCTTCCTCCTCTGGATCGCGGTGCGCCGACGGAGGAAATCTAGGAAGCAGGGGGGCCCGATCGCGTCGGCCCGTGGATGGATCCGAGGAGGTCCACCCACGGGTGGAGAGCCGGGGTTGTTGACCTGCCCGAAACAACCGCGCCTCGGTCCTGCAACACGGCGGTCGCACAGTGGGCCCATGTTCTTCCGTGTGCGCGCGTCGCTCACCGAGCGACCCGGAGCGCTGGCCAGGCTCGCCACCGACTGCGGGGACGCGGGCCTGGACATCCTCGGGCTGCAGATCTTCCCGGACCTGGGGCGCGTCACCGACGAACTGGTGCTCAGCGCGCCCGCCGACTGGACCGCGGGGGCGGTCGCCGAGCTCGTGGGTGGTGCAGGCGGACACGAGGTGAGCGTCGAGGCCTGCACCACCCACGACCTGATCGACCAGCCGACCCGCTGGCTGGCGGCCGCGGCCGACGTGGTCGCCGACCCGGCGACGCTGGCGATCCGGCTGGAGCAGCTGCTCGGCCCACACCCGGAGAAGTGGAGCGCGACCGAGCACACCCGCGCGGCCGCGCTGCGCGCGCTCGCGGCGCCGGTCGAGGGAACGGCCGAGGGGGCGCCCGTACCCGGAGGCTCCGCCCCCGTGGTGTACGACGTGACCGCCGGCGGGGTGGCCGCCAGGATCGGCACCCACGTCGTGGGGGTCGCGTCGTTCACCCGCACCGGGGACGGCGAGCTGACCATCGAGGTGGCCCCGGCCTGGCGCCGCCAGGGCATCGGCACCCAGCTGCTGACCAGGGCGGTCGCCCGGGCGGCCGACCGCGGTCTCGAGGCGGTCGTGCTGCTCGCTCCGGCGGAGGACCAGGGTTTCGTCACCCTGGTGTGCGGCGCGGGCCTCCGGGCCCGGATCAAGGTCACCGAGGGAGTGCTGTCCGCGCGGATCGCGGTCCCCCGACCCTCGCGGGACGAGGAGCCGCCCGGCGCTGCAGGCGGCCTGCCGGGGAGCGTCACGGTCCCGTCGTCTCGCTAGACTCTGGGACCAGCCGCACCCCACCGGAAGGTCCCCCGGATCCGATGACGTCAGACGCCGAAGTCCCCGCCAAGTTCGCAGCACTCGGACTCACCTACGACGACGTGCTGCTCCTGCCCGGGGAGACCGACGTCATCCCCAGCGAGGTGGACACCACCACCCGGCTCACGCGCGGCATCAGCCTGCGTACGCCGCTGATCTCCAGCGCCATGGACACCGTCACCGAGTCGCGGATGGCGATCGCCATGGCCCGGCAGGGCGGGATCGGCATCTTGCACCGCAACCTCTCGATCGAGGACCAGGCCTACCAGGTCGACCTGGTCAAGCGGACCCAGACGGGGATGATCTCCAACCCGGTCACGATCGGGCCGGACGCGACGCTGGAGGAGCTCGACACGATCTGCGGGGAGTACCGCGTCTCGGGGCTCCCGGTCGTCGACGTCGACAGCCGCCTGCTCGGCATCATCACCAACCGCGACCTGCGGTTCACCCCGGTGGCGGAGTGGGCCAGCACCAAGGTCAACGAGGTGATGACGCCGATGCCGCTGATCACCGCGCCGGTCGGCATCAGCCGCGAGGACGCCACGATGCTGCTGCGCAAGCACAAGCGCGAGCGCCTGCCGATCGTCGACGACAACGGCCGCCTCGCCGGGCTGATCACCGTCAAGGACTTCGTCAAGTCCGAACAGTTCCCGAACGCCTCCAACGACGCCGACGGCCGGCTGCTGGTGGGCGCCGCCGTGGGCTACTTCGGGGAGTCCTGGGACCGGGCCACCACCCTGGTCGAGGCCGGGGTCGACGTGCTGGTGGTCGACACCGCCCACGGGCACGCGCGGCTGCTGCTCGACATGATCCGCCGCCTCAAGGGGGACCCCGGCACCCGGCACGTCCAGGTGATCGGCGGCAACGTGGCGACCCGGGCGGGCGCCCAGGCGCTGATCGACGCTGGTGTCGACGCGGTCAAGGTCGGGGTCGGCCCCGGGTCGATCTGCACCACCCGGGTGGTCGCCGGGGTCGGCGTACCCCAGGTGACCGCCGTGCACGACGCGTCGTTGGCCTGCGGCCCGGCGGACGTGCCGCTGATCGCGGACGGTGGGCTGCAGTACTCCGGGGACATCGCCAAGGCGCTCGTCGCCGGCGCCGAGTCGGTGATGTTCGGCTCGTTGCTGGCCGGCTGCGAGGAGAGCCCCGGAGAGCTGGTCTTCGTCAACGGCAAGCAGTACAAGTCCTACCGGGGCATGGGCTCGCTCGGCGCCATGTCCAGCCGGGGGAAGAAGTCCTACTCCAAGGACCGCTACTTCCAGGCCGACGTCGAGAGCGACGACAAGATCGTGCCCGAGGGGATCGAGGGCCAGGTGGCCTACCGCGGGACGCTCGCGGCGGTCGCCCACCAGCTGGTCGGCGGCCTGCACCAGTCCATGTTCTACGTCGGCGCGCACACGATCCCCGAGCTGCGCGAGAAGGGCCGCTTCGTGCGGATCACCTCCGCGGGCCTGAAGGAGAGCCACCCCCACGACGTGCAGATCACCGCCGAGGCGCCGAACTACTCCTGGCGATGAGGGTCGCCGCCGTCCGGCGCTACCCGGTCAAGGCGATGGCGGGGGAGTCGCTGGACGAGGTCGCCGTCGACGAGCGCGGGCTCGCCGGCGACCGGTGGTACGCCGTGGTGGACACCGACGGCAGGTTGGCGACGGGCAAGACCTCCCGGCGCTTCCGGCGCCGCGACGGCATCTTCGACTTCCGGGCCACGACCACGGAGGACGGGGTCCTGGTCGAGGGAGCCGACGGATCCTGGCCGGCCGGTGACCCGGCCCTCGACCTGGCGCTGACCGACCACCTCGGCGACCCGGTCCGGGTCCTGGCCGAGGCCGCCGTCCCCCACCAGGACGCGGCCGCCGTCTCGCTCGTCGGGACGGCGTCGCTCGACTGGTGCCGCGAGCACCTGGGAGTGGACGCCGACGTACGCAGGCTGCGGACCAACCTCGTCGTGGAGACCACGGAGCCGTTCGTCGAGGAGACCTGGGAAGGCTCCGACGTGCGCGTGGGCGACGTGGTGCTGAGCGTGCTGGAGCGCACCGTGCGCTGCCGGATGGTGGACCTCGCCCAGGACGGACTGGCCGCGCAGCCGGGCTTCCTGAGCGCTCTGGGCGGTGAGCGCGACCTGTGCCTGGGGGTGTACGCCGAGGTCCGGACCACCGGTCGGATCGGTCGGGGTGACGAGGTGGCGATCGCGCCCGTGGCAGACTCCCCCCGTGACTGAGATCGAGATCGGACGGGCCAAGCGCGGTCGCCGCGCCTACTCCTTCGACGACATCGCGATCGTGCCCAGCCGCCGTACGCGGGACCCCCAGGAGGTCTCCACGGCCTGGCAGATCGACGCCTACCGCTTCGAGGTGCCGATCCTCGCGGCGCCCATGGACTCGGTGGTCTCGCCGGCGACGGCCATCGCCTTCGGGCAGTTCGGCGGCCTGGGCGTGCTGAACCTCGAGGGTCTGTGGACCCGCTACGAGGACCCGACCGACCTGCTCCACGAGGTGGCCGAGCTCGAGGGTCCCGACGCCGTACGCCGGATGCAGGAGATCTACACCCAGCCCATCCGCGCCGAGCTGATCACCCAGCGGATCCGCCAGGTGCGGGAGGCCGGCGTCACCGTGGCCTGCAGCCTGAGTCCCCAGCGGACCAAGGAGTTCGCCAAGACCGTCGTGGACGCGGGCGTGGACATGTTCGTGATCCGCGGCACGACGGTGAGCGCCGAGCACGTCAGCGCGCAGGCGGAGCCGCTGAACCTCAAGGAGTTCATCTACGAGCTCGACGTGCCGGTCATCGTCGGCGGCTGCGCCACCTACCAGGCCGCGCTGCACCTCATGCGCACCGGCGCCGCCGGGGTCCTGGTCGGGTTCGGCGGCGGTGCGGCGCACACCACCCGCACCGTGCTCGGCGTCGCGGTGCCGATGGCCAGCGCGGTCGCCGACGTGGCGGCGGCGCGACGCGACTACCTCGACGAGTCCGGCGGCCGCTACGTGCACGTGATCGCCGACGGCTCGATCGGTCGCAGCGGTGACATCGCCAAGGCGGTCGCCTGCGGCGCCGACGCGGTCATGGTGGGCTCGCCGCTCGCGCGCGCCTCGGACGCCCCGGGCCGCGGCTTCCACTGGGGTGCGGAGGCGCACCACCCCGACCTGCCCCGCGGCGAGCGCGTGCAGTTCGAGACCGTCGGCACCCTCGAGGAGATCCTGTTCGGCCCCTCCCGGGTCGCCGACGGCACGATGAACCTCGTCGGCGCGCTGCGGCGGGCGATGGCGACCACGGGCTACACCGAGCTCAAGGAGTTCCAGCGCATCGAGGTCGTCGTCCAGTAGCGCCTGCCCGTCTCGCGCCTCCGCCCAAGGGGTGGCCCGCGAGGTTTGTCCCGCATGCCAGCGGGGAAACCGCCTCTCGTCAGTGCATCCCGGGGCAGGAACGAGGCGGACATGTCAGGTGCCAGCACAGATGAGCCCAGCACCGAGGACCCCGGTCTGGCCGAGGCCTCCGACAGCGAGCTGAAGCGGTCGATCACCGGCCGGCTGCTCTACTTCTACGTCCTCGGCGACGTGCTCGGCTCGGGCATCTACGTCCTGATCGGCCTGGTCGCGGGCGCCGTGGGCGGCGCCTTCTGGATCGCCTTCGCCCTGGGCGTCACCCTGGCCACGATCACCGGCCTCGCCTACGCCGAGCTGGTCACCAAGTACCCCCAGGCGGCCGGCGCGGCGCTCTACGTCAACAAGGCTTTCGGCAACAAGGCGCTGACCTTCCTGGTCACGGTCACCTTCCTGTCCGCGAGCTTCGCGGCGGCCGGGTCGCTGGCGACCGGCTTCTCGGCGTACTTCTCCGAGCTGTGGACGCTGCCCCCCGCGCTGCTGGTCAGCCTCGTGTTCATCCTGCTGCTCGCGGTGGTGAACTACATCGGGATCACCGAGTCGGTGGTGATCAACATGCTGATGACGTTCGTGGAGATCACCGGGCTGGCGATCGTCATGGTCATCGGGATCGTGTACGTCGCCCAGGGCAAGGCCGACTTCGGCACGCTGGGGGACTTCCGGGCCGACGGCAACCCGATCTTCGCGATCGTCGCCGGGATCGCGCTCGCGTTCTTCGCGATGACCGGCTTCGAGAACGCCGCCAACGTCGCGGAGGAGACGGTCAACCCCTCCCGCACCTTCCCGCGTGCGCTGGTCGGCGGCATGATCACCGCCGGGATCATCTACGTCCTGGTCGCCATGACCGCCGCGCTGACGGTGCCGCTGGACACGCTCGCGGGCTCCGACGCGGCGCTGCTCGAGGTGGTCAAGGCCGGGATCCTGCCGATCCCCGTCACGGTGATGGCCACTCTCTTCGCCGTCATCGCCATGGTGGCGATCACCAACACCACGCTGGTCGCGGTCGTCACCCAGTCGCGCATCCTGTACGGCATGGCGCGCGAGGACGTGGTGCCCGGCGTGTTCGGCAAGGTGCACGCCTCGCGGCGTAGCCCCTGGGTCGCGCTGATCTTCGCCGCCGCCGTCGTCTGTGGCCTGCTGGTGCTCGGCGCGCTGCTCAACCGGTTCGGCGTCGGGGTCGACGTCGTGGCCAGGCTGGCACTGGTCACCGTCGTTCTCACCCTGGTCATCTACGTGCTGGTGATCGTCTCCGCGCTCAAGCTGGGCGACCAGGACGAGCACGACGAGTCGTTCCGGGCGCCCCGGGCCCTGCTCTGGACCGGCATCCTGGGCAACATCGTCCTGCTGGCGTACGTCGTCGTGGACGACCCGACCTCCCTGATCTGGTGCGCCGGGCTGATCGCCATCGGCGCCGCCCTGTACGCCGCGGAGTACTTCTTCGGCAGCCGGTCCGGCAGCTCGTCCGCCCCTGCGTCCGTGGAGGTCTGAGATGCACGTCGTCGTCGCCGTGGACGGGTCCCGCCAGTCGCTGGCCGCCGCCCGCCATCTGAAGTCGTTCGCGGACCCGGCCAGGATCAGCGACGTCTCGGTGGTCGCCGTGATCAGCCCCTATGCCGCGGTCGCCTTCGCCGACGAGATCAGCACGCAGGCCTCCGCCCGCGACAACCGGTCCTTCCAGGAGGCTGCCCAGGCCGCCGTGGACACGGTGGCCGCGGAGTTCGAGGGCTGGGGGCCCAAGGTCCACCGCCGGCTGCGCAGCGGATCGCCGGCCAACGAGATCGTCAAGGCGGCACGAGCGCTCACGGCCGGACTGGTCGTGGTCGGCAGCGGCAGCCGCGGGTTGAGCGACACCGTGCTGCTGGGCAGCACGGCCCAGCGGGTGCAGCACTCCGCGCCCTGCCCGGTGCTGGTCGTCCGGCCGGTGCCACGCCGTCGCCGCGGGCGCCGCACGGGCTGAGCCGAGCCACCGCGAGCCGCTCGGTCGAGACCCCGAACTGGTCGAGCCGCAACTGGATGCTGGTCGAGCAGCCTTGTCCTGAGCTCAGTCGAAGGGAGCGATCAGTCGAGGCCCCGTACGCCGAGAGGCAGCCGCACCCACACGGTGGTTGAGCCTGTCGAAACCACGCCGGTCCGGCTGGTCGAGTGCGCCCCTCTCGAACCACGGACCGGACCGTGGATCGGCCGCGAATCGCCTTTGCCGGTGGGGGTTTCGGGCCCGGGGGGCTTGTCGGTGGTCGGTGCTTGAATCAGGGGTATGGAGACGAGCACGGGCACCGGGGTCGGGGAGCTGGAGGGCTCCTCGGACGTGCTGGGTTTCGTGCGTTCCCAGCGTCACGCGGCCGAGGTCGCGGAGGCGGCAGTGCTGGCCGGTGCCGTTCTCTGGGCCGAGCAGCACCCGGCGGAGTCGATCAGCGAGGCGGCGTCGTGGGTCACCGGTGGTGAGAGCGCGTTGCCGTTGGCCGGGGTGGGTGCGCCGCTGGTGGCGGAGTTCTGCGTCGCCGAGTTCGCTGCTGCGTTGGGGATGTCGAGTGAGTCGGGTCGGGCGTTGGTGGCGCATGCGGTGGAGCTGAAGTACCGGTTGCCGCGGGTCTGGGCGCGGGTGCAGGCCCACGGGTTGGCGGCGTGGCGGGCACGTCGGGTCGCGGCCGCGACCCTGGGACTGACCCAGGAGGCGGCAGGGTTCGTCGATGCCCAGGTGGCAGGGTTCGCGCACCGGATCGGTCCCGCGGCGCTGGACCGGCTCGTCGCCGAGGCGGTCGCGCGGTTCATGCCCGACCAGGCCCTCGCCGACGCAGCCCAGGCTGCGGACCGGCGGCACGTGAGCATCCACCACGACCAGGTCTCCTTTGCCGGCACCACCTTCGTGGAGGGCGAGCTGGACCTGGCCGACGCCCTGGACCTCGAAGCAGCCCTGGCCCACGGCGCCGAGGCCCTGCGCGTCGCGGGGTGTGCCGAGTCGCTGGACGTACGCCGCTCTCTGGCTGCCGGGGAGCTGGCCCGCCACCAGCTCGCCCTCGACCTCGCGAGCGCAGCGGACCCGAGCGAGGCGGGTCGAACCGCCGATCAGCCTGGGCGTCGCGCGTCGCGTCAGGTGGTCCTCTACGTGCACCTCTGCGAGCAGGCCATCACCGGCACCCGCACCAGCGACCACACCGGTGAGCGGGCCGGGTGCCGGGAGCTGGCGCAGGTGGAGAACACCCGGCGCGGGATCACCGCCGAGCAGGTCCGCACCTGGTGCGCCAACCCCGAGACCACCATCACCGTCAAACCGGTCATCGACCTCGGCGCCCACCTGCAGACCGACTCCTACCAGGTCCCCGACCGGCTCCGAGACCAGATCGAGGTCCGCGACCGCACCTGCGTGTTCCCCTGGTGTGCCCACTCCGCGCGGCGCTGCGACTGCGACCACGTCATCGCCCACGCCGAGGGCGGACCCACCTGCTCGGACAACCTCGCGCCCCTGTGCCGACGACATCACCGCCTCAAGACCCACACCCCGTGGACCTACACCGTGCTCGACCCCGGCACCTACCTGTGGTCCAGCCCGCACGGCTACCAGTTCCTGCGCGACCCCACCGGCACCCGCGACGTCACCTCCGACCGCCCCCCACCCCATCCCGGTCCATCGGGCTGAGGCCGCACGACTGCATCCCGAAGTGGGATGCGCCGGAGTACGATGGCGGCATGAGCACCCAGATCGCTGTTCGCCTCCCCGACGAGATAGTGGCCTTCCTGGACCGCACCGTGGCCACCGGCAAGGCTCCCAGCCGGGCCGCGCTCGTCGCGGCGGCGGTGGAACGGGAGATGCGTCGACAGGCTGCCGATCAGGACGCCCAGCTCCTGCGTGAGCACGGACCCACCGACGACCTGGACGATCTGGTGCAGTGGAGCAGCGCCCACCACGAGGTCGAGGACTGATCGGTGCGCGAGATCTGCCTGGTGCGCCTCGACAAGACCCGGCCGGCACTGGTCTTGACCCGCGAGGCGGCGCGGGCCGCGATGACCAAGGTGACCGTCGCTCCCATCACCACCACCATCAAGGGCTTGTCCAGCGAGGTCCGGGTCGGACCCGACAACGGGCTGGATCACGACTGCGCGGTCGCCCTCGACAACGTCATCACCGTCCCGGTGGACCGGCTCGGTCGCACCGTCGGGTACCTCAGCGTCGAACAAGAGGCTCATCTGGCGCGCGCTGTGGTCTTGGCCTACGACCTCGAGCTGCCGCTTCTCGAGTGACCCGCAGCCGTGCTGTGGGGGACAGTCGACGACGTCCATGGCCGTCGTGGACCCACGCTGCTCAGCGCCTGGTCTCGTAACGAGCCAGGGTCACGCCGTCCGGGAAGGCTCTCGTCTCCACGAGGCGCAGCTGCACCCAGGTGTCCAGCGCGCTGAAGAACGGCGTGCCGCCGCCGATCAGCACCGGATGCGTGACGACCTGGTACTCGTCGATGAGGCCGGCGCGCATCGCCGCGCCCGCGAGGCCGGCGCCGCCGATCTCCATCGGGGCGCCGCCCTCGGCCTTCAGTCGGGCGATCTCGGCCACGGCGTCATCGTTGACCAGGCGTGCGTTCCCGTTGACCTCGTCGAGGGTCGCGGAGAACACCACCTTCGGCGTCTTCTGCCAGATGTGGGCGAACTCGACCTCCACGGGCGTCGCGTCCGGCTGCTGGTCGGCGGTCGGCCAGTGCGCGCTCATCAGCTCCCACAGCTTGCGGCCGTACAGGGAGAGACCGATCTCGCGCGCTCGGTCGTTGAACCACCGGTGCAGCTCGGGACCGGGCACGCCCCAGCCGATGTCGTCGCCGGGCGCGGCGACGTAGCCGTCCAGGGTGACGTTCATCGAGTAGATCAGCTTCCGCACGGTGTCAGCCTCCCATCAGCCAGTAGGTCTCGTGAGTGACGACCGCCCCGACGGTGGGAACTCATCGGTGCGCGGTCTGCCCCCACAGCGGCATGAGCGGATTCGTCCTCGCCATGCCACCCGAAGGGGTGTAGCGCCCCTCGTCAGGCGGAGCGCAGCCTGCTTCCAAGGTCCGAGGGACGAGCCCCGTGCCGTCACACCGGAGAGCGAGGCCACGCATGTCCGTCACCAGCGAGCAGATCCTGGAGGCCCTGGGCCCCCGTGAAGCCATCGTCGAGGCCGTCGACATCCTCATGGAACAGCACGGAATCACTGAAGACGCCGCCCTCGACATGCTGGTCCGAGTGTCCTGCGACGCCGATGCCAGGGTGCGCGAGACCGCTGGGCGCATCGTTGCCGTTGCGCCCGGACGTTAGACCTGCGCTCGACCTCTGCCGACCCCTGGTGTAGCGAGGGTGGCCGACCATCGGTCGCGCCGATGCCGCGCCGGCAGCGGCAAGCGACGCCGATCGGACGAGCAGAGCTCCCGGCGTACGCCGGGCTAGAGTGTCGAGCATGGGAAAACGGTGAACCGCCCGCTGCGGCTGGCCATCGTTGATGACTATCCCGTGGTCGTGGCGGGAGTCGCCTCGTTTCTGGCGGCCGAGCGGATCGACGTGGTCGAGACCGGGGCGATGACGCCTGTCATCAGCGACGTCGACATCGTGCTCTACGACACGTTCGGCCAGGTGACTGGTGCCGGCATCGACTTGCAGGACTTCGTCCGTGACAGCGACGCGAAGGTGGTCGTCTACAGCTGGAATCTCGAGCCGCAGATGATCGAGGAAGCGATAGCCGGTGGTGCCAGTGGTTACCTCTCGAAGGTGCTCACCGGACCCGAGATCGTCGCCGCCCTCGAACGGGTCATGCGTGGCGAGGTCGTCATCATCACCGGGGAGCACGAGACGAGCGTCGGTGGGTTGGGCGACTGGCCGGGCCGGTCCGTTGGGCTCTCCCCGCGTGAAGCCGAGATGCTGGCGCTGATCGCCCAGGGGCTGAGCAACCAGGAGATCGCCGATCGTGTGTTCATCAGCCTCAACACGGTCAAGACCTACGTCCGCTCCGCCTACCGCAAGATCGGCGTCACTCGGCGCCCACAAGCGGTGGCGTGGGCCATCGCGAACGGCTTCGAGCCCGACACCTTGCGCACCGTCGACCCTGCTCTCGTGGTGCGACAGGCGCCGCTGGCACCGCCGCCCACTGAGTCCTAGTTGTAGTCGGCAGCGCTCGTGACCCACATCAGGGTGGTCGCAGCCGGCGTGAGCATCGTCTGTCTGCGCGGATCGCGTCAGATCCGGACGCCTTCCGGTATCTCCTGGTTGATGACGCGCCTTTACCCCCGCCTTGTCTTCCCCCCTTCCCCGACCTCCCCCGCCGTCGCACACTGGTCTCATGAACATCCTCGCCGCGGTGCTGGCCCGCTTCGGCCACCGGTCCTCCGCCGCTCGCCCAGCAACGCCTCCAGCCACGCCCGCCACGCCCTCCTCCGCCGACCTCAACCGTCAGTGGCACAAGGACCGGGCCAAAGCCCGCGGAGGCGACCAACCCTGGAGCGCGGGCCGGCAGGACCAGGGTCAACCCGGTCGATCGTCGGGCGGCATCGGTGGTGACGCCGGCGTGGGGACGTACTGATTTCGAGGCATTGACCTCGCCCCCCACGGCGGGGCTGATCGCGGTCCTCAACGAAACCGACCGCGCATCGGCACGAGAGCGCGGTCCACCTCCCGGCCGACGCCCGATGGGTGCCGCTGGGGTGCGGGCATAGACTCGGTCGCGTTCGACCACCCCCTGTCCGCACCCGGCTGGGGGTCGACGTGCGCGCCCGCACCAGCAAGGAAGTGACCCTCTCGTGAGCATCGCCGGCCTGGCCGACCTGGTCCTGCGCGAACCCGTCCTCGCCGCCGCGATGGACGACGCGAAGGCGGGGCTGGCCACCCTGGACCTCACCGGCCCCGCGGCTCTGCGGCCGTTCGTGGTGCGCGGGCTGGTGGACGCCGGGCGCACGGTGCTGGTGGTCGCCGCCACGGTGCGGGAGGCCGAGGACCTGACCGAGGAGCTCGAGGACCTGCTCGAGCCCGGCACGGTGGCCCTCTACCCCGCCTGGGAGACGCTGCCGCACGAGCGGCTGAGCCCGCGCAGCGACACCGTCGGGCGCCGCCTCGCGGTGCTGCGCCGGATCGCGCACCCGGGCACGAACGCCGCCAACGGGCCGTTGCAGGTCGTCGTCGCCCCGGTGCGCTCGCTGCTGCAGCCGCAGGTCAAGGGACTGGCCGACCTCGAGCCGGTCGAGCTGGTGCCCGGCCAGGAGGTCGACCTCGACGACGTCGTCGCCCGACTGGTCGGTGCGGCGTACTCCCGGGTCGACCTGGTCGAGAAGCGCGGCGAGTTCGCCGTCCGCGGCGGCATCGTCGACGTCTTTCCGCCCACCGAGGACCACCCGCTCCGGGTGGAGTTCTTCGGCGACGAGATCGAGGAGATCCGCACCTTCGCGGTCGCGGACCAGCGCACCATGGACACCGTCGAGCGGCTCTGGGCGCCACCGTGCCGCGAGCTGCTCCTCACCGACGACGTACGCCGCCGCGCCGCCGAGCTCGGCCGCGAGCACCCCCAGCTGCGGGAGGTGACCGACAAGCTCGCCGAGGGGATGGCGGTCGAGGGCATGGAGTCGCTGGCTCCCGCCCTCGTCGAGGAGATGGAGATGCTCGTCGAGCTGCTCCCCGCGGACACCCACGTGCTCGTCCTCGACCCTGAGCGGGTGCGCACCCGGGCCCACGACCTGGTCGCCACCAGCGAGGAGTTCCTGGGGGCCAGCTGGGCCGCCGCGGCGTCGGGCGGCCAGGCGCCGATCGACCTCGGCGCGGCATCGCTGCGGAGCATCGGCGAGGTGCGCTCCCAGGTGCTGGAGCTCGGTCAGGCCTGGTGGGGGATCAGCCCGTTCGGCCTCGATCTCGTGCCCGACGACGACGCCCGCCAGGTCGCCGCGCAGCCGGCGCCGGCGTACCGCGGCGACATCGAGCAGGTCGTCGCCGACATCGCCGGGCACCTGCGCGAGGGACGCCGCGTGGTCACGGTGCACCAGGGCCACGGCCCCGCCGAGCGGATGGTCGAGGTGCTCGCCGAGCACGACGTCGCGGCCCGGCTCGCCGAGGACGGGCTCTCGCCCGGGGACGGCTCGACCACCGGCGACGGCGTGGTGCTGGTGACCCAGGGCTGCCTGGCGCACGGGCTGCTGCTCGAGGATCCGGGGCTCGTGGTGCTCACCGGGGAGGACATCGCCGGGCAGAAGGCCACCACCCGCGACATGCGCAAGATGCCGGCGCGGCGCAAGAAGCAGATCGACCCGCTGGAGCTCAAGGCGGGCGACTTCGTCGTGCACGAGCAGCACGGTGTCGGCCGGTTCGTGGAGATGCGGCAGCGCGAGGTCCACGGGGCGACGCGCGAGTACCTCGTCCTGGAGTACGGCGCCTCCAAGCGCGGCCACCCGCCCGACCGGCTCTTCGTGCCGGCCGACGCGCTGGACCAGGTGACCCGCTACGTCGGCGGGGAGCAGCCCAGCCTCGACCGCCTCGGCGGGGCCGACTGGGCGAAGCGGAAGGGGCGGGCGCGCAAGGCGGTGCGCCAGATCGCCGCCGAGCTGATCAAGCTCTACGCCGCCCGCCAGGCCACGCGCGGGCACGCGTTCGGTGAGGACACCCCGTGGCAGACCGAGCTCGAGGACGCCTTCCCGTTCCACGAGACCCCCGACCAGCTGAGCACGGTCGAGGAGGTCAAGGCCGACATGCGACGCGTCGTCCCGATGGACCGGCTGGTCTGCGGCGACGTCGGCTACGGCAAGACCGAGATCGCCGTCCGGGCGGCGTTCAAGGCGGTGCAGGAGGGCAAGCAGGTGGCGGTGCTGGTGCCCACCACGCTGCTGGTCACCCAGCACTTCGCGACCTTCGCCGAGCGGATGAGCGGCTTCCCGGTCACGGTCCGCCCGCTCAGCCGGTTCCAGAGCGACAAGGAGGCCCGCGAGGTGATCGCGGGGCTCGGCGACGGCAGCATCGACATCGTCATCGGCACCCACCGCCTGCTCAACCGCGACATCAGGATCAAGGACCTCGGCCTGATCATCGTCGACGAGGAGCAGCGGTTCGGGGTCGAGCACAAGGAGCAGATGAAGGCGCTGCGCACGAGCGTCGACGTCCTCTCGATGTCGGCCACGCCGATCCCGCGCACGCTGGAGATGGCGATCACCGGGATCCGCGAGATGTCGACGATCGCCACCCCACCGGAGGAGCGGCACCCGGTGCTGACCTATGTCGGCGCCTACGAGGACCGGCAGGTGGCGGCCGCCGTACGCCGTGAGCTGCTGCGCGACGGCCAGGTGTTCTTCATCCACAACCGCGTGCAGTCGATCGACAGGGCCGCCGCGCACATCCGCGAGCTGGTCCCGGAGGCCCGGGTCGCCACCGCGCACGGGCAGATGGGCGAGCACAAGCTCGAGCAGGTGATGCTCGACTTCTGGGAGAAGCGCTTCGACGTGCTGGTGTGCACCACGATCGTCGAGTCCGGCCTCGACGTCTCCAACGCCAACACGATGATCATCGAGCGGGCCGACACCCTCGGCCTCTCCCAGCTGCACCAGCTGCGCGGCCGGGTGGGGCGCAGCCGCGAGCGGGCCTACGCCTACTTCCTCTACCCGGCCGACAAGCCGCTCACCGAGACCGCGCACGAACGGCTGGCCACCCTGGCGCAGCACTCCGACCTCGGCGGTGGCATGGCCATCGCGATGAAGGACCTCGAGATCCGCGGCGCCGGCAACCTGCTCGGTGGCGAGCAGTCCGGGCACATCGCCGACGTGGGGTTCGACCTCTACGTCCGGCTCGTGGGCGAGGCGGTGCAGGAGTTCCGTCAGGACGGCTCCGCCGTCGAGCAGCCCGTGGAGGTCAAGATCGAGCTCCCGATCGACGCGCACCTGCCGCACGACTACATCCAGAGCGAGCGCCTGCGCCTGGAGATGTACAAGCGTCTGGCCGAGGTCCGCTCCGACGAGGACGTCGACCTGCTCCGCGAGGAGCTCGTCGACCGCTACGGGACCCCGCCCGACCCCGTCACCCGGCTGCTCGCCGTGGCCAGCTTCCGGGCACGTGCCCGGGCGGTGGGACTCTCCGAGATCACCGTGCAGGGCAAGTACGTGCGCTTCCACCCCGTCGACCTGCCCGACTCCCGCGTCGTGCGGCTCAACCGGCTGTACCCGAAGAGCCTGCACAAGGCCCCGGTGCGTACCATGCTGGTGCCGCGACCACAGCCTCCTGGCTTCGGTGCGCAGCCCCCTCGCGACGAGGAGCTGCTGGCCTGGGCGCGGCAGGTCATCGACGCCGTGGTGGACCCCGGCGAGACGCAGAAGAAGGAGACCGGATCGTGAAGCTCCGAGGCTTGGCGGCGGCAGCGGTCGCCGCGTCCCTCCTGCTGCTCTCCGGCTGCTCGTCGGTGCCTCCGGGTGCGGCGGCGGTGGTCGAGGGCACCACGATCCCGCGCAGCGACGTCAAGGAGCTCGCCGAGGCCCAGTGCGCCGGCATCGAGCAGGCCGTCGAGGAGGGTGGCCAGGCCCAGCCGGCCCCCCGCAAGCAGCTGGTCCAGCAGTCGCTCGGCCTGCTGATGGACATCGAGCTCAACCTCCAGTACGGCGAGGACCAGGGGGTCAGCCCGCGTCCCCAGGAGGTCGCCGCGACCTACGGCCAGGTACGGCCGCTGATCGAGGCGCTCCCCGAGCGCTACCACGCGTTCATGGAGGACACCTTCCAGAGCTGGGCGCGCGGTCGCGACATGCTCACCCAGATCGGGGCGCAGGCCACCGGCCAGCAGCCGACCGGCCAGAACACCGACGAGCTCCTCAACGCGGGCTACCAGCAGCGCGAGGAGTGGCTCTCGCAGGCCGACATCGAGACCGACCCGCGCTACGGCCCGGCCGGCGTCGGCTTCCCCGGAGGCTCCGACCCGTCGGTCTCCAAGGCGGTCTCGGACTTCGCCAAGGACGCCGCGGCCGAGCAGCCCGACCAGGCCTGGGTCAGCTCCCTCCCGGCCGGGCAGAAGTGCGGCTGATCCCGTGCCCGCCGGCGGGGAGCCCCTGATCGAGCGGTCGCCGTTGATCGAGCTCGTCGAGATCATGGCCCGCCTGCGCGCCGAGTGCGGCTGGAAGGCCGCGCAGACGCACCGGACCCTGACCAAGCACCTGCTCGAGGAGACCTACGAGGTCATCGAGGCCGTGGAGCGCCTCGACGCGGACGGCAGCCCCGAGGACCTGCGTGAGGAGCTCGGCGACGTGCTGCTGCAGGTCTACCTGCACGCCGCGATCGCCGCGGAGCGCGGCGAGTTCGACATCGACGACGTGGCGGCGGGCCTGCGCGAGAAGATGCTCCGCCGCAACCCGCACGTCTTCGGCGACGTGACCGAGACCGACCCGGCGCGGATCAACGAGCGGTGGGAGGCGGTCAAGGCCGGCGAGAAGCAGCGCACGGACCTCTTCGAGGGGATCCCCCTCGCCCTGCCCGCCCTGACCCGGGCCGTCAAGGTGCTGGACCGGTTGGAGCGGGACGGGCGCCCGCTGCCGGGCCGGGACGCCGCGGCCGCCGGGGACGCAGCCGACGCTGCCGAGGTGGGCGACCGGCTGCTGGCCCTGGTGGCCGAGGCCCGGTCGTCGGGGGTGGACCCCGAGCAGGCCCTGCGCGACGCCCTGCGCCGACTGGGCGCGTGACTCCCAGAAGACGGCTCCCGGGGCGGCGGCGGGCCGCACTGCTCGCCTGCCCGCTCGGCGTGGTCCTCCTCGCGGGATGCGCGGCGGCCACCGACGACGGGGCTCCCCGACCGACCCGCACGGTGACGGTGACGGCGACCCCGTCGGTGGCGGCAGCGCCGGAGGCGGTGCCGGTCGGAGACGGCGACGTCTCGCCGGCCGACGTGGTCTGGGCGCAGGGCAGCGTGCTCCACGTCGACGACCGCACCGTCGACCTGGCCCCCGTCGAGGTCGAGGCCTTCGTGGTGGTCGACGGCGGGGTCTTCGTCCTCGCCGACACCGAGGTGTGGTTCACCGACCTGGCCCGGGTCCGCGGGACCGGCCTCAGCGGGGTCTCCGCCCTCGGCACCGACGCCGCCGCGTCCGTGCTGGGCGTGGTCGGCGAGCAGGCAGGACGTCCGCTCCGGCAGGGCTACGACGCCCGCACCGGTCGCGCGGTGCCGGGCGAGGTGGCCACGGCCGCGCCGGAGCGCCTGCGTGCCGGTCCGGGGAGATACACCGTGCGGACGAGCCCGGCCGGTGTCCCGGTCGTGACCCGGAGCCCCGCCGGCCCCGCCGTGCGGCTCCGCGACGCCCCACGGAGCTTCGAGGTCGGGGGATGGGCCGGCGAGTCGGTGGTCTACGGCGCGGCCCGCGCCTCCGACGGCCGCCGGCAGGTGGTCGGCTGCGACCTGGAGCAGGCCCGGTGCCGGGTCCTCGAGTCGGTCGCTGCGGACCAGGCGATCGTCTTCGGCACCGGTACGCCGCAGTAGCGGGTGCTACGCGGGATCACCGTCCACCCCGGTTAGGGTGAACGGGCCAGCAGGTCCGCGCCGTCCCATGGCCCTGACTCGAGACCCCACGACGCAGGAGCAGCCCCCTTGGCTTCCATCGACACCGTCATCGCCCGCGAGATCCTCGACTCCCGCGGCAACCCCACCATCGAGGTGGAGGTCCTCCTCGACGACGACGCGGTGGGTCGGGCCGCGGTCCCCTCCGGGGCCTCCACCGGCGCGTTCGAGGCGGTGGAGCTGCGCGACGGCGGCTCCCGCTACGGCGGCAAGGGCACCGAGAAGGCCGTCAGTGCGGTGCAGGACCAGATCGAGCCCGAGATCGTCGGTCTCGATGCCAGCGACCAGCGTCTCGTCGACCAGGCGATGATCGACCTCGACGGCACCCCCAACAAGGCCAACCTCGGCGCCAACGCCATCCTCGGCGTCTCGCTGGCCGTGGCCCGGGCGGCCTCGATGAGCTCGGGCCTGCCGCTCTTCCGCTACGTCGGCGGGCCCAATGCCCACCTGCTGCCGGTGCCGATGATGAACATCCTCAACGGTGGCGCCCACGCCGACACCAACGTGGACATCCAGGAGTTCATGATCGCCCCGATCGGCGCGTCCTCCTTCCGCGAGGCCCTGCAGCAGGGCGCCGAGGTCTACCACGCCCTGAAGGCGGTGCTGAAGAAGAAGGGACTCTCGACCGGGGTCGGCGACGAGGGCGGCTTCGCACCCGAGCTGCCCAGCAACCGGGCGGCCCTGGACCTGATCGCCGATGCGGTCAAGGCCGCCGGCTTCAAGCTCGGCACCGACTTCGCCCTCGCGCTCGACGTGGCGGCGACCGAGTTCTGCGAGCGCAGGAAGTACGCGTTCGAGGGCAAGAAGCGCAGCTCGAAGCAGATGATCGACTACTACGCGGACCTGGTCTCCTCCTACCCGATCGTCTCGATCGAGGACCCCCTCGACGAGGAGGACTGGGACGGCTGGAAGGCGATCACCGAGACCCTCGGGGAGCGCACCCAGCTCGTCGGCGACGACCTCTTCGTCACCAACGTGGAGCGGCTGGCCCGTGGCATCGCCGGCGGCCAGGCCAACGCGCTGCTGGTCAAGGTCAACCAGATCGGCTCACTCACCGAGACCCTCGACTCCGTCGACCTGGCCCACCGCAACGGGCTGCGCTGCATGATGAGCCACCGGTCCGGCGAGACCGAGGACACCACGATCGCCGACCTCGCCGTGGCGACCAACTGCGGCCAGATCAAGACCGGCGCCCCGGCGCGCTCGGAGCGGGTGGCGAAGTACAACCAGCTGCTCCGCATCGAGGAGGAGCTCGAGGACGGCGCCCGCTACGCGGGTCGCGGCGCGTTCCCGAGGTACCAGGGCTGAGCTGACCCACCGATGGCCACACGACGTACGCCGCAGGGCGGACCGCGCCGGGGATCGCGCCCCGACCGGTCCCGTTCCGACGGCGCACGCCGCAACTCGCGCCCCGCGGTGCGTGGTGCCGAGCGGGGCCGGACTCCCGCACCGAGCGCGCCGCGCCCCCGGTTCACCCACCGGATGGCCGTGCTCGTCGTGGTGGCCGCGGTGCTGGTCGTCTCCTACGCCTCCTCGATGCGCGCCTACCTCGACCAGAGGTCCCACATGAACGGCCTGCGCGACCGCATCGCCAGCACGCAGGAGGACATCGCCGCGCTGGAGCGGGAGAAGCGTCGCTGGCAGGACGAGGAGTACGTCAAGGGACAGGCCCGCGACCGGTTCGGCTGGGTGATGCCGGGGGAGACCAGCTACCGGGTGATCGGCCGGGACGGGAAGCCGCTGGAGCGCAGCGACGAGCTCACCGACCCCGACTCCCTGGCCACCGAGCTGCCCGACCCGTGGTGGGAGAAGGTCGACGAGAGCCTCCGGGTCGCGGACCACCCCGAGCGGGTGCCGCGCCCGGCGGTCCGGATCACCCCGCCGCCCACCCCGGCCCCCGATCAGTGAGCGTCGACCAGCGCGACGAGGCCGTGGTGGCCGCGCAGCTGGGCCGACCGCCGCGCGCCATCCACGCCGTCGCCCACCGCTGCCCGTGCGGCAACCCCGACGTCGTCGCCACCGAGCCGCGGCTGGAGGACGGGACCCCGTTCCCCACGACGTTCTACCTGACCTGCCCGCGGGCGGCCTCGATGATCGGCACCCTCGAGGCGTCGGGCCTGATGCGGGAGATGACCGACCGGCTCGGGGAGGACTCCGAGCTGGCCGCGGCCTACCGCAGCGCGCACGAGACCTACCTCGCCGCGCGCACCGCCATCGCCGACGTGCCGGAGATCGCGGGGGTGTCGGCCGGCGGCATGCCCGACCGGGTCAAGTGCCTGCACGTGCTGGCCGGGCAGTCGCTGGCGCAGGGACGCGGGGTCAATCCCCTGGGTGACGAGGTGCTCGACGCCCTGGGCGCGTGGTGGGGCAGCGGCCCGTGCGTCCTGCCGGACGACGAGGAGCCCACGCGTGCCTAGGGTCGCGGCGTTCGACTGCGGCACGAACTCGCTGCGGCTGCTGGTGGCCGACCTCGACCCGGACGCCGGCACGAGCACCGACGTGGTCCGCGAGATGCGCATCGTCCGGCTGGGCCAGGGCGTCGACCGGACCGGCCGGATCGCGGACGTGGCGCTGCACCGTGCCTTCGAGACGATCGAGGAGTACATGCGCCTCGTCGACGGCCACGGCGTGGACCGGATCCGCTTCTGCGCCACCTCCGCGGCGCGGGACGCGGAGAACGCGGAGGAGTTCCTGACGGGGGTGCGTGAGCGGGTGGGCGTCCATGCCGAGGTGCTCGACGGCCGGGAGGAGGCGCGGATCAGCTTCGCCGGCGCCACCCTGGCGCTGCCGCCCCTGCCCGACCCCCTGCTCGTGGTCGACGTGGGCGGCGGGTCGACCGAGCTGATCCTGGGCCGGGCCGACGGGGAGATCCTCGAGCGGGAGTCGCTGGACATCGGCTCGGTGCGGCTCAACGAGCGGCACCTGCACGGCGACCCGCCCACGGCCGAGGAGATCGAGGCCGCGTCCGCCGACATCGACGCAGCCCTCGACGCCTGCTCGGTGGACCCCGGCGACGCCGGGGCCGTGATCGGGGTTGCCGGCACCGTGACGACGCTGGCAGCCGGCGTGCTCGACCTGGCCGCCTACGACAGCACCCTGATCCACCACAGCGTGCTGCGACCCGACGCGGTCCAGGGCAAGGTCCGCGAGCTGCTGTCGATGATGGTCGAGCAGCGGCGGGCGCTGCCGTACATGCACCCCGGCCGGGCCGACGTGATCGCCGCCGGGGGCCTGATCCTGGACCGGCTGCTGCGGCGTACGTCGGTCGGCTCGATGCTGGTCTCCGAGCGCGACATCCTGGACGGGATCGCCTGGTCGGCGCTCGACGAGGACCGGCCCGCACAGGAAGAGGACGCACGGTGAAGTTCGGCTCGTTGATCAAGCGCACCCGGAAGGACAGCCCCGACGAGGCACCGGAGGAGTCTGCGGCGGAGTCTGCGACAGGCGAGCCCACGCGGTCGGAGCCGGACCCGTTCCGCGACCCGCCGGCCGACCCGGACCCGGCCGACTACCCGGACCTGCCCCGGCACGGCCGGCTGTTCGTGCTGAAGCGGACCCTGCGCGAGTTCCTCGACGACGGGTGCACCGACCTTGCTGCGTCCTTGACCTACTACTCGGTGCTGGCGATCTTCCCCGGCCTGCTCGCCCTGCTCTCGCTCGTGGGAGTCGTGGGCCAGGCGCAGCAGTCGGTGGAGAAGATCCTGACGGTGCTGCGCCCGCTGGTCTCGCCCGACTTCCTCGACCAGCTGCGGGGGCCGCTCGAGGACCTGGCGGCCTCGGACGCCGCCGGCCTGACGCTGATCATCGGTCTCGCCGGTGCCCTGTGGTCCGCGTCGGGCTACGTCGGAGCGTTCAGCCGGGCGATGAACCGCATCTACGAGGTGGAGGAGGGGCGCCCGTTCTGGCGGATGCGGCCGATGCAGCTCGGCGTGACCCTGGCGACCGTGCTGCTCTCCGCGGTCGCGCTGGTCATCCTGATCGTCTCCGGACCGGTCGCGGAGGGGGTCGGTGACGCGATCGGGCTCGGCGACGACCTGCTCCTGGTCTGGAACATCCTCAAGTGGCCCCTGCTGGCCGGGGTGGTGATGGCGGTGGTCGCGCTGCTCTACTACGCGACGCCCAACGTCTCCTTCCCCCGCTTCCGCCCGATCTCCGCCGGCGCGTTCGTGGCGATCATGATCTGGCTCGCCGCCTCGGTCGGGTTCGCCTTCTACGTCGCGAACTTCGGCTCCTACAACAAGACCTACGGGTCGGTGGCCGGTGTGGTCGTCGCGCTGCTGTGGCTGTGGTTGACCAACGTCGCGCTGCTCTTCGGTGCCGAGCTCGACGCCGAGCTCGCCCGCTCCCGCCAGCTCGGGCTGGGCATCGCCGCGGAGGAACGGCTCCAGCTGCCGGTGCGCGACACCCGCAACATCGTGAAGAACACCGGGCGGCGTGCCCAGGACCTCGCCACGCAGCGCAGCATCCGGATGGCCGCCGGGTCCGGAGACCCCGAGGACCGTCCCTTCGGCCGACCATGAGCGGTCGGCCATGAGTGATCGGCGCAGCGTCCCGGTGGCCCGGTCCGCCGGCGGGGTCGCCCGGCTGGCGGCGCGGGCCGACCTCGCCGAGCTCGACGAGCGGGTGTGCTCGTGCCGAGCCTGTCCCCGCCTGGTCGCCTGGCGCGAGCTGGTCGCCCGGGAGAAGCGCGCGGCGTACGCCGGGGAGACCTACTGGGGCCGCCCGATCCCGGGCTGGGGTGCCGCCGACCCCCGGGTGCTCGTCGTGGGCCTGGCCCCGGCGGCGCACGGCGCCAACCGCACCGGTCGGATCTTCACCGGGGACCGCTCCGGGGACTGGCTGTTCGCCTCGATGCACCGGGTCGGCCTGGCCAACCAGCCCACCTCGACGCACGCCGACGACGGGCTGCGGCTGCACGGCACCCGGGTCGTCGCAGCCGTGCGCTGCGCCCCGCCGCAGAACAAGCCGACCCCCGAGGAGCGGGACACCTGCGCGCCGTGGGTGGACCGCGAGGTGCAGCTGGTCCTGCCCGGCCTGCGGGTGGTGGTCTGCCTGGGCGGCTTCGGGTGGGCGGCGGCGCTGCGCTCCCTGGCGGCCGCGGGCGTCGAGGTGCCCCGGCCACGCCCCCGTTTCGGCCACGCGGTCGAGGTCCCGCTGGCCTCGCCGCACGGCGAGCTCACGCTGCTGGGCTGCTTCCACCCCTCCCAGCAGAACACCTTCACCGGCCGGCTCACCGAGCCGATGCTCGACGCCGTGCTCGGCCGCGCCGCCACGCTGGCCTCCCTATGATCGGCCGCACGCCCCGGTATCCCAATCGGCAGAGGAAGCGGTCTTAAACACCGCGCAGTGTGGGTTCGACCCCCACCCGGGGCACGCTCGGCGCACAGTAGACCCCGGCCGCCGTCCCCGGGAGACCGCCGCTGCGACGTAGGACACAGCCCCGGTGGCACCCGGACGGGAACCCGCGGTGCATCTCGTCCGTTTTCCCCACGAAGGCCCGATAGGATCGGGTCGGACGGCGGGCGCCAGAGTGGGCGGCCCGCGCGGCATCCAAGGAGGACGCCAATGAGGAGCAGCAACCCGATCTTCACGCGGGCCGAGGGCTTCAACGGCCGCGGCAACGCGTACGGCAACCAGACCTACCCGGGCAACGGCCAGCAGCACGGTGGGTACGGCGACCCCTCCCAGTGGGGCACCGGCACTCCGGGCGGACCGAGCACGACCCAGGTCGACCAGGGCCGGATGACCATCGACTCGGTGGTGCAGAAGACCGGCATGACGCTGGGCACCGTGGTCCTCGTGGCCGCGGCCACGTGGTTCCTGACCGGGGACGTGAGCGCCGACCCCAACGCGGCCGCGTCCCTCTACGGGCTGGCCCTGATGGGCGCGCTCGGCGGTTTCGTCCTGGCCATGGTCAACTCGTTCAAGAAGGTGATCAGCCCCGGCCTGGTGATCGCCTACGCGGTCCTCGAGGGCGTCTTCGTCGGTGCCTTCAGCAAGGTGCTCGAGGCCTCGTTCGGCGACGGTCTCGTGGTCGGTGCCGTGCTGGGCACGATGGCGGCGGTCGGCGGCACGCTGGCGGCGTACAAGTTCTTCAACATCCAGGTCGGCCAGAAGTTCCGCGCCTGGGTGATCGGCGCGATGTTCGGCTTCGTGGCGCTGAGCATGCTCGACTTCGTGCTGCAGTTCTTCAAGGCCGACTTCGGGTTCAACGGCTTCGGCACGATGGGTCTGATCAGCAGCGTGGTCGGTCTCGGCATCGGTGTGCTGATGCTCATCCTCGACTTCGACTTCGTCGAGCGCGGCATCGCCGCGGGGCTCCCGGAGCGCGAGTCGTGGCGGGCGTCGTTCGCCCTGACCGTGACCATCATCTGGATCTACATCGAGATCCTGCGGATCCTCGCGATCCTGCGCGGCGACTGACCGCGCACGGTCCTCACGCGGACGCCTCGGCCGACCCCTCGGCCGGGGCGTCTGCCTCGTCCGGGGACTCCACGTCGCCGGTGGGCAGCAGCCGCCGGCGCATCAGCGTGACCCAGCGGCCGCCCACGCCGCGCTTGGCCCCGGCGACCTCGGTGCCGTCGATCTCGGTGCCGGGGTTCTGGCTCGCCCGGACCGCGGCGTAGCCGATCGGCAGCACCGCCTCGCCGCGACCGGCCCGCGGGGCCTCCTCCTCGGCCTCTCCGTGACCCAGCGCGGAGAGCACGGAGGGCACCAGGACGCGTGCCAGCGCCTCGTAGCCCGCCGCCGAGGGATGGAACTGGTCGGGACCGAAGAGCAGCGCCGGGGCGGCGGCGAACTCGGGGCCGAGGATCGAGCCGAGCGAGACCGTCCGGCCGCCCGCCTCGATGACCGCGATCGTCTGGGCCGCCGCGAGCCGCCGCGACCACAGTCGTGCCACCTGGCGCAGCGGCACCGGGATCGGGGAGATCGTGCCCAGGTCGGGGCAGGTGCCCACCACCACGGCGATGTCGGCCTCCCGCAGCCTGCGCACGGCCTCGGAGAGGTGGCGCACCGACGCCGCGGGCAGCACCGAGTGGGTGACGTCGTTGGCGCCGATGAGGATGACGGCGACGTCCGGCCCCTGCAGCAGCGCCCGGTCGAGCTGCTCGGCCAGGTCGCTGGACTGCGCGCCGACCTCGGCGTACGACCGCAGGTGCACCCGCCGGTCGGCACGCTCGGCGACCCCGGAGCCCAGCCAGGCACCGGGTGTCTCCTCGACGCTGCGGACGCCGTACCCGGCGGCGCTGGAGTCCCCGAGCAGGGCGACCGCGATGGCCGGGCCCGGCCGCCCGCGGCCGTACCAGCCCGTGGCGTCCGGCACCCGGAGCTGCGTGGTGCCGATCGCCCGGCGGGCGAGGTTGGCCTCGGCGCGCAGCACGCCGTACAGCGAGGCGCCGAGGACCGAGAGCCCGCCCCCGCCGTACGCCGCGGCGGCTGCCAGCCTGCGTGCCGCCGCTGCCCTGCTCATGGGCTGATTCTAGTGACGCCCCTCGGTCAGTCCTGCAGGTGTGCCCGGGCCTGGACGATCGGGTGGTCGCTGATCCGCGCCTTCTGCGGGTAGGTGTCCCGCGCGAAGCTGGAGAAGCGCACCTGGCCGGCCGCGAAGATCCAGTCGATGGAGCTCTGCTTGGGGTAGCGGCAGGTGTTCGACGGGATGCTGTTCGGCGAGATCGACAGCTTGTTCTGCGTCAGCGGGCAGAACGCGGCCGCCCGGTCGTTGAAGTCGCCGGTGAGGAACACCGGACGGCCGGTGGCGCGCAGGTCGATGATCTTCTGCTTCTCGATCGCGATCGCCCGGGCGCGGTACTTCGCGGCGTTGCCCCGCACGTTGGCCGGGTTGTGCACGTTGAGGAAGTACGCCGTGCGCCCGCTCGACTTCTCCCGCAGCAGGACCGCGGGGACGTGGCGGATGTTGCCGTTGAAGTAGGGGATGTCGAAGGTCTCGCCGGAGACGAACTCCATCGTCTCCTTGCGCCAGATGATGGCGTTCTCGGTGTCACGGCGCTTGCCCTCGGGGTCCCAGTAGTAGGCGCCCCACGAGTTCAGGTTGCCGCGTCGGACCCAGTGGTCGAACTGGGTCTCCTGGAACTCCTGGGTGCCCACCACGTCGACCTTGCGGGAGTTCAGCATGGTCATCGAGCGGTTCAGCCGGGCGTTGCCGCTGGCGAACTTGCGGCTGCTGCGGGTGTGGCTGGCGCCGAGGACGTTGTAGGAGGCGACCAGGAACCCGCGGGTGTCGAACAGGTTGCCCACCGGGGCGGTCTTGCCGACGTACCGGTTCAGCCACCACGTGGGGTTCTGGCTGCGTCCGTTGCGGCCCACGGAGAAGTACAGCCGGCACTCGGAGTCGGGGTTCTGCCCCACGAAGCCGAGCGCCTGGCCGGACTGGACGATCTGGCCGTCGGAGACCAGGACCCGGTCCAGGTAGCCGTAGCCGGTGGCCAGGCCGGTGCTGCCCGCCGAGACCCGCACGTAGTTGCCGAGCGCCTTGCTGGCGATCACGGTGACCTTGCCCGGGTGGGTGGCGTAGACGCCGGCGTTGCAGCGGGTGGCGATGTCGGTGCCGACGCGCTTCTTGCTGGTGGTGCGGAGGTCCTTGACGGCGCGGGAGCCGATGACGGGGTAGAACACGTTGGGTGCGGAGACCTTGCGGAACTTGGGGTCCTGGGTCCCGGCGGTGCCCGCGGAGGGCACCAGCGCCGGCGCCGCGAGGACTCCGAGGCTCAGCAAGCCGACCAGGGCTCGGGTCAGGGACTTCGGTCGGGTGGCAGTCATCTCGGCGTGTCTCCCTCGAATTGCGGCTAGCGTCATGTAACGGAATCTTGGGAAGTATGCACCAATTTCGTGGGTCACATGGGGCCGATGTGAAAACTGGTACTGATTTCGGGTGTGTCGGTGCTTGCCTCGACGGCAAGGGCCGCACTCGTACGGCGGGGTCCGGGTGCCCCCGACGTGGCCGGTAGGTTGGCCGCATGAAGTACGTGAACTCCCTGCTCGAGCTGGTCGGGAACACCCCGTTGGTCAAGCTCGGGAGGACGGTCGGTGACACCTCCTCGCTCGTGCTCGCCAAGGTCGAGTACCTCAATCCCGGTGGGTCGGTGAAGGACCGCATCGCGGTCCGGATGATCGACGCGGCGGAGGCCTCCGGCGAGCTGCAGCCGGGCGGCACGATCGTGGAGCCCACCTCGGGGAACACCGGCGTCGGGCTGGCGCTGGTCGCCCAGCAGCGCGGCTACCACTGCATCTTCGTGTGCCCCGACAAGGTCAGCGAGGACAAGCGCAACGTGCTGCGCGCCTACGGGGCCGACGTGGTCGTCTGCCCGACCGCGGTCGCGCCCGAGCACCCCGACAGCTACTACAGCACCTCCGACCGGCTGGTCCGCGAGACCGAGGGGGCCTGGAAGCCCGACCAGTACTCCAACCCGAACAACCCGCTCTCGCACTACGAGCAGACCGGTCCGGAGATCTGGGAGCAGACCGACGGGCGGATCACGCACTTCGTGACCGGCATGGGCACCGGCGGCACGATCAGCGGCGTGGGTCGCTACCTGAAGGAGCAGAACCCGCAGATCCAGGTCGTGGGTGCCGACCCCGCCGGGTCGGTGTACTCCGGAGGTACCGGCCGCCCCTACCTGGTGGAGGGCGTCGGCGAGGACTTCTGGCCGGAGACCTACGACCGCGGCATCGCCGACCGGGTCATCGAGGTCTCCGACGCCGACTCGTTCTCGATGACTCGCCGGCTCGCGCGCGAGGAAGGCATGCTGGTGGGCGGCTCCTCCGGCATGGCCGCCTTCGCCGCGATCCAGCTCGCCCAGGAGCTCGACGACCCCGACGCCGTGATCGTGGTGCTGCTGCCCGACAGCG
This sequence comes from uncultured Actinomycetota bacterium, assembly GCA_963815595.1. Taxonomy (GTDB): domain Bacteria; phylum Actinomycetota; class Actinomycetes; order Propionibacteriales; family Nocardioidaceae; genus Marmoricola. The sequence continues at coordinate 104,128 of CAWFHA010000008.1, read as the reverse complement.
GGCGCGGCTACCTGACCAAGGTGTTCAACGACGAGTGGCTGGCCCGCTACGGGTTCCTGGCGGCCTCGCCGAGCGGGCTGACCATCGGGCAGGTGCTGCGCTCGAAGAAGGGCGACATCCCGGACCTGGTGCACACCCACCCCGGGGAGACCATCGCCGAGGCCGTGCAGATCCTGAAGGAGTACGGCGTCTCGCAGATGCCCGTGGTCCGCGCCGAACCCCCGATCATGGCCGCCGAGGTGGCCGGGTCGGTCTCCGAGCGCAGGCTCCTCGACGCGCTGTTCCACGGCGAGGCGCGGCTGGCCGACCAGGTCGAGCTGCACATGGACGAGCCGCTGCCCACCGTCGGTGCGGGCACGGCCATCGAGGACGCCATGGGTGCCCTGCGCGAGGCCGACGCACTGCTGGTGCAGGAGGACGGTCGGCCGATCGGGGTGCTCACCCGGCAGGACCTGCTGGGGTACGTGGGACGAGAGTGAAAAGTCCGAAATATAGGCATTGCTATTTGTGCCCGATCCCTCGTCTCCGAGTGGCCTGACGCCCTACTCTGGAGGCGTACCAGGGCCCCACGGTTCCCACCTGAAGGTGCTGGCACCGTCCGAGGTATGGAATGCCCGTTCGCGGGTCCCTCCACTTCCACTCCGCGGATGTCGAGTGGTGGGGAGGTCCTCCCAAGGCTGCCCCACCACTCACCCCGCCTCGATCAGCGCAGCCGGCGGGCCGCCGTGGGGTCCGGGGCCAGGCCGGCCGGGTCCATGATCCGGGCCAGCGTCTCCACCCCGTCGACCAGCCGCGGGCCCGGCCTGGCGAAGGACGCGTTCGCGTCGACCGCCCAGACCGGTAGCCCCGCGGGGAGCACCCCCGAGGCGAGCAGGTCCAGCCCCTGCGCCGCGGACCCGTCGAGGTCGTAGCCGCACGGCGCGCAGACCACGAGGTCGGGCGTCCCGCCCAGTGCCTCCGCCCAGGTCATCCGCTCCGAGGGGGCGCCGCGGCTGCCCACGGTGGGGACCCCGCCGGCGGTGGTGATCATCTCGGGCACCCAGTGCCCCGGGGCGAAGGGCGGGTCGGTCCACTCCAGCAGCAGCACCCGCGGGCGCTCGGTCCGGCGGGCGACCTCGGTGCGCACCCGGGCGAGACGCTGCTCGAGCGAGAGCACCAACGCCTCGGCGGCGGCGGCGTGACCGGTGGCGTCGCCGAGCGTGCGCACCGAGGCCAGGACCTCCTCGAGGGTGTGCGGGTCGATCGTGAGCACCTCGGCGGTGCAGCCGAGGTGGGCGAGCGCGTCGTCGACCACCGAGACGTCGACCGCGCACACCGCGCACAGGTCCTGGGTGACCACCAGGTCGGCGTCGAGCCCGGACAGCGCGCCCTCGTCGAGGTGGTAGAGGTCCTGGCCCGCACGCATCGCCTCGGCCACGAAGGCGTCGATCGCGGCCGCGTCCAGGCCCTCGGGCAGCGCGCTCGTGGACACGATCGTGCGTTCGCGTGCCTCGACCGGGTAGTCGCACTCGAAGGTGACGCCGACGACGTCGTCCCCGGCTCCGATGCCGAAGAGGATCTCGGTGGTGGAGGGGAGCAGGGAGACGATCCGCATGCGCCGATCGTGCCAAACCTGGGTGGCCGGTACGGTCGGCAGGTGTCCGTGACCTCGTACCGCACCGTGGCGCGCGACGGCAGCGCCGAGATCTCGGTCGAGAAGTCCCGTTTTCTGTGCACCGTGGCTCGGGTGCCCGACGAGGTCGAGGCCCGCCAGCTGGTCGAGCAGGTACGCCGGCAGCACTGGAACGCCCGGCACCACTGCAACGCCTTCGTCGTGGGTCCCGAACGGCTGCTGGAGCAGGCCAGCGACGACGGTGAGCCGCCGGGCACGGGTGGCCCGCCGATCCTGGGCGTGCTGCGGGGTCGAGAGCTCAGCGACGTGGTGGCGGTGGTCTCCCGGTGGTTCGGTGGCGTGCTCCTCGGCACCGGCGGCCTGACCAGGGCCTACGCGGACGCCACGCGAGCGGCCCTGGAGCAGGTCGGCACCGTCGAGCGGGTGCTGCACGACGTCTGCGAGGTCACCGTGGACATCGCCGACGCCGGCCGGCTCGAGCACGACCTGCGCTCCCGGGGCGCGCACGTGCTGGGCGTGGAGTACACCGGCGACGCCCTGCTGCACTTCGCCGTCCCGCCGGTCTCGCGCGGGGCGGCCGAGGAGATCGTCGGCGAGCTCACCTCCGGGACCGCACAGCTGCGGATCATCGGCCAGCAGTGGGTCGACGCCCAGGCCTGAGCGACAGCCCGTGGGTGACCTCGCGGACCACGTCGGCGTCGATCTTGAGCACCTCGCGGTCCCAGGTGAGCAGGCCGTTGAGCTCGTCCTCGACGTCGCTGAGCTGGGTGTAGACCGTCGCGGCCAGCCCGTCGCGCACAGCGGTCGCCAACGAGCGGTGCAGGTCGCGGAAGGCCACGGCGAGGGACGCCGGGTCCTCGAAGTGGCGGTAGCCGAACTCGCGCGGGCTCCAGTCGTGGCCCTCGACGCGCATGCTGTACCCGCCGTACTCGGCGAGCACCACCGCCCGCCGCCCACGCCTTCGGCGCCCGGGCATCCGGAACGGCCGTAGGTAGGCGTGCGTGCTGTGCAGGTCGCCGCCCCCCTGGTCCACCCACCCGCTGGTGGCGTGGACGAGCCGGGTGGGGTCGGTCGTGGCGAGCCGTTCCGCGAGGTCGTTGGCGTCGAACTGGCCCCAGCCCTCGTTGAAGACCGTCCACACCGCCACCGAGACCACGTTGCGCAGCAGGGCCACGGTGGCGTCCGCCTCCTCCCGGAACTCCCGGCGTCCCTCGGCGTCGCCGCGGCCGTAGAGCCGGTGCCACCGGTCGGGCACCGGCGTACGACGGCGCGCGGGGCGCGAGGTGGTCAGCGCCCGGTAGCGCCCGCCACCGTTGACCAGGTCCTGCCAGACCAGCAGGCCGATCCGGTCGCAGTGCGCGTACCAGCGCAGCGGCTCGATCTTCGCGTGCTTGCGCAGCAGGGTGAACCCGAGCGAGCGCATCGTCTCCAGGTCGTGGACCATCGCGGCGTCGCTGGGCGGGGTGAGCAGGCCGTCGGGCCAGTAGCCCTGGTCGAGGACCCCCACCTGGACGAGCGGCTCGCCGTTGAGCAGCAGCCGGACGTGGCCGTGCTCGTCCGGCCCGGTGCCGAAGGAGCGCATCCCGGCGTAGGAGGTCACCCGGTCCTCGCCGTAGCGCACCTCGACGTCGTAGAGGTGGGGGTCCTCCGGGGACCAGGGCCGCACCTCGTCGAGCCGGAGCCGGGCGGGCGCACCCGCGGGCACGGCGGCGCGCGCGACGGTGACCGAGCGGTCCCCGGTGGTGGAGCGGTCCCCGGTGGTTGAGCGGTCCCCGGTGGTTGAGCGGTCCCCGGTGGTTGAGCTTGTCGAAACCACCACCGTCGCCGGCTCGGTCAGCACCGGCCCACCGGGGAGGACGGTCACCTCGAGCTCGCCGTCGTCGAGGTGGGGGGTCAGCACCAGCCCGGCGACGTACGACGCGGGCACGGGCTCGAGCCAGACGGTCTGCCAGATCCCGGACTGGGCGGTGTACCAGATCGTGCCGCGGTCCAGGCGCTGCTTGCCGCGGGCGTGCACGCCGGTCTCGGAGAGGTCTCGCACCCGGACCTCGAGGAGCTCGGAGCCCGACCCGGTGAGGAGGTCGGTGACGTCGAGGGTGAACGGCAGGTAGCCGCCGGTGTGGTGACCGGCCTCGGTGCCGTTGACCCACACCGTGCAGGTCTGGTCGACGGCACCGAAGTGCAGCAGCACCCGGCCACCGGGGGGTGGGCCGGGTGCTGTGAAGGTCCGCCGGTACCAGAGCCACTCGTCGGGCTGCAGCTGCCGCCCGACCTCGGAGAGCTCGGTCTCGGGGGAGAACGGCACCACGATCGGGCCGTCGTAGGACTCAGGTCGCTCCGGGGAGGAGGTGAAGGCGTGCTCCCAGACCCCGTTGAGGTTGACCCAGGTCCGCCGTTCCAGCTGCGGCCGGGGGTAGTCCGGCCACGGCCGGTCACGGTCCAGGCTGCGGCCCCAGCGCGTGAGCACGACGTACTACCTGCGTGCCGTGACCCCCGAGCGGGGCCCTAGTCGGTCTTCTCGACGTCCTTGCGCAGGTCGAGCAGCACCTTGGCGAGCTGCTTGGAGTCCCAGCCCGGAACGGTCGGGATCAGCTCGCCCATGGAGTCCTTGGTCGCCCAGGCGCAGATCGCGATCTTCTGGCCCGCGTCCTGCGAGGCGCACACGGCCTGACCGCCGGCCTCGCCAGCGGAGATCTTGTCGATCTTGAAGCCGTTGGCGCCGGCCTGCTTGCCGAAGGAGTCGACGAAGGCCTGGGGGCTCTGCTCCTTGTTCAGCTTGGCGCCGAGGAAGACCAGCGCGCCCTCGGGGCCGCGGTCCTTGTCGTCCTGGTTGTAGACGCCGGACTTGACGTAGGTGACGTTCTTGGCCTGGGTCTTGAACTGCTGCTCGGCCGCGTCGAGCTGCTGCTTGAGCTCGTTCTCCTTGGTGGTGTCGCGCTTCATCCCGCCCGCGTTGGCCGGGATCGCGATGGAGTGGGAGTCCTCACCGGTCAGGCTCACGATCACCGCGACGGCGCCGCCGACCAGTGCGAGCACGAGGACGACCGCAATCGCGATGATCCACGGGGTCCGGGACTTCTTCGCCGGAGGCGGCGGCGGGGCGTAGGCGCCGGCCGTCGTGCCCTCCGCCGGGGGCGGCGGGGGAACCGAGCCGTCGACCGTGGTGTCCTCCGCCGGGGGCGGGGGTACGTCGCCGTCGACCGTGGTGTCCTCAGCCGGGGGCGGGGGTACGTCGCCGTCGACCGTGGTGTCCTCCGCCGGCGGGGGCGGAGGTGCGGCCTCCTCGCCGGTGGGCGTGCCGGGACCCTCGCTGGGCTCGTCGGGCGTGGGCGTGGGCTCGCCCGAGGGCGGGGTCTTGTCGCTCATGGGCCCCAGTGTGCCGAGAAGTGGGGGCAACACAAACTCGGGCAAGGCGACCATGGACCGCTCGCCCGCTCGCTGAGCACCGCTTCGCGGGCCGCAGCGTGACCGTTCTCACTGCCTCTGCCGCTCAGGCTCCCCGTGGCTCGACGGTCGCGACCGGGTCCATGGTGTGGGGCTCGAAGCCCTCCAGGCACTCGCGGATCTCGGCGATGTTGTCGGTGAAGGCCGACGAGGACCGCCACTGCTCCACCTGGTCGGGCGAGTCCCAGGGACCCGAGCTGATGAACAGGCCGGGGTGGTCACGGTCCCGCAGCAGGAGGGCCGTCGCACCCGGATGGTCCACCTGGGTGTCCTCGGCCAGCTTTCGCCAGGCAGCGGCGAACTCGTCCTCCCGGCCGGCTCGGACCCGCCAGATCCCCACGGTGTACACGGTCATGGCAGCACCTCCTCAGGGCTCCCTCCCATGATGCGCTCAGGAGCGGGGGACCGGCACCCCCGTGGCGGAGTGGCAGCGGTAGCCGAACGGGTTCTTCAGCAGGTACTGCTGGTGGTGGTCCTCGGCGTAGTAGTACGGCGTCTCCGCCGCCTGCCGGATCTCGGTGGTGATCTCGCCGAAGCCGCGGCGGGTCAGCTCGGGCTGGTAGCGCTCGGTGACCTCGCGGGCGACCTGCTCCTGCTCGGGGGTCGTGACGTAGATGGCCGAGCGGTACTGGGTGCCCTGGTCGTTGCCCTGTCGCATGCCCTGGGTGGGGTCGTGGACCTCGTAGAAGGTGGCCACGAGGTCGGCGAAGGAGACCTGGCTGGGGTCGTAGACGACCCGCACCGCCTCGGTGTGGCCGGTCCGGCCGCTGCAGACCTCCTCGTACGACGGGTGCGGGGTGCTGCCCCCGGCGTACCCGACCGAGGTGGACCACACGCCGGGCACCTGCCAGAAGATCTCCTCGGCGCCCCAGAAGCAGCCCAGCCCGAAGACGGCGACCTCGTAGCCCTCGGGGACCTCGTCGGTCACCAGGGGGGCGTCCAGCGCGCGGTGCCGCTCGGAGAGGGCGAAGGGGCGCTCGGGACGACCCGGGAGCGCCTGGTCGGGCGTGGGCAGGGTGGACTTGGTGCGCAGGAACATCGGTGGCCTTTCCTCGGGTGGCTCTGTCCCCAACAACGAGCGTGCCGTGGACCTTCCCAGTGTGCCGCGCCGGTGGGTGGGGCGCCCCGCCTCGCCGGCGAGTAGCCTCGCGCGTGTGACCCAGGAACACCGAGGCAAGTCCGGGTTCGAGACCCGCGCCATCCACGCCGGCTACGAGCCGGACCCGATGAGCGGGGCGGTGATCCCGCCGATCTACGCGACCTCCACCTACAAGCAGGACGGCGTGGGTGGCCTGCGCGGCGGCTACGAGTACAGCCGCTCGGCCAACCCCACGCGCACCGCGCTGGAGGGCAACCTCGCGGCGTTGGAAGAGGGCGAGCAGGCCTTCGCGTTCGCCTCGGGGCTCGCCGCCGAGGACACCCTGCTGCACGCGGTGTGCCGTCCCGGCGACCACGTGGTCATCCCCGACGACGCGTACGGCGGCACCCACCGGCTCTTCGACAAGGTGCTCAACCGCTGGGGCCTCGAGCACACCCCGGCCCCGGTGAGCGACGTCGACGCCATCCGGGCTGCGATCGAGCCCGGCCGGACCAAGATCGTGTGGGTGGAGACGCCCACGAACCCGTTGCTGAACATCGGCGACATCGAGGCGGTCGCGGCCGTCGCCCACGAGGCGGGTGCCCTGCTGGTCGTGGACAACACCTTCGCCTCGCCGTACCTCCAGCAGCCGCTGGTGCTCGGTGCCGACGCGGTCGTGCACTCCACGACGAAGTACTGCGGCGGCCACTCCGACGTCGTCGGCGGCGCCGTGGTGGTCCGCGACCTCGAGCTCGCGGAGCAGGTCGGCTACCACCAGAACGCCATGGGTGCGGTGGCCGGCCCGTTCGACGCGTGGCTGGTGCTGCGGGGGCTGAAGACGCTGGGCGTGCGGATGGACCGGCACTGCGACAACGCCGAGAAGGTCGTGGAGTTCCTGACCGGGCACCCCGCCGTCACCCAGGTGATCTACCCCGGGCTGGAGGAGCACCCCGGTCACGAGGTGGCCTCCCGGCAGATGAAGCGCTTCGGCGGGATCGTGTCCTTCCGGGTCAGCGGGGGAGAGCAGCACGCGCTCGACGTGTGCGGGCGGGCCGAGGTGTTCACGCTCGGGGAGTCGCTCGGCGGCGTCGAGTCGCTCATCGAGCACCCCGGACGGATGACCCACGCCAGCGTCGCCGGCACGGACCTCGAGGTCCCCGACGACCTGATCCGGCTCAGCGTCGGCATCGAGACCGCCGAGGACCTGCTCGCCGACCTGGACCGGTCCCTTGGCTGAGTCGCGCGTCCACCTCCCGCTGGTCGGCTAGCCACCGTGGGGCAGGTCCTGTGCGTGGACGTCGGCTCGACGTTCACCAAGGCGGCGCTGGTCGACGACGAGACCGGGGCGCTGCTCGGCACCACCGACCACCGCACCACGCTCGAGACCGACGTGCTCGACGGCGTGGACGCCTGCCGGGCCGCGCTGGCGACCCGGCACCCGGCCGCCGCGGACGCCGAGGTGCTGGCCTGCTCCTCAGCCGGGGGAGGGCTGCGCATCGCCGTCGTCGGCAACGAGGCCCTGGTGACCGCGGAGGCCGGACGACGGGTGGCGCTCTCCAGCGGCGGGAAGGTGGTCGCCGTCCTGGCCGGCGGGCTGGACGCGGACCGGCTCGCGGAGCTGGAGCGGGCGCGGCCGGACGTGCTGCTGCTCGTCGGCGGCACCGACGGTGGCAACTCCGAGGGGCTCCTGGCCGATGCGGCGTTCCTGGCCGCGGTCCCGTGGACCGGCCCGGTCGTGGTGGCCGGCGACGTCGAGGCGCGCGACGAGGTCGCCGCCCGGCTGGGGGAGTCGCGGACGCCGTACGTGCTCGCCGACAACGTGGTGCCCCGCATCGGCGTCCTGGCGCCGGACTCGGCCCGGGCCGCGATCCGGGAGATGTTCCTCGCGCACGTGATCGGCGGCAAGGGCCTGAGCCGCCGGGCCGACTTCGCGAGCATGGTGCAGGGCGCGACGCCCGACGTGGTGCTCACCGGGGTGGAGGTGCTCGCCGCCGGGACCGGCGAGGACGTCGTCGTGGTGGACATCGGCGGCGCCACCACCGACGTGCACTCCGTCGTACGCCTCGACCCGGAGGACGCCGGCCTGTCCCGCGAGGTCGTGGCCACCACCCCGGTCACCCGCACCGTCGAGGGCGACCTGGGCATGCGCTGGAGCGCGCAGAGCACGTGGGCGGCCGGCGTGGAGGCCGCGCTCGTGGGTGAGGACCTGCGGGAGGCGGCGGCACGCCGCAGCGACGACCCCGCGTGGCTGCCCGACTCGGAGGCCGACCGACGCGACGACGAGTCGATCGCCGCGACCGCCGCCACGCTCGCCGTACGCCGCCACGTGGGCCGGTCCCGGGTGGTGCTGGGACCCGACGGCCGCGTCGTCGAACGCAGCGGCAAGGACCTGCGGCAGGTGGCGCTCCTGGTGGGCTCGGGCGGGGTGCTGCGGCACGCCGCCCCCGAGGTCGCCGAACGGGTGCTGGCCGGAGCCACCGGGGTGTCCGCCGAGGGGTGGCAGCTCCCCGAGCGGCCACGGGTCGTGGTCGACCGCGCGTACGTGCTCGCAGCGGTGGGCCTGCTCTCGGTGCGCCGTCCGGCGGCAGCGGCGGCACTGGCACGTAGCCTGTCGACGTGCGAGCAGACCCCCGGCGGTTGATGACCAGCTATCGCGCGCGCTCGCGCACGCGGACGGCCCTGGCCGACGAGGCGCTGCGGGCGCGGATCGCGCAGCAGTGGGCCGAGGTGCGGGCGGCGCGGCGGGCGGCGGAGGTGCAGCCGGAGATCACCGGCGGCGTGTCCAACTTCCGCCCCGGTCAGGTCCCCTACGGGGTGGACCTGGCGGCTGCCTGGGCCTGGCGGTTGGTGGTCATCGGCATCGCCTCGGCGGTCGTGCTCTACCTGCTGAACTTCTTCCTGGTCGTCGTGCTGCCGCTGGTGATCGCGCTGCTCCTCGCCGCCCTCGCGGCACCGGTGGTGACCTCGGCGCAGCGCGTGGGGGTGCCCCGCCAGCTCGCGTCACTGCTGGTGGTCGTCCTCGGCCTCGCCTCCGTGAGCCTGCTGGTGACGTTCGTCAGCAACCAGGTGTCCCAGGGCATCGGTGACCTCTCGACGCAGGTGACCGACGGCCTGACCCAGATCCGGGAGTGGCTGCGCAACGGGCCGTTCAACGTCACCGACTCCCAGATCAGCGCGGGCCTGGACGAGGCGCAGGCCCAGATCGCGAAGTACGGCGAGGACGCCGTCGGCCGGCTCAGCGAGGTCGGCGCCACCGTCGGGCACCTCGTCGCCGGCGTGTTCATCGTGCTGTTCGCGACGTACTTCTTCCTCGCCGACGGGACCCTCATCTGGGCCTGGCTGGTGCGGCTGTTCCCGCGGGCCGGACGCCTGCGGGCCGACTCCTCGGGTCGGGTCGCCTGGCGCTCGCTGACCCAGTTCGTCCGGGCCACCGTGCTGGTGGCGGCCACCGACGCGATCGGCATCATGATCGGTGCCGCGGTCCTCGGGGTGCCCTTCGTCGGAGCTATCGGCGTGCTGGTCTTCCTCGGCGCGTTCGTGCCGCTCATCGGCGCCTTCGTCTCCGGGACGGTCGCGGTGCTGGTCGCCCTCGTGGCCCAGGGACCGGTGACGGCGCTGTTCATGTTCGGCGTGGTCGTGCTGGTGCAGCAGGTCGAGGCGCACATCCTCCAGCCCTTCCTGATGGGGCGCTTCGTCGCCGTGCACCCGCTCGGCGTCATCGTGGCCATCGCCATGGGGGTGATCGTCGCCGGCATCCCCGGCGCCCTGATCGCCGTCCCCCTGGCCGCGTCGGTCAATGCGGTGGTCCAGCACCTGGCCGACTACACCGAGGTCGGCGAGGACGCCGAGGACGCCGCGGAGGACGAACCCAGCCTCGACGAGGACGCCTCCGCCGAGGACGTCGCCGACATGCACGACGAGCCCAGCTGAGCGGGTCGGTCCGCTGGCGGGGACCCGGGGAGCCCGGTGGTCGAGCCCAGTCGAGACCACGTGAGCCGAGAAGCAGCCGCAACCCCCGCTGGTCGAGCAGGGCTTGTCCTGAGCTTGTCGAAGGGAGCGAAGCGAGCGGTCAGTCGAGACCCGGCGAGCCGAGAAGCAGCGGTGACGCCACCGCTGGTTGAGCTTGTCGAAACCACGACGTCTTGCCGGTCGAGCGCAGCCGAGACCTGGTGAGCTGAGAAGCAACCGCAACCCCCGCTGGTCGAGCAGTGAGCGAAGCGAGCGGTCAGTCGAGACCCAGTGAGCCGAGAAGCAGCCGTGACGCCACCGCTGGTTGAGCTTGTCGAAACCACTCAACTTGCTGGTCGAGCGCAGTCGAGACCCAGTGAGCCGAGCAGCAACCGCAACCCGGTTGGTCGAGCAGCGAGCGAAGCGCTTGTCCTGAGCTTGTCGAAGGGAGCGGTCAGTCGAGACCCGGCGAGCCGAGAAGCAGCGGTGCCCGACCGCTGGTTGAGCTTGTCGAAACCACGGAGCGCCTGCCGTCGAGCGCAGTCGAGACCTCGTGAGCTGAGAAGCAGCGGTGCCCCTCGCTGGTCGAGCAGGGAGCGAAGCGAGCGGTCAGTCGAGACCCGGTGAGCCGAGCAGCGCGGTGACCCACGCTGGTTGAGCTTGTCGAAACCATGACGACTCGCTGGTCGAGCGCAGTCGAGACCCGGTGAGCCGGGCAGCAGCGGTGACCCACCGCTGGTTGAGCTTGTCGAAACGATGTCTGGGCGTGGGTGTGGCCCCGACCTGGGCTGGGTGGTCGGGGTCCGGGGTGGTCAGGTTCGTCGTCGGGGTTCGGGGATGGCCGGGATGCCTGGGATGGCGGTTAGTGGCGCTGTCATCGCGGCGGGTCGTGGTGGTGGGCGTCGGTCGGGTGGACGTACCTGGAGTTGGTGGCCGGTGGGGGCGGTCCAGGTGTAGGTGCCGTCGCGGTTGCGCCGGTAGGTCCACTGACTGTGGGTCTTGACGCGGTGGTGGGTGCGGCACAGCGGCGCGAGATTAGCCAGGGACGTCTGGCCGGGCGGTCCACCGTCGTCGAGGGGTTGGTAGGGGTTGATGTGGTCGAGGTCGCAGGCCCGGGAGTCTCGGGCGCAGCCGGGGAAGACGCAGGTGGCATTACGCAGGACGACGGTTTCGCGCATCCAGGCCGGCGGGTCGTGGGCATCGACGGCCCGCGGGTCGCTGGGGTCGAGGACCGGGCGCACGATGACCCGGCCACCGGTCGCGGTGTGGCGGGTGAGCCAGTCGGTGAGCAGCCGTGTGGTCGCAGCGCCGAGGCGTTCGATGGAAACCGCACCGGCGCGGCCCTCGAGGTCGTCGACCAGGTCCTGCGGGGTGAGGTGGAGGTAGAGGTTCGCCGCCCCGAACCCGCCACCGAACCAGCTGCGCCCCGATGAGGGGGTTGCGCCTTCGCGGCCGGACATGAGGTCCAGGGCGTACTGGGGGTCGGCGAGGATGCCGACGGCGCGGGCGCGGCGGGTGTCGAGGGGGTCGGTGTCGCCGAGCTGCCTGAGGTCACCGGCAACCCTTGAGACGGTCTGGTCGAACAGCAGGGCATCGGGGGTGTCGAGGGTCATGAACACCTCGGTGGTCGCGGGTGCGCCGCCTGAGCGCAACCAGACTCCGCGCTTGGCGAGTGCTGCTTCTTCGTCGGCGACGGCGCGGTCGGGGTCGAAGTAGAGGCGGGCTTCCTGAACCAAGCGGGTGGCGTCGACCTGGTTGATCTTGGTGGGGGTGGCGGAGATGAGCCGGTCGGCGAACCCGACCGCCTCCAAGGACAGGTCGTGGGTCTCGCGGGAGATCTGCCGGGCTCGCCATACCGGCACCCGCCCGGCGCGGGCGTGGTCCCACAGGCGGGGCAGGCGGTAGGTCAGCTCCAGGGCGTCGGCGATCAGCTGCCGCCCGGCATCCAGACTGATCCCCAACGCGCCGGCCAGGGTGGCGGGGGCGAACTCGGCCACCTCCGGCGTCCCCGGACCGGCCAACGAAGCATGGCCTTCACCGAACAGGCCATCGGCGTGCGCCCACACGGCCGGGGTCTCACCCGCTGCGCAGGGGTGCAGGTGGGCCCATTCGACGGCGAGCTCGATCTCCTCCACGGCTGCCTGGTGGGCACGTGTCCGGGCGGCGCGGACACCGTCGAGCACCCGGGCCGCGGTGGTCCCGGTGGTGTGGGTCGGGGTGGTGGCCATGGTGAAATGCTAGAGGGGACCACTGACAGTATCGATAGCGTTTTCGAATCTGTGTGCAACCTCGTTTGGCTTGGCTTTCGCCGGATCGACCGGCGTTTGGGTGCGGCCGCTTCTCGGCGTACGGGGTCTCGACTATCCGCTCGCTTCGCTCGCTGCTCGACCAGCAACCAGGTCGCTCCTTTCGACAGGCTCAGGACAAGCGCTGCTCGACCTGAAAGTGGGTTGCTCGACCATCAGCAGGTCGGCGTACAGCTTGGTTTCGACAGGCTCAACCAGCGTGTCGGTTATCGCGGTTCGCGTTCGCTCGGCGTTGCTGCGGCCATCAACCAGGTCGCTCCTTCGACAGGCTCAGGACAAGCGCTGCGCGACCAGCAAGTGGGTTCCTGGTTGCTCGACCATGAGCGGGTCGGCGTACGGCTTGGTTTCGACAGGCTCAACCGGCGTGTGGTTGCGGCCGCTTCTCGGCGTACGGGGTCTCGACTATCCGCTCGCTTCGCTCGCTGCTCGACCAGCAACCAGGTCGCTCCCTTCGACAGGCTCAGGACAGGCGCTGCTCGACCTGCAAGTGGCTTGGTTTCGACAGGCTCAACCAGCGTCGGTTGCGGCTGCTTGTCGGCTCACGGGGTCTCGACTATCCGCTCGCTTCGCTCGCTGCTCGACCAGCAACCAGGTCGCTCCTTTCGACAGGCTCAGGACAAGCGCTGCTCGACCGTCAGCGGGTCGGCGTACGGCTTGGGTTCGACTGGCTCGACCAGCGTCGGTTGCGGCTGCTTGTCGGCGTGCGGGGTCTCGACTGATCGCTCCCTTCGACAGGCTCAGGACAAGCGCTTCGCTCGCTGCTCGACCGGCGCGGGTCGCTCCCTTCGACGGGCTCAGGTCAGGCGCTGCTCGACCACCGCGGCGCGGGGTGCGAGTGGGCTCTAGGGTGGCGGCATGAGCGTCTCGCTGGCGGACATCGAGGGTGTCGTCGACCTCGTCGGCGAGGTCGCGCTGAGGACGTCGATGGAGACCTCGCGCTGGCTGCAGACCATCGTGGGCGGTCCGGTGCTGCTGAAGTGCGAGAACCTGCAGCGGACCGGGTCGTTCAAGATCCGGGGCGCCTACGTGCGGCTCTCGCGGCTCAGCGAGGAGGAGCGGGCGCGCGGGGTGGTGGCGGCCTCGGCCGGCAACCACGCCCAGGGGGTCGCGCTCGCGGCGCAGCTGCTCGGCATCAAGGCCACGGTGTTCATGCCGATGGGTGCGCCGATCCCCAAGGTCAACGCCACGCGGGGGTACGGCGCGGAGGTGATCTTCGAGGGCGAGTACCTCACCCAGGCGCTGATCGCCGCCAAGGAGTACGCCGACCGCAGCGGGGCCGTGTTCATCCACCCCTTCGACCACACCGACATCGTCGCGGGACAGGGGACGGTCGGCCTGGAGATCCTGGAGCAGGCCCCCGAGGCGGCCACCGTGCTCGTGCCGACCGGTGGGGGCGGGCTGCTCGCCGGGGTGGCCCTGGCGATCAAGGCGCAGCGTCCCGACGTACGCGTGGTGGGGGTGCAGGCCGAGGAGGCCGCCGCCTACCCGGAGTCGTTGCGCACGGGATCGCCGGTCGCGCTGGAGCGGATGACCACCATGGCCGACGGGATCGCCGTGGCCTGTCCGGGTGACGTCCCGTTCGCTGCCATCCAGCAGCACGTCGACGAGGTGGTCACCGTCTCCGAGGAGTCGATGTCACGGGCTCTCGTGCTGCTCCTCGAGCGCGCCAAGATGGTCGTCGAGCCGTCCGGGGCAGCCGCGGTCGCGGCGGTGCTCGACCGGCCGCACGAGTTCACCACCCCGATCGTGGCGGTGCTCTCGGGCGGCAACGTCGACCCGCTGCTGCTGGGCAACCTGATCCGGCACGGCATGGCCTCGGGAGGGCGCTACCTCAACCTGCGCTGCGTGATCCCCGACCGTCCCGGAGGGCTTGCGCGCCTGCTCGCGGAGCTCGCCGACTCGGGGGCCAACGTGCTCGAGGTGTCACACGAGCGCACCTCGACGTCGCTGCACGTCGGCGAGGTCGAGGTGCACCTGCAGCTCGAGACCAAGGGACCCACGCACGCGGAGAGCGTGCTGGCGCGGCTGCGCGAGCACGGCTACCACGTCATCGAGTGACCTGCAGGCGCCGCGCGACCGTGCTCAGTCCGCGTGCGTGATCAGCCCGTGTAGGGGACGGCCTCGAGGATCTCGGCCTTCTGGTCCTTGCCGTTGGGCAGCTGGTAGGTGACGGTCTCGCCGCGCTTGGCGCCGTCGATGGCCTGCCCCAGCGGGGACTGCGGGGAGTAGACCTTGATGTCGTCGCCGGCCATCTCGCGGGCGCCGAAGAGGAAGGTCTCGGTGAAGTCGAGGCCCACCAGCTTGACGGTGACCTTCATGCCGGGCTCGACGACGCCGTCGTCGGGGGGCGTCTCGCCCACCTCGGCGCGCTCGAGCATGTCCACGAGCTGCTGGATGCGTCCGTCGATCTTGCCGAGCTCGTCGCGGGCGGCGTGGTAGCCGGCGTTCTCCTTGAGGTCACCCTCGTCGCGGGCGTCGCTGACGCGCTTGACGATGTCGGCTCGGGCCGGTCCACGCAGGTGCTCGAGTTCGGCCTTGAGCTCGTCGTACTTGGCCTGGGTCAACCAGACCTGGCTCTGGGTCGGCTCGCTCATGGAAACTCCTGTGGGGTCGAATGAACCGTTCTGGGCAAGTTCCCGATGCTACCAATCTCACGCGCGCAGGCAGAATCGTCTCAGCGTGGGCGAGACTGCTGGTCGGTCGTGCAGCCCACCATGTCCACCGAGGTGGCCTCCCGCTCGGTACGCAGCGAGACCTCACGCGTCGTGGTGCCCTCGACACCGGTGACCGTGAAGTCCACCTCGCCGACGACCGAGTGGTCCTCGCCGTAGGCCCGGACCACGCAGCGCGCCTCGACCGCGCGGTCGGCGGTGCGCACGGCCACCGAGGCCGTGGCCCGATGGACGTCGACGACGTCGTACCCGCGCAGCGAGGACTGGACGTCGGGCGTGCTGTGGAACCACACGGCCCACGCCAGCCACCCGAGCGCCGCGATGCCGACCAGCCCGGACCCGGCGATCACCCAGGCGCGCCGGGCCGGGCCCGGGGCGCCGTAGCGGTCCGACATCAGATCACTCACCTGACCGATTCTCCCACCCCGCCCCATCCCTAGGATGTGGGGCATGCTCCGGCTGATGCACGTGCACGCGCACCCCGACGACGAGTCGAGCAAGGGCGCCGCCTCCACGGTCAAGTACGTCAAGGAGGGCGTGGACGTCCACGTCGTCACCTGCACGGGCGGCGAGCGGGGGTCGATCCTCAACCCCAAGATGGACCGGCCCGACGTGCTCGCCAACATCAGCGAGATCCGTCGGCAGGAGATGGACGCGGCGCGGGAGATCCTCGGGGTGCGGCAGGACTGGCTGGGCTTCGTCGACTCCGGGTGGCCCGAGGGCGACCCCAAGCCCCCGCTGCCCGAGGGCTGCTTCGGCTCGATGGATCCCGAGGTGGCCGCCGAGCCGCTCGTCCGGTTGATCCGGAGCTTCCGGCCGCACGTGATGACGACGTACGACGAGAACGGCGGCTACCCCCACCCCGACCACATCCAGTGCCACAACGTCTCGGTCGTGGC
The DNA here is from genome assembly GCA_963815595.1 of uncultured Actinomycetota bacterium. GTDB lineage: Bacteria > Actinomycetota > Actinomycetes > Propionibacteriales > Nocardioidaceae > Marmoricola. The sequence goes on along the minus strand of CAWFHA010000008.1, from coordinate 88,169 downwards.
CTTCGAGGCAGCCGGTGACCCCGCCCGCTACCCCGACGCCGGCGAGCCCTGGCAGCCGCTGAAGCTGTACTACCACCACGGGTTCAACCGGCCCCGCACCCAGGCGCTCCACGACGAGATGGTGCGCCGCGGCCTGGAGTCGCCGTACGCCGAGCGGCTCGCGGAGTGGAAGGCGGACCCGGCCCACGACGCGCGGATCACCACGCGGGTGCCGTGCGGTGACTACTTCCCGGTGCGCGACCAGGCGCTGATCGCGCACGCGACCCAGATCGACCCCGACGGACCGTGGTTCCACGTGCCGCTGGACGTGCACCAGTCGGCGTGGCCGACCGAGGACTACGAGCTGGCCCGGTCCTTCGTCGAGACCGAGCTGCCCGAGGACGACCTCTTCGCCGGGATCCGCGACCGGCCCGACTTGGCCACCTGAGAGACTGGTGGCATGAACAGCCTGATGCTCCTGGCGGCACTCGTGGTGACGGCGGACCCCACCCCGGCCCCGGAGGACGTGAAGGCGGGCTGGGTCGCCTTCGGCGTGTTCCTGGCCCTGGCCGTGGCCGTCGCCTTCCTCGGGTTCAGCCTCTCGCGGCACCTGCGCAAGGCGCGCACCAACGCCGACCTCGGGGTCTTCGACGCCAGCGACGAGCCGCGTTCGCGCGCCTGAGGCGCGCCTCGCAATGAGTCGGGTCGCTCAGCCGGCGCGACGGAGGCGGACCAGCGCGTCCCACGCGGTGCCGGGCGGTCCGTGCCCGTCCTCGACCGGCACCGACCGGGCCACCCGCTCGGCGCGGACCACCTCGTGGTCGGTCCCGGCCAGGTCCTCCAGGACGTCCTCGGCGGTGTAGAGCACCGCCGCGTCCTGCGGGCCGCCGGTGCCCTCGGTCAGGTTGGTGGAGTCGTGCGCCACCACGAACAGGGTGCCTCCGACGGACAGCGCCTCGAACGAGCGCCGCATCGCCTGGGCCCTCTCCTCGGCCGGCACCTGGAAGTAGGCGACGACGACCAGGTCGAGGTCCTGGGGCAGCGGCGCTGTCAGCGCATCACCGACCTGCCAGTCCACCTCGGGCGCGGCCTGCCGGCCCTTCTCCACGGCGACCGCGGAGAAGTCGAGAGCGGTGACCTCCCAGCCCTGCGTGGCGAGCCAGCGCGCGTTGCGACCCTCGCCGCAGGCCAGGTCCAGGGCGCGGCCGGGTGGCAGCTCGGCCAGCTCGGACTCGACGAACTGGTTCGGGCCGGCCGACCACACCATCGGGCTGGCGGCGTACCTCTCGTCCCAGGCTCGGGCATCCACGTCGGTGCTCCTCTCACTCCGCCGGCTGCTGCGCGGCGACCTGGCGGTGCACGTCCTCCATGTCGAGGTCGCGCACCGCGGCGATCAGCTGGTCCAGGGCGGCCGGAGGCAACGCGCCGGCCTGGGAGAAGACCAGGACGCCCTCCCGGAAGACCATCAGGGTCGGGATCGAGCGCACCTGCGCCGCGCCGGCCAGCTGCTGCTGCTCCTCGGTGTTGACCGACCCGAAGGTCAGGTCGGGATGGGCCTCGGAGGCCGCCTCGTAGGTCGGGGCGAACTGCCGGCAGGGGCCGCACCAGCTCGCCCAGAAGTCGACGAACAGGACGTCGTTGTCCCGCACGCTCTGCTCGAAGTTCTCCGCGGTCAGCTCGATCGTGGCCATGTCTCCACGCTAGGCCGCAGTTCCACAGCCGTCGAGCGGGGGCGGTGCGTCTACGATCACCGCATGCGCGTGGCACTGCAGGTCACCTGCCTCAACGACACGCTGTTCCCGGGGGTGGGGCAGGCCGTGGTCACCCTGCTGCGCCGGCTCGGGGTCGACGTGGAGTTCCCGGTCGAGCAGACGTGCTGCGGCCAGCCGATGGTCAACACCGGCTACCTCGACGAGGCCGTGCCCGCGGTGCGTGCCTTCGTCGAGGCCTTCGAGGGGTACGACGCCGTGGTGACCCCCTCCGGCTCGTGTGCCGGGTCCGCCCGGCACCAGCAGCGGATCGTCGCGCGGCGCGCGGGCGACGTACGGCTGCAGGAGCGCGTCGCCACCCTGGAGCCGCGGGTCTTCGAGCTCTCGGAGTTCCTCGTCGACGTGCTGGGGGTGACCGACGTGGGTGCCTCCTTCGCCCATCGGGTGACCTACCACCCCACCTGCCACTCGCTGCGAGCCCTCGGTGTGGGCGACCGGCCGCGACGGCTGCTGGAGGCGGTGCACGGCCTGACGTTGGTGGACCTGCCCGCCGCCGACCAGTGCTGCGGCTTCGGCGGCACGTTCTCGGTCAAGAACGCCGACACCTCGATCGCGATGGGTGCCGACAAGGTGCGCCACGTGCGGGAGACCGGCGCCGAGGTCCTCGTCGCCGGCGACAGCTCCTGCCTGATGCACATGGGCGGGCTGCTGACCCGCCAGCGCGCCGGCGTACGCACGATGCACCTGGCCGAGGTGCTCGCGGCGACCGAGGGAGCGGCATGAGCGGGGGAGCGGCGACGTTCGTCGGGATGCCGGCCTTCCCGGAGGCGGCGCGCGCTGCGCTGGCCGACACACAGCTGCGGCACAACCTGGCCCACGCGACGACCACGATCCGCGACAAGCGCGCCCGGGTCGTGGCCGAGGTGGCGGACTGGGAGGACCTGCGGCTGGCGGGCGCCGCCGTCAAGGACGCCGCCCTGGCCGACCTCGAGCGGCACCTGCTCGACCTCGAGTCGGCCCTCACGGCCGCGGGGGCCACGGTGCACTGGGCGCGGGACGCGGCCGAGGCCAACCGGATCGTCGCCGACGTCGCCCGGGCCCACGGCGCCGACGAGGTGGTGAAGGTCAAGTCGATGGCCACCCAGGAGATCGGCCTCAACGAGGCGCTCGCCGAGGAGGGCATCGCCGCGTGGGAGACCGACCTGGCCGAGCTGATCGTGCAGCTGGGCGAGGACCTGCCCAGCCACATCCTGGTGCCGGCGATCCACCGCAACCGGGCCGAGATCCGGCAGATCTTCCGCGACCGGATGGCCGCCGCCGGACGACCGGCCCCCGAGGGCCTCACCGACGACCCGGCCGCGCTCGCGGGGGCCGCACGGCTGCACCTGCGCGAGAAGTTCCTGCGCGCCAAGGTCGCGGTCTCGGGAGCCAACTTCGCCGTGGCCGAGACCGGCACGCTCGTCGTGGTCGAGTCCGAGGGCAACGGGCGGATGTGCCTGACCCTGCCCGACGTGCTGGTCTCGGTGGTCGGCATCGAGAAGGTGGTGCCCACCTGGCAGGACCTCGAGGTGTTCCTGCGACTGCTGCCGCGCTCCTCGACAGGAGAGCGGATGAACCCCTACACCTCGACGTGGACCGGCGTCACCCCCGGCGACGGGCCCCAGGAGCTGCACGTCGTCCTGCTCGACAACGGCCGCACCCGGGCCCTCGCCGACGAGGTCGGCCGCCAAGCACTGCGGTGCATCCGCTGCTCGGCCTGCCTCAACGTGTGCCCGGTCTACGAGCGGGTCGGGGGCCACGCCTACGGCTCGGTCTACCCGGGCCCGATCGGCGCCATCCTCAACCCGTTGATGCGCGGCGTGGGTCACGACGAGCAGACCGACTCGCTGCCCTACGCCTCCTCGCTGTGCGGAGCCTGCTTCGAGGTGTGTCCCGTGCGCATCGACATCCCGGAGGTGCTCGTGGACCTGCGCGCACAGGTGGTCGACGCCCACCGCGGGGGGCGGCCCAAGGTCGAGTCGATGGCGATGAAGGCCACCGGCGCGGCGTTCGGCTCCGCGCGTCGGCTCGCGCTCGGGGAGCGTCTGGCCGGCCTCGCGGGACGGGTGCTGCGCGGTGGCAGCCGGCCGCCCGGTGGGGCGGCCTGGACCCAGGCCCGCGACCTGCCCGTGCCGGCGCGGGAGTCGTTCCGCGCCTGGTGGAGGCGCACGGACGGAGGACGCCGCGATGGCTGAGCAGCCAGCACCTGCCGGAGGTCCGGCACGCAGCGCCCGGGACGAGATCCTGGCGCGGGTGCGTGCGGCCACCGCCGGGGTGAGCGCGCCGGAGCGTCCCGTGCTCTCGGCCTCCGGGCCGGCCTCGGTCGACCTCTTCGTCGCCCGCGTCGAGGACTACCGCGCGGTGGTCGAGCGGTGCCCGTCCGACCAGCTCGCCGACCGGGTCGCTGCGGCCGTGAGCGGTGCCGTCGTGGTCCCCGACGGGCTCTGCGTCGAGGTGGCCGACGCCCTCGCCGACGACGGGCTCTCGGCTGCCGACCTCGACCGCGTCGACACCGTGGTCACCGAGGCCCGGGTCGCTGTCGCGGAGACCGGCACGATCGTCCTCGACCACGGCACCGGCCAGGGGCGGCGCGCACTGTCCCTGGTGCCCGACCGCCACGTCTGCATCGTGCGTGCCGACCAGGTCGTCGCCGACGTGCCCGACGCCGTGGCGGTCCTCGATCCCGCCCGCCCGCTCACCTGGATCAGTGGACCGTCGGCGACCAGCGACATCGAGCTGGACCGCGTCGAGGGCGTCCACGGCCCACGGCAGCTGCACGTCATCGTCGTCGACGAATGACCCCGCCGACCGGGCTAGCCAGGCAGACCCTGATCGCTCGGATCCCCTTGCCACGGACGTCGGCCGGGTCTGTGATCAGAAGGTCCCCTCGGTCCGTCCGGGCCGCGCGGTCGCCATCGAGGAGGAGCCATGACCGCTTCGGCATCACAGAACATCGACAACGCCCAGGAGACCCGTCCGTTCAAGGCGCACGGGCACATGGACGTGATCACGCTCGACGACTTCACCCTCGGGCGGGGGGTCTTCGAGCCCGGTTGGCGGTGGTCGGAGGACGTCAAGCCGATCGCGGGGACGGAGACCTGCCAGGTGCGGCACACCGGCTTCTGCCTCTCCGGCGAGATGACCGTGCAGTACCCGGACGGGACCGAGGTCCACATCGGCCCCGGCGACGTCATGCTGCTCGAGCCGGGGCACGACGCCTGGGTCGTCGGGGACGAGCCGTGCGTCCTGCTCGACACCGGAGTGGCCGCCTACGCCGCACCCTCCTGAGCCCTCCTGAGCAGCCCACCCCTCGGGCCGCTGTCGCGCATCGGGCAGCATGACCAGCATGAGCGTGCACCTGGGACTGCCGCAGACGCCGGCGTACGCCGGACTGGTCGAGGGGCTCCAATGAGCGTGACCGAGACCGTCACCCTGGTGCTCGTCGTGCTCAGCGGCCTGGCCTTCCTGGCGCTTGCCGGGACCTGGCTGGTGCTCCGGCGCAGCAACCGCCGGCGGGGGCAGGACTCCTCGGGCTGACGCCGGTGTGCTCGGACTGGCAGGGTGGGGCCCATGGACAGCCCCGGACTCGCCGCCCACCGTCGGGAGCTGTTCGAGGCCCGGCTCGAACGCTGGCTGCCGGACCTGCAGGCGCCCTGGCCCTCCTGTACGACGACGCCTCGACGGTGGTCGACCGCCTGGTGCAGGTGGCCGCCGACGGGTTCGCGGCCCGCTCCGAGGAGCTGCACGCGCTCGACCTGAGGCGCTCGCTGGCCCCGGACTGGTTCCAGCGCGAGACGATGGTCGGCTACGCGGCGTACGCCGACCGCTTCGCCGGCACCCTCGACGGCGTGGCCGAGCGCTCGTCGTACCTCGCCGACCTCGGGGTGACCTACCTGCACCTGATGCCGCTGCTCACCCCGCGCGAACCCCCCAACGACGGCGGCTACGCCGTGCAGGACTACGGCAGCGTCCGACCGGACCTCGGCACCATGGAGGACCTGCGCCGGCTCACGAGCCACCTGCGTGAGCGGGGGATCAGCCTGTGCCTCGACCTGGTGCTCAACCACGTCGCCCGCGAGCACGACTGGGCCGCGCGCGCCCGCGCGGGCGACGCCCGCTACCGCGACTACTTCTTCGTCTTCCCCGACCGCGCGACGCCCGACGAGTACGAGCGCACGCTGCCGGAGGTCTTCCCCGACTTCGCGCCGGGCAACTTCACCTGGGACGAGGAGCTGGACGGCTGGGTCTGGACGACGTTCAACGACTACCAGTGGGACGTCAACTGGGCCAACCCCGACGTGCTCTGCGAGTACGCCGCGATCATCCTGGACCTGGCCAACCACGGCGTGGAGGTCCTCCGGCTCGACGCCATCGCGTTCATCTGGAAGCGGATGGGCACCGCGTGCCAGAACCAGCCCGAGGTGCACGCCCTGACCCAGGCACTGCGGACGGTGGTCCGGATCGCGGCGCCGGCGACGATCTTCAAGGCCGAGGCGATCGTGGGTCCGCACGACCTGCTGGCCTATCTCGGGGAGGGAAGCCACCACGGCAAGGTGAGCGACCTCGCCTACCACAACAGCCTGATGGTGCAGATCTGGTCGATGCTGGCCAGCCGCGACACCGCGCTCGCGGCGCACGCCCTGCGTCAGCTGCCGGCGGCGCCCAGCACGACGGCGTGGGTGACCTACGCCCGGTGCCACGACGACATCGGGTGGGCCATCGGCGACGACGACGCCGCGGCGGTGGGCGTGAGCGGCTACGGGCACCGCTCGTTCCTCTCCGACTTCTACTCCGGGCAGTTCCCCGGCTCGTGGGCGCGGGGGCTGGTGTTCCAGGAGAACCCGGTGACCCACGACCGGCGCATCTCCGGCAGCCTCGCCTCGCTCGCGGGGCTGGAGGCGGGAGACCCGCTGGCGCCGCAGCGGATCGGGCTGGTGCACGCCGTCGTGCTCGGATTCGGCGGCCTGCCCGTGATCTGGATGGGTGACGAGCTCGGGCTGACCAACGACCCCGACTGGGACACCGTGCCCGAGCACGCCGGGGACAACCGCTGGGCGCACCGGCCGGTGCTGCCCTGGCCGGTGCCGGAGGACACCTCCGGCATCGCCGAGACGGTGCGGGACCTGATCGGTGCTCGCAAGGTGCTGCCACACCTGCACGCCTCCGTCGCCGCCGAGCTGCCCGAACCCCACGACCCGGGGGTGCTGCTCGTCCTGCGCCGCCACCCGCTGGGACCGATGCTGGCCGCCTACAACGTGACCGACAGCGACCGGGTGCTGCCCTACCAGGCCCTGCACGACGCGGGCCTCGACCCCGAGACGGTCGTCGACCGGATCACCGGCAGCCACCCCGACGGCTATCTCGACGCGTTCCACCTGCCGCCGTACGCCGCCCTGTGGCTCACGGCACCGGAGGAGTAGCCCGGCTCACTGCTCGTCGTCGAGGTCCCCGCGGAAGTCCATCGGCTCGGGCACCCCTGCGGTGATCCTCGTCCCGTCGGACCGGATGCCGCCCGTCCGGGGCTTCTCCCCGAGCAGTCCGTCGATCCGCGGGCCCTGGTCGTCGAGCGCGACCCGCAGCGGCTCCTCGGCACTGACCTCGTGCACCTCGCCCTTGACGCGCACGCGCACGTGCGGCTCGGCGGCCTCGACGACGCTGATCGCGATCTCGTCCTGGGTGAGCTCCACCAGGAGCCGCGAGCCTCGCCACGCCACCCGGAAGCGCAGCGACGGCCACGTCGCGGGCAACCGCGGGTCGAAGGAGAGCCGCCCGCCGCGGTCACCCATGCCGGCGAACCCGAAGACCAGGGCGCTCCACACCCCTCCCGCGGACGCCACGTGCAGGCCGTCGACGGTGTTGCCGTGCAGGTTGGCGAGGTCCACGTAGAGCGCCTGCCGGAAGTACTCCAGCGCCGCCTCGTGGTAGCCCACCTCCGCGGCGATGATCGACTGCACCACTGCCGAGAGCGTGGAGTCCCCGGTCGTGATCGGGTCGTAGTACTCGAAGTTGGCCCGCTTCTGCTCCGCGGTGAACCGGTCGCCGTGCAAGAACATGGCCAGGACCACGTCGGCCTGCTTGAGCACCTGGAACCGGTAGATCACCAGCGGGTGGTAGTGCAGCAGCAGGGGACGCAGCTCCTGCGGTGTGCGGGAGAGGTCCCACACCTCCCGGTCGAGGAAGAAGTCGTCCTGGGGGTGGATGCCGAGGCCGTCGTCGAAGGGGATGGACATCCCCTCGGCGCAGCGCTGCCACTCCTCGACCTCCTCCTCGCCGAGCTCGAGCCGGTGCACGAGCTTCTGGTACTCGGTGGCGTACTTGTCCCGGATCCGCTCGACGACCAGGGCCGCCTTCTCCAGGTTGTAGCGCGCCATCACGTTGGTGAACAGGTTGTTGTTGACCACGGTCGTGTACTCGTCGGGACCGGTGACCCCGTGGATGTGGAAGGTCGAGCTGGCCCCGTTGTGGCGCCAGAAGCCGAGCTCGGCCCACATCCGGGCGGTCTCCACGAGCATGTCGACCCCGTCGCGCACGAGGTAGCCGGTGTCGTTGCTGGCCCCGACGTACTGCATCAGGGCGTAGGCGATGTCGGCGTTGATGTGCATCTGCGCGCTGCCGGCGGCGTAGTACGCGGACGCCTCCTCGCCGTTGATCGTGCGCCACGGGAACAGCGCGCCGCTCTGCGCCATCTCGCGGGCACGCACGCGAGCGGCGGGCAGCATCCGGTTGCGGAAGTGCAGCAGGTTGCGGGCCACGTGGGGCTGGGTGAAGGTCAAGAAGGGCACCACGTAGACCTCGGAGTCCCAGAAGTAGTGCCCCTCGTACCCCGACCCGGTGACCCCCTTGGCCGGGACGCCCTGCTGGTCGACGCGGGCGCTCGCCTGGGCGACCGAGAAGATGTTGAAGCGGATCGCCTGCTGGGTGGCGTCGTCGTGCGCGATCTCCACGTCGCTGGCCGCCCAGAATCGGTCGAACCACTCGCGCTGCTCGGCGACGTAGTAGGCCGTCGAGTGCCGGGTCGCCCGGTCGAGCGTGCGGTCGCACCGGTCGGAGAGCTCGCGCACGGGCACCCCGCGCGAGCTGTGGTAGGCCACCACCTTCTCCAGCCGGACGCGGTGGCCCTCGCGGGCCTCGACCCGGAAGACCATCTTGCCCAGGTCGTCGTCGCCGCTCAGGATCGTCTCGTGCTCGTCGGGGGTCTCGACGTGGTGGTCGGCCGCGACGGCGATGGTCATCTGTGAACGCGCGCACTGGTAGCCCAGCAGCATCCGGTGGTCGCGCACGTAGTGGGCACGAGGGAGCAGCACCCGCTGGTCGAACGCAGCCGCCTTGCGTGGGTCGGTGCCCTCGCCCATCGCCTCGTAGGGGACGTAGTACTCGTCCTGGCCGTCCTGGCGGTTGAGCAGCTGGGAGGAGATGACGATGGGGGCGTCCCCGTCGAGCATCGTCACCTCCAGGGTGAGCAGGGCCATGTGCCGCTGGGTCATCGAGACCATCCGGCTCGACTCCACGAGGACGCGCTTGCCGGCCGGCGTACGCCAGATGACGCGGCGCCGGAGCACGCCGTCGCGGAAGTCCAGGGAGCGCTCGTAGGTCTCGAGCTCCGCGGTGCCGAGGATGAACGGCTCGTCGTCGACGTAGAGCTTCATCAGCTTCGCGTCGGGGACGTTGACGATCGTCTGGCCGGTCCGCGCGAAGCCGAAGGCGGCCTCCGCGTGCCGGATGGGCCAGGTCTCGTGGAAGCCGTTGATGAAGGTGCCGTGGGCCACGGCGTCGCGACCCTCCTCGGGGTTGCCGCGCATCCCGAGGTAGCCGTTGGCCACGGTGAAGAGCGTCTCGGTGGTGCCGAGGTCCTGGGCGCGGTAGGTGGTCTCCACCAGCCGCCACGGGTCGACCGGGAAGCGGCCGCGGTCCATCGGCTCGCGTGGAGCCGTCCTGCTCATGCCGCAGGTCCGGGCACGAGGTCGCCGAGGTCGGTGACCACCAGGTCGGCCCCGGCCTCGGTCAGGACCTCGGCGCCGGCGCCGCGGTCCACCCCGATGACGAGCCCGAAGCCCCCGGCCGCGCCCGCGCGGACGCCCGAGACGGCGTCCTCCAGGACCACGGCCCGCTCGGGAGGAGCCTCGAGGACCGCCGCCGCGTGCGCGAAGGTGTCCGGGGCCGGCTTGCCGGGGAGGTCGAGCACGGTGGCGACCCGGCCGTCGACGACGGTGGCGAAGCGGTCGGAGAGCCCGGCCGCCTCGAGCACGGACGTGGCGTTGGCCGAGGAGGAGACCACGGCGAGCCTGAGGCCGAGGTCGCGCAGGTGGTCGAGCAGCCGGATCGACCCCGGGAAGCCCTCGACGCCGTCGCGCTCGAGGACGGCGTTGAACGCGGCGTTCTTGCGGTTGCCCAGGCCGCGCACGGTGACCATCCGCGGCTCGTCGTCGGAGGTCCCCTCGGGGATCGCGATCCCCCGCGCGGCCAGGAAGTCGCGCACCCCGTCGTAGCGGGGCTTGCCGTCGACGTGGGCGAAGTAGTCCTCGTCGGTGAACGGCGAGAGGTCACCGTCCCCGTCGAGCCGGGTCGCGTCCCCGGTCAGGAACTCGTCGAACATCTCCGACCAGGCGCGCATGTGCACCTCCGCGGTGGGCGTGACGACCCCGTCGAGGTCGAACAGCACTGCGGCGTACTCGTTCCAGCTCACCTGATCCACCCTCCGAGGCTACGGCGTGGCCGAGTGGGCCGGGACGGGTATGGGGCAGGTTCCCCGGGGCGGGTGGGCGCTCGGCACGACCGGGCAGGAGGCCGTGCCGGTCGTGGTCTGGTCGGGTGGCCGTGCCACACCGCGCCGAGCACGAAGATTTCAGGACGAAGGTGACGCCCGTCACAGAAAGTCGGCGTAGGGCGTTGACTTCGGCTGGTCCGGCGCGCATGCTTTCTGCATGTCCGATCAAGAGCGCATAGATATTCAAGAGCCGCGCTACGGTGCCGGCATCTGGCACTTCGCCAGCTACGTGGACCGCTACGCCACGGAGGGCTACGCCGACCCCGTGACCACCCTGGAGGCGATCGACCGCGCCGGCCAGGTCGGGTCTCTCTCCGTGGTCGACCTGAACTGGCCGTTCGCGCCCCGGGACGTCGACACCACCGAGATCAAGACCGCCCTGGACAAGGCCGGTGTGGGTGCCGTGGCCGTGACCCCGGAGATCTACAACCGCGAGTTCGTCAAGGGCGGGTTCACCAACCCCGACGGCGCGGTCAGGGCCCGGGCGATCGACCTGGTCTCGCGGGCCGCAGAGCTGGCGACCGACCTCGGGTGCGACTACGTCAAGCTCTGGCCGGGCCAGGACGGGGTGGACTACCCGTTCCAGGCCGACCACTCCCAGCTGTGGGACTACTCGGTGCAGGCGGTACGTGAGCTGGCGACCAACTTCCCCGACATGCGCTTCTGCATCGAGTACAAGCCCCGTGAGCCGCGCAACCGCATGGTGTTCTCCTCCTGCGCACGCACGCTGCTGGCCATCGAGGAGATGGGGTGTGACAACGTCGGCATCCTGCTCGACTTCGGGCACTCGCTCTACGGTGGCGAGTCCCCGGCGGAGGCCGCGAAGCTGGCGCTGTCCCGTGACCGGCTGTTCGCCATCGACGTCAACGACAACTTCCGTGGCTGGGACGACGACATGGTCGTGGGCTCGGTGCACCTGCTGGAGACCTTCGAGTTCTTCCACGCGTTGCACACCGCGCAGTGGGAGGGCGTCTGGCAGCTCGACCAGTTCCCGTTCCGCGAGGACCCGGTCCAGGCTGCCAGGGACGGCATCCAGACCATGCGCGGGTTCCACCGGGCCCTGCAGCGGCTCGACCACGAGGCCCTGCGTGAGGCCCAGGAGGCGCAGGACGCGCTCCTGGCCCAGCGCGTCGTGAAGAAGGCGCTCTACCGCGCCATGGCCGAGCTGAGCGAGGAGCAGTCATGACCACCGTCGCCCCCGGGCTGGTCGGCGAGGCCGTGCTGGCTGTCGACACCCCCGTCGCCGACAGCTACCGCGACGCCGTGACCCGCCACCGCGGCCTGGCCGGGGAAGAGCTGCGCAGTGCGTTGGCCGCAGTCGCCACCGGTGTACGACGCGACATCCTCACCACCATCAGGACCGCCGGCCTCGGGCACGTCGGCGGGGACCTCTCCGTCACCGACATCCTCGTCACGGCCTACTGGCACGCCCTGGACCTCGACCCCGCCCGGCCGGACGACCCCTTGCGCGACCGGTTCGTGCTCAGCAAGGGCCACTGTGCGGCCGCGCTGTACGCCACCCTCGCCTCGTGCGGCTTCTTCCCGCGCGCCGAGCTGGCCACGTTCGCCCAGCCCCTGTCCCCGCTCAACGGCCACCCCAACCGGGTCAAGGTGCCCGGCGTCGAGACGAACACCGGCCCACTGGGACACGGCTTCCCGGTCGCCACCGGCTGTGCGCTCGGTGCCAAGGTGGCCGGAGCCGACTACCGCACGATCGTGGTGATGGGTGACGGCGAGATGCAGGAGGGCAGCAACTGGGAGGCGGCCATGACCGCGGCCCACTACGAGCTGCACGACCTGACCGCGGTCGTCGACCGCAACCGGCTGCAGCAGGGGGCCCGCACCGAGGACACCAAGACCCTCGAGCCGCTCCACGACAAGTGGACCAGCTTCGGCTGGGAGACCCGCCGCATCGACGGCCACGACCACCTCGCCCTGACCGAGGCGATGGGACCGTCCACGACCGGGAAGCCGGTCGCGATCATCGCGGACACCGTGAAGGGCAAGGGTGTCTCGTTCATGGAGGACCGGGTCGAGTGGCACCACAAGGTGCCCACCGAGGACCAGGTCGCCGCCGCACTCGAGGAGCTCTCCGCATGACCGTCACACCCACCCCCGACGCTCCGGCGGCACTGCCGCTGGACGCGGACACCTTCGACTGCCGCGTGGACTTCGCCGACGAGCTGGCCAGGCTGGCTCGCGAGGACGACCGCATCGTCGCCGTGTGCAACGACTCGGTCGGCTCGAGCAACCTCACCGGCTTCCGCGAGGAGTTCCCCGACCGCCTGATCAACGTGGGCATCGCCGAGCAGGACCTGGTCGGTGTCGGTGCCGGTCTGGCCAACGCCGGCCTGATCCCGTTCGTCTGCGCGGCGGCGCCGTTCCTGACCGGCCGGGCCACCGAGCAGATCAAGGCCGACGTGGCCTACAGCCAGCGGCACGTCGTGCTGTGCGGGCAGAGCCCGGGCATGGCGTACGGCGAGCTGGGGCCCACGCACCACTCGATCGAGGACCTGTCCTGGATGCGCGCGGTCGCCGGGCTGCCGGTGGTCGTCCCCGCCGGGCCGGTCGAGACCCGGTCGGCGGTCCGCTGGGCCGCGAGCCTGGGACGCGGGTCGTACCTGCGGATCCCGCGCTTCAAGGTGCCCGAGGTCTCGGCCGACACCGACGTCTTCGAGCCCGGTCGCGCCGTGCAGCTGCGCTCCGGGGACGACGTCACCGTGGTGGCGGTCGGCTCGATGGTCTCCCGGGCGCTGTGGGCGGCCGACCAGCTCGCGACGGAGGGGATCGCCGTCCGGGTGCTGAACATGCCGTTCGTCGAGCCGCTCGACCGGGACGCCCTGGCCGGCGCCGCCGCCGAGACACGCGGAGTGGTCACCGTCGAGGAGGCCACGATCAGCGGGGGGCTGGGAGCCGCGGTCGCCTCGTTCCTCAGCCAGGAGCGTCCCTGCCGGATGCGCATCCTGGGAGTCGACAACGCGTTCGCCCCGACGGGCAGCGCCTCGTACCTGCTCGACCACTTCGGGCTCAACACCGAGGGGATCGTCTCCGCGGTGCGTGAGCTGGCGGCCGGCAGCCATGCGTGAGGACCTGATCCTGGCGATCGACCAGGGCACCAGCTCGACGAAGTCGATGCTGGTGGACACGGACGGGCGCGTCGTGGCCCAGGCGTCGATCGCGCTGGCTCAGGCACATCCCGAGCCGGGGTGGGTCGAGCAGGACGCCGAGGCACTCTGGGCCAGCGTGCAGCAGTGTGTCCGGGACTGCGTGTCCGACGAGCATGCCGACAGGGTCGCCGGTGTCGCCCTGAGCGTGCAGCGGGAGACCGTCGTCCTCTGGGACCGGGCGAGCGTGCGCGCCGTCGGACCGGCTCTGGGGTGGCAGGACCAGCGCACCGCGCAGCGGGCTGCCGAGCTCGAGCGCGCCGGACACGCCGAGACGGTGCGTTCCCGCACCGGACTCCCGCTCGACCCCATGTTCTCCGCCCTCAAGGCAGGCTGGCTGCTGGATCGGTACGACCCTCGGGGCGCCCACAGCTCCTCCGGTGCCTGGTGCCTGGGCACCGTGGACGCGTGGTTGCTCGCCCACTTCGACGGTGAGCTCGTCACCGAGATCGGCAACGCCTCTCGCACGCAGCTCCTCGCCATCGACTCCGGTGACTGGGACGACGACCTGCTCGAGCTCTTCGGTGTGCCTCGCAGCGCGCTGCCGCAGGTCGTGAGCTCGGTCGGCCCCTTCCCGCGAGCTCGCGACCTGGCGCCACTGCCCGACGGCCTCCCGGTGCTCGCCGTGATGGCGGACTCGCACGCCGCTCTCTTCGCGCACGCGGGGTGGCGCCCCGGCGTGGTCAAGGCGACGTACGGCACCGGTTCCTCGGTGATGGCGTTGGGGCCGCGCGTCTCGGCCACCTCGGGGGTCTGCGCCACGATCGCCTGGCAGGTGGGGGACCCCGAGCCCGCCCTGGAGGCCAACATCCGCTCCACGGGTCGCACCCTGACCTGGCTGGCGGAGCTCTTCGGCGTCGACGTCGCCACCGTCTACGAATGGGCGTCGGCCACGGACAGCCACGGGACCACGATGGTGCCGGCCTTCGGTGGTCTGGGAGCGCCGTGGTGGGACCGCGACGCCGCTCCGGTGCTCACCGGGTTCTCGCTCGGCACCAGGCGTGAGCACGTGGCCCGAGCCGGCCTGGAGTCGATCGCCTTCCAGGTCGACGACGTCCTGTCCGCATTCGCCGAGGTGACCGGTCCGCTGGCCGAGCTCGCCGCCGACGGTGGAATGACGCAGTCCGAGACGCTGATGCAGCTGCAGGCCGACCTCTCGGGGCTGCCGGTGCGGGTCGGCCCCACCGCCAACCTGTCCGCGCTCGGTGCCGCGCACCTGGCGGGCCTGCAGCTGGGGTGGTGGACCTGGTCGGACCTCGAGGCCCACCTGGGGGCCACCGGCGAGGGGACCGCGTCCCTGCCTCGGTTGGCCGAGACCGACCGGGCGCGGCTGCGAACCCGTTGGCGCAGCAGCGTGTCGCGGTCCCGCGGCACCACCGACCAGCTCCGCGACGACGAGAGGGCGACGCCATGACCACCACTCCCGACACCGACCGGTCCCGCCGCCGCGTGTCCGCACGCCTCGTCGGCGCGCTGCTCCTGCTCGCGCTGCTGGTGGCGATGGCCGTCTCCACCGAGTACGTCTCCGCCTCGGCTCCGCTGCCGGGGGCGGAGAAGAAGTTCGACGCCGCGGCGTACGCCGAGGAGAACTACGCCGGCACGGTCAAGCCGGCGATCGAGAAGGACCCGGTCGAGCTCGCCACGCTGGTGCCGCTGCTGAGCAAGGACGCGGAGGCGGCCGGTGAGCAGTACGGCAAGCGGACGGGCACCTCGCCGTACACCTACTCGGTCACCCTGACCGGGACGGCCGGCAAGCCGGAGGGCAGCCTGCTGCCGGTCGAGGTGGAGGGGATCCCCAAGTCCGTCCGCGTCTCGGTGCAGATCGGCCCCGCGGTCAACGGCACGGCCCTGCGCGATGCCACGGGCATGATCGACTTCAACGACTTCGTCAACCAGGTCGAGTACGCCAACGCCGCGACGGCGCTCAACGACAAGATGCGCGCCGACCTCCTGGAGGGCCTGGACGCCGCGTCGCTCGCCGGCAAGCAGGTGACGGTGGTGGGTGCCACGGCCCCCCTGACTCCCGACGTGATCACGGTGACGCCGGTGAGCATCGAGGTGACCCCGTGACCGGGGACGCCATGGCGGGAAACGCTGCGACCGGAGGCCCCGGAACCGGCGTCGGCGCCGGCACCGCGGTGCTCTCGGCCCGGGACATCACCAAGACCTACGGCGGGACCCACGCGCTGCGCGGCGTCAGCCTGGGGGTCGCTCCGGGCAGGGTGACCGCGCTGTTCGGGGAGAACGGCGCGGGGAAGTCGACGTTGATGAAGGTCCTGGCCGGCATCGAGGTCCCCACCACCGGGCACGTGGAGCTCGACGGTCAGGTCGTCCACTTCGGCTCCTCCCGCGAGGCCGCCGACCACGGGGTGGTGATCATCCACCAGGAGCTCAGCCTGTGCCCCAACCTCTCGATCCAGGACAACCTCTTCCTGGCGCGCGAGGAGCGCAACCGGCTCGGAGGTGTCGACCGTCGCTCGCAGCGGGCCGCCACCGAGACCGTGCTCGAACGGCTCGAGGAGCGGCTCGACCCCGACACGCCCGTCGGCGACCTGCGGATCGGCCAGCAACAGCTGGTGGAGATCGCGAGGGCCCTGCTGCAGAACGCACGCGTGCTGATCATGGACGAGCCGACCTCCGCGCTGAGCATGACCGAGGTCGACGTCCTCTTCCGGGTGATCCGCGAGCTCACCGCCGACGGTGTCGCCGTCATCTACATCTCCCACCACCTCGAGGAGTCGCTGGACATCGCCGATGACGTGGCCGTCCTGCGCGACGGACAGCTCGTGGCCTCGGACACCGCGGACGCTGTGGACCTCGGCTGGGTGGTGCACCACATGGTCGGACGTGACCAGGACTCGCTGTTCCCCAAGCGACACGCCCGGCTGGGCGAGGTCGCTCTGCGGGTGGAGCGTCTCCAGGTCGCCGACCCCTCCAACCCGCACCGCCTCGCCGTCGACGACATCGACCTGGAGATCAGGGCCGGCGAGATCGTCGGCGTCTACGGGCTGATGGCCTCCGGACGCACCGAGCTGCTCGAGGCGATCGCAGGCCGGCTCCCCGTGACGTCCGGCACGGTCACGTTCGAGGGCCGGGTGCTCGACGGCGAGTCCGTGCGCGAGCGCATCCGTCGCGGCATCGCGCTGGTGCCCGAGGACCGGCAGCGCGACGGCCTCGTGCAGACGATGTCGGTCGGTCAGAACCTGTCGCTGAGCTCCCTGATGAGCTTCGTCCGACGTGGCCTGATCACCCGCCCCCGGGAACGGGGCGCGGTCGAGGAGATGATCGCTGACGTCACCGTGAAGACCTCCAGCCAGGCCGCTCCGATCGGGTCGCTGAGCGGCGGGAACCAGCAGAAGGTCGTCATCGGCAAGGCGCTGCTGACCGCGCCACGAGTGCTCCTGCTCGACGAACCGTCCAGGGGCGTGGACATCGGCGCCAAGGCGGACATCTTCGCGCTGATGACGCAGCAGGCCGAAGCCGGTCTCGCCGTCGTGTTCACCACCTCCGAGGCGGAGGAGGCCCTGCACATCCCGGACCGCCTGCTGATCCTCGAACGAGGCCGGCTCGTGGCCGACCTCGACCCGCACTCGATCGACCGCGGACGCCTGATGCAGCTGGCGGACGGCACCTCACGGAGCAGAAGTGGAGAGACATCGTGACGAGCACTCTGGCCCCCAGCCCGGTCCCGCACGTCGAGGAGGGACCGACGGCCAAGGACGTCCGGCGCCTGCGGACGCTGAACATGATCTTCGAGCTGCGTGCGTTCATCGCCCTCGGCGTGCTGATCGTGGTCTTCAGCCTCCTCTCGGACTCCTTCCTCACCGTCACCAACCTGATCACCATGACCAAGCACGTCGCGATCAACGCCGTACTGGCGCTCGGCATGCTGCTGGTCATCCTCAAGGGCGGGATCGACCTGTCCGTCGGCTCCATCGTGGGCCTGTCGGGGATCGTCTGCGGTGAGCTGCTCAACGGCATCCGGATCCCCGGCACCGACACCATCGCCTTCCCGCCGGTCTGGGTGGTCGTGGTGATCGCGATCCTCGTGGGCACCGCGGTGGGTCTGGTCAACGGTGTGCTGATCACCCGGTTCAACGTGGCGCCGTTCATCGCGACCCTGGGCATGCTCTACGTCGCGCGTGGGACGGCGCTGCTGATCTCCGGTGGCAGCACCTACCCGAACCTGCGCGGCAACCCGGAGCTGGGCAACACCGGCTTCTCCTACATCGGCAACGGCCGGCCACTCGGACTGCCGTTCTCGATCTGGGTGATGATCGCGCTCGCCCTGCTCACGACGCTGCTGCTGGCCAAGGCCCCCTTCGGTCGCTGGCTCTACGCCACCGGTGGCAACGAGCGAGCCTCGGAGCTGTCCGGCGTGCCGGTGCGACTGGTCAAGACGCTCGTCTACGTCCTCTCCGGCGCCTGTGCCGCGGTCACCGGCATCATCATCGCCTCCGAGCTGACCTCGGCGGCGCCGCAAGCGGGGGAGACCTTCGAGCTGAACGCGATCGCGGCCGTGGTGATCGGCGGCGCGGCGCTCTCCGGAGGCCGGGGCAACGTGCGCGGCACCCTGGTCGGCGCCTTCGTGATCGGCTTCCTCGCGGACGGGCTGGTGATCCTCGGGGTCTCCACGTTCTGGCAGATCTTCATCAAGGGCGCGGTGATCATCCTCGCCGTGGTGCTGGACCAGGGCCAGCAGCGCTTCCAGCGCAAGGGCGCGGCCGTGGCCGCGACCGTCGAGGCCGAGCACACCCCCCGTGACCTCGACCGGGGCGCCACGAACGGCGTCCCCGACCCGGCCTCCCCCGAGGCCGGCTCACAGACTTCGGGCTCCGGGACGTCGTCCCGGAACGGAGACCGCAACAACCCCACACACGGGTGACTCACCCACTCCAGGAGGTAGGAATCATGATCGGAATGTTCGCGCGAGGCACCGGCGTGCGGTTCGCGGCGGTCGCCGCGGCGGCAGCCCTGGTGCTGAGTGGATGCGGCAGCAGCTCGGACACGGAGTCCAGCTCCGCGTCCGGTGACTCCGGCGACAAGGGCAGCAACTACATCGCCATCATCACCCCGTCGCCCGACAACCCGTTCTTCAAGGCCGAGGGCGACGCAGCCAAGGCCAAGGCGGAGGAGCTCGGCTACGAGGCCACGGTGTCGTCGCACGACGACGACCCGAACAAGCAGAGCGAGCTGATCGACGCCGCGATCTCGCGGAAGGCGGAGGCCATCATCCTCGACAACGCCGGCGCGGACGCCTCGATCGGTCCGGTGCAGAAGGCCAAGGACGCCGGCATCCCGGTGTTCCTGATCGACCGGGAGATCAACAAGACCGGCGTGGCCGCGGCCCAGATCGTCAGCAACAACGCACAGGGTGCCCAGCTGGCCGGGCAGGCGTTCGTCGAGGCGATGAAGTCCAAGGGCAACTACGTCGAGCTGGTGGGCAAGGAGTCCGACACCAACGCCGGCGTCCGGTCCGACGGCTACAACGCCGTCATCTCGCAGTACCCGGACATGAAGCTCCTCCAGCAGGAGACGGCCAACTGGGACCAGCAGGAGGCCTTCACCAAGATGGAGACCATCCTGCAGCGCAACTCCGACATCCAGGGAGTCATCGCGGGCAACGACACGATGGCCCTGGGCGCGGTCGCGGCCATCAAGGCGGCGAAGCTGAAGAACGTCGTCGTCGTGGGCTTCGACGGGAGCCCCGACGCCATCGCGGCGATCAAGGCCGGGGACATGTACGCCACGGCCCTCCAGCCAGCCGCGCTCGGCGCCGAGACGGCGGTCGAGCAGGCCGACAAGATGATCAAGACCGGTGAGACCGGCGCGGAGGAGAAGCAGTCCATCGACTGCGAGCTCATCACCGCCGAGAACGCCGACCAGTACGGCGTGTTCGCCAAGAAGTGATCCACGGTGCGGGCGAGCCGTCTGCCGGCTCGCCCGCACTCGTGCCGTCCGACCGCCCCCGTCGTCCCGCTGCGAGAGGATGGCCCCATGCCCACCCGCATCACGGCTGACCGTGACCGGCTCAGGCTGCTCACCAAGGTCGCCCGGCTCTACCACGAGCAGGGTGTGCGGCAGCCGGAGATCGCCGCGCAGCTGCACCTCTCCCAGGCCCGGGTCTCCCGGTTGCTCAAGGAGGCCGCCGAGCGCGGGATCATCCGCACGGTCGTCGTCCCACCACCGGGCGTCCACGCCGAGGTGGAGGAGCGTCTGGCCGAGCGGTTCGGGCTCAAGGACGTGGTCGTGGTCGACGTGGGCGGCAACGGCGAGGACGTCACGAGCGCCCTCGGGTCCGGCGCGGCCGCCTACCTCGACTCGACCCTGATCGGCGGCGACGTCATCGGGGTCTCCTCGTGGAGCGCAACGCTGCTGGCGGCCGTCGAGGTGATGCGGCCCAAGCGGAACCAGGTCGCCGACACCGTGGTGCAGGTGGTGGGCGGTGTCGGTAGCCCGGAGGTGCAGATGCAGGCGACCCGGCTCACCGGCCGCCTCGCCGAGGTGACCGGCGCGGCGCCGGTCTTCGTGCCGTCACCGGGTCTGGTCGGGTCCACCGCCCTCCAGCAGGCACTGATGGCCGATGCCGGTGTGCAAACCGTCCAGGAGGAGTGGGCTCGACTGACCGTCTGCCTGGTCGGGATCGGCACCCTCGACCCCTCGCCGCTGCTGCGGCAGAGCGGCAACAGCCTGGCTCCCGCCGACCAGGAGGAGCTGCGGCGCGCAGGCGCCGTCGGCGACGTGTGCCTGCGCTACTTCGACGCGCTCGGCGAGCCGGTCGCCTCGGCCTTCGACCAGCGGGTGATCGGGATCGGTCGTGAGGACATCCTGCGGGTGCCGCGCCGCATCGGGGTCGCCGGCGGCGCTGAGAAGACCGACGCGATCCGTGCCGCGGTGCTCGGCGGTTGGGTCAACATCTTGATCACCGACCTCGAGGTGGCCGAGGCCCTCACCGCCGCGTGAAGGTCCGGTACGCGGGTCGTGCCTCAGCGCCACCCGCCGTACGGCACGGTCAGGATCTCCAGGTTGTGCCCGTCGGGGCCGCTCCAGTAGAGGCCTCGGCCGCCGTCGTTGCGGTTGATCACGCGGAGCTGCTGGTGCCGCGGGTCGGCCCACCAGTCCAGTCCGCGCGCCTCGATCCGCGCGTGGATCGCGTCGAAGTCCTCCTCGGAGACGAGGAAGGCGTAGTGCTGGGTCGCGATCTCGCCGCGGTGCTCGGCGACGTCGAGGGAGACGTCGTTGTCGACCTGGACGACCAGGAAGGGGCCGAAGGTGGTCGGCTCCGGCAGGCCCAGGATCTCCACCAGGTGCCGGGCGGTCTCCTCCCGGTCCCGCGCGTGCACGATCGTGTGGTTGAGCTGGACGGCCATGGCGGCTCCTCTCGACCCGTCCATTCTCGGCGCGCGCCGCGTGCCGGGGAAGGGGTGCGAGGCCCGGGCCGGGCCCGCGGGGGGTGAGCTGCACCGGATCGGGCACAGTGGGAGGGCCCCGTCCCAGACTCCGACTCCGACTCCGGGAGCACCAGCATGGCCAACCGGTTGGCGAACGCCACCTCGCCGTACCTCCTCCAGCACAAGGACAACCCCGTGGACTGGTGGGAGTGGGGGGAGGACGCCTTCGAGGAGGCGCGGACGCGCAACGTGCCGGTCCTGCTCAGCGTCGGGTACGCCGCGTGCCACTGGTGCCACGTGATGGCGCACGAGTCGTTCGAGGACGAGGCGACCGCGGCGTACCTCAACGAGCACTACGTGAGCGTCAAGGTGGACCGCGAGGAGCGGCCCGACGTCGACGCGGTCTACATGCAGGCGACGGTGGCGATGACCGGGCAGGGCGGCTGGCCGATGACCTGCGTGCTCGACCACGAGGGCAGCCCGTTCTTCGCGGGCACCTACTTCCCCGACCGGCCCCGGCACGGGCAGCCGAGCTTCCGCCAGCTGCTGGAGGCGATCCACGACGCGTGGACGAACCGGGCCGACGAGGTCGCCTCGGTCTCGGCGCGGATCAAGGGTGCGCTGGGTCGCGCCGTCGAGCTGGACGGCGGTGCCGCCTTCGACGAGGAGGCGCTCGCGGGCGCCGTACGGACGCTGGAGCGGGACTTCGACGCCGACTGGGGCGGCTTCGGGGGTGCCCCGAAGTTCCCGCCGTCGATGGTGCTCGACTTCCTGCTGCGGCAGGGCGGGGACGCGGCCACCCGGATGGCGGGCAAGACGCTCGCGGCGATGGCGGCCGGCGGGATCCACGACCACCTGGCCGGCGGCTTCGCGCGCTACGGCGTGGACCGCGCCTGGGTGGTGCCGCACTTCGAGAAGATGCTCTACGACAACGCCCAGCTGCTCTGGGTCTACGCCCGGTGGGCGGCGCGGCACGACGACGAGGGTGCCGCGCGGGTCGCCCGGCGGATCGCCGGGTTCCTGCTCGCCGAGCTGGCGACCGATCAGGGCGCCTTCGCCTCCGCCCTGGACGCCGACTCGGAGGGGGCGGAGGGGACCTTCTACGTGTGGACGCCCCAGCAGCTCGCTGACGCGCTCGGCCCCGACGACGGCGCCTGGGCGGCGGCGCTGCTCTCGGTCACCGAGCGCGGGACCTTCGAGCACGGGTCCTCCACGCTCCAGCTGCAGTCCCCGCCGGACGACCGGGACCGCTGGGAGTCGGTGCGCCTTCGCCTGCTCGAGGTCCGTGCCGGCCGGGAGCGCCCGGCTCGCGACGACAAGGTCGTGGCGGCGTGGAACGGGCTGGCGATCGCCGGCCTGGTCGACGCCGGCACCCTGCTCGACGAGCCCGAGCTGGTCGCGGCCGCGGTGCGCTGCGGGGAGTTCCTGGCCGAGGTGCATCTCGTCGACGGGCGTCTGCTGCGGGTGAGCCGGGACGGGGCGGCCGGCACCCACGCGGGGGTGCTGGAGGACCATGGCTGCGTCGCCGTCGGGTTCCTGGCCCTGGCTTGCGCGACCGGCGACGGGGCGTGGCTGGACCGCGCCCGGACCGTGCTCGACGCTGTGCTCGCGCACTTCGCCGCCGACGACGGCGGGTTCCACGACACCGCCGACGATGCCGAGAGCCTGCTGGTGCGCCCCCGGGACCCCACGGACAACGCCAGTCCCAGCGGGCACTCCTCGGTGGTGCACGCCCTGCTGACCTACGCGGCCCTGACCGGGTCGGGGGCCCACCGCGACGCGGCCGAGCGCGCCCTGCTGGTGTCGCGCCGGATCGCCGACTCCTCGCCCCGGTTCGCCGGCTGGTCGCTGGCAGCGGCGCGGACCGCACTCGGCGGCCCGGTCGAGGTGGCCGTCGTCGGCCCGGCGGGAGAGGAGCGCGACCGGCTCGAGCGGGCCGCGCGGCGACTGGCCCCGGTCGGCGCGGTCGTGGTCGCCGCCGAGCCGGGGACGAGCACGATCCCACTGCTGGAGGGTCGCGACCTGGTGGACGGTCGCGCCGCGGCGTACGTCTGCCGGCAGCTGGTCTGCCGACGCCCGGTCACGACCGTGGACGACCTCGCCGCGGTCCTCGCCGACCCCGCCGCCTGACCCGCCCGGACGTCATACGAATCGGTTGCTCGCGCGACCAGCTCGTATGACGTCCCGCGAGACGTCATACGACCTGGCTGCCGGGGCGACCAGCTCGTATGACGTCCCGCGTGATGTCCGGGCCTCAGCGCAGCTGGTACGTCGCGATCGAGGCCGCCACGTAGTGACAGACGAACGCCGCGATCGTCAGGGTGTGGAAGACCTCGTGGAAGCCGAACCAGCTCGGCAGCGGATCCGGCTTCTTCAACCCGTAGACCAGCCCGCCCAGGGAGTACAGCCCACCGCCGACCACGATCAGGGTGATCACCGCGGTGCCGCCGACGGCGAAGTCGTCGGCGTAGAAGATCGCCACCCAGCCCAGGGCGAAGTAGATCGGGGTGTAGACCCACCGCGGTGCGTGGATCCAGAGCACGCGGAAGGCCACGCCCAGCAGGGCCCCGATCCACACGATCAGCAGCAGCGTGATGCGCGGGCGGCCGTCCAGCAGGATCAGGGTGAACGGGGTGTAGGAGCCGGCGATCAGCAAGAAGATGTTCGAGTGGTCGATCCGTCTCAGGATCGCGTGGGTCCGAGGGGCCCAGGTGCCGCGGTGGTAGACCGCCGAGACCGCGAACAGCAGCAGCGCCGTGCCGGCGAAGACGGCCGAGCCGACCCGGGTGGTCACGGTGGGGGAGAGCACGATCAGCACGACCCCGGCGGCCAGGGCGAGCGGGACGGTGGCCGCGTGCAGCCAGCCGCGCAGCTTGGGCTTGACCTCCTCCTTGACCTCGCGCACCCGTTCGCGGACGTGCTCGGCCGCCTCGTGAGCGTTGTCCGAGACGCGCTGGGGCAGGGGTCGATCGCGAGGCACGAAGGCAAAGGTACCCACCCCACGTGAACGACCGACGAGAACGAGTGGAGCGTCACAGCGCGGTCCTCCGCGAGTACAGTCGCCAGCGTGGTGGACTGGAAGCGAGGACTGCGCCGAGTGCTCTACCCGGCCTACGAGGCCCGGCTCACCCGCCGCCTGCCCAGCGAGCGGCTTCCCAAGCACGTCGGGGTGATGCTCGACGGCAACCGACGCTGGGCCCGCGCCGTCGGCACGGACACCGCCCAGGGCCACCGCGCCGGAGCAGCCAACATCGAGCCGATGCTCGGCTGGTGCGAGGAGATCGGCGTCGAGGTGGTCACCTTGTGGCTGCTCTCGACCGACAACCTGAACCGGCCCTCCCGGGAGCTCGAGCCGCTGCTGGGCATCATCGGGGACGCCGTCGAGACGCTCGCGGAGCAGCAGCGCTGGCGCCTGCACCCCGTCGGAGCCCTGGACCTGCTCCCGGCCGGGGTCGCGGAGCGGCTGAAGACCGCGGCCGAGTCCACGCGGGACGTCGACGGGCTGCTGGTCAACATCGCGGTCGGGTACGGCGGACGCCGCGAGATCGCCGACGCTGTCCGTTCGCTGCTGCACGAGCACGCGGGGAAGGGCACCACGCTCGAGGAGCTCGCCGGCGTCCTCGACGTCGAGCACATCGCCGAGCACCTCTACACCAAGGGGCAGCCCGACCCCGACCTGGTGATCCGCACCAGCGGTGAGCAGCGGCTCGGCGGGTTCCTGCTGTGGCAGAGCGCGCAGAGCGAGTTCTACTTCTGCGAGGCCTACTGGCCCGACTTCCGGCGGGTCGACTTCCTCCGTGCGGTCCGCGCGTACGCCGAGCGCGAGCGTCGCTTCGGCAGCTAGCCGCACCGACCGGGCGGTCACCTGCTCCTCACCCACGGATTCTGGCGTGTTGCCCTCGAACGACCTCGGAGCGGCGTACGTTGCGAGTGTCGCCTTCGGGAAGGGCGGCACCAGGAGGGCGATCCGTGGTCTCACGCCACAGCACCAGCGGGGGGCAGCACTCGGCTTCCCGGCGCCTGTCCCGGTCCGAGCGTTCCAGCTAGAGGACCGGGGCGCAGAGTGCGCGTGCCGGTTGCAAGGGGATCCCCGTGGCAACAGCGAAGCGAGCATCCGGCCAGAAGGCGCCCGTCGCCGCCGACCGCCGCACCTACGTCCTGGACACCTCGGTGCTGCTGGCCGACCCCGGCGCTATCCGGCGGTTCGCCGAGCACGAGGTGGTGCTGCCGGTGGTGGTGATCACCGAGCTCGAGGGCAAGCGGCACCACCCCGAGCTGGGGTACTTCGCCCGCTCGGCCCTGCGGATGCTCGACGAGCTGCGCGTGCAGAGCGGTCGTCTCGACGAGCCGGTGCCCGTCGGTGACCAGGGGGGCACGGTGCGCGTCGAGCTCAACCACACCGACGCCGAGTCGCTGCCCTCGGGGTTCCGCCTCGGCGACAACGACACCCGCATCCTCGCCGTGGCCCGCAACCTGGCCGACGAGGGCTTCGTCGTCACGCTGGTCTCCAAGGACCTGCCGCTGCGGATCAAGGCCTCCGCGGTCGGGCTGGACGCCGAGGAGTACCGCGGTGAGCAGATCCACGAGTCCGACGCCGGCTGGACCGGGATGCAGGAGCTCGACGTCGCCGGCCTCGACCTCGACGAGCTGTACGACGACTCGGTGATCGACCTCGACGACGCTCGCGAGCTGCCCTGCCACACGGGGCTGGTGCTCATGTCGGAGCGGGGCAGCGCCCTGGGCCGGGTCAAGGCGGACAAGCGCGTCCACCTCGTGCGCGGGGACCGGGAGGCCTTCGGCATCCACGGACGCTCCGCCGAGCAGCGGGTCGCCCTCGACCTGCTCCTGGACCCCGAGGTCGGCATCGTCTCGCTGGGCGGCCGGGCCGGGACCGGCAAGTCCGCGCTCGCCCTGTGCGCGGGACTGGAGACCGTGCTCGAGCGCCGCCAGCACAAGAAGGTCGTGGTGTTCCGGCCGCTCTTCGCGGTGGGCGGCCAGGAGCTCGGCTACCTGCCCGGCAGCGAGTCGGAGAAGATGTCGCCCTGGGGCCAGGCGGTCTTCGACACGCTCGGTGCGATCACCACCCCCGACGTCGTCGACGAGATCCTCGACCGCGGCATGCTCGAGGTGCTGCCGCTGACCCACATCCGCGGCCGCTCGCTGCACGACGCCTTCGTGATCGTCGACGAGGCCCAGTCGCTCGAGCGCAACGTCCTGCTGACCGTGCTCTCCCGGATGGGGGCCAACTCCAAGGTGGTGCTGACCCACGACGTCGCGCAGCGCGACAACCTGCGGGTCGGACGCCACGACGGGGTGGTGGCGGTGGTCGACCGGCTCAAGGGGCACCCGCTGTTCGCGCACGTGACGCTGACCCGCTCCGAGCGGTCTCCGATCGCCGCGCTGGTCACCGAGATGCTGGAGCACGTGACCATGTGACCATGTGAAATCGGCGCGTGGCGCGGCTCACGCCCGGTTTGTTCTGGTTCAACTTGCAACCGGTTCCCGGATCAGGGAAGGTAATGGCTCTTCCCCCTGCGCTCTGCACCCAGCCCCGCTCCGTGGTGCATTCCGAGTGCGGCTGACGTCCCTGTCGTCAACCGTTGGGTTCCCTTGTCCATGAAGCACGTCGCCAAGCACCGAAGCACGCCCGTCGAGCCCCGGCGGGCGCGTCTGCGTCGCGTCCTGCGCCACGCCGGTCTCGTCTCCGGCGCAGCCGTTCTCGCGACCGGCCTCGCCGTGTCCACCGGTGTCCTCAGCCAGTCCCTGCCCACGGACAGCGCGGCAGCCGCGCTGAGCACCTCCGCACCGGCAGCCACGCTCACCCAGGAGGACCTGGCCGACCGTGAGGAGCGCGCGTCGCGCTCGACCGGCGACCGCCGCCCGGAGACCGACCGCACCAAGGCCCGCGCGCTGTCGAACGCCTCCGGCAAGGCCGTGACCGGCTCGGAGGACCTGGGCGATGCCGATCCCAAGACCCTGGCCAAGGCGCTGATGCCGGAGTACGGCCTGTCCTCCTCGGAGTTCGACTGCCTGGACAACATCTGGACCCAGGAGTCGGGCTGGAACGTGCACGCCGACAACCCCACCTCCTCGGCGTACGGCATCCCGCAGGCGCTGCCCGGCTCCAAGATGGCCTCGGCCGGGCCCAACTGGGCGGACAACCCCGAGACCCAGATCCGCTGGGGCCTGGGCTACATCCGCGACCGCTACGGCTCGGCCTGCGCGGCCTGGTCCTACAAGCAGGGCGCCGGCTGGTACTGACCGCTCCCGGTCGCGCCTGTCCCGGGTTAGGCGACGGTCCGGCGTACGTCGACCCACCGCGCCGCGCCCAGTGCGAGCCCGGTGAGCACGACCAGGCCCACGCCGTAGACCACCGGGTGACCGGGCAGGCCCGTCGCCAGCAGTCCCAGCGCCCAGACGCCCGCGGTCGCCAGTCCCAGCCACAGTGAACGACCGGCCCACCGCACGACCTGCGCCCGGTCGACGGGCATCCGGCTCGGCCCTTGCGAGGCGAGCAGCGCGCTGAGGTGGGTGAGCAGCATTCCGCCGGCGGCGACCAGCACCAGCGGAGACCGGTCCGGTGGCGCCAGCAGCCA
The DNA here is from genome assembly GCA_963815595.1 of uncultured Actinomycetota bacterium. GTDB lineage: Bacteria > Actinomycetota > Actinomycetes > Propionibacteriales > Nocardioidaceae > Marmoricola. The sequence goes on along the minus strand of CAWFHA010000008.1, from coordinate 60,527 downwards.
GGTGTAGGCCATGAGCAGGAGCAGCACGGTCCCGACCCGGGACTCAGGTCGTGCCGCGGTACCGAGCGACAAGGCGACCAGCGACCACTGCAGCAGCGCGCCCGGGCGGGCTCCCGCGGACTGGGCGGCGACGACGGCGGTCAACGTGCCGACCACGACGAGACCGCGCAGCACCAGCTGGTCGAGCCCCGGGTACACCCGGCGGCGCGGACGGTCCGCGGCGCTCACCGGAAGACCTCCCGGGGGACCCGCGCCCGCCGGGCGAGCTGACGCAGCACCTCGTCGAGCGTGCCCGGCCCGCGCCAGTCGACGACCGGGATGCCGAGCCGGGAGACCTCGGTGATCTGGATCCGTCGTTCCACCAAGCGCATCCGCCACGCCAGGTGGGCAGCCGACGATCTGTCCGCCGCGTTCGCGGGCCGCGCCGTCGACGCCAGGGTGTCGACGACCACCACGACGAGGCCCTGACGCACGAGGTTGACCATCAGCGTGGTGACCTCGGGCGTGAGCACCGGGGAGAGCACCAGGACCACCGTGCCGGCGTCGACGCGGAGCCGCAGCCGGCGTGCGGAGACGAGGTCCGGCCAGCCTCGCTCCACCAGCGCGAGCATCTCCTGGAGCCGGCGCTGGTGGTGCAGTCCCGACCCCGGACCGAGCACGTGGGGACGCCGCCCGAGCACCCGCAGCCCCACCCGGTCGCCGACGCGCAGGTGGTGCGCGGCCAGGGCGCTGGCCGCCCGCACAGCCACGTCGAGGGTGCTCGACTCGCCGTCGAGACCCCCGCTGGCGCCGACGTCGCTGGTGGCGTCGAGCAGGATCAGCACCGAGCTGCTCTGCTGGGCGCTCCAACCGACGGCGTGCACGCGGCCGGTGCGCAGCGTCGTACGCCAGTCGATCCGGCGCAACCGGTCCCCGGGCTGGAAGGGGCGGATGGAGAAGAACTCCGTGCCCGCACCGGCACGGTTCGACCGGTTCTGGCCGACCAGACCGACCGGGTGCGGGGTCTCGGCCGAGACGAAGGGTGTCGTCTCGGGCAGGGCGACCAGCACCTGCTCACCCAGGGGGTGGGGGCCCCACCGGAACCCGCCCCACGAGCTGGTGGCGGTGAGCCTGAGGCTGCCGGTGCTGCGCTGTCCCCAGCGGCGTGGGCTGACCACCAGCGTCAGCTCGGTGGGCTGCCCGGGGTGCGGGGTGGCCGTCAGCACACCCTGCGGCGGCTGTACCGCCACGTAGGCCGGGGCACTGTGGGTGAGGGTCACGTGGTCGAGGCCCTGTGCCTCCTCCACCCGGACGACGAGCCGGGTGCTCTGTCCCTCGTGGAGCCACCGGTCCGCGAGCCGGACCTCCGGGTGCACCGCTCGGTGGGGAGCCTGCCGCAGACCGACGAGGCCGAGCACGGCGAACGGTGTCGCCAGGACGAGCAGGTCGGGCCGGCCCAGGGCCAGTGCGGCGAGGGCGACCAGGGCACCCGTCGCGGTTGCGCGGACCAACGCAGCGGTGGGCCGCCACTCGGTCACGTCCGTGCCGTCCTCAGTGTGGGCTCGCGAGCGGCCGGGGTGGGCACGCTGGACAACAGCTCCGCGACCACCGTGGTCCCGGACACGTCGGACATCCAGAGCTCGGGCTTGACCGTGATCCGGTGGACGAGCACCGCCGGGGCCACCTGCTTGACGTCCTCGGGCAGCACGAAGTCCCGGCCGGCGATCAGGGCGAGAGCCCGGGCGCACAGCAGGAGTCCCAGCGACCCGCGAGGCGAGGCGCCGATCAGCACGTCGCGGTGCTGCCGGCTCGCCGAGGCCAGCGCGACGCAGTACTCGGTGACGCTGGCGTCGACCTCGACCTGCTCCACCGCCTCCTGCATCTCGAGCAGGCCGGCGGCATCGGTCACCGGGGCGAGCGTCACGTCCTCGCGCTGCCGGGCGATCCGGCTGCGGAGCACGTCGTACTCCTCCCCGGGGGTCGGGTAGCCGAAGCCGACCCGGAGCAGGAACCGGTCCAGCTGCGCCTCCGGGAGCGGGTAGGTGCCTTCGTACTCGACGGGGTTGGCCGTGGCGAGCACGTGGAACGGGGCGGCGAGCGGGAACGTGCGCCCCTCCACGGTGACCTGACGCTCCTGCATCGCCTCGAGCAGCGCCGCCTGGGTCTTGGGCGGCGTGCGGTTGATCTCGTCGGCGAGGAGCAGGCCGGTGAACAGCGGGCCCTCGCGGAACTCGAACTCCCCGCTGCGCTGGTTGTAGATGAACGAACCCGTGAGGTCGGCCGGTAGCAGGTCGGGGGTGAACTGGGCGCGGGTGAACTCGATGCCCAGCGTCTGGGCGAAGGAGCGGGCGGCCAGTGTCTTGCCCAGCCCGGGGAAGTCCTCGAGCAGCACGTGGCCACCGGCCAGGATGCCGGCCAGCACGAGGCGCAGCGCCTCGCTCTTGCCGATCACCACCGAGGAGACCCGGGTGAGCACGTCACCGGCCCGGTCGCTGGCCTGGTGGAGGGGGGACTCGCTCACAGCTCCTCGATCCTGCGCACGGCGTCCCCGAGCTGGGCCGGCGTGTACCGCGGGTAGTGGTGGTCGGGACGGTACCGCCTCCGCGGGTCGCGCGACAGCAGGTCGGCCAGCAGGGGACCGACGAGGTCCGCGGCGCGGGCGGGGTCGTCTGCCGGTCGGAAGCCGTGCACCTGACGCACCCGGCGGTCGGCCAGGTCGCGCAGCTGCCAGAGGATCGTGTCGTTGTGGTTGCGGGAGGTCTCGTGCACCTCGATCAGGTGGCGGAACATCGCGGTGCGGGTGTCCTCGCCGGGGTCTGGGGCGGCATCCTGACGGACCACGGTCCACGACGGCGAGGGTGCGGTCTCGACCAACCGCAGCAGCAGGGCGCCCACCGCCACCACTGCCGCGGTCAGCAGGGTGACCAGCGCTGTGTCGTGGGCGACACCGATCGCGGTGAGGATCACGTTGGCCACGGCCGCCGCCACCAGCGTCGCCGCGGCGTGACCCACCCAGGGTGGGCGGGTCATGGTGCCGGGCTCCGGACGACCTCGGCGCGTACCTCGTCCAACGCCTCCTGGGCCCGGGTCCGCGCGTCGGCGGGCATGGTGTGGGTGGAGAACCTGGCCTCGTGGTACAGGGCGGCCAGCGTGGCGACCGGGCGCGGGTCGACGTCGAGGAGGTGGAGGAACCGGACCACGAACTCGGTGGCGGTCTCCGCGGGCCCACGGGCCAGTCCGACGGCGGTGGCGGTCTCCTCGAGCAGCACCCAGCACGCCACGATCCCGTTGCGCACCTCGCTCGCAGCCAGGACCTCGTCGTAGCGCCGGCCCCCGCGCCGTACTGCCTCCCGGGCCGTCTCCACGTCCGGCAGCGGCTCGAGGTCGAGCACGAGCTGCTCGAGCGGCAGGTCGCGTGCGACCCGGTGGGCGACGTAGCGCACCACCCCCGCGGTGACCCACAGGAGCAGCACCAGCAGCACGACCGAGAGCACGTCGCGGACCCATCCGCCGAGCGCGGCTGGGTCCTCGTCGCTGTGTTCCACGGACTGGGGAACGTCGTCACTGCGCCCGTCGTCGGCCGGGCTGTCGGCGTCGAGGGTCGGTTGCGTGGCCGAGCCGTCCCGGCCGGAGTCCTGGACCAGGCCGGTCGGACCGGTGGCGGCGGCCAGCACGAGCACCACTCCCACGCACAATGCCGCCATCGTGACGATGACGGTGCTGGGTCGATGCGCGCTCACCCCCGCACGGTAGCGAGGTCAGCCCCGGTCAGCGCCCGGGACGGGTCATCGAGCGGACGTCGAGGGCGGCGTCGAGCTGCTCCTCGGTGAGGTCGCCGCGCTCGACGTACCCCATCTCCAGCACCTGCTCGCGGATGGTGCGGCCCTCCTTGAGCGCCGCCTTGGCCACCTTGGCGGCCTCCTCGTAGCCGATGTACTTGTTCAGCGGGGTCACCACCGAGGGTGAGGACTCGGCGTAGGTGAGCATCCGCTCCGTGTTCGGCTCGATGCCGGCGACGCAGCGGTCCGCGAGCAACGGTGAGACCCGGGCGAGCAGCCGGATCGACTCGAGCAGGTTGCGCGCCATCACCGGCAGCATCACGTTGAGCTCGAAGCTGCCGCTGGCGCCGGCGTGCGCGACGGTGGCGTCGTTGCCGATGACCTGCGCGCAGACCATCAGCGTCGCCTCCGGCAGCACCGGGTTGACCTTGCCGGGCATGATGCTCGACCCGGGCTGCAGGTCGGGCAGGCGGATCTCGGCCAGCCCGGTCGTCGGCCCCGAGGACATCCAGCGCAGGTCGTTGCAGATCTTGGTCACCCCGACGGCGATGGTGCGCAGCTGACCGGAGAGCTCGACGAGGGCGTCCTGCCCGCCCTGGGCCTCGAAGTGGTTGCGGGCCTCGGTGAACGGGAGGTCGGTCTCGGCCGCGAGGTCGGCGATCACCCGCTCGGCGAACCCGTCGGGGGTGTTGATGCCGGTGCCCACCGCCGTACCGCCCAGGGGCAGCTCGGCGACGCGGGGCAGCGAGGCCTGGAGCCGCTCGATGCCGAGGCGCACGATCGTGGCGTAGCCGCCGAACTCCTGGCCGAGCATCACCGGGGTGGCGTCCATCAGGTGGGTGCGACCGGACTTGACGACGTCCTGGAACTCCTCGGCCTTGGTCTCGAGCGCCTGCGCGAGGTGCTCCAGCGCCGGGACCAGGTCGCGGGTGGTCGCCTCGACCGCCGCGACGTGGATCGACGTGGGGAAGGTGTCGTTGCTCGACTGGCTCGCGTTGACGTGGTCGTTGGGGTGGCACTCGACGCCGGTGGTCGAGGCGAGGGAGGCCAGGACCTCGTTCATGTTCATGTTGGAGCTGGTCCCCGACCCGGTCTGGAAGACGTCGATGGGGAACTCGGCGTGGTGACGCCCATCGATGATCTCGTCGGCCGCGGCGCTGATCGCCTGCGCCTGCTTGTCGTCGATGATGCCGAGCTCGGCGTTGATCCGTGCCGCGGCCTTCTTGACCCGGGCGATGGCGACGATGTGCGACGGCTCGAGCGTGGTGCCGCTGATCGGGAAGTTCTCCACGGCCCGCTGGGTCTGGGCGCGCCAGAGGGCGTCCTTGGGCACCTCGATCTCCCCCATGCTGTCGTGCTCGGTACGGGTCGGGTTGTTCTCGGTGCTCATGGCAGTGACGCTACCGGTTGGGTTGCGTCATGCCTCCCCCTGGCGGTGGATGAGGCCTTCCACGAAATCCCGCCGGGCACGCTTGGCCGCGGGAGGACGGCCGGGCACGCTGGGAGTGTGCGCGCATTGACCATCGTCCCGAACCGGGCGAACACCCTCGCCGTGACCGACGTCCCAGATCCCGACCCGGCACCGGACACGCTGCTCGTGGACGGGCTCGCCATCGGGGTGTGCGGCACCGACAAGGAGATCGCCGCCGGCGACTACGGCTGGGCGCCGGACGGCCGGGAGCGGCTGGTGCTCGGCCACGAGTCGTTGGGCCGGGTCCGGACGGCCCCCGCGGACAGCGGGTTCAGCACCGGCGACCTGGTGGTGGGCGTCGTGCGCCGGCCCGACCCCGTGCCCTGCGGGGCGTGCGCGCAGGGGGAGTTCGACATGTGCCGCAACGGGCGCTACACCGAGCGCGGCATCAAGCAGATCGACGGCTACGGCAGCGAGCAATGGTCCGTGGAGGTCGACTACGCCGTGCGGCTGGACCCGGCGCTGGAGTCGGTGGGGATGCTGATGGAGCCGACGACGGTGGTGGCCAAGGCGTGGGAGCAGGTCGAGCGGGTGGGGCGTCGCGCTTGGTTCGAGCCGGCCAGCGTGCTCGTCACCGGTGCCGGGCCGATCGGCCTGCTGGCGGCGCTCCTGGGACGACAGCGCGGGCTCGACGTCCACGTGCTCGACCAGGTGAGCGACGGCCCCAAGCCCGGGCTGGTCGCCGACCTCGGCGCCACCTACCACCACGACGACATCGACGCGGTGACCGGCACGGTGCGGCCCGACCTGGTGATCGAGGCCACCGGAGTCGGAGAGGTCGTGGTCGGTGCGCTGCGCGGCACCGACTCCTACGGCATCGTGTGCCTGACCGGGGTCTCCAGCGGCGGTCACCCGCTGCGGATCGACGCCGGCGCCCTCAACCGCGAGGTGGTCCTGCAGAACGACGCACTGCTGGGCTCGGTGAACGCGAACCTGCGGCACTACCACCTGGCCGCCGACGCCCTGGCCGCAGCCGACCGCGACTGGCTCGAGCGGCTGATCAGCCGGCGCGTGCCGCTGGATCGCTTCGAGGAGGCGTTCTCAGCCGAGGACGACGACGTCAAGGTGGTCCTCACCCTGGGCTGAGCAGGGCGTCAGCTCTTGGTCGTCACCGTGATCGTCGAGTTCGTGCGACCGCCCGCGATGCTCTGCAACGCCGACTTCTCCGCGCTGTCCTGGCTCAGGCTCCACCTGATCTTGGCAGCCACCCAGTCCTGGATGTAGCGGCAGTCGTTGATCGGCGGCGTCCACTCGGCCACGTCCTGGTCGCCCCTGCTGCGGTTCACCGACGCGGTCACGCCCACGAGCGTGCGGGAGTCGCCCAGGTCGTTGGCGTAGTCCCGGCGGCGGCTCGCGGTCCAGGTGCGGGCGCCGGAGTCCACCACCCACATCTCCGTCGCCGGCGAGGTCCGCTCCAGGTGGAGTCGGCGTACGCCGGTGGGGTGGTGAGCAGCAGCGAGACGAGGACGCCGATCGTCACGATCAGGTGACCGATCCGTCACCTCAGGGTGAACGGGGCCGACTGGCCGCCACCGTTGGAGACCGCGATGACCCGCCCCGGGTTCGGCGGGGTGGCGCCGTTGCGCAGCCGGACCTCCCAGTCCCCGACCCCCGGCACGGCACCGGCCACGACCGGAGCGACGGCGCCGGCGATGGCAGCTCCCGGGGTGCCGTCGGTCTTGACCTGGTGGAGCTGGATCGAGGCGCCGATGAGCGTTCCGGTGCCGACGACCCGGAACTCGGTGCTCTTCCACCGTCCGGACGAGATCGTGACCTGGTCGGTGGCCGCGTCGGTCGTGACGGTGATCCGTGCCGACTCCGGGCTCGTCCCACCCGGACCCTTGGCCCGGACCGCGAACTGGTAGCCGGTGCCGGGCCGCAGGCCCGTGACGGTCTGCCGCGGCACGGTGGTCACCGGTGGCTGGCTCGCCAGCGGGGTCTGCCCGGTGGCGTCGTACACCGTGACCTGCCAGCCGCTGACCGTCGGACCGGCGTCGTCCCAGGCGAGGGCCACCCGGTCCTGTCCCTTGGACGTGGACACCAGGCCGGTGGGTGCCGCGGGCGCCGCGGGCGGCGGAGTCACGTCGTACTGACCCTGGACCGGGCCCTGCATGTTGCCCACAGCGTCGAACGAGACCACCCTCAGGTCGGTGGGCCCGGTGATCGGGATCGGTCCGGTGTAGAACTGCGCGCTGTCCGAGGGCAGGCCGCCGCTGACGACGGGCGTCCCGTCGGTGGTGAACCAGACCTGTCCGTTGCTGTCGACGGCCACCTCGTCGGCCAGGACCGTGGAGCCGTCCTCGCTCGGCGGTGGTGAGAGCGTCAGCGTCGGCTGGGTGGTGTCGGGGTTGGTGGGCCTGGACATCGTGAACGGGACGCTCGCCTTGGCTCCCGAGAGCGAGCGCACCTCGAAGGTGTAGTCGGCGGCCGGGTCCAACCCGGTGAGGGTCGTCTGCGTGGCACCGGGGCCGGTGCGCAGCCCGAGGACCGGCGCCTCGCCGTTGGCGCCGGTGGTGCCGATCGCCTCGATGCTGTATCCGGTGACCGCGTCGGCACCGGGCTGCGGGGTGGCTGCCGACCACTTGACGACCGCCCGGTCCCCGGAGCGCTGCGCGCTCGCGGTGCCGACAGGAGCAGCCTGGTCGGCCGGTCCTGCGGGGCACCCGCCCATGCCCGGTCCGCCGAGCTCACCGAACTCCGCGATCGTCAGGCCCTGGCGGTTGCCGTCGGCGTCCTCGACCTGCCAGCTCATCGCGCGCTCCCCGAGATCCGCCGCTGCGGCCGTGGTGGCCCCCTCGAGCGTGTCGAACTCGTAGGTCGCGGTGAACGTCCCGAGGTCCGCGTCGACGGTCATGCCGGAGCTGTAGCCACCCCTGGGCGCCGGGACGAGCGGTCCGGGCAGGGCCCGCACGTCGCGCTTGCCGATGACGTCGACCAGGTCGGGGTTGATGATCCGCTGCTCCATCTGGGTCGGGATCACGTCGTCGCCGAAGGTGCCGTGCACGGTGATCACGGTGTCCACGCGGGTCATGTCCGAGATCACCGTCGCCGACGACGTCCGGGTCTCCTCGTTGGAGCCGTCGGGGAAGGTGACCCGCACCACGTCGCCGGCCCGGATGTCCGGCGTGACCTGGTGCGCGGTGCCGGCGCCCCAGCAGTACCCGCCGGGGTGGTTGATCTCGAAGGCGACGTCGGTGCCGGAGACCTCGGCCCGTGCGGAGCCGATGACGCCCTGCCCCGGGCGGGTCACCTCCACGAGCGCGGTCTCACCCGCGTGGGCGGAGTACCCCTCGACCGAGACGAAGTCGCGGTCGGGGAAGACGACGATGTTGTCGGGGAAGGCGGGAACTGCGGCAGAGGCTGCGGGACCCAGCAGGAGGGTCCCGACGCCCAGGCTGATGCCGAGCGTGGCGACCAGCGCACGACGCGCCGGCTTCCTCGCTGCGGTCCGGTGGTCGTTGCGCATGGTCTGCTCCCTCGAGGAGGTAGGTGAGGCGGCGCCGAGGCGCGACCCCTCGAGGTCCGCATCGACGCCCGTCACCCTGCCAAGCCGACCTTGCAGGATCCTTGGACGGTCGGGTCACCGGTGGGCGAGGTAGAGCAGATACTGCTCGGGGCGCTCCTGCAGCAGCACGTCGTACCGGTGCTCGGTGCAGTTGCCGAAGACGTCCTCCAGGGCGGCGACGAGGTCGGGAGACGGTGCGGCCGACCAGACCACCAGCGCACCCCCGGGATCGATGATCGCGCGCGTCGCCTGGAGGAACTCGCGCTCGTAGACGGCGGCGTTCGGCTGGTGCACCAGCTGCCCGGGACCGTTGTCCACGTCGAGCAGCACCAGGTCGTAGGTGGACATCGCCTCGGTCACCGCGGTCACGATGTCGGCGTCGACGAGCCGCAGCCGCTTGTCGGCCAGGAGCGCCGGCCCGTGGGGGATCGTGCCGTCGCGCATCCAGTCGATCAGCGAGGCCTCGATCTCCACGACCCGCACCTCCTCCACCCGCGAGTCCGCCAGCACCCGCTGGGTGGTGAAGCCGAGCCCGAGACCGCCGACCACGACCCGTCGGGGGTTCTCGACGAGCTCCAGCGCGGCCGCGGCCATCTCGGTCTCCGAGCCGGTCTCGCGGGTGTCCATCACGAACACCCCGTTGACCCGCAGCTCGAGCGCGTCGGCGCCACGCTCCTCGACGCGGCGGCGGAGCACCACCTCACCGCGTTCGGATTCCGCGCGCGCCACCTCGACGTACTCGGTCATCGTGCTCCTCGTGCTCGGCCGGTCGTCTCGGTGCGACGACACCGTATGACGCAGGACCCTGTCGGTACCCGAGGCACGCGCCACTAACCTGTCTGACATGGGCAGCGAGCTGGAGGGCTACGGCGACCGTTCCCGGTTGCGGGTCTCCGACGCCGACCGGCACCGCGTCGGCGAGCTCCTCCGCGAGGCGGCCGGCGAGGGCCGGCTCGACATCGAGGAGCTCGAGGAGCGGCTCGAGGCGGCGTACGCGGCCAAGACGTACGCCGACCTGGTGCCGCTGACCGCCGACCTGCCCGTCGCGGGCCAGCCGCACGCCCCGGCGCCGGTGATGCCGACAGGAGCCGCAACGCGGTACGACACCTCGCTGGCGATCATGGGCGGGGTCAGCCGCACCGGGGTGTGGGAGGTCGGCCACGCGCACACCGCGGTCGCGATCATGGGCGGGGTCGACATCGACCTCCGCTCCGCGCGGCTCACCGCGCCGGAGACCGTGATCCGCGCGTTCGCCTTCTGGGGCGGCATCGACGTCTACGTCAACGCGCACACGCGGGTCGTGGTCGACGGGGTCGGTGTCATGGGCGCTTTCGACCAGGGACGCGACAAGGTCGAGCCCCAGCTCGGTCCCGACTCTCCCGGTCGTCCGGGTGACCGGACTGGCCGTGATGGGCGGGGTCACCGTGCGCCGCAAGCCGATGCCCGGCGAGTCCACCCGCTGGCGCCGGCTGTCCCGCTGACGCTCGCCGCGGGACGTCATACGACCTGGTCGTCCGGGCAGCCACTTCGTATGACGTCGCGCGGGACGTCATACGACCTGGTCGTGGGGGCGACCACCTCGTATGACGTCCGCGGGTGTGCGGGGCGCGTTCGCGGATCGTCCACAGGTGGGCGAGGGGCGGGGTCGTCCACAGGCGGCGCCGACGGGTCCGACGGGGCCGCGACGTCGCGGCACGCTGCCCGGTCATGGAGCACACCAGTGCGCAGGATGCGCCCGGACGCCGCGCCCAGGTCGAGCAGCTCGCGGTCGACCAGGCAGGAGTGGTCTCGCGGACCCAGCTCTACCGTCGTGGGTTCAGCCGAGGCGAGGTGCGGGCGCAGGTCAGGGCCCGCCGGTGGCGACGGGTCGGCGCGCACTGCGTGCTCACCCACACCGGGCCGCTGACCAGGGAGGCGACCTTGTGGGCAGCAGTCCTCGAGGGCGGACCGCGCGCGCTGCTCGACGGCGCCTCGGCGCTGGTGGAGGCCGGGTTGGAGCACTTCGAGCCCGATCGCATCCGCGTCTCGGTGCCGCGGGGAGCGCGCATCCGGCATCGGCGTACGTCGGTGGACATCCGGCAGACACGCAGGTGGGCGCCCGAGGACCGGCAGGGCGGGGGCCTGCCGCGCACGCGGGTCGAGGTGGCGGCGATCCGGGCCGCGCTCTGGGCGAGGAGTGACCGTCAGGCAGCGCTGCTGCTGACCATGGCGGTCCAGCAGCGCCTGGTCACCGCCGAGGAGCTCAGCCTCGAGGCCCTGCGGATCCGTCGTGACCGTCGCCGGATCCTGCTGCACGCGGTCCTGCTGGACCTCCTCGGTGGGGTGCGTTCGCTGGGCGAGCTCGACTTCCTCCGCGGGCTCCGGCGCCGCGGGCTGCCCGAACCCGACCGGCAGGTGCTGCGGCGTACCCGCACCGGGACGTACTACCTGGACTTCCGCTGGGCCAGCTGGAAGCTGGTGCTGGAGGTCGACGGCATCCAGCACTCCTGGGTGGAGAACGTGGTCGGAGACGCCCTGCGTCAGAACTCCGTGGCGCTCGAGGGCGACACGGTGCTGCGGCTCCCGGTGCTCGGGCTCCGGGTCTGTCCCGAGGAGTTCTTCGCCCAGGTCGAGGCGGCCCTGCGGGCGGCCGGATGCCCCCTCTCCGGCCCCGACGCTGCCTGAGCGCGCTCCTCGCCGCGGGTCTGGCTCCCGGCGAGGTCAGCGCGAGCACCGTCTGGCCCGCGCGAGGTCCCAGGACGTCATACGAACTGGTCGCCCTGACAGCCACTTCGTATGACGTCGCGCGGGACGTCATACGAGCTGGTCGTCGGGGCAGCCACTTCGTATGACGTCCGGGGGTCAGGTGCGGCGCAGGTGGACGAGGGTGGCGGTCTCGGGCTTGCGGCGGGGGATCCAGTAGCCGCGGGTGGCGAGGGACCGGCCGGTGACCGGTACGCCGTCGGTGGGGCCGTGCTCGGGGAGCGGGGAGGACATGCTCACCAGGCGGTGCTCGACCGGGCCCTCCCAGGCCAGGTCGTAGGTCGCGTCGGGCTCGAGCCCCGGCACCCGGACGAAGACGCCGCGGTTGTGCGACGGCTCGTCGAGCTGGACGTGGGCGACCAGGGCCTCGCTGCGATCGGAGGCGACCACGCCGTGCAGCAGCACGGTCGGGTCGGGGGAGTCCGGCCGGACCACCCGGCCCGTGTGCAGCAGGGGCCGGAACCGCCGGAAGCGGGCGACCCAGTCGGCCAGGCGCTCGAGGTCGTCCTCGGTGGCCTCGGTCAGGTCCCACTCGATGCCGAAGGCCCCGAACAGCGCGGTCGCCGCCCGGAAGTCCAGGGTCAGCGTCCGTCCGGTGGTGTGCGAGGTGGGAGCGGAGACGTGCGCCCCGACGTACTCCGGCGCGACGAGCTGGGTGGTCCAGCGCTGGATCCGCTGCCGGGCCAGCGCGTCGGTCATGTCCGAGGTCCACACCCGCTGCACGCGCTCGAGCACGCCCAGGTCGATCCGGCCCCCACCCGAGGCGCAGGACTCCCAGTCGATGCCCGGGTGGGCCGCTCGCAGGTCGTCCAGCAGTGCGTAGAAGCCCAGCGTCTGCCGGTGGACCGCGGCCGCGCCGTCCAGCACGTGGCTGCCGGCCTCGAGCAGGTCGCGGTTGTGGTCCCACTTCACCGCGTCGATCGGGTACGCCGAGAGCACCGCACTGATCTGGGCGAACACGTGCCGGCGCACCTCCTCGCGGGACAGGTCGAGCACCAGCTGGTTGCGGTGCAGCAGGGGAGTGCGCCCACCCGTGGCCAGGATCCAGTCCGGGTGCTCGCGGTAGAGGTCGGAGTCGGGGTTGACCATCTCCGGCTCGATCCACAGGCCGAACTCCAGCCCCAGTCCGCGGACGTGGTCCACGAGAGGGCCGAGTCCCTCGGGCCACACGGCGGGGTCGACGCGCCAGTCGCCGAGGCCGACGGTGTCATCGCGCCGGGCCATGAACCAGCCGTCGTCGAGCACGAAGCGCTCCACGCCGATCCGGGCCGCGCGGTCGGCGATAGCGGTCAGGCGTGGGAGGTCGTGGTCGAAGTAGACCGCCTCCCAGACGTTGAGCACGACCGGTTGCCTGGAGGGATGGGCGGCCAGGCTGCGCTGGTGCGCGTGCATGGCCGCGGCCAGTCCGTCGAGACCGTCGTCCGCGGCGACCACGTGGACCCACGGCGTGCGGTAGCTGTCGCCGCTGGCGAGCCGGCCCTCGCCGGACAGCAGCAGCTCGCCGCCGCCGACCGTGGTCCCGGTGGCCGGGTCCCGCTCGACGCGCAGCACGGCGTTGCCGCTCCACGCGACGTGCACGCCCAGGACCTCGCCCGTGGTCGTGGAGAAGCCCGGCGTGCCCAGGACCGCCATCGTCGCCGCGCCCAGGCCGGGCCGACCCGTGCGGGACTCACGCAGCCACAGCCCGTCGGTCACGCGATGGCGTTGCGGAGCCCGTTCGTGCTCGTGCCGGCCGGTGAAGTCCAGGACCTCGGTGAGGTGGTCGGCGACCGGCACCACCACCTCGAGACCCTCGAGCTCGTAGTCGTCGGCACCGAGGTTGGTCAGCGTGTGCCGGATCCGCAGGGCACCGCCGGGCAGCGACGCAGCCTCGGTGTGCACGGTGAGCTCCGCGGTCTCGTCGACGAGCTCGACGTGCAGCACACCCTGCTCGTCGACGCCCAGTGACTCGCAGGTGAACCTCGTCGACCAGTCGCGGCCCCCGGAGCGCTGCCCGCGCAGGTGCGGTCGGGTGAACCGGCCGCGGGCGTGCTCCCCGAGCAGCGGGAGCCCGGGACCGGCCGGCAGCAGTGGGACTCCGGACGCGTCGGCACCGAGCAGGCCGGTCGCGAGGACGACGGGGAACCCGTCGTCCTCGCGAGCCAGCTCGATGCTCGTCGCCCCGGGGACTCGGGGGAAGAGCACGCCTGGGATCAGCCCTTGACCGCGCCGGCCGTGAGCCCGCGAACGAAGTAGCGCTGCAGGATCAAGAACACCGTCACCGGGACGACGATCGAGATCAGTGTGCCGGCCGTGGTGAGGTTCCACCCCTGGCCCACCTGCCCGCGCAGCTGCGCCAGAGCGATCGTCACCGGCTGGTTCTCACCGGGGCCGACGAAGACCAGCGCGACCAGCAGGTCGTTCCACACCCACAGGAACTGGAAGATCGCGAACGCCGCCAGCGCCGGGACCGACATCGGCAGCACCAGCCGGTAGAAGGTCTGGAAGTGGCTGGCACCGTCGATCTTGGCCGACTCGATGATGGTCTTCGGCAGTGTGGCCATGTAGTTGCGCAGGATGTAGATGGCCAGGGACATGCCGAACCCGATGTGCGCGAGCCACGCGGCGTAGAACGTGCCGTTCATGCCCAGCGTGCCGTAGATCTTCTGGATCGGCACGAACGCCACGTAGTTGGGCACGACCAGCATCGCCACGATGCTCAGGAACAGGAAGTCGCGTCCCCAGAAGTGCATGAAGGTGAACGCGTAGGCCGCGAAGGCCGCGATCAGGATGGGGATGAACGTGGCCGGCAGCGTGATCGCGAAGCTGTTGATCAGTGCCGAGCCGAACTGGGACTGGTCGATCGCCTGCCGGTAGTTGTTCAACGTCAGGTTGTCCAGCCCGCCGAGGAAGGTCCACCAGCCGCTGCGGTTGGAGTCGTCGAGCGGTCGGAACGAGGTGATCAGCGTGCCCACCGTGGGCAGCAGCCACGCCGCGCAGATGACGACGAGGGCGAGCCGGGTCAGCCAGCCGGCCTTGGAGGGGTTGGGGTCCGACTTCGAGACCTTCTTGCGCTGTGCGGCGGTCGGTGTCGCGGCCGCCACGGTGCCGGTTGCTCCGCTCACAGCCCGGCCTCCTCTCTCCTGAAGTGCCGGACTTGGTAGATCATGATCGGGATGACCGCGATCATCAGCATGACCACCACGGCCGCCGCGGCGCCGTTGTTGAAGTTCGTGGCCAGCTGGTTGAAGAACTCGTTGCCGATGACGTTGGTGTTGAAGTTGCCGTTGGTCATCACGTAGACGATGTCGAAGATCTTCATGACCGCGATCGTCACGGTGATGAACACCGTGATGATCGAGCCCTTGATCTGGGGCACGACCACCCGGAAGAAGATCGAGCGCTCGCCGGCGCCGTCGATGCGGGCAGCCTCGAGGGTGTCCTCGGGGACCCCCTTGACGGCAGCCGAGAGCAGCACCATCGAGAAGCCGACCTGGGCCCAGAGCAGCACCACCATCAGCAGGATGCTGTTGACCCGGAAGTCGCTCTGCTGGAGCCAGGCGACGGGTTCGAAGCCGATCCCGGTCCAGATGGCGTTGAGCAGGCCGATCTGCGGCTGACCCTCTGGGGCGGCGGCGTAGATGAACCGCCACACGGTGGCGGCACCGACGGCGCTGATCGCCATCGGCATGAAGATGATCGTCTTGCTCAGCTTCTCGGCGGTCGGCTTGAGCCGGTCTGCCAGCGTGGCCACCGCGAGACCCAGCACGACGGTCGCCGCCGGCACCAGGATGATCCACAGCAGCGTGTTGAACAGCGTGTTCTGGAAGGCGCTGGACGACAGCAGGTTGGTGTAGTTCTTGAAGCCGACCCACTCGTCCCCGATGTCGTTCTTGAAGCTCGCGATCAGGCTCATGATCGCGGGGTAGATGAGGTAGAGCGCGATCGCGAGGTAGGCCGGGATGATGAAGAGGATCGGCTTGAGCCGCTCCTCCCACTTCGACGGCATCATCTCGGCGAGCTTGTTCAGCACCCAGTACAGCGCCAGCGCCACCCCGATGCCGGCGGCGATGGTCAGGAGCGCAGTGAGCAGTTTCATCTGCGGGTCACTTTCCGTGGGAGGAGTACGTCGGGACCGGGGATGGGCCCGCCGGGGCGCGAAGCAGCAGCCTCGCGTCCCCGGCGGACCTCATCGGCTCGACCCTGGCCCTACTGCGGCCAGCTGCTGTCGATGTTCTTCAGCGCGGTGTCCAGGTCCTGCTGGCCGCTGATCCAGGCGGTCATGTCCTTCCAGAAGGTGCCGGCACCCACCTCGCCGGGCATCTGGTCGGATCCGTCGAACAGGAACACGGTCGCGTCGTAGGCCACGCTGGCGTAGTCCCGGGTGAGGTCGTTGGGGTAGTTCGCCATGTCGAAGTCCTTGTGCGGCGAGATGAACGAGCTCGTCTTGGCCGCCTCGTTGCCGATGTCGGTCTCGGCGAGCATCGCCATGACGTCCTTGCTCGACTGGCTCTCGTCGAGCAGGGTCGCGAGGTCACCACCACCGAGGACCGGGTTCTCACCCTCCTCCAGCGGCGGGAAGCCGAAGACGCCGACCTCCTCGTCGAGGTTCGCGAGCACGTTCTCCGGGAAGAAGCCGGTGATGAAGCTGCCCTGCTTGTACATCCAGCAGCCGGGCTTCGCGTCGAACATCGGGTTGCCGGCGGTGCCGAAGTTGGTGCTGGCGATCGCCTTGCGCCCACCGAGCACGTTGCCGTCGGTGAACATCAGCTTCTCGAACTCGGCCGCGGCCTCCTTGACCAGCGGGGAGTCGAACTTGATCTCGTTCTTGACCCACTGGTTGTACTCGTCGGGGCCGCCGTAGCGCATGATCAGGTCCTCGAACCAGTCGGTCGCGGGCCAGCCGGTCGAGGTGTCGGACTCGATGCCCATGCACCACGGGGTGTTGCCGTCGGACTTGATCTTCTCGGTGAGCGCGTTGAGGTCCGCGATCGTCGCCGGCGGCTCGTAGCCCGCCTTGGCCCAGGCCTTCTTGGGGTAGAACACCAGGCTCTTGACGTTCATCGAGACCAGCAGGCCCTGCAGCTTGTCGTTGATGGTGCCGGCCTCCAGCGTGCCGGGCACCATGCTCTCCTTCAGTGCGGCTGGCAGTCGACGACGTCGTCGAGGGGGATCGTGGCGTTGCGTCGCGCCATGTCGGAGACCACACCGGGCTGCGGGATGAAGGCGATGTCGGGGTGTCGTTGGCCTGGATCTTCTGCATGATCAGCTGGTTGATGTTGTTGACCTTCTGCCACTTGATCGTGATGCCCTTGGCCTTGGCCTTCTCGGTGAGCACCTTGTTCAGCCCGTCCTGGACGGGCTGGTCGACGCTGCTCCAGATCGTCACGGACTTGTCGTCCGACCCGCTGTCGCCGCTGCCGCAGCCGGCCAGAGCCGTCGTCACGGCGAGCGCCGAGACGGCCGCCACGGCGAGCGAGGAACGTCCTCGCCTCTTGAATCGCATCATCTTCTCCTCCGGGGAGTTGGCTTGGACACCTGGCTGATCCGGGCCGTAGTGTGACCCACACCACATGCTGAATCGAATCAGCAGCCTAGTTGGCCCCTGCTATGGGCTGTCAAGCAACGATCCGGTCACGGGACGCGATGCTGGTGAGGAGGTGTCCGACATGCGGCGGTTGCGCAAGGCGACGCTGACGGACGTGGCCCAACGAGCCGGTGTCTCGGTCACCACGGCCTCCTACATCCTCAACGGGCGCACCACGCAGATGCGCATCGCGGCGGCCACCGAGCAGCGTGTCCGGGCCGCGATGCACGACCTCGGCTACCGGCCGAACTGGAGTGCGCGGACCCTGCGGGGTTCCAGTACCCAGACCATCGGCGTCATCTCCGACTTCGTGGCCAGTGGTGCGTTCGCCAGCAGCCTGCTCAGCGGCGCCAGTGCGGCGGCCCGGCGCAGCGACCACGTCGTGCTGATCGGCGAGACGCTGGGCAATCCCGAGCTCGAGCAGCTGCTCGTGCAGGAGATGCTCGACCGGCAGGTCGACGGCGTGCTGTACACGACCGTGACCGCCACGACCGTCCGGCTCTCCGAGGAGCTCGGCAGCATCCGGACCGTGACCCTCAACTGCGTCGACCCCACGCGCGACCTGCCGGCGGTCCTGGTCGACGACGTTGCCGCCGGACGGAGTGCCGCCGAGCAGCTGCTGGAGGTGGGGCTGACGGACGGCATTTTCGCGGTCGGGGAGGACCCGACCCCGGAGTCCACGGCGGGCCGGGAGCGGATGGAGGGGATCCGCGCAGCGCTCGACGAGGCGGGTGTCCCGTTGGAGGGCGTGGTCCCCTGCCCGTGGGACGTGCCCCCGGCCCACGACGCGGTGCGGGCGTGGCTGGAGACCCGGTCCTCACCGCGCGGGCTGATCTGCCTCAACGACCGGGTGGCCATGGGCGCCTACCAGGCCCTGGCCGAGGTGGGGCTGCGGGTGCCGGACGACGTCTCGGTGGTCTCCTTCGACGGGTCCGACCTCGCCCGCTGGCTCCGGCCGCGGTTGACCTCGCTGGGACTGCCGTTCGCCGAGATGGGTGCCCGCGCGGTCGAGGTGCTGATGGACCCCGCGTGGGACAGCCACGGCGTCATCCGGGTGCCGCCGGTGCTCCACGTCGGCGGCTCGGTGTGAGCTTCGACCTCGAGGACTGCTACGTCTGGGACTTCTGGACCGTGCACGACGATCCGGCCGGTCTGCACCACCTCTTCTTCCTGCACGCCCCCTCGTCCCTCGGGGACCCCGACCTGCGCCACCGCCACGCCCGCATCGGTCACGCGGTCTCACCCGACCTCGTGGACTGGGAGCGGTGGCCGGACCCGTTGCCGACCCCGGCGTCGTACGACGACCTCGCCCAGTGGACCGGATGCGCCGTGCGGGGCCCGGAGGCGTGGTGGCTGTTCACCACCGGCCTGTCCCGTGGCGACGACGGGCGGGTGCAACGGGTGGGAGCGGCTCGTCTCTCCGGACCTCGCCACCTGGCACCGCACCGAGCTGGCGCTGCGGGCCGCGCCGTCGTGGTACCAGACCCTCGGACCGGACTGGCCCGACGAGTCCTGGCGGGACCCGTGGGTGGTCCGCGACGACGAGGGCCGGTGGCACATGTACCTCACCGCCCGTGACGCCGGAGGCGCTCCCGGGTGCGGCGTGGTGGGCCACGCCGTCTCCGAGGACCTGCACACCTGGCAGGTGCGACCGCCCCTGAGTGCCCCGACGGGACGCTTCGAGTGGCAGGAGGTCATCTCGGTCGTCCTGGTCGAGGGGCGGTGGGCCCTGGTCTTCTCCTGCCTGTCCGCGGAGATGCCCGGAGCTCCGGACGGGGCCGGAGGGATCTGGTCTGTACCGGTGGCGGGTCCGGGATCACCGGTCGACGTCGCGGCGGCGGTTCGGCTGGCCGACGAGCGGCTCTACGTGGGCCGGATCGCCCACCACCACGGCGTGTCCTACCTGATGGCCTTCCGCAATGGCGACGCCGACGGACGCTTCGTCGGCGGGCTGATCGACCCGGTCCGTGTGGGGTGGCGGGCCGACGGCAGGGGCCTCGCATTGCTGCCCGCAGACGGGACCCCCGTAGTGTGAGCAGCGTCACTTACAACGGATCGTCCGGCACGTTCCTGCCGGTGAGGAGATGGATGTCATGGCAACAGTGAGTTTCCAGAAGGCCCAGCGCTGGTATCCCGGCATGGACAAACCAGCGGTTCCGGGCATCGACCTGGAGATCAAGGACGGCGAGTTCATGGTGCTCGTCGGCCCCTCGGGATGCGGCAAGTCGACCACCCTACGGATGCTTGCCGGCCTCGAGGAGGTCAACGACGGCAAGATCATGATCGGCGACAAGGACGTCACCAAGCTGCCGCCCAAGGACCGCGACATCGCGATGGTGTTCCAGAACTACGCGCTGTACCCGCACATGACGGTGGCCGACAACATGGCCTTCTCGCTGAAGATGGCGAAGATGCCGGAGGCCGAGCGCAAGGAGCGGGTGGCCGAGGCGGCCCGGATCCTCAACCTCACCGAGTACCTCGAGCGCAAGCCCAAGGCCCTCTCCGGTGGTCAGCGCCAGCGGGTGGCGATGGGGCGGGCCATCGTCCGCAAGCCGCAGGTGTTCTGCATGGACGAGCCGCTGTCGAACCTCGACGCGAAGATGCGCGTGCAGACCCGCACCGACATCGCCAAGCTCCAGCAGGACCTCGGCGTCACCACCGTCTACGTCACCCACGACCAGGTCGAGGCCATGACCATGGGCGACCGCGTCGCGGTGATGAAGGACGGCTACCTCCAGCAGGTCGACACGCCGCTCAACCTCTACGACCGGCCCGTCAACCTGTTCGTCGCCGGCTTCATCGGCTCACCCCAGATGAACCTGCTCTCCGCGACCGCGGCCAACGGGCAGGCCAAGATCGGCAACTACCTCGTCCCGGTCGACGAGACCGCCTCGAAGCGGATGAAGGGCGACGTGGTGGTGGGCGTGCGCCCCGAGGCGTGGCGCATCGTCGGCGCCGAGGAAGGTGGACTGCCGGTGAAGGTGACCGTCGTCGAGGAGCTGGGCTCGGACGCCTTCGTCTACGGCACCAGTGACGTCGAGGGTGTGCCGAGCAGCATCATCGTGCGCGTCACCGGACGCGACAGCGTGCACAAGGGCGACGTGCTGCACGTGACCACCGATCCCCACCACGTGCACGTCTTCGACGCGGCGTCGGGGGACCGGCTCAGCGACTGAGGTTCGCTCATCCGTGGGCGGGGCCTGGTCGACGACTCCGGTCGTCGACCGGGCCCCGTCGCCACGTCGGGGCTCCGCTCAGCCGGTGCGGTCGGGCGCCGCCGCCTGCCCGGCGCGGTCCGCCGTACGCCGGATGACCTCGGTCAGCGTCCCGAACAGCTCCGGCGGGACGTCGTGGCCCATGCCGTCGACGACCAGCAGCTCGGCCCCGCGCAGCGCACGGGCAGTCGCCCGGCCTCCGGAGACGTGGACCATCTTGTCCGCGCTGCCGTGCACCACTGCAGCAGGGATGTCGAGACCCGCCAGTGCCCGTGACCGGTCCGGCTGGTGGAGGATGGCCAGCATCTGCCGCAGGACGCCGCTCGTGGACACGCCCCGGTCGAAGGTCTCGGCGGCGCGCTCCCGGATCCGCTCGTCGTCCAGGGGATAGGCCGGCGAGCCGATCAGCCCCCACGTCTTGGTCGACCCCTCGATGTAGGCCTCCCGCCCGGGCCGGCGCGGGGCGAGCAGCATGGGCAGCAGGCTGGGGTGCTGCCAGCCGACGGTGCGCCGGCCCAGCGTGGACATGATCGAGGTCAGCGAGCGGACGCGGTGCGGGTGGTCGACGGCCAGCGTCTGGGCGATCATGCCGCCCATCGACACGCCCGCGACGTGGGCCGCGTCCCAGCCGAGATGGTCCATCAGGCCGGTGGCGTCGGCGGCCATGTCGCTCAGCGTGTACGGCGCCCGGCCGCGCCGGCCGACGAAGGCGCGGGCGAGCTGGGTGCGCGTCACCCGACCGGAGAGCCGCGAGGAGCGCCCGACGTCCCGGTTGTCGAAGCGGACGACGTGGAAACCCGCCTCGGCCAGCTGGGTGCACAGCTCGGGATCCCACCAGTTCATCGGGCCGCCGAGACCCATCACCAGGAGGAGCGGCTCGTCACCGGGGCTCCCGAACGTCTGGTAGCACAGCTCCACCTCGTCCGAGACGGGCGCGAAGAGCTCCTCGGACACTGGAACGGACATCTAGACCTCTTTCCTCGGTTTGCTGGGGGTTGTCGCCGAAATGTCGCTGCAATCTAGTTGACAACGTTACCGTCGAGTCGTGAACTCACCGCTCGGGTCGTTCCTGCGTCCCACGGGCTTCGACGGCCCGGCGGGGATCCGCGCGCTGGCGCGCGAGTCGAGCACGGTCGTGGAGGCAGGACGCCTGGTCCGCCGTACCCGGGCCGACCGGCGCACCCGGGCCACGCTCCCGTACGCCGGCAGCCACCGGGTCACCGCGCACGACCCGGTGCTGCTCGTGCCGGGGTTCATGGCCGGGGACGCCACCTTGAGCGCGATGGCGGCGTTCCTGCGCCGTGCGGGGCTGCGCACCTACCGGTCGCGGATCCACCTCAACGTGGACTGCACCCGCGAGGCCGCCGACCGGCTCGAGCAGCGGCTCGAGGCCATCGCGGTGCGGCGCAACCGCAAGGTGAGCATCGTGGGGCACAGCCTCGGGGGGATGCTCGCCCGTGGGCTGGCCGCCCGCCGTCCGGACCTCGTCGAGGGCATCGTGGCCCTCGGCAGCCCCGTGCTCGCCCCGGGAGCCGTGCACCGCGTGCTCGCCTGGGACGCCGAGATCCTCTCCCGGCTGACCCGGGCCGGGCTGCGCGGCGTGATGGGGGCGGACTGCTTCGGCGGTGAGTGCGCGCGGCTGAGCTGGGAGGAGAGCCAGCAGCCGATCGACCCGCAGCTCGGGTTCACCGTCGTCTACAGCCGCCGCGACGGCATCGTCGACTGGCGTGCCTGCCTGGACCCTGCCGCCCGCCACGTCGAGGTCCGCACCAGCCACTGCGGCATGGCCGTCGACCCGGACGTGATGGACCACGTGCTGAGTGCCCTGAGGGAGCAGCAGGTCAGACGGGCCAGCCTGTCGGCAGGTCCTGGCGTCGAGGAGGGTTCGCTCCGCGTCGCTCGCACGTGAGGGCTGCCACCTCCACCGACCCCCGCAGCAGCTGGGCCAGGCCGGCGTCGTCGGTCGGCAGGCCGGGTTCCCGGTGGCCGAAGGCATCGAGGTCGGAGAGCTGGGCGAGCGTCGCCGACATGAAGGCGTCGCCGGCGCCCACCGTGTCCACGACGTCCACCGGACGCGGCTCGGCGCTGACCTCGGTGCCCGGTGCGAACGCCGTGGCGCCGTCGGGTCCGCGGGTCAGGATCACCAGCCGGGTCCGCTCACCACGCAGCAGCGCGCGAGCGACGTCGTCGGGATCGGAGTCCGGCACGAGCAGCTCGGCGTCCTCGTCGCTGAGCTTGACCAAGGTGCACCGTGACCCGAGGGACTGCACGTCGCGCCAGGCCCGTTCCCGGTCGTCGACGAACGTCTCGCGCAGGTTGGCGTCGTAGCTGACGAACACCTCGCGGGCGCAGGCCTGCTCGACGAGGTCCGCCACGCTCTCCCGTCCCGGCTCGAGCACGGTGCCCAACGAGCCGATGTGCAGCGCCCGGCACGGTGGCAGCTCCTGGCGCGGCAGCGACCACTCCAGGTCGAAGTCGTAGGACGCCGCACCGGACGGGTCGAGGTGCGCGGTGGCCACCGACGTGCGTCCGGACGTCGTCGGGACGGCGACCATCTCGGCGCCGCTGCCGGTGACGTGCTGGACCACCAGACCGCCGCGCTCGTCGTGGCCCACCTGACTGATCAACGTGGTCTCGATGTCGAGTCTCGCCAGCCCCACCGCGACGTTGAGTGGCGAACCACCCGGGGTCTCCGAGGAGTCCCCGTCCTGGTCGACGACCACGTCGATGAGGGCCTCACCGGTGACGACGATCATCGCTGCCGCTCAGCGCTCGAAGTCGACGTCGGCGTACGCACGCAGCTTGGACAGCTTGTGCTCGGAGTGGATGGAGCGGATGGTGCCGCTGCGCGAGCGCATCACCAACGAGTGGGTGGACGCGCCTCCGGCCTTGTAGCGCACCCCCTGCATCAGCTCACCGTCGGTGATCCCCGTGGCGACGAAGAAGCAGTCGTCGCTCGAGACCAGGTCGTCGGTGAGGAGGACCCGGTCGAGGTCGTGGCCGGCGTCGACGGCGCGCTGCCGCTCCTCGTCGTCGGTGGGCCACAACCGCCCCTGGATGACGCCGTCGAGGCACTTCATCGCGCACGCGGAGATGATCCCCTCGGGTGTGCCGCCGATGCCGAGCAGCAGGTCGATGCCGGTGCCCTCCCGGGCCGCCATGATGGCGCCGGCGACGTCCCCGTCGGTGATGAACTTGATCCGGGCCCCGGTGTCGCGGATCTCCTCGACCAGCTGCTCGTGCCGCGGCCGGTCCAGCACGACCACCGTGACGTCCTCGGCCCGGCTGCCCTTGGCCTTGGCGACCTGGTGGATGTTCTCGGCCACCGGGTAGCGGATGTCGACGACGTCGGCCGCCGCCGGGCCGGTCACCAGCTTCTCCATGTAGAAGACCGCTGACGGGTCGTACATCGATCCACGTGGTGCCACGGCGAGCACCGAGATGGCGTTGGTCATCCCCTTGGCGGTGAGCGTGGTCCCGTCGATGGGGTCCACGGCGACGTCGCACTCGGGACCGTCTCCGTCGCCGACCTCCTCGCCGTTGAACAGCATCGGAGCGTTGTCCTTCTCGCCCTCGCCGATCACCACGACGCCGCGCATCCCGACGGTGGAGATCAGCACGCGCATCGCGTTGACCGCGACGCCGTCGGCGCCGTTCTTGTCACCCCGGCCGACCCAGCGGCCCGCGGCCATGGCCGCGGCCTCGGTGACCCGCACCAGCTCGAGCGCCAGGTTGCGGTCCGGGGAGGACGGTGCGACGGAGAGGAAGTCTGGACTGCGGCTCTCGGACATGGCAGTGATCGTAACCTCCACGGCGATTGGCAGGATGGGCCTCATGAGCGAGTCGGGTGGCGCGGGCGGCAGCCGCTACCAGCGCTCCACCGGAGGGCTGGTGGGCGCCATGATCATCACGGTGCTCGCGGTCGGGGTCTTCACCGTCGTGCGGGGGACCAACACGGACCGGCAGGACACGCCGGTCCGGTCGGTCGACTACTCCGCGTCGGTCCGGGCCGCGCAGGCCGAGGGTCGGCTCCGGATCTGGGCGCCGCCCACCCTGCCGACGGGCTGGAAGGCGACCAGTGCCAGCTACACCGGTGGGCGAAACCCGGCCTGGCACCTCGGCCTGCTCACCGCCGACGGGGACTACGTGGGTGTCGAGCAGTCCCGGGACACCCCGGCCGCCCTCGTCGAGGAGTTCGTCGACGCCGACGCCGAGCGGGGAGCCGACGTGACCATCGCCGGGCAGACCTGGCAGACCTGGCGCGACGCCGGCGGGGACTACGCCGTCGTGCGCAGCCTGGACGTCACCGGCGCCGCGGGCGAGTCCCTGCTCGTCGTGGGCTCGGCTCCGGCGGGCACCGTGCGCGGCCTCGCGGCCCGCCTGCGCAGCAACCCCGCCGGCACCGGGGAGTGACTTCTGCGGCGGTCGGCCGTTGGACCTGGTGACCGTCCGCACCGGCCCGCCTCCCGGGACCGCCGACCGGGGAGGCCCCGTGAGCAAGCCCGTCCGCACCATCCTGCTGTTCCTCGCGGCGCTCGCGCTGCCGCTGGTCCTCGCGGCGCCGAGCGGGGCCGCACCGGCCGGTGCCGCGGAGCCGACGCCGACCTATGACGAGTACGTCGCGCTGGGCGACTCCTGGTCGGCCGACGTCGTGGTCGCCGACACCGACGGTCCGCCCGACGCGACGTACGCCCCCCTGGGGTGCGCGCAGTCCCACCGCAACTACCCCAAGCTCCTTGCCGCGGCACTAGCAGGTGCCGACCTTCCGCGACGCCACGTGCGGCTCGGCGAAGACCGACGACTTCTACGCTCCGCAGACCGACCTGCCGACCGGGGAGACCAACCCGGCCCAGTTCGACCGCCTCACCCCGACCACCGACCTGGTCACGGTCGGGATCGGTGGCAACGACGCCGGCTTCGCGGGGGCGGCCATGGACTGCCTGAGCCCGGACCCGCGGGGGGCGCGGTGCAAGGAGAAGTACACCGCGGGTGGTCGCGACCGGCTCGCCGAGGCCATCGAGGCCTCGGAGCCGAAGGTCGTCGCGGCACTGCAGGAGATCCACCGTCGGTCCCCGGAGGCCCGGGTGCTGGTGCTCGACTACCTCGCCGGGATCCCGACGACGGGCTGCTATCCCGTGGTCCCGGTCAGCGACTCCGACATGGCCTACCTCCACGCCACCTTCGCCAAGCTCAACGCCATGGTCGAGCGGGCCGCTGCCGCGGGCGGCGCCGAGTTCGTGGACACCTACACCCCCTCGATCGGCCACCACGTGTGCGCGCTGCCCACCGAGCGCTACGTCGAGGGCCTCGGGGTCCTCTCGGTCAACGGACCGGCGGTCGCCGTGCCCGCGCACCCCAACTCCGCCGGTGCGGCCTCGCAGTTCCGGACCACCCTGGCCGCGGTCCGGGCCGCCTCGCCCGCCCCGGGGCAGTGACCCGGCGCTATCCGGCGCTGGCCGGCCCCGGGGCACCGTCCTCGTCGGCCTCGGCACCGTCGTCGCCGAGCGCCCGGTCGAGCCGGGCGCGCGCACCCTCGAGCTGACGCTGGCAGGTCTTCGCCAGCTCCTCGCCCTGCTCCCACAGCGCCAGCGACTCCGCCAGGCTGGTGCCGCCCTGCTCGAGCGTCCGCACCACCTCGACCAGCCGGTCGCGGGCCTCTTCGTAGCTGAGTTCCTCAGTCATCCTCGTCCTCGGGGTCTCGGTTGTCGCGGTGGTTCTCGCGGTGGTTGCGGTCGGGGGTGTCGTCGGGGCTGTCGGGCATCAGGTCCACGCGGTCGACGGTGGTGGTGGTGGCGCCGATGCGGCCATCGACGACGCGGATGTGGAGCGGCTGCCCGGGCTCGAGGGTGGCCACGCTGGACAGCGCCTGCCCGTCGCCGTCGGAGAGGACGGCGTAGCCGCGTCGCAGCGTGGCCAGCGGCGACAGCGCCCGGATGCGGGCCACCTGGTGGACCAGGTCGTCGTTGCCACGGTCGACCCGGTGACCGAAGCCGCGGCGGGCACGATCGCGCAGGCTCTCCACCTCGGCGAGACGCTCCGCGAGTCCGTGGCGCGGGTCGGCGAGGCTCGGCCGCGACCGGAGGGCCTCGAGCCGGCTCTGCTCCCGGTCCAGGAGGCCGCGCACGGCCCGGCGACCGCGCTCGCGCGTCTGGAGCACCCGCTGCGCCTCCTCCGCGACATCGGGAACCACCCGCTTGGCGGCGTCGGTCGGGGTGGAGGCCCGCACGTCGGCGACCAGGTCGAGGATGGGGGAGTCGGGCTCGTGCCCGATCGCGGAGACCACCGGCGTGCGCAGGGCATGGACGGTGCGGACGAGCCCCTCGTCGGAGAAGGGCAGGAGGTCCTCGACCGAGCCACCTCCCCGGGCGACGACGATGACGTCGACCGCGGGATCCGCCTCGAGCGCCTGGAGCGCCTCGATGACCTCCCGGGCGGCGTGCATCCCCTGCATGGCGGCGTACCTGACGGTGAACTGCACGCCGGGCCAGCGGCGCCGCGCGTTGTCCAGCACGTCGCGCTCCGCGGCCGAGGCCGAGGCCGTGACCAGCCCGACCGTGCGCGGGAGGAAGGGCAGCGCGCGCTTGCGCTCCTCGGCGAAGAGTCCCTCGGCGGCGAGCAGCTGCCGCCGACGCTCGAGCCGGGCCAGCAGCTCGCCCTCCCCGACCAGCCGGATCTCCCGCACGGCCAACGACAGCGTCCCGCGGTTGGCGTAGAACGACGGCTTCGCGTGGGCGACGATCTGGGCCCCCTCCACCAGCGGGGTGGGCAGGGAGTCGATGACCCCGCGGTTGCAGGTGACCTGCACCGAGATGTCGGCGAGCTTGTCGCGCAGGGTCAAGAAGACGGTGCTCATCCCGCCGCGCCGGGAGATCTGGGTGACCTGGCCCTCGACCCACACCGCGCCCGAGCCGGTCGATCCACTGTCCGATCGCCTGGGTGATCTGGCGCACCGGAGCGGGGTGCTCGGGCGAGGTCTCCAGGGCCATGGCACAGACCCTAGGCCCTGACCGTGACGCTCCCGCCTACGATTGGCCCCATGACTGATCTGGGTACGCCGAGCGTCCTCTCGCCCGACGAGGCCGACCGCGCCGTCCGCCTGGCGGCACCTCGCGGGTACTGCGCCGGGGTCGACCGTGCCGTGATCACCGTGGAGAAGGCCCTGGACCTCTACGGGGCACCGGTCTACGTGCGCAAGCAGATCGTGCACAACAAGCACGTCGTCGCCGACCTCGAGTCCCGAGGTGCCGTCTTCGTCGAGGAGCTCGACGAGGTCCCCGAGGGCAGGACGGTCGTCTTCTCGGCGCACGGCGTCTCCCCGCAGGTGCACCAGGAGGCCGCCGAGCGCTCGCTGAAGACGATCGACGCCACCTGCCCGCTGGTCACCAAGGTCCACCACGAGGCGAAGCGCTTCGCGGGCGACGACTACGACATCCTGCTGATCGGACACGCGGGGCACGAGGAGGTCGAGGGCACCTCGGGCGAGGCCCCGCAGCACATCCAGCTCGTCCAGGGGCCCGAGGACGTGCCCGGCATCGTCGTCCGCGACCCCGAGAAGGTGGCCTGGCTCTCCCAGACCACGCTGTCGGTGGACGAGACGATGACCACCGTCGACGCGATCCGGGAGCGTTTCCCGCAGCTGCTGGACCCGCCCAGCGACGACATCTGCTACGCCACCCAGAACCGTCAGCTCGCGATCAAGGAGATCAGCCAGGGGGCCGACCTGGTCATCGTCGTGGGCTCGGCCAACTCCTCGAACTCCGTGCGCCTGGCGGAGGTGGCCCTGGAGGCGGGCGCCAAGGCCGCCTACCGCGTCGACGACTCCTCCGAGATCGACGAGGCCTGGCTCGACGGAGTCCGCACGGTCAGCGTGACCTCGGGGGCCTCGGTCCCCGACCAGCTGGTCGACGGGGTGCTGGAGTTCCTGGCCGAGCGCGGCTACCCGGATGCGCAGGCGGTGCACACGGCCGAGGAGTCGCTGATCTTCGCCCTGCCCCCCGAGCTGCGTCGCGACCTGCGCAAGGCAGCCCAGCAGGCGGACTAGCGCGGCGATGGCGCGCTATCTCGACGTCCATCCGGTGGACCCGCAGCCCCGGGCGATCGCGCAGGTCGTGGAGCTGCTGCGTGACGACGCCCTGGTCGCCTACCCGACCGACTCGGGGTACGCGCTCGGCGTCCAGCTGGGCAACCGGGACGGCCTGGAGCGGATCAAGAGGCTGCGCGACCTCGACGACAAGCACCACTTCACCCTCGTGTGCCGCGACTTCGCCCAGCTCGGCCAGCTCGTGCACCTGAGCAACGCGGCGTTCCGGGCGGTCAAGGCCGCCACCCCGGGGCCGTACACGTTCATCCTGCCCGCCACCGCGGAGGTGCCGAAGCGCCTGATGCACCCGCGCAAGCGGACCGTCGGCGTGCGCATCCCCGAGCACCCCGTGGTCAAGGCGCTGCTGGAGGAGCTGGGCGAGCCGTTGCTGTCCAGCACCCTGCTGCTACCGGGGGAGACCGACCCGATGACCGACGGCTGGCAGGTCAAGGACGAGCTGGATCACTGGTTGGACGCGGTGATCGACTCCGGTGAGTGCGGCTCGGCGCCCACGACAGTCGTCGACCTCTCCGACACGCTGCCCGTGGTGGTCCGCGTCGGCGCGGGTGACCCCGCCCGCTTCGAGTAGCCGACCGAGGCTCCCGCCCGCGTGCGCCGGACGATCACCCGCTGTCGGATGGCGAGCACGGCCAGCGCGAGCAAGGAGGCGATCAGCAGCCCGTTGGCCCGGTGCGCGAGGCCCGAGACCACTGCCTGGACGAATCCGTCGTCGGGCCGAGCGACCCAGGCGGTGTCGACCAGCGCGACCACGCCGACGAACCCGAGCAGGAGCAGCGGCGGCAGCACCCCGACGGAGAAGAAGTCACGAGGTCGTACGGCGAGTGCCGCCCCGACGCAGATCAGCACGAAGCCGAGGTCGAAGACCAGCGAGAGGCGGCGACTGAGCGCCAGGTCGAGCACGAGCACCAGCACCCCGGCCAGCACCGCCAACCGGGTGACCCGGCTGCCGGAGATCCGGCCCTCTTCCCACAGGGTGGGTGCGCTCACGTGGTCAACCTAGGCGCGGTCAAGCGCTGGACCGGTGCGACTCGCCGGAACCGTCGCCTGGGAGTTCCTGCAGGTCAGCGCGCTGCTCGGCCACCGCGTCGAGCAGCTCGGCCGCGGTCAGTGGACGGGGGGTGGAGGTGAGCGGCTGCGCGGAGGCCAGCGGCTCGCGGGTGACCCCGATGTCCTCGAACTGGCGTGCCGTGACCAGCACCCGGCTCTCCAGGGAGCCGACCGCCCCGTTGTAGGCCTCGACCGCACCCTTCAAGGAGCGCCCGACCTTGTCGAGGTGCCCGCCCAGGACCCCGATGCGCCCGTGCAACTCCCGGCCGAGCTCGTGGATCTCCCGGGTCCGCTCCGCCAGGGCCAGCGTGGTCCAGCCGTGGGCGACGGTGCGCAGCAGGGCGATGAGCGTGGTGGGGGTGGCGATCACGACGTCCTTGCCGGCCGCGTAGGTCAGCAGGCCGGGGTCGGTGTCGAGCGCGGCCGCGAGGAACGACTCGGCCGGCACGAACAGCACCACGAACTCGGGCGTCGTCGGGAGCGAGCGCCAGTAGGCCTTGGCCGCCAGGGCGTCGACGTGGTGCCGCACCTGACGGGCATGCCGCCGCAGGTGTGCGGCCGCCTCCTCGGGGTCGTCGGTGGCCAGGGCGTCGAGCTGGGCGTCCAGCGGGACCTTGGCGTCGACCACGACCGAGCGCCCGCCGGCCAGCCGGACCACCAGGTCGGGACGCAGGTTGCCGTCCTCGTGGGCCAGGTGCACCTGCTCCTCGAAGTCGCAGTGCTCGACCATGCCGGCGAGCTCGACCGCCTTGCGCAGGTGCAGCTCGCCCCACTGGCCGCGCACGTGCGGCTTGCGCAGCGCGCTGGACAGGGCGCCGGTCTCGCGCCGCAGCAGGTCGGTGCTGTGCCGCATGTCGTCGACCTGCTGGCGCAGCTGTCCCTGCCACGAGGCGCGCTGCTGCTCCACGTCCATCAGCCGCTCGTGCAGCCGGTCCAGGCCGTCGCGCAGGACCGCCTGGTCCTCGCCACGCGCCGAAAGGGCACGGACGACCTCCGGGTCCCCCGCGCGGCGCGTCCACACCAGCACCGCGAGGGCGCCGAGCAGCAGGCCGATGACCGCGGTGAGGAAGGGAAGCACGAGGTTCATGAGGCCACCCTGACAGCCGGCACCGACAGGTCGGGGGATCTCATGTCTGCCGGCTGAAACGGATGGTGCCGTCGGGCAGCCGGTGATGGAGGTAGGTGGGGTCATGGATGCGTTGGTGGTGGTAGTGGCACAGGGGTTCGGCGTTGGCCAGGTCGGTGCGGCCGCCGTCGGCCCAGGGATCTCGGTGGTGGAGCTCGGCCCAGGCATAGGGGCGTTGGCATCCCTGGGCCAGGCAGGTGTCGTGGCGTAGGCCGGCGGCGAGGCGTTGGGGTTCGGTGAAGAGCCGTGTCTCGCGACCCAGGTCGAGGGCGAGTGAGCTGCTGCTGAGGACGGTGGGGATGAGGCCGGCGTTGCAGGCCAGGCGGCGAGCTTCTCCTGCGGAGAGGGTCTCGCCGGTGTCGAGGCGGGCGGTCTTGAGGGCTCCGGTCAGGGCGGTGTGATCGATGGTGACCACGACGGTGGCGGCGGTCTTGGGGTGGAGGTGGTCGGTGGGCAGGTGTTCCAGCAGCTCGGCGAACGCCACCCCGCGGCGGTGCCGCCAGTCCGAGGAGTGGTCCGCTGTGTGCATGCGTCGGGGGGCGGTCATCGACTCCAGGACCTTTTTCAGTACTGCTGCGGCGAGTCGTGGGATGGTGAAGTGGCCGGTGGTGGTGCCGTCCTGGTTGTCGTGGAAGCTCAGCGAGCACCGGTCGCGAGCGGTCTGTTCCTCGGAGCGGGCCAGGTCGTTCTCCTGGGCGTCGACGGCAGCGACGTCGGGTTCGATGGTGGCCAGGGCGCGTCTCGCGGCTCGGCGGAGCTGGTCGGGGTCGAAGCGTTGTGCCTGCTGCACCAGGGCGGCCTCGACGGCTGCGCGCTGCCGGGGGGTCACGGTCGTGGGGAGCTGGGCGCCGGCGTCGAGGATCACGGCTGCGTGGGCGGGGGAGAGCAGGCCCTGCTCGAGGGCGGTGGCGGTGGTCTCGTGGCCGGTCTGCAGCTCGGTGGCGAGGTGGACCTCGCGGGCGGCGGTCGTGCGGCTGGTGTTGGTCTGCCGTGCGGTCCAGGCCTCGGTGCCGCAGAACCCGGCGTCCTGAGCGGCGCCGGCCTTGTCGGCGGCGGCGAGGACCTTGAGGCGGACGGCTTCGAGACGGCGGGCGACCCGCTCCAGCGAGCGCACGGCCGCGGCGTGCTCACCGCTGGCCAGCAGGGTGCCGGCACCGGCGAGCATCCGGTCCAGCGTGGTGTCGAGCTCGACCACACCGACGAGCACCGGGTGTGCAGCGTCGGGGTGGAGGTCGAGGAGTGCCGGCATGGACACAATCTAGATCGAACACGTGTTCGAGTCAAGAGGTGGATCAACATGTGGATGTTGCTGGGGTGTGCCCCTCACGCCTCCGTCGTCTGCTCCAGCCAGCGGACGGTGGAGTCGACGAAGGCGTCCAGGCTGTCGTGGGGGTCGTCGTTGAGAACCGCGGCCACGATCTGCTCGATGCCGAAGGTGCGCGACCACGTCCGGGCCCGTGCGTACGTGGTCGCGTCGACTGCGGCACGGACGCTGTCCCACCCGAAGAAGGCCAGGCACGCCACGTCCACGGCCTGGTCGAACGGAGCGGCCAGGTCCCAGTCGACGACGCCCACCACGCGTCCCCGGTCGTCCCACAGCACGTTCGAACCGGCGAGGTCTCCGTGCACCAGGCACGGCTCGACTGGCTCCAGCGCCGCGGCCTCGTCAGTGCGGCGACGCGCCTCGTCGCGTAGCCCTACCGGGAGTCGTGGGATGGCCTCGTGCAGCATCAGCTCGTACCAGCGTTCACGGCCCGCGTATGCGTGCGGTTCGTCCAGCACATCTCCGAGCTCTTCGAGGCTCACCTCGCGCAGTGCCCTGAGCAAGTCGGCCAGGGCCTCCGGGTCAGCTTCGCCCTTCGACCGGGCCGCTCCTGCGACCCACGACGTCGCGACGGCCGTACGTCCACCGAGGTGAAGCACGCTGGTGACCGGTACAGGTACGGCGATGGGCAGCCCCACCCGAGCCAGGCGCGCGAGCAACGCCGTTCGCCTCGGCATGGCCGCGGCTGCCGCGTCGTGGCGAGCCACCCGAACGACCGCGACGTGGGGGACCACCAGCACGTCGTGGTCCTGGCCACGCGTCGCGCGCGAGTTGGCCAGGTCCGTGGTGGGCAGTACTTCGGCTGCTACGGCAAGCAGTTCTGTGGGAGGGCTCGACCACGACATGGTCGTCATCGTGCCCGGTGATGCGCACCGTGCACGAACATCGGCCGGCTCACGCAGGTCAGCCGTGCGGTTCAGTCGAGGTCGACGATGACTGGGGCGTGGTCGCTGGCACCCTTGCCCGCGCGCTCGTCGCGGTCGATGAACGCCCCGGTCACCCGGGCGGCCAGCGACGGGCTGCCGAGCACGAAGTCGATCCGCATCCCCCGGTTGCGCTCGTAGCGCTGACGGTAGTAGTCCCAGTAGGTGTAGACCTCCGGCCCCGGCGCGTGCGGCCGCACCACGTCGACGTAGCCGTCCTCGAGGAAGCCGGCGAACGCGGCCCGCTCGGGCGCGGTGACGTGGGTGCTCTTGGCGAAGGCCTGCACGTCGAAGACGTCCTCGTCCTGCGGCGCGATGTTCCAGTCGCCCACGAGGGCGACGTCCCCGGTCATCGTGCGCGCCGCCTCCCGCAGGCGGGCCAGCCACTCGAGCTTGTAGACGTAGTGGGGGTCGTCGACCTTGCGGCCGTTGGGCACGTAGAGCGACCACACCCGCACGCCCCCGCAGGTCGCGCCGATCGCCCGCGCCTCGGCGACGGCCGGCTCGCCCCAGGTGGGCATCTCGGGGAAGCCCGGCTCGACGTCCTCGATGCCGACGCGGCTGAGGATCGCCACGCCATTCCACTGGTCGTGGCCGAGCGCGGCGACGTCGTACCCGAGGACCGAGAGGCCCATCAGCGGCAGCTGGTCCTCACGGGCCTTGGTCTCCTGCAAGGCGAGGACGTCGACCTCGTGACGCTGCAGGAAGGCCTCGACCCGATCGATCCGGCTGCGCAGGGAGTTGACGTTCCAGGTCGCGAGGCGCACGCCGACACCCTAGGCGTCGTGGCCGGCTTCCCCCGTCGAGGGTCCGGACGGGCACGGGTGCCGAGAGGTGGTCCCACGGCCCACACGCCGTAGGTCACGCGGCTGGGGGCGAACATGGCCTACCTTCGCTGCATGAGCGAGAACCCGCCGTACCCGCCGAACCAGCCGCCTCCGGGGTACTACCCGCCCGGGCCGCAGGCGCCGCCGACCTCCAGCAAGGCCACCACCAGCCTGGTGCTCGGGATCATCTCGCTGGTCCTGTGCGGCCTGTTCCTCGGCATCCCGGCGATGATCGTCGCCCGCCAGGCCAAGCGTGAGATCGCCGAGTCGCAGGGCCGGCTGGGCGGCGAGGGACTGGCCACGGCAGGGTTCGTCACCGGGCTGATCGGCACGATCTGGTCGATCCTGGCCGGGATCTTGGTCATCGTGGTGATCGCCGTGGGCGGGGTGGTGGCGGAGGAGATCGGCAAGAACTGCCGGACCGTCACCGACGCCGACGGGAACACCTCGATCACCTGCGACTGAAGCTGCACGGGCGTCCTGACCCCGGTGGCGGTCCTCGGCGCCACCGGGGTCAGGTCGGTCGGTCCAGCGCTAGCCGGGCACCACGTCGTCTCCCGACACCGTGACCGGCACTGCGTCCAGCGGCGTGGGTGCCGGACCCGAGACGTTCGCCCCGGTGAACGCGTCGAAGACCGACTGGTGGCACGGACACTTCAGCTGCGCGCCCTCGGGCTTGACCTTGCACTGCTTGTGGGTGCACACGGCGGTGAAGGCCACGATCGTCCCGGCCTCGGGCTGGGCCACGATGATGGGCTTGCCCGAGCCGTCCTTCGCGGCCACCGCGCCACCGACCGGGACGTCGGCCACGGCGACGATCACGTCGTCGCTCGACCCGGAGTCCGAGGAGCCGGAGTCCGAGGACCCGGAGTCCGAGGCCGAGCCCGTCCCCGGAGTCGGAGTCGGAGCCGCAGGCGACGAGCGCACCCGTGGCAGCGACCCCGAGACCGCCGGCGAGCACCGGCCGCCTCCCGACCGTACGCCGGCCCATCACTCACGCCCCGAGATCGCGATGAAGGCGCCGGTGTTCCCGTTCGGGTGGACCATCACCACCGGAGCGATGCAGCGCTCGGGCAGGACCAGCCGGTCGTGCAGCCTCGCGTCGCCGTCGGCGGCGAGCGGGACGGACTTCGTGGTGTCGGCGATCTCGCCACCGCACGCCACGCTGGCCGACACCGTGGTGACCGGGCCCACCCCGACGCCCGGGATGACCAGTCCACGGAGACGCAGCGTGATCCTGCCGTCGTCCTTGACGCGCACCGAGGCCCGGTCCACCACCCAGGGGGCACCGCCCGGCGGGACGTCGAAGACCGGGGAGTCCGTGGTCAGGCTGCCGGCGACGGGGGCTCGCAGCAGGTCCGTGCGCTGGTCGTGATGACCGTGGCGTCCGTGGTGGCCGGAGTCGCCGGAGGCAGAGGCGCCGAGCATCGTGGCGGCGACGAGGGCTAACGCCCCCGCCGAGGACAGGAGGACACGTGGTCGCATGGTTTCGTCCCGTTCGTCGGGGGATCCGGATGACCCCTTCGTTGACCACACGACGCCGGCGCCGATCTGGTTCACACTGGCGCCAGTGAACCCGGCACGCGTCGTGGACGTGGTAGGAGCAGGAGGTCTCGATGCCGCAGTCAGACCTGGTGCTGCTGCAGACGCTGCACGACACGCACGGCTCGGCGCTGTGGTCCTTCTGCCTGCGGCTGACCGGCAACGACCGGGCGCAGGCGGAGGACCTCGTGCAGGAGACGCTGCTGCGTGCCTGGCGGCACCCCGAGATGATGACCACCCAGCAGGGGTCGGTGCGCGGGTGGCTGTTCACGGTGGCGCGCAACCTGTTCATCGACCAGTGGCGCCGGCGCCGCTCCCACCCGGAGCTGTTGACCGAGCGGCCACCCGAGCAGGCCGAGGGCGACGACACCGACCAGCTGCTCCTCCGCTGGGTGGTCGCCGAGGCGATCCGGACGCTGTCCGAGGACCACCGGGTCGCACTGCTGATGTGCTACTACCAGGGGCGCAGCGTCGCCGACGTGGCGGCACGCCTGGGGGTCCCCGAGGGGACGGTGAAGTCGCGCACGCACTACGCGCTGCGGGCGCTGCGGCTCGCGCTGGAGGAGATGGGGGTGATGACGTGAGCTGTGAGCACCACGCGCACGAGGACGCGGCCTACGTGCTGGGGGCGCTGTCGCCCTCCGACCGGCTGGCGTTCGAGGAGCACATGGTCGGCTGCCCGCGGTGCGCGTCGGCGGTCCGTGAGCTGGCCGGGCTCCCCGGGCTGCTGTCCCGTGTGGACGCCGACGACGTGGCCGATCCGGGGCCGGCCGAGCCCCTCCCCGCGAGCGTGCTGCCCGCCGTGCTGGCCGAGGCGGTGCGGGAGCGGCGTACCCGGCGGCTACGGCTCGTCGCCGCAGGCGTGGGCGCGGCGGCCGCTGCGGTGCTGGCCACGACGCTCACCGTGCACCAGCTCGACGAGCGCTCCACGGAGAGCCCGTCCGCGACGAGCGTCCGCGGTCAGGACATGGACCCCGTGGGGCAGGACCGGCTGAGTGCCGACGTACGCCTCGAGGACGTCAGCTGGGGCACCCGGCTCAGGTTGCGCTGCGCCTACTCGGGCTCGGCGGCCAGCGTGGCCGACCTGCCGGCGTATGCCCTGGTCGTGCACACCCGGGACGGGACCTCCGAGCAGGTCGCCACCTGGCGCGCCGTCGCCGGGAAGGTCGCCACCATCGAGGGCGCCTCCGCGGTGCCGGCGGCCGACATCAGCAGGGTCGACGTCCGCACGGTCGACGGGCTGGTGCTGCTCACCCTCGACCGCTGACGCGCGACCGCTGGTGCTGCGCCAACGTCGTAGGGGCATGCTGGAGGGATGGACGACACCCGCGCCACCCTCACCGCCAAGCTGGCCGAGATCGACGCCGAGATGCGGATCATGGAGGAGGTCCCGGCCGACCAGGGGTCGATCTCCTTCGGCAAGCGCATCGGGGAGGGCACCTCGATGGCGATCGACCGGATCGCCCAGGTCGCGGTGCACGACCGGCTGCAGCAGACCAGGGCCGACGTCGTCCGCGCCCTGGCGAAGCTCGACGAGGGCAGCTACGGGCGGTGCGACGCGTGCGGGCAGGAGATCCCACCTGCACGGCTCGAGGCGCTGCCGTGGGCGGTGCTGTGCGTGGCCGACGCCGCCAAGCGCTGACCGCTCACCCCGTCCACGCCGTGGTGTCGGCGACACGCCGCCGCACCTCCGCGAGCACACCGTCGACGCCGAGCTCAGTCACGTCACCGACGCGCTCACCGTCGACGAGCACCGCGCCTGCCGTCGTGGACCGGCCCACCGCGCGCAGGGCCGCGACGGTGCCGCGCCGACGGCGCACGGTGCGGAACACCGTGGGGACCAGGTAGGCGGTGTTGCCCGCGCCGACGATCTGCACGTCGACGTCGGGCAGCTCCTCGCGCAGGCGCAGGTACGTGCGCGCCACCAGACCGACCTCGGGGTCGACGTCGGGGGCCGTTCCCGGGTCGTCGGTGGCCCTGGACGACGGCCGGTGGTCCACCCGCCCGTCGAAGCAGATCCCGTCGCGGGCATCACCACCGCAGCATCCTGTCCCCCCGTGGGCGTCGACCCACGGGCGCACGAGCACGACCCGGACGTTCACCGCCGGCTCGGAGCGTCGGAGCCGCTGTCGACCGGCGCGTCCGTCCGGTCGGGGGTCCGGGTGCCGCTCGAGCCGCGCAGGGCCATCGCCGCCTCGACGATCAGCCACAGCGCGAGGACGAAGATGACCGCGTCGAGCGGCGCGAGCACCCACTGGTCGGTCTCGACGAAGTTGCGCAGGTTCACGATCAGCGCCCACGTGGTCATCACCAGCAGGAAGACCAGCGGGATCGCGATCGGGACGATGCTGCGTCCGCGCTGGGTCACCCACACCGCGACGACGGCGAGCGCCAGGCCGGCCGTGAGCTGGTTGGTCGTCCCGAACAGCTGCCACAGCACGCCGAAGGTGTACCCCTGCTCCCCGCCACCCGGGAGCAGCGCCATCGCGAGGGGTACCGCCACGGCGACGAGTCCGGCGAGGGTCAGGTTGCGCGCCAGGCCGTGCCAACCGGCGAGCTCGGCGATCTCCTGGACGACGTAGCGCTGCAGCCGGACCCCGGTGTCCATCGTGGTGGCCGCGAACGAGATGACCACGACCGCCGCGAAGATCACGGCCAGGTCGAGGGGGATGCCGAGGTTGTTGGCGAACACCCCGACCCCGTTGACGAAGTTGCCCACGGCGCCGCCCGAGGCAGTGGCGAAGTCGGGGTAGAGCCGGTCCCAGTCGGCCTGGGTGGCGACCACCCCGGCCGTGGTGGCCAGCACGGCCCCGGTGGCCAGGCTGCCCTCGCCGACGGCCCCCATGTAGCCCACGTAGCGGGCGTCCGGCTCCTTGTCGATCTGCTTGGCCGTCGTCCCCGAGGAGACCAGCGAGTGGAAGCCCGAGATCGCGCCGCACGCGATCGTGATGAACAGGAACGGGAAGATCGACGGCGAGCCCTCGGGCACGTCGTTGACGACCGGGGCGGAGATCGTGTTCCAGCCGACCAGCATGCCGAGCCCGATCACACCGAGCGCGATGAACAGCTGGTGGGAGTTGATGTAGTCGCGTGGCTGCAGCAGCAGCCAGATCGGAAGACGTGAGGCGATGAACGTGTAGGCGAACAGGATGATCACCCACAGGTTGCGGGGGTTGTCGATACCGATCGCGTCAGCGAGCGGCGCGATGTCGACGGGGACCTTCTGCCCCACCCAGATCAGCAGGTAAAGGCCGACGACACCCCCAATGGAGGGCAGGAGGGCAGCCGAGCGCGTGCGGTAGATGTACTGGCCGATGAAGATCGCGAGCGGGATCTCCACGAAGATCGGGATCACCGCACCCGGGTTGGCCACGAACAGGTTGCCGATGACCACGGCGAAGACGGCGTTCACGAGGGTCAGCAGGAAGAAGATGATCAGCAGGAAGAGCGTCCGGGCCCGCGTGCTCACCACGTCGGCGGCGATCGTGCCGATGTTGCGCGCCCGGTGGCGCAGCGAGACCGCCAGGGAGCCGAAGTCGTGCACGCCGGCGGCGAAGATGGTGCCGAGCACGATCCATGCCAACGCCGGACCCCAACCCCAGAACACTGCGATGGCCGGGCCGACGATGGGGGCCGCGCCTGCGATGGAGGTGAAGTGGTGACCGAAGACGACGTGCTTGTTGGTCGGCACGAAGTCGACCCCGTCGTTGAACTCGTGCGCCGGGGTGACGAACGCCGGGTCCAGGCCGTAGATGCGGTCCGCGAGGTAGGCCGAGTAGTAGCGGTAGCCCAGGAAGAACAGGACTCCGACGACGGCGGCAACGGCGACAGCGGGCATGACGCGCTCCTTCCGGCCCCGGGGCCCGAGCGGCCACGACGGGAGGTTGGTCGCGTCCATCTTGGCCAAAGAGTGACGCCGGTCACAACCCGGGTGTGCGGTCGGCCTACCCTGACCCGGGGCGGAAGGGGACGGGGATGACGGAGGAGCAGCCGTCGGCACGCGCGGCGGCCGCCTCCGTCGGCGAGCTGTGCTGGGTGGACACCGCCGGCCTGCCCCGGGTGCGCGGCGTCGTTCCCCTGGCGCGCGACGGGCGACCCGTCGTCGCGCTCACCTACGCGGACGCGGCGCTGGCCAGGGAGATCGCCGTCGCGTCGGTCGTCGTCCTGGCGCTCACCGAGCCGCGCAGCACCGGCCGGGGGTTCAGGCCGTCCCTGCTCACCGCTCGACCCCGTCTGGTCGAGGACCCGACCGGCGAGCTGTTCGTGGGGGACCTGCTCGCCCAGGAGCTGCGGAAGTACCCACCTTCGCGGCTGTACGCCGACTCGCCCCTGCTGATGCGCGAGCACTGGTGGTACCTCCCACGACTCGTGGTGGAGCTGGACCTGGTCTCCGCCGAACCCGTCGCGTCGCGGACGGGGGAGCGGGACCACCTGCTCGTGGTGGCCCCCGGCACGCCGCAGCAGCCGGAGCTGCCGCCCGAGGTGCGCGTGGTCGGCGTGGGCTCGTCGTCCCCGGACCTGCTCGACCTCGACCTGGCGGGACTCGCACCACCGCCCGGACCGGCCGTGGTCTTCGGCCAGGACGCGTCGTTCCCCGACCTCGAGTGCTGGGCGCAGTGGCACCACCGGGGGCGTTGGACCGGAACCGTGCTCGAGGTCGAGCAGCCCGCCGCCGACGTGGGTCTGGGAAGGCCGCCGGGACTGGTGCAGCGGTGGTGGCGGCAGCGCACGCTGGAGCGACGCTGCGTCGAGGCCATTCCCCGCCGCCCGTGAGCCACTGACGGCACCCGGTGGTGGTCGGGGATGATGGGGTCTCCATGAGACTCGCCGACCTGCTCCCGTCCGCGACCGGGGACGCGGACGGCGCGGACCCGGACGCGCTCGTCGAGGCCCTGGAGACCTGGGTCGAGGCGCAGGGGCTCAGCCTCTACCCCGCCCAGGAGGAGGCGCTGCTCGAGGTCGTCACCGGGGCCAACGTGATCCTGTCCACGCCCACGGGGACCGGCAAGAGCCTGGTGGCCGCCGGGGCGCACTTCGTCGCGCTGGCGCAGGGGCGGCGCACCTTCTACACGGCCCCGATCAAGGCCCTGGTCTCGGAGAAGTTCTTCGCGCTGATCGCGGAGTTCGGCGCGACCAACGTGGGCATGCTCACCGGCGACGCCGCGGTCAACTCGCAGGCGCCGATCATCTGCTGCACCGCGGAGGTGCTCGCCAACATCGCCCTGCGCGAGGGCGAGCGGGCCGACGTGGGCCAGGTGGTGATGGACGAGTTCCACTTCTACTCCGAGCCCGACCGCGGCTGGGCCTGGCAGGTGCCGCTGCTGGAGCTGCCGCAGGCACAGTTCGTGCTGATGTCGGCCACGCTCGGCGACGTCACGCCGTTCGTCGCCGACCTCGAGCGGCGTACGGGCCGCGACACGGCCGTGGTCACCAGCGCCGTGAGGCCGGTGCCGCTGAGCTACCAGTGGGCCGTCACGCCGATGCACGAGACGCTCGAGGAGCTGCTCACCACCCACCAGGCCCCGGTCTACGTCGTGCACTTCACCCAGGCGTCCGCCCTGGAGCGGGCGCAGGCGCTGACCAGCATCAACGTGTGCACCCGCGAGGAGAAGGACGCGATCGCCGAGCTGGTCGCCGGCTTCCGGTTCAGCCCCGGCTTCGGCAAGACCCTGGCGCGGCTGGTCAAGCACGGGATCGGCGTGCACCACGCCGGGCATGCTCCCGAAGTACCGGCGGCTGGTGGAGCAGCTGGCCCAGGCCGGGCTGCTCAAGGTCATCTGCGGCACCGACACCCTCGGCGTCGGCATCAACGTACCCATCCGCACCGTGGTGTTCACCGGGCTCTCCAAGTACGACGGACGGCGGCAGCGGATGCTCAAGGCCCGCGAGTTCCACCAGATCGCCGGACGTGCCGGACGGGCCGGCTTCGACACCGCGGGCACCGTGGTCGTGCAGGCCCCCGACCACGTCGTGGAGAACGCCCGGCTCGTGGCCAAGGCCGGCGACGACCCGAAGAAGCTCAAGCGGGTGCAGCGCAAGAAGCCGCCCGAGGGCCAGGTGACCTGGACCGAGGAGACCTTCGAGCGGCTGGTCGCCGCCGAGCCCGAGGCACTGGTCCCGCGGATGCGGGTGACCCACGCGATGCTGCTCAACCTGATCGCGCGACCCGGAGACCCCGCGGCCGCGCTGCGACGGCTGCTGCGGGAGAACCACGAGGACGAGCGCTCGCGGCGACAGCTGATGCGCCGGGCCGCGGCGATGCACCGCTCGCTGCTCGCGGCGGGTGTCGTCGAGCTGGTGCACCCTCCCGAGCCGGACGGTCGCCGCGTCCGGCTCGTCGAGGGCCTGCAGCTGGACTTCGCGCTCAACCAGCCGCTCTCGGCGTACGCCCTCGCGGTGTTCGACACCCTCGACCCGGAGGCGCCGACCTACGCCCTCGACGTGGTCTCGGTGGTCGAGGCGACCCTGGAGGACCCGCGCCCGGTGCTGGGGGCGCAGGAGCACCTGGCCCGGGGCGAGGCGATCGGGGAGATGAAGGCCGACGGGATCGAGTACGAGGAGCGCATGGAGCTGCTCGAGGAGATCACCTGGCCCAAGCCGCTGCAGGAGCTGCTCGAGCACACCTACGAGCTCTACCGTCAGCGGCACCCGTGGGTCGGCGAGGACGCCCTGAAGCCCAAGTCGGTGGTCCGCGACATGTACGAGCGGGCGATGACGTTCGCGGAGTACGTCGCGTTCTACGGGCTGACGCGCTCCGAGGGTCTCGTGCTGCGCTACCTGGGGGACGCCTACCGGGCGCTGCGCCAGACCGTGCCCGACAGCGTGCGGACCACCGAGCTCGAGGACCTGGTGGAGTGGCTGGGTGCCGTGGTGCGGCAGACCGACTCCAGCCTGCTCGACGAGTGGGAGCAGCTCAACGACCCCGACCGGGTGGTGGAGGCGGCGCCCGACATCGTGCCGCCGACGCCCGAGCGGATCACCGCCAACGAGCGGGCCTTCACCGTGCTGGTGCGCAACGCGCTCTTCCGCCGGGTGGAGCTGGCCGCGTTGGACCGGTGGCAGCAGCTGGGCGAGCTCGAGGCGGAGACCGGGTCGACGATGACCGCGGAGGACTGGCGCGACGCGCTCGCGGCGTACTTCGCCGAGCACGACTCGATCGACACCGGCCCCGACGCGCGCGGTCCGCAGATGCTCGTGGTGGACAGGCGGGAGACCACCTGGGAGGTGCAGCAGATCCTGGGCGACCCCGAGGGCGACCACGACTGGCGGATCTTCGCCACCGTCGACCTGCGCGCCTCCGACGACGAGGGCCAGCTGGTCCTCGACGTCACGGGTCTCGCGTCGCTCTAGACGAACGCGCCCTCGCCGGTGATCGCGCGACCGACGATCAGGGTGTTCACCTCACGCGTCCCCTCGTAGGAGTAGATCGCCTCGGCGTCCGCGACGAAGCGCCCCACGTGGTGCTCGAGCAGGATGCCGTTGCCGCCGAGCACCTCGCGCGCCCAGCCGACACCCTCGCGCATCCGTGCGGTGGCGTGGGCCTTGCACAGTGACGCGTGCTCGTCGGCCAGCAGGCCGGCGTCCTGGAGCTGCGAGGCCCGGACGTTCATCGCCGTCGAGGCGGTGACGTTGCTCAGCATCTTCACCAGCAGGTCCTGGACGAGCTGGAAGGAGGCGATCGGCCTGCCGAACTGGTGGCGCGACTTGGTGTAGCGCAGGGCGTGCTCGAACGCGCCGCGCGCGCACCCGGCCGCCTGCCAGGCGACGCTCATGCGGGTCACCCGGAGCACGTTGGCCGTGGCCCGGAACGAGTCGGCGCGCTGCAGCCGGTTGTCCTCGGGGACGCGTACGTCGCGCAGGTGGATCTCGGCGTTCTGCACCACGCGCAGGGCGATCTTGTCCTCCTGCTTGTCGAAGGTCATCCCGTCGGTGCCCTTCTCCACGACGAACCCCTTGACCTGTCCGTCCTCCTCGTCGCGGGCCCAGATGATGACGAGGTCGGCGAAGGCGGCGTTGCCGATCCACTTCTTCTCGCCGTTGAGCACCCACTCGTCACCGTCGCGCCGGGCGGTGGTGGCGAGGCCGGCGGAGATGTCCGAGCCGTGGTCGGGCTCGGTCAGCCCGAAGGCGCCGATCAGCTCCATCCTGGCCATCGGCGGCAGCCAGCGCTCGCGCTGCTCGTCGGAGCCGCACAGCTCGATCGAGCCCATCGCCAGACCGCCGTGCACCCCCATGAACGTGGCGATGGAGGGGTCGACCCGACCCAGCTCCATCGAGACCATCCCGTCGACCAGAGCACCGCGGGCCGGGCAGCCCGGTCCGTCGTACACCAGGCCGGCGATGCCGAGCTCGGCGATGCCGGGCAGGAGCTCGTGCGGGAACGACGCCCGCGTCCAGTGCTCGTTGATGATCGGCTCGACCTCGCGGGTCATGAACGCGCGCACCCGGCTGAGCAGCTCGCGGTCCTCCTCGTCGAGCAGCAGCTCGAAGCCGAGGAAGTCGGAGAACGGGGAGTCCTCGAGTCCGAGGTCGGCCAGCTCAGTCATGGGTGTCTCCTCGTTGCAGGAAGTCGTCGATGACCGGGGCGAGCTCGTGGGGCTCGGTCAGGATGGCGAGGTGCCCCCCGGAGTACAGGTGCAGGGTCGCGTTCGGGATGAGTGCGGCCTGCATCCGCGGGTTGGCGGCCGGGATGATCGGGTCGTCGTCGCCGCCGAGCACCAGTGTGGGCTGACGGATCAGCGGGAGGAACGGCAGGCTCGTCCAGCCCGCCATCGCGGTCAGCTGGTAGTAGTAGCCCCGCTTGGGTCCGGCCCGCGTGGCGGCGTGCAGCAGGTCGGCGCCGACCTGCGGGTGGGTGCGCATGCTGCCGCCGTAGATCTCGGGGGCGATGCGCGCGGCGTACTCCGGGTCGCGGTAGCGCCGCGGTGTGGCCATCCGGGCCAGCACCCGCGGGTGGGCGGGCACCATCAGCGAACCGGTGCCGGTGGCGACGAGCACGAGCCGGCGCACCCGACGTCGCGACTGCACCGCCAGCTGCTGGGCGAGGCCGCCGCCCCACGA
This sequence comes from uncultured Actinomycetota bacterium, assembly GCA_963815595.1. Taxonomy (GTDB): domain Bacteria; phylum Actinomycetota; class Actinomycetes; order Propionibacteriales; family Nocardioidaceae; genus Marmoricola. Next base: position 16,320 of record CAWFHA010000008.1, on the reverse strand, counting down.
GAGACCCAGCACGTCGAAGCGCGTGTGCCCCAGCCTGGCCATCAGCGCGGTGACCCACGAGGAGAGCCCGGCGATCGGGTAGGGGAACGGCGGTGCCTGGCTACCGCCCACACCGGGCACGTCGAAGCGCACCACGCCGCGGTCGGGGTCCAGGGCGTCCACGAGCGGCTGGAGAGCCTCCAGGCTGGCGCCGATGCCGTTGCACAGCAGCAGCGGTGGCTGGTCCGCCAGCGGCCCCCGTCCCGGTCGCACCGACACGCGGGCCTGCAGCGTGCGCACGGAGACGGTGCGGACGCGGTCGCCGTCGAACCGGTCCCGTCGTGCGGGACGCGACCCGTCGGGCTCAGCGGTCATGGACGTAGGTGCCGGGCGCCTCGCACAGGGGCTCGTACGCCGCGGACCCGAGGCGTCGGGGCTTGTTGCGCTCCGGCCCGGTGCGCTCGGCCAGCCACGACACGTAGTCCTCCCACCAGCTGCCCTTGACCTTCGTGGCGCCCTCGAGCCACTCCTGCGCGTCCGGCGGGTTGTCCTCCGCGGTCTGGAAGCTGGCCTTGGGGTTGCCGGGCGGGTTGACCATCGCGGCGATGTGGCCGCTGGTGGAGAGCACGAACCGGCTCCGGCCACCGAAGAGCTGGGTGCTCTGGTAGCACGACTGCCACTTGCACAGGTGGTCGGCGATGCCGGCGACGACGTAGGAGTCGACGTCGATCTTGCCGAGGTCGACCTCCGTCCCGAGCATCGTCGAGGCGCCCGGCTCGGTGAGGGCGTTGCGGATGGCGAGGTCCATGAAGTCGCGGTGCATGGCGGCGCTCATCCGCACGGGATCGGCGTTCCAGTAGAGGATGTCGAAGGCCTTGGGTGCGTGCCCGAGCAGGTAGTTGTTGACCCAGTAGTTCCAGATCAGGTCGTTGGGCCGCAACCAGGCGAACACCTCGGCCAGCACACGGCCGTCGAGGTAGCCCTTCTCCGCGGACGCCCGCGTCGAGGCGGCGGCGGCCTTGTGCGAGAGCAGGGCATTGGGCAGCCCCGCCTGGTCCTGGTCGAGCACGGTCACGGCCAGGCTGAACGCCGCGACCCGGTCGAGCTCCCCGATGGCGGCCAGGTGGGCCAGGACCATCGAGGCGATCATCCCGCCCGAGCAGATGCCGAGCATGGCCACCTGGTCCTGGCGCGAGATCTTCTCGGTGGCCGTCATCGCCTCGAGGATCGCCTGGCCGTAGGTGTCCAGGCCCCAGTCGGCGTGCCGGGCGTCGGGGTTGCGCCAGGAGATGCAGTAGACCTGCTGCCCGTTGGCGACGAGGTGCTCGACCAGGCTGCGCTGCTCGGCGAGGTCGATGACGTAGTACTTGTTGATCGTCGGCGGGACGATCAGCAGCGGCACCGAGCGCACCTTCGGGGTCTGCGGCTCGTACTGGATCAGCTCGAAGACGTCGGTGCGCAGCACCACGGCGCCCGGGGTGACCGCGATGTCGGTGCCGACGTCGAATGCGTCCGGCTCCACCATCGAGGGGACCCGCGGCGGGGTCGCGAAGTCACGCACGAGGCGCCGGCCGCCCTCCACCAGGTTGCCGCCGCCGGTGTCGATGACCCGCTTGAGCACCTTGGGGTTGAGCAGCGGGTTGTTGCTGGGGGCGCAGGCCTCGACGAGGTTCTCCACGATGAAGCCCATCCGCTGCTCGTCGCCCCAGCCGAGCTCGGCGTCGTCGACGAGGGCCTTGGCCGCTGCGCCGGTGGCCAGGTAGCCCTGGAGCGCCCTGCGCAACGCGGGGTTCTTCGCCCACGCCTCGTCGGAGAAGCGGCGGTCCTTCTCGTGCGGGGCCACCTCGGAGCGACCCACGGCGATCCGGGCGAGCTCGGCGCCGAGTCCCAGCGCCCGCCCGGCGACCCGCTGGGGTCGCCGGGCCAGGCCTGCGGTGAACCGCACCCCGGACATGCCGGGGAGGAACCGCCGCAGCGGGCTCGTGGTGGCGTCGGCGAGCAGCAGGTCCAGCGGCGTGGCCAGCGCGCTGCTGGTCTCCTCGAGGCTCTCGTCGGCCTCGTGGATGCGTGCCTGGGCCTCCGCGCCGGGTCCTGCCCCGGACTGCGTCGCAGCAGTCACGCGGTGACCCCCTCGGGGGCGCTGACCTCGCGACGCAGGATCTTGCCGGTCGGGCCCTTGGGCAGCTCGTCGACGATCCACACGGCGCGGGGGTACTTGTAGGCCGCGAGGCGCTCCTTGGCGAAGGCCTGGAGGTCCTCCTCGCTGACCTTCGCGTCCCCCTTGAGTGCGACCGCGGCGCCGACCTCCTCGCCCAGGTTGTCGTCCGGGATGCCGATGACCGCGACCTCGGCGACGTCCTCGTGCTCGTAGAGGGCCTCCTCCACCTCGCGCGGGTAGACGTTGTAGCCGCCGCGGATGATCAGGTCCTTCTTGCGGTCGACGATGAAGTAGTAGCCGTCCTCGTCCTTCTTGGCCATGTCACCGGTGAGGAACCAGCCGTCGTGGATGGACTCCTGGGTGGCCTCCTCGCGACCCCAGTAGCCCTTCATGATGTTCTCGCCCTTGATCGCGATCTCGCCGATCTCGCCCTGGTCGACCTCCTTGCGATCGTCGTCGACCACCATCATCTCCACGCCGCGGACGGGGGTGCCGATCGAGCCGGGCTTGCGCTCCTGGCCGGGCTGGTTGAACGAGGCCACCGGCGAGGTCTCCGAGAGCCCGTAGCCCTCGAGGACGGCACAGTCGAAGGCCTCCTCGAACTTCTTCATCACCTCGACCGGCATGGCGGACCCACCCGAGATGCAGGTGCGCAGGCTGGACATGTCGGCGTCCTTGGCGTTCTCCGAGTGCAGCATCCCGGCGTACATCGTGGGGACGCCCTCGAAGACGGTCACCTGGTCACGGGCGATGACCTCGAGCGCCTTGTCGGCGTCGAAGCGCGGGATCAGGGTGAGGCACGCGCCCTTGAGCACGGCCGCGTTGAGGCCGCAGGTGAGGCCGAAGACGTGGAACAGGGGCAGGCAGCCCATGATCACGTCCTTCTCGGTGATCTCGATCAGGGTCTCGGCGCTCGTCGCGGCGTTGGAGGCCATGTTGTGGTGGGTCAGCTCGGCGCCCTTGGGCTGTCCGGTGGTGCCGGAGGTGTAGAGCAGCACGACGTTGTCGTCGTCCGCACGGTCGACGACCTCCTCGTCGGGCTCGTGCTGGGCGAGCAGCTCGAGGAAGCCGGTGGCCTCCACCTCGATGCACTCGATGCCGACGGCCTCGGCGCCCTTGCCGGCCTCCTCGGCCATGTCCTGCCAGGCGAAGACCAGCGAGGCGCCGGAGTCCTCGAGGTAGTACTTCACCTCACGGCCCTTGAGCAGCGGGTTCATCGGGACGACCACGGCCCCCATCGCGACCGCGCCGTAGAAGATCGCCGGGAAGTGGGGGACGTTGGGCAGCACCATCCCGATGCGGTCACCGGGACCGACCCCCTTGCTCTTCAGCAGCGCGGCGACGCGGCGGGCGCCGTCCTGGAGCTGCTGGTAGGTCAGCACGGTGTCGTCGAGCTTGATGGCGGGACGGTCGGGGTGCTGCTCGGCGGTCTTGGTCAGGTTGTCGGCCAGGTTGGTCACTGGGGTGTCGCCTCCGGTTGCGTCGGTCAACGGGCGGTGGGCGTGTCGGGGGAGGGGCTCCCGGGACACGGCGACCTTCTCGGGGGTCGCTGGTCGTTGACCAGAGCACTACCCACTGTGGCACGCGCCACACTCGCCGCCCACCGCTCCTCAGCAGCTTCTTGGATTCGGACGTGAGCGCCGCGCGCCCGTAGACTCGCCGCCCGTGGCACTCACCATCGGAATCGTCGGTCTCCCCAATGCCGGCAAGTCGACCCTTTTCAACGCATTGACCAAGAACGACGTGCTCGCGGCCAACTACCCGTTCGCCACCATCGAGCCGAACGTCGGCGTGGTCGGGGTCCCGGACCACCGGCTGGGCGTGCTCGCGGAGATCTTCGGCTCGGCCAAGGTCCTGCCGGCCACGGTGGAGTTCGTGGACATCGCCGGCATCGTGCGGGGTGCCTCGGAGGGGGAGGGCCTGGGCAACAAGTTCCTCTCCCACATCCGCGAGTCGGCGGCGATCTGCCAGGTCACCCGCGTCTTCCGCGACGACGACGTCACCCACGTCGACGGGGAGGTCAACCCGGAGTCGGACATCACCACGATCCAGACCGAGATGATCCTCGCCGACCTCCAGACGGTGGAGAAGGCGATCCCGCGGCTGGAGAAGGAGGCGCGCGGCAACAAGGCGCTCAACGCGAACCTGGCCGCCGCCCGGGAGGCCCAGGAGGCGCTGGAGGCGGGTACGCCGATCATCGCCTCCGCCATCGACCGGGACCTGGTCCGCGAGCTGTCGCTGCTGACCGCCAAGCCCTACCTCTACGTGTTCAACTGCGACGCCGACGAGCTGGGCGACGAGGCCCTGAAGAAGCAGATGCGCGAGCTCGTGGCTCCCGCCGAGGCGATCTTCCTCGACGCCAAGTTCGAGGCCGAGCTGGTCGAGCTCGGCGACGACGAGGAGGCCCGCGAGATGCTGGCCGAGACCGGCGTGGACGAGCCCGGGCTCGACGTACTGGCGCGCGTCGGGTTCGACACCCTGGGACTGCAGACCTACCTCACCGCCGGGCCCAAGGAGGCCCGTGCCTGGACGATCCGCAAGGGCGCCACCGCCCCCGAGGCGGCCGGGGTCATCCACACCGACTTCCAGAAGGGCTTCATCAAGGCCGAGATCGTCTCCTACGACGACCTGGTCGAGGCCGGCTCGATGGCCGCCGCCAAGGCCGCCGGCAAGGTCCGCATGGAGGGCAAGGACTACGTGATGGCCGACGGCGACGTGGTGGAGTTCCGCTTCAACGTGTGAACCGGCGCGTTTGCGCAGGTCAGAGGGGGTGTGACCCCTCCCAGTCCGCACAGAGTCCGCAAGAAATTCAGTACCGCATGCCTCGATGACCCAGCGTCTTGGTCGTCGGAACGGCTCCTTGGGGGGTCGAGGTCTGTGCGCAGTTCGGTCCTCGAGGGTGAGTCACAGCAGCTTCGTAGGTCCGAATCGGGTGCTTCCTCAGGGCAGCTGGAGGCGTGAACCGCCAAGGCGCACGGAAGGCTGCCACGCACGTTGGATAACTGCGAACAGTGACTTCGTCAGGCTGAGGTCGCTCCTCGCTGGCACGCAGATTCTGCGACGATGGTGCGGTGGCGAGATACCGGCTTACAGGAGGTTCCAGTCCCTTCGGCGGCGCGCAGTGGGAACGCAAGGACGACGACCGTGAAATAGCTCGCCGGGTTCTGAACCTTCTGGCGGATCGGCGGATGTTGTGGAAGGACTTCTCGATGGAAATCGAGGAGCACTGCGTGATGTCGGCCGACCACGTCCGCAAGCAGCTTGCCGTCCACTTGGACAATCCTGAGATCGGCACCGAACTGGCTCGCCGGGTCCAACTGCTCCAGCGCCTATTTCGTGACTTCATGGGTGAGGTCGGCCCGGCCGGCGGTGACTGGGACCGCAACTGGAGGCCGATGGGTACTGACCCACTTTCGATGGCCCTGGGAAGGCTGCGTGGTCTTGTGGGCGTCCAGGTGGGTGACCTGGCCGCTCAGTACGACCTGGATGTGTCGGAGGAGCTGGCTGTGATCGTGCCCGATCAGGCAGGCTGGTTCTTCGAGCGCTTTGAGGGTGCCGGGGCGTGAGCGAGAGTGACCTTCGAGCGGCTCGCTCGGCCGTCTGCCACCTGGCTTCCGACTGGCTGGCAGGTGCGGGGGACAGCCTCTGGGTGAGCGCCTGGGCAACGAAGGACCGCGACACCGAGGCGGTTGCCCTCGTCACGCAGATGGTTGGGCAGCTCGGCCAAGAAGCCGCGGATGCTTTCGACCGCGAGCGCTGGTACGCGGCCACCGCGCTGACTCGCCAGGTCGTTGAAGCGCACTACCTGATGGCTGTGTTCCGCGACGACGCGGCGCAGCGCCAGCGGTGGCTCGGAGCTTCGACCAACCGAATCGAGAAGTCGTTTCGCCCGAGCCAGATGAGGCAGGCGAGCGGCTTCACGCCCAGTGAGTACAAGCAGCACTGCGCGTGGGGTGGGCACCCCAACCCGTCGGCGCGCTGGCTCCTGCCCAACCACACGGGCGCGTCCCACCCCAGCGTGCTTGCCGCCGACCTGGCGATGCACCTGACCGAGGCGGTGGACCTGCTCGCGGCCGTCCTTGCGACGATTCCCAACGCCGAAGCGCTCATGGCGCACCTGCCGCCCCAGGGCGACCTGCCTGCGACCTATCGACGTTGGCGCGTTGACGACCCGCTCTCGGGTCGGATGAGGCTTCCCGAAAGCCCGGCGGCCACGTGAGCCGCGCACAGCGGATGCCGCACTGAGCGTGAGGGGTCGTGCAGATGCTCACACTTGGTGGGGAGGGGACAGGTCCCCTCAACGCGCGCCTACTCCGCGAGGTCCGAGCGACGCGGACATGATCGACTCCGCCGCCTTCCTCGTCCGGTCCTCGGCAGTCGGCCAGAGATGGGCGTAGGTGTTGAGGGTCGTGGTCGCCTTCGCGTGACCGAGGGAGCGCTGGACGGTCACGACGTCGCACCCGGCGGCGATGAGCCCGGAGGCGTAGAAGTGCCGCAGGTCGTGGAGCTTGATGCCGGAGAGGCCGGCATCGCGCAGCGTCTTGCGCCACCAGTAGCCGACGGTGTTCTGGTGCGGTGGGTCGTCGCCCTCCCCGGCGAAGAGCCACCGATCCTTGCCGGTAGTGCCGTGAGCGGTGACGTGATCGGCGAGCACGTTGACGAGGCTGTCGGCGAGGTAGATGACGCGCTCGGAGCCGTACTTCGGCGCTCGCACGTCGATCTCCCCGCCGTTGACGCGCTGGACCTGGCGGGAGACCTTCAGCGACCTGCGGAGGAAGTCGACGTCGCCGAGCTGGACCCCGGCGGCCTCGCCGAGCCGCAGGCCGGCGAAAGCGCAGAGGGCGATGAACGGCTGGAACCGCTCGTCGGCCACGGCCATGAGCTGCCCCACCTCCTCCGGAGCGGGGATCGACATGGCCACGTCCGCGCGACGGCCGCGGGGGAGGCGTACGCCGTCGGTCGGGTCGGAGCCGATCACCCGGTCCTTCACGGCGGCGCGGAACACCGACCTGACGTTGACGTACCGCGTCTTGATCGTGCCGGGGGCGAGCCCGGCGGCGTTCATCTGCTTGATCCAGGTCTCGACGTCCGATCGCCGGACCTGCTTCATCGGCTTCCCCGCGAACGGCACGGATCTCGCCGCCAGCGACATCGCGAGCACGGTGCCGGGTGCCCAGACCTGGCGGGCCGACCACTCGCCGAAGTACGCCGCGAAGGTGATCCGGCCGGCCTTGGGATCGGCGTACGTGCCGGTCACCACGGCCGAGGTGACCTGGTCCAGCCACTGCTGCGCATCGATCTTGCGGTCGAAGTGCCTAGCGCGTTCGTTACCGGCGTCGTCGCGATACCGCGCCCGCCATTTTCCGTTGGCTCGCTTGGCGATGTTTCCCGCCATGGTGATGCTCCTTCCAGGATCGCTCCATCGTCTCTCTGAGATCCGACGGTGGGCAGGGTCAGCGGTGGTTCTGGGGACGGTTGGTCTGCTCGGTGAGCCAGAGGATGAGGTCGGCTCGCCAGTAGCGGACGTGGCGGCCGATCTTGAAGCTGCGGGGCCCACTGCCGAGGTGGCGCCAGTAGCGCAGGGTGCCCTCGGGGACGCGGAGGAAGGGGCAGGCTTCCTGGAGGCTGAGCATCTCGTCGCCGGGGTTCCTGGCCGGGCGGCGGTCGTCGGCGGGGTCGATCGGTGATGCGGTCATCGTTGGTGCTCCTTCTGGATTCGACGTGGTCAGGCGTTTCCCGACCTCACCCAGTAGGTGGACAGCCCCTGCCTATCGATGATCAGCGATAATATGCGGGTGGTGGAGTCGAAGACGGTGATCGAAATTGCCCGCAAGGCAGCGGGTCTCTCCCAGCGCCAGCTGGCGGAGTGGGCAAGGACCCAGCAGTCCTCGGTCTCGGAGTACGAGGCGCGCCGCAAGTCCCCGACCCTAGAGGTGGTCGAGCGGCTTGTCGCTGCGGCTGACCATGAACTCGCAGTCAAGCCGCTGGTCGCTTTCGACTACCTGGAGGACCCGGACGCGGGCGGGTACCTGGTGCCGGATCGGCTCTGGCAGGTGCCGATCCCGACGTGCTACGCACGCGTGACGGTGTTCTACTTCCGCGCGATCGTGGGCTACGACGTATGGGATCTCTCCGTGCTCGACGACCGCATCGAGTTCTACGAGCTGGCGCTTCGCGACGGCGTCGAGGAGGTCTTGCTCAACGCCGTGGATGGGGCGCTGCTGGTGGAGGCCTGGCCGAGCATGGAGCTTCCCGAGGTCATCCGGGCTGCTTGGCAACCGCTGATCGACGCGGCCAAGGGCGCCGGCTCCAAGCGGAGCCGACCGCTGGACCCGGGTGGCTACTCTGAGCGTTTGGCAGTCGAGGTCGGCATGGACTGGCCGCTGCCAACAAAGCCCCGGCCCCGCTCACAGGCCAAGGGCAACGCCGCTGGCAGGTGATGGTGGTCGATGCTCCGGCAACGGTCCGCGGTGTCGTGGGCCGTACGCATCGATCGCGTCGATGGCTTGGCGTCGGGCGTGTGCCGGGCCGAGGTCGGCGCGGTCGCGGCCGAAGACCGCCATCCACTGTTTGCGGGCGTCCTCGACGCTCTCGGCCACCAGGTGGGCGGTGTTGTGTTCGCGGCCGCGGGTCATTGAGACGTACGCCGCAGCGGCGCCGGTCGTGTCGCCGATCGCGACGTAGGCATGGTCGACGGTCTCGCCCTGGGCTCCGTGGACCGTGGTGGCGAAGGCGAGCTCGACGAACCGGGTGGCGTACTCCGCCGGGATCTCGCGATCGCGCCCGTGGCCGTGAAGGAGCAGGTTGCCGTTCTCGTCGATACCGGTGACTGTCCAGGTCTGGCGGTTGGCGACCCCGAGGTCGGCGTCGTTGCGGCGAGTGGCGACGCGGTCCCCGAGCCCGATCCGTTCGCCGCGAGCGGTCACCATCGAATCGGCCGGGTCGCCTGTGGTGGGGTCGGCGCGACGCTGGTCGCGGATCGCGGCGTTGAGACTGGCCACGTGCTCGCGGGTGTCAGCGACGACAAGGTCGCCGGCCGCTCCCGCCTCGGCGAGGGCAGCGGTGCGCTCGCTGTCGCTGGGGTGGATGACGATCGACCTGCGACGATGCAACTCGTCGAACACGGCGGCAGGGTCGTCGCCGGTGCGCATGCGCAGGGAGAGCGCGGCGTAACCGGGATCGGTGAACCGGTGCACCTTTTCCAGGGCCACGACCGCGGTCGGGTGGGCCCACGCGAGGGCGTGGTCCAGGACGCCACCGCGTCCGACCGCTGGAAGCTGGTGCCGGTCACCGACCAGCGCGACCCTCGCCCCGGCCTCGTCGGCGACTGTCAGGAGCGCGCGGGCGGTGTCCTGGTCCAGCATGCCCGCCTCATCGACGAGCAGCAGGTCTCCTGGTCGCAGCCGGGCGGCCGGGTCGGGGGTGGCGTCGGGGCGCCGTGCCCAGTGTCCTTCGTCGTCCCAGCGCCAGCCGTGCTTGTGGATCAGCCAGGCGGCCGAGTGCCCTTCGGCGCCGGTCTCCGCGGCGGCGACCTCGGCCGCCTTCGACGTCGGCGTCACCACAAGCAGCCGATGCCCCTGCCGAGCCAACACGGCTTGCGCCGACCTCAACGCAGTGGTCTTGCCTGCGCCGGCCGCGCCCTCCACGACCACCAGCTGGCCGTCCCCGGCCAGGGCGCCGACGACGGCGGCCTGGGTGGGGTCGATCCGCGTCAGCCCTCGCCCTAGCAGCCGGACCCGTCGGGCGGGCTTCTCGGCCCGGCGAGCAAGGCGGTGGACGAGAGTCCGCTTCCACCGCCAACGCGTGCCGGGAGGTCAGCGAGCGGACATGCTCCGGCACGTCGGGTGAGGCGAGCAGCCGAACGCAGCGTGTGGCGGCGCGAGCGGTCACGTCCTCGGCGAGCTCTATGCGCGCCGCGGGCTCCGCCACCAGGTTGGCCTGTGCCAGCAGAACCTCGACCTTGCCCCGAATGTCCGCGACGTTCCACGCCGACCGCTTCACCCCGAGCTGGGAGATCACCCAGTCCGCTGCGCCGTCGCGGTCGATCCAGCCCACCTGGGTCGCTACGAGCACGGCTGGGGCGGCTGGGTCGCGGTAGCCCAAGTCGCGCAGCTCGGCGTTCCACCGTGCGACCAGGTCCGCGCCGTCGGTGGGGACGACCTTGTCCGGCCGCGCATCGGCCCACGCCCGTCGATCCCACGCCTCGCGCAGCCGCGGCCCCGGGTCCTCGCCGGGATGCTCGCGCCGCCACTCGGCTTCGTACCGGTCGATGTTGCGGTGGATCTGACTGGTCCGAGCGCTGAACGCCCCGGCGTACGGCGCGAGCTGCTCGATCTCCCCGGTCTCGGCGTCCAGGCTGAAGCCTCGTGCGGCGAGGACCGCCCGGAACTCCGGGTCGGTGGCGACCGCTGCGTGGCCGATGCCGTTGATGGCCTCGATCATGTCGCGCACCCCGACCGAGTGCAGACCCCGCCACGCGCCGGCGGCGAACACGCGGGCGTTGATCTGCAGGTGAAGATGACGGTGAGGGTCCCCGGCACGGGAGGTGTAGTGCCGGATCACGGCTGCCTCGATCTTCTCGACCGGTACCTGCACCTGGCGACCGCGCGGTCCCACCCGGGTCGTCGCGTGCTGGGCCACCCAGCCGACGATCTCGGCGGCGGCCCTGTCCTGGGCTGCGTCCAGCGCGGCCGAGATGTCTGGATGCAGCGCGGCGGCCAGTGACCAGGTCTTGGGTCCGTTGACGGTGACCTCGACGAACCGCAGCGCGTTCGCGTCGTCGCGGACCCGGCCCTTCTTCCGGCCGGTGTCGACGTCGACCCCGGCGACCCACTGCTCATAGGTTTCACCGTCCATCGAACCGGCTCCCGCTACGCCAGCCGGGGTCGCGGTGAGTCGCTCGGCGACGCCGGTGCCTTCGCCGAGGTAGTAGTCATCGGCCCGGGACCGATCGCGCTCGACGTAGGCCCGGGCAGCCTTCGCTGCGCCGCGGTAGAACTTCACGCCGCCGTGCACCCAGACCACCGCCTCCACGACGTCCGTCGACAACCAACGGACCCCTAGAAATGCCGCGTGGGCCGCCTAATCACGGGCGACCCATCTACGAACCTTCGTAGCATGCGTGCCGCCTGGAAAGGGAGGGGCGGAGAGAGCAGGAAGGCAAGTATCTGAAGAAGGTTTTGGGGACCGTAGATAGTCAATAGGGATCAATGATCAGGAGGTCGGTCGGAGAGGATGACGGGTTCGGCAGCGGAGAGAAGATCGTTGGCGGAACCGGGCCCGTAGAACGCCCCCTTCCGGGAGCCGCCACCCGGACAGGGCATGCGGGACGAGCGTCCAACATCAGCCCGCAACCTAGCGCCACGTCTCGTACAGGGTTCGGCTTCCGGTGTCGCCAGCACTCACGCGGTCGACGGACGGAGTTGACCACAACACGTAGGCATCCCCCAAGGGCTACTTTGCCGAAGCGCCGCTTTGTAGCCGAACCGGTCAAAGTAGACAGTGCTCCGAGACTTGCACCCGCTGCCGGACCGCCTCGACGTCAGAGCGCACCTCTCGGCATCCTCAAATTTTGCGAGACGGGAACAGCCAGCCGCTGCGGAGGACTTGGTCCTCCGCGTCGAGCAGCTCAACTCGCGCGTCCAGTTCTTTGAAGTCACCAGCCCAAAGGAAGACAGCCACGCCGCCCTCGATCTTGTCGTTGAGCGTGACCCCCGAGCCACCTGTAAGCCTGGCCAGGATCGCATCCGGGTCGGCCACCCAGCCGGCAATCACCCCCGCCCTGCTGCTCAGCTCTTCGCCTCCGGATCCCCAGCCTCCCCACACGGTCCACAACTCAGTTTCTCGCGCAGGCTGAGGGCTACCCCAGGATCCTCCACTCGAGAGCCAATCGCCTTGACCGTCGCGCCGCAGACCCAACAGCGCCCGCTGAGGCTTCGCTCCGAGGTCGTCGAAGGCAACGGCGAAGACCGCGTCGTCGCCCACGATCAGTTCCCGGTCAACCCGTATCGTGTCCCACGCTGGCTGGTGGCGGCGCACAACAAGTTCTAGGGCAACCTCGCGCGGATCCTGACGCTGCATTGACCGTCCCTCCCGAGGTGAGGCCCGCACAATACATTCCGCCGAGAGCAGTGCCGACAATCGCGGTGACCCGCTGCGCCGCTGGCGGCGCGCCGCAAGTCGCGTCCACGCTGCCATAGGGGGATCGTCACAGCGCGACCAATAGCCGATCCCGCACCGGCACACTGCGCGAGACCATGGTCGCCCGGGAACGGCGTTCCCGTTACGGCTGGGTCTCGGTATCCATGCTGCTGACCCAATCAAGCTGGGCACGGAGAGTCGCACGCGCTCGGGAGTAGCGGCTGCGGATGGTCCCGGCGGGCTTGCCGACGATACGCGCAGCATCTTCCTGTGAGAATCCCTCCCAGTGGATGAGGCGAATGATCTCGCGATCCAGTGGAACGAGGTGTTCAAGTGCTGCGTGCAACGCCTCGTGCGCACTCGGCGGAGGTGCGAGGCTCTCGGCGGCGACTTCGTCCCGGAGCCTCGCGATCAGAGCGGTCCTACGACGCCCTGCTCGACGGCCCGTTGCCAAGGTCTTTCGCGCGATCCCGAAGGCCCAAAGTCGTGCTTCAGTAGCGTCGCTGGGGACGGCCTCGGGCCGGCGTGCGATCACCAACAGTGTGTCGCTGAGTAGGTCCGCCGCATCCTCAGGAACATCCACGCGACGTAGGAAGTAGTTGAGGAGATCGGGCGCTAGGTCTTTGACGATCCGCTCGATGGCAGCGGCGCGCGGGCCGGTCAACGCTGCCCCTCTGGATACTCACATCGCGTGGTGGCGCCGTGGATACTCGCCGTGTCGTCGCTGGCTTGCAGCTTCAGGCCGGGAATTGATCCAAGGGCTTGCGCGTAGACGGCTTCGGTGACCCTCTCCGACCAAAGCGGCTCGGGTCCGTTCTGCGTCTTACGGTTCGCGGCGGGAAGCCCGTCGTAGGTCCGCTGGCCGAACCCGTCCCAGCGTGGGTTGCTGCTCATCGCGTTGAGGGCGTCGCGCTGTGCTTGAGTGACGTTCGTGAACTCCACGTAGAGGTCGCAATCGAGGACCGTGCCCTGATCGGTCGTGTAGTCAACTGAGATCGGCTCCGAGACGCGCTCGACTCCAGGCTCGGTTTCCACGAACGGCGGGATGGACAGCTGGTAGGCGCCGTATGTGGTCGCCGCGGAAAGTGCGACAGCACCGATACCGACTGGAACGACCATCCGCCAGCGCGGCCAGTTACGCGACAGCTTCGACTTCTCCGTGGCCCGATCGACTGCCTCAGCAGCAACGAGCCGGGCCAGTGCGGCCGACGCCCCCGTCGCGTCCTTCCGTGCATCTCCCAGCAGCAGGTCCAGATCGTGCTCATTCATGGTGACTCCGTTCGCCGAGTTGATCATCCTGCAACCCGTACATGGCCGCACGGCCCCACAGTGCTGCACGCGGACCGAAATTTCCTGTTCGCTGGCCCGACCAACGGCTGCCAGTGAAGGTCAGCCGAGCCGAGTGGCGGCGAACGGGCGAAGGCTCCAATCGTCGGGGCCGGACGGTCTCGTACAAGGAACCGCTACCGGCGAGGAGCGACCGGCCCAGCGACGTCAAGCTCGTCGTCCCGATGGCGGATCCGTTTGTGGCTACCAACCGAATGCGCTGGCTCCCTCGTGCCACGATGAACGGGTGCCCGCACGATTCAAAGACCTCGCGCTCGACGCTGTCGACCACCAAGCGCTCGCAGACTGGTGGTGCACCGCCCTCGGCTACCGGCGATCGGATGAGCTACATCCGCGCGACGGCGGCTGGATACGACCGGCGGAGTGGCCAACCCCGATAGTCGACCCGGCGGGGAGCGGGCCTCAGATCTGGATCAATCCGGTCTCCGAACAGAAGTCGGTCAAGAACCGAATGCACCTGGACGTGTACGGAGACAGCGAGGAGCTCGTCGAGCTAGGTGCGACCTTGATACGCCGGCGCGGCCCGGAAATCGATTGGGATGTCCTCGCGGACCCGGAGGGCAACGAGTTCTGCGTGTTCCAGCCGGAGTGAGTCAGGGGTTCCGGTTGGCGATCGGCTCGCGGAGTGTGCCAATACGGGATTGGCTACCGGGGCGTGTGCGTCAGGAAGTCAGCCAGTGCCGCGGTGAGTTCTTCAGGGGCGTCCTCGGCCATGTGATGGCCGGATTCGATGCCGTGGCCCGCCACGTGTTCAGCCCAGGTGGCCCAGATGGCGAGCGGGTCGCCGTACAGGTCTTCGAGGTCGTCGCGAAGGGACCACAACACCAGCAGGGGCTGCTCTACGCGCCGGCCTGCGCCACGGTCGTCCCGTTCATGGTCGGCATCGACCGTAAGGCCGGCTCGGTAGTCCTCAAGCATGCCTCTCACTACGGCGGGATCGTGGATCGCGGAGCGCCACTCAGCGAAGTTTTCCCTGCCCATCGCGTCGGGGTCTCCGTGGTACCACGCGTCGGGATCGGCCCCGATGACGCGTTCGGGGATGTCCGGCTGGGCGAAGAAGAACCAGTGCCACCAAGCGGTGGCGAACCGAGCGTCCGCGCGGTCGAGGTGCTCGCAGATCGGCAGGCAGTCGAGCAGGGCGACCTGCGTGACGCTTGCGGGATGGTCCAGCGCCATGCGGAGTGCGTAGTAGCTGCCGCGGTCGTGGCCGACCACGGCGAACTGGTCGTGCCCGAGTTCGTGCATTGCGTGCAGCAGACGCCGCGCGCCGGCTCGCTTGGAGTGTGCCGCGTGATCGGCGGTCGGTTCCGGCTTGCCCGATCGGCCGTAGCCGGGGAGGTCGGCACACACCACGGCAAAGCCGTGGTCGAGCAATGCGGGGGCGACACGGTGCCAGGTCGCCGACGTACGCGGGTGACCGTGCAGCAACAGCACCGCTGGCCCGTCGCCGGCGAAACGAACGAGCAGCTGGAGGTCGCCCGCGTCGACCATCGTCTCGGTGAAGCCATCGAACATGGGGAGAGTCTGACATCACGTCTGCTCGCCGCCGGACGGTGCTGATGCGAACGGTGCGGGGTGATCTGCCGAACCCGGGGACCCCGCACCGGCACTCTCCGCGAGTCGATCGGCCCGCGACCGCGCATCGACTCACACCGACGATCGACTCGTCCCCGAGGAACGCGCAGCAAGCGACTCCGCAGCTACGCTAATGTTATTGACTGGGTAAACCATTAGTCTCAGCTACGCTGGAACGATGACCAACTGGACGTGGCTCACCGAACCGCTACCGCTGGACACGGCCAATACACGCCGCTGGGCCGACGGCAGCGACACCGAGTTCCTCCACGAACCCGCTGACCTTGCTGCCTGGCTGGATGCGGCGCGACCTCGACTGCCCCGACACCGATTCGACCTGCCCGTGTCTTTTGACCAGCACGACCTGAACACGTTCCGAGAGCTTCGTGACCTCCTGATCAGCATCTTCAGCCCACGAAGTGAGGGTCTGGTCGCGCCGGCACCAGCACTGGCACGCCTCGCTGATGTCTGTCGGACCTACCCGGTGGTCCGGATTCTCGACGAGGCCGGCGCGTCGTGGGCGGTGCCGGTCGGCGACGACCCGAAGGGCCGGCTCGTGGGTCTCGTCGCCGCGGAGAGCGTGTCGCTCGCCAACACCGGTCCTGACCGGGTGGCTGTGTGTCACGCGCCGGGCTGCCACTGGCTCTACCTCCAGGGCCGGCCCAATCAACGCTGGTGTCACCCAGAATGTGGCAACCGGGCTCGAGTCAGCCGCCACCAGCAACGCCACACCCCTGCCCTGCTTCACCCGGTCGGTCAAGGGTGAGCATGTCGATCAACTGGTCAGCTTTCCTGGCACTCCTCCTGGTGGCCTACGTGATCCCAGGTCCCGACCTCGCGGTGATCTTGCGCCAAGCCACCCGCGCACGCCGATCCGGGATACTTGCAGCCGTCGGCGCGCAGACCGGGCTGTGCGTGCACATGCTGCTTGCGGTCGTCGGGCTGAGCGCCGTACTGGCCAGCCACCCCGAAGCTCTCATCCTCGTTCGGATCGTGGGCGGGCTCTACCTGGTTTGGCTCGGTGCGTCCTTGGCCTGGAAGACGCGAAACGCGAGCAGCGCCGGTCGAGAAGAAGAAGTCGCGACGACCCACGGCACCGCTGACCGCGGAGCATTCACGCA
>CAWFHA010000007.1:0-2183294 GCA_963815595.1 uncultured Actinomycetota bacterium | reverse complement strand
GACGCCATGCCCGAGATGTACAACAAGCTCCAGGTGCAGGTGGAGCTCGGTGGCGAGCAGCGCACGCTCTCCCTCGAGGTGGCCCAGCACATCGGCGACGGCATGGTCCGCGCCATCTCGATGCAGCCGACCGACGGACTCGTCCGGGGTGCTCAGGTGCGGGACACCGGTGGCCCGATCACCGTGCCCGTCGGCGACGTGACCAAGGGCCGCGTCTTCAACGCGCTCGGGGACTGCCTCAACCTCGAGGAGGGCGAGACGCTCGACGTCAAGGAGCGCTGGGGCATCCACCGCAAGGCACCGGCCTTCGACCAGCTCGAGGCGAAGACCGAGATGTTCGAGACCGGCATCAAGGTCATCGACCTGCTCACGCCGTACGTGCAGGGCGGGAAGATCGGCCTGTTCGGCGGCGCCGGAGTGGGCAAGACCGTGCTGATCCAGGAGATGATCGCGCGAGTCGCCAAGGACCACGGTGGTGTCTCGGTGTTCGCCGGTGTCGGCGAGCGCACCCGTGAGGGCAACGACCTGATCGTGGAGATGGAGGAGGCCGGCGTCATCGGCCAGACCGCCCTCGTCTTCGGCCAGATGGACGAGCCGCCCGGCACGCGCCTGCGCGTGGCGCTCTCGGCGCTGACCATGGCGGAGTACTTCCGCGACGTGCAGAACCAGGACGTGCTGCTGTTCATCGACAACATCTTCCGGTTCACCCAGGCCGGCTCGGAGGTGTCCACCCTGCTGGGCCGGATGCCCTCCGCGGTGGGCTACCAGCCCAACCTGGCCGACGAGATGGGCGTGCTCCAGGAGCGGATCACCTCCACCCGAGGCAACTCGATCACCTCGATGCAGGCGATCTACGTGCCGGCCGACGACTACACCGACCCGGCGCCCGCGACCACGTTCGCGCACCTGGACGCCACCACCGAGCTGTCCCGCGAGATCGCGTCGCTGGGCATCTACCCGGCGGTGGACCCGCTGACGTCGACCTCGCGGATCCTCGACCCGCAGTACATCGGCAAGGAGCACTACGACTGCGCGATCCGGATCAAGCAGATCCTGCAGCGCAACAAGGAGCTCCAGGACATCATCGCGATCCTCGGTGTCGACGAGCTGTCCGAGGAGGACAAGATCATCGTCTCCCGGGCCCGCCGGATCCAGCGGTTCCTCTCGCAGAACACCTACGTCGCCAAGCAGTTCACTGGCATCGAGGGCTCGACCGTTCCGGTCGCGGACACGATCGAGGCGTTCAACAAGATCGCCGACGGCGAGTACGACCACGTCGCCGAGCAGGCCTTCTTCATGTGCGGTGGCCTCGACGACGTCGAGCGCAGGTGGGCGGAGATCCAGAAGCAGACCGGTGAGTCGTCGTGAGCGACGACACCCTGCACGTGGAGCTGGTCGCGGCGGACCGGCTGGTGTGGTCGGGCGAGGCGACGATGGTCATCGCCCGCACCACCGAGGGCGACGTCGGCATCCTGCCGAACCACGCTCCCATGCTCTCGTTGATGGTGGACGGCGTCGTCGACGTGCAGACCACCGACGGCGAGACCTGGATCGCGGCGGTGGACGCCGGCTTCCTGTCGGTGGCCGCCAACCGGGTCTCGGTCCTCTCCGAGCACGCCGAGATGTCGCACGAGATCGACCTGGAGAACGCCCGGCACGAGCTGGAGCGTGCCAAGGAGAGCGGCGAGAACGATGACGAGGTCCAGGCCGAGGTCCGCCGGCTCGAGGCGCGCGTCCGCGCCGCCGAGCTCGCTTCCTGATCCCCGACGTCGGCGCCTCGCGGAGGCTGATCTGCTGACGGGCCGCTCCGGACGACCGGGGCGGCCCTCGGCGCGTCCTGGGCATCTCCTAGTCTGAGACCGCACGCATGGCGAGGTGGGAACGAGGGACTCGATGCCGTTGTGGCAGTGGCTGCTCGACTCAGCCGGTGCCGTGCTGCTCCTGATCCTCGCCTTCGGCCTGCTGCTGCTCGCCCGCCGGCGCTTCCTGTCCCGTCACGGCGGCACGTTCGAGCTGAGCTACCGGGAGACCCGCCAGCCCGAGGGGCGTGGCTGGGTCCTGGGGATGGGCCGCTACCGCGACGACTCGCTGGAGTGGTTCCGGATCTTCTCCCCGCTGCCGGGCCCCCGACGTGCCTGGCGCCGCAACGACCTGACCCTGCTCTCCCAGCGCCTCCCCGAGGGCGCCGAGGAGTACGCCCTCTACGCCGGACACGTGGTCGTGGTCTGCCGCACCCCCCGCGGTGACGCCGAGCTCGCCATGAGCCCGAGCTCCCTCACCGGCCTCCAGTCCTGGCTCGAGGCCGGACCGCCGGGCTCCCGCCCGTCGCGGTAGGGGCTGCGGAGTACCCGGCTCACCGGGTACTCATGGTCGGTTCGGGTGTTGCAGTGCCCCCGGAGACCATGGATCCCCGGTGAACCGGGTATTGCTGCAGCCGCTCACTCCTCCGCGCGGGCACGCCGGCGGCGCGGACCGGAGCCGGTCGCGTCGCTGCGCTCGCCGCCGGGGACCCACAAGACGTCGCCCTGGGCGCGGTTGGCGTGTCGGGCCAGGATGAACAGCAGGTCCGAGAGGCGGTTGAGGTAGGTGATCGCGAGGACGTTCATCGATTCGGCGTACTCGGCGTGGGCCGCCCAGGCCGAGCGTTCGGCGCGCCGGCAGATCGTGCGGGCCACGTGGAGGTGGGCCGCCGCCGGGGTGCCGCCGTTGAGGATGAACGAGCGGAGCGTCGGCAGTTCCTCGTTGTAGTGGTCGCACCACTCCTCGAGGCGGGTCACGTACTCGGCCTCGATCCGCAGCGGGGGGTACTCCGGGTCCTCGACGACCGGCGTGCACAGGTCCGCGCCCACGTCGAAGAGGTCGTTCTGCACGTGGGTGAGGACGGCGACGACGTCGTCCTCGAGCGTGCCGGTCGCCAGGGCCACCCCGAGGTGGGCGTTGGTCTCGTCGACGTCGGCGTAGGCGCGCAGCCGGGAGTCGGTCTTGCTGGTCTCGCTCATGTCGCCGAGCCTGGTGGTGCCGGCGTCGCCGGTGCGGGTGTAGATGCGAGTCAGGTTGACCATGCCTCCAGCCTAGGGTTCGCCCTGCCGCACCGCCGCGGACCCCTCGGCCCCGGCGCTCACTAGAGTGACGGGCGTGGGCAGCTTCCGCGTCGTCTCCGAGGGGCCGCTGACCCGACCCCTGTCGGGCACCGTGCACGTCGGCGGCGCCAAGAACTCCGCGTTGAAGCTGATGGCCGCCTCGCTGCTGGCTCCGGGCCGCTCGGTGGTGCACAACGTGCCCGACATCCTCGACGTGGGCGTCATGGCCCAGCTGTTGCGCCAGCTCGGCTGCTCGGTCGAGCTCGACTACCCCGAGGTCGTGGACCCCACCGACGGGCCGACGTCGGGCCGGGCGACGATCGAGGTCCCCGAGGAGCTCACTCCCGAGGCTCCCTACGAGCTGGTACGCCGCCTGCGCGCGTCGATCGCCGTGCTCGGCCCCCTGGTGGCCCGGTGCGGTCGGGCCAGCGTCGCCCTCCCCGGCGGCGACGCGATCGGCTCCCGCGGCCTGGACATGCACATCCTCGGCCTCGAGGAGCTCGGCGCGGTCGTGCACATCGAGCACGGTCAGGTCGTGGCGGAGGTCCCGCACGGGTTGCACGGCGCGAACCTGTGGCTGGACTTCCCCTCGGTGGGGGCGACGGAGAACCTGGTGATGGCGGCGGTGCTGGCCGCGGGCACCACCGTGATCGACAACGTGGCCCGCGAGCCGGAGATCATCGACCTGTGCGAGATGCTCGTCGCGATGGGAGCCCGCATCGACGGCGTCTCGACCTCGACGCTGGTGGTCGAGGGCGTCGACCGGCTGCACCCGGTGGAGCACACGACCGTCACCGACCGCATCGTCACCGGCACCTGGGTCTTCGCGACCGCCATCGCAGGAGGGGAGCTGCACATCGGCGGTGGCCGCGCCCACCACCTCGACATCGTGCTCGACAAGCTCGTGGCCTCCGGCGCGGGCATCGACGTGGGGGAGGACGGGTTCTCGGTGCGGGTTCAGCAGCGGTTGCGCTCCTTCGACGTCGCGACGCTGCCCTACCCCGGCTTCCCCACGGACCTGCAGCCGTTCGCGATGGCCCTGGCCGCGGTCTCCTCGGGCACGGCGATGATCACCGAGAACGTCTTCGAGGCCCGCTTCATGTTCGCCCAGGAGCTGGCCAGGCTCGGCGCGGACCTGCGCACGGACGGCCACCACGCGGTCGTCCGCGGTGTGCCGACGCTGTCGGGGGCACCGGTGGTGGCCCACGACATCCGCGCCGGGGCCGCTCTGGTGCTGGCCGGACTCGCGGCCGAGGGGACCACGGAGGTGGCCGAGGCCCACCACATCGACCGCGGCTATCCCGTCTTTGCGGAGTCGCTGGCCTCCGTCGGTGCCCAGGTCGACCGGCTGCCGGACTGAACCAGTCTCGAACTCCGCCCCTTTCCCGGGTATTTTCGGTACCGCCTCGCGCGTCTTGTCCGTGACAGGACGCAGCAGCCGTCGATAGTGGACGGCGAGGGAGGAGCGGCATGGAGCACAGGGGAGCACGCCCGCCGACGGCGGCGGCCACGGTCGAGCTGGCCGGCACGCTCGACGTACGCCGCACCGCGGAGGTGCGCGCGGAGATCTACGAGGTGCTCGAGCGATCGTGCGGTGACGTCGTCGTCGACGTCAGCGGGGTCGAGTCGCTCGACCTGACCACGCTGAAGCTGTTCGCGGTGGCCAACCGGGTCGCCGAGCGCGGCGGCCGGCGCGTCGTGCTGCGCGGCGCGAGCGACCCGGTCCGTCGCCTGCTGCACCTCTCCCACCTGCGCTGGGCGATCCCGGTCGAGCCTGCCGAACCGCCCGTCGTGCGATCCCGGGACGCGGCGACCCCGGCGGGGAGCCGCGGGAGAGTGTGACCCATCACGCACGGTGACGGACCTGACAGTCCTTACCCGGGCGCGGTGATCGGGCCTACTCTCGGGCGCATGACCGACAACCCGGCCGCGAGGCCCGCCAAGGACCGTCCCTGGGTGATGCGGACCTACGCCGGGCACTCCTCGGCGACGGAGTCCAACAAGCTCTTCCGGATGAACCTCGCCAAGGGTCAGACCGGTCTCTCGGTGGCCTTCGACCTGCCGACCCAGACCGGCTACGACCCCGACTCCCCGCTATCCCGGGGTGAGGTCGGCAAGGTGGGCGTGCCGATCCCGCACCTGGGCGAGATGCGGCGCCTCTTCGAGGACATCCCGCTCACCGAGATGAACACCTCGATGACGATCAACGCCACCGCCATGTGGTTGCTCGCGCTCTACCAGGTCGTGGCCGAGGAGCAGAACCCCGAGCTCGAGCCGCTGGAGGTCGCACACCAGCTCGCCGGGACCACGCAGAACGACATCATCAAGGAGTACCTCTCCCGGGGCACCTACGTGTTCCCGCCCGAGCACTCCCTGCGGCTGATCTCCGACGTCATCTCCTACACCGTCAACGAGATCCCGAAGTGGAACCCGATCAACATCTGCAGCTACCACCTGCAGGAGGCCGGGGCGACCCCCACCCAGGAGCTCGCCTACGCGCTGTGCACGGCGATCGCGGTGCTGGACGCGGTCAAGGACGCCGGTCAGGTGGCGGAGGAGGACTTCCCCACCGTCGTCGGGCGCATCTCCTTCTTCGTCAACGCCGGAGTCCGCTTCGTCGAGGAGACCTGCAAGATGCGCGCGTTCGTCCGGCTCTGGGACGAGATCACCCGGGACCGCTACGGGGTCACCGAGGAGAAGATGCGCCGGTTCCGCTACGGCGTGCAGGTGAACTCGCTCGGACTGACCGAGGCGCAGCCGGAGAACAACGTGCAGCGCATCGTGCTGGAGATGCTCGGGGTCACGCTGAGCAAGGACGCCCGCGCCCGCGCCGTCCAGCTGCCCGCCTGGAACGAGGCGCTGGGCCTGCCGCGACCCTGGGACCAGCAGTGGTCGCTGCGCCTGCAGCAGGTGCTGGCCTTCGAGTCAGACCTGCTGGAGTACGACGACATCTTCGAGGGCTCGGTCGTCATCGAGACCAAGGTGAGCCAGCTCGTCGAGGACGCGCGCGCCGAGATCGACCGGGTGCAGGCGTTGGGTGGTGCCATCGCGGCGGTCGAGTCCGGCTACATGAAGCAACAGCTGGTCAGCTCGCACGCCGCCAGGCGGGCGGCCATCGAGAACGGCGAGGAGATCGTCGTCGGGGTCAACAGGTTCGAGACCACCGAGCCGTCCCCGCTCACGGCCGACCTCGACGCGGCGATCCAGGCCGCGGACCCGGAGGCGGAGCGGGCAGCCGTGGCCGGTCTCGAGGACTGGCGCGCCCAGCGCGACCAGGCCGAGGTCGACCGCGCGCTCGAGGCGCTGGCGGCCGCCGCCAAGACCGAGACCAACCTGATGCACGCGACCCTCGTCGCCGCGAGGGCCGGCGCGACGACCGGGGAGTGGGCCGGGACGCTGCGGGAGGTCTTCGGGGAGTTCCGCGCGCCCACGGGGGTCAGCGGAGCCGTGGGGGTGGCCGAGGCGGGCCAGGAGCTGACCGCGGTCCGGGAGTCGGTCCGTGGGACGGGGGAGGAGCTCGGCGGTCGACTGCGGCTGCTCGTGGGCAAGCCCGGGCTCGACGGCCACTCCAACGGTGCCGAGCAGGTCGCCGTACGAGCCCGCGACGCCGGGTTCGAGGTGGTCTACCAGGGCATCCGGCTCACGCCGGAGGAGATCGTGGCCGCTGCCGTCGCCGAGGACGTGCACTGCGTCGGTCTCTCGATCCTCTCCGGGTCGCACATGGAGCTCGTCCCCGAGGTGCTGCGGCAGATGGAGGAGGCCGGGATCGCCGACGTGCCGGTGATCGTGGGTGGGATCATCCCCACGCGAGACGCGCGCAGGCTCAAGGAGCTCGGGGTGGCCGAGGTGTTCACCCCCAAGGACTTCAGCCTCACCCAGGCGATGGCCGGCATCGTCCGGGCGATCCGGACCGCTCACGGACTGGTCTAGAAAGACGGGTCCGAAAACCGAAAACCCCCCGGAGTAGGTCATCCGCCCCGCCCGCGCACCGTAGGGTGCGAAAGACGTTCACGTGCGGCCGAGCGAGGAGCGGCTGCCTCGGTTCGACGCTAGGGCGGGTTCGGCACACATGGGGATGCTGCACGACGAAGAGGTCTGGGCGTTCGACGCGCTCGCCGACGTGGTGCTCGGCTCCGACGAGGCGATCGTGCTGACCGACCCGGACGGAGTCGTGGTGCTGGCCAACGGGCCTGCCGGCCAGATCGTGGGGCTGCCGCACGAGCTGATGCCGGGCCGCACCGTCACGGAGTTCGGCCGCGACTCGATGCACGCCTTCCAGAGCAGTGCGGTCGCCGCGGTCGCGGCCAACGACATCGAGGTGACCGTGCGGTACGCCCGGCTGGGCCACGCCGACGGTGGCGCGGCGGTCGTCGACCTCACCTTGACCCCGACCCGCAGCGACCGCGGGCCGCTGGTGGCGATCGGGTTGCGAGAGCCGCACGACAAGTACCGCCAGACCAAGCTCTTCCGCGGCTTGTTGGAGGCGGCTCCCGACGGCATGGTGATCGTCGACCGGGACGGCGTCATCGTCCTGGTCAACGCGCAGGTCGAGCGACTCTTCGGCTACGAGC
Organism: uncultured Actinomycetota bacterium; assembly: GCA_963815595.1. Taxonomy (GTDB): domain Bacteria; phylum Actinomycetota; class Actinomycetes; order Propionibacteriales; family Nocardioidaceae; genus Marmoricola. Next base: position 2,175,643 of record CAWFHA010000007.1, on the reverse strand, counting down.
GAGCCGAGCTGGTGGGGCAGCCGGTCGAGACTCTCGTGCCGGACCGCTTCGCCGGGATGCACAAGGCGTTCCGCTCCGGGTTCGTCGCCGAGCCGCGCACCCGCCCGATGGGCCTGGCCGGCGACCTGCACGCGCGTCGCAAGGACGGCTCGGAGTTCCCGATCGAGGTCTCGCTCTCGCCGCTGGAGACCGAGGAGGGGCTGCTGATCTCGGCCGCGGTCCGCGACATCTCCGAACGCCGGCGGATGCAGGCGGAGAGCGACCGGGTCAAGGACGAGTTCTTCGCCACCGTCTCCCACGAGCTGCGCACTCCACTCACCTCGATGATCGGGTACGGCGAGCTGATGCACGACCTGGAGGAGCTCAGCCCGCAGGGACGGCGGTTCCTGTCGGTGATCATGCGCAGTGCGGAGCGCGAGCTGCGACTCGTCGACGACCTGCTCACCCTGGTCGCCATCGAGGAGTCCGGGCTGGCGATCCGGTCGGCCGAGATCGACCTGGAGCGGGTCGTCCACGAGTCCGTGGAGGCCGCCCGGCCACGGGCCGAGGAGGCTGCGCTGTCGCTCACGGTCGGTACGCCGGGCCGGCCGGTGCCCATGCACGGCGACCGCGACCGCCTGGGCCAGGCGATGGACAATCTGCTGTCCAACGCGATCAAGTTCACGCCGGCGGAGGGGCGAATCCACGTGGAGCTGCGCCTCGTCCAGGGCGCGGCCGAGATCGACGTGACCGACAGTGGCGTCGGGATCGGCGAGGAGGACCCCGAGCAGCTCTTCGAGCGGCTCTTCCGGTCATCGACGGCCGTGGAACGCCAGACCCCCGGGGCCGGGCTCGGCCTGACCATCGCCCTGGCGATCGTGGAGGCGCACGCCGGCACCATCGAGGTCGTGGAGAGCGGTCCCGAAGGCTCCACGTTCCGGATGACCTTCCCGCTCCGCGCGGCGCCACCCCCGCCTGCGGTCTAGTCGCCACTGGCCCACCCCTCGCGACGAATCGGGCCTTTGTGCTGATATCCACGCTCGCGCGTGGACGGTGGTTGCCCCGCACGGGAGCCGGGGCGTACACCACTAGGACGCTGTGGTCGCCGGGGGACGACTGCAGCCCGCGGGCCCAGGCCCTTGAACCGGGGGTACCAGCATGAGCCCAGCACGGCCTGTCCGGCACAGACCTGTCACGACCGCGCGCCTGGTCGGCGTCCTGGTCCTGGGCGTCGCCCTCGCCTCGCTCGCGGTCGTCGTGCCGTCGGTCCCCCCGCCACCCGCGGCCGCGGCGGAGCCGCGATGCACCATCTCCGCCAAGCTGGTCAACTCCTGCCGGGCCTGGCTCGGTGCCGAGTCGGGCAACTACGGCGTCACCGGCTTCCGGGCCCGGATGCTGGAGCACGAGGCCCGGATCGGCCGCCAGGTCGACGTCGTGCACGCCTATCTCGGTCAGGGTCCGGTGGTGCTGACCAGCGACATGCGCGCGCTCGCCACGCGGGAGGCCACGATCGCGATGGTCAACTGGAAGGTGTCCAACGTCTGGGCCCAGGGAGACGGTCGCAACCCGACCGTCAACGGGCACATCGACGCGATGGCCAACAGCGTCAAGTCCCTGGGTTCGACCAGGATCATGCTCACCATCCACCACGAGCCCGAGGACGACGTCTCGGCCGGTGGGGACCCCAACTGTCCCAACCTGGGCTTCAACGGCTCGGCCGGATCGGTCACCGACTACGTGAACATGTGGCGCAACGTGCGGGCTCGCTTCGATGCCCTCGGCGTGGACAACGTCGTGTGGGTGATGAACTACATGGGCTATCCGACGTGGAACTGTGCTGTCGCCGGCCTCTGGCCCGGCAACTACTACGTCGACTGGGTGATGTGGGACCCCTACCCCAAGAACACGTCCTGGACGACCAGGATCGGTGCCTTTTACGACTTCCTGACCGTCTCCAGCGATGCGGAGCACGACTACCTCGCCAAGGCGTGGGGGCTGGCCGAGTTCGGCTACGTCGGGAGCAGCCAGCCCGCGGCCTACGCCATGTACGACGAAGCCAGGCGCAACGTCCAGACCGGCGTCCATCCCAGACTCAAGGCCTACGTGGTCTGGGACAACTGGACGTCGAGCAGCAACGACGACCGGGTGGGATACACCCAGGCCCACGTCGCCGATCCCGTCGAGCAGCAGCACTACAACGACTTCGCGAACGACTCCCTGCTCCAGGGCACTGCCGTGCCCGAGCCCGAGGACCAGGTCGCCCCGGTCGTGCACCTGGTGACGCCGCGGGAAGGCGACGAGGTCTCCGGCGTGGTGGAGGTGACCGGGACGGCCACGGACGAGACCGAGATGGACCAGGTCTACCTGCTCGTCGACGGTGAGGCGGTGCACTCGGCTCCACCGAGCAACGACGGCAGCGTGGTCTTCTCCTGGAACAGCGCGGCGGTGTCCAACGGGTCGCACGAGCTGCGCCTCAGTGCGAGCGACGCGTCCGGCAACACCGCCCTGTCCGAGGAGGTGCAGGTCACCGTCGCCAACGTGGACGACGAGGCGCCCCAGGCACCCGCGACGCTGACGGCCACGTGGTCCCGGCCCAGCCAGGTGTCGCTGGTCTGGAGCGAGGCCAGCGACAACGCCGCGGTCACCGGCTACCGGGTGTACCGCAACGGTGGCCCGACGCCGATCGCCTCACTCGGCGCCGAGGCCCGCGGCCACGTCGACCTCGGCGTCTCCGAGCTCGTCGCCCACACCTACGAGGTGACCGCGGTCGACGCCGCCGGCAACGAGAGCCTGCCCGGGGCACGAGCCTCGGCCCAGGCCGGTGACGAGACCCCGCCCAGCGTCCCCGGGTCCGTGCGAGCCGTCGTCACCGGAGCCGGCGAGGTGACGGTGACCTGGACGGAGTCCACGGACGCCGGCGGCGTCGCCGGTTACCGCGTCTTGCGGGACGGGTCGCTGGTCGACGTGGTCGCCGACGGCAGCACCCGGCTCGTCGAAGTCGGCCTGACCGAGGGAGGGACATACGCGTACCGGGTCGTGGCCTACGATGCCGCGGACAACGCCAGCGCCCCCAGTGACGCCGCGAGCGTGACCGTCCCGGACGTCACCGCGCCGTCGACACCACTGGACCTGCGCGCCGGTTCGGGAACCACCTCGGTGCCGCTGACCTGGCGAGCCTCCAGCGACAACATCGGCGTGACCGGATACGTGGTCTACCGCGACGGGCTACCCGTCGCCTCGCCGGCCGGGACGGCGACGGCGTGGACCGACACCGCGCCCGTGGGCCAGACGCGGCACCGCTACCGGATCACGGCGAGGGACGCTGCGGGCAACGAGAGCGGCCTCAGCAACGAGGTCGAGCGCAGCCTGGTCGACGTCACGCCTCCAGGCACCGCGCAGCTCAGTGCCTCGCGCACGGGCTTCACGGTGCGCCTGACCTGGACACCCGCCAGCGACGACACCGGGGTGGTGGGCTACGACGTCTACCGGGGTGGCACCTTGATCGGCACGACGACCGGCTCGCCGTACACCGACAGCACCCCGCCGCTGAACCAGTCCTCCACCTACACGGTGCGGGCCAAGGACGCGGCGGGCAACGTGGGCGCCGCCTCCAACCCCGTCACCGTGGCGGTGCCGCGCGACACCACGGCACCGAGCCGTCCCACAGGCCTCACGGCCACGCCGGGGGCGACCGGCACCCGCCAGATCACCGTGCGGTGGAACGCCTCGACCGACAACTCGCGGGTGCAGAGCTACTACCTGTACCGGGGCAACGCGAAGTACCGGTTGCTGTCCAGCCCCACGACCAGCTTCGTCGACACCGGGCTGACGGCGGGGACGAAGTACACCTACAAGGTCTACGCGATCGACGCCGCAGGACTCTGGAGCCCCGCGTCGAGCAGTGTCAGCGCCACGGCCCGCTGAGATCTCGGTCCGGTCCTCACAGGTAGCTCTCCGGCACCGGCCCCAGGACGTCGAGGTTGCTCTCGGCGGCGATGCGCTCCAGCATCTCCGGGGTCACCTCACCTCGTGCCTCGGCCTCGGCCAGCTGCTCGAAGTAGCCGACCATGGCTGCCGGCGTGAACAGGTTGAGCTTCGTGCCCGGGCCGTCGGAGACCACCTGGAAGGTGTGCGCGGTGTCGCGCGGCACGTAGACGAACGTGCCCGGTGGACACCGCTCCTGCCGGTCCTCCAGGAACATGAGGTACTCGCCCTCGAGGACGTAGAACGCCTCGGCGGCATCGCGGTGTCGGTGCAGTGGCGGACCGAAACCGGGCGGCTCGGCCTGGGTCCGCAGCAGGGTGAACTCCCGGTCGGTCTGGGTCTCGGTGGCCAGCACCTCGGCGGCGAAGTTGCCCAGGTCGAGTTGGCGGCCACCGCCGGGAGGGACCACGAACGGCTCGCTCATGGCCTCACTGTCCTCCCTGCCCGCGACCCGCACAACGGTCGAGCCGGAGACTCGGGGGAGGGCTAGAACAGGCGGTCGGTCGGGTCGTCCATGCCGCGCAGTGCGTCGTAGTCGACGACCGCGCAGGCGATGCCGCGGTCGGAGGCGAGCACCCGGGCCTGCGGCTTGATCTCCTGGGCCGCGAAGATGCCGCGCACCGGGGCCAGCAACGGGTCGCGGTTGAGCAGCTCGAGGTAGCGGGTGAGCTGCTCCACGCCGTCGATCTCGCCGCGGCGCTTGATCTCGACGGCCACCGACCTGCCCTCGGCGTCGCGGCACATCAGGTCGACCGGGCCGATGGCGGTGGGGTACTCGCGGCGTACGAGCGAGAGACCGTCGGCCAGCGTGGACGGGTGCTCGGCGAGCAGCTCCTGGAGGTGCTTCTCCACGCCGTCCTTCTGCAGGCCGGGATCGATGCCGAGGTCGTGGCTGGTGTCGTGCAGGACCTCCTCGATCAGGATGCGCAGGCTGTCGCCGGCCTTGGCCTCCACCGTCCACTCCACCCGGCCGTCCTCCGTGGTGCCCTCGCGGACCGTGCAGGGCGGGCTCATCCAGTTCAGCGGCTTGTAGGAGCCGCCGTCGGAGTGGACGAGCACGGAGCCGTCGGACTTGAGCATCAGCACGCGGGTGGCCATCGGCAGGTGCGCGGTCAGGCGTCCTGCGTAGTCGACCTGACAGCGGGCCACGACGAGTCTCACGAGCGAGGAATCTACCTGCCATGCTGGGAGCGTGGGACGGGCGCCGGGCAGAGTCACGGTCGTGGGGGCCGGGGTGACCGGGCTCAGCTGCGCTGTGCGCCTCGCCGAGGCGGGTCACCGGGTCGACGTGCTCGCGCGCGACCTGCCGCTGGAGACGACCTCGGTGGTGGCCGCGGCGCTGTGGTACCCCTACCGAGCACTGCCGCAGGACCGGGTCACGGCGTGGGCGTCGACGTCGTACTCGGTCCTCGCCTCGCTGGCGGCCGACGACGTCGGGGTGCGGATGCTGCCGGGCACCGAGATGCTGGCGCGCCGCAGCCCGGACCCGTGGTGGGCCGGCGCGGTGCCCGATCTGGGGCGGGTGGCCGCGGGGCCGGGGTACGCCGACGCCTGGAGCTTCACCGCCCCGGTCGTGGACATGCCGGTCTACCTGCACTGGCTGCGCTCCCGGCTCGCCGAGCTGGGCGGCACCGTGACCCGGATGAGCCTGCCCGCGCTGCCCGTGACCGACGGGATCGTGGTCAACTGCACGGCGCTCGGGTCGCGACGTCTCGCCGACGACCCGTCCGTGCGACCGGTGCGGGGCCAGGTGGTGGTGCTCGACGGCCCCGCCCTCGAGCGCTGGTACCTCGACGCCGACGGCCCGACGTACGTCGTCCCGCGCACGGACACGGTGGTGGTCGGCGGGACCGCCGAGGACGGCGACTGGAGCCGGACGCCGTCGCGGCGGACCGCCGAGGCGATCCTGTCCCGCGCCACCCGGCTCGTGCCCGAGCTCGCCGGTGCTCGCGTGGTGGCGCACCGCGTGGGCCTGCGGCCCGAGCGGCCCACGGTCCGGCTCGAGGCGGAGGGTCGGGTCGTGCACTGCTACGGCCACGGGGGAGCGGGCGTCACCGTGAGCTGGGGCTGTGCCGCCGAGGTGACCCGGCTGGTGGGGGACCTGGACTGACGCCGGGCTCTCGGCGGACGGCGCGGACGTGAGCGGACACACATCCGGGGCTCCCGAGGCGCGTGCGATGATGCGCCGCATGGCACGTGAGTTCAAGAAGATCGGCGTCGTGGGGCTCGGCACGATGGGAGCCGGGATCACCGAGGTGTTCGCCCGTCACGGGTACGCCGTGGTCGGGGTCGAGGTCGACGAGGACGCCGTCACGCGCGGCCGCCAGCACCTCGAGCACTCGACCAGCCGTGCCGTGGCGCGAGGCAAGCTCACCGAGGACGAGGCGGCGGCGCTGCACGACCGGGTGACCCTGGCCACCTCGCTGGAGGAGCTGAAGGACGCCGACCTGGTCGTCGAGGCCGTGGTGGAGTCGGCCGAGGTCAAGAAGGCGATCTTCCGCGAGCTCGACGGGATCGTCTCCGAGGACACGATCCTCGCCACGAACACCTCCTCGCTCTCGGTCACCGAGATCTCCTCGGCCACCTCCCAGCCCGGCCGCGTCGTCGGGGTGCACTTCTTCAACCCCGCGCCGGTGCAGGGGTTCGTGGAGGTGGTGCGGACCGTGGTCACCCCACCCGACGTGCTCGAGGACGTCTCCGGCCTGGTCAAGCAGCTGGGCAAGAACCCCGTGGTCTGCGGCGACAAGGCCGGCTTCATCGCCAACACCCTGCTCTTCGGCTACCTCAACCACGCGGTGGCGATGTACGAGCAGCGCTACGCCTCGCGCGAGGACATCGACGCCGCGATGCGGTACGGCTGCGGCTACCCGATGGGTCCGCTGGCCCTGCTCGACCTGATCGGTCTGGACACGGCGTACGAGATCCTGGACACGATGTACCGCCAGGGGCGCGACCGGCTGCACGCGCCGTCCCCGATCCTCAAGCAGATGGTCACCGCCGGCATGCTCGGCCGCAAGACCGGCAAGGGGTTCTACTCCTACGAGGAGGCCGACAGCCCCGTCGTCGTCCCCGACGACAAGACGCCCTCGGCCGAGGACCAGCCGCAGCTGCGCCACCAGATCGACGTCGTCGGCGTCGTGGGCACCGGCACGATGGCCACCGGGATCATCGAGGTCTTCGCCAAGGCCGGGTACTCCGTGGTGTACGTCGGTCGCTCCCAGGACAAGGTCGACGCCGTGCGGACGACGATCGAGCGCTCGCTGGACAAGGCGATCCAGCGCGGGAAGCTCGAGGAGTCGGCCAAGCAGGACGTCCTCGACCGGCTGACCGGGTCCACGTCGCTGGACGACCTCGCCCGGGTCGACCTCGCGGTCGAGGCGATCGCCGAGGACCTGAAGATCAAGACCACGCTCTTCGAGAACCTCGACGAGATCTGCAAGCCGGGCGCGATCCTGGCGACGACCACGTCGTCGCTGCCGATCATCCAGTGCGCCCGGGCGACCAACCGCCCCCAGGATGTCGTCGGGCTGCACTTCTTCAACCCGGCGCCGGTGATGAAGCTGGTCGAGGTCGTCTCGACGGTCTCCACCTCCGAGGAGGTCACCGAGACCGCCCAGGCGCTGTGCGGCACGCTGGGCAAGGTCGCCGTCTCCTGCGGTGACCGTGCGGGCTTCATCGTCAACGCGCTGCTCTTCCCCTACCTCAACGACGCCATCAAGATGCTCGAGGCCCACTACGCCACCGCGGACGACATCGACACCGCGATGAAGCAGGGGTGCGCGCTGCCGATGGGTCCCTTCGAGCTGCTGGACGTCGTCGGCAACGACGTCTCCCTGGCGATCCAGCGCGAGCTCTACCTGGAGTTCCGCGAGCCGGGCTTCGCGCCGGCGCCTCTGCTCGAGCACCTGGTCACCGCCGGCTACCTGGGGCGGAAGACCAAGCGCGGGTTCCGGGACTACAGCGTGCGCTGAGCGCGGAAAATCGTTCGCGCAACGTATTTTCCGTGCGGTTCCCTCCTCTCACCGGTACGAGCGCGCCGACCCCCGGCGTCGCGCACCAATCTGAGGAGCACCTCCATGCACGCCCCGATCCGACTCAGCACGATGCTGCCCGACCTGCTCGACCCCCGCGCGCCCGGTCTGGTCTCCTCGCGCCGCCGGCGCCGGCACACCGCGCGGATCCGCTGAGCAGCCCGGCGGACGTCATACGTCGTGGTCGTCCCGGCGACCAGGCCGTATGACGTTCCGGTGCCGCGCGCAGGACGTCATACGTCGTGGCTGCCGGAGCGGCCAGATCGTATGACGTCCGGGGCCGGTGGCTGGGGGCGAGCACGTAATCTGGCGCCATGGGCTTTGTCGTCTTCGTGGTGCTGCTCGCGGTGGCGGCGCTGGTCGTCGGTGCCGTGGTCAAGGTCAACCAGCGCAAGGCTCTCGAGCGGCGGGAGGCCGAGCTGGCTCCGGTGCGCAGGCTGGCGTTCGAGGACGTCACGGCGCTGGGCGAGGAGCTCCAACAGCTCGACCTCGACCTCGCCGGTGACCGGCTCGACCCGGGGGCGAACGCCGACTACCAGCGAGCGCTCGACGACTACGAGTCGGCTAAGGCCGCGGCCGATGCGATCACCGCGCCCGAGCAGATCAAGCACGTCACCGAGATCCTCGAGGACGGTCGCTACGCGATGGCCTGCGTACGGGCCCGCGTCGACGGGCGCGCACTGCCGACGCGGCGGCCCCCGTGCTTCTTCGACCCCCGCCACGGGCTCTCGGTCGAGGACGTCCCCTACACCCCACCCGGCGGCGCGCCGCGGGACGTGCCGGCGTGCGCGCTCGACGCCGAGCGGGTGCGAGCCGGCGCCGAGCCGGACATCCGCAAGGTCATGGTCGGGTCCCGACGGGTGCCGTACTGGCAGGGCGGTCGCGCCTACCAGCCCTACGCCGCCGGCTACTTCGGCGCGTTCGGGCCGATGGACTGGATGTTCATGGGCCTGCTCTTCGGCGGCGGCTTCGACGGACTCGGTGAGGGCATCGGTGCCATCGGTGAGGGGATCGGCGAGGGCATCGGCTCGATCGGCGACGGGATCGGCGGCATGTTCGACGGCATCGGCGGCATGTTCGACGGGTTCGACTTCTAGGCACACCGCACGTACGACGCACCGGTGATCCGCCGGTAACGCGGCGTGAACTCCGTGGTGATCTGGCTGAGCCACCCTTCAGGGACCCGACCCCGAAGGAGTGGACATGGACCCGAGGACCGCAGCCGCCCGACCCGACAGCCAGGCCCAGCGCGATCTCGCCGGCCGCCGGGTCCAGGGGGTCGCCTCCCTGTACTCGACGCGATCGGACCTGCGCGGAGTGCACGCCTTCGCCGACCTCCTCGAGGAGTTCGTGCGCTGGTCGGCCTGACGGTGACGCGACGACTCTGCAGCCGCTAGCGCTCGTCCTGCTGGCGCACGAACACCTCGCGCACCAGCAGCAGGATCGCGGCCGCCGTCGGGATCGCCATCAGCGCGCCGACGACGCCGAGCAGGGTGGCCCCGATCAGCGCGGCGATCACGGTCATCGCGCCCGGGATGTCGACCGAGCGGGACATCACCCGCGGGTAGATCACGTAGTTCTCCACCTGCTGGTAGATGATGAAGAAGATGATGCAGGCGATCCCGACCTGCAGGTCGGTCGCCAGCCCGATGGCGCTGACCACGATCGCGCCGAGGGTGGCGCCGATCATCGGGATCACGTCGAGCAGGGCGACCACGAGGGCCAGCGCGACGGCGTACTCCCCGAGCCCGACGATGAACAGGAAGACCAGCGTCGAGAGCCCCGCGGCCATCGCGACCAGGAAGGCGCCGGAGACGTAGCCGCCGATGCCCTCGAGGATGCGGTCGCCGAGGTGCTCGACCCGGTCACGGCGACTGGCCGGGGCCAACCGGTACAGCCAGTGCTTGACCGAGTCGAGCGAGGCCAGGAAGTACAGCGTGAGCACGATCACGACGAAGGCGTTGGCCAGCGCCCCCAGGATCGCCAGACCGACGCCGAGGACCCCGCCGAAGAGCCGCTTGGTCAGGTCACCGCCGAGGATGTAGTCCTGGGCCTTGGCGACGAGGTCGTACTGGTCGTCCCAGCGCTGGATCTGCCGGTTGTTCTGCAGCTGCTCGAACCAACCGGGGGCGTTGCCGGCCAGCGTGCTGATCTGGTTGGCGACGATCGGGGCGATGGCCAGCACGAACAACCCCAGCGCCGCCACGAAGGTCAGGGCGACGAGGAGTACGGCGACCGAGCGCCGCATGTCGCGGGCGACCAGCCAGTTCACGACCGGGTTGAGGCCGAAGGCGATGAACAACGAGACCGCGATCAGCACCAGCACCGAGCTCGCCTGGATGATCAGGTGGCCCAGCCACCAGGCCAGCAGAGCGCCGGAGGCCAGCAGGAACCCGGTGAGGAACGGGGGATGGATCCAGGTACGGCGGTGAGCGTCGCGGTGCTCGACCGTGGCGTCGGCGCCAGGACTGGTCGCCGTACCGGTCCTGGACGGGCCCGGCGAGGACGGATCCGGCGTGGTGGGGCTCCCGGAACCGGTAGGCGAGGAGCTCGGCCCGGGAGCCCGTGCGGGCTCCCGGTCAGGTCCCTGACCGGGTCCGGGAGCCCCCACGTCAGCTCTCGTCGTCGCTGCCGAACCCGGCGACCACGTCGCGCAGCGCGGAGAGCTGCGCGGTGATCGAGTCGCGACGGCGCTGCAGCCGGGTGACCTCGGCGTTCAGGGCCTGCAGCTCCCGCTCCTGGTCGGCGTGGCCGCTGTTGCGCAGCGACTCGGCCTGCTTCTTGGCCGCGCTGACGATCTGCTCGGCCTCGCGGCGCGAGCGGCTGATCAGCTGCTCGGACTCCTGGGTGGCGGCCTCCCGTGCGGACGCCGCGGCCTCGGTGGCCTCGCGGGCCCGCTGCTCGGCGGCGGCGGAGCGCTCCTCGGCCTCGGCCACCAGACGCCGGGTCTCGGCGACGGCGGCGTCGTGGTTCTCGGCGGCCGCGCGGGTCAGCTGCTCCTTCTCCACGGCCAGGGCCCGACGCGCCTCCTGCACCTCGCGCTCGGCCTCGGCCCGGGCCTGCTCGGCCTCGCGGGTCGCGCTGGTGCGCAGGGCGTTGGTCTCCTGCTCGGCGGCCAGACGCTGCTGCTCGGCCTCGCGACGCGCGGAGGCGAGGTGGTCGTCGGCCTCGGCCATGGCCCGGGCGCGGTGCGACTCGATGTCGGCCATCGTGCGCTTGCGGCTCTCCTCGAGCTCGCGCAGCTGGACGACGCGCATGTCCTCGGCGTCGGCCTCGGCCTCGGACTTGACCGCCGTGGCGTCACGCTGCGCCTGCTGGCGGATCTGGGCGGCCTGGGCGTTGGCCTCCTCGATGACGTCGGCGGCCTGCTCCTCGGCGAGGCGGAGCATCTCGTTGGCCTTGCTGCCCAGCCCGGCGTAGGTGGGGTTCTTGTTCTCGTCCATCTCGTGGCGCAGCGAGTCGACCTCGGACTGCAGCGCGTTGATGCGGTTCTGGGCCTCGCCGAGGCTGGCGGCGAGCCCGGCCTTCTCGGCGGTCAGGAAGCGCAGGTGCTTGTCGACGGCCGAGGTGTCGTAGCCACCGCGCCGCACGGTCGGCAGCGAGGGGAGCTGGGTCGCGGCGGCTGCCGGGGCGGCGTCGCCGCGGCTCGCGCCCTGGCGGGGCTGGTCGGCCGGCTGCGAGCGCTGCGCCGGGGCCGTGCGCGCCTCGGGCTGCTGGGACGCCTCGGGTCGCTCGGCGACGGCCTGGGCGGACTTGGCCTTCGCCGCGGACTTCTGGCCGGTCGCCTGCTGGGCGTCGTCGCGGGAGATCACCTGGGTGGGCTCGTCCCCGTTGTCTGGCTCGTGGTCAAAGATGGACAGGCCCTGGTTGCTCATGCTTCTCAATCCTCTATCCCGGGGGTCATGGGTCGGGTGGCACGTCCGACGTACGACGCCCAGTGTCGCCCATTCCCGCGACGAAACCCATCGCGACCCCCGCGACGCGCCGTACCGAATCAGCCGGGTCGCCGAGGCGCGTCCGCGCCACCCGGGCGGGGTGGTTCCGGGAGTGCGGAACACCCGGTTCACCGGGTACTCATGGTCGATTCTGGTGCTGCAACGCCCCGAAAAGACCATGGATACCCGGCTAGCCGGGTATCCCGGCAGCCGTACGCGGCCGGCTCACACCCCGCGGAAGGCGTTGATCTGGTCGAGGTGGCGGGCGCGCATCTCCTCGTCGCGGACGCCGAGGCCCTCCTCGGGGGCCAGGCAGAGCACGCCGACCTTGCCCTGGTGGGCGTTCTGCTGGACGTCGAGGGCGGCCTGGCCCACCTCGGAGAGCGGGTAGGAGCGCGAGAGGGTCGGGTGGATCATGGCCTTGGCGATCAGCCGGTTGGCCTCCCACGACTCGCGGTAGTTGGCGAAGTGGGAGCCGATGATCCGCTTGAGGTTCATCCACAGGTAGCGGTTGTCGTACTGGTGCAGGTAGCCGCTGGTCGAGGCGCAGGTGACGATCGTGCCGCCCTTGCGTGCGGCGTACACCGAGGCGCCGAAGGTCTCCCGGCCCGGGTGCTCGAAGACGATGTCCACGTCCTCGCCGCCGGTCAGCTCCCGGATGTCCTTGCCGAACCGGCGCCACTCCTTGGGGTCCTGCTCGTGCTCGTTCTTCCAGAACTGGTACCCGGCCTCGGAGCGGTTGATGATCAGCTCGGCGCCCATCGAGCGGCAGATCTCCGCCTTGGCGTCGTTGGACACCACGCACACCGGGACGGCGCCGCCGTTGAGGGCGTACTGCGTGGCGAACCCGCCGAGACCGCCGCTGGCACCCCAGATCAGCACGTTGTCGCCCTGCTTCATGCCGGCACCGTTGCGGCTGACCAGCTGCCGGTAGGCGGTGGAGTTCACCAGCCCGGGGGAGGCGGCCTCCTCCCAGGTGAGGTGGTCGGGCTTGGGCATCAGCTGGTTGGACTTCACCAGGGCCAGGTGCGCCAGGCCGCCGAAGTTGGTCTCGAAGCCCCAGATCCGCTGCTCGGGGTCCATCATCGTGTCGTTGTGGCCGTCAGGACCCTCGAGCTCGACCGAGAGGCAGTGGGCGACCACCTCGTCGCCCGGCTTCCAGGAGTGCACGCCGAGGCCGGTCTTGAGCACGACGCCGGCCAGGTCGGAGCCGACGACGTGGTACGGCAGGTCGTGCCGCTTGGCCAGCGGGGAGACCCGGCCGTAGCGCTCGAGGAAGCCGAAGGTCGAGACCGGCTCGAAGATCGAGGTCCACACGGTGTTGTAGTTGATGGCGCTGGCCATCACCGCGACGATCGCCTCGCCGGGGCCGAGCTCGGGCAGCGCGACCTCCTCGATGTGCAGCGACTTGCGCGGGTCCTTGTCGCGGCTCTCCACGCCCTCGAACATGTCGACCTCGTCCTTGTGGACGGTGGCGGCCGTGTAGCTCTCCGGGAGCTCCAGGGAGGCGAAGTCGGCGCCGGCGGTGTCGCCGGCCAGGATGGCGTCGAGGATCTGCTGCACGGGGGCTCCTTGGTCGGGTGCGGGCTGGGCCGGAGATTACCGGTCGGTAATCACCCTGTCCGCAGGGTGTGTGCCTTGTCTCAGTGCGGTCTCGGTGCGGTCTCGGTGCGGTCCGCTGCGGTCTGGGTGCGTGTCCGGCCAGCTGCTCAGTGCGGGTCGGCGGCGGGCTCGACGAGCTCGACGAGCACCCCGCCGGCGTCCTTGGGATGCACGAAGTTGATCCGCGAGTCGGCCGTGCCACGCTTGGGGGCGTCGTAGAGCAGGCGCACCCCGCGCTCGCGCAGGATCGCCGAGACCTGCTCCACGTCGCTGACCCGGTACGCCAGCTGCTGCAGGCCGGGCCCGGACCGGTCGATGAACTTGGCGATCGTCGAGCTCTCGTCGAGCGGGGCCAGCAGCTGGATCCGTGACCCCCGGGGGTCGTCGGGATCGCCGACGGCCACCATCGCCTCACGGACGCCCTGCTCCTCGTTGGTCTCCTCGTGGGTGACCTCCATGCCGAACTTCTCGCGGTACATCGTCGTCGCCTCGTCGAGATCGGGGACGGCGATGCCGACGTGGTCGATGCCCAGGAAGAGGTGCGCGGGGAGCTCCATGGAGGCATCCTCGCCCAGCGGCGTACGCCGCCTCAACGGGGTGTGACCTGAGTGACACCCTCCGGGCCCGGACCCCCCTGCTGCCGGACGTCGATCGTGGGTAGTGTCGAGAGCACCCAGATCTGCAGCAGGAGGCACTCATCATGTCCGGTTCAGTCATCGTCGCTGGCGCACGTACGCCGATCGGCCGTCTGCTCGGAGGCCTGAAGGACCTCTCGGCCGCCGAGCTCGGTGGCGTCGCCATCAAGGGCGCCCTGGAGAAGGCCGGTGTCTCCGGCGACCAGGTCGACTACCTGATCATGGGCCAGGTCATCCAGGCCGGCGCGGGCCAGAACCCCGCGCGCACCGCCGGGATCGCGGCCGGGCTGCCGATGTCGCTGCCCTCGATCACCATCAACAAGGTGTGCCTCTCGGGCGTCAACGCCATCGCGATGGCCGACCAGCTGATCCGCGCCGGCGAGCACGACATCGTCGTGGCCGGGGGCATGGAGTCGATGACCAACGCCCCGCACTTCCTGCCCAAGTCGCGCGAGGGCATCAAGTTCGGCGACGTGAAGCTGGTCGACTCGATGGCCTACGACGCGCTCTTCGACCAGGCCACCCAGCAGGCGATGGGCCTGCTCACCGAGGAGTGCAACGCCGCCGGCGCCAACCTGACCCGCGAGGAGCAGGACGAGTTCGCCGCCCAGTCCCACCAGCGGGCCGCCGCGGCCTGGAAGAACGGCCTCTTCGACGAGGAGGTCGTGCCGGTCGAGATCCCGCAGCGCAAGGGCGACCCGGTCGTGGTCAGCCAGGACGAGGGCGTGCGCGGCGACACCACCGCCGAGTCGCTGGGCAAGCTGCGTCCCGCGTTCAGCAAGGAGGGCACGGTCACGGCCGGCTCCTCCTCACAGATCTCCGACGGCGCCTGCGCGGTCGTGGTGATGAGCAAGGCCAAGGCCGAGGAGCTCGGCCTGACGTGGCTCGCCGAGATCGGTGCGCACGGCCAGGTCGCCGGCCCCGACTCCACCCTCCAGCTGCAGCCCGCCAACGCCACCGCCAAGGCGTGCGCCAAGGAGGGCATCGAGCCCGCCGCGCTCGACCTGGTCGAGTTCAACGAGGCGTTCGCCGCCGTCGGCATCTCCTCCGCGCGCGAGCTCGGCATCGCCGACGAGAAGGTCAACGTCAACGGGGGCGCGATCGCCCTGGGCCACCCGGTCGGCATGTCCGGCGCCCGGATCGTGCTCCACCTGGCCCTCGAGCTCAAGCGCCGCGGTGGCGGCACCGGCGTCGCGGCCCTCTGCGGCGGCGGCGGCCAGGGTGACGCGCTCGTCGTCAAGGTGCCCGCCTCCTGAGGGGTCGAGACCCCGCCAGTCCGATGCGTTCGGACCCACGATCCTGCGCGAACAGGGGCCGTTCGTATCGGACTATCCGGTCGACGGCGAGGAGGGAGCCCCATGAGCAGGCGGTCCACGGGTGACGTGCCCGAGCTGGTCGAGAAGGCACGCTCGGGCGACGCGCGATCGGTCGCGCGGCTGATCTCGCTGGTCGAGGACGCCTCGCCGCTGCTGCGCGAGGTGATGGCCGGCCTGGCGCCGTACGCCGGAGCAGCACGCGGTGCCGGCGCCCACATCATCGGCATCACCGGCTCCCCGGGCGTCGGCAAGTCCACCTCCACCTCCGCACTGGTGACCGCGCTGCGCGCGCAGGACAAGCGGGTCGGCGTGCTCGCGGTCGACCCCTCCTCGCCCTTCTCCGGGGGAGCCCTGCTCGGCGACCGGGTGCGGATGCAGGACCACGCGCTGGACCGGGAGGTCTACATCCGCTCGATGGCCTCGCGCGGCCACCTCGGCGGGCTCTCGTGGGCGACCCCCCAGGCGCTGCGGGTGCTCGAGGCAGCGGGTTGCGACGTGGTCCTGATCGAGACCGTCGGCGTGGGCCAGAGCGAGGTGGAGGTGGCCGCGATGGCGGACACCACGCTGGTGCTGGTCGCCCCGGGGATGGGTGACGGGATCCAGGCCGCGAAGGCCGGGATCCTGGAGATCGGCGACGTCTACGTGATCAACAAGGCCGACCGCGACGGCGCCGACCAGGTGCGTCGCGAGCTGCGCTCGATGCTGGCGCTCGCCGAGCGACCCGAGGGCGCGTGGCGTCCGGAGATCGTGAAGACGGTGGCCAGCAAGGGCGAGGGCGTCGACGACGTGGTCGCCGCCATCGAGAAGCACCGCGCCCACCTCGAGGCCTCGGGCGAGCTCGACCGCCGTCGGACGCGCCGCGCTCGCGACGAGATCGAGGCGATCGCGGTCACCGCGCTGCGCGAGCAGTGGCGCGGCGTGCACGAGAACGCCGCCCTCGACGAGCTGGCGGCCGAGGTGGTCGCCGGCGACAGCGACCCCTACGCGGCGGCCGACCTCCTGCTGGAGAGCCTGGAGTCGGGGGGCGTGAGCGGGGTCCGCGCCTGATCGGGGCGGCGATCGGCCCTGCCGATCCCCGCGCGCGCCTGACTCCATCGGAGCGGCGGAGTTGGTACAACTGTGGATGACGTGCGTGAGCTGCGGCGCACTCGACTTCCCCCGACGCAAGGAGCACCCGATGGAAGGCGCGCTGAAGAAGAGCGTGATCCTGCTGCTCATCCTGTTCCTCGGCTTCTGGCTGGTGCAGGACCCGTCGGGCTTCGCCGAGAGCGCCAAGCAGACGGGCAGCACGCTGTGGGAGCTGCTCGTGCAGATCTTCCGCGGCATCATCAGCTTCTTCACCTCGATCAGCTCCTGAGCCCCTCGTGCTCGGCTCGCTGTGGCGCTGGCTGACCGATCCCCGCATCGGCGAACGCCTGCTGCGCGAGGAGGACGAGGACATCGTCGACGTGGTGCACAAGCACGCGGTCGTCTACGTGCTGCCCGGGGTGATGGCCATCGGCGGACTCCTGTGCTGGGCACTGGTGCCGTTCTCCTCGGTGGAGGCGGGCTGGGTGCCGATCCTGCTGGGTCTCGCGCTGCTGCTGTGGGCGGGCTTCAAGGCGCTGCAGCGCAACATCGACCGGTTCGTGGTGACCAACCAGCGCGTCTTCCGCGTGCACGGCCTGCTCAACCGCAAGGAGGCCACGATGCCGCTGAGCCGGATCCTGGACATCTCCGTCGACAAGCCGCTGCACGGCCGGATGCTCAACTTCGGCCACTTCACCTTCGAGTCCGCCGCCCAGGAGCAGGGCCTGCGCGACATCCGCTACGTGGGCCGTCCCGACCAGCGCAACCTGACCATCCAGCGGGTGGTGCAGCGCGCCGGGCTGCGTGGACGCAACCCCACGGTCCCGCACACCCCGCCCCACTAGCGGCCGGGCACGCGAGGCCGGGTCACTACAGGCCGGCGGCCGCCGTCAGGTCCGCGCGGATCGCGTCGAGCCGGCCGGCCGCCGAGATGCGCGCGGCGTCCACGTCGTCGCTGCCTCCACCCGGCTCCACGGCGGGCTCCACGGGGACCACGACCTCGAGGTAGCACTTGAGCTTCGGCTCGGTCCCCGAGGGACGTACGACGACGCGGCCGTGGTCGGCCAACCGGAAGCGCAGCCCGTTGGTCGGGGGCACCTCCGCGGACCCGAGGGACAGGTCGTCGAGCCGCTCCACGGCCAGGCCGCCCAGCGACCGGGGCGGGTCGTCGCGCAACCGGTCGACGACGGCCGGGATCGCGTCGAGGTCGTCCATCCGGACCGAGAGCTGGTCGGTGGCGTGCAGGCCGTGCGCTCGCGCGAGGTCGTCGAGCAGGTGGCGCAGGGTTCGTCCCGCGGCCTTCGCCCCGGCGGCCATCTCGCAGACCAGCAGCAGCGCCGAGACCCCGTCCTTGTCCTTGACGTGCGCGGGGTCGACGCAGTACCCGAGGGCCTCCTCGTAGCCGAAGGCGAGGTCCTCGACGCGCCCGATCCACTTGAACCCGGTCAGCGTCTCGGCGTACGGCTGTCCGGCCGCGGCAGCCATCGTGCCGAGCAGGGAGGAGGACACGATCGAGGTCGCGTAGACCCCCGTGCGGCCCCGGGCGAGCAGGTGCTGCGCGAGCAGCGCGCCGACCTCGTCGCCGCGCAGCATCTGCCACCCGTGCGGGCCGGGGACCGCGACGGCGCACCGGTCGGCGTCGGGGTCGTTGGCCACGACGAGGTCGGCGCCGACCTCCTCGGCCAGAGCCATGGCGAGGTCCATCGCCCCCGGCTCCTCGGGGTTCGGGAAGGCGACCGTGGGAAAGTCCGGGTCGGGCTCGGCCTGGAGGGCAGCCACGTGCGGTGCGGGGAAGCCCGCTCGCTGGAGCACCGTGTGCACCGTGCTGCCGCCGACGCCGTGCAGGGGCGTGTAGACGGTGGTGAGGTCGCGGGGCCCGTCGTCGACGAGTCCGACGACCGCGGCCAGGTAGCGGTCGAGCAGGTCGTCGCCGAGCACCTCGATGCCGTCCGCGGGACCGCGCGGGAGGTCGGACACCGGTCCGATCGCGGCGATGTGCGCGGCGATCTCCTCGTCGGCCGGCGACACGATCTGGCTGCCGTCGCCGAGGTAGACCTTGTAGCCGTTGTCCTGGGGCGGGTTGTGGCTCGCGGTCACCATCACCCCGGCGACACAGCCGAGGTCGCGGATCGCGTAGGCGAGCACGGGCGTCGGGAGCGGACGGGGGAGCACGTGGGCGCGCAGGCCGGCTCCGGTCATCACCTCGGCGGTGTCCTGGGCGAAGACGTCCGAGTTGTGCCGGGCGTCGTACCCGATCACCACCGAGTCACCCGTCCCGGCGCCGTGCTCCCGCAGGTACGCCGCCAGCCCGGCCGCCGCGCGCAGCACCACCACCCGGTTCATCCGGTTGGGACCCGCACCCAGCGCACCGCGCAGGCCGGCGGTCCCGAACTCGAGCGTGCCGGCGAACCGGTCCGCGAGCTCGGCGGTGTCCCGCTCCTCGACCAGCCGCTCCAGCTCGGCCCGGGTGACCGGGTCGGGGTCCCCGGCGGCCCACTCCCGGGCGCGTCGGAGCAGGTCGTCGGCACTGGTGGAGGTCATGCGCCCGAGGCTAGCGGCCCGGCTCGCCGGCCTCAGTCGAGGTCGCGCAGCCGCGGCAGCAGCTGGTCGCACGTGCGGGCCACGAACCCCACGGGGTCGCCGGCCGGCGGAGTGAGCCAGACCTGCTCGATGCCCAGGCCGGCGTAGGCCTCCATCCGCCGCCAGAACGCGTCGAGGCCGGAGAACGGGTCACCACCGGCGAGCACGGTGCGGGCCACCTCCGCCGGGTCACGGCCGACGTCGTGGCAGTGCCCGTCGAGGACCTCGAGCTTGCGCCTGACCTCGGCGGGCTCGAAGCCGTAGAGGTTGCAGGCGTCCGCGTGCTCCGCGACCAGACGCAGGGTCCGGCGCTCGCCGCTGCCGCCGACCACGACCCGGGGACCTCCCGGCTGCAGCGGCGGCGGGACGCACACGGTCTCGGCGAGCTGGTGGTGACGGCCCTCGAACGGGCCGTCGTCCTCGCTCCACAGCTGGCGGCAGATCAGCAGCGTCTCCTCCAGCCGTTCGAAGCGCTCTCCCAGCGGTGGGAAGGGCACGCCCAGCGCAGCGTGCTCGCGCTCGTACCACGCGGCGCCGAGGCCGAGCAGCGCGCGGCCGCCACTGAGCACGTCGAGGGTGGTCACGATCTTCGCGAGCAGGCCGGGATGCCGGTAGGTCACGCCGGTGACGAGCAGGCCGAGCTCCACGCGCTCGGTCAGGGCGGCCAGGAACCCGAGTGAGGTGTACCCCTCGAGCATCGGCGCGGCCGCACCGCCGAGCGACTCCATCTGGAACCAGTGGTCCATCATCGTCAACGTGCTCACGCCACCCGCGTCGGCGGCACGAGCGACGTCCGCCAGGGTCCCCGCCATGGCCCCGGGGCCTCCTGGCCAGCTCAGGTCGGCGCAGTGGATGCCCAGCTTCACGGCTCTCCTCGAGGGGTGGGGTGCTCCGGCCATACTGGACGACATGGACCCGCGGCTCTACCGCTTCTCGCGGACCTTCGCCCTGGCGGCGCCCCGCGAGGAGGTGCACTCCGTGCTCGTGGACCTCGAGCACTACTCCGGGTGGTGGCCCCAGGTGCGCGCCGTCGCCCGCCTCGACGACGACCGCGCGCTGGTCGTGGCCCGTGCCGCGCTGCCCTACTCCATGGAGCTCGAGCTGACCGCGGTCGACCGGTCGCTCGAACGGCTGGAGGTGTCGATCGACGGCCCGATCACCGGGTGGGCGCGCTTCGATCTCACCGAGCCGGCCCCGGGGTGCACCAGGCTGCTCTACGAGCAGGAGGTGTGCGCCCGGGGGCGGCTGCTGGCCGCGGCGTCGTACGTCGCCCGCCCGGTGCTGGCGTGGAACCACCAGCGGATGATGGCGGGCGCCGAGCGCGGGCTGCGGGCGAGGTTTCAGCCCAGGGCCGAGAGCACGGCCTCGTAGTCCGGTTCGTCGCCGATCGAGTCGGTCATCTGGGCGTGGATCACCCGGCCGTCCTCGTCGAGGACGAGCACCGACCGCGCGAGCAGCCCCTCGAAGTTGCTGTCGACCAGCCGGACGCCGTAGTCGTCGCCGAACGACGAGCGGAACGCCGAGCCCACCCGGACGTTGTCGAGCCCCTCGGCGGCGCAGAAGTCGCGCACCGCGAACGGCAGGTCCATCGACACGTTGAGCACCGTGGTGCCCTCCAGGCTGCTCGCCAGCTCGTTGAAGCGGCGCAGCGCCGCCTGGCAGACGCCGGTGCCGATGCTGGGGAAGATGCTCAGCACCACGCGACCGGGGAGGTCGGCCAGGCTGAACTCCGACAGGTCGGTGTCGACGAGGGTGAACGACGGGGCCTTGTCGCCGATCTGCGGCAGCTCTCCGACGGTGTGCGCGGGGGATCCCCCGAGTGCAGTGGTAGCCATGGCCGCAAATCTAGCCAGCGAGTGTCAACGGCGGCGTCGGGGTCCGTACTGCGGCGCCACCTTCGCCATCGCCGCCTCGCGGGCGACCCGGGTGTTGGCGTTGACCAGCAGGGCCAGCTGCTCGATCCGCTCGCGGGCGAAGGTACGCCGCGGGGAGGCCGTCCAGGTGCCGTCGAAGAGCCGCTTGGCCGCGGCCAGGGCGTCGGGGGAGCGGCGGGCCAGCTCGCGGGCGAGGTCCTCGGCGGCGGCCTCGGGGTCGGCCGCGACCTCGGTGACCAGACCGAGGTCGTGCGCCTCCTTGCCGGAGACCATCTGCGCGGTCATGGTGAGCCGCTTGGCGGTGTCGATGCCGACCAGCTCGGCCAGGGTGCGCACCCCGGTCATGTCCGGGATGATCCCCCAGCGGCCCTCGAGCACCGACCACTCGGAGTCGGGGCTGGCGATCCGGAAGTCGGCCGCCAGCGCGATCTGCAGGCCACCGCCGTAGCAGTGGCCGCGGACCGCGGCGATGACCGGCACCGGCAGCCGGCGCCAGGCCCAGCAGGCCTCCTGGAAGGTGTTCGTGCCGCGCCACGGACGGGGCACGAACGCGCGGGCCACGCCCGCGCGGTCCTTCATCACCGTGGCGAAGTCGAGTCCCGAGCAGAACGACGGGCCGGCCCCGCCGAGGACGACCGCGCGCAGGGTGGGTTCGCGACGCAGCAACCGGGCCGTCGCGGCCAGCTCCTCGAGGGTCTGCAGGGTGAGTGCGTTGAGCTTCTCGGGCCGGTCGAGCCGGACCCGGGCGATGCCGTCGGTGATCGTGTGCGTGACCAGGGGGGTCGTCATGGTCAGCAGGTTACCCGCTGGTAGGTCAGGGTGCGTGGGGCGTGCGTGCAGTGCCCGCTCGGTGGGTGTGGGCGTGCGTGCACTGCCCGCTGGGCGGGGTGGGGCGTGCGTGCAGTGCCCGCTCGCGGTCAGTCGAAGGCGGGGCGCTCGAACTCCGCGGTGACGAACGGCCCGCCGACGTGGGCGGCCTGCTCGACGTCGGCCTCGGTCTCCGGCTCGGCCTCGATGGCGGCGGCGTACGCCTCGGCGTCGTCGCGGGGCTCGTACCCCAGGGCGCGGCCGGGGGCCAGGTCCCACCAGGCGCGGGTGTTGGCGGAGATGCCGTAGAGCACTGCATGGCCCGGGCTCGGGGCGGTCAGCGCCGCGTGGAACATCCGGACCGCGTCGTCGGGGGAGAGCCACGTGCTCAGCTGGCGGCGCGAGGTGGGCCGGGGCAGGAACGAGCCGATCCGCGTGCTGACGGCGTCCAGTCCGTGGCGGTCGGCGTAGAGCTGCAGCAGCGCTTCGGCGGCCACCTTGGCGACGCCGTAGAACGTGTCCGGGCGGCCGGGGGCGTCGGTGCGCAGCCGTCCGTCGGCGAGGGCTGCCCGGGGAGTGCGGCCGACGGCGTGGTTGCTCGAGGCGTAGACGATGCGGCGTACGTCGTGGGCGAGCATCGCCTCGAGGAGGGCAGCGGTGGAGACCACGTGCGAGGTGAGCGCCTCGGGCAGCGCGGACTCCGTCGGGATGCCGGCCAGGTGCACGACGGCGTGCGGCCGGGTGCGGGCGACGGCGGCGGAGACCGCCTCTGGGTCGGTGCAGTCGGCTTCGAGGTCGGCACCGTGCCCGAGCAGGTCGAGCCCGACCACGTCGTGGCCGAGGTCGCGCAGGCCGGGGCCGACCACGCGGCCGATGGCGCCGGCCGACCCGGTGAGCAGGATCGTCATGCCGGGAAGGCTAGCCAGCGCCGGTCAGGAGTCGCGGTCGGTGTCCTCGGTGACGTCCGCTTCACCGGTGTCGTCGGCGTCACCGGTCTCGTCGGCGCTGTCGGCCGCATCGTCACTGTCGGCGCTCTTGTCCGAGGCCTCGCTGTTGGGGTCCTCGGGGTCGGCGTACGGCGCGGGGCCGTCCTCCTCGTAGTCCTCGGCGTCGGTGAACTGGCCGCGGTCCACGTCGAAGGTGCGGCCGGTGTTGTCGACCTCGGCGTTGTCGGGGCGGTTGTCCGGGTCGAGCCGGCGCTCCCGCTCCTCCTCCATCTCCTTCTTGGTCTCCTCGTCGGGCTCCTTGTCGGGCTCGATGCCCTGGCTGCGTCCGGCGCGTTCGTCGGTGTCGATGCCGCCGCCGTCGAGGATGCTGCCGCCGTCCGCGGAGGAGTCGTCCGACTGCTGGCCGGCCCGGTCGTCGCTGTCGTCGCTGTGGCTCATCTGGGTCCTTCCGAGGGCGGGTGTTGCTGCATGGGTATCGGCGCGACGACGCCCGTGTCAACGCTGCAGTCCACCGGCCCGCCCGGTCGGGTGGGGTCAGATACGGGGCACGATGCGGCCGAGCAGGTCGCCCATCCGGGTCGCGGCGGAGCGGCCGGCGGCGAGTACCTCCTCGTGGTGGAGCGGCTCACCGGTGATGCCCGCCGCGAGGTTGGTGACCAGGCTGATGCCGAGCACCTCCATCCCGGCTTCGCGGGCCGCGATCGCCTCGAGCGTCGTACTCATCCCGACCAGGTGGCCGCCGACAGCCCGGACGAAGCCGATCTCCGCCGGTGTCTCGTAGTGGGGGCCGGGGAACTGCACGTAGACGCCCTCGTCGAGGGAGGGGTCGATCTCGCGGCACAGGTCGCGCAACCGGGGGCTGTAGAGATCGGTGAGGTCGACGAAGTTCGCGCCTTCGATGGGCGAGGTCGCGGTGAGGTTGATGTGGTCGCTGATCAGCACGGGAGTGCCGGGCGGCCAGGCCTCGTCCAGGCCGCCGCAGCCGTTGGTCAGCACCACGGCGGAGCACCCGGCCGCGGCGGCGGTACGCACGCCGTGCACCACGGCGCGCACCCCGAGCCCCTCGTAGAAGTGGGTGCGCCCGAGGAAGACCAGCAGGTTCCGCTCACCTGCGCGCACCGACCGGATCTTCCCGGCATGCCCGGCGACGGCCGGAGGGGCGAACCCGGGCAGGTCCGTCGTACTGATCTCGGCGGTCGCCTCACCCAGCGCGTCGACCGCCGGCAGCCACCCCGACCCCATCACCAGCGCGATGTCGTGGCGGGCGACGCCCGTCTTCTCCGCGAGCACGTGCGCCGCCTCGGTAGCGGCCTCGGTGTAGGTCTGGGTCACGGGAGGAGCCTAGTGCGGTGTCGGAGTACCCGGCCAACCGGTGATCCATGGTCAGTTGGGGCGTTGCAGCACCCGAATCGACCATGAGCACCCGGTGAACCGGGTGTTCCGTCACCCGCCGAAGTTGGACCGGCAGGGCCGCGAGCGGAGGGCGGCCACGTAGTCGGCGGGCGCGTCGGCGGCCTCGGCCGCGTCGGCGAGTACGCCGAGATAGCTGGCCGAGGGCAGGCCGCCCTCGAAGGCGTCGAGGACGTAGACCCACGCGACCACTTCCTCGTTCATGGTCGAGACGCGCACCTTGGTCTTGCGGAACAGCCCGGTGTCCGCGAACTCCCAGGAGTCGAGGGCGGCGACGTCCTCCTCGGTGACGTCGTAGATCGCGACGAACACCTGCTCGAAGGGGTCCTGCACGATCGTGGCCATCGCGCCGTCCCAGCCGAGCTCCTCACCACCGAAGGTGAGCCGCCAGCCCTGCAGCCAGCCGGTGTCGCGCAACGGGGAGTGCGGGCACCGCTCACCCATGCGGGCGGGATCGAGGTTGGTCCCGTAGGCGGCGTACAGCGTCACGGACAGAGACTACGGGGGGCCGACCGCCCGTGCGCAATGCGACACAATGACCCGGTGACCACTCCACAGTTCGGGCAGGCCAGCCACGTCGTGATCCTCGGCGGTGGCCCCGGCGGCTACGAAGCGGCCCTGGTCGCGGCGCAGCTCGGCGCGCAGGTCACGGTGGTCGACTCCGACGGTCTGGGCGGCTCCGCGGTCGTCACCGACTGCGTGCCCAGCAAGACGCTGATCGCCACCGCGGAGCTGATGAGCGAGCTGGCCGGCGCGCCGGAGCTGGGGGTGGCCTTCCGTGATCCCGACGGGGGAGCGGCCCACCACGTGGAGGTCGATCTCCACCGGGTCAACCGCCGGGTCAAGGCGCTCGCGGCCGAGCAGTCCGACGACATCGGACGACGGCTGGAGCGCGAGGGGGTCCGGGTGGTCACCGGCCTCGGGCGGCTCGACGGCCCGCAGCGGGTCGAGGTCGAGCTCGCCGAGGGCGGCACCGAGACCATCGAGGCCGACGCCGTGCTGCTGGCGACCGGGGCCGCTCCGCGGACCCTGGCGAGCGCCCAGCCCGACGGCGAGCGGATCCTGACCTGGGAGCAGGTCTACGACCTCACCGAGGCGCCGACCAAGATGATCGTGGTCGGGTCGGGCGTCACCGGTGCCGAGTTCGCCAGCGCCTACATGTCCCTGGGCATCGAGGTCGTCCTCGTCTCCTCGCGCGACCGGGTGCTGCCAGGCGAGGACGCCGACGCGGCGACGGTGCTCGAGGACGTGCTCACCCGGCGTGGCATGCAGGTGATGTCCCGCTCCCGGATGGAGTCGGTCACCCGCGAGGGCGACTCGGTCACGGTCACGCTCACCGACGGCCGTACGGTCACCGGGTCGCACTGCCTGCTCGCTCTCGGGTCCGTCCCGCGGACCGAGGGCCTGGGTCTGGCCGAGGCGGGGGTGGCCCTCGACGAGGGTGGGTTCGTCCGCGTCGACCGGGTCTCCCGCACGTCCGCCCGGGGGGTGTACGCCGCCGGCGACTGCACCGGCGTGCTGATGCTCGCCAGCGTGGCCGCGATGCAGGGGCGGATCGCCATGTGGCACTTCCTCGGCGACGCGGTCACCCCGCTCGACCTCAAGCAGGTCGCCTCCAACGTCTTCACGGCCCCCGAGATCGCCACGGTCGGCTGGCAGCAGCGGGCCGTGGACGCGGGGGAGATCACCGCCGAGACGGTCCGGCTGGACCTGGCCGGCAACGCCCGGGCGAAGATGCAGGGCGTCCGCGACGGTTTCGTGAAGCTGTTCTGCCGTCCCGGCACCGGGGTCGTCGTCGGGGGCGTGGTCGTCGCGCCGCAGGCCAGCGAGCTGGTGCACGCGATCTCGATCGCGGTCTCCGAGTCGCTCACCGTCGACCAGCTGGCGCACGCGTTCACGGTCTACCCCTCGATGAGCGGGTCCATCGCGGAGGCGGCACGGCGGATGCACCACGCCCCGGTGATGCCGGCGGACTGACCCCGCCCGAAAAGCGTCGTTGAATGACATGATTGTCATTTAGCGCGGTTATCCGGAATATCTCGAAAAGCGCCGCCAGGGGCCATTTTCGACGGGAATACTGAGGCAGGTTCCGTCCTTCCCACCGGTCACTGGGGTCACACATGTCTCGCTGCACACCTGCCGTCGCCGCCTCCGCCGGACTGGCCACGGTCGTCGCGTCGCTCGCGTTCAGCGCGCCGGCGATGGCCTCGCGGACGGTCTCGGAGACCTACACGGTGCCCGCCAACGGCACCCTGCGGCTGACCGGGCACGGCTACGGGCACGGCCACGGCATGTCCCAGTACGGCGCGCAGGGAGCGGCCCTCAAGGGCCTCACCCACCAGCAGATCCTCGCGTTCTACTACCCGGGGACGACCCTGGCGACGACCACCGGCCCGATCCGGGTGCTGATCTCCGCCGACACCGACTCCGATGTCCGGGTGCTGCCGGCGAGCGGGCTGAAGGTGCGCGACGTGAGCAGCGGCGCGACGTACACCCTCCCGGCCACGGCCGGCGTCCAGACCTGGCGGCTGCGCACCACCGCGAGCGGCGCCACCGTGCTGGACTACGAGAAGAGCGGGTGGCACGTCTACCGACCCGGCGGCGCCAGCCTGACCGGCGAGGCCGAGTTCTTCCGGGCGGGGACGCTGACCCTGCGCGTCGGTGGCGGCACGCGGGCCTACCGCGGCGCCATGCGTCTGGCCGCCAAGGACACCGTCAACGTGCTCAGCCTCGACGAGTACGTCCAGGGCGTCGTACCCCGTGAGATGCCCGTCTCCTGGAAGCCGG
This sequence comes from uncultured Actinomycetota bacterium, assembly GCA_963815595.1. Lineage (GTDB taxonomy): Bacteria > Actinomycetota > Actinomycetes > Propionibacteriales > Nocardioidaceae > Marmoricola. The sequence continues at coordinate 2,148,688 of CAWFHA010000007.1, read as the reverse complement.
CGGCCGTCCAGGCCCAGGCCGTGGCGGCCCGCACCTACGCGGCCTTCGACCGGGCGGCCCACCCCACCCGGCACTACGACACCTGCGACACCACCTCCTGCCAGGTCTACGGCGGCGTGGGTGATGAGGACCCGCGCGGCAACGCCGCCGTCGCCGCCACCGCGTCCCGGGTGCTGACCTACGGCGGCAAGCCGGCGTTCACCCAATTCGCCTCCAGCAGCGGCGGGTGGCTGCTCGCCGGCAGCCAGCCCTACCTGGTGTCCAAGGCGGACCCCTACGACAACTTCAGCGGCAACCCCATGCACACCTGGACCAACACCGTCACCCGCGCGGCGATCCAGCGGGTGTGGCCCTCGCTGGGCACGCTGAAGCGGGTGCTGGTCACCCAGCGCGACGGCAACGGCGACTGGTACGGCCGGGTCGAGAAGCTGCGGCTGGACGGGTCGCGCTCCGACGTCACGGTCAGCGGCAGCAGCTTCCGGTCCACCTTCGGGCTGCGCTCGAGCTGGTTCCGCTTCGGCAACGCCACCACCAGCGAGCCCGCCCCCGCGCCGGCGCCGGCGCCCGAACCGGCCCCCGCGCCCGACCCCGGCGCCTCGCCGCCCGCCACCAGCAAGGCTGCCTCGCCGATCTACAAGCGCTGGAAGCGCATCGGCGGCGCCGACTCCGTGGTCGGGATGCCCCGGGCCCGCGAGTACGCCGTCGCCGGCGGCCTGGCCCGGCGCTTCGCCCAGGGCCGGATCTTCTACAAGGACGGCGCCGGGCCCCACGAGCTCCACGGCAAGGTGCTGCGTGCCTACGTCCGGCGCGGGGGTGCCACCTCGCGCCTCGGCTTCCCCCGCACCAAGCCGCTGCGCAGCGGCCGCGGCTGGTTCGCCCGCTTCGAGCACGGTGTCATCACCGTGCGCGGAAACGGCAAGGTCCGCGTCACCTACAGCGGCTGACGGGTGCGTCGCTCGTCCTGAGCCTGCCGAAGGCAGCGACCTACTTGGTGGTCGAGCAGCGAGCGAAGCGAGCGGTCAGTCGAGACCCCGTACGCCGAGAAGCAGCCGCACCCCACGCTGGTTGAGCCTGTCGAAACCAACCCGTACGCCGACCCGCTCATGGTCGAGCAACCCACCTGCAGGTCGAGCAGCGAGCGAAGCGAGCGATCAGTCGAGACCCGTGCGCCGACAAGCAGCCGCAACCCACGCCGGTTGAGCCTGTCGAAACCAAGCTGTACGCCGACCCGATGCTGGTCGAGCAACCAGGAACCCACTTGCAGGTCGAGCAGCGAGCGAAGCGAGCGGAGTAGTCGAGACCCCGTACGCCGAGAAGCAGCCGCAACCACACGCTGGTTGAGCCTGTCGAAACCAAGGCGTACGCCGGCCCGATGCTGGTCGAGCAACCCACTTGCAGGTCGAGCAGCGAGCGAAGCGAGCGGGTAGTCGAGACCCCGTACGCCTGGAAGCAGCCGCAACCCACGCTGGTTGAGCCTGTCGAAACCATGGCGTACGGCGATCGACGCTGGTCGAGCAGCGCTTGTCCTGAGCCTGTCGAAGGGAGCGAAGCGAGCGGATAGTCGAGACCCCGTACGCCGAGAAGCAGCCGCAACCACACGCCGGTTGAGCCTGTCGAAACCAAGCCAAAGAAGTTGCACACAGATTCGAAAACACTATCGATACTGTCAGTGGTCCCCTCTAGCATTTCACCATGGCCACCACCCCGACCCACACCACCGCACCGGTCGCGCACCTTCCGCGGCTCAGGTGCTCGACGGTGTCCGCGCCGCCCGGACACGTGCCCACCAGGCGGCCGTGGAGGAGATCGAGCTCGCCGTCCAGTGGGCCCACCTGCACCCCTGCGCAGACGGCGAGACCCCGGCCGCGTGGGCACACGCCGATGGCCTGTTCGACGAAGGTCACGCATCGTTGGCCGGACCTGGGACCCCGGAGGTCGCCGAGTTCGCCCCCGCCACCCTGGCCGGCGCGTTGGGGATCAGCCTGGACGCCGGGCGGCAGCTGATCGCCGACGCCCTGGAGCTGACCTACCGCCTGCCCCGCCTGTGGGACCACGCCCGCGCCGGGCGGGTGCTGGTATGGCGAGCCCGGCAGATCTCCCGCGAGACCCACGACCTCTCCCTCGAAGCGGTCGGTTTCGCCGACCGGCTGATCTCCGCCACCCCCACCAAGATCAACCAGGTCGACGCCACCCGACTGGTCAACGAGGCTCGCCTCTACTACGACCCCGACCGCGCCGCCGCCGACGAAGAAGCAGCCCTCGCCCGCCGCGGAGTCTGGCTGCGCCACAGCGGCGCACCCGCGACCACCGAGGTGTTCATGACCCTCGACACCCCCGACGCACTGCTGTTCGACCAGACCGTCTCAAGGGTTGCCGGTGACCTCAGGCAGCTCGGCGACACCGACCCCCTCGACACCCGCCGCGCCCGCGCCGTCGGCATCCTCGCCGACCCCCAATACGCCCTGGACCTCATGTCCGGCCACGAAGGCGCCGCACCCACCCCCGGTCGATCGGGGTTCGGGGCAGCGAACCTCTACCTCCACCTCACCCCGCAGGACCTGACCGGCCTCACCGACAGCTCAGCGGAGGGAGTCGGCGCGGTTTCCATCGAACGTCTCGGGGCTGCGACCACGCGGCTGCTCACCGACTGGCTCACCCGCCACACCGGCACCGACACCGGCACCGGGGGCCGGGTGATCGTGCGCCCGGTCCTCGACCCCACCGACCCCCGTGCCGTCGATGCCCACGACCCCCCGGACTGGATGCGCGAAACCGCGACCCTGCGCGACGCCACCTGCGTCTTCCCCGGCTGCGCTCGCGACTCCCGGGCCTGCGACCTCGACCACATCAACCCCTACCAACCCATGACCGACGGCGGACCGCCCGGCCAGACGTCCCTGGCTAATCTCGCGCCGCTGTGCCGCACCCACCACCGCGTCAAGACCCACAGTCAGTGGACCTACCGACGCAACCGCGACGGCACCTACACCTGGACCGCCCCCACCGGCCACCAACTCCAGGTACGTCCACCCGACCGCCGCCCACCACCACGACCCGCCGCGATGACTACGCCACTGACTGCCATCCCCGCCATCCCGGCCATCCCCGCACCCCGACGACGAACCTGACCACCCCGGACCCCGACCACCCAGCCCAGGTCGGGGCCACACCCACGCCCAGACATGGTTTCGACAAGCTCAACCACAGCGCCGGCTCACCGGCTCGACCGCTCGCCGCTCGCTGCTCGACCAGCGGTGGGTCACCGCGTCTCGGCCACCGGGTCTCGACTGCGCTCGACCAGCAAGACGTCGTGGTTTCGACAAGCTCACCAGCGTGGGTACGGCCGCTTCTCGGCTCACCGGGTCTCGACTGACCGCTCGCTTCGCTCGCTGCTCGACCAGCGGTGGGTCACCGCTGCTGCTCGGCTCACCGGGTCTCGACTGATCGCTCCCTTCGACAAGCTCAGGACAAGCGCTGCTCGACCAGCGAGGGGCACCCCCGCTCCCGGCGTACTGGGTCTCGACTGCGCTCGACCAGCAGGTGCTCCGTGGTTTCGACAAGCTCAACCAGCGTTGGCCGGGGCTGCTTCTCGGCTCACGGGGTCTCGACCGCGCTCGGTCAGCAAGCTGCCCTGGTCTCGACTGCGCTCGGTCAGCAAGATGGCCGGGTCTCGACTGCGCTCGACCAGCACGATGCCCGGGTCTCGACTGACCGCTCCCTTCGACAAGGTCAGGACAAGCGCTTCGCTCCCTGCTCGACCAGCGGCGTGGTGCCGACCACGACCCCGGGAACCCGCGTGCTGGCGGCGGGCTACTCCCCGAGCACCAGCACCAGGTCGCCGCCCTCGACCTGCTGGGTGCCGGTGAAGGCCAGGCGCTCGACGGTGCCGGCCTTGGGTGCGGTGATCGAGGCCTCCATCTTCATCGCCTCGATCGTCGCCACGACCTGTCCGGCCTCGACGGCGTCACCCTCCTCGACCTGCTGGGTGACCACGCCGTCGAACGGCGCCGGCAGCTGGTGCTCGTCGTGCGGATCGGCCTTCTCCTGGGCCGCGACCTTCGACTCCACCGAGTGGTCGCGCACGTTGATCGGTCGGAGCTGGCCGTTGAGGGTGGCCATCACGCTGCGGTACCCACGCTCGTCGGGGTCGCTGATCGCCTGCAGGCCCAGGATCAGGCGCTTGCCCTCCTCGATGTCGACCACATGCTCCTCACCGGCGCGCAGGCCGTAGAGGTAGTCCGTGGTGCTGAGCACCGACACGTCGCCGTAGGTGGCCATCGCCTCGGTGAACGCCTTGGTCGGACCGGGGAACAGCAGCTCGTTGAGCGTCGAGCGGCGCGACGTCCCGGAGAGCGCCTCGGCCTGCTCCTCGGTGAGCTCGCCGACCGGCTGCTTCCACGTGCGTCCGGCCAGCGCCTTCTCCCGGAACGGCTCGGGCCACCCGCCGGGAGGGTCCCCGAGCTCGCCGTTGAGGAAGCCGATGACCGAGTCCGGGATGTCGAAGTGTCCGGGGTTCTCCTCGAACTCCTTCGGGTCCGCTCCGACGGCGACGAGGTGCAGCGCGAGGTCGCCGACCACCTTCGAGGACGGCGTCACCTTCACCACGTTGCCGAGGATGTCGTTGGCGGCGGCGTACATGTCCTCGATCTGCTCGAACTTCTCACCCAGCCCCAGGGCCACCGCCTGCTGGCGCAGGTTGGAGAGCTGACCACCGGGGATCTCGTGGGTGTAGACGCGGCCGGTCGGGGAGGCCAGGCCCGACTCGAAGGGTGCGTACACCCGTCGGGTGGCCTCCCAGTACGGTTCCAGGGCGCAGACCGCCTCGAGGTCCAGTCCGGTCTCGCGCTCGGAGTGGTCGGTGGTGGCGACCAGCGCCGAGAGTGCGGGCTGGGAGGTGGTGCCGGCCATCGAGGCGGTCGCCGCGTCGACCGCGTCCACGCCGGCGTCGATGGCGGCCAGCAGCGTGGCCAGCTGCCCACCGGGGGTGTCGTGGGTGTGCAGGTGCACCGGCAGGTCGAAGTTCGAGCGGAGGGCGGTGACCAGGGTCCGGGCGGCCGGGGCGCGCAGCAGTCCGGCCATGTCCTTGATCGCCAGCACGTGTGCGCCGGCCTCGACGATGCGCTCGGCGAGGGACAGGTAGTAGTCGAGGGTGTACAGCTTCTCGGCCGGGTCGCTGAGGTCGCCGGTGTAGCACAGCGCCACCTCCGCGAGCGAGGTCCCGGTCTCGCGCACCGCGTCGATGGCGGGACGCATCTGGTCCACGTTGTTGAGGGCGTCGAAGATGCGGAAGATGTCGATGCCGGTCTCGGCGGCCTCGGCGACGAAGGCGTTGGTCACTTCGGTCGGGTACGGCGTGTAGCCCACGGTGTTGCGGCCCCGCAGCAGCATCTGCAGGCAGATGTTCGGCACCGCCTGCCGCAGCGAGGCGAGCCGGTCCCACGGGTCCTCGGACAAGAAGCGCAGGGCCACGTCGTACGTCGCCCCGCCCCAGGCCTCGACGCTGAGCAGCTCCGGCGTCATCCGGGAGACGTGCCCGGCCACCGCGAGCAGGTCGCGGGAGCGCACCCGGGTCGCCAGCAGGGACTGGTGGGCGTCGCGGAAGGTGGTGTCGGTGACCCCCACCCGCTGCTGTCCGCGCAGGTCGGCGGCGAACGCCTCCGGGCCGAGGCGCAGCAGCGACTGGCGTGACCCGTCGGGCGCCGGCACGGTGACGTCGAGCGGGGGCAGCTTGGTCACCGGGTCGACGCTCACCGGCGCCTCGCCGTGCGGCTGGTTGACGGTCACCTCGGCCAGCCAGGTGAGCAGGCGGGTGCCCCGGTCGGCGTTGGGTCGCGCCTTGAGCAGGTCGGGGTGGTTGGTGATGAAGCCGGTGTCGAGGCGGCCGGCCCGGAAGTCGGGCTCGTCGAGCAGCGCGATCAGGAACGGGATGTTGGTGGCCACGCCCCGGATCCGGAACTCGGTGACCGCGCGACGCGCCTTCTGCACCGCGCTCTCGAAGGTGCGCCCGCGACAGGTGAGCTTGGCCAGCATCGAGTCGAAGTGCGCGGAGACCTCGGCGCCGGTGTAGGTGGTGCCGCCGTCCAGCCGGACGCCGCCGCCACCGGGGGAGCGGTACGTCGTGATCTTGCCGGTGTCGGGCCGGAACCCGTTGGCGGGGTCCTCGGTGGTGATCCGGCACTGCAGGGCGGCTCCCCGGAGCTGGACGGTGTCCTGGCTCAGACCGAGGTCGGCGAGCGTCTCCCCGGAGGCGATCCGCATCTGCGACTGCACCAGGTCGACGTCGGTGACCTCCTCGGTCACCGTGTGCTCCACCTGGATCCGCGGGTTCATCTCGATGAACACGTACTCGCCCTGTGGGTCGAGCAGGAACTCCACCGTGCCGGCGTTGCGGTAGCCGATGTGCCGGGCGAGCTTCACCGCGTCCGCGCACATCCGCTCGCGCAGGTCGGGATCGAGGTTGGGCGCGGGGGCGATCTCGACGACCTTCTGGTGGCGGCGCTGGACCGAGCAGTCGCGCTCGAAGAGATGGATGACGTTGCCCTCGCCGTCGGCGAGGATCTGCACCTCGATGTGCCGCGGGTCGACGACCGCCTCCTCGATGAAGACCGTCGGGTCGCCGAAGGCGCCCTCCGCCTCGCGCATGCAGGTGTCGATCGCGTCCTTGAGGTCCTTCTCCTCGTCGACCTTGCGCATACCGCGCCCGCCGCCTCCGGCGACGGCCTTGACGAACAGCGGGTAGGACAGCTCCCCGGCCGCGGCCATCAGCGCGTCGAGGTCGTCGTCCGGGGGCACCGAGCTGAGCGTCGGCACGCCGGCCTCCTTGGCGGCGGCGATCGCCCGCGCCTTGTTGCCGGTCAGCTCGAGGACCTCCGCGGTGGGCCCGATGAAGGTGATCCCGGCGTTGGCGCACGCCTCGGCGAGGTGGGGGTTCTCCGAGAGGAACCCGTAGCCGGGGTAGACGGCGTCGGCACCGGCCCGGACCGCGACCTCCACGATCGCCTCCGGGTCGAGGTAGGCGCGCACCGGATGGCCGCGCTCACCGATCTCGTAGGCCTCGTCGGCCTTCATCCGGTGCTCGGACCAGCGGTCCTCGTGCGGGAAGACCGCGACCGTGCGCGCCCCCATCTCGGTCGAGGCGCGGAAGGCCCGGATCGCGATCTCGCCGCGGTTGGCCACCAGGATCTTGGAGAACATGGGTCGAGATTAGTGGTGCCGGGTCACGGGAGGGTTTCCTCGCCGAGGGGTGAGCACACCCCGGGCGGGGTGGCGCGGGCCGGGCAGTCCGGTTCCGGGAAGTAGCGTGGCCCCATGACCACGCAGGCAGGCGACCCCGCGGAGTTCCTGCCGCGGCGGCGTCCCTCCCAGGAGCGCAGCCGTCGGCGCTTCGACGACATCCTGCGGGCTGCGCGGGCGCTGCTGGTCGAGGTCGGGTTCGAGGCCTTCACCTCCGAGCAGGTGGCGCTGCGCGCGGGGGTGCCGATCGGCTCGCTCTACCAGTTCTTCGGCAACAAGTACGCCATCATCTGCGAGCTCGACCGGATCGACACCGTCAACGTGCAGGCAGAGCTGGAGCGCTTCGCCGGGGAGATCCCCAGCCTCGACTGGGCCGAGCTGCTGGAGAAGCTGCTGGACCACCTGGCCGCCCTGTGGCGCACCGACCCGTCGCGGCGCGCGGTCTGGCTGGCCATGCAGGCCACCCCGCCGACCCGCGCGATCGCCGCCGAGCACGAGCGCGAGCTCGCCTCCCAGGTGACCCGGCTGCTCGCGCCGCTCACGCCGGGGTCCAAGATCAGCGACCGGCAGACCCTGGCCGAGGTCCTGGTGCACGTGACCTACTCGATGCTGAACTTCTCCATCCGCGACGGGCAGTCGCATCCCGACGCCGTGGTCCAGCTCAAGACGCTGCTCACCGGCTACCTGGTGGCCGCCGAGACCAGAGCCGCCCGCAAGAAGCAGGAGACCTCCTGAGCCACGCCGGCCGCTCCGGCGCGAGTGCCTACGCCGTGGTGCGGAGTACGACGAACGCGGCTGCCACGTCCGCTGCCGGGTCGTGGGTCAGCGAGACCAGTACGTCGTAGCCGGTCATCGACCGGGCGATCTCGCCGTGCAGCCGGATCGAGGGCCGACCCCAGGCGTCGGAGCGGACCTCGATCTCGCGCAGGTCGACCGACACCGGGTCGATGACGTCCGGATGCCCGAAGCAGGTGCTGGACCACGCCTTGATCACCGCCTCCTTCGCCGCCCAGCGGGCGGCGAGGCTCTCCGCCTCGCGCCTGCTGTCGCCGTCCGAGCCGGCCCGGGCCGTACGCCGCTCACCGGGGGTGAACGCGCGCAGGAACCGGGTCCCGGGCTCGTCGAGCTGCTCGGCGAAGGCGGTGATCCCGACCACGTCGATCCCCACGCCCGCGGCGTCGCGCAGCGCGTCGGGAACGATCGAGGAAGCCGTCATCGCACCGCGTGCTGCCGTGCGTACACGCCGTCCTCGCCGAGGCGAGCGGCCGGGTCGACCAGCATCGCGCTCTCGTCGGCCTTGGTCAGCGTCACCGAGCTGTCCGCGAAGCGGCGCTGCTCCGGCTTGCGGTACAGCGGCGCGCCGCCGCACATCGCGTCCTGGCGCCGGGCCTCGCCGGCGACCAGCCGAGCTGTGGCTCGCTGCAGCCAGGTCTCGCGCTGCTCGGGGGAGAGCGCCGCGACGAAGGCACCGGGGTGCGCGACCGCGACCATCGCGGACACGTGACCGAAGCCCAGGCTGGTCAGCAGTCCCGCACGGAGCGGACCGGTCTGCAGCGCCTGCCGCAGCCAGACCAGGTGCTCGTTGACCGAGAGCGCCTCGTCCACGCAGTCCAGGCCGCGGTTCGGCGGCACGGTCCCGGTGGCCAGCAGCTGGCACAGCCCGATCAGCTGGAAGGCGGCGGCGCCACCCTTGGCGTGACCGGTCAGCGACTTCTGGCTGACCACGTAGAGCGGTGAGCCCTCGGTCCGGCCGAGCGCCTGCGCGAGCTTCTCGTGCAGCTGCGACTCGTTCGGGTCGTTGGCGGCCGTCGAGGTGTCGTGCTTGGAGACCACCGCGACGTCGTCGGCACCCAGGCCGATGGCGGCCAGGCCCTTGGCCAGCGGCGACTCCGCACCGCCCACACCCGCGCCGAGCGCACCGATGCCGGGCGCCGGGATCGAGGTGTGGATGCCGTCGGCGAACGAACCGGCGTAGGCGACCACACCGAGGACGGGCAGACCCATCTCGGCGGCGACGTCGCCGCGAGCCAGTACGACGGTGCCGCCACCCTGGCCCTCGACGAACCCGCCGCGTCGGCGGTCGTTGGGCCGCGAGACGTGCCGCTCGTCGATGCCCTTGGCGAGCATCTCGCCGCTGTCGGCGGTGGCACTCATGTTGCCGAAGCCCACGATGCCCTCGATGCCGAGGTCGTCGAAGCCGCCGGTGACGACCACGCTGGCCTTGTCGAGGCGGATCTTGTCCACGCCCTCCTCGACGCTGACCGCCGCGGTGGCGCAGGCGGCGACCGGGTGCACCATCGAGCCGTACCCACCGAGGTAGGACTGCACGGTGTGCGCCGCGATCACGTTCGGCAGGGCCTCCTGCAGGACGTCGTTCGGCGGCTGCTCACCGAGCAGCGCGTCGACGTACATCCGGCGGGTGGACTGCATCCCACCGATGCCGGTGCCCTGGGTGTTGGCGAAGCGGGTCGGGTGGATCCAGCGCAGCAGCTCGGCGGGCTCGAAGCCCGAGGAGACGAACGCGTCCACGGTCGCGACGAGGTTCCACGCGGCCAGGCGGTCCACCGACTCGGTCATCGCGCCCAGGCCCCACACCGACGGGTCGAACCCGTCGGGGATCTGGGCCCCCACGAAGCGGGAGAGCTTGAAGCGGCGCGGCACCCGGATCTCGCTGCCGGCCAGTCGGGTGACCAGCCAGTCGCCGTCCTCGGTGGGGGCGATGCGCGTGTGCTGCGGCGCGGCCTCGACCAGCGCCCGGGCCTCCTCCTCGGTGCGGACGACGAACGAGGTGTCCTCCTCGAGGAAGACGGGCACCATCAGCGGCGCGGTGCCGTCGAGGAGCGCACCGTCGTCGCGGTAGCTGCGGATGCCGACGCTGCTCTCGATCTGCTCGCCGAACCGCTCCACCACCTCGGCCTCGGTGAGCAGCTCGCCGCTCGCGGCGTCGTGCCACCCGGCGACCGGCTGGGTCTCCCAGACGATCAGCCCGGTCGTCCACGCCAGCTCCAGCACACCGGCCGGGGACAGGCGGTCCTCGACCTCGAGCTCGAAGCGGGTGCGGGCCGAGCCGACGGGGCCGACCTCACCGGCACCGACGATCACGACCAGGTCCTCGAGACGGCTCGGGACCTCGGGCCACTCCATCGTCGGCTGCGCGGTGCCCCACCCGGCGGGGTGGGTCAGCGCGACCAGCGTGTCGGTCTCCGGCTCGTCGGTGGCCGCGGCAGCGGCCTCGGCCGCCTCCCGGGCCTCCCGGGCGAGAGCAGCGAGGTCGAGGTCGGCCTCACCGAGGCCCCCGGTCAGGTCGGTCACGAGCGGACGCTCGGCGGCCTCCCTGCGGGCCTCGGGCCGGCACAGCTCCAGCAGCTCGGTGGCCATCTCGTCGGGCGACCAGGTGCGGACGCCGGCGGCGGTGACGGCCTCGACCAGCGGGTCGTTGTGACCCATCAGGCCGGTGCCGCGGACCCAGCCGATGTGGGCGTGGGCCAGCGAGACGCGCTGGGCCCAGTCCTTCTCGGCGTGCCAGCGCTGCACGAAGGCGTCGAACGCGGCCTTGGCCTCGCCGTACGCCCCGTCGCCGCCGAAGCGGCCACGGTTGGGCGAGCCGGGCAGCACCACGTGGATGCGTCGACCGATCTTGTGGTCGGCACCTCGCGCGGCGAGCCCGGTGACCAGGCGCTCCACGCCCCACAGCAGCACGCGGAACTCCACCTCGGCCCGCGAGCCGGCGTCGGCCGCGGTGCCCTGGACGCCGGGAGCGGCGAAGGGGAAGACCAGCGTGGGGGAGAGAGCCGGACGCAGCTCGGTGCGCTGCCCGCCGGCGGTCTCGGTCACGGGTGTGGAGATCCACTCGACCAGCGAGTCGACGTCGGCGTACGACGCCAGGTTGGCCGGCAGCACCCACAGGGCGGCACCGTTCGACGCGTGGTCGCGGTAGAGCTCGCGGAAGAAGGTCAGACGTGCCTTGTCCAGCCGGGAGGTGGTGGCCACCACGGTGGCTCCGCCACGCAGCAGGTCGGCCACGACGGCACCGGCGATCGAGCCGGGAGCCGCCCCGGTGACCACGGCGACCTCGTCGGCCCACTCGCGCTCACCCTCGGCAGCGGCCAGGGCGCCGTCGTAGAAGGACACCAGGTCGGTGCGCTCCTCGCGTCGGGCGCGGTCCAGCCACCAGCGGGCCTGGGCCTGCGCGGCCTCGTCGAGGCCGGCGAAGCTGCGCTCGCGGGCGGTCTCGTCCCCGGTCCACACCCGGGCGAAGTCCTCGCGGACCGAGGCCCAGCGGTCGTCCAGGAGCACCGCGCGGCGACCGTCGAACGACGGCGAGACCTTGCGGGCCCAGTCCGAGCCGAGCTCGGACTCGACCAGGCGGACCAGCTCGGCGTCCAGGTCGTCGTCGGCGTCGGTGGTGTCCACCTCGGCGTGACCCAGCTTGGCGAGCAGGTGGCGCGCCGTGGAGGCGAGCACCCCGTCGCGACCGGTGATGGAGTCGGTGATCTCGCTCAGGGCGGCCGCGTCGACGGTGGCGCCGCCGGCGGAGCCGCTCGCGGGCATGCTCACGGCCACGCCCTGGGCCGAGCCCACGGCCTGGACCGCGTGGTCCACGACCGCGTTCAGGTCGCCCAGGTCCGTGTCGAACCCGAGCGAGCCGCCACGGGTCGAGGACCCGTCGCGCAGGCCGCAGGCGAGCTCGGCGGACACGTGCGCCACCCAGCCGGGGCCGAGCTGCCAGGTGTCGCGCACCCGGTCGGCGATCGCGGCGGGCTTGCTGCCCTTGGAGCCGGCGAACTTGCGCAGCTGCTCGCTCACGGCCTCGGTGAGCACCGGGCCGAAGGGGGAGTAGGTGCGGGCCAGCTTGGTGACCGTGACCCCCAGCGCCTTCCAGTCCGCCTCGGCGGCACCGTCGATCGCCCCGAGGCCGAGCTCGGCGCCGAGGTCGACGAGCAGCTGGTTGCGGCGCGAGGAGACGCCGTCGCACAGCGCCTCGATGGTGTCGGCCGGACCGATCTGGTCGGGCCGGACCTTGGTCCGCAGCGCGGTCAGGGTCCGGGTCGCGTCGGCGGCGGTGTAGCTGAGGTCCGCAGGACGCTCGGCCCCGGGGGCCGCCGTCGGGGCGGCCGCGGGCGCGGCGGGTGCCGCCTCGGCGGCTGCGGGTGCGGCCTGGGCCCCGGGGGTCGCGGTCTGCTCGACCTCGGTGTCCTCGGTGTCGTCGGCCATCGGGGTGTCGGTGGCGAAGACGACCGCGGCGTCCCGCGAGGAGTTCACGATGCGCGGCGCCACTCCGTCGTACGACGGCAGCTTGGTCGTCTGGGCGGCGAGGTTGGCGATCGTCGGCGCGTTGGCCACGCCGACCTCCACGAACTGCTCGATGCCGAGACCGTCGTGCTCGGGCGCGCCGAACAGCAGGTCCTGGGTCTCGATCCACCGCACCGGGCTGGCGAACTGCCACGCGAGCAGCTCGATCAGCAGGGCACGACCCAGGCGGGCCGGGTCGGCCTCCCACGTGGGCCAGTCGGCCAGCGCGGGCTTGAGCAGCGGGGAGTCGACGTACTCGGCGACCTCGGCCACGAAGGACCGGTCGAGGGTGAACAGCCGCGGCACCAGGTTGGGGATGTAGCGGCCCACCAGCACCGACGGGTCGATGGTCTCGGGGAGCAGCTCGTCGAGCTTGGCCCGGAAGTCGTCCACCCCGGCGTGCAGCTCCGAGGAGTGGAACGGCACGTCGATGCCGGGGACCAGGATGAACGCGGGCTTGCCGCCCACACGGGCCCGGCGCTCCTCGATCACGGTCTCGAGCTCGGCGAGGCCGGCCACGGTGCCCGCGATGGCGTACTGCGAGCCGCGCAGGTTGTAGTTGACGATCTGGATGAACTCGCCCGCACGCTCGGACACGGCGGCGACGAAGTCGGCGACGTCGTCGTCGGCCAGGTCGATCTGCGAGGGCCGGATCGCGGCCAGGCGGTAGTTGCTCCGGCCGTGCTCGTCACGGGGGACCAGGTGGTGCATGGCCATGCCGCGGCGGAAGACGATCTCCAGCAGGGCCTCGAGCGGCAGGATGCCGGTCACGGCGGCGAGGGCGTTGTACTCACCGACGGAGTGGCCGCAGGTGATGGCGTCCTCGACGAAGACACCGGCCTCGCGCATCTCGGCGACCTGGGCCACCGCGAGGGTGGCCATGGCGACCTGGGTGAACTGGGTCAGGAACAGCACGCCGTCGGGGTGGCGGTGCAGCTCACCGTCGGCCCAGAGCTCGGTCGGGTTGTCGCGCACGACCGCCAGGATCGAGAAGCCCAGGGCCTCGCGGGTGTGGCTGTCCGCCCGGTCCCAGACCTCGCGGGCAGCGGCGGAGCGGGCCCGGGCCTCCAGGCCCATGCCGGGGCTCTGGATGCCCTGACCGGGGAAGGCGTACGCCGTGCGCGGGGCGGCCACGACCGCCTCGGCGACCATGGCGAGCTCGCCGTCGGCGCGGCAGGTGACCTCGACGACGGTGTCGCCACCGACGACGCCGGTGCGCTCGACGGTGACCTCGACCTCGGCGTCGGGCAGCAGCGGGGAGACCCAGCGGGTCAGCCAGCTGCGCAGCCGGCGCGGGTGGTGGGTCGCGCCGACCGAGGCGGCCGCGCGCTGTGCGACGGCGGAGAGCCACATGCCGTGCACGATCGGGCCGTCGAAGCCGGCCAGGCGGGCGGCGGGGACGTCGGTGTGCAGCGGGTTGTGGTCGCCGCTGACGGCCGCGAAGGCGCCCATGTGGTGCGGCGCCGCCACGGTGAACCGGTCGAGCCGCGCGCGGGGCTTGTCCAGCGCGTCGGGGGCCACCGAGGCCGGGGAGACCAGCTCGGCGGAGCCGACCCGGCCGCGCACCATGAACCGCTCCTCCAGCGTCGCGAGGAGCTCCTCGCCGGCGCTCACGCGCACGTCGACGGAGATGACCTGACCGGCGGTGGTGTCGACCACTCCGGTGCGGGTCGCGGCGATGCTGAGCTCGGTCGACTGGTGCTCGAGCGTCTCGAAGCCGGGACCGACCTCGATGCGGTGGTCGAGGTGGACCAGGTCGAGCAGGCCCTCGACCGCACCGATGCACGCGAACACGGCGGGCCAGGCGAGCCCGACCAGGGCGTCGGGGACGGCCTGCTCCTGCGGGTCGGCGACCGCGTCGCCGCGACGGGCGCGGGCCGGGTTGGTGACCCCGATGTGGTCGGCGACGACGTCGGGGGACCACGCGGCGTGGACGACCGCGGTGTCGCCGTCGACCTCGGGCAGGGTGCCGCCGGCGGTGAGGGCCAGCAGGGCGCCCATGGCGTCGGTGGCGGACTCGGTCGAGATCACCGGCAGCCGGCCCTCGGGGATCCCCGCGAGGTCGACGCGCAGCGACAGCGAGCCACGCGAGAGGGGCACGTCCAGCACGGCGGTGGTCGCCGCGGCGTCGCCGTTCTCGGGCGTCAGGGTGGCGGAGGTGCCACGCAGCCGGTGCAGCGGGTTCGCGACCACGCGTCCGGCCCAGACGACGTCCGGGGCGTCGTACGCCGCGTCGACGAGGGAGGTGTCCTCACCCACGGTGGTGCGGCTCACTGCGGGCGTCGGGGACGCCGCGGAGCCCTCGAGGGAGGCGACGACGGCGGCCTCGAAGCGGTCGAGCAGGTCGGCGACCGGCTCGTCCTTCTCGGTGATGCCGCCCACGGCCACCGGGCCGGGGATCACGATGACCTGGTCGGCGCCGTAGGTCTCGTCGTGGGCCTGCCACAGCGAGTCCGAGCGCCACCAGCGGCGTACGTCGGCGTCGATGACCGGCACGAAGTTGACCGGCTTGCCGGGACGGCGGCACACCTCGATGAAGTGGTGCACGTCGGCGGGGTGCAGCCGCACCGTCGCCGCCTCCGGGTAGGTGGCGACCAGGGTGTCGACCGCGGCGGCCGGGCCCTCCGGGGTGTCCAGGTCGACGTCGAGACGGTCGATGGGACCCGAGGTCGCGGGGTGCACGCGGGCGAGGGCGCGGTCGAGCAACGCCTCGAAGCGCTGCTGGAAGGTGATGTCGAGCCAGCCGCGGGCCTCGGTGCTGCCGGTGGCGGCCCGGGGGCCGGACAGCTCCAGGAAGCGGCGGAGCAGCTGCTCGTAGGTCATCTCGACGATGTCGCCGAAGTAGGGCTTGCTGGTGCCGGCCATGGCCGCGACCAGCTCGTCCTTGCGGGCGAGGGCCGCGTCGGCGTCGCCGGCGACCTGGTCGAGCAGGGCGCCGCAGCGCGAGGCGGTGTTGTCGACCTCGTGGATGTCCGCACCGAGCTGGCTGCGCCCGGACGTGACGTTGCCGTCGCTGCGCCCGGCGCCGACCCAGCCACCGTTGACGGCGGGGGTGATGCCGGGGGTGTCGACGAGCAGCTGCTTGACGTCGGCGGTCGTGGTGGCCTCCTTGGTGGCCATCGCGGCGGTGCCGATCAGGACGCCGTCGACCGGCATGGCGGCCTCGCCGTGGGCGAGCGACCAGCGTCCGGTCAGGTAGTCCACGCCGCGCTCCGGCGTACCGATGCCGCCGCCGACGCAGACGACGAGGTTCTCGGCCGAGCGCAGGCTCGGGTACGTCGCGAGCAGCAGCTCGTCGAGGTCCTCCCACGAGTGGTGGCCCCCGGCGACACCGCCCTCGATGTGCGCGATGACGGTGGTGTCGACCTCACGGGCGATCGCGAGCACCTGGCGGATCTGCTTGACGGTGCCGGGCTTGAAGACCACGTGGGTGATGCCGGCCTCGTGCAGGTCCTCGATGATGCCGACCGCGTCCTCGAGCTCGGGGATGCCGGCGCTGATGACCAGCCCGTCGAAGGGAGCGCCCGCCAGGCGGGCCTTCTGGACGAGACGCTGGCCGCCGACCTGGAGCTTCCACAGGTAGGGGTCGAGGTAGAGCGTGTTGAACTGCGCGGTCCGGCCCTCGTCGAGGAGCTCGGTGAGGCGCGCGACGTTGTCGGCGAAGATCTGCTCGGTGACCTGGCCGCCGCCGGCGAGCTCGGCCCAGTGACCGGCGTTCGCGGCAGCCGCGACGATCTCGGGGTCGACCGTCGTCGGGGTCATGCCGGCCAGAAGGATCGGGGACTTGCCGGTCAGGCGGGTGAACCGCGTGTCGACGACGGGTCGGCCGTCGCCGCGGTCGATCAGCCGCGGGGCGTGGGCCGACCAGTCGGCGGCCTCGTTCAGGCGGGCGCCCGCGGTGAACAGCTGGTCGCGGCCCGTCGGCGTGGCGGCGGGGACGACGGTGACGCCGCGGCCGCGCAGGGCGCGGCCGGTCATGTTGGCCGAGAGGTCGGCGGGACCGAGGTCGACGATCCAGCGGGTGGCCTCACCGAGGCTGTCGGTGAGGTCGCGGGGCCAGTCGACGGTCTCCACGCAGATGGCGTGGGCCAGGTGCTCGGCCAGGCCGGCGTCGAGACCGCAGGCCTCCGCCCAGTCGCGGACCATCGCGACCGCGGGAGCCAGCGCCGGGTGGTGGAAGCCCAGGGCGACGGGCAGGGCCTCGACGGTGGGCGCGAACGCGCGGCCACCGCGGACCTTGGCCGCGATCTCGGCGGCCTCCGCGGCGGTGCGCTTCTCGATGGCGGCGCGCAGGCGACGCAGCGCGGCCGGGGTGCCGCTGACGACGACCCGACGGGGGCCGTTGACGGCGGAGACGACGGCGACGTCGTTGCCGTCGGAGGCCTCGGCGGCCAGCGCCTCGACCTCGGCGAGGGTGGCGCCGGAGACGGCAAGCATGGGGGAGTCCTCGCCGCGGGCGACCAGACCTGCGCGCTGCCCGACGATGGTCGAGGCCGCGCCGATGAGCCGGGCGATGGCCACGAGGTCGGCGTCGCTCGTGGTCGCGTCACCGCCGGCGGCCAGCGCCTCGCGCCGGCCGGCGAAGGCGGCCACGCCCAGGATGCCCTGGCTGTGGCCCACGGCGGCGACCGGTGCGACCTTGGTCAGGTCGAGGCCCTCGGCGGTGAGCAGGTCGAGGGTGGCCAGCTGGGTGAGCAGGACACCGGGCAGGCCGACGGCTGCCGTGGTGAGGTCGGTGTCGCGGGGCTGCTCGTCGCGGGTCAGCCAGGTGTGCGGTTCGAAGGGCCGGGGCAGGGCCGCGGCCAGGCGGCCGGCCACCGGCTCCAGGCGGCGGGTCGACTCCTCGACCAGGGCCGCGATGCGGGTGGGGTCAGGGTCCTCGCCGAACAGGTCGCGCAGGGTGGCGAACCAGTCCGCGCCCTGTCCGCCGAACGTCACGGCGAACTCCTCGCCCGCGTGCAGGCGCTCGGCCAGCGAACGGCCGGCCTCGGGGGTGGCGTGGTCGTGGGTCAGCGTGGTCGGGGGGAGCTGAGTCATGTGAGGAGTGTGTCATGTTTCCCGCCTGAACCTGAAATCTGCCTCACGTTTTTTACGAGGCTGTCATCGGATCTTTCGATACCCCCCAGTAGGGGTTGACGGAAGCGCTGGAGGTCGTTCTGACGGCCGCGCCGCCGATCTCCGCCGGACCCCCGCCTGACACACCCCGGACACACCCCCCGGCTTCCACCGGGGCGGTCCTAGGCTGCTCCCATGACCCTTCCTGCGCCCGCTGCGGGCCGTGTGGCAATCGTCACAGGAGCCTCCCGGGGGATCGGCGCCGAGATCGCCCGCGAGCTGTCCGGACGAGGCCACGAGGTGGTGCTCGTCGCCCGCTCCGCCGACCAGCTCGCCGAGGTCGCGGAACGGCTCCCCGGCACCGCCCACGTCGTACCCTGCGACCTCGGTGACCGGGACGCGCGCGCCGGGTTGCCCGGCGAGCTGGAGTCGCGCGGGCTCACCGCACAGATCCTGGTCAACAACGCCGGCTTCTCCACGATGGGTCCGGTGCACAGCAGCGACCCGGACGCAGAGTCGGCGATGCTCGAGGTCGACGTGATGGCGCTCGCCGACCTGTGTGCCCGGTTCCTGCCCGGCCTCGTCGAGCAGGGGCGCGGGGCGGTCCTCAACGTCGCCTCCACGGCGGCCTTCCAGCCGCTTCCCGGGCAGGCGGGGTACGGCGCGGCCAAGGCGTTCGTCCTCTCCTACACCCGCAGCCTGGCCGCCGAGCTGCGCGGCACCGGTGTCACCGCCACGGCCCTGTGCCCGGGCCCGGTCAAGACGGACTTCGGTCGGACGCTCGGCCTCTCCGCGAGCGAGGAGAGCGAGGCGCTGCCCGGGTTCATGTGGGTGCCGGCGCGCGTCGTCGCCGAGACCGCCGTGGCCGGCATGGACGCCGGCAGGACCGTGGTCATCCCCGGTGCGGCCAACCGGGCCGCCGCGGCCCTGGCGACCCTGACCCCCAAGCGGCTGCTCGCGCCCCTCGTCGCGCGCAGCCACCCCGGCCTGCACTGAGCGCGCCGAGCGGGCACTGGGCGTACGCGAAAGCGCGCCGAGCGGGCACTGGGCGCACGCGTAAGCGCGCCGAGCGGGCACTGGACGTACGCGGAACCGCGCCGAGCGGGCACTGGGCGTACGCGTAAGCGCGCCGAGCGGGCACTGGGCGTACGGTCCGTCGGTCGGTCCTCGGAGGCAGCGGCTGCGGACGTGGAGAGTCAGACCAGGTGGAACGCCTTGCTCGTCGACCAGTTCGACGGGCTCAGCAACGAGGAGTCCTTCTGGGAACCGGTTCCCGGGTTCTGGAGCGTGCGGGCGGCCGCGACGACGGACCTGGACGCTCTCACCGCGGCGTACACCGAATGCCCGCTCGGCGTGCTCAGGCGTACACCTAGTGCCCGCTCGGCGTGCTCAGGCGTACGTCGAGTGCCCGCTCGGCGTGCTCAGGCGTGCACCGATTGCCCGCTCGGCGTGCTCATGCGTGCGCGCAGTGCCCGCTCGGCGGGGCTAGTCGGCGTCCTTGATCTCGCAGATGACGGCGCCGTTGGTGACGGTGGCGCCGACCTCGGCCTCGAGGCCGCTGACGGTCCCGGCCTTGTGGGCCTTGAGCGGCTGCTCCATCTTCATCGCCTCGAGGACGACGATCGTGTCGCCCTCCTCCACGGTGTCGCCCTCGGCGACGGCGACCTTGACGATCGTGCCCTGCATGGGGGAGGCGACCGAGTCGCCCGAAGCGGCGGCGCCGGACTTCTTGCCCGTGCTGCGCTTGGGCTTCTTCGCCCCGCCGGCCCCGCCGGCCCCGCTGGCGCCCACAGCGGCCAGCCCGGCGGGCAGCACGACCTCGAGCCGGCGACCACCGACCTCGACCGTGACCGAGTGGCGCTCCTCGGGCTCGGGGGCGTCGGCGGAGTCACCGGCATAGGGGGTGATCTGGTTGTCGAACTCGGTCTCGATCCACTGCGTGAACACGCCGAACGTCTCGGGCTTCTCGGCCGGCGAGCCGACGAACGCCGGGTCCTCGACGACGGCGGCGTGGAAGGGGATCACCGTCGGCATGCCGTCGACCCGGAACTCCGCCAGGGCGCGTCGCGAGCGCTCCAGCGCCTGGGTGCGGTCGCGCCCGGTGACGATCAGCTTGGCGACCAGGGAGTCGAACGCGCCCGGGATGGTCTCGCCCTGCTCGTAGCCGCCGTCGACGCGCACCCCCGGTCCCGAGGGGGGCGCCCAGGTGGTCAGGGTGCCCGGTGCCGGCATGAAGTTGGCCCCGCCGTCCTCGGCGTTGATCCGGAACTCGATCGAGTGCCCCTCGACACGGGGGTCGTCGTAGCCCAGCTCCTCGCCCGCGGCGACCCGGAACATCTCCCGGACGAGGTCGATCCCGGTCACCTCCTCGGAGACCGGGTGCTCGACCTGCAGACGCGTGTTGACCTCGAGGAAGGAGATGGTGCCGTCCTGGCCGACGAGGAACTCGCAGGTGCCGGCGCCGACGTACTTGGCCTCGCGCAGCAGCTTCTTGGACGACTCGTAGAGCGTGGTGACCTGGTCCTGGGTGAGGAACGGCGCCGGGGCCTCCTCGACCAGCTTCTGGTGGCGTCGCTGCAGCGAGCAGTCCCGCGTCGAGATCACCACGACGTTGCCGTGCTGGTCGGCCAGGCACTGGGTCTCGACGTGGCGCGGCTTGTCGAGGAACTTCTCCACGAAGCACTCGCCGCGCCCGAACGCCGACGTCGCCTCCCGTACGGCGGACTCGTAGAGGTCGGCGACCTCCTCCATCTTCCGGGCCACCTTCAGACCGCGACCGCCGCCGCCGAACGCGGCCTTGATCGCGATCGGGAGGCCGTGCTCCTCGGCGAACGCCACGACCTCGTCGGCGCTGTCCACCGGGTCCTGGGTGCCGGCCACGAGCGGCGCGCCCACCTTCTCCGCGATGTGCCGCGCCTTGACCTTGTCGCCGAGGTTCTCGATCGCCTCGGGCGGCGGACCGATCCAGATCAACCCGGCGTCGATGACCGCCTGGGCGAAGTCGCGGTTCTCGGCCAGGAAGCCGTAGCCGGGGTGCACCGAGTCCGCGCCGGAGTCCCGCGCCACGGTGACGATCTTCTCGATGTCGAGGTAGGAGTCGCCCGGTGTCGCTCCGCCGAGGGAGTGGGCCTCGTCCGCGAGCCGGACGAAGAGCGCGTCGCGGTCGGGGTCGGCGTAGACCGCCACGCTGCCGATCCCGGCGTCGCGGCAGGCACGGATCACCCGCACTGCGATCTCGCCTCGGTTGGCGATCAGGACCTTCTGCAACGGCGTGACGTCGGCGGACTTGTCGGGCACGACTCTCCTCGGGGCGTTCGGCAGGCTCCCCGGGAGACTACTGCGCCGCGACCGGGCCGCTCGACGGGTCCCGCCCGTACGTCCGCCACACCGCAGCCCCGGGTCCACCGCAGCCCCGGACCCGACCGGCGGCCCGCTGGCTAGGGTGCGGGCCATGGGCACAGGAGGGTCGGCCGCGGGGAACCAGCGCTTCGACCCGATCGACGAGGCTGCGCGGCAGTGGGCGCTGCGCTGGTCGGGCGTCCCCCAGATGCATGCCGTGACCTCGCTGATGCGGGTGCAGCAGCTGGTCATCGGCCGGCTCGACGCCCTGCTCCGACCGCACGGGCTCACCTTCGCCCGCTACGAGGCACTGGTCCTGCTCACCTTCTCCTCGCGGGGCTCGCTGCCGCTGGGCAAGATGGGGGAGCGGCTGCAGGTGCACCCCACGTCGGTCACCTCGATCGTCGACCGGCTGGAGACCGCCGGGCTCGTCGTACGCCGCCGGCACCCCGACGACGGCCGGGCCGTGCTGGCCGAGATCACCGCAGCCGGACGCGACCTCGTGGAGCGGGCCACGGCGGCGCTCGTGGGCGCCGACTTCGGGCTCGGGGTCCTCGACGACCACCAGCTGACCGAGCTCTCCGAGCTGCTCCGACCGGTGCGGGAGGCGGCCGGCGACGTCCGGCCGGTGCCGTCCGCGGACTAGGAGAAGTTAGTAGGACGTCCTAGTATTCGCACCATGAACGCACGCGAGCGCTGGCAGGAACGCTACGACGAGTCCACGGTGCGGGACGCCGACTTCACCACGCTCTCGGGCATGGAGGTGGACCCGGCGTACGGCACCGACGACTCCGAGTGGCCCGGGGAGTTCCCCTACACCCGTGGGCTCTACGCGACCGGCTACCGCGGACGCACCTGGACGATCCGCCAGTTCGCCGGTTTCGGCAACGCCGAGCAGACCAACGAGCGCTACAAGATGATCCTCGGCCGCGGCGGCGGCGGGCTCTCGGTCGCCTTCGACATGCCCACGCTGATGGGCCGTGACTCCGACGACCCCAAGAGCCTGGGCGAGGTCGGGCACTGCGGGGTGGCGATCGACTCGGCCGCCGACATGGACGTGCTCTTCGACTCGATCCCGCTCGACGAGGTGACCACCTCGATGACGATCAGCGGCCCGGCGGTGCCGGTCTTCTGCATGTACCTGGTGGCCGCCGAGCGCCAGGGCGCCGACGTCGGCAAGCTCAACGGCACCCTGCAGACCGACATCTTCAAGGAGTACATCGCCCAGAAGGAGTGGCTCTTCGGTCCCGAGCCGCACCTGAAGCTGATCGGCGACCTGATGGAGTACTGCGCCGAGAACATCCCGGCGTACAAGCCGTTGAGCGTCTCGGGCTACCACATCCGCGAGGCCGGCTCGACCGCTGCGCAGGAGCTGGCGTTCACCCTCGCCGACGGCTTCGGCTACGTGGAGCTGGGTCTCTCCCGCGGCCTGGACGTCGACGTGTTCGCCCCCGGGCTGAGCTTCTTCTTCGACAGCCACCTCGACTTCTTCGAGGAGATCGCCAAGTTCCGGGCGGCGCGACGCATCTGGGCACGGTGGATGCGCGACGTCTACGGGGCGAAGTCCGAGAAGGCGCAGTGGATGCGGTTCCACACCCAGACCGCCGGCGTCTCCCTGACGGCACAGCAGCCGTACAACAACGTCGTCCGCACCGGCATCGAGGCGCTGGCCGCGGTGCTCGGCGGCACCAACTCGCTGCACACCAACGCGCTCGACGAGACCCTCGCGCTGCCCAGCGAGCAGGCCGCGGAGATCGCGCTGCGCACCCAGCAGGTGATCATGGAGGAGACCGGGGTCGTCAACGTCGCCGACCCCCTCGGCGGCTCGTGGTACGTCGAGGCGCTGACCGACAAGATCGAGGCCGAGGCCAACGCCATCTTCGACAAGATCCTCGAGATGGGCGGCTCCCGCCTGCGCCACGACCAGACCGAGGCGCTCGCCGCGTCCGCCCGGCGAGGGCGAGAACCCGGTCACCCAGGGGTTGCTCCGCGGCATCGAGGACGGCTGGTTCATGTCCGAGATCGCCGACGCCGCGTTCGCCTACCAGGTCGCCCTGGAGAAGGGCGAGAAGAAGGTGGTCGGCGTCAACGGCCACCACGACTCGGTGACCAGCGAGCTGGAGATCATGCGCGTCTCCCACGAGGTGGAGACCGAGCAGGTGCGCGCGCTCGCCGAGCGACGCTCGGGCCGCGACGAGGCCGAGATCGCCCGGGCCATCGAGGAGATGCTCACGGCCGGCCGTGAGGACCGCAACATGGTCCCGCCGATGCTGGCGGCGTGCCGGGCCGAGGCGACCCTGGGTGAGATCTGCGACGCCCTGCGCGCCGAGTGGGGCGAGTACCGGGAGCCGGCGCGCTTCTGACCGGGCTCAGCTCCGCTCGGACGAGGTCCCCGCGCCCACCGATGACGCGCTCGCGTCCACCGAGCCGGTCAGCTCCACGTCGCTGGTCGGCAGGGTGAAGACGAACCGGCTGCCCGTGCCCGTCGGGTTGGCCTCGGCACGGATCCGGCCGCCGTGCCGCTCGATCACCCGACGACAGATCGCCAGCCCGATGCCGGTGCCGCGGTAGCTCCCCGGATGGGCGCGGTGGAAGTCGTCGAAGACCTGCTCCCGGTCCTCCTCGGGAATGCCGATGCCGTTGTCGGTCACCTGGATCTCACGCTCACCGTCTCGGTCCTCGGCGGTCACCGTGATGCGCGGGCGCACCCCCGGGGCGACGTACTTCACGGCGTTCCCGATCAGGTTGTCGAGCAGCTGGCGCACCATGGCGGTGTCACCGCGCACCCAGATCCCGGGCTCGATGTCGATGTCGGGCCGGGTGTCGGCGTCCCGGCGCAGGGCGGCGACCGACTCGGCCACCGAGCTGAGGTCGAAGTCGGCCACCTGCATCGGGTGGTCGCGGGCCACGGTGTAGTCGAGCAGGTCGTCGATGAACTGCCGCATGTGCGTGGCGGCGAGCTGGATGCGGGCGACCATCGGGGTCCCGTCCTCGGGATCCACGGGTCCCTCGGAGAAGGCCTCGGCGAGGGACTCGCTCCAGCCCGCCACGATCGTCAGCGGGTTGCTCAGGTCGTGCGCGACCACGCCGGCGAAGGAGGCCAGGTGCTCACGGTCCTCGCGGTCGGTGGTCACGTCCCGGAAGGTGACGACCGCCAGCCGCTGGTCGTCCGCCCGCTGACCGCGCATGGGCACCGCGGTGACCTCGAGCACCCTCCCCTGGGGCACGGCACGGTTGCGCACGAGCAGGTCCTCGGCCAGGACGGGGTCCCCGGCCAGGGCGCGTACGTGCGGCCGCTCGGGGTCGGCCAGAGGGGTGCCGTCCGGGTGCCGCAGGCCGTAGTCCTCGGCGCGGAGCACCTTCTCCGGCAGGTCGCCGGCATCCGCGCCCAGCAACCGCCGACCGGCCGGGTTGCGGACCACCACCTGCCCGTCGTCGCGGACCACGGTGACGCCCTCTCGCAGGTTCTCCAGGATGCCGGCGAGCAGGGTCGCCCGGTCGGCGTCGGAACGGCGAGCCTCCTCGAGGTCGGCCAGGGCACGGTCGCGCTGCTGGTGGCTGAAGGCCAGCACCAGCCCGGTCAGCAGCACGGTCACCACGAAGACCTGGGCGACCAGGGCGCGGCCCGGGAGCGACTGCACCGCCGCGAACGGACCGTGCTCGGTCACGGTCATCACGACCACGAGCCCGCCGGTGAACACGGTGTGCACGGCGACGCCCAACGGGGTCAGCCGGGCCCCCGCCAGCAGGGTCGCGAACAACAGCAGGAAGGCCAGGGGGTGGGTCTCGCCGACGGAGAAGACCACGACGTAGAGGAGGAGCGAGCCGGCGAGGATGGCGAGGAACTCGAACCGGCGAGCGCCCGGCGGCTGCAGCCCGGTGCCGTTGCGCGCGCGTTCGAGCAGCAGACTCCCGACGACGGTGACCAGCAGGATGCCGGCCGCGTTGCGCCCCCACCACACGGCCAGGGTCGCGGGGTCGCCCGCGTCCATCACGAGCCGGCGACCGAGGTGACCCAGCGTGGCACCCAGCAGGCTGGCCAGGACCGACGCGACCACCAGGCGGCTCAGGTCGCCGAGCGAGGTGACGCGCAGGACCCGCTCGCTCCTCGTGGACCATCCCCACAGCCACAGGAACAACGAGACCTGGCTGAAGGTGCCGGCGACGAACACGAGCGCCAGCATCGCCGGGAGACCGCTCAGCAGGTTGAAGGCGAAGACGACGGTCCCCAGGGTGGCGACGTCCCAGGGCAGGGTGCGCCGGTCACCGGTCGCGAGCCACAGGACGGCCACACCTCCGGCAGGCCCCACCAGACTGAGGGCCGCACCGTCGATGACGGTGGCCCTGCCCAGCAGTCCGAACCCCACGTAGATGGCGGTCCACCCGAGTAAACGCATCTCCAGGGGGGCATGTCTCCCCATAACACCCATTATGAGTGACTGAGCGAGATCCCGTCTCCAAACCACGATTGTGGACGTGTCGCCCCCTCGCACCCACGGCTAGGCTCCGACCGGGTGATCAGGTGCGGGCGGTCCGCGCGCCGGGGCCCGTTCTCGGGAGGTGGATGGCGATGCGGGCGAGTCCGCGTGGAGAGCCTCGGTCTGTGGGGGTCGAGGAGGAGCTGGTGCTCATCGACCCGGTCACCCGCGGCCTGGCCTCGCGGGCCGACTCCGCCGAGGCCGCCAATGACGCCACGGAGGAGGTCGGTCGCGAGCTGTTCCGGCACCAGGTCGAGTCCTCCACCCCACCGCTGACGGACGCCTCGGACCTGGGCGAGGCACTCCGGCGCAGCCGCCGGGCCCTGGGCGAGGCCGCCGCGGCGGCCGGCGCGCGAGCGGTGGCCACCGGTACGCCGCCGCTGCCGGTGCGCGGGGAGGAGTTCACGCGCGCCGACCGCTACCTCCGCTTCGAGGGGGCCTTCGGACGCGTCGCGCGCGAGGCACACGTCTGCGGCATGCACGTGCACGTCTCGGTCGACGACGAGCACGAGGGCGTCCGGGTCGTCGACGGCATCCGGCCCTGGTTGCCCGCACTCACGGCGATCAGCGCCAACTCGCCGTACTGGGACGGCCAGGACAGCGGCTACGCCAGCTGGCGCAGCCACGTCTGGGGCAGGTGGCCGTCCGCCGGCAGCCGCGAGCCGTTCGAGGACGCGGACACCTACCGCGAGGTCGCCGAGCAGACCGTCGCGTGGGGCGGTGCTCTGGACGCGGGCATGCTGTACTTCGACGCTCGCCTCTCCGAGACCTACCCCACCGTCGAGGTCCGGGTGAGTGACGTGTGCCTCGAGACCGAGGACGCGCTGCTGGTCGCCGTGCTCGCGCGGGCCCTGGTGGACCGGGCCGCTCACGGGACCGCCGACGAGACCTCCCGGCCGTGGCGTGCCGACCTGTTGCGCGTCGCCGGCTGGCGCGCGGCGAGGTACGGCGTGGCCGGCGACCTCGTGCACCCGCTGCGCCGGCGCCTGGTGCCCCCACGCGAGCTCCTGGGCGACCTGGTCGAGCACGTCTCCGAGTCGCTCGAGCGTGCCGGGGACCGGCGGCTCGCCGAGGACGGCGTGGAGCGGCTGCTCAGCCGCGGCAACGGGGCGGTGCGCCAGCGCCGGACCTTCGAGGAGACCGGTGACCTCGTCGCCGTGGTCGACGACCTCGCCGACGCCACCGAGGCCACCTGGGCGTGAGCACCTGGGGCTGACCACCCGCGCCCGACCCGGGCGACCTCGCGGTGCCGGAGTCGTCAGTCCGTCGCGACCAGGTGGCGTCGCAGGGCATCGGCCATCAGCGCCATCTCGGTGCGGGCGTTGTCCCGGTCCAGGAAGTAGTGGTCGCGGGCTGCGACGACGCGGTGCTGCACCGGCACCCCGGCGTCGCGGAGCCTGCGGGCGTAGGTGTCCCCCTCGCGCCGCAGCAGGTCCCGCTCCGCGGTGACCACCAGCGTTGGGGGCAGATCCGCCAGGTTCGCCGCGCGCAGCGGTGAGGCGTAGTCGCTGCCGCGCTGCCCGGCGTCGCGGAAGTAGGTCGCCCGCACCAGGTCGAGGATGCTGCGGCCCAGCATGGGTGACCCCACCGGTTGCTTGTCCTCGTAGTCCTCGGCGACGTCCAGCGACGGCACCGCGAGCAGCTGGAAGCGCGGGGCGAAGCTGCCGGTGTCCCGGGCCCGCAGGCAGGCGGACGCCGCCAGGCCGCCTCCCGCGCTGAAGCCACCGACGGCCACCCGCGTGGCCTCCACACCCATCGCGGAGCCGTGCACCGCGACGTGGGCGACGACGTCGTGGACCTGCTCGTGGGCCACGGGGAAGCTGACCTGCGGGGCGGCGTCGTAGTCGACCGAGAGCACCGCGACCCGTGCCCGGTCGACGACGAAGCGGGCGAAGAAGTCGTCCATGCGCGGGTGCCGGATGATGAAGGCGCCGCCGTGCGCGTGCACGTAGACCGGCGGTCGGTCCACGCCCGGTGGGAGATACAGCTCGCAGCGCACCGGCCCGTGACGGGTGGGCAGGCGCAGCCGCCGGGGAGCCGGCAGGTCCTGCCCGGCGATCCGCAGCGGACGGCCGTAGTGCACGGTCAGGGGCGCGGTCTTCTGCATCAGCCACGCGCGGGCGTCGGGTGCCTTCACCGGGGTGGTTCGGTGCGCACGGGATCGCGGATGTCGTTCCGTGCACGGTCGTTGCCGCGAGGCAGGGGGGTGGGGGTGCGCGTCACGAGGTGAGTGGAAAGAATGGGGCCATGACTCAGCAGCCATTCTCGCGACCCGGCGCGGTCGACCTGTCCGGTCTGACGGGAGCGTCCGCCCCCGGAGGGACCGGCGGTGGGGCCGCGAGCGCGGCGTACGCCGTCCCGGTCACCGAGCAGAACTTCCAGCAGGTGCTCGAGACCTCCCGCAACGCCCCGGTCCTGCTCGCCTTCGAGAGCCCGGGCCGCTCACCCGACAGCGTGCGGCTCGCCGACGACCTCCAGACGCTCTCCAACGAGTTCGAGGGACGCTTCCTGCTCGGTCGCGTCGACGTCGACGCCTCGCCGCAGATCGCCCAGGCCATGCAGATCCCCTCGGTGCCGCTCGTCGTGCTCGTCGCCCAGGGGCGCCCGATGCCGCTGATCCAGGACGCCGCGCCCCTCGAGGACCTGCGCCAGGTGGTCACCCAGGTCCTGCAGCAGCTGACGGCCAGCGGGTTCACCGGCCGCCACCAGCCCCGGTCCGGCGCCGGCGAGGTCGACGAGGAGACCGGCGAGGAGCAGATCGACCCGCGCTACCTGCCCGCCCAGGAGGCGCTCGAGCGCGGCGACATCGACGGGGCGGTCGCCGAGTACGAGAAGCTGGTGGCGGCCAACCCGGCCGACACCGAGGCGGCTGCGGGCCTGGCCATGGCCCGGCTGCTCAAGCGCACCGAGGGTGTCGACCTCGCCGCGGCCCGTGCGGCTGCCGCCGAGCGCCCCGACGACGTCGAGGCCCAGACGCTGGTGGCCGACCTCGACCTGCTGGGCGGACACGTCGACGACGCCTTCACCCGCCTCGTCGAGCTGGTCCGCCGGACCAGCGACGCCGACCGGGACGCCGCGCGCACGCACCTGATCGGGCTGTTCGGGGCCGTGGGCAACGAGGACCCGCGCGTGCAGCGCGCGCGGCGGGACCTGGCCTCCGCCCTGTTCTGAGCCGCCGCGGGCCGCCGCGGGCCGCTACGGGCCGCGGTGAGCCGTCCCCGGCGCCGGCCGGCGGTCTAGTGCGCCGGCCCGGCGCTGTTCCCGCGTCCGGTTCGAGGGCTTACGTTCGCCTCACGCGGCACGTGTCGAGGGGGGACTGATGGGACGCACACACAGGCTCGCGCGTGTCGTCAGAGGGTTGTGCGCCGCCGGCCTCGTCGCAGCGTCCCTGACGATGGTCGGCGTGGCCGTCGCTCCGTCGGCCACTGCCGCCGCCCCGCCGGGCACCCCGTGGACCTTCGGGGAGAACGCCTACGGCCAGCTCGGCAACGGCACCACCACCACGCGCCGCAGCGGCGCTCCGGTCAACGGTCTCAACGGGGTCGTGGACCTGCACGGCGGGCGCGAGCACGTGGTCGCCCTGAAGTCCGACGGCACGGTGTGGACCTGGGGCAGCAACGTCGAGGGCCAGCTGGGGCTGGGCACGACCGGCAACGTCTCGACCCCCACCCGGGTGACCTCGCTCGGCAACGACAACGTCGCGGTGGAGACAGGGCACAACCACATCGTGGTGCTCAAGGCCGACGGCACGGTCTGGGCCTCGGGCCTGAACAGCGACGGGCAGCTCGGGGACGGCACCACCAGCCTGCGTCGAGCCCCGGTCCGGGTCCAGGGGATCACCGACGCGACCGGCATCGCGGCCGGGCGCAACATGTCCTACGCGATCCGCGCCAACGGGCAGCTGATGGCGTGGGGACGCAACGACGAGGGGCAGCTGGGGGACGGCACCACCACCCGGCGGTTGACCCCGGTGCGGGTCGGAGCCTCCATCGGCTTCGGCACCGTGACGATGGTGACCGGCGGTCGCGACCACGGGGTCGCGGTGCTCACCGACGGCAGCGTCTGGGCCTGGGGCTCCAACAACTACGGCCAGATCGGCGACGGCACGGTGACCGACCGTACGACGCCGGTGCGAGTCGTCGCCAGCGGCATCACCGACGCCGCCGCGGGCGCCCACCACTCCTACGCCCTGCGAGCCAACGGCACGGTCGCGTCCTGGGGCCGCAACTACCGCGCGGAGCTCGGCGACGGCACCACGACGGCGCGGCGTACGCCGGTCAGCGTCCTCGGGGTCAGCAACGCCGTCACGCTGGGATCGGGCCGCGACATGGGCAACGTCACCCTCGCCGACGGGCGGGTGCAGGCCTGGGGACAC
This sequence comes from uncultured Actinomycetota bacterium, assembly GCA_963815595.1. Classification (GTDB taxonomy): domain Bacteria; phylum Actinomycetota; class Actinomycetes; order Propionibacteriales; family Nocardioidaceae; genus Marmoricola. The sequence continues at coordinate 2,118,916 of CAWFHA010000007.1, read as the reverse complement.
AACCTCTACGGCCAGCTGGGTGACGGCACCACGACCAACCGCACCTCGGCCATCGTCGTGCCGGGGATCAGCAACGCGGTCAAGGCCGGCGGTGGCGGGTCGGCGTACGGCGTGGTGCTGGTCCGCGACGCCGGCACCCCGCCGGCCAACCAGGCCCCCGTCGCCCGGATCAGCGGCACCACGTGCAGCGGTCTCAGCTGTCCGCTCAGCGGGAGCACCTCCACCGACGACAGCCGGATCGTGAGCTACGCGTGGGGCTTCGGCGACGGCAGCACCGGATCGGGGATGTCGCCGGGGCACACCTACGCAACTCCTGGGCAGTACACCGTCACCCTGACCGTGACCGACGACGACGGGGCCACCGGCACCACCACTGCATCCGTCACCGCGAGCAACCCACCACCACCGCCGCCCAACCAGGACCCGGTGGCCCGGATCTCCGGGACCAGCTGCTCGGGGCTGACCTGCTCGTTCAGCGGGTCCACGTCGAGCGACCCCGACGGCACGGTGGTGGGCCACGCCTGGGCCTTCGAGCCCACCGGCACCGCGACCGGCGTCTCGGCCACGCACACCTTCCCCGGGCCGGGGACGTACGGCGTGACGCTGACCGTGACCGACGACGACGACGCGACCGGGTCGGCGAGCACCTCGGTGACGGTGAGCGACCAGCCGGCCACGGACCCGACCTTCCGGGCGGGGGCGGTGAGCGACGCGAACACCACCTCCGCCGCGGTCGTCGTCCCGGCGGCGGTCACGACCGGCGACCAGCTGGTCCTGATCGCCACCACCAACACCGCAGCCACTCACGCCACCCCGGCGGGGTGGGCGTTGCTGGACTCGGTCGCCGACGGCACCCAGATGCGCTCCTCGGTCTACACCCGGACCGCTCCGGCGGGCTTCGCCGGGAGCACGGTCCGGGTGGCCCTGAGCTCCATCTCGAAGACCAACCTGTCCTTGCTCGCCTACGCGGACGCGGCACCCATCACCCGGCTGGCCTCGGCGGTGCAGGGGGGCGCCAGCGTGACCGACCACCCTGCGCCGGGGATCGACGTCGAGACCAGCGGCTCGGTCGTGCTGCGGTTCTGGGCCGACAAGTCCAGCTCGGCGCGCTCCTGGGACACCCCGCCGGGGACCACGCGGCGTACGACCGGCAACGGCAGCGGTGGTGGTCATCTCGCCTCGTTCACCGCCGACGTCGGTGGGGTGCCGGCCGGCACGGTGGCCCCGCTGGATGCGGTGTCCTCGGTGGCCTCGGACAAGGCGGTCGCGTGGACCGTCGTGACCCCGGCGGCAGCCGACCAGGGGGGCGACCCTCCCGCGCCGCCGCCCAACCAGGACCCGGTGGCCCGGATCACCGGGACCAGCTGCTCGGGACTGACGTGTTCCTTCACCGGGACCGCGTCCACCGACCCCGACGGCAGGTCGTGGGCCACGACTGGTCCTTCGAGCCGACGGGCGAGGCCAGCGGCCCGGCCGTGACGCACACCTTCCCCGGCCCCGGGACCTACGGCGTGACGCTGACCGTGACCGACGACGACGACGCGACCGGGTCGGCGAGCACCTCGGTCACGGTGAGCGACCAGCCGGGCGCGGACCCGACCTTCCGGGCGGGGGCGGTGCGTGACGCGAACACGACCTCGGCGACCGTCACGGTGCCGGGATCCGTCGCTGCGGGGGACCAGCTCGTGCTGTTCGCCACGAACAACAACTCCGCGACCCACACCACCCCGGCGGGGTGGACGTTGCTGGACTCGGTCGCCGACGGCACCCAGATGCGCTCCTCGGTCTACACCCGGACCGCTCCGGCGGGCTTCGCCGGGAGCACGGTCCGGGTGGCGCTGAGTCGGCGCGCCAAGACCAACCTCTCCCTGCTGGCCTACGCGGACGCGGCACCCATCACCCGGCTGGCCTCGGCGGTGCAGGGCGGCGCCAGCACGACCACCATCCTGCCCCGGGCATCACGTGAGGGAGGCCGGCTCGGTGGTCGCTGCGGTTCTGGGCCGACAAGTCCAGCTCGGCGCGCAGCTGGGACACCCCGCCGGGGACGACGCGGCGTACGACGGGCAACGGCAGCGGTGGCGGTCACCTCGCCTCGTTCACCGCCGACGTCTCCGGCGTGCCGGCCGGGGACCTCGCTCCCCTCGATGCAGTGTCATCCTTGGCATCGAGCAAGGCCATCGCCTGGAGCGTGGTGGTCGCGCATCCCTGAGAGGAGTCGCACCGTGTCGATGATCAAGGTGGCCACGAGGGTCGAGCTGTCCGGCGGGGTCCTCGTCGGGCACGACGGGTCCCCGGCGGCCGCGCAGGCCGTGCGCTGGGCGGCCGACCTGGCGCGCCGGATCTCCGCGCCCCTGCACGTCGTCCGGGCCTGGTCGATCTCCTCGGCACCCCGGCCGGAGACCGCGACGCCGGGCTTCGTGCCGCCGCTCACGGACTTCGAGGCCGCCGTCGTCGACCGGCTGCGCGCCGACGTCGCCGCCCTCGACCTGCCCGACGACCTTCCCGTCGACTGCCACGTCGTGCACGGACCTTCCGGGCGGCGGCTGCTCGAGGCCTCCGACATGGCCGACATCCTCGTGGTGGGTGCGCGTGGAGCCGGTGGCTTCCTCGGCCTGCGGTTCGGCTCCACCGCCGACCAGGTCGTGCGGCACGGCCACTGCCCGGTGGTGGTCGTCCCGGTGGCCGCGGTCGCCGACGGGGACGGGGACCCGGGCGACCTCGACGTCCAGCACGGCGTCGACGCGTGAGCGTGCCCGCACGGACCGACGTGCTGGCACCCGGTGGGAGCATGGGGGCATGGACAGCCCACCGGTGACGCCGCGCGTCAGCCGCCTGCCCGCGGTCGGACAGCTCTACGTCACCACGGTGGCGGCGGTCGCGGTGATGTCCATGGTGGGTGAGAGCTCGGCGTGGCACGGCGCGCTGATCGTGCTCGCGCTGCCGTTGAGCCTGCTGGCGCTGTGGGTCGGCATGTACGGCGGCCTGGCCGCCGGTCTCGTCACGGGCGTCCCCGCGGGCGAGATCTCCTGGGTGGTGGTGGTCGTCTGGGTCGCGGTGTGGACGACGACGGCCTGGCTCAACGCCCAGCTGGCGCAGAAGGTCCTGCGTGCCGGTTGGCGGGCGATGCCCGCCCGCCGCTTCGAGGACATCGAGGACTGACTCGTCCGCTGCTCCTCGACGCGCGGGCGCGACCGACCGCCGGTGCCCGGCGCGATCGCACGCACGGGCGCGGCATCAGTACGCGAACGGCTCCCACTGCTCGTTCATCCCGGCGCCCGGGTCGTCGAGCACCTCGGCCGGCATGTCACGCAGGGTCAGCCCGGCCGCCACACCTGCCTGGCGGGCCTCGTCGGTCCAGGGCATCGCCCGCCAGCGGTTGACCATGTAGGTCCGCGTCTTGAGGTAGTCGAGATAACGCTGTCCGTGCGCGTCGTCGGCACCGAGGTGGACGAAGAGCGCGATGCGGTCACCGTCGCGCTTGGCCACCTTCCATTCCGGGATGCTCTCCTGCTCCCCGGGCAGCGGCAGGTTGCCGGAGAAGGGCCGGCGGAGCAGCATCCCGTTGCCGGAGTGGGTGATCCGCATGCTCCACACGGCGAGGTCACCGGGCCGCACCTTGAGGTAGCGCAGCTCGCCCTGCTTGAGATTGGGCACGTCGTGCGAGCCCTCGCGCAGGTTCAGCCCGCCGGTGTGCCGGGAATGGTCCTGGAGGTAGATGCCGAAGCGCAGCTGGGTGTAGCGACCCTGTGTCCAGTCCGGAGCCTTCTGGTCACGCCGATCGGTGTTGTCCTTGTGCCAGCCCTTCCCTCGTCCGTTGATCGTGAAGGAGCTGTCGCCGCCGTACAGGATCTTGTCGGTGTCGAGCAGCTTGCGCGCGACCGCGACCATGCGGCCGTCGGTCAGGACGCTGCGCAGGCGAGGGTTGGCGAGCAGGTCGCCACCGTCAGCCCTGGTGGCGTACGCCGCGGCGCGGAACTCCTCGATCTCCGCCGTGGTGTAGGTCCGCGGCAGGATGGCGAACCCACGCTTCCAGAAGGATTGGACGTCGAGGTCATCGAGGGCCTGCTGGGCCGAGGTCGGCGCCGTGGTGCTCATGGCGATGCTCCTTCGAGGTGGGTGGAACCACCCTAGGCGCCGCGCCCGCTCTCGGTGTACGACGGACCGCGCGTGTCCAGGTTGCGCAGCGCGGCCTCGATGCGCCGAGCGGTGAAGTCGGCGCACTTCTCGCGGACCACGGCCATCGTCGCGAACTCCACGGACCGGATCTCGCGTTCCTGGCGCACGATCGTGTCCAGCACCGACGGCTCGTGCACGCCGCCGTCGAAGACCAGGCAGACGGCGTCGTCCCACCCGCTCCACGGTGGCAGCCAGTCGGTCAGCAGCAGCGGACCGGCCTCCACCTTCAGGCCGAGCTCCTCGTGGACCTCGCGCGCCACGGCGAGCTGGGGGGACTCGCTGACCTCGACGACGCCGCCGGGCAGGTCGAAGTCCCTCTTGTAGGTCAGCTGGCACAGCAGCACGCGGCCGTCGGTGGAGCGGATCAGCATCTGGCTGATGGCGCGCTTGCGCGGCAGGAAGGAATTCAGCAGCGAGCGGAAGCCGCGGGGGTCCTCCAACGGGGTGTCGCCCGCCAGGCGGGCGTAGACGATCCGGTCACGCTCCTCGGCCACTCCTCGGGCCACCCCCTCGCGGAGCAGGCCGGCGAAGGTCGCCACGCGCTGGGCGGTCTCGTCGCCGGGGTCGACGTGGGCCTCCACGCGCGTCGCACCGCTCTTGAAGGCCGACTCGACCAGCCCGCGCACCTCGTCGGCGGACGGGCGCAGCCCCTGCTCCTGCAGCTCGGTGGACCAGGAGACGCGGACCACGCCGGGGGAGACGGGAGTGAGCTCGGCAGACACGGGTTCACCCTAGCCAGACCCACCGAGGACCGACCGGGCCCCCGCCGGTACCCCAGGGAGCCCGACCGAGCCGGTGCCGGCCGGTGCCGGGTGGAGCTCGGGCCGGTCAGTGCTGGTTGCGGGCCAACCACAGCGACCCCAGTGGCGGCACGCGCACCGAGGCGGAGGCCGGCTGTCCGGCGTGCTCGTTGGCGTGGGCGGTCACCGTGCCGAGGTTGCCGACCCCGGAACCGCCGTAGACCTCGGCGTCGGTGTTGATCACCTCGGTCCACTCCCCGGCGAAGGGGAGCCCGAGCAGGTAGCCCTCGTGCGGGACCGGCGAGAAGTTGCTGACGCACACCAGGGCACTGCCGTCGCTGCCCCAACGGACGAACGCGACGGTGTTGCGGCCGGCGTCGTCGGCACTGATCCACTGGAAGCCGGCGGGGTCGCTGTCCTGGCTCCACAGCGCCGGTGAGTCGGCGTACACCGCGTTGAGGTCGGTGACCAGCCGGGTGACCCCGCGGTGTCCCGGCTCCTGCAGCAGGCCCCAGTCCAGCTCGCGCTGCTCGGCCCACTCGGCGTCCTGGGCGAACTCCTGGCCCATGAACAGCAGCTGCTTGCCGGGATGGGCCCACATCCAGGAGAGGAACGCCCGCACGTTGGCGAGCTGCTGCCACCGGTCACCGGGCATCTTGCGCAGCAGCGAGCCCTTGCCGTGGACCACCTCGTCGTGGCTGATCGGCAGCACGTAGTGCTCCGAGTAGGCGTAGACCATCGCGAAGGTCAGCTGGTGGTGGTGGTGGCTGCGGTAGATGGGGTCCTTGGCGACGTACTCCAGCGAGTCGTGCATCCAGCCCATGTTCCACTTCAGCCCGAAGCCCAGGCCGTCGGCGTCGGTCGGCTTGGTCACGCCGGGCCAGGAGGTCGACTCCTCGGCGATGGTGACCGCCCCGGGGACGCGCTTGTAGACGGTGGCGTTGAGCTCCTGCAGGAAGCTGACCGCCTCGAGGTTCTCGCGCCCGCCGTGCACGTTGGGCTGCCACTGACCCTCCTCGCGCGAGTAGTCGAGGTAGATCATCGAGGCGACCGCGTCCACGCGGATGCCGTCGATGTGGAACTCCTCGAGCCAGTACAGGGCGTTGGCGACCAGGAAGTTGCGCACCTCCTTGCGTCCGAAGTTGAAGACGTAGGTGCCCCAGTCGGGGTGCTCGCCACGGCTGGGGTTGGGGTCCTCGTAGAGCGAGGTGCCGTCGAAGCGGGCCAGGGCGAAGTCGTCCTTGGGGAAGTGCGCCGGCACCCAGTCGACGATCACGCCGATGCCGGCGTTGTGGAACGCGTCGACGAGCCGGCGGAACCCGTCGGGGTCGCCGAAGCGCGAGGTGGGCGCGTAGTAGGAGGTCACCTGGTAGCCCCACGACCCGCCGAAGGGGTGCTCCATCACCGGCAGCAGCTCGACGTGGGTGAAGCCGGTCTCGGCGACGTAGGGCACGAGGTGCTCGACGAGGTCGTCGTAGCTGTAGGGGCCTGCACCGAGGTGGCGCTTCCACGAGCCGAGGTGCACCTCGTAGACCGACATCGGCTGCTGGTCGGCGCGGGTCGTCTCCGCCCGTGCGGTCATCCACTCGTGGTCGGTCCACTGGTGGGTGCTGGCGAAGATCCGCGAGGCGGTGGCCGGAGGGACCTCGGTGTACGTCGCCATCGGGTCCGCCTTGTCGCGCCACTCCCCGTCGGCGCCACGCACGTGGTACTTGTACGCGTCGCCGGCCGACGCCTCGGGCACGACCACCTCCCAGATGCCGGAGCTGGCCACCGGGGCGAGCACGCCCCGGCTGCCGTCCCAGCCGTTGAAGTCGCCGCGTACCTGGACCTCCATCGCGTCCGGGGCCCAGACGCGGAACGCGGTGCCGCCCCCGTCGAGGACGTGCGCCCCCAACGCCTGCCAGAGCTGCTCGTGGCGCCCCTCGTTGATCAGGTGGACGTCGATCTCACCGATGGTGGGCTGGCTCATGAGTTCTCTCCGATTCGTTCGATGGCGCCGAGCGGGATGTCCAGCCAGCCGGGACGGTTGCGTGCCTCGTACAGCACCTCGTACACGGCCTTGTCGGCCTCGTAGGCGGCGATCAGGGCCTCCTCGGCCGGGGACAGTGGCGTGCCCCCGGCCTCCACCCGAGCCTCGACGTAGCCGTCGAGGAAGGCGGTGCGGTTGCGCTGGACCCACTCCGAGGCCCGGTAGGCGACCTGCGGGCCCGGGTCCTCGGTGGCGTAGAGGTCCTTGACCACCGACATCGCGGCGTAGTCGAAGGACCGGAGCATGCCCGCGACGTCGCGCCACGGGGAGTCGGCCAGGCGCCGCTCGGAGAGCGGCTTGGCGGGCTCGCCCTCGAAGTCGACCAGCTTCCAGCCGCGGGAGGTGCGCAGTGTCTGCCCCAGGTGCAGGTCGCCGTGGACCCGCTGGGCCAGGCCGTCGGCGTCGGCGATGCCCGAGTAGACCGCGGTCAGCGGATCGGCGTACGGGGCCAGCTCGGGGACCGAGGCCACGGCGTCGGCCAGGCGTCGGCGCATGCCCTCGGCCGCCACCGCCCCGGCGAAGGGCTCGGTCTCGAAGTGCTCCCTCAGCACGGCGTGCACCTCGCTGACCGCCACGCCGAGACGGTGGGCCTCGCCGGCGAAGTCACCGCCGACCTCGTCGGCGTGCAGGTCGGCCTCGGCGAACAGGTTGCGGGCACTGACCAGCGCCAGGTCCCAGCCGTCGCTGGCCGTGCGCAGGAACTGGGAGAGCATGGCGAGGTCGTCCTCGCCCGCCTCGACCCAGCCGTAGAGGTGCGCTACGTGGGTGTTCCCCGCCTCGGTCAGCGCCCGGTGGATCTCGATGTCGGGGTTGCGGCCGGGAGTCACCTTGCGGAAGACCTTCATCAGGCTGTCGTCGCCGAAGGCCACCGAGGAGTTGGACTGCTCCCCGCGGAACAGCGTCGAGTGCGCGCCGGTGTCGAGGTCGTGGCCGGGCATCCGGTGGAAGGTCACCCCGCCGTAGGGCCGGGGTGAGCCGGGCTCGGTCTGCGAGAACGTGTCGAGGTAGACCGCCATCGCCTCGCGGTCGTGCACCGCGTCGTAGGTGTGCACCACGCCGAGGTCCTCGTCGTCGTGGGGTCCGAGGTAGGCGTGCCGGATCCGGACCTGCTCCTCGGGGTAGTGGGAGAGAGGCATCTGGTAGCGCTCGGTGGTCGGCTCGCCGCCGGGGCCGTCGGCGTACTCCACGGTGATGATCGTCAAGGTGACCGGGGGAGGCCCCGGCAGGGTGCCCACCTGCTGCACGTCGACCACGTCGTACTCGCGGCCCTTGCCGGCGAACCACCTGGCCTCGGCGAGGTAGGCGGTCATCTGGGGGTGTGCGCTCATGCGGGCGCCCCCGACTCGGTGGTGCCCGGCGCCGGCAGCCGGATCCAGTAGAAGCCGTAGCCGCCCAGGGTGAGCAGGTAGGGCAGCTCGCCGACGACCGGGAAGCGGACCCCGCCCAGCAGCTCCACGGGCTGCACGCCCTCCCAGCGGCGCAGGTCGAGCTGGACCGGCTGCGGGAAGCGGCTCAGGTTGTTCACGCACAGCACCGTGTCCGCCCGGCCCTCGTCGTCGACGTGCTCGCGCACGTAGGAGAGCACCGACGGGTTGGACCCGCCGAGGTCGATGAACTCGCCGAGCCCGAAGCTGGCGTGCTGCTTGCGCGCGTGGATCATCCGCCGCGTCCAGTGCAGCAGCGAGGAGGCATCGTCCAGCTCGGTCTCGACATTGACCCTCTGGTACCCGAAGACGGGATCCTGGATCGGGGGCAGGTGCAGCTTTCCGGGAGTCGCGATGGAGAAGCCCGCGTTGCGGTCGGGAGTCCACTGCATCGGGGTTCGGACGCCGTCGCGGTCGCCGAGCCAGATGTTGTCGCCCATCCCGATCTCGTCGCCGTAGTACAGGACCGGTGACCCGGGCAGCGACAGCAGCAGCGCCGTGAACAGCTCCATCCGGTTGGTGTCGTTGTCGAGGAGGGGCGCGAGCCGTCGCCGGATGCCGATGTTGGCCTTCATCCGGGGGTCCTTGGCGTACTCGTCCCACATGTAGTCGCGGTCGTCGTCGGTGACCATCTCGAGGGTCAGCTCGTCGTGGTTGCGCAGGAAGATGCCCCACTGGCACCCGTCGGGGATCGCGGGGGTCTCCTCGAGGATCTCCGAGATCGGGAACCGGTTCTCCCGGCGTACCGCCATGAAGATGCGGGGCATCACCGGGAAGTGGAAGCACATGTGGCACTCGTCGCCGGCCGAGAGCCACTCGCCGGTCTCCGGGTCGCGCTTGCCGCCGAAGTAGTCCACGACGTCGGCGGGCCACTGGTTGGCCTCGGCCAGCAGCACCCGGCCGGGGTAGTGCTCGTCGACGTAGCGGCGCACGGTGCGCAGTGTCTCGTGCGTCTCGGGGAGGTTCTCGCCGTTGGTGCCCGGCCGCTCGAAGAGGTAGGGCACCGCGTCGAGCCGGAACCCGTCGAGGCCCATGTCGAGCCAGAAGCTCATCGCCTCGAGCATCGCCTCGAGGACCTTGGGGTTGTCGAAGTTGAGGTCGGGCTGGTGGGAGAAGAACCGGTGCCAGTAGTACTGCTGGCGCACCGGGTCCCACGTCCAGTTCGACGGCTCGGTGTCGACGAAGATGATCCGCGCTTCCTGGTAGAGCTCGTCGGTGTCGGACCACACGTAGAAGTCGCCGTAGGGACCGTCGGGGTCCGAGCGGCTCGACTGGAACCACGGGTGCTGGTCGCTGGTGTGGTTCATGACGAAGTCGATGATCACGCGGATGTCGCGCTTGTGCGCCTCGTCGAGGAAGTGGTGGAAGTCCTCGACGGTCCCGGCCTCGGGCAGGATGTTGGTGTAGTCGGCGACGTCGTACCCCCCGTCGCGCAGCGGCGAGGAGAAGAACGGCGGCACCCACAGGCAGTCCACGCCGAGCCAGTGCAGGTAGTCGAGCTTCTCGGTCAGCCCGCGGAAGTCGCCGACGCCGTCGCCGTTGGAGTCCTTGAACGAGCGGACCAGCACCTCGTAGAACACCGCGGTCTTGAACCAGTCGGGCTGGTCGAAGTGCGCTGCCGTGGGGTCCCCGCTGGTGCTGGGCACCACGCCGCTCTCGCCGTAGTGGTGGTCGGCGTCGGTGCTCATCCGGGCCTCCTGACCGACAGGACGTGGGCCGGCTCGTGATACGGGTCGAGGTGGACGAAGTTGTGCGCCCCCCACTGCCACTCGTGACCGGTGATCTCGTCGTGGACGGCGAAGCCGTCCTCCCAGTCCAGGCCGAGGGCGGGCAGGTTCAGGTGCACCGTGGTCGTGCGGGGGCCGTGCGGGTCGACGTTGAGCACCACGATGACCGTGTCACCGCCGGCGCCGCCCGCCGGGTCGCCCGGGGGGAGGTGCTTGCTGAACACGAGGACCGCGTCGTCGTCGCTGGAGTGCACGGTCACGTTGCGCAGCTGCTGGAGGGCGGGGTGCGCGCGCCGGATCTCGTTGAGCCGGGTCAGGTACGGCGCCAGCGTCTGCCCGCTGCGCTCGGCGGCGTCCCAGTCGCGCAGCTTGATCTGGTACTTCTCCGAGTCGAGGTACTCCTCGCTGCCCGGCTTGACCGCCATGTGCTCGAAGAGCTCGAACCCGGCGTAGACACCCCAGCTCGGCGAGCCGGTGGCCGCGACCACGGCGCGGATCTTGAACGCCGGCGGGCCGCCGTACTGCAGGAACGCGTGCAGGATGTCGGGGGTGTTGACGAAGAAGTTCGGCCGCAGCACGTGCGAGGTCTCGCGCGACACCTCGTGCAGGTAGGTCTCCAGCTCGGTGCGGGTGTTGCGCCAGGTGAAGTAGCTGTAGCTCTGGTGGAAGCCCACCGTCGCCAGCGCCTGCATCATCGGGGGCTTGGTGAAGGCCTCGGAGAGGAAGAGCACGTCGGGATCGGTCTCGCGGATGCGACCCAGCAGCCACTCCCAGAAGACGACCGGCTTGGTGTGCGGGTTGTCGACCCGGAAGACGCGCACCCCGTGGGACATCCACAGCCGCAGGATCCGCTCGGTCTCGGCGTAGATGCCGTCCGGGTCGTTGTCGAAGTTGATCGGGTAGATGTCCTGGTACTTCTTCGGCGGGTTCTCGGCGTACGCGATCGTGCCGTCGGCCCGGGTGGTGAACCACTCGGGGTGCTCGGTGACCCACGGGTGGTCGGGCGCAGCCTGGAGCGCGAAGTCGAGGGCCACCTCGAGGCCCACGGCGCGGGCCTGCTCCACGAACGCGTCGAAGTCCTCGAAGGTGCCCAGGTCGGGATGGATCGCGTCGTGGCCACCGTGGCGGCTGCCGATCGCCCACGGCGAGCCGACGTCGTCGGCGGTGGGGTGCAGGGAGTTGTTCGCGCCCTTGCGGTTGACCTCGCCGATGGGGTGGATCGGCGGCAGGTAGACGATGTCGAAGCCCATGTCGGCGACGGCCTGCAGCCGCTGCGCGGCGGTGCGCAGGGTGCCGGAGACGATCTTGCCGGTCTTCGGGTCGAGGCGGGCCCCCTCGGAGCGCGGGAAGAACTCGTACCAGCTCGAGAACAGCGCCCGGGTGCGGTCCACGAACAGCGGGTAGGGGCCCTCGGTGGTGAGCAGGTCACGCAGCGGGTGCCGGGCGAAGACCCGCGCCAGCGTCTCGGACTCGGCCGCGGCCAGCCGGGCCTCCACGGGCCGCCGGGTGTCCTTGAGCGCACGGGCCGTGTCGACCACCACGCCCTGGTCGGCGCGGTCGAGGCCGTCGGCCGCGACACGCTCGAGCAGGAGCACGCCCTCGGTGAACATCAGCTCCACGTCGACCCCCGCCCGGATCTTGATCCCGGCGTCGTGCAGCCAGGTGGCGATCGGGTCGCTCCACGACTGGACCTCGAAGGACCAGGCCCCCTCGGCGTCCGCGCACACGGTGGCGGCCATGCGCGAGACCTGACCCTCCACGTCGTGCATCCGGACCGGCTCGCGGCGCCGGCCGTCGGGGTCGATCAGCACCGCCTCGGCGCCGAGCTGGTCGTGACCCTCGCGGAAGACCAGGGCGGAGACCTCGAAGGGCTCGCCCACCGAGGCCTTCGCGGGGTGGCGTCCGAGATCGACGACAGGCGTCACGTCCATGACGGGGATACGACCGACCATGCTCCACACACTTGCGAAGTCCGGGCGTTCACGCAAACGGGTGGGCTCGGGCGGCCGCCGCGGGGGTGGGCCTGTCCCGGTTAGACCGGTTGCGGGGCGGTTGGATCGTTCCAAGGTTTCTGGGTTAGCGTTCTCCCGTGCGAGCAATCCGACGATTCACCGTCCGCCCGGTCCTGCCCGAGCCCCTGCGCCTGCTGGGCGACCTGGCCATCAACCTGCGCTGGTCGTGGCACCCCGAGACCCAGGACGTCTTCGCCGCCATCGACCCCGAGGTCTGGCGCACCAGCGGCCGCGACCCGGTCAAGATGCTCGGCGCGGTCTCCCCGGCCCGGCTCGCGGAGCTGGCCGGCGACAAGCGCTTCCTGCGGCGGCTCGAGCTCGCCCACGCCGACCTCGAGCAGTACCTCACCGGCGACCGTTGGTTCCAGAAGAAGGCCGGCGCCGACGCGCCGCGGGCGATCGCCTACTTCTCGCCCGAGTACGGCATCACCTCGGTGCTGCCGCAGTACTCCGGCGGGCTGGGCATCCTGGCCGGTGACCACCTCAAGACCGCCAGCGACCTCGGCGTCCCGCTGATCGGGGTCGGCCTGCTCTACCAGCACGGCTACTTCCGCCAGCAGTTCTCCGGCGAGGGCTGGCAGCAGGAGACCTACCCGGTCCTCGACCCCGACGGCCTGCCGGTCACGCTGCTGCGCGAGGCCGACGGCACCCCGGCCGAGGTCCGGCTCTCGGTGCCCGGTGACGCCGACCTGGTGGCCCGGATCTTCGTCGCGCAGGTCGGCCGGGTGCCGATGCTGCTGCTCGACACCGCCGTGGAGGACAACCCGGTCCCGCTCCGCGAGGTCACCGACCGGCTCTACGGCGGCACCAGCGAGCACCGGCTCCTGCAGGAGCTGCTGCTCGGCGTCGGCGGCGTCCGCGCCGTACGCACGTTCTCCCGGCTGACCGGCCACCCCGAGCCCGAGGTGTTCCACACCAACGAGGGTCACGCGGGCTTCCTCGGCCTGGAGCGGATCCGCGAGCTCACCGTGGCCGAGGACGGCCCGGGGCTCGACTTCGACACCGCCGTGGAGGTCACCCGCGCCGGGACCGTGTTCACCACGCACACCCCCGTGCCCGCCGGCATCGACCGGTTCCCGCGCGAGCTCGTCGAGCAGTACTTCGGCGCCAGCTCGGCGGTCGCCGGCGTCCCCACCGACCGGATCCTCGCCCTGGGCGCGGAGGACTACACCGGCGGCGACCGCGGCGTGTTCAACATGGCGGTGATGGGCTTCCGCCTCTCCCAGCGCGCCAACGGCGTCTCGCTGCTGCACGGCGAGGTCAGCCGGGGCATGTTCAACGGTCTGTGGCCGGCCTTCGACGAGGCCGAGGTGCCGATCACCTCGATCACCAACGGCGTGCACGCCCCCACCTGGGTGGCCCGTGAGGTCTTCGAGCTGGCCGCCAAGGCCGGCGCGGACACCGACTCCGACGGCCCGGAGGTGTGGGACGTCGTCGACAAGATCCCGGCCGCGGACCTGTGGAGCACCAAGCGCGAGCTGCGCAAGCGGCTCGTCGAGGACGCCCGCGGTCGGCTGCGCAAGTCGTGCCTCAAGCGCGGCGCAGCGCCGGCCGAGCTCGGCTGGACCGAGACGGCGCTCGACCCCGACGTGCTCACGATCGGCTTCGCCCGACGCGCCGCGTCGTACAAGCGCCTGACGCTGATGCTCAGCGACCCCGAGCGCCTCAAGCGGCTGCTGCTCCACCCCGAGCGTCCGGTCCAGCTGGTGATGGCCGGCAAGGCGCACCCGGCCGACGACGGCGGGAAGAAGCTCATCCAGGCCATCGTGCAGCTGGCGGACGACCCGGAGGTGCGCCACCGGATCGCCTACCTGCCCAACTACGACATCGCGATGGCCCAGCCGCTCTACCCCGGCTGCGACGTGTGGCTGAACAACCCGCTGCGCCCGTACGAGGCGTGCGGCACCTCGGGCATGAAGGCCGCGCTGAACGGCGGGCTGAACCTGTCGATCCTCGACGGCTGGTGGGACGAGTGGTACGACGGCGACAACGGCTGGGCGATCCCGTCGGCCGACGGCGTCGAGGACCCGGACAAGCGTGACGACATCGAGGCGAACGCGCTCTACGACCTCATCGAGAAGGAGGTCGCGCCGCGGTTCTACGACCTCGATGCGGCCGGCGTGCCGACGCGCTGGATCGAGATGGTGCGGCACACGCTGAAGTCGCTGGGTCCCAAGGTGCTCTCCACCCGGATGGTCCGGGAGTACGTCGACCGGCTCTACACCCCGGCCGCGGTCTCCTCCCGCGCGATGAACGACTCCTACGAGGGCGCCTCGGGCCTCGCGGCCTGGAAGACGCGCGTCGTCGGCGGCTGGTCGGAGGTCCACGTCGACCACATCGAGACCGAGGGCCTCTCCGACGCCCCCGAGCTCGGCGGTGCGATGGACCTGCACGCCTTCGTCTCCCTGGGCTCCCTCGCGCCCGACGACGTCGAGGTCCAGGTCGTCCACGGTCGGGTCAAGGGCGAGGACCAGCTCGTCGAGACCAGCACCACGCCGCTGGCCCTGGCCGAGACCTACGAGGGCGGCCGGCACCGCTTCGACGGCCACCTCGAGCTCTCCCGAGCCGGCTCCTTCGGCTACACCGTCCGCATCCTGCCCCGCAACCCGAACCTGTCCTCCCCGGCCGAGCTGGGGCTGGTGGCGTACGCGTAGGGGCTGCAGGTTTCCCCGGGCGCCCGGGGAAACCTGCACCGGGCAGGCGAAGCAACACCCCCCAGGCGCAGGGATACCCGGGCGCCCGGGGAAACCTGCACCGGGCAGGCGAAGCAACACCCCCCAGGCGCAGGGATCGCCCGTCCGGCTCCGGTACGGCGAGACTCCGGCGACGCTCAGGTCTCCTGCAGCAGCACCAGGGAACGGGCGGAGACGGTGATCTGCTGGCCGGCCTTGACGGTGAGGCCGTCGGGGTTGGCGGGGTCGGTGCTGAGTACGACGCACCCGTGCTGGACCCACTTGTTGTCGGGCAGGGTGACCTCGCACTCGCGGGGTGAGGCGTTGACCCACAGCATGAAGCTGGTGTCGTGCTGCTGCTCACCGCGTGGCCCGGGGGAGCGCAGCGGGTCGCCGGAGACGAACATGCCGATCGTGCGCAGCCCCGAGTCCAGCCAGTCGTCGCCGGTCATCTCGCGCCCCCGGGGGTGCACCCAGGCGAGGTCCTTGGGTCCGCCCACGATCGTCGGACGGCCCTCGAACCAGTGCCGCTGCCGCAGCGCCGGATGGTCGCGCCGCAGCCGCAGGGCGGTGCGGGTGATCTCGAAGAGCCCCAGCCAGGCGTCGTCGGCCGACCAGTCCACCCACGAGGTCTCGTTGTCCTGGGAGTAGGGGTTGTTGTTGCCGCCCTGGGTCCGGCCGCGCTCGTCACCCGCCGTGATCATCGGCACCCCGGCCGACAGGCACAGCGAGGCGATCAGGTTGGCGGCCTGCCGGTGCCGCAGCGCGAGCACGGACTCGTCCCGGGTCTCGCCCTCGACCCCGCAGTTCCACGAACGGTTGTCGTCGGTGCCGTCCCGGTTGCCCTCGAGGTTCGCCTCGTTGTGCTTGACGTCGTAGGAGACGAGGTCGCGCAGGGTGAACCCGTCGTGGGCGGTGATGAAGTTGATCGAGGCGTACGGCGAGCGCCCGTCGTCGAGGTAGAGGTCGGAGGAGCCGGCCAGCCGGGTCGCCACCGTCCGGACGCCGTCGGAGCGTCCCCGCCAGAAGTCCCGCATGGTGTCGCGGTACTGGTCGTTCCACTCCACCCACGGCGGCGGGAACTCCCCGACCCGGTACCCGTCCATGGACACGTCCCACGGCTCGGCGATCAGCTTCACGTGCCGCAGCACCGGGTCCTGGCCGATGGTGGTGAGCAGGCTGCTGGCCATGTCCACGGAGTGGCCGGTGCGGACCAGCGCCGACATCAGGTCGAACCGGAAGCCGTCGACGTGCATCTCGGTCACCCAGTAGCGCAGGGAGTCCAGGATCAGCCGCAGCACCATGGGGTTCTCGGTGTCCACGGTGTTGCCGCAGCCGGTGACGTCCCAGTAGGTGTCGCTCTCGCGGTCGGGTCGCTTGGAGACCCGCTTGTAGACCCCGAGGTCGTCGAGACCCCGGAAGCTCAGGGTGGGTCCGTCGACCCCGCTCTCGGCGGTGTGGTTGTAGACCACGTCGAGGTAGACCTCGATGCCGGCGGCGTGGAAGTTCTTCACCATCTGCTTGAACTCGCGCACCTGCTCGCCCCGGTCGCCCGAGGCGGAGTACGCCGCGTGCGGGGCGAAGAACCCGATGGTGTTGTAGCCCCAGTAGTTGCTCAGGCCGCGCGCGGCCAGCGCCGGCTCGGAGGCGAACTGCTGGGTCGGCAGCAGCTCCACGGCGGTGATGCCGAGGTCGAGCAGGTAGTCGGTCACCACGTGGTGCCCCAGTCCCGCGTAGGTGCCGCGCAGCTCCTCGGGGATGCGGTCGTGCAGCTTGGTGAACCCCTTGACGTGCAGCTCGTAGATCGCCGTGTCGCGCCAGCGGGCGCCGATCTTGCGGTCCTCGCCCCAGTCGAACTCGTCGTGGACGACGACGCTGCGCCCGACGTACGGCGCGGAGTCGCGCTCGTCGCGGACCTGGGGGTGGGTGGTGGCCCGCAGGTCCCCGTCGACCTCGAAGCCGAAGATCGCCGGGTGGGTCACGAACTCGCCGCTGACGGCGCGGGCGTAGGGGTCGAGGAGGAGCTTGTGCGGGTTGAACCGCAGCCCGCGCTCGACGTGCCACGGCCCGTCGACGCGGTAGCCGTAGCGCTGGCCGGGTTGCACGCCGGGCAGCGCGCCGTGCCAGATGCCCAGGCTGCGCTCGGTCAGCGGGAACCGGGTCTCGACCTCCCCGTCGGGGCCGTCGTCGAACAGGCAGACCCACACCGCCGCGGCGTCAGGGGCGTGCACCGCGAAGTTGGTCGACTCGGGACCCCACGTGGACCCGAGGGGCCAGTTGCGTCCCGGCCACACCGGGACGGTCTCGTCGGCAGCCGACCACTCCCTTGGTGTCACGGGGGCATTGTCGCGAAGGGGTCGGGGCACAGGTCACGGTACGACGAAATCGGAGTCGCGTACGTCGGTGGTCGCCGTGTGCCCGGGGGAGTGCCGGTCGCGAAGGGCGGCGGGAGGCCATCACGGCCGCCTGCGGGGTGACCGCGGATGCGGCGCCACGCTCAGGAGAACAGCCCGCCGAGCCCGGTGAGCGACTCGTAGCCGAGGTAGATGGTGAGCAGCCAGGCGGCGACGCCGATGCCCAGCAGCCACTGCGGGTAGGCGTAGCCGTGCATCAGGTCCCGACGCCGCCAGGCGACCCAGAGCAGCAGCCCGAGCCCCGCCGGCAGGATCAGTCCGTTGAAGGCGCCGGCGAAGATCAGCAACGTCACCGGCTCGGCGCCGAGGACCAGGAACCCGAGGGTGGAGACCACGACGAAGCCCACCACCACCCACCGCTCCCACCGGCTGACCCAGCGACCGAAGACCTTGAGGAACGAGGTCGAGGTGTAGGAGGCGCCGATCACCGAGGTGACCGCCGCGCTCCAGATCACCGCGCCGAACACGATGCGGCCGACGTCGCCGAGCGCCGCGCCGAAGGCCGAGGCCGTGGGGTTGCCGCTGTCCAGGTCGGCGCCGGAGGTCACCACGCCGAGGATGGCCAGGAAGAGCACGGCTCGCATGACTGCGGTGATCAGGATCCCCACCACGGAGGCGCGGCTGATCTCGCGCACGTTCTCCACGCCCCGCACACCGTTGTCGACCAGCCGGTGCGCCCCGGCGTAGACGATGTAGCCGCCGACCGTGCCGCCGATGAGGGTGGTGATCGCCAGGAAGCTGACCGTCTCCGGGGCGATCGAGCTGCGCACCGCCTCCCCGACCGGCGGGTCGGTGCTGATCGCGACGTACGTCGTGAGCAGGAGCATCACCACGCCGAGCAGCACCACCACGCGGTCCATGGCGACTCCGGCTCGCCGGATCAGGAACACCGCGATCGCCACGCCTGCCGACACGGTCCCGCCGATCCGGACGTCGAGCCCGAACAGCGCGTTGAGTCCCAGCGACGTGCCCGCGACGTTGCCGATGTTGAACACGAGTCCGCCGAAGACGTCCAGGACCGCCAGGGCGAAGCCGGAGCCGGGCAGGGCGGCGTTGGCGAGGTCCTGGGCCCGGCGCCCGGCGATGCCGATGATCCGCCAGATGTTGAGCTGGATGGCCACGTCGACGAGCAGGGCGACCACGATGGCGAACGCGAACGCCGCCTTCAGCTCGATCGTGAACGCCGTGGTCTGGGTCAGGAAGCCCGGGCCGATGGCCGAGGTGGCCATCAGGAACATGGCGCCGAGGAAGCCCGCCTTGCCGCTGTGCCGGAGAGCCGAGGCGCCCCCGTCGGCGGAGTCGGCAGAGTCGACGGAGTCGCCAGGATCCCGTCCGCGGGGCGGGTGCTGACCGGTCTCCGAGGTGCCCGAGGTGCCCGACATCTGGCCAAGGCTAGGCTCCGCGGTGGACCAGCGATAGTCGTCGTTCCAGAAGTCAGGAGTGGTCATGGCGGAGTTCGTCCGACTCGAGGTGGCCGACGGGGTCGGCACGATCCGCGTCGACCGCCCCAAGATGAACGCGCTCAGCGTGCAGGTGCAGGAGGAGATCCGCGCGGCCGCCCAGGAGGCCGGCGACCGCGACGACGTCAAGGCCGTGGTCCTCTACGGCGGCGAGCGGCTCTTCGCCGCCGGAGCGGACGTCAAGGAGATGGCCGCGATGTCGCACACCGACATGGTCAAGCGCTCCACCGGCCTGACCAGCGCGCTCACCGCCGTCGCCCGGATCCCCAAGCCGGTGGTCGCCGCGGTCACGGGGTACGCGCTGGGCGGTGGCTGCGAGCTCGCGCTCTGCGCCGACGTCCGGTTCGCGGCCGACGACGCGACCCTGGGCCAGCCGGAGGTCCTCCTCGGCATCATCCCCGGCGCGGGTGGCACCCAGCGGCTCACGCGGCTGGTCGGGCCCAGCCGGGCCAAGGACATCATCTTCACCGGACGCTTCGTCCCCGCCGACGAGGCGCTGGCCATCGGCCTGGTCGACCGGCTCGTGCCCACGGCCGAGGTGTACGCCGAGGCGGTGAGATGGGCCTCCCAGTTCGCCGGTGCCGCGACGTACGCTGTGCGCGCCGCCAAGGAGGCGATCGACCGGGGGCTCGAGGTCGACCTCGACACCGGCCTGGAGATCGAGCGCCAGCAGTTCGCGGCCCTGTTCGCCACTCGGGACCGCACGATCGGGATGGACTCGTTCGTGGCGGAAGGACCGGGCAAGGCCGTGTTCGAGGGCCGCTGACCGGCATCACCGGCTCGACGCGCCCGTCCGAAGCAGCACCGCACCACCCGCCCGCACCACCCGAGGAGCTCACCGTGTCGCCCAAGGTCAGGACAGAAGAGTCCGGCGAGGCTCGCAAGCGCAGCACCAGCGTCACCCAGCACCGGATCCGTAGCCAGGCAGCCCGCGCGGTGCGCATCGTCTTCGGCGTCCTGGCCGGGGTGCTCGCGCTGGGCGCCGTGCTCGTGGTGCTGCGCAGCAACATCAACGCCGACAACCCGATCGTGCAGCTGGTCACCGACGTCGCCGAAGCGGTCTCGGGTCCGTTCAGCCGTGACAACGGCATCTTCGACTTCTCCGGCAAGAACGCCGAGTCGAAGAACGCGCTGCTCAACTGGGGCATCGCCGCGATCGTCTACCTGGTGATCGGCAGGTTCATCGCCGCCGCGATCGCCCCCAAGAGTGCTCGGTGACCGGTCGCCGACCGGTGCCGGCTGGGGTCCCACGCCGCCCTCGACCTGTGACCCAACCCACCTGACGCTGGTGTTTCTGCCGTGGTGACTCGGCGGTAACCTCGGGGCCAGGGTCAACGCCCAACCGTCTACCTCAGGAGGGGCCCGCCCAGGGCCGATGTCCAATGAACATTGTCGTCTGTGTCAAGTACGTCCCCGACGCGACCGCCGACCGCCACTTCGAGTCCGACAAGACCGTCGACCGCGTGGGCGTGCCGGGTCTGCTCTCGGAGCTCGACGAGTACGCCGTCGAGCAGGCGCTGCAGCTCAAGGAGAAGGGTGAGGGTGACGACGTGGTCGTCACCGCCCTCACCGTCGGTCCCGAGGACGCTGCCGAGGCGATCAAGAAGGCGCTGCAGATGGGCGCCGACAAGGGCGTGCACGTCGTCGACGACGCGATCGCCGGCTCCGACGCCCTGGCCACCTCGCAGGTGCTCGCCGCCGCGGTGAGCAAGATCGGCGAGGAGTCGCCGGTCGACGTCGTCATGTGCGGCATGTCCTCCACCGACGCGGCCATGGCCGTGGTCCCGGCGATGCTGGCCGAGCGCCTCGACCTCCCGCAGGTCACGCTCGGCTCGGTGATCGAGAGCCAGGGCAAGGAGTTCCGCATCAAGCGCGACGGCGACACCGCCACCGAGGTCATCGGTGCCACCGCCCCGCTGGTGCTGTCGGTCACCGACCAGTCCGGCGAGGCACGCTACCCCTCGTTCAAGGGGATCATGGCGGCCAAGAAGAAGCCGCTCGAGACCTGGTCGCTCTCCGAGCTCGGCGTCGAGCCCACCGACGTCGGCCTCGACGCGGCGTGGACCGCCGTCCAGGACACCGAGCAGCGCCCGCCGCGCACGCAGGGCGAGGTCGTCAACGACGAGGACGGATCGGGCGCCACGGCGCTGGTCGAGTTCCTCGCCTCCAAGAAGTTCATCTGAGCGCGACAGGAGCCCCGAGAAACCATGTCCGAAGTTCTGGTACTCGTCGACCACGTCGACGGCAAGGTCCGCAAGCCCACCTACGAGCTGCTCACCATCGCCCGCCGGCTCGGTGAGCCGTCCGCGGTCTTCATCGGCCCGGCCGACCAGGCCGATGCCGCCGCGGACGCGGTGAAGAAGTACGGCGCCGAGAAGGTCTACGTCGTCGACGACGCCGAGATCAAGGGCTACCTGGTGGCCCCCAAGGCCGAGGCGCTCCAGCAGCTCGCCGACAAGGTCGGCGGTCCGGCCGCGATCCTCGTGCCGTCGACCGCCGAGGGCAAGGAGATCGCCGCCCGGCTCGCGATCAAGCTGGACTCCGGCCTGATCACCGACGCCGTCGACGTGCAGGCCGGCGACAGCGGCCCGGTGACCACGCAGTCGGTGTTCGCCGGCAGCTACACGGTGCAGTCCACGTTCACCAGGGGCACCCCGATCATCACCGTGAAGCCCAACGCCGCAGCGCCCGAGGAGAGCGAGGGCGCGGGAGCCACGGAGAAGTTCGACGCGACGGTCTCCGAGTCGGCCAAGAAGGCCAAGATCGTCGCCGCCCAGGCGCGCAAGGCCTCGGGTCGGCCCGAGCTGACCGAGGCCGCGATCGTGGTCGCCGGCGGGCGCGGGACCGGCGGCAACTTCGACGAGGTCGAGGGCCTCGCCGACTCCCTCGGTGCGGCCGTGGGCGCCTCGCGCGCCGCGGTCGACTCCGGCTGGAAGCCGCACGCCTTCCAGATCGGGCAGACCGGCAAGACCGTCTCCCCGCAGCTCTACATCGCCAACGGCATCTCCGGTGCGATCCAGCACCGGGCCGGCATGCAGACCTCGAAGACCATCGTCGCGGTCAACAAGGACGAGGAGGCGCCGATCTTCGAGCTCGTCGACTTCGGTGTCGTCGGTGACCTGCACACGGTGCTGCCCGCAGCCACCGAGGAGATCACCAAGCGCAAGGGCTGAGCCCCCGGCTCTCCCCCCGGCCGCGTCCCCGCTCCGGGGACGCGGCCGGTGCGCGTCGGTGACCCGCTCGACGGGCCGCGACGGTCCGGGCCGGGTCAGCCGAAGGCCCGACGGACGAGGTCGAGCCCGTCCTCCCGGCCCACACCCAGCGCACGCAGGCGCTCGACGTACGCCGCGGCGGCCTCGCGGGCCGCGCGGTCGACGCCCGGGCCGGCGACGACCGTCCCCGCCCGACCCCGGGTCTCGACCACGCCCAGGGCCTCGAGCTCGCGGTAGGCCCGGGCCACGGTGTTGGCCGCGAGGCCGAGCTCGCCGGCCAGCGCACGCACCGTCGGCAGCCGGCTCCCCGGCACCAGCTCGCCCCGGTCCACCTGGCCGCGGACCTGCTCGCGCAGCTGCTCGTACGGCGCCACGCCGGACTCGGGATCGATGCTCAGCACCCCGCCAGCCTTCTTTGTGGCAGGGGTTGTGTCAACGCCCGGCCGGCGCGCCGTCGGTCCACCCCCCACGCCGTACGCTTGTGCTGCGATGAACACCGCCTACCTCGACCACGCGGCGACCACGCCGATCCTCCCCGAAGCCGTCGCTGCGATGACCGAGCACCTCGGGCGGGTCGGCAACGCCTCGTCGCTGCACGCGTCGGGTCGGGCCGCCCGCCGCGTCGTCGAGGAGTCCCGCGAGCGCATCGCGCGAGCCCTGAGCTGCCGACCCGGCGAGGTGGTGTTCACCTCCGGGGGCACGGAGTCGGACAACCTGGCGATCAAGGGCCTGTTCTGGTCGCGTCGGGCCGAGGACCCGCGCCGCGTGCGGGTCCTGAGCACCCCGGTCGAGCACCACGCCGTGCTCGACCCGCTGGAGTGGCTCGGCACCGAGGGCGCCAAGGTGGAGCTGGTCCCCGTCGACCGGCTCGGCCGGATCGACGTCGAGGCCTTCCGGGCCGCGGTCGAGTCCGACCCCGAGAGCATCGCCCTGGTCACGGTGATGTGGGCCAACAACGAGGTGGGCACCGTGCAGCCGGTGCCCGACGTCGTCGAGGTCGCCGCCGCCCACGGCATCCCGGTGCACACCGACGCGGTGCAGGCTCTGGGGCAGCTGCCGTTGGACTTCGCCGCCTCCGGGGTCGACGCGATGACCGTCACCGGGCACAAGATCGGCGGGCCCTACGGCGTCGGCGCCCTCGTCGTCCGGCGCGAGCTGCAGCCGACCGCGCTGCTGCACGGCGGCGGGCAGGAGCGCGACATCCGCTCGGGGACCATCGACCCGCCCGCCATCGCCGGCTTCGCCGTGGCCTGCGAGCTGGCCGTGGAGCGGCAGCCCGCGCTCGCCGAGCGGCTGGTCGAGCTCCGCGACGCGCTGGTCGCCGGCGTACGCCGCGAGGTCCCCGACGCGCTCTACAACGGTGACCCCGGCGTGGGTCCGACGCACCGGCTGCCCGGCAACGCACACCTGGAGTTCCCGGGCTGCGAGGGCGACTCGCTGCTGATGCTC
Source organism: uncultured Actinomycetota bacterium (assembly GCA_963815595.1). Classification (GTDB taxonomy): domain Bacteria; phylum Actinomycetota; class Actinomycetes; order Propionibacteriales; family Nocardioidaceae; genus Marmoricola. The sequence continues at coordinate 2,095,598 of CAWFHA010000007.1, read as the reverse complement.
CTCGACGCGCGCGGCATCGAGTGCTCGACGGGCTCGGCCTGCGACGCGGGCGTGCCCCAGGCCTCGCACGTGCTGCTGGCGATGGGGTCCTCGGAGGAGTACGCGCGCTCGTCGCTGCGGTTCTCCCTGGGGCACACCTCGACCCGCGAGGACGTCGACGCGCTGGTGGCCGCGATCGGCCCGGTGGTGGAGCGGGCCCGCAACGCGGCCCTGTCCACGAGAGCGAACGGAACGACGTGATGCGGGTCCTGGCAGCGATGTCGGGTGGCGTGGACTCAGCGGTGGCCGCCGCGCGCGCCGCCGAGCAGGGTCACGAGGTCACCGGGATCCACCTCGCCCTGTCGCGCAACCCGAGGTCCTACCGCAGCGGTGCGCGCGGCTGCTGCACGATCGAGGACGCCAACGACGCCCGCCGGGCCGCCGACGTGATCGGCATCCCCTTCTACGTCTGGGACATGAGCGAGCGCTTCCACGATGACGTGGTCGAGGACTTCCTCATCGAGTACGCCGAGGGGCGGACCCCCAACCCGTGCCTGCGCTGCAACGAGAAGATCAAGTTCGCCGCCGTGCTGGACCGTGGGATCGCCCTGGGGTTCGACGCCGTGGCGACCGGCCACTACGCCCGGCTCCACCGCGACGACGCCGGGCTGATCGAGCTGCACCGGGCCGAGGACACGGGCAAGGACCAGAGCTACGTGCTCGGCGTACTGACCCAGGAGCAGCTCGCGCACTCGATGTTCCCCCTCGGCGACACTCCCAAGTCCGTCGTCCGCGAGGAAGCGGCCCGCCGGGGGCTCGCCGTGGCCGACAAGCCCGACAGCCACGACATCTGCTTCATCAGCGACGGCGACACCGGTGGCTGGCTCTCCGAGAAGCTGTCCGGGGTCAACCGGGAGGGCGCGATCGTGGACTCGGCGGGGGAGGTGCTCGGGACCCATGAGGGCTCCTGGCGCTACACCGTCGGCCAGCGGCGCGGCCTGCGCATCGGGACACCCGCTCCCGACGGCCGTCCGCGCTACGTCCTGGACATCGAGCCGGTCTCGGGCACGGTGACGGTGGGCTCCCGGGCCGAGCTGCTCGTGGACGGGCTGACCGCGATCCGGCCGCGCTGGTGCGGCGCGGCGCCGTCCGGGCCACTGGAGTGCACCGTCCAGCTGCGGGCCCACGGCGCGGAGCACCGGGCGGTGGTCCGGCCGGTCTCCCGACCCGACGCGGAGGGCGGCGACATCGAGGGCATCGACGTCGAGCTGCTCCAGCCGGCCTCCGGCATCGCCCCCGGACAGGCCGTGGTCGTCTACGACGGCCCGCGCGTGGTCGGCTCGGCCACGATCGCAGCGACCCGGCGAGCGACGGCCGGGTCGGGCGCGTGACGGCCCTGGCCACCGGCATCGGCTCGATGCCGGGGGAGGACCTCGCCGAGTCGCTGCGGGTCGTGCTGGGCGAGGTCCCGGACCTGCCGTACCTGCCCGAGCTGCCCGCCCGCGGCGCCACTGCCACCATGACCGGTCGCACGCTCGCGGTCATCGGTGAGCTCGGCTTCGACCTGCAGCCGGCAGGCTGGCGGCTCACCGACGCCCCGGGCGTCGACCATCGCAGGGCCCGGTCGCTGCTCGCCCAGGACCTCGACACCCTGGAGGAGCAGACCCAGGGGTACTCCGGCCCGCTCAAGCTCCAGCTCTGCGGGCCCTGGACCCTCGCGAGCACCGTGGAGAAGCCACGAGGCGACCGGGTCCTGTCCGACGTGGGCGCGCGGCGCGAGCTGGCGCAGGCCCTGGCCGAGGGGGTCGACGAGCACCTGGCCGACGTCCGGCGCCGCATCCCGGGAGCCGAGCTGGTCCTCCAGCTCGACGAGCCGGCCCTGCCGGGTGTGCTGACCGGCCAGGTGCCGACCGCCTCGGGGTTCAACCGGCACCGGTCGGTGACCCCACCGATCGCCTCGGAGGCCCTGGAGTGGGTCTTCGCCGCTGCGGGGACGACGGAGACGGTCGCGCACTGCTGCGCGGCTGCGCCCCCGATCGCGCTGCTGCGCGGTGCCGGTGCCGGCGGGGTCTCCGTCGACCTCGACGTCCTCGTCGCCGGGGAGTACGACGTGCTCGCCACGGCGCTGGACGAGGGAGCGCGGGTGCTGCTGGGCGTGCTGCCCTCCGGCGGTGAGTCGGTCTCCTCGACCCGGGCGGTGGTCGAGCGGGCACGCCGGCTGCTCGACATGCTCGGGCTCGATCCGGCGGAGGTCGCCGGCCAGCTGGTGCTGACCCCGTCGTGCGGCCTGGCCGGTGCCACGGCGTCGTACGCCCGGGAGGCGTTGCGGGCCGTACGCGAGGCAGCGGCCGAGCTCGGCTGAGTGGGGCGTTGCCGAGGGCCGCGACCAGGAGGACGCTGGGAAGGGGCAACCTTTCACGACCTCCAGCGCGTCTGACTGGTGCAGCCGGAAACCGGCCGGCCGCGAGGTCCCGAGGGACGTGGTCGCATGGAGGACCGAGTCGAGTTCGACGACTTCGTCACGGCGAGGTCACCGGCGCTGCTGCGCACGGCGTACCTGCTGGTCCAGGACGAGAACCTCGCCGAGGACCTGCTCCAGACGGCCCTGACCAAGGCGTGGTTCGCCTGGACGCGCATCGAGGGCCCGCCGGAGCCGTACGTCCGCCGGATCCTGGCCACGACCTCGGCGTCGTGGTGGCGGCGCAGCTGGACTCGTGAGACCCCGAGCGCCCACCTTCCGGAGCACTCCGCCGAGGCCGCAGCCGTCCGGGACGTGACAGCGGCCCAGCAGGACCTCTGGGACGCGATGGGCCGACTGCCCCGGCGGCAGCGGGCCGTGGTCGTCCTGCGCTACCTCGAGGATCGGAGCGAGGCGGAGACGGCTCGGCTCCTCTCCTGCTCGGTGGGCACGGTCAAGAGCCAGTGCTCCAGGGCGCTGGCCAAGCTGCGGCTGGACAACGCCTTGGAACCGCCGCTGGGTGAGAGGAGCAGGTCGTGAGGCCCGAGGACTTCCAGGCCCTGGCAGATCGTGCGTCGAGGCTCGACGCTCGCCGGGACCAGCGCCTCGACGAGGTGCACGCGCGCATCGCTCGGGCCGCGCGCAGCAGACAGGTCGTGGCAGTCACAGCCAGCGTCGTCACCGTGGTGCTGGTCCTCGGCGCCATCACCGGGGCCGTCGCGCTGCTGAACCCCGATCGCGTCCCGCCCGCCACCCCACCACTGCCGACCTCGACGCCCACGGTGGAGGCACCCGCCGTCAGGAAGCTGGCCTGGGCCACTGGGCACACGATCCACTGGGGCGACCGGAGGATCGACGGGGGTGGGCGGGTGCGCAACGTGACCCCCACGGACGACGGAGTGGTGTTCACCCGTGAGGGCCGCGGTGAGGAGAGCGGCAACTGCAACGTCAGACCCGGCTGCTTCGGCACCCTCTGGTTCGCGGACGCGTCGGGGATCGCCCGCATCGGGCGTGCCTACGGGACTCTCGTGCGCGGCTACCAGGTCCAGCTCTCCACGGCCGGGTCGACGGTGGTGTGGCTCGAGCCCGCTCTCGACGACCGTCCCGGCAGGCCGACCTACCCGGGGCGCGGGGAGTACGTGGCCTACGACAGCGGGACCCGACGCGAGGTGGCTCGGTTCGGTTCGCCCAGCAGCACGGTCCGCGCGGTGTACGACGACCGCGTGTACTGGACCCCGGACGAGAAGACGTCGTGCCTGGACCACTCGCGGTACCACCGCCTGTGCCGACGGTTCCGGACGATCATGCGGCTCGACACCTCGACCGGTGTCCAGACGCGGGTCGCGTGGGCGGCGTACGTGCACGACCGGAGCAGCAGACCGCGCACGTTCAGCAGGCCGATCCGTGGAGAGGCCGACACGCCGGGCCCGGTGCTGTCGGACACGATCGCCTTCGGGCGGCAGGGGGACCGCCTGCTGGCGGACGACGGCGGCGGCGGCGTCGTGACCGCGAGTCTGGCCCGGACCGGTGAGCCCGTGCGGCTGCGTCCTCCGTCGGGGCATCCAGCGGTGGATGCGTTCGTCGCGGTGGCATGGCTCGACGAGCATCGGGTCGTCCTCCAGATGGGCGACGACGGCCTCGCGGTCTGCCGTCTACCCGACGGCCGCTGCCGCACCGTCGTCACCGGGGCCGTGGTCGCCGACTTCGCGGCCAGGGGATGACCCATGGACGGGTTGGAGCACTCCTGATCGGGTACGACGTGGGTGAACCCGATCCGAAGGAGTGACATGCCTGACCTGTCCGGCAAGAAGATCGCGATCATCGCCACCGACCACTTCGAGGAGGCCGAGCTGGTCACGCCTCGTGACGAGCTGACCAAGGCGGGCGCCGAGGTGAAGGTCTACTCCGCCGGGACCGACCCGATCCAGGCCGTCGAGGGTGACACCGAGCCGACTCGGAAGGTGGAGGTCGACGGCACCTTCGGCGACCTCGACGTGGCGGCCGTGGACGCCGTGGTGGTGCCCGGCGGCACCGTCAACGCCGACACGATCCGCACCGACGAGGACGCTCAGAGCATCGTCCAGCAGGCGCTGGAGGCCGACAAGGTGCTCGCCGTGATCTGCCACGGGCCCTGGCTGCTGGTCTCCGCGGGGGTGGCTCGAGGGCGCAGCCTGACCAGCTACCCCAGCCTGTCGGTGGACCTGGAGAACGCCGGCGCCACCTGGAAGGACGACGAGGTCGTCGTCGACGGCAAGCTGATCACCAGCCGCAACCCCGGAGACCTGCCGGCGTTCGTCGAGGCGATCGGCGAGGCGCTGGCCGGCTGAGCCCGCCCGCACCACACGTCCCGACGTACGAGCCGCCTCCCGCGCCACGAGCGCGCGGGAGGCGGTCTGCGTCGTACGACGGAGTCAGTGGCCGCCCACGCCGACCGCGGGCTCCTCGGTGGCCAGCTCCTCGTGCTTGACGTTGAGGAAGATCCACACGATGACGCTGGCCGTCCAGATCATGAACGCACCGGTGAGGAAGGCGTTGACCGCACCCTCGGTGAACGCGCCCTGGTAGACCAGGTTGCCTACCGCGGTCTGCACGGCCTCGGTCGGCCGGCCGCCACCGGAGCCGGCGGCCTGGACCGCGGCGCCGATCTCCTCGCCGCGGACCGAGGAGAAGTGCACCGCCACCGTGGAGAGGGCGGCGAGGCCGAGGGCGCCTCCGACCTGCTGCATGGTGTTGAGCACCCCGGAGCCGATGCCGCTGTCGCGCTTCCCGACACCGTGCACGGCCGCCAGGGTCATCGGCACGAACGTCGCGCCCATGCCCAGGGACATCAACGCGATGAAGGGGAAGATGCTGGTCCAGTAGTTGACGTCGGCGCCGAGGTGCGTCTCCCCGCCGGCCGCCGCCTTGAGGATGCTCGCGGCGGTGGAGTCCACCGAGAGCCGTGAGAAGCCGAGCAGGGCGGTGCCGGCCATCGCGGTACCGACCCCCGCGATGAACCGCGGGTCGATGCGCGCCATCAGCTTGGAGGAGATCGTCGCGGCGATCACGATGCCGAAGCTGAAGGGCAGGAACGCCACGCCGGTGTGCAGCGGCGAGTAGCCCATCACGTTCTGCACGAACTGGGAGAGGAAGTAGAACATCGCGAACATGGCCGCCGGCACGATGCCCATGGTCAGGAAGGCCGTCGCCCGGGTGCGGTTGAGCAGGATCCGGAACGGCAGCAGCGGGTGCACCACGCGTCGCTCCACGAGCACGAACACACCGAGCAGCAGGACGCCGACGGTGAGCGGGACGTAGGTCCCCGGGTCGCCCCACCCGTGCGCGGGCTGTCCGGCGCGGGAGAGGCCGAAGACGATCGAGACCAGACCGAGCGTGGCCGACAGGGCTCCGGGGACGTCGAGCTCGCCGGGGTGCGACTCGCTCTCGGCGAGCACGCGGGGGGCGAAGAAGGCGGCGACCAGGCCGATGGGGACGTTGATCAGGAAGGTGAGCCGCCAGCCGTCGACGCTGAGGCCGAGCACGTCGGGCTGCAGCCCGGTGAGCCAGCCTCCGAGGAGCAGTCCGACCGCGGCCCCGGCTCCGGACATCGCCGCGTAGATCGAGAAGGCGCGGTTGCGCTGGGGCCCGGCGGGGAAGTTGGTGGTGATCAGGGCGAGCGCGGCCGGGGAGGCGAGCGCGGCGCCGAGACCCTGGAGCCCCCGGGACCCGAGCAGCATGACCTCGCTCTGGGCCAGGCCGCCGATGCCGGAGGCGACGGCGAAGATGCCCACGCCGACCATGAAGATCCGGCGACGGCCGTAGAGGTCGCCGAGGCGGCCGCCCAGCAGCAGCAGCCCCCCGAAGGCGAGCGAGTAGCCGGTGACGATCCACTGCAGGTTGGCCTGGGAGATCGCCAGGTCGCGCTGGATGAACGGCAGTGCGATGTTGGCGATGGTGGCGTCGAGCACCACCATCAGCTGGGCGACGGAGATCAGCACGAGGGCCCAGCCGAGGCGGGCGTGCCCGGCCGGGGTCGCCTCCGGGGTCTGCGCGGGGACCTCGACCGTGGGGGACCCCTCGGCGGGGGTCTCCTCGACGGCCGGGGTGGCGGTGGAGTCGGTCATGGGTTCGTTGCTTCCTGTGCGTGCGGAGTGGTGGGTCGACCGGTGACGCCGGTCCGGGGTGGATGGTCGGTGGCCGGCGGGGAGCACCCGACGGCAGGCAGGATCACGTGGTCGACGACGCGTTCGACCAGGTCGTCGTCGGGGACGAGGCCCAGGACGAACGAGCGGTGGAGCAGGATGCCGGCGAGGGCCGGGGCGATCACGTCGAGGTCGATGTCCGCAGGGATCTCGCCCCGGTCGATCGCACGCTGGTAGATCCCGCGCGACAGCTCGACCTTGGGGGCGATGAACGCCTCCCGGAAGCGGGAGGCGAACACCGGGTCGTTCGCCAGGGCCGTGACCACCGAACCCAGGACCCCGGTCGCGTCGTTGCGGCCGATCCCCAGGGACCCGCAGAAGGTGCTGACGAGGTCGCCGCGCAGCGAGCCGGTGTCGTGGTCGTCGAGCTCGGGTGCCCGCCGGGCGCGGACCATTGCGTCCACCACCAGGCTGGGCTTGTCCTCCCAGCGTCGGTACAGGGTCGCCTTGCTGGCGCGTGCGGTGCGCGCCACGCCGTCCATCGTCAGCCGGTCATAGCCCACCTCGAGCAGCAGCTCGAGGGTGGCGTCGAGGATCTCGTCCTCGCGGTCGCCTTCCACGCGGGGGCGCGATCCGGTCTGGGTCGAGGTGGGCACGCGGGATTCCTGTCGGTCCGAGGCGGGATGGGACGGAACGGTTCCGTTCCATCGGTGTCCAACGTCGCGGGACGCCGGATCCATTCCGCTGGTCCAGTGCGGACTGGCCCAGTCGGCACCGCAGGGGGTCGATCTCCTCGGGACCGGGCAGCGCTCAGGGCTGGACGGGCTCGGGGGTGTCGGTCGGCACGCTGTCGCTGGGGACCGGCTCGGCGCTCGGCTCGGCGCTCGGCTCGGTCGTCGGGTCCACCGGGTCCGGGGCGGGATCGGAGCCCTCGGTCGGCGCGGGCTCCCCGGTCGGGGCCGCGTCGTCGGGCTCGGGCGTCGGGGTCGGCTCGACGATGGGCCGGTCGTCGCGGACGGTGTTGCCCACCGTGGTGCCGGTGCTGTCACTGCGACCGAGCAGGGAGGCCAACGGCTGACCGGTGAGCGACTCGACCAGGGTGATGCCGGCGAGGGCGACGACCAGCACCGCGACGCTGGCCAGGGCCACCTTCGGCCAGGGCAGGTCGCGGCTGCCGACGCGGATGCGCTCCCGCAGCCGGGTGAACCGACCCTGCTTCGTCGGGGGCACCTCCGCGCTCGGCGCCTCGGCCGGCCGCCGTGCGTGCTCCGGCACCGGCTGCTGCCCACCCGGTTCCGGGGCGTTGGGGTCCGGGACCGGTCCGGTCTGGGCGGTGCCCGCATCCGGTTGTGGGATCGCCCCGGTCAGCAGCGAGGTGGCGCGTACCTGGCTCGCGGTGCGCTTGACGGCCGCACCGGTCCGGCGCAGCGAGTGGGCGTAGATCGCCGAGCCCACCGTGGCGATGACGCTGCCGACGGCGGCGCCGATGAGGGTGCCCGTCGTACCCAGCCAGGAGGCGAAGAAGGCGCCGGACATCGCCGCCAGGGCGCTGCCCATCACCTGGGCTGCGGAGAGCCCGAGCGTGCGTGGCTTCTGGTCGTCCTGGGTCATGGTTCCCTGCGGGTGGGGGGACAGGTCTCTTCTGTGAGACGTGCGGCGGGGCTCCGAGGTTTCGCAGCACAGCGTGACATGGGCCACGCGGACTGCGTCAATCGGCGATCGGCGTCAGTCGACGGGGTCGAGGTCGGGGAGCCGGACGCGGAGCCGGGGGAGCAGCGCCACGAGCCCGGCGAGCGGCAGCAGCGTGAGCGCCAGCAGGGCGACCGACATGCCGAGCACCGATCCGAGACCGCCGACCACCGCGGAGCCGACGCCGCCGCCGACGAGGAAGAACAAGGTGGCGATGCCGAGCGCGACCCCGCGTACGTCGTCGGTCACGGCGTCGCCCACCGCCTCCATGAGGGCGGGTTGGCCGAGCCCGAACGCGAAGGTGACCGCGACCACGGCGGCCACCAGCAGGACCGCCGACTCGACACCCGCGCCGAGCGAGGCGACCGCCAGGGCCACGGCGGCGACCACGGCCGCGACGGCGAGCGAGCGAGCCGCACCGATGCGGTTGAGGAGCGGGCCGGCCATCCGGGGTGCGAGCAGGCCGGTCACGGCGCTGGGCACGAGTGCGACCCCGACCTGCCAGGGCTCCCAGCCGGCGCCGACGAGCACCGCCGGCACGGCGATCAGCAGCGCGAACCAGGCGGCCGGCACGGCGCCGGCGGCCAGGGCGCTGCGGACGACCGCGGCGTTCGTGATCACCTCACGGGGCAAGAAGCCCTGGGGGCGGCGGCGTACCCAGGCGGTCACGGCGGGGAGGCCGAGAGCGGCGAGGGTCGCCCCGATGACCGCCACGAGGGGGCCGGTCGCCGGGGACTGGACGAGCAGGACGACGCCTGCGGCGGTGCCCGCGACCAGCACCGCACCGAACAGGTCGAGCCGGGCGCCGCTGCCCGAGCTGGGGACCCAGCGCCACAGCAGCGGCAGCAGCAGGGCCCCGAGCATGGGCAGCGCGATCACCGCACGCCAGCCGAGCAGGCCCTCGACGACGCCACCGGCCAGCGGGCCCAGGCAGCTGACGGCGGCGGCGATGCCGGCGACCTTGCCGAGCGCCACGGCCCGGTCCGCGCCGGAGAAGCGCGAGGTCACGAGGGCCACGCCGAGGGTCGGCACCGCTGCGGCGCCGGCGCCCTGGACGACGCGGGCGCCGAGGAGCACGCCGAAGTCGGGGGCCAGGGCTCCCGCCAGCGCACCCACGGTCATCAGTCCCACCCCGACCAGCAGGGGAAGCCGCTGGCCGACGAGGTCGGAGATGCGCCCGTAGACGGCGGTGGCCACGGCCAGCATCAGGGCGTAGAGGCTGATCGCCCAGGCCGCGACGCCGATGCTGACGCCGAGGTCGTCGCCGATGACCGGCAGGGCGATGGCCGCCGACGAGCTGCCCAGGCCGGCGAGACCGAACAGCAGCCCGACGAGCACCGGCACGTGCGACCCCGGGGTGGGGGCAGCGGCCTTCGTCCGCCCGTCCGCGGTGGCGGGACGGGTCGCGGCGAGGTGCTCGGGAGACGCGGTCGAAGACATTGCCGGGGTCAACCATTCCGCGGCCTCCGGCATTCCCGGGCGACGCACCGAGCTCCGGCGCGGGGAGGTCGGATCTAGTACCGGCCGGCGTCCTGGTCCGCCTGCCGGTGCTGGGGGTCGGGTCGGTCCTGCTGGTGGGGCCGACGACCGGCCTCGGTGCGGTCGAGCACCTCCAGGGCCCCGCGCAGGGCGAACCGGTTCCAGTCGGCCGGCCGGTGCAGCATGTAGTGCCCGAGGCGGCCGAGGTCGACGAACCGGGCCGAGTCGGCGAGGGGGCGGGCGCGCTCGACGTACGCGCGGGTCATCCGTGCCGAGGTGATCTTGTCGCGGCTGCCGTGACCGGCGACCAGGTGCCGCCCGCGGAGCGTGCCGACCGGGTCGGAGGGCTCGAGCCACGGGGCCAGGGCCACCACGCCGGCCACGGCCCGGTGGTCGGCGGCGTGCACCGCGGCACGCGCGCCCATGGAGTGGCCGAGGAGCACGACGGGGGTGCCGGGGAGCTCCTCGGCCGCGCGGTCGAGCGCCCAGCGCACGTCGGGGACCGGCGAGGGTTGCGCCGCGAGGCCGGCGTTCCACCCGCGGACCGCGAACCGCAGCAGCCACAGCGAGAGCCCGGCCTCGAGGACGCGCGGCTCGAGGACGCTGCGCATCAGGCTCGTGCGCCGGTACGACGCGCTGCGCGGCCCCACCTCGTTCAGGCCGGTCTTCGCGCCCCCGTGCAGCATCAGCACCACGCCGCGCGGCGGCTGGTCGGGGTCTCGTCGGTCGAGTCCGGGAACGGGCACGGTGGGGTCCTGTCGGGTCGAAGCGGGCGCCTACCCGAGTGCTTCGGAGCCGCCGCGCGCCCGGATGGGGTCGTGGGCGGCTGGTGGCGCCGGGGGCGACAGTGGGCATGCAAATTGTGGCGCGTGGGGCTGGTGGAGCGGTCTGGTGCCCCGTCCGCGACATTCGCATACCCGTTGGCGCGCACCGGAGCCCCCAGCCCGGACGCCAGCCGGCCCCCGCCCGTACGCCGCGCCGGGGACGCCGCGGGGGCTGTCGGTGGGGCACGGCAAGATGTCGGTGTGAGCGAGACCGAGACCGAGTCGGGCGTCGCGCGCCCGGAGCCGGGCGAGAGCACGCCCGAGACCGATCCGCAGGCCGACCTGCGTCGCGAGCACCGCGTCCTGGTCGAGGAGGTCGAGGAGGCGCGCTGGCGCTACTACGTCCTGGACGACCCGACGCTGTCCGACGCCCACTTCGACGGGCAGATGCGCCGGCTCGAGGAGCTCGAGGAGCAGGTCCCCGACCTGCGCACCCCCGACTCGCCGACGCAGAAGGTGGGCGGCACGGTCTCCACCGAGTTCACCGCGGTCGACCACCTCGAGCGGATGGAGAGCCTGGACAACGCCTTCTCCATCGAGGAGCTCGAGGCCTGGGCGGCTCGGTTGCGGCGCGACGGCATCCTCGACCCGGCGTACCTGTGCGAGCTCAAGGTCGACGGCCTCGCGATCAACCTGCTCTACGAGGAGGGCCGCCTGGTGCGGGCCCTGACCCGGGGCGACGGGCGCACGGGCGAGGACGTCACCCCCAACGTCAAGACGATCGACTCCGTGCCCCACCGGCTGCGGCCCAGCGAGGACCACCCGGTGCCGGCGCTGATCGAGGTGCGCGGCGAGGTGTTCCTGCCCGTGGCCGCGTTCGAGCGGCTCAACGCGGCCATGACCGATGCCGGCAAGCCGATGTTCGCCAACCCCCGCAACGCGGCCGCGGGGTCGCTGCGCCAGAAGGATCCCAAGGTCACCGCCACCCGCGCGCTGGGGATGGTCTGCCACGGCATCGGCGCCCGGTCCGGCTTCGAGGCCGCCACCCAGTCCGAGGCGTACGCCGCCCTGGCCGCGTGGGGCCTGCCGGTCAGCGACCGGGTCAAGGTGCTGCCCGACCTCGCGGCGGTGGAGTCCTTCGTCGAGCACTACGGCGAGCACCGCCACGACGTCGAGCACGAGATCGACGGCGTCGTGGTCAAGGTCGACGAGGTCAGCCTGCAGCGCCGGCTGGGCTCGACCAGCCGCGCCCCGCGCTGGGCGATCGCCTACAAGTACCCGCCCGAGGAGGTCAACGCCAAGCTCCTCGAGATCCGCACCAACACCGGGCGCACCGGTCGGGTGACCCCGTTCGGCGTCATGGAGCCGACCAAGGTGGCGGGCTCCACGGTGGAGCGGGCGACCCTGCACAACGCCCACGAGGTGCGCCGCAAGGACGTCCGGCCCGGCGACACGGTGATCCTGCGCAAGGCCGGCGACGTGATCCCCGAGATCCTCGGACCCGTGCTCGGCCTGCGCCCCGAGGGCCTGCCCGAGTGGGTGATGCCGACCGAGTGCGAGGCCTGCGGCACCACGTTGGTGGAGGAGAAGGAGGGCGACAAGGACCTGCGCTGCCCCAACCACCACACCTGCCCCGCCCAGCTCCTCGACCGGGTCTTCCACGTCGCTGGCCGCGGTGCGTTCGACATCGAGGGCCTCGGCTCCGAGGCGGCCCACGAGCTGCTCCGCGCCGGGGTGATCGAGGACGAGGGCGACGTCTTCGACCTCGACCGCGACCGGCTGCTGGCCACCGACCTGTTCACCCGGGCGCCGAAGAAGGGCGAGGAGGGCCCCCAGCTCTCGGCCAACGGCCACAAGCTGCTCGACAACCTCGCCCAGGCCCGCGACGTGCCGCTGTGGCGCGTGATCGTCGCTCTCTCGATCCGCCACGTCGGTCCGACCGCCGCCCGGGCGCTGGCCGCCGAGTTCGGCTCCCTGCAGGCCGTCCGCGAGGCCCCGGAGGAGCGCCTCGCCGAGACCGAGGGCGTGGGCCCGACGATCGCCGCCTCGGTGCGCGACTGGTTCGACGGGCCCGAGTCCGCGTGGCACACCCGGATCGTGGAGCGCTGGGCCGCCGCCGGGGTGCGCATGGAGGACGAGCGCGACGACTCGACCCCCCGCACGCTCGAGGGACTGACGATCGTCGTCACGGGCTCGCTGGTCGACTACAGCCGCGACGGCGCCAAGGAGGCGATCGTCTCCCGCGGCGGCAAGGCGTCCTCGAGCGTGTCGAAGAAGACCGACTACGTGGTCGTCGGCGACAGCCCCGGGTCCAAGGCCGACAAGGCCGAGCAGCTCGGTGTGCCGGTGCTCGACGAGGCCGGCTTCACCCGGCTGCTGGAGACCGGCTCAGCGTGAGTCGCGGATCGCCTGCACGACCAGGTCCGCCACGGCCTCCTGCTCCTGGGCGAACGGGTGGTACCTCGCGGCCGGCTGGCCCTCCACGTTGCCGTTGACCCACGGGTCGTCGGAGCAGATGTCGTGCCCCTGGCTCGCGGCCCACACGTCGACGTACGACGCGCCGGCGACCCGGGCGGCCCGGCGCAGCATCTCGGTGAGCGCGCGGTTGACCCGCTCGGCGTACGCGTAGTCGCCGCGGGCGAGCGGGAGCTGCGGGCAGGTGTCGTCGGCCGAGACGATCTGCGGGTAGCCGACGACGAGGACCTGCGCCTCCGGTGCCCGCTTGCGCACCTCCTCGACCAGCGCGGTCACCGCCGTACCGGTGCGCTTCAGCGCGGTGAGCAGCGCGTCCTTGCCTCCGGCCCGCATCGCGTCGCGGCACGGCGACCCCAGGGGGTCCCGGCCACGCAGCGCCGGGCAGCGACCCACCAGGCGCTGGTAGACGCTCTCGTCGTTGCCGCCGACTCCGAGGGTGACCACGTCGACGTCCGGAGACAGTGCCGAGAGCTGGGCCGGGACGTCGGGGTACTGGCTGCGGCGGAAGTCCCGCGTCGTGGCGCCGCCGCAGCTGCGGTCGTCGAGCGCGACGTCGGCGCGCTCGGCCACCACCGAGGGGTAGTTCGCCGAGGAGCGGAAGCAGCCGTCGGCCACGTCGGTGACCGGGACCAGCGGGGCCGAGACGTAGGAGTCGCCCAGGGCGACGTAGCGCAGCGGCTCGCCCGCGACGTCCCGGGCCGGGTCGGCGCGGCCCTGCGGGGGACCCGAGCCCTCGGCCCCCGAGCAGGCGGCCACGGCGAGCAGCAGGCCCGCGAGCAGGCAGGCCAGCAGCACCCGGGACGGCGTTCCCCCCGGTGCCGGTCGGTGCGTGCGCATGGGCCTCCTCGTGCTCTCCACGACGGTAGCCGGGCCGTGGGAGCCGGGCCACCGGCCGGATCCGGCACGGTGACGGCTGACTAGGATTGCGCGCATGCCTGAGACCGCCGGACCCGCCAGGGTCGAGATCAGCCGGGAGGAGGTCCGCCACCTCGCCGACCTCGCCCGGATCGACCTCGACGACGCGGAGCTCGACCACCTCGCCCCCCAGCTCTCGGTGATCCTGGAGTCGGTGGCCTCGATCAACGAGGCCGCGGCCGACGACACCCCGCCGACCTCCCACCCGATCCCGGTCACCAACGTCTTCCGCGAGGACGTCGTGCGTCCCTCGCTCACCCCGGAGCAGGCCCTCTCCGGCGCTCCGGCCGTCGAGGAGCAGCGCTTCGCCGTCCCCCGGATCCTCGGGGACGAGCAGTGAGCCCGTCGGTGGGCCCGCTGGTCAGCCGCTCGGCGTCCGACCTCGCCGCGGCGCTGGCCTCCGGCGAGACCACGAGCGTCGAGCTGACCGAGGCGTTCCTCGACCGGATCTCCGAGGTCGACCAGCACGTGCACGCGTTCTTGCACGTCGACGCCGAAGGTGCGCTGGCCTCGGCCGCGGAGTCCGACCGGCGCCGCGCCGAGGGCACCCCCGCCTCGGCGCTCGACGGGGTCCCCGTCGCGGTCAAGGACGTGCTCACCACCGAGGGACTGCCCACCACGTGCGGGTCGCGGATCCTCGAGGGCTGGGTGCCGCCGTACGACGCCACGGTGGTCCGGCGCCTGAAGGAGGCCGGGCTGCCGATCCTGGGCAAGACCAACATGGACGAGTTCGCGATGGGCTCCTCCACCGAGCACTCGGCGTACGGTCCGACCCGCAACCCGTGGGACCTCGACCGGATCCCCGGCGGGTCGGGCGGTGGCTCGGCCGCGGCGGTCGCGGCGTTCATGGCCCCGCTGGCGATCGGCACCGACACCGGTGGCTCGATCCGGCAGCCCGGCGCGGTCACCGGCACGGTCGGGGTGAAGCCGACGTACGGCGGGGTGTCGCGCTACGGGCTCGTCGCGATGGCCAACTCGCTCGACCAGGCCGGTCCGGTCACCCGCACCGTGCTCGACGCGGCCCTGCTGCACGAGGTCGTGGCCGGGCACGACCCGCTCGACTCGACCAGCATCGACCAGCCGGTGCCCGCGGTGCTCGAGGCCGCGCGCGCGGCGACCGGCGACCTGAGCGGCCTGAAGATCGGTGTCGTCGCCGAGCTCGGCGGCGAGGGCTACCAGCCGGGCGTCCAGCAGCGCTTCGACGAGGCCGTCGAGCTGATGGTCCGCGCGGGCGCCGAGGTCGTGCAGGTGACCTGCCCCAGCTTCGTGCACGCGCTGGCGGCCTACTACCTGATCATGCCGAGCGAGGCGTCCTCCAACCTCGCCCGCTTCGACGCCATGCGCTACGGGCTGCGGGTGCTGCCCGACGACGTGCCGGCTCCGAGCGCCGAGGAGGTCATGCGGGTGACCCGCGACCGCGGCTTCGGCGACGAGGTCAAGCGGCGGATCATCCTGGGCACCTACGCGCTGTCCAGCGGCTACTACGACGCCTACTACGGCCAGGCCCAGAAGGTCCGCACGCTGATCAGCCGTGACTTCGAGCGCGCCTTCGACAAGGCCGACGTGCTCGTCTCGCCGACCGCGCCGACCACGGCGTTCCGGCTGGGGGAGAAGCTCGACGACCCGCTGGCGATGTACCTCAACGACATCGCCACCATCCCCGCCAACCTCGCTGGCGTGCCCGGGATCTCGGTGCCTGCGGGCCTGGCCCCCGAGGACGACCTGCCCGTGGGGGTGCAGGTGCTGGCCCCGGCCATGGCCGACGACCGGCTCTACCGCGTGGGCGCCGCCCTCGAGGCGTTGCTGGAGCACCAGTGGGGCGGACCTCTGCTGGATCCCGACAAGCTGGCCAAGGAGGTGCGCGCATGAGCACGACCCGCGACCGCAGCCCCGTCGAGACGATGTCGTTCGAGGACGCGCTGGCGGCGTACGACCCGGCGATGGGCCTGGAGGTCCACGTCGAGCTGAACACCGCGACCAAGATGTTCTGCGGCTGCCCGGCCAGCTTCGGTGGCGAGCCGAACACGCAGACCTGCCCCACGTGCCTGGGGCTGCCGGGGTCGATGCCGGTCGTCAACGCGCGGGCGGTGGAGTCGGCGATCCGGATCGGGCTGGCGCTGAACTGCGAGATCGCGGAGTGGTGCCGGTTCGCGCGGAAGAACTACTTCTACCCCGACATGCCGAAGAACTTCCAGACCTCCCAGTACGACGAGCCGATCGCCTTCGACGGCTGGACCGAGGTGGAGGTCGCGGGGGAGAACGGCGTGGAGACCTTCCGGGTCGAGATCGAGCGGGCCCACATGGAGGAGGACACCGGCAAGTCGCTGCACGTGGGCGGGTCGACGGGCCGCATCCACGGGGCGGAGTACTCGCTGGTCGACTACAACCGCGCCGGCATCCCGCTGATCGAGATCGTCACCCGGCCGATCACCGGTGCGCGCGAGCAGGCTCCTGCGGTGGCGCGGGCCTACGTCGCGCACCTGCGCGAGCTGCTGCTCGGGCTCGGCGTCTCCGACGTCAGGATGGAGCAGGGATCGCTGCGCTGCGACGTGAACCTGTCACTGGCCCCCGTCGGGTCAGGCGCTCTGGGGACCCGCACCGAGACCAAGAACGTGAACTCGCTGCGCTCGGTGGAGCGTGCGGCCCGCTACGAGATCGGCCGCCAGGCGGCGATCCTGTCCGGCGGCGGGACGATCCTGCAGGAGACACGGCACTGGCACGAGGACACCGGCATCACCACCTCGGGGCGGGAGAAGTCCGACGCCGAGGACTACCGCTACTTCCCCGAGCCCGACCTGGTGCCGGTGGCGCCGAGCCGGGCGTGGGTGGAGGAGCTCCGCGGGTCGCTGCCCGAGCCGCCGCGCGTGCGTCGTACGAGGCTGCAGGCGGAGTGGGGCTTCTCCGACCTCGAGATGCGCGACACCGTCGGGGCCGGTGCGCTGGGGCTGGTCGAGGAGACGATCGCCGCCGGCGCTGCTCCCCAGGCGGCGCGCAAGTGGTGGCTCTCCGAGCTCGCCCGGCGCGCCAACGAGCAGGGCACCGAGATCTCCGCGCTGCCGATCACCCCCGCCGAGGTGGCCCGCATCCAGGCCCTGGTCGACGAGGGCGCGATCAACGACAAGCTCGCCCGCCAGGTCTTCGACGGGGTCCTCGCCGGGGAGGGGTCCCCGGACGAGGTGGTCGCCGCCCGCGGCCTGGCGGTCGTCTCCGACGAGGGCGCGCTGGGTGAGGCCGTCGACCGCGCGATCGCCGCCAACCCCGACGTGGCGCAGAAGATCCGCGACGGCAAGGTCGCCGCCGCCGGCGCCCTGATCGGCGCGGTGATGAAGGAGATGCGCGGCCAGGCCGACGCGGCCCGCGTCCGCGAGCTCGTCCTCGACCGCCTCCAGTAGCGCGCCGAGCGGGCACTGGACGTACGCCGCAGCGCGCCGAGCGGGCACTGGATGTACGCCGCAGCGCGCCGAGCGGGCACTGGATGTACGCCGGAGCGCGCTGAGCGGGCACTGGATGTACGCCGGAGCGTGGCGAGCGGGCACAGGACGTACACGCAGGCGTGCGTGGATTGCCCGCTCGGCGTCGTACAGCGTGCGCGTAGTGCCCGCTCGGCGTCGTAGGGCGTGCGCGCATTGCCCGCTCGGCGAGCTAGCGCGTGCACGGATTGCCCGCTCGGCGTCGTACGGCGTGCGCGCATTGCCCGCTCGGCGACGTGGCGTGGACAAGGGGGTTCCGGAAGGGCGAAGCGGTGCTAGATTGCCGCTGCCCCGCCGGGGCACAACTCCACATTCACCACGTACGTCGTCGGGGGAAGCCGGTCCGAATCCGGCGCTGACCCGCAACCGTAGGTCGTCACGGCACTCCGTGACGACGAGCCGGAGCACCCGCTGCGCACGTCTTTCGAACACACGCTGTCGTGGAAAGCAGCGGGTGGTCCATCTCGCGATGCGTCCCCCCGCTGTGCAGCGGGAAGGATCCGCCCCATGCGCACTCGCGCACGCCTGACCACCTACGTCGCCTCCGTCGCCCTGGTCGCCTCCGGCACCCTGCTGGGTGCCCCACCGGCCACCGCCGTCGTTCCCGACAACATCGCCGTCGACCAGGGCGCCACCTGGCTGCGCGGCCAGCTCGTCGACGGGCTGCTCCCCGGCCAGTTCGGCTCCCCGGACGTGGGCCTGAGCATCGACGCCGCACTGAGCCTCCTCGGCACCGTCGGGCACCCCGCCGCCGCGGACGACATCGCGGACGCCGTCCAGGACAGCCCCGCAGGGGCCAGCTACCTGGAGGTCGAGTACCAGTACCAGGGCGCTGACTGGGTGAGTCAGTCGGCCAACGCCACCGCCAAGGCCATGGCCCTGATGCAGAGCGTGAGCCCCAAGCGCACCACCGTCGGCGACGTGGACCTCCAGGAGCGCCTGGAGGACATGGTGGCCACCGACGCTCCGATCACGGGTCGGATCGCCGACATCACCACGAAGGACGGAAAGCCCGACGCCCAGGACTACGCCAACACCCTCGGCCAGGCCTTCGCCGTGCGGGCCCTCTCGCAGGCGGGCTCGGACCTGGCCGACGAGACCGAGGACTTCCTGCTGGAGCAGCAGTGCCCGGCGGGCGGGTTCCGCCTGGACCTCACCCCGGACAAGGAGGCCAGCGACCAGTCGTGCACGGACGACGCCGACGCGGACGTCGACGTCACCGCCATCGTCGTGCTCCAGCTCCAGGAGCTCGCCGAGGCGCCCCAGACGCTGGCGAGGGTGGCGGCCTCGCCGGCCGTCCAGACCGCGGTCGACGACGCGCAGGAGTGGCTGCGCGACCAGCAGAAGTCCGACGGCTCCTGGGGTGGCGGCCCCAGCACGGAGGAGTCGAACGCCAACAGCACCGGGCTGGCGGCCTCGGCCGTCGAGGGACCTGCCGGGACCGAGGGCGCCGCCTGGGTGCGTGACCACCAGGCCAGCGACCTCGACGCCTGCAACGCGCTGCGCAGCTCGGTCGGCGCGATCGCGTACGACGACGCGGGCCGCTCGCTCGGCCGGCGCCAGGGCATCACCGACACCAGCGCCGACCAGTTCCGCCGCGCCACCGCCCAGGCGCTGCCGGCGCTCGCGCTGCTGGAGGTCCCCGCGAACGGCCCGCTCGACCTGAGCGGACCCAGCGGCTACCGCAAGCAGGGCGGCACCGTCGCTCTGGCGACCGAGGGCGCCGCGGACGGCACCCAGCTCTGCCTGACCGGCGTCCGTGCCCGCGTGCGGCGTACGGCGAACGCCGACCCGTTCACCCTCGCGGTGCGCCTGCCGCTCGGGACGGCCGGGCGCAACTACACCGTGCGCGACGCCTGGGGGAACAAGGCATCGACCACCGTGGACGTGCTGGGCAGGAAGACGCTGGAGGTCCGCAAGGCCGCCTACCGCGTGAAGCGTGGCCGGAGCGTCACCGTCGTCATCCGCGGCCTGGCGCCGGGCGAGCGGGCCCGCGTCTACTACCGCAGCCGGCTCGTCGACAGCGGCACCGCGACCAGCATCGGTCGGTTCGCCGCGAGCGTCCCGGTCGGCAGCAGCCTGGGCAAGCAGACGGTGCGCGGCTACGGCCAGTTCGGCGACATCCGCAACGGGCGCACCGAGATCAAGGTGGTGCGGTGACCCGCACCCGCCTGGCCGGTCCGGTCGCCGCGGTGCTCACCGCGGCGGCCGGGCTGGTCGGCCTCTCCACGGCCCCGGCCGAGGCCGCCCTGTGCTCCGGATCCGGCGTCAACGTGGTCGTCGACTTCAACGGCCTCGGTGGCGGCGTGCAGAAGGGCTGCGACCCCAGGGGCGCCAACCGCAGGGCCAGCGAGGTCTTCCCCGCCGCCGGGTTCGGCCTGACCTACGCCAGCCGACAGCCGGGCTTCGTGTGCCGCGTCAAGGGCACGCCGAAGAGCGACCCCTGCGTGAACACGCCCCCGGCCGACGCGTACTGGGCGCTGTACTGGTCCGACGGGAAGTCGGGGTCGTGGAGCTACTCCTCGACCGGGGTCAGCGGTCTGAAGGTCCCCTCCGGCGGGTTCGTCGCGTTCTCCTGGCAGGGCAGCAGCTCCAAGAGCCCGCCCAGCGCGTCCCCGCGCAACAGCCAGGCCGCCCCGAAGCCGACCCCGAAGCCGACCCCGAAGCCCGCACCCAAGCCGACGAAGAAGCCGCAGCCGGCGCCGAAGCCCACCAAGGCGCCGGGCAGCGGCGGTGGCGGCGGCGGCAAGCCGGCCGGTGGTACGGCGACCAGGACCCCCGTCGCCACGAAGTCGGGTACGACGACCGCGACGCCGACGCCCGGCGGGACCCGCTCGCCCGCACCGACCGACGGATCCGGCGGCCGCTCCACCGACGGCCCCACCGACGGCCCCACCGACCGGCCCACCGACGACGTGGGAGCCGTGGAGACGCTGGAGCCGAGCCCGGACGAGACCGGGACGGGTGCGGCCGCGGAGGCCGTCGACGGCCGGGTCCGCACGGTGGCCGACGACAGCGGCGGGCTGCCCACGTGGGTCCCGGTCGGGGTGCTGCTCGGCCTCGTCGTGACCGCGGGCGGGATCCTCGCCCGGCGCCGACGGGGGAGCCCCGGCTGAGCCGTTCGCTGCCCTCGGACCGGGGCGGGCCCGGTGCTAGTCTGAGCCCGCCCCGGACCGGGGCAGCAGCACCATCGAGAAGACCGTCCACGGGCGGGGGAAGCCGGTCGGAATCCGGCGCTGACCCGCAACCGTAGGCCGCCCGCAGCACGCGGGCGGTGAGCCGGAGCACCCGACGCGGACGACCTGAGCACACGCTGTCGTGGAACGCAGCGGGCGGTGCACGTGCCCCCGCTGTACGGCGGGAAGGACACCATGCACGTCACCGCAAGCACCCCTCGGCGCGACGCCGGACGGCTCACCCTCGCGATGGGCCTGCTGGTCGCGATGCTGGTCGCCAGCGTCGCTCCCGTCACACTCGGCACCGCTCCGGCGTACGCCGCCGAGGGCCGGCTGTGCACTGACGGCGGGGTCAGCGTCGTGGTGGACCACCAGGACCTCGGTGGCGGGGTGGAGCAGACGTGCGTCGAGGACGGTGCCGGCAAGCTCGCCTCCGAGGTCTTCGCCGACGCCGGCCACGACCTGACCCCGGTCGGTGCCTTCCCGGGAGCGGCCTGCCAGGTCGACGGCCAGCCCACGGACGCGCAGTGCGAGAAGATGCCGCCCGCCGACGCCTACTGGGGCCTGTTCATCGCCGACGGCGGCACCTGGGGCTACGCCCCGACGGGTGTCGACGAGCTGCGGCTCGAGGACGGCGCGTTCGTGGGGTTCTCCTGGCAGAGCTCCTCGACCCCCGCACCCCCGGGCGTCGACCCGGTCGCCGCCACCGCCGAGCCCTCGCCGACCGCCGAAGCACAGTCGGACGCGCAGTCCGACCCCCAGTCGGACGCCGGGCCCCCGGAGACCCCCAACACCACCACCGACCTGTCGTGGTGGGTGGCCGCGCTGGTCGTGCTGCTCCTGGGAGCGGGCGCCGCGCTTGCCGGACGTCGACGACGTCGCGGCGACCCGTCGCGATGAGCGGTCCCCGGCCGGCCCGCGACCTGCATCCCGGCGCCTGGTGGCTGTGGGCGATGGGGCTCGCCGCCGCGGCCACGGTCACCACCAACCCGCTGCTCCTGCTGATGATCGTGGCGATCGCGGCGCTCACGGTCTCGGCCCGCCGCTCGGACCACCCGTGGTCACGCTCGTTCCGGCTCTACCTCGTCTTCGGTCTCGCCATCGTGGTGATCCGGGTGGTCTTCCGCGTCCTGCTGGGCGGCGGGTACGGCGAGATCGTGCTCGTGGAGCTGCCGCAGGTACCGCTCCCGGACTGGGTCGCCGGCATCACCCTGCTCGGCACCGTCACCCTCGAGTCGGTCCTCGCGGGCCTCTACGACGGGCTCCGACTCGCCACGATCGTGATCTGCGTGGGGGCGGCCAACGCGCTGGCCAACCCCAAGCGGCTGCTGAAGTCGATGCCGCCCGCCCTCTACGAGATCGGCACCGCCATCGTCGTGGCGGTCGCGCTGCTGCCCCAGCTGGCCGACAGCCTGCGCCGGGTGCGCGCCGCCCGCCGGCTGCGCGGGGTTCCCGGAGGCCGGGTCGGCCGGCTGCGCGGCATCGTGGTCCCGGTGATGGAGGACGCGCTCGAGCGCTCCATGTCGCTGGCCGCGGGCATGGACGCCCGCGGCTACGGTCGCGTGGGCCTGCTGAGCCACGGGCAGCGGCGCACGACCGGCGCTCTGATGCTGACCGGTCTCAGCGGCATCTGCGTCGGCACCTACGCGCTGCTCGACCAGACCGCGCCGCGATGGCTGGTGCTGGCTGGGCTCGTGGGCGGCGTCGGGCTGGCCGTCGGCGGGTTCTGGTCCGCGGGCCGGCGGGTCCAGCGCAGTCGCTACCGACCCGACCGCTGGCGGGTCGAGGAGGTCGGCGTGGCGCTGAGCGGTGTCGCCGTGGCGGCCGGTCTGCTGGTGCTCCTGCGCGCCGACCCGGTGCTGCACCCGCCGCTGGACGCGGTCCCCACGGTGAGCGCGACCGCGCTGCTCGTCGTCCTCGTGGGCGCCCTGGGGGCGGTCCTGGCGCCACCGCCGGTGCTGGCCCAGGCAGCGAGCGCCGTACGCGAGGAGGTGGCCGGTGCTCACGCTGCGTGACCTGAGCTTCCGGTACGGCGCCGCGGGTGGCGTCCCCGTGCTGGACCACGTCGACCTGACCCTCGAGGAGGGTGAGCTCGTCCTCGTGGCCGGCCGGACGGGCGTGGGCAAGTCCACCCTGCTGGGCGTGTTCAACGGACTGGTCCCGGTCTTCACCGGGGGGCGGCTCTCCGGCGACGTCCTGCTCGACGGCACGAGCATCCGGCACCTGCCGCCGCGCGACCGTGCCCACGTCGTCGGGTACGTCGGGCAGGACCCGACCGCCGGCTTCGTCACCGACACCGTCGAGGAGGAGCTCGCCTACGGCATGGAGCAGCTCGGCCTCGGAGCCGCGACCATGCGTCGCCGGGTGGAGGAGACCCTCGACCTGCTCGGCATCGCCGACCTGCGCGGGCGGGACCTCCGCAGCCTGTCCGGGGGGCAGCAGCAGCGGGTCGCGATCGGGTCGGTGCTGACCATGCACCCCCGGCTGCTCGTGCTCGACGAGCCGACGTCGGCCCTGGACCCGACCGCCGCGGAAGAGGTGCTGGCCACGCTGACCCGGCTGGTGCACGACCTCGGCGTGACCGTGGTCGTCGCCGAGCACCGCCTGGAGCGGGTGGTGCCGTTCGCCGACCGGATGGTGCTGGTCGGCTCCGACGGCTCCGTGGTCGTCGGCGAGCCCGCGGCGATGCTCGAGCACTCGCCGGTGGCGCCGCCGATCGTGGAGCTGGGCCGCTGGGCCGGGTGGTCGCCCCTGCCGCTGAGCGTCCGCGACGCCCGGCGCCGTGCCGCCCGGCTGACGCTGGTCCCGGGCCACCGGCCGGCGCCGCCCACCCCCGACGACTCGGCGGTGCTGGTCGCCCGCGGCCTCACGGTGGCCCACGGCCGGCACGTGGCCGTCCGTGACGTCGACCTCGCGCTGATGGCCGGTCAGGTCACCGCGCTGATGGGCCGCAACGGCTCGGGCAAGTCGACGCTGCTGTGGTCGCTGCAGGGAAGCCAGCGCCGGATGCGCGGGGTGGTGCGGGTGGCCGGTCGGGACCCGGCCCAGCTCGGCGCCCAGGACCGTCGGCGGCTGGTGGGCCTGGTGCCGCAGACCGCGGCCGACCTGCTCTACCTCGAGACGGTCGGCGAGGAGTGCGCCGCCGCCGACCGCGAGTCCGGCGTACCACCAGGGCACACCGCGGAGCTGCTCGACCGGCTCGCGCCCGGCGTGGACGCGGGCGCCCACCCGCGCGACCTCTCCGAGGGCCAGCGGCTGGCGCTCGTGCTCGCCGTGGTGCTCGCCGCCCGGCCCACGGTCGTCTGCCTCGACGAGCCCACCCGGGGACTGGACTACCCGGGCAAGGAGGCGCTGGCGGAGATCCTCGCGTCGCTGACCGCCGACGGCTGCGCCGTGCTGGTGGCCACCCACGACGTCGAGTTCGTCGCCCACGTCGCCGACCGGGTGGTCGTCCTCGCCGAGGGCGAGGTGGTCTCGGAGGGGCCCACCGGCCAGGTGGTCGCCGAGTCCCCGGCCTTCGCACCGCAGCTGCACAAGATCCTGGGTGAGGGCTGGCTGACCGTCGACCAGCTCACCGCGGTCGGAGCAGCCGGATGACCACGACCCTGGGCTCGCGGCTGCGGCCGGGCACGGCCGCGCACGTCGCGGTGCCCCTACGGCTGCGCTCGGCCGCCGTGCTGGTGGTCGCGTCCGTCGCCGGCCTGCTCATGTTCGCCTGGCCGTTGCTGGTCAAGGTGCGCCTCGAGGACAACGTCGTGCAGCCGCCGTTCGTCTTCCTGCTCCTGCTGCCCGTCGTGATCGCGGTGTGCCTGGCGGAGTTCACCGAGGGCGGCATGGACGCCAAGGTGCTGGCGATGCTCGGCGTGCTCACCGCCGTCAACGCGGTGATGCGCGGGCTCAGCGCCGGGATGGCCGGCATCGAGCTGGTCTTCTTCCTGCTGATCCTCGGCGGGCGGGTCTTCGGCGCCGGCTTCGGGTTCGTGCTGGGGTGCACCTCGCTGTTCGCCTCTGCGCTGCTGACCGCCGGGGTCGGTCCCTGGCTGCCCTTCCAGATGCTCGCCTCGGCCTGGGTCGGGATGGGGGCCGGTCTGCTGCCCCGTCGGGTCGGCGGTCGCTGGGAGGTCGCGATGCTGGTGGCCTACGGCATCGTGGCGGCGTACGCGTTCGGTCTGCTGATGAACCTCTCCAGCTGGCCGTTCGCGCTGGGCATCGAGGTGCCCGGCTACCAGGGTGGGCTCTCGTTCGTGCCGGGAGCACCGCTGCTGGAGAACCTGCACCGGTTCGGCGTCTACACGCTGGTGACCTCCACGGGCAGCTGGGACACCGGCCGGGCGATCACCAACACCCTGGCCCTGGTCGTGCTCGGCCCGGCGGTGCTCACCACGCTGCGGCGCGCCGTACGGCGGGCGACGGTCGAGACGCCCTGATCGTTCGGAAACCCAGGGGGCCAGGGGCTCAGCGCGGTCAGGGGCGGACGAGCAGGATCCGGTCGTCGGTCCGGGCGGGGTCGCCCCGACCGTCGCGGTTGGAGGTGGTCACCCACAGGTTGCCGTCGGGCGCCGTGACCACCGTCCGCAGCCGGCCGTAGCGGCCGACGAGGAAGCCCTTCTCGTCCTCGGCACGCGCGCCGGTGACGTCGACGCGCCAGAGCCGCTCGCCGCGCAGCGCCCCCAGCCACAGCCGGCCGTCGGCGAAGGCCAGGCCCGACGGCGAGGCGTCGTCGGTCGACCAGGTGACCTGCGGGTTGGTCAGACCCTCGCCGTCCCCGCGCCCCTCGACCATCGGCCAGCCGTAGTTGCGTCCCTTGCGGATCAGGTTGAGCTCGTCGAAGGCGTTCTGCCCGAACTCCGAGGCCCACAGGCGGCCCCGGTCGTCGAAGGCGAGACCCTGCACGTTGCGGTGCCCCCAGGACCAGACCGGGGACGAGGCGTCGGGGTTGCCCGGAGCCGGGTCGCCGTCGGCGGTGATCCGCAGGATCTTGCCGCCCAGCGACCCGCGGTCCTGGGCCAGCTCGGGCCGCCCGGCGTCGCCGGTCGAGACGTAGAGCTGGTCGTCGGGACCGAACACGATCCGCCCGCCGTCGTGGAAGGTGTTCTTCGGGATGCCGGTCAGGATCGGCTCCGGCGTGCCGAGACGGCCGTCGCGGAACGTGGTGCGCAGCACCCGGTTGTCCTCGTCGGTGGTCGCGTAGAGGAACACCCGGCTGTCCTCGGCGTACGACGGGGAGACGGCGACGCCGAGCAGACCCGCCTCACCGCCCGCGCGGGCTGCGCTCACCCGACCGACCTGCTCGACCCGACCGGCACCCACCCAGAAGACCCGGGTGGTGTCCCGCTCGGTGACCAGGGCAGTGCCGTCGGGCAGGAAGTCGATCCCCCACGGCGCCTCGAGGCCGCGGGCCACCGTGCCGATGACCTTCGGGGGGCCCGGGCTCCGTGGGGCCGGATCGGTCGGGGTGGCACCCGAGGGGCCGGGGGACTCCGGTGACGGCGATGACCCGGAGGACCCGGACGCGGACACCGAGGGACTCGGCTCGGGCGTACGCCCGGCGCTGGGCTCGTCGTCCCCGGAGGCGCCGCAACCGGCCAGGAGCACGGCCAGCAGTGTGGTCGGCAGCACGGTCTGCAGCACTGAGGGGGCGGGGTGGAGCGAGGCCGGCCGCAGCATGACGCGAGACTAGCCAGCGCCGCCTACGGCCGGGTCTGCTCCGGCACCCGGTCGAGCAGGTCCAGCAGCGCCTCGTGCACCTCGTCGGGCTTCTCCATGGAGATGAAGTGCGTGGCCAGGATCTCCTGGTAGACCGCGCCGGGGATGCGCTCGGCCGCGGTGCGCATGTCGTGGGAGGAGGCCAGGATGTCGAGGCGACCGGCCAGGAAGCTGGTCGGGACCGAGATCGTCCGCAGTGAGACCCGGCGGTGCAGCGAGGAGTGCAGGGCCAGGTGCATGTACCACTCGATCGGCGTGGTCAGGAACTCCCGGACCGCACGCCGGGCCAGCGCGGGATCGGGCATGGGCAGCATGAAGCCGCTGTGCGAGAGCGCGGCGAAGGTCACCGGCCCGATCGGCAGCCGCGACGCGATCTCGCTCAGCGGCCTGCCCGCGAGCTTCAGCACCCGGGCTGCCGTGACCGTGAGCGGCTTGCGGACCGGGCGCGGCACGAGCATCGGGGCCAGCATCGAGGCGAACGTGTCGCCGGGCACCCCGCCCACCGCGAACAGCCCGGTCACCCGCTCGGGGTGGCTCACGGCCACCTCGAACATCGTGTTGACGCCCATCGACCAGCCCATCAGCACGCAGGCCTCGATCCCGGCGTCGTCCATCACCGCCAGCGCGTCCTCGGCGAAGGCGTCGATGCCGACGTGGTCGACGTCGTCGGGTCGCTCCGAGCCGCCGGTGCCGCGGTGGTTCCACGAGATGATCCGGACCCCGCACTCGGGGTCCAGCAGCGCCGGCCAGCTGTAGGGGTTGGTGCCCAGGCCGTTGCACAGCAGCACCGTGGGACCCTCGACGTCGTTGGTCCACGCGCGCAGCCGGGTGCCGTCGCTGCTGGTGACGTCGTAGAAGCGCAGCGCCAGGCCGTCGTCGAGCGAGGGGGCCACGCGCAGGGTGGGGGCGGCGGAGGACATGGCGTGATTGTGCCGTGCGGGTCCGCCCGGCGCCGGGAATCGTGGCCCAGGTCACCGCAGGACGGTGTGCTGCCACAGGATCACGCCCGACCCGGCGGCGTACGCCTGGGCCGGACGCGACCGTCTCAGCCGAGCCGGGTCGCGGGGAGGGTGCCCGTGGTGGGGGCCGTGCTGTGGGCGGTGGGGGCTGTCGTGGGGTCGGTGGGGCGAGCCCGGTGGGCGAGGACGGCGGCGACGAACTCCCGGGTCTCGTCACGCTCCTTGCGGCCTGCGGCGAGCGAGGTCGCCGCGACCATGGCGTTGCGGCACGCGGCGCGCTGGCTGTCCTCGGCCCAGCGTCGTACGGGGCGGAGGAACGGTCCGACGAGTTGGTTCATGATGCTCTCCCTGGTTCCGAGCGGGTGGGCTCCGAGATCGCCCGTGCTCCGCTGAGACCTGACGCTAGGGACCGGTGGGGTCCGGCGCGTCACGTCAGTGTGACGAGCGCGTGAACTCGGTCCCGGCGTGGCCCGTGACGTGGGCGATTCCGGGGCCAGACGGGCTCCGAGGGTCAATCCGGGCGATGAGTCCGTGTCACCGCCCGGGTCTACCCTGCGAGGACGAGCGACCCAGGAGGACGTGATGGCCGGTGACGAGACCCTGCTGATGATCGGCACCCGCAAGGGGCTGTGGCTGGCGAGGTCGGACGCTGCGCGGGAGCAGTGGACCGTGGACGGCCCGCACTTCCCGCTGATGGAGGTCTACTCCGTGCTGCCCGACACCCGTGGCGAGCGACCCCGGCTGCTGGTCGGTGCCTCGCTGAGCTGGACCGGGCCCCAGGTGTTCACCTCCGACGACCTGGGGTCGACCTGGCAGGAGCACCCGATCGGCTTCCCCGAGGGGACCGAGACGTCGGTCGAACGGGTCTGGCAGCTGGCCGCCGGCGCCGAACCCGATGTCGTCTACGCCGGCACCGAGCCGGGCGCGGTCTTCCGCTCGGAGGACCGGGGGGAGACCTTCGCGCTGGAGCAGTCGCTGTGGGACCACCCGCACCGCTCGCAGTGGAACGCCGGCTACGGCGGGCAGGCGTTCCACACCGTGCTGCCCCACCCGACCGACCCGGCATCGGTCACCGCGGCGATCTCCACCGGCGGCGTCTACCGCACCGAGGACGGCGGCGCGTCCTGGAGCCCGCGCAACCAGGGGATCCGGGTGGACTTCGCGCCCGAGGGACAGGAGTTCCCGGAGTTCGGGCAGTGCGTGCACAAGGTGACCCGGCACCCGTCGAACCCGCGCCGGCTGTTCCTGCAGAACCACGGCGGCGTCTACCGCTCCGACGACGAGGGGGAGTCGTGGACGGCGATCGATGCCGGGCTGCCCTCCGACTTCGGGTTCCCGATCGTGGTGCACCCCCACGAGCCGGACACGGTCTACGTCTTCCCGGTGGGCGAGGGGCGCTTCCCGCCCGACGGGCATCCCCGGGTCTGGCGCTCCCGCGACGCCGGGGACACCTGGGAGCCGCTCGAGCAGGGGCTGCCGGAGGAGTTCTTCGCCGCGGTGATGCGTGACGCGATGTGCGCCGACACCCACGACCCGGCGGGCCTGTACTTCGGTGGCCGCAACGGCAGCGTGTTCGGCTCGGCCGACGCGGGGGAGACCTGGCGCGAGGTGGCGGCCAACCTGCCCGACGTGATGGTGGTGCGCGCCGCGGCGCTGTGAGGTGGTGCCGCGCTCAGGCCGGGTCGGCGCCCGGGTAGCAGTGCGTCCGCCACCTGGCGTAGGCCTCGTCGAGCGCCGGGGAGTACGCCGGCTCGGTGACCGTGGTCGGGCCGGTGACGCCCGCGAGCAGCGGACCGGAGGCCAGCAGGACCGCGCCGGCGGCGGCCGCGCTCCGCATCGGCACGTGGTGGACCGGGTGGCCCAGGGTGTCGGCCAGGAGCTGCCGGACCCAGGGGTCGCGGACTCCGCCCCCGACGGTGATCACCCGTCGTGCGTCCGGTGCCAGCAGCTCCCAGGACCGGCGGACCAGGAAGGCCTGTGCCTCCGCCGCGGCCCGGGCGGCGGCGGCCGTGGTCGGTGGGTCAGGGGTCCAGCCCACCGGGACCTGCGTGTCCAGGCCGCCGCGCTCGGCGTTCACGAACGGGCTGAACACGACTCCCTCGGCGCCAGGGGCTGATCGTCCGACCAGCTCGCTGAACCGGGCCCAGTCGAGCCGGAGCCGGTCCCGGGCCCACGACAGTGCGAGGCCGGCGTTCTGGGCCGCGACCATCGCGTAGAGCGAGTCGTGGGCGTCGGCGTAGGTGTGGACGTCGGGCCACCCTGAGCCTCCCGGTGTCGCGGCGGACGGCACGATCACCTGGGCACCGGTCCCGAGGTTGACGACGACGTCGCCGGGACGCCAGGGCCCCACCGCGGCCTCGAGGGTGAGCAGGGACACCGGGGTGTCACCACCGCCCACGTGCACTGCGGCGCCGTGCCACGTGCCGGCGACGTCGGTCGACGGCGACACGTCGGGCAGCAGGCGTGCCGGGACGAGGTCGTCGACCCGGGAGGTCCACCCGTGCGCGGTCACGTCCCACAACAACGTGCCCGACGCGTCGCTGGGGTCGGTGCGTGCCGGCTCGCCCGTCAGGTGCCCGCGGACGTGGTCCTTGGGGAGGACGACGTGTGCCGCCCGGTCCGCCACCGCGGGCTCGTGCTCGGCCAGCCAGGCGAGCACCGGACCGGTCATCCCGGGCGACCACGGGTTGCCCAGCCGTCCGAGCGTCGCCGGCGGCAGGTTCTCCCAGCGCGCCCGGAGGGACTGGCTGCGGGAGTCGGGCCAGAGGACCGCGGGACGCACGGGCTCGGAGCGGTCGTCGAGCAGCACGGTCCCGTGCATCTGTCCGGTCACCGACAGGCCCCGTAGGTCGAAGCGGCTGTCGAGGTCGGCCAGGGCGGCGTCGACCGCCCGGGTCCAGCTGGCCGGGTCGGCCTCGACCCGGTGGGGGGCCGGGCGCTGCACGGGCAGGTCGGTCTCGTGCTCGTCGAGCAGGGAGCCGTGGCGTCCCACCGCGAGGACCTTCAGCGAGCTGGTCCCGAGGTCGAGGCCCACCCAGGCGGCGGTCCGGGGCACGGCTCAGTCGCGCAGGCGCTCGGCCAGGAACTGGTACGCGTGCCGGCCGAGGTCCTCGCTGTCCTGCCACAGGTTGCGCCACACGGCGAGCTGGTTGGACAGCGTGGGGTGGACGACCGCGCTGCTGAAGCTCTCGAAGACGACCGGGCCGGCGTACTCCACCTCGCGGAGGGCGCCGCAGAAGGCGTCGAAGTCGATGGTGCCGGTGCCCAGGTAGCCGCGGTGCGACTCGCCCACGTGCACGTAGCGCAGTCGGCCGGCCTCGCTGGCGGCCCGGACCGGCTCGACGAACCCGTTCTCCTCGATGTTCATGTGGTAGGTGTCGAGGTGCACGCCGAGGTCGGCCCCGGTCTCGTCGATGAGCGCCAGCATCTCCTCGGTGGTGTTCGCGACGTTGGTCTCGTAGCGGTTGACCACCTCGAGGTTGACCCGCAGGCCGCTCCCGGCGGCGTACTCGGCCAGCCACGTCATCGACTCGACCACGTGGGCGCGGGAGCGCTCGGAGATGGGGCCGGGGTACTTGGCCAGGACGCTGTACAGCACGCCGCACAGGTCCGTGGCGCCGATCCCGGCGGCCACGTCGACGGCCCGGGTGAGCAGGTCTCGACCGCGGGCGACCACGGCGGGGTCCTCGCTGGTGACGTCGGCGCTCGGGTCGAGCCCCATCGAGCAGGTGGCACCGAGACCGTGCTCGTCGAGCAGCGCCCGCGTCATCGCCGTGTCGACGCTCGCCGGGTCGAGCAGCGGCACCTCGATCAGGTCGAAGCCCAGGGCCGCGGTGGAGGAGATGGCGTGCTTGGCGGAGTCGGGACTCCAGTCACCGACCCAGACCAGGGCGTGCAGGCCGAGGGGGTTGCGGGGGGTGCTCATGAGGTGCCTTCCGTCGAGGAGCGGGGGAGATCGGAGGAGATCGAGACTGGATGGGACGAGTGCGCCCCGGGCTGGCCCGATCGACTCATCCTGCGGGACGCTCCGGGCACGAGCAAGGTCCGCCCCTGACCGAGCTGAGCCGCACGGTCACCCCGGCCGAGCCGAGCCGCCCGGTCCTGCTGGCCGCGGCGCCTGTGGAGGAGACCGTCACATCGTGAGCGGAGGACGGCACCGGCCGGGGCGCGCACTAGGCTCGGCCGCATGACCGAGCCCGGCTCTCCCGACATCAAACCCCGCTCGCGCGACGTCACCGACGGGCTGGAGCGTGCCGCCGCGCGCGGCATGCTCCGCGCCGTGGGCATGGGCGACGAGGACTTCGCCAAGCCGCAGATCGGCGTCGCCTCGAGCTGGAACGAGATCACGCCCTGCAACCTCTCGCTGGACCGGTTGGCCAAGGCGGTCAAGAACGGTGTGCACGCCGGCGGTGGCTACCCGCTGGAGTTCGGGACGATCTCGGTCTCCGACGGCATCTCGATGGGCCACGAGGGGATGCACTTCTCGTTGGTCTCGCGCGAGGTGATCGCCGACTCGGTCGAGACGGTGATGATGGCCGAGCGGCTCGACGGGTCGGTGCTCCTCGCCGGGTGCGACAAGTCGCTGCCCGGCATGCTGATGGCGGCCGCCCGGCTCGACCTCGCCTCGGTGTTCCTCTACGCCGGGTCGATCATGCCCGGGCAGGTCGACGGCCACGACGTGACCATCATCGACGCCTTCGAGGCGGTCGGTGCCTGTCTCGCGGGCAAGATCACCCGCGAGGAGGTCGACCGGATCGAGCGGGCGATCTGTCCCGGTGAGGGTGCCTGCGGGGGCATGTACACCGCGAACACGATGGCGGCCGTGGCCGAGGCGCTCGGGATGAGCCTGCCCGGATCGGCCGCGCCGCCGGCCGTCGACCGGCGCCGCGACGGGTTCGCGCACCGGTCCGGCGAGGCGGTCGTGGAGATGCTGCGCCAGGGGATCACCGCGCGCCAGGTGATGACCATGGAGGCCTTCGAGAACGCCATCGCCGTGGTGATGGCCCTCGGCGGCTCCACGAACGCCGTACTCCACCTGCTGGCGATCGCCCGCGAGGCCGAGGTGCCGCTGAGCATCGACGACTTCAACCGGATCGGCGACCGGGTGCCGCACCTGGGCGACCTGAAGCCGTTCGGCCGGTTCGTGATGAACGACGTCGACAAGATCGGCGGCATCCCGGTGGTGATGAAGGCGCTGCTCGACGCGGGCCTGATGCACGGGGACTGCCTGACCGTGACCGGCAGGACGATGCGCGAGAACCTGGAGGCGCTGGCGCCGGCGGGGCTGGACGGCGAGGTGCTGCGTCCGCTGGACCGGCCGATCCACCAGACCGGCGGGCTGACCATCCTGCGCGGCTCGTTCGCGCCCGACGGCGCCGTGGTCAAGTCTGCGGGCTTCGACGACTCGACCTTCACCGGCACCGCGCGCGTCTTCGACGGTGAGCGGGCGGCGAT
This sequence comes from uncultured Actinomycetota bacterium, assembly GCA_963815595.1. Lineage (GTDB taxonomy): Bacteria > Actinomycetota > Actinomycetes > Propionibacteriales > Nocardioidaceae > Marmoricola. The sequence goes on along the minus strand of CAWFHA010000007.1, from coordinate 2,062,953 downwards.
GGACGCCCTCGAGGCCGGCCGGATCACCGCGGGTGACGTGGTGGTGATCCGTTACGAGGGACCCAAGGGCGGCCCGGGCATGCGCGAGATGCTCGCCATCACGGGCGCGATCAAGGGCGCGGGCCTGGGCAAGGACGTCCTGCTGGTCACCGACGGCCGGTTCTCCGGCGGCACGACCGGGCTGTGCGTGGGCCACATCGCCCCCGAGGCCGTGGACGGCGGCCCGATCGCCTTCGTCCGCGACGGCGACCAGATCACCCTCGACGTGTCCGGTCGGACCCTCGACGTCGCGATCGACGACGACGAGCTCGCCCGTCGGCGCGACGGCTGGACCCCCAACGAGCCGAAGTACACCCGCGGGGTGCTCGGCAAGTACGCCAAGGTCGTGCAGTCCGCGGCGCACGGCGCGGTCTGCGGCTGACGTTGCGTCATACGACCTGGTCGCTCGAGCAACCAGGTCGTATGACGTCCCGGCTGGTTGAGTGGGGGACATGGACCAGCGGATCAGCTTCGTCACCCTGGCGGTCGCCGACCTCGACCGGACGCACGCCTTCTACGTCGACGGACTCGGCTGGACCCCCGAGCTGGTGGTGCCGGGTGAGGTGCTGATGATCCGGGCGGGGGAGCGGCTCGTGCTCTCGCTGTGGTCCGAGGCAGGATTCGAGGCCGAGGTGGGGCCGATCCGGCGAGGAGCGGGCGTCGTACCGCTGACCCTGGCGCACAACGTCGCCACCGAGGCCGAGGTCGACGAGATCCTCGCGCTGGCCGCCTCGCTCGGCGCCGAGACCGGCCCTGCCGTGCACCGGGAGTGGGGCGGCTACAGCGGCTACTTCGCCGACCCCGACGGCTTCCGCTGGGAGATCGCGGTCAACCCCGGCGAGATCGGCCGCCTCGTGCTGCCCGACTGACGTCATACGAACTGGCTGCCCGGACGACCATCTCGTATGACGTCCGCGGAGTGGCGCCCGGAGGTCATACGAACTGGCTGCCCGGACGACCATCTCGTATGACGCTCGCTCGGCACCCGCGGAACCACCGAATGGTCAAATCGGACTATTTATTACATAAACCTCCGTAAAGCCACCGTTCGCTGCCAAACTTCACGTGCGGCCCACCGTCAGTCTCGGGCGGCAACCGTCGTCTCACCGGTGAGGTCCTTGCATGCGTCCGTGGCACCGTCTTGTCCACCGCAGCCCTGCGCGGGCGCTGGCGACGGCCCTGTCCCTGATCTTCGTCGCGGCCGCGCTGGCCGTGCTGCCCGCGGGTACGGCGGCCGCGGCCGGCCCGCAGGTCACCCTCGGCGCGAGCGCCGACTCCACCGTGCTCGTGGGGACGCCCATCACCTACACGCTGACCGCCCGCAACCCCGACCAGGCCGGTGCCGTGCCGGAGTACAACCTCGCCTTCCGCACCGTGCTGCCCGCGGGAGTGACCTACAAGTCCGGGTCGGCCCGCCCCACCGCCGCGGGCGAGCCGACCATCCGGACCAACGGCACGCCGGCGCGGCAGACGCTGGTGTGGAGCAACGTCAGCGACCTGCCCGTCGGTGCGGAGAAGTCGCTGACCTTCCAGGTGACCCCGGACCCGGCCACGTACCCCGTCGGCGCCACGGTGAGCACTACCGCCGAGGTCTACGCGCAGAGCGATCCCCGGACGCTCCCGGCGTTCAGCGGCACCGGCACCCCGGTGGGGGGTTCGTACTCCCAGACCGCGACCTCCGCGGCGACCACCACCACGATCACCGCGGTCGCGATCACGAAGTCCGAGCCCAGCCCCGAGCACGAGCTGCTGCGCGGCATCCACGACCAGACCACGGTCTACACGCTGGCCGTCACCAACAACGGCAACAAGGCCACCAACGGCGTGACGGTCATCGACTACCTGCCCGCCCAGCTCGAGTTCCTGGGTTGCGGCACCGTCGACCGGACCACCGCCGGCGTCGTGGAGTATGCCGGGGCGCCGCGGCTGGACGTCAGCACGCCGGACCTGACCGCCAACTGCCCCGCCCCGAGCACGGTCGACACCGTCTCCCTGGCCGCCGGCAACCCGCAGGGCCTGGCCGCCGGCGTCTACACCAAGGTGACGTGGAGCCTGGGGAACCTCGCGGCGGAGGCGACCCGGCTGGTCACCTACCGTGCCGGCATCCCGCAGCGGGCCAACGTGCTCTTCGGGGCGGGCGCACCGACCCCCGGCAGCCTGGGTCAGGCCGCCAACCTCGACAACAACACCGGCGCCTCCACCCGGGAGACCGACACCGAGCAGTCGCTGACCAACCGCGCCGAGGTCTCCGGCGTCTACACCGGCACCGTCGCCGGCGGCACCTCGACGACGGTCTCCGACGCCACGACCCTGACCGTCACCAGCGAGGACCTGGCGATGCAGAAGTCGGTGACCCCGACGACGTTCGCCCCGGGTGGGGTGGCGACGTACACGCTGAGCATCGAGACCGGCGAGTACGCCGACGCCTCCGACATCGTGGTCACCGACACGCTGCCCGATGGCCTCTGCCCGCTGGACACGAGTGCCAACCACGCACCCGGAGCCCCGCCCGAGTGCGACCCCGGAGCCGCCTTCGCCCCCACCGGCGCGACCATCGTCAGCGCGGACCACAACCCTGACGGCACCTACACGATCGTGTTCAGCCCCGTCGCCGCGCTCGCGCACGACGGCACCCACACGATCACCTTCCAGGCCCGAATGCGGTCGGACTACCACGGCGAGACCACCGACCCGACCGTCTCCGGTGACTCCTACACCAACCGGGTCAGCCTGGTCGGCACCACCACCATGCGCTCCGACGTCGCCGCCCCCGCTCCGGCAGGGGTGCTGACGGCCGTCGCCGACACCTCGTCGGCCACCCAGACCTCCGACGCCCCGGTCCTGGTCAAGACGATCAAGCCCACCACCACGGCCTACGACTGCACGCCTGACGGCAGCTACGCCAAGCCCGGCAGCCCGGCCGACGCCGCCGTGACGTTCGCCGAGGGCTCGCGCGTCTGCTTCAAGCTGCGCATCGACTTCTCGCGCGTCAACTCGACCAAGAACCCGGTGCTCACCGACTTCCTGCCGGCCTACCTCACCTACGAACCAGGTTCTGCCCACGCCGTCGGGGCGAACAACGTCGCCGCCGCGCTGGACACCAGCGGTCCATTGACGTGGACGTTGGGTACCCCGCAGGGCAGCGACCGCTTCGTCGCTGCCGGAGGCGTCTTCGAGTACGTCCTCAGCGGCACCGTCACCGCACCTCCTGTCGGACCGGCGCCGGACATCACCGCCAACCTGGCCAAGCTCACCTGGACCAACACCACCGGCGAGGTGGGCTTCACCCGGGACAGCGTCGACTTCTCCGTGGCCGCAGCACCTCCTGTCGCGGTGCTCAAGTCGGCGCGCAGGCTCACCCCGACGCCCGTGGTCACCGTCGTGGACGGTGGCCAGGTGGCCAGCGGGGACCTGCTGGAGTACACGGTCGCCGTCACCGACAACGGCACTGCGGCCAACCGCAACGACATCGACGTGATCGGTCCGGACGTCTGGGACGTGCTCCCCGCAGGGCTGAGCTGTGCTGCGGTCTCGTCGGTCTCCGACGGCGGCGTGTGCACGGACCCCCTGCAGCCGGACCACCCCACGTTCGCTTCGAACGGCACGCTCAGCGCCATCCGGTGGGACCTCGCGGACACGGTACGCATCGCGCCCGCTGCGACCCGGTCGCTCACCTACCGGATGCTGATCCCGACCGACCCGCGGATCGCGACCGCCTACCTGAACACCGGCGCGGTCGCCTCCTACGCCACCGACAGCAACCTCGGCACCCGCGTCCAGCACCACCCGGCGTCCAACATCGACACGACGGTCACGGCCGGAATGGTCGACACGATCGCGGCCAGCGACACCCACACCGTGAACATCCGCCACGTGTCGGTCACCAAGGCCAACACCACCGCGATCACCCCGACCTCCAGCCCGGGCGATCCCAACAACCCGGCCTCCTCCGGCGTGATCGGCGAGGACATCACCTACACCGTGCAGGCGACCGTGCCGGCGCACACCACGGTCTACAACGGCAAGCTCACCGACCCGATGCCGACAGGCATCTCCCTGCTCTCGGCACAAGCGTCCTTCTCCGCGGACGGCGCCACCTTCGGCGCACTCCCCACCGGCGTGGTGCTCGATCCCCGGCCCGGCTCGGGTGCCGCCGGCTACGCCACGGTGACGTTCGGGTCGGCGTACGTGAACGACACCGACACCGACCAGGTGTTCAAGGTGGTCATCGCCGCCCGGGTGGACACGTTGGCCGCCAACGTCCACAACCTGAACCGGGTCAACACCGCGACGTTCGCCAGCACCTCCACGATCAGCCCGGTGAGCTCCGCCCTGTCCAACCGGACCGCGACGTCGACGATCAGGGTCATCGAGCCCTCGGTGACGCTGGAGAAGACCGACGACACCACCAACCACCAGGCCGTGGTCGGGCAGACCATCACCTACACGCTCACCGCGAGGAACGCCTCCGGACGGCCCGCGCTGCACGATGCGTACGTCGTGGACTGCGTCCCCGACGGCGTGACCGTGACCGGGGTCGGCACCGTCCCCGCCGGCGACTCGGCGGACGTGGCGCCCGGAGACGGCAGCAACGGCTGCCAGGCCGGAAAGACGCGCCTGCTGTGGCAGATCGACGACCTGGCCGGTGGAGCTGCGAGCGCGCTGACCTACACCGCCGAGATCGACCCGAGCTCGGCCGGGCTGCGCAGCTACCTCAACACCGCCGTGCTCACCGGCTCGGACCTGGCCGACGGCACCAACGCGACGTCGGCGATCGAGCGCTCGTACGGCGCCGGCGCCAACGACACCGTGACCGTGACCGGTGCGCTGTTCGCCAAGTCCACGAGCACGCCCACTCGTACGATCGGCCAGCGAGCCCGGTTCACCACCACGGTGACGCTGCCGGCCGACGTGAACTTCTACGACTCCGCCGTCAACGACACCCTGCCCGCGGGGTTGGACCCCGCCTCGGTCGAGCTCGAGCAGACCACGTGCACCCCGGAGTGCACGGTGTCCCCGGTCGAGCTGATCCGGAACGGCCAGGGGGTCGGCTGGTCGCTGGGCGACTTCGCCTACACGAGCCGTCAGCGCACCATCACGCTCACCTATACCGCTCTCGTCGCCGACGTGCCCACCAACAAGGCCGGGCACGCGCTGACCAACTCGGCCCGCTTCGGCTGGGACCTGACCGACGGCGAGGACAAGTCGTCCACGACCGAGTCCTCGGAGAGGGAGACCCCCACCGCAGCCGCGACCGTCACCGTCCAGGAGCCGGACCTGACGATCTCGAAGACGGTCGACGAGGACGCACCGGTGCCGGGCGAGCAGTTCGGCTACTCGCTGGCCGTGCGCAACTCCACCGCGGCGAACACGAGCGCGGCGTACGACGTGGTCGTCGTGGACACGATCCCGACCGGGGTGGTCGTCGACGCTGACTCGATCAGCGACGGCGGGGTGCTCACCGGCCAGACGCGTGCCGGCGGTGGCCGGATCACCTGGACCTTCGACGGTCCGCTCGCCGCGTCGAACACGCTCACGGTGACCTACGCCGCTCGGCTCGCCTCACCCACCCCGACCGGTGCGCTGGTCAACACCGCCGACATCACCGGGTACCACTCGATCGCCGGCGGTGGCCGGGCCTACGACGGTCCGCAGGCCACGGCCACCGTCCGCCCGGGACTGCCTCACGTCGCGGTGGCCAAGTCTGTCGTCGGCGGCCCGCTCGCCTACATCGACGAGGCCAAGACGTGGCAGATCACCGTGACCAACGACGGCGACGGGGTGGCGTACGCCGTCGACGCCGTGGACACCCTGCCGATCGGCTGGACCTACGTCGCAGAATCCGCCCGGGTCTCGGTCGCCGGTGGCGCCCCCGTCGCAGTGGAGCCCGTGGTCGCCGGCCGGGAGCTCACCTGGACCGACCTGGGCGACCTCGTCGTGCGTGGACAGACCGTCGTGGTGACCTTCCAGGCCACGCCGGGAGCCTCGGTGGTGACGACGCCGGGTGTCGGCCACGGCGTCGACCACACCAACACCGTGTCCGTCACCGCCGAGGACGCCAACGGCAACACCGGGGCAGCCGGAGGGGAGCCGTTCAACGGACCGGCCGCCACGGCCGTCGCGCACGTCGACTCCGCGGACCTGGCGATCACCAAGACCCCGGTCGGCGCCGCCGTCGCCGGCGAGGACGTCAGCTGGCGGATCACGGTCGGCAACGGTGGACCTGACCCGGTCGTCGGTCCGGTCACGGTGAGCGACACCATGCCGGGCGTCCTGGCCTCGGTCACCGCCACCGGCAACGGCTGGACCTGCTCGGGCACCGCACCGGTCTCGTGCTCACGGAGCGACAGCCTGGCGGCCGGCCAGTCCTACCCCGTCATCACCGTCACCGGCCGCGTCCCCGCCGGCCTCGCGTCCGGGACCGACCTGACCAACGCGGCGACCGTCAGGGCCAGGACCCACGACCCCGCGACGAAGAACAACGACACGACCAGTCGGGTCACGAGCACCACGGTCGCGGACCTCGGGATCGACAAGGCCCTGTCGGGCGAGCTCGTCGCGGGGGAGACTGCGACGTACACCCTCGACGTGACCAACCACGGTCCCTCCGTGCACCGGGGGCCCGTGGAGATCACCGACGTCGTCCCCGCTGGCACCACGTTCGTCAGCGCGACCGGAACCGGATGGGACTGCTCCGAGCTGGACGGCTCGATCACCTGCACCCGCAGCGACGACCTCGCCGTGGGGTCGGTCCCGCAGGTCGTGGTGCGGGTCGCCGTCGACCCGGCACGCCTCGCGGAGGTCGTCAACACGGCGACCGTGGTCGGCGACGGGCCCGGGGGCACACCGGACCCGGAGCCGGACAACGACACCGACACGGTCCGCACCACCCCGGACACGCTGGCCGACCTGACGATCGACAAGGCCCACCGCGGCAGGTTCGTCGCGGGTGAGGAGGGCACCTACCGGTTCACCGTGCACAACGGCGGGCCCTCCGACGCCCGCGCGGTGAGGGTCACCGACGCGCTCCCCGAGGCCGTGGACTACGTGCGGTACGCCGCGGTGAGCGGCTCGTGGACCTGCACGGCCGACGGCCGGGACCTGACCTGCTCGCTGGCGGCCCCGTTGGCGGCCGGCAGCGACGCCGTGGTCGACGTGGTCGTGGCGGTGGACGCCGCGCACACCGGTGGCGTGGACAACACCGCCACGCTGACCTCCACCACCCCGTTGACCGGGACGAGCGTCCTGACCGACACCGACCGCACCGACGCGACCGTCGAGGCCGACCTCGAGATCGTCAAGCTGCACGACGCGGGCACGCCCGTGGTGGCCGGCGGCCGGGTCACGTACTCGGTGACCGTCACGAACCGGGGACCGTCGGTCAGCGTCGGACCCATCGAGGTCACGGACACGCTGCCCGCGGGCATGACCTGCGTGACCATCGACGACGTCGACTGCAGCGCGGGACCGGCCACCCACACCCGGAAGAAGGCCCTGGCCGTGGGGGCCAGCTACACCCTCACCGTCGTCGCGGCGGTGGATCCCTCGGCCGGCCCGGCCACCCTGGTGAACCGCGCGTCCGTGTCCGGGCCCGACGACCCCGACCCGACCAACGACGGCGCCAGTGACCCCACCGTGGTGGTGGACCGCGCCGATGTCAGCATCACCAAGACGGTGACGGGCGACGACCCGGTGCGGGCAGGCGAGCAGACGTCGTTCGCCCTCGACGTGCACAACGACGGGCCCTCGGACGCCGACGGCGTCTCGGTCACCGACACCCTGCCCGACGAGATGACGTTGGTCAGCATCTCCGGCTCGGGGTGGACCTGTGACCGGGACACGATCACCTGCACCCGGGCCACCCTGGCGGCGGGCGCGAGCTCGCGGATCGACGTCGTGGTCCGTGTGGACAGTGCGACCCCCGACGGCACCGAGCTGGCCAACGCCGCGGACGTGACCACGACGACGGCCGGCAACGACACCTCGGACGACCACGCCTCGGTCACGGTCGGCGTCATCGCGCGCGCCGACCTGGTGCTGACCAAGCGCCATGTCGGCGACGTCTCGGTGACCGCGGGCACGAGCACGACGTACACCCTCGACGTGCGCAACGCCGGTCCGTCCGACGCGGTCGGCCCGCTCGTCGTCGTGGACACGCTCCCGGCGGGGCAGGGCTACCTCTCCGCCCAGGGCGGCTGGGACTGCGCGGCCGTGCACCAGGAGGTGACCTGCTCCCTGGCCGGCGACCTCGCGGCGGGCGCGAGCGCTGCGACGCTGACCATCCGGGTCCAGGTCGCCGCCGGCGCCGACACCGGTGAGGCGACCAACCACGCCGAGGTGTCCTCGCAGACGACGGACCCGACGCCGGCGAACGACCACGACGAGGCCACGGTCTTCGTGGGCCGCCTCGCCGACCTCTCCGTGCTCAAGTCGCACACCGGCGCCAGCACGATCGGCTCACAGGTGGACTTCGCCCTGGTCGTGCGCAACGACGGCCCGTCCACGGCCCGCAGCGTTGTGCTGACCGATGCGCTGCCTGCCGGGCTGCGGTTCGACTCGGTCGACGGCGGCACGGCGTGGACGTGCTCGTACGACGCCGCCGCCGCAACCGTGGCCTGCGCGTACGACGGGTCGCTGGCCCCGGACGCCACGGCGGACCCGGTCCACGTGCTCGCCACCGTGCTGCCGGGCGCCTACCCCGGTGTCACCAACACCGCCACCGTGACGACCGAGACCCCCGAGGTCGACCGCGACGACAACGCCTCCTCCGACGAGCTCGAGGTGCCGGCCCTGGCCGACCTGGCCGTCGTCAAGGAGCACGTCGGCGAGCTGGTGGTGGGGGAGACCGGGAGCTACGAGCTCACCGTCACCAACCAGGGGCCGACCGAGGTCCCGGGCACGGTGACGGTGACCGACGCGCTTCCCGCGGGGTTGTCCTACGTGGAGGCGTCCGGGGACGGCTGGACCTGTGCGGGCCTGGTCGAGACCATCACCTGCACCCGTGCGGGAATGGTCGCCTCGTCGACCAGCGTGATCGGGGTCGTGGTGAACGTCGGGCCCGGCGCCTACCCGTCGCTGACCAACACCGCCACGGTCGGCAGCGAGACCGCCGAGACCGACCAGGAGAACAACAGCAGCACCGACGTCGCCCCGGTCACCCCGACCATGGACCTGACGCTGGAGAAGGCGGTGGACTCGCAGGTCGGCAGGTCGGTGACCTGGCGCCTGCAGGTCACCAGCCACGGGCCCAGCGCCACCGTCGACCCCGTCGTGGTGACCGACCGGTTGCCGGCGGAGCTGACCTACCTGCGTGCCTCCGGGCCCGGTTGGGACTGCGACCAGGCCGGCCAGGTGGTCACCTGCACGCACGAGGGCTCGCTCGCGGTCGAGGAGAGCGCGACGGTCCGGCTGGTCACCGAGCTCACGGTCTCCTCCGGTGAGACCGTGCGCAACACTGCTGCGGTCACCGGTGGCTGGGTGGCGGCTCCCGTGACCGACACCTCGAGCGCGACGGTGAAGGCGCCCACCTCGACCTCCGCCTCGTTCGGGACCGCGACCACCGCCCTGCCCGACACGGGTGGTCCCCGACTGTGGCTGCTCCCCCTCGGCGCCCTGCTCGCCATGGCCGGCCTCGCCCTGGTGCTCCGCTCCCGGCGTCGCGCGTAGGACGTCATACGAGTTGGCTGTCTGGGCGACCACTTCGTATGACGTCCGGGTCCCGCGCGCGGGACGTCATACGAGTTGGCTGCCGGGGCGACCAGGTCGTATGACGTCCCGGGTCGCTACTGGACCGACGCCGCCGGGAGGTCGAACCAGCGCAGGTGCTCGAAGTCGCTGCTGAGGCTGGCCGGGGGAGTGAGGTCGGGCTCGGGAGCCTCGGCGAGGATCTTCGCGCCGTCGCTGAGGTGCTGGCCGAGCAGGGACTCGTCGCCGGTGAGACGGGAGGTCGGCGCGTGCATCCCGGTCTCGTCGTAGCTGATCGCACCGAGTCGCAGCGGCGGCTCGACCACACCCCCACGATGGGTCCACAGGCCGGTGGCGGACTCGAAGTGGTAGTCGCCGAGCAGCCGCCACCCGTCGCGGGCGACGAGCCGCACCGCCTCGATGACGTAGTCGGCCACGGTGTCGGAGAGGAAGTAGTTGAAGTTCACCCGCACCCAGCCCGGCTTGATCCCCTCGCACCCGCCGGTGATCTCCCGCTCGAACTCGTGGCTGCGCTCGAGGTCGATGCCGAGCAGCCGGTGCCCGTACGGCCCCGCACAGGAGCAGCCGCCTCGGGACTGGATGCCGAACAGGTCGTTGAGCAGCGCCACGACGAAGTTGTGGTGCAGGTAGCGGCCCGACGGTGCCCGCACCACGAAGGACACGATCGAGAGCCGGTCGGCGTCGAGGTTGCCGAGGATCTCGATCGCTGGCTCCTCGTGCCATGCCGTCACGGCGCGCGACAGCAGCCGCTCCTCGGCGGCCCGGATCGTCTCCACGCCGACCGCTTCCTTGAGCTGGAAGACCAGCCCGGCACGCACCGACTCGATGATCGCCGGCGTGCCACCCTCCTCGCGGTGCTCGGGGTCGGGCAGGTAGGCGTGGTCCTCGTCGTTGACGTAGGCGACGGTCCCGCCTCCGGGCACGTCGGGCACACGGTTGGCGAACAGCTCCCGCCGGGCGACCAGGACGCCGGGCGTGGACGGGCCGCCGATGAACTTGTGCGGCGAGAGGAAGAGCGCGTCCTTGTAGGCGAGCGGGTTGGTGTCCCGCTCGGGACACATCTCGATCTCGGTGTACGGCGCCGCCGCCGCGAAGTCCCAGAACGACAACGCGCCGTGCTCGTGCAGGATCGTGGCCACGGCCACCGTGTTCGACACGATGCCGGTGACGTTGGAGGCGGCTGAGAACGACCCGATCCGCAGCGGCCGGTCGGCGTACTGCTCCAGCGCCGCCCGGAGCGCGTCGAGGTCGATGTGGCCGTCGCTGTCCTGCGGGATCGTCACGACGTCGGCGATCGACTCCCGCCAGGGGATCTCGTTGGAGTGGTGCTCGTAGGGGCCGATGAACACCACCGGCCGGTCCTCGGCCGGGATGTGCTGGGTCAGGTGGTAGCGGTCCTCCATCGCCGAGGGCACCCGCAGCCCCAGCACGCCGATCAGCTTGGACACCGCGCCGGTCGTGCCGGAGCCCGCGAAGATCACCACGGTCTCGTCGTCGCCCCCGACGGCGTCGTGGATGATCCGGCGCGCGTCCTCGCGCAGCCGTGTGGTCTGCAGGCCGGTGCCGCTGGACTCGGTGTGGGTGTTGGCGTAGCTCGGCAGGACCTCCTCGCGGATGAAGTCCTCGATGAAGCTCAGCGCCCGTCCCGACGCGGTGTAGTCGGCGTAGGTCACCCGGCGCTCGCCGTACGGCGTGCGCATCACGTGGTCCTCGCCGATCACCGACTCACGGACCAGCCTCACCAACGCTGACTCAGACGACACCGGACCTCCTCACCTCCTCAAGGCTACGCGCCGGACGCGCGCCGTAGGGCCTCGACCGCCACCGCCACGTCGTGCCCCGTCGTCCCGGCGTTGCTCACCGCGATGCGGAGCACGGCCCGGTCCCGCCACCGCGACCCGCTCATCCAGGTCGAGCCGTCGGAGAGCAGCCGCTGGACCACCTGCTCGGTGCGGGCGTCGTCGCCGAAGGAGACACAGACCTGGGTGAAGACCACGTCGTTGAGCACCTCCGCACCCGGCAGCTCGGCCGCGGCCGCCGCGAAGGTCTGCGCGTGCCCGCAGAGCCGGTCGACCAGGTCGGCCACCCCCCGGCGGCCCGATGCTCGCAGCGCGGCCCACACCGGGATGCCGCGTGCGCGACGCGACATCTCCGGGACGTTGTCGACCGGGTCGCGGGCGTCGAGGATCAGGTAGTCGCCGCGGACCCCGACGGCGGCGTGCAGGGCGGAGGCGTCGCGCACCGCCACGATCCCGCAGTCGTAGGGGACGTTGAGCGTCTTGTGGGCGTCGGTGGCCCACGAGTCGGCGAGGTCGACGCCCTCGGTCAGATGGCGAGTCCCCGGCGAGGCCCCCGCCCACAGGCCGAAGGCGCCGTCCACGTGGACCCAGGCGCCGTGCTCGTGGGCCACCGCGATGCACTCCTCGAACGGGTCGAAGGACCCGGAGTGCACGTTGCCGGCCTGCAGCACCACCAACGTCGGCCGGTCGGGTTGCGAGGCCAGGATGCGGCTCAGGTGGTCAGGGCGGATCCGGCCCTGTGCGTCGACGTCCGCCAACGTCGCGGCGGGCAGGCCGAGGTAGCGCAGGGCCAGGTCCACCGCGGTGTGCCGCTCCCGGCCGGCGACCACCCGGATCGGGGGTCCGCCGGCGAGACCCAGGGCGGGGTCAGCCCCCGCGGCGCGGAGCAACGCGTCCCGCCCGGCCGCGAGCCCGGTGAAGCTGGCCATGGTGGCGCCGGTGACGAACCCCACGCCGCTCTCCGGTGGCAGGCCGAGCAGGTCGAGCACCCAGGCCGCGGCGACCTCCTCGACCGCGGCCGTGGCGGGCGTGACCAGGCGCATGGCCGCGTTCTGGTCCCAGGCGCTGACGACCCAGTCCGCGGCGAGGGCGGCCGGCTGGCTGCCGCCGACCACGAAGCCGAAGAAGCGGCCGGAGGGCATCGCCACCAGCCCGGGCTCGCAGGCACGAGCCAGCAGGTCGACCACCTCGACCGCCGGGGTCGCCTCGTCGGGCAGCTCGCGTCCGAGTGCGGTTGCCACCGCGTCGGCGTCGGACGAGGCGGGCACGGGGCGACCGGCCAGACTGTCGAGCCAGGTCCGCGCGTGGTGGTGCGCGCGGTCGAGGGGCTCGGCGTAGGCGGGTCCCCGGTCGGACGGGTCGGGATCCGGTGTCATGGATCGAGTGTGGTCCTCGGGGTGCTGCCCCGCCATGGCCCGGCCGGCAGGGACCAGCACCACTAGCGTGGGGCCGTGACCCGCACGAACGAGTACGGGCAACCCGTCGGGGACCCCGTCGAGCTGCCGCCGCGACCACGGCTGTCCCCGGTCACGTTGACGGGGCGCACGTGCCGGCTCGAGCCGCTCGACGACGGCCACGTGGACGGGCTGTACGACGCCCTGTGTCTCGACTCGCCGCCGCAGACCTGGACCTACCTGTCCGACGGCCCGTTCGCCGACCGCTCCGGCCTCGCGGCGTACGTCGAGACGCTGCGCGCCGCGCCGGCCCAGGCGCCGCTGGCCGTCCTGGTCCCCGACCAGGCCCCCGATCATGCCCCCGACCAGGACGCGGCGGCGTCGTGGCGCCCGGTGGGGATCGCGTGCTGGATGCGGATCGACCACGGCAACGCCACCGCCGAGGTCGGCAGCATCACCTTCTCGGCCGCGCTGCAGCGGACGACCGCGGCGACCGAGGCGATGTACCTGATGGCGGCCCACGCCTTCGACGTCGTCGGTGTCAGGCGGTACGAATGGAAGTGTGACTCCCTCAACGCACCGTCCCGCCGGGCCGCCACCCGGCTGGGGTTCACCTTCGAGGGGGTGTTCCGCCGGGCGGTGGTCTACAAGGGCCGCAACCGTGACACCGCCTGGTACTCCGTCACCGAGGAGGAGTGGCCGCGGCTGCGCGCGGCGTACGAGCGCTGGCTGGACCCGGCGAACTTCGACCACCACGGCCGGCAGCGCCGGCCGCTGATCACCGAGGAGCAGCGATGAACGACCAGGACAAGCAGGCCCTGCGCGGTCAGGAGATCCACGACGAGGGGCTCGAGGGCTGGCGCAAGGTCCTCGACCGGTTGACGGTGCGCTACGCGACCGGCGACTTCAGCACCGGCGCCGCGCTGGTCTCCCGCATCGCCGAGGCGGCCGACGCCGTCAACCACCATCCCGACGTCGACCTGCGCTACCCCCACGTCACGGTCTCGCTGAAGAGCCACGACGTCGACGCGATCACCCGGCGCGACCTCCGCCTGGCACGGACGATCAGCGGGCTGGCTGCGGACGCCGGGGTGGAGCCGACCGAGCACGCCCCCGACGTGGTCGAGCTCGCGCTGGACACCCCGGACCTCTCCCGGGTGCGGCCGTTCTGGCAGGCGATGCTCGGCTACGAGCGGCACGTCGAGGACGACCTGGTCGACCCGGCGGACCGGACCCCGAGCGTGTGGTTCCAGGCCACCGACTCCGCCGCCCCCGGCCGGCAGCGCTGGCACCTCGACGTCAGCGTGCCGCACGACGTCGTCGAGTCGCGGCTCGAGGCGGTGCTGGCCGCCGGAGGACGGTTGGTCGACGACGAGCGTGCGCCCGCCTTCTGGGTGCTCGAGGACGCCGACGGCAACCGGGGCTGCCTGTGCACCTGGCAGGCCCGCGACTGACACATGGTGGGACCGACATCCCACTATTCGGGACGAGTGGCACACTGAGTTGAGCGCCGTCGGGCGCGAGGGGCATGCTGTGCCCATGCGTTTGGAGATTCTCGTACGCACGCGACGCGTGAGCTGAGGCCCCGGCCTCACGCCCGCGCGTCGACCCCTCGTCAGCCTCTACGGCTCGAGGGGTTTTTTGTTGGGCGGACGAGGCCCGGACGGCACGCAGACGACACAGGGGAAGATGGAGAGATGACGGAGCAGAAGGCGGTCAAGGGCCCGGCGATGATGCCGCACGAGGCCGCCGGCACGATCACCGGTGCCCAGAGCCTGATCAGGTCGCTGGAGAACGCGGGCGCCGAGAACATCTTCGGGATCCCCGGGGGCGCGATCCTGCCGGCGTACGACCCCCTCTTCGACAGCCGGATCCGACACATCCTGGTCCGTCACGAGCAGGGTGCCGGACACGCGGCCCAGGGGTACGCCGTGGCCACCGGCAAGGTCGGCGTCTGCATGGCGACCAGTGGGCCGGGCGCCACCAACCTGGTCACGCCCCTCGCCGACGCGCACATGGACTCGGTGCCGATGGTCGCGGTGACCGGCCAGGTCGGCGCGAGCATGATCGGCACCGACGCCTTCCAGGAGGCCGACATCCGCGGCATCACGATGCCGATCACCAAGCACAACTTCCTGGTCACCGACCCCGCCGAGATCCCCCGGGTGATCGCCGAGGCCTTCTACATCGCCTCCACCGGGCGTCCCGGTCCGGTGCTCGTCGACGTGGCGAAGTCCGCGCTCCAGGCGCAGACCACGTTCGCCTGGCCCACCGAGCTGCACCTGCCCGGCTACCGGCCGGTGACCCGCCCGCACTCCAAGCAGATCCGGGAGGCCACCCGGCTGCTGCTGGAGTCGCGCCGTCCGGTGCTCTACGTCGGAGGCGGCGTGATCCGCTCCCGCGCCCACCGCGAGCTGAGGATGCTCGCCGAGCTCACCGGCATCCCGGTGGTGACCACGCTGATGGCCCGCGGCGCCTTCCCCGACAGCCACCCCCAGCACCTCGGCATGCCCGGGATGCACGGCACCGTCGCCGCGGTGGCCGCGCTGCAGAAGAGCGACCTGCTCATCAGCCTCGGCGCCCGCTTCGACGACCGGGTCACCGGCAACCTCGACTCGTTCGCCCCCGGCGCCAAGGTCATCCACGCCGACATCGACCCGGCGGAGATCGGCAAGAACCGCGTCGCCGACGTGCCCATCGTCGGCGACGCCCGCGAGGTGATCGCCGACCTGGTCGTCGCCCTCCAGGCCGAGCAGACCCAGGGCAACACCGGCGACTACGAGGGCTGGGTGAAGTTCCTCGCCGGGGTCAAGCAGCAGTACCCGCTCGGGTACGACGCGCCCGCCGAGGGCCTGGCGCCGCAGTACGTGATCCAGCGGCTGGGCGAGATCGCGGGCCCCGAGTCCATCTACGTCTCCGGCGTGGGCCAGCACCAGATGTGGGCCACCCACTTCGTCCAGTACGAGCACCCGAACACCTGGATCAACTCCGGCGGACTGGGCACGATGGGCTTCGCCGTACCGGCCGCGATGGGGGCCAAGGTCGGTCGGCCCGACACCACCGTGTGGGCGATCGACGGCGACGGCTGCTTCCAGATGACCAACCAGGAGCTCGCCACCTGCTCGATCGAGGGCATCCCGATCAAGGTGGCGATCATCAACAACGAGTCGCTCGGCATGGTGCGGCAGTGGCAGACCCTGTTCTACGAGGGGCGCTACTCCAGCACCGACCTCGACTCCAAGCGGGTGCCGGACTTCGTCAAGCTGGCCGAGGCGTACGGCGCGGTCGGCCTGGCCTGCGACAGCCCCGGCGACGTGGACGCCACGATCGAGAAGGCGATGGAGATCAACGACGTGCCGGTGGTGGTCGACTTCCGCGTCGAGCGCGACGCGATGGTCTGGCCGATGGTCGCCGCCGGCACCTCCAACGACGACATCAAGTACGCCCGGGACCTGGCGCCCGAGTTCGAGGAGGACGACCTGTGAGCACCTCACCGACCTGCGGAGGCTCCGTCCGATGAGCACCCACACCCTGAGCGTCCTGGTCGAGAACAAGCCAGGTGTGCTGGCCCGCATCGCGGGGCTGTTCAGCCGCCGCGGCTACAACATCGACTCCCTGGCGGTGGGTCCGACCGAGCACCCGGAGATCTCCCGGATGACGATCGTGGTCGGCGTCGAGGGGTCGCCGCTGGAGCAGGTCACCAAGCAGCTGAACAAGCTGGTCGAGGTGATCAAGATCGTCGAGCTCGACAACCGCGACGCCGTCGAGCGCGAGCTGCTGCTGGTCAAGGTCAAGGCCGATGCCGACTCCCGTGGCCAGGTGCTCGACGCCGTGCAGCTCTTCCGCGCCAAGGTCGTCGACGTCGCCCCCGACGCGGTCACCATCGAGGTCACCGGCAACGCCGCCAAGCTCAAGGACTTCCTCGCCGTCCTCGAGCCCTTCGGCATCCGCGAGCTCGTCCAGTCCGGCATGGTCGCCATCGGCCGCGGCAGCCGCTCCATCACCGAGCGCACCCTGCGCCCGGTCGCGGTCCCCGTGCCGGCGGCGGTGCCGGGGTGAGGGGCTGGTTCGACGTCGGTTTCCCCGGGCGCCCGGGGAAACCAGCCCCTGACGGGTGATGCTTCACCCGCCCGCTGCATGACTCACCCGTCAACCCATCCGATTTGTTCCCATCGACCATGCGATCGACAACCCTGAAGGAGAGCCCCCGTGGCTGAGATGTTCTACGACGACGACGCCGACCTGTCCCTGATCCAGGGCAAGAACGTGGCCGTGCTCGGCTACGGCAGCCAGGGTCACGCGCACTCGCTGTCCCTGCGCGACTCCGGCGTGGACGTGCGCATCGGGCTGCCCGAGGGCTCGAAGAGCCGCGCCAAGGCCGAGGCCGAGGGACTGCGCGTGCTCACCCCGGCCGAGGCCGTGGAGGAGGCCGACGTCATCGTCATCCTGGCCCCCGACCACGTCCAGCGCACCCTGTACGCCGAGTCGGTCGAGCCCAACATCGCCCCGGGGGACACCCTGGTCTTCGGCCACGGGTTCAACATCCGCTTCGGCTACATCACCCCGCCCGAGGGCGTCGACGTGTTCATGGTCGCCCCCAAGGGTCCGGGCCACCTGGTCCGCCGCGAGTACGTCGACGGACGCGGCGTACCCGTGCTCGTCGCGGTCGAGAAGGACGAGTCCGGCAAGACCTGGGACCTCGCCCTCTCCTACGCCAAGGCCATCGGCGGCCTGCGCGCGGGCGGCATCAAGACCACGTTCACCGAGGAGACCGAGACCGACCTGTTCGGTGAGCAGGCCGTGCTCTGCGGCGGTGCCAGCCAGCTCGTCCAGTACGGCTTCGAGGTCCTCACCGAGGCGGGCTACCAGCCCGAGGTCGCCTACTTCGAGTGCCTGCACGAGCTGAAGCTGATCGTCGACCTCATGTACGAGGGCGGCATCGCCAAGCAGCGCTGGTCGGTCTCCGACACCGCCGAGTACGGCGACTACGTCTCCGGCCCGCGGGTCATCGACCCGCACGTGAAGGAGAACATGGTGGCCGTCCTCGAGGACATCACCAACGGCAGCTTCGCCCAGCGGTTCATCGACGACCAGGACAACGGTGCGAAGGAGTTCAAGGAGCTGCGTGCCAAGGGCGAGCAGCACCCGATCGAGGAGACCGGGCGCGAGCTGCGCAAGCTGATGGCCTGGGTGAAGAGCCACGACTCCGACTACGTCGAGGGCTCCTCCGCACGCTGACCCGACCACCGGGACGGGGACCGCGGCCGGGCCAGAACTTGGCCCGGTCCCCGACACTGGTGGGATGAGCACCTCGCAGAGTCGGCCGCGCGACGTCGTCACCGGCGTCCTGACGGCCTCGCTGGCGATGGCCGGCATGGTGGCGGCGATGTGGCTGCTCGAGGGGCTCGACCAGGCCAGCGGCAACGCGCTGGACGCCTACGGCATCCGCCCCCGCACCGAGGACGGCCTGCTCGGCATCGTCCTCGCACCCTGGCTGCACATCGGCTTCGCCCACCTGATGTCCAACACCGTGCCGCTCTTCGTGCTCGGCGTGCTCGTGCTGCTCGACGGCTGGCGCACGTGGCTGGGCACCACCGTCATCGTGGTGCTGGTCTCCGGGCTCACGGTCTGGCTGCTGGCGCCTCCCATGTCGCTGACCCTGGGGGCCAGCGGCATCGTCTTCGGCTGGCTGACCTACCTGCTGGCGCGCGGGTTCTACACGCGCAGCCCGGGCCAGATCGCGCTCGGCGTACTCGTCTTCCTGCTCTACGGCGGCGCCCTGTGGGGCGTGCTGCCGACGGCGGTGGGGGTCTCCTGGCAGGCGCACCTCGGCGGTGCGATCGGCGGTCTGGTGGCCGCGCGCGGCCGCCGGTTCGCACCCCGGCGGACCAGGGTCCCGCGCTGAGGTCCCGCACCACGCCGAGGCCGGCACCGGGAACACTCGCGCTCGGCGGTCTGTTGGTGCCGATGTGAGAATCGAGATCTGGTCCGACATCGCCTGCCCCTGGTGCTACATCGGCAAGCGCCGCCTGGAGAGCGCGCTCGCCTCCTTCGAGCACGCCGAGGAGGTGGAGATCGTCTACCGCTCCTTCCTGCTGGACCCTGCGGCCCCGCCCGTCCCCACCGGGGAGTCGATGGCCGAGCACCTCGGTGCCAAGTACGGCGGCGGAGCGTCCGCCGGTCAGCAGATGATCGACCGGATGGAGGCCGCCGCCGCCGAGGAGGGCGTCCTGTTCCGCCTCTCCCGGGCGCAGCGTGCCAGCACGGTGGACGCCCACCGGCTGCTGCACCTCGCCCTCGAGGAGGGCGGCCCCGCCCGGCAGTCGGCGTTGAAGGAGGAGCTGCTCGCGGCGTACTTCGTGCGGGCCGAGAACGTCGCGGACCACGACGTGCTGCGGCGTACGGCGCAGCGGGCCGGCGTCTCCGACGGGGGCATCGAGGACGTCCTCGCCGGCGACCGGTACGCCGATGCCGTCGAGCGCGACATCCGGGAGGCCGTCGCCCTGGGTGCCGAAGGCGTGCCGTTCTTCGTCGTCGACCGCACCTACGGGATCCCCGGCGCCCAGCCCGCCGCGGTGTTCAGCCAGGTGCTGGAGAAGGCCTGGTCCGAGGCGCACCCCGTCCTCCAGCAGGTCGGGGTCGGCGGCTCCGCACCGTCCTGCGGCCCGGACGGGTGCGCGACCTGAAAGTAGACCGCTTCTCCACAGGTGGTCGATTTGTCTGTGGATCCGTGGTCAGTTCTGTGGAGCGGCGCCGAGCGGCTGTGGACGACACGCCGTGCGACGAGATTCCCCTGAGACAGATGGCGAAACCCCCTTGCGGGCAGCCCTCGTGCGGCCGTAGAAATCATCCCAGCCCACCCTCCGGGCTGAGCAAGATGCCCTCCCTCCGGGCAAGCAAATCGTTCGAAGCGCACGGTCCAGCCGTCGGGGCGACCCGACTGTGGTGAGCACGGTGACTGTCCACCAGGACCGGCGTGGAGAACGATCGATCGGAAGGTCACCGTTCTCCGGTCAACCCGAAGGGCCCAGCGCCTCGACCGCGCTGGGTCCTTCACCACCCCCCGGTCGGCCACCGGCGCCATGCCGGTGGCCGACACCCCGGACACCGCGTTCGCGGATGCGGGGATCTTGGGCCGTCGCGTCTCGAGCGTCGGGCCGCCGCTGTGGGGATCGCTGGTAGACAGGCCGCGTGCAGACGTTCCTCCCGTACGCCGACTTCGAGCGGTCGGCGCGGGTCCTGGACGCCAAGCGGCTGGGCAAGCAGCGCGTCGAGTGCCTCCAGGTGCTCCGCGGGCTCACCGTGCCGGGCTACGGCTGGCGGCACCACCCGGCGGTGAAGATGTGGTCCGGCTCGGTCGAGGCCCTCGGGCGGTATGCGTTCACGTGTTGCGAGGTGTGGGTCGAGGCCGGCTTCGGCGACACCTGTGCTGCGTCGATCGGCCGGGAGCTGGCCGAGGTCGGGGTCACCGAGGTGCGCAGCCAGGCCGAGCTCGCCGAGGCCGGAGCCCTGCCCGACTGGCTCGGTGACGAGGACTTCCACCGCAGCCACCGCTCGGCGCTGGTCCGCAAGGACCCGGGGACCTACCGTCAGGTCTTCCCCGACGTCCCCGACGACCTGCCGTACGTGTGGCCGCCCGGGGACGGCCGCCCGCCGCCCGAGGCCGGCGGCTGAGCGGTCCGGTACGACGGTCCACCGCTCGTCGCAGCGGGTAGGGTGGCGAACCGGCACAGCGTCGTGCGCGCGGCCCGCCCGGCGGCGGGTCAGTCTCCCTCCCGACCGACCTTGTGAGGACACCGCTGTGAGCAAGCCCGTCGTACTGATCGCCGAAGAGCTGAGCCCCGCCACCGTCGAGGCGCTGGGCCCCGACTTCGAGGTGCGCCACTGTGACGGCGCCGACCGTGAGGACCTCCTCCGCGCGGTGGGCGAGGCGGACGCGATCCTGGTGCGGTCGGCGACCAAGGTCGACGGCGAGGTGCTCGCGGCCGCGCGGCGGCTCAAGGTCGTCGCTCGAGCGGGGGTGGGCCTGGACAACGTCGACGTCAAGGCCGCGACCCAGGGCGGCGTACTCGTGGTCAACGCGCCGACCTCCAACATCGTCAGCGCCGCCGAGCTCGCCGTGGGGCTGCTGCTCGCCGCGGCCCGGCACATCAGCCCGGCGCACGCCGCCCTGACCCGCGGGGAGTGGAAGCGCAGCCGCTACACCGGCATCGAGCTCTACGAGAAGACCGTGGGCATCGTGGGCCTGGGCCGGATCGGGGTCCTGGTGGCCCACCGGCTCAGCGCGTTCGGGATGGACGTGATCGCCTACGACCCCTACGTGCAGGCGGGGCGCGCCGCTCAGATGGGCGTGCGCATGGTCGGCCTGGAGGAGCTGATGTCGGAGTCGGACTTCATCAGCGTCCACCTGCCGCGCACGCCGGAGACCACGGGTCTGATCGGCGCCGACGAGTTCGCCCGGGCCCGTCCCGGTCTCGTGATCGTCAACGCCGCCCGCGGCGGCATCGTCGAGGAGAAGGCGCTCCACGACGCGCTGAAGACGGGCCGGATCGCCGGCGCCGGCCTCGACGTCTTCGCCGAGGAGCCGTGCACGGACTCGCCGCTCTTCGAGCTCGAGAACGTCGTCGCCACCCCCCACCTCGGTGCCTCCACCGAGGAGGCGCAGGAGAAGGCCGGCATCGCCGTGGCCCGGTCGGTGCGGCTCGCGCTGTCCGGCGAGCTGGTCCCCGACGCGGTCAACGTGCAGGGCGGCGTGATCGCCGAGGACGTCCGGCCCGGCATCCCGCTGGTGGAGAAGCTCGGCCGGATCTTCACCGCCCTGGCCGGCGAGGTGGCCCAGCAGCTCGACGTCGAGGTGCGCGGGGAGATCACGGAGTACGACGTCAAGGTCTTCGAGCTCGCCGCCCTCAAGGGTGTCTTCGCCGACATCGTCGAGGACCACGTGTCCTACGTGAACGCCCCGCTGCTCGCGGCCGAGCGGGGGACCGAGGTGCGCCTGGTCACCGACCCGGAGAGCCCCGACCACCGCAACCTGATCACCCTGCGCGGCACGCTGGCGGACGGGTCCCGGGTCTCGGTCTCGGGGACGCTGATCGGCCTGGCCCAGAAGGAGCGACTGGTCGAGGTCAACGACTTCGTGGTGGACCTCGAGCCCACCGACCACCTCGCGTTCCTCACCTACGAGGACCGCCCGGGCATGGTCGGCACCGTCGGCCGCATCCTCGGCGACGCCGAGGTCAACATCGCCGGGATGCAGGTCTCCCGCAACGCCAAGGGCGGTCAGGCCCTGGTGGCGCTCTCGGTGGACTCCCCGGTCCCCGCAGACGTGCTCGAGGAGATCCGCGGCGCGATCGACGCCGAGACCGTCCGCGGGGTCGACCTGACCGAGTAGCCCGCCGAGCGGGCACTGCGTGTACGCCGTACGTCGCCGAGCGGGCACTGCGTGTACGCCGTACGTCGCCGAGCGGGCACTGCGTGTACGCCGGGTCAGTGCGACTCGGCGGCCAGCGTGTCGCGGATCTTCTGCGCGTCGCTGCGCGGGGCCAGCGCCCTCCGGGCCGGTACCGGGTTGTCGGAGGTCTGCCGCATCCCGCGCATCCCGTCGTCGAGGACGAAGCTCGCCCGCGTGAACGCCGGGGCGTCCGGGACGCTGACCCGCGGGACGCAGCGGTAGTCCACGGCGAACGACTCGGGGGTGACGCGGGCGTTCAGGTAGCCGCGCAGGTTGGTCCAGAACCGCAGGTTGGGGTTGTACGCCGCCCACGGGTGCTGCCCGGTCGGCTCGTCGTACCCGTCTCCGCCGGAGGTGATCGAGGAGCACACGAACTCCGACCCGACGACCGGGGAGTCCGGCGCGGAGAAGTCCTGCAGCACCTCCGAGGCCCAGTGCGCGTGCACGTCGCCGGTGAGTACGACCGGGTTGCGCACGCCGGCGCGGCGCCACGCGTCGGTGACGCGTGCCCGGGAGGCGGGGTAGCCGTCCCAGGCGTCCATCGACACCCGCTCGTCGGGGGTGGGGGTCGTGTCGCGGCGGCCGAAGAACACCTGCTGGCCGAGCACGTCCCACCGCGCGCGGCTGTGCGCAAAGCCCCGGGCGAGCCAGCGCTCCTGTCGTTCGCCGGGCAACGAGCGCACCGGGTCGGCGGCCGGCGGGCAGTCCCGGTACCCGTCGCCGCAGGCCTGGTCGTCGCGGTACTGCCGGGTGTCGAGCAGGTGCAGGTTGGCCAGGCGCCCCCACTGCAGGCGGCGGTGGACGCGGATGTCGGGCCCGTGTGGCAGCGACCGGCGGCGCAGTGGCATGTTCTCGTAGTACGCCCGGAACGCGGCGGCACGCCGTTCGGCGAAGCCGGGGACCGACTCCTCGTCCTCAGGAACCATGTCGGCCCAGTTGTTGTCGACCTCGTGGTCGTCGAACACCACCGCCCACGGGGCTACCGCGTGCGCGGCCTGCAGGTCGGGGTCGGTCCGGTACTGCGCGTAGCGCTGGCGGTACCCGGCCAGGGTCGTGGTCTCCGGGCCCCGATGGTCGCGGACGTTGCCCCGGGGGGCGACGTACCGGCCGGCCTGGTACTCGTACTGGTAGTCCCCGAGGTGGAGCACCAGGTCGGGCTGGTCCTCGGCCAGTCGCCGGTACGCCGTGAACCAGCCATGCTCGAACTGCGAGCAGGACGCGACCGCCATCTTCAGGGAGGTGTGCTGCGTGCCCGGGTCGGGCGCGGTGCGGGTGCGGCCGGCGGGGGAGAGATGCCTGCCGAGGCGGAACCGGTAGAAGTACTCCCGCCCGGGTCGGAGCCGGTCCACCTCCACGTGGACCGCGTGCGCGCTGCGGTCGGTGGCCCGCAGTGAGCCCGCGCGGACCACGTGCCGGAAGCGGTCGTCGAGGGCGACCTGCCACTGCACCGTGTGGGTGCGGCCGGACATGCCGCCTCGACCGTCCTCGGCCAGCGGGTCGGTGGCCAGTCGCGTCCACAGCACGAACCCGTCGGGGTCCGGGTCGCCGCTCGCGACGCCGAGTGTGAACGGGTCGGTGCGCGGCGTCGGGGACGCGGCGCTGGCACGGGTGTCGAGGGCGGGTACGCCGAGCGAGGTGGCGCCGGCGACGAGGCCGGTCGTGACGAGGACTCTCCGAGAGGTGTGCATGCGGGTGAGCCAACCGGATCCAGGGACATCTCCTGCGACACGGACGTGAACTCCTGGTGCCGGTGGGGTGCCCGGTTGGTGCGTCGAGCGGGCAGTGCGTGTACGCGTGAGTGCGTCGAGCGGGCAGTTTGTGTACGCGTGAGTGCGTCGAGCGGGCAGTTCGTGTACATGCGGCGTGCATCCAGTGCCCGCTCGGCGTCGTACGGCGTGCGTCCAGTGCCCGCTCGGCGTCGTACGGCGTGCGTCCAGTGCCCGCTCGGCGTCGTACGGCGTGCGTCCGCGAATCGTCAGGCGACCATGCCGGGCGTGCTGCCGCGCAGCAGGGACCCGGGGTCGGCGAGCGTCTCGCGCCACGCCAGCCCGAGCCGGGCCACGGCGTCCTCGAGGACGTGCGCCGGGGTGGTGAACGGCAGCCGGACGAACCGGTCGAGCCCACCCTCGGGGGCGAAGCTCGGACCGGCGGCCAGCAGCACGTCGTGCCCGGCCGCCTTCGGCACCAGCGCCGAGGAGAGCGCGGCCGGCAGCTCGCACCACAGGCTCAGGCCGCCCGCCGGCCGGCTGACCCGCCAGTCGGGCAGGTGCTCGTGGAGCGCCCGCAACGCCGCGTCCCGGGAGGAGCGCAGCTGCTCGCGGCGGTGCTCGATCGCCTCGTCGCCCGCCTCGAGCAGCTCGACCGCGACCAGCTGCTCGAGCAGCGGGGCGCCCAGGTCGAGGCTGAGCCGGGCCCGGAAGAAGGCGTCCACACGCCCCGTCGGCACGCGCAGCCAGCCGATCCGCAGGCCGCCCCAGTAGGGCTTGCTCAGGCTGCCGACGCTGACCGCGTCCGGGGAGTACGCCGCGAACGGGGCCGGCATCCGCTGCCCGTCGAGCGGCAGCATCACCATCGACTCGTCGATCAGCCCGGTGGTACGGGTCCGCGCGAGGGCGGTGGCCACCCGCTGTCGTTCCTCGTCGCTCATCAGCGCAGCCGTGGGGTTGTGGAAGTCGGGCACCAGGTAGGCCACCCGCGGGGCCACCTGCCGGATCGTCGCCTCCAGGCCCTCGACGTCGCTGCCGGCGACAGCCGCGTCCGGAGGCACGTCCACCCCGACCAGCCGGGCGCCGGAGTGCGCGAGGGAGGCGATCGCGTTGGGATAGGTCGGGCTCTCCAGCAGCGCGCGGTCCCCGGTGGCGAGCAGGGCCCGCGCTGCGACCGCCACCCCGGCCAGGGCCCCGGGCACGATCATCACCTGGTCCGGCGAGGTGGGCAGCCCGCGGGCGTCGTACGACGCGGCGACGGCCTCGCGGAGGACGGGGAGCCCGGAGGGGTAGTAGCCGGTGCCGGCGAGGTAGCCGGGCAACGCGGCCGTCGCGCGCTCGTAGGCGCCCAGCAGCCCCGGACCGGGCACCGGTGCCGCGCAGGTGAGGTCGACCTTGTCGAGCGGGAGGTCGCCCGGTGGGAGCAGGTGGTCGCTGCGGTGACCTCGGGCGCTGGGCAGGCTGGCGACGCTGCCCGATCCCTGGCGGGAGACCAGGAAGCCGTGCTCGCGCAGCTCGGCGTACGCACGGGTGACCGTGGTGCGGCTGACCGCGAGCGCGTCGGTGAGCTCGCGCTCGCTCGGCAGCCGGGTGCCGACCGGGACCCGGCCGTCGGTGATCAGCACGCGCAAACCCTCGGCGAGGCCCTTGTACGCCGGGGCGCGGTCGAACTCGCCGAGCAGGGTGGCTATCCGAGAGGCGGCGAGCACGCGGGTCATGCAGGCCAGTTTCGCACGATTGGCTATGTGAGACCAGACCAGTTGGTGGTGAACTGGTGCCCATGACCAGTGACGTGACTCTCGAGACGGTGGCGCCCCGGCGCGTGCGCGAGCTCGCCCGGCTGGGCCCGGTCGCCCAGCTGCGAGCCGGTCGGCTCCCGCGCCGGCTGACCCAGCTCGCCGGTGGCCTGGTGCTCTACGGGATCACCCTCGCGATGATGATCCGGGCGACGCTCGGGAACGCCCCGTGGGACGTCCTCCACCAGGGCCTGGCGATCCACCTGCCGATCAGCATCGGCACCGCAGTGATCGCGATGAGCGTGGTGGTGCTGCTGTTCTGGATCCCGCTGCGCGAGCTGCCGGGACTGGGCACGATCACCAATTCCCTCTTCGTCGGGCTCACCGCCGACCTCGCCCTGGCCGTGCTCGATGCGCCCGAGGCGCTGTGGGTGCGCGCGCTGCTCATGGCCGGCGGGGTCGTGCTCAACGCCCTGGCCACGGCGCTGTACATCGGCTCGCAGTTCGGACCCGGCCCGCGCGACGGCCTGATGACCGGCCTGCACCGGCGGACCGGCGTCTCGATCCGTGTCGTCCGGACCGGGCTCGAGGTGCTCGTGGTCGCCCTGGGCTGGGTGCTCGGCGGCGTCGTCGGGCTGGGCACGGTCCTCTACGCGCTGGCCATCGGACCGCTGGTCCAGCTGCTGCTGCCCCATTTCATCGTGGAGCTCACCCCGACCCCGCCGAGCGGGCAGTTGATGCACGCCTGAGTGCGCCGAGCGGGCAGTTGATGCACGCCTGAGTGCGCCGAGCGGGCAGTTGATGTACGCGCCGGCGTACACGCAGTGCCCGCTCGGCGCGCTGCGGCGTGCGTGCAGTGCCCGCTCGGCGCCCTACGGCGTACACCCAGTGCCCGCTCGGCGCCCTACGGCGTGCGCGCAGTGCCCGCTCGGCGCCCTACGGCGTACACCCAGTGCCCGCTCGGCGAGCTAGCGGCGGGTGGCGATGATCGCGGTGGCGTCCGGGGCCACCATCACCTCGGCCGCGGCGAACCGGGAGTCGTCGAGCCAGCCCTCGCGCAGCGAGTCGACGCGCCCCATCGTGATCGGCGGCCACTGCTCGCACGGCGCGAAGTCGTCGAGCACCACGATGCCGCCGGGCTCGACGAGGTCGGCGACCGCGTCGACGCTCGCGTCCTGGGGCACCGAGGGGTCCAGGAACAGCAGCGAGTAGGGGCCCTTGTTGCGCAGGGTCGACCAGTCCGCGGCCAGCACCTCGACCTGCGGGTCGTCGACGAAGATGTCCTGGGCCGCGGTCGCCAGGTCGGCGTCCAGCTCCGCGGAGAGGATGTGCGCTCCCGGACGTACGCCGGAGCGCAGCCACGCCGTACCCACCCCGCACCCGGTGCCGAACTCGGCCAGCGTGCCCGTCCGGGTCGCGGCCAGGGTGGCCAGCAGCCGGCCGGTCTCGTTGCGGCAGAAGGAGACGTACCCCGCTCGGCGGGAGACGTCGAAGGCCCGCGACACGATCGCCGGCACCTCGGGAGGCGCACTCATGCCCCGAGTGTCCCAAACCCCGGCATCAGGAACCGCGCCGGACAAACCATCTCGCATGGTGGGACAGTTCGCCAACCCGCGGACACAGCCCCGGGCAGCGCGCGTACGGTGGCCTCACCATGCGGAGGAACTTCGTACTTATTTGCCGCCGTGGCGGGGCCTGACTCGATAGGCCACCTCGCCGCGGAGTTCGGCGTACGCCGCCACCAGGCCTCTCATCACCTCCGCGAGCGAGACGACGAAGTTCCACCCGCTACTTCCGGACCAGCTCCTCCCGTGTGATCCACGGACAGTCGAGCCGGTCCATCTCCTCCGGAGTGCTCACCAGTCACCCCAGCACGTCCGACCACTTCCTCAGGAGCTGAACACAGATGTACGAGATGTACCCCGAGTGGGGCCCGGCCAAGAACAACCCCGACAACCCCAACAGCGCGCAGGCCGTCCAGGCCTCGCTCGACCTGCGGGACAACGGCGGCCAGCGTCCCGACGACAACTAGCATCGCGGGATGCCCCCACCGACGACGCTGAAGCTTGCCGTGATCCCGGGCGACGGGATCGGACCGGAGGTCGTTGCCGAGGCGGTCAAGGTGCTCGAGCAGGTCGCCCCCGACGGGGTGAAGTTCGAGCCCACCCGCTACGACCTCGGCGCCGAGCGCTACCTCGCGACCGGCGAGGTGCTCCCGGACAGCGTGCTCGACGAGATCCGTCAGCACGACTCGATCCTCCTCGGCGCCGTCGGTGGGAAGCCCGGTGACCCGAACCTGCCACCGGGACTGCTCGAGCGCGGGCTGCTGCTGCGGCTGCGCTTCGAGCTCGACCACTACGTCAACCTGCGTCCCTCGCGGATCTTCCCGGGCGCGGCCTCACCCCTGGCCGACCCCGGCGAGGTCGACTTCGTCGTCGTCCGCGAGGGCACCGAGGGCCCCTACACCGGCAACGGCGGCGCCCTGCGGGTGGGCACCCCCGCCGAGGTCGCCACCGAGGTGTCGGTCAACACCGCCTTCGGGGTGGAGCGGGTCGTCCGCGACGCCTTCCGGCGCGCGCAGAAGCGGCGCGGCAGGCTGACGCTGGTGCACAAGACCAACGTCCTCGTCCACGCCGGCGCGGTGTGGTGGCGGCTGGTGCAGGAGGTGGCTCCGGAGTTCCCCGACGTCACCGTCGACTACATGCACGTGGACGCGACGATGATCCACCTGGTCACCGATCCCGCCCGCTTCGACGTGATCGTCACCGACAACCTCTTCGGCGACATCGTCACCGACCTCGCCGCCGCCATCACCGGCGGCATCGGCCTGGCGGCCAGCGGCAACGTCAACCCCGACCGGACGGCGCCCAGCATGTTCGAGCCGGTGCACGGCTCGGCGCCCGACATCGCCGGTCAGCAGAAGGCCGACCCCACCGCCGCGATCCTGTCGGTGGCGCTGATGCTCGAGCACCTCGGTCTCGACGAGGCGGCCCGCACCGTGGAGGACGCGGTGGTCGGCGAGCTCGCCGCCCGTACGCCGGGGAGCCCGGTCGTCACCGCCGAGATCGGCGACGCCATCGCCGCCCGCGTCGCCGGGTAGGGGAGCGATAGCGTTCGCCCATGAACCTCGACATCACCACCACTGCCTCGGACAGCCCGCGGAGCGACGCCGAGGTCGCGGAGATCCTGGCCAACCCCGGCTTCGGCACGCACTTCACCGACCACATGTTCACCTCGGAGTGGACCCCCGACCAGGGGTGGCACGGTGCGCGGATCACGGCGTACGGGCCGCTCAGCCTGGACCCGGCGACCGCGGTGCTGCACTACGCCCAGGAGACCTTCGAGGGGATGAAGGCCTACCGGCACGACGACGGGTCGGTGTGGACCTTCCGCCCCGAGGAGAACGCCAAGCGGATGGCGCGCTCGTCGGGCCGGCTGGCCTTCCCGGTCCTCGACCCCGGGGACTTCGTGCAGGCCGTCGACGCGCTGGTGGAGATCGACCAGCGCTGGGTGCCGGAGGGGGCAGGGGAGAAGAGCCTCTACCTGCGACCGTTCATGATCGCCTCCGAGGCCTTCCTCGGAGTGCGTCCGGCCCAGCACGTCACCTTCATGGTGATCGCCTCGCCCGCCGGGGCCTACTTCAAGGGCGGCATCAAGCCGCTGACGCTGTGGCTGACCGAGGAGTACACCCGCGCCGGGCGCGGCGGGATGGGTGCCGCCAAGACGGGCGGCAACTACGCCAGCTCGCTCGTCGCCCAGCAGGAGGCCACCGCGCACGGCTGTGACCAGGTGGTCTTCCTCGACGTCGCGGAGGGCAAGTACGTCGAGGAGCTCGGCGGGATGAACCTCTACTTCGTCTACGCCGACGGCCACATCGTCACCCCCGCCACCGGCACGATCCTCGAGGGCATCACCCGCTCGGCGATCATCGAGCTGGCCCAGAAGAAGGGCCACGCGGTCGAGGAGCGCAAGCTCTCCATCGACGAGTGGCGCGAGGGTGTGGGCAGCGGCGAGATCACCGAGGTCTTCGCGTGCGGCACGGCTGCCGTCGTCACCCCCGTGGGCACGCTGAAGTGGGCCGGTGGCGAGGTCTCGGGCACCGCGACCGACGAGGCCGGTCCGCTGACCCTGGACATCCGCCAGGACCTCGTCGACATCCAGTACGGGCGCGCCGACGACACCTTCGGCTGGATGCACCGCGTCTGCTGACTCCTGCCTCCTGTCGGGACCACCGGAAGGACCTCGACCGGGCCGAGCCGGTCACCGACGCGGAGGCGGCACGCGGGTAATCTCGCCCGGGTGACGACCTCCGCCGAGCAGGACCCCGGGCCGACCGCGGTCGGCCCCTACCGGGTGCTCGCGCCGATCGGCGAGGGCGGCATGGGGGTCGTGCACCTCGCCCAGGCACCCGACGGCCGGCGGGTGGCGCTGAAGGTGCTGCGTCCGCACATCGTCGGCGACCGGGAGGCGCGCGAGCGGCTCGCCCGCGAGGTCAGCTCGCTCAAGCGGATCTCCAGCCCCCGGATCGCCGAGATCCTCGACGCCGACCCGCACGGTGCGGTGCCGTACGTCGTCACCCGCTACGTCCCCGGTCTCTCGCTCTACCACCACGTGGCCGAGGAGGGGCCGGTCTCCGGCGCCGACCTGCTGCACTTCGCCGACTGCCTCGCCGAGGCGCTGCTGGCCGTGCACTCGGTCGGCGTGCTGCACCGCGACGTCAAGCCCACCAACGTGTTGATGGAGGGGCGCTCGCCGGTGCTCATCGACTTCGGGCTGGCCCGGGTCGCCGAGGACCCGCGCCTGACCCAGACCGGCTTCCTGCTGGGCACGCCGGGCTACCTCGCCCCGGAGATCCTGTACGGCGACGAGGCCAGCACCGCCTCCGACGTGCACGCCTGGGCCGCCACGGTGGCGTTCGCGGCGATCGGGCGCCCGCCGTACGGCACCGGCCCGGCGATGGCGATCATGGACCGCGTACGCCGCGGGCAGCACGACCTCTCCGCGCTCGACGAGCGGCTACGACCGTTGCTCCGCGACGCCCTGGCGCCCGAACCCCTCGAGCGCCCCTCGCTGCACGAGCTGCGTGCCAGCCTGACCGACCTGCGCCACCGCGAGCACGTCGCCGTGGTGCCTGCGGCCGGGAGCGCCCAGGAGCTGTGGACGATGCCGTTCGCGCCCGCGCCGCTCCCGGAGACCGCGGTGACCGAGCAGCTCCCGCAGACCACGACGGTGGCCCCCGTTTCCGCGCCCGTGTCCGCGCCGGTCCCGACGCAGGCGGCGCCCTCCGCGCCGACCTCCGCGCCGACCTCCGCGCCGGCGTCCGCACCGGCCTCCGCACCGGCCTCCGCGCCGGCGTTCGCGACGCCCCCGCCCACGCTCGCCGCGGCGCCCACCGGGGCGCCCACACCCGCGCCCACCCAGGCGCCTCCACGGATCGTCGACCCGCCCCGCGAGAGCAGCCCCGCCCAGCAGGTCCTCCAGCTGCTGGGCCTCGGCGCGCTGAGCGCCGCCACCGTGGCGTACGCGCCGTACCTCGGCACCGCCCTGACCGCTGTGGTCGTGCTCCTCGCGCGCACCGTGTCGGTGACCCGGCAGCGGCACCGACGTCGACGGGCCCTGCGTGGGCGGGCGCGGTGGTACGACGTCCCGGCCACGACCCTGGCCAGCCCGGGGTACCTGGCGATCGCCCTGCTCGGCGCCCTCGCCCTGGTCGTCACCGGCGGGCTGGTCGCCCTCGCCCTCGCCTCGCTCGGCTACCTGATGCAGCAGCCGCTGGCCCCGACCATGGCGGTGGCCGGCGTGGGGTTCGCGGTCGCGCTGTGGTGGGGACCGGGCTCGGGACGGCTGCGCGAGACGGTGCGGCCGGTGCTCGCGCGCACCGCCCGGTCGGAGTACGGCGGCTGGTTCGTCGTCGCGATGAGCGTGCTGGGGGCCGCGGTGCTCTTCGGACTGCTGTTCTCGACGGGTGCCAACTGGGCGCCGGAGGTCACCGCTCCCTGGCGGCGCTGACCCGGTCCTGCGGGGGAGTCGGCGGCCGACCGGATCGCGGGACGGCGTACCGACCCGTGGACATCCGTGGCACACTCGGGGACATGCAGCACCGCAGCACCATTATCGACTAGCGCGGCGAGTCCCTCGCCGCGCTGACCTCCTGTTCCCCGACGGGAGGTCTTTTTGTTGCCAGACGCCCCCGACGACCAAGGGTTCGGACCGATGACCAGCGACCTGTTCCACGTCTACGACACCACCCTGCGCGACGGTGCGCAGCAGGAGGGCCTCAACCTCTCCGTCGCCGACAAGCTCTCCATCGCCCGGCACATCGACGGCCTGGGGGTCGGGTTCATCGAGGGCGGCTGGCCGGGTGCGAACCCCAAGGACACCGAGTTCTTCCGGCGGGCCCGCGAGGAGCTCGACCTGCAGCACGCGCGGCTCGCGGCGTTCGGGGCGACCAGGCGCGCCGGGGTGGCCGCCGCCGACGACCCGCTGGTCGCGGCGCTGCGCGACTCCGGCGCCGGTGTGGTCACGCTGGTGGCCAAGTCCCACGACCGGCACGTCGAGCTGGCCCTGCGCACCACGCTGGAGGAGAACCTCGCGATGGTCCGCGACACCGTGACGCACCTGCGCAACGAGGGGCAGCGGGTGTTCCTCGACGCCGAGCACTTCTTCGACGGCTACCGCGACAACCGCGACTACGCCATCGAGGTGCTGCGCACCGCCTTCGAGGCCGGTGCCGACGTCGCCGCCCTGTGCGACACCAACGGCGGCATGCTGCCGGGCTGGGTGGCCGACGTGGTGGGCGACGTGGTCGCGAGCACCGGCGGCCGGGTGGGCATCCACTGCCACAACGACACCGGCTGCGCGGTCGCCAACACCCTCTCCGCCGTCGACGCCGGGGCGTCGCACGTGCAGGGCACGCTGAACGGGTACGGCGAGCGCACCGGCAATGCCGACCTCGTCAGCGTCGTCGCCAACCTCGAGCTCAAGGTCGGCCGGCAGGTGCTGCCCGAGGGGCTGCTGCGGGAGGCGACGCGGGTTGCGCACGCCGTGGCCGAGGTGACCAACTTCCCGCCCGCGTCGCGGCAGCCGTACGTCGGCGTCTCGGCGTTCGCGCACAAGGCGGGGCTGCACGCCAGCGCGATCAAGGTCGACCCGAACCTCTACCAGCACATGGACCCCGAGGGCGTCGGCAACGACATGCGGCTGCTCGTCTCCGACATGGCCGGCCGGGCCTCGATCGAGCTCAAGGGTCGCGAGCTCGGCTTCGAGCTCGACCCCGACCTGGTCAAGCGGGTCACCGCCCGGGTCAAGGAGATGGAGTCGGGCGGGTTCACCTTCGAGGCGGCCGACGCGTCCTTCGAGCTGCTCCTGCTCGAGGAGGTGGAGGGCGGGCGACCGTCGTACTTCGAGACCGAGTCGTGGCGGGTGATCACCGAGACCCGGCCCGGCGAGGAGGCGATCTCCGAGGCGACCGTCAAGCTCCGCGCGGGTGGTGCTCGGATCGTCACCACCGGCGAGGGCAACGGACCCGTGAACGCGCTGGACCACGCGCTGCGCCAGGCGATCGAGCAGCTCTACCCCGAGATCGTGAAGTTCGAGCTGATCGACTACAAGGTGCGCATCCTCGACCAGGGCCACGGCACCGACGCGATCACCCGGGTGCTGATCGAGACCTCCGACGGGGAGAGCTCCTGGGTCACCGTCGGCGTGGGTCACAACGTC
This sequence comes from uncultured Actinomycetota bacterium, assembly GCA_963815595.1. Lineage (GTDB taxonomy): Bacteria > Actinomycetota > Actinomycetes > Propionibacteriales > Nocardioidaceae > Marmoricola. The sequence continues at coordinate 2,029,404 of CAWFHA010000007.1, read as the reverse complement.
ATCGAGGCGTCCTGGCGGGCCCTCCTCGACGGCCTCACCTTCGGCCTGCGCCGCCACGACGCCTGACCCTGCCGGCCCGTGCGGACGTCATACGTTCTGGCTGCTGGGGCGACCACCTCGTATGACGTCCTGCCCGCACCCGCCGGACGTCATACGTGCTGGCTGCTGGGGCGACCACCTCGTATGACGTCCTGCCCGCACCCGCCGGACGTCATACGTGCTGGCTGCTGGGGCGACCACCTCGTATGACGCAGTAGCGTCGCCGCATGGGTGAGCTGCACGACCTGACCGCGCTGGAGCAGGGGGTCGCGATCCGGGCGGGGGAGGTGTCCTCCGAGGAGCTGGTGGAGCACTACCTCGAGCGGATCGCCGCGCTGGGCGACGAGCTCGGGGCGTTCGCGACGGTGACGGCGGAGGAGGCCCGGCTGGCCTCGCGCTCGCGCTCGCCCCACGAGCACGACGGCCCTCTCGCCGGGGTGCCGACCGCGGTCAAGGACCTCAACCTCACCCGCGGCGTGCGCACCTCCTTCGGCTCGCCCGCCTTCTCCGACCACGTGCCCGACGTCGACGACGAGGTGGTCCGTCGCCTCGCCGACGCGGGTCTGGTCAGCCTGGGCAAGACGGCCACCCCCGAGTTCGGGTCGCCCTGCTACACCGAGCCGGAGGGCGCGCCGCCTGCTGTGACGCCCTGGGACACCACCCGGATGGCCGGCGGCTCCAGCGGCGGCGCCGCGGCGGCGGTCTCCGCTGGACTGGTCCCGGTCGCCCAGGGCTCCGACGGCGGCGGTTCGATCCGGATCCCCGCCAGCTGCTGCGGAGTCGTCGGCCTCAAGCCGTCGCGCGGGCGCATCTCCGGCGCCCCGACGTACGGCGACCCGGTGGGCCTGGCGACCAACGGCTCGCTCGCCCGCACCGTCCGCGACGCCGCCGCGCTGCTGGACGTGATGGCCGGCCGGGCCGTCGGCGACCCCTTCTGGGCACCCGAGGACGAGCAGCCCTTCCTCGCCGCCTGCGACCGCGAGCCCGGACGGCTGCGCATCGCCCGGTTCAGCGAGCCGGTGATCGCCGAAACCGAGATCGACCCCGACTGCCTGGCCGCCTGGGAGGACGCCAGCGCCCTGCTGGAGTCGCTGGGTCACGAGGTCGAGGACATCGAGGTGCCGATGCCCCGCGACGCGGTACCGGTCTTCGAGACCTGCTGGGCCGTGCTCACCGCACTGTCCTACGTCGGGCTCAGCCCCGACCAGCGCGCGCTGCTGCGCCCGCTGACCACGTGGCTCTCCGAGTGGGGGACGGGGGTCAGCGGCCCGGAGTTCGGGCTCGCGATCGGGGAGCTGCGCCGGGTCGCCGCCCGGACGCTGACCGCACTCGCGCCGTACGACGCCGTGCTGACCCCGACGCTGGCCGCGCCGCCGCTGCCGGTCGGGGCGATCCGGGACGACGCCGACCCGGCGGCCGACTTCGAGGCGCAGAAGCGGTTCACGCCGTACACCTCGATGTGGAACGTCACCGGCAGCCCCGCCCTCTCGCTGCCCACCCACTGGACTTCCGAGGGGCTCCCCGTGGGGGTGATGCTCGCCACCGCTCCGGGCGACGAGGCGACCCTCCTGGGCCTCGCTGCGCAGGTGGAGCAGTCGCGACCCTGGGTGGACCAGACCCCCGGGTGCTGGTGACCGGCGACCTCTTGCGACCCGACCGATCCTGCGTAGCGTCAGTTGGTGGCCCGGGCGGTCCGGACCGGGAGCAGGAAGGTCGCACACATGCCCAAGTACATGATCAAGGCGTACTACAGCGCCGACGGCATCGGGGGCGTCGCCGCCAAGGGTGGGTCGGCCCGTCGCGAGGTCGTCGAGAAGCTGGCGGCCGAGGCCGGCGGCTCCCTGGAGAGCTTCTACTTCGCCTGGGGCGACGTGGACGCCTACATCGTCGTGGACGTCCCGGACGAGGCGCGGATGGCCGCGATCGCACTGACCGTGAACAAGACCGGATCGGTGAAGATCAGCACCACGCCGCTGCTCACCCCCGAGCAGGTCGACCAGGCAGCGGGCGTGGAGGTCGGCTACACGCCACCGGGTCAGTGACCTCGGGCCCGACCGGGACGAGGGTGACGACCGGGCCAGCGGTCACGCCAGCGGTCTCGTCGACGGGCATGCCAGAGGTCACGCCGCGGTGACGCCGCGGTCACTCCCGGGTCAGGCGGAGCGCGGAGACCGGGCAGGTACGGACGGCCTCCCGGGCGAGGCGCTCGAGCTCCGCCGGCACGTGCCCGTCGACCACCGGGTAGCCCCAGGGGTCCAGGTCGACGACCTCGGGCAGGAGCTCGTGGCACAGGCCCCGGGCGCGGCACCGGGGCCAGTCCACGAGCAGTCGCTGCGGACGACGCTCGCGCATCAGCTCGCCGCACCGCTGCGTCGGGCGACCGTGCAGAGGCCGTGCGCGTGCCGGGCGACCTCCCCGGCGAAGGTGTCCAGCGTGGAGCGGAGGAGGCGCGCCGTGCCGTCCGGATGGGCGCACGCGCCGCGGCCCTCCACGAAGCGCACGAGGTCCGTCACGGCGGGGCCGCGCCGGCCGTCGACGAGCTGCTGGAAAGCGTCGGCGAGCGCGGGCAGCCCGTTGAGGCAGGGGCCGCAGCGGCCTGCGCTCTGGCCGGCCAGGTAGTGCACGACGCGGGCCGTCCGGTCGAGCGGGCACACCCGGGGCGGCAGCGGCAGGACCACCCCGGCGCCGAGAGCCAGCCCGACCTCGCCGAGCTGCTCGGCCGAGACGGTGCGGCCGCGGAGCGCTCCGGCCGCGGCCCAGGTGCCGTGGTAGCCACCCAGGAGGATCGGGGAGCCCAGCTCGGCATCGTCGAGCACGTCCGCCCAGGCCGTGCCGTGCGGCACCTCGACCACCCGCGCCGGGTCACGCCCGGCCAGCGTCAGCAGCCTCGTGCCCGGTTCGCCGGCGGCTCCGAGGGCGGCGTACTCCCCGGTCCGGTCGAGGACCAGCGCGGCCACGTGGGCGAAGGTCTCGGCGTTGGACAGCAGCGTCGGACGACCCCGTACGCCGGCCACGGCGCTGGGCGTCCAGGTCGTCACCGGCAGCCCGGGCCGACCGTGGATGAGCTCGGTGACGGCGCTGGACTCCCCGGAGACGAACCGTCCGCCCGCGACGTGGAGCGTCCAGCGCACCCGCGACTGCCGGTCCTCCGACGACCGCTCGGCGAGGGCGGTCCGCACCGACGTGCCGGCGTCGGCGTGCTCGCCGGGGAGGACCAGGTGGACCGTGCGCACCCCCAGGGCGCGTGCCGTCGCCGCGGCACCGTCGAGGACGAGGTGCGGCTGGGTGAGTGCGAGGGCCAGGTCCTTGTGGCTGGCGGGCTCGCCCTCGCTGAAGTTGACCACGACGTGTCGCCGGCCGCGGCGGGAGGCGGCCGTGCGCAGCTTCGTCGCGAACGGGAAGCCGGCGCCGCCGCGCCCGCGCACGTCGGCGCCCTCCACGAGGCCCAGCAGCGCCTCGAGCCCGAGGCCGGGCAGGCTCCCGTGCGTGTTCCGATGGGTGAGGAGGTCGGGTGCGGGGGAGCGCAGCAACCACGGTCCCGCGACCACCTCGAGGGCCGGGCGCATCAGCGCACGATCCCGGAGGCGAGGTCCCGGGGCTGCGCTGAGGTCCCGCCGGGGTCGGGGCGGCGTACGTCGGCGCCCGCCCGCACCGCGACCGAGAGCAGCACTGCTCCCACGCACCCGCCGCCGACCCACCGACCCCAGGCGGTGCCGGCATCGGTGCCGATCCCGGCTGCGTGGACCACCGACACCGCCCAGGCGAGGTAGCCCAGCCAGTGCACCGTGCGCCAGAGCCGGTGCGGGATCCGGTCCCGCAGCAGGCTGGTCACGACGAGGACGAGCATCAGGTCCAGAGCGAGGCTCCCGGCCCCCAGCCACAGTGGCTCGTAGCTCGCTCCGGCGGGGGAGAGCGCCTGCCACCAGCGGATGTCGACGAAGGTGTCCAGCACGGCGGTGCCGACGTGTGCCGCCAGCAGCACCAGCGAGAGCAGCGCCAGGTTGCGGTGCAGCGACTGCGTGACCAGCGCCGGGACCAGGCGGCGTCGCCCCTCCCGGGCGCTGAGCACGCCGAGCACCGTGCTGAGCGTGAGGAGCACCATCAGCGTGATGCCGCTGCCGCGGTTGAGGAACCAGAGCAGGGGGCCGTCCGTGATCGCGCTCATCGGGGAGCTCCTGCCCGCTCATGGACGGCTCCCGACGTCTCGGTGTCCTCGACCGGCCACGAGCCCGTGTACCCGACCCCTCCGTCCTGCCCGACCAGGCGCGCGTCGACGCCACGCTCCTCCAGCCACGACCCGGCGTGCCGGCCGAGCACCAGTGCCGCGGTGGTGGCCACGTTGGCCGCGACACTGGTGGGTCCTGTGGCGGACACCGTGCGCCAGGGGCCGGCGACCGGGAGACCGGTCCGCGGGTCGAGGAGGTGGTGGCGCTCCACGCCTGCGGCGCGCCAGCGGCGCACCTGGGTGGAGGAGGTCGCCAGCCCACCGCCGCCGACCCACAGCGAGCTCCCCGAGGACTCGCCCGGATGCTCGGAGACGCGCACCGGCCAGGCGGGGACCAGTCCGTCGGTGAAGGCCCGGACGTCGCCGCCCAGGCTCACCACCACCCCGCAGTCGAGATCCTCGTGGATCGTGGTCGCGACCAGGTCGGCCGCCCAGGCCTTCGCCGTGGCCCCCAGGTCGAGGGCGACGCCCGCCGGGATGCGCACGGCACCGTCGCGGACCTCCACCTCGCGCCAGGCACCGACAGGGTGCGGCGACCCGTCGGTCCGGACGGGGGCCGGGTGGCGGCGGACCGTGCCGAGATCCACGTCGTAGCCCAGGAAGACCATCCGGGCGCCCAGACAGGGGTCGACCAGACCGTCCGTCTCCTCGGCCGCGGCCAGGGCCACGCGCACGGCGGCCACCAGCAGGTCGTCGACCCGCACCCAGCGGCCGGCCCGCGCGCTGACGCGCGAGAGGTCGGAGTCACGACGGAACCGGCTGCAGGTGCTGTCCACGCGATCGAGCACCGTGCGGGCGATGCCGACGGCGTCCGCCAGGGCGGCGGGTGTGCTCGTCGCCACGTGGACGTAGGTGCCCAGGGCCTCGAACCGGTGGTGCCGGTCCCCGCCGACCGGGTGCGTCCGCACTGCTCAGGAGCCCGTCGAGGGTGCCGGCTTGGGAGCGGGCTGGGAGGCCGGAGCGGGCTGGGGGGCCGGTTGCTGGGCCGGCTGCTGGACCGCGCTGCTGGACCGGCCGGGCCGAGCCACCCGAGGAGGAGGAGGAGCCGCTGCTGGTGGGGGCCTGGTAGCTCAGGCTCCCTCCGGTGCCGACGCCGGTCACCCCCGTGCTGACGCGGTGCACGACCTCGGTGCGCACCACGGTGCGGTGCGGCCGCCGCTTGAGCACCGTCCGGACCCCGGCGGTCGCGTCCGGCGCCGACTGGGTCGCGCCCCGGGTCGCTGCCTGGGCCGCCGCCTGGGCCGCCGCCTGGGTCGCCGCCTCGTCCTTGGCCGCCTGCTGCTCGGCGTGGTCGCGGGACATCGCGCCGGCGGCGTACCCCGTCCCGGTGATCGCTCCGAACGCGACCGCCCCGGTGACCGTGGCCGTGACCGCCTTGTACCGGTCGCGGCGCGCGGGGGTGTGGTGCCTGGTCATGTGACCTCCTGCAGCGACGAGGGGATGCGATGGGTGAGGCCACGCTCCGTCCGCGAGGCACAACAAGACCTCATCGGTAGGTCAAGAGCACCTCAGGTCTCGGGCTCTTCGGTGCGATTTGAGGAACTGTTGAGGTCGCGGCGAGGCGCCCGTAACGTCGCCGTGCGCAGACTCGGCGCACCGGGCGGAGCAGCCGCCCTCGCCGAAGGAGTCCGCGTGCGCCTTTCCTCCAGTGTCATGGCCGTCGTCGGGACAGCGGCCGGCGTGGTGGCCGCAGCCCTGGCCTACCAGGCGGGTACGGGCGGTCCGGCCAGCGTCTCCTCGGGTACGCAGCGCAGCCCCGCTGCGACGGTCGGCGCGTCACCGGCCCCGGTCGTGAAGTGGCAGCGCTGCGAGCACGGGAGCACGCTGCGTCACGGGACCTGCGTCACGGTGAAGCGCAAGGTCGTCGTGGTCGACGACCCCGCCCCGGTCCCGGCCCCCCAGCCTGCAGCAGGCGACGAGCCGCAGCCCGGCCACGACGGGGACGGCCACCACGGGGACGGCCGCGACGACATCGGTGAAACGAGCCCGGCGCACGAGGACCACGCCGCGCGCCACGACGACGACGAGACCGAGGACGCGGACGACGACCGGTCCGACCACGAGCACGGCCACTCGGCGGACCACGACGAGGACCACGACGAGGACGACGCGTCCCAGGACGGACCGGGGGGCGAGCACGACGACTGAACCGCGAGGCGGACCGGCGGGTCAGCGGGTCCCGGCGGCGCGCAGACGCACCGTGACCCGGGTGCCCGCGTCTGTCGTGTCGAGATGGAGCTCGCCGCCGCGGCTGGCCACGGTGCGGCGAGCGATCGCGAGCCCCAGCCCTGTCCCCGAGGTCGACCCCGAGGTCGACCCCGAGGTCGACTCCGTCGCGTCGGTGTCCGAGCCGGGCCCGTCGGCCCCGCCGTCGGCGTTCCGGGCGCGGCTCGTCCCGGCCAGGTCGACCACCTCGAGCCTCACTCCCCCACGAGGACTCGAGGTGGTCGACCGCTCCCGCTCCAGCCGTACGGCGAGGGGGGTTCCCTCCGGGGTGTGGGCGAAGACGTTGTCGATGAGGATGTCGACCACGTCGCGCAGGTCCACGGCGTCCATGTCGACGGGCAGCGGACCGGGGGCGAGGTCCGTGGTCAGTGCACGGCCTTCGTCCTCGGCCAGCGGGGACCAGAAGTCGACGGCCGTCCGCACGACCGCCACGGCGTCGCAGGAGGTGTCCATCTGGTGCCGCAGCGGACGACGCGCGTCCTTGACGATCGCGTCGACGGTGCGCTGCAGGATGCCGACGTGACGGCGCAGGCGCTCGGCGAGGCCCGGGTCGTCCACGCGCTCCACGTCGATCCGCAGCGCGGTCACCGGCGTACGAAGACGGTGGGACAGGTCGCCCACCGCGCTCCGCTCGGCCAGCAGCAGCTCCTCGATGCGTTCGGCCAGCCGGTTGAGCGCCGTCGCCAGCGCCCGGGTCTCGTCGGGACCCTCGGGCACCGCGCGGGCGTCCAGGTTGCCCTCGCGCAGGAGGTCGGCGACGTGGGCCACCCGGGTCACCGGCGTACTGACCCGGCGCCCGAGCTGGTCGGCGATGGTCAGCGCCAGCGCCGTGAGCAGGACCCCGAGCAGGGCGATCTGGAGCCACGCCTGCCGGACGCCGCTGCGCATCGTCGCGATCGGCACCCACGTGTGCACCACGTCGGTCCCGCTCGAGGTCACCACGGGCACCACGATCCGCGCGCCGTCCCCGGTGACGGTCGTGAACGCCTCCCCGGTGCGGGCGCGGGCGAGCTCGGTCTCGTCCGGTCCACCCCCACCGGCGGCCGGCCCGATGGTGTTGCCGTCGGCGAGCAGCACGGTGCTCACGGCGACCGAACGAGCATCCGCGACCGCCACGGCATCGGCCAGGGCAGGGTCCTGGTGCAGGCTCGAGACGAGTACGGCGATGCTGCGCGCCTCCTGGTCGCCGTCGGCGACCGCCTCGTCGGCCGCCATCGTGCGCACCAGGAGGCAGAGCGGGATCACGAAGGCCAGGACGACCGCTGATGTCGTGGCCGCCACCAGGAGCAGGATGCGACGGCGCATCAGTCCTGCCGCTCGGGCACCACCAGCTGGATGCCCACTCCTCGCACCGTGCGGAGGTAACGCGGGGTGGCCGCCGTCTCCCCGAGCTTGCGGCGCAGCCACGACAGGTGCACGTCCACGGTGCGGTCGCCCCCGCCGTAGGCCTGCTGCCACACCTCGGCCAGCAGCGTGCGCTTGGAGACGACCTCGCCCGCACGGGTGGCGAGGGCCAGGAGCAGGTCGAACTCCTTGCGGGTGAGGTCGACACCCTCACCGTCGAGGGTGACCGTGCGCCCGCGGGGATCGATCTCGAGGCCGCCGACACGGACGACGACGTCCTCGGTGGTGCTGTCTCCTCCGCGACGCAGCACGGCACGGATGCGCGCGGCGACGTGCTCGAGGCTGAACGGCTTGACGACGTAGTCGTCGGCGCCGGCATCCAGGGCACTGACGATGCTCGCGTCGTCGTCGCGTGCGGTGATCACGATGACCGGCACCCGGCTGACGCCGCGGAGCATCCCGAGCACCTGGAGGCCGTCGAGGTCCGGGAGCCCGAGATCGAGCAGGACGACGTCCGGCTGGGTGCGGGTGACCACCTCGAGCGCTCCCAGGCCGGTGGCGGAGCTGTCCACGACATGGCCGTCCCCGCGCAGGGCCGCCTGCAGCCCGTTGCGGATCGAGGGCTCGTCCTCGACCACCACGACGCGTGCCATGGTGCTGACGCTACGACACCTCGCCCCCTCGACCGGGCTGCGACGATGGCGTCATGAGGCTCCGGGCAGTGGTGATCGGGGTGGCCCTGTGGCTGGCCGTGATCGTCGTCGGCTCGGGGGTCACCTGGGTGTTCATCGACCGGGTGGGCCGCGACGTCACCGCGCAGTCCGCGCCGGGTCTCGTCCCCGCCGAGCAGGCCCCCACGCCCGAGCAGGGTCCGGCCCGGTCCCTGACGCCTTCGGCGCGCCCGGAACCGACGGCCTCACGCGCGCCGTCCGCCCGTCCCACGCCCGGGGGACGGGAGTCGGAGACGCCCGCACCCGCGACGACGGATGACGGTGGTTCCACGGACCGTCCCGACCGTCCGCCGCGGCGTACGGAACAGCCCCGCACCCCGCCCCCCGAGCAGGAGCCGCAGCAGGGTCAGGCCGTGACGCGCACCTGGGTCGGGGACGGTGGACGCGTGACGGCCTCCTGCCGAGGTTCCGAGATCGCGCTGCAGTCGGCGTCCCCGTCGAACGGGTGGCGCGTCGAGGTCGGCGAGCGAGGGCCGCAGCGCGTGGAGGTGAAGTTCGAGCAGCAGGGGGCCGAGGAGTCCGAGGTGCAGGTCGACGCGCGGTGCAGCGGCGGCCAGCCCAGGTTCAGGGTCGGGGACGACTGAGGCTCAGACCTCGACCGTCCCGCCGCTGCGCCAGTAGACGCCTCCCTCCCGGGTGAGGAACGCCTCGTCGACGAGGTAGCGGCGCAGCGCCGCGTAGTCGTCGTGGTAGGTCGCGAGGACGGCGTTGACCTCGGTCTCGACGTAGGTGCGCCCGGGCTCGAACTCCTGCGCGAGGTGGTCGAGCACCAGGAGCAGCTTGCTGCGCTTGGTGGGGACGATCACCAGCCGTCCGTCCTGGACGAACCGGCCGACGACCTCCGCCGGGTCGGTGTCGGTCATGGGGTCGAGGCTAGGTCGCCGCCCCCGCGCGTGCGAATGTGTTTCGTGGGGCCGGTGGGGCGGTCATCCGTCACTGGCGCGACATTCGCATGTCCCGGGCAGCGGCCAGCAGACGGTCGCACTCCTCGACCAGCCGCTGGCGCAGGGGAGCGCCCCGTTCGGCGAAGGCGCGCTGCGCGGCGACGTACTGCTGCTTGCCGGCGGGGGTCTCGATCGGCACGGGCTCGAAGCCGAGCGCCGAGAAGTCGTACGGCGAGGCGCGCATGTCGAGCTCGCGGATGTCCCAGGCCAGCGCGAAGCAGTCGGCGACCAGCTCCGAGGGCACCAGCGGGGTGAGCCGGAACGCGTGCTTGTAGAGGTCCATCCCCGCGTGCAGGCACCCGGGTTGCTCGAAGGCCGCCCGGTCGTCCCGCCCGGGCTGCAGGGTGTTCAGCGGCCGCGCGGTGTCGGTGAAGAACCGGAACGCGTCGAAGTGGCTGCAGGTGATCCGGTGCGACTCGACCACCTCGTCGGTCCCGGAGGGTCCCAGGCGCAGCGGCCAGTCGTGACGCACCTCCTCGGCGCGGTGCACCATCGCCCACTCGTGCAGGCCGAAGCAGCCCAGGGTCGGCGTACGCCGCGCCGTGGCCGCCAGCAGCCCGCGGATCGACTCCACCAGCGGCACCTGCGCGGCGAGGTACTCCGCCGAGACGGATAGTCCGATACGTTCGGCACCGATTTCGGGGTCGGAAGGGTGCGGTTCGTATCGGACTATCCGGTAGCCGCGCACCCGCTCGTACGACGCCGCGTCCTCCAGGACCACGCCCCAGCCCGGGTGCCAGCGACGCAGGGCCGCGGGCCGCTGGGAGTAGTAGGTGAACAGGAAGTCGTGCACCGGGTGGGGTACGCCGCGGCGGCGGCGCGCGAGGTGCGGCTCGACCCACACGTCGACCCGGGCCGCGTGCGCCTCGGCGCGCGCCTGCCACTCGTCGGGGGTGAGGATCTCCACAGCCGACCACGCTAGTTCGTGGGGGAGCGGACCCGGTCGATAGGCTCGGCGCGTGCGTATAGCGAGGTTCACCACCGGTGACGATCCCCGGTTCGGCATCGTCACCGGAGACATCGACGAAACGGGCATTCCCGACGAGGACTCCCTGGTCACGGCGCTCGCCGGCGACCCCCTGTACGTCGGCCTGCAGCCGACCGACGAGCAGGTCCGCCTCGCCGACGTCCGGCTGCTGAGCCCGGTGCTGCCGCGCAGCAAGGTCGTCGGGATCGGCAAGAACTACGCCGCCCACGCCGCCGAGATGGGCGGCGAGGTGCCCGACGAGCCGCTGATGTTCCTCAAGCCCAACACCAGCGTGGTGGGCCCCGGCGACCCGATCTTCTACCCCTCGCAGACCGAGGAGCTCCACTTCGAGGGCGAGCTCGCCGTGGTGATCGGGCGCATCTGCCGCGACGTGCCGCGCGAGAAGTACGCCGACGTGGTGCACGGCTACACCGTCGGCAACGACGTGACCGCGCGCGACCTGCAGCGCAAGGACGGGCAGTTCACCCGGGCCAAGGGCTTCGACTCCTTCTGCCCGCTCGGCCCCTGGGTCGAGACCGAGCTCGACGTCAGCGACGTACGCCTGCAGACCTTCCTCAACGGCGAGGTGCAGCAGGACGGCCGGACCTCCGACCTGATCTTCGACGTCCCCTCGCTGATCGCCCACGTCACCAGCGTGATGACGCTGCTGCCCGGCGACGTGATCCTCACCGGCACCCCCGAGGGTGTCGGTCCCATGCACGCCGGTGACGAGGTCGAGATCTCGATCGAGGGCATCGGCAGCCTGACCAACAAGGTGGTGTCCCGATGACCGACCCCGCGACCAACACGAGCGGCCCGAGCGGCGCTGCCGTCCGCGTGCGGATGGCGCCCTCGCCGACCGGGTCGCCGCACGTCGGCCTGGCCCGGACGGCCCTGTACAACTGGGCCTTCGCCCGCCACCACGGCGGCACGTTCGTGCTCCGCATCGAGGACACCGACGCGGCCCGCAACACCCAGGAGTCCTACGACGGGCTGTTCGAGGTCATGCGCTGGCTCGGCCTCGACTGGGACGAGGGGCCCGACGTCGGCGGCCCCTTCGCGCCCTACCGGCAGAGCGAGCGCTCGGACATCTACGCCGACGCGCTGGCCCGGCTGCGCGAGTCCTCGCGCACCTACGACTGCTACTGCACCAACGACGAGGTCGAGGCCCGCCGCAAGGCCTCCGGCTCCAAGATCATGGGGTACGACGGTCACTGCCGCGCGCTCACCGAGGAGCAGGTCGCCGCGTTCCGGGAGCAGGGGCGCGACCCGGTCGTCCGCTTCCGGATGCCCGACGGCGAGATCACCTTCGACGACCTCGTCCGCGGCCAGATCACCTTCCAGACCGAGCACGTCCCCGACTTCGCGCTGGCCCGCGCCAACGGCGACCCGCTGTACACGCTGGTCAACCCGGTCGACGACGCCCTGATGCAGATCACCCACGTGCTGCGCGGCGAGGACCTGCTCTCCAGCACGCCGCGCCAGATCGCCCTGTACGACGCGCTGGTCGAGGTCGGGATCGCCACCACCACTCCGCGCTTCGGCCACCTGCCCTACGTGATGGGGGAGGGCAACAAGAAGCTGTCCAAGCGCGACCCCGAGGCCCACCTGCTCGGCTACCGCGACGACGGCTTCCTGCCCGAGGGTCTGCTGAACTACCTCGCCCTGCTCGGCTGGGCGATCGCCGAGGACCGCGACGTGTTCACCCTGGAGGAGATGGTGGCCGCGTTCGAGATCGGGCGGGTCAACCCCAACCCCGCCCGCTTCGACCTGAAGAAGGCCGAGGCCATCAACGCCGCGCACATGCGGCTGCTCAGCCTCGAGGAGATGACCGCCCGGGTCACGCCGTACCTCCAGCAGGCCGGGGTGCTCGCCGACCCCGTCGGCGAGGATCAGGCAGCACTCCTGGCCCGGGCGATGCCGCTGGTGCACGAGCGGATCAACAAGCTCACCGAGGCCGCGCCGATGCTCGGCTTCCTGTTCGCCGACGAGGTCGCCTACGACGAGGCCGACGTCGCCAAGGTGCTCGACGGCGAGGGCCTGAAGACCGTCGCCGCGGCGCGCGACGCACTCGCTGCGGTGCCCGAGTGGACCACCGAGGCCATCGACGCGGCCCTGCGCGCGGCCCTGGTGGAGGGGCTCGGGCTCAAGCCCCGCCACGCGTTCGGCCCGGTGCGGGTCGCGATCACCGGCCGGCGGGTCTCGCCGCCGCTGTTCGAGTCCCTCGAGCTGCTGGGCCGCGAGGAGTCGCTGGCCCGGCTCGACGCCGCCCCCTCGGTGGCAGGGAGTGCCTCATGACCCACCCGTACCCCCCGACGGCGTACGCCGCGCCGCCGCCGGACCCGCGCCTGATGCACCCGCATCCCGAGCCACGCAGCTACCCGCTCGTCCTGCGCACCTGGAACTACCGCTGGTGGAAGCCCGTGCTCGGGATCCTGTTCGGCCTGGTGGTCTTCCTCGCCGTGCAGGTCGCCCTCCTGGTCGTCCTCGTGGTGGGTGTGGTCGTCGACGGCGGCCCCGGGTCGTTCTCCGACCGGATGACCGACGCGGCCCGGATGGAGACGGTGACGCCCTGGACGATGCTCTACGTCAACCTCAGCCTGGCCTCGCTGGTCCTGGTCAGCTGGCTGGTCGTCCGGGTCGTGCACCAGCTGCGACCGCGCTGGCTCTCCTCGGTGCTGCCCGGCATGCGCTGGAAGTTCTTCTTCGTCTGCCTGGGGCTCTCGGTCGTGGCGCTGATCGCCTCGGTCGGGGTCGGCTTCCTGCTGCCCGACAACCCCAACCAGCTCACGGGCACCGCCCGGATGCCCACCGGCCAGCTGCTCGCGACGGCTCTGGTGATCCTGATCACCACGCCGCTGCAGGCCCTGGGGGAGGAGTACGGCTTCCGCGGCTACCTGATGCAGGCCTTCGGCTCGCTGTTCGGGTCCCGGGTGGTTGCGGTGCTGCTCACCGGGCTGCTGTTCGCGCTGGCCCACGGCGCGCAGAACTTCCCGCTGTTCTTCGACCGTTTCGCCTTCGGGGTGATGGCGGGCATCGTCGTCGTCCTCGTCGGCGGTCTCGAGGCCGGGATCGCGCTGCACATCTTCAACAATCTGCTGGCGTTCGGCGTCGCGATCGCCTACAACCAGCTCGACGGGGTGCTCACCGTCTCCGAGGCGTCGTGGTGGCAGCTGCCGGTGACGATCACGCAGAACGGCGTGTTCCTGCTGCTCGTGCTGTGGGCGGCGCGGCGGATGGGCCTGCGCGCCACCAGCACGCCGCCGCAGGTCGCGGCGCCCACCCCCGCCGTCGAGCAACCGGCCCGCTGAGAGCCGCCCACGTCACACCGCCTCGATTGGTGGGCGCCGACGCGGGTGTGTATCTTTGACCCTCGGTTCGCCCGGCAGGCCACACGCCCACCGGGAGGACCGATCCCATGGGGTATGGGGTAATTGGCAGCCCGACTGGTTCTGGTCCAGTTAGTCTAGGTTCGAGTCCTAGTACCCCAGCGAGTACGACGATTTGGCTCTCCCGCGACGCTCCCGATAGAGTCGCGTCCGCTGAACTTCAGCACTCAACCAGGCCCCCGTTGTGTAGTGGCCTAGCACGCCGCCCTCTCAAGGCGGTAGCGCGGGTTCGAATCCCGTCGGGGGTACAGATACGAATAGGGGCCCTGACCAGCGGAAACGCTGGGAGGGGCCTCTTCGTCATTTGTGGCTTCTTGAGCAGTTGGCAACAGATTGGCAACAGCAGAAAGAGCACTGGCAGCCGAAGCGGCCTCAATGCGCTTCCCACGCTCTGCTTCTCGGGCGGCGTCCATCGCCGCCGCAACCTCGTCGAGGCGGTTCTCGAACAGGTGCCCGTAGGTGTCCAGCGTCATCGTGGCCGAGGCGTGCCCGAGCATCTTCTGGACGACCTTCACGTCGGCCCCGGACGCGATGGCGAGACTCGCCGCCGTGTGCCGCAGCTCGTGCGGGTGCAGGTCCGGTACGCCGATGGAGGCCGCGGCGGCGCTGAACGCGGACCGGAACGTCGAGACACGCAGCGGCTTGTCGTTGCGGATGCCGCCGAACACGAGGTCGTCCGGCTCCCTGCCGTTCACGCGGCCGGTGAGGTCGTCGACTAGGAAGCTCGGGATCGAGACCTCACGGCGCTGGTGGGACTTCGGGGTGCCCCAGACGAGGCCCTTGCCCTGGACCGGTGTCACCGACTCGACGATGGCGGCACGACGCCGGATCAGGTCGATTCGCTTCACTTTGAGCGCGGCCATCTCGCCGAACCGGACGCCGGTGTAGGCGAGGAAGAGCACCACGAGTCGATACATCTCGTTGGTCCTGGTGTCGTAGCTGCTGTGCTTGCTCGGGTCGGTCGGGTATCCGCAGGCGTGGGCCAGGTCCTCGACCTGGCTGTGAGTCAGGTAGCGCTGCTCGTGCTTGATCGGGCGCGGCAGGTTCACCTTCTCGGCGACGTTGCGGGCGAGGCGCCCGTCCTTGACGGCCATGTCGAGGATCAGCGACAGCACCCGATGGATTTTGCGAACTGACGAGGGGGACTGCGTCGCGGTCAGCCGTGCGACCCACCCCTGCACGTCGCCGTGTGAGACGTTCGAGAGCGTCACGTTGGCCCACGTGGGTTCGATGTGTTTGCGGATGATCCCCGCGTAGCGCTCGTAGGTCGACGGCTTGATGTGCGTTTGGCCCTCCAGCCACATCCTGGTCCATTCGCCGACGGTCAGGCGCGCCAAGATGGGGTCGACGAACGTGCCGGTGACCCGGGAGTTCTCGACCGAGGCGAGGAACCGCTCGGCGTCGACCTTGCGCTCGAAGGTCTTGTTGCGCTGTTCACCGGACGGCGTGCGGTAGTGCGCTCGCCACGACGTGCCGCCGCCACGTCGCGGTCGTCTCTCGATGCTCGCCATGACCCATAGTCCCTCTGGTTGCCGACAGTCGACAGGCTCAGTGCCTGGTCTGTGGGCGGCGCGCCTGCTCTTCGAGCCACTGGTAGACCTCGCTGCGCCAGTAGCGGACGGTGCGGCCGACCTTGAAGCTGCGAGGCCCACAGCCGAGGTGGCGGTAGTAGCGCAGGGTGGCGACGGGGACGCGGATGAGGTCGGAGACTTCGCTGATGGTGAGGAGCTCGTCATTCGCGTGGGGGGTCTCGGGGGTGGTGGGGCGGTGGGTGGTGGCGGTCATGTCCTTCTCCTTGGTTGGGTGCCGGGCTCATCGGGCCCGACGATTTCCGCTGCGTACTACCAGGACCCGGTAGGGCCTTCGGGCGATCAACTGTGCTGCAGGGGACTCACCACTTTCCTCACCGGATGGCTCACAGGGCTCGAAATCTTCGGGGGCGATCTGTCGTGAGGCTCACCGGCTGATGCCTCTGTCTGGGTCCGGTCTGCTCTGGTAGCCGTAGGGCTGTTGGTCGTGGCTGGGTCGGGGGTGGTTGAGCCTGTCCCGGTGGGCTTTGGCTGCGTGTTGTTGTGCTTCTCGTCGGTTCTGGAGCCAGTCGGCGTGCTCTTGGTCGATCCGACCGGGGGGCAGGGATCGGATGGCGGGTTCGTGGAGGAGGGCGTGGACCTCGTGGGTGGCGTTGGTGACCAGGTCACGTAGCTCATCGATCTGGTCGTTGAGGTCGGCGACCCAGTCGGGGTCAGGCTCGCCGATTTCGGCCATCAGGACGGGGCGGTGCTGGTAGCGGGCCAGGGCGGCTCGCAGCTCTTGCTCATCGGCCCAGGCGCCGCGCAGGTCGGCCAGCGCGACCTCGAGGGGACGGTGGGGTGCATACCTCTCGAGGTCCTCGGCTGCACGTCGGGCGGCGTGGGCGGGGCCGAGGTCGGCACGGTCGCGGCTGAAGATCTCGACCCACTGGTGTAGGGCCTCGTCGAGGTTCTCGGCGACCAGGTGAGCGATGTTGTCCTCGCGGCCGCGGGTCATCGCGACGTATGCCGCGGCGGCGGAGGTGTGCTCACCCAGGAGCAGGTGCCCGGTGTGGGTGGTCTCGCCCTGGGCGCCGTGCACGGTGGTGGCGTAGGCCAGCTCCACGTGCTCACGCGCATAGGACGCGGGTACGGACCGCGAACCCGCGCGGGCGTCCCCGTTCTGGAGGGTGAGGGTGCCGTCGTGGTCGATGCCGGTGATGGTCCAGGTGTCGCGGTTGGCGACCCCGAGGTCGCGGTCGTTGCGGCGGGTCATCACCCGGTCCCCGAACCCCAGCCGCTCGCCCGCACCCGTGACGACCCCATGGCGGTCATCGACGTGGCCGGCGGCGACGAGCCGGTCCCGGATCGCGCCGTTGAGCGCCACGACCTGGTCGCGGGTGTCGGCCATCATCAACACACCTGTTGCGCGGGCCTGGCTGGTGAGGGTGCTGGCGGCGGCGAGGTCAGCGAGCGTCTGGGTGCGTTCGGCCTCCGTGGGGTAGAGGCGTACCTGGTCTCGTTCCACCAGGGTGTCGAACACCTCGCTGGCCCGTACCCCGGTACGCATCGCCAGGGAGAGCTCGGCGTACTGGGGGTCGGTGAACCGGTGCACCACGTCGAGGGGCAGCACGGTCTCGGGCCGGGCCCAGCGGGCGGCCAGGTCCAGGACGCCGCCGCGGCCGACCGCGGGGAGCTGGTGCCGGTCACCCACCAACGCGACCCTCGACTTGGTCTCGTCGGCGACGGTCAGGATGGCCCGGGCGGTGTCCTGGTCGAGCATCCCGGCCTCGTCGACCAGGAGCAGGTCACCGCGTTTCAGCACGGCGTCCGCGACTGGGGTCGCCGGTTCGCGGGTCCAGCGACCGTCCTCGTCCCATCGCCACCCGTGCTGATGGGCCAACCAGGCCGCGGAGAACGCCCTGGTCCCGGTCTCTCGACCGGCCACCTTCGCGGCTTTCAGCGTCGGTGTCACCACGACCATCCGGTGACCGCGCTCGGCGAGCAGCTCCTGGGTTGCGGCGAGGGTTTTGGTCTTGCCCGCTCCCGCTGCCCCCTCCACGACCAGAAGCTGAGCGCTCCCAGCGAGGGAGGCGACGGCCGCCAGCTGCGCGACATCCAAGCCCTCGGGCCCACCGTCGCGTCCCGCGTCGGGTTGGGGGTCGGGTTGGGGGTCGCGGTCAGGGTCGGCGAACGCGGCCATGTGGGCGGGCTGCTCGGCGCGAGCGATGAGGCGGGTGACGAGGTCAGCCTCGACCGCCAACACCTCAGGAGAGGTCAGGGCGCGGATGTGCTCGGGCACAGCAGAGCGGGCGAGGAGCGGCTCGCACGCGCCCAGCGCGCGGGCGGTGAGGTCCTCGGCGAGGTCGATCCGGACCGCGGCCTCGGCCACAAGGCCGGTGGCGGCGATCCACTGTTCGACTTCACCGCGGATGTCGGCGGCGTTCCACGCCGACCGCCGAGCCCCCAGACGGGACAGGACAACCTCGACCACCTGGCTGCGGTCGATGGCGCCGACCCTGGGGGCGCCGGCCACGATCGGTAGCCCGACCTGCTGCGGGTCGCGGTACCCGAGGGTGTGCAGCTCCTCGTTCCACCTCTCGACCAGGGCTGCACCGTCGGTAGGAACGACCTTGTCGGGCCGTGCCTGTGCCCAAGCGCGCCGGTCCCACATCTGCCGCAACGCTGGCCCGGGGTCAGCGCCGGGGTTCGCGTGGCGCCATTCGGCCTCGTAGCGGTCGAGGTTGCGGCCGATCTGTGCGGTGCGGGCACTGAACCGGCCTACGTAGGGCACCAGCTCGGCCAGCTCACCGGTGGCCGCCTCGAGGGTGAACCCGTGCGCGGCGAGCACGGACCGGAACTCGGGGTCGGTGGCGACCGCGGCGTGGCCGATGCCGTTGATCGCGGCGAGGCTGTCGCGCGTCCCGACCGAGTGCAATCCCCGCCAGGCGCCTTCGGCGAGGACGCGGGCATTGATCTGGACGTGGAGGTGGTGGTGCGGGTCACCTGCACGGGAGGTGTAGTGCCGCACCACCGCTGCCTCGATCTCAGTGACGGGCACCTGTACTTGGCGGCCTTTGGGTCCGACGCGGGTGGTGGCGTGCTCGGCGACCCAGCCGATGATCTGCTCGGCCGCCCGGGTCTGCGCCGCGTCCAGGGCGTCGGCGATCTCGGGATGCAGCGCGGCCGCGAGCGACCAGGTCTTGGGACCGTTCACCACGACCTCGACGAACCGCAGCGCCTTCGCGTCGGTTCGCAGTCGCCCCTTCGCGGCCCCGGACTCCACGTCAAACCCGGCGACCCACTGCTCGTAGGACTCACCGGTCAAGCTCCCGACCGGAGCGACCCCGTTCAGTGGTGAGGCGACGTACCGGTCCGCGACGCCACTGCCCTCGGCCAGGTAGTAGTCATCAGCCCTGGAGCGGTCCTGCTCGACGTAGGTGCGCGCAGCGCTGGGTGATCCGCGGTAGAACTTCATCCCACCGTGCACGAATCTCACCGCCAACGACGTTCAACAACATCCCGATAAACGACTCATCGGGCCGCCCGAAGGCGGCCCGACTCACCTACTTTCGTAGCATGCGTGCCGCTTGAAGTGAACGCGTCGAAGGGACCAGTTGGTGACTGGAACCGTTGACATTCGAAGGGTCAGCGGGGATCAACGATTTCCATCGGATTGAGTCTTGCAGGGGGCTCACTCTCGAGGAGACACTTCGTCACATGGCCTGCGACGTCCGGCGCCCGTTGCGGTTTCGGATCAGCGGTGACCTGGATCGTTGAACCGGCGGGCAAACATCACATGAGCTTGTCGCGGCGGTGCTCGGGTTCGACCAGCATCGCACCCTTGACTTGATCGGTGAACGCGCACGGATGCGGATCCGCCCTCGCCTCGACTGGTGTGAGCGACAGCGATGCGTGTCGCACGACAAGGTCGGCGTGTAAGTACCTGAAGTGGTCTGGGCCTAAGCGCGTGGTCGGAGAGATGCCGGTCCGGACATTGCAGCTGGCTCGTTGCAGTCTGTGCCGAATTGTGAGGTTCTTGCCCGGAACTGGCGCGCGTCGTGATAGTTCTTCCTGCGTACTGGTGAGCGCCTTGCATGGGCCAGCGCGCCGCCACTTCTCGGGGGAATCATTGATGTCTCGGTCTGTCTCGCTGTGCGCCCTCCGCGCGGTTGTTCTGCTGTTGACGGTCGCGGTCGGTCTCACGGGATTGTCGATCGTGGCCTCCGCTGCACCGGCGTTGGA
Source organism: uncultured Actinomycetota bacterium (assembly GCA_963815595.1). Classification (GTDB taxonomy): domain Bacteria; phylum Actinomycetota; class Actinomycetes; order Propionibacteriales; family Nocardioidaceae; genus Marmoricola. The sequence continues at coordinate 2,009,786 of CAWFHA010000007.1, read as the reverse complement.
GTCCGCCGGCGTGTCCCCGGCGGATGATGTCGCTGAGCGTCCGGACGCGGTCTCGGCGATGGTGTCGGCTCGGGCAGTGGGTCATCGAGTTGAGGACGCTTCGCAGCGTTCGGAGACCACGCAGGTCTTCGCGAACCCGGAGGGAACCTGGACGACGGAGGAGGCCGCCGGCCCGGTCCGAACTCAGAATGACCAGGGCGCATGGGCTGACATCGACACCGACCTGACCGCCGTCCCGGACGGGTTCGCACCGAAGAACGCCCTGGGCGAACTGGTGATCTCTGACGGCGGGGAGAAGACGTTCGCCGCCATGGAGGTCGATGGCCACGATCTGAGCTGGCAGTGGCCCACCAACTTGCCGGAGCCAGTGATCGAGGGCAACACTGCCACGTATTCCGGTGTGGCGGACGGCGGTGACCTGGTGGTCACCGCGACCCCAGCGGGGTTCTCGCACGACGTGGTGCTGCACGAGGCACCCAGCGCACCGGTTTCGTTTGCTATCCCGGTGGTGACGGGCGGTCCCAAGCTGACCGAGGGTGAACGAGGTGATCTGTCGATCACCACGAAGTCAGGAGATGACCTGGTCAACGCAGTCGAGCCGGTGATGTACGACTCCTCCGAAGACGAGACCGGTGACCCGGAGCATGTGACGACGGTGGACACCACGGTGACGCAGAACCACGGTGCGTCTGGCGGTGGTGTGGTGACTCTGAAGCCGGATCAGGAGTTCCTGACTGATCCTGAGACGGTGTACCCGGTGACCGTGGACCCGGCGTTCACCTCCTACGCGCTGGGTGATACCTGGATCACGAATGCGGACTCGACCTCGCACTACACGAGCGCGGACCTGCGGGTGGGGTCGATCAACGGTGGCGACACCATCTCGCGGACGTTCATGAACTTCGGTGACGTGCGGTGGCGGGGCAAGCACATCGAGCACGCGGAGTTGCGGCTGAGCAACCACTACGCCGTCTCGTGCACCGCGTCGTCGGTGCAGGCCAGCAGGATCACCGCGGACTGGGCAAAGGCGACCGTGGCATGGCCCGGTCCGTCGGTGACCACGGCGGGAGCCGACAACTACACGCCCGCGCACGGCTACACCGGCTGCCCCGCTGCCCAGGCGGCCTGGGATGTCGGGCCGATCGTGCAGGCGTGGGCAGACGGGGCGCCTCAGCGCGGCATCCGGCTGGCTGCAGTCAACGAGTCCAGTGCCAATGCCTACCGGCGTTACCGTTCGACCGAGTTCAGCGCCGCCTCGACCGAGACCCCGCGACTGACGGTGACCTACAACACCACGCCTCGTACGGCGGCCGTGCCGTCCACGACGGCGGCCCGCACCTACGACGGCACGCTGTTCGTGGGCAAGGACAAACCCACGTGGACCAGCTCGGGCACCGACCCGGACTCCAACCTGGTCAGGTACACCACCGAGGCACGTCCCTCGACTACGTCCTCTACCATCACCGCCACATGCACGACCGGTACAGTGGCGTCCGGCGCCAGCGCGGCATGCACCCCCACAGCGGCGTTGGCGAACAACACCAGTTACGTGGTGCGATCCAAAGTCGTGGACCAGCCTGGTGGCCTCTCGGGCCCATGGTCGGCGTGGCGCGCCATCAAGACAGACCTCACGACTCCGACCGTGCCGTCACTTTCGTGTAACGGCGTGGCGGACAAACACTGGTATGAATCCCGGCCGGCAACTTTGACCAGCTGCGCGATCGCGGGAAATGGTGCGGACCTGGAGTACCAGGTCAATCGCCAGACCAAGCCCGCCCTGTCGACGACCGACACAACGACGGTGGCGATTCCGGAGACCGGCTATACCAATATCGAGGTCCGTTCCCGCACCCGGGCCGGCTCGGTCTCCGACTGGGCGCGAATCGGGTTTGGCACCGGCCCCGCATCTCTGCTCGCCCCGGTCGCCGAGGACAGGTCTTCCTCGACCTTCCCCGTCAAAGCAGCCGCGCCCAGTGGCGCAGACTCCGCACGGGTCCAGTGGCGCTACGCACCGGACACCACCGGCACCCCTGACCCCGACGCCGGCTGGGTCGATGCGGCTCAGGTCAAGCTGGCCAGCAACCCCAGCGTGGCGTGGTCTGGGAGTGTCTCGGGCACGGACTGGTCGACCACGCCAGATCTGCTGTGGGACCCCCAAGGCGAGCCAGGCATCTCCTCTACCGCTTTGGTGGAGGTTCGAGTGATGTTTGCCTATGCGGGCTCGGGCACGGGCGTCGAGAAGGCCTCACCATTGCAGCGCGTCCAGGTCGTTCCGCACGCCTTCGGCGGCTCATTCCCCACCCAGTCCGCTGGCCCCGGTGAGGTGGCACTGTTCACGGGAGAGTTCCAGCTCTCCCAGAGCGACGTCTCCGTGCCCGGCTACGGCGGGGACCTGAGCCTGGGGCGGTCGCACCTGTCCATGGGCGGCACCGCCACCGGTCCTACAGGAGTCTTCGGGCCGGGGTGGAAGGCCGACTTGTCGGGACCCGCCGAAGGGGCGGGCGGACTTACCGTCACCGACCGAACCGCCGAGGACGGTTCCATCATGCTGGCTGTGCCCGATGGCGGCTCCTACTTCTATCGCCACGAGTCCAACACCGCGGGCGCCCAGCGAGCCGGAAAGTACGTGGGCGTCGGGGAGTCCGCACTCGAGAAGGACACTCTCATCATGACAGCGGTGGCCGGGGAGAGCGGTGTCTCACACCGGCTGACCCTGACCGAGTGGGACGGCACCAAAACCATCTTCGTGCGAACTAACAATGTGTGGACCACCGAAAAGGTGATCGGCCCCGAAGAAGCCTCCACCACCACCTACGCGCACGACGGCGATGGCATGGTCACCTGGATCTTCGCCCCCGCACCCGCAGGGGTCACTTGCGATGCGACGAGCCAGGAGCCCGGCTGCCGCGCGCTGCACCTGAACTACATCGGCAGCGGCACCTCGAAGCGACTGAGTAGCGTGGACCTGCGCATCTTTGACCCGCACACCGGCTCCAACGGTCTCCCCGGCACAGGCGCGGGGATGGCAACCATCACCGTGGCGAAGTACGGCTACAACACCGCGGGCCAACTGGAGGCCGAATGGGACCCACGCCTTGGTGAGGGCGCATCAGCGCTCAAGACTGAGTACGCCTATGACGACCTCGCCGGCCACACCGTCCTGGTCGCCGTCACCGACCCCGGCATGAAGACCTGGAACTTCCACTACGACACCGCGAGTGGCAAACTGACGTCGATTACGCGCGACCAAGACTCTGCCGTGGGAGGCAGCGCAGCCACTTGGACCGTTCGGTACGATATTCCGCTCTCTGGGGGTGGGCTACCGGATCTGACGGCGGCCAACACGCCCGCCTGGGGTCAGTCACCTCAGGACGCGCCTGCGGGCGGTGCCGCTGTCTTCGGACCCGACAGAGTGCCCGACACCGTACCCTCGGCAGATGACTACGAGTACGCCTCCCTGAGCTACTGGACCGACTCAGGGCGAACAACAAACACTGCCACCTTCGGTGCCGGTGCTTGGCAGATCGATTCCACCAAGTACGACGAGCGCGGCAATACCACGTGGGCTTTGAGCGCCACCGGACGTAACATGGCCTTGAGCGAAGGCGCTACCGTCGCTGAGACCGCTGGGGCAGCACAAAAATATGCCTCATTCACCGTTTACAACGAGACAGGCACTCGGGTCGAGGAGACGTACTCACCCACACACGAGTTTCTCCTCGACGACGGCACCCCTTTTACCGGCCGCACCCTGACCCAAGCGGTCTATGACGACGAGACCGACGCGGTGGGCTTCACGGATGGGCGGCCGGTCGCCGATATCCCCGAGGGGGGTTTCGACCTGGCGGTTCGCGAGTTCAATTCGGCTACCGATGCCACCGGCCCGAGTGACGGCCCCAACGCTACAGGTCACGGCGCCCCGCGAGCCGGACGGGAGTTCGACGCCGCCGAGACACGGTACGGCTATAAGCCAATCGAGACCGGAGACGGCGATGGCTGGGATCTGCGTACTCCTACGCTTGTCTCGAGCCAAGACGGCGGCGCTTGGTCGACGACCGCGACACGCTTCGACGAGGAGGGAAAGCTTCTCGAGACCCGCACCCCGCAGGCCAACGCCGCCACCGGAAGCGCATCCCTAGCCCGCCGCATGCAGACCACTTACTACACCCCCGACGCCTCGGCCTCCCGGCCAGAATGCCGTAGTAAGCCAGAGTGGGCAGGCGAGGTCTGCTGGCAGGGTGTCGCTGGAACACCCTCGAGCGGAGCTGCCATCCCTGACACCACGACCACCGGCTACTCGACCCTTCTCACTGCCACCCGAAACGTCGAGAGCTCCGGAGCCGCCACTCGAGTCAACGTCGCCGGATTCGACGACGCTGGCCGTCCAACAACCTCCTCGGTAAGTACGGGCGGTCTCGCCGCGGCCGATCGGGTGATTCCCGGCACCACCACTAGCTATTCACCCACAACTGGACTACCGACAAGCCTGACAAACGGCGCCCAGACTCAGTCAATCGGTTACGACGCATGGGGGAGGGTGACCTCGCAAACCGACGGCACCGGCAACGCCGCCGTCACCAGCTACGACGCCGCCGGACGGGTCGCCACTGCAAACGACGGCAAGGGCACCTACATCTATACGTACAACGGTTTGGACGCGCGAGGGAAGAAGGAACGGCGCGGCTTGGTCACCAAACTTGACACTGGTCTCACTTCCGGGGCCGATGAGTTCAGTGGCGCTTATGACGACGCCGGGGAGTTGGTCGAGCAGAACTACCCTGGCGGCCTGAAAGCCACGTGGACCCACGACCTCACCGGCGCAGCTACCGGCCTCGACTATGCGCAAGGTGGTGCCGAACTATTCGGGTTCGCCAATGCCTTGGACCGCGCCGGTCGTGTCCGCGAAGCCGACGGCCCCAGTTCGTCGCAGGCCTATCAATACGACCATCGCGGCCGGTTGGAAAGGGTTGAAGACTCGACCACTGACGGGTGCACGACTCGCAAATACGGATTTACGGAGGACTCCAACCGCAAGAGTCTTCAGACCTATGCCCCGGATGATGCGAGTGGGGGCGCCTGCCAGAGTGCGACGTCCGCTTCCACCCTCACGCCGACTTACGACGACGCCGATCGACTCATCGCGTCGGGATACTCATACGACGCCCTCGGCCGGACAAAGTCGGTGCGCAGTGTCGACACCGTCGCTGGTCTGAGCTCGCCGAGCGATCTCGATGTCGGATACCACTCCAACGATATGGTCGCGACCCTGAGTCAGAGCGGGCTCGAGAACGGTGTCAGCGTCACAAAGTCGCAAGACTTCGCGCTTGACGTCGCTGGGCGGGTATCTGTGATTAAGAACATCACGGACGGAGTCTCCCTGCAGGAGTCAACCAACCACTTCGACAGGCAGGGCGATTCTCCGGCCTGGAGCGAAACCAAAGTTCGTCCCAACGCATCTACTGCCTGGGCTAGCAACTGGACTCGAAATATTACGGGCCTGAACGGCGAGCTGGGCTTAGTCCAGTCATCAGATGGAAGCTCAAGAGTGCAGATAGCCAACCTGCACGGCGACATCGTTTCTGATACCTCAGTCGGTGGAACCGGCGTAGAGTCGTATTTCGAGTTCAATGAATACGGGATTGGGCGTGATTCCATCGCCGGTCCGGCACGCTACGGTTGGGTCGGTGTCAAGCAGCGTCAATCGGCCGGCATCCTTGGTGGACTTACCCTAATGGGGGCCAGACTCTACAATCCGGCTACTGGGCGCTTTCTTTCGCGGGACCCGGTTGAAGGTGGCAACGATAATACGTACGTCTACCCAGCAGATCCCATCAACGGCTTTGATTTCAGCGGTCGGGACTCTTATAGCAAGGACTGGAAGACGATTTTCAACGCCTGTCATGACTACGCCAGCAAGGGCAAGTGCGCACTTCTCGTCGGTCGGAGCAGGACCATCGATAAATGGGTGAAGGAGCAAACCAGCAACGATAACGAGCGCAATGCGGTTCGACATTTTGCCTGGGTTACGATGATGTCTTACATGATTGGCACCGAGGGCGCCGCGCATGTCGCGGCGGCGCATGAACTCAGTGGCAAGGGCGGAGGAGAGCAAGATCGGAAGCGTGACCGCAAGAATAACGAGTATGTCCTTGGATACTACGGGCGCCACCGTGAATACATCGCCAACCATCTCGGGCGCATCATTACTCGCGGAGACTTGCAATGGCTCATCGACAAGGGTTTCTCGCTCTACGATCGGGGATACCTTTTCAAGTTGAACAAGAACGGTAAGGTACGACCAAGTTCATAAGGGGTTGTGTAGATGTCCATGAGTATGCAGTCGGAGGAGCGCCGCCGGAGAGGTCTCACGTCCCATCGCGGTCACGTAGCGCAGGTCGTTTTAATCGGCTGGTCTCTGATGGACGTGTTAGTGCCTCCCTTTGAAGGAGCCCTACTAAATTCTGTGTGGAATGCGCTGGAAGCAGTAACGATTGTCCTGCTTGCTGGATCTGTTGGCTTTTCGATTGTCCGAGTGAAGCGTTGGAATCGCCTAGTTGATATCCTGATATTAGCTGCCACGGGCTGCGCCTTCGTGTTCTGGGTTGCCTTTTCGTATTTTGGCTACTTGGCAGACTTCTTCTGGCCGGCATTCGGATAGTCTTGGCAGACTTGCACCCTCCCTTAGCTGCACAAGTTGGGTGCGGGGCAATCAATCTTGCGAGCGCTCATATTGTCTGCGCGTGCGTAACCACGACGTCTTTGATTCGGGAACGTTGCCCCTGACCAACTTAGAGCACGGGCATGTGAGATACACGAAGAGAAGTCTTAACCAAGGCGGGCAGTCACCTTGCACCACTCTTGCGCGCCATGAGGGCGCAGCCAGACGAGTCGCTCGTCTCCGTCATCTAGATCGCCCAGCGGCTGGAAAGCATAGGCGACCTTGTCGATGTCATCGCCCTCCGTGCTGAGCTTGGCGATCGGGAGCTGGTCCTCCCAGCCGTGCCAGCGCACCTGCCATACTCGTGCCTGCGCGTCGGAGATTAACACCTGCGCTGTGACCTCGGGCGAATCCGTCCCGGGACCCATCGCAAGGGTCACGCCGTAGGCGCCACCGCTGCAGGTCCCGGCCACTGTGCCAGGCGTCACCCCACGTAGAACGTGCACCGCCGAGACCCCGACCAAGGCAATGGCTGCACCAACGCAGCAACACAATAGGCCAAGAAGGACGCTGGTTCGTCTGCTCACCATCGAAGGTTACGGCTGAGGTCGACTTCGACAGGAAGCGACCTAAATCCTGGGCATGTCCTCGAGCCGTCGCGAGTCGGGCAACGCCAACGCACGAAGCCATTAGATGAGTGCGTTGCGGCGGAGTGGGAACTCCCGTTTGCCCAGCGCCGAATGCACCGGCATGGAACCCTTGGGACGCGCCCTTCCCAGCCGCAATCAACCCAGATGGTCGGCAAGTACCCCGCCCGTGCCCATGCGGGCGGCGGCTGTGGCCGGGACGAAGTGCTGGAGTACCGCGTCTGGTGCAACCCAGGTCGGGGTCCCGAGGACGTTGCCGATGGGGACGACTACTTCTATGCGTTCGTGACTTGAGAGGAGGCGCGGGCAGCGTGCGAAAAGTTTGGAAGGGGCCGAGGAGCCGCTGGCACTAGTGCGGCAGCGCGAGTACATCGACGAAGCCGAGAGCGGAGTTTACGGGCACGTCACGGAGGAGCGCGTCACCGAGTGGCCGGTGGAGTTCTTGTCCCGGCCGAGCCGCGACGAGCGCACCATTCCGGAGTTTCTTGCTCCCGATGCTCCTCCGAACCGGCTCGCCATCCTGCGTGGCGAGGCACCTCGCCCGACGGCGTAGCAACATCCGCTCATCGGGTAAATGAGTGCGGTCAGCTTGGCTTGTGGGACCCGAGCCATGAATCGGCTCGTTCGCTTGCTGCTTTGTGCTGGAGGTCGACAGTTTCGAGGCGGAGCACGATCTCCTCGACGTCGACAAGGCGATCGTCGAGCAAGGCGCCCACAAAGTGGAGGTCCTTTTCCCGGAACGCGATCAACTTCGCCCCGCAGAGGTCCGCCTTGTCAAGGCACCAGCCCGTGAATTGCGGCGATCCCGTGGGCGCGGCTGTATTGGCGTTCTGGACCTTGACCAGGCGGTCACGCCAGCCTTCCGGCAGGACGGCGGTTTGGAGGTCTACTCCGTCGATGCTGAAGCCGTGGAGCTCAGCGAAGGACGAGAACTCGCCAGCCACACCTTCGATGAGATCTGCGAGGCGTGCCGTCTCGGCGTTGGTGTCGGCGATCGGAAGGATGTCCACTTCGATCGACATCGTCGCTGCGGCGGGGAGCTGTGACTCATCGTAGGTCCCGAGGATCGCCTGCGAGCCGACGACGATGACCTCCGTGTGCTGGATGATCTGGCAGGCGGTCCGGATTGCGTGCTCCAGCTGATGGCGTCGCATCAGCTGGCCCCGACCATCGCTTCGGAACGCTGCTCCTGCGTGAGCAGGCCGCCCATGGGGGAGACCTCGCGCATCTCGACCGAGTCGCGGTCGAGGCCGGTCAGGACACGGTGCAGACCAGGGAGGTCGCCGCGGTCGATGAGGTCGCGCCACCTCTGGAGGTTGCGTTCATGCGGCTCACCGGTGACTTGGCCGCTGAGCCGTTCCACGTTGCGCTCGATCGTTGGGCGCCACACCTGGAAGCTGCCACGGTTCAGCAGGCTCGAGAGCCGCCTGTGGAGCTGCCACGAACGTCGTTCGGAGCGCGTGAGCTTCGGGACGATCGGGCGGCGTACGACTTCCAGGCGATAACCCATGCACGACAGGAGGCGCTCGAGCTGGTCGTCGCTGAGGTCGACCCTGCCGGAGAGGAAGCCGCTGATGCTCGGCTGGCGCACACCGCTGAGCCGGGACAGGTCTGACTGCGTGGTGCCCGTCTCGAGCATCACCTCGCGCAGCACGTCACCCCGACTCGTCATGCCATGACTATAGCAAGAAGTGCTATAACGTCTCCTGACTGAAATGGAGCGTGGGGCAACACTGGGGCAACACGAGGTCCAGAAACCGTCAGAAACAGCCAACGACGACCAATCGCCAATTGTGCCTCTGACCTGCGGGTTCATTGATTTCCAACGTCGTCCGACGACCCCTCGGTCGCTCTCTCAAGGCGGTAGCGCGGGTTCGAATCCCGTCGGGGGTACTCCACCAGCCGGCCCGGTCCTCAGCAGAGGTCCGGGCCGCTGTCGTACCCGGTGCAACCCCGTCCGCACGCGTGTCCGATTCCCGCTGGCATCGGTCGACCGCGCCCCGCAGACTGGGCGGCATGGAGCTCGACGGCGCGGACTGGGAGGCCTGCTACCGCGCGGTGAAGGGGCGCGACCGGCGTTTCGACGGCGTCTTCTACACCGCCGTGCGGACCACCCGGATCTACTGCCGCCCGTCGTGCCCGGCGATCACGCCGCGCCCACAGAACGTCTCCTTCTTCCGCACCGCGGCCGGGGCGCAGGGAGCCGGCTACCGGGCCTGCCGACGCTGTCTCCCGGATGCCACGCCGGGCTCCCCGGAGTGGGACGTCGCCGCCGACGTCGCCGCGCGTGCCATGCGGCTGGTCGCCGACGGCCTGGTCGAGCGTGAGGGCGTGGACGGGCTGGCCCGCGTGCTCGGCTACTCCACCCGGCAGCTCAACCGCGTGGTCACCCAGCACTACGGAGCCGGTCCACTGGCGCTGGCGCGCTCGCGCCGGGCCCAGTCGGCGAGGGTGCTGATCGAGACCACCGACCTGGCCTTCGCCGACGTCGCGTTCGCGGCCGGCTTCGCGAGCGTGCGTCAGTTCAACGACACCGTGCGCGAGGTCTACGCGGCCAGTCCCACCGAGCTCCGCCGCGGCGCCGCCCGACGCAGGCAGCACGCCACCTCCGGCACCCTCCACACCCGGATCGCGGTGCGCGAGCCGTTCGCGGCCGGCGCCCTGCACCACTTCCTCGCCGTCCACGTGGTGCGGGGTCTCGAGGCGGCCGGTCCGGGCTGGTACGAGCGCGCGCTGCGGCTGCCGCACGGGCCGGGCGTCGTGCGCGTCGACCTCACCGGCCGGACCCCGGGACAGGTGCCGTGCACCTTCACCCTGGCCGACGCCCGCGACCTCGCACCCGCCACCGAGCGCACCCGGCGGCTCCTCGACGCGGACTGCGACCCGGTGGCGGTCGACGAGGCCCTGGCCGAGGACCCCGTGCTGGCACCACTGGTGGCGGCTCTCCCGGGGCTGCGGGTGCCGGGACAGCTCGACGGCGCCGAGGTCGCCGTGCAGACGGTCGTGGGGCAGCAGGTGAGTCTCGCCGCCGCCCGCACCGCCGCGGCCCGGCTGGTCGAGGAGTACGGCGACCCCCTGGACCTCTCCGGCGAGCGCCGGGTCACCCGGCTGTTCCCCACGCCGGGGCGGCTGGCCGGCGTCGACCCGGAGACGCTGCCGATGCCGCGCTCCCGCGGGCGGGCCCTGGTCGGTCTGGCCCGTGCCCTCGACGAAGGCGTGGTGCGGCTCGACCGGAGCGCGGACCGTGCCGAGACCCGGGCCGCGTTGATCGCCCTGCCCGGCATCGGGCCCTGGACGGCCGACTACGTCGCCATGCGCGCGCTCGGCGACCCCGACGCGTTCTTGTCCACCGACCTCGGGGTGCGCAACGCGGCACGGCAGCTGGGCCTCGAGGACCCCGCTACCCGCAGCACCCAGTGGCGGCCCTGGCGCTCCTACGCGCTGATGCGGCTGTGGTCGGTGGTGCTGGCAGACCTGCGCCCACCACCCGGTGGTGCGCTCCCCGAGGACGACGACGGAGACTGGACATGATGACCGAGACCAGGACGCCGCACGCGACGGTGTGGACCACGACGGACACCCCGGTGGGTGAGCTGCGGGTCGTCGCCCGCGACCAGGCCCTCACCGCGATCGAGTTCTGCGAGGGACCGCCCCTCCAGGCGGCCTCGCCGGCAGGTCCCGACGGTGCGCCCACGGGAGCGCGGGCCGACGACGACCCGCTGCTGGTGCGCGCGGTGACCCAGCTGGCGGCGTACTTCGCCCGCGAGCTCCGGGACTTCGACCTTCCCCTGGCCCCCCGCGGCAGCGACTTCCAGCGGCGGGTCTGGGACCAGCTGCTGGCGATCGGCTACGGCGAGACCGCGTCGTACGGCGAGGTCGCGCGCCGGCTGGGGATGACCAACGCCGCGTCCCGGGCCGTCGGCCTGGCCAACGGCCGCAACCCGCTGCCGATCGTGGTCCCCTGCCACCGGGTGATCGGTGCCAACGGCACGCTGACCGGCTATGCAGGCGGCCTCGAGCGCAAGCGCCTGCTGCTGGACCTGGAGCAGGAGGCCCTCTTCTAGGGCGCGACTACTCCGCGGCCGCCCGGCGCAGCGACTCCGAGAGCCGCTCGGCGGCGGCCAGCACGGCGGGTGCGTGCATCCGGCCCGGCTGCCGCGAGAGGCGCTCGAGGGGGCCCGAGACCGAGACGGCGGCGATGATCTTGCCGCTGGGGGAGCGGACCGGGGCGGAGACCGAGGCCACGCCCTGCTCGCGCTCGCCGACCGACTGCGCCCAGCCACGGCGGCGGATGCCGGCCAGGGCGGTGGCGGAGAAGGCGGCGTTCTGCAGCCCTCGGTGCATGCGCTCGGGGTCCTCCCAGGCCAGCAGCACCTGCGCGGCGGAGCCGGCGCGCATGGTCAGCTGCGAGCCGACCGGGATGGTGTCGCGCAGTCCGCTGGGCCGCTCGGCTGCTGCGACGCACACGCGGAACTCGCCCTGGCGACGCCAGAGCTGGGCGGACTCGCCGGTGATGTCGCGCAGCCGCGCCAGCACCGGACCCGCCGTGGCGAGCAGTCGGTCCTCGCCGGCGGCTGCGGAGAGCTCGGCGAGCCGCGGACCGAGGACGAAGCGCCCCTGCATGTCGCGGGCGACCAGCCGGTGGTGCTCGAGGGCCACCGCCAGGCGGTGCGCGGTGGGTCGGGCCAGGCCGGTGCCAGCGACGAGTCCGGCCAGGGTCGCCGGCCCGGACTCGAGGGCTGCCAGAACGAGGGCGGCCTTGTCGAGGACGCCGACGCCAGAAGTGTTGTCCATATAGTAATACTGCCGTCTCGGATCTTGGGATGCAACGTAAGGTAAGTCTCGCGCTGCCTGTCTCGGTGCACAAGTGTGCCCGATTCGAATGCGTTCACCATGTGAAACGAGTCGGAAGGGAATGAGATATGGGCAGGACGCTGTCGGAAAAGGTCTGGGACGAGCACGTGGTCCGCAGTGCCGAGGGTGAGCCGGACCTCCTGTTCATCGACCTGCACCTCATCCACGAGGTCACCTCGCCGCAGGCCTTCGACGGCCTGCGCCTCGCGGGCCGGTCCGTACGCCGCCCCGACCTGACCCTGGCCACCGAGGACCACAACGTCCCCACCCTCGACTGGGACAAGCCGATCGCCGATCCCGTCTCGCGCACGCAGGTGGAGACGCTGCGCCGCAACGCGGAGGAGTTCGGCGTCCGCCTGCACCCCCTCGGTGACGTGGAGCAGGGCATCGTGCACGTCGTGGGACCCCAGCTCGGACTGACCCAGCCGGGGATGACCATCGTCTGCGGCGACTCGCACACCTCCACCCACGGGGCCTTCGGCGCCATCGCCTTCGGCATCGGCACCTCCGAGGTCGAGCACGTGCTCGCCACGCAGACTCTGTCGCAGGCCCGGCCGAAGACCATGGCGGTCACCGTCGACGGCAGCCTGCCGCCCGGGGTCACCGCCAAGGACCTGGTGCTGACCCTGATCACCCACACCGGCACCGGTGGCGGGCAGGGCTACATCGTCGAGTACCGCGGGCAGGCCATCGAGGAGCTCTCCATGGAGGGCCGGATGACCGTGTGCAACATGAGCATCGAGTGGGGCGCGAAGGCCGGGCTGATCGCGCCCGACCAGACCACCTTCGACTACCTCCGAGGGCGGCCCGAGGCGCCGCAGGGTGCCGACTGGGACGCCGCGGTCGAGCACTGGCAGTCGCTGGTCACTGACGAGGACGCCGTCTTCGACCGCGAGATCGTCCTCGACGCGAGCACGATGACGCCGTTCGTCACCTGGGGGACCAACCCCGGACAGGGCGTCCCGCTGGGCGGCACCGTGCCCGACCCCGACCAGTTCGAGGACGCTGACGACCGGGTCTCGGCGCAGAAGGCCCTCGAGTACATGGCTCTGGAGCCCGGGACGCCAATGCGCGAGGTGAAGGTCGACACGGTCTTCGTCGGCTCGTGCACCAACGGCCGCATCGAGGACCTGCGTCTCGCCGCGGAGATCATCAAGGGCCGCACGGTCGACCCGGACACTCGCCTGCTCGTCGTACCGGGCTCGGTGCGGGTGCGCATGCAGGCCGAGGACGAGGGACTCGACGTCGTGTTCAAGGAGGCCGGTGGCGAGTGGCGGGGGGCCGGGTGCTCCATGTGCCTGGGCATGAACCCCGACCAGCTCACACCGGGCGAGCGCAGCGCCTCGACCTCCAACCGCAACTTCGAGGGACGACAGGGCAAGGGAGGTCGCACCCACCTGGTCTCCGTGCCGGTCGCCGCGGCCACGGCGGTCCGCGGCACCCTCTCCGCCCCCGTCGACCTCGAGCCCCTGGAGGACTGAGCCATGGAGAAGTTCACCACGCACACCGGTGTGGGCGTTCCCCTGCGACGCAGCAACGTCGACACCGACCAGATCATCCCGGCCGTCTACCTCAAGCGGGTGACGCGCACCGGCTTCGAGGACGGGCTCTTCGCCGCGTGGCGCGGTGAGGAGAGCTTCGTGCTCAACCGGCCCGAGTACGCCGCGGGCTCGGTGCTCGTCGCCGGTCCGGACTTCGGCACGGGCTCCTCGCGCGAGCACGCGGTGTGGGCGCTGCAGAACTACGGCTTCAAGGCGGTGATCAGCTCGCGCTTCGCCGACATCTTCCGCGGCAACGCCGGCAAGGCCGGACTGGTGGCGGCGCAGGTGGACCAGAAGGTCGTGCAGCGGCTGTGGGACCGGCTGGAGTCTCAGCCCGGAAGCACCGTGACCGTCGACCTCGAGGCACGAATCGTCAGTGCTGGTGAGGGAGTCGACGCCGTCGAGGACTCCTTCGACATCGACGACTACACCCGTTGGCGGCTGCTCGAGGGGCTCGACGACATCGGCATCACGCTGTCCCATGCCGACGACATCGAGGCCTACGAGGCGACTCGGCCGTCGTGGAAGCCGGCCACGATCCACCAGCCGACGGCCTGATTTCGCCGTCGTAGAGGGCGTTTGCGTCCAACTGGTGGCACGACACGCGCCGTTTCCATTGTGGTCCCTGTCACTTTTCCCTAGCGTGCGTAGGGCGATTAGTCGAGCAAGGCGCTCGGCCGACGTTCACGAAAGGGAAGCTTGTGAACAAGAGTCAGTTGATCGACACCCTCGCGGCTCGCTACGAAGGCAACCGCAAGGCGGCCGCTCACGCGCTGGAATCGGTGCTCGACACCATCACCCGCGAGGTCGCCAAGGGCGAGAAGGTCGCCATCACGGGCTTCGGCTCCTTCGAGAAGAAGGTGCGCGAGGCACGGTGGGTGCGCAACCCCTCGACCGGGCAGCGGATGAAGGCCAAGAAGAAGGCCGTGCCGAACTTCAAGCCGGGCGCGCAGCTCAAGGACGTCGTGTCGGGAGCCAAGAAGCTGCCGAAGCTGACGATGGCGGCCGTCGAGGCGGCCACGCCCTCGGCGGCCAAGCCGGCGGTGCAGCGCACCGCGGCCGCCGCCAAGCGGGCCACCGGTGGCTCGTCCTCGTCGGCGAAGAAGTCGTCGCCGGCGAAGAAGTCGACGGCGAAGAAGTCCTCGTCGTCCTCGTCGGCGAAGAAGTCGTCGCCGGCGAAGAAGTCGACGGCGAAGAAGTCCTCGTCGTCCTCGTCGGCGAAGAAGTCGTCGCCGGCGAAGAAGTCGACGGCGAAGAAGTCCTCGTCGTCCTCACCGGCGAAGAAGTCGACGGCCAAGAAGTCGACGGCGAAGAAGTCGTCGCCGGCCAAGAAGTCCTCGTCGTCCTCGTCGTCCTCGTCGGCGAAGAAGTCGGCACCGGCGAAGAAGTCGACGGCGAAGAAGTCCTCGTCGTCCTCACCGGCGAAGAAGTCGACGGCCAAGAAGTCGACGGCGAAGAAGTCGACGGCGAAGAAGTCCACCGCGAAGAAGTCCTAGCGGCCCAGCAGCACCAGCCACGCCCGAGCGGCGGTGACCGACCAGGTCACCGCCGCTCGCGCGTCTCCACGACCTCCAGCGCCGTGCTGGTGTGCCGACCCAGCCCCAGCGTCCGTGCGGCCACGAGGTCCTCGTCGGTGTCCACGTCGCAGCGCAGGGACGCGACGTCCGCGCGGACCGGCCGGGCCCCGGACTCCTCGTGCCGACGGGCGGAGTCGGTGCCGAAGTGCGGGTCCAGGTCGACCCCCGGACCCGCAACGAGCAGCGTGGTGCCGGTGCCGGATGCGTCGGCGACGAACCAGCGCGGCCCCAGCCCGCCGTCGAGTGCCTCGGTGAGGTCCTCGGTCCGCAGGCTCGGCAGGTCGGCGCACAGTGCGGCGACCGCCACGGTGGGGTCGGCCAGTCGGACCCGCAGGGCCGCATGGTGCAGCGCCCGGTTGAGGTCGCCGGCCCCCTCGTCGGGCAGGACGTCGACGCCGTCCGCGCCGAAGCCTGCGTCGTCGGTGACGACGTGCACCCGGCTCACCACGGGCGACCTGCTCGCGGCGGCGATCGCGTCGAGCGCGAACGCCCGCATCAGTGACTCGCGGTCGACCGGCGTCCTGGGGGACAGGCGTGACTTGGCCAGCGACAGCGACTTCACCGGCACCAGGAGGGCGAAGGTGTGGGACATCGTCCCTGATCCTCGCAGGCACGTCGGGGCGGCCGGTCGCGGGCCGCACCCGGCCGAGGAGGCTGCGTCACCGGTAGGCTCGGCAGCGAGGTCGTCGGAGAACGGAGGGGCGGGTGTCGAAGGTCCGCGAGCTGCAGGAGAAGCGCGGCTGGGCTTGGTCGACAGTGGCCGCCATCGTCAAGCCGACACTGCTCGCGACCACGCGCCGGCAGTGGATCGACGGCGAGAAGATCCCCGCGTCCGGCGGCTGTGTCGTCGTGGTCAACCACATCTCGCACCTCGACCCGCTGACGCTGGGACACTTCCTCTACGACCACGGTCGGCTGGTGCGCTACCTGGCCAAGGACGCGCTGTTCCACACCCCGGTGCTCAAGCACATCGTCGAGGACGCCGGTCAGATCCCCGTCCGGCGGATGACCGAGGGAGCGGCCAGCGCCTTCGAGGCCGCGGTGCAGGCCGTCGAGGCCGGTGAGCTGATCGGGGTCTATCCCGAGGGCACGATCACCCGCGACCCCGACGGCTGGCCGATGCGCGGCAAGTCCGGCGCGGCGCGGATCGCCCTGGCCACGGGGTGTCCGGTGATCCCGATCGGTCAGTGGGGGGCCCAGGACGTGCTCGCGCCGTACACCCTGCGACCGCACGTGCTCCCGCGCCGCACCACGTCCTACAAGGTGGGGGACCCGGTGCCCCTCGACGACCTGCGGGAACAGCCCCTGACCAACGAGGTCCTGCACGAGGCGACCGACCGGATCATGGCGGCCATCACCGCCCTGGTGGAGGACCTGCGCGGGGAACGCGCCCCGGCAACACGTTTCGACCCGAAGGCGTCCGGGGTCGAGGAGATCGGCAACCCCCACAAGAAGCGGAGACGTGGATGAGCAAGGTCGCGGTGTTCGGTGCTGGATCGTGGGGCACGGCGTTCAGCCTGGTGCTCGCGGACGCCGGCCGGGAGGTGACCATCTGGGGTCGCCGCGAAGAGGTCTGCGAGGCGATCAACACCAAGCACGAGAACACCGAGTACTTCCCCGGCATCGAGCTCCCGCCGACGGTGTGCGCCACCCACGACCCGGAGGAGGCCGCCGCGGGGGCTGAGTTCGTGGTCCTCACCGTGCCTTCCCAGAAGCTGCGCGAGAACCTCACCGGCTGGGTCGAGGTGATGCCGCGCGACGCGGTGTTCGTCTCGCTGATGAAGGGCGTCGAGCTCGGCACCACCAAGCGGATGAGCGAGGTGATCGCCGAGGTGACCGGCGCCGGTCCCGACCGCATCAGCGTGGTCAGCGGCCCCAACCTCGCCCGGGAGATCGCCTGGCGCGAGCCGGCGGCGAGCGTCGTGGCGTGCGCCGACGAGAACGTCGCCCGGCGCCTGCAGGCGCTGTGCCACTCCCCGGCGTTCCGGCCCTACCGCAGCACCGACGTGCTGGGGTGCGAGCTCGGTGGTGCCTACAAGAACGTCGTCGCGCTGTGCGTGGGCATGGCGATCGGCCTCGGCTTCGGCGACAACACCACCGCCTCGCTGATCACCCGCGGCCTGGCCGAGACGGCGCGCCTGGCGATGAAGCTGGACGCGGATCCGCTCACCCTGATGGGTCTCGCCGGTCTCGGCGACCTCGTCGCGACCTGCTCCTCACCGCTCTCGCGCAACCGGGCGTTCGGCGAGAAGCTCGGACAGGGCATGACCACCGAGGAGATCGTGGCCTCCACCCGCCAGGTGGCCGAGGGGGCGAAGTCGTGCGCCTCGCTCTACGACCTCGCCACCAACAGCGGGGTGGACGCCCCCGTCGCCCAGCACGTGGCGGCGGTCGTCGCCGGTGAGATGAGCGCCCGCGAGATGATGCACGCCTTCATCGCCCGCGACACCAAGCACGAGCGCGAGTAGCGGGCATCCCGTGGGGCCCGCCCCGGGTGCCGTCAGCCGACGGTGTCGAGCGCCTGCACCAGGTCGTCCCAGAGGTCTTCCACGTCCTCGATGCCGACCGAGAGCCGCAGCAGGCCGTCGGGGATGGTGACCGCCTCGGCCTTCCAGCGACGCCGACGCTCGAGCGTCGACTCGACTCCGCCCAGCGACGTGGCGTAGACCCACAGCCGCGTGGAGTGCTGGACGACGTCGGCGACCTCGCCGGAGGGCAGCACCATCGCGAGCATCGCGCCGAAGCCGGGGTAGCGCACCTCGGTCACGTCGCTGCGCTCCCCGAGCCGACGGGCGAGCTCGCGGGCGTTGGCCTGGGCCTGCTCCACCCGCAGGGGCAGCGTGCGCAGACCGCGTAGCGCGAGCCACGCCTCGAGCGTCCCCGGGACGGCGCCGAGGAGGTCCCGGCGGCCCTTGAGCACGGTGTGCAGCTCCTCGTCGCGGGTGACGATCGCGCCCATCAGCAGGTCGGAGTGGCCACCGATGTACTTCGTCGCGGAGTGGACGACGAGGTCGGCCTCCCAGTCCAGGGGCTGCTGGAGGACCGGGGTGGCGAAGGTGTTGTCCACCACCACGTAGGCCCCGGCCTCGTGCGCCGCCTTGGTGATGGTGGGGATGTCGGCCACCTCCATGGCGGGGTTGGTCGGCGACTCCAGCCACACCAGCGAGGCGTCCTCGCACGCCGCGACCATCGTGGCGGTGTCGGTGATGTCGAGCAGGTGGGCGGTCAGGCGCCCACGGGCCTCGAGGTCGGCGAGCTGCATGGCGGTGCCGGTGTACGCATGCCGCGGCGCCAGCACCTTCTCCCCGTTGCCGACGAGGTCGAGGATCGTGGAGACCGCAGCGAGCCCGCTGGAGAACGCGAGGCACCGGCCCCCCTCGAGGTCCCCGAGGGCGTCCTCGAACGCCGTCCACGACGGGTTGCCGTAGCGCCCGTACTCCAGGTCGCCACCGCCGACGTACGTCGAGGCCATCGTGATCGGGGTGTTCAGCGGCTGGTCCGGCTCGTGGGGTGGGCGGCCGGCGTGCACGGCACGGGTGGCGGGACGCATGGACCCAGCGTATTGACCGCGCCACGGCGTCCACGGGCGGCCCGGATCGACCGTCCCCGCCGGTAGGGTCGGCGAGGTGAGCAGGTCAGCCGACAGCGCCCGCAAGCCCCGCGTCGCCGTCGTGTTCGGCGGTCGCTCCAGCGAGCACTCCATCTCCTGCATCTCGGCCGGCAGCGTGATCGCGGCGCTCGACCCCGAGCGCTACGACGTGGTGCCCGTGGGGATCGCGCCCGACGGGCGATGGGTGCTCGAGTCGGCAGCGCCGGGCCATCTCGCCCTGGGCCCCGGAGGCGAGCTCCCGTCGGTCTCCGGCGACCGCGAGGTCACCCTCACCCCCCGGCAGGGCCTGGTGGTCACCGACGCCGGCGACGTGCCCGAGGTCCTCGGGGAGGTCGACGTGGTGTTCCCGGTCATGCACGGGCCCTGGGGGCAGGACGGCACCCTGCAGGGCCTCCTGGAGCTGGCCGACGTGCGCTACGTGGGCGCCGGCGTGCTCTCCAGCGCCGTGGGCACCGACAAGCACTTCATGAAGCAGCTCTTCCGGGCCGCGGGGCTGCCGGTGCTGCCCTACGTGCTGGTGCGGCCCCGGCAGTGGGAGCGGGACCCGGCCACGGTGCGCGAGGCCGTCGAGGGGCTGGGCTTCCCGGTCTTCGTCAAGCCGGCCCGCGCGGGGTCGAGCTTCGGCATCAGCCGGGTGGACGAGGCGGCGCAGCTGGACGCGGCGATCGAGGAGGCCCGTCGGTTCGACCCCAAGGTGCTCGTGGAGGCGGCGGCGTCCGGTGCCCGCGAGGTGGAGGTGGGGGTCCTCCAGGGTCTCGACGGCGGACCGCCGGAGACCAGTGCGATCGCCGAGATCACCGTGGCGCCGGAGCACGAGTTCTACGACTTCGAGGCCAAGTACCTGGAGCAGAGCTACACGATCCCGGCCTCGCTCGACGACGAGATCGCCCTACAGGTGCGCGACCTGGCGGTGCGCGCCTTCGAGGCCCTCGACGTGGAGGGGTTGGCGCGGGTGGACTTCTTCGTGCTGCCCGACCAGCGGGTGCTGGTCAACGAGGTGGAGACGATGCCGGGCTTCACCGCCACCTCGATGTTCCCGCTGCTCTGGCAGGAGTCGGGCCTGAGCTACCCCGACCTGGTCGAGCGGCTGGTCCAGATGGCCCTGGACCGCGACACCGGCCTGCGTTGAGCCACGACGACGCTCAGCCGTCCCGGCGCTGGAACGAGCTGCGGTAGGAAGACAGGACGGCACCGCCGATGCGGGAGCTGCCGAGCCGGCGGTACAGGAAGCCGAGGAGACCCCCCGCCCCGACGTCGGAGATCACGAGCCGGTGGCGCACCCCGGCTGCCACCGGGGTGAACTCGTGCCGGAAGTGCGCGGTCGTGGTGACCCGTGAGCCAGCCTCGTACTTCTCGTCGAACTCGAGGACCACACCGTCCCCGACTCTTCCGGCGGAGATGCCGGTGCGGAGCATGGTCCCCTCGTTGGTGCGGATGGTCACCGAGTCCGGGCCCTGATCGACGAGCTCGACGTCGGTCAGCCCAGGCATTCGGGCGACCACGGTCGCGAAGTGCGCCCCGAGGTCCGCGACGTCTCGAGCCACGTCGTCGACCTGGCACGGCAGGGTGTCGGAGCCCTCGAACCAGACAGCCATGTGGGCCTCCCCGTCCACTGTAGGTCGGGAACGGTCACTGGCACGGCTCGGTGACCCGGCTGCCGGCCCGCAGTGCCGGCGCGACGTCGACGAGCACGTCGTCCGGCGGCCGGAGCTCGGCCGGGACGGTGAGCTCGACGGCCGGCGACCGACCGATCGTGGTCAGCACCACCTCGCTGCCCTGGTCGGCGATCTGGTCCTCCGGGGCGTACCAGTCGACACCGGCGACCCGCTGGCACGCGGAGAACAGCTCGTAGCCCTCCGGAGTCCCCACTCCGCAGCGCAGCACGATCGCCGGGTCGCCCCAGGCCGCTCCGACGGCGTCGTCGCTGGTCTCCCGCGCGGACTGGCCGGCGACCTGCGAGGGCAGGCCGGCGACCAGCTCCCGGCAGGCGGTGCGCTCGGCGCCGCGCGCCTCGGTGGCCTCGACGTCGACGGCCCCGCAGCCGGCGAGCAGCATCAGCAGCGCGACGCCCGCCACCCCGAGGGGCGACGGGCGACGACGGGACCGCGTGCTCAGATGTGGACGACCGGGCAGGTCAGCGTCCGGGTGATGCCGTCGAGCGTCTGGACCTTGGCCACGACGAGCTTGCCGAGCTCGTCGACGTTGCGGGCCTCGGCCCGGACGATGACGTCGTAGGGGCCGGTGACGTCCTCCGCCAGCACGACGCCCTTGATGTCGGTGATCCGCTGTGCGACCTCCGCGGCCTTGCCGACATCGGTCTGGATCAGGATGTAGGCCTGGACGACCATGTGGACTCCCTCGGGGTGCGAAAAGTCTGGACCGCTCGCAACCTACCGGACGACCAGCCGGGGTGGAACACGGCGGCCTCGCCGTGGCGTGGCGAGGCGATCTGGTGAGATGGCGCCATGACGCCGACCGCCACTCCGGACGGGCCGTTCCCGGCCACAGCGACCCTCGCCGACGCGGGGGAGTTCGGGCTGATCGCGGCCATGCAGGAGCGGTTCAGCCAGGGCCCGCACGTGTACGTCGGACCCGGAGACGACGCCGCCGTGCTGCGCACGCCCCGCGGGCACGTGGTGGTCTCCACCGACCTGCTCGTCGAGGGCCGCCACTTCCGACGCGAGTGGGCCAGCGCCCGCGACATCGGACGGCGGGCCGCGGCGGCCAACCTCTCCGACGTCAACGCCATGGGCGGCACCGCCCACTCACTCACCGTGGGGCTGGCTGCCCCCGCCGACCTGCCGGCCCGGTGGGCCCTCGACCTCGCCGACGGCATCGCCGAGGAGGCCGCCCTCGTCGGCGCCTCCGTCGTGGGCGGCGACCTGACCACCTCCGGTGAGGTGGTGGTCGCGCTGACCGTGCTGGGCACCTGCGAGGTCGCCCCGGTGCTGCGCTCCGGGGCGCAGCCGGGCGACGTGGTGGCCCTGGCCGGGCGGCAGGGGTGGGCCGCCGCCGGCCTGGCCGTGCTCGGCCGCGGGTTCCGGTCGCCGCGCGCGCTGGTCGAGGCCTACCAGCGGCCCGAGCCGCCGTACGCCGCCGGTGCCGCCGCAGCCCGAGCGGGAGCGACCGCCATGATCGACGTCTCCGACGGGCTGCTCGCCGACGCGGGTCACCTCGCCACCGGCTCCGGGGTCGCGATCGACCTGCGCCGGGACGCCTTCGACCTCGCGGAGCCGATGCGCGCGGTCGGCTCCGCCCTGGGGGTGGACCCGATGCAGTTCGTGCTCGGCGGCGGGGACGACCACGCGATCCTGGCCACCTTCCCCGTGGGCACGCCGCTGCCGGAGGGGTTCACCGCGGTCGGCGCCGTCACCGAGGTGTCGGCCGGGGGAGCGGAGGGCGTCGCCCCGGTGACCGTGGACGGGGAGGACTACGCCGGCCCGCGCGGCTGGAGCCACTTCTGACCCCGGACGACGAAACGCCCCCGGCCGGAGGCCAGGGGCGCTGTCTGGGGGCGCTGAGCTCAGCAGGTCAGCGGGAGACCTTGCCGGCCTTCAGGCAGCCGGTGCAGACGTTGAGCCGGCGGGGGGTGCCGTCGACGGTGGCCCGGACGCGCTGGATGTTGGGGTTGAAGCGACGCTTCGTGATCTTGCGCGACCACGGACGGTTGTGGCCGAAGCCGGGCTTCTTGGCGCAGATGTCGCAGACGGCAGCCACCGTGCACTCCTCGGGTTGAGCTGGGGGAATCGAGTCGTCTCGATTTCAGGTCAGGGGGCCCGAGGTCTCCTTCGGGCAACCGCACGAGGATAACTCAGGGCCGTGCCGCGACGCGAATCGAGAACCGACCCCCTAGGGTGATCCACTCCATGATGCCGGAGGGCAGCAAGGGCAGCAGGAGGTAGGAGCGATGGCGGTCGACGCGGAGGTGGCCACCTTCGACCTCGCCGTCGTGCGCCGCTTCGCCGACCAGGCCGTGGACGGGCTCGGTGCCGCTCGCGAGGAGATCGACGCCCTCAACGTCTACCCGGTGCCCGACGGCGACACCGGCACGAACATGTTCCTCACCGTCGAGTCGGCGCGGGACGCGATGGTCCAGGCACTGGCCGAGCAGCCCGACGACCTCCGGGCGGCCCTGCGGGCCTACGCCCGGGGCGCACTCCTCGGCGCCCGCGGCAACTCCGGGGTGATCCTCAGCCAGCTCGTCGGTGCCCTGCTCCGCCGGATCGGGTCGGCCGGCCCCGAGGACCGGTCGGCCGTGGTGTTCGCCGAGGGCATGGCGCAGGCGACCGAGGCCGCGTACGCCGCGGTGGGCACGCCGGTCGAGGGCACGATCCTCTCGGTGGCCCGGGCCGCGGCCGAGGCGGCCGCGCACGCCGCCGAGGCCCCCGAGGACCGGCTCGGCGACGTCGTCGCCGCGGCCACGACCGCAGCCCGCGAGGCACTGGCCCGCACCCCCGAGCAGCTCGAGCTGCTGGCACGCGCCGGCGTCGTGGACGCCGGCGGCCGAGGCCTGTGCGTGGTGCTGGAGGCGGCCGAGGCGGCCATCACCGGCCGACGCGCGGCCGCGACGCCCGGTGCCGGCGCCCCTGCGCTCCCGGTCGCGCGGGTCCCGAGCGGCGACCTGACCGAGGGTGGTCCGGCGTACGAGGTGATGTACCTGCTGGAGGCCGACGACGCGGCGGTGCCGGGGCTGCGTGCCGAGCTCGCCCCCCTGGGGGACTCGCTGGTGGTCGTCGGTGGTGAGGGGCTGTGGAACGTGCACGTGCACGTCGACGACGTCGGCGCGGCCGTCGAGGCGGGCATCCGGGCGGGCACGCCGCGGCGCATCGAGGTCACCCACTTCGCCGAGCAGGTGGCCCGCGCCCGCCACCGGCAGACCGCCCGGAGCGGCCGACGGCTGGTCGTGGTCGCCGCAGGCCCGGGACTCCAGCGACTCTTCGGCGAGGCCGGGGCGGTCGTGATCGAGGGCGGCCCCGGACGCCGGCCCAGCACCGGGCAGCTGCTCGAGGCCATCACCTCGGCCGGCGCGGAGGAGGTGGTGGTGCTGCCCAACGACCCCGACTCCATCGGCGTCGCCGAGGCGGCCGCCCACGAGGCCGAGACGCAGGGCATCCACGTCGTGGTGATCCCGACCCGGGCGCAGGTCCAGGGGATCGCGGCGCTCGCGGTCCACGAGCCCGGGCGACCGCTCGACAGCGACGTGGTGCACATGACCTCGGCCGCCCGGAGCGCCCGGCACGGGGCGGTGACGGTGGCCGCCACCGAGGCGATGACCACCGCCGGACCGTGCTCGCCCGGCGACGCACTGGGGGTCGTGCACGGCGACTTCGCGATCGTGGGGGAGGACCTGTACGAGGTGTCGTGCGGCGTGCTCGAGCGGCTGCTCGGCGGGGGCGGCGAGCTGGTGACCCTGGTGTCGGGGGCGGAGGCCGGTGACCTGGCCTCGGCCTGCGAGGCGTGGGTGGCGCGGACCCACCCGGGGGTCGACGTGGTGGTCCACGACGGCGGGCAGGAGCGCTACCCGCTCCTGGTGGCGGTGGAGTAGGCATGGCCGGCTCCGGCGGCGTCACCCTGCGCTGGGACTCGCCCCTGGCCTCGGTCGGTGGCAGGCACGCCGCGGCGATCAGCAAGAAGACCGGCATCCGCACGGTCGGCGACCTGCTCAACGTCTTCCCGCGCCGCTACGTGCGCAAGGGCAGCCTGAGCGAGCTCGAGGAGCTGCAGGAGGGCGACCTGCTCTCCATGGTCGGCGAGGTGGTGAGCAGCGTGCAGAAGCCCTACCAGGACCGCCGCACCCACCGCACCGCGTACCGGCTGGAGGTCCGGGTGCGCGCCGAGAGCGGCAGCCTGCTGCTGACCTACTTCGACCGCCAGAAGCACACCGCCGACTGGCGCAGCAAGGAGCTCGCGACCGGCCGGGTGGGCATGTTCAGCGGCCGGCTGAAGTGGTTCAACGGCCAGTGGCAGCTGACCAACCCCGACTCACGGATGTTCGAGCCCGAGAACGCCTACGCCTCGATGCCCGACCTGATCCCGATCTATCCGGCGCTGGCCGGGCTCAACCCCTGGCACCTCGAGGAGACGATCGGGCTCGCGCTCGACCTGGTCCAGGACATCGCCGACGTGCTGCCCCCGGCCGTGCGGGAGGCCGAGGACCTCCTGCCCATCGGGGAGGCGCTGCGCTGGATCCACCGCCCCGACAGCTGGGCGCAGAAGGAGAAGGCGGCCCAGCGGCTGAGGTTCGACGAGGCCTTCGTCACCCAGACGCTGCTGGCGCAGCGACGGGCGGCGATCGAGGCGACCGTGGCCAACCCCCGGCCGGGCCGGACGGGCGGCCTGCTGGACCGCTTCGACGAGCGGCTGCCCTTCGCCCTCACCGACGGCCAGCGTTCGGTGGGCGAGGAGATCGCGACCGAGCTCGGCCTGGGCCACCCGATGCACCGCCTGCTCCAGGGCGAGGTGGGGTCCGGCAAGACGGTGGTGGCCCTGCGCGCGATGCTCCAGGTCGTCGACTCCGGCGGCCAGGCCGCCCTGCTCGCCCCCACCGAGGTGCTGGCCCAGCAGCACCACCGCTCGATCCTGGCCATGCTCGGCGACCTGGCGGAGGGTGGCCTGCTCGGCGGCGCCGAGGGTGCCACCCGGGTGGCCCTGCTCACCGGCTCGCAGGGCGCCGCGGCCCGGCGTACGGCACTCGCCGAGGCGGCTGGCGGCGAGGCCGGGATCGTGGTCGGTACGCACGCCCTGCTCGAGGAGCACGTGCAGTTCGCCGACCTCGGCCTGGTGGTCGTCGACGAGCAGCACCGCTTCGGGGTCGAGCAGCGGGCCGCGCTCAGCGGGAAGGCCGGGACGCCGCCGCACGTGCTGGTGATGACGGCGACCCCCATCCCGCGCACCGTGGCGATGACGGTCTTCGGCGACCTCGACACCTCGACCCTGAGCGAGCTCCCGGCCGGGCGAGGCGAGGTGCAGACGACCGTCGTACCGCTCCGGGCGCAGCCCGGCTGGCTCGACCGGGCGTGGCAGCGGGTCCGTGAGGAGGTCGACGCCGGCAGGCAGGCCTACGTGGTCTGCTCGCGGATCGACGCCACGGACGACACCGAGGAGCAGGCGCGGCTCTTCGCGGTGGAGGAGACCGTCGCCGAGCTGGCGGAGGGGGCGCTGTCCGGGCTCCGGGTGGAGATGCTCCACGGCCGGATGCCGCCGGAGGACAAGGACCGGGTGATGCGGGCGTTCGCCGACGGGGAGGTCCAGGTGCTCGTCTCGACCACGGTGATCGAGGTGGGCGTCGACGTGCCCAACGCGACCGCCATGGTCATCCTCGACGCCGACCGGTTCGGGGTCTCCCAGCTCCACCAGCTCCGGGGGCGCATCGGCCGGGGCGGCCACCCGGGACTGTGCCTGCTGGTCAGCGCGGCCGACCCGGCGGGCACCTCGATGGAGCGGCTGCTGGCGGTGGCCTCCACCCGCGACGGCTTCGAGCTCTCCCGCATCGACCTCGAGCAGCGGCGGGAGGGCAACGTGCTCGGCATCGAGCAGAGCGGGGGCCGGTCCTCGCTCAAGCTGCTCTCGGTGCTGCGGGACGAGGCGGTCATCGAGCGCGCCCGGGCGGCCGCCACCGCCCACCTGGCCCGGGACCCCGGCCTGGCCGAAAGCCCGGCGCTGGCCGAGGCCACCCGCCGCCTCGAGGAGTCCGAGCAGGCGGACTACCTGGAGATGACGTGACCCGGATCATCGGCGGCAGTGCCGGCGGCCGCCGGCTGCGGACGCCCGACGGGGAGGCCACGCGCCCCACCGCCGACCGGGTGCGCGAGGCACTGTTCTCCGCGCTGGAGGCCCGGTTCGGCACGCTGGCCGGGCTGCGCGTCCTGGACCTGTACGCCGGGTCGGGCGCGGTCGGCCTCGAGGCGATGTCCCGGGGTGCCGTCGCGGTCACGGCGGTGGAGTCGGACCGGCGTACGGCCCGGCTGGTCGGGAGCAACGCCGCCGGCCTCGGCTTCGGGTCCGTCGAGGTCCTCGCGCTCCCCGTGGCCAGGGCCCTTGCTCATCGGCCCCACGCGCCGTACGACGTCGTCTTCGCCGATCCGCCGTACCCCATGGAGAGCGCGGAGGTCGAGCGGATGCTCCGCCTGCTGCTCGACGGGGACTGGCTGGCCCCCGGAGCGCTCGTGGTCGTGGAGCGGGCGCGACGTAGCGTGGAGCCGGACTGGCCCGAGGGGCTCGTGTGCGAGCGCAGCAGGCGGTACGGCGAGACCGTGCTCTGGTACGTTCGCGCCGATCCGGCCGGGGCCACCGAGGCCGGCAGCTAGGGGAGACGAGGTCGTGGCGATGGGGAGCAGCAGGGACGTCCGCCGGGTCGTGTGCCCGGGCTCGTTCGACCCGGTGACCAACGGCCACATCGACATCATCACCCGGGCCGCGCACCTCTTCGACGAGGTGGTCGTGGCCGTCGGCGTGAACAAGTCGAAGACGCGGCTGTTCTCCCCCGAGGAGCGGATCGCGATGCTGGAGAAGGTCTGCGTGGACTTCCCCAACGTCACCGTCGCCGGGTTCGAGGGCCTGCTGACCACGTTCTGCCAGGAGCACGACATCCGCGCGATCGTGAAGGGGCTGAGGGCCGTCAGCGACTTCGACTACGAGCTCCAGATGGCGCAGATGAACTCCTCGCTCGTCGACGTCGAGACCGTGTTCATCCCCACCAGCCCGGAGTGGTCGTTCCTGGCCTCCTCGCTGGTCAAGGAGGTGGCGACCTTCGGCGGCGACGTCTCCGGCCTGCTGCCACCCGACGTGCTCACCCAGCTCACCGAGCGGCTCGCGGAGAACGCACGCTCCGACCAGGGCTGACCGCGGGTCCGCGACGTTTTGGATGCGGACCGCCTCGGCCGGTAGACTCCCGCAGGTTCTGCCTGCACCACCACGGAAGTGACTTCTCTTGCGCCTGCTCGACCCGAGAGCGCCGCTCGTGCTCGACACCCGCGAGCTCGGCCGCCGCCCGGGGTCCCAGCGCGAGGTGTCGTTCTCCGCGGAGGCGCCGACAGGACTCGGCATCGAGATCCTGGGTGTCCCCGAAGGCAGCAGCATCGAAGTGGAGCTGCGGCTGGAGGCGGTCATGGAAGGGGTGCTCGTCACCGGGACGGCGCAGGCCGACCTGGTGGGGGAGTGCTCACGGTGCCTGGAGTCGATCGAGGACAGTGTCCACGTCGACCTCCAGGAATTGTTCGTCTACGACGACTCCGACGGCCGGGGCAAGCGCCCGGACGACGAGGACGACGATGTCAGCCGGCTCGAGGGAGACCTGATCGACCTCGAGCCACTGCTGCGGGACGCGGTGGTGCTCGCACTGCCGTTCCAACCGTTGTGCCGGGACGACTGCCCGGGTCTGTGCGTCGAGTGTGGCGCCCGGCTCGCAGACGATCCGGGGCACGGGCACGACGCACCGATCGACCCACGCTGGGCCGCTCTGGGTGACGCGGTCGTCGCCCGTGAAGCACCTGCACCATCCGAAGACTGACCCAGAACCACCGATCCCTAGGAGCAACCGTGGCTGTCCCGAAGCGGAAGATGTCGCGCAGCAACACGCGTCACCGTCGTTCTGCGTGGAAGGCCGTCGCGCCCTCGCTCGTGACCTGTGCCAACCCCGCCTGTGGTGCCAAGCACCTGCCGCACCGCGCCTGCCCCGAGTGCGGTCAGTACGGCGCTCGCGCCGACCGTCGTCAGGTCCTCTGACCGCCGGCACTGGCGTGCCGATGGCTCCGGACCCGCGACCGACCGACGAGCTGCGTGAAGCACTCGGGGATCCCACGCTGGACCCCGAGCTGCTGCAGCTCGCCCTGACGCACCGGTCCTACGCCTACGAGAACGGCAACCTGCCGACCAACGAGCGGCTGGAGTTCCTCGGGGACTCGGTGCTCGGCGTGATCATCACCGAGACGCTGTACACCACCCACCCCGAGCTCTCCGAGGGGCGTCTCGCCAAGCTCCGGGCCGCCGTGGTCAACGCGCGCGCCCTCGCCGACGTGGCGCGCACCGTCGACCTGGGGCCGCACATCCACCTCGGCAAGGGCGAGGAGACGACCGGCGGACGCGAGAAGTCCTCGATCCTCTCCGACACCGTGGAGGCCCTGATCGGGGCGGTCTACCTCAGCGGCGGCTTCGAGGAGGCCGCGCGCGTGGTGCACCTGCTCTTCGACCCGATGCTCGCCGCCGCGGCCGCCATGGGCGCCGGCCTGGACTGGAAGACCAGCCTCCAGGAGCTGAGCGCTCTGCACGACCTCGGCGTGCCGGAGTACGTCATCGAGGACGAGGGCCCCGACCACATGAAGACCTTCACGGCCCGGGTCCGGGTGGGCGACCGGCTGCACGGTCGCGGGGTCGGCCGCTCCAAGAAGGAGGCCGAGCAGCAGGCTGCGGAGACGGCCTACCGCACCCTGAGCGCCGAGCTGGCCGAGCCCGAGCTGCCCGCCGCGACGGGTGGGCTCGCCCCGGTCGCGACGTCCCGCCCGCCGGGCGGAGATGCCTGAGCTCCCCGAGGTCGAGGTCGTCCGTGCCGGTCTGGAGAGGCACGTCCTGCACCGTCCGGTCCTTGCCGTCGAGGTCCTGCACCCCCGCCCGGTCCGGCGCCACGCCGGCGGCGCCGCGGACTTCGCCGCCCGGCTGACCGGCCGCACGTTCACCGCCGCCCGTCGCCGGGGGAAGTACCTCTGGCTCGCCCTCGACGACGGCCACGCCCTCCTCGGTCACCTCGGCATGAGCGGCCAGCTGCTCGTCCAGCCTCCCGGCGTGCCCGACGAGAGGCACCTGCGCGTCCGCTTCCTCCTCGGAGCCGAGGGCCCGATCCCCGAGCCCGGTCTCGAGCCCGGTCTCGAGCTCCGGTTCGTCGACCAGCGGATGTTCGGCGGGCTGGCGCTCAGCGAGGAGGGGGCGGAGGTGCCGAGGGAGATCGCGCACATCGCCCGGGACCCGCTCGACGCCGGATTCGACGACGAGGCGTTCGTCCGTCGGGTACGCCGCAGCGAGTCCGGGATCAAGCGCCTGCTGCTCAACCAGACCGTGGTCTCGGGGGTCGGCAACATCTACGCCGACGAGGGGCTCTGGCTGGCGCGGGTCCACGGCGACCGCCCCGGCTCACGGCTCCGGCGCGCCGACGTGCAGCGCGTCCTCACCGGCTGCCGCGAGGTGATGCTCGCCGCCCTCGGCCAGGGCGGCACCTCCTTCGACGCGCTCTACGTCAACGTCAACGGGCAGAGCGGGTACTTCGACCGCTCCCTGGAGGTCTACGGCCGGGAGGCCGAGCCCTGCTCCCGCTGCGGGACCCCGATCCGGCGGGCCACCTTCATGAACCGTTCGTCCTACTTCTGCCCGGTCTGTCAGCCCCCTCCGCGTCGACGCAGGCCGGCGGCCTGACCGGCACCTGGACGACACCTGACCGGCACCTGGACGAGCACCTCGGCGACTTGTGGTCCCCCCGACCCCCGTGAGACTCTTGGAGATGGTCCAGACGGGCCCCACCCCTCGCTCCCTGGAAGGCACATTCATGGCCAAGGCGTTGCTCGGCTACTCGGTCGGATCCGACCCACGAGTGGCTTACCGCCTCACTACGGAGAACCGCACCCTCCGCCAGCGCGTCGCCGACCTGGAAGGCATGATCGAGCGCCTCCAGACCGAGAACGACGCGCTTGCCGCCCTCGCCACCGAATCGGTGGACACGGCGGTCGCTCGCGACGACACCCTCGCTCGCACCTGAGGCACCACCACCGGGTCTGACCCGTCCCGGACCGGGGGATAACCCCGCGGCCGGTCTCTCGTTGTGCGGTCATGCGCCTCTTCTCGGTCCTCGTCGCCGCCCTCCTCCTCGCCGTGTCCGCCGGGACCGCCGCGCCGGCGTACGCCCACGGCGATCGTGACCGCATCCTGGAGCAGCGGGAGAAGCTCAGCAGCCAGCAGAACATCCCGCTGATCGCGAGCAGCAACGTCTCCCTCGCCTCGTCCAACCCCTCCTCGGCGGGCATCTCGGGCTGCTTCACCAAGACCGCACCGCTGTTCGTGCAGTCCAACCTCGACTCGGTGCGCGTCTACGACGTCTCCGAGCCCACGCGCCCGGCCCTCACCGGCGTGCTGCCCTCCCTGCAGTTCGAGAACGAGGCGATGAACTGCGGCGAGCGCAAGGTCTCCAAGGCCGAGACCCGCCGCTTCGCCCTGGTGGGCGTCGACCTCTACCAGGCCAGCACCGGCGACATCTCCCACGTCAACGCAGGGGGCGGCGAGCTGATGATCGTCGACGTGACCGACCCGGCCTCCCCGCGGATCGCCGGCCGCACCCCGGGCAGCACCAGCACCCACACCGTCGCCTGCGTGGACCAGACGGACTGCACCTACGCCTACTCCGCCGGCACCAACAAGCAGGGCCGGTTCTCGATCTTCGACCTGCGCGACCTCGACCACCCGGTCGAGGTCGACTCCGACCCGGCCACCCCGGGCGTGCAGGGCTTCGCCTCGCCGACCGCGGGGCACAAGTGGAACTTCGACGACGCCGGCTTCGGCACGCACACCGGGTTCAAGGGCGCCTCCATGTGGGACACCACGAACCCGCGCGCGCCGCGCCTGGTGACCACCACCGGTGCCGCGGGCGCCGGCACCGACCCGGACCACCCGGGCTGGAACGACTTCATCCTGCACAACTCCCAGCGCCCGAACGCCCGGGCGTTCGTCCCCGACGCCACTCCGTCGCTGGCCAACGGCAACATCCTGCTGGTCACCGAGGAGGACTACGAGCAGACCGACTGCGCGCTCGCCGGGTCCTTCCAGACCTGGTGGGTCAAGCGGCTCGACGGCACGCCGGACGCGATCGTGCCGCTGGACAAGGTCGAGCTCGCCGACCTGGGCAGCTTCCCGCTCCCCGCCGGCGCCTTCTGCTCCTCGCACTGGTTCGACTTCCATCCCTCGGGCATCGTCGCGGCCGGCTTCTACGGCGGTGGCACCCAGTTCATCGACGTCCGGGACCCGAAGGACCTCAAGCCCTACGGGCACGCGACCTGGGGCGCCTCGGAGGTCTGGGACTCCTACTGGATGCCGGTGTACTCCAAGTCGGGGAAGATGACCTCGAAGAAGACCAACCTGGCCTACTCCGTGGACCTCGTGCGCGGCATCGACGTCTACCGCGTCGACCTCCCGGGGGAGAAGTTCGACACCAACGT
The DNA here is from genome assembly GCA_963815595.1 of uncultured Actinomycetota bacterium. Taxonomy (GTDB): domain Bacteria; phylum Actinomycetota; class Actinomycetes; order Propionibacteriales; family Nocardioidaceae; genus Marmoricola. The sequence continues at coordinate 1,977,709 of CAWFHA010000007.1, read as the reverse complement.
CGCGGCGTTCGCACCCACCGGCTCCGGCTGGCTGCCCACCGGGTCGCTCCTGGGGGTGCTGGGCGCTCTTCTCGCTGCACTCGTCATCCGTCGCCGTACGGCGGGCCGGGGGGCGGTCGCGGTCGCCTGAGCGCCTCGGCGCTCGGACGACCCGACCGGGCCGTGCGGACGCATTGCTCCTGACCGAGCGGTCTGCCACGATCGGCGGCTGTGTACCGCGCCCTCGTCGAGTCGGTGGTGCCGGCGCGTCTGGGGACGCCGTTCCGGTGGCTGATGGCATCGGGCTGGGTGAGCAACCTCGGTGACGGACTGGTCATCGCGGCGGGCCCGCTCCTCGTGGCCTCCGAGACGCGGGACCCCTTCTGGGTGGCCATGGCGTGGCTGCTGCAGTACCTCCCGTGGCTGCTGTTCGGGCTCGTGGCGGGCGTGGTCGCGGACCGGGTCGACCGACGGCTCCTGGTCGCGGTCGCAGACGCGTGCCGGGTGGTGGTGCTGGGGGTGCTCGTCGCCACGATCGTGACCGGCGAGGTGAACATCGCGGTGGTGCTGGGCGCGGTGTTCCTGCTCGGAGTGGGGGAGACCTTCGCGGACACCACCACAGCCACGCTGCTGCCGATGGTGGTGGCGAGGGCCGACCTGGGCATCGGCAACGCGCGCCTCCTCGCGGGCACGGTGACGCTCAACCAGCTCGCGGGGCCGCCCCTGGGTGCGCTGCTCTTCGGGCTCGGCCGCTCCTGGCCGTTCGTGGTGCAGGCGATCTGCGTCGCCGCCAGCGTGGTGCTGGTGCTCCGCGTGCGGCTGCCGGCCCACGGCAGGCGGGGCCACGGCAGCTCCTCGGTGCGGCGCGACGTGGTCGAGGGACTGCGCTGGCTGTGGGGGCATGCGGCGGTCAGGACGCTGACGCTGACCATCGTCACCTTCAACATCACCTTCGGAGCCGCCTGGTCCGTGCTGGTGCTCTACTCCCTGGAACGACTGCAGATGGGTCCGCTGGGCTTCGGCCTGCTCACCTCGGCGATGGCCTCCGGGGGCATCGTCGGCACCCTCGCCTACGGCTGGCTCGAGCGCCACGTCAGCCTGGGCAACATCATGCGCGGCGGCCTGGTCATCGAGACGCTCACCCACCTGGTGCTCGCCCTCACGACCGTGCCTGCGGTGGCGCTCGCGACCTTCGTGGTCTTCGGTGCCCACGCCTTCGTCTGGGGCACCACGTCCACGAGCGTGCGGCAGCGCGCGGTGCCCACGCACGTCCAGGGACGGGTGCAGAGCGTCTACATGATCGGGGTGATGGGCGGGATCGTCCTCGGGTCGCTGGTCGGCGGGGTGATCGCGACCCACTGGGGGGTGACCGCCCCGTTCTGGTTCGCGTTCGTCGGCTCCGCCCTGTTCCTGGCGGCGATCTGGCGACAGCTGGTGCACGTGGCCCACGCCGACGAGGCAGTGCTCGCAGCAGGTACGTCGGTCGGTGAGTCGCAGGACTGACTCGTGCAAGATTACTAATAATAGTAATCTAGTCGTGTTAGTGTGCTCCGCGTCCCGTCCTCTTCCCTGCATCGGATGTGTCCCATGGAACGTCTCCTCGTCTTCGGCCTCGTCGGCCTGCTCGCCCAGGTCATCGACGGCTCGCTCGGCATGGCGTACGGCGTGACCGCCAGCACCCTGCTGCTCGCCAACGGCGTCGCCCCCGCGGTCGCGTCAGCCTCGGTGCACCTCGCCGAGATCGGCACCACCGCGGCCTCCGGCTTCTCGCACTGGCGCTTCGGCAACGTCGACTGGGCCGTGGTGCTGCGCATCGCGATCCCCGGCGCGGTCGGCGCGTTCCTGGGCGCCACTGCCCTCTCCCGGCTCTCCACCGAGTCCGCCACGCCGTGGGTGGCGGTGCTGCTGCTCCTCCTCGGCGGCTACATCGTGGCCCGGTTCGTCTTCGGCAAGCCTCCCGTCGTGCTCGAGGGCCGTCGGCCGGGCACCCGGCTGCTCGCCCCACTCGGCCTGTTCGCCGGCTTCGTCGACGCCACCGGTGGTGGCGGCTGGGGGCCGGTGTCCACCCCCACGCTGATCTCCAGCGGCCGGCTCGACCCGCGCAAGGTGATCGGCTCGGTCTCGGCCGCCGAGTTCGCCGTCACGGTGGCCGCCAGCCTCGGTTTCCTGATCGGCCTGGGCCAGCAGGGCGTCGACTGGCGCGTGGTCGGCGGGCTCCTCGTCGGTGGTGTGATCGCCGCCCCCTTCGCGGCGTACCTGGTCCGCCACGTGACGCTGCCGGTGCTCGGTGCCCTGGTCGGCAGCGTCATCCTGCTCACCAACAGCCGCACCCTGCTGCGCACCTTCGGGGCCGAGTCGGCCCCGGCGTACGCCGCCCTGGCGCTGGTCGCGGTGGTGCTGGTCTCGGTCGCGGTCAGCCGGACCCGCACCGAGGCGGCCGCGGCCCGGGTGCACGCCGGGGACGTCGAGTCCACCCCCGTGTGAGCCGGGTGACGCCCGCGACCGAGGGTCTCCCGCAGAGATCCTCGGCCGCCCGGTCCCCGGCACGCCTCCCGGCTTCGGCGGTCCCGGCTGGTTAGGGTCGACTCGCTGACCTTCCCCGTCGCAGCATCCAGCCCGCACCGCACGCCCTCACGGGCCACCCGGAGCGGGTGCTGAGAGGATGCGGCGTCCAGCTGCGGTGGACCTCGCACAAGCAGGGAGAGCAGACGTTGTACCTCAAGAGCCTCACGCTCAAGGGCTTCAAGTCCTTCGCCTCCTCGACGACCCTCCAGCTGGAGCCGGGCATCACCTGCATCGTCGGCCCCAACGGCTCGGGCAAGTCCAACGTCGTCGACGCCCTCGCGTGGGTGATGGGCGAGCAGGGGGCCAAGTCGCTGCGCGGCGGCAAGATGGAGGACGTCATCTTCGCCGGCACCTCGGGTCGCCCACCGCTGGGCCGCGCCGAGGTGCAGCTGACCATCGACAACACCGACGGCGCGCTGCCGATCGAGTACGCCGAGGTCACGATCAGCCGCACCATGTTCCGCAACGGCGGCTCGGAGTACGCCATCAACGGCAGCTCGTGCCGGTTGCTCGACGTCCAGGAGCTGCTCAGCGACTCCGGTATCGGCCGGGAGATGCACGTCATCGTCGGCCAGGGCCAGCTCGACTCGATCCTGCACGCCACCCCCGAGGACCGACGTGGCTTCATCGAGGAGGCCGCCGGGGTCCTCAAGCACCGCAAGCGCAAGGAGAAGGCGCTACGCAAGCTGGAGTCGACCGACGGCAACCTGACCCGGCTCTCCGACCTGCTCAGCGAGATCCGGCGCCAGCTCAAGCCGCTGGGCCGCCAGGCCGAGGTCGCCCGCCGGGCGGCCGTCGTCCAGGCCGACGTACGCGACGCGCGCGCCCGGCTCCTCGCCGACGACCTGGCCACGGCACGCGCCTCGCTGGAGCAGGAGCTGGCCGACGAGTCCGTGCTGCGCGAGCGCCGGGCCGAGGTCGAGGCCGCGCTCGAGGCCGCCCGGCAGACCGAGGCCGCCCTCGAGGCGGCGCTGCGCGAGGACCTGCCCGCGCTGGCCGCCGCCCAGGAGACCTGGTTCGCCCTCTCCGGCCTGCGCGAGCGGCTCCGCGGCACCGCCGGCCTCGCCGCCGAGCGGGTCCGCAACGCCGCCTCCCAGCCGGAGGTCCCCGAGGGGCGCGACCCCGACGAGCTCGAGGCCGAGGCCGCCCGGGTGCGCGAGCAGGAGGACGTGATCACCGCGGAGGTGACCGCCAACCGCGCCTCGCTCGACGCCGCCGTGACCGCTCGGCAGGCCGCCGAGCAGGCCTACGCCGACGAGGAGCGCCGGGTGGCCGGGCTCCAGCGCGCCGCCGCCGACCGTCGTGAGGGACTCGCCCGGCTGCACGGCCAGGTCAACGGCCTGCGCAGCCGAGCGGCGGCAGCCGAGGAGGAGGTCGGTCGACTCACCCAGGCGCGGGCCGACGCGCTGGCGCGGGCCGACCGGGCCCAGCACGACTTCACCTCCCTGGAGTCCCGGGTCGCCGGGCTCGACGCGGGGGAGGAGGGGCTGGACTCCGAGCACGAGGCCGCCAGCTCGCTGCTCGCCGACCTCGAGGACCGCCTGGCCAAGCTGCGCACCGAGCTGACTGCCGCCGAGCGCGACCGCACCGGGCTCAGTGCGCGCAAGGAGGCCCTCGAGCTCGGCCTGAACCGCAAGGACGGCGCCGGGGCGCTGCTCGCGGCCACCGACGCGGTGAGTGGACTGCTGGGCTCGGTGGCCGCCCTGCTGAGCGTGCGGTCGGGCTACGAGGCGGCCGTGGCCGCGGCCCTCGGCAGCGCCGCCGACGCGGTCGCCGTGCGCGACCTCGACGCCGCCGTCGGCGCGATCGGTCACCTCAAGGACGACGACCTCGGCCGGGCCGGGATCCTCCTCGGCGGCGCCCACGTCGACGACGTCGCCTGGCCGGGGCTCCCGGCGGGGGCGACGTACGCGATGGACGTGGTGGAGTGCCCCGGCGAGCTCCGGCCGGCGCTGGCCCGCCTGCTGTTCAAGGTCGTCGTCGTCGACGACCTCGCCGCCGCGCGCGCCCTGGTCGCCGAGCTGGCCGACGTCACCGCCGTCACCCGCGACGGGGACCTGCTCGGTGCGCACTTCGCCGCGGGCGGCTCGACCAGCCAGCCCAGCCTGCTGGAGGTCCAGGCCGCGGTCGACGAGGCCGCCGAGCAGCTGGTGGCCGCGACCCATGCCGTCGAGCGGCTCACCTTCGACACCACCACCCTCGAGCGGGAGCGCGAGGAGGCCCGCCGCCGCGTCGACGTCGCCCTGGCGCGGCTGCACGAGTCCGACGCGACCCTGGCCGCCGTGGCCGAGGAGCTGGGTCAGTACGGCTCCCAGGCCCGCAACGCCCGTGCGGAGGCCGAGCGCCTCGACCAGGCGATCGCGGCCGCCCAGGAGGCGCGCGACCGCGACCTCGCCGGCCTCGCGGAGCTGGAGTCGCGGCTGACCAGCGCCGAGGAGGCGCCGGAGGAGGAGCCCGACACCGGTGCACGCGAGCACCTGGCCGAGGAGGCGCGCACTGCACGCGCGAGCGAGATGGAGGCCCGGCTGACGCTGCGCACCACCGAGGAGCGCGCCCGCGCCCTGCACGGGCGCGCGGACTCGCTGCTCGGCGCCGCCCGCTCCGAGCGCGAGGCCCGGGCGGCGGCGATCGCCCGTCGGGCCCAGCTGCAGCACGAGGGCCGGGTGGGCGAGGCCGTCGGTCGCGGGGTCGCGCTCGTGCTGGCCCGCCTGGAGGAGTCGCTCGCTGCCGCGGAGGCCGAGCGCACCCGGGTGGAACAGGGCCGTGCGGGTCGCGAGCAGCAGCTGCGCCACGCGCGCGAGCAGCTGCGCGACCTCGGACGCGACCTCGACGAGCTGGTCAACACCGTCCACCGCGACGAGATGGCCCGGACCCAGCAGCTGATGCGCATCGAGCAGCTCGAGGAGCGCGCGCTGGAGGAGCTGGGGCTGGACGCCGAGTCGCTGGTCGCGGAGTACGGCCCGGACCAGCTGGTGCCGCCGGTGATGGGTCCCGACGAGCTGTCGGGTGAGGACTCGGAGCCCTCGGCAGAGACCCCCGAGCCCGCCGGGGTGCCCTTCGACCGGGAGGAGCAGACCAAGCGACTGCGTGCCGCCGAGCGGTCGCTGGCCCAGCTGGGGCGGATCAACCCGCTCGCGCTGGAGGAGTTCTCGGCCCTCGAGGAGCGCCACAAGTTCCTCACCGAGCAGCTCGAGGACCTGCGCAGCACCCGTCGCGACCTGATGGACATCGTCCGGGAGGTCGACGAGCGGGTGGAGCAGGTGTTCACCGAGGCCTACGCCGACGTCAGCCGGGCCTTCGACGCGACCTTCGCCCGGCTCTTCCCCGGCGGTGAGGGCCGCCTGGTGCTGACCGACCCCGACAACATGCTGGCCACCGGGGTCGAGGTCGAGGCCCGCCCGCCCGGCAAGAAGGTCAAGCGGCTCTCGCTGCTCTCCGGCGGGGAGCGCTCGCTGGTGGCCGTGGCGTTCCTGGTCGCACTGTTCAAGGCCCGGCCCTCGCCGTTCTACATCCTCGACGAGGTCGAGGCGGCCCTCGACGACACCAACCTGGGGCGGCTGCTGCAGATCTACGAGGAGCTCCGCGAGACCTCCCAGCTGCTCGTGATCACCCACCAGAAGCGCACGATGGAGGTCGGCGACGCGCTGTACGGCGTGACCATGCGCGGCGACGGCGTCTCCGCGGTGATCAGCCAGCGGCTGCGCGAGCAGGAGCCCGCGTGAGCGAGGAGCCCGGGCCCGACGAGCGCCCGAGCGCCCCGGGCCGTTCGGAGTACGCCGTCTGGCGCCAGGCGACGACTCGCTGGGCCGACGACGACGTCTACGGCCACATGAACAACGCGCGCTACTTCGAGCTGATCGACACCGCGGTCAACGCCCACCTCGCCGAGGCGACCGGCACCGACATCCGCTCGCTGCCGGCCATCGGGGTGGTCGCGGAGGTGGGCTGCCGCTACTTCCGCGAGATCGGCTACCCCGACCCGGTCGACCTCGGGCTGGTGGTCGACAAGGTCGGCACGTCCTCGGTGGTCTACCGCGTCGGGCTCTTCCAGGGCGATCCCGACGGTCCCGGGGCCACCGCCGCCGCGGAGGGCAGGTTCGTGCACGTCTACGTCGACAACACCCCGGGCGGTGAGCGGGCGGTGTGCCCCCTGCCCGAGGAGGTCCGGGCGGCCGTCGTACCCTTGACGCGCGCCTGAGTCGGTCCCGACCGGCGCGTCTCGGATGATCTTCCCCCCGCCGAAGGAGCCCGCATGGGAGCCATCGTGGTCATGCTCGTGGTCGTGCTCGCACTCGCCGCCCTGGTCATGCTGTACGCCGCCTTCCCCTACCGCGGCGCCGACATCCCGCTGACCCCGCTCCTGGGGCGCGCGATGCAGCGCGGCGTGGACTCGGTGCCGGTGCTGGACCCGGAGCGGCGCGCCGCCCCGGTGAGCGAGGAGCCGGTCTCGATCGCGCCCTCGGCCCAGGCCGACGCTCGACGCTGAGCGACGGCTCCTTCCGCTGTTTGATTGGATCGCTCCATGAGCTCCACCCTGATCTTCATCGTCCTCGCGGTCGCGATCCTCGTCGTCGGCCTCGTCGTCGGCCTGGTCGCCCTGGTCAACGGCCGGCGCCAGCCGCCCCCGGCCGGGCCCCCGGCGACGGCGCCGTGGCGGCACGATCGCACCGGAGCGCCCGCCCCGGGTCGAGGAGCCGACCGAACCACCGGTGGCGGAACCTGCTGGCGAACCTGCTGGGGAACCGGCTCAGGCCGTCCCGACGCTGGAGCGGCCCGAGGGCACGGCGAGCCGGCTGGTCCGGCTCCGCCAGCGCCTCGCCCGCTCCCAGGGGGGCCTCGGCCGCGGGCTGCTGGCGCTGCTCTCCCGCGACCGCCTCGACGAGGACACGTGGGAGGAGATCGAGGAGACCCTCATCACCGCCGACGTCGGCGTCGCCCCGACCACCGAGCTCGTCGAGCGGCTGCGCACCCGGTTGCGCGTCGAGGGCGCCGACGAGGCCGGCGTCTCGACGATCCTGCGCGAGGAGCTGCTCGCGCTGGTCGACCCCACCATGGACCGCCGCATCGGGATCAGCGGCGCCGACGGCTTGCCCGGGGTCGTGCTCGTCGTGGGCGTGAACGGGTCGGGCAAGACCACCTCGGTCGGCAAGCTGGCCCGAGTCCTGGTGGCCGAGGACAAGAGCGTGGTCCTGGGTGCCGCGGACACGTTCCGGGCCGCCGCGACCGAGCAGCTCTCCACGTGGGGCGAGCGGGTGGGTGTCGACGTGGTGACCGGCCCCGAGGGCAGCGACCCGGCGAGCGTCGCGTTCGAGTCGGTCCGTGCGGGCGTCGAGCGCGGGGTCGACGTGGTCGTGGTCGACACGGCCGGACGCCTGCAGAACAAGGCCGGCCTGATGGACGAGCTCGGCAAGGTCAAGCGCGTGGTGGAGAAGCAGGCCGCGGTCACCGAGGTGCTGCTGGTCCTCGACGCGACCACGGGGCAGAACGGGCTGGTCCAGGCCCGGGTCTTCCGTGAGGTCGTGGACGTCACCGGCATCGTCCTGACCAAGCTCGACGGCTCGGCCAAGGGTGGCATCGTCGTCGCGGTCCAGCGCGAGCTCGGGGTTCCGGTCAAGCTGGTGGGGGTCGGCGAGGGAGCCGACGACCTGGCGCCCTTCGACGCCGAGGCGTTCGTGGACGCGCTGCTCGACCGCCAGACCTGAGGCGGGCGTCCGCGCTACGCGCTGACGCCGTGCAGGACGAAGTCGACGAGCCCCTCGAGCTCCTCGACGGCCGGCATCGGCTGCCCGCTGATCGCGCGGGAGGCGACCAGGCTGCCGAGCAGCTGGACGACGACCTGCATCGGGATGTCGGGCCGGACCTCGCCGCGGGCGATCGCGCGCTCGAAGACGGCGCAGGCGCTCTGCTCGGCACGCAGGCCCGCCTGCTGGTAGAGCGAGGCGATCCGGCCGTCGCGCATCGACTCCTTGATCGTGGTGCGGATGTAGTCGGTGCCGGCCGGTGAGTTCACGAAGGCCAGTGCGGAGGCGTACATCGCGCACAGGTCGCCGCGGATGGAGCCGGTGTCGGGGGTGGGCATCTCGTCGCGGTAGAGCTGCTCCATCGCCGCGACGGCGAGGTCCTCCTTGCGGGCCCAGCGGCGGTAGACCGTCGCCTTGCCCACGCCGGCGTTGCTGGCGACCTCGTCGACGGTCATGCTCTCGAAGCCCCGGAGCAGGATCAGGGACGACGCGGCGGCGAGGATCCGGCCGTCGGCCATCGGGTCGCGCGGACGCCCCCGCTTGCGGCGTACCTCAGGGGTCGCCACCTCGGCCTGGTGGGCGACTTCCGGTGAGCGGGTATCACTCACCGACGCCCGCACGGTGCTCGCTTCCACGCCGTTGAGCATAGGGTTTACCCGTCCTACATATGTCGGCTTTTCCGAAATAGGACGATTTCACCAAGTCGTAACACGACCTGCGCATCCGTGACGCGACGGAAACACCATCCTCGGGCGGGTGAAACCTGAGCCTCCCAGAGTGCAGTCATCGGGAACCGGAGATCCCCACGGCGTCGTGTGGCCCTCCGGCTCCTGCGCACACACTCACCACTGGAGGTTCCATGGACACGGGCGACACCGCCTGGGTGATGACGTCGGCGGCTCTCGTGCTGCTGATGACTCCCGGGCTCGCACTGTTCTACGGCGGCATGGTCCGCGCGAAGAGCGTGCTGAACATGATGATGATGAGCTTCGGAGCGCTCGCGCTGATCGGCGTGCTCTGGGCGCTCTACGGCTACTCGATGGCGTTCGGCAACGACGTCGGGGGTGGGCTGCTGGGCAACCCGGGCGAGTTCTTCGGGCTCCGCGGCCTGATGAGCGAGGAGTCCCTGGTCTTCACGATCCCCTCGATGGCGTTCGTCGGCTTCCAGGGCGTCTTCGCGATCATCACGGTCGCGCTGATCTCCGGAGCGATCGCCGACCGGGCGCGCTTCGGCCCCTGGCTGCTGTTCGCGGGCGTCTGGGCCACCGTCGTGTACTTCCCGGTCGCGCACTGGGTGTTCTCCTTCGACGAGGGCACGGCCGCAGTGGGTGGCTGGATCGCCAACGACCTGGCCGCCCTGGACTTCGCGGGCGGCACCGCGGTGCACATCAACGCCGGCGCGGCCGGGCTGGCCCTGGCCATCGTCCTGGGCAAGCGGCTGGGCTGGAGGCGTGACCCGATGCGCCCGCACAACCTGCCGCTCGTCATGCTCGGCGCCGGGCTGCTGTGGTTCGGCTGGTTCGGCTTCAACGCCGGCTCCGCGCTGGGGGCCAACTCCATCGCGGCCGTCGCCTGGGTCAACACGCTGGTCGCCACCGCTGCTGCCGTGCTCGGCTGGCTGCTGCTGGAGAAGCTGCGCGACGGCCACGCCACGTCGCTGGGTGCGGCGTCCGGTGTCGTCGCCGGGCTCGTCGCGATCACCCCGGCCGCCGCCGCGGTCAGCCCGATCGGGGCCATCTCGATCGGCGCCCTGGCCGGGATCCTGTGCGCCCTCGCCGTCGGGCTGAAGTACCGCTTCGGCTACGACGACTCGCTCGACGTCGTCGGCGTCCACCTCGTCGGTGGACTCTGGGGGACGCTCGCCATCGGCCTCTTCGCCACCGCGGGTGCGCCTGCCGCGGTCGACGGGCTCTTCTACGGCGGCGGCCTCGACCAGCTCTGGCGTCAGGGCGTGGGTGCCGGTGCGGTGCTCACGTACTCCTTCGTGCTCAGCCTGGTGATCGGGTACGCCGTGTCGAGGACGGTCGGCTTCCGGATCGAGGAGGAGGATGAGGTCGAGGGCATCGACTTCACCGAGCACAGCGAGACGGGCTACGACTTCGTCTCCCGTGCCGGTGCCGGCAGCGTGCTGACCGGGGGCCCGCCCTCGGCCGGTGTCCAGGCCGACGTCGAGGCGAGAGGGGTCAACGCATGAAGCTCGTGACCGCGGTGATCAAGCCGCACAAGTGGGAGGACGTCCGGGCCGCCCTGGAGGCCTTCGGCGTGACCGGGATGACCGTCAGCGAGGTCAGTGGCTACGGCCGGCAGAAGGGGCACACCGAGGTCTACCGGGGCGCGGAGTACGACATCGCCCTGGTGCCCAAGATCCGGGTCGAGATCCTCGTCGACGACGCCGACGTCGAGGACGTCGCGGGGATCGTGGTCAAGGCCGCGCAGACCGGACGGATCGGCGACGGCAAGGTCTGGGTCTCGCCCGTCGAGAGCGTCGTACGGGTGCGGACCGGTGAGCAGGACGAGGCCGCCCTCTAGGCCGGCGACCTTGTCCACCAGGCGCGACGTGCGCCACCTCGACCCCCCGGAGGGGTCCCGTGCCCGAGGGCCGCGGGACCCCTTCGGGGCGTCCGCACGTGCGAGAGAGTGAGAGACATGAACATCGTGTCCGGGTCCGTACCGGCGAACGGGACGCCGCGGCCCGGTCGGGCCACGTCCGGACCATGACCGCCGCCGAGCGGCTCGAGCGCACCCGCGCCGCCGACGAGCTGTGCGCGAAGGCGTTCGCGTCCGCGGGCTGCCCGGACGTCGGGGTGTCGCTGGTCGCCGTCGGCGGCTATGGGCGGCAGGAGCTGGCTCCCTTCAGCGACCTCGACCTGGTGCTGGTGCACGCGTCGGGCGTCGACGTCGGCCCCTGGGCCGGAGAGGTCTGGTACCCGCTGTGGGACTCGGGGGTCAGCGTCGACCACGCCGTGCGCTCGGAGGGCGAGGTGCTCGAGCAGGCCGCGGCCGACCTGCGCGTGGCGGCCGGCCTGCTCGACGTACGCCACCTCGCCGGGGACCCCCACCTGACCCTGCGGCTGCGCTCGGCCGTGCTCACCCAGTGGCGCCGTGACGCCCGCACCCGCCTGGCAGAGCTGCGCGAGCTGGTCACCGCGCGGCACCGGCGCAACGGCGAGCTCGCCCACGCCTCGGTCCCCGACCTCAAGGAGTCCGTCGGCGGCCTTCGCGACGCCACCCTGCTCAAGGCGCTCGTGGCCAGCTGGCTGGTCGAGGTGCCGCACGCGGAGCTCGAGCGCACGCGGGCCGCGCTGCTCGACGTGCGCGACGCCCTGCACGTGGTCGCCGGACGGGCGACCGACCGGGTGGTCCCGGAGTACTGGGAGGACATGGCGACCGTGCTCGGTCGGTCCGACGGCCTCGAGGTGCAGGTGCACACCCGGGGCCTGGCCCGTCGGCTGACCCACCTCTCCCGCCTGGCCTGGCGCCGTGCCGCGGCCGTGCAACGCCGGCCCAGCCCGACCGGCGGTCGCGGCCCGCGGCTGGAGCCGATCGGCGGGGGAGTGGCGATCTCCTTCGAGGAGGTGGTCCTGGACCGGGGAGCGGCGGCCGACGGCGACCCCCTGCTGCTGCTCCGCGCGGCCTGCGAGGCCGCCGAGCGCGACCTCGTGCTGGCTCCGGCCACCGCCGCCCGGCTCGCCCGCAGCGCGCCGGCACTTCCCGACCCGTGGCCCGCGGAGGCACGCGACCTCTTCGTGCGGCTGCTCGCCGCCGGCCCCGGGCTGCTCGGGGTCTGGGAGACCCTGGACGAGACCGGCGCACTGGACCGGCTGCTGCCGGAGTGGGAGCGGGTGCGCCTGCTGCCGCACGCCTCGGCCGTGCACCGGTTCACCGTCGACCGGCACCTGGTGGAGACGTGCACGGAGGCGGCTCGTCTGGTGGGCCGGGTCGCTCGCCCCGACGTGCTCATGGTGGCGGCGCTGCTCCACGACATCGGCAAGGGCCAGCTCACCGAGCACTGCGTCGCCGGCGCGCCGGTCGCCCGGGAGATCGCGACCCGGCTGGGGTTCGACGAGCGCGAGGCAGGTCTGGTCGCCGACCTCGTCCGCTGGCACCTGCTGCTGCCCACGACCGCGACGACGCGGGACCTCGAGGACCCGGCCACGGTCGACCTCGTGACCGCGCGGGTGCCCGACCGCGAGACCCTCGAGCTGCTGGCTGCGCTCACCGAGGCCGACGCGCGGGCCACCGCCGAGCAGGCGTGGACGCGCTGGCGGGCCTCGCTGGTGTCCTCGCTGGTACGCCGGGCCGCGGCCGCCCTGACCGGCCGACCGGTGCCCGCCGTCGACTCCGGGGCCTCCGACCGCCGCCGTCGAGGTCGCGTCCCCAGCCGCGTGCTCGACGACCCCGCGCAGGTCTCGGTCCTGGTCACGCCCACCGAGGCCGGTTCGCGGGTCACCGTCGTCTCGGGTGACCGGGCGGGGCTGCTCGCGGACACCGCGGCCGCCCTGGCGCTGCAGAAGGCCCCGGTCCGGGCCGCCCGCGCCTGGACCCAGGACGACGTGGGGGTCTCGGTGTGGGACGTGGCGGAGACCGGCCTCGAGGACGTGCTGCTGCGCCAGCGGGTCGAGGCGGTCGCCGACGGGCGGATCGACGTACGGGAGCGACTGCGGCGCCGGCCCGCCGCTGCGGGCCGAGCCCACGGTCGCCGTACGCGCCGACGCCTCGCGACGCTCGACCGTCATCGAGGTCCGCGCCGCCGACCGGTTCGGCCTGGTGCACGTCGTGTGCCGGGCGCTGGTCGCGATGGAGGTGGCGGTGCGCTCGGCGCACCTGTCCACCCTGGGCCCGCAGGTGGTCGACGTGTTCTACGTCCAGGAGTCCGCTGCGGGCGTGCTGTCGGAGGAGCGCGCCTCCGCGGCGGCGCACGCCGTACGGCAGGCCCTGGTGGAGATGTTCGGACCCGACGACTGACCCCCGTCGTACCGGCTCCCGCTCCGCGGTGCGGCGATCGTCGACCGGGCGGCTACCCTTGACCACTGATCTGGACCCCCGGCACCCGAGGACCCCACACGTGTTCGCCACGCTTTCCGACCGGCTCTCCGACACCTTCAAGAACCTCCGCGGCAAGGGGAGGCTCTCCGAGGCCGACATCGACGCCACCGCGCGCGAGATCCGGCTCGCCCTGCTCGAGGCCGACGTCGCCCTGCCCGTGGTCAAGGAGTTCGTGGCCGCGGTCAAGGAGCGTGCCCGCGGCAGCGAGGTCAGCGGGGCGCTGAACCCTGCCCAGCAGGTCGTCAAGATCGTCAACGAGGAGCTCGTCTCGATCCTCGGCGGCGAGACCCGCCGACTGCGGTTCGCCAAGAACCCGCCGACCGTGATCATGCTCGCCGGCCTCCAGGGCGCGGGCAAGACGACGCTGGCCGCCAAGCTGGCCGTCTGGCTCAAGGACCAGGGCAAGAGCCCGATGCTGGTCGCTGCCGACCTGCAGCGCCCCAACGCGGTCAAGCAGCTCCAGGTCAACGGGGAGCGGGCCGGGGTCACCGTCTACGCGCCGGAGCCCGGCAACGGCGTCGGCGACCCGGTCGCGGTGGCCCGCGGCTCCATCGAGGAGGCGAGGCGCACCCTGCACGACGTGGTCATCGTCGACACCGCCGGCCGCCTCGGTATCGACGAGGAGCTGATGCGCCAGGCGGCCGACATCCGCGACGCGGTCGACCCCGACGAGGTGCTCTTCGTCGTCGACGCCATGATCGGCCAGGACGCCGTGAACACCGCGCAGGCGTTCCTCGACGGGGTCGGGTACGACGGCGTGGTGCTCACCAAGCTCGACGGTGACGCCCGCGGCGGTGCCGCGCTCTCGATCGCGCAGATGACCGGCAAGCCGGTGATGTTCGCCTCGGCAGGCGAGAAGCTCACCGACTTCGACCTCTTCCACCCCGACCGGATGGCCTCGCGCATCCTCGACATGGGCGACCTGCTCACCCTGATCGAGCAGGCGGAGAAGACCTTCGACGCCGACCAGGCGGCCAAGGCGGCCGCCAAGCTCCAGGGCGACGGGGAGTTCACCCTCGACGACTTCCTCGAGCAGATGCTCCAGGTCCGCAAGATGGGGTCGCTGAGCAAGATGCTCGGGATGCTCCCCGGGATGGGCCAGTTCCGCGACCAGCTCGAGAACTTCGACGAGCGCGAGATCGACCGGATCCAGGCGATCATCCAGTCGATGACCCCGGCCGAGCGGGCCAACCCCAAGATGATCGACGGCTCGCGCCGGGCCCGCATCGCGAAGGGCTCCGGACGCCAGGTCTCCGACGTCAACCAGCTCGTCGACCGGTTCTTCGAGGCGCGCAAGATGATGCAGCAGATGGCGCGCGGTGGTGCTCCTGGCATGCCGGGGATGCCCGGCATGGGTCTGGGCAAGAAGGCCAAGGGCCGTCAGGCCCCCCAGCCCAAGCAGGCCAAGGGCAAGCGTCGTTCCGGCAACCCCGCCAAGCGTGCGCAGGAGCAGGCGGCCGCCGCCGAGCGCCCCGCCGCCGCAGGCACGGCGTTCGGGCTGGGCGAGGAGCAGGGACTCCCGGAGGACTTCGACCCCAGCCAGCTCCCGGACCTGTCGAAGTACCTCAAGTAGCGCCTGGGTGGAGTCCCTCACGCACCCGGTGCGTGGCCGACTCCACTGATCGCCGTGCAGCTCGACGAGCACGGCCGCGCGGCGCCGGCCCATCCGCGCGCCCGCAGGATCGAGATCATCGACGCAGCCACCCGGCACGACTCCAGCACCTGACCCCAACCCAGTCGGACGGTCAGGTCGCCCCGGGTCGCGGACGAGACGTCCCGGTCGAGGTCGTCCCAGCGGTCGAGCGGCAGCTCGTGGCCGAGGCGCCCGTCGAGCTCCACGACGACGCCGTGGCCGACGTACTCCACGTCCCGGAACGCGCTGGTCCGACCGGTGCTGACCCGCCGCTGGCGGCAACCGGTCGGGAGCGAGTGTGCCCGCTCCACCCGGCGCAGGTACTCGCGCTCGAGCACCGAGTAGGAGCCGGTCGCCGCGTCGGCGAGGATCGTGCGGATCAGCGACCGACGGCGCAGGCGGGGGCGTTCGTCGAGGGCCGTCAGCAGCCGGGCGGCCGTCGTACGCCGGCTCTGCAGGGCGTCACAGAGCACGGCGACGCAGGCCGACTCGACGCGTGACCCACCCGCGACGTCGAGCACGGCGTGCTCGAGGCGCACGCGAGGTGGTGACAGGTGTCCGAGCACGACTGCGTCGAAGCGCGTGATCCGGGTCAGCTCGATGCCCGGTCGGGCCAGGACCCGCCGTCCGCGGTCCACGACGAGGTGCACCGTGGACCCGGGCCCGGCGTCCTGGTCACGTCCGCCGCGCACGCCGCACCTCGCGAGTGCGGAGGGTCCACCGAGGGCGGCGGGGGAGTAGAGCAGGACCGCGGCCCACTCCCGCTGCTCGCGGGTGAGCGGCCCGGTGTGGTCGGCGTACACGCCGGGATGGACCTGCGCCCACCGGCGCCGGCGCAGCATCCGGGCGACGTCGTGGTCCCCGCCGCCGGCGGCGACGACCTGGGCACGGGAGACCAGCCCGGACTGCGCGGCCAGGACGCGGATCACCTCGGAGTCGTCCACCGCGGCATCGTGCTCCTGGAGCAGGTCTGGCTGCCCGCCCGACGTCGCCCGGTGTGGACGGAGCGGCGTACGGGGTCCTCTGTGGAGGATCACCGGCACCCCCTGCGTGGCCGACTCCACTGACCGCCGCCCCGGCCCCGCGACGTCATACGACCTGGTTGCCGGAACGACCACCTCGTATGACGTCCTCCGCGACGTCATACGACCTGGTTGCCGGAGCGACCACCTCGTATGACGTCCTCACGGCGCGCGGTAGCGTCGCGGGCATGGCTGCGCAGCGATTCCGGGGTCCGGTCCTGCCGGACGGCGAGGCACGCGACCTGTACGTCGTGGACGGGCCGGCGGGCGGGCCCGGCGGCACCGTCACCTACGAGCCGCAGGCCGGTGCGGAGACCGTGGCCGAGGGGTGGATCGTCCCCGGTCTGGTCGACGCCCACTGCCACGTGGGGCTCGACGAGCACGGCGCCGTCGACGACGAGACCAGCGAGCAGCAGGCGCTCACCGACCGCGACGCGGGGGCGCTGCTGCTCCGCGACTGCGGCTCGGCCGCCGACACCGCCTGGATCCACGAGCGCGAGGACCTGCCGCGGCTGGTCCGGGCGGGGCGGCACATCGCGCGCACCAAGCGCTACATCCGCAACTACGCCCACGAGGTCGAGCCCGCCGAGCTCCCGGCGTACGTCGCCCGCGAGGCCGCGCGCGGCGACGGCTGGGTCAAGCTGGTCGGCGACTGGATCGACCGCGACACCGGCGACCTGTCCCCGTCCTTCCCGGCGGACGCCTTCGCCGAGGCCATCCGGGTGGCCCACGAGCACGGGGCGAAGGTCACCGCGCACTGCTTCGGCGAGGAGGTCCTGCCCGGGCTGATCCACGCCGGCATCGACTGCATCGAGCACGGCACCGGGCTCTCGGAGGACCTGATCGACGAGATGGTCTCCCGCGGGACCGCGCTGGTGCCCACGGTGATGCAGCTCAACAACTTCCCGGGCTACGCCGAGGCGGCCGGCGAGAAGTTCCCGGCGTACGCCGAGCACATGCGCGCGCTGTTCGACCGCCGGCGCGAGACGATCATGGCCGCGCACGAGGCGGGAGTCGCGATCTACGCGGGCACCGACGCCGGCGGGGTCCTCCCGCACGGCCAGATCGCGGGCGAGGTCCGCGAGCTCGCCGACTACGGGTTCTCCGCGGAGGAGGCGCTCGGAGCCGCCTCGTGGCGGGCGCGGGAGTGGCTCGGTCTCGACGGCCGGCTCGCCGAGGGCACCACCGCCGACTTCGTCGTCTACGCCAGGGACCCCCGCCTGGACCTCTCCGTGCTCGCCGAGCCCGCCTGCGTGGTGCTCCGTGGCCGCGTCGTCGCCTGATCCCGTCGCCACCGCCCTGCGTGCCGCCGGGTGCGTCTTCGCCGAGGAGGAGGCCGCGCTGCTGCGTGCCGAGCGGGCCGGACCGGAGCTCGAGGCGGCCCTCGCCCGCAGGGTCGCGGGTGAGCCGCTGGAGCAGGTGCTCGGCTGGGCGGAGTTCTGCGGGCTGCGGATCGACGTCGCCCCCGGGGTCTTCGTCCCGCGGCGCCGCTCCGAGGCGATCGTCGACCTCGTGGTCGAGGCGGTCCATGGTGTGCCGGTCCCGTGCGTGGTCGACCTGTGCTGCGGCACCGGAGCCATCGGCGCCGCCGTCGCCGCCCGGGTCGCGGACCTCGAGCTGCACGCGGCCGACCTCGACCCCGCCGCGGTCGACTGTGCGCGCCGCAACGTGCGGGCGGGGGAGGTCCACGAGGGTGACCTCTACGACGCGCTGCCGCCGGGCCTGCGCGGCCGGGTCGACGTGCTCGCGGTCAACGCGCCGTACGTGCCCACCGCCGAGATCCGGCTGATGCCTCCCGAGGCGCGGCTGCACGAGCACCGGCTCGCCCTGGACGGGGGCGCCGACGGGCTCGACGTGCACCGGCGGGTCGCCGCGGGGGCTGCGTCCTGGCTGCGCCGCGGCGGCGCGCTGCTGGTCGAGACGAGCCGGGACCAGGCCGACCGCACCGCCTCCGCCTGCGCCGAGGCCGGCCTCCGCGCCGAGGTGCTGGTCCGCGGGGAGGCCACCGTGGTCCGTGCGATTTCAGTCGGGTCACCTTCGTCTGGCACAATGACGCGCTGAGTCGTACGCCGCCCGGGACCCTCTCATCCCGGCTGCGCACGCCCATCGGATCCCACCGCACCCGGCCCCACCGGGCAGCGCAGGACCCACCACCACACACATCGCAAGGAGACACCACAGACGTGGCCGTCAAGATTCGCCTGAAGCGCATGGGCAAGATCCGCCAGCCCTCCTACCGCGTGGTCGTCGTCGACGCCCGCAAGAAGCGGGACGGCAAGGTCATCGAGGAGATCGGCAAGTACCACCCCAAGGAGGAGCCCTCGTTCATCGAGGTCGTCTCCGAGCGTGCGCAGTACTGGCTCGGGGTCGGCGCCCAGCCGTCGCCCGCCGTCGAGGCCATCCTCAAGGTGACCGGCGACTGGCAGAAGTTCAAGGGCCTGCCGGGCGCCGAGGGCACCCTGCGCACCAAGGACGCCAAGCGCGACAAGACCGAGCTGTTCAACGAGGCCCTCAAGGACGCCGCCAACGAGCCCAAGGGCGAGGCCGTGACCAAGAAGGCCAGCGCCAAGAAGATGGCCCCGGCCCAGGGGTCGGACAAGGCCGAGGACAAGCCGACCGAGGACAAGCCCACCGAGGACAAGCCGGCCGAGGACATGCGACCACCGAGGACAAGGCCGAGCAGCCCGCTGCCGACGCCGCGACCGAGGCCCCGGCCGAGACCCCGGCCGAGACCCCGGCCGAGACCCCGGCCGACGAGTCGCCGGTGACCACCGAGGCTGCGGCCGAGGCCGACGTCGCCGACGCCGAGAAGGCCTGAGCCTGATGCTGGCCGACGCGCTGGAGCACCTGGTCCGCGGGATCGTCGAGCACCCCGACGACGTCGTGGTGCGCGACAAGCAGCTGCGACGGGGGTCGATCCTCGAGGTGCGCGTGCACCCCACCGACCTCGGCAAGGTGATCGGACGGGGTGGCCGCACGGCCACCGCGTTCCGCACCGTGATCAGCTCCCTCGCCGGTCGCGGCGGGGCGCGGATCGACTTCGTCGACGTCGACCGGCGGCAGTAGCCGCGGGCCGACACCCACCCGTCGGACTCGTCGACCGGGGCACCACCCTCCTCTCGTGGAGGATGGTGCCCCGGTTGCATGAAGGAGTGAGCGTGGAGGACTACGTCGTGGTCGGCCGGATCGGACCGGCGCACGGACTGCGCGGTGAGGTGTTCGTGGAGCCCCGCACCGACGAGCCGGATCGCCGCTTCACCCCGGGGGCCCGGCTGGGCAGCGCTCGCGGTCCCTTCACCGTCGCCGGTGCCCGCACCCACTCCGGTCGGCTGGTGGTGCGGTTCGAGGAGCTCGGCGACCGGTCGGCGGCCGAGGCCGTGCGCGGCACCGAGCTGACCGTCACCGTCGACCCCGACGAGGCGCCCGAGGACCCCGAGGAGTTCTACGACCACCAGCTGCTCGGCCTGCGCGTCGAGACCGTCGAGGGTGAGCCCGTGGGAGTGCTCGAGCGCGTGGAGCACAACGCCGCCCAGGACCTCCTGGTGATCCGGACCACCGAGCGTGAGGTGCTCTTCCCGTTCGTCGCCGCGCTGGTGCCGGAGGTCGACGTACCGGGTGGCCGGATCGTGATCGAGGACCGGCCCGGCCTGCTGGCGGAGTACTGATGCGCGTCGACGTCGTCTCCATCTTCCCCGAGTACCTCGAGGTGCTCGGGCTCTCCCTGCCCGGCAAGGCGCAGGAGGCCGGCCTGCTCGACCTGCACGTCCACGACCTCCGGACGTGGACCCACGACCGGCACCGCACCGTCGACGACACCCCCTACGGCGGTGGGGCCGGGATGGTGATGAAGCCGGAGCCGTGGGGCGAGGCACTGGACGCGCTCGAGGCCGACGGTGCGACCCTGGTGGTGCCGACCCCGTCCGGGCGGCCGTTCACCCAGGCGGTGGCCGCCGAGCTGGCCACGCGCGAGCGGCTGGTGATCGCGTGCGGTCGCTACGAGGGCATCGACCAGCGTGTCGTGGACGACGCGGCGGGGCGGATGGAGGTGCGCGAGCTCTCGGTCGGCGACTACGTCGTCAACGGCGGCGAGGTCGCGGCACTGGTGATGATCGAGGCCGTGGTGCGCCTGCTGCCCGGCTTCATGGGCAACGCCGGGTCGCTGGCCGAGGAGTCGCATGCCGACGGACTGCTGGAGTACCCCGTCTACACCAAGCCCGCCACGTGGCGCGGGCACGAGGTGCCCGAGGTCCTGCTGTCGGGCGACCACGCCCGGATCGCGGCCTGGCGTCACGACGAGTCCGTACGCCGTACCGCCGAGCGCCGTCCCGACCTGGCCCACGCCTCGCGCAGCGTCGACCTCGGTGCCCTGCAGGCGCAGCTCGCGCCGGCCGCGCCGTCGGACGCCGCCGAGCTCTTCACCCTCCAGCGGGCCTGCTGGGTCCAGGAGCAGCAGGCCAACCCCGAGACCCACATCCCGCCCCTGCACGAGGACCTCGACCGACGTCGAGGCCTGGCTGCGGGAGTGGACCACGCTCGTGCTGCGCAGCGGCGGCCGCCTGGTCGGCGCCGTCCGCGGCCGGCTCGAGGGCGAGTCCTACGAGATCGGCCGGCTGATGGTGGCCCCCGACCTGCAGGGGCGCGGCATCGGCCGGCTCCTCCTCGAGGCGGTCGAGCGCACGGCCCCGGTCGAGGCCACCGAGCTGGTGCTGTACACCGGCGCGCTCAGCGAGCGCAACATCCGGCTCTACCGCAAGGCCGGCTACCGGCTGCTCGGCGAGGACCCCGACGTCCCGGGCGCCGTACGGCTGCGCAAGCGGCGGTAGACGATTTCGCCGTACGTCGACCCGTGTGGCAAAATCGCTCCTTGGCCCAGCAGCCGCGGTCACCTGCCACAGGGGGACGACCGACCGGCACCCTCGCTGCGTGCCGCACCCGATCGACCACCACCATCCGTGGGTGACCTGTGGCAGTCACGAGGAGACACCATGACCAACCTCATCGACGACCTGTCGAGCCAGGCCAAGCGCGACGACGTGCCCGACTTCCGGGCCGGCGACACCATCAAGGTGCACGTCAAGGTCGTCGAGGGCAACCGCTCGCGCGTCCAGGTCTTCCAGGGCGTGGTGATCAAGCTTCAGGGCTCCGGCGTGGGCCGCACCTTCACCGTGCGCAAGGTCTCCTTCGGCGTGGGCGTGGAGCGCACCTTCCCGATCCACTCCCCGATCTTCGAGAAGATCGAGGTCGTGACCCGCGGCGACGTGCGTCGCGCCAAGCTCTACTACCTGCGCAACCTGCGCGGCAAGGCCGCCAAGATCAAGGAGCGCCGCGAGGGCTGAGCCAGCCGTCCTCGCCGAGGATGGTTAGGCTCTGTGCGTGACGAACGTGGACGAGGCTGCCGCCGCCTCCGGGGAGTCCGGAGACCGCCAGGGGACCGGCTCGTCGACGAAGAAGCCGCTGCCGCTGTGGCAGGAGACCATCGTGCTGCTCGGGCTGGCGCTGGTGCTGGCCATCGTCATCAAGACCCTGTTCGTGCAGGCCTTCTACATCCCCTCGCCCTCGATGGAGCCGCAGTTCGTCAAGGACGACCGGATCCTGGTGCAGAAGGTGTCCTACTGGGCCGGATCGCCGCAGCGCGGCGACATCATCGTCTTCGAGGACCCGGGCGACTGGCTCGGGAGCACCGACACCGGTCCGCGGTCCCCGCTGACGGCGGTGCTGGAGCGGATCGGCCTGTACCCCACGGGCGGCCACCTGGTGAAGCGGGTGATCGGCACCGGCGGCGACCGGGTCGTGTGCTGCGACAGCCGTGGCCGGGTGACCGTCAACGGCCGGGCGCTGCGTGAGCAGTCCTACCTGCCCAAGGGCACCGAGCCCTCGGAGATCGAGTTCGACGTCAAGGTCCCTGACGGCTACCTGTGGATGATGGGCGACAACCGCAGCTTCTCCTACGACTCCCGGGGACACATGGGCGGTCCGGGCGGGGGTTTCGTCAAGGAGGACCTCGTCGTCGGCAAGGTGTTCGCGCTGATCTGGCCCTGGAAGCGCGCCGAGCTCATCCACCGACCGGCGACCTTCGAGGGCGTCCCGGACGCGCGATGAGCACGCTGCCCCGCGGTTCGACCGTACGTCGCGACGCCGGCCTCTACGGCTACGAGCGCGCCCTGCGACGTGCCGGGTTGGCGCCGATCGCCGGTGTGGACGAGGCGGGTCGAGGCGCCTGCGCCGGCCCGCTGGTCGCCGCGGCCGCGATCCTGCCCGAGGGACGCGCGGGTCACGTGCCGGAGCTCGCCGACTCCAAGCTGCTGACCGCGGCCGCGCGCGAGCGCTGCTACGCCCAGGTCGTCCGGCGGGCGGTGGCGTGGTCGGTCGTCGTGGTGCCCCACCACGAGTGCGACCGGCTGGGCATGCACGTGGCCAACGTCGCGGCCCTGCGTCGCGCGCTGGCGCGGCTCGACCTGCGTCCGGCGTACGTGCTCACCGACGGCTTCCCCGTGGACGGGCTCGACGTGCCCGGCCTGGCCATGTGGAAGGGTGACCGCGTGGCAGCCTGCATCTCCGCGGCCTCGGTGATCGCCAAGGTCACCCGGGACCGGCTCATGTGCGAGCTGCACGAGCGCTACCCGGACTACGACTTCGCCACCCACAAGGGCTACATCACCGAGGAGCACACCGCGGCGCTCCTCGAGCACGGCCCGAGCCCGGTGCACCGGATGCGGTTCGTCAACGTGCGGCGAGCCGCCGGGATGATCGACCCCGAGCCCCTCAGTCTGGAGCCCCAGCTCGAGCTGTTCGAGCCCGGGAGCGCCGACGTGGCCCCCGACCTGGAAGAGGTTTTCTGATGAGCGCCGAGGATCTCGAGAAGTACGAGACCGAGATGGAGCTCACCCTCTACCGGGAGTACCGCGACGTCATCGGCATCTTCAAGTACGTCGTGGAGACCGACCGCCGCTTCTACCTGTGCAACCAGGTGGACGTGAAGGCGCGCACCGAGGCCGGTGACGTGTTCTTCGAGGTGACCATGACCGACGCCTGGGTCTGGGACATGTACCGCCCGGCCCGGCGGCTGGCCAAGAACGTCAAGGTGCTGACCTTCAAGGACGTCAACGTCGAGGAGCTCAGCCACAGCGAGATCGAGCCGCCCAAGGCCTGATCCCGGCTTCCTCACCGGGCTGTCAAGAGTCGGTCTAGTCCGGGACTAGCGCACACCGGACCATCCACCCATTTCTGGGACGAATCACCCATTACTGGCCTAAGTTGTGGCCCAGAAAGGGTGGGATTCGCATGATGTGTGCCATCGGTAGAGCCCGACGGCGCCGCGACGACGGCGCCGTGGCCGTCGAGGCTGCGCTCGTCCTGCCCATCCTGGTGATCCTCGTGTTCGGGATCATCGAGTTCGGGTTCGTGCTGCGCGACTACGCGGGCATCTCCTCGCTGGTGCGCACCGGGTCCCGGATCGCCTCGGTGGGGGCCGACCACGGTCCGGGCACCTGCGAGACCGGTCCGACGGCCCCGCCGTGCAGCCCGTCCGCGTCCCCGGCCCTGGCCCAGGAGGCCGCCGACGCCATCCAGCGTTCGGGGCAGGCGTCGAACCCCGACCAGATCGACTACATCCTGGTCTACAAGGCGAACTCCAAGGGCTTCCCCGGGCCCGAGGGCAACCTGACGGTGCCCTCCGACTGCTCGGGCACGCCCAACTGCGTGAAGTTCGTGTGGCGCGACTCTCTCGACGCGTTCCGCTACAACAGCGGCAGCTGGGACTCGCGCAACATCAGCGCCTGCTTCCCCGGCTCGGCCACCTACCCCATGGAGCGAGTCGGGGTGTACATGAAGGCCACCCATCCGATGCTGACCGGGCTCTTCGGCTCGTCGGTCTCGCTGACCGACCGGGCCGTGATGGACTTCGAGCCGCTGGCCAGCCAGAGCTGCGGAGCGTTCCAGCACCCATGACCACCTCCCTGATCGCCCGTTCCCTGCGCGCCGTCCGTGGCTGGCTCTCGCGCGAGCGCCGCCGTCGGCTCTCCGAGGCCGGCTACGCGGCCGTGATGGTCGCCATCGTGGTGCCCACGGTCGGCATCGGCTGCGCTGCCGTCGCCGTGGACACCGGTGCCTGGTACGTCGAGGCCGCCCTGGTGCAGAAGGCAGCGGATGCGGCAGCACTGGCCGGGGTGCCGTACCTGCCCCAGGACTTCCCCAACGCCAAGGTCCGGGCCCTCGAGGTCGCGGCGCGCAACGGGTACGACAACACCGGGGACCACACCGTCTCGGTCTCCCTCGGCGACAAGCCGACCCAGCTGCGGGTGTCGATCTCCAGCACGATCCGCAACACCTTCGGCGCCGCGATCGGTGTGCCCAAGCAGACGATCACCCGGGCCGGCACCGCGGACTACCAGGGACCCGCCCCGATGGGCAGCCCCTGCAACACCTTCGGCAACGAGCCCAGCCCGGGTATGGGCCCCTCCTCTGCGCAGGGATCCACCCCGCTGCCCAACTGCAAGCGCGACCCGCAGTTCTGGGCGCTGGTGGAGGGCCCGGAGACCGGCAAGGTGCAGGGCGACCGCTACCAGACGTTGGACTGCGAGGACAGCGGTGTCGACGGCTGCTCCTCGAGCAAGAAGAACGAGGAGTACGACGACTTCGGCTACGTGTTCGTGGTCAAGGTGGAGCCCGGTGCGGTGGGCACTCCCGTCGACGTGCAGCTCTACGACCCGATGATGGTCAACACCAGCCGCGACTGCAGCTACCTGCCGAAGAAGTCGAAGTTCCCCAACAACTCGCTGCCGACCAATCCCTACGTGCTCAACAGCGACGCGCGCGACCGCTACAGCAAGGACGGGAGCAACACCGGAGACTTCTGCACCGGCGACATGTACCCGGGCGCGGGGTCGGGGGCCAGCACCAAGCACGAGCTGACCACCTCGTTCGTGCTGCGCGAGCAGTCCGACACCCAGAACGCCAAGAAGTCCGCCGTGCAGAACGACATCGGCGGCAGCGCGTGCATCAAGCAGTACGGCAGCTTCAACCTGAAGAACTCGAACATCTCGGAGAAGGTCTTCGACATCACCGAGAGTGAGTACGAGCCCGAGGTCGCCCAGGTCTTCCACAACTGGAGCTCGCTGTGCACCTTCATCCCGACCCGGTCCGGCGACTTCTACCTGCAGGTGCGGACCAACGTCTCCCCGGGTGGGTCGGGGTCCGGCTACATCCGCTCCGGCAACGCGGCCGCTGCGGCGGAGACCGGCAACACGACGTACGGCGAGGGCAGCAACGCGTTCGCCATCCGAGCGGTGACCGCTCCGGGCAAGGAGAACCAGGTCGCCGTGGCGGGCTACAACCACATGCCGATCTTCGTGAACTCCGAGGCCGCCTCGGTCGACTTCAACCTGATCCGGGTGCTGCCGGGCGCCGCCGGTCAGAAGATCTCGTTCAGCTACTTCGACGCCGGTGACGCCGACAACGACGGCGCCGTGACCGTGCGGCCGCCGTCGGACATCACCGGCTCCGGGCTGGCGACACCGTTCCCCGGTGGGTGCTACGCGGTCGGCGGGTCCGCCGGGTCGGGCACCAACCTGACCAACTGCAGTGCCCCCTTCGTCAAGGGCAGTGGCGGCTCGTCGAAGAACAACGGCAAGACCGAGACGATCACGATCCCGATCCCGGCGGACTACAACTGCAACTACACCTCCCTGGGCGGGTGCTGGTACCGCGTCAACATCGGGTTCGGAGGTGGCTCGGTGCACGACGTGACCACCTGGGACGCCACCGTCATCGGCGACCCGGTGCGCCTGGTCGAGTAGCCGCCTCCTCGCGTCCACAGCCCGCGTCTGGTTCGACCCCGTCCACAGGGGCGTGGCCGTTCTCGGGCGATCGGCGTCACCGTGCGGTGGGCTGCGGCGTATGAGCGGCAGTCCCCACAACTCCCGGCTCGGCGACTACGGCGAGCGCCTCGCGGCACGGCACCTCGCCGCGCAGGGCATGGTCCTGGTCGAGCGCAACTGGCGGTGCGAGCTCGGCGAGCTCGACCTCGTCCTGCGCGACGGCGACGGGCTGGTGTGCTGCGAGGTCAAGACGCGCAGCTCCGCGGCGTACGGCCACCCGCTGGAGGCGGTGGGGGCGGTCAAGGCCGCTCGGCTGCGGCGCCTCGCGGAGCGGTGGCTCGAGGAACGCTGGCGGCAGGGGCAGGGGCAGGGGCACGGGAACGTCGACGTGCGGATGCGCATCGACGTGGTCGGCGTGCTGCTCCGCGACCGCGGTGCCCCCGAGATCGAGCACGTGCGCGGGGTTGCCTGATGGTCGCCACCACGCACACGGTCTCGCTGCAGGGTGCGGTCGGCCACGTCGTCGACGTGCAGGTCGACCTCTCCGACGGGTTGCCCTCCACCTCGCTCGTGGGCCGTCCGGACACCTCGATCAACGAGGCCCGCGACCGGTGCCGCTCGGCGATCGTCAACAGCGGCCTGCGGTGGCCGGTCGGTCGCCGGATCACCGTGCTGCTGTCGCCGGCCGACCTGCCCAAGCGGGGCCCGCACTTCGACCTCGGCATCGCGGTGGCCGTTCTGGCCACCGACCCGCGCTTCCCGGCGGAGGTGCTGCGCCGCACGGCGATGATCGGGGAGCTCACTCTCGACGGTCGGCTCCGCTGCGTGCCGGGCGTGCTGCCGATGACCATGGCGGCCGCCGCGCGGGGCATCGAGACCGTCTACGTCCCCGAGCCGCAGAGCCACGAGGCGGCGATGGTGCCGGGGATGGCCGTCGTGGGAGTCCGTTCGCTTCGCCAGGTGGTGGCGGTGCTGACCGGCGACGAGGTGCCCGAGGCGCCCGCGGTCGAGCCGATGACCGGCGCCCCGCTGCTCAGCTGGCGCGGGGAGGAGCGGCTCGAGGACCTCGACATGTCCGACGTGATCGGCATGGCCGACACCCGTTACGCGCTCGAGGTGGCCGCAGCAGGGGGGCACCACCTGATGCTGACCGGCCCCAAGGGCGCCGGCAAGACGACGCTCGCCGAGCGGCTGCCGGGGCTGCTGCCCGACCTCGACGACGAGGAGTCCCTCGAGCTCACCGCGGTCCACTCGCTGTGCGGCGCCCTGCCCGCCGGGGAGACGCGCCTGACCCGGCCGCCGTTCCGCGCGCCGCACCACTCGGCCTCGCGCACCGGCATCCTCGGCGGCGGCAGCGGCCGGGTCCGCCCCGGGGAGGTGAGCAAGGCCCACCTCGGCGTGCTGTTCCTCGACGAGTTCCCGCTGTTCCCCACCGACGTCGTGGAGGCGCTGCGCGAGCCCCTGGAGGCCGGCGAGATCTCGATCTCGCGCGGCGACGAGGACGCGACGTACCCCGCGCGCACGATGTTCGTCTTCGCCTGCAACCCGTGCCGCTGCGGCGAGTACCACCCGTTCTCGCGCGACCACCGGTGCACCTGCTCGGAGGTCAAGCGTCGCGAGTACCGCCGCAAGATCTCCGGCCCGATCGCCGACCGGATCGACATCACCCGGTTCGTCGAGCCGATGCGGCCCGCCGACCGCGAGCGGGCGGACCTGCCGTTCGACCATCCCGAGCCGAGCGCGCCGATCCGCGCCCGGGTCACCGCGGCTCGGCAACGGCAGCGGGCCCGGTACGACGGGCTGCCGTGGCGGCTCAACGTGCACGCACCCGGGCCACTGCTGCGCCAGCGCTGGCCGCTCACCGACCCGGCGATGCTGCGCCTCGAGGCGGAGGTGCACGCCGGGCGGTTGACCCGCCGCGGAGCCGTGCGCGTGCACCGCGTCGCCTGGTCGGTCGCCGACCTCGCGTGCGTCGACCGACCGGGGTCCGAGGAGCTCGACGTGGCCCTGCGGCTGCGGTCGGCGGCGCCGCTGATGCTGGACAGCCTGCCCGGGCGCTGGGAGTCCGGCGTCGGGGAGTCGTCATGAGCACGACGAGCACCACGGACGCCGTGAGTGAGACCGAGCGGCTGGCGCGGGTGGCGCTGTCGCGCATCGGCGAGCCCGGCGACCCCCGGCTGACCGATCTCGTCCACCAGCTGGGCGCGACGACGGTCCTGGACAGCCTGCGGGAGCAGGCCGGCGGGGGTGAGCTCGGAGCCGACCTGGCGGAGCGGATAGCGGCGGCTGACCCCGCGCGTGAGCTGGAGCAGGCGACGTCGCGCGGGCTGCGCTTCGTCGTCCCGGGTGACGCGGAGTGGCCCGCGGGGCTGGACGACCTCGCCCTGGCGCCGCACCTGCACGAGCGCGGGGGCGTGCCCGTGGGGCTGTGGTGCCGGGGACCGTTGCGACTCGACGAGGCGACGGCCCGCGCCGTGGCCGTGGTGGGGTCGCGCTCGGCCACCACCTACGGCGCCTCGGTGGCCGGTGACCTCGCGGGCGTGCTGGCGGGCGAGGACTGGACGGTGGTCTCGGGCGCCGCGTTCGGCATCGACCAGGCGGCCCATCGGGGCGCGCTCGCGCGCCGCGGGCCGACCCTCGCCGTGCTGGCCTGTGGTGCCGACCGGGCGTACCCGTCGACCCACCGTGCGCTGATCGACTACGTCGCCGACGTGGGGCTGGTGGTCTCGGAGGCGCCACCGGGAGGTGCCCCGACGCGGATCCGGTTCCTGGCCCGCAACCGGCTGATCGCGGCCCTGTCGCGCGGCACCGTCGTGGTCGAGGCGGCCCTGCGCAGCGGTGCGCTCAACACCGCCAGCTGGGCCGCGGGTCTGGGTCGGCTCGTGCTGGGGGTCCCCGGTCCGGTGACCAGCGCGCCCTCCGCCGGTGTCCACCAGCTCATCCGCGCTCGGGACGCGCTGCTGGTGACCACGGGGGAGGAGGTGCTCGAGGCGGTCGCCCCGGCGGGGGAGTTCCTGCTGCCGCTGCCGCGGGGACCGGAGCAGCCCCGCGACCGCCTGGGCGCCCGGGAGCGGCAGGTCCTCGACGCGGTGCCGCTGGTGCAGGCGGCCGACGCGGCCTCGATCGGCCGCACCGCCGGGGTGGCCCTCGGCCGCACCCGCGAGGCGCTGCTGGTCCTGCACCGTGCCGGCCTGGTCGAGCACGCGCTCGGCCGCTGGCGGGTGGTCACGCCGGACCCGGCGCACGGGTGAGCAGACAGCGCTGCGCCCGGGGTGGCGACCACCCCGGGCGCAGCGGTCAGGTCACTCCACCATGTCGGAGTCACCCGTCACGCAGACCGCCTGAGCCTGTACCTGGTCGGTAGGTCCGCCCATGTCCGAGACGTGCACCGACCACGTGGTCGGGCTGGACGCCCAGCTGGCCACGATGCCGCTGTGTCCAGCGTCGAAGTACGAGTCGTTCGGACGGGTCAGCCCCCCGCCGACGACCTTCTTGCCGGCAGGACACTC
This sequence comes from uncultured Actinomycetota bacterium, assembly GCA_963815595.1. GTDB lineage: Bacteria > Actinomycetota > Actinomycetes > Propionibacteriales > Nocardioidaceae > Marmoricola. Next base: position 1,948,399 of record CAWFHA010000007.1, on the reverse strand, counting down.
CGCGGTCACCAGCACGGTCATGTTCTGGCGGGTGCCCTCGGCGCCAGTCTGGCCGGTGACGATCTCGTAGCCGCTGAGCTTCGTGGTCACGTTCGTGGTGTTGCCGCCGGTGCCGCCGACCTTCACCAGCTTGCGGGAGGCCAGCAGGTTCTTCACGCGCTGGTCGAAGTCGGCGACCTTGATCGTGCCGTCCTTGATGTCCACGGTGTGGATGGTGTTGTTCTTGATCTGGCTGGAGGTCACCAGGCTGCCGGCGGTCGCACCGCCCACACCCCCCGCGGTGACCAGGACGACGGTGGCGCCGGTGACGGCTGCGAACTTGCCGAGCTTCATGAGGTGTCCGTTTCTCTTCGTAGACGAGAGGGCAGGGTTGACCCCTCGACCTGCTGGTGGGATGTGCCGGTGTGAGCTGGGCGGACCGGCTGCCGGACTCGAAGCCTAGGGAAGCGGATCGGGCGACAACTCGCTTTCACCGCAAATCGGGCAAGTGGGCCAAATCTGGTCTATTTTCGCACCTGCATCGGCGCTCCCCGGTCGCGCCTGCGGCTCGCCGCGGTGCGTCGTTCGTAGGCTGACCGGGTGGACCTCCCCGAGGAGCTCGCCCGTGCCCTGGGTGACTACGAGCGCCACCTGGGCGCCGAGCGCGACCTGGCCGCGCACACCGTGCGGGCCTACGTCGCCGACGTCGCGGCGATGCTGGAGCACGCCGCCGCCCTGGGGCACACCGACCTCGGCTCCCTGGACCTGCGCACGCTGCGCAGCTGGCTGGCCAAGCAGCAGACCCTGGGCAAGGCGCGCTCCACGATCGCTCGGCGGGCCACCGCGGTGCGGGTCTTCACCGCCTGGGCGCAGCGCACCGGCCGCACCGGCACGGACCCGGGGGCGACGCTGGGGTCGCCCAAGGCGCACAAGCCGCTGCCGGCGGCGCTGGACGCCCGCGAGGCCCGCGCGCTGCTCGAGGCCGCGGCCGCCCATGCCGACGACGGCAGCCCGGTCGGCGTCCGCGACGTGGCCGTGCTCGAGCTGCTCTACGCCACCGGCATCCGGGTCGGCGAGCTGTGCGGGCTCGACGTCGACGACGTCGACCGCTCGCGGCGCGTCGTCCGCGTGCTGGGCAAGGGGCGCAAGGAGCGCACCGTGCCGTACGGCGTGCCCGCCGACCGGGCCCTGGACGCCTGGCTCACCACCGGACGACCGCGGCTGTTCACCTCGGGGGCGGGTGCGGCCCTGTTCCTCGGCGCCCGAGGCCGACGGATCGACCAGCGAGCGGTCCGCACCCTGGTGCACGCGCGCATCGCAGAGGTGCCCGACGCCCCGGACATCGGACCGCACGGGCTGCGGCACACCGCAGCCACCCACCTGCTCGAGGGTGGGGCCGACCTGCGCACGGTCCAGGAGCTGCTCGGGCACGCCTCGCTGGCGACCACGCAGGTCTACACCCACATCACCGCCGACCGGCTGCGCAGCGCCTACAAGTTGGCCCATCCGCGCGCCTGAGCGCGGTCATCCCGCCAGGGAGCCGCCGAAGATCTGCCAGGCCAGCAGCGACTTGGCGACCAGGCTGAGCACCAGGTAGGTCTTCTCGCCGAAGGCGTAGCTGCGCCACCGTCCGACCTGGCGGTACTGCAGCCACTGGTTGAGCGCGAAGCTGTTGAACAGCACGAACAGCGAGATCACGATGCCGTAGACGAAGCCGGGCACGGTCTCCGAGCCGACCAGGTTGACCAGGATCACCACCCACGGGGCGGCGCCGGCCACGCAGCCGAACCAGAACGGCAGCATCGTCGTGGTGCTGCGCCCGGGCGGGTTCATCGCCTCCTGCAGCCAGCCGAAGAGGATCATCGCCACGTTGGCCCCGATGACCGGGATCACCGCCTCGAGTCCGGTGATGCCGTTGTAGAAGCAGATCAGCAGCACCATCACCGTCGCGCTGATTGAGTACTCCACCCAGCGGAACCGGTTGATGCCGTGGCGCAGACCGTTCTCGTAGCGCTCCCGCAGCACCGTGGCGGTGAGCAGGTGGTCGAGGGCGGCGAGCCCGAGGAACACGGCGATCGCTGCACCCACGCGCACGTCGAACAGCGCGTCCGGAGCCGCCGGGGCCGTCCCGGGTGGCCCCTCGGGGAAGGAGGAGGTCACCGTGATCGCGAAGTCGGTGGCGAGCACGAGCACCACCACCGCCTGGACGGCGTGCAGCACGGTCAGGCCGAGGTTCCAGCGGCGCAGGTTGGTCAGGGTGGGCTGGTCGACCCCGGCGGCGACGACGTCGGGCGTGGTGGTGCGCATGGGGATCCTCCCGGCTCGGGGGACGCGGTGGCTCCGCCTCGTCCTCCCCACTGTGCCGTACGGGCGGGGAAGGTCCCGCCCGGTGCGCGCCCCGGCCCGCTCAGCCGATACGCACGAAGACGTTGTCCACGACGCCGTTGAGCTGGTCGGTCGAGGCTACGGGCGTGCCGTCGGCACGGGTCTTGCCGCCGATGCTCAGCCGGTGCGCACCGGGGACGATGGTGCCGGTGCGGCCGCGGACCTCGGAGATGCGGACGCCGCCGCCCTGACCCCAGCTGCGGACCCGCAGGCTCAGGCCACTCGCGGTCCGGCGGCAGTTGACGGCGTACCACCGGCCGGGCGTCACCGCCCGGGAGGCGCGGACGAACAGGGTGCCCGCGTCGCCCTTGACCCGGCACGAGGGCACCCGGCGGTCGAGCTGGATCTTGAACTGGCCGCGGGACCCGTAGGCGCCCCGCTGCACCAGGTTGTCGCCGTGGTGGGCTCCCCGTCCCGAGGAGCGCTGGTCGAGTCGGAAGGTCGCACCGAAGGTGAAGTCGCGACCGCCCGGCTCGACCGCTGCGCGGCTGCCGGAGGTCGAGGCGAGGACGGCGACCGGTGCGCCACTGGACCCGTCGTACGCCGGGAGGCGCACCGCCCGACCGCCGGTGCGACCAGCGACCACCCTGACCTGCCCGCCGCGGAGTCGGGCGACCGTCACCCGAGCCGTGCCGCCGCCGGCGTTGCCGTAGCCCTCCGCGGTCCGGCCGCGCTGCGGGCCGGACTCGAAGTCGAAGTACACCGGAGGGCTGCTCGCGGCGGCCGCCGGAGCAGTGCCGTGGGGGAGCGCGCCGATCGCGAGGGCGAGCAGGGGCAGGGGCACGAGTCGCAGCGCCAGGCGCACGGGGGGACCTCCGAGAGTTCATCGAATGGGTTCCTCACCGTAGCGGTCCCGGGTCCTCCCCCGACCAGGGCAGCAGCCGCACCGGTCCCGCACCGACCAGGCCCAACGGGTTGAGGTAGTCCTTGCCGCGCAGCAGTCCCCAGTGCAGGCAGGTGGCCGGGAGGCAGTGGCCGGCCACGTGCTGCAGCGTGCCCAGCCGCTGGCCACGGGCCACGACCTGGCCCGGCGTGACGGCCGCTCGGACCGGTTCGTAGGTCGTGCGCAGGCTCCCCGACCTCACCACCACGACACCGCGCCCCGCCAGTGGTGCGGCGAAGGTGACCGTGCCGCGCAGCGCGCTGCGGACCGGCTGGCCGGTCCTTCCGCGCAGGTCGACGCCGCGGTGGCCGGCGGCCCAGGGGGAGGGCGGAGGCGCGAAGCCGCGGGCGACCTCGGGGCGCGGCGAGAGCGGCCAGGCCCCCTGCCGGGTCGGCACCTCCCGGGTGGCGGTGCCGGTCGCCGGGGGCGGCGTCGCCGCCCCGCCCAGCAGGAGCGCTGTGATGAGGGCCGCAACGAGCGTGGTGAGCACCGACATGGCGAGACCCTGCGCCCGCCCGGCCCCCCGGGCGAGCGGCCTACGCCCGGGTGTGGAGCACGCTGCGCGAGGCGGGGCCTGTGCGCGCGAGCGGGTCCGGCTACGGCTGGTCGAGGAAGACGTCGTCGACGACGCCGTTGAACTGGTCGGCCGAGGCGACCGGCGTCCCGTCCGGTCCGGCCTTGCCACCGATCGTCAGCGGCAGCTCGGTCACGCTCACCTCGCCGGTCTCCCCGTCGGCACGCCAGGTGCCGTCCCCCTCCTCCCCCTCGACCTCCAGGGTGAGCCCGGTGTCCGTGCGCGTGCAGCTGACCGAGTACCAGGCGCCGGGCTCGACCTGCTCCTCCGCCTCGACGACCACCTCGCCCTCCTCACCCTGCACCCGGCAGGAGGGGACGCCGCCGTCGATCTGGAGCTTGTACTGTCCCGGGCTGTCGAAGGTGCCCCGCTGGAGCAGGTTGTTGCCGTCGTCCGCCGCGCTGCCCTGCGAGTCCTCGTCGAGCCGGAAGGTCGCGCCGAAGCTGAACTCACCGGAGCCGGGATCGAGAGCGCCCTGCCCGTCATCGGTGACGACCACCACCGCCGCAGGCGCCCCGGCGTCGCCGGTGTACGCCGGGAAGCGGATGGCGTGGCCCTCGCCGCCGCGACCGGGGACCACCTCGAGACGGGCAGCGCCGTTGGTGCGCACGCCGATTCCCGTCCCGACGGCCCGGCCCGAGTTCGTCAGCAGGCTCACGTCGTCGAGCATCGTCCCGGTCTCCAGCCCGTTCTCGAAGTCGAGCAGCAGCGCCGGCGGCTGCTCGGTCGGTGACGGAGTGGGGCGGGCCGCCTCCGGAGGAGGACCGCCGTTGCCGCAGGCGGTCAGGCCCAGCAGCAGCGCGGTCCCGAGTGCAGGAGCCAGCCGCACGGCACACCTCCTCCTCAGCGACGTCGACGAGCGAGGGACAAACCTACCCAGCCGGGGGTCCGGCGTTTCGACAAGGCCACGCACCCGCGGATAGAGTGACGGCAGCAACCCGCCTGGGTTGACTTCGCACGCTCGTTTCCGTGCCGTCCGACTTCCTGGTCGCGGTCGGATCCCCACGGGCGAGGACCCTCGGTCCCTGGCAACAGGGTCGGGTCCCGTACGAGCGTCAGGGCAGGACACCCCCAGCAGCAGTGCCGGGGCCCTGCAACGAACTGAAAACCGGTTCGGGCACCTCGTGGTGCGCGGACACGACAGGAAAGAAGCAGATGGCAGTCGTCACCATGCGCCAGCTCCTCGAGAGCGGCGTCCACTTCGGGCACCAGACCCGTCGCTGGAACCCCAAGATGAAGCGCTTCATCATGACCGAGCGCAACGGCATCTACATCATCGACCTGCAGCAGTCGCTGTCCTACATCGACACCAGCTACGCGTTCATCAAGGACACCGTGGCCAAGGGCGGCACGATCATGTTCGTGGGCACCAAGAAGCAGGCCCAGGAGGCGATCGCCGAGCAGGCGACCCGCGTCGGGATGCCGTTCGTCAACCAGCGCTGGCTGGGCGGCATGCTCACCAACTTCCAGACCGTGCACCAGCGGATCAACCGTCTCAAGGAGCTCGACGACGTCGACTTCGACAACGTGGCGGGCTCGGGTCGCACCAAGAAGGAGCTCCTGCAGATGAAGCGGGAGCGCGACAAGCTCGACAAGACCCTCGGCGGCATCCGCGACATGAGCCGTACGCCGAGCGCCGTGTGGATCGTGGACACCAAGAAGGAGCACCTCGCCGTCGAGGAGGCCCGCAAGCTCCGGATCCCGATCATCGGCATCCTGGACACCAACTGCGATCCCGACGAGGTCGACTTCCCGATCCCGGGCAACGACGACGCGATCCGCGCCGTCAGCCTGCTGACCCGCGTCATCGCCGACGCCGTCGCCGACGGGCTGATCGCCCGCTCGGGCGCCAAGACCGACGGCGCGGAGGCGGCCGGCATCGGCTCCGACGAGCCGCTCGCCGACTGGGAGCGCGACCTGCTGCAGGGCCAGGACGGCGACAAGGTCGACCAGGCCGCCGTGGCCGCGACCGGTGGCGACACCGCCACCGAGCAGACCCCGGCCGCCGAGGCGACCGGTGCCTCGGCCGAGTCGACCGACGCGCCGGCCGACGCCGTCGCGACGCCTGCCGCGGACACCAGCACCGAGGCCCCCGCCGAGGCTGCTGAGGCTGCGGCCGAGCCGGTCGCCGAGGCCCCCACCGACACTGCGTCCGAGCCGGCCCCCGAGGCCGCCGCGGACGCCGAGAAGAAGGAGGACTGAGCGTGGCGATCACCGCCGCCGACGTCAAGAAGCTCCGCGACCTCACCGGCGCGGGCATGATGGACAGCAAGAAGGCCCTCGAGGAGGTCGACGGCGACCTGGACAAGGCCGTCGAGGTGCTCCGGGTCAAGGGTGCCGCCAAGGCCGCGAAGCGTGGTGCCGAGCGCACCGCCTCCGCCGGGCTGGTGGCCACCTCCGGCACGGCCCTGGTCGAGCTGAAGTGCGAGACCGACTTCGTGGCCAAGAACGACGACTTCATCGCCGCGGCCCAGCAGGTGGCCGACGCCGCCGCCGAGGCCAGGCCGGCCGACCTGGAGGCCCTCAAGGCCGTGTCGCTGGGTGACCAGACGGTCGGCGAGATGGTCGAGTCGCTCGCGGTCAAGATCGGCGAGAAGGTCGAGCTCGGCCGGGTCGCGGTCTTCGACGGCCCGGTGGTGGCCTACATGCACCGCCGCGCCTCCGACCTGCCGCCGGCCGTGGGCGTGCTCGTGGAGTACGACGGGTCCGACGAGGACGCCGCGCGTGGCGCCGCCATGCAGGTGGCTGCGATGAAGCCGCAGTACCTCTCGCGCGACGAGGTCCCCGCCGACATCGTCGAGAAGGAGCGCTCCATCGCCGAGGCGACCGCCAAGGAGGAGGGCAAGCCCGAGCAGGCGCTGCCCAAGATCGTGGAGGGTCGGCTCAACGGCTACTTCAAGGAGGTCGCGCTGCTCGACCAGCCGTCGGTCACCGACTCCAAGAAGAACGTCAAGGCCGTGCTCGACGCCGCCGGTGTCGAGGTCAAGCGCTTCGCCCGGTTCGAGGTCGGTGCCTGACCCTGCGGGGACGATCGACTAGGTTGACGCCAGACGTCTGAGGGAGGCCGGTTCGGGTGCACGTTGTGCAGCATCGAACCGGCCTTCTTCTCCGAGAAGGGAAGACATGACCGGGTACAAGCGGGTGCTGCTCAAGCTGTCCGGCGAGGTGTTCGGCGGCGGCAAGGTCGGGGTCGATCCCGAGGTGGTGCGCGGCATCGCCCGCGAGATCGCCCAGGTCCAGCGGGCCGGCGTCCAGGTGGCGATCGTCACCGGCGGCGGCAACTTCTTCCGCGGGGCCGAGCTCCAGCAGCACGGCATGGACCGGGCCCGCGCCGACTACATGGGCATGCTCGGCATCGTGATGAACTGCCTGGCCCTCCAGGACTTCCTGGAGAAGGAGGGCATCGAGACCCGGGTGCAGACCGCGATCACCATGGGTCAGGTCGCCGAGCCCTACATCCCGCGCCGGGCCATCCGGCACCTCGAGAAGGGCCGCGTCGTGATCTTCGGGGCCGGCGCCGGGCTGCCGTACTTCTCCACCGACACCGTCGCCGCCCAGCGAGCGCTGGAGGCCAAGTGCGAGGTGGTGCTGATGGGCAAGAACGGCGTGGACGGCGTGTACGACGCCGACCCGCGGGTCCATCCCGACGCGGTGAAGTACGACGAGCTCACCTTCACCGAGGCCCTGCAGCGGGGGCTCAAGGTCGCCGACGCCACCGCGTTCGCGCTGTGCATGGAGAACGGGCTGCCGATGATCGTGTTCGGCATGCAGCCCGAGGGGAACATCCTGCGCGTCGTCCAGGGTGAGAAGATCGGAACGCTCGTCAGCGCCGGCACCTCCGCCGGTCCCGGCGGGCACCACTCGGACTAGGAGAGAGCTGTGACGATCAACCAGACCCTGAGCGAGGCCGAGAAGAAGATGGGCCAGGCCGTCGAGGTCACCCGCGAGGAGTTCGCCGCGATCCGCGCGGGCCGCGCCAACCCCTCGATGTTCGCCAAGCTCACCGCCGACTACTACGGCACCCCCACCCCGATCCAGCAGCTCGCCGGGTTCACCGCTCCCGAGGCGCGGATCATCATGGTCCAGCCCTACGACATGGGTGCGCTGCCCGCGATCGAGCGGGCCATCCGCGACTCCGACCTCGGCGTGAACCCGTCCAACGACGGCAAGATCATCCGCTGCGTGTTCCCCGAGCTGACCGAGGAGCGCCGCAAGGAGTACATCAAGGTCGCGAAGACCAAGGCCGAGGACGGCCGCATCTCCGTGCGCAACATCCGGCGCAACGCCAAGCAGGCGCTGGAGAAGCTGGAGAAGGACGGCGAGGTCGGCAAGGACGACGTCACCGGCGCGGAGAAGCGCCTCGACGCCACCACCAAGAGGCACACCGACCAGATCGACGAGATGCTCAAGCACAAGGAAGCCGAGCTGCTCGAGGTCTGAGCACCTCCACCGCGCCCACGATGATGGAGACTTCCTCCCCGCCTGCCCAGCCCGAGCCCGCGAAGGGCCCGGGGCGCGCCGGGCGCAACCTGCCGGTCGCGATCGCCTCCGGCCTCGGGCTCGCCGCCGTGATCATCCTCTCGCTGGTGTTCTGGAGCCCAGCGTTCATGGTCGTGGTGGCCGCGGCGGTGGTGATCGCCGTGTGGGAGATGCACCAGGGCATGCGGGCCCACGGGATCGACCTGCCGCAGGAGCCGCTGATGCTCGGTGGCGTGGTCATGGTCGTGGTGGCCTACCTGTTCGGGGCGCCCGCGTTGGTCACCGCGACCGCGGTCACCGCGCTGGTCACCATGCTCTGGCTGCTGCGCCGCGGCGTCGACGGCTACGTCCGCAACGCCACCGCCTCGGTGTTCACGCTGATCTACATCCCGTTCCTGGGCTCGTTCGTCGCGCTGCTGCTCGCCGAGGACGAGGGCGTCAAGGCGGTGGTCACCTTCATCGTGGTCACGATCGCCTCCGACATCGGCGGGTACGCCGCCGGCGTGCTGTTCGGCAAGCACCCGATGGCCCCGGTGATCTCGCCGAAGAAGTCCTGGGAGGGGTTCGCCGGCTCGGCGCTCGCCTGCGTGGTCGCCGGCTACGTGCTCGTCGTACACCTGCTCGGTGGGGAGTGGTGGGTCGGCGTGCTCCTCGGCGTGATCGCCGTGGTGATGGCCACGCTCGGCGACCTGTGCGAGTCGGTGATGAAGCGCGACCTCGGCATCAAGGACATGAGCCAGGTCATCCCCGGCCACGGCGGCCTGATGGACCGCCTCGACTCCCTCCTGGCGACCGTCGCCCCGATCTGGCTGCTGCTCCACTACCTCGTCCTCTGATCGCCCGAGCCGGATAGTCCGAGACGTTCGGCACCTCTTTCGGCACCGATCGGGTGCCGAACGTCTCGGACTATCCGGTCCGGGGGCGGTCGTAGCCTCCGGGAGGCGGCACCATCTCGGCGCGTACGCCGAGCAGCCGGATCGGGCGGGGGTCCTCGAGCGCCTCGAGCAGGGACCGGGCGGTCGCCGCGATGACGGCGGGGTCGGAGGTGGGCTCGGGGAGCTTGCGCGAGCGGTTCACGGTGAAGAACGGCGCGAACCGGACCTTCAGGTGCACCCGGGCGCAGGCCCGGCCCTCGGCCCGGATGTCCTCGACCACCTGCTCGGCCAGCGCCCCGATCGCCGCCTCGATCTCCTCGGCGTCCACCAGGTCCTGCTGGTAGGTCGTCTCCCGGCCGTGCGCCCGGGCCACCCACGGGGTGTCGTCGACCACGGCGCTGCTGACCCCGCGCCCCAGCCTGCCGATGTGCGGCCCGGTCTGCGGCCCGAACTCGGCGACCAGGGCCTCCTCCGGCGCCCGGGCCAGCTCCAGCACGGTGGTCACCCCCAGCCGGGCGAGCCGTTCGGCGATCCGGGGGCCGATGCCCCACAGGTCCCGTGTCGGCCGGTCGCCCATCACCGCGAACCAGTTCTCGCGGGTCAGGCGGAAGAGCCCACCCGGCTTGCCGAACTCGGTGGCGATCTTGGCGCGCACCCGGTCGTCGCCGATGCCCACCGAGCAGTGCAGCCGGGTCGCGGCGAGCACCCGCGCCTGCAGGTCGCGAGCCACCGCCTCGGGGTCCTCGGCCTCCAGCCCGACGAACGCCTCGTCCCAGCCGAGCACCTCCACGACGGCCCCCGGGATCTCGCGCAGCGTCGCCATCACCACCGCCGAGGCGGCCTCGTAGGCGGGCGCGTCGACCGGCAGCAGCACCGCCTCCGGGCAGCGGCGTACGGCGAGCCGCAGCGGCATCCCCGACCGGACCCCGTACTCGCGCGCCTCGTAGGTGGCCGTGGAGACCACCGCCCGCTCGGTCGGATCGCCGCGACCGCCCACGATCACGGGCAGCCCGGCCAGCTCGGGGCGGCGGAGGACCTCCACCGCCGCGATGAACTGGTCCATGTCGACGTGCAGCACCCAGGGCGCCATGCCGACATCCTGACCGATCGGGGCGCTGCTTCGGATTCGGAGCCGGCCGGGTCCGGGTGAGAGACTGGCGCGGTTGTGAGTGAACCCACCAAGACCCTGCCCCTGGTCTTCGAGGAGCCGCGCGGCCCTCGAGGGCCCAGGCCGAAGCCGCCGCGCCACCTCGCCGACCTGGCTCCCGACGAGCGCAAGGCCCGTCTGGAGGAGCTCGGCCTGCCCGGCTACCGCGCCCGCCAGCTCTCCACCCACTACTTCTCCCGGCTGGTCGACGACCCCGAGCAGATGACCGACCTGCCCACGGCGCAGCGCGCCGAGCTGGTGTCCGGGCTGCTGCCGGAGCTGATGACCCCGCTGCGCACGCTCGAGGCCGACAAGGGCACCACCCGCAAGACGCTGTGGAAGCTCTTCGACGGCGCCCTCGTGGAGTCGGTGCTGATGCGCTACCCCGGCCGGGCCACGGTGTGCGTCTCCAGCCAGGCCGGCTGCGGGATGGCCTGCCCCTTCTGCGCGACCGGCCAGGGCGGGCTCCAGCGCAACATGTCCACCGGCGAGATCGTCGAGCAGGTCGTCGCCGGCGCCCGGACGCTGGCCAGGGGCGAGGTCCCCGGCGGCCCCGGTCGCGTCAGCAACGTGGTGTTCATGGGCATGGGCGAGCCGATGGCCAACTACAAGGCGGTGATCGGTGCCGTACGACGGCTGACCGACCCGACGCCCGACGGGCTCGGCATGTCCGCCCGCGGCATCACCGTCAGCACCGTGGGCCTCGTGCCGCGCATCGACCAGCTCACCGAGGAGGGGATCCCGGTCACGCTCGCGCTGAGCCTGCACGCCCCCGACGACGAGCTGCGCGACGAGCTGGTCCCGGTGAACACCCGCTGGAAGGTCGCCGAGACCGTGGCCGCGGCCTGGAACTACGCGCGGGTCACCAAGCGCCGGGTCTCGATCGAGTACGCCATGATGCGCGGCATCAACGACCAGGCCTGGCGCGCGGACCTGCTCGGCGACCTGCTGGGCTCCTACGGCGACTGGGGCTGGGTGCACGTGAACCTGATCCCGCTGAACCCCACGCCGGGCTCGAAGTGGACGGCCAGCGACCCCGCCGACGAGCGCGAGTTCGTCCGCCGGCTGGAGGCCAAGGGCATCCCCACCACCGTCCGCGACACCCGCGGCCGCGAGATCGACGGGGCCTGCGGCCAGCTCGCCGCGCACGAGGACTGAGCCCCGCCGCTTCGGGAGAGACGCATCTCACGCACCGCGGGCGTCCTCGGAGGCCTGCTGGTGGTGGACAGCCCGCCGGGTTGACGGGATCATTCGGGACAGTCAGTGCCCACCGCGAGGAGTAGTCGAATGCCCGACGAGCCGAAGCCCGAGAAGCTCGAGCAGCTCCACCGGCTCGAGGACCTGAGCAACAAGGACCTCAAGACCGTCATCGACAAGGGCCGTCACGTCCGACTGCCCGCCAACTGGTCGCTGATCTGGGAGAAGACCCCGGCCGACAAGGCCTACCTGATCGTCGACGGCGAGGTCTCGGTCCGCAAGGGCAAGGACGAGGTCGCCCGGCTCGGTCCCGGCGACGTCATCGGCGAGATGGCGATCGTCGGCCACAAGCTGCGCTCCGCGAGCGTGGTCAGCCTGACGCCGGTCGAGGTCATCCACTTCACCAAGGAAGCGCTCGAGGAGCTGCTCGACGAGGTGCCCGCGTTCGGCGAGGCCCTGCGCGAGACGACGTCCGACCGCCTGGGCTCCGCCCCGAGCTGAGCACCGTGGGCGATCGTCCCGACCGTGCGCACCTGATCGACCTCTTCGAGGTCTACCTGCTCGGTGAGGAGCGGTCCCTCACCGGCCAGCAGCTGGCCGACGAGGTCGGGATCAGCTACGAGACCGCGCGCGACCGCTGGCGCAACCTCGGCTTCACCGAGGTGGGCCGTGACGTGCCCGCGTTCACCCACGCGGACCTCGAGGCCTTGCGGCTGACCCAGAAGCTCGGAGACCTCGGCTACGTCGACCCCGAGGACGAGTCGGCGCTGGTGCGCACCCTGGGCCGCAGCTTCGCCCGGCTCGCCGAGTGGCAGATGCGCCTGCTGGCCCGGATGGTCGACGTCGAGGAGATGGACGTCGACGAGCTCACCGCGATGATGGACGAGGTGGTGCCCGCCATCGAGTCGCTGCAGGACTACGCCTGGCGCCGGCACACGCTGGCCGTCGCGGCCCGGCTGCTGCTCGCCGCCGACCGGGACGGCGAGGACGAGGACGGCGGGTCCGACGCCGACGAGGACGACGCCACGGTGGTGGGGGTCGGCTTCGCCGACATCGTCGACTACACCCGGCGCAGCCGGTCGCTGAGCAGCCGCGAGCTCAGCCGGCTGGTCGACGGCTTCGAGTCCCGGGCCCTGGAGATCGTCAGCGAGCACGGGGGACGGATCATCAAGACGATCGGCGACGAGATCCTCTTCGTCGCCGACGAGCCGGCCGGGATCGCGCGGATCGGCCTCGAGCTGGTCGAGGAGCGGCTCGCGGACGAGGACTTCCCCGAGCTGAGGGTCGGCCTGGCCTGGGGGCCGGCGCTCGCCCGGCTCGGTGACGTGCTCGGACCGGTGGTCAACGTGGCCTCCCGGCTCACCTCGACCGCCCGGCCGGGCCGGGTGCTGGTCGACCGGACCCTGGCCGAGGAGCTCGAGGACGACGAGCACTTCCGGCTGCGCCGGCTGCGGCGTACGTCGGTGCGGGGCTACCGCAGGCTCGAGCCGTGGTCGCTCCGGCGTCCTGTGGACCAGGACCCCGAGGTCAGCGAGGAGGGGCAGCTGCCGGGTCCAGCGTCGTCATTCCTCCACCAGCAGACCCAGCACCTCCTGCGTGGACGCGACCAGATGGAGGCGGGGGGCGAGGTCCCGGCCGACGGCGAGCCGCTCGACTAGCGGCCAGGCCGGCAGGGTGCGGGTCCAGAACTCCTCGCCCACGAAGACCATCGGCACCACCTCGTGCTCGGCGGCGTAGTAGTTGGAGCACGCGGCCTGGAAGACCTCCTGGACGGTTCCGGCGGCGCCGGGGAGGAAGACCAGGCCGGCGGTGCACACCTCCAGCAGCACGTCCTCGCGGATCGCGTTGCGGAAGTACTTCGCCACCGCCGAGCCGAACGCGTTGGGCGGCTCGTGGCCGTAGTGCCAGGTCGGGATGCCCAACGAGCGGCCCGAGTCGGGGAGCCCGGCCACGGCGTCGAGGGCCGCGCGGGCCCAGGCGGTGACGTCGGGGGAGAAGCGAGGCACGGCAGCAACGTCGGCCAGCGCCTGCTCCAGCACGTCGGGCGGCTGGCCCGCGAGGCGGGCCCCGAGGTTGGCCGCCTCCATCGCCCCGGGCCCGCCGCCGGTCGCCACCGTGGTCGCGGAGCCGGCCAGCCCGTGGGCGAGCCGGGCCGCGTCGGCGTACGCCGGGTCGGACCGGGTCAGGGCGTGCCCGCCCATCACTCCGATGACGCGACGTCCGTGCACCAGCTCCTCGAGGGCGTCGTCGATCGAGCTGTCGTGGAGCGACGCGGCCAGCAACCGCCGCAGGTCGTGCCGGTGGTGGCCGTCCTTCGCCCAGGCGTACGTGCGTGCGTCTGGGGTCGCGTCGTAGCCGCGCTCCAGACCGGCGTACAGCTCCTGGGGGGTGTAGAGCGTCGCGCGCCAGGGGTCGAAGGGCACGTCGGGGACCTCGGGGAACAGCAGGGCGCCCCCGGCCCGCAGCCGGTCGGCGACCTCGGTGGTCAAGGTGCAGCCGAGGAACAGCGCACCGTGGGGGTCGAGGTCGGTGAGGGCGGGTCCTCGGTCGGTCAGGTCGAGGTTCTGCACCTGCCACGCGGCCATGGAGCGCGTCGGGGAGAGGTGGGCCCGCGCGATCGCGCGGTCGAGCTCCTCGAGCGACTCGATCTCGGTCATGGGGGCGATCATGCCCGAGGGAGGCTGGCTAGCCTGCCGCCATGGTGACCAACGTCAGCTTCGTCCTGCTGGACGCCGCCGTGATCGCGGGACGCGCGGAGGACCCGGCCCTCGGTGGGACGACGCACGCCCGCCTGCTGGAGGAGGTGGCGGCGCTCGGCGGTGTGCTGAGGCACCTCGGCGTCGCCGAGGGGGTCCCCGTCGTCGTCGACCTCGAGGACGACCTCGACGCGGTGGTGGCCGCGCTGGCCGTCTCCCGGGTCGGGGGCACGGTCACCCGGCACGACGACCCGGCGGCGCCGGTGGTGCTCGTCTCGCCCGGGTCCGTGGTGGCGGGCACGGGCCGGGTGCGGGTGGTCCGCGCGGACTCGGTCACCGAGCCGGACCTCGACTGGCGGGTGATGATCCGCGCCGGCCGCACCGACCCAGCGGCCTGCGCGGTGCTCGACCCCGGTGCGGCGTACTCCCCGGAGCGCAGCGTCGACGAGCAGGTCGCGCTGGTCGAGCGGACCCGCGCGCCGTACGACGCCTGCGAGCTGCGGCGGTTGCTGGGTGTGTGACCGGGGTGTGTGACGTGTGTGACCGGGGTGTGTGACCGGACTGGTGGGCGGGCGCTGCGAGAATGCCCGGGTGAGTGAGCGTCGCGACGTCGTGGTCCTGGGGTCGACCGGGTCGATCGGCACCCAGGCCCTGGACGTGGTGCGCGCCAACCCGGACCGGTTCCGGGTCGTGGGGCTGACCGCCGGCGGCTCGCAGGAGCGGCTCTTCGAGGAGCAGGTCGCCGAGTTCGCTCCGGCGTACTCCGGGCTCGGGGAGGAGGCCTCGACGCAGGCGGCCGCGATGGCCTGCGACGTCGTGCTCAACGGCATCACCGGGGCGGTCGGGCTGCGCCCCACCGTGGCCGCGCTCGAGGCCGGCAACACCCTGGCGCTGGCCAACAAGGAGTCGCTGATCGTCGGCGGCCCGGTGGTCACCGCGCTCGCGCGGCCCGGCCAGATCGTGCCGGTCGACAGCGAGCACAGCGCCCTGGCGCAGTGCCTGCGCGGCGGCCGGGCCGAGGAGGTACGCCGGCTCGTGCTCACCGCCAGCGGTGGCCCGTTCCGCGGCCGGACCCGCGAGGAGCTCGCCGGCGTCACGCCCGCGGAGGCGCTGGACCACCCCACCTGGGACATGGGACCGGTGGTCACGATCAACTCCGCGACCCTGGTCAACAAGGGCCTGGAGGTGATCGAGGCCCACCTGCTCTTCGACATCCCCTTCGACCGCATCGAGGTGGTCGTGCACCCGACCAGCGTCGTGCACTCGATGGTGGAGTTCACCGACGGCTCCACGCTGGCGCAGGCCAGCCCGCCGACCATGCTGATCCCCATCGCGCTCGGGCTCGCCTGGCCCGACCGGCTGGCCGACACCGCGCCGCCTGTCGACTGGACGGTGCCGCAGACGTGGGAGTTCTTCCCCCTCGACGACGCAGCCTTCCCGGCGGTGGCCCTGGCGCGGGAGGCAGGAGAGCTCGGTGGCACGGCGCCGGCGGTCTACAACGCGGCCAACGAGGTCTGCGTGGAGGCCTTCCGCGCCGGCGACCTGCGCTTCGTCGACATCGTCGACACGGTCGGTCGGGTGCTGCACGGCCACGACGTAGGCTCGGCGACAGACCTGACCGTCGACGACGTGCTCGCAGCCGATGCCTGGGCCCGCTCGACCACCTCGGACCAGCTGAAGGACGCCCCGCGATGACCGCCCTGTTGTACCTGCTCGGCGTGCTGCTCTTCGTGGTCGGCGTGCTGGCCTCGGTGGGGCTGCACGAGCTCGGGCACCTGATCCCCGGCAAGCTGTTCAACGTCAAGGTGACCCAGTTCTTCGTCGGCTTCGGCCGCACGATCTGGTCGCGCCGGCGGGGGGAGACCGAGTACGGCCTCAAGGCGATCCCGCTCGGTGGCTACTGCAAGCTCGTCGGGATGCTCCCGCCGGAGCCCGACCAGGACCCCCACCGGGTGCGGGACACCCGGACCGGCATGTTCGCCCAGCTGGTCAGCGACGCCCGCTCCGCGGAGTGGGAGCACGTCGAGGAGGCCGACCACGACCGGTTGTTCTACAACAAGCCGTGGTGGAAGCGCGTGATCATCATGGGCTCCGGCGTCGCCATCAACATCGTGCTGGCCTTCCTGCTCTTCGCCTTCGTGTTCATGGGGTACGGCGTCCGGGAGCCCACCACCACGGTGCAGTCCGTCTCCCAGTGCGTGATCGCCGTCACCGAGGCCAACCGCGACCAGCCGCCGCGCGACTGCACCGACGCGGACCCGGTCTCACCCGCCCTGGCCGCGGGCTTCGAGCCCGGCGACCGGGTGGTCGCCTTCAACGGCACCACGGTGACCAGCTGGGAGCAGGTGCAGCGCGAGATCCGCGCCAACGGGCGCAAGACCGCCAGCGTCGTGGTCGAGCGCGACGGGCGCGAGGTGACCCTGCGTCCCTCCACGGTCGTCTCCCCGCGCCTGGACCCCAGCAACCCCGAGCGGATCACCGAGGTCGGCTTCCTGGGGGTCTCGCCCACCATCACCCGGGAGCGGCAGGGCCTGGGCTTCGTGGTGACCACGATGGCCGACGGGACGTGGGAGACGCTGAAGACCATCGGCGCGCTGCCGGTGAAGGTCTACCACGTCGGGCGCGCCGCCGTCGGCCTCGAGGAGCGCGACCCCACGGGCCCGATGAGCGTGGTCGGCGCGGGGCGGGTGGCCGGCGAGATCTCGTCTGAGGACCGGTTCTCCTACGCCGACCGGTTCTTCTCGCTGGTGCTGCTGCTCGCGGGCCTCAACCTGTTCCTGGGGCTGATCAACCTGGTCCCGCTGCCACCGTTCGACGGAGGCGGCATCGCGGCGACCCTCTACGAGACCGTACGGCGCTGGATCGCCCGGCTGCTGAACCGGCCCGACCCCGGCGGGTTCGACAGCGCCAGGCTCCTGCCGGTCACCTACGTGATGGCCGCGGTCATCCTGGTGGTCAGCGTCGTGCTGATCTTCGCCGACATCGTGGCGCCGATCTCGATCACCTGACCCACCGGTCCGGCGCGGCTCAGGCGCCGAACCTAGAATCGCCCCATGACTTCGGTTTCCCTCGGCATGCCCGCGGCCCCGCCGCCCGTGCTCTCCCCGCGCCGGCCGACCCGCCAGATCAAGGTGGGCAAGGTCGGGGTGGGCAGCGAGTCGCCGGTCTCGGTGCAGTCGATGACGACCACGCTGACCGCCGACGTCAACTCCACGCTCCAGCAGATCGCGGAGCTGACGGCGTCCGGCTGCGACATCGTCCGGGTCGCGTGCCCCTCCCAGGACGACGCCGAGGCGCTCCCGGCGATCGCCACCAAGTCGCAGATCCCGGTGATCGCCGACATCCACTTCCAGCCGAAGTACGTCTACGCCGCGATCGAGGCCGGGTGCGCCGCCGTACGCGTCAACCCGGGCAACATCCGCAAGTTCGACGACCAGGTCAAGGAGATCGCGCAGGCGGCCAAGGACCACGGCACCTCCATCCGGATCGGGGTCAACGCCGGGTCGCTGGACAAGCGGGTGATGGAGAAGTACGGCAAGGCCACCCCCGAGGCGCTGGTGGAGTCGGCGGTCTGGGAGGCCTCGCTGTTCGAGGAGCACGACTTCCACGACTTCAAGATCTCGGTCAAGCACAACGACCCGGTGGTGATGGTGCGCGCCTACGAGCTGCTCGCGGAGGCGGGCGACTGGCCGCTGCACCTCGGCGTGACCGAGGCCGGTCCCGCCTTCCAGGGCACGATCAAGTCCGCCACGGCCTTCGGCGCCCTGCTCAGCAAGGGCATCGGGGACACCATCCGGGTCTCGCTGTCGGCGCCGCCGGTGGAGGAGGTCAAGGTCGGCATCCAGATCCTCCAGTCGCTCAACCTGCGGCCGCGCAAGCTGGAGATCGTCTCGTGCCCGTCCTGTGGTCGCGCCCAGGTCGACGTCTACAAGCTCGCCGACGAGGTGACCGCCGGACTCGAGGGGATGGAGGTGCCGCTGCGGGTCGCGGTGATGGGCTGCGTCGTCAACGGGCCCGGCGAGGCGCGCGAGGCCGACCTCGGGGTCGCCTCCGGCAACGGCAAGGGCCAGATCTTCGTCAAGGGCGAGGTGATCAAGACCGTGCCGGAGTCGCAGATCGTGGAGACGCTGATCGAGGAGGCCCTGCGGATCGCCGAGGACATGGAGGCCGAGGAGGGCGCCTCCGCCGAGGTCACCGTCTCCTGACGGCTCACTCCACGGCGGCGAGCGCGGTCCGGATGCGGGCCAGCGCGGCCGCGCAGGCGCGGTAGGCCGCGCTCTCGCGGGAGAGGAGGGCCAGGTCCTCGACCGCCTTGTCGACCGCCTTGGCGTCGTCCAGGTCGACCACCCGGGCCTGGCGCCAGGCCGGCTCCTGGTCCTCGGTGGCCGCCGGGGCCCGCTTGCGCAGCGTGGCGAGGTCCTCGGCGATCGTGGCCGGTGCCGGGGGCCGCTCCTGCTTCGCCTTGCGCCGCTCCTTCTTGCTGCTGCCCTTCGGCAGCGGGCTGGCACTGGGTCGCGGCCCGTTGGCGTAGGCGGTGGCGTCGGCGTACACCTGCTGCAGGCGCCGCTGCATGTCGTAGCCGGCGAGCCGCTCGGTGAACTCCTCCAGGTCGGTGACGGCCGTCCTGGAGGCGGCCAGCGCCGACCCGCAGTCGTCCTCGGTCGCCCGGACCGCGTAGTAGTCGGTGGTCGCCGCGATGCTCGTCCACCGGGCCGCGAGCGCCGAGGGGTTCGGGGCCCGGTCCCGCCCGTCCACCTGCTGGCCCAGGTCCTTCCACTCGCTGCGGCAGGAGCGGGCCTCGGCACTCACGTCCGCGCCGTCGGCCTCGGCCGTCTCGGATCCACCGGCACTGCCGGACCCGCAGCCGCCGGCGAGCAGGACGCATCCCACGAGGGAGCCGATCCCGGCAGCGGCTGCCCGGCCGGTGCGGGTGCGAGGACGAGACATGGCAGCACCGTAGTCCCGCGCGACGCCGTCGGCCGGGAAACGGCGTGCCGGGTTCTGGCATAGGCTCCGGGCGTGGTCAGGACCAGCCAGAGCATCCGGGTGCTGGGGCCCAGCGACGTCGGGGCCGCGCTCGCGGTGATCGCCACCGACCCGGTGGTCAACGTCTTCGCCGACTACCGCACGCGGATCACCCAGCTCGACCCGCGCTGGCTCGGGGGCGAGATGTGGGGCTGGTTCGAGGGCGACCGGCTCGCCTCGCTGTGCCACGTGGGGGCCAACCTGGTGCCGGTCAACGCCTCGCCCGCGGCGTGCGAGGCGTTCGTGGAACGCGCGGCTCGGAGCAACCCGCGCAGCTCGACGATCGTCGGTCCCCACGACGAGGTCGCGCGGCTGTGGTCCGGGCTGGAGGAGCACTGGCCCCACCCGCGGGAGTTCCGGTGGGACCAGCCGCACCTGGTCGCCCGGCACGCGTCGGCGGGGCCGCGCGACCCGCTGGTGCGGCGTACGACCAAGCAGGAGGTCGACGTGCTCTATCCCGCCTGCGTGGCGATGTACACCGAGGAGGTGGGCATCAGCCCCGAGCACGACGGCGGGCGAGACCTCTACCGTGCCCGCGTCAACCAGCTGGTGGCCCGGGGCTGGTCGTTCTCCCGGATCGAGGGCGGCCGGGTGCTGTTCAAGGCCGAGGTCGCGTGCGCGACCCCCAGCGCCTGCCAGATCCAGGGCGTGTACGTCGACCCGGAGCTGCGCGGGCAGGGACTGGCCACGGCCGGGATGGCCACCGTCGTCGACCTGTGCCTGCGCGAGATCGCCCCGGTGGTCTCCCTCTACGTCAACGCGCACAACCGGCCCGCGCGGTCGGCGTACGAGCGCGCCGGCTTCGAGCAGACCGGCACGTTCTCGACCATCATGTTCTGAGCACGCGCGTGCCGGGCCCCGCGACGCCACGGCTAGCCTTGCGCCCATGACCTCACCGAACGTCCTGCGCCTCTCGAGGCTGTTCGTGCGGACCCTGCGGGAGGACCCCGTCGACGCCGAGGTCCCGAGCCACCGGCTGCTCGTGCGCGCCGGCTACATCCGCCGGGCCGCGCCCGGGATCTACTCCTGGCTGCCGCTCGGCCTGCGGGTCTACCGCAAGGTCGAGGCGATCGTGCGCGAGGAGATGGACGCGATCGGGGCCCAGGAGCTGCAGTTCCCGGCGCTGCTGCCGCGCGAGCCCTACGAGGCGACCGGGCGCTGGACCGACTACGGCGACGGCATCTTCCGGCTCAAGGACCGCAAGGGCGGCGACTACCTGCTCGGTCCGACGCACGAGGAGATGTTCACCCTCGTGGTCAAGGACCTGTACTCGTCGTACAAGGACCTCCCGGTGTGGCTCTACCAGATCCAGACCAAGTACCGCGACGAGGCGCGGCCCCGCGCGGGGCTGATCCGCGGGCGCGAGTTCGTGATGAAGGACTCCTACTCCTTCGACACCACCGACGAGGGCCTCGACGCCTCCTACGCCGCGCACCGGGCGGCGTACGTCAAGACCTTCGACCGGTTCGGCTTCGACTACGTGATCGTCAAGGCCACCAGCGGGGCGATGGGCGGCTCGAAGTCCGAGGAGTTCCTCGCACGCAGCGACGTGGGGGAGGACACCTACGTCCGCTGCACCTCCTGCGACTACGCCGCCAACGTCGAGGCGGTGCAGGTGCGGCCGCCCGAGCCGGTGCCGTACGACGACGTGCCGGCCGCGCACGCCGAGCAGACGCCGGACACGCCGACGATCGGCACGCTCGTGGCGCATCTCAACGAGAAGTACCCCCGCGACGACCGCCCCTGGGACGCCGGCGACACCTTGAAGAACGTGCTGGTCGTGCTCAAGCACGCCGACGGGACGCGGGAGCCGCTGGCCATCGGCGTGCCCGGTGACCGCGAGGTCGACCAGAAGCGGCTCGAGGGCATGCTCGAGCCGACGGTCATCGAGGCCATGGACGAGGCGGAGTTCGCCCGCCACCCCACGCTGGTCAAGGGCTACATCGGCCCCGGCGCGCTGGGGGAGCAGTCGCCCTCCGGCATCCGCTACCTGCTCGACCCGCGGGTCGTGGAGGGCACGCGCTGGGTGACCGGCGCCGACGTCCACGGCAGCCACGTGCTCGACCTGGTCGCCGGACGCGACTTCACCGCGGACGGCACGATCGAGGCCGCCGAGGTGCGCGACGGCGACCCCTGTCCCAGCTGCGACGACGGCACCCTGGAGACCGCACGAGGCATCGAGATGGGCCACATCTTCCAGCTCGGCCGCAAGTACGCCGAGGCGCTCGGCCTCACGGTGCTCGACGAGAACGGCAAGCTGGTGACGGTGACGATGGGCTCCTACGGCATCGGCGTCTCCCGCGCGGTGCCGGTGATCGCCGAGGGCAACCACGACGAGCTCGGCCTCATCTGGCCGCGCGAGGTGGCGCCGGCCGACGTGCACCTCGTCGCCACCGGCAAGGACAGCGCGGTCTTCGAGGCCGCCGAGCGGCTGGCCGACGACCTCGCCGCGGCCGGGGTCGAGGTGATCTACGACGACCGGCCCAAGGTCAGCCCCGGGGTGAAGTTCAAGGACGCCGAGCTGATCGGCGTACCCACGATCGTCACCGTGGGCCGCGGCCTGGCCGACGGCAACGTCGAGGTCAAGGACCGGCGTTCGGGCGAGCGCACCGAGGTGCCGGTCGCCGACGCGGTGACGCACCTGCTCGACGTCGTCCGCGGCTAGGACGTCACCCGGGGGTCACCGCAGGACGTCATACGAGGTGGTCGCCGGAGCAGCCAGTTCGTATGACGTCCTCGCCTCAGCCGGAGGCACCACCGGTGAAGTTCCAGGCGGCGAGGTGCAGGGGCGGGCAGACGATCCGGGGCGAGGACGTGGTGTAGGTGTCCCCGGGGACCGCGCTGGCCCGCGCACCCACGGCGCGGACGTTGCCGGGCGCCAGCGCGTCGGCGTAGGCCTGGGTGAAGCGCAGGTTGCTCACCGGCCGGGTGATCTCCCCGTCCTCGACCAGCCACACCCCGTTGCGGGTCAGCCCGGTCATGGTCACCGACCGCGGGTCCAGCACGCGGGTGTACCAGAAGTCCGAGACGAGGATCCCGCGCTCGACCCCCGCGAGGAGGGCGGCCGTCGACGCGTCCACCACCGGCCCGTCGACCTCGGCGTCGGAGGACGACGGGTCGGCCCCGTGCAGGTGCACGTGCCTGGCCATCGGCCCGAAGGCGAAGACCCCGAGGTCCTGGTGTCCGGTGCTGGTGGCACCGGCCTCGGCGGCGGTACGCCGGTCGTGGGTGATCCCGACGGTGCGTCCTTGCTCCACCAGCGGGTACGCCGCCCGCGGGGTGCCCTCGGCGTCGTAGCCCAGCCCGACCGCCAGCGGGTCGTCGGTCATCGAGACCGCCGGGTCGAACTGCTCCTCGCCGAGACGCAGGTAGGACCGGCGCTCGTTGACCGCCCGCCCCGCGAAGGCGTTGCCGGCGAGGTTGCCGATGACGTCGAGCACCGCACAGGGCTCGAGCACCACCTCGTAGCGGCCCGGAGGCAGCTCGACCGGCTCGCGGGACGCGCGGGCCTTGGCAGCGGCCCGAGCCCCGAGCACGACGCCGTCGAGCTCGGCGATGCTCAGCGGTGCGCTGCGGGCCAGGCCGTCGGCACCGGCGTCGCGGGCGATGCCGGAGAGCCCGCACTCGACCGCCTCGCCGGAGACCGACTGTCCCGTGGAGCTCGCGAACGCGCCGGTCCAGTGGTTGGTGCGCACGTAGCCGGCCGTCTCCAGGCCGCCCGCGCCGTCCACGAAGCCACGCACCACCTCCGCCCGGTCGGCGGGGGTGGCCCCCGCGGTGGCCAGGTCGACGCCGGGGCTCGGTCCGGGGTCCGCCGGAGGAGCCAGGCCGGGCCACGTCGGGTCGAGCGGTGCCACCCGGACGGCCGAGGCCACCCGGTCGACCAGGGAGCTCACGTCGTCCTCGGAGACCACGCTGGTCGAGCCCGAGGCGGTGCGTCCGTCGAGGTGGACCACGAGACGCAGGGCGGTGGTGTCCTCGGCGACGTTCTGGTGGATCACCGAGTTGGCGAAGCGGGTCAGCGCGAGCCGGTTGCGGTCGACCTGGGCGGAGAACTCGGCGCCGGGGAGCGCCTCGCGCACCCGCTCGACGACCTGGTCGGGGAGCCGTCGCTGGTCGCTCATGCGCGCACCCCCACCCGGACGTCGCGGAAGCGCGCCGGCGCGGCCGGATGGCCGGTGTGGCCGGTCTGGCCGGGCTGGCCCTTGCCGCAGTTCGGCGTACCCCAGGCCACGACGTCGTCGGAGAGCATGTCCAGGGAGGACCAGAACCGCGGTCCGATGCCGGTGTACGTCGGGTTGCGCACCAGCCGCCCGAGCCGGCCCTTCTTCACCTCGTAGCCCACCTCCGTGCCGAACTGGAAGTTCAGCCGCCGGTCGTCGATCGACCAGGAGCGGTTGGTCTCCATGTAGATCCCGTCGTCGGTCTCGTCGATGATCTGCTCGAAGGTGTGCGGCCCCGGCTCGAGGCCCACGTTGGTCATCCGCACCATCGGGAGCCGCGACCAGCCGTCGGACCGGACGCTGCCGGCGTAGTCGAGCCCGGCGACCGCGGCGGAGTCGCGCCCGGCCAGCACACCGACCCAGATGCCCTCGCGCACGGCGTCCCGCTTGGTCGCCGGCGTGCCCTCGTCGTCGTACCCGAAGGAGCCGAGGGCACCCGGGATGGTGGGGTCGATGGTGATGTTCATCAGCGGCGAACCGTAGGTGAGCGACCCGAGCTGGGCGAGGTCGAGCCAGGAGGTGCCGGCGTACGCCGCCTCCCAGCCCAGGATGCGGTCGAGCTCGATCGCGTGTCCCACCGACTCGTGGATCTGCAGGGCCAGCTGCTCGGCGCCCAGGATCAAGGTGGTCTCGCCCGAGGGGCACGGCGGCGCGCTCAGCAGCTCCCGCGACTCCGACCCGACCCGGGCGGCCTGGGCCTCGAGGTCGAGCTCCTCCACGAACTCCCAGCCCCGGGTGGCGAACTGGCCGCGGGCCGCGGGGTAGGAGCGGCGCTGGGTCTCGTGCTCGCCGACCGCGGTCGCCATGATGCCGCCACCGCTCTCGCGGACGTGCTGGTCGATGCGGTGACCCTCGCTGGAGACGAACCACTTCTGGGTGTCCCAGAGCTGGTACTGGCCCTCGGCCACGTCGGCGCCGTGCTCGCCCATCGTCTGTGTCGCCCGCACCAGCAGGTCGCCCTTGTCGGCCAGCGACACCGCGAACGGGTCGGTGGCGCAGTCGCTGGCCCACGAGCCGACCACCGGCTCGCTGGTCAGCAGCGGCGACTCGTCGCGGCCCACGAGCGCGCTCGCCGCGGCGATCTCCGCCGACCTCCGCCCGGCGTCGCGCACGGCCCGGTCGCCGAGGTCCGGGACGGCGAAGAAGCCCCAACCCGAGCCGACCAGGGCGCGGACGCCGATGCCGGAGCTGGCGTCCTGGGCGAGCGACTCCACTTCGCCGTTGCGTGCGGACATGGACTCGTGGCGGCGGTGCATCACCCGTGCGTCGGCGTACCGCGCCCCGGCATCGATCGCCGCCTGGACCGCGGCCTGCGCCGCGTCGAACTCGCTCATGGGGCCCGACCCTAGGTGAGCGGCCGGGACGTCATACGACCTGGTCGCCTGAGCAACCACCTCGTATGACGTTGCGCGGGACGTCATACGACCTGGTCGCCGGAGCAACCACCTCGTATGACGTCCGCGGGTCAGGCCAGGCCGGGGAAGTCCGAGGGGGCCACCCCGAAGGCGAGCTCGCGCAGGGCGGCGGCGTCGAGGGCGGTGATCGCCCAGCTGCGGTCGGTGCCCGCGGTGTTCTCGACCAGCTCCCCGTAGACCAGCGTGACCCGCTGCTCGACGGTGCGGGCCACGGCCTCGATCTGGACGGCCGTGCCGGTGGGCCCGGGCACGTCGTAGTCGACCTCGGCGGCCACGGGGTCCGCACCCGAGCGGCTCACCAGCACGGTGAGCCGGTCGCGGGTGGCGCGGTGGTCCTCGAAGGCGTCGGTCAGCCGGCGGAACAGCGAGGGCTGGCGCGACTGCGAGGACCTCGCACCGAGCAGCCCGTACAGGTACACCGCCGCGTGCTCGGCCGCCAGTGCCTTCTGCAGCGCCTCCACCGGCGTCACGAGTCACCGTCCGTGGGCCACTGGGCCAGGCGCTGCTGCACCGCCGCGCCCATGCTGGCCAGGAGCCGGGCGAACCGGCCGCTCTGCGCGTCCACGGCGAGGCCGCCGAGGGTGTCGTGCAGGCCCCGCTCGCGGGCGGCGAGGACCGAGAGCGCCCGGCCGCGGCGGCGCGGGACCCGGTACGGCGCCGGCGACGCCGAGGGGCGCGCCCGCTCCGGCACCGCGTCGACCAGCGCCGACTCGTGGGCCTGGTGCAGCGCGACCAGGGGCGCCAGCGTGGCGCGCGCGTCGGGGAAGCGGGTCAGCGTGCCGGTCGCCGCCTGCCGCAGTGCGCGGACCTCGGCCAGCGCGGTGGTCGCCACCACGACGTCGGGTTCGAGGCTGGGCTCCGGAGCGGGTGTGGCTGCGGGCGTCCCGGTGCCGGTGTCGTCCGTGCCGTCGGCGCGGCAGCCGGCCACGGCGAGGCCAGCGAGCCCGAGCCCGGCACCGATCACCGTCCGTCGCGACGGCCCACGGGGGGTCCCGGGCACCGTCGGCGCCTCGGCGGGGAAGTCGGCCACGCGGGCATCCTAGAGCCCTCCGACGCGGGGTCCCTGATGACCGACCCGGGTTGTCGGTGACGCTAGGGTGAGGGCACCACAACAGCACACAGCAGGAGGGCGAACGCCATGAGTACGGCGGACACCAGGGATCGCCTCGCTGAGGAGCTGACCGGCCCGATCTCCGCCCTCGGGCTCGACCTGGAAGCAGTGGACCTGACCAGCGCCGGCAAGCGCCGGGTGCTGCGTGTGGCGATCGACCGCGACGGCGGCGTCACGATGGACGACATCGCCGACGCCACCCGCGAGGTCTCCCGGATCCTCGACGACACCGACCTGATGGGCCGGCAGGCCTACACCCTCGAGGTGTCCTCACCCGGGGTCGACCGGCCGCTGACCCTGCCCCGCCACTGGCGCCGCAACACCGGCCGGCTGGTCAAGGTCAGCCCTCGCGAGGGTGAGCCGGTGACCGGACGGATCGTCGCGACCGACGACGAGGGCGCCGTGCTCGACGTCGAGGGCTCCGAGCGGCGCGTCGAGTACGCCGGCGTGAAGAAGGCCAAGGTCCAGATCGAGTTCAAGAAGGAGTCGTCCTGATGGACATCGACATGAGCCTGCTGCGCATGCTGGAGCGGGAGAAGGAGATCCCGTTCGAGGTGCTGGTCGAGGCCATCGAGCAGGCCCTGCTGACGGCGTACCACAAGACCCAGGGCGCCGAGGAGCACGCGCGGGTCGACCTGGACCGCAAGAGCGGCCACGTCACCGTGATGGCCGAGGAGCACGACGACGAGGGCAACGTGGTGGGGGAGTACGACGACACCCCCGAGGGCTTCGGGCGGATCGCGGCCACCACCGCCAAGCAGATCATGCTGCAGCGGCTGCGCGACGCCGAGGACGAGCGCAAGTTCGGGGAGTTCTCCGGCAAGGAGGGCGACATCGTCTCCGGGCTGATCCAGCAGGGTCGCAACCCCGACGACGTGATGGTCGACCTGGGCAAGCTCGAGGCCCTGCTGCCGGCCGGCGAGCGGGTCCCCGGCGAGGACTACTCCCACGGCACCCGCATCAAGTGCCTCGTGGTCAGCGTGCGCAAGGGCATGCGCGGGCCCCAGGTGATGCTGTCGCGCACCCACCCCAACCTGGTCAAGAAGCTGTTCGCGCTCGAGGTCCCCGAGATCGCCGACGGCACCGTGGAGATCGCCGGCATCGCCCGCGAGGCCGGTCACCGCACCAAGATCGCGGTCAAGTCCAACGTCGCGGGCGTCAACGCCAAGGGCTCCTGCATCGGTCCCATGGGGCAGCGGGTGCGCAACGTGATGAACGAGCTGCACGGCGAGAAGATCGACATCGTGGACTGGTCCGACGACCCGGCCCAGCTCGTCGCCCACGCCCTGAGCCCGGCCCGGGTCTCGGAGGTGATCGTCGTCGACGAGGCGGCCCGCTCGGCGCGCGTCATCGTCCCCGACTTCCAGCTCTCCCTGGCCATCGGCAAGGAGGGCCAGAACGCCCGCCTCGCGGCCCGTCTGACCGGCTGGCGGATCGACATCCGGCCGGACACCGAGCCGGAGGTGCCGGTGGCCCCGCCGGTGGCCCCGCCGGTGCCGCCCGCGTAGCCGGTTCGGAGAACGACGACCACACCGGTAGAGTGGTCTGCGGTGGTTTACCGACTCGACAGCCCGACCCGCGGCAACGGACCCGTCCGGACCTGCATCGGCTGTCGCGAACGAGCCGCCAAGCGTGAGTTGTTGCGGGTGGTCGCAGGGACGGACGCGGTGGACCAGGCCGGCACACCCGGATCCTGGTTCGTCGTACCCGACCCGGGTGGCACCGCACCCGGCCGAGGGGCGCATCTGCACCCCACACCGGAATGTCTCGCACTCGCTGAGCGCAGACGTGCCTTCGCCCGTGCACTGCGGCATGATGCCGGAGTCCGGGGGGCGCTGAGCCTGGAGCGGCTGCGGGAGCACCTCGCGACGACACCGAAGGAAGACCGAGATGAGGCACTACCCATGAGGAACGGGAGCACGAGCTCATGAGCCTGCGATGAGTAACTCGCGATGAGCATGCACATCAACTAGCGGTCCGCACTTCCGTCCCATGACGGACTCGGACCAGGAGGAAACACGTGGCCAAGGTCCGAGTCCATGAACTCGCCAAGAAGTACGACGTCCCGTCGAAGGACGTCTTGAAGATGCTGAACGATCTCGGAGAGTTCGTGAAGGCACCGAGCTCGACGGTGGAGCCCCCCGTCGAGAAGAAGTTCGAAGACAAGTACGGCGCCGAGCTGCTCGCCAAGGCCGAGGCCAAGGCGGCCAAGAAGGCCGCCAAGAAGGCCCCGGCGAAGAAGGCCGCTGCAGCCCCCGAGCCCGCCGAGCCCGGTGCGCCCGCGGAGGTCGCCGCCGAGACGCCTGCCCAGACGCCTGCGCAGACGCCTGCCGAGGCGCCCGCAGAGACGCCTGCCGAGGCTCCCGCCGCGCGGACGGCGCCCAAGCCGGGACCGCGCACGCCGGCGGCCGAGCCCGAGGCCCCCGAGGCCCCCGAGCAGCCCGCCGCCGCAGCCGCGCCCGAGGCCCCGGCCGCCGAGCCGGAGACCGCGGGGGAGGAGTCCGACGGGGGCGAGCCCAGCACCGGAGCCGGCTTCAAGCCCGGCCCGCGGCCGGCGCGACCCGGAGCTCCGCGCCCGGGCAACAACCCGTTCTCCTCGACCCAGGGCATGGGTCGGCGCCAGGCGCCGGCTCCCGGTCCCGGCACCGGTGACCAGCAGCGTCCCCCGCGTCCCCCAGCGGGTCGCGGCGAGGGCGGCATGCCTCGCCCGAACCCCGCGATGATGCCCAAGTCCCCGGCCGCCTTCGGTGGAGGCCCCGGCGGTCGACCCGGTCCCGGTGGCCGCGGCGGCCCGGGTGGCCCCGGCGGTGCCGGTGGTCCCGGCGGCGCCCGCGGTGGAGCTCCCGCCCGTGGCGGCGGCCCTCGTGGTGGCGGCTTCGG
Organism: uncultured Actinomycetota bacterium; assembly: GCA_963815595.1. GTDB lineage: Bacteria > Actinomycetota > Actinomycetes > Propionibacteriales > Nocardioidaceae > Marmoricola. Next base: position 1,919,530 of record CAWFHA010000007.1, on the reverse strand, counting down.
TGGTCCCCCCGGTGGGGGCCTCGGTGGCCCGCCCAGTGGCGGTCGTCCGGGTGGACCCGGACGTGGGCGTCCCGGTGGGCGCGGCAGCACCCAGGGTGCCTTCGGTCGCCCCGGTGGCCCCTCGCGTCGTGGACGCAAGTCCAAGCGGGCCCGTCGCCAGGAGTTCGAGGCGATGCAGGCCCCGACGATCGGTGGCGTGCGCGTCCGCAAGGGCGACGGCGAGACCGTGCGCCTGCCGCGCGGTGCGTCGCTGACCGACTTCGCCGAGCGGATCGGCGTCGAGCCGGCGTCGCTGGTGCAGATGCTGTTCCACCTCGGTGAGATGGTCACCGCGACCGAGTCGGTCAACGACGCGACCCTCGAGCTGCTCGGCGAGGAGCTCAACTACGTCGTCGAGGTCGTCTCGCCCGAGGACGAGGACCGCGAGCTGCTCGAGTCCTTCGACCTCGAGTTCGGCTCGGACGAGGGCGACGAGGACATGCTCGAGGCGCGTCCGCCGGTGGTGACCGTCATGGGTCACGTCGACCACGGCAAGACCAAGCTCCTCGACGCGCTGCGCACCGCCAACGTCGTGGACAAGGAGGCCGGTGGCATCACCCAGCACATCGGTGCCTACCAGGTCCACACCGAGGTCGACGGCACCGACCGGCGCATCACCCTGATCGACACCCCCGGTCACGAGGCGTTCACCGCCATGCGTGCCCGTGGTGCCCAGGCGACCGACATCGCGGTGCTCGTCGTGGCCGCCGATGACGGGGTCATGCCGCAGACCGTCGAGGCGCTCAACCACGCCAAGGCGGCCGAGGTGCCGATCGTGGTGGCGGTCAACAAGATCGACAAGCCGGACGCCGACCCGAGCAAGGTCCGCGGTCAGCTGACCGAGTACGGCCTGGTCCCCGAGGAGTACGGCGGCGACATCATGTTCGTCGACGTCTCGGCGAAGTCCGAGCTCAACCTCGACAAGCTGCTCGAGGCGGTCGTGCTCACCGCGGACGCCTCGCTCGACCTGCGGGCCAACCCCGACCAGGACGCCCAGGGCCTCGTGGTCGAGGCGCACCTCGACCGCGGTCGCGGACCGGTGGCGACGATCCTGGTGCAGCGCGGCACGCTCCGCGTCGGCGACTCGATCGTGGCCGGTCCGGCGCACGGTCGTGTGCGGGCGATGCTCGACGAGCACGGCGAGGCCATCGAGCAGGCCGACCCGTCGCGTCCCGCGATGGTGCTCGGTCTGTCCGGGGTGCCGGGTGCGGGCCAGAACTTCATCGTCGTCGACGACGACCGGATGGCCCGCCAGATCGCCGAGAAGCGCGAGTCGCGCGAGCGGGCGGCCATGCAGGCCAAGCGCCGTGTGCGGCGCAGCCTCGAGGACTTCATGGCGTCCATGGAGAAGGGCGAGAGCCAGGAGCTCAACCTCATCCTCAAGGGCGACGTGTCCGGTTCGGTCGAGGCCCTGGAGGACTCGCTGGCCAAGATCGACGTCGGCGACGAGGTGTCGCTGCGCGTCATCGACCGGGGTGTCGGTGCGATCACCGAGACCAACGTCGACCTGGCCGCGGCCTCCGACGCGATCATCATCGGCTTCAACGTCCGCCCGCAGGGCAAGGCGACCGAGATGGCCGAGCGCGAGGGCGTGGAGATCCGGTACTACACGGTGATCTACCAGGCCATCGAGGAGATCGAGGCCGCGCTCAAGGGCATGCTCAAGCCCGAGTTCGAGGAGCAGACCCTGGGCCAGGCGGAGATCCGCGCGATCTTCCGCAGCTCCAAGATCGGCAACATCGCGGGCTGCATGGTCACCAGCGGCGTCATCCGACGCAACGCCAAGGTGCGCCTGATCCGCGACGGTGCCGTGGTCCAGGACAACCTCGACCTGTCGTCGTTGAAGCGCGAGAAGGACGACGCTGCCGAGGTCCGCGAGGGCTTCGAGTGCGGTCTGGTCCTGCGCGGCTTCAACGACATCAAGGAGGGCGACGTGGTCGAGGCCTTCGAGATGAAGGAGATCCCGCGCGCGTGAGCTGAGGTGCGTGGTGGTCCTCCCGGCCAGTCGGGAGGACCACCACGTCCCCGCACGTCGTACGGCCCAGGAGGAGCAGCATGAGCAACCCACGCGTCCGCAAGATCGCCGACCGCATCCAGGTGATCGTCGCCGAGATGCTGGAGCGACGGGTCAAGGACCCGCGCCTGGGGTTCGTGACCGTCACCGACGTCCGCGTCTCCGGTGACACCCAGCAGGCCACCGTGTTCTACACGGTGCTCGGCGAGGAGGCCGACCTGGAGGGCAGCGCCGCCGCCCTCGCCTCGGCCACGGGGCTGATCCGCTCCGAGGTCGGCAAGCAGCTCGGGATGCGGCACGTGCCGACGCTCGAGTTCATCCACGACGCCCTGCCGGAGAACGCGCGGCACATCGACGACCTGCTCGAGCGGGTGCGGCAGTCCGACGCTGCGGCGGCCGAGTCGGCCAGTGGCGCCACCTTCGCCGGCGAGCCCGACCCGTACAAGAAGCCCCGCGACCTCGACGGCGACGACCTCGAGGACGAGTGACCGACCGACCTGCCACGGGCGGCCTGCTGGTCGTGGACAAGCCGGCCGGGATGACCTCGCACGACGTGGTCGCCCGCGTCCGGCGTCTGGCCGGCACCCGCAAGGTCGGCCATGCCGGCACGCTCGACCCGATGGCGACCGGCGTGCTGGTCCTCGGCCTGGGACGGGCGACGCGGCTCCTGGGGCACCTGACCCTCACCGACAAGGCCTACGACGCCACGATCCGACTCGGGGTGGTCACCACCACCGACGATGCCGAGGGCGAGGTCGTCGCCACCTCCCCGGTGGACGCCGTCACCGAGCACGACGTCCGTGAGGCGCTCGCCGGCTTCGTCGGTGAGATCGACCAGGTGCCCTCGTCGGTCTCCGCCGTCAAGGTCGCCGGACGGCGCGCCTACGAGCGGGTCCGCGCGGGGGAGGACGTCCAGCTCGCGTCCCGGCGGGTGCGGATCGAGGAGATCCTCGTGCGCGACGTCCGGCCGGCGGAGGTCGAGGTGTCGGTCCGCTGCTCCAGCGGCACCTACATCCGTGCCCTGGCCCGCGACCTCGGCGCCCGGCTGGGGGTCGGCGGGCACCTCACCGCGCTGCGGCGTACCGCCGTGGGCCCGTACGCGCTCGCCGACGCCCACCCCCTGGAGCAGCTGGAGGGCGACCTCCCGGTGCTGCCCCTGGCCGCCGCGGCTCGGCAGGGCTTTCCCAGCGCTCGACCTCGACGAGGCCGGCGCCACCGACGTCCGCTTCGGGCGCAAGCTGGCGCTGGACCTCGGCTCCCAGGGGCCGGTGGCGCTGTTCGCCCCCGACGGGGACTTCCTGGCCCTCTACGAGCAGGACGGCGAGGTGGCTCGGGCGGTGGCGGTGTTCGTCTGAGGCCGCGTCGCTAGTCTTCGGGTCGTGCGAATCTGGCGTTCCCTCGACGACGTGCCCGACGACCTCGGGCGTACGGCCGTGGTCATCGGCAACTTCGACGGCGTCCACCTCGGCCACCAGCACGTCATCCGTCGCGCCCGCGAGCTCGCCGACCGCGACGGCCTCCGCGTCGTGGCGGTCACCTTCGACCCGCACCCGATGGCGGTGCTGCGACCCGAGCACGCGCCCCTGGCGCTGACCCACCTCGAGCACCGCAGCCGGCTGCTGGCCGGGGCCGGCGTCGACGACGTGCTGGCGATCCCGTTCTCCCGGGAGATCGCCGGCTGGTCGCCGTTGGAGTTCGTCGACCGGGTGCTGGTCGACGGGCTGCACGCGGCCAGGGTCGTCGTCGGTGCCAACTTCCGCTTCGGCTCGCGTGCCGCCGGCGACGTGGCCACCCTGGCCGACGCCGGCGCCGAGCGGGACTTCGAGGCCGAGGGGGTCACCCTCGACGGTGGTCCCCAGGTCTGGTCCTCCACCTACGTGCGCACCTGCCTGGCAGCCGGCGACGTGGCCGGGGCCACCGAGGCGCTCGGCCGCCCGTTCGCCGTCGTCGGACGGGTGGTCGAGGGCGACCGCCGCGGACGCGAGCTCGGCTATCCCACCGCGAACGTGCCGACCTCCGGTCTGGCGGTCCCCGAGGACGGCGTGTACGCCGGGTGGCTGGCCGTGCTCGACGACTCCACCCTGGACCCCACCGGTCCGGCCCTGCCCGCCGCGATCAGCGTGGGCACCAACCCGACCTTCGAGGGCGAGCGGGAGCGACGCGTCGAGGCCTACGTGCTCGACCGCACCGACCTCGAGCTCTACGGCGCGCTCGTCGAGATCTCCTTCGTCGACCGGATCCGCGGGATGGTGGCCTTCGAGGGTGTGGAGGCCCTGGTGGAGACGATGGACCAGGACGTCGCGCGCACCCGGGAGCTGCTCGCGTGAGGACCCGCCAGCTGCCCCTGCTGGCCGGACCCGAGGCGGACCAGTGGTTCGTCGACCACGGTCTGCCGTGGTTCGTGCCCGAGCGGCGGGCCCGGGCACAGGCGGCCCTGCACAGCCGGCACACGCTGGTCGGTCTCGGGGTGGTGGTGCTGCTCGCCCTGGGCGTCGGGGTGTTGCTGGCGGTGCTCACCTCCGAGCTCAGCCTGGCTCCGGCCACGCTGGTCACCCTCGTCCTGCTGGCAGCGCTGGGCTACGCCGGCGGCCGGCTCGGCGCCTGGCCGATCGCGCGGTGGGCCGCCCGCCGCACCCTCGGCAGCCTGCGGCTGCTGTTCCCGATGGTGACCCGGGCGCTGCCGCTGTTGCTGCTGTTCATGACGTTCCTGTTCATCAACGCCGAGGTCTGGCAGGTGGCCGCCACGCTCGACGGCGGGGTGCTGTGGGTCACCGTGCTCCTCTTCGGCGGCATCGCCACCGGCTTCCTCCTGGTCCGCCTGCCCGAGGAGCTCGACGACGTCGACGGGACCGAGGGCGCCCGGCTCGACCGGCTCGAGCGGGCCAACCTGCTGCTCGTGCTGATGGTCGCCCAGGGGCTGCAGGTGCTGCTGCTCGCCGTCTCGGTCTTCGCCTTCTTCCTGGTCTTCGGTGCGATCGTGATGACCCAGGGGGTCCAGGCAACGTGGACGGGGTCGGCGATCCACACCCTGCCGTGGGCCACCAACCTCTCGGTCGAGCTGGTGCAGGTCTCGGTGTTCCTGGCGGCGTTCTCGGGGCTGTACTTCACCGTCACCGCGGTGACCGACGAGACCTACCGCGGCCAGTTCTTCACCCAGATCAAGGCCGAGCTCGAGCGCGCGATCGGCGCGCGGGCGGTCTACCTGCAGCAGCGCCGGGACGGCGGGCCGACGCAGGCGCCGCCGGCCTCACCCGGCTGAGGCCGGCCCCACCGGCCCGACCGTGACGGGCACGCCGCTGAGCACAGCGTTGCCCGAGACGTCGAGGCGCTCGGGGTCGGTGAGGTCGTTGATCGAGACCCCGGCGACCTTGGTGGCGTTGGCCAGCCGGACCCCGTCCTGCTGGTGCCCGTAGCCGTGCGGGAGCGAGACCACCCCGCGCATCACCTCGTCGGTGGCGCGGACCTCGGTGGTGACCGCGCCCACCCGGGAGGCGACCCGGACGGTGGCCCCGTCGGCGAGGTCGCGTGCGGCGAGGTCGTCGGGGTGCATCAGCAGCTGGTGCCGCGGCTTGCCGCGGGTCAGCCGAGGGCTGTTGTGCATCCAGGAGTTGTTGTCCGACCGGTGCCGGCGCCCGATCAGCAGCAGCTCGTCGGCAGCGGGCGGCGCCAGGGTGGCGCGCAGGCGGGGCAGGTCGGCCAGCACGAGGTCCGGCGCCAGGTGGATCAGCTTGTCCCGGGTCTGCAGGCGCCCCGGCATCGTGGGGCGCAGTGCTCCGAGATCGACCCCGCCGGGGTGGGCCCGCAGCGCGCGCATCGTCGTACGCCGTCCGGTCACCAGCAGCAGCGAGACCAGCGTGCGGGGGCTCAGCCGCAGCCGCGCCTGCTCGACCAGGGAGCGACGCCACGGCTTGCGGGTCCCGGTCCGGGACGCGGTGCGCAGCGCGATCTCGCGGAAGATCTCCCAGTCCTCGAGCGCGCCGGCGGGCTTGTCGAGGACCGCAGGGGTGAAGCGCGCGGTGTTGCGCACCGCCAGGGTGTGGAAGACCAGGTCGTACTGGTCGCGCTCGAGGGCCGTGACCGGGGGGAGCACCACGTCGGCGTGCCGGGTGGTCTCGTTGAGGTAGAGGTCGACGGCCACCATGAAGTCGAGGCCGGCCAGGGCCTCGCCCAGCCGACGTCCGTCCGGCGTGGACAGCACCGGGTTGCCGGCCACCGTCAGCAGCGCCCGCACCTGTCCCTCGCCGGGGGTCTCGATCTCCTCCCGCAGCGTGCTCACCGGCAGCTCCCCGCCGAACTCCGGCGCCCCACGGACCCGGCTGCGCCACCGGTCGTGGTGGCCGCGCCCGAACAGCCCGCGCCCGACGAGGTCGACCGCGGGCTCGGTGAACAGCACCCCGCCCTCGCGGTCGAAGTTGCCGGTCAGCAGGTTCAGGCACTGGATCGCCCACTGGCACACCGAGCCGAAGCCCTGCGTCGACACGCCGACCCGCCCGTACGCCGCGGCGGCGTCCGCGGCAGCGAAGTCGCGGGTGATCCGGCGGACCGTGTCGGCCGGCACCCCGGACACGGTCTCGGCGTACTCCGGGGTGAAGCCGTCGACCGCCTCCCGCACCGCCTCGGTGCCGCGCACGAACGCCGGTGGGTCGGTGAGCTCCTCGGCGAACAGGACGTGGAGCATCGCGAGCAGCACCGCGGCGTCGGTGCCGGGGCGCACGAAGTGGTGCTCGTCGGCCACGCGGGCGGTCTCCGTGCGACGCGGGTCGAGCACGACCATCCGGCCGCCCCGGCCGTGCAGGTCGCGGAGGCGTTGCGGGAAGTCGGGGGCGGTCATCAGCGAGCCGTTGGAGGCCATCGGGTTGCCCCCGAGCACGAGGAAGTAGGAGGTCCGGTCCAGGTCGGGCACCGGGATCAGCAGCTGGTGGCCGTAGAGCTGCCAGGCCACGAACTGGTGCGGCAGCTGGTCCACCGAGGTGGCGCTGAAGGTGTTGCGCGTGCCCAGCGACCGGGTCATGGCGGTGCCGTGGGTCTGGGCCCCGAGCGAGTGCACGTTGGGGTTGCCGAGGTAGACCGCGAGCGCGTCCCGGCCGCCCTGCGCCACCACCTGCGCCAGACCGTCCGCGGTCAGGTCGAGCGCCTCGTCCCAGGAGATCTCCTCCCACCGCGCGTCGGTGCCGGTGCCGATCCGGCGCACCGGACGCCGGAGCCGGTCGGGGTCGTCGTACACGTCGGCGAGCGCGACCCCCTTGGGACAGATGTGCCCGCGGGAGAGCGGGTCCGCCTCGTGGCCGCGGATCGAGGTCACCCGAGGACCCTGCGGCCGGTCCTCGATGGTCAGCTCGAGCCCGCAGATCGCCTCGCACAGGTTGCACGCCGCCAGCGCGGTACGGGTGCCGGAGGGGTCGGGGGAGTCCATGTCCGGATCCTTGCAGACGGGTGTGCCGCGTACGGATTGCTGCTATTGCCGGACGAATGCCGCTAATGTGATGTCAGCTCCATCGAGGAGCACGTCTCCAGGAGGAACTCATGGGATTCGGACTCGGCATCGTCCTGCTCGTCATCGGTCTGGTCCTGGCCCTGGCGGTCGACGCCCAGGTCTCCGGGATCGACATCACCACGCTGGGCTGGATCCTCGTCCTCGGCGGCGTCATCGTGATGGTGCTGACCGCGGTCCAGCTCAACACCCGGCGCCGGGGCACGGCGGTCCGGGCCACCACGCACGCGGACGGCAGCCAGACCGTCACCGAGCGGCGTACCGAGGTCGACCCGCCCGTCGTCTGAGCGGGGTCGGAGGCGCCGGAGACCCACGGGCGCCGATTCGCCGCGCAGGACCCGCCGCTGATAGCCTTGACCGGTTGCCCGTGGAGGGCGACGTCCGCCGTGCATCGGCCGCGGATCCAGAGTGCCCGGGTGAACAGGCCCCGGCGCGCCGCGCAACGACAAGAGAGATGGGTAGTTCGACGTGTCGATCGGTACTGACGCAGAGACCAAGAAGAAGATCATCGCCGAGTACGCCACCGTGGACGGCGACACCGGTTCCCCCGAGGTGCAGATCGCGCTGCTGAGCCACCGCATCTCCCACCTGACCGAGCACCTCAAGCAGCACAAGCACGACCACCACAGCCGTCGCGGACTGCTGCTGCTCGTGGGCCAGCGCCGTCGACTCCTGAACTACCTGGAGAAGACCGAGATCGAGCGCTACCGCTCGATCGTCTCGCGCCTCGGCCTGCGCCGCTGAGTAGGGAACGCACTCACCTCCGGGTGGGTGCGTTTCTGCTAGAAACGACACAACACAACACATCCATCACCAGGAGCGATCCGCGAGCCCACCGGCCCGGTCTCCGGTAGTGGCCGTCGGGTTCCGACCCAGCACCATCGTCGGGAGCCGCGGGCCTCGATCGAAGACCGGCCTCTCGCGCGGGTCGCGGATCGTCTCCGCGAACCAGAGAGAACACACACTTGTCTGACAACGAGATCACTGCCGTCGAGACCGTCATCGACAACGGCTCCTTCGGCACCCGCACCGTCAAGTTCGAGACCGGGCTCCTCGCCCGCCAGGCCGCCGGTTCGGTGACCGCCTACCTCGACGACGAGACGATGCTGCTGTCGGCGACCACCGCCGGCAAGCAGCCCAAGGACCACTTCGACTTCTTCCCGCTGACGATCGACGTCGAGGAGCGGATGTACGCCGTGGGCCAGATCCCCGGCTCGTTCTTCCGCAGCGAGGGGCGTCCCGGCGAGGACGCCATCCTCACCTGCCGCCTGATCGACCGCCCGCTGCGCCCGACGTTCAAGAAGGGCCTGCGCAACGAGGTCCAGGTCGTCATCACCGTGCTGGCGCTCGACCCCGACCAGCCCTACGACGTGCTGGCGATCAACGCCGCGTCGGCCTCCACCCAGCTCTCCGGCCTGCCGTTCTCCGGCCCGGTCGGCAGCACCCGCGTGGCGCTGATCGAGGGCCAGTGGGTCGCCTTCCCCAGCCACAGCCAGCTCGAGCGGGCGACCTTCGACATGGTCGTCGCCGGGCGGGTCACCGACACCGGTGACGTCGCGATCATGATGGTCGAGGCCGAGGCGACCGAGGAGACCTTCGAGCTCGTCCACGGCGGCGCCCAGGCGCCGACCGAGGAGATCGTGGCCACCGGCCTCGACGCCGCCAAGCCGTTCATCAAGCAGCTGTGCGAGGCGCAGGCCGAGCTGGCCAAGCAGGCCGCCAAGCCCGTCCAGGAGTTCCCGATCTTCCTCGACTACGAGGACGACGTGTACGCCGCCGTCGAGTCCGCCGCCAAGGCCGACCTCGCCCCCGCCCTGACCATCGCGGGCAAGCAGGAGCGTGAGGCCCGTCTCGACGAGATCAAGAGCTCGGTGCTCGACAAGCTCGGCGAGCAGTTCGAGGGTCGCGAGAAGGAGCTCGGCGCCGCGTTCCGTGCGCTGAACAAGAGCCTGGTGCGCGAGCGCGTGCTGCGCGACAAGATCCGCATCGACGGCCGCGGACTGGCCGACATCCGGCCGCTGTCCGCCGAGGTCGAGGTGATCCCGCGCGTCCACGGCTCCGCGCTGTTCGAGCGCGGTGAGACCCAGATCCTCGGGGTCACCACGCTGAACATGCTCACCATGGAGCAGCAGCTCGACACGCTGTCGCCGGAGAAGAAGCGCCGGTACATGCACAAGTACGTCTTCCCGCCGTTCTCCACCGGTGAGACCGGCCGGGTCGGCTCGCCCAAGCGCCGCGAGGTCGGCCACGGTGCGCTGGCCCGTCGGGCCCTGCTGCCCGTGCTGCCCGGCCGCGAGGAGTTCCCCTACGCGATCCGCCAGCTCTCCGAGGCGATGGGCTCCAACGGGTCCACCTCGATGGGCTCGGTGTGCGCCTCGACGCTGTCCATGCTGCAGGCCGGCGTGCCGCTGAAGGCCCCGGTCGCGGGCATCGCGATGGGCCTGATCTCCGGTGAGGTCGACGGCGAGACGCAGTACGTCGCGCTGACCGACATCCTCGGTGCCGAGGACGCCTTCGGCGACATGGACTTCAAGGTCGCCGGCACCCGCGAGTTCGTCACCGCGCTCCAGCTGGACACCAAGCTCGACGGCATCCCCGCCGAGGTCCTCGCCTCCGCGCTGACCCAGGCACGCGACGCGCGCCTGGCCATCCTCGACGTGATGGCCGAGGCCATCGACGGTCCCGAGGAGATGTCGGTGCACGCCCCGCGCATCATCACCGTGCGGGTGCCCGTGGACAAGATCGGCGAGGTCATCGGCCCCAAGGGCAAGGTCATCAACCAGATCCAGGACGACACGGGCGCGACCCTGTCGATCGAGGACGACGGCACGGTCTACATCGGGGCGACGAACGGCGAGGCCGCCGAGGCCGCCCGCGCCGCGGTCAACGCGATCGCCAACCCGACGATGCCCGAGGTCGGCGAGCGCTACCTCGGCACCGTGGTGAAGACGACCAACTTCGGGGCGTTCGTCTCGCTGCTGCCGGGCAAGGACGGGCTGCTGCACATCAGCAAGCTGCGTGCGCTCGCCGGTGGCAAGCGGGTCGACAACGTCGAGGACGTCGTCTCGGTGGGCCAGAAGCTGCAGGTCCAGATCGCCGAGATCGACGACCGCGGCAAGCTCTCCCTGGCGCCGGTCGTCGAGGAGGACTCCGCGGAGTCGTCCGACGACGAGTGACCGGGGTCCGGTGACGAAGCTGCCCGGCGGCGTGCGCCGGACCGTCCTCAAGGGCGGTCTGCGCATCGTCACCGAGCACATGCCCGGGGTCCGGTCGGCCGCGGTCGGGGTCTACGTGCAGGTGGGCTCGAGGGACGAGGCGCCCCAGCTCAACGGGGCGTCGCACTTCCTCGAGCACCTGCTGTTCAAGGGCACCCCCACCCGGTCCGCGATGGACATCTCCGCCGCCCTCGACGAGGTCGGCGGGGAGTTCAACGCCTACACCGCCCGCGAGTACACCTGCTACCACGCGCGGGTGCTCGACGACGACCTGCCGATGGCGCTCGACGTGCTCGGGGACATGGTCACCGCCTCGGTGATCAGCGCCGAGGACGTCGAGGCCGAGCGGGAGGTGATCCTCGACGAGATCGCCATGCACGACGACGATCCCGACGACGTCGTGCACAACCTGTTCGCCGCGACGGCGTGGGCGGGGACCCCGCTCGCGCGACCGATCGCGGGCACCGACGAGTCCATCAAGGCGCTGACCCGGGCCCAGATCGCCGGCTACTACCGGCGCCGCTACCGGCCCGAGGCCATGACGATCGCCGCGGCCGGCAACGTCGACCACGCCGAAGTGGTGCGGCAGGTACGCCGGTCGTTCTCGCGCAACGGCTTCCTCGACGGGGCCGCCGATCCGGTCGGGCCGCGTGTCGCCGACCGCCCGCGGCCGCTGCGCGCGGGCGAGGCAGCCACCGCCAGGCCCTTCGAGCAGGTCAACGTCGTGCTGGGGATGCAGGGCCTGACCCGCTCCGATCCCCGCCGCTACGTGCTCAGCGTGCTCAACGCCGCCCTCGGCGGCGGGTCGAGCTCCCGGCTCTTCCAGGAGGTCCGCGAGCGTCGCGGGCTGGCCTACTCCGTCTACTCCTTCGGCCTCGGCTACTCCGACGCCGGCATGGTCGGGGTCTCCGCTGGATCCCTGCCCAGCAAGGCCGACGACCTGCTGCGCGTCGTCCGCGCCGAGCTGGCGCGGGTCGCCGAGTCGGGGCTCACCGAGGAGGAGGTCGAGCGCGGCAAGGGCCAGGCCCGTGGTGGCCTGGTGCTCAGCCTGGAGGACAGCGGCTCGCGGATGAGCAGGCTCGGCGAGTCCGAGCTCTTCCAGCGCCGGCTGCGCCCGGTCGACGAGGTGCTCGCGCACCTCGAGGCGGTGACCGTCGCCGACGTCCACGCGCTCGCCCGGGAGCTGTACACCCGCCCGCAGACGCTGGCCCAGGTCGGTCCCGGGCACTAGCCGGTCGTTCCGGCCGACCGCCATCGCCTCGCGTGCTGGTGTGGACCTGCTCCGAGCCGGGGGTGGACCCCGTGCCACCCGATCCCCGATCGTGGACCCCGGGCCCTCGGCAGCACGACCGGGAGGTGGGGAGCGATGTCCGGCGAGTCGGCTACGCGGCAGCGGCGCCTGCGCCTGCCGCGGCCCGGGTGGTCCCGGCTCCTCGAGGACTGGGAGCGCACGGTCGCGATCGCGATCGGCGTGGTCACCCTGGCCGCCGCGCTGCTGACCTATCTCGCCGTCCTCCAGGACGACGCGGCGTCCGAGGCGCGTGGTCAGGCCACGCTGGAGACCCTGAAGCTGCAGCGGCAACGGCTCGTCGCCTCGGTCCGGGTCGACGCCGAGGCCGGCGCAGCCGATCGCTACCGTCGCGCCCTCGCGGAGGCGGAGGCGCTGGAGGAGAGCGCGCGGTCCGAGCAGGAGGCCGGGCACGTGCCGCGCGCCAAGCGTCTGCGCGCCGAGGCGCTCCAGCTGAGGTTCGTGGCCGACGCCCACCGGGGGACCACCTTCGACTCGACGCGGATGACCGGGACCGACGCCACGGCGACCTACGACGTCCCCCGCCGCCGGGCGACGATCCTCGGCTACGAGGCGTTCGACTCCCTGCAGCCCGAGCAACCCGAGGTCACCGCCGCCGCCGCGGACGCGCGGCACGCCCAGAGCGTGCGCACCATGCTCGCCGTGGTGCTGCTGCTGGTGGTCGTCGTGCTGCTGACGCTCGGTCGGATCGTGCACGCTCGCTGGCGGACCACCGTGCTGGCCACGGCCGCTGCGGGGTTCTCGGTCGCCGTCCTCGGGTCCGCCGTCAACGCCGTCGTCGGCGGCTGAGCGAGCGAGGTGTCCCGTGCCCGTCGCCGAGTCCGAGATCGAGGTCCCCGAGATCGACGTCCTGGACACACCGTTCAAGAAGCTGATCGCGGGCTCCGCCGCCCTGCTCGTCCTCCTCGGCGGGGTCCTCGCCCTGGGCGCGAGCCGGGCGAGCGAGCAGGAGGCCCGACTGTCCGCTGCCGCCCAGGCGGCGTCACTGCGCGCGTTCGCCGGCTACGGCGAGGCGCAGCTGGAGATGTCCCGGGTCGCGGGGAGCGACACCGAGGCCCGGTCGCTGCGCCAGCGGGTCGCGCAGGCTCGCTCCGCCGCGTCGCTCACCGGCTCGCCGGCGTACGCGAACGACGTCGAGGCGTGGGAGAGGTCCGCGAAGCGCCTCGGCGACCTGGCGGTCGAGGAGACCGGGGCGGCGCACTACGAGGACGTGGCCGAGGCCCAGCTGCGGCTCCTGCTCGAGCCCCGGGTCGAGGCCCTGCGCGCCGACGCCCTGCGCGAGTCCGCCACCGCGTGGGGCGGCAAGGCCGACCGGTACGTCCTGGGCATCACCCTGCTCGCCGTCGCCCTGTCCCTGCTGGGGCTCTCGCTGACGCTGGTGGAGGGCACCCGCCGGCTCGTGATCGTCCCGGCCGCGCTGATCGCGACCCTGGCCGGCCTGGTCAGCCTGGTCGCTGCGACCCAGCGCACCACCGTCACTCCCGACGACGCCGTCCGCGCCCTGGCCCGCGGTGACCTCCAGATGGGGATGCGACGCTTCGACGCCGCCGTGGCGTCCTACACCGAGGCGATCCGGCTGCGAGCGGACTACACCCAGGCCCTGCGGGCGCGCGGCCTCGCCCACGACCTGGCGGGCAGCCCGGAGACGTCCGCGTACGTGTTCACCACCGTGGACCGGAAGCATCGACTGCGTTCGATCGCCGACCTCGACCGGGCCCTCGAGCTGAGCCCGGTCCCGGACTTCCTCACCCTGGTCAACCAGGCGGCGAACGTCTTCCACGTACGCCGCTTCGCCGACTCCGAGCGGCTCACCCGGCAGGCACTGGAGACCAACGACCGGCTGCCCCTGCCCTGGGCCAACCTGGCGCTCGCCCAGGCCGCGCAGGGCAAGGGCGCCGAGGCCCGGCGATCGATGACCGAGATGGTCAGCCGGGCCGTGGAGCGTCCCGACCCGGTCGAGCAGGCCGAGCTGTTCGCCTCCTCCCGGACCACCCTGGAGATGCTCGTGGCGATGGACCCGAGCCGCCGCCCCCTGGTCAAGGAGCTGCAGGGCATGCTCGTGGCCGCGCAGGCGGAGCTGGCCTCGCCCGGCACGAGCCCGACGAGCACCGAGGGCCGGATCACGCAGATCGACCTGGTGGTCGGCGGATCCAACCTCGTGGTCAGCTACCAGGGGTCGGGCCTGCCGGAGAGGTCGCGGATCTCGTGGATCGGCTACGCCCGCAACGAGTCCGACGAGGCCTGGCAGCAGCGCAAGGGACTCGTCCAGGTCAGGCGGGTGGGTGAGGAGGAGACCGGTCGACGGTCGTTGCTCATGACCGACTACGAGTGCCCGGGGGCCGGCCAGTACCGCGTGGAGGGTTGGCTCGACGACCGGCTGGTGGCCTCGGCGTACGCCACCGTGGAGGCGGCGACGCCGTACACCTACTCCTACGACGCGGCGGCCCACGCCTCGGTCTGCCGGCCGGCGGACTGGGAGCTCGAGGACGACGTGCCCGGGCGGGTCCGGCTGACGCCCCCGGCACCGGACCCGAGTGCCCTCACCCTGTGGACGGTCCCGCTCCCCGCGGAGCTCCTCGACCGGCCCGCCGACCGGGTGGCGAACACGGCGCTGGACCGGGAGGAGGCGTGTACCGGGCCGGGCGAGCCGACCCGCCAGCCGTCGTACATCGTCGGGAACGTCGAGGGCGTCTCCCGGCTCCACCAGCCGAAGCCGGACGGGACCGTCACCTGGTGCTGGGCGGGCTTCGGTGCCGACGACCTGCTGCACGTGGTGGTCGCCCGCTTCGACCAGGCGCCCGCGTCGCGCACCGTCATGAACAACCTGGTCACGCGGATCCAGTTCGACGTCCGGACGCCGTGACGCACGCCCTCAGGCGACGTCACCCAGGCGGCGCAGGCGCTGCTCGAGCGACTGCACGGGTGGGTCACCGGGCTGTCGCGGTGGACCCGACGCGTAGGTGTGGCCGGTGGGCGTGGTGATCTGCACCCGGTGCCCGTCGGTGCCGATCAGGTCGGCCCGCCATCCGGGAGCCTCCTTGGCGTAGTTGCACGACTCGCAGAGGCCCTGCGCGTTGGCCAGCGTGGTCCGGCCGCCGGAGCGGACCGGCCGCACGTGGTCGACGTGGGCCACGGGCGCGTCGCACCACGGGGTCCGGCAGGTCTGGTCCCGCAGGACGGCCAGGGCCCTCAACCGCCCGCGGAAGGTGCGGCGGCGGCTGTCCATGGCGAGCAGCTCGCCGGACCCCGGTGCCGTGTAGAGCCGCCGGACCCACGCCCGGTCGGCCGCGCGCACCAGCTGGCGGGCGACAGCGGCGGGGATCGCGCCGTGACCGGGCACGTGCGCCGGCTCGGGATCACCGCGCAGCAGGGTGCGCTCGTGCATCACCAGCTGGATCTCGACCCCGCCGATCGTGCCCGCCTCGCTGCCGGTGAGGCGCCGGTAGAAGGTGTCGGCCATGAGCTGCGCGACCGTGCGCCCGTCGCCGCCCGCGCGCCGGGCCTCGGCCTCGCGGCGCAGGGCGGCGTACACCGCGACGCCCTGCGCCACGGGGAGCAGGCCGGTCACGTGGCTCATCGTGTCGGGTGCCGGCCGGACGGTGACCCGGCGGTCGGCCTCGGCTCGCCGCGACCGTCGTAGCGCCGTGCCGGGATCCAGGCGGTAGCCGATCGCGCGGGCGAGGTCGGCCACCCGCCGGTCGCCCGCCTCGGCGAGTCGTCCGGCGAGCTCGGCGTCGACCTGGAGCCGGTCCTCGCGCGACAGGGTCGCCGTCTCACGGACGACCAGCGTGGCTCGCCACTCGCTGATCTCGCCGCGGCTCAAGGCCTCCAGGGTGCGGGGGAGGTCCCGCACCAGACCGAGCGCCACCCCGAGGTGCTGCTGCCCGCGGGCCGCCGAGTCCCGGCGGGCCAGGGCCACCTGGCCGGCGATGCTCCGCGAGACCTCGGCGGTGTCCTTCAGCCTCGGCGCCGCCGCGCGCTGCGAGCGGTCGAACCGCTCGGTGACCCGTGCCTGGGCCGCGGCAGCCGCCGCCTTGAGTCGCTCGAGGACGGTGAGCTGGTCGACGAGCTCGGCGTCGGTGAGCCCGCGCCCGTCGTACCCCGCCAGCGCGTCGACCCAGGCGGCCAGGTCGGCGGTGCGTCCGTGAGACTCGATCATATGTTCGATTATACTGATCTCGTGAAACGGTGTCAAGAACTGGCCACGTCCCGGGCCCGAAGCCGGCCCGCAGCCCGCGCCGACCTCGCTAGCCTGAGACCGTGACTCTCAAGGTGGGCGTGCTGGGCGCGCTGGGCAAGGTCGGCCGCGCGGTGTGCGAGGCGGTGGAGGCCTCAGCCGACCTGGACCTGGTGGCGCGGATCGACGCCGACGACGACCTCGAGACGCTGGTCGAGGCCGGGGCCGAGGCGGTGGTCGACTTCACCCACCCCGACGTGGTGATGGACAACCTCGAGTTCTGCGTGGGCCACGGCATCCATGCCCTCGTCGGCACGACCGGCTTCGACGCCGACCGGCTGGAAGCGCTGCGCGGATGGCTCGCCGAGAGCCCGGGGACCGGGGTACTGGTCGCGCCCAACTTCTCGATCGGGGCGGTGCTGATGATGCGCTTCGCCGTGGAGGCGTCGCGGTTCTACGAGTCGGTGGAGATCATCGAGCTCCACCACCCCGACAAGGCCGACGCGCCCTCGGGGACGGCGCGGCGTACGGCAGAGCTGGTCGCGGCCGCCCGGCGCGAGGCGGGACTCGGGCCCGTGCCCGACGCCACCTCGACGTCCCTGGACGGGGCCAGGGGCGCCGACGTCGACGGCATCCGCGTCCACGGCCTGCGGGTGCGAGGTCTCGTCGCCCACCAGGAGGTCGTGCTCGGAGGAGCGGGAGAGACGCTCACCATCCGTCACGACTCGCTCGACCGGATCTCGTTCACCCCGGGGGTGCTGCTGGGCCTGCGCTCGATCGCCGACCACCCGGGGCTGACGGTCGGGCTCGAGGCTCTGCTCGACCTCTGAGCGCGCCGCGCGTTCCTGCAGTCCTGCAGGTTTGTGCAAAACAACGATGTGAAGCGGCCGTCGTGGTGCCATCGGGCGCTGACGGGGGCACGCTGGTGGTCACGGGGGCGTCACTTGGATTCCTCCCAGCCCACAGTCCGAAGGAACCCAATGCGTTCGAGCGCCACCCTCGACCACACGGTCACCGCTGCATGGAGCGCGGTCTCCGTGTCCTGACCTCCCTCCCCCCACCGGAGGTCAGGAGTCCGAGGCGGGGGGCCCGTGCTGGGCACACGGGCCCTCCGCCCATCTCCCTCGATCCACCCCCACCCCGGCCCACCACGGGCCGGCTTGCCCGTCCGGGACTTCTCGGGCGTCCCGGGCGGGCCCCGGGGGATCGACCGGCTACAGGCGCACCAGGGCGGCGGTCAGTGCCGCCGCGACCACCACGACCAGGAACGGCGCGCGCAGCAGCAGCGCCACGACGGCGGCCCCCAGCCCGGCCAGACGGGCGTCGACGCGCAGCTCGGGGCCCGAGGGGCCCTGCGCGACCAGCACCTGCACCGCCACGAGGGCGGCGAGCAGCACCACGGGGAGCAGATCTGCGACGCGGCGTACGACGGGATGGGCCAGGGCCCGCTCGGGCACGGACATGCCGGCCAGCTTGAGCAGGTAGCAGCCGACCGCGCAGCCCAGCACCGCCAGCCAGATCACGGGCGGTCCCTGCCGACCAGCCCGAGCCCGACCGCGACCACCGAGGCCGCGAGCACCGGCACGCCGGCCGGCGTGAGCGACACCAGCGACAGGGCGAGCGCCGCTGCCAGCACGGCGGCCAGACGGGTGCGCCGGGTGTCCAGCCGTGGCCACAACAGGGCGAGGAAGGCGCCGCCGACCGCGGCGTCCAGCCCGTAGGTGCGGGGGTCGCCGATGGCCTCCCCGGCGACGGCGCCGACGAGCGTGGCGAGGTTCCACAGGACGAACACCGAGAGCCCGGTCGCGAGGAACCCGGCCCGGGCGTGCTCGCGCGTGGTCCGGGTGAGGGTCATTGCCGTGGACTCGTCGATGACCAGGTGCGCCGCTGCGCCACGGCGCACGCCCGTCCAGCCGACCATGGGGGCCACCTTCACGCCGTACAGCGTGTTGCGCGTGCCGAGCAGCAGCCCGGACAGGGCGGCGAAGAACGGCGAGCCGCCGGACCCGATCACCCCCACGAGGGCGAACTGGGAGGCTCCGGTGAACACGAGCAGGGAGAGGGCGCACGACTGCCAGACGTCGAGCCCGCTGGCGACCGAGACCGCGCCGAAGGAGATCCCGTAGGCGCCGGTGGCCACCCCCACCGCGATGCCGTCGCGGACGATGGAGCGTGTGCTCGGCGGTGTTCCGGTCCCTCCGGTCATCCGGCGGGGTCGACGAGCGCGGTGTGCAGCCGCACCTGCTTGACGGTGGTGCTGCCGTCGCCGAACAGGTCCAGCGTGCGGTGCGCGCCGTCCGGACCCCAGCCGGCCTCGGTCAGGAAGGTGCGCAGGGTGTCGTCGGCCGCGGCCAGCCAGGTGACGGCGCGGGAGAACCGGTCGGCCACGAGGGTGTCCGCCCCCGCCTGGAGCAGGCGGGACCCGTGCCCGGCGCCGCGCTTGTGCGGGTCGACGGTCAGGTCGGCGAGCTCGCCCGTGGCGACCGGGTCGCAGTCCGGGTCGCCCGCGGGGCCGGTGACCACGAAGCCGGTGACGAGGTTGCGCTCCAGGGAGACCAGCACCCGGTTGCGGGCGTCGTCGGGCCGCTGGAGTGCCCGGCTCCACCCGGAGGCGAGGTCGTCCGGGTCGAGCGCTCCCAGCACGTCGGCGGGCAGCAGGTCGGCGTACGTCGCCCGCCACGCCCGCACCTGGACGGCGGCGATGGCCGGCGCGTCGTCGGCCCACGCGACCCGGGCGGAGACGTCAGCGCTGGTCATGGACCCATCCAACCACCGGGTCGCGGGCGCTCGTCGAGGTGCTCCGGCGCCCGCACCGGGGCGGTGCCCGGACCCCGACCCCTGCCCCGGGTACGTTGTCCCCATGCAGGCCTACCTGGACCTCCTGCGCAGGGTGCTCGAGGACGGCGTCGAGAAGTCCGACCGCACCGGCACCGGCACCCGCAGCGTCTTCGGCCACCAGCTCCGCTTCGACCTGCGCGCCGGGTTCCCGCTGGTGACGACCAAGAAGGTGCACACCCGGTCGGTCTTCGGCGAGCTGCTCTGGTTCCTGCGCGGGGACACCAACGTGAAGTGGCTCCAGGACCGTGGCATCACCATCTGGGACGAGTGGGCCGACGAGAACGGCGACCTCGGGCCGGTCTACGGCTACCAGTGGCGCTCGTGGCCCACGCCCGACGGGGGACACGTGGACCAGCTCGCGCAGGTCGTCCAGCAGATCCGCGACAACCCGGACTCCCGGCGGCACGTCGTCTCGGCGTGGAACGTCGCCGACGTGCCGGCCATGGCCCTGGCCCCGTGCCACACGATGTTCCAGTTCTACGTCACGCCGCCCGCGCCCGGCGAGCAGCGGGGACGGCTGAGCTGCCAGCTCTACCAGCGCTCGGCGGACGTCTTCCTCGGCGTGCCGTTCAACATCGCCTCCTACGCCCTGCTGACACACATGGTGGCGCAGGTGACCGACCTCGACGTCGGGGACTTCGTGCACACCTTCGGGGACGCGCACCTCTACCTCAACCACCTCGAGCAGGCCGAGCTGCAGCTCACCCGCGAGCCGAGAGCGCTGCCCACGCTGCGCCTCGACCCCAGCGTGCGCGCCCTCGACGCCTTCGACCTCGAGCACATCGACGTCGAGGGGTACGACCCCCACCCGGGCATCAAGGCGCCGATCGCGGTATGACGCACCAGGAGTCGCCATGACCGAGGTCGTCCTCGTCGCCGCCCGCGCGAGCAACGGCGTGATCGGCCGCGACGGCGGGATCCCGTGGCGGATCCCGGCCGACTTCGCCCACTTCAAGCAGGTGACCGTCGGGCACCCGCTCGTCCTGGGCCGCACCACGTTCGAGGGCATCGGCGCCCCGCTGCCCGACCGGCAGAGCATCGTGGTCACCGGTGACCCCGACTGGGCGTACGACGGGGTCCTGGTCGCGCGCAGCGTGGCCGAGGCGATCCGGCTCGGTGCCGACCTGGACGACGTCGTCATGGTCGGCGGCGGTGCCGGCGTCTACGGCGACGCGCTGCCCCTGGCCACCGAGCAGATCCTCACCGAGGTGCACGCCACCCCCGAGGGTGACACCCACTACCCGGACTTCGACGAGGCCGACTGGTCGGAGACCCGGCGCGAGACCCATCTGGACCACGACCCCCCTTACGAGATCCGCTGGCTGCATCGCGTCTCGCAGTCCGTCTAGGCTCCCGGTCATGGAGCTGCGTATCTTCGTGGAGCCCCAGCAGGGGGCGACGTACGACGACATCCTGAGGATCGCGAAGGCCAGCGAGGACCTCGGCTTCGAGGCGTTCTTCCGGTCCGACCACTACCTCGGCATGGGCACCGAGGGGCTGCCCGGTCCCACCGACGCGTGGTTGACCCTGGCCGGGCTCGCGCGCGAGACGACCAGCATCCGGTTGGGCACGATGATGACCTCTGCGACCTTCCGGCACCCGGGGCCCCTGGCCATCCAGGTGGCGCAGGTGGACCAGATGAGCGGAGGGCGGGTGGAGTTCGGGCTCGGCGCGGGCTGGTACGAGGCCGAGCACACCGCCTACGGCATCCCCTTCCCGGACGCCCCCGGACGCTTCGACCTGCTCGAGGAGCAGCTCGCCATCGTGACCGGCCTCTGGCGCACCGCCGAGGGTGAGCGCTTCACCCACGTCGGCAAGCACTACGCGATCACCGACTCCCCGGCCCTGCCCAAGCCGGTGCAGCGACCGCACCCGCCGGTGCTGGTGGGCGGCAAGGGGATCCGCAGGACACCGTCGCTGGCGGCGGAGTTCGCCGACGAGTTCAACCTGCCCTTCGTCTCCCGGGAGATGACCACCGCCCAGTTCGCGCGGGTGCGGGCCGCGTGCGAGCAGATCGGCCGCGACCCCGACGAGCTGGTGTACTCCAACGCGCTGCGGCTGTGCTGCGGCGCGGACGACGCGGAGGTCCGGCGTCGCGCCGAGGCCGGCAACCGGGACCTCGCGGGGCTGCGCGTCAACGGGGTGGTGGGGACGCCCGCCGAGGTCGTCGACCAGATCGGCGAGTTCGCCGAGCTCGGCACCCAGCGCATCTACCTGCAGACCCTCGACCTGGTCGACCTCGACCACCTGGAGCTGGTGGCCTCGGAGGTCCTGCGCCAGGTCCGGGACCTCTAGGCGAGCGGCCGGCCCTCGGCGTCGGGGATCTTGCGCAGCAGCTCGAGGATCAGGTCGATCAGCTGCCAGATGCCGCACCCGCCGAGGGTGACCAGCTTGAGGATGCCCAGACCGGTGTAGCCGAGGTAGAACCGGTCGACGCCGAAGGCGCCGAGGAAGCCCGAGAGCAGCACGGTGACCAGCCACTCCCGGGGCGAGAACAGGCCCGGGAGCTGCTTGGCCTGGAACCAGCCGCCGCCGGCCTGGTCGCGCAGGCTGGCGTCTCCCTTGAGCTGGCCGGTCTGGGCCATCTGGCGCAGCTGCTCGAAGCCGTAGGGGCCGTACTCCTGACCGAGGTGCGCGAGCATGAACGCGCCGCTGCCCTGGGTCGGCGGCTGCCCGTACTGCTGCCCGTACTGCTGCCCGTACTGCTGGGCGCCGTACTGCTGCTGGCCGTACTGGGGCGGGGACTGACCGTCCTGGGGCTCGGTGGGGCCGTCGGGCGGCTGCTCGCTCTCGCTCATGAGGAGGAATATAGGCGCCGGCCGCCGGTGGCCACGGCGCCCACGCCCGGAAGGCGGCGGATGGCTAACCTAGGGCACATGAGCCTGCCTGCTGCGCCCTTCGGCCGGATGCTGACCGCGATGGTCACGCCGTTCACCACCGAGGGGGCCGTCGACCTCGACGGTGTCGCGCGGGTTGCGCACCACCTCGTCGAGCACGGCAACGACGGCCTGGTGGTCAGCGGCACCACCGGCGAGGCGCCCACCACGTCGGTGGCCGAGGACGGCGAGATCCTCCGGGCGGTCGTAGAGGCAGTGGGCGAGCGCTGCACGGTCGTCGCCGGCATCGGCACCAACCACACCGCGCACTCGGTGGAGCTGGCCCGTCAGGCGCAGGCAGCGGGCGCCGACGGGGCCCTGCTGGTCTCCCCCTACTACAGCAAGCCGACGCAGGACGGGCTGCTCGCCCACTTCCGGACCGTGGCCGCTGCCTCGGACCTGCCGATCATGCTCTACGACATCCCGGGCCGCACCGGGGTCACCATCGCCCCGGAGACCTTCGTCCGGCTCGCGGCCGACGACAAGTTCGTCGCCGTCAAGGACGCCGTGGGCGACCTGTTCCGCGGCGTACGGATCATGCAGGAGACCGGCCTGAGCTACTACAGCGGCGACGACGTGCTCAACCTCGGCTGGCTCACCCACGGCGCCGCCGGGCTGGTCTCGGTGGTGGGACACGTCGCCGGGCAGCAGTACGCCGACCTCGTGGCCCGTGTGGACGCCGGGGACCTGGACGGTGCGCTGAAGATCTACGGCGAGCTGGTCCCGGTGGTCGAGGCGGTGATGGGCCGTGCACCCGGGGTGATGACCGCCAAGGCGGCGATGCAGCTGCTCGGGGTCCACGACAACCGCGTCGTCCGACTACCGCTGGTCGAGGCCGACGAGGAGCTGGTCGGGATCCTCCGGACCGCGCTGACCGGAGCGGGGCTGCTCCGATGAGCCACCCGCACCCCGAGCTGTCGGCCCCGCCCGCGCTGCCCACCGGAGGCCTGCGGGTGATCCCGCTGGGCGGTCTGGGCGAGGTGGGTCGCAACATGACCGTCTTCGAGTACGACGGCCGCCTGCTCGTCGTGGACTGCGGCGTGCTCTTCCCCGAGGAGAACCATCCCGGTGTCGACCTGATCCTGCCCGACTTCAGCGCCATCCGGGACCGGCTGGACGACATCGACGCGCTGGTGCTGACCCACGGTCACGAGGACCACATCGGCGCCGTGCCCTACCTGCTGCGCGAGCGCTCGGACATCCCCCTGGTGGGCTCCCAGCTCACCTTGGCCCTGATCGGCTCCAAGCTGCGCGAGCACCGCATCAAGGACACCGTCAAGGCGGTCGTGGCCGAGGGGGACCGGATCACCTTCGGTCCCTTCGACCTCGAGTTCGTCGCGGTCAACCACTCCATCCCCGACGCGCTGGCCGTGGCCATCCGCACCGGTGCCGGGCTGGTGCTGCACACCGGCGACTTCAAGATGGACCAGCTGCCCCTGGACGGCCGGATCACCGACCTGCGTGCCTTCGCCCGGCTGGGGGAGGAGGGCGTGGACCTGTTCCTCACCGACTCCACCAACGCCGAGGTGCCCGGTTTCACCACCTCGGAGAAGAACATCGCCCCGGTGCTCGAGGGTGTCTTCCACAGCAGCAGGCGGCGGATCATCGTGGCCTGCTTCGCCTCGCACGTCCACCGGGTGCAGCAGGTGATGGACGCCGCCGCCGAGCACGGCCGCAAGGTGGCCTACGTCGGCCGCTCCATGGTCCGCAACATGGGCATCGCGCGCGACCTCGGCTACCTCGAGGTCCCGCCGGGCCTGCTGGTGGACGCGAAGGCCACCGCCGACATGCCGCCGGACCAGGTCGTGCTGATCTCGACCGGGTCGCAGGGTGAGCCGCTCTCGGCACTGAGCCGCATCGCCCAGCGCAACCACCACTTCGTGCACATCGAGGAGGGCGACACCGTGGTGCTCGCCTCCTCGCTCATCCCCGGCAACGAGAACGCCGTCTACCGGGTCATCAACGGGCTCTCGCGCTGCGGCGCCGACGTGGTGCACAAGGGCAACGCCCTGGTGCACGTCAGCGGCCACGCCAGCGCGGGCGAGCTGCTGTACTGCTACAACATCGTCCGACCGCGCAACGTCTTGCCGGTGCACGGCGAGTACCGCCACATGCTGGCCAACGCCGCCCTCGCCAAGGCGACCGGCGTGGATCCCGCGCGCGTGGTGATCGCCGAGGACGGCGTCGTCGTCGACCTGGTCGACGGCGTCGCCAAGGTCAGCGGCAAGGTCGACTGCGGCTACGTCTTCGTCGACGGCAGCTCGATCGGCGACATCACCGAGGACTCGCTCAAGGACCGCCGGATCCTGGGGGAGGAGGGGTTCATCTCGGTGATCGTGGTGATCGACTCCCAGAGCGGCAAGGTGGTCAGCGGCCCCGAGATCCACGCGCGCGGGTTCGCCGAGGACGAGGGCACCTTCGCCGACATCGTCGACCCCATCGTGGCCGCCCTCGACAAGGCGGTCTCCGAGGGCACCGACGACGCCTACCAGCTCCAGCAGACCATCCGGCGGGTGGTCGGGCGCTGGGTCAGCGGCACCCACCGTCGCCGGCCGATGATCATCCCGATCGTGCTCGAGGCGTGAGGCGGGCGTAGTACCGTCAGCGCTGTCGACCACGACCTGGCGACACCCGAGGGTCATGTGGGCTAATCCACCGACAGAATCGGACTAATCACCCTAGACTCGACGACGAGGCTGGAACCGGTCTCGTAATAGCACGTGTCCAAGGGGTCACGCCTGATGCAGCTGACAGAGTCTCCTCGCGCCGAGGGGATCCGCCGTCTCTACGAGTTGATGCTGCGCGTCAACTCGTCGACGGACCTGTCCGAGGTGCTGGACGAGATCGCGCGGGGCGTGGTCGAGGTGCTCGGGTACGGCATCGCGGCGATCGCGCGGCTCGAGGGCGAGACGTTCGTGATGACCACGGTCGCAGGCCCCGAGGAGGTCCGGGAGCAGATCATCGGCCGCCGTACGCCGGTGGCCTCGATCTTCAACGAGTTCGCGCAGGCCGACGAGTGGGGCGTCCTCCGGTTCGTGCCGCACGACCGGATGCCCGACGCCCTGGAGGAGTCCGCCTGGGTGCCCGACTTCGAGCCCACCGCCGGCGCCGACGCCTGGCACCCCCTGGACGCCCTCTACGCACCCCTGTACTCCGCCACCGGCCAGCTGCTGGGCAACATGTCGGTGGACCTGCCGCCCGGCAACCGGATCCCGAACCGCGAGGAGCGCGAGCTGCTCGAGATGTTCGTCGTCCAGGCCGGCCTGGCGATGTACAACGCCCAGCAGCGCGAGCGGCTCGGCGACCAGGTCCGGATGGGCGAGATGCTGCGGTCGGTCAGCTCAGCCGGCCAGCTGGCCGAGCTCGACCTCTCCCTGCGGGAGGCCGCCCAGGCGATCGCCAAGGGACTGGGCACCGAGCACCTGTGGATCCGCTGCTTCCCCTCCGGCGACGTGGGGCAGGTGGAGCAGTCGGCGGCGTACCCGCCCGACGACCGCGAGTCCAGCCGCGAGCTGCAGGTCAAGAGCCTCCTGGCGCAGCGTGCCCAGGAGTCGGGGCGACCCGTGGTGATCAACCACACCGACGCCTACGAGCTCGACCAGGGGCTCACCAGCGAGCAGCGCGACCTGGTCCGGGAGCTGGTGCGGGAGAACCCCGGCGGGAGCCTGATGTTCGCCCCGGTCGCGGTGGGTCGTGAGCTGCTGGGCTACCTGCTGCTCGCCCGGGACGCCTCCGTGCGCTCCTGGACGGTCGAGGAGCTGGACGCGGTGATGGAGGTGGGGCGCACGCTCGGGCGGGTGGTCCTCAACGCCCGGCTCTACGAGCGCGAGCGGCACCTGGTCGGGGAGCTGCAGGAGCTCGACCGCTACAAGGGCGAGCTGATCGCGACGATCTCGCACGAGCTGAAGACCCCGCTGACCTCGATCATCGGCCACGTCGAGCTGCTCGAGGACCTCAACACCGGCATCGGCTCGGTCGAGGCGATCTCGCGCAACGCCGAGCGGCTCAACCGGCTGGTGCAGAACCTGCTGAACTACTCGCAGATCCAGGACAAGCGCGAGACCGTGCGGCTGCCCGTCGACCTGTGCCAGCTCGCCGAGCAGAGCATGGACCTGATGGCGATGCAGGCCGAGCAGGGACGGGTCACGATCACCCTCACGGCCCCGGACGAGCCCGTGCTGGTCACGGCCGACCCCGACGAGCTGGGCAAGGTCATCGACAACCTGACCAGCAACGCGGTGAAGTACAGCCGGGCCGACGGCACCGTCCACCTCGAGGTGGGGATCGACGGCAACCACGCCTACGTCCTGTGCGAGGACACCGGGCTGGGGATCTCCTCCGCGGACCAGGTGCACCTGTTCTCCGCCTTCCACCGCTC
The DNA here is from genome assembly GCA_963815595.1 of uncultured Actinomycetota bacterium. Taxonomy (GTDB): domain Bacteria; phylum Actinomycetota; class Actinomycetes; order Propionibacteriales; family Nocardioidaceae; genus Marmoricola. The sequence continues at coordinate 1,893,193 of CAWFHA010000007.1, read as the reverse complement.
CAGCAACCCCGAGGCGCTGTCCATCCCCGGCACCGGCCTGGGCCTGGCGATCTCCCGGCGGATCGCGCAGATGCACGGTGGTGAGATCCTGGTCGCCTCCGAGCTCGGCGTCGGCAGCTCGTTCCGGCTCCGCCTCCCGCTGCGTGACCCCGCCCATGCCGACCTCGTCGTGGAGAGCGCCCTGGCCAGCGGCCACACCCAGGAGCCGGTGGAGCCCCTGCGCGACTCCGTCGCCGTGCGGCGGATCGGGCGCGCCGGGTAGCACCGGATACCCGGACCGGCGCGCGGCGTGTGACGCGAGGGGCGGATGAGGTCTTCGGGGTAGATTCCCGACCATGGCGACCCGAACGTCTTCCCCGTCGGGGTCGCGCAGCAAGAGCTCCCCTGCCAAGGGTGGCTCGGCTCCGCGATCCCGGTCGCAGGGAACCAGGTCCGGGCGCAAGCCTGCCCGCGGCTCGGGTTCCACGAAGGGTCGCGGCTCCGCCAAGCGGCCGGCACCCCGCGCCGTGCGCAACGGCACCGGGCCGGTCGCGCGGGTCTTCCTCGCCCTGGCCCGGGTCCTCGCGACGGGCTGGCTGGCCGTCGCGCACGCGGTGGGTGGCGCCGTACGCCGCATCGGGCACACCACCCGGGAGCTCGATCCCGAGCACCGGCGCGACGGTGCCGGGCTGCTCCTGGTGGGCCTCGCCCTCGTCGTGGCCGCCGCCGTGTGGTGGCAGCTCCCGGGCGGCCTGGGGGAGTTCGTGCGCACGGTCGTCGCCGGCTCCGTGGGCCTGGTGGCGTGGTTCGTGCCGTTGCTCCTGTGCGTGGTCGCGTGGCGCAACCTGCGCGACCCCGAGCGCAACGGGCCCGCCGGCCGACAGGTGATCGGGTGGGGGGCGCTGCTGTTCGGCGTCCTCGGCATCGTGCACATCGCCAACGGCTCGCCCACCCCCGAGCTCGGCGACACCGCTCCGCTGCAGCAGGCCGGCGGCGCGATCGGGTTCGTCGTCTCCAAGCTGCTGCTGGACCTGCTGCAGACCGCCTACGTCGTCGTCCCGCTGCTGCTGCTGCTCGCGGTCTTCGGTCTACTCGTCGTCACCGCGACCCCGCTCTACCAGGTGCCCGCGCGGCTGCGGGAGCTGCGTGACCGGGTCCTGGGTCACCACCTGCCCGGGGACGACACCGCCCCCGAGGTCCCGGCCCAGAGGCGTCGCCGCGGGAGTGCGGCCACAGAGGAGATCGACCCGGACCTCGGCGACCCCGCCTACGACAGCCCGGTGCTGGAGGACCGCGAGGTCTCCCGGCGCGGCCGCCGCTCGAGGACACCCGTCGACCCGGACAGCGAGCCGACCGGACCGGTCGACGGCGTGGTCGTGGGTGACGCCGGGCCGGGCGCCGACGGCGGGGCCAAGGAGAGCCTCGAGCCCCCGCCGCACACGCCGCTGCCGGCCCGCGTGGAGCAGCTCTCGTTGTCCGGGGACGTCGCCTACTCGCTCCCGGACAGCCAGGTGCTCAAGCCGGGCTCGGTGCACAAGGCGCGGTCGAAGGCCTCCGACGAGGTGGTCTCGCGGCTGACCCAGGTGCTCGAGGAGTTCGACATCGACGCGCAGGTCACCGGCTACACCCGGGGTCCGACCGTCACCCGCTACATCGTGGAGCTCGGTCCCGCGGTCAAGGTGGAGAAGATCACCGGGATCCAGAAGAACATCGCCTACGCGGTCGCGTCGGCCGACGTACGCATCCTCAGCCCGATCCCGGGCAAGTCCGCGGTGGGCATCGAGATCCCCAACGTGGACAAGGAGATCGTCTCCCTCGGCGACGTGCTGCGGTCCGCCAACGCCCGCAACGACCACCACCCGATGATCGTCGGCCTGGGCAAGGACGTCGAGGGCGGCTTCGTGGTGGCCAACCTGGCCAAGATGCCCCACCTCCTGGTGGCCGGCGCGACGGGGTCGGGCAAGTCCAGCTTCATCAACTCGATGATCACCTCGCTGCTGATGCGGGCCACCCCCGACGAGGTGCGGATGATCATGGTCGATCCCAAGCGGGTCGAGCTGAACGCCTACGAGGGCATCCCGCACCTGATCACGCCGATCATCACCAACCCCAAGAAGGCAGCCGAGGCGCTCCAGTGGGTGGTGCGCGAGATGGACCTGCGCTACGACGACCTCGCGAACTTCGGCTTCCGCCACGTCGACGACTTCAACAAGGCGGTGCGCGCGGGCAAGGTGCAGGTGCCCGCCGGCAGCGAGCGGGAGCTGGCGCCGTACCCCTACCTGTGCGTGGTGGTCGACGAGCTCGCCGACCTGATGATGGTGGCCCCGCGTGACGTCGAGGACGCGATCGTCAGGATCACCCAGCTCGCCCGCGCCGCCGGCATCCACCTCGTCCTGGCCACCCAGCGACCCTCGGTCGACGTGGTGACCGGGCTGATCAAGGCCAACGTGCCCTCCCGGCTGGCGTTCGCCACGAGCTCGCTGGCCGACAGCCGGGTGATCCTCGACCAACCCGGCGCGGAGAAGCTGGTGGGCCAGGGGGACGGGCTGTTCCTGCCCATGGGCGCCTCGAAGTCGGTGCGCGTCCAGGGGTCCTGGGTCACCGAGGCCGAGATCGCCCAGGTGGTCAAGCAGTGCAAGGACCAGCTCGAGCCGAACTACCGCGAGGACGTCACGGCGCCCGCGTCGGCCAAGCGCGAGCTCGACGACGACATCGGCGACGACATGGAGCTCGTCGTGCAGGCGATCGAGCTCGTCGTCTCCACGCAGTTCGGCTCCACGTCCATGCTGCAGCGCAAGCTCCGGGTCGGCTTCGCCAAGGCCGGGCGCCTGATGGACATCCTCGAGAGCCGCGGGGTGGTCGGGCCGAGCGAGGGCTCGAAGGCCCGGGACGTGTTGATCAAGCCAGACGATCTCGACGACGTGATCGCGACCATCCAGGGAGAGCAGTGATGGGTGTCTCCGTGCGGCACAACGCGAAGCTGGCGGCCGCAGTCGCCCTCGTGGCCGCGGTCATCGCCGTGGCGTGGTTCGCCCGGGCGCTGCAGACCAACAGCCTCCTCGACTGGGCCTGGTGCCTGCTCGTGGTCGCGGTGGGCGTGCTCCACCTGCTGGTGGTGCGCGACAGCCGCGCCCCGCTGCTGGTGGCCGACGAGCTCGGCGTCCGCGTGCGGCGCGGCCACACCTGGAGCGGCCTGCGCTGGCAGGACGTCGAGAACCTCGAGGTCACCTCTCCGGGACGCTGGGGCCGGGACGGGCAGATCGTGGTGCACCCGCGAGACACCGGACCGACGGCGGCGTTCGTGGTCCCGCTCGCCAGGACCACCCGGATCGACGTCGAGGGGCTGACCGGCGACCTGGTCTCCGACCTCGACGCGCTGGCCAGTGGTCAGGCGCCGGTCCTCGTGCTGACCCGGGTGGAGCCCGAGAAGCCGGAGAAGGCGGAGAAGGCGGAGAAGGCACCGAAGCCGGAGCGGCTGAGCCGGCGCGAGCGCGCCGCGCTCAGGAGCGCCCAGGCCGAGACGAGCGCCGACGACGAGCAGCCGGCCGAGCAGACGAACGAGCAACCGGTCCCCGGACCGACCGACGAGCCGGTCGAGGGGTCTGCCGACGGGCCCGTCGACGAGCCGGTCGAGGGGTCTGCCGACGAGCCGGTCGACGAGCCGGTCGACGCGGTCGAGCCGGTCCGGGAGCCGCGCCCGGCCGCCCGGGCCGAGCTGGTGCGGGACTCGGTGCGGATCCTGCCGAGCCAGCCGACAGTCCCGACCCAGCGCGCGAACGACCAGGTACCGGCCGAATCGCCGGTGGAGTCGCCGGGATCGCCGGTGGAGTCGCCGGTGGAGTCGCCCGTGGCCCGCATCGAGGACCTCCCCGTCCCCGAGCCGCGTCCGGTCGCGGACCCGGTGATCGGTCCCCTGGTCGCGGCGGCACGTCACCGTGCCCGGCTGAGCATCGACACCCTGAGCGAGCGGACCCGCATCCGCCCCCACGTGCTGGAGTGCATCGAGGTCGACGACTTCTCGGTCTGCGGTGGCGACTTCTACGCCCGTGGGCACCTGCGCACGCTGGCCCGGGTCTTCGGGCTGGACGCCCAGCAGCTGCTCGACCTCTACGACGGTCGCTACGCCAGCGCCGAGATCGAGGCCCGTCAGGTCTTCGAGGCCGAGCTGGCCACCGGCATCGGAGGAGGCGTCCGAGCCGTGCACAGCGGCCCCCGGTGGAGCCTGCTGGCCGCGTGCGTGCTCGCGCTGGCCACGGTGTGGGGCGGGGCCAGACTGGTCAACGACAACCCGCCGGAGCTGGTGAGCCCCGCACCGGGCGTCGTCGACTCCGCCGGACTGGCGGGCAGCTCGAAGACCGCCGAGCAGCCGAAGCTCACCCTGGCGACGCTGGGGGTCACCGCCGTCGGTGCCAGCCCCCAGGTCGTCGTGCGCGACCGCGACGGACGCATCCTGTGGGCCGGCAAGCTGGTCGAGGGACAGCACCAGCAGGTGCTCGGTCTGGCGCCGTTCGACGTGACCGCCAGCAACGGGACCGCCGTGGCCGTGGACTTCCTCAACCGGGACAAGGGCACGGTCGGCCCGAGCTCCGCGGCCGCCAGCAAGCAGTTCGGCTGATTTCGGCGGCGAGTCGCCGTCCGGCATACTCGGCACGGCCCATGACTACCGCCGAGACCCCTCCCCGCAGCCCGACCGCCACGCCGACCACCGTCGCGATGGTGACCCTGGGGTGTGCCCGCAACGAGGTCGACTCCGAGGAGCTGGCCGGACGGTTGGAGGCCGGAGGGTTCCGGCTGGTGCAGGACCCGGCGGACGCGGAGACCGTGGTGGTGAACACCTGCGGGTTCGTCGAGTCGGCCAAGAAGGACTCGGTGGACACGCTCCTCGCGGCGGCGGACCTCAAGGGCGACCCGACGGGCGACCCGTCCAGCGGGCGGGACGGCGCGACCCGCGCGGTGGTGGCCGTGGGCTGCCTGGCCGAGCGGTACGGCGCCGAGCTGGCCACCTCCCTGCCCGAGGCCGACGCGGTCCTCGGCTTCGACGACTACCCCGACATCGCCGCCCGGCTCCGCTCGATCCTCGCGGGGGAGACCCAGCACCCGCACACGCCGCAGGACCGGCGCAAGCTGCTGCCGATCTCCCCGACCGAGCGCGTGGACGCCCCGGCCTACCAGCCCGGCCACGGCGGCCGCCGACGACTCGACACCGGTCCGATGGCCCCGCTGAAGCTGGCCTCGGGCTGCGACCGGCGCTGCACCTTCTGCGCGATCCCCGCCTTCCGCGGGTCCTACGTCTCGCGACGGCCCAGCGACGTGCTCGCCGAGGCGCGCTGGTTGGCCGCGGAGGGGGTTCGCGAGCTGTTCCTGGTCTCGGAGAACTCCACCTCCTACGGCAAGGACCTCGGCGACCTGCGGCTGCTCGAGACGCTGCTGCCCGAGCTCGCGGCCGTCGAGGGGATCGCCCGGGTGCGCGTCTCCTACCTGCAGCCGGCCGAGACCCGGCCGGGTCTCGTGGAGGCTCTGGCCACGACCCCGGGAGTCGCGCCCTACTTCGACCTGTCCTTCCAGCACGCCTCCAACCCGGTGCTGCGCCGGATGCGCCGGTTCGGGGACGCCGAGGCGTTCCTCGGGCTGCTCGAGCAGGCTCGTCGGCTGGCCCCGGAGGCCGGGGCCCGGTCGAACTTCATCGTCGGCTTCCCCGGCGAGACCGAGCACGACCTCGAGGTCCTGTGCGAGTTCCTCGCGGCCGCGCGCCTCGACGCCATCGGTGTCTTCGGCTACTCCGACGAGGACGGCACGGCCGCCCAGCACCTCGACGGCCACCACGACGAGGACGAGATCGCCGACCGGGTCGCGCACGTGACCGCCCTCGCCGAGGAGCTGACGGCCCAGCGCGCCGAGGAGCGGATCGGGGAGCGCGTGGTGGTCCTGCTCGAGTCGGTCGACGACGCGGAGGGACGAGCCGCGCACCAGGGCCCGGAGGTCGACGGGTCGACCCGGCTGGAGGGCCTGACGGGGTCCGTGGAGCCCGGTGACATGATCGAGGCTGTGGTGGTCGCCACCGACGGCGTCGACCTCGTGGCGCGTGCCACCGCGTCGGGTGAGGAGGGACGATGAGCAGGTCCGAGCCTCCGCCCGAACCCCGGTCCGGGGCGACCGCGGGGACGGCGGGTCCGCCGCGCACGGTCAGCAACTGGAACGTGCCCAACGCGCTGACCACCCTGCGGATCGTGATGGTGCCGTTCTTCGCCTGGGCGCTGCTGCACGACGGTGGTGCCGACGTGACCTGGCGCTGGGTGGCCTGGGTCCTGTTCTGCCTGGCGATGATCACCGACAAGATCGACGGCGACCTGGCGCGCAAGCTCGACCTGGTCACCAACTTCGGCAAGATCGCCGACCCGATCGCGGACAAGGCGATCACCGGCATGGCCTTCATCGGCCTCGCGATCATCGCCGACTTCCTGCCCGCGTGGCTGTGGTGGACCGTCACGGTGGTCGTGCTCACCCGCGAGTGGGCGGTCACCTTCGCCCGGCTCTCGGTCGCGCGCGACGTGGTGATGCCGGCCAAGCGCAGCGGCAAGGTCAAGACGACGATGCAGGCACTGGCGCTGGGCGGCTTCGTGGCGCCCTTCGGCCTGCTCACGGGCGGTCTGGAGGTCGTCGGGGACCTGGTCTGGTGGCTCTCGGCCGCGTTCCTGGCCGTGGCGGTGGTGCTCACGGTCACCTCGGGCGTGGAGTTCGCCCGTGACGTCGTACGGCACCGGCGCGGCGATCCCGGCCCCAGCGCCGCCTGAGCTCCGTACCGCGGGGACCTGCCGTCAGTCGGTCCGCTGCCGGTCCCGGTAGGCGCGCACGTTCTCCCGGTTGCCGCACCCGTCCTCGCAGAACCGTTTGGATCGGTTGCGGGAGAGGTCCACGACGACGTTGTCGCAGTCCTCGGCCGCGCAGGTCTTGAGCCGGTCGAGCTCGCCGCTCCGGATCACGTCGGTCATGGCCATGGCGGCCTCGACGACCATGCGCGTCGCCACGGGGGCGTCGTTCGGGACGGCGTGGATGTGCCAGCCGAACCCGTCGTGGTCGACCAGCTGGGGGAGGGCGCCCGCCTCGGCCAGCACCTCGTTGACCGCCTCGACCAGCGCGGCCTCCTGCAGGCGCCACCAGGACCGGATCCGCGGCCGCAGCGCCCGCACCGCGGCCAGCTCCTCCCGGTGCCCGGTGCGGTCACCGGACCAGCCGAGGTCGTCGAGGAGGGCCACCAGCTGCTCGGGCGTGGTCAGCGTGTCCTCGCCGGACCCGTCGCCCGGATCGGTGTTGACCAGGGCGGCGGCCGCCGCCAGCGCATCGACCGTGTCATGGGCAAAACTCACGTTGACTCCTGACGATAGGTCCTACTAGAGTAACTGGTGTAACCCCATTTTACTCCTGACAGGTGGTGAACCATGCTCTCCGGATCGGTCAAGTCCAGCGCCGGCATCCTCTTCGCGCTCCTTTCCGCCTCGACGTTCGCCACCTCCGGTCCGGTGGCCAAGTCGCTGCTCGAGTCGGGGTGGACTCCCGGCTCGGTGGTCTTCCTGCGCATCGGTGGGGCGGCGCTGCTGCTCGCCGTGCCGACCGTACGTGCCCTGGAGGGTCGGTGGCACCTGCTGCGCCGCGAGTGGGACCAGGTGCTGGCCTACGGGCTGATGGCGGTCGCCGTGCCCCAGCTGGCGTTCTTCTACGCCGTCACCCACCTCTCGGTCGGCGTGGCGCTGCTGCTGGAGTACCTCGGCCTGGTCCTCGTCGTCGCCTGGCAGGCGGCGCTGGCCCGGCAGCTGCCCCGCGTGCCCACGCTGGTGGGGATCGTGCTGGCCCTCTCGGGCCTCGTGCTGGTGCTCGACGCCCTGCCGCTGGGCTCCGGCGGTGGCGTGGAGGTCAACGCGATCGGCGTGGCGTGGGGGCTGCTGGCCGCCACCGGCCTGGCGTCCTTCTACCTGCTGTCGGGCAACGCGCACGAGACCTCGCTGCCCCCGATGGTGCTCGCCGGCGGCGGCCTGGTCGTGGGCGGGCTCGCGTTCGCGGTGCTCGGCGTCACCGGGATCTTGCCGATGGAGTTCGTCTCCGCGCCCGTCGAGCTGGCGGGGGTCGCGCTGCCGTGGTGGGTCGCGGTCCTCGAGCTGGCCACCCTGGCCGCGGCGACGGCGTACGTCTCCGGCATCGTGGCCGCGCGCCTGCTGGGCGCCAAGCTGGCCTCGTTCGTCGGCCTGGTCGAGGTGCTGTTCGCGGTGCTCTTCGCCTGGGTGCTGCTCGGCGAGCTGCCCCGCCCGGTGCAGCTGCTCGGCGGCCTGTTCATCCTGGCCGGCGTGGTCACCGTCCGGGCCGAGGGGTCCCGCGAGGTCCGAGGGGACGCGCGGGACGCCGGCTCAGCGGCTGAACCGCACCTGCCGGTCGGCGTAGCGCTGGTCGGCGATGGCCCGGTAGTGGCGGACGATCGGGTCGAGGACGTAGGCATCCACGTCGCGCCGCCGCAGGACGACCGAGGTGTTGTCGGGGCGGTGCAGCAGTAGCGCCCACGACGAGCTCTTGGGCTGCCCGACGACGTCGACCGGCTGCAGGCCGTCGGCGAGGTCGAACCGCTCGCTCCCGCTGCTGTTGCGCACGGTGAGGATGGAGCCACGCAGGCTGACCACCTGCGGGGTGCTGGCGATCAGCAACGCCCACAGGGCGACCACGATGCCCACGCCGATCACGACCGAGAGGAAGTCGTCGGGGCCCCGGGTCTCGGCGTAGCGCAGGCCGAGGGCCGAGGTGCCGGCGACGGCGAGCAGGAGCAGGACCGCGGCGAACACCCGGGGACCGTGGCTGGCCCGCCAGACCACGGTCTCCGGCAGGAAGCCGCTGGGAGCGTCCGTGCCGGGGGTCGTGGCCGGGTTCGTCTCGAGGCTCGCGTCGGGGTTCGTGTCGGGGGTCGGCTCGGGTGCCGGCTGCACGGTCTCGTGGACCGGCAGCTTCTGCTGGGGGACGACGGCGCGCCCGGCGTGCCGGCCGCTGTGGTCGTCCTCGGTGAGCAGCGAGGTGATCCGGGTGAGTGTGCCGGTCACCAGTGTCTTCGCTGGTCCTGTGCCGTCGTCGCGGTGTCGCATCTCGATCTGTCCCCCGTGTGTCTTCCGGTGCTGCTCCGCCGGTGGCGCCGGCGCTGGGACAAGCATGCTGCTCCCGCTCGCAAATAGGGAATTTTGCCCGATAGATGGCCTCTGTCGGACTAGACCGGTTAGTGCCCTACGCGCCGCGGTCCCGCCTCGCCCGCTCGATGTTCATCGCGGCCGTGACCAGGGCCAGGTGGGAGAAGGCCTGGGGGAAGTTGCCGACCATCCGCTGCCCGGTGACGTCGTACTCCTCGCTGAGCAGCCCGACGTCGTTGGCCAGCCCCACCAGCCGGTCCATCAGGGCATGGGCGTCCTGCTCGCGACCGGCGAGCGCATAGGCCGAGACCAGCCAGAACGAGCAGGCGAGGAACGGGTGCTCGTCACCTCGCAGTCCGTCGACCCCGCTCTGGGTGCGGTAGCGCAGGAGCAGCCCGTCTCGCATCAGGTCCTCCTCGACGGCCGCGATCGTGCCCAGCATCCGCGGGTCGCGCCCGTCGATGAACCGCACCATCGGCAGCACGAGCAGCGAGGCGTCCACCTCGGTGGTCTCGTAGTGCTGGGTGAAGGTGCCGCGGTCGTGGTCGAAGCCGCGCTCCATGATCTCCGCGCGCACCTCGGCGCGGATCTCGCGCCAGCGCTCCACGGGACCTTCGAGACCGTGCTTCTCCACCCCCTCGATGGCCCGGTCGAAGGCCGACCACACCATCACCCGGCTGTGGGTGAAGTGCTGCGGCTCTCCGCGGATCTCCCAGAGCCCGTTGTCGGGCTGCTGCCAGTGGTCCTCGAGGTCCTCGACGAGCGTGCGTTGCAGGCTCCAGCTGTCGCGGGTCTCGGGGACACCGTGGTTGCGGGCCATCGACAGGGCGCCGAGCACCTCGCCGAGCACGTCGGTCTGCCTCTGGTCGACCGCCGCGTTGCCCACGCGCACCGGGCGCGAGCCGGCGTAGCCGGCGAGATGCTCCAGCTCCCGCTCGGGCAGGCGGCGGCCACCGTCGACGGTGTACATGACCTGCATGTCGCGGGGGTCGCCGGCGATGGCCCGCAGCAGCCAGTTGCGCCAGTGGTGGGCCCCGCCGACCCGTCCGGCGGCCAGGAACGCCTCCAGGGTCAGCGCCGCGTCCCGCAGCCAGCAGTAGCGGTAGTCCCAGTTGCGCTCCCCGCCGAACTGCTCGGGCAGCGAGGTCGTCGGCGCCGCGACGATGCCCCCGGTGTCCTCGTGGGTGAGCCCCCGCAGGGTGATCAGGCTGCGGACGACCTCGCGACGCCACGGGCCGTGGTAGCGGCAGTCGTCCGCCCAGGCCTGCTGCTCTCGCAGGGTGTGGGCGAGGCCGCCCTCGATGTCCACCGGCTCCGGCGGAGGGCGGTAGGAGGGGATCCAGGTGAGGGTGAAGTCCAGGTGGTCACCGGCGCACACGTCGAAGGTCTCCTCGTGGTGCCCGTCCACGGCGGGTGGGAGCCTGGGCCCGGTGAGGATGAGCTTGTCGGGGCCTGCCGCCGCGACGATCGCCGGCCGACCGTCGACGAGCTCACGGTGGACCCACGGCCGGATCAGGCCGTACTCGAACCGGACGATCCAGCTGTGCCGCATCGACACCGTGCCCTCCAGCCCCTCGACCCGACGCACGATGTCGGCGCGCCGGTCGCCGGTCGGCATCAGGTCCACCACCCGCACCCGACCGGTCTCGGTGGTGTGGACGGTCTCGAGGACCGCGGTGTCGTCGAGATAGCGGCGTGCAACGGTGTGCTCTCCCGCGGGACCGAGGAGCCAGTGACCGTTGCGCTCCTCGCCGACCAGGGCCGCGAAGCAGGCCGGGGAGTCGAACCGCGGCAGGCACAGCCAGTCGATCGACCCGGCGGAGCTGATCAGCGCGGCGGTGTGGCCGTCGCCGATGGCGGCGTAGTCCTCGATGGGTCGCGACATGCGGGCACCCTAGCGATCCGTTCGTGCTCGGGCGGGATCGCGCCGAGTCCCCGGCGGCGCTAGCGTCGCACCATGAACGATCCGGTCGGGATGTCGGGTCTCCTGGACACGGCGGCCCGGGTCCACCGTGCCCTCAATGACCGGGGTCACACCGTGGGGTGTGCGGAGTCGCTGACCGGGGGTGAGCTGGCGGCCGTGCTCTCCGCCGTTCCCGGCGCCTCGGCGACCTTCGCGGGCGGCGTGGTCACCTACGCGACCGGCCTGAAGCGGCGCCTGCTGGGGGTGCAGGTGGACCGGGTCGTCTCCGCCGAGTGCGCCGTCCAGATGGCGACCGGGGCGCGGGACCTGCTCGAGGTGGACTGGGCGCTGGCGACCACCGGAGTCGCCGGTCCTGACCGGCAGGAGGGCCAGGAGGTCGGCACCGTGTTCGTCGCGTTGTCCGGGCCCGGGGTCTCGCGACACGTCCGGCTCACGTTGTCCGGGGACCGTGCGGCGGTCCGGGCCGGCAGCGTCGCCGCAGCGCTCGAGCTGCTGGTCCACGAGGTTCCCGGTGGGTGACCTGGAGGAGCTGACCGCCGTGGCGGAGCGGCTGTACGGCGGTCCCACCGACGTCTTCACCGAGGCCCGCAACCGGGCCGCCCGGGAGGCGAAGGGCGCGGGGTCGAAGGAGCTCGCCGCCGAGATCACGACCTTGCGCAAGCCGTCGGTGGCTGCCTGGGCGGTGAACCTGCTCGTGCGTCGCGAGCAGGAGCGGATCGAGGAGGTCCTCGGCCTGGCCGAGCAGCTGCGCGCGGCCGCTGCGGCGCTGGACGGTGACGAGCTGCGCGCCCTGACCAGGCAGCGTCGGGCCCTGACCAGCGCGCTGGCCTCGACCGCCCGGGCGCTGGCCCGGGACGCAGGGGTGCGTCTGACCGCGCCGGTGGTCGACCAGGTCGAGGGGATCCTGAACGCGGCCATGCTCGATCCGAGCGCCGCACAGGTCGTGCGTACCGGCCGGATCGTGACCGCCTTCACCTCCACCGGGGTCGACGAGCTGGACGTCGACGCGGTGGTGGCGGTGCCCGAGGCGCTCGACGTTGCGGCCACCCCGGCTCCGGTGGAGGAGGAGACCGAGGACGCCCGGCCAGATGGCGGGTCGGTGGGGCTGCACGTGGTCCCGGACGGGGGAGCGAGGCTCGCGGCCGCGGAGGACGCGCTGGCGGAGGCACGCGCCGAGGTCGACGCGGCCGAGCGCGAGCTGGCCGAGGTCGAGGAAGGCGTCGCGAACCTCAGGGCGCGCCGGCTCCAGCTCCAGGGGGAGGCCGATGAGCTGCGACGACGGGTCGCGGCCATCGAGGACGACGTCGACCGGGTCGACGAGGACCTCGAGGAGGCGGAGGACGCCGCGGGTGACGCCGAGGTCGTGCTCGCGGAGGCGCGGCGCGCCCGGTCCTCGGCCGAGCAGGAGGTCTCCCGGCTGGGCGGGGACCCGCGGAGCGCCGAGGAGTCGGCCGAGGGGTGAGCCGAGATCCGTCGCGCGACCGATGCGCGGCCGGCTCACGATCACCTACCGTCAGCCCGTGAGGTGGAGACCCCCGTTGCTGGACGTGCTGATCGCGGCTGCGTTCGTGGCGTTGTCGCTGGCCGAGGCTCTGTTCAGTCCGGCGGTCGACTCTCCGGTGCTGCACCTCCTCGTCTCGGGCCTCGGCATGGCGGCGCTCGCCTGGCGCCGCCGGTTCCCGCTCGCGGTGGCCGCGGTGGTGGTGGTGGCCGACCTGGTGGTCAACGCCCAGGGGCAGTTCTCCACGCTGCTCTCCCTGGTCCTGGTGTGCTTCACCGTCGGCTTCCACGCACCCGCCCCTCGTCGCTACGTCGGTCTGGCGCTCGTGCTCGTGCCGTTCGTGACGCTCAGCATCGTCCACACCCTCGAGCCCAGCGACCTCGCAGCCGCCCTCGTGTTCTTCGTGGGGCCGTGGACCGCCGGCGTCGCGCTCGGCGGGCGGATGGCGAGTGCTGACGAGGCGCTGGCCCGGGCCGCGCAGCTGGAGCGGACCCGCGAGCTCGAGGCGGCGCGGGCCGCGGCCGAGGAGCGGACCCGGATCGCGCGGGAGCTGCACGACATCGTCTCCCACTCGATCAGCGTGGTCACCATCCAGACCCAGGCGGTGCGGCGCCGCCTCGGCCCGGACCACGCCGCCGAGGCCGCCGACCTCGCCGCGGTCGAGGCGACCGCCCGGGAGGCGCTGGCCGAGATGCGCCGGCTGTTCGGGGTGCTGCGCACGGAGGGCCAGCAGCTCGACCTGGCTCCGCAGCCCGGCCTCGCGGAGCTCGGCCGGCTCGTGGAACAGGTGGGTTCGGGTGACCTGGCCGTGAGCCTGCGGGTGGAGGGCGACCCGGTGCCGTTGAGCCCCGGGGTGGACCTCGCGGCGTACCGCATCGCGCAGGAGGGGCTCACCAACGTGCTGCGTCACTCACGCGCGCGTTCGGCCGCGGTGGTGGTGCGGTACACCCCGGAGCGCCTGCACGTCGAGGTGGAGGACGACGGGGACGGCATGCCGACCCGCGCCGAGCAGGTCAACGGCACCGCGCCCGGTCACGGCCTGATCGGCATCCGTGAGCGGGTGGCGCTCTACGGCGGCACGGTGGAGCTGGCACCGGCCCAGGCCGGTGGGGTGCGGCTCTCCGCCAGCCTGCCCCTGGCGGAGCGGACGCCATGACGACGCGGGTGGTGATCGTGGACGACCAGGGCATGGTCCGGGCCGGGTTCCGCTCGCTGCTCGCCGGCGAGCCGGAGCTCGAGGTCGTGGGGGAGGCCGCCAACGGCGAGGAGGCCGTGGAGGTCGTCTCCCGGCTCGTCCCGGACGTGACCTTGATGGACATCCGGATGCCGGTCCTGGACGGGATCGCCGCCACCCGCCGGCTGGTGGAGGAGCAGGTGGCGACCCGCGTGCTGGTGCTGACCACCTTCGATCTCGACGAGTACGTCTTCGAGGCGCTGCAGGCCGGCGCGTCGGGCTTCCTGCTCAAGGACGCCCCGGCCGAGGAGCTCGCCGCCGCGATCCGGGTCGTCGCCGCCGGTGACTCGCTGCTCGCCCCCGGTGTCACCCGCCGGGTGATCGACGCCTTCGTACGCCGCCCCTCGCCCGCGCGCACGGGTCGCGACCCGCGGTTGGGCCTGCTCACGCCTCGCGAGCTCGAGGTGCTCGGGCTGCTCGCCCGTGGGCTCTCGAACCTCGACATCGCCACCACGCTGTACGTCTCCGAGGGCACCACCAAGACCCACGTGAGCAACGTGCTGGCGAAGCTGGGCCTGCGTGACCGTGTGCAGGCGGTGATCTTCGCCTACGAGAGCCTCGTCGTGGTGCCGGGTGCGAACGGGCTGCAGGATCCGTCGGCGGACCGAGGACGGAATCCCTCGCGCGACCGATCCGGTTGAGGACGGATCCCGGTTGGCTGGGGCCACCCGACCCGAACCGGGTCACCGTCCACAGGAGAACCGTCATGACCACGCTGTCCGCCCCCGACGTGGTGTCCGCCCCGGACACGGCCTCGCGTCCCACGTCAGCCCTCGCCGCCCGGCGGGCCTTCCTGGTCGCCGCCCCCGTGCTGGCCGGCGTCTTCGCCGTCATCGGCGCCTACGCCGACCCCGCGGCAGGTGTGACCGGGACGAGGATGTTCGAGATCTACACCGACCAACCGGGCCCGCTCCAGTTCAAGTCGCTCGGCTTCCACTGGTCCTACGCGTTCTGGATAGCACCGGCGCTGCTCGCGGCGGCGTACGTGCGCGGCCGGGGTGCCTGGCTGGCCAACGTCGCGGCCTTCCTCGGCTTCGTGGGCATGACCACCCTGCCCGGGCTGTTGTTCGTCGACTGGTACGACTCGGCCATCGGCCAGCTCTACGGTCCCGAGGCGATCGTCGCGGTGAACGAGCACATGAGCGAGACCATGTGGGGCGTGCCGGTGCTGACCGTGCCGGGCATGCTCGGCTTCCTGCTGGCCCTGCCGCTGGCGGTGGTGGCGCTGTGGCGGGCCGGCCTGGTCCGCTGGTGGGCCTTCGCCGCCGTGGTCGCCGGCTACGTCGCCTTCACCGTGTCCAACGTGACCTGGTGGGGCTGCGCGATCACCGCGGGCTGCTTCGCCGTGCTGTCGGTCGCCCTGGCACGAGCGACCCGCGCGGGATAGCCCGGTTCGTGCGGTGCGGCCGGTGAGGGCTGGACGCCGTCACCGGCCGCACGGTTACATTGAACGTTCCAAGAGCGGCTGTCCGCCGTACCCCACCTTCACCGAGGAGATCGCATGCGCGTCGGAGTGCTCACCGGAGGAGGCGACTGCCCGGGCCTCAACGCGGTGATCCGCGCCGTCGTCCGCAAGGGCGTCAAGGAGTACGGCTACGACTTCGTCGGCTTCCGCGACGGGTGGAAGGGACCGCTGGAGGGATTGACCAGCGAGCTCGGCATCCCGCAGGTGCGGGGCATCCTCCCGCGCGGCGGCACCATCCTCGGCTCCTCGCGGACCAACCCCTTCAAGATCGACGACGGCGTCGAGCAGATCAAGGCGAACCTCGCCGAGCTCGAGGTGGACGCCCTGGTCGCCATCGGTGGCGAGGACACCCTCGGCGTGGCCACCAAGCTGCACGACCTCGGGGTCAACGTGGTCGGCGTCCCCAAGACCATCGACAACGACCTCAACGCCACCGACTTCACCTTCGGCTTCGACACCGCGGTGAACATCGCCATGGAGGCGATCGACCGGCTGCACACCACCGCGGAGTCCCACCACCGCGTGCTCGTGGTCGAGGTGATGGGGCGCCACGCCGGGTGGATCGCGCTGCACGCCGGGCTGGCCGGCGGGGCGAACGTCGTGCTGATCCCCGAGAAGCCGTTCGACATCGACCAGGTGTGCGCGCTGGTCGAGCAGCGCTTCGAGAGCCACTACTCACCCATCCTCGTCGTCTCCGAGGGAGCGGTCCCGGTCGAGGGTGGCGACATGACCCTGGTCTCGGGGGAGAAGGACGCCTTCGGCCACGTCCGCCTCGGCGGCATCGGCGACCGGCTCGCCCACGAGATCGAGGAGCGCACCGGCAAGGAGGCGCGCGCGGTCGTCCTCGGCCACGTCCAGCGCGGCGGGACGCCGACGGCCTTCGACCGGTGGCTGGCCACCCGCTTCGGCCTGCACGCGATCGACGCCGTGCACGACGGTGACTTCGGCACGATGATGGCGCTGCGCGGCACCAAGATCGACCGGGTGCCGCTCATCGAGGGCACCGGGGAGCTCAAGCTCGTCGACCCCGCGGAGTACGCCGAGGCCGAGGTCTTCTTCGGCTGACCCCGCGACACGGCGACAGGTTCGGTCACCGGGTCTGGCGCCGGGGCCTCGGTGGGGCCACCATGGGCCCACCACTCGGCTCTCGGAGGACACCATGACCACGGACGCGACCCCGGACACCTCCGCGCAGGAGACCGATCTCAAACGGGTGATGGGGCCGCGGCTGCTGCTGCTCTTCATCGTGGGCGACATCCTCGGGGCCGGGGTCTACGCGGTGACCGGACGGCTGGCCGGCGAGGTCGGCGGCATCGCCTGGCTGCCGTTCCTGGTCGCCTTCGCGGTGGCGACGCTGACGGCGTTCTCCTACCTCGAGCTGGTCTGCAAGTACCCGCAGGCGGCAGGCGCTGCGTTGTACACGCACAAGGCGTTCGGCGTGCACTTCGTGACGTTCCTGGTGGCGTTCACCGTGGTCTGCTCGGGGATCACCAGTGCGTCGACGTCGTCGGGCCTGCTGGCCAGCAACCTGCTGATCGGGCTCCACGAGGGGATCGAGGCGGTGCCCACGGGGGAGGGCGCGACGCTGGTGGTGGCGCTGCTGTTCATGCTGCTGCTCGCGGCGATCAACCTGCGCGGCGTCGGGGAGAGCGTGAAGTTCAACGTGGTGCTCACGCTCGTGGAGATGCTGGCCCTGGCCATCGTCATCGCCATCGGCTTCGCCGCCGTGACCGGCGGGGACTCCGACCTCGGCCGGATCACCGTGTTCGAGAACCCCGAGGACAAGGGGCTGTTCGCCGCGGTGACGGTGGCCACGGCGATCGCGTTCTTCTCCATGGTCGGCTTCGAGGACTCGGTCAACATGGTCGAGGAGACCAAGGACCCCGTGCGGATCTTCCCGCGGATCATGTTCACCGGACTCGGCATCGCCGTGGTCATCTACATGCTGGTCGCGGTATCGGTGGTGGCCGTCATCCCCGCCGGCGACATCGTCAACCCCCGCAACCCCGAGGCCGGCATCCTGCTCGACGTGGTGCGGGTCGGCGCGCCCGGGCTCCCGGTGGACAAGATCTTCCCCTTCCTCCTCATCGGCACCGAGGTCCACGAGCGGCCGCCGGTTCGTGGTGGGTCGCACCCCCGCCGTAGCATGGTCGGGTGTCCGCACCCGTCCCCGACCTGGCCTCGCTGCATGCGCTGGGGCCCGCCCAGCAACCGTCGTACCCCGACGCCGAGGCCGTCGACGCCGCCTATGCCCGCCTGCGCGGGATGCCGCCGCTGGTGTTCGCCGGCGAGTGCGACGCGCTGAAGGCCAAGCTGGGCGCCGTCGCCCGGGGCGAGGCGTTCCTGCTCCAGGGCGGTGACTGCGCGGAGACCTTCGCCGGGGTCACCGCGGACAACACCCGGAACAAGCTGCGGGTGCTGCTGCAGATGGCGGTGGTGCTGACCTACGCAGCGTCGGTGCCGGTGGTCAAGCTCGGCAGGCTCGCGGGGCAGTACGCCAAGCCCCGGTCCTCGGACCTCGAGACCCGTGACGGCGTGACCCTCCCGGCCTACCGCGGCGACGCGGTCAACGGCTTCGCGTTCAACGCCGAGTCGCGGGTCCCGGACCCGCAGCGGCTCGTGGAGGTCTACCACGCCTCCGCGGTCACGCTGAACCTCGTGCGCGCCTTCGTCACCGGGGGGTACGCCGACCTGCGCCAGGTGCACACCTGGAACACCGACTTCGTGCTCGGCTCGGAGGTGGGCCGCCGCTACGAGAAGATGGCCGCCGAGATCGACCGTGCCCTCACCTTCATGCAGGCCATCGGTGCCGACCCCGACGAGTTCCACCGGGTCGACTTCCACTCCAGCCACGAGGCGCTGATCCTCGAGTACGAGCACGCGCTGACCCGCATCGACAGCCGCACCCAGCTGCCCTACGACGTCTCGAGCCACTTCGTGTGGATCGGCGAGCGGACCCGCCAGCTCGACGGTGCCCACGTCGAGCTGCTGCGCCACATCCAGAACCCCATCGGGGTGAAGCTCGGCCCGACCACCACGGCCGACGACGCGATCGCCCTCGCGGGCAAGCTCAACCCGGCCAACGAGGCGGGCCGGCTGACCTTCATCACCCGCATGGGCGCCGGACGCATCCGCGAGGCGCTGCCGCCCCTGCTGGAGAAGGTCGACGCCGCCGGCATCGAGGCGGCCTGGGTCTGTGACCCGATGCACGGCAACACCTTCGAGGCCTCGTCGGGCTACAAGACCCGTCGATTCGACGACGTGATCGAGGAGGTCCAGGGCTTCTTCGACGTCCACCGCGCCGTGGGCACCTGGCCCGGTGGCCTGCACGTGGAGCTCACCGGCGACGACGTCACCGAGTGCGTCGGCGGCGGCGAGGAGCTCGACGAGGCCGGACTGTCCGACCGCTACGAGTCGGTCTGCGATCCCCGGCTCAACCGGGTGCAGTCCCTGGAGCTGTCGTTCCTGGTCGCGGAGATGCTGCGCAAGGCCTGACGTGCCACGCACCTACGCGCTCCTCGGCGAGCACCTGGAGTTCTGGCGCGAGCGTCACCTGTGCACGGTGACCACCCTGCGCCGTGACGGCTCGCCGCACGTCGTCCCGATGGGCATCGTGGTCGATCCCAGCCAGGACGGCACCGCCGGCACGGCCTGGGGGATCACCTCCCGGACCTCGCAGAAGGTCGCCAACCTGCGGGCCGGCGGCGACGCGAGGGTGGCGGTCTGCCAGGTCGACGGCCGGCGATGGTCGACCCTGGAGGGCATCGCCGAGGTCCGTGAGGACCCCGACTCGGTCGCCGAGGCCGTACGCCGCTACGCCGAGCGCTACCGCCAGCCCCGGGAGAACCCCGCCCGCGTGGCGCTGCGGATCAGCCTCACCGGGATCATCGGCAACGTCTGACCCGTGACGTGGGGCCCCGTTGCCTCGTTGCACCGGACACCCAACCGCCCACCGGGAGTCCCTCATGCGCCGCCTGCTCGCCCTGCCCGCCGCCGCCGTCCTGGTCGCCGCACTCACCCCGGCCGCCGCCACGTCGGCGACCGCACCTGCGACATCGTCCGGAGGCCGACCGGCGCCGTACGTGGCCCTCGGTGACTCCTACAGCGCCGCCTCGGGGGTGCTGCCGGTCGACCCCACGGCGCCGCCCGCCTGCCAGCGGTCGCTGCGCAACTACCCGCACGTGATCGCGGCCAGGACCGGGGTCCGGCTCCGCGACGTCACCTGCGGGGCGGCCGAGACCAAGGACTTCCGCGAGTCCCAGTCACCCGGCGTGGCCCCGCAGCTCGACGCGCTGAGCACCCGCACGCGGCTGGTGACGATGACGATCGGCGGCAACGACAGCGGCGTCTTCGTCGGGGCGATCGCCAAGTGCGGCGCCGCCGGCATCAGCACCGCCGGCCAGGGGAGCCCGTGCCGGGACCAGTACGGCAGCTCCTTCGAGGACACGGTGCGCACCACGACCTACCCCGCCCTCGTCCGGGCCCTGCGCGACGTCCGTGCGAAGGCGCCGCGCGCCCGGGTGGCGATCCTGGGCTACCCCTGGATCGTGCCGCGGACGGGCCGGTGCTTCCCGCAGCTGCCGGTGGCCGACGGTGACGTGCCCTACCTGCGCTCGCTGCAGGCCACCCTCAACGGCGCCGTCCGACGCGCCGCCCGGGTCACCGGAGCGACCTACGTCGACCTCAACCGGGTCTCCGAGGGCCACGACGCCTGCAAGCCGCTCGGCGTCCGCTGGGTGGAGCCGGTCGTGGGCACCACCAACCCGGTGATCGTCCACCCCAACGCGCTCGGCGAGTCCCGGATGGCCGACCAGACGCTGCGAGTGCTGCGGGGCCGCTGACCGGGCAACCCCGAGCCCCGGGCGGGCAGTCCTCGGCGACGTGATAGGCAACTCGGGTGAGTGATCTCGAGACCCCCGAATCGATGGCCCCCGAGCACGCGGGCCCCACGCCCTTCCACGACCTCGACGCCTACGTCGAGCTGCCCCGCGGCGCCGGGCTGACGCTGTCACCGGACGGCGAGCGGCTGGTCACGGCGGTGCAGACGCTGGACCCGAAGCGCACCCGGTACGTCACCTCGCTGTGGGAGGTCGACCCGGCCGGGGACCGGCCGGCCCGCCGGCTCACCCGCAGCGCCAAGGGCGAGGGCCGCCCCGTCTTCCTGCCGGACGGGTCGCTGCTGTTCACCTCCACCCGCCCCGACCCGGCGGCGGAGGAGGACGAGGAGATCTCCCTGCTCTGGCTGCTCCCGGCCGCCGGCGGCGAGGCCCGGGTGATCGCGTCCCGGGCCGGCGGCATCGGCGCGGCCCGCGTGGCCGCCGAGGCCGCGACGATCGTGCTGGCGTCGGAGACCATGCCGTCCTCGACGAGCGAGGAGTCGGAGAGCGCCACGCGCACGGAGCGCCGGGAGAAGAAGGTCTCGGCGATCCTGCACGAGTCGGTGCCGGTGCGGTTCTGGGACCACGACCTCGGGCCCGGCGACCCGCGCCTGTTCGCGGGCACCTTCCACGCCACCGGCCGGCCGGGGGAGGAGCCCGTGCTGGCCCTGACCGACCTCACCCCGGCGCCCGGCCGGGCCCTGGTCGAGGGCCAGTTCGACGTCAGCCCCGACGGCTCGACCGTGGTGACCACCTGGGGTCGTCCGGAGCGCGGCGGCCCCCGCACCACGCTGGCGCTCATCGAGGTCACCACCGGTGACCTGCGCGTCGTGCTCGACGACGCCGAGAGCGAGTACCACAGCCCGCGGTTCAGCCCGGACGGCCGCTCGGTGGCGCTGGTGCGCGACGTGCGCTCCACCCCCGAGGACCCCGGCGACCAGCGCCTGGCGGTCTACTCCCTGGACGACGAGACGCTGCGCGACCTCAGCGGCGACTGGGACCACTGGCCCGCCGGGACGCCCCAGTGGACCCCCGACGGGGCGGCCCTGGTGCTCACCGCCGACGAGAACGGTCGCGCCCCCGTCTTCCGGGTGGACGTGGACTCCGGGACGTTCACCCGCCTGACCGCCGACGACTACGCCTACTCCGACGTACAGGTCTCACCCGACGGCGCCACCGTCTACGCCATGCGGACCTCCTACGCCGAGCCCGCGCGTCCGGTCCGGCTCGCGGCCGACACGGCCGACCAGGACTCCGAGCCGCTCGCCGGTCCCTGCCCGGTGCCCGACCTCCCGGGTCGGCTCGACGACGTCGAGACCACGACCGAGGACGGCACCCGGGTGCGCTCCTGGCTCGCCCTGCCCGACGACGCGTCCGTGGAGCACCCCGCGCCGCTGCTGCTGTGGATCCACGGCGGACCCCTGAGCTCGTGGAACGCCTGGTCGTGGCGTTGGAACCCGTGGCTGGCCGTGGCCCAGGGGTACGCGGTCCTGCTGCCGGACCCGGCCCTGTCCACCGGCTACGGGCTGGACTTCGTGGCCCGCGGCTGGGGCAACTGGGGCGAGGCGCCGTACACCGACCTGATGGCCGCGACCGACGCGGTGGAGGAGCGCGACGACGTCGACGCCGACCGCACCGCCGCGATGGGTGGGTCGTTCGGTGGCTACATGGCCAACTGGGTCGCGGGCCACACCGACCGGTTCGACGCGATCGTCACGCACGCCTCGCTGTGGGCGCTCGACCAGTTCGGTCCCACCACCGACGCCCCGTGGTACTGGGGCCGGGAGATGACTCCCCAGATGCAGGAGGCCAACAGCCCGCACCGGTTCGTCGACGAGATCAGCACGCCGATGCTGGTGATCCACGGCGACAAGGACTACCGGGTGCCGATCGGCGAGGCGCTGCGGCTGTGGTCGGAGCTGGCGGCCCGTGCGGAGGGCGAGGACGGCGAGATGCCGCACAAGTTCCTCTACTTCCCCGACGAGAACCACTGGATCCTCACGCCGCAGAACGCGAAGGTCTGGTACCAGACCGTGTTCGCGTTCCTGGACCACCACGTGCTCGGCAAGGACTGGCAGGCGCCGGCGCTGGTCCGGTGAGCACTTCGTAGGCTCGGTCCATGATCGACCTGCGCTCGGACACCGTCACCCGCCCCACCGAGGGCATGCGCCGCGCGATGGCGGACGCGGAGGTCGGCGACGACGTGTACGGCGAGGACCCGACCGTGACCGCGCTGCAGGACCGGGTGGCTGCGCTCTTCGGCTTCGAGGCGGCGCTGTTCACTCCGACCGGCTCGATGGCCAACGTGCTCGCGCTGGCGGCGCTGGTCGGACCGGGGGAGGAGGTGCTCTGCGAGGCGCGCGCGCACATCCTGCGGGCCGAGCTCGGGGCGCACGGAGCGCTGACGGGGCTGACCAGCCGCACGTGGAGCGACGTGCGCGGGCAGGTCGACCTCGACGCGATCCGGGAGATGCACGCACCGGACCTGGGGCCGTTCTTCGTGCGCACGGCGGCGCTCTCGGTGGAGAACACCCACAACTTCGCGGGCGGCACGGTGCTGCCGCTCGCCGACCTGCAGGGGCTGCGGTCGCTGGCCGACGAGCTCGGCTGCGGGGTGCACGTCGACGGCGCCCGCATCTGGAACGCGCACGTGGCCACGGGCACCCCGCTCGCCGACTACGGCGCGGTCGCGGACACCATGGCGGTCTGCTTCTCCAAGGGGCTCGGCGCCCCGATCGGCTCGGCGATGCTGGGCTCGGCCGAGCAGGTGGCGCAGGCGCGGGTACGCCGCAAGCGGATGGGCGGCGGGATGCGCCAGGTCGGCGTGCTCGCCGCGGCGGCGGCGTACGCCCTCGACCACCACCTCGAGCGACTCCTCGAGGACCACGCACACGCCCGGCTGCTCGCGGAGGCCTGCGGCGCCGACCCGGCGCTGACCGAGACCAACATCGTCGTCGTCGAGGTCCCCGACGCCGCTGCCGTGGTCGCCGCGGCCCGCGACCAGGGCGTCCTCGTCGGCGCCGTCGGCCCCACGCGCGTCCGTCTGCTCACCCACCTCGACGTCGACCGCACCGCCGTCGAGCGGGCCGGCGAGGTGCTCGCCACGATCCTCCGAGCCGGATAGTCCGATACGTTCGGCACCTTCTGGGCGTCCCGGGTGGTGCGGTTCGTATCGGACTATCCGGTCTGGGGGTCGGTGGGTCAGGAGCGGCCGAGGGCGGCGGGGAGCTTGCGGACGGCCTGGGCGAGGGCGCGGAGGTCGGCGCCGAGGAGGGCCTGGGGGCCGTCGCACAGGGCGTGCTCGGGGTCGGGGTGCACGTCGACGATGACCCCGTCGGCGCCGACGGCGATGGCGGCCCGTGAGAGGGGTACGACGAGGTCGCGGCGACCGCCCGCGTGCGAGGGGTCGACGATGATCGGCAGGTGGCTCGTGGCCTGCACGACCGGGACCGCGGAGATGTCGAGGGTGTTGCGGGTGCTCGGCTCGAAGGTCCGGATGCCGCGCTCGCAGAGCACCACGTCGAGGTTGCCCCGCTGGGCGACGTACTCGGCCGCCATCAGCCACTCCTCGATCGTCGAGGTCATGCCGCGCTTGAGCAGCACCGGCTTGCCGCACTCGCCGACCGCCTGCAGCAGGCCGAAGTTGGCCATGTTGCGGGTGCCGATCTGCAGCATGTCGGCGTGCTCGGTCACGACCGGCACGTCGCGGGCGTCGACGACCTCGGTGACCACCGGCAACCCGGTCACCTCGCGCACGTCGGCGAGGATCTCCAGGCCGCGCACGCCCAGGCCCTGGAAGGCGTACGGCGAGGTGCGCGGCTTGTAGGCGCCCCCGCGGAGCAGCCGGGCCCCCGCGGCCTTGGCCATCTCGGCCGCCTCGAGGGTCTGCTGGGCCGTCTCCACCGCGCACGGCCCGGCGATGAAGGTGAACGTCTCGGGGCCGATCGGCACCTGGTGGCCCGCCGGACCCACGTGGACCGTGGACCGCTCGGGATGGTGCTGCCGGCTGACCAGCTTGTAGGGGTCGGAGATCCGGTGGACGTCCTGGACGCCGGGCATGCCGCGCAGGTTGAGGCCGTGGAAGGACTCGATGTCGCCGACGAGACCGATGATCGTGCGGACCACGCCCCGGCTCACGAACGCCTGCCCGCCGGTCTCCTCGACACGCTGGGTGACGTGCGCGATCTGCTCCTCGGTGGCGTCCGGGGCCATCACTACGACCATGTCATCGAGGCTAGAGGTCTCGTCCGGATGCCAGAACAGTGATCCAGCATCCGATATCAGACTGCGATGTGCGGGACCTCGGCCTCGATCCGGCGTCGCGGCACCAGCTCGACGATCAGCATCGCGGAGAGCACCAGCGCGCCGCCCAGCAGCATCCGTGACGTGGCCGACTCCCCGCCGAGGACCACGGCGAACAGGGCGGCGAAGACAGGCTCGGTGCTCATGATGATCGCCGTGCGGGTGGGCGGCAGGTGGGCCTGGGCCCAGGTCTGGCCGAGCATCGCGGCGGCACCGGCCACCACGGCCATGTAGCCCACCGAGAGCCAGTCGCCGGCCCGCTGCGGGAGCTCGATCCCGCCCGGCGCGGCGGCCAGCGTGCACACGACCGCGATCACCACGACCTGCAGGGCGGCCAGGCCGAGGGCGTCGCCGGGGTCCGACCAGGCGCCGAGTCCGACGATGTGCAGCGCGTAGACGAGCGCGGAGACCAGGGTCAGCGCCTCGCCGTACCCCAGGCCCAGGCCGCCGGACACGTCCCCGAGGGTGAGCACCCCGAGGCCGGTGACGGCCAGCACCACGGCCAGCCAGGTCAGGCCGCCGATGCGGCTGCGCAGGAGCAGGGCCGCGAACAGCGGGGTGGCCACGACGTACATGCCGGTGATGAACCCCGACACGCTCGCCGGGGTGGTGGCCAGCCCGGCGGTCTGCAGGACCTGGGCACCGGCGTACAGCGTGCCGAGCACCACCGCCTGCCGCCGCCGTTCGGGCGAGAGGCGGCCGATGGCGCGCGGCGCCAGCGCGAGGATCGCCACCGACGCCAGGGCGAAGCGCACGGCCAGGAAGTCCAGGACCGGCACCCGGTCCAGCAGGTCGTGGATCAAGAAGAACGTCGACCCCCAGCTCGCGGTGATCGCGAGCAGTGCCAGCGTGGCCAGCAGGGTGACCCGGCCCTCGAACGACGGCCTCGCGGCCCGTGGCTCGGGGGAGGTGCGGGTCATGCGGCGCAGCCTAGAGGGCTACACCGGGCTCCCGGTCGCCAGGATGCGCCGCTGGTGGGCGCGGACCGCGCGCACGTAGCGGTGCGTGTCGCGGTAGAAGCCGTGCCTGCGGACCGCGCCGAGTCCCTGGTAGTACGCCGCGATCGCGTTGTTGTCGCGGCGGGTCCGCGAGCGCAGCGTGCGCAGGGTGAGCATCCCGGCCTGGATGTTGTCGTGGGCGTCGCGCAGGCGAAGCGGCCGTCCGGCGTACCAGCGCATCCAGCGCCCGGTGTCGGGCATCACCTGCATCACCCCGAGGGCGCCCGCGCTGGAGACCCGGCGCTGCTGCCAGCCGGACTCCTGCCACGCGACGGCCAGCGCCAGGCTCTCCGGCACCTTGTAGACCCGCGCCATCCGCACGATGAGCCGGCGCACCTCGGCCCGGGAGAGGTCGGCGTGCAGCCACCGACGGCTGCGCGGGGGGACGCTGTGCCGCAGCATCGGGCGTGGTGCGCGGGTCCGGTGCTTGCGGGTCTGGTGCTTGCGGGTCTGGTGCTTGCGGGTCTGCTGGACGGCCGCGGCGCTCCGTGAGCGGTCCCGGCGGGCCGCGGAGACCACCACCGGGATGCGCAGCACCTGGCCCCGGCGCAGCGTCGCGCGCGGGCCGAGCCGGTTGAGCCGGACCAGCTCGGCGGTCCAGGCGTGGTAGCGCACGGCCAGGCCGGTCGCGGTGTCCCCGGGACGCACCGTGTGCCGCACGAGGTCGCGGTCGGGGTGGCCGGGCCAGGGTGCGGCCTGGGCGGCGGACGCCGGCAGCAGGGTCAGGGCGATGGCCAGGCCCGTGACCAGACAGGCGGCCGCACGGAGCGTCGGGGCGAGCGGGATGCGGTGGCGACGGGTACCGAGCACGCGGACCTCCGGCTGCTCACGGGCCGATGATGCTGTCCCCCTCGGGGCCCCGGACGGCCCCGCAGCGTGGCGCAGCCTGCGACGTTACCAGTGTGACTGGTGTGACGGAAGTGACTGGAAGGACGTGGGGTGGCGCGAGGCGGGTGTCAGACCACGCTGACGGTCACCGTGCTGCCCTTCGGCGCCGACGTGCCGCCCTTCGGGTCGGTGGAGACGACGTACTGGACCCCGATGTAGAGGTTGGACTCCTCGACCACCACCCGGAACCCGGCGCCCTGGAGCCGCTTGCGGGCCTCGGCGAGTCCCATCCGGACCACGTCGGGGACCTCGACCATGACCGGCCCCTTGGAGACCACCAGGGAGATCACGTCGCCCTTCTGGCCGGTGCCGGAGTCCGGGCTCTGCGAGACGACGCGGCCCTGGGGGACCGAGTCGCTGTTGACGGTCGTGGTCTCGAGCTCGAACCCGCTCTTGGTCAGGGCCTTCTCCGCGTTGCGCGCGACCTTGCCGGTGAAGTCGGTGATCTCGATCGGCCGGGGGCCCTTGCTGACCACGAGGTCGACCGCGGCGTTGCGCTTCAGCGAGGTGCCCGGCGCGGGGTCGCTGGTGATCACCCGGCCCTTCGCGATCTTCTCGTGGAACCGGCTCACCGACTCGCCGTAGGAGAGCTTGGCCTCGTCGAGCGCCTGCTGGGCGTCGTCGAGGGTCTGGTTGCGCACCGTGGGCACGTCGTGGCGCTCGGGCCCGCGGGAGATCGTGGCCCCGACGGTGCCGTCCTCGAGGACTCGGTCGCCGGGCGCCGGGTCGGTGGCGATCACGTAGCCCTTGCGGACGTTCTCCGAGTACGCACTGCGCTCGACCTCCATCGACAGCCCGGCGCGGTCGAGCTTGACCCGGGCCGCGGCCTCGCTGAGGTTGAGGACCCCGGGCGTCGTCGTCCAGCGGCCGACCCCGTAGTACCAGCCGGCCACGCCGGCGAGCAGGGCCAGCAGCAGCACGGCGACGAGCATGACCTTGCCGCGGCGCGAGTGCCGCCTCGGCGGCGCGGGCGGGGCCGGTACGACGGCCGGTCGCCGGGCACCCGGCGGGGCGGCCACGCTCCGGACGTCGCGCTCCTGGTCGTAGAACCCGTCGTGGAACCCGTCGGGGTCCGCGGCCCACTCCTCCTCGACGAGGGCCGCGAGCTCCTGCGGCTCGATGATCTGCTCGGGCAGCTCGCCGGTCGGTGCGTGGACGCCGCCCAGGGGCGTGGTCGGGGTGAGGTCGTCGACCAGGTCGGGGTCGGAGCGCACCCCGTGGTCGAGGGCGTGCCGCACGCGGCGTACCTGGTGGAGCAGCACGCGGGCGTCGGCCGGGCGGAACGCGGTGTCGCGGGCGGTCGCCCGGGCGACCAGCGCATCGACGTACGGCGGGATGCCGGGCGTGCTCGCCGACGGGGCGGGGATGTCCTCGTGGACGTGCTTGTAGGCGACCTGGATCGGGTTGTCCGCCTGGTGGGGCTTGTGGCCGGTGAGCATCTCGTAGACGATCACGCCCGCCGCGTAGACGTCGGCGCGCGCGTCGGCCCGGCCGTTGACCACGAGCTCGGGGGAGAGGTAGGAGACGGTGCCGATCAGCACGCCACCGGTCGCGGTGTGCTGGGTCTCGGCGTTGATCGCGCGGGCCAGCCCGAAGTCGGCGACCTTGACCCGTCCGTCGTCGGCGAGGAGCACGTTCTCCGGCTTGACGTCGCGGTGCAGGATCCCGGCGTCGTGGGCCGCCGCCAGCGCCGAGAGCACCGGCTCGATGACCGCCAGCGCCTTGCCGGGCGCCATCGGCGCCTCCTTGCGGATCAGGTCGCGCAGGGTCAGGCCGGGCACGTACTCCATGACCAGGAACAAGGTGCCGTGGTCGTCGCCGGTGTCGAAGACCGCCACCACGTTGTGGTGGGCGAGCCGCGCGGCTGCGCGGGCCTCGCGCTGGAAGCGGCGGACGAACTCGTCGTCGTCGGCCAGGCCCTCGTGCATGACCTTCACCGCCACCGTGCGGTCGAGCCGCTCGTCGGTGGCCTCGTAGACGGTGGCCATCCCGCCGCGGGCGATCCGGGGGCCCACGCGGTACCTGCCGTCGAGGACGCGCCCGGTGAGCGCGTCGGCAGTGCGGTGCACGGTGTCCTCCAGTGTCGGGCGGGGGAAGGAACCCGACTGACCTGCCACTTTAGATGCTTCCGCGCCCCACACCGGGCAGGTGCGACACGGGATCGAGCGTGGTGGGAGCATGGGAGGGTGAGCGAGAACACGCGTGAGAGCACCTCCGTGGACCCGTCCCTGGGCTCCCTGGTCACCGAGTGGCTGGACTGGAAGGCCACCGCCGCCGCGCTCGGGGTGAGCGTGAGCAAGGTCCGTCAGCTGATCCGCGAGCACCAGCTCGCCGGCGCCGTTCCCGAGCCCGGTGCGGGGCAGCACGTGCCCGCCGCGCTGGTGATGGACGGCGCCATCGTCAAGGGGGTGCCGGGCCTGCTGACCCTGCTCTCCGACGGCGGCTGGGACGACCGGGAGATGCTGACCTGGCTGTTCACCCCCGACGACTCGCTGCCGGGTCGCCCGATCGACGCGCTCCGGGAGAACCGTGGCTCGGAGGTCAAGCGCCGGGCGCAGGCGATCGCGCTGTAGCAACCGCGCCGGCTGTGCGGTGGGCGCGTCAGACGGTGCGCTGGGTGGCCTCGGCGGCGAGCCCCTGCAGCACGGCACGGGCGGGCTCGGTCACCTCGGCGGCGGAGAGCGCCGCCAGGGAGCGCTCGGTGAGCCGGCTGATCACCGCCTCCACCTGGGCCCGCGCCCCGGACTCGTCGACCAGCCGGCACAGGTGGGCCACCTCGTCCGGTGAGAGCCGGGTGCCCAGCGCCGCGTCGAGCACCTTGGCCTCCGCGTCCGGCAGGGCGTCGAGCGCCAGCGCGACCAGCACCGTCCGCTTGCCCTCGACCAGGTCGTCGCCGGCGGGCTTGCCGGTCACCGACGGGTCGCCGAAGACGCCGAGCAGGTCGTCGCGCAGCTGGAAGGCCTCACCCAGCGGCAGCCCGAACCGGCTCAGCTGGGCGATCTGCCCGGGGGTCGCGCCGGCCAGCGCCGCGCCGATGTGCAGGGGCCGCTCGATGGAGTACTTCGCCGACTTGTAGCGCAGCACGGTCATCGCGGTGTCGACGTCGGCCGCCCCCCGCGCCTGGGCCGAGACGTCGAGGAACTGCCCGGTGACCACCTCGCTGCGGGTGAGGTCGAAGTAGCCCAGGGCGTCGATCACCCGCTCCGCGGGGAGCCCGCAGGTGCGCAGGAGCTCGTCGGACCAGCTGAGCAGGAGGTCGCCGAGCAGGATCGCGGCGGCGGCGCCGTACTGCTCGGAGCCGGCCGACCAGCCGCGCTCGCGGTGCAGCTGCTCGAAGGCGCGGTGGGTGGCCGGCCGGCCACGGCGTACGTCGGAGGCGTCCATGTAGTCGTCGTGCACCAGGGCGCTGGCGTGCAGGAGCTCCAGCGAGGCGCACGCCCGCAGCAGCGCCCGGTCCTGCGTCGGCCGGGAGGGGTCGGCGACGGCCTGGTGCCCCCACCAGCAGAAGGCCGCACGGAAGCGCTTGCCCCCGGAGACGCTCGTCCGGGCGTGCTCGACCAATGACTGCGCGTCGGGGCCGAGGGCGTCTATCCACGTCGCCTGGGTGGCGACGAACTCCTGCAGCGTCGACTCGATGTCGGCGCGGAACCGCGCCGCGTCCCACCCTGCGTCCTGCGCCGTCACCCGCCGAGCGTAGACCGTAGGGTCGTGACCATGTCTCAGGGGCCGAGGAGCAGCGCAGTGCGGATCGGGGACCGCCTCCAGCGGGGGGAGCGCTCGTTCTCCTTCGAGTTCTTCCCGCCCAAGGACGAGGCCGGCGAGGAGGTCCTGTGGCGCTCCATCAGCGAGCTCGAGCCGCTGGGACCCACCTTCGTCTCGGTCACCTACGGCGCCGGCGGGACCACGCGCGACCGGACCGTCGCGATCACCGGCCGGATCGCCCGCGAGACCTCGATGGTGCCGATGGCCCACCTGACCTGCGTCGGGCACACCACCGACGAGCTGCGCCGCATCCTGGCCTCCCTGGCGGACTCCGGCGTGTGCAACGTGCTGGCCCTGCGCGGGGACCCGCCCGAGGGCCCCGGGACGCCGTGGGTGCCCACGGAGGGTGGCGTCGACTACGCCTCCGAGCTGGTCGCGCTGATCCGGGAGACCGGTGACCAGTGCGTCGGCGTCGCGGCCTTCCCGGAGGGGCACCGCGACGCCGCGAGCCTGGAGGCCGACGTCGCCGTGCTCAAGGCCAAGCACGACGCGGGCGCAGAGTTCGCGGTCACCGAGATGGTGCTGCGCGCCTCCGACTACGCCGGGCTGGTGGAGCGGGCCGCCGCGGCCGGGGTGGACTTCCCGATCATCCCCGGTGTGATGCCGATCCTGAACTACACCTCGATGGCGAAGATGGTCGAGCTCTCCGGGCGGGAGATCCCCGAGGAGGTCCTCGCCCGGATCGAGCCGTTGCGCGACGACCCGGCGGCCGTGCGTGCCGAGGGCATCGCGATCGCGACCGAGCTGTGCGACGAGCTGCTCTCCGGCGGGGCACCCGGCCTGCACTTCTACACGCTGAACCGGTCGAAGGCCACCCGCGAGATCTACGCCTCCCTGGGCGTGCACGCCTGAGCAGGTGCTGCTCGACGGTGGTCGGGCGAGGGACCTGGGCTCCTCCGCAACCTGCGCTGCGCCACGGCGGCGGCGTACGTCGGAGGTCGTGGAGCCGCTGATCACCACAGTGTCCGGGAGCACGGCATCGCTGACGTGGGTGCGTCCCCCATGTGTCCATCGAGCCGAAGAGCACTCATCTGCCGATGATGCGTAGATGCTCAGGTCTCACGCCGGCCGTCACGTCGACCGCCAGAGCCGCGATGCGTCCGACGAAGCCGCTTAGCCGCCGAGCGTCGCCTCAGGCGAGGGCCTCAGCGATCCACTGAGAACTGTCGGACTGCCTCGAGCGTGCCGAACAGCCGGAGCCTCCGACTCGATTGCGGGCCGACAGCGATGGCCACGGCTCCATCTGGTGCCGATGGTCTCGCCGACGCCAGGAGCTGCGTCCCATTGCAGCTCGACGATCCATCGCGTGCGAACAGAGCTGAATCCGATCAGCAGAACTCGCTGAGCGACGGTCCGTCCATACGATGGCCTGACGCCGATCCATCCTTGTCGCCGATCGGCTGAGAACGTGAACTCAGCTTGCAGTCGAGCGCTGAGGACCTGACTCGAACACGCGCAGGAATCCTGGTCGTACTCGGCATCACGTCGAGTCACTGTCACGCTACGGTGCACGCACGCCTGCGGAGCGTCGAGAACGCCCGGATCTGCCGCGTAGTGTGCGCGGTAGCGCGCGCGGATCTGCCGCGTAGCGTGCGCGGTAGCGCGCGCGGATCTGTCCGCGAAACGCGCGGTCGTGCCGTGATCGGGCGTCCGGCAAGATGAGCGGCAGCAGGGTGCTGCGGCTTGTCGAGGGCCGGGCCAACTCAATGCGAGACCGTGCACATCAGCGTGCGTGGCGGTGTGATCCGAAGACGCCGGGTCATGGCTTTATGCGTGGCTGCCGGCCGGCCGTTCCGACGTCGTCTATGTGGGCGGGACCGCGACTTCCTCCAGTGCTCGAGCGTGGCTGCACCTTCACCACGACGACCCAACAGTGGCGCGTGTCGCCCACCGCTACCCACGAAGCTGCG
The DNA here is from genome assembly GCA_963815595.1 of uncultured Actinomycetota bacterium. GTDB lineage: Bacteria > Actinomycetota > Actinomycetes > Propionibacteriales > Nocardioidaceae > Marmoricola. The sequence goes on along the minus strand of CAWFHA010000007.1, from coordinate 1,861,198 downwards.
ACTGAGCCCATGGAGGTCATCGCATTTCGATTACCGGAGCATGTTGACCGGCGCGAAGCGAAGGCGGAACTGATCCGCCGAGCTCGCACAGCCGCGGCAAGTCGCGCGGCAGACTATGTCGGAGACCAGCCCGACCAATGCACTGCCCCCGTCGGACTACGTGACACCATCAGGTGCCATCGTCAATCGCCTTGTCGACGTCAACAAGTATGCCGCTCTACGCGCGGATCTGCCGCGTTGAGGGCGGCTACGCTCGCCCGGATCTGCCGCGTTGAACGAGATCATGTCGATGATCGACGGTTGGCGAACCGGTCACCCGCTCCGCGGACTCGACCCGGAGGCACGTGCCTTCTGCTCGCAGGAGCACGTGGAACGGGAACACTCGGGTGACCGTGCTGGTGGTCGGGACGATCGTCACGATGCCGCGACGCCTCTTGCCTGATGCCGCAGACAGCGAGAGTGCCCGCGCGAGACGTCGTACGTCCTGGTCGCCATGACTGCCGCAACGTATGACGTCCCGCGCAACGTCGTACGTCCTGGTCGCCATGACCGCCGCAACGTATGACGTCCCGCGCAACGTCGTACGTCCTGGTCGCCATCACAGCCAACTCGTATGACGCCACCCACCCGAGCGGCGGGAACCGACCGGCCTCAGGCGGGCCCGATCACCTGGGCCACCAGCGCGGCGGAGAGCCCGACCGCCGGCAGACCGGCGCCCGGCGTGGCGTGCGCGCCCGCGGCGTACACGTTGGGCAGGGGCGTGCGTGGCCCCAGTCGGCGGGCGACGGTGCCACGGCCCTGCCACAGCACGCCGTACGGCGACCCGCCCCAGCGCTCCACCTGGTCGCGCGGCGAGCGGTCGACACGGGTGACGACCTGGTCGCGCACCCGGATCCCCGCACGCTGCAGGGCGGTGACGAGGTCCTCGGCGATGCGGCCGCGGCCGAGGACCGTCCACGCGGCGGCGCCGTCGGGAGCCTGGCCGGTGGTGCGCACGACCAGCATCGGGTCGCCGTGCAGCACCACCTCGGCCGGGAGGTCGGGGACGGGGCCGGCCAGGCCGAGATGGCTGAGCACGGGCGGGATCGCGGGCATGGTCCGCGCGACGAGGGGGGCCAGCGCCGGCAGCCGGCGGGGGTCGATCGCACAGACGACGTGGTCGGCCTCGACCGGTCCCGCAGCGGTGCGCACGCCGACGGCACGGCCGCCGGCGACCTCCAGGTCGGTCGCCGGGGTGGAGAGCAGCACGTGCACCCCGCGGGTGGCCAGCCGGGAGGTGAGCACGGTGGCCAACGCCCCGAGACCCCCGGGGACCGTCCAGGCGCCGAACCGCTGCTCGACGTAGCTCCACATCCCCAACCACGCCGGCACGTTGCGCAGGTCGTGCCCCTCCAGCGTCATCGGGTACCCGGCCAGCTGCCGCAGTCGGACGTCCTTGAACCGCCGGGCGAGCACCTTGTGCAGCGTCATCCGCGTCGAGAGCAGGTCGCGGGTGTGCCGGCTCGCGTGCTCGGCGGCGTACGGGCGCTCGAGCCAGTCGCGCCGCAGGGCCTCCCAGTCGTCGGCGAAGGTCGCGACGTACGCCGCCCAGTGCTCGCCCGCGCCGCCGCCGAGGGCCGCCTCGACCGCGTCGAGCTGGGCGGCCCGACTGCCGGCGGGGAGGTCGAGGACGGTGGTCTCGTCGGTGTCGTCGGTGGGGAAGCGGTGCTGGCGGACCGGCTCCAGCGGCACCAGCTCCAGCTCGCGCTCGAGGGGCCGGCCGCTCTTGCGGAACAGGTCGCGCAGCACGGCCGGCAGCAGGGTGCTCGTCGGACCGGAGTCCCAGCGGAAGCCCTCCTGCTCGACGGTGCCGACGGCGCCGCCGAGGGTCGCCGAGGCCTCGAGCAGGGTCACGTCGTGGCCGGTCTTGGCGAGCCGGACGGCGCTGGCCAGGCCGCCGTACCCGCCGCCGACCACCACCACCCGCGCCATGGCGGCCACCCTAGGGGCTCAGCCGACCTCGAGCTCCTCGGCACCGGTCATCCGCTGCAGCTCCTCGACGGTGGTGCTGAACACGGCGGCGGGATGGCCCGCGGCCGCCCAGATCACCTCGTGCCGGCGCAGCCAGGGGTCCAGGTAGGTCGGCACCGGAGCGGGGTGGTCGAAGGGGGAGACCCCGCCGATGACCTGCCCGGTGTGCCGCCTGACCTGCTCGGGGGTGGCGCGGCGCAGCGCCGTGGCGCCGAGTGCGGCCGCCACCTTCGCGGTGTCGACCCGGTGGGCACCGCTGACCAGCAGCAGCAGTGGCTCCGGCTCGGCCTCCTCGCCGTCGCGCTCGACGGTGAACAGCAGGCTGTTGGCGATCGCGCCCACCTCGCAGCCCAGCGCCTCGGCGGCCAGGGCCGCGGTGTGCACCGAGTCGGGCAGGACGACGATCCGACCGGTGCCGCCGCGGCGGGCGAGCTCGGCCCGGAAGCGGGCCACGGCCCGGTGCTCGACGGGCCCGTCCTGGCTCAGGTCCTCAGTCATGGCTCGCACCGTAGCGGGCCCCGGGGTGGGCCCTGGGTCGGGCCGGGGTGGGCCCGTTGGCCGGGCCCGGGGTCGGGGCACGGCCGGGGGTGGGATCCACCCTTGACGCCCTGTCGGAGGGCGGGTGTAGCGTGGAACTCGTTCGAACAGATGTTCGATCACCGCCCGGGTGGGGGATGACCTCGACCCCCATCCTCCACCCGGGCACCGACAGGGGTCGACCGCTGCGGGACATCAGGACAAGGAGCAGGCAGTGCGGCGTTACGACGACCCGGTGGAGGTGCGCACGGGTGCGCAGGAGGATCCCGACCAGTTCCTGTGGCGAGGACGGTTGTGGCAGGTGCGCGAGGTGGTCGCGCACTGGGTGGAGACCGGGGCCTGGTGGGCCCGCGGGGGCAGCGGGTCGGGCAGCGGGTCGGGTGAGGCGCCCGTGGCCGACGGCGACCTCCTGCGTGAGCGGGAGGTGTGGCGGGTGGCGGCCGCCCGGGGCCGGGTCGCTGCCCTGCACTCACCCGAGCACGACCCCGGCTACGGCGTCTTCGACCTGGTGTTCAGCTGGTCCGAGGGCAGCTGGCAGCTGGTCCGGGCGATGGACTGAGAGGAGCAGCGATGAGCCAGGTCACGAGCCCGACCAGCCGGAGGGCGCCGGACTTCCTGCCGGCGGCCACCCACGCCTACCTCCACCGCGCCGCGGAGTCCCTGTGCGAGGCGATCACCAGCAGCAGCGTGCCGGAGCGCTACGCCCACGCCCACGTCTCGGCGCTCCGGGCGACCGCGGCCCTGCTCGCGGCCCGGGCACAGCCCGCGACCCCGACGCGTCGGCGGCAGAAGAACGCCTGGGTGCTGCTCGCGGAAGTCGCTCCCGAGCTCGGTGAGTGGGCGGCGTTCTTCGCCGCCGGTGCCGCCAAGCGTGCCGCCGCCGAGGCGGGGTCCCGGCGTGCGGTGACCGAGCGCGAGGCCGACGACCTGGTCCGCGACGCCGACCGCTTCCTCGCCCTGGTGGAGACCTCGCTGGGCCTCACCGAGCACGTCCCGTTCCGCGTCGCCTAGGAAGACCCCCGCCTCCGTGCCCGATCCCTTCGTCCACCTCCACGTCGCCTCCGGCTACTCCCTGCAGTACGGCGCCTCGCACCCCCACGTCCTCCTCGAGCGGGCCGCCGAGCAAGAGATGGACGCCCTCGCCCTGACCGACCGCGACGGCACCTACGGCGCGGTCCGGTTCGCCAAGGCCGCAGCGGCGATGGGGGTGCGCCCGATCCTCGGGGTCGACCTGGCCTGGTCGGAGAAGGAGGCGGGGTCGGAGTCGGGTCCCCGCCCGGGCCGGTCCCGCACCCCGGTGCGCGGCGGTGCCTCCCGCGACCCCCGGCTGCCCCGGGTCACCTTCCTGGCCAGCGGCCGCCGCGGCTGGGCGGCGGTGTGCCGGCTGGTCTCGGCGACCCATGCCGCGGGGGAGCGCGGTGTCCCGGTGTGCTCGCCCGACCTGGTCGCCGAGCACGTCGCCGGCCACGACGTGCGCGTGCTGCTCGGCCCCACCTCCACGCTGGGCCAGGCGGCCACCCTGCGCCGCGACGACCTCGGCCGGGAGGTGCTGGGCCGCTGGCTGGACCTGGTCGGTCCCGAGCAGCTCGTCGTCGAGGTGGTCTCCCACCGCCTGCCCGGCGCCGGCCCCGGGTCCTCGCCGCACGCGGCGCGGATGGCGGGCCTCGCCCGCACCGCCCGGGTGCGGCTGCCGGTGGTGCTCTCCAACGCGGTCCGCTTCGCCGACCGCCTCGACGCCCCGACCACCGACGTCCTCGACGCGACCCGCCGGCTGGTGCCGATGGACCTGCGCCACCTCGACCGCCGCAACGCCGAGGGGTTCTTGAAGTCCGGCAAGCAGATGCACGAGGTCGCCGAGGAGATCAGCCGCTACGCCGGGCTGGGGGACTCCGGTGCCCTGGACCTGCTCGCCCGCACCCGGGCCGTCGCCGACCAGTGCGTCCTGGACCCTCGCACCGACCTCGGCATCGGCGAGGTGCACTTCCCCGAGTTCGAGGTGAGTGAGGGGGTGGGTGCGACCCCCGGAGAGTTCCGGCGCCCCGGGTATGCCGAGGCCCGGGAGAGCCCCGCGGACCGACAGCTGCGCCGTCGCTGCGAGGCCGCGATCGGATGGCGCTACGGCACCTCCCCCCGCCAGCGCATCTGGAAGCGCCTCGACGACGAGCTCGAGACGATCCGGACCCTCGGCTACGCCTCCTACTTCCTCACCGTCGGCGACGTCACCGAGATGGTCCGCGAGCTCGGCATCCGCAGCGCCGCGCGCGGGTCGGGGGCGGGCAGCATCGTCAACTACCTGCTCGGGATCTCCGGGATCGACCCGATCCGGCACGGCCTGCTGATGGAGCGGTTCCTCTCCCCGTTGCGACGCTCGCTGCCCGACATCGACCTCGACGTGGAGTCCGCCCGACGGCTGGAGGTCTACGACGCGATCCTCGAGCGCTACGGTCCCGCCCGCTGCGCCACCGTCTCGATGATGGACACCTACAAGGTCCGGCACGCGATCCGCGACGTGGGGGCCGCGCTGGGCATGCCGCCCGGGGAGATCGACGCCCTGGCCAAGGCGTTCCCGCACATCCGTGCCCGCGACGCCCGGATGGCGCTGCGCGACCTCCCCGAGCTGCGCGCCACCGGACTGGCGCGGGAGGCGGCCGCCGGGGAGTGGGGCACCTTCGAGATGTTCTTCCGGCTGGTGGAGAGCCTCGACGGGCTGCCGCGGCACATCGCGATGCACCCGTGCGGGGTCCTGCTCTCCGACGCCACCCTGCTCGACCGCACCCCGGTCGAGCAGAGCCACCTGGGCTACCCGATGAGCCAGTTCGACAAGGAGGACGTCGAGGACCTCGGCCTGCTCAAGCTCGACGTGCTCGGCATCCGGATGCAGTCCTCGATGGCGCACGCGCTGGGTGAGATCGAGCGCACCGAAGGACGCCGCATCGAGCTCGACGACGAGGTGCAGGTGCCTTTCGACGACCAGCGCACCTACGACATGATCTCGGCGGCCAAGACCCTCGGGGTCTTCCAGATCGAGTCGCCCGGCCAGCGCGAGCTGGTCGGCAAGTCCGGGATCGAGACCTTCGAGGACATCATCGCCGACATCTCGCTGTTCCGTCCCGGGCCGGTCAAGAGCGACATGATCACGCCGTACCTCGAGGTCAAGCAGGGCTGGAGGACGCCCGCCTACCTGCACGACGACCTGCGCCCGATCCTCGAGCGGACCCGGGGCGTGGTGGTCTACCACGAGCAGATCATCGAGATGATCGCGGAGTTCGCCGGGGTGTCCTACGCCGAGGGGGACGAGCGGCGTCGCGCCCTCGGCGACACCGACGGGATGAACGAGACGCGGACGTGGTTCTTCCCCCGGGCGCTGGGACGGGGCTACCCGTTGCCGGTGGTCGAGCAGGTCTGGAAGGTGATCGCCTCCTTCGCCTCCTTCGGCTTCTGCAAGGCCCACGCCGCCGCGTTCGCGCTGCCGACCTACCAGTCGGCCTGGCTCAAGGCCCACTACCCGGCGCACTTCATCGCCGGGCTGCTGACCCACGACCCGGGGATGTACCCCAAGCGGCTCATCCTCGACGACGCCCGCCAGCTCGGCATCGCGGTGCTCGGTCTCGACGTCAACGCCAGCGAGGCGGCCTACGTCGTGGAGAAGCTGCCCGACGCGACTCCGCTTCCCTCGACCGCCCGGCTCTCGGCCACCACGGACCGGTTCCGGCCTCGGGGAGGGATCTACCGCAGCATGCCGACGGTGGACCAGCCGCTCCCCGGTGGGAACGACGGCCCGGCCTGGATGGGCCACGGCTGGGGCATCCGGATCGCCCTGGGGGAGGTGCGGGGCATCAACGACGGTGAGGTGCACCGCATCGTCACCGCCCGCGACGGTGCCCCCTACGCCTCGCTGACCGACTTCTGGCAGCGGGCCCAGGTCTCCCGCCCGGTGGTCGAGCGGCTGGTCCAGGCGGGAGCCTTCGACAGCGTCTACGGCATCGGGGCCACCGCAGGGACCGGTCGCCGGCACCGGGTGACCCGGCGCGACCTGCTGCTGGAGGTCGGCGACCTCGACCGGCTCCAGCGGGTCTCGGCCCGGGCCGCCCGGGGCCGGGCCCGGGGGCTGCCCCGGACCCGACCGGCCTCGGCGGAGACCGGTGACGCCTCGGTGCAGCTCGCCCTCGACCTCGGGGAGTCCGACACCCAGGTGGTCAGCGGTCTGCCGGAGATGAGCGACGTCGACCGGGTACGCGCCGAGCTGGACATCCTCGGCCTGGACGCCAGCCGGCACGTCGTGGACTTCCACGCCACCTTCCTCGACCGGCTCGGGGTCACCCGGTCCGTGGACCTGCTCACCGTGCGCAGCCGGGGGGAGCTGCTGGTGGCCGGGGTCAAGGTGGCCACCCAGACCCCGCCGATCAGGTCGGGGCGCCGGGTGATCTTCCTGACCCTCGACGACGCGACCGGCCCCGTCGACGCGACGTTCTTCGAGGACGTGCAGGGTCCCTTCGCGGCCACGGTCTTCGGCTCCTGGCTGCTCGTCGTCCGCGGCGAGCTGCGCCGTACCGGCCGTCGGGGGGTCTCGCTGCGGGCGACCGGCGCCTGGGACCTCGGTGCCCTGCACGACCTGTGGCAGGCCGGCGGCATGGAGGCGGTGCACGCCGAGCTGGCCCGGGTGCCGACCGGGTTCGCGCCGACCCCCGACGCGCCCACCCGGGTGCTGGTGCACACCAGCGGGTTCCGGATGTCGCCGTACGCCGACATCAAGCCGGCCGGTGACTCCCCGGGCACCGTCACCGGCGAGGTGGCCCGGTCGCTGTGGCACCGCAGCCCCGGGAGCGCGGGATGACCCCCCGGACCGGTGCGGCCCCACCACTAGGGTGGCGGCCATGGACCGCCCGATGGAACGCCGTACCGCCGCCCGCACCGCGGTCGTCTGGGACGCCGTGCGTGCACTGCTGGCGGAGCCGGGCAGCCACGACGAGCAGTCGGCGAGAGTCCTCGACATCGGCGGCGGCACCGGCGGGTTCGCCGTCCGGCTGGCCGGCCTGGGCCACCGGGTCACCGTGGTCGACCCCAGTCCCGACGCCCTCGCCGCGCTGGCCCGCCGGGCCGACGAGGAGGACGTCGCCGGCCTGGTCACCGGGGTCCAGGGCGACCTCGGCGACCTGGCCGCCCTCGCTCCCGACGACGGGGTCGACCTGGTGCTGTGCCACGGCGTGCTCGGCCTCGTCGAGGACCCGGCCGCGGCGGTGGCCACGATCGCCTCGGTCCTGCGGCCCGGTGGCGCCCTCTCCCTGCTGGTCAGCCAGCGGCACGCCGCCGTCCTGGCCCGGGCGATGGCCGGTCACTTCCTGCAGGCCCGCGCACTCCTCGAGGGAGACCAGCCCGGCGACCGGGCCGAGCACCGGTTCACCGCCGAGGAGGTCGCCGGGCTGCTCGGCGGCGCCGGGTTCACCACGACCAGCACGCACGGGATCCGGGTCTTCGCCGACCTGGTGCCCTCCACCCTGCTCGACCTCGAGCCGGGAGGGAGCGCAGCCCTGCTGGAGCTCGAGCGGGCGGTCGCCGGTCGTCCGGAATACCTCGCGCTGGCCAGCCAGCTGCACGTCCTGGCCACCCGGTAGGTCCGGCCCCGGGCGGGGCCATGGCTGACCGGTCCTGGGACTGTCCGGTGCTCCACGTGGACATGGACGCCTTCTACGCCTCGGTGGCGATCCGGGACCGGCCCGAGCTGGCCGAGGTCCCGGTGATCGTGGGCGGAGGGCACCGCGGTGTGGTGCTGGCGGCCAACTACCCCGCTCGCCGCTACGGCGTCCACTCCGCGCTGCCGATGACCCGGGCCCGGCGGATGTGTCCCGACGCCGTGGTGCTCACCCCCGACTACACCGAGGTCGAGGCGGTCTCCTCCTCGGTGATGGAGATCTTCCGGGAGGTCACCCCCCTGGTCGAGACCGTCTCGCTGGACGAGGCGTTCCTCGACGTCGCGGGGTCGATGCGCCGGCTGGGCAGCCCGCTGGAGATCGCCGAGCACATCCGGGCACGGGTCGCCGACGAGCAGCGGATCACCTGCTCGGTGGGGGTGGCGGGCACGGTCTCGGTGGCCAAGCTGGCCAGCCGCCGGGCCAAGCCGGACGGGGTGCTCGTGGTGCCGCCCCGGGAGGTCACCCGGTTCCTGCACCCGCTCGACGTGGGCGAGCTCTGGGGGGTGGGCGAGAAGACCCGCGAGCAGCTGCACCGGCTCGGGCTGCGCACGGTCGGAGACCTCGCCCACACCCCGGTGGCCACGCTGCAGCGGGGGATCGGCGCGGCCGCGGGCAGCCACCTGCACACCCTGGCGTGGGGGGACGACCGCCGGTGCGTCACCCCTCGCCGGGGAGCCCACGAGCCCGACCGGAGCATGGGTGCCGACGAGACCTTCGGCCGTGACACCGACGACCGGGCCGTGGTGCTGCGCGAGCTGCTGCGGCTCTCGGCGAAGGTGACCCGGCGGATGCGGACCGCCGGAGTGGCCGGTCGCACCGTCACGGTGAAGGTGCGCTTCGCCGACTTCACCACCCTGACCCGCTCCCGCACCCTGGGCGACGCCACCGACCTGACCAGCGAGGTGCACGCGACCGCCACCGCGCTGTTCGACGGCCTGGGCCTCCAGCGGGCACGGATCCGGCTGGTGGGGGTCCGGGTGGAGGGACTGGTCCCGCGCGAGCAGGTCCAGCGGCAGCTCGTCCTCGGTGCCCGCGAGCGGGGGTGGGAGGAGGCGGACCGGGCCGCCGACGCGGCGGCCCTGCGTTTCGGTGGTGGGGCCGTGCGCCGGGGCACCCTGCTCATCGGTGACCGTCCCTGAAGGCACCGGCACCGGCCCCGCCTCCGACCGGTCGAACCGTGGAGATGGGAGGAGATCGGTGGAGATCGGATGACGATTTCCCGATCCCGTCTACCGACTTGACCACGGCCTGCCTAGACTCAAGAGGAGACCAGTCATCGCGGGAGGAAGCCGTGCCGCTCTCCGAAGAGGAACTACGTCTGCTGGAGCAGATGGAGCAGGCGCTTGCCCAGGAGGACCCCAAGTTCGTCTCGACGCTGCGGGGGAGCTCCTTGGAGCGGGTGGTGCGCACGCGCACGATCGCCGCTGGGGTCGTCTTCGTGGTCGGCATCGTGATGCTGATGAGCGGTGCGATCGCCCAGCAGATCTGGCTCGGTGTCCTGGGCTTCGTGGTCATGGTGGGGTCGGCCACCGTCGGGCTCGCCGCCTGGCGTGGTCGTCACGTCGCGGCCGCGCAGCCGCAGCGCAGCGAGGACCAGCTCTTCGACTTCGACGACCAGCCGCAGCGCTTCGACGTGATCGACGGTGGCCGGGCGGAGAAGTCGCGCAAGCGGCGTACGACCGGACGCGCGCCGCGTCGACCCAAGGCCGCCAAGGCGCCCCGGCAGGGCACGTTCATGCAGCGCATGGAGCAGCGTTGGGAACGGCGACGGCAGCAGGGCTACTGAGCCCGGTCCCTGAGCCCCATCCCTGAGCCCCATCCCTGAGGCCCATCCCTGCGCCCCATCCCTGAGCCCGGTCCCCGAGCCCGGCGCCTGAGCACCTGTGGCGGTCAGCGCCGCTCGCCTCGGACGACCGAGGCCGGCCACACCTGGCTGCGCCAGCGCCGACCGCGCTCGACCCCGGCCAGCATCGCCCGACGCCACGACTCGACGGTCTCGCTCACGCGGGTCGACCCCTCGGGGGCGGCGACGACCGCCACGCCGCCGGGGGCGCCACCGGACCACGCCGGCTCCGCGGGCGGACCGTACCGGGACCGCTCCACCTGCACCAGCAGTGCTTCCAACCGGGCCTCGTCGTCCTCGCCCGCGACGACCTGGGCACGCAGGCCGCGTGCCTGCTCGCGGGGGGAGCGTCCGTCGGGCCAGGAGAGCCCGAGGTCGACGGCGGTCGCCCGCAGCTCGGCCCAGGCCCCCTCGGCGAGGAGGCGGGGGTCGGTCGCGGCCAGCCGGCGGCGACGCTGGAGGCCACGCACCAGGGCGGGGACGAGCCCGGCGAGCAGGAGCACCACGACCACCCCCAGCGGCCACCGCGGCAGCGACGAGCCGTCGGCGGAGGTCCCGTCGGCCCCCGCGGCGGCGTCACTGCCGAGGGCCTGGTCGGGAGCGCTCACATCGGTCGGTGCGTCGGTGGGGCTCACGGCGTCGGGGTCCTGGCGCGTCCAGATCGGGGTGGTGGCCGCGCGCTGGCCGGGCGTGGGCTCGAAGCGCACCCAGCCCAGGCCGGAGAAGTACATCTCCGGCCACGCGTGCCGGTCGTCGCTGGTGTAGAGCACCCGGCCGTCGGGCTGCGTGGTGCCGTCGAGGAAGCCGACGACCACCCGGGAGGGGATGTCCAGGACGCGGCCCATGGTGGCCATCGCTGCGGCGAACTGCTCGCAGTAGCCCACGCGATCGTCGGTGAGGAAGTCGGCGAGCAGGGCCATCCCCGAGCCCGGACGCTGTTCCAGGGAGTACTCGAAACCGCCGTCCTTGCGGAACCAGTTCTGCAGCGCGAGTGCCTTCTCGTAGTCGGTCGTGGCCCCTCGGGTCACCTCGCGGGCCCGCTCGGCGACCACGTCCGGCAGGGTGTCCGGCACCTGGGTCATGCGGACCCGGACCCGGGTCGGTGGGGACACCGCGGTCTCGAGCGACCGGGCGCTGACTGCCGGGATGAAGGCGGTCGCCCGGTAGGACAGCGCGCGGGGCGGGAACGAGCCGCCGACGTAGGCGACGTCCAGGGTCCGCGAGTCGTAGCGCCAGCTGCCCTTGATGTCGAGGTCCTGGATCGGGTACGGCAGCGGCAGCCAACGCGAGCTGAAGCCGGGCGCGAAGCTCAGTCGCCAGTCCTCCACCCGGCCGCCCACGCCGGGGGCGAGACCGGGCGCACTGGGGAACTCGCCGTCGGCGGAGTTGTCGGGGGGCAGGCTGCGCACCGAGGGCCGCCACTCGTCGTCCTGGAACAGGTCGAGGACGGTGGTGCGCAGGTACCCGGTGTCACGCGCATCGGTCTCGGCGTACACCAGCGGGGTGTCGGTCTTCTCCACCAGGTCGCGCCGCAGCCGGATGAACGGGTTGACCGTGGTCAAGCGGAAGCTGCCGGCACTGGTGCCGCCCCCCTCACCGTCACCCGACCGGTCGAGCAGGTCGGTGACGGGCACCAGGGGTGCGGCCAGCAGCGCGAGCGCCACGGCCGCCACCGAGACCTGCCACAGGGCGTCGAGCCGCACCCGGGGCGTGGCGCCGGGGGCGGCCTGCCAGGTCGCGAGCCGCTCGAGGTGCTCGACCGCGAGCAGCCGCAGGAACAGCAGCGCGGTGCCGACGAACACCGGCAGCGCGAGCGCTCCGTTGAGGATGCTGACCGGCACGCTGAGCGCCACCAGCAGCGGCAGCGCCACCAGGGGTGCGCGGCGCACCCCGAACGCGAGCACGTCGATGGAGAGGAGCACGCCGAGGGCGCACACCATCAGGAACGCCGCGGTGTGCGTGGGGTTGACCGACACCGGGGCCGAGTAGGCGTTCAGGGTCGCCGCGCCGTTGCCGATCACGTAGAGCGACTGGCGCACCGAGTCCTCGGTCGGGAGCACCCCGAGCAGCGACTGGCGCGAGGCGAGCACGAGGTTGCTCGCGAGCAGGCCCAGGACGACCTGGGCCGCCGCGACGGCGTACCAGGGGAGGCGGACCACGCGCAGGCCGCTGCCGGTCAGGGCCAGTACGACGCCGATCGTGCCCGCGGGCAGCAGGAACCTCAGCGGCTCGCTCACCATCCCGCTCCACGCGAACAGCGCCACCCAGCCGGTCAGCATCGCCAGCAGCGCCGGGCCGGGCCGCCAGGGCTCCTGCGCCGGGGCCGACGCGGTGCCCCGGGAGGTGTCCGGTGCGGTGTCCGGGTCTCCGGAGGGGACCGGTGACCGGTCCGTCGTCGTGGGTGGGGAGGTCATCGGGCCAGCTCCAGCCAGGCGGCCCCGAGCGAGCCGTCCCGGTCCAGCGTGGCCGCCTTCCAGCCCCCGCTGCGGAGTGCGGGTGCCGCCGGCTCGTCGTGCCGGCCGCCCGTCGCCCATGACGCCACGTCGAGCACCACGGCGTAGGCCGAGTCGCCGGCCGCGGCCATCCCGGTGAGCAAGGAGGTGTCCGCGTCACCGAGGTGTCCGAGCACGGCGAGCAGCATCCCGCCGTGGTCGTTGTCCTGCAGCCAGTCGGTGGAGAGCTGCTCGTGCCGGGTCATGGTCATCAGGGCCAGCCGCTCGAGCTGCTGCTGGAGGTTGGCGCCGCGGGAGGCCTGGTGCCAGCCGTGCGAGGACGTCCGGCCGGTTGCGCTGACCAGACGCACCTCGAAGTCCAGGGCGACGAGGTGCCGCATGATCGAGGCGGTCGCCCGTACCGCCGTCTCCATCGAGGACCTGGCGCCGTAGCCGCGGTGGGCGATGCGTCGGTTGTCGATGAGCAGGGTGCACCTCGACTGCCACTGCTGCTCCTCGCGGCGCACCATCAGCTCGTCGACGCGGGCACTGCTCGGCCAGTGGATGCGGCGCAGGTCGTCACCGAGCCGGTACTCGCGGATGGTCACGTCGGGGCTGCCCCCGCCCAGCAGCTCGCGCGTGCGGTTGTCCCCGGCACCGGCCCAGCGGCCGGTCAGGGAGATCTGGGGGAGCGGCTCGGTGCGCGGCGTGACCAGCAGCGAGGCGGTGCTCGGCAGGACCTGGTCGAGGTCGACCATGCCCAGCGGGTCCTCCACGCGGACGTGCACGGGACCGAGCGGGAAGCGGCCGCGGGTCTGCGTCGCGACGCGGTAGCGCAGGGTCGTGCTGGCTCCCGCGGCCAGCGGCTCGACGACGAACCGCGGTGACCGCCCCAGGGACGCCGGCAGCTCCTCCTCGAGCAGCAGCGTCCCGGTGCGCCTGCCGGGGTTGGTCACCGTCAGCTCCACCGTCGCCACGTCGCCGGCCTCCACCTGGAGGGAGCTCAGGTTGCGTCGGACCACGACGTCGTGGCGGGCGCGTCGCAGGACGAGCCAGGACAGGACGGGCACGAGCATCGCGAGCAGGCCGATGCGCACGAAGTCTCGTTCGCCGATCTGGATGCCGCAGATCGCTGCCGCCGCTCCGGCCGCGAGGAAGCAGCGTCCGCGGACGGTCAGGTTGCGCACTCGGTCACCCGGCGCTCCGCCCGACCTGCGGGACCGGCACCGACTCCAGCGCCTGCTCCACCACCTCGGTGGTGCGGCGTCCGGCCATGGTGGCCTCCATGGTGGGCAGCAGCCGGTGTGGGAAGACCTGGGGGACGAGGTCGCGGACGTCGTCGGGCAGGACGTACTCGCGGCCCTGCATCGCGGCCCAGGCCTTGGCCGCCCGTACCAGGTGGAGGGTCGCCCGGGGCGAGGCCCCGAGCCGCAGGTCGGGGGAGCGCCGGGTCGCGGTGGCCAGGGCGACGGCGTACTCCTGCACCGCCGGGGCCACGTGGACGCAGTGGGTGACCTCGATCAGCTTGCGCACCTCGGCCGCGTCGGTGACGGGCTCGAGCTCCTCCAACGGGCTGACCAGGTCGCGCGCGGAGAGCATCGCGATCTCCGCGGCCTCGACCGGGTAGCCCATGGAGAGGCGGATCATGAACCGGTCTCGCTGCGCCTCGGGCAGGGCGTAGGTGCCCTCCATCTCGATCGGGTTCTGGGTGGCGATCACCATGAACGGCGAGTCCAGGGTGTAGGTCTTGCCGTCGACGGTGACCTGCGCCTCCTCCATGCACTCGAGCATGGCCGACTGGGTCTTGGGGCTGGCCCGGTTGATCTCGTCCCCGACCACCACGTTGGCGAAGATGCCCCCGGGGCGGAACTCGAAGTGCCGGGTGTCCTGGTTGAACACCGAGACGCCGGTGACGTCGGAGGGCAACAGGTCGGGCGTGAACTGGATCCGGCGCACGGTGCAGTCGATGGAGCGGGCGAGCGCCTTGCTCAGCATGGTCTTGCCGACACCGGGCACGTCCTCGATCAGCAGGTGACCGCCCGCGAGCAGGACCACCAGGGCGGAGCGGGCGACCTCGGGCTTTCCCTCGATCACCGCCGCCACGTTGGCCTGGATGCGGTCGGCCACCGCTCGGACCTCGTCGACGTCGACGCCGCGAGCGGTCGTCGCCGACCCGAACGTGCGCGCAGGCACCGTCTCGTCGCTGGCTGCTGCTCCCACCTCGGCCCCGTTCTGCTCCACGAGGCTCCCCGGCGCTCCGGGTTGCGCCTCGAGCCCTGTCCTGACCACCAGTGAAGCCGATGGCACCACATGCGTCACCCCATTCCGGGTGTCCGGTCCCGACCGGTCCGCTAGCGGGTCGCGGAGCCTGTGGAGGCGATCGGGGAGAAAAGGGGAGTCGAGTGGGGCAAAAGTGGTTGACCGGGGAGGGTTGTGGAGTAAAGTGGTGCGCAGTGGAGGAAGCGACGGGCTTCGGGGGCGAGGGGAGAGCAGATGTTCTCCGGTACCTACACCCCGAAGCTCGACGAGAAGGGCCGGCTGTTCCTCCCCGCGAAGTTCCGTGACGAGATGAAGGAGGGCCTGGTGATCACCCGAGGCCAGGAGAACGCCCTCGACATCCGCACCAAGCCGGACTTCGACGCCTTCACCGAGAAGTTCCGGCACGCCTCGCAGACCGACGGTCGGATGCGTGCCTACGGCCGGATGCTGTTCGCCCTGGCCTCCGAGCAGGTCCCCGACAAGCAGGGTCGCGTCACGATCACCCCCGAGCTGCGGCAGTACGCCGCGCTCGACCGCGAGGCCGTGGTGATCGGGGTCTACGACCGCATCGAGGTGTGGCAGCCCGCTCGCTGGGCCGAGTACACCGCCAACCAGGAAGTGGCCTTCGCCAACCTCCAGGACGAGATCTTCCCCGGCTTCTGACGGATCGGCAGCACCAGCACAACTCCACATCGGTGATCGCAGGGCGAGGCTCGCGTCCGCTCCTCCCTGACCCCTCTGACGCACCTTCCCCGGTGTCAGATGGGTCGCTTCCCCTCCAACCGGGAGCCGAGCGGACGGAGAACCTGGCCCTGCGATCACCTCAGCCGCACACCACCTCGAGGGGGTCGAACACCGATGAGCGAAGGCACCGTCACCCCGGCGCGCCGGGTCCGCCACGACTTCCGCGACTCCCTGGCCGTGATGGCGTTCTCGGCCCTCTCCTCGTGCGGAGTGGCCGTGCTGCTCACCCTGCTGGTCCGGAACTAGGCGTCGGGAGATGAGTGACCCCACCCACGTCCCGGTCCTCCTCGACCGGGTCGTTGCCTTGGTGGCCCCGGCGCTGGAGCGACCGGGGTCGGTCCTCGTCGATGCCACCCTCGGGCTGGGCGGGCACACCGAGGCGGTCCTGGAGCGGTGCCCGACCGCACATGTCGTCGGGGTCGACCGCGACGCCCACGCCCTGGAGCTGGCCGGTGCCAGGCTGGCCGCCGCCGAGGACCGCACCACGCTCGTGCACGCCGTGTACGACGAGATCCCCGACGTGCTCGCCCGGCTGGGCATCGAGGCGGCCGACGGCATCCTGTTCGACCTCGGGGTCTCCTCGATGCAGCTCGACGTCCGCGAGCGCGGCTTCGCCTACGCCGAGGACGCTCCGCTCGACATGCGGATGGACGACAGCACCGGCCCCACCGCGGCCGACGTGCTCAACAGCTACCCGGCCGCGGAGCTCGCGCGGGTGCTGCGCAGCTACGGCGAGGAGAAGTTCGCGCGGCAGATCGCCCGGGCGATCGTCAAGGCGCGCGAGACCGAGCCCTTCACGGGCTCGGCCCGGCTCGTCCAGCTGCTGCGGGACACGATCCCGGCCCCGGCCCGGCGTACGGGCGGTCATCCCGCCAAGCGGACCTTCCAGGCACTGCGCATCGAGGTCAACGACGAGCTCGGCGTGCTCCGACGAGCGATCCCGGCGGCCGTCGACTCGATCCGCGTGGGGGGCCGGGTCGTGGTGATGAGCTACCACTCGCTGGAGGACCGCCTGGTCAAGCAGGCCTTCGCGGCCGGCACCACCTCGCGCGTGCCCCCGGACCTGCCCGTCGTGCCGGCCGGCTACGAGCCGCCGCTGCGCTCACTCACCCGCGGCGCCGAGAAGGCCTCCGCCGAGGAGATCGCCCAGAACCCGCGCGCCGCCTCGGTGCGGCTGCGCGCCGTCGAACGCGTCAACGACAACCGGCCCGACGGCCGGTCCGGCACCACCAGGGGAGACACCGCAGCATGAGCACTCTGATCACCCAGGCCCGGACGAGGGTCCCGCGCTTCGCCGAGGCCGCGGTGGAGCGAGCCCGGCTGACCGTGGTGCCGCCCCGGCGTGCCATCGGTCGCACCCAGGCCGCCCGGACCCCGTTCGCGGTCCTGGTGATCGGCATGCTCGTCGCCGGTGTGGTCGGGTTGCTGATGTTCAACACCCACATGCAGCAGGCCAGCTTCCGGGCCACCGCCCTGCAGGAGCAGGTGAGCACGCTCACCGCGAAGAAGCAGTCCCTCGACCTCGAGCTCGACGCGCTGCGGGACCCCCAGCACCTCGCCACCGCCGCCAAGGACCTGGGCATGGTGCCGGCCTCGCACCCGGCGTTCATCGAGCTGGCCACCGGCCGCGTCCTGGGCAGCCCGGCTCCGGCGACCCCCGACGACGCCTTCCGCATCAACCCCCTGCCCCCGCGGAAGCCCGCCGCGCTCAAGCGGGAGCGGATCGTGGTGAAGGTGCCGGCCGCCTCGGCTGCAGGCACCGGGGCCAGTTCGCCCGGCGACACCCGCGGCTCCTCCCCGGCATCCGAGGGCGCAGACGGTAGGAAGAAGCCCACCACCCCGTCGGCCGACCCGGGAGCCACCCGTTGACCCGTCCCCAGCGCAGGAGCCCGGTCGGGCCTCGCGGTTCGACGAGCGTGCGGCTGCGCGCGGCCCTGCTGGTGATCGTCATGGTGCTCTCCCTCTTCGGGGCTCGGCTCTTCCAGATCCAGGGCGTCGACTCCAAGGCGTACGCCGCGCGCGCGGAGGCGGCCGGTCTGGTGACCCTCGACCTGCCCGCCAAGCGCGGCCGGATCCTCGACCGCAACGGGGTCCCGCTGGCCGAGTCGATCTCCGGGGTGATGCTGGTCGCGGACCCGACGCGCACCACCCCCGACGCCGAGGCGATCGCCAAGATCCTGGCCGACCGGCTCGACCTGGACTACTTCGACCTGCTGGCCCGGCTGACCAAGAAGGGCACCCGGTTCGTCTACCTCGCCCGGCGGGTCCCCACCACGCAGGCGTCCGGCGTGTTGGACGAGCTCGCGGACCGCAGCCTCGTCGGCGTCGACACCCGTCCCGACCCGTTGCGCACCTACCCGGCCGGTGACGTCGCGGCCAACCTGGTGGGCTACCTCGGCGACGACCCGACCAAGGTGGCCGGCGGCCTGGAGCAGAGCTTCAACCGGCTGCTGGCCGGCAAGGACGGGCAGGAGAGCTACGAGGTCGGTGGTGGCAACCGCATCCCGTTGGGCGAGAACAGCCAGGTCGAGCCGGTCGACGGCAAGGACCTGCGCCTGACCATCGACCGCGACGTCCAGTGGTACAGCCAGCGGGTGCTGCGCCAGGCGGTGCAGGGCGCTCGTGCGGAGTCGGGCGCCGCGGTGGTGCTGGACTCGCAGACCGGGGAGATCATCGCGCTGGCCGACTACCCCACCTTCGACCCCAACCAGCCCGCCAAGGCGGCCAAGAAGGACCTGGTCAGCCGGGCCCTCAGCGACGTCTACGAGCCGGGCTCGGTGGAGAAGGTGCTGACCGCGGCCGGGCTGCTCGACGCGGGCAAGGTCACCCCGGCCACGCGGATCAAGGTGCCCGAGGAGCTGCCGGTGCTCGACCGCACGATCGGGGACTGGTTCGACCACGGCAAGATCCGGCTGACCCTGGCCGGTGTGATCGCCCGCAGCTCCAACATCGGCACCGCGCTCGCGGCGATGCAGCTCACCCCCGCCCAGCTGTGGACCTACCTCGACAAGTTCGGCCTCGGCCAGCGCACCGAGATCGGGATGCCGGGGGAGACCCGCGGCCTGCTGCCCGCGCCCGAGGCCTGGTCGGAGCTCACCCGGGCCCAGATCGCCTTCGGCCAGGGCGTCTCGGTCAACGCCCTGCAGATGGTCACCGCCGTCAACGCGATCGCCAACGGGGGCGAGCTGGTCAGCCCCAGCCTGGTCCGGGGGCGCGCCACCACCAGCTCGGGACGTGAGGTCGGCACCGCCACCACGACGAGCCGGCGGGTGGTCAGTGCCGACGCCGCGGCCCGTACCGCGGAGATGATGGAGCTCGTCACCACCCCCGACGTGGGCACCGCACCCGGCGCGGCCGTCGAGGGCTACCGCGTCGCCGGCAAGACCGGCACGGCGCAGGAGGTCGGCGGGGCCTGCAACTGCTACGCCGACGGCGGTCTGGCGGTCTCCTTCGCCGGTTTCGCGCCGGCCGACAAGCCCCGGTTCACCGTCTACGTCATGGTGATGCGTCCCAAGGCGGGTGGCAGCGGCGGTGGCACGGCGGGCCCGGTCTTCCGCAAGATCCTGGGCTACGTGCTGCAGAAGTACGGCGTCCCGCCGACCGGCACCACCCCGCCCACGATGCCCATCAAGTGGGGTCGTCAGGCCGACAAGCCCGCTGGGTAGATTCGGACGGTGCCAGCGACCGATCTCACCCGACCCGGCGCCCCGCCCCGCACCTCCCTGGGGCAGGTGGCGGCCTGGGCGGGCGCCGACCTCGGGGGAGCCTCCCCGGACTCGGTGGTGGTCACCGGGCTCTCGCTGAGCACCCAGCGGGTGCGCCCGGGGGACCTGTACGCCGCGCTGCCCGGGAGGCGGGCGCACGGGGCGACGTACGCCGCCGAGGCGGTCGCCTCCGGCGCGGTCGCCGTGCTGACCGACGACGAGGGGCGCCGGCTCGCTGGAGGGCTCGGCGTCCCGGTGCTGGTGCGACCCGACCCGCGCGCGGTCCTCGGCAGCCTCGCCGCGCACCTCTACGGAGAGCCGGCACGGCGACTGACGCTGATGGCGGCCACCGGCACCCAGGGCAAGACCACCACCACGCGGTTGCTCGAGGGCGGGCTCGGGCAGGCCGGGATCGGAGCCGCCGTGATCGGCACCGTCGGCACCAGGATCGCCGGACAGGACGTCCGGAGCAGCCTGACCACCCCGGAGGCCCCCGACCTGCACGCCTTGTTCGCCGTGATGGTCGAGCAGGGGGTGACCGCCTGCGCGATGGAGGTCTCCAGCCACGCGCTGGTGATGGGCCGGGTGGCCGGCGTCGTCTTCGACGCCGCCGCGTTCCTCAACCTCGGGCGGGACCACCTCGACTTCCACCGCGACGTCGAGGACTACTTCGCCGCCAAGGCGAGCCTGTTCACCCCGGAGCGCAGCCGCCGGGGGCTGACCAACCTCGACGACCCGTTCGGGCGTCGCCTGCTGGAGGAGGCCTCGGTCCCGATGGTGACCTTCTCGCCGTCGGGCGGGGACGCCGACTGGCGGGCCGAGGGAGTGGAGCTCGAGCCGTCCGGCTCGACGTTCACGGTGGTGACGCCCGGAGGCGCCCGACTGCCGGCCCGGGTGCCGCTGACCGGGGCGTTCAACGTCGCCAACGCCCTGGCCGCGATCGCCCTGGCCGGCGAGGCGGGGCTGGACCCCGCGCTCGTGGCGCGCGGGATCACCGCCGGCCAGGGCGTGCCGGGGAGACTGGAGCAGGTCGACGTCGGTCAGGACTTCCTGGCGGTGGTCGACTACGCCCACAAGCCCGATGCGGTCGAGGCCGCCCTCGCCGCGCTGCGCCCGCTGACCACCGGGCGGCTGATCCTGGTGATCGGTGCCGGGGGGGACCGCGACACCGGGAAGCGGCCGGTCATGGGGGAGATCGGTGCCAGGCTCGCCGACGTGCTCGTGGTCACCGACGACAACCCCCGCACGGAGGACCCGGCGTCGATCCGGCGTGCCGTGCTGGCCGGCGCCCGCACGGTCCGGGACGGTGCCGAGGTGCTGGAGGTGGGCGACCGGGGGGAGGCCGTGCGGCACGCGGTGGCGCTGGCGGGTCCGGGCGACACGGTGGTGATCGCGGGCAAGGGCCACGAGACGGGGCAGGAGGTCGCCGGGGTCGTGCATCCCTTCGACGACCGCGAGGCGCTGCGGACCGCACTCGCCGAGCGCGGTGGGCGCCGATGATGCCGCTGACCCTCGCGGACCTCGCCGCCTGCACCGGAGGACGCGTCGTCGACGGAGACCCCGGCACGCTGGTCACCGGTCCGGCCTTCCTGGACACCCGGGCACCCGAGCCCGGGGGTCTGTTCGTCGCCTTCGTCGGGGAGCACACCGACGGGCACGACCACGCCCCCACGGCGCTCGCGGCCGGTGCGACCGCGTTCCTGGGCACCCGGCCCACCGGGGTCCCCGGGGTGGTCGTCGACGACGCCGAGCAGGCGCTGCAGGACCTGGCCCGGTGGCACCTCGCCCGGGTACGGCGACGCGGGGGGCTGCGGGTGGTCGCGATCACCGGGTCGCAGGGCAAGACCTCGGCCAAGGACATGCTGGCGCGGGTGCTGAGCGACGCCGGACCCACCGTGGCGACGTACGGGTCGTTCAACAACGAGCTGGGGCTGCCGCTGACCGTGCTGCGCGCCACCGGCGAGACCAGGTTCCTCGTCCTCGAGATGGGGGCGCGGGGCATCGGCCACCTCGCCGCGCTCTGCGAGATCGCCACCCCGGACGTCTCGCTCGTGCTCAACGTGGGCAAGGCCCACCTCGGCGAGTTCGGCTCGCAGGCGGCCATCGCCGTGGCGAAGGGTGAGATCGTCGAGGCCCTGGACCCGGCGACGGGAACGGCCGTCCTCAACGCCGACGACCCCCTGGTGCTGGCCATGGCCGAGCGCACGAGCGCTCCGGTGGTGACCTTCGGCACCGCGCCGGAGGCCACCGTCCGGCTGGACGGCGTCCGGCTCGACGACCTGGGTCGGCCGTCGTTCGACCTGGTCCACGCGGGTGCGGTCGTCCCGGTCGCCCTGCAGCTGGTCGGCGCCCACCAGGCGACCAACGCCGCGGCGGCCGCAGCGGTCGCGATCGCGGTCGGCGTCGCGCCCGGGCAGGTGGCGACCTCGCTGCAGCAGATCCGGGCGCTGTCACGCTGGCGGATGGAGGTGACCGAGCGCGCCGACGGCCTGGTCGTGGTCAACGACGCCTACAACGCCAACCCCGACTCCGTGCGGGCCGCGCTGGAGACCCTGGCCGCGATGGGGGAGCGCTCCGGACGGCGCACCGTCGCCGTGCTGGGCGAGATGCGCGAGCTCGGCGCGGACGCCGCGGCGGAGCACCGTGCCGTGGGTGCGCTCGCCCACCGGCTCGCCATCGACGCGGTCGTCGTGGTCGGGGCAGGCGCGGAGGGGATCCACGAGGCGCTGCTCGAGGCCCGCGGTGACGACGGCTCGACGCGCCGTACGACGACCCTCGACGAGGCCTGGGCGTGGGTGCGGGACAATGTGGCGGGTCCGGACCTCGTCCTGGTCAAGGCCTCCCGGGCCGGACGGCTCGAGCGGCTCGCCGAGCTGTTGCTGGCCGGAGATCAGGGGGACCACGTGGGAGAGGAGCCCGGCCGTTGAGAGCGATCCTGCTGGCAGGGGGCCTCTCGCTGCTGCTCGCGCTGATCGGGACCCGTTTCGCCATCCGCGTCCTGACCAGCCGCGGCTACGGGCAGCTGATCCGCGACGACGGGCCCACGACCCACCACACCAAGCGCGGCACCCCCACCATGGGTGGCCTGGTGATCGTGGGGTCCTCCGTGCTGGCCTACTTCCTGGCGACGGCCGTCACCGGCAACCACCCGAGCGCGTCCGCACTGCTGTTGATCCTGCTGTTCGTGGGCATGGGCCTGGTCGGCTTCGTCGACGACTACATCAAGATCGTCCGGCAGCGCAGCCTCGGTCTGCGCAGCCGCGCCAAGTTCATCGGCCAGACGGTCGTGGCGGTCGCCTTCGGCTGGCTGGCGCTCTCGCCGTGGCTCGAGGACGAGCGCGGCCAGTCCCCGGCCGGTCGGGCCATCTCGTTCATCCGCGAACCGAGCGACGTCGTGCTGCCGACGATCGTGGTGATCCTGTTCATCTGGTTGCTGATCGCCGGGTCCAGCAACGCGGTGAACCTCACCGACGGGCTCGACGGTCTGGCGGCCGGCGCCTCGGTGATGACCTTCGGCGCCTACACGATCGTCAACATCTGGCAGAACAACCAGTGGTGCGGGCGTGCCCCGGGCCCGAAGTGCTACGAGGTCCGCGACCCGCTGGACCTCGCCGTCGTGGCCGCCGCCATCACCGGCGCCTGCTTCGGGTTCCTGTGGTGGAACGCCTCGCCGGCCAAGATCTTCATGGGCGACACCGGCTCGCTGGCCCTCGGCGGCGCCCTGGCCGGGTTCGCGGTGCTGACCCGCACCGAGTTCCTCCTCGCCCTGCTCGGCGGGCTGTTCGTCATGCAGACCGTCTCGGTGATCCTCCAGGTCGGGTTCTTCAAGGCGACGGGAGGCAGACGGCTCTTCCGGATGACCCCGCTGCACCACCACTTCGAGCTGCTGGGATGGGAGCAGATCACGGTCGTGATCCGCTTCTGGCTCATCGCCGGGATCTTCGTGGCAGCCGGGCTGGGGGTCTTCTACGCCGAGTGGGTGGCCGGGGTATGACCTCGACCGGTGACCTCGCCGGCCTCGGCCGGACCAGCGACTGGAGCGACGTGCGGGTGGTCGTCGCCGGTTTCGGGGTGTCCGGGTACGCGGCGGCCGACAACCTGACCTTCCTCGGTGCGCAGGTCACCGCGCTCGACGAGTCCGACCACGGCGACCGGGCCGAGCGTGGTGCGCTCCTGGAGAGCCTGGGCGCCACCGTGCGACTCGGCGCCGGGTCGACGGAGCTGCTGCCGCCCGACACGGACCTGGTGGTGACCTCACCCGGGTGGGCGCCGCGGTCGCCACTCCTGGCCCAGGCGGTCGAGCGCGGCGTGCCCGTGTGGGGGGAGGTGGAGCTCGCGTGGCGACTGCGCGACCCCGAGCACGCCGCACCCTGGCTGGCCGTGACCGGCACCAACGGCAAGACCACGACGGTGCAGATGCTGGAGTCGATGTTGCGAGCCGCGGGGCTGCGCACCGTCGCGGCCGGCAACGTCGGGCTCCCGCTCGTCGAGGCGGTGATGGACCCCCAGCCGCGCGACGTCCTGGCCGTGGAGCTCTCCAGCTTCCAGCTGCACTACACCTCCTCGATGTGCGCGGAGTCGGCCGCGGTGCTCAACGTCGCCGACGACCACCTCGACTGGTACGCCGGCACGACCAGCGGGCGGGCGGCGTACGCCGCCGACAAGGGCCGCATCTACAGCGGTGTCCGCACCGCCTGCGTCTACAACGTCGCCGACCCGGTCACCGAGCGGCTGGTCCGCGACGCCGAGGTGCAGGAGGGGGCGCGGGCGATCGGGTTCACCCTGGGCACGCCCGACGTCGGCATGGTCGGCGTGGTCGAGGACGTGCTCGCGGACCGGGCGTTCGTCGAGGACCGCCGGCACTCCGCCGCGGAGCTGTGCACCCTGGACGACCTGGCCAGCCAGGCGCCGCACTACGTCCAGAACGCCCTCGCCGCCGCGGCGCTGGCCCGCTCCCACGGCGTCCCGCCGGCGGCGGTGCGGCAGGCCCTGCGCGACTTCCGCCCCGACGGCCACCGGATCGCCGAGGTCGCGGTGGTCGACGGGGTCACCTGGGTCGACGACTCCAAGGCGACCAACCCCCACGCCGCCCTGGCCTCCCTGCAGGCCTACGACCCGGTCGTCTGGGTCGCCGGAGGGCTCGCCAAGGGCGCCACCTTCGACGACCTGGTGACCGCCGTGCGTCCACGGCTGCGGGGGGTGGTGCTGCTCGGCCGGGACGCGCCGGTGATCCGCAACTCGCTCGCGCGACACGCGCCCGATGTGCCCGTGATCGAGGTCGAGCCCGGAGAGACTGACGGGGCAGGACCCATGGACCGTGTCGTGGCCGGGGCCGCGTCGCTGGCTCACCCCGGTGACACGGTGCTGTTGGCGCCGGGATGTGCCTCCATGGACATGTTCGCCGACTACGGCGCCCGCGGCGACGCGTTCGCCGAGGCCGTGCACCGGATGCGGCGGGCCTAGGCACCAGCGCGAGGACGGCGAGGAGGACCCGGGTGAGCGTCACCAGCGAGGCTGACCGGTCCCGTCGGGAACCGGGGCTCGCCGGCTGGGTCGCCTCCCGGACCGCGACGGTGCGGGCCGCGATGGAGCGTCCGCTGACGTCGTACTACCTGCTGCTCGGTGCCTCCACGATGCTGCTGGCGATCGGCCTGATGATGGTGCTCAGCGCCTCGAGCGTGTACTCCTACCGGGTCCACGACAGCAGCTACTACATCTTCCTCAAGCAGCTGACCTGGGTCCTGATCGGGCTGCCGGCGGCGTGGCTGGCGAGCCGGGTCAACCGGCGGCTGCTCCGGTGGCTGGTCTGGCCGGGGCTGCTGGTCGCGGTGGTGCTGCTCGTGCTCACCCAGACCAGCCTCGGGTTCGCGGTCAACGGCAACCGCAACTGGTTGGCCCTGGGGCCCCTGACGGTGCAGCCCTCGGAGATCGCGAAGCTCGCCGTCATCGTGTGGGCCGCCGACGTGTACGCCAAGAAGGAGCGCTACCTGGGCAGCCCGTGGCACGCGCTGATCCCCGTCGTCCCCGTGGTCGGCCTGATCGCCCTGCTCGTCGTGGTCCAGCGCGACCTCGGCACCGCGCTGGTGCTGTTCGCCATCCTGCTCGGGCTGCTGTGGGTGGTCGGCGTCCCCGCGCGGCTCTTCGGCGTCGCCTTGTCGCTGGTCGGCGTGGTGGCCTTCTACCTCGCCGCCTCCAACCCGGAGCGGCGTACGCGGCTGACCTCCTTCATCGACCCGTTCAAGGACTTCCAGGGCGCGGGCTGGCAGGCCGGGCACGGGCTGCTGGGCATGTCCAGCGGCGGCATCTTCGGCAAGGGCCTCTCCGCGAGCCAGCAGAAGTGGGGGACCCTGCCGGAGGCGCACACCGACTTCATCTTCGCCGTGCTGGGCGAGGAGCTGGGGCTGATCGGCACGCTGCTCGTCCTGGCGCTGTTCGCCGCGGTGGCCTACGCCGCGATCCGGCTCGCCCTGAACACCGCCGACCCGTTCGTGCGCTACGTCTCCGCAGGTGTCACGATCTGGTTGATGTCCCAGATGCTCATCAACATCGGCATGGTGCTGGCGCTGCTGCCCGTGATCGGCATCCCGCTGCCGCTGGTCTCCTACGGCGGGTCGGCGCTGGTGCCCTCCATGGTGGCGCTCGGCCTGCTCGTGGGGTTCGCCCGCGCGGAACCGGAGGCTGCCGCAGCGCTGAGGGACCGTCGAGGTGAACGTCGGGGTGGCCGTGGGAGCGGTCGTCGGGGCAGGTCGCGCGGCGCCGGCCAGCTCTCGCTCCCGGGCGCGATCTCGGCCGGCAGCGGCCGGGTGCGGCGCAGCCCGTCGGACCGCTCCTCGGCCCGTGCCTCCGTGCGCACCTCTGGACGCTCGTCGGTGCGCACCTCTGGACCCTCGCGGTCGAGGCGAGGGTGATGGCCGAGCCCGGTGCACTGCGTGGTGTCCTGCTGGCAGGAGGTGGGACGGCGGGGCACACCTCACCGCTGCTGGCGACCGCGGACGCGCTGCGGCGCCGCGTGCCCGACGTCTCGGTCACCGCACTGGGCACCGCCCGCGGCCTGGAGACCCGGGTCGTCCCCGAGGCGGGCTACCCCCTCGAGCTGGTGCCGCCGGTGCCGCTGCCGCGCTCGCTCGGGCCCGACCTGCTGCGCACCCCCGGTCGGCTGCGCGGCGCGGTGCAGGCGGCGCTGGAGGTCATGGACCGGATCCGGCCCGACGTGGTCGTCGGGTTCGGCGGCTACGTCTCCGTGCCCGCCTACCTCGCCGCCCGCCGTCGTCGGGTGCCGCTCGTCGTCCACGAGGGCAACGCGCTGCCCGGCCTCGCCAACCGGCTGGGGGCCCGGCTCACCCCCTACGTCGCGACCAGCTTCCCCGACACGCCGTTGCGGCACGCCCGCTACCTCGGGCTCCCGATCCGGCGGATGATCAGCACCCTGGACCGGGCGGCACTCAGGTCCCGGGCCCGAGCCGAGTTCGGCCTGGACCCCGACCGGCCGACGCTGCTCGTCACCGGCGGCTCGCAGGGAGCGCGGCGGATCAACGAGGCCGTCGTCGCCGCCGCCCCCGCCTTCGCCGAGGCAGGCGTGCAGGTGCTGCACATCGTCGGGCCGCGCGGAGAGGCGACGCCGGAGGTCGCCGCCGCCGGGCCGGCGTACGTCGTGCTGCCGTTCGTCAGCCGGATGGACCTCGCCTACGCCGCGGCCGACGCCGTGCTCTGCCGCGCGGGCAGCAACACCGTCACCGAGGTGTCGGGCGTCGGCCTTCCTGCCGTCTACGTCCCCCTGCCGATCGGCAACGGGGAGCAGGCCCTGAACGCACGCCCCGTCGTCGACGCCGGCGGCGGGCTGCTCGTCTCCGACGCCGCCCTCACCCCGGAATGGGTGCGCCGCAGCCTGCCCGACCTGCTCACCGACCCGGACCGGCTGGCCGCGATGTCCGCGGCGGCGCGCCACGTGATCCCGCTGGACGCCGATGACAAGCTCGTCGAGATGATCCTCCTCGCGGCCCGCGACGGGCGGACCCGGCGATGAGGGTCCCGGTCCCCGAGGAGCTGCTTCCCGCCGACCGGCTCGGCACCGTCCACTTCGTCGGCATCGGCGGCGCCGGTCTGTCCGGCATCGCCCGGATCATGCTCGCGCGCGGGGTCACGGTCACCGGCAGCGACGCCAAGGAGTCGACCACCCTGGAGGCCCTGCGCGCCCTGGGGGCGACCTGCCACGTCGGGCACGACGCAGCTCACGTCGGCGACGCCGACACCCTGGTCGTCTCCACCGCGGTCCGCGAGACCAACCCCGAGGTCGTCGAGGCGACCCGCCGCGGGCTCCGGCTGCTGCCGCGCTCCGCGGCCCTGCAGTCGGTCATGCAGGGGCGTCGCGTCGTCGCGGTCGCCGGCACCCACGGCAAGACCACCACGACCTCGTTGCTGACCGTCGCGCTGCAGCACTGTGCCGCCGACCCGTCCTTCGCCATCGGCGGGGACCTCAACGAGACCGGGTCCAACGCCCACGACGGGAGCGGCGAGCTGTTCGTCGCGGAGGCCGACGAGAGCGACGGCGCCTTCCTGGTCTACTCGCCGTTCGCGGCCCTGGTCACCAACGTCGAGGCCGACCACCTCGACAACTGGGGAACCCCCGAGGCCTACCGGGCGGCGTTCGACACCTTCGCGGAGCGGGTCGCGCCCGACGGCTTCCTGGTCGTGTGCGCCGACGATCCCGGAGCGGACGACCTCGGGCGGACGATGGCCGGCCGGGGCCGGACCGTGGTCCGGGTCGGCGAACGTGCCGACGCCGAGGTGCGCGCCGAGAACGTGCGCTTCCGGGGCACGACCTCGAGCTTCGCGGTGGTCGACCGGGGGCGTCGCCTGGGCGAGGTGACCCTGCAGATCCCGGGACGCCACTACGTCCTGGACGCGCTGGCCGCGCTGGCCTGCGGACTCCGGCTCGGGTTCGGCTTCGGGGACCTCGCGCGCGGGCTGGGTGCCTTCAGCGGCACCCGGCGGCGCATGGAGCTCAAGGGCGAGGTCGCGGGCGTACGCGTCTACGACAGCTACGCCCACCACCCCAACGAGATCGCGGGCGACCTCCAGGCTGCCCGCGCGGTGGCCGGCGACGGTCGCCTCGTGGTGGCCTTCCAGCCGCACATGGTCTCGCGCACCCGCATCTTCGGCCACGACATGGGGGTGGCTCTGGGAGCCGCCGACGAGGTCGTGGTGATGGACGTCTACGTCGCCCGGGAGGATCCCGAGCCCGGCGTGAGCGGCGCACTGGTGGCGGCTGCGGTCCCCCTGCCGCCCGAGCACGTGGTCTTCGAGCCGTCGTGGTCCGCGGTCGCGGCCCACCTCGTCTCCCGCGCGCGGCCGGGAGACGTGGTGCTGACCCTCGGCGCCGGCGACGTCACCCTGCTCGGCCCCGAGGTGCTGGGGCTGCTGGCCGAACGAGGTGGCCCCGATGTCGATGCGTGAGCGGCTGCGCCGGCGCCCCCGGGCCACGGCTCCCGACCGGGCGCCCGCACCGGCCTCCGCACCGGCCTCCTCGGCCGGTGCCGAGGAGGAGACCGTGCGGATCGCACGCCGGGACTTCCGGCGCCGCCGGATGGCCGGACGCTGGCGCACCCTGCGCTGGGTGGTGCTCGCCGTCCTGCTCGTGGCCGCCGTCGGAGCGTCGGGATGGCTGGTGCTGTTCTCCAGCCACGTCACGGCGCGCGAGGTGGAGGTCTCCGGGACCACCACGCTCGGCGACGCGCGGGTCGAACGCGCCGCCCGGGTCCCGGTCGGCACTCCGCTGGCGCGGGTGGACCTCGACGCGGTGCGCGCGCGCGTCGAGTCGATCGCCGCGGTACGCCGCGCCGAGGTGTCGCGGGCCTGGCCGCACGCGGTCCGCATCGCGGTCACCGAGCGCACCCCGGTCGCCGTGGTCGACCAGGGCGACGGGTTGCGCGCGATCGACGTCGACGGCGTGCTCTTCGGCAGCTACGACCGTCGCCCCCCGGGCGTGCCGCTGGTGCGCACCGCACCGGGCACCGACGACGAGGCGCTCCTGGAGGGTGGCCGGGTGATCGCGTCGCTGCCGCCACGGGTCCTGGTCCAGGTGGAGCGGGTGGAGGTCTCCAGCGTCGACGAGATCGAGCTCGTCCTCGGCAACGGCCGCCGCGTGCTGTGGGGGAGTGCCGAGGACTCCGGGCAGAAGGCCGAGGTGCTCGCGGTGCTGCTGCGCCGACCCGGCCGGCAGATCGACGTCTCGGTCCCGGGTCGTCCGACCACGCGCTGAGGTCCGAGCGCCGGATTTTTTCCTTTCTCGTCGCCGCGTCCGCGTGTTGCCCGGGTCGGGCGGGCCATGCCGCCTACTTTGAGTGCACGACCTCAGGTTGACATAACGTTAACCCTCTACTTCAAGGTTAGGGTTTTCGGGAGTCGGTCGGAGGACTTCCCCAGGCACATCCCGAGAGTTCGTCCGGCAGCAGGGCCGGGTGGCACGCAACATGAGAGGCACCGCCGTGGCAGCACCCCAGAACTACCTGGCCGTGATCAAGGTCGTGGGTATTGGTGGAGGTGGAGTCAACGCCGTCAACCGGATGATCGAGGTCGGGCTGAAGGGCGTCGAGTTCATCGCGATCAACACCGATGCGCAGGCCCTGTTGATGAGTGACGCCGATGTCAAGCTCGACATCGGCCGTGAGCTGACCCGTGGCCTCGGTGCCGGCGCCAACCCCGACGTGGGGGCGCAGGCGGCCGAGGACCACTCCGAGGAGATCGAGGAGGTGCTCAAGGGCGCCGACATGGTCTTCGTGACCGCCGGCGAGGGCGGCGGCACCGGCACGGGCGGCGCGCCCGTCGTGGCCAAGATCGCCCGGTCGCTGGGTGCCCTGACGATCGGTGTGGTCACCCGCCCGTTCGCCTTCGAGGGCCGCCGGCGTGCCGGCTCCGCCGAGGAGGGGATCGCCAGCCTCCGCGAGGAGGTCGACACGCTGATCGTGATCCCCAACGACAAGCTGTTGATGATCTCCGACCGCAACGTGAGCATGCTCGACGCCTTCAAGCAGGCCGACCAGGTGCTGCTGCAGGGTGTCTCGGGCATCACCGACCTGATCACCACGCCGGGGCTGATCAACCTCGACTTCGCCGACGTCAAGTCCGTGATGTCCAACGCCGGGTCCGCCCTGATGGGCATCGGCTCGGCCCGCGGGGAGAACCGCGCGGTGGAGGCCGCCGAGCTCGCGGTCTCCAGCCCGCTCCTCGAGGAGTCGATCGACGGGGCCCAGGGCGTGCTGCTCTCCATCGCGGGCGGGTCGGACCTCGGCCTGTTCGAGATCAACGAGGCCGCCGCGATGGTCTCCGAGGCGGTGCACGCCGAGGCGAACATCATCTTCGGCGCCACCATCGACGACGCGCTCGGCGACGAGGTCCGCGTGACCGTCATCGCCGCCGGGTTCGAGGGCGGCCGGCCCAAGCGGCGCGACGAGGGCCAGGGCCTGCGGCCCCGGCCCGCCCAGGCTCCGCAGCCGCAGAGCCAGGAGGAGACCCGGGCAGCAGCCCGGGCTCTGGCCGAGCAGCGCCGCTCGCCGGAGCAGTCGGCGCCGCGCCGCGAGCCGGTCACCGTCGGGGCCCAGCGCCCGGCCGGCGGCCAGCAGTCGGTTCCGGCGCCGCACCGCCCGGTCGGCGGGTCACCCGTCTCGAGCGGGTTCGGCGACGACGAGCTGGACGTCCCCGACTTCTTGAAGTAGGGGTGTACGCCCACCGCAGCAGCATCGGCCCCGTCGACCTGGCCTTCACCGACCGGTTCGACGGGGTCAGTGCTGTCCCCTTCGAGAGCCTCAACCTCGCCCTGGTCGGCGAGGACGACCCCGCGTCGGTGCGTCGCAACCTCGCCCTGCTGCTCGACGACTTCGCCCCGGGCGCGGCGCTGGCCGACATGAGCCAGGTGCACGGGCACGCGGTCGCGGAGGCCGGGGGCTCCCGACCGGAGTGCGACGCCCTGGTGACCGACCGGCCCGACGTCGTGCTGCTGGTCCGGGTCGCCGACTGCGTGCCGGTGCTCCTCGCCGACCCACGTGCCCGGGTCGTGGGTGCCGCCCACGCCGGACGCCAGGGTGTGCTCGAGGACGTCGTGCCGGCCTGTGTCGCACGCATGCGCGACCTCGGCGCCGAGCGGATCGAGGCGTGGATCGGCCCACACATCTGCGGCTCCTGCTACGAGGTGCCCGAGGACCTGCAGCGCCAGGTGGTCGGGCACGAGCCGGCCACCCGGTCCGCGACGTCGTGGGGGACCCCGGCGCTCGACCTCGGTGCCGGCGTCCGCGCCCAGCTGGGCAGGAGCGGGGTCGAGGTGCACGACGTCGCCCGGTGCACCTTGGAGTCCGCGGACCTCTACTCCCACCGCCGTGACGGGGCGGGTGCGGGCCGCCTCGCCGGGGTGATCAGGATGAGGGCATGAACCAGCGCGTCGAGGAGGTCGGCTCCGGGCTCACCGCGGTGCGCGGGCGCGTGGAGGCGGCCTGCGCGGACGCCGGCCGCGAGCCGGGCGAGATCACCGTCGTCGTGGTCACCAAGTTCTTCCCCGCCTCCGACGTGCGCATCCTCGCTGACCTCGGCGTCCGTGACGTCGGCGAGAACCGCCACCAGGAGGCGGTGGCCAAGGCGGCCGAGTGCGCGGACCTGGGACTGTCCTGGCACTTCATCGGGGGGCTGCAGAGCAACAAGGCGGCCGCCGTGGCGGCGTACGCCGACGTCGTGCACTCGGTGGACCGGGCCAAGCTGGTCGGCGGCCTGAGCCGCGGCGCGCAGGAGCGCGGCCGGGACCTGGACTGCCTGGCCCAGGTGAGCCTGGACCCGCCCGGGGCCGGCGGCCGGTCCGGGTGCCCACCGGCTGACCTGCCCGCCCTGGTCGAGCGGATCCAGGAGGCCGACGGGCTTCGGCTGCGCGGTGTGATGGGCGTCGCGCCGCTGGGTGAGGATGCGGCCGAGGCGTTCGCCCGGCTCCGCGAGCACGCGGAGGCAGTCCGCGCTCTGGAGCCCTCCGCGACCTGGGTCTCGGCCGGCATGAGCGGCGACCTGGAGGCTGCGATCGCGCACGGCGCGACACACCTGCGGATCGGCTCGGCGGTCCTCGGTCCGAGGCCCGTCGTCAAGTAGTGTCCGAATCGCCGGCCAGGCAGTCGCCGAGCGCGGCACCACCCCGGCAACCGAGCGTCACGAGAGCAGAGGAATCCAACTGATGAGCGCGATGCGGAAGATGGGCGTCTACCTCGGTCTCCTCGAGGACGCCGACGGCGCGTACGCCGAGACCGACCAGGAGCAGCCCGCGCGCCGAGTCGACACCGGTGTCGAGGAGTCCGCCCGTCCCGTGGCCAACCTGGCCGAGCGGCGCCGCCCTGCTGTCCGTGAGCAGGCCACACCCGCTCCGACCACGACCGTGGCGCCCATGTCGCGGATCACCACCCTGCACCCCCGCACCTACAACGAGGCCCGGGTCGTCGGGGAGAACTTCCGCGACGGCGTGCCGGTGATCATGAACCTCTCGGAGATGGACGACACCGACGCCAAGCGGCTCGTCGACTTCGCCGCCGGGCTGGTCTTCTCCGTCCGCGGCACGATCGAGCGGGTGACCAACAAGGTGTTCCTGCTCTCCCCGCCCAACGTGTCGGTGACGGCCGAGGACAAGCAGCGCATCGCCGAGGGCGGATTCTTCAACCAGAGCTGACCCCCCGCACGCGGTTCCCAGCCACCTTCTAGGCTCACCACGTGAACTTCATCGGCCAGATCATCGAGCTGGTCCTCGGCACGTTCATCGTGCTGCTCTTCGTGCGGCTGATCGTCGACTGGATCCAGATCTTCGCCCGGTCCTGGGTCCCCCGTGGTCCGGTGCTGGTCGTGCTCGAGGCCGTCTTCACCGCCACCGACCCTCCGGTCAAGGCGCTGCGCCGGGTGATCCCGCCGCTGCGGCTCGGTGGGGTGGCCATCGACCTGAGCTTCGTCGCGGTGCTGCTGATCTGTTACATCCTGCTGTCGGTGAACCGCGCCGTCCTGCTGGGCTAGGACGCCCTGGTCCGACCCGGCACGGCACCGGTTATCGTTCTGCCGCAGAGCCGACGACCGATTGACGACGAGGAACAGGTGAGCAGATGCCGTTGACGCCCGAGGACGTGAGCAACAAGCGTTTCACCCCGGTGCGGCTCCGCGAGGGGTACGACATGGGCGAGGTCGACCAGTTCCTCGACGAGGTCGAGGCCGAGCTCCAGCGACTCCTCGCCGAGAACGACGACCTGCGCACCAAGCTCACCGCGGCAGGCGGCACCCCGCCGCCGCCGGCGGAGACGCAGAAGCCGACGGAGACCCCGGCGACCGAGACGGCGCCCGAGACGGTGACCGAGACCTCGGCCGAGTCCGCTCCCGAGGCCACTCCCGAGTCCGCCGTGGCGGCTGCTCCTCGCGAGGAGATCAAGGTGACCACCGCGGCCGAGGCCTCCTCGGCGGCGACCAGGCTGCTGGAGCTGGCCACGCGCAACGCCGACGAGGTCGTCGCCGAGGCACGTGAGGACGCCGAGCGGATCGTCAGCGAGGCGCGCGCGGAGGCCGAGCGGCTGCAGACCGAGACCAAGACCCTCGCCGACAAGCTCGAGGAGGACGCGCGCAACCGGGCGCAGAACCTCGATGCGGAGACCTCGAGCCGGCGCGAGGAGCTCCTCGGCGAGATGGAGAAGGAGAAGGCGCGCCTCGACAGCGAGATCGAGAGCCTGCGGGCCTTCGAGCGGGAGTACCGCAGCCGCCTGCGGACCTACTTCTCCGAGCAGCTCGCCGCGCTGGAGGGCGAGGGGGCCGGGGGCGAGCTCCCCGGCACCGAGACCCCGGAGCCCGCCCACCAGGCGCCGGAGCCGGACAGCGGGTCCCAGGACTGAGCGTCGCGCGGGACGTCATACGAACTGGTTGTCCAGGCGACCAGCTCGTATGACGTTGCGCGGGACGTCATACGAGCTGGTTGTCCGGGCGACCAGCTCGTATGACGTCCCGGGGCGCCGTGGGGTCGGCCGGGTACGCCGTGGGGCCGGGGGTCAGATCCGGTAGACGGTGAAGGCCAGCCCGAGGTCGGTGTCGGTGTGCTCGAGGCCGTGCGGGTCCTCGGACTCGGCGACCGTCGAGGCGAGCACCTCGCGGGCGATCAGCTCCCGGTGCTCCTCCACCGCCGCGCGGACCTCCTCGGCGGCGTCCCCGTCCAGCACGGCCCAGCTCAGCGCGATCCGGTCGGAGACCTCGAAGCCGCCGGACTTGCGCGCCTCCTGCACCATCCGGACGACCTCGCGGGCCAGCCCCGCCCGACGCAGCTGCGGGGTCAGCTCGAGGTCGAGCGCCACGGTCTCGCCCTGCTCGTTGACCACCGACCAGCCCTCACGGGGGCGCTCGGAGACGATCACCTCCTCGGCGAGCACCTCGACGGGCGTGTCGTCCACCAGGACCTCGGCCCGGCCGTCGCGGGCGAGGGCCGCCGCCAGGGCGCCGGCGTCCGCAGCGGCGATGGCCGCCGCGACCCGGGGGGTGTCGCGTGCGAAGCGCTTGCCGAGCGCCCGGAAGTTGCCCTTGGCGCTGTGGTCGACCAGGTCGGCCCCCGCGCCCGACAGCGGCTCGAGTGCGCCGATGTTGAGCTCCTCGGCGATCTCCGCGCGCAGCTCGGGGGAGAGCCGGTCGTGGGCGGTGGTGGCCACCAGGGCGCGCCGCAGGGGCTGACGTGTGCGCACCTTGGCCTCGGCGCGTGCGGCCCGGCCCAGCTCGACGAGTCGCCGGGCCAGTCGCACCTGGTCGGTGAGCGCCGGGTCGACCAGGGCGGTGTCGGCCACCGGCCAGCTGGACAGGTGCACCGACTCCGGCAGGTCGGGGTCGGTCGCCGCGAAGACGTCGCGCCACACGCGCTCGGTGATGAACGGCGCCATCGGGGCCATCAGCTGGGTGACCAGGCGCAGGCACTCGTGCAGGGTGGCGAAGGCAGCCGGGTCGCCGTCCCAGAACCGCCGCCGGGACCGGCGGACGTACCAGTTGGACAGGTCGTCGACGTACGCCGCCAGCAGCGTGCCCGCCCGCTGGGTGTCGAACTGCTCGAGCGACGTGGTCACCTCGCCGACCAGGCGGTGGGCCTCCGAGAGCGCCCAGCGGTCGAGGCTGTGCTCGCTCCGCTCGGTCCTGGTGGCCGGCGTCCAGCCGGACAGGTTGGCGTAGAGCACCTGGAAGGCCACGGTGTTCCAGTAGGTCAGCAGCACCTTGCGGACGGTCTCCTGGATGGTCGCGTGCCCCACCCGTCGAGCCGCCCACGGGGACCCTCCGGCTGCCATGAACCAGCGAACGGCGTCCGCGCCGTGCTCGTCCATCAACGGGATCGGCTCGAGGATGTTGCCCAGGTGCTTGGACATCTTGCGGCCGTCCTCGGCCAGGATGTGGCCCAGGCAGAGCACGTTGCGGTACGACGACTGGTCGAAGACCAGCGTGCCGATCGCCATCAGGGTGTAGAACCAGCCGCGGGTCTGGTCGATGGCCTCGCAGATGAAGTCCGCGGGGTAGGCCTGCTCCAGCATCTTCTCGGACCCGGCCACGTGGGGGTAGCCCCATTGAGCGAAGGGCATCGAGCCGGAGTCGAACCACGCGTCGATGACCTCGGGGACCCTCCTGGCCCGCTGCCCGCAGACCGACCCGGTCTCGGAGGGCTGGGGGCAGGGGAAGACGACGTCGTCGACGAAGGGTCGGTGCGGGTCGAGGGCGGACTGGTCGGCGCCGGTCAGCTCACCGAGCTCGCTGAGCGAGCCGACGCAGGTCTGGTGCCCCTCCTCGCACCGCCAGATCGGCAGCGGGGTGCCCCAGTACCGGCTGCGCGAGAGCGCCCAGTCGATGTTGTTGGTCAGCCAGTCGCCGTACCGGCCGTGCTTGATGGTCGGGGGATACCAGTTCGTCTGCTCGTTCTCCCGCAGCAGGTCGTCCTTGATGGCCGTGGTCCGGACGTACCAGGAGGGCTGGGCGTAGTAGAGCAGCGCGGTGTGGCAGCGCCAGCAGTGCGGGTAGCTGTGCTCGTAGGGGAGGTGCCGGAACAGCAGGCCGCGGGAGGTCAGGTCCTCGACGAGGTCGGCGTTGGCGTGGCGGAAGAACTGACCGCCGACGAGCGCGATGTCGGCCTCGAAGCGGCCCTGCGGGTCGATGGGGTTGACCATGGCCACCCCGTTGCGACGGCAGGAGGCGAAGTCGTCCTCGCCGAAGGCCGGGGACTGGTGCACCAGACCCGTGCCGTCCTCGGCGGTGACGTACTCCTCGGCCACGACGAAGTGCCCGTCGGGTCCGTCGCCGGTGCCGCTGGGCCAGGTCACGAGCTCGAAGGGGCGCTGGTAGGTCCAGCCGACCATGTCGGTCCCCGCGAAGCGGTCGACGACGCTCCAGCCCTCGCCCAGCGCCTGCTCCAGGAGCAGCTCGGCGACGACGACGGTCTCGGTGCCGTCCGTGGCGGTCACGTAGGCCAGCTCGGGGTGCACCGCCACGAGGGCGTTGGAGACCAGCGTCCACGGCGTGGTGGTCCACACCAGCAGGCTGGCCTGCGCGGCGTACGGGCCGGAGGTCAGCGGCAGCCGCACGTAGACCGAGGGGTCGGTGACCGTCTCGTAGCCCTGGGCGAGCTCGTGGTCGGAGAGGCCGGTGCCGCAGCGCGGGCAGTACGGCGCGACCCGGTAGTCCTCGACGAGCAGGCCGCGCCGGTGGATCTGCTTCAGGGCCCACCACACCGACTCGACGTACTCGGGGTCCATCGTGCGGTAGGGCTCCCGCATGTCGAGCCAGCAGCCCATCCGGTCGGTCATCTGCTCCCACAGGTCCACGTAGCGCTGGACCGACTCGCGGCAGCGTGCGTTGAACTCGGCGATCCCGAACGCCTCGATGTCGGCCTTGCCCGAGAAGCCCAGCTCCTTCTCCACCGCGAGCTCGACCGGGAGGCCGTGGCAGTCCCAGCCGCCCTTGCGGTTGACCTGGTAGCCCTGCATCGTGCGGAAGCGGGGGAAGACGTCCTTGAACGTGCGGGACTCGATGTGGTGGGTGCCGGGACGACCGTTGGCGGTCGGCGGGCCCTCGTAGAACGTCCAGGTGGCCGCCCCCTCGTTGCGGGAGACGGACTTGGCGAAGATCTTCTGGTCGTTCCAGAACTCCAGCACCTCGCGCTCGAGGGCCGGCAGGTCGACCTGCGGGGGGACCGGCCGGTAGGACCGGTCGGACCGGTCGGGGGAGGTCGCGTCGCTCACGGCATTCCTTCGTCTCGTGCTGCTGACGAAGGGACGAGGAGGCCGGGGCCGTCCCCGCGGTACCACCCTCCTTGGCCGGTCACCTGCTCACCGACCCACTTCATGGGCGACCCGGGCGGGTCACCGCAGCCGGTTCTACTGACCGCGTCCCCGCTGGGGGCCGCGGCGTTCTTCCGGCGGCTCCGGGGTGATCTTCCCTGGCTGCCGTGCCACCGGGCTCACACCGTCCCCGGTTCGCTCCTGGCCGTGCAGCCGGGTACTCGTCCCGTCCACGCCTTGCGGTGGCACCAGTGTGCCAGAAGTCCGGCCGGGCGCCCCGCTCGGCGAGTTGAAGGCGGTCGACACGCCGCATATCCTCGCGCCACCACGTATGACCTCGCTCATACCAGTCACCCGATAGGGGTACCCGAACTCATGGCAACTGCGAGCCGCAAGTCCTTGGCCAGCCGCGCAGGAGCCGCGGCGCGCAAGGTCGTGTCCCGGACCTCGGGGTCCGCGGGCAAGAAGTCGGAGAAGTCCGCGCCCGGGAAGGCCGCGACGGGGAAGGCTGCGGCGAAGAAGGCCTCCGCGAAGAAGGCCCCCGCGAAGAAGGCGGCGGCAGGGAAGACCCCGGCAAAGGCCCCGGCAAAGGCCCCGGCAAAGGCCCCGGCAAAGACTCCGGCAAAGACTCCGGCAGCCGAGAAGCCGGCCGCGAAGAAGGCCCCGGCCACGAAGGTGGCGAAGAAGGCCCCGGCCACGAAGGTGGCGAAGAAGGCGGCGGCGACGAAGGCGGCCGCGAAGAAGGTGGCGAAGAAGGCGGCGACCAAGACCGCTGCGACCAAGACCGCGGCGAAGAAGGCCCCCGTGAAGCAGGCCCCCGCGAAGCAGGCCCCCGCGAAGAAGGCGGCGGCGAAGAAGGCTCCCGCGAAGAAGGCGGTGGCGGAGAAGGCCCCCGCGGCGGCGCCTGCCACGAAGCCCGCTCGTCGTGCCTCGCCCTCGAAGCTGAAGGTGCTCGAGGCGGAGACCCCCTGGACCAAGACCGAGCTCAACGGCGTACGTCGTCAGCTCCTCGCCGACGTCGAGCGGCTGACGGCCGAGCTCGAGGAGGTCGAGGGCGACCTGGCCGGGATGATCGAGAACTCCGGCGAGGGTGCGGGCAACGACCAGGCCGACGTGGGGTCCGCCTCGTTCGAGCGCGACCAGGAGATGGTGATCGTCAACAATGCCCGCGACATGCTCGTCCAGTCCGAGCACGCCCTCGAGCGCATCGCCGACGGCACCTACGGGCAGTGCGAGATCTGCGGCAACGCCATCGGCAAGAACCGGCTGATGGCGTTCCCCCGGGCCACCTTGTGCCTGCCCTGCAAGCAGCGCGAGGAGCGTCGCTGATCGCGAGCGAGACCTCCGAGGAGCCGACGGGCGAGGACGCCGGAGGACAGGCTCGTCCCCGGCAACGCCGCACCGGACTGGCGCTGGTGGTGGCGGGCACGGGGCTGGTCGTCGACCAGGTGAGCAAGTACTACGCCGTACGCGAGCTCGACGGCCGGGCACCGGTCGCCGTCGTCGGCGACCTCCTCCAGCTGCGCCTGGTGCGCAACCCGGGTGCGGCGTTCAGTGCTGGTGCCTCCATCACCCCCGTGATCACCACGGTGGCCGTGATCGCTGCCGTGGTCACCGTCGTCTACCTGCTCCGCGTGCGCCACCGGGGCTGGGCCGTCGCCCTGGGGCTGCTGCTGGCGGGGGTCTCCGGCAACCTGCTGGACCGGCTCCTCCGGCCACCCGGACCGTTCCGGGGCGAGGTGGTCGACTTCCTCGCGCTGCCGAACTGGCCGGTCTTCAACGTGGCCGACATCTGCATCGACGTCGCCGGGGTCCTGCTCGTCGTGCTCCTGCTGCGCGGCGTCCGCGTCGACGGCACTCGCGAACCGGTCCGTGAGGGGAGGCACCGGTGAGCGGGCCGGGTGAGCGGCGCACGCTGCACGTGCCCGACGGTCTGGGCGGCGAACGTGTCGACGTCGGCCTCTCGCGGATGTTCGGGATCTCCCGGAGCAGGGCGGCCGACCTGCTCGGCCAGGAGCTGGTGAGCCTGGACGGTCACCTCGCCGCCAAGTCGGACCGGCTGCTGCCCGGGGCCGTGCTCGAGGTCACCTTCCCGGTCGAGCCCGACCCGCTCGAGGTCCGGGCCGAGGTGGTCGAGGGGATCGGGATCATCCATGACGACGACGACATCGTGGTGCTCGACAAGCCGGTGGGCGTGGCCGTGCACCCCTCGATGGGCTGGTCCGGACCGACCGTGGTGGGCCACCTGCGCGGAGCCGGCTACCGGATCTCCACGAGCGGCGCCCCGGAGCGCCGCGGCATCGTGCAGCGTCTCGACGTAGGAACGTCCGGGGTGATGGTGATCGCGAAGAGCGAGACGGCGTACTCGAGGCTGAAGGACGCCTTCCGCCGCCGCGCCGTCGACAAGACCTACCACGCGCTCGTGCAGGGTCACCCCGACCCGTTGGAGGGCACGATCGACGCCCCGATCGGCCGGCACGACACCTCGGACTGGCGGTTCGCGGTGACCGAGGACGGCAAGCACAGCATCACCCACTACGCGACGCTGGAGGCCCACCGGTTCGCCAGCCTTCTCGAGGTGCATCTCGAGACGGGGCGCACCCACCAGATCCGGGTGCACATGGCGGCGCTGAAGCATCCCTGTGTGGGGGACCTCACCTACGGTGCGGACCCGACGCTCGCGGCGCGGGTCGGGCTGGAGCGGCAGTGGCTGCACGCGGTGCGGCTCGGCTTCGAGCACCCGGGCAGCGGTGACCGCGTCGAGTACGAGTCGCCGTACCCCGCCGACCTGGCGCACGCGCTCGAGGTCATCCGAGATGCCGACTGACGAGCCCACCGAGGTGGTCCAGGTCCGTCCGGCCCGCACCGGTGACCTGGAGCCGCTGACCGACCTGTACGTCGCCGCCCGGGCAGCGGCGGAGCCGGCGATGCCCCCGGTGGAGCACGATGCGGAGTCCGTGCGTGCCTGGCTGGCCGGGATCCTCGACCGGGCCGAGGTGTGGGTGGCCGAGGAGGACCGGCCGGTGGGCTTCGCGGTCCTGGCCGGCGACTGGCTGGAGTGTCTCTACGTCGCCCCGGACCGGCAGGGCGAGGGGATCGGCACGCTGCTGCTGGACCTCGTCCGTGCGCAGCGCCCCGGAGGCTTCTCGCTCTGGGTCTTCGTGAGCAACGAGCCGGCGCGGGCCTTCTACCGGCGGTGCGGGCTGGTCGAGCTCGAGCACACCGACGGGACGGGCAACGAGGAGCGTGCCCCGGACCTGCGGATGGTCTGGCCCGGGGACGACCCGCTGGGCTTCCTGCGGAGCTGCATCGACGAGGTCGACGACGAGCTGGCGGTGCTGCTGGCCCGTCGTACGGCGCTGACCGGTGCCGTGCAGGACCTGAAGCAGGCCCTGGGGGAGCGCGCCGGCGCCCCGGGTCGTGCGGCCGCGCGGGAGGCGGAGATCGTGGCCCGGATGAGTCGGCACGTCCCCGACCTGGGTCCCCGACGGATCGCCACGGTGATGCACACCGTCATCGCCGAGAGCCTCGCCGCGTGGGAGGAGAAGGCCCCGCGGCACGGATCCGGAGAACCCTGACGCCGGGCGCACCGGACACGCGACCGGCGCTGTCAGGGGGCGCTGCCATGCTGAACTACGCTGAGGTCTCTTCCCCAGCAGCGCCCGAGCACCCGCTCGGGGCCGCACCGCCGTGTCCACCCTGAGAGCTCCGGGAAGGGCTGATCGACCTCCATGACCGCCGGCCGCGACGGGTTCGTCCATCTCCACGTGCACACCGAGTACTCCATGCTGGACGGTGCGGCCCGGTTGGGCGACATGTTCGAGCGGACGGCGGCGCTCGGCATGGACGCGATCGCGATGACCGACCACGGCAACGTCTTCGGCGCCTACGACTTCTGGTCCAAGGCGCGTGCCGCCGGGGTCAAGCCGATCATCGGCATGGAGGCCTACTTCACCCCCGACACCTCGCGCTTCGACAAGAAGCGGGTGCGCTGGAACGACGGTGGCGACGACGACGTGTCGGGGTCCGGCGCCTACACGCACATGACGTTGCTCGCCGAGAGCACCCGCGGGATGCACAACCTGTTCCGGCTCTCCTCGCGCGCCTCGATGGAGGGGTTCTTCTACCAGCCGCGGGCCGACCGCGAGCTGCTCAGCGAGTACG
This sequence comes from uncultured Actinomycetota bacterium, assembly GCA_963815595.1. Taxonomy (GTDB): domain Bacteria; phylum Actinomycetota; class Actinomycetes; order Propionibacteriales; family Nocardioidaceae; genus Marmoricola. Next base: position 1,819,534 of record CAWFHA010000007.1, on the reverse strand, counting down.
CCGAGGGACTGATCGCCACCACCGGCTGCCCCTCGGGCGAGGTGCAGACCTGGCTGCGGATCGGTGACTACGCCAAGGCCCGCCAGGCGGCGGCCGACTTCCAGGACATCCTCGGCCGCGACAACTACTTCCTGGAGCTGATGGACCACGGGCTCGACATCGAGACCCGGGTTCGCGACGGCCTGCTCCGGCTGAGCAAGGACCTCGGGATCCCCCCGGTGGCCACCAACGACTCCCACTACGTCCACCAGGAGGACGCGCGGTCCCACGAGCACCTGCTGTGCGTCTCCTCGGGCAGCGTGATGAGCGACCCGAAGCGGTTCCGGTTCAACGGCGACGGCTACTACATCAAGTCCCCGGCCGAGATGCGCGAGCTCTGGGCGGTGCGCAACGGCCTGCCCGAGGCCTGCGACAACACCCTGCTGATCGCCGAGCGGTGCGACGTGGAGTTCACCGAGGGCAACGGCACCTACATGCCCCGGTTCCCCTGTCCCGAGGGTGAGGACGAGAACTCCTGGTTCGTCAAGGAGGTCGACAAGGGGCTGCGCTACCGCTACCCCGAGGGCATCCCCGACGCCGTGCGCGCGCAGGCCGACTTCGAGGTCGACGTGATCACCCGGATGGGCTTCCCGGGCTACTTCCTCGTCGTGGCGGACTTCATCAACTGGGCCAAGGACAACGGCATCCGGGTCGGACCCGGCCGTGGGTCCGGCGCCGGGTCGATGTGCGCCTACGCGATGCGGATCACCGACCTCGACCCGCTGAAGCACGGCCTGATCTTCGAGCGCTTCCTCAACCCCGACCGCGTCTCCATGCCCGACTTCGACATCGACTTCGACGAGCGCCGGCGCGGCGAGGTCATCCGCTACGTCTCGGACAAGTACGGCGACGACCGGGTCTCGATGATCGTCACCTACGGGACGATCAAGGCCAAGCAGGCGGTCAAGGACTCCTCACGGATCCTCGGCTACCCGTTCGCCATGGGCGACCGGATCACCAAGGCGATGCCGGCCGCGGTGATGGGCAAGGACGTCCCGCTCAAGGAGATCTTCGACCCCCAGCACAAGCGGTACAACGAGGGCGGCGAGTTCCGCACGCTCTACGACGGTGACAACGACGTGAAGACCGTCGTGGACACCGCGATCGGGCTCGAGGGGCTCAAGCGCCAGTGGGGCGTCCACGCCGCCGGGGTGATCATGTCCAGCGAGCCGCTGCTCGACGTGATCCCGGTGATGCGTCGCCCGGCCGACGGCGCCAAGATCACGCAGTTCGACTACCCGACCTGCGAGAAGCTCGGCCTGATCAAGATGGACTTCCTCGGGCTGCGCAACCTGACCGTCCTCGACGACGCGCTGATCAACATCGAGAGCAACCGCGGCGAGAAGGTCGTCCTCGAGGACCTCGAGCTGACCGACCCGGCGACGTACGCCCTGCTCCAGAAGGGCGACACGCTCGGGGTCTTCCAGCTCGACGGCGGACCGATGCGGGCGTTGCTGCGCAGCATGCAGCCGGACTGCTTCGAGGACATCTCCGCAGTCGGCGCGCTCTACCGACCGGGTCCCATGGGCGCGGACTCGCACAACAAGTACGCGCGCCGCAAGACCGGGCGCGAGCCGGTCGAGCCGCTGCACCCCGAGCTCGCCGAGGCGCTCGAGGAGGTGCTGGGCGAGACCTACGGCCTGATCGTCTACCAGGAGCAGGTGATGGCGATCGCGCAGCAGCTGGCGGGCTACACGCTCGGCCAGGCCGACCTGCTGCGCCGGGCGATGGGCAAGAAGAAGAAGGAGGAGCTCGACAAGCAGTTCGAGACGTTCTCCGCCGGCATGACCGAGCGGGGGTTCTCGCACGCGGCCATCAAGGCCCTGTGGGACACGCTGCTGCCGTTCTCCGACTACGCGTTCAACAAGGCCCACTCGGCCGCCTACGGCCTGGTCTCGTACTGGACGGCGTACCTCAAGGCGAACTACCCGGCCGAGTACATGGCGGCCCTGTTGACGTCGGTGAAGGACGACAAGGACAAGATGGCGATCTACCTCAACGAGTGTCGCCGGATGAAGATCCAGGTGCTGCCGCCCGACGTCAACGAGTCCCAGGCCAACTTCACCCCGGTCGGCACCGACATCCGGTTCGGTCTCACCGCGATCCGCAACGTGGGCGGCAACGTCGTGGACCAGATCATCGCCACCCGGCGCGAGCAGGGACGGTTCGTGGACTTCGCGGACTTCATGGGCAAGGTGCCGGCGCAGGTGTGCAACAAGCGGCTCGTGGAGTCGCTGATCAAGGCCGGCGCCTACGACGAGCTCAAGCACCGCCGCCGGGCCCTGCTGGCCGTGCACGAGCTGGCGGTGGACCAGTACGTCGACATCAAGCGCAACGAGGCCATCGGCCAGGACTCGCTCTTCGGCGGGCTCGACGACGACGACGGCGGGTTCGGGGTCAGCGTGACCGTGCCCGACATCGAGGAGTGGGACAAGCAGACACTGCTCGGTCACGAGCGGGAGATGCTCGGCCTCTACGTCTCCGACCACCCCCTGACCGGTCTCGAGCACGTGCTGGCCGGCGCGGCGGACTGCACGATCGGCCAGCTGCTCACCGACGAGGAGCGGTCGGACAACTCCCCGGCGACCATCTGCGGGCTGATCACCGCGGTCACCCGCAAGATCACCAAGACCGGCAACGCCTGGGCGATCGTGACCATCGAGGACCTCGAGGGCGCGATCGACGTGCTGTTCTTCCCCAGCGACTACCAGCTCGCCAGCACCCTGCTGGTGGAGGACACCGTGGTGGCCGTGCAGGGGCGGCTCGACCGCGGCAAGGACCAGCCCGAGCTGCGTGGCAAGACCGTGTCCACCCCGGTGATGGACGACCGGGGGGTCGGGCCCGTGCTGATCACCCTGCCCTCGACCCGGTGCACCCCGCCGGTGGTGGAGCAGCTCAAGGAGGTGCTGCGCACCCATCCGGGGACCACCGAGGTCCGGCTCCGGCTGGTCACGCGTGGGTCGACCCGGGTGCTCCGGCTCGACGACCGGCTGCGGGTCTCCTCCTCGCCCGCGCTCTACGGCGACCTCAAGCACCTGCTCGGTCCCGGGTGCCTGGGATGAGTGCTGCCGTGACCCGTGACCACGTCTCCGGAAGCGTGTCGGGGCACGCGGTGTCGCCGCGGCGGGCGGCGCTGCTCGACACCGCCGTGATCGGTGCCTGGTTCACCGTCCTCGGCGTCCTGGGAGCCGTCGTGTGGTGGCAGGTGACCACCCTGCCGCTGGTCACCCGGTCCGGCGGGACGGTGAGCGTCGCGCCCGAGGAGCTGGTCAAGCAGGTCGCCGTCGACGGGTGGTTCGCGGTGGTCGCCCTGGTGGGCGGTGTGGTGAGCGGGGTGCTCCTGCTCGCGTGGCGACATCGTGACCCGTTGCTCACCGTCGTCCTGGTCGTCCTCGGCGCCGGCCTCGCGGCGGTGGTGATGATGGGTCTGGGCCGCCTGCTGGGGCCCGGCGACCCGGTCGCTGCCCTGCGCTCGATGTCCGAGGGGGCGGAGGTCTCCCAGCAGCTGCGGCTGCACGCCCCGGGGATCGCCCTGCTCTGGCCGATCGCGGCGGCCTTCGGGGCGGTGGTCCACCTCTGGGTCCTGGCCAAACCACTCCCCGAGCGGCCCGAGGTCGATACGCTGGAATGACCCGGACCGGCCCTCGGAGGACGCACATGACAGACCAGACGCAGGTGCTCCCTCCCGAGCCGACACCGCCGGTGACGCGGCGCCGCACCCGCGGCCTGGTCGCCGTCGTGGCGTCCGTGGCCGTGGTGGTGGCCGTGGCCGCGGGCGGCTTCGCCGCGTGGCAGGCGCTGTCCGGTGCGGGTCCTCGCCCCGCCGAGGTGCTGCCCGACTCGGTCTTCGCCCTGGTCAGCATCGACCTGGACCCGGCCGGTGGCCAGAAGCTCGAGGCGATCCGGACGCTGCGTGAGTTCCCGGCGTTCCGGGACCGGGTGGGGCTCGAGCCCGAGTCGGACCCGATGCGCTGGATCTTCGAGAAGGCGCAGGACGAGGGCACCTGCACCGAGCTGGACTACGACCGGGACGTGAAGTCCTGGATCGGCCAGCGTGCCGGGATCGGAGGCGCGCTGCTCGACGGCGGAGCCGTGCCGGTCGCGGCCCTGCAGGTCAGCGACACCGACAACGCACGGGCAGGATTCCGCCGCCTCGCGGAGTGCGCCGGGCTGGCCGACGACGGGGACTTCGGGTGGACGCTGGCGGGGGAGTACCTCGTCCTGAGCGACTCCACGGTGCATGCCGAGTCCCTCGCCGCGCAGGGCGAGAAGCGTCCGCTCGCCGAGGACGCCGACTACCAGCGGTGGACCGAGGAGGCCGGCGGCCCCGGCATCATGAACGCCTACCTCGGCCCCAGCTCGCTGGACGCCCTGGCCGAGCAGCTCGGCGACTCCGGGGAGGGTGGGTCTCTCGCCGACGGCCTCGCGGCGTACCGCGACTTCCAGGGCGCCGCAGCCGTGCTGCGCTTCGCCGACCGCGGCATCGAGCTGTCGATGGCCGGCAGCGGCGGCAAGGCGACCCAGGGGTCGACCACGGTCAACGACCACGTGGCCCAGCTGCCGGCGGACACCGCCTTCCTCCTGGCCCTGGCCGTGCCGCCCGGTGCGCTGGAGGCCCTCACCGACTCCGGCAGCGGCTCCCAGCTCCTCGGCGGCATCCTCGGCCTCGACCTCCCCGAGGACCTGCAGACGCTGCTCGGGTCGTCGATCAGCCTCAGCGTGGGGGGCACGCCACCTCCCGACCTCGGCTCGGTGTCCGGGCCTGGGGACATCTCGATGGGGGTCCTGGTGCGTGGCGACGTCGAGGGGATCGAGGCAGTCGTGGCCCAGCTGGAGCGCTCCAGCGGCACCTCGCTGGACGACCTGAGGGTGACGCTGCGCTCCGGCGACGGCAAGGTCGCCCTGGCCAGCACGCCCGACTACGCCGAGCAGCTCCTCGGCGACGGCGCGCTCGGCCGGGACAAGGGCTTCGAGGAGGCCGTGCCCGAGGCCGACCGGGCGCGGGGGCTGTTCTACGTCGACCTCGACGGCGACTGGGGACGGGCCCTGGCGGACGCTGCACGCACTGACGGCGGCGAGGACGCTGCGGAGCTGGCCGACAACCTGGCGGTGGTGAGCTCCTTCGCCGCGAGCGAGTGGCGCGAGGGCGAGGTCTCGCACGGTCTCGTGCGGCTCGACCTGTCGTAGTCAGCTCCGGGCGAGGGGAGCGACCCGGGCGTCGAGCAACGCGACGAGGTCGGCGGGTGCGACGCCCAGGTCGAGGCCGCGCTTGCCACCGCTGACGTAGATGCGCGGCTGGGTCGACGCGGACTCGTCCAGCACGGTCGGCAGTCGCCGTCTCTGCCCGAAGGGGGAGATCCCGCCCGCGACGTACCCGGTGGCTCGTTCGGCCACGGCCACCTCGGCCATGGCCGCGCGCTTGCCGCCGAGCGCCGCGGCCAGTGCCTTGAGGTCGAGCTGACCGGTGACCGGCACGATGCCCACGGCCAGGTGCCCGTCCACCTCGGCGAGCAGCGTCTTGAACACGCTTGCGGGCTCCAGACCGAGGGCCTCGGCCGCCTCGAGCCCGAACGACGCCGCGGTCGGGTCGTGCTCGTAGGCGTGGCGGGTGAAGGCGATCCCGGCACGTTCCAGCGCCACCGTGGCCGGGGTTCCGCCCGGTGCGCGACGCCGACCCATCAGCCGCCCCTCAGTTCGGTGACCACCGCGTCCGGGCCACCTCGGTGGCCGGCAACGAGGGCAGCGCCCGCATGGCACGCATCTCCTCGTGCAGCGTGCGGCGCAACATGCCGAGGCGCTCGCGAGCGTCGGCCGCCTCGAGCAGGCTCTGGCGCTGGGGGAGGGTGAGCAGGCAGGTGCTGGCGAGCGCGTAGGAGAGGTAGGCGGGGTCCTCGGGCATCTGTCCGGCCAGGACCGGGCCGCCGCGCAGCTCGGAGAGCACCTGGCGGTAGTGCTCGAAGGTCGCCAGGGTTCGCTCGGCCTCGATGACGGCGTCCGGCTCGTCGGTGTCGGGGAGCAGCTCCACCTCGCCGCGCAGGTACTCACCGCTCCCGTCGGACTCGAGCACCCGCAGCCGCTGGCGACCGATGACCTCGATGTCGAACCGGCCGTCCTCGTAGGCCTCGACCTCGGTCAGCTGCACGAGCGTGCCCACCCGGTGTGCCGACTGCATGCCGTGGTCCCCGACCTCGTAGCCCTCCCGGATCGCGATGATGCCGAAGACCCGGTCGAAGACGCTCTCGATGCCGGCCAGCTCCCGGACCAGGGACCGGTAGCGCTCCTCGAAGATGTGCAGGGGGACGACCACACCGGGGAACACCACCGAGTTCAGGGGGAACAGCGGCACCTCGGTCACCTCACCAACCTAGTCCGTCGTGCCGGCCCCGGGCCCGACCGGACGGGCCCCCGACACGCCGGATATTTGTCTAGACCAGTGGTGTCCCGAGGTAGACCGGTCCGGTCCCGAGGGACTGGACCAGCACGCCCCCGCAGCGTCGGCCCCCTGCCCGATGTCGGCGAGATGCGTAGGTTCTGACCATGACCGTCAAGACCTGGCGTCATCCGGACTGATCGTGTCCATCTTCTTGTACCGGTTGGCGGGCGGGATCGCTCGGCGGCCGGGCGCGGTCCTGGCGGGCTGGTTCCTGGCCCTGGTGGCGGTGGTCGGCGGCGCGGCCATGGTCGGCGACCACTACGACGACTCGGTGGCCATCCCGGGCACCGAGTCGCAGCAGGGGCAGGACGTGCTCAGCAACCGCTTCGGGCTGACCGGCGCCAACGGCCAGCTGTTGGTCACTGCCGCCTCCGGAGCGATCACGGACCAGGCCAATGCCGCCGCGGTGAGCTCGATCATCAAGAGGACGGACGCCGTCAGCGGGGTCAGTGTGAGCGACCCGCTCTCGGCGAGCATCCCGGTGGTCTCCGCGGACAAGAGGTCCACGATCGCCGCCCTGCTGTTCGCGGACCAGGTGCCCTCGGAGGCGACGCTCGACGCCGTCGTGGAGGCGGCGCGGCCACCCGCGTCGGCAGGCGTGTCCACCAGCGTGGGCGGCGACGCCTACAAGTCGAACGCGGACCCCAGCAAGGTCCCCGAGCTGCTGGGCCTGCTGGTCTCGTTCGTCATCCTCGCGATCACCTTCGCCGCCCTGCTCCCGGCCGGCATGCCGATCGTCTCCTCGTTGGTGGGCGTCGGAGTGACGCTGAGCACCGTCGTCCTGTTCTCCTCACTCGCCACCGTCTCCAGCAACGCCCCCACCCTGGCGGAGATGCTCGGGCTGGCCGTCGGCATCGACTACGCGTTGTTCATCCTGTCCCGCCACCGGCGCCACCTCGGCGAGGGGTTGGCGCCCACCGAGGCGATGGCCCGCGCCCTGGCCACGGCCGGCAGCGCCGTGGTCTTCGCCGGTGCCACCGTCGTCATCGCCCTGGCGGGGCTCTCTGTGGCCGACATCCCCGTGCTCACCGTGATGGGCCTCGCGGCTGCCGGCGCGGTCACGATCGCGGTCGTGGTGGCGCTGACCCTCGTGCCGGCGATCGCGCTCCTGCTCGGCGAGCGGCTCCGCCCCCGGCCGCGGCGGCACCGCTGGTGGCAGCGCAAGAAGCGTCCGCTCCGGGAGCGCACCCCCTTCTCCAGCCACTGGGTCGCGGCGGTCACCCGGTTCCCGCTCCTCACCATCGTCGGCGTCCTGGCGCTCCTGGGCCTGGCCGCCGTGCCGGCCGCCAGCATGCGACTGGCGCTGCCCGACAACAGCACCGCGCCGGTCGGGTCCAACGAGCGCGTGACCTACGACAAGATCACCACGGCGTTCGGCGAGGGCTACAACGCCCCCCTCTCGGTGGCCGCCGACGTGATCACCAGCTCCGACCCGCAGGACACCGTGAACAAGCTGGCGGACGCGATCAAGGCAGTGCCGGACGTGGTCGCGGTCACCCAGGCGACCCCCAACGCAGGTGGCGACACCGCACTGATCCAGGCCATCCCGAAGGCCGGGCAGACCGCGGAGTCCACCCAGGCGCTGGTGGCGAGCCTGCGCGAGCGCGCGCCCGGCTGGGAGAAGCAGTACGGGGTGAGCGACATCCTGGTCACCGGCCAGACCGCCATCAACATCGACGTCTCCGAGCGCCTCGGTGGGGCGCTGGTGCCGTTCGCCGCGATCGTCATCGGGCTCTCCCTGCTGCTGCTCATGGTCGTCTTCCGGTCGATCGCCGTCCCCCTCAAGGCCACGCTGGGCTACCTGTTGTCGGTGGGTACGGCCCTCGGCGCGGTCGTCGCCGTCTTCCAGTGGGGGTGGTTGATCGACCTGATGGGCGAGGAGCCCGGCCCCGTCATCAGCTTCCTGCCGATCTTCGTGATGGGTGTCCTGTTCGGCCTGGCGATGGACTACGAGATGTTCCTCGTCTCGGCCATGCGCGAGGAGTACGTCCGGTCGGGCGACGCTCGCCAGGCCGTGCTGCGAGGGTTCCGGGCCTCGGCGCGCGTGGTCACCGCGGCCGCCCTGATCATGTCCAGCGTCTTCGTCGCCTTCATCCCGGGCGGCACCTCCACGATCAAGCCGATCGCCCTGGGACTCGCCGTAGGGGTCTTCGTGGACGCGTTCGTCGTCCGGATGACGTTGGTCCCCGCGGTCCTGGTGCTGCTCGGCCGTGCTGCCTGGTGGCTGCCGGGGCCACTGCAACGTCGCCTCCCCGAGGTCGACGTCGAGGGCGCGGCGCTGCACCGCAAGGTGGAGTACGAGGACTGGGCCGCCGAGCACGGCTCGGTCGCGCTGCTGGCCCGGGGGCTGGTCCTCGACGACGGCGGGCAGCCGCTGCACCTCCGGATCCCCCCGGCGGCGGTCACCCACGTCCGCTGCGGCAGCGATACCGCGAGGCGCCTCGGCTACGTGCTGGCCGGGCGCGAGCGACCCGCGGACGGCGAGCTCGTGGTCGGTGGCCTGCTCCTTCCCGAGCAGCGCGAAGCGGTCCACCGGGTGGCGACGGTGATCGACCTGGCCGGCCCGGTCGTGCCGGCCGACCTGGGCGAAGCGGTGCGCGCCCGCGCGCGGCTGATGAGCTTCTCGGTCCGGCAGCGGAGCCGGTTCGCGTCCCGGGCGACGGCCCTGGTGGGCGAGCTGCACGCTGCGCTCGGGCCGGTCATGGACGGCACCCGGACCACGACCGTGGTGCGGGTGGCGCTGCTGCAGGCAGGGCTCGCGCTGGCCGCGGGCACGCAGCTGGTGGTCGTCGTCGGTGTCGACGGCGTCGCTCCCCCCGAGCGCGCCGCCCTGGACCGGCTCGCGGACGAGCTGGCCCGACGCGGGACCGCCGTGGTGGTCCTCGGTGAGGGTGACGGAGAGGGTGCCGCGATGTCTGGGACGACGAGGCGCGACCCGCAGCTGGCCGGTCAGGGCGCGGTGACGAGGGCAGGTGAGGGCCCAGGGGACGGCGCAGGGGACGGCGCAGTGGACGGCGCAGGGGACGGCGCAGTGGACGGCGCAGGGAACGGCGCAGGGGACCAACGGATCGGAGGCAGGCCATGACCGAGCAGCAGGCCGTGCGGCGGGACGTCCGCAGGCGGTGGACCCGGGTGACCGGCATCGGCCTGCTCCTCCCACTGGTCGCGGCACTGGTGCTGGTGTGGTCGACCGCGGACCGGCAGCAGAAGCTCGACCGCGTGCCGGTCGCCATCGTCAACAACGACAAGATCGTCACCAAGCCGAGCACGGTCGCAGCGGGCCGAGCGCTCGCCGCCTCGTTGACCGACCCGACGGACGCGGACCCGCAGCTGGCCTGGACCCTGACCACGGGCGACGACGCCACCGAGGGGCTGCGCCGCGGCCAGTACTACGCGGTGCTCACCATCCCCTCGGACTTCTCCAGCTCCCTGGTGTCCACGAGCTCGGACAAGCCGGTGCGCGGCCAGCTGACCCTGAAGAGCAACGGGGCCGCGAGCACCACCGTGCCCTACATCAGCGAGCAGGTGACCGCGGCCGCGGCCACCGCGCTGGGCAACCAGTCGACACAGAACTACCTGAAGAACGTCTACGGCGGCTTCAACCAGATCGCCGAGTCCAACCAGAAGGCGGCCGACAGCGCCGCCCAGCTCGCCGACGGCACCCAGCAGCTGACCGCGGGCGCCGACCAGGTCGAGAGCGGGGCCGAGAGCCTGGCCTCGGGACTGGACGAGGTGGCCGCCGGCAGTGAGGCGCTCGCCGCCGGCACGGCCGAGGTGGCCGCCGGCACGGTCTCGGTCGCCCAAGGAGCCGAGGAGCTCGCCCGGGGCGCGCGCTCGCTCGAGCGCGGTGCCGACGCGTTGGCTCGCAGCGCACGCGACCTGGCCCGACGTGGCGAGGACTTCGCGGGGCGGACCCGCACGGTGGCGCGCGGCTCCGCCAAGGTCGCCTCCGGTGCTGGACGGTTGGCCAACGGCGTCCGCGTGCTCCGGCTCGAGCTGCGCGACCTCACGGTCAGGTGCCGGGCAGCCGGCGGCTCCCTCCAGTTCTGCGCCGACCTGCGTCGTGCCCACCGACGCGCCCTGGCCCTGGCATTGGCCACCCGGGTCCTCGACCGCGCCACCGGGGGCGTCGCCCGGGCCACCGGAGGCGTCGCCGACGGGGCCGCGGGCCTCGCGGCCGCCGAGCGGCGCCTGGCCCGCGGTGCGGGGTCGCTGGACTCCTCGGCCGCCCGGCTCACCTCGAGCGCGTCCGACCTGTCGACCGGAGCGGCCTCGGTGGCCACCGGGGCGGCGACGGCGGACGACTCCGCACGAACCCTGGCGACGGGCGCCGACCAGAGCGCGGCGGCCGGGACCAGTCTTGCCGCGGGGAGTGCGACGCTCAGCTCCAGCACCGACTCCACCAACGACGGTGCCCAGTCGCTGAGCAGCGGGCTCGCCCAGGGAGCTGCCCAGAGCCCCACCTACTCCAGCTCGGAACAGACTGCCCTCGCCGACACCGTGAGCCAACCCGTCGACCTGCAGCACACCACCGAGCACACCGCTCACGGCAACGGCTGGCTGCTGGCCGTGCTCGTCGCCATGGTGCTGTGGCTCACCGCCCTGGCCGCCACCCTCGGCCTGGACGTCCGAGCCGCACGGCGGCACGCGCTGGCCCCCGTGTCCTCGCGCCGCATCGCGGTCCGACAGGCCGGGCCGGTGCTGGGCATGGCCCTGGTGCAGGCGGGGGCAGTGCTGGTGGCCCTGTGGGTGCGTCAGGTGAGCCTCGCCTCCACGGTCGGCTTCGTGCTGCTCACCGTGCTGGCGGCGCTGTGCTTCGCACTGCTTGCGCACGTCCTGCGACTGGCCCTGGGCAAGGTCGGCGTGGCGCTGTTCCTGCTCTTCCTGCTGCTGCAGGTGGCCGCGCTCGGCAACGTGGTCCCGCTCGAGACCGCCCCCGCCCTGTTGCGCACGCTCAACGGACTGCTGCCGCTCACGGCGTACACGAACCTGGCCAGCCAGCTGGTCTCCGGCGGCGACGTCGGCTCGGCGTCTGCCGTGGTGGTGGTCCTCGCGCTCTGGGCCCTGGGTGCCTTCGGCGCCACCATCGCGGTGGTGAAACGGCAGCGCATCCGCCCGGTGACCGGTCCGGTCACCGGCGGGGCTCCGAGCCTCGCGCTGTGAGCCTCGCGCGGTGAGGTCCGTGCGGTGACCGCGGTCCGGACGGCCCACGCTCCCCACCTAGACTTGGGCCCATGATTCGCCGGATCGACCTCAGGGACGGCGCCGCCGGCGCCGACCCCGACTACCGCACCCTGGTGCCACGCGCCGACTTCGACGTCGAGGCCGCGCTCCACGTCGTGCGCCCGATCTGCGACGACGTGCGCGAGCGCGGAGTGGAGGCGGTCCTGGAGTACTCGCGGAGGTTCGACGGCGTCGACCACACCGACATCACCGTGCCACGCGAGGCGCTCCAGCAAGCCCTGGCTGCGCTGGACCCGGCTGTCCGGGCTGGTCTGGAGGAGTCCGTCCGGCGACTCCGGATCACCTGCGAGGCCGAGCTCGAGTCCGACACGGTCACCGACCTCGGCCCCGGGGCCAGGGTGACGGCCAAGCTGATCCCGGTCGACCGGGTCGGGCTCTACGTGCCCGGGGGCGTCGCTCCGCTGGTGTCCAGCGTGCTGATGAACGTCGTCCCTGCCCAGGTGGCGGGCGTCGGCTCCATCGCGCTGACCAGCTCGCCCCAGCAGGAGCACGGGGGTCTGCCGCACCCGACGATCCTGGCCGCCTGCGAGCTGCTCGGTGTCGACGAGGTCTACTCCGTCGGGGGAGCGCAGGCGATCGCGATGTTCGCCTACGGGGCGGGTCCGTGCCGTCGCGTCGACCTGGTCACCGGCCCCGGGAACATCTACACGGTCTCGGCGAAGCGCCTGCTCAAGGGCGTGGTGGGCATCGACTCCGAGGCCGGCCCCACCGAGATCGCGATCCTCGCCGACGACACCGCCGACGCGGCGTACGTCGCCGCAGACCTGGTCAGCCAGGCCGAGCACGACCCGATCGCCGCCTCGGTGCTGGTCACCGACTCGCTGCGGCTCGCCGACGAGGTCGAGGCCGAGCTCGACAAGCAGGTCGCCGTCACCCGTCACGCGGAACGGATCCGCACCGCCCTCTCCGGCGTGCAGTCCGGGATCGTGCTCGTCGACGACCTGCCCCAAGGACTCGAGGTGATCAACGCCTACGCCGCGGAGCACACCGAGATCCACACCGCGGACGCGGCCCGCGACGCGGCCCGGGTGCGCAACGCCGGGGCGGTCTTCGTCGGGCCGTGGGCCCCGGTGTCGCTCGGCGACTACTGCGCGGGCTCCAACCACGTGCTCCCGACGGCGGGCTGCGCGTGCCACTCCTCGGGGCTGTCGGTGCGCTCGTTCCTGCGTGCCGTGCACCTGGTGGAGTACTCCCGCGACGCCCTCGCGGAGGTGGCCGGGCACGTGCGGACCCTGGCCGACGCCGAGGACCTGCCCGGCCACGGGGCCGCGGTGCGCGTCCGCTTCGAGTCGTCGTGAGCGGGTCTCCCCGCCAGCACGGCTGGCCGCCGCTGCGCGAGGAGCTGCGCGGCATCGAGCCCTACGGGGCGCCGCAGCTCGACGTCCCGGTGCAGCTCAACGTCAACGAGAACCCGTACCCGCCCTCGGCCGCGGTCGTCGACGACGTCGCCGCCGCGGTCCGGGCCGCCGCCGCGACCCTGAACCGCTACCCCGACCGCGAGTTCACCGAGCTGCGCAAGGGACTCTCCGCCTACCTGGGCCGGGAGTCCGGGGTCGAGGTCACCCCCGACCAGGTCTGGGCGGCCAACGGCTCCAACGAGGTGATGCTGCAGATCCTGCAGGCCTTCGGGGGGCCGGGGCGCACTGCCATCAGCTTCGCGCCGACGTACTCGATGTACCCCGAGTACGCCCGGGACGCGATGACCGCCTGGGTCGCGGGCCGGCGGCACGAGGACTTCAGCTTCGACCTCGACGAGGCCCGCCGGCTGATCGGCGAGCACCGTCCCAGCGTGGTCCTGCTGCCCTCGCCGAACAACCCCACCGGCACCGCCCTGCCGCACGAGGTGATCGGCGAGCTGTGCACGCTGACCGACGGGTTCGGGGTGGTGGTCATCGACGAGGCCTACGCCGAGTTCCGACGAGCGGGGACGCCGTCCGCCCTGGAGCTGCTGTCCCGGCACCGCAACCTGGTCGTGACCCGGACCATGAGCAAGGCGTTCTCGCTGGCCGGTGCGCGCCTGGGCTACCTCGCCGCCGCCCCCGAGGTGTGCGACGCGTTGCGCGTGGTCCGCCTGCCCTACCACCTCTCGGCGGTCACCCAGGCGGTGGCGGGGGCCGCGCTCCGGCACGCCGAGGAGCTGCTCGGTCAGGTCGGGGAGCTGCGCGCCGAACGCGACCGCACCGTCGCCTGGCTGCGCGAGCAGGGGCACGAGGTCGCGCAGAGCGATGCGAACTTCGTATTGTTCGGTCGGTTCACCGATCGTGCGGCAGTCTGGCAGGGACTGCTGGACCGTGGGGTGCTGATCAGGATCACCGGCCCCGAGGGCTGGCTGCGGGTCTCCGTCGGCACGGCGGAGGAGATGGCGGCGTTCAAGGACGCCCTGACGGAGGTGACCAGGCCATGAGCCGGACAGCGCGCATCGAGCGGGCGACCAAGGAGTCGAAGGTCCTCGTGGAGCTCGACCTCGACGGGTCGGGCCGCACCGAGGTGTCCACGGGGGTCGGGTTCTACGACCACATGCTCACCAGCTTCGGCCGGCACGCGCTGTTCGACCTGACTGTGCAGACCGACGGCGACACCCACATCGACGCCCACCACACGGTCGAGGACACCGCGATCGTGCTCGGTGACGCACTGCTGCAGGCCTTGGGGGAGAAGTCCGGCATCCGCCGGTTCGGTGACTCCCTGGTGCCCCTGGACGAGGCGCTGGTGCAGTGCGCTGTCGACGTCTCCGGCCGGCCCTACTGCGTGCACCTCGGGGAGCCCGCGGGCCAGGAGTACGTGACCATCGGCGGCACCGGCGCCGGGTACGTCGGGTCGCTGACCCGGCACGTGCTGGAGACCCTGGCGCACCACGCCCAGATCGCCCTGCACGTGCGGGTGCTCGGTGGTCGCGACCCCCACCACGTCGTCGAGGCCCAGTTCAAGGCCGTGGCGCGGGCCCTGCGCGACGCGGTGGCGCTCGACCCGCGCGAGTCGGGTGTGCCCTCGACGAAGGGGTCGCTCTGAGCACCGAGGTCACCGGCGGCACCGCCGACCCGTCCACCGGCGGCCCGGCCCCCCGGGTCGTCGTCCTCGACTACGGCTCGGGCAACCTGCGGTCCGTCGTACGTGCGCTGGAGCGGGCCGGTGCAGCGGTGGTGCTCTCGGCCGACCATGCGGTGGCGCTGGAGGCCGACGGGCTGGTGGTGCCGGGCGTCGGCGCCTTTGCCGCGTGCATGGACGGGCTGCGTTCGGTGCGCGGCGACGAGATCATCGGCCGGCGGCTCGCGGGCGGTCGCCCGGTGCTCGGCATCTGCGTCGGGATGCAGATCCTCTTCGACAGCGGTGTCGAGCACGGCGTCGAGTCGGCAGGTTGCGGCGAGTGGCCCGGCGTGGTCGAGCGTCTCCAGGCTGCCGTGGTGCCGCACATGGGGTGGAACACCGTCGAGGTCGCAGGCGGGTCGGCGCTGTTCGCCGGGGTCGAGGACGAGCGCTTCTACTTCGTGCACTCCTACGGGGTGCGCGACTGGACGCTTCGCACCAACGACCGCACCCGGCCACCGCTGGTCACCTGGTCCGAGCACGGTGGCGACCGGTTCGTGGCAGCGGTCGAGAACGGCCCGCTGACGGCCACCCAGTTCCACCCGGAGAAGTCCGGCGACGCGGGGGCCCGGCTGCTGCGCAACTGGGTCGGGTCCCTGGTGCGCCGGTGAGCAAGGAGCGGGCGCGCCGCCGGGAGGCGCGCGAGCACGAGGCGGCGATCCGCCGGGCGGCGCGCGCCCGGACCGCTGAGCGCCGCGAACGCCGGGACGCCCGGACCCGGGCCCTGTCCCGGCTGCTTCCCCGCAGCAGGTCGCGCCGGACCGGGGCGCCCACGGGGGTGCTCGCCCGACGACGGCGCCGGCAGAACGCCACGACCGTGGCCCTGCTGGTCGCGCTCAACGTGCTCGTCTGGGTGGTGTTCCCTGGATGGCCCGTCCGCACTCTGGCCCTGGCCGTCACCCTGCTGGCCGCCCCCGTCCTGCACACGATCCTGTTCCGCCGATGAGAGGCCCCCGATGAACGACCACCTCGAGCTCCTGCCCGCCGTCGACATCGCCGACGGGCAGGCCGTGCAGCTGGTCCAGGGCGTGGCCGGCTCGGAGAAGCGCTTCGGCGACCCCGTCGAGGCCGCCCTGCGCTGGCAGCAGGCCGGGGCGGAGTGGATCCACCTGGTCGACCTCGACGCTGCCTTCGGTCGGGGCCACAACCGCGACCTCCTCGCGAGGATCGTCGGAACCCTCGACATCGACGTCGAGATGAGCGGAGGAATCCGCGACGACGAGTCGCTGGAGGCGGCCATGCGCGCGGGGTGCCGCCGGGTCAACATCGGCACCGCCGCCCTCGAGCAGCCCGAGTGGTGCGCGAGCGCGATCGCCACCCACGGCGACCGGATCGCGATCGGGCTCGACGTACGTGGCCGGACCCTGGCGGCGCGGGGCTGGACCCGTGACGGTGGTGACCTCTTCGAGGTGCTGGCCCGGCTCGACGCCGAAGGGTGTGCCCGCTACGTGGTCACCGACGTGAACAAGGACGGCATGCTCCAGGGACCCAACCTCGACCTGCTGCGTGCGGTGTGCGCGGAGACCGAGCGGCCCGTGGTCGCCTCGGGCGGCATCACCGAGCTCGCGGACCTCGAGGCGTTGATGGGCCTCGTGCCGGACGGGGTGGAGGGGGCGATCATCGGCACCGCGCTCTACGAGGGACGGTTCACGCTGGACGACGCCCTGCGGCTCACCTGGCCGGGGCGCCCGCGATGAGCCTCGCCGTACGAGTGATCCCGTGCCTGGACGTGGACGCCGGTCGGGTGGTCAAGGGAGTCAACTTCCAGCACCTGCGCGACGCGGGCGACCCGGTCGAGCTCGCCCGCCTCTACGACTCCGAGGGCGCGGACGAGCTCACCTTCCTGGACATCTCCGCCTCGCACGAGGGCCGGCGCACCACGATGGAGATCGTGTCGCGCACCGCGGAGCAGGTCTTCATCCCGCTCACGGTGGGCGGCGGCGTGGGCAGCGTCGAGGACGTCGACCGGCTCCTGCGTGCCGGGGCCGACAAGATCGCGGTCAACACCGCTGCCATCCGCAGACCCGAGCTGGTCGCCGAGATCGCCGACCGGTTCGGCAACCAGGTGCTCGTGCTCAGCGTCGACGCGCGCCGGGCTGCCGGCACCGACTCCGGGTTCGAGGTGACCACCCACGGCGGGCGCACCTCGGCCGGCCTGGACGCCGTGGCGTGGGCGGCCCGGGCCGCCGAGCTGGGAGCCGGCGAGATCCTGCTCAACGCGATGGACGCGGACGGCACCACCGAGGGCTTCGACCTCGAGCTGCTCCGGCAGGTCCGGGCCGAGGTCCGCGTCCCGGTGATCGCCAGCGGCGGTGCCGGTGCCATCGAGCACTTCGCACCCGCCGTGGACGCGGGCGCCGACGCCGTGCTGGCCGCGACCGTCTTCCACTTCGGCGCCCTGCGGGTCTCCGAGGTCAAGGACGCGCTGCGGGCAGCCGGCCACCCGGTGCGCTGAGCGGACCCGGTCGCAACGAGGCGGTCGGGCGCTCAGGTGGTGGGGACCCAGCAGTACCCGTAGCGCTGCCCGGCCGCCCACTGCGGTCGGGTCGGCCACTCGAAGCTCCACGTGAACTCCAGGGCGCCGGCGGCCCGGTCGGCGGCGACGTCCTTGCAGGCGGCGTCGCCGGCGGCGGTGGCGTCCTCGGCCAGGTAGCGCGTGGACTTCGGGATCTCGACGACGTCGACCGCGCGCCAGGAGTGCTTCTCCGAGCAGGCGACCCGTTCGAAGGTGCGGGCGCTGGGCGCCGCGGTCCCGCAGGTGCCGAACCTGTCGAGGGCGTCCGGCGCGTCGAGCACGCCCTCGATGCGCCGGGGGAGGGGGAGCAGCTCGCCCTCGCGGCGCAGCGCGACCGCGTCGCAACGGAACCGGTCCGCGCCGGCGTCGGCCTGGGCCAGCGAGGGCGCGAACGACACCGCCTCGAACCGGCTCAGCCGCCTGGTCGTCTCCTCGCCGCCCACGTAGCGGGCGAGCAAGGGCGGGCACGCGGCGGCGATGCGCGCACGCACGGTGGGGGAGTCCACCGCGAGCAGGTGACCGTCGGCCAGCGCCGGGACCCGGCCGACGCCGACTGTGACCGCGTGGTGCTCCCGGGCGCACGGCACCCTGGTCTCGGCGGCCACCGGGTCGGTCGCCTCCGCCAGGGTGAGCTCGTGGCACTCCCCGACCTCGGGCGGTGCAGGCGGCGGCGGGGCCGAGGTGACCGAGGCCCCGGAACCGGGCGTGGGTGCACTTCCCGGGTCACCTCCGGAGCACGCCGAGCCCACGGCGAGCACGAGGAGCACGAGCAGCACGCTTGGCGTGCTGACGGGGTGCGCGGCTGTGGGGCTCATTGGTCGGTCCGTGCCCAGCAGACCGAGCGTCGGTTGCCCGCCTGCCACTCGGCCTCGTGGAACCAGGTGTAGCCGAACTCGTAGTCCACGGGGTAGTTCATCCACGCGCCGACCGAGTCCGAGCAGTAGTCGCGGGTCGTGACCTGGACCAGGCGGTCGCCGGGGTACTCGTCCGCGGGCTGCCCCACCTTGATCGTGGTCACCGCCCGCCAGTCGTGCGGCTCGGAGCAGGGGACCTGGGTGGAGCCGGCGACACTCTCCCCTCGGGCGCAGGTCAGCCAGCGGTCGGGGGGCCTGGCCGCGAACAGTCCCTTGCCGGTGGCAGGGAGCGGGCGGTAGGTCCGGGCGTCCGCGGTGCCGCCCACCAGGTCGCAGCGGTACCAGCGGGCACCGTCCTCCCAGCCTCGCTCGGAGGGGCGGAACCAGGCCCAGCTCAGCTGTACCCGCAGCGACAGGGACTCGTCGATGCCGAGGAACTTCTCGAACGCACGCTCGCACCGGGGATAGATCCAGCGGCCGTGGTCGGTAGCGGTGTAGGACTCACCCGTCTCGGCCGGAAGGGTGCCGATCGCGAAGGTCTCCGCGGTGTGCGGCTCGCTGCACGGCACCGGCTCGGTGGCACTGCTCGGCGCCCGGGTGTCCTCGGGGGTCAGCGCGTAGCAGGCCCCGAGCTCCGGAGGAGTGCTGCGGTCCGCGGCCGTCCGCGGCTGGAGGGGCGCCGAGCAGGCCGTGAGCACCAGCGCCGCGCCCAGCACGGCCAGCGGCGTCACCGACCGTGGGCACCGCGGCGGAGTGCGGAGGGGACGGCGGAGCACCTGGGCTTCTCCTGCGTGGTGGGCGCGGCGGACCGGGCGGGCCGGTCACTCCTCGGTCGGATCACGGGGCGAGCAACGCGGCGATCGTACCGCCGAGCTCGTACGCCGAGACCCGATCCGGCTCGTCGACCTCACCGAGCACCTCGAGCACGTCGTAGGCCTGTCGCCAGCCGAGCGCGGAGGTGATCGACAGCACCGATCGGACCGCCCCCGTCGTGTCGTAGCGCCCGTGCACGTAGAGCCCGAACGGCCGGCGCGCGGTGTCGCCCTCGGAGGGTGCGCCGCTGCCGTCGTCGGCCAGCGCTCCGCCGATCTGCAGGAAGGTGGCGTCGAAGACGTGCTTGAGGGCTCCGCTCATGTAGCCGAAGTTGGCCGTGGTCCCGATGAGGTAGCCGTCGGCCGCCAGCAGCTCCTCGGCCCCCGCCTCGCCGCGAGCGAAGGCCAGCGCCTCCACCACGGCCACCTCCACGCCCTCGATCTCGTCGTCCCGGGCGCCGGCGAGGGCCGCCTCGGTGAGTGCCGCGAGGGAGCGGGTGGGGGAGTGGTGGATGACCAGCAACCGCGCCATGGGGTGGATCATGCCAAGCGTCTAGGCCGGCCCCGGCACATACCCGGCATCTGCCGGCGAAATCGACCTCGCAAACCGGACACCGGCCCGCAGGCCGAAACCCGGACTCCCGCGAGCGGCACCGGCGCGGCACACTGGGCCGTCATGGACCTGATCTCATCCCGCACCGGGTCCGCCGACACCGGGTCCGCCGACACCGACACCGACGCCGAGCTCCGACGACTGCGCCGGGAGCTGCGCCGCGAGCGTGCCCGGCGCCGCGCCGCCGAGGCTGCAGGACGGTGGGGCGCCGGCGAACGCGTCGGTGACCTCGACACGGTGCGGGAGCTCGGTTCGGCCCGGGCCCAGCTGCTCGACCTGCCCGACGAGCCCGCGGTCGCCGAGGCCCTGCACCGAGCCCTCGGTGAGGACCTGGCGTCCGGCCAGGTGGTCACCCGGGCCGCGGCCTCGGCCGGTCGCGCCGTCGACGCCGACCGGTGCGACGTCCTGCCCGTCGACGCCGGTCGCTACTCGGCGGTCCAGGGGACCTGGAGCGCGTCCGCGGGGATCGGCGCCCTGCCGCGGGTCGTCTCGTTCGTGGACCTGCCCGAGGGACTGGCCGCGCTGCTCATCGAGGCCGCCCAGCGTGGGGAGCCGCTGCGGGTCGACGAGGTGGAGACCGACCAGCGCATGGACGCCGCCACCGGGGCGGAGATCCGTGGTGCGTTGGGCATGCGCGCACTCGCCGCGGTCCCGCTGGCCGTGGGCGACGAGGTCGTCGGCTGGATGCTGGTCCAGTCGGTCTCGCCGCGTGCCTGGCACCCACGAGAGCTCGTCGTCTGTGCCGGCATCGCCCACGACCTGGTCTCCTCGTTGGTGCGGCTGCAGGCCCTGCACGAGCAGCGCGAGTCGATGCAGCGCCTGCGTGAGCTCGATCGCGCCAAGGACGCGTTCGTCTCCACGGTCTCCCACGAGCTGCGAACCCCGTTGACGAGCATCGTGGGCCATCTCGAGCTCCTCGCGGAGAGCGACGAGGAGACCCTGCCTCCGCACGTCGCGAGGGGCCTGGCGGTCATCGAGCGCAACGTGGCCAGGCTGCACGCGCTGGTCGAGGACCTCCTGATGCTCTCGGCGTACGACGCGGAGGTGGTCCACCCGGAGCGGTTGCCGGTCGATCTGGCGCAGGTGACGCGCCACGCGCACGTGGTCGTGGGCCCGCTCGCCGTCGAGCGGGGTGTCGAGGTGCGGGTGGTCGCACCGCCCCGCCTGCCCCCGGTCCTCGCCGACCGGGTCCAGCTCGAGCGGGCCGTGGTCAACCTGCTCGGCAACGCGGTGAAGTTCACCCGGCAGGGTGGCCGAGCGACCGCCACGGTGACCCTCGAGGAGCCCGACGTCGTGCTCACCGTCACCGACACCGGGATCGGCATCCCGGTCGCGGACCAGGAGGGGCTCTTCGCCCGCTTCTTCCGCTCCTCGCTCTCGGTGGCCGAGGAGATCCAGGGAGCCGGGCTCGGGCTGTCGCTCGTGCGCACCGTCGTGGACTGGCACGGAGGAACGGTCGCGGTGTCCTCGGTGGAGGGGGAGGGGACGACCGTCACCGTGCGGCTCCCTCGCCGACCCTGAGCGCTGCTAGGGTGAGAGGGTCATGTCGCGCCTGAGCCTGCTCCTTGGTCGCCGCCGCGAGGTCTGATCCAGCCGGACCCCTCGCTGCGGAGAGTTCGCGTACGCCGGCGCCAGTCACCTCCAGCGAGAGACCACCATGACCCTGCAGCACTCAGGATTCGCCAACACCCAGCGACCCAGCGGCATGCCCGTCGAGCGGTACCGCCCCTTCCCCCCGGTCGAGCTCCCCGACCGCACGTGGCCGGAGCGGCAGATCACCAACGCTCCCCGCTGGCTGTCCACCGACCTGCGCGACGGCAACCAGGCCCTCATCGACCCGATGTCGCCGGAGCGCAAGCACCGCATGTTCGACCTCCTGGTCGCCATGGGCTACAAGGAGATCGAGGTCGGGTTCCCCTCGGCCAGCGAGACCGACTTCGCCTTCGTCCGCCAGCTCATCGAGCGCGACAAGGTGCCCGAGGACGTCACGATCTCGGTCCTCACCCAGGCCCGGGAGGACCTGATCGAGCGCACCACCCAGTCGCTGGTCGGGGTCCACCACGCCAACATCCACCTGTACAACGCCCTGGCGCCGCTGTTCCGCCGGGTCGTCTTCCGCGCCGGTCGCGACGAGGTCAAGGACATCGCGGTCCGCGGCACCGAGCTGTTCATGAAGTACGCCGAGCAGAACCTCGGCCAGACCGTCATCGGCTACGAGTACTCGCCCGAGATCTTCACCGGGACCGAGCTCCCGTTCTCGGTCGAGGTCTGCGAGGCCGTCTCCGACGTCTGGCAGCCCGAGGACGGGCGCGAGATCATCCTCAACCTGCCGGCCACCATCGAGATGGCCACCCCCAACGTCTACGCCGACCAGATCGAGTGGTTCTCCCGCCAGCTCACCCGGCGGGAGTCGACCACGATCAGCCTGCACCCGCACAACGACCGGGGTACCGCCGTCGCGGCCACGGAGCTGGCCATGATGGCCGGTGCGGACCGGGTGGAGGGCTGCCTGTTCGGACACGGGGAGCGCACCGGCAACGTCTGCCTGGTGACCCTGGGGATGAACCTGTTCAGCCAGGGCATCGACCCCCAGATCGACTTCTCCGACATCGACGAGGTGCGGCGCACCGTCGAGTACTGCACCCAGCTGCCGGTGCACCCGCGTCACCCCTACGCCGGCGACCTCGTCTACACGGCGTTCTCCGGCTCGCACCAGGACGCGATCAAGAAGGGGCTCGAGGCGCTCGAGGAGGAGGCGAAGCGGGCCGGTCACCCGGTGGGCGAGCATCCCTGGGAGGCGCCGTACCTGCCGATCGACCCCAAGGACGTGGGCCGTTCCTACGAGGCGGTCATCCGCGTGAACAGCCAGTCCGGCAAGGGTGGCGTCGCCTACGTGATGAAGTCCGAGCACAAGCTCGACCTGCCCCGGAGGCTGCAGATCGAGTTCAGCCGGGTGGTGCAGGAGCAGACCGACGGCGACGGCGGGGAGATGTCGGCGACCGCCATCTGGGACTCCTTCCGTCACGAGTACCTCACCCGCGAGGCGCCGCTGAAGCTGAACTCGGTGCACACCTCCTCGGCCGCCGGTGAGAAGGACCAGCTGACCGTGAACGTCTACGTCGACGGAGAGCTCCGCGAGCTGACCGGGTCCGGCAACGGGCCGATCGCCGCGTTCGT
Source organism: uncultured Actinomycetota bacterium (assembly GCA_963815595.1). Taxonomy (GTDB): domain Bacteria; phylum Actinomycetota; class Actinomycetes; order Propionibacteriales; family Nocardioidaceae; genus Marmoricola. The sequence goes on along the minus strand of CAWFHA010000007.1, from coordinate 1,796,763 downwards.
CGAGGCGGTCAACCGGTTGCCGCAGGACTTCGACGTGCGGGTGCTCGACTACCACGAGCACGCGCTGTCCTCGGGCGGGGACGCGATCGCGGCGGCGTACGTCGAGTGTGCCGTCGGCGACGACATCCGCTGGGGGGTCGGCCTGGACGCCAACATCGTGACCGCCTCCCTCAAGGCGGTCATCTCCGCGGTCAACCGGGGCTGAGCTCGGCGCCGGTCGCTGCCCCGACGGCAGGCTGGTCTCCGGACGGGTCGACAGACCGGTCGGCCGGACGCTCGCCGACCAGCGGCAGCGTGACCGTGAACGTGCTGCCCTCGCCGAGGGTGGAGCTGACCGACACGCTGCCCTCGTGGCTCTCCACGATGGTCCTCACGATGGCCAGCCCGAGCCCGGACCCCTGGATCGCCTGCTCCTGCACCAGCGCACTGCGGTAGAAGCGACCGAACACCGCGTCGAGGTCGGACTCGGGGATGCCCAGGCCGGTGTCGCTCACCTCGAGCCGGGCCGTGCGGCCGGCTTCGTCCGCGGCGACCGTGACCCGGACGGAACCGCCGTCCGGGGTGAACTTGACCGCGTTGCCGAGCAGGTTGGTCACTGCCCGCTCGAGCTGGGAGGAGTCGCCGTCGACCCTGACCGGGATCGACGGCATCGCGTAGCTCACGGCGAGCTTCCGGGAGGCGAGCGGCGTCGCCATCGCGTCCGCGCTCTCCTCCACCACGGCCCGCAGGTCGACCCGCTCCCGCTCCGCCCAGCCGTCACGCTCGAAGGTGGCCAGCACCAGCAGGTCGTCGGCCAGCCCCAGCAGCCGGTCGCCGTTGCGCGAGATCACGTCGACCAGGCGCTGCTGCGCGGGGAGGAGGTCGCCGACCATGCCGTCACCGAGCATCTCCGCGCTGCCGATGATGCTGCTCATCGGGGTGCGCAGCTCGTGGCTGACGGTGGAGATGAAGTCGTCCTTCGCCTGGTCGAGGTCCCGCAACCGGGCGACGACCTCCCGCTCCCGCTGCAGCGCGGTGGACAGGATCTCCTGGCTGCGGCGGGTGTCGGTGATGTCGGTCGCGACGAACAGGTAGCCGATCAGCCGACCGAAGGTGTCGGTGACCGGGTTGGTGGTCATCGACACCTGGATGGGTGCGCGACCGGCAGGGAGCCAGGTGAGCTCCCTGGTCTCCGGGGTGAGCGCGCCAGCAGCGTGGTCCACGATCGCTGCGAACGCCTCAGGAGCGCGCGGGTGCTGTGCCGAGTCGATGAACTCGACCAGGTGCCTGCCCGCCGCGTCGGTCGCCGGGAGACCGAGCATGTGCTCGGCGCCGGTGTTGAACAGCGTGATCGCACCGTCCAGGTCCGTGCCCACGAACGCGATCGTGCGCGCCGACCGGAGTAGGTGGTCGATCATGCCGGCGTTCTCCCGGGCGGCGGTCAGGTCGGTCGCCGAGAGCACGTAGGTGATCTCGGCGTCCACGCTGGCGCGGTAGGGCTCGGTGGAGAACGCCACGAGGCGGGGGCCGTCGTCCTTGGTCTGGAGCTGCACCTCACCGGTGCGGGGCAGCAGCCCCGCATCCCCGAGGAGCTGGGTCTCCTGCTGCTGGTGCTCGGCGACCAGCAGCTCCCAGAAGGGCCGCCCCACGAGCTCGGGCTCGGTGAAGCCGGTGACGGCCGTGGTGGCGGGGTTGGCCGCGATCACGGTGCCCCGCTCGTCGGTGACGACGATCATGCTGCTGGCGGTGTCGATCACCGCGCGGGTGTAGTCACGCTCGGCCTGGAGACGCTCCTGGAGCTCCAGCGTCTCGGTGACGTCGACGAGGTGCAGCGAGCACGAGGCGCGCTGCTCGTCGTGGTCGAGCAGCGACAGCGTCGCGTCGAGGCGCGTGCGTGGACGCCCAGGGAGGCTGACCGGCCCGGACCACCAGGTCAGCCTGCCGACGGCCATCTCCTCGAGGGCCGCGAACAGCCCAGGAGACTCCAGGGCCGAGGCCGCAGGCGCCCCGACGAGCTGTTCCACGGGGCGGTCGAGAAGGGTGACTGCCGCCGCGTTGCACTCCGCGAAGTGCGCCTCGCCGGGTGCGCAGGTGACCAGCGCGATCGGGACGCGGGTCTCGGTGAAGTTGCGCCGGAAGACCCGCTCGCTGGCGCCGAGCCGGGTGAGGGCGCGGTCGCGCTGCTCCATCGCGACGGCCAGCGGGACGCCGATCAGCACCACGCAGGCGAGGTACAGCTGGGCGTAGCGGGTGCTGCCGGCGGGACCGCCGCTGAGCTCGGAGAACACCCCGCTGCCGAGCTGGGTCAGCAGCGAGACCGCGATCGCGAACACGATCTGCTCGGCCACGACGATCCGCGGGCTGAACCGGACCGCCGCCCACACCAGCACCGGCAGCGGGGCGAAGCCGAGGGTCAGGTATCCGGGGGCCAGGGTGACCATCGTGGCGGCGGCCAGCGCCGCGACCTGCGCCAGCAGCTCGACGGGAGACGCCGCCCACCCGCGGTCGTGGCTGCGCAGCCCCAGGAGGGCCAGCGGCGCCAGCAGCAGGATGGCCGTGCCATGGGAGGGGACCACCAGCCCGAAGGTCCGCCAGAAGCCGCCGTCGAGCAGGGCGGCGTAGACCAGCGCGATCAGCACGCCAGCGACGAGGGCCCCCGCGGTGGCGATGGCGAAGAGCCGCCAGACGTCCACGACGTCACGCATGCGGTGCCCGATGACGCGGACCACGAGGGCGGCCACCAGCAGGACCTCGACGGTGTCGGCGGTCCCGAGCAGCACCGAGACCAGGACGGAGCGTCCCGCCAGGAGGTTGGCGAGCGCGAACGCGCCCGTCAGCGCCACGCTCAGCGCCCGCCAGTGCCGCCGGTCGGCGACCAGCAGCGCGAGGACGCCGACCCCGACCGCGGGGAACCACGCCGCGATGGCGCCCGTGGCGCGCCCGATCTCCAGGGCCACGGCGCCGCTGACGAGGACGCCGAGGACCAGTCCGGCGGTCAGCAGGAGCTGCCCGGAGAGGATCGGCCTTTGTCTCACCTGACTGATTCTGTCCCAGCGGCACCCGCCGTGGGGCACATTGGCCACGGCGCCGCGTGGCCTGGCCCACACGACGTGGTCGGACCTGCCAAGGTGTGCCCATGACGCTGGTTTCGGAGCGGATCGGGCAGTTCTTCCACGACGGGCACCGTCTGGAGTACACGGAGTACGGCGGGGGCGACCGGTGGGTCGTCCTCCTGCACGGACAGCTGATGCCGCGCCGGATGCACCAGCCGCTGGCGCGCCACCTGGCAGCCGCCGGTGCCCACGTGGTCACCCTGGACCTGCTCGGGCACGGGCGCTCGGACCGGCCGGACGACCCGCTGGTGTACTCCATGACGGCCTTCGGGGAGCAGGTCATCGGCCTGCTGGACGCGCTCGGCGTCGACGAGGCCGTCGTCGGCGGGACCTCGCTGGGGGCCAACGCCTCGTTGGAGGTCGCCGTCCTCGCGCCCGGCCGCGTGCGGGGTCTGATCGCGGAGATGCCGGTCCTGGACAACGCACTCGAGGCCGGCATCCTGGCGTTCGCCCCGCTGCTCTTCCTCTCGCGGTTCCTGCCGGTCTCGGTCCGCGGCCTGCGAGCCGTCACCCGGATGGTGCCTCGCGGGGTGGTGCCGTTCTGGGCGGGGATCGTGCTGGACACCCTCGACCAGCGTCCGGGCCCGATGGCGGCGGCGGTCCACGGCATCTTCTTCGGCCGGGTGGCCCCGTCCTCCCGCCAGCGGCGCGCGATCGAGGCCCCGGCGCTGGTGGTGGGACACCCCCGTGACCCCATCCATCCCGCGGCGGACGCGGCGATGCTGGCCGAGGAGCTCCCCGACAGCACGTTCGTCGAGGCGCGGGGGATCCTGGAGTGGCGGCGGCGACCGGAGCGCCTGAACGCCCTCACGGCCGAGTTCGTCGCCCGGTGCTTCGAGCGAGCGCCCGCCCAGCGGCTCCAGGGCTGATCACAAGGCTGGGCAAACGCCGGAAAACGGGCGGGTGTCGGCGCTAGGGTTTCGAGGACACACGACAGATCGTCGGGAGGACGGTAGCCGGCATGCCGTCGCGCTCACCCCTGGTTTCGGAGATCCGGCAGCTCCTGGCGGGGGAGCGGGCCGACCCGCGTGCTGCCCAGACGGTCTTCCTGCTGCCGGTGCTCACCGAGCTGCTCCTGCGGGTGCTGGTGGGGACCGGGTTCGACCGCTACTTCGTGGGGGCGTCCCTCGTGGTCGTGGTCGCCACCGCCGGCGCCCTGCTCGTCGGGGCCGGCCGGCTCGACCACCGCTGGACCATCCTGCTGCCCGTGCTCGACATCGCGGCCCTGGGCGTCTTCCGCCTCTCGGAGCCGACCGCGATCGCTGTCGCCGTGGTGTTCCCGGCCATCTGGCTCGGGCTGCAGTTCGGCGCTCGGGGGGTCCTGGTCACGACTGGCGCCGTGGTGGTCTGCTTCGTGGTGCCGACAGCGACGGTGCTCGGCCTGAGCCTCGTGGACGCGGTCTCGCGGGTCACGCAGATGACACTGATGGCGGTGATCTGCTCCGCCGCGGTGGCGCTGGTGGCGACCCTGTGGCGCCAGGAGTACGACGCAGCCAGGGACACCGCGGCGCGGCTCGAGGCGTCGATGGCCGACGCCGTCGAGCAGCGTCGGCTCACCCGCACCATCGTCGACAACGTGGACGTCGGGCTCGTCGCGCTCGACGCCCAGGGCGTCTACGACTCGACCAACCCGCGCCACGAGGAGTTCCTGGCGCTCGCCTATCCCGACGGCCACGGCGGGGTGGCCGGGCAGGAGGGCTACGTCTTCGCCGCGGACGGGGTGACGCCCCTGGAGCGCGACGAGATGCCGGCGGTCCGCGCGGTGCGGGGGGAGACCTACCGCGACTACCTGGTCTGGGTGGGCCGCGACCCGGCCGAGCGCCGCGCCCTGGCCGTCTCCAGCGCGCCGTACCACCGCAACAGCGGCGAGTTCGGCGGCGCGGTGCTCGCCTACCACGACATCACCGAGCTGGTCGTCGCCTCCCGGGTCAAGGACGAGTTCGTCGCCTCGGTCAGCCACGAGCTGCGGACCCCGCTGACCTCGATCGTCGGGTACGTGGACATCCTGCTCGACGACGTCGAGGACCTCCCCCACGAGGTGCGCGACCACCTCGAGGTGGTCCGGCGCAACGCCCGCAGGTTGCACCGCCTGGTCGACGACCTGCTCGCCACGGCGCTGCAGTCGGTCTCCACCGTCCTCGACCTGCAGCGGGTGTCGGTGTGCGACCTGGTCGAGCGCGCGGCGGTCGACGCGCGCAGGCACGCGGTGGTGGCCGGCATCGAGCTCGACGTGTCCGTGCCGGGCGGGGCACCCCTGGTCATCGAGGCCGACCGGGAGCGGCTGATGCAGGTGATCGACAACCTGCTGGGCAACGCGTTCAAGTACACCCCGCCCGGGGGGCGGGTCACGGTCTCCGCGCGACCGGACGGCGAGCAGGTGGTGGTCACGATCGCGGACACGGGCCGTGGCATCGCGCCCGTCGACCAGGCCCACGTCTTCGACACCTTCTACCGGACCAAGGACGTGCTCACCGAGTCGATCCCGGGGATCGGCCTCGGGCTGGCGATCACCAAGACGATCGTCGACGCGCACCACGGCACGATCACCGTGACCAGCGCACCCGGGCAGGGGGCCACCTTCGCGGTGTCGCTGCCTGTGGTCCAGCCGACGGAGCGGCCCTCCCACGAGCCGTCCGAGCAGCCGGCCGGGCGGCTGGGGGATCCCGGCGGGGCGTGAGCGCGGCGGGTCTCGCGCGTCGGCTCGCCGCAGGGGGGACAATGGGACCCATGCCGGTGTACAGCGACGAAGCCATCGTGCTGCGCACGCACAAGCTGGCCGAGGCGGACCGCATCATCACCCTGCTCACCCGGCAGCACGGCATCGTCCGGGCCGTGGCCAAGGGGGTGCGGCGCACGTCGTCGCGGTTCGGCTCGCGGCTCGAGCCGTTCACCCACGTCGACCTGCAGCTGGCCGTGGGCCGCAGTCTCGACGTGGTCACGCAGGCCGAGACCCGCGCGCCGTTCGGTGCCCGGATCGCGGGGGACTACGGCCGCTACACCGCCGCCAGCGTCATGCTCGAGACCGCGGAGCGGCTCGTCTCCGAGGAGCGGCAGCCCTCGGTGCAGCAGTACCTCCTGCTCGTCGGCGCGCTGCGCGCGATGGCGTCGGGGGAGCACCGGTCGACCGACGTGCTCGACTCCTTCCTCCTGCGCTCGCTGGCGGTCGCCGGATACGCGCCCTCGTTCAGCGCCTGCGCCAGCTGCGGGCTCGAGGGTCCGCACCGGGCGTTCAGCCCGGCAGCCGGGGGCTCGCTGTGCGGCACCTGCCGGGTGCCGGGGTCAGCCAGCCCCGCGACCGAGACGCTGCTGCTCCTCGGTGCGCTGCTGGCCGGTGACTGGCCCTCGGTGGACGAGGCCGAGCAGCGACACCGGCGGGAGGCTCGCGGGCTGGTGGCGGCCTACACCTCCTGGCACCTCGAGCGGGGACTGCGCTCCATGCCCTACGTCGGCGAGGGGTGAGGGGTGCGCAGGAGCAGCCGGGGTCCGGCCCGCGACGTGCCCGTGGTGCGTCGACCCGACCCGCACCCGTCCGGCGCGACGCCACCGGAGGTCCCGGCCGACCTGGTGCCGCGCCACGTGGCGATCATCATGGACGGCAACGGCCGCTGGGCCGCCGAACGCGGGCTGCCCCGCACGGCGGGCCACGAGCAGGGCGAGCACTCGCTGTTCGACGTGGTCGAGGGGGCCATCGAGATCGGGGTCCGCGCGATCTCGGCGTACGCCTTCTCCACCGAGAACTGGTCGCGCTCTGCCGACGAGGTCCGGTTCCTGATGGGCTTCAACCGCGACGTCATCCGGCGCCGACGCGACGAGATGCACCAGCTCGGCGTCCGTGTCCGGTGGGCCGGCCGGTCCCCGCGACTGTGGCGGTCGGTGGTCAAGGAGCTGCAGGCAGCCGAGGAGCTGACCCGCGGCAACGACGTGCTGACCCTGACCATGTGCGTCAACTACGGGGGACGCGCCGAGATCACCGACGCGGTTCGCGCGATCGGGCGTGAGGTCGCGGCCGGGCGGATCGATCCGGACCGGATCGACGACCGCACGCTGGCCAAGCACCTCTACGTCCCCGAGATCGGTGATGCCGACCTGGTGTGGCGCACGTCCGGCGAGCAGCGGCTGAGCAACTTCATGCTCTGGCAGGCGGCGTACTCCGAGATGGTCTTCAGCGACGTGCTGTGGCCCGACGTCGACCGGCGTGACCTGTGGCGGGCGATCGAGACGTATGCGCGGCGCAACCGGCGCTACGGGAGCGCCTGAGCCGAGCGTCCTACAGCGCGCCTGCGGTGCGGAGCAGCCAGCTGCGCTCCCGGTCCTCCTCGCCCACCGGCTCGGGGTGGTCGACGACGTCCTGAGAGGTGCGCAGGTCCTCGCGCCGCACCGGGGCGGGCAGCCGACGGAACCGGTTCGCGGGCTCGGTGCCGGGCTCGGTCGGGGGCTCGTGGCTCATGTCGCACCTCCGGGTGCTGGGATCGGTTCCAGCCTACGCGGTGCGCCGGGTCAGGGGCGGGTGCAGGAGCCACAGGTGCCGAAGATCTCCAGGGTGTGACTGACCTCGGAGTACCCGTGGGCGGCGGCCATCGACCGGGTCCACCGTTCGACGGCCGGCCCCTCCACCTCGACGGTGGCTCCACAGCGGCGGCAGACGAGATGGTGGTGGTGGGAGTGGCTGCACCGGCGGTAGATGCTCTCGCCGGTCTCGGTGCGCAGGGAGTCGACCTCGTCGGCCTCGGCCATCGCCTGCAGGGCCCGGTAGACCGTGGACAGTCCGACGCTCTGCCCGCGGCGCGCCAGCAGGGCGTGGATCTCCTGGGCGCTGCGGAAGTCGTCGAAGACCTCCATCACCTCGGCGATGGCGCGCCGTTGCCGGGTCGGTCGGCTGCCCACCGCGGTCGTCGGCCCGGCGTCTCGCTCAGTGCTCGTCATAGTGGCTCCCGTGCACCGCGTGCCGGTGTCCGTCGTGGAGGTAGTCGACGTGGTCGCCGTGCTCGACGGCCGGGTGCCCGCACCCGGGTCCGTGTGCGTGACCGTGCGGCTCGCCCACCGTCTCGTGCTGCCCGGGGTCGCCGACGTCATCCTGGACGGGGAAGGGAACCCTGACCCGGCGGCGCCGCTGGACGACGACCCCCAGCGGGAAGGTGAGCGCGAACCCGGCCAGGGAGACCAGCACGATGGTCGCGCCGGGAGGGACGTCGACGAACGCCGACAGGGTCACCCCGGTCAGCGACGCGAGCGTGCCGGCCGCCATCGCCCCGAGCATGGTGACCCGGAAGCCGCGCGAGAACTGCTGGGCGGTCGCCACCGGGATGATCATCAGCGCACTGACGAGGAGCAGACCCACGGTCCGCATGGCCACGCTGACGGTCACGGCGGCCAGCACCGAGATCAGCACGTTGTAGAAGCGCACGGACAGTCCGGTCGTGCGGGCGTAGTCCTCGTCGTTGGCGACGGAGAACAGCTGCGGCAGCAGCGCGAACGACGTGACCAGGACCACCACCGCGAGGACCACGCTCACCACCACCGCGGAGAGCGGGATGGTGGTGATCGAGCCGAAGAGGTACTGCTGCAGGGCGAAGACACCGTTGCCCGCGAGGGAGACGAGCAGCAGCCCCCCGGCGATGCCGCCGTAGAAGAGCAGCGCCAGGGCCACGTCACCGGTGGCCTTCCCGGTCGAGCGGATCAGCTCGATCAGGAGCGCGCCCAGGATCGAGACCACGACCGCGGTGAACGTCGGCGAGGTCCCGGTGAGCAGCCCGAGGGCGACGCCGGTCACGGCCACGTGCCCGATCCCGTCCCCGAGCAGGGCGAGCCGACGCTGCACCAGGAAGGTGCCGACGGCGGGGGCCGCCAGCCCGGTGACGGCGGCGGCGACCAGCGCCCGGAGCATGAACGGCGAGAGCAGCAGGTCCATCACGAACCTCCGTCCAGAGGAGCCTGCACGGGCGGCCGCAACAGGGACGGTCCGGTCGGCAGGTGGTGGTGATGGTGGTCCTCGGGGTACCCGGAGTCCAGGGGCGGACCGTCGTGGACCAGCCGTCCGTCGGCGAGGACCAGCGTGCGCTCGATCAGGTCCGCGAAGGGTCCCAGCTCGTGCAGGACGACCACGATGGTCGCTCCGGCGTCGTGCAGGGCCGCCAACGCCCTGGCGATGGCCGTCTGGCTCTCCCGGTCGACCCCTGCGTTGGGCTCGTCGAGGACGAACAGCTCGGGTCGGCCGGCCAGGGTGCGTGCCATCAGCACCCGCTGCTGCTGGCCGCCGGACAGCGTGGAGAGCTGGTGGGAGGCGCGGTCCGCGAGGCCCACCGTCTCCAGCGCCTCGGTCACCGCCACCCGGTCGGCGCGGCGCGCGGGCAGGAACGGACGCCGGCGCGAGAGTCGACCGGCCGCGACGACCTCGGAGACGGTGGAGGGGACCCCGTGGGCGCTCGTCGAGCGCTGGGGGACGTACCCGAGCCGGTGCCACTGGCGGAACCGGTCCAGCGGCTCCCCGAACACGGTGATCCGCCCGGTCGCCAGCGGGTGCAGGCCGACCATCGCCTTGACCAGCGTGGACTTGCCCGACCCGTTGGGTCCGAGGAGGGCGACCACCTCACCGCCGCGGACGGTGGTGTCCACCCCACGCACGATCGGCCGGCCCCCCAGGGTCACCCCGACGTCGGCGAGCTCCAGCACCGGCTCGTCCGTCCGCTCGCCGCTGGTCACGAGCAGCCTCCGGCGTCGGACAGCGCCTCGAGGTTCTCCCGCATCACGCTGAGGTAGTCGGCGTCCGTGCTCTCGGAGTCCAGCCCCTCGAGCGGGTCCAGGACGCCGGTCCGCACACCCAGGTCGTCGGCCAGGGTGTTCGCCAACCGGGGACTGGCGAGGCGCTCGCTGAACACCGTGGTGATGCCGTCGTCGCGGATCACGTCGGCCAGCTCGGCGAGGTGCCGAGCCGACGGCTCGGCGTCGGGGGAGAGCCCCGCGATCGGCCGCACGTCGAGGTCGTAGCGCGCGCCGAGGTACTCGAAGGCGTCGTGGCTGACCACGACCGTGCGGGTCCGGCAGTCGCGCAACCCCGCTCGGAACTCCTCGTCCAGGGCGCTCAGGTCTGCCTGCAGCTTTTCGTTGCGCGCCTCGTAGCCGGCGGCGTGGTCGGGGTCCGCGCCGCTCATCTCCCGGGTGAACGCGTCCGCGGCCTCGGCGAGCAGGGTGGGGTCGAGCCAGAAGTGGGGGTCGCCGTCGCGCAGGTCGACCACCTCGGCGGCGTCGACCACCCGCCCGGGAGGGTCGTTGGCCACGGCCTCGTCCACCGCGGGCTGCAGCCCCTGCTCGTAGAAGACCACCTGGGCACCGGTCAGGGTGGAGACCTGGCGCGGGGAGAGCTCGAGGTCGTGCGGTTCGACGCCGACGGGCGTCAGGTTCGCGACGGTCGCCTCGTCCCCGACCACGCGCTCGGCGACGTACTCCAGCGGGTAGAAGGAGGCGACCACGTCGCCCTCGCCGGTGCCGGCCGCACAGGCGGACAGGCTCGCCACCGGCAGCAGCAGGGCGAGGGGGAGGTGGGTACGTCTCCACATGAGAATGATTCTCATCTGCAATGAGAATCATTGTCAAGTCCGAGGTGCTCGGGCGCCCGCGGGCTCCCGGGGCTAGGGTCGTCGCGTGCTGGTGGTGAACAGGTTCCGCGTGCCCGAGATGGAGGGCGAGGAGTTCCGCAACGGGCTGGAGAAGGCCCTGGGCGTGCTCGCCGAGCGCACCGGGTACGCCGACGGCCGGCTGGGTCGCAACGTCGACGACCCCACCCTGTGGGTGATGGTGACCCGCTGGCAGGACGTCGGCAGCTACCGGCGGGCACTGTCCACCTACGAGGTCAAGCTCCATGCCGTGCCGTTGCTGAGCCGGTCGCTGGACGAGCCGTCGGCCTATGAGGCCCTCGACGGGGAGCTCAACGAGTCCTTCCCGCGGCGAACCAGCTGAGCACCTCTCGATAGGGTGGCTCTTCGCCCACCGCCGCCAGCGGCCGGGCACGCCTGTCACCGAGGAGCCCCACCGTGGCCAAACCCCCTGCCACCGCCGTCGACAACGTCGTCTCCCTCGCCAAGCGGCGCGGATTCGTCTATCCCTGTGGCGAGATCTACGGCGGCACCCGCTCCGCCTGGGACTACGGGCCGCTCGGGGTGGAGCTGAAGGACAACATCAAGCGGCAGTGGTGGCGCTCGATGGTCCAGCTGCGCGACGACGTCGTCGGCCTCGACTCCAGCGTGATCCTCCCGCGCCAGACGTGGGAGGCCTCCGGGCACGTCTCGACCTTCACCGACCCGCTGACCGAGTGCCAGTCGTGCCACAAGCGGTTCCGGGCCGACCACCTCCAGGAGGAGTACGCCGAGAAGAAGGGGATCGACGACCCGGACACGGTCGACCTCACCACGCTGGCCTGCCCCAACTGCGGCACCCGCGGGGCATGGACCGAGCCGCGGCAGTTCTCCGGGCTGCTCAAGACCTATCTCGGCGTGCTCGAGGACGAGAGCGGCCTGCACTACCTGCGGCCCGAGACCGCGCAGGGCATCTTCTTGAACTTCGCCAACGTGGTGACCAGCGCACGCAAGAAGCCGCCGTTCGGCATCGCCCAGATCGGCAAGAGCTTCCGCAACGAGATCACCCCGGGCAACTTCATCTTCCGCACCCGTGAGTTCGAGCAGATGGAGATGGAGTTCTTCGTCAAGCCGGGCGAGGACGAGGAGTGGCACCAGCACTGGATCGACGAGCGGACGCGCTGGTACGTCGACCTCGGGATCGACCCCGACAACCTGCGGCACTACGAGCACCCGCAGGAGAAGCTGAGCCACTACTCCAAGCGCACCGTCGACATCGAGTACCGCTTCGGGTTCACCGGCTCGGAGTGGGGTGAGCTCGAGGGGGTCGCGAACCGCACCGACTTCGACCTCTCCACGCACGCCGAGCACTCCGGGCAGGACCTGAGCTACTTCGACCAGGCCGCAGGGGAGCGCTACGTCCCCTACGTGATCGAGCCGGCTGCGGGCCTGAGCCGCAGCCTGATGACCTTCCTGGTCGACGCCTGGACCGAGGACGAGGCGCCCAACACCAAGGGTGGCGTCGACAAGCGCACCGTGCTGCGTCTCGACCCGCGCCTGGCCCCGGTGAAGGTCGCGGTGCTCCCGCTGAGCCGCAACGAGGACCTGACCCCCAAGGCCAAGGCGCTCGCCGCGGAGCTGCGGACGGTGTGGAACGTCGAGTTCGACGACTCCGGCGCGATCGGGCGCCGCTACCGCCGCCAGGACGAGATCGGCACGCCGTACTGCGTGACGGTGGACTTCGACACCCTGGACGACGACGCGGTCACCGTGCGCGAGCGGGACACGATGAAGCAGGAGCGGATCCCGCTCACCGGCGTCCGCTCGTGGTTCGCCGAGCGTCTCCTCGGGTGCTGAGGTGGGAGGCGACCGGGTCGACGTCGCTGATCGCCGGACGGGTCGCACGTCGGACGGGCACACTGTGCGGGTGACCATGAGCGCGACCGGCCAGCGTGCCCGTGCGGCCGTCGTGGCGGCTCTCCTCGTGCCCGGGCTGGCGCTGTCAGCCTGCGGAGCCGAGGAGTCCGGCGAGAAGGCGTCCGCCACTCCTTCGGTGGACCTGCCCACGGGAGACGTCGAGGTGCCCGACGGGGTCACCCTGACCGAGCCGGGGGAGACGCTGGCCTTCGGCGAGACGGCGACGGTCGCCTACGAGCCCAACACCCGGCGCAGCTCGGTCATCGAGCTGGCGGTCACCTCGGTGCGAGCCGGACGGATCGCCGACTTCGGCGCCTACCAGCTGGACGCACGTACACGGAAGTCGCGGCCGTACTACGTGCGGGCCCGGGTGCGCAACGTCGGTGACGGCGACCTCAGCCGGACGGCGGTCCCGCTGCTCGCGCTGACCTCGCGCAACACCCTGATCCAGCCCTCGAGCTTCAACAACACCTTCGAGCGGTGCCCCTCCACCCCGCTGCCCGCCGGCTTCACCAGCGGTGAGACGGCGACGACCTGCCTGGTCTACCTGGTGCCGGAGGGCGGCACGCTGGTGGCGATGAGCTACCGCCCGCTCCAGGCCTTCGAGCCGATCACCTGGAAGGGCACCATCGCTCCGGCGAAGGCGGCCCAGAAGAAGGCCCAGAAGGAGGCTCAGAAGAAGGACCAGAAGAAGAAGTCGAAGAAGGACCAGCCCTGACCTCCGTCACCACCGTCACCGCTCCGCTCCGGCTGGGCCGCCTCGAGGTCCCCACCCCGGTGGTGCTGGCCCCGATGGCCGGGATCACCAACGCCGCCTACCGCCGCCTGTGCCGCGAGCAGGGCGCCGGGCTCTACGTCTGCGAGATGATCACCAGCCGTGGCCTCGTCGAGGGGGACCCGGTCACCCGCCAGATGCTGGTCTTCGACGAGCTGGAGTCGATCCGCTCGGTCCAGCTCTACGGCACCGACCCGCACTACGTCGGCCGGGCCACGGAGATCCTGTGCGCCGAGTACGGCGTCGCGCACGTCGACCTCAACTTCGGCTGCCCGGTGCCCAAGGTCACCCGCAAGGGCGGTGGCGCGGCCCTGCCGTGGAAGCGGACCCTGCTCGGGGAGATCCTGCAGGCCGCAGTGGCCGCAGCGGCCCGCTACGACGTGCCGGTGACGATGAAGACGCGCAAGGGGATCGACGAGGACCACCTGACCTACCTCGACGCGGGCCGGATCGCCGAAGCGGCCGGGGTGGCGGCGATCGCCCTGCACGGGCGTACGGCCCTGCAGGGGTACTCCGGCACCGCGGACTGGGACGCGATCGCGCGCCTGGTCGAGCACGTCGACCTCCCGGTGCTGGGCAACGGCGACATCTGGGAGGCCGCGGACGCCCTGCGGATGGTCGAGCAGACCGGCGCACGCGGCGTCGTGGTCGGGCGCGGCTGTCTGGGCCGACCCTGGCTGTTCCGCGACCTGGCGGCGGCGTTCTCGGGCACGCCGGTGGCGACCCTGCCCCGGCTGGGCGAGGTGGCCGCGATGATGCGCCGGCACGCCGAGCTGCTCAGCCTGCACCTCGGGGAGGAGCGCGGCTGCAAGGAGTTCCGCAAGCACGTCTCCTGGTACCTCAAGGGCTTCCCGGCCGGCGGCGACGTACGCCGCGACCTGGCGCTGGTGGGCACCCTGGCCGAGCTCGACGAGCGGCTCGCGCGGCTCGACCCGTCGGCGGAGTTCCCGGTCGCCGAGCTGGGGACTCCCCGCGGACGCCAGGGAGGTCCGCGCAAGGCAGTGGCGCTGCCGGAGGGGTGGTTGGCGGACACCGACGGGACCGGTGCGGTCCTCCGGGAGGAGGCCTCGGAGACCAGCGGCGGCTGACCTCCGCCGACCCCGCGGGTCCTGGTGGAGAGCCATGGTGACCGGGCTCACGTGGCCATCGTCACCCCCCGGGGTGGGTCTCCCGGTTTGGGCCGGGCGGGGGGTCCGTGGTTGCATCGGACCTTCTCGCCCCCGCACTCGTTAGGACGTCCCCCCGTGCCCCGAGGTCACGCCCGAGGCCAGCACCGAGGCCGCCACCTGCTGGAGCCCACCAGGTCCGCCTCGTTCCAGACCGTCTTCCGCCGCCGTCGCCTGGCTCTGGTCACGGCGCCCCTGGCGACCGCGCTCGTCGTCGGGACCGGCGTGGCCACCAGCGGATTCTCGACCGCACCCGCCCCCGCGGCTTTCGGGAGCGCCAGCGCCTCCCTGGGTGCCGAGACCAGCCGGCTGGCCCGCACGAGCGGGCCGACGGGCGCAGCGGCGGAGGAGCGCGAGCTCGGCACCACCCGCTCCACCGACCGGGCCCCGCTGGTCAGCCACCGCGTCGCCAAGCCCACCGGGCGGCTCTGGACGACCGCCGACCTCGACGTGCGCACCCAGCCGCGGGAGAAGACCCGCACCGTCGGGCTGCTCGACGCCGGCAAGCGGGTCCCGGTGACCGGTCGCCGGATCGCCGGGTTCGCCGAGGTGCTGGTCGGCAAGGTCCCGCGCTGGGTCACCGCGGACTACCTGTCGAAGAAGAAGGCGCCCACGGAGCGCGGGCTCAGCAGTGCGCCGTGCCCCGACGGCTCCAGCATCGAGGCGGGTCTGCAGCCTGCCGCGGTCAAGGTCTACCGCGCCGCCTGCGCGGCCTTCCCCGAGCTGACCACGTACGGCGGCCAGGACGGCCACGGCGAGCACGTCAACGGCGAGGCCATCGACTTCATGGTGCCCGACTCCGGCACCGGCCAGCGGCTGGCGGACTTCCTGTACGCCAAGCGCGCCGAGCTCGACCTCTTCGACATCATCTGGAGCCAGCGGATCTGGACGATCGAGCGCTCGAGCGAGGGGTTCCGGTCCATGTCGGACCGCGGATCGGCCACGGCCAACCACTACGACCACGTGCACATCAAGATCAACTGATCCCGTCGGACGTCACCTCCAACGCAGGACGCGTACGCTGGATGTCAGCGTGAATCGGTCACGGGAGCGGCGGCGCGGCAGTTCGGTGCCGACGGGGCCACGGCCTTCGCGCGGCTGCCACGCACGCTGTCGGCGGCAGCTGGGTGCGCACTAGAACGGTGGGGGTCCGACGATCTCGATGCCGCCGTTCTCCTGGGCGCTCTGCGCGATCCTGGCGAAGTCCACGATGCACGCCGATCCTTCGAATGGCTCGCTGGCGCCGCGGTAGAAGGGCTCGCACTCGCAGGTCGGCTGGATGCCGAGCACCTTGGCCGTTGCGCTCTTGACGATGAAGGCGTGGGGTACGCCTGCGGGCACCATGACGAAGTCGCCGGCACCGAGTTCGTGTTCGTCGTCGTTGATGCGGTACTGGATCTGCCCCTCGAGGACCCACAGGGACTCCGAGACCGGGTGCGTGTGGACCGGGGTCCACTTGCCCTCGACCATGTCGACCTGCCACAGGCCGATGTCCTCGTTTGCGCTGCTGAGCTTCCAGGTGAAGACTCCACCGCCGAAGAACCATCGCTTCTCGCCCTCGCCTGCCTTGCGGATCACCGGCGCGAGCGTCGTCCTCTCGTTCATCTGACACTCCGTTCTTCATGAGACTTGAGTCTCGTAATGAGAGTCGCATATCATGAAAGGCATGTCAATGGACTACCTCGAGTCGGGTCGCACGCGGCAGAAGCAACGCACCCGCGACCAGCTGATCGCTGTGGCGCGCGAGCTGATCACGGCGGGCGACACGCCCCGTGTGGAGGAGGTCGCAGAGGCTGCCGGGATCTCTCGCCCCACCGCCTACCGCTACTTCGCGTCACAGGCCGAGCTTCTCGCCGCGGCATACCCGGAGACAGGAGCCGCGTCGGTCCTCCCCGACCCACCGCCGGAAGCCGTGGACGAACGGGTGGCCGTCGTCGCCGATTTCGTCATCGGTCGCGTGCAGGAGAGAGAGCCGCAGCAGCGTGCGATGCTGCGGCTCTCGCTGGGCGAGGTGCCGCACGAGCTGCCGCTGCGCCAGGGCCGCGCCATCGTGTGGTTCCTCGATGCGCTCGCGCCCGTCGCCGAGTCGATCGGTGAGGAAGGCGTCCACCGCCTTGCGTTGGCCCTTCGCGCCGCATGTGGCATCGAGACCCGCGTGTGGCTGAGCGACGTCGCCGGACTCGCGCCCGCAGAAGTCAGCGCCCTCCAGCAATGGATGGTCGCCGCCCTCGTCGAGCGGGCCCTCGAAACACCGCCGACGTGACCGAACCGTGCACTGGCGTCTATGTGTGTGCACCGCCTGGAACTCGTCCGCCGTCGACGGTCGAACATCCGACGCCGCCCGTAGCCGGACGCCCCTGGGCTCGAGGCGTGGTCGGCCTCACGGCAGGTCGAAGGCATCGATGTCCTGGTTGTTCGCGGTGAGACCGCGGGCGGTGCCGTCGAACCAGACCGACCACGCGCCGAAGTCCTCCACCACGACGTCCTCGTCCTGGACGGTGCCCACCCCGGGCACGGTCGTGGAGGTGGCGGCGAACGAGAGGTAGAGGCGCGAGGTGCCCGCACGCACCACGCCGTCGACGTTGGCGGCCGAGGCCAAGCCGTGCGCGGAGGCATCCCACACCCGGGTGTAGGAGCTCGCGCCGTTCCAGCGGTAGATGTCGGCGTCGTCCGCGGTTCCGCCGGCACCTGGTGGGTTGGTGTTGCCGAAGGTGGAGAAGTACAACGTGCCGCCGTCGATGGTGACGGCGTCGAGGTCGAGGTTGTCGGCCGCGAGACCGCGTGACGTCCCGTCGAACCAGACCGACCAGGTGCCGTTGGAGTAGTAGACGACGTCCTCGTCCTGGACGGTTCCGAGGCCGGGTACGACGGTCGAGGCGTTGCTGAACGACAGGTAGAAGTGGGTGTCGTCAACCCGGTCGAAACCGTCCACGTTGGCGGTGGCCGGAAGGCCGAGGCTGCCGGTGCCGCTCGCGTCGACCAGGCGGGCGAACGTGGCACCGTTCCAGCCGTAGACATCGGCGTCGTCCGCCGTCCCGGCGACTCCCGGTGGGGAGGTGTTGCCGAGCGTGGAGAAGTAGAGCGTCGTCGTGGGCGGCGGCGGTGACGGCGGCGGCGGAGGCGGCGGCGCAGTGACCTCGAGGGTGACGTTCGCGGCGTGGGTCAGGGCACCGCTCGTCGCGGTCACCGTCAGTCCCTGGCTGCCCACGGGGGTCGAGGCCGTCGTGGTCACGGTGAGGGTCGAGGTGCCGGTGCCGCCGGTGACGGTGGTGGGCGTGAAGCTCCAGGTCGACGAGGGTGGGGCTCCGGTGAGCCACAGCGCCACGTCGTCCGCGAACCCGTTCACGGGCGTGACCTGCACGGTGAAGGACGTGCTCTGCCCGGCCACGACCGTGGCCCGGGCCGGAGTGAGCTGCATCTCGAAGTCCGGTGGTGGTGGCGGCGGCGGTGGTGCGGTGACCTCGAGGGTGGCGTTCGCGGCGTGGGTCAGGGCGCGGCTCGTCGCGGTCACCGTCAGCCCCTGGCTGCCCACGGGTGTCGATGCCGTCGTGGTCAGGGTGAGGGTGGAGCTCCCGGTGCCTCCGGGCACGACGTCGGGGGAGAAGCTCCAGGTCGTGGGTGCGCCGGCCCCCGACAGGGACAGGGCGACGTCGTCGGTGAAGCCGTTCAGCGGGGTGATCGTCACGGTGGTGCTGGCGGCGGAGCCGGCCTGGGTGGTCAGCTGCGCCGGTGAGAGCGACACCGCGAAGTCCGCCGCTGGCGGCGGGGGCACGACTGACTGGTAGGCGGCGACGACGTCGATGAGGCCGTTGCCGTACACCTGGTCGGGGCCGGCGGCCCCGCGGTCGTGGCTGGTCGAGGTCAGTGCCTGCTGCTGCTGGTCGGCGGTCAGGCCCGGTGTCGAGCCCAGCAGCACGGCCAGGGTTCCTGCGGCGTGCGGGGCAGCCACGGAGGTTCCGGTCAGGGTCTGGTACCCGGTGCCCCGGTCCGCGGTCACCACGCCCACCCCCGGAGCCACGACGTCGGGGTAGACGCGGTTCCTGCCCCCGCAGGTCGACACGCCCCGCCCGCTCTTGTAGTAGATCGTCCCGGAGCTGTCGACCGCACCGACCGAGAGCGACTCGGGGTAGTTGGCAGGACTGACACTGGTGTTGGCCGCAGGCCCGAAGTTGCCGGCTGCGAACACCGGGAGGATGCCGGCCGCACGCAGGGCCTGCACGTCGGGCTGCAACGACAGGTTGCAGCCAGGACCGGTGCCCAGCGACCACGAGGCGTTCACCACCTGGGGGGCGTCCGGCGTGGTCGGGTCCTGGTCGGGATCGAGCACCCACTGGAACGCCTGGTGGATGGCGGAGATCGTCGAGCCCCCTGAGTCGTTGAACACCCGGGCGCCGATCCACCTGGCGCTCGGGGCCGTGCCGATGGAGGCGCCGCTGGCATCGCCGCCCACCACCAGGCCGGTGACCCCCGTGCCGTGACCGGTCCGGTCGTAGGGGGTGGCATGTTGTCCGTAAGGGTCGAACCAGCTGTTCGTGCCGCCCCGCCAGCGGTCGGCCAGGTCCGGGTTCGAGGGGTCCACGCCACTGTCGAGGGTGGCCACCACGACGCCCTGGCCGGCGGCGCCGGCCGCCCAGGCCTCCCCGGCCCTGATCGCCTGCTGGTTGACCGTCGGGTCCGCTGCTGCCGGGGTCAGGGCGACCTCGTCGGGCACGACCGACTGGACGTCGGGGCGTGCCGCCAGCTGGGCGACCACGTCCGCGGAGGCGGTCACCACCACCGCGTTGGAGATCCACAGCGGCCGGACGTTGCTGACCTTGCGCTGGACCGTCCAGGCGAGGAGCTGGGCCCGGAGCCCGCGCTGGGAGGTCTCGGCCTTCGACTGGAGGGCAGCCAGCACCTCGGCCAGACGCGCCCGCCGGGTGCGGGCCCGGATCGCGCCGAGGTCGGCACGGTCCTTCAGGGTGACCACGACCGTGGTCATCTGCGCTGCCGGCGCCGGCGCCGGTACCGGTGCCGCTGCGGCGCCGGACCCGAACGCGGAGCCGAGCACCAGTGCCACGAGTGCGACCACCAGACCGCTTCCCACCACGTGTCGCCTCACGACAGACTCACCTCCTGCTCACGCGCCGCCCCGAGGGCCGTGGCCGGCTCCACCCGGCTGCGGCGCGAGCGCACCGTCCTCCGGGCCAGCACGACCAGGAGCCCCATGAGCAACACCGTCGCCAGCGCGGTGCTCGTGACCTCCAGTCGGGTGGCGTGGGACCCCGGCGGTGGGGTCACGCGCCAAGCGGTCCCCATGACGCTGTCCGGCAGCCCCTGCCGGTGCACGCGGACGGTGGCCGACCAGGCACCGGTGGCCGTGACGGTCGTCCTGCCCTCGAACTCCCCCTCCTGCACGGGCGCGAGGGTGACCAGGTCGCCCCGGCCTCCCGGGCCGACGAGGCTGACGTCGACGCCCGTGACCGGAGCTGGCGGCGGCAGGACGGTCGAGCGCACGCGTGCGACGAGCCGGCTGCGGCCCGGAGCTGTGACGACGTCCTCGAAGCTGATGTAGAGACCGTCGACGGTCGCCGTGCGCGGCGCGGTCACGCGGTTCGCCTCGACCACCTCGCGCGACGTCGGTGAGGTCGTCAGCACGGCTGCGAGCACGACGGCCGATCCCAGCACGAGCGCCTCGATCGTCACGGTGCGGACGAAGCGCTCACGGGGCACGGGAGTCCAGCCCTCCGGCCGGCCGAGCAGGCGGGCCGTCCGCTGCGCGACGGTGGGGTTGACCAGGAGCAGGTTGGCACCCGCCAGGGCGAGGGCGGCCACCAGCAGCAGCGACTTCGCGGCCACGGCGCCCCCGTAGACGGTGGCGGTCAGGGACGACAGGCCCGGCAGGTGCCGGCCGGCTTCGTAGAGCCCGGTCGCGACGAGAACGACCGAGGCGGTGGCGGCCATCGGACTGTAGGTCCGCCACACCGAGGAGAGCACCACCCCCCGCAGGTCCGGTTCGGCCCGCATCAGGGGGACCAGGCAGACGACCAGCACCACCAGCCCTCCCGCCCAGACCCCGGCTGCGACGACGTGCCCGGCCGACATCGCGGCCGCGACCCCGGTGAGTCGGGGGAGCGAGGTGGCGTGGCCGGCCAGGGCCAGCAGGAGAGCGCCACCGGCCAGCCCGAGCAGGGCCAGTCGCGCCGGCACGGGGTTGCGGCCCTCGCCCCTCCTCCAGACCCATACCGAGACGGCGGCCGCCACCGTGACCATGACCCGCGCCAGCCACAGCAGGCCCCACGGCGTCTCGCTCAGCGTGCTCCAGGTCTCCCGGAGCCACGTCCCGAGGGCGACGTCGGTGGCGAAGGTGCGGACGAAGGGGGTGACCAGGGCGGCGTACGCGGCGCCCACCGTCGCGAGCAGCGCCAGCAGCCGCGCCCGCCTTCGTGGGCGCCCTCCGAGCTCGCCCAGGCCGCCGAGCACCCGGCCGCTCACCGACAGGGCACCGATGGCGACCAGGACCGCTGCCAGGTCGAGCCATCGCAGGATCAGCATCTCCGCGGGTGGGACGTCACCGCCGGCGTCCGGGACCACGGGTGGCCGTACGCCGGCGCCGAAGACCAGCGTGCCGGTCGAGACGTGCCCGTCGACCAGAGACGACACCCGCCAGTCGAGCTCGTAGGTGCCCACCCGCAGCGGGTCGGTGTCCAGGCGGACGGCTCGACCGTCGGCGGCCACGACGGCGCGCACCGTGGGGCGCTCGCCGGTGGTGGACTCCACCCGGAAGGTGATCACCCGGGGATCGACCGGCTCCTCGAACCAGAGCCGCAGCGAGGTCCGTCCGGGGGCGACCAGGCCGCCGTTGGCGGGGTCCGAGCGCGCCAGCTCGCTGTGTGCCCAGGCGGGGGTCGCGACTCCGAGGGCAGCGACGGTCGCGGCCGCGAGGGTCGCGAGCCGCCCGGCCCATCGTCGTCCTGCCATCCCCGTCGCCCCCGGGTCAGCCCTGGGCCACGAGGTGCTCGAGGCGCGCCCGGCCGATGACCAGGGTCAGGTGGGCACCGGGCCGCACCGCGTTGTGCGCGTTGGCGAGCAGGAAGAAGTAGGTGCCGCCCAGCTTCAGGTCCCCCCCGTGCTTGTGCGGTGGCGCTGCCATCACCAGGGTGGCCCCGGTCTCCTCGACGACGAGGGCCGGTGCCAGCGCCGCATCGTGCACCAGACGGCTGGCCTTGTCCGGATCGCTGACCTGGTAGCGGAACTCGATCAGCCCCCCGGCGGCCGTCACCCCGATCAGGGTCACCTCGATGCCGTAGCGCGCCGCCATGCCGTCGGCGTCGACCAGGGTGGTGCCCGAGCGGATGTCGTGGTGGGCGCGCCACCAGTCCCGGGCACCCAGCCCACCGGCGAGGAGCACCAGGACCAGCAGCAGCACGGCGCCGCGTCGGGTGCTGCGGCGCCCCGGCGTGGCCGCCCGGCGAACCTGGGAGGTCGCCGGGTCGGCCAGCCCGGTCCCCGGGGGAAGGGACACGCCGGGGGAGGTCGCGACGCGTTCGCCGCCGTTGTCAGGGGACATCGAAGGCATCCACATCTTGGTTGGTGTTGGTCAGGTTCTTGGGACTGGCACTTCCGTCGAAGTAGGTCGACCAGGTGCCCGCGTTGTCGAACACGACGTCCTCGTCCGGCACGCTGCCCAGCCCCGGGACAGCCGTGGTGGTGGGGCTGAAGGAGAGGTAGAAGTGCGCCGGGTCGATGCGCGCGTAGCCGTCGACGTTCGCGGCCGCGGCCAGCCCGTTCGAGGTGGCGTCCCACACCTTGGCGTAGGTCGACGTCGTCTTGTCGAAGCTGTAGATGTCCGCGTCGTCGGCGGGGTTGCTGCCGGGACTCGGGACGCCGGGGATCGAGGCGTTGCCCAGCGTGGAGAAGTACAGGATCGACCCGTCCACACTGATCGCATCGAGGTCCCGGTTGTTGGCCGCCGTGCTGGTCCCGCCCAGGCCGTTGGCGGAGCCGTCGAAGAACAGGCTCCAGGTGCCGTTGTCGAAGTAGACGACGTCCTCGTCGGCCACCGTTCCCAAGGTGGGCACGGGCGTGTCCACGCTGAAGGAGAGGTAGAACTGGGTGTCGCTCACCCGGTCGAGACCGTCGACGTTGGCATTGGCGTTCAGGCCGAGGCCACCCAGTGTCGGTGACGCGCTGACGTCGATCAGTCGGCTGAACGCGCTGCCGCTCCAGTAGTAGATGTCGGCGTCGTCACCGTTGGGGAGACCGCCCGGCGCCGGGGTGTTGCCCAGCGTCGAGAACCACAGCCGCGAGCTCACGACCACCGTGGTGGTGGACAGGCTGCTCCAGTTCCCGGCTGCGTCCTTGACCCGGACCCTGACCGGGTAGCTGCCCTCGCTCATCGCTCGCGTGTCGATCGACGCCGAGAGGGTGGCCGAGGTCGGACCGGTGCCCGCCACGGTCATCGGGGCGGCCTTGCCGATGCCCGGGTCGGTGCCGGTGAACCACTCGCCCGCGGCGATGGCGGTGAGGTTGTCGGTCGCCGTGGCCGTCAGCGTCGTCGACGCGGCGCCGAGCGTGGGATTGGGCGAGGCGCTCACCACGACGGTCCCGGGGCCGGTCCGGTCGACGACCAGGTTCTCCGTCGGACTCAGGTCGCCCCAGTTGCCCGCGGAGTCCTGCGCGCGGACCCGGACCGGGTGGGTGCCCTGGCTGAGCTGCTGGACGGTGGTCAGCGGGACGTCCGCGTAGCCACCCTCCTGGGCGTCGTTGAAGACGCCGTCACTGGCGGTCAGGGGGATCCCGCTACCGGGGGCCCCGACCGCGTCGATGAACGCCTCGGCGCGCTTGATGGTGCTGTTCACCTCGCCCGAGACGCGGTCGGCGAGCGTGGTCGCCATGATCCGGATCGACGGGGTGCCGTTGGTGAACGGGATCAGTCCGTTGCTCGGGTTCGGGTCGATCGAGACGCCCGAGGAGTCGGGTCCGGTGGTGTCCACGACCAGGTCGATCGAGACCAGCTCACCCCAGGTGTTGGTGTCCTTGCTGCGGATCGAGATCACGTGGCTGCCTTCCGACAGGCCGGGGCTCGGAGGACTGACCGTCCCGTTGACGGTCGCCGCCGAGATCGTGGCGTCGACGCTGGCGACCGGCGCGGCGTTGTTGACCGTCATCGGCTCACCGGACCCTTCGGCCGGGGGTGTGGTGGTGCTGGCGTCGATGAAGTACTCGGCCGCAGTGATGTCGGAGTTGCCCGTGGCGGTGTCGTCCGCGGTGGCGTGCACCGCCACACCCGTGCTGCTGTGGTTGGTCAGCCTCGGAGTGAGCGAGGGCGACTTCGTGACCGGCCCCCCGGCGTCGCCGCCGTTGACCAGCACCGAGCTCAGCGGGCCCCAGGTCGAGGCGTCGCGTCCGCGGACGTAGAGGATGTGCTCGCCCGTCGGCACCGTCACGGGTGCCGTGGTGTCGACCATGGTCGTGCCGAACGTGCCGCCCATCGGCGTCCCGGACCCGGCGGCACCCACGGTGTCCAGGAAGTACTCGGAGGCACCGACGGTGCCGCCGCCGGTGTCGGTCTCGTCGACGGTGGCGGTCAGGGTGTTGGTGGTGGCGTCGTAGGCCACGTTGCGGGTGCCCGGCCCGGCGGTGTCGCCGGTCGTGGCTCCAGGTGCGACCTCGACCGTGGTCAGCATGCCGCCGATGCCGGTGGTGCTGCTGTTGTGCAGGGCCAGGCTGTTGTCCAGGATCGTCAGCGTGGTGGCACTGGGCGCCGTGGGGGCGGTCACCAGGGCGTCGGCGGTCTGCCCGGGCCCGAAGGTCTCCGCGACGTAGCGTCGCGCGTACGTGAGCGGGCTGCCGTCGAGGCCGACCACGGTCTGGTGGGCGCCGAGCACGCCCATCGAGCGCTGGTTCAGGCCGGCGTTGACGTAGCGCAGCAGCACCCGCTGGCCTGCGGTGGCGTTGAGTGCCGTGGTGTTCGGGTAGGACTGGCCGTTGATCAGGAAGTAGCGGGGGTTGAACTTGCGCAGGTCGAAGGCCTGCTTGGCGGCGAGCGAGGAGGTCGTGCTGCTCAGGGCAGGGTCGATCTCACTGAGCAGCAGCACGGCCTCCTGGTCGAAGGAGGAGTCCCGGTCCGTGGCGCCGGCGCCGTAGGCGCGGCCCGTGGCCCCCGAGGCCGGAGCATCGGTCGGCTCGACCACGAGCGCCCCGTAGAGCCCCATCGCGACCTGGTGCTGGGCGTTGGGGGTCAGGCCCGCCTCGTAGAGGAAGGTGCCGGCCCGGGCGGCGGTGAAGGTGTAGGCCTTCGTGCCGCCGTCGGCGACACCGGTCCGGTCCGTGGGCGCGTCCTGCCCCTGGAACACCAGACCGCTCGTCTCACCGGTCTGGTTGTGCAGGGTGACCTGGACCGACTGGCCCTGGGTGACCCGCAGGGTCGGCCCGCCGGGCTTGGTGATGGCGGAGTTGTCGGCCGAGTATCCCCAGACCATCACGTTGCCGCCCGCCATCGTCATGGTCGCCGACCTGGTCCACAGGTCGAGGTTCACATCGGCCGCCTGGGCCGGGGCCACCGGTCCCAGCACCACGGCAGCAGCTGCCAGGACGGCACAGATCAGGAACGAGGCAGCTGCCCTCGTCGTCGTCCTCACGTGCGACATCGTCGTCACCGCCTCTTCCTCATCCACAGTTCGCGGGCTTGTTCGGCGGGTCGATCCGCATGTACGTGATGGGGCCGGTCATGTTCGCTCCCCACGAGGTGATCTGGAACAGCGCGTGGTTGTGGGAGATGATGTAGAACTCCCCGCACTGGTTGAGGCTCTGCGTCCCGGGTGGCAGGTTGTTCTTCGTGCCCAGGTAGGGGCTGCCGCTGTAGAACGTGCCGATCACCGCGGTCTGCAGGTCCGGCTCGGGCACCGGCACCTTGTTCGTCGTGGCGTTGTAGTGCTCCGCGTCGTACCACTTGAACAGCACGTCCCAGGTCTGCCCGGGCCCGATGTTGATGGCGAACTTCTCGAAGGACAGGTCCTCCCCGCCGGCCCCCGCGAGCGCCCGGCCGTCGCGTCCGATGACGACGCCGTTGTTGCCGTGCGGGTGGAACGGGTAGTCCTCGGTCCCGACGTTGAGGTAGCGCGCCATACCGGGGTAGGGGTGGCCGGTTCCGCCGAACTCGGTCACCTGGGCCAGCGCCCCGTACGGCTGGCTGGGAAGCCAGGAGGCGTGGTTGTCCGCGATGCTGTCGGGGAACCCACGCCCGTTGATCAGCCAGTAGCGCGGCTTGTAGTTGGCGAGGTTGAAGGTCTTGTTCTGCTCGACCGCCTGGTGCTGGTAGGGGTCGATCTCGGAGAGCAGCACCAGGAACTCCTCGCTCGGGGTGAACCGGCTGTCGGTGCGGTCGTTCGCGTAGTCCGGGCCGACCCCGGCTCCGGTCGGACGCACGATCAACGCGCCGAACAGGCCCATCCGGACCTGCTTCTCCGGGTTGGTGCCGGACTCGTAGAGGTAGGTGCCCGGGCTGCCGGCGGTGAAGGTGTAGCTGACCGCACCGCCCCCGGCCGCCGCCGACTTCGTGAGCGAGGTGATCCGCCCTGCCGAGGTCTCGGGCTTGGCGGGGGCGCCGTCGGCCAGGACGTCCTGCTGCCCGGGGAACACGATGGACACCCGGTCGGCCACCAGTGCGGTGTCGTTGTGCAGGATCACCGTGACCTCGTCGCCCTGGTTGACGCACAGGACTGGGCCCGGGTGCTGGAAGGCGTCGAAGCCGCTGGAGAAGCCCCACATGAAGGCGGTGTTGCCGTCCGGCAGGTTGATGTAGCCGGTCTTCGTGCTCAGGTTGAAGATGGGCCGGGTGGCCGTGCCACCCACACCGGTGGTGCACTCGATGCCCACCTTGGATGCCGGCGCCGCCGAGGCGACGTCGTGCGGGCCGAGGGCGGCCGCCGCCAACGAGACCGCGGCGAGTGCCGAGACCGTCAGCCGACGGAGCCGTCGGAGACGACGCCGGGGAGTCCGGATCGCGAAGTCACTGCCCACTGTGGTCATGACGGGAGCCCCCAGTCGTTCGGGTACTGCTGTGGAAGGACGCCGTTCGGATACACGCGGACCTCGGTGGCCTGCCCGCCGAAGCCGCCGGTGGCCCGGTTGTTGGCCCGCGTGTAGGCGCGGTTGTAGAGCATGTAGGTGTCGTAGCCCTGCCCGTTGCCCCCTCGGTAGGGGGGTGCGGTGAAGATGACGTCGTAGCTCTCGCCCGGCCCGATGTTGAGCGTCTCGGTCTCGTAGGAGGTGTCGGTGCCGTCCCGGCCGCGCATCGGCGTTGCGTCGCGGCCGTGGACCGTCATCGGGATGCCGGCCAGGGTCATCGCCTGCTCACGGAACCCGAGGTTGGCGAACCGCAGCGCCACCTTCTCGCCCGGCAGGCACGGCACCAGCGACGAGTGCGGCTGGTACTTCAGCTCGGGGTGGCCGGCCGGAGCCACGAGGTCCCCTTGGGCGGTGGTCTGGACGTCGAGCGCGTGCAGCGAGGTGGCTGCGTTGATCGGGGCGTTCGGGAGGATCGTGTCGGGGTAGACCCGACCGTTCAGGAGGCTGAAGTCGGCCCGGTA
Organism: uncultured Actinomycetota bacterium; assembly: GCA_963815595.1. GTDB lineage: Bacteria > Actinomycetota > Actinomycetes > Propionibacteriales > Nocardioidaceae > Marmoricola. The sequence continues at coordinate 1,769,673 of CAWFHA010000007.1, read as the reverse complement.
GTCGCTCCACTCCGGCAGCTGGATGTGCGCGTCGGCCCAGTGCGCCTCGGCCCACACCTCGGAGAGGAACATCGCGAACTCGCGGTCGAAGCTGGTCTCCGCACCGCTGTAGAGCCGTTTGGGCTGACCCTTGGGCCGGACGAAGACCAGCCCGGTCATGCCCATGTGCACGTGCTCGACGTCCTCGACGTGGCAGTGGTACATGTACGTCCCTGCGTCCCGGGGACGGTAGGCGTAGGTGAAGCTGCTCCCCGTGGGCACCGAGACCGACCCCGTCGGCTCGCCGTCGAAGAACGGCAGCACGTTGCGGAAGCCGTGCCAGTGCAGCGTGTGGGCGTCGAACAGGTCCGGTCGCACCGCAAGGCCCAGGTTGGTCAGCTCGATCCGGAACTCCTGGGGGCTGTTCGGGTCGTACTCGTCGAGCCACAGCAGGGGGGCCGAGTGCTGTGCTCGGTTCTTCTGGTTGTGCCGCAGGGTCTCGTTCATGCCGGTGACGTTGCGGAACCCGAAGATGTAGGTGGTGAACGGCGAGGGTGCCAGGTTGTCGGGGTGGAAGGGCGCGATCGCGGGGGTCCGGGGGAGATACATCCAGCCGTCCGTGCCGCCGAGCACGAGGTCGGGCGGGATGTCGACGGCACTGGCGGCCTCGGGGTGGAGCACCTTGCCGGACCACGGCAGGCTGGTGGCCACGACCGCACCCCCCGCCAGGCGCAGGAACCCGCGTCGCCCGAGATGGAGCCGGTGCTGCGTGCGACCCGGCGAGTCGGGTCGCTGCGACACGATCTCTGAGTGGTCCATGGGGTCACCTGATCCCTTCATTCCTGGGTGGGCGCGATCACGGGACATCGAAGGCATCCACGTCTTGCGAGTCGCGAGTGAGGCCTTGGGCGGTGCCGTCGAAGTAGACGGTCCGAGTGCCCGCGCCGGTGCCGTTGATCCGGATCACGTCCTCGTCCTGCACCGTGCCGAGCAACGGCACGGCCGTGCTCGGGTTGCTGAAGGACAGGTAGAGGTGCGTGGCGTCCGTCCAGACCAGGCCGTCGACGTTGGCGACCGAGGCCAGTCCGTTGGAGGTCGCGTCCCACACCTTGGCGTAGGCGAACGTGGTCAGGTTGACGCTGTAGATGTCCGCGTCGTCGGCGGGGTTGCTGGCCGGACTGGCGACCCCGGGTGGTGCCGCACTGCCCACGGTGGAGAAGTACAGCGTGTTCGCGCTGACCTGGATCGCGTCCAGGTCGAGGTTGCTGTTGGTGCCCAGGCCGTGGGCGGAGCCGTCGAAGAACATGCGCCAGGTGCCGTTGTCGTAGTAGAGGACGTCCTCGTCCTGGGCGATGCTGAATGGCGTCGGCAGCCCGAGCACGATGGTCGTGTCGGAGAACGACACGTAGAAGTGGGTGTCGTCCACGCGGTCGAAGCCGTCGACGTTGGCCAGCAGGCCGCTCAGCGGGAGACCGGAGGTGGAGGCGTCGAAGAACCTGCTGTAGCCGGTGCCGCTGCCGAAGTACACGTCGGCACTGTCCGGGTTGGGGACGCCCGGGATCGTGCCGGCACCGGCCGTGGAGAGGTACAGCGGGTTGAACGGCGGAGTCGTCGGCGTGACGGGAGGTTGCGCCCCGCCGGCGAACGAGATCGCGTCCAGGTCGAGCGCGTTGCTCGTGAGCTGGTGGGTGGAGCCGTCGAAGTACATCTCCCAGCGGGTGCCGTTCCAGTGGATGACGTCCTCGTCGGCCACGGCACCGAGCCCGGGCACGTTCGTCGTGGTGTTGCTGAACGAGAGGTAGAAGTCGCTGTTGCTCCGGTAGATCAACCCGTCCACGTTGGGGTTCGTCGACCCCGTGGCGGAGCCCGAGTTGGGCAGGCCGTAGGGGGCCGCCGTGGCGTCGACGATGCGGGTGTAGGTGTCGTTGCTGCTGTTCCACCGGTACACGTCGGCGTTGTCACCGGAGCTGGCGCTCCCGGCCCCAGGCGGCACCGCACTGTTGTTGGTGGAGAAGTACAGCGTGTTGCCCACGACGCTGGTTGCGCCGAGGTCGATGCTGCTGCTCAGACCGTGCTCGCTCCCGTCGAACCAGGTCTCCCACGATCCGTTGTTGTAGTAGACGACGTCCTCGTCGGCGACGACGCCCGGGCCGGTGAGGTAGGTGGTGGCGGAGAACGACACGTAGAAGTGGGTGTCGTCGATCCGCGAGAACCCGTCGACGTTGGAGAGTCCGGGCACCCCGTGGTCCGTGGCGCGCCACACGCCGCTGAACGCGGACCCGTTCCACTGGTAGATGTCCGAGTCGTCGCCGAAGCCGCTCACACCGGGCACGGTGGCGTTGCCGGTCGTGGAGAAGTACAGCTCGTCACCGGAGCCGGGCGGTGGTGCGGCGGTGCCGCCGAACTCGTCCGCGCCGCTGTCGATGCCACCGAGGGCGGGCCGGCCCTGGTCGTCGATGTCGGTCGACGGTGCGTTGATCCCCAGTGAGCTGGCGGCACCGAGGTTGCAGGCGGGCGAGCCGGGGCAGGCGTCGAGGTGGTAGTCGCCCATCTGGTCGGGCGGTGCCTCGACCGCCACCAGGGTGGAGTCCACGAAGGACGGGTTCTGCCGCCAGGTCTTGAACGACACCGAGACGTCGTAGGTGCTCCGCACCGCCGGGTCGGCGGTGCTGTTGGTGGCGCTGGTGGTGAACGGGTGCTGGACCGCGCTCTGCTGGATCACCGAGCTGGTCGGTGCGAGCAGGCCGCTGGCGTCGAAGGCGCCGACGTCCCAGTGGTTGACGGGCACGGGATCGCCGGTCAGACCGATCCCGGTGACCGTGGTGCCCGCACGCGTGCCGGCACGGTTGTCCCAGAAGATGTTGTTGAACATCGTCGGCTGGCTGAAGGCGGGGCCGCCGCCGAGCGTTGCCTGCAGCTGGGTGCTGTTGGCCGACGTCGACAGGCCGGCGGGGGCCGGCTGCCCGTCCGAGGTGACCGCGGTCGCCGTGGTCAGGTTCTTCATCACGGTGTTGTTGAAGAACCGGACGTTCGGCGCGTCGTTCAGGCTGGCGCCGCCGCCCTCGTGGGTCGAGACGTTGTTCACGATCATGTTGTTGTAGACGTTCATCTCGAAGTTGCCGGCCATCAGGAATCTGATGCCGCCGCCGTCGTCGTTCGACAGGTTGGCCTGGATCTGGTTGCTGTAGATGTCCACCGGACCGCTGCCGGGGGAGAGGTCGCCCGGGACCTCGGGGAGCGCGCCGGCGATCATGATGCCGCCGCCCTCGTCGTTGGACTCGTTGAGGTAGATCCGGTTGTGGTGGATCTTCCCGTTGGGGCTGTAGCCGTAGACGCCGACCCCGCCGCCGTACTCCAGGGAGTAGTTGCCGCAGATGTCGTTGTCGGCCACCTCGTAGTTGTTCGAGCCGGCGAACAGCCCGATCCCACCGGCGAGGTTCGTGCCCGCGTTGGCGATGATGCGGTTGTTCGCGATGCGGACGTCCTCGTTGTGCTGGTTGGTGGCCGCGCCGGTGAGGTCGGGTGTGCCGATCCGGATCGTGCCGTACCCGCCGCCGTTGTTCTGGACCACGTTGTTGGTGACCTGCAGGTAGCGGGCGTAGGCGTTGGCGAAGATCGCCCCGCCCTGGGTCTCGATCGTGGGCGGCAACGCGGTTGCCCCGCCGGTGAGGTCGTTGACGTTGCCGGGGAAGCCGTTCTGCTGGCCTCCGCGCAGGTCGAAGCCGTCGATGCTCGCCTTGTAGCTGGAGGTGAACTGGCGGGCTCGGCCGCTGGTGGTGTTGGCGTTCTGGGACGCGAGCACGTAGATGCCCTCGCCGTCCGCGATGGCCTGGCTGCCGTCCCAGGTGTAGCCGGCGATCTTGTTGAACCAGGCGGTCGCCGCGTCGGTGTCGCTGCCGAAGGCGCTGGCGTCGATGATCGAGCCGGGGACGTAGGTGCTGCCCTGGAAGCCGCCCGGGCCGACGCCCTGGAGCTTGGCCGGGGAGGCCATGATCAGGTTCTCGTAGTAGGCGCCGCGCGGGTTGAGCCGCGGGTTGCCGGGCGTCGGGTTGTTGGGGTAGACGATCACCAGGTTGTTGGTGTTGTTGTTCTGGGTCACCGGGACGTCCAGAGCGGCCTGGATCGTGCTGTAGGTCTTGCCGGGGCCGACCAGACGGAGGGTGGGGTTGTAGCTGCCGCCCAGCGCGTGGATGGTCAAGCCGTTGGTGGTGCTCTGGCCGTTGTTCGCCGTGACCGTCAGCTGCTTGGCACCGGGGGTCACCGACGTCGGCACGTTGACGGCGATGCTCGTGTCGCTCCAGGCGGTGATGGCACTGGTGGGCAGAGCTGTCCCGTCGAACGACACGGAGCCGGTGCCCCTGGTGGCGCCGAAGCCGGTTCCGGTGATGGTGAACGTACGCCGTGCGCTGTTCACGTAGGGGTCGGAGACCCGCAGCAGGTTGGGTGTCGTGGCGGCCACCGGGCAGGTGACGGCCTGGGACTGGCCCGTTCGCGGCGACTCGACGTTGAGCCCCACCTGGGTCGGGGCGAGGTCGGCGAAGGTGGTCATCCCCGGCATCGCCTCGGCACCGGCGGCATGGGTGCGGAAGCGTGGGTTGTAGTTGACGTTCAGGTTCGGGGAGACGCCCGGGTCGTTGGCCACCATCCGGTACATCCCCGCGCAGACACCCGAAGGAGTGGGGCAGCTGATGTGGTTGGTCGAGGGCATCAGCACGTCGTAGATGCCGTTGTAGTCGGTCTCGGTGGTGTAGACGAGACGGTTCATGAAGTCGTAGATGCCGACCGGGGCGAAGGCCAGGCCCGCCTTCTCGCCGTACATGATCGACTTGGGATCGGCGGAGAAGTTCAGGTCGTCGATGATCACCGTCCGCAGACGGGCCGGGATGGGGACGTCGGTGAACAGGTTGAACATCGGAACGATCGACTTGCCGTTGTTCAGCTCCACCAGCTTGGTCTCGCAGGTCGGCTTGGGCGTCCCCTCGGACGGCGAGCCACCGATGTCGAGGAAGGTGGCGTTGTCGACCGGCGTGGAGGCCGGGACGGTGACCCCTGTGGGCACGCCGTTGCCGGGGTCGTCGGCGGTGCCGTTGCCGACGATCTCGGGGTAGCCGTCCGTGGGGTCGCCGTTCTCGTCGACCGTGCCGGCGACGTCGACGGTGTGCAGGGGGCCGGCGCAGGAGGGCGGGGGCACCTGGGGCACGATCTGGTCGCCGTTGCCGATGTTGATGTCCTCCTCGGCGGTGGCCTTGTACAGCGGCTTGCCGAACGAGTCCTGCGGGATGTCCACCTCGACGAGGTAGTCCTGAGCGGTCAGCGGCTCGAAGCCGTTGGGGCCGTCGCAGGTCGGGTTGCCGTCGGCGTCCTCTCCGAGCGTTCCGACGAAGCAGCCGTCGCCGAACCCGTAGTTGCCGTTGACGGCGGCGCCGAAGTTGGCGTCCGGGGTGCCCTGGTCGGTGGCGTACGTCGCGTACTGGATCCCCTGCATGAAGCTGGAGAGGCACTCCCCGGAGCCCTCCTGGGTGGGGACCAGGACGTCTTCGTCGTAGTTGTTGGGACTGTCGGCCTTGTGCACCAGCTTCCCGCCGTCCACGTCGCGGGCGGTGCAGCCCCTCGGTCGCTCCCACGACTCGCTGACGTAGGTGTTCAGCAGCTTTCCGCGTGCGATCGAGCCGTCGGAGGCCAGCAGGTAGCGGCCGCTGGCGTCGCACGCGACGTCGTTCTGGGGCTGGGCGGGGTCGTTGGGACACGTCTGGGGCAGGTAGAGGTTCACCGGCACGTCGGAGATGCCCACCTGCCAGTCCTCGGAGGCGGCGAACTGCGGGTCGAGCTCGTTGCGGGTGGTGTCGTAGGAGACCGTGCCGACGATGCCGCCGTTGCGCGGGTCCACGCCGTTGCCGGCGGGGCTGTAGGCGTGCACGCCCCAGTCCATCCGGCCGCCGAGACCGATGATCGGCAGGGTGCTCACGTCGACGCCGGCGCCCTTGACCGTGGTCGGCGTGGGCTGGTTGTCGGCCTGGTAGGTGACACCAGTGGTGTAGTAGCGGTCGTCGTAGGCCTCCATCACGTACCACTCCCCGACGGGGTAGCCCGACTCGAAGTAGTAGTGGCCGCTCTTGTCGGTGGTGACGGTGCCCTCGGTGCTGGTGGTGTTCTGACCGCGGTCCATCAGGTTGTTCTCACGACGGCGCAGGGTCAGGGTGAAGTTGGGCACGCCGGCCTCCCCGGCGTCCTTCTTGCCGTTGCGGTTGGCGTCGTCGAAGACGTAGCCCTCGTACTCGGTCCACCAACCGTTGAGCGGCAGGCTGCCGAGGTTCAGGGTCTGGCCGTTCTTGACGGTGATGTTGTAGAAGTTCAGGTTGTAGTCCTGCGGCTCGTCGAACCAGGCCAGCTGGTAGTTGCCGTCGGGCACGCCGGAGATGTCGAAGTTCCCGTTGGCGTCACCGTGACCGATCCAGACCGCGACGTCGCCGGCGTCGAGGTCGGTCAGGGAGAGCCACGGCGTGTCGATGGGGTGCTTGAGCTTGGTGCCGGTGTTGCCGCCCCAGAAGTCGAACGAGCCGCCCTTGGGCGGGGTGTAGGTGTTGATCCCGACGACGGTCCCCTTGACGTGGGCGGTCGCCGAGGCGGCGGTGCTCAGCGGGGCGCCGTCCTTGAGCGGGTTGACGAAGCCGAAGATGGGCAGGGGGGCGATCTCGCCGCCGACGGTGAAGGTGGGGTCGAAGCCGGTGTCACCGGGCAGCTGCCACGAGTCGTAGTCGTGGTTGCCCTCCAGCGTGCTGGTCTGGATCCACTTCCGCCCGGCCATCGGACCGGTCTGCGGCGGGGTGACGGAGAGCGTGTACCGGTTCGGCCCCAGGTGCGGGATGGTGACGATGCCGTCGGCGTCGCTGAGGCACTTCCCGCCGATCTTGGCGACAGTCGGCAGCATGTCCGGGTCGAGCGCGGACAGGGGGATCTCGTGGGTGGTCAGGTTCTCCCCGTCGTACTCGGTGCACAGCGGGTTGCCGTAGACGTCGGTCTGGATCTCGCCGAGGGTGTCGAAGGCGTGGCCGAGGAAACCCTGGAGGGGCTCCTCACCGGTGTCCGGCCCCATGTTGGTGGGCGCGTTGTCCATGAACACCTGGCCCTTGAGGGTGGTGTCCGGCAGCGGGTCCGGCTGCAGGCCGACGTCGACGACGCCCGGGGCCTGCAGCGGCATCGTGAAGTGCGCGCCGTCGATGGCGTAGCCGTCGGCGAGCACGGAGATCAGGTAGCGGCCGTCGGGCAGGTCCAGTCCGTTGGCCAGGTCGGTCTCGTCGCCCTGCGTCACGATCGGCGCCCAGCCGGACGGCTCGTCGATCGAGGGCCAGTGGCAGCTCTGCGGGTAGTTCGGGTCGGTCGCGGCGCATCCCGATCCGGGGTTGGCGTTGCGCTGCGTGGTGGTGCCGGTGGCGTCCTCGTTGATCAGGAACTTGTAGTGCGGCACCGCGGCACCCTTGGTGACCCCGGAGCCACCTCCGGCGCGGGGCTCGGTGCGGGCACTGACCACGTCCAGCCGCAGGGTGTTGGTCGTGGCCGCCGCCGCGGGCTGGACCGGGACGACGCTGAGCATCGCGGCGACCACCGAGGTGCAGACGCCGGCCATCAGGATCGACAGCCGCCGCCGCCGTGGCTCGGCCCTCCACCCCGTCGACCGGGTCGACCGGGTCGGCCGTGTGGCTGCCTGGGACTTGCTCGACCGTGCTCGCATTGACGTCACCCCTCGAGACGAACTCGTAGGCTCACAAGGTGGGCCCGGGGGTGGGGGGACTCGGCGCAGATGACGTAGTCGTCACGCAGTCGTCAGGGACGGCTCACTGCACCGTCGCGAAGCTGTTGGGTGGCTAGACCACGGTGCCGGTGCCCGGACGTCTCAGATGCCCAGCCGTCCGGCCGTGAGCACCTCGACCGCGGCCGGGGGGCCGTCGAAGGTCAGCCCGGTGTGCTGGGCGCGTCCGAAGAGGAACATGGTCAGCTCGGCGGGATCCCCGCTGACCACGACCGGGTCGTCGCCCTTGCGCAGCACCGCGGAGCGAGTCCGGGCGCCGTCGCGCCACGCGATCTCCACCGGGACCCCGACGGGCCGGACCAGGCCCTTGCCGGCCACCGAGACGGCCTTGAACACGGTCCGGCGTTCCCGGTCGGTCAGCTCGCGTGGCGCCCAGCCCGGCGTGGCCCGGCGGATGTCCTCGTGGTGCACGAAGTACTCCAGGGTGTTCACCACCTTGTCCACCTGAGGCAGGACCATCGGCGACCAGGGTGGTGGTCCGTTGCGCACCCGCTCGACGAGCGTGACGAAGTCCGACTCCGCCAGCCGGCGCGCGGAGCGTTGCGTGAGCCGCTCCAGCCGGGGCACGACGATGCCCGGGGCGGCGAGCGGGTCGCGCTCGCGGAGGAGCAGGTGGATGACCAGGTCCTTGACCGTCCAAGCGCCGCACAGCGTGGGTGCGCGCTCGCCGGCCTCGAGCGCGGCGTTGCACAGCGCCGCGCGCTCGCTGCGCGACATCGGCTCCATGGGAGCAGCCTAGGCACAGGTCGGCACCGGGGTGCGGAATGCCGAGGGGGCGACCTAGGGTTGGGCCGTTGTGTCGAAGACCCCAGGACGGCCCCGATCGGACCGGTCGGCGAGCCGCCGTACCGGGGGCGGCTCGACGCTGAGGGCCGGGTTCCGGGTCCTCGGGGTCGCGATCCGCCGGGAGCCCTGGGTGTTCACCCTCTCCACGCTCGGCAGCGTGCTCTTCGGTGCGCTCACCGTGGCCGACGCATGGGTGCTCGGCTGGTCGACCGACAACGTGCTGCTGCCCGCGTTCGACGAGGGCACGACCACGACGCGGGGCCTGGTGGCGATCTTCGCCCTGTTCCTCGGCGTGGCGATCCTGCGCGCCGTCGGCATCGTGGCGCGCCGGCTCGGGGCCGGTGTGATGCAGTACCGGATGCAGGCGGCGTACCGCCGGCAGGTCACGCGGCAGTACCTCACCCTGCCGATGTCGTGGCACCAGCGGCACCCGACCGGGGAGCTGCTCAGCAACGCCAACTCCGACGTCGAGGCCGCCTGGGCACCGATCGCGCCGCTGCCGATGGCGGTGGGGACGCTGGCGATGATGGTGATCGCAGTCGTCCAGATGCTGCTCACCGACCTGATGATGGCGCTCGTCGGCCTGCTGGTCTTCCCGCTCGTGATGCTGGTCAACGTGGTCTTCCAGCGCCTCTCCTCGCCGATCTTCACCCGCATCCAGGCGCTGCGGGCCGAGCTCAGCGAGATCGCGCACGAGTCCTTCGACGGCGCCATGGTCGTCAAGACCCTGGGGCGCGAGGGGCAGGAGACCGACCGCTTCGCGCAGAAGGCCGGGCAGCTGCGCGACGAGGGCATCCGCGCCGGGCGCATCAGGGCGGCCTTCGACCCGTTCCTGGAGAGCCTGCCCAACCTGGGCGTCCTCGTGGTCCTCGGGATCGGGGTCTACCGGGTGCGGACGGGGCTGGCCGGGCCTGGAGACGTGGTCACCATCGCCTACCTGCTGACGATCGTGGCCTTCCCGATCCGCTCGATCGGCTGGATGCTCGGCGAGTTCCCGCGGTCGGTCGTCGGGTACGAGCGGGTGCACCGCGTGCTGGACACGGTCAGCGAGACGACGTACGGCGACGCGCGCGCGGACCGCTCCTCCGGGGGCGCCGCGCTCGCCGTCCGCGACCTCACCTACACCTACGAGCCCGGGGAGCGCCTGCTCGACGGGCTCGACTTCGAGGTGGAGCCGGGCCGCACGGTCGCCGTGGTCGGGGCGACGGCGTCGGGCAAGAGCACGCTCACCTCGTTGGTCACCCGGCTGATGGACCCGCTGGAGGGGGCGGTCCACCTCGACGGCCACGACCTGCGGGACCTGCCGCCAGGTGAGCTCGCGGAGCACGTCGCCCTGGTGCCGCAGAGCGCGTTCCTCTTCGACGACACCGTGCGCGACAACGTGGCACTGGGAGCCGACGTGCCCGACGAGGAGGTCTGGGCCGCGCTGCGGGTCGCCCAGGCCGACGGCTTCGTGGCCGGCCTGCCCGACGGGCTCGACAGCCGGTTGGGGGAGCGGGGCACGAGCCTCTCGGGCGGTCAGCGCCAGCGGCTCTCGCTGGCGCGCGCCCTGATCAGGCGGCCACGGCTGCTGGTGCTCGACGACGCCACCTCGGCGGTCGACCCCGAGGTCGAGGCCCGGATCCTGGCCGCGATGCGCGAGCGCGGCGGCGACTCCACCCTGCTGCTGGTCGCCTACCGCAAGGCCACGATCGCCCTGGCCGACGAGGTGCTCTTCCTGCAGGGGGGCCGGATCGCCGACCGGGGCACCCACGCGGCGCTGCTCGCGCGCAATCCCGCGTATGCGCGGTTGGTCAACGCCTACGAGAACGAGGGGGTGACCCGATGAGCACGGTGGCCGACGACCACGTCGACGACCCGCTCGACCGGGTCGCCGCGGGCACCTCGGTCGACACCGGCGACGAGATCAGGGCCTGGGACACCCTGCGGCGCGGGCTGGCGTTCTCACCCGAGCTCGGCGACGGCTTCGGCTGGACCCTGCTGCTGGCGGCGGTCGGCACGGCCGGGCGGCTCGTCGTACCCGTCTCGGTGCAGCAGACCCTGGACCGGGGGCTCAACGGTCCGAACGGGGTCGACCTGGGGTTCGTCGGCCAGATGGCGATCGTCGCGGCCTTCGCGATCCTCGCCACCGGCGTCTCGTCCTACTTCATGACCGCACGGCTGTTCACCGCCTCCGAGCGGGGCCTGGCCACCTTGCGGATCAAGGCCTTCAGGCACGTGCACGACCTGCCCCTGCTCACCCAGAACACCGAGCGGCGCGGAGCCCTGGTCTCGAGGGTCACCAGCGACGTCGACCAGGTCTCCCAGTTCCTGGTCTTCGGTGGTGTCTTCGGCATCATCAGCGTCGGACAGGTGCTGCTCGCGACCGTGGTGATGCTCGTCTACTCCTGGCAGCTGACCATCCTGGTCTGGGTCTGCTTCCTGCCGCTGTTCCTCTCCCTGCGCTACTTCCAGCGGCGGCTGTCCGCGGCGTACGGCATGGTCCGCCGCTCGGTCGGCGCCATGCTCTCCGCGATCTCCGAGCCGGTGGTCGGCGCGGTGACGGTGCGCACCTACGCCATCGAGGAGCGCACCCAGGACCGCATCGACGAGGCGATCTCGGTCAACCAGCGCGCGTCCACCCGCGCCCAGGGGCTGACCGCGTTCTCCTTCAGCCTCGGCGGCATCTCCGCGGGGTTGGCCAACGCGGGCGTGCTCGTCCTGGGCATCTGGCTCGGGCTCGATGACAAGATCACCTCCGGAGAGGTGCTCGCGTTCGCGTTCCTGGTCACGCTGTTCGTCGGGCCGGTGCAGATGGGCACCCAGGTGCTCACCGACGCCCAGAACGCGATCGCCGGGTGGCGAAGGGTGATCGGGATCCTGGAGACCCCGGCCGACCTCGACGACCCGGGTCCGGAGGGCCAGTCGCTGCCGCGTGGTGCGATGGACGTCGCCTTCGAGGACGTGTCCTTCGGCTACCCCGGTGGCCCGCTGGTGCTGCGTGAGGTGACCGAGCACCTCGAGTCCGGCAGCCGGGTCGCCGTCGTGGGGGAGACGGGGTCCGGCAAGACCACCTTCGCCAAGCTGTTGACCCGCCTGATGGACCCGACCTCGGGCACGGTGCTGCTCGATGGCGTCGACATCCGGTCGGTCGAGTTCGCCTCGCTGCGGCGCCGCGTGGTGCTCGTGCCCCAGGAGGGCTTCCTCTTCGACTCCACGCTGCTGGCCAACGCCCGCTACGGCGACCTCGACGCCACCGAGGAGCAGGTCCGGGCCGCCGCCCTCGAGCTCGGCCTCGGCGACTGGCTCGACGGCCTGCCGCGCGGGCTCGAGACCCGGGTGGGGCAGCGGGGCGAGTCGCTGTCGGCGGGGGAGCGGCAACTGGTGGCGCTCCTCCGGGCGCACCTGGCCGATCCCGACCTGCTCGTCCTCGACGAGGCGACCAGCGCGGTGGACCCCGAGCTGGAGATGCGGATCGGCCGCGCCCTGGAGCGGCTGATGTCCGGGCGCACCAGCGTCACCATCGCCCACCGGCTCTCCACCGCCGAGAACGCCGACGAGGTGCTGGTCTTCGACCGCGGCCGCGTCGTGCAGCGCGGCTCCCACGCGGCCCTCGTCGATGCCCGCACCCCCGAGGGCGATCCCGACGTCTACGCCCGGCTGCACCGCTCCTGGGTGGCCCAGCAGTCCCTCTGACCTCGCCGAGCGGGCAGTGCGTGCACGTCGTACGGCGCTGAGCGGGCAGTGCGTGCACGTCGTACGGCGCCGAGCGGGCACTGCGTGCACGGGGCCATCCGATCGGACCCCGGCTCCGAACCACCTGCATGGAACTCGGCCAGTCGATCGGCCTGCGGCTCTCGAGGCGCGAGCAGGGGGCGCTCGAGGACGCCTATGCCACCTACTCCGTGTCGGTCCGGGCCTACGTGTCCCGGCTGGTCGGACCCAGCGAGGCCGAGGACGTGGTGCAGCGCACCTTCGTCGACGTCTGGCGCCAGTCCGCGAAGTACGACCCCGCCCAGCGGTTCACCGGCTGGCTGTTCACCATCGCCCGCCGCCGCGCCATCGACACGCTCCGGAGCCGGCCTCGAGACCTCGTCGGGGTCGATGCGGCGCGGCTGCTGGTCGGGGAGGACGGTCGCGAGACCGCGGACAGGCACGCAGACGCCGCCGACGTGCGGGCGGCAGTGGCGCGACTTCCCGAGCACGAGCGTCGGGTCATCGAGCTGGCCTACTTCGCCGACCTCACCCAGGCCGAGATCGCGGTGATCCTCGACGCTCCGTTGGGCACGATCAAGGCGCGCGCCGCCCGGGGCACCCGCCGGCTCGGCGTCCTGATGGCCACGGCCGCCCAGGCCTGAGCAGCCCGTCGGCGTGCGCGCAGTGCCCGCTCGGCGTCGTACGGCGTGCGTGCAGTGCCCGCTCGGCGTCGTACGGCGTGCGTGCAGTGCCCGCTCGGCGTCGTACGGCGTGCGTGCAGTGCCCGCTCGGTGAGGATGACCGCGGACCCGGATACTGGACGGGTGACCACGCCCGACTCCCGCCTCGACCCCGCGATCGCCGAACGGCTCACCCGCAACGCTGACGGCCTGGTGGCCGCGGTGGTGCAGCAGCACGGCACCGGCGAGGTGCTGATGCTCGCCTGGATGGACGACGAGGCGCTGCACCGCACGCTCGCCACGCGTGAGGCCACCTACTGGAGCCGGTCCCGCCAGGAGTACTGGATCAAGGGAGAGACCTCCGGCCACACCCAGCGGGTGCGCGGTGTGCGGCTCGACTGCGACGGCGACACGCTGCTGGTCACCGTCGACCAGACCGGCCCGGCCTGCCACACCGGCGCGGACACCTGCTTCACCGCCGACGTCCTGCTCCCGGTCGACGATGGCTGAGCCAGCGGACGAGCCCGAGCGCGAGCCCGGGGACGACGCCCGCCGCACCTTCGGCCCGGTGGTCCTGCTCGGGCTGGCCACCGCGACCCTGGCCGCGGTCGCCGGCGCCAAGCCCTGGGTCGGGCCGTCCGGAGAGGCCTCGCCGGTGGCCTCGGTCGCGTCGGCGTCGCTGGATGCCGGCAGCCGCTTCCCCCTCGCCTCGGCACTGAGCCTGGTGCTGCTCGCGACCTGGGGAGTGGTGCTGGTCACCCGCGGTCGTGTCCGGCGCGCGTTCGCCGTCGCGGCGGTGCTCGCGGCCACGGGGCTGGTGGCCGCGGTGGTCACGGCCTACTTCACCCTGCCGGACAGCGCCCGCAGCAGCTATGCCGAGCTGATGGGCCGCGCGGGTGGCGAGCAGGACTTCACCGGCTGGTTCTGGACCGCGGCGGTCGCCGCCGTCGCGGGTGTCGCCCCGGCGGCGCTCGCCGTGCGCCTCGTCCCGTCCTGGCCCGAGATGGGCCGGAGGTACGACGCTCCGGGCGGGCGGGAGTCCGATCCGGCGCCCTCGCGCGAGGAGGACCTGTGGCGCGCGCTCGACCAGGGTCACGACCCGACCGACACCACGGGCCGGTAGCGCTGCCGACCCAGCGGCGCCATTCACTACACTGACGCCGTCGCACCCGCCCAACCGAGGAGCTCCATGTCCGACAACCATGGCAACACCCCGGCAGCGTGGACGGCCGTCGTGGTCGGCCTCCTCGCCTTCATCGTGGGAGGCATCGGGCTGATGATCAGCAACATGACCGTCTTCTGGGTCGGAGTGGCCCTGGCCCCCGTGGCCATCGTGGTCGGAGCCGTCATGGGCAAGATGGGGTACGGCGCGAGCCGCTGACCGTCGTGGACGCCGAGCTCGCGCACGCACCGCCGGGGACCGACCCGTTCACCGTGCGTGCCCGGACCCGCGCCGAGCGCCTGCGGGCTCCGTTGCTGACCGGGGGCGTCGTCGCCGGCCTGACCCTGGCCCTGCACCTGCGCGACCCGCACGCGGCCGGCAGCTGGGGACTGTGCCCCTCCCTGGCCATCACCGGCTTCTACTGCCCCGGGTGCGGCGGCCTGCGCGCGGTCAACGACCTGGGCAACGGCGACCTCCTCGGCGCCGCGAGCAGCAACCTGCTGTTCGTGGCCCTGGTGCCCTTCCTGATCCTCGGCTGGGTCGTGTGGACCAGGCGGGCCTGGCGTGGCACGCCGTCCGGCGCCGCCGCACGCGGCGGTGCCGCGCATCCGTACGCCGGACTGGTGATCGGCGTCTCCACCGTCGTCCTCGTCGTCTTCGGGGTGCTGCGCAACCTGCCCGTCGGTGCGTGGCTCGCGCCCTGAGGGCGACCTGACCGCCGCCGCGACCGCGCCCGACCTGCGACCCGACCGCCACCCTGGTCGCCACCTCGGCCGCCGCGGCGAGCCTCCGTCCCACCGCCTCCTCGTGCGCCCCGGTTGTGCGCCGTGTGAGAGCCTTGCAGCACCGCGAGAACCACCTCCGCGGTCGCGTCCGCAGACCCTGTCCGGAAGGCTTCTTCGCATGTCCGTGCTCGACGACATCGTCGCCGGTGTGCGCGAAGACCTGGCGTCGCGCCAGGCCAGCCACCCCGAGGCCGGCCTGCGGGCGGCCGTCGAGCTGCTCGGCCCGGCCCACGACCCGATGCCGGCGTTCCGCGCCCCCGGGCTCTCGGTCATCGCCGAGGTCAAGCGGAGGTCCCCGAGCAAGGGCGCGCTGGCTCCCATCCCGGACCCGGCGGCGCTGGCGGCGGCGTACCACGCCGGTGGTGCCGACGCGATCTCCGTGCTCACCGAGCAGCGCCGCTTCGGCGGCAGCCTGGACGACCTGCGCGCGGTGCGCGGGGCGGTGCCCACCCCGCTGCTGCGCAAGGACTTCGTGGTCACCGGCTACCAGCTGCTCGAGGCGCGGGCGGCCGGCGCCGACCTGGTGCTGCTGATCGTGGCCGCGCTCGACGACGCGCTGCTCGCCGACCTGCACGCGCAGGCCCGCGAGCTCGGCCTCACCGTGCTCACCGAGGTGCACGACGAGGAGGAGGTCGAGCGCGCCCTCGCCGTCGGGGCCGACCTGGTGGGGGTCAACGCCCGCGACCTCAAGACGCTCGAGGTCCACCCCGACGTCTTCGGCCGGCTCGCCGCCCTGCTCCCCGACGAGGTGGTCACGGTGGCCGAGTCCGGCATCTCCGGGGTGGCCGACGCCGCCCGGTACGCCGCCCAGGGCGCCGACGTGGTCCTCGTCGGCGAGATGCTCGTGCGCGACGGCGACCCCCGTGCCGCCGTCGCCTCGCTGAAGTCCGTGAAGGAGTCCGTCCGATGACCGCGCTGGGTGCAGACGAGACCGGTCGCTTCGGCGACTTCGGTGGCCGGTTCATGCCGGAGGCCCTGATGGCCGCGCTCGACGAGCTCACCGCGGCCTGGCACGACGCGATGGCCGACGACTCGTTCACCGCCGAGTTCCAGCGCATGCTCCGCGACTACGCCGGCGTGCCCAGCGCCCTGTACGACGCGACCAAGCTCGGCGAGCACGCCGGCGCCCGGATCCTGCTCAAGCGCGAGGACCTCAACCACACCGGAGCCCACAAGATCCGCAACGTGCTGGGCCAGGCGCTGCTGACCCGGCGCATGGGCAAGACCCGGATGATCGCGGAGACCGGGGCCGGCCAGCACGGCGTCGCCACGGCCACCGCGGCGGCGTACCTCGGGCTCGACTGCACCGTCTACATGGGCGAGGTCGACACCCAGCGCCAGGCGCTCAACGTCGCCCGGATGCAGCTCCTCGGGGCGGAGGTGATCCCGGTGACCTCGGGTTCCCGGACGCTGAAGGACGCGATCAACGAGGCCATCCGGGACTGGGTGGCGAGCGTGGACCACACGGCCTACTGCTTCGGCACCGCTGCCGGGCCGCACCCGTTCCCCTCGATGGTCCGCGACTTCTGCCGCGGCATCGGCGACGAGGCGCGCGAGCAGTGCCTCGAGCTCACCGGCGGGCTGCCCGACACGGTGGTCGCCTGCGTCGGTGGGGGATCCAACGCCATCGGCCTGTTCACGGCCTTCCTCGACGACCCCGACGTCGAGATCGTCGGCTTCGAGGCCGGCGGCGAGGGCGTGGACACCCCGCGGCACGCGGCGACGATCTCGGCCGGGGAGGTCGGCGTGCTGCACGGCGCGCGCACCTACGTCCTGCAGGACGAGGACGGCCAGACGGCGGAGTCGCACTCGATCTCCGCGGGACTCGACTACCCCGGGGTGGGGCCGCAGCACGCCCACCTCGCGCAGACCGGGCGGGCGTCGTACCGGCCCGTCACCGACGCCGCGGCGATGGAGGCGATGGCACTGCTCTCGCGCACCGAGGGCATCATCCCCGCGATCGAGACCGCCCACGCCGTGGCCGGTGCGCTGGAGCTGGCCCGGGAGCGCCCGGGCTCGACGATCCTGGTCAACCTCTCCGGGCGCGGCGACAAGGACATGGGCACCGCGATCGAGTGGTTCGGCCTGGGCCAGGCCGCACCCGACGGCAGCCCCGAGCCGGCCTCCGAGCAGCAGATCGCGGACGGCGCCAAGTGAGCGGCGGACCCACCACCGCGACGGCGTTCGAGCAGACCCGGCAGGACGGGCGCGCCGCCCTCGTCGGCTACCTGCCGGCCGGCTTCCCCGACGTGCCCGGAGGCATCGAGGCGATCACCGTGATGGTCGAGGCCGGGTGCGACGTCATCGAGGTCGGGCTGCCCTACAGCGACCCGGTGATGGACGGCCCCACGATCCAGGCAGCCGCCCAGCGTGCACTCGACGGCGGGGTCCGCACCCGCGACGTCCTCCGCACGGTCGAGGCGGTCGCCGCGACCGGCACCCCCACCGTCGTGATGACCTACTGGAACCCCGTCGAGCGGTACGGCGTCGAGCGGTTCGCGGCCGACCTCGCCTCGGCCGGGGGAGCCGGGCTGATCACCCCCGACCTGACCCCGGACTCCGCGGAGGCCTGGATCGCCGCCGCCGACGCGCGCGAGCTGGACAAGATCTTCCTGGTCGCCCCGTCGTCGACCGACGAACGGCTGCGCTACACCGCTGCGGCCTGCCGCGGCTTCGTCTACGCCACCGCGGTCATGGGCGTGACCGGCGCCCGGGCGTCGACCTCCGACCTCGCCGGGCCGCTCGTCGAGCGCACGCGCCGGGTCACCGACCTGCCGGTGGGCGTCGGCCTCGGCGTCTCCAACGGTGACCAGGCCGCGGAGGTGGCGGCGTACGCCGACGCGGTGATCGTCGGCTCGGCCTTCGTGCGCACCCTGCTGGACGCCGACGATGCCGCCGCCGGCCTGAAGGCCCTGGCCAGCCTGACCGAGGACCTCGCCGCGGGGGTGCGCCGTGGCTAGGCGCGCCCTGGCCGGCCTGGCCGTGCTCCTGGCCCTCGTGCTGGGGGGCTGCGGCTCCACCGACGAGCCGGCGGCGATCATCGGCACCAGCACCTCCGACGACGACGGCTACCGCGGCATCAAGCTCGACCGTCCCTACGAGGTGCCCTCCGTGCCCCTGGAGGCCACCGACGGCCGCGAGTTCGACCTCGCGGCCCAGGACAAGCGCACGCTGGTGTTCTTCGGCTACACCAACTGCCCCGACATCTGCCAGGTCGTGATGAGCACCGTGGCCTCGGCCGTGGCCCGCCTGACCCCGGAGGAGCAGCAGCGCCTCCAAGTGGTGTTCGTGACCACCGACCCCGCCCGCGACAGCACCGAGGTGCTCGACACCTACCTCGACCGGTTCGACCCGGACTTCCTGGGAGTGACCGGCCCGCTGCGCCGGATCGTCGCGCTGGGCAAGCCGCTCGGCATCGACGTGCTCGCCGGCGAGAAGCTGCCCAGCGGCGGCTACGAGGTCGAGCACACCACCAACGTCATCTCCGTGCATGACGGTCGCGGCGACCTGGTCTGGACGGCGGCCACCTCCCCGGCGGACGTCGCCGCGGACCTCGAGAAGATCCTGGAGGCGGACGCATGACGGCCTGGCTGGCGTGGTCGATCCTGTCGATCCCGAGCCCTTCGCAGGGCGTGTGGTACCTCGGCCCGGTCCCGATCCGCGCCTATGCGCTGTGCATCATCCTGGGCGTCGTCGCGGCGATCTGGCTCGGGGAGCGCCGGTGGGCGGCTCGCGGCGGCACCCCCGGGCAGATCGGCGACATCGCTCTGTGGGCGGTGCCGGCCGGGCTGGTCGGGGCGCGGGCCTACCACGTGGCCACCGACTCCCAGCTCTACTTCGGTCCCGGTGGCGACCCGCTGGGGGCGCTCGAGATCTGGAACGGCGGGCTCGGCATCTGGGGGGCGATCGCCGGCGGCGTGCTCGGAGCCTGGCTCTACACCCGCCGGCACGGCATCAGGCTGCGGCCGCTGGCCGACGCGCTCGCCCCCGGGCTGCTGCTCGCGCAGGCGATCGGCCGGTTCGGCAATTACTTCAACCAGGAGCTGTTCGGCCGGCCCACCGACCTGCCCTGGGGCCTGGAGATCGCCGCGGCCAACCGTCCCGAGGGCTACACGCAGTTCGCGACCTTCCACCCCACGTTCCTCTACGAGGCGCTGTGGAACCTCGCCGCGCTGGCCCTCGTCGTCTACCTCGACCGGCGGCTGCGGCTCGGCTACGGCCGCGTGTTCGCGCTCTACGTGATGGCCTACACGCTGGGTCGCGGCTGGATCGAGGACCTCCGGATCGACCCGGTCGAGCTCCAGGACGTCGGCGGGCTGCGGTTCAACGTGTGGATGTCGATCGTGCTGTTCCTGCTCGCCGCGGCGTACTTCGTGGTGGTCGGACGCCGGCACCGCCCGCCGCACACGCGGGAACCGTCGCCGTACGTCGGGGACCGGACCACCCCTGTCGACGAGACGGACCCGAACGACCCGAAGGATCCGGACCAGGCCGGAGCCGACTCCGATTCCCGCCCCACCGAGTGAGGCTTTCGTCTCGCGGAACGACCCGCGGTCGTCGTCGGAGCCTGTTGTAGGCTGCAGTCTCCGCATGGGCCAATGTCGTCCCAGCACCAGCATGCTCACACTCACCGCACGCAGCCCGGGGTCCCGCGGACTCCCGGTCGCGAGGTGACCGACGACGGGAGAGTGCACATGCCGGCATTCCCGCCGCCCACGCCCGGGACGCTCCTCGGTTCCCCGGGCACTCCGCAGCCCCAGGGCCTCTACGACGGGCTCCACGAGCACGATGCCTGTGGGGTGGCCTTCGTGGCCACCATGACCGGGGTGCCCAGCCACGAGATCGTCAGCCAGGCGCTCACCGCCCTGCGCAACCTCGAGCACCGTGGCGCCGCAGGTGCCGAGCCGAACTCCGGCGACGGCGCGGGCATCTTGATGCAGGTCCCCGACCGCTTCTTCCGCGAGGTCGTGGACTTCGAGCTGCCGGCGCGCCACTCCTACGCCGTCGGCACCGCGTTCCTCCCCGGCGACGACGAGCAGGTCGCCAAGACCCGCAAGCGCATCGAGGACATCGCCGCCGAGGAGGGCCTGAGCGTCCTGGGCTGGCGCGAGGTCCCCACCGACCCCTCCTCCCTGGGGCGCACCGCGCTGGACTGCATGCCGTCGTTCGTGCAGCTGTTCGTCTCCGCCTCCGGCAGCCGCACCATGGGGATGGCGCTCGAGCGGATCGCCTACGTCCTGCGCAAGCGCGCCGAGCGCGAGACCGACGTCTACTTCCCGTCGCTGTCGAGCCGCACGATCGCCTACAAGGGCATGCTCACCACCGAGCAGCTCGACCACGTCTTCCCCGACCTGGTCGACGAGCGTGTCGAGAGCGCCGTCGCGGTGGTGCACTCGCGCTTCTCGACCAACACCTTCCCCAGCTGGCCGCTCTCGCACCCGTTCCGCTTCATCGCGCACAACGGCGAGATCAACACCGTCATGGGCAACCGCAACTGGATGCGGGCCCGTGAGGCGCTGCTGGAGTCCGACCTCATCCCTGGTGACCTCGAGCGCATCTTCCCGATCTGCACGCCGGGTGCCAGCGACTCCGCGTCGTTCGACGAGGTCCTCGAGCTGCTGCACATGGGCGGCCGCTCGCTGCCGCACTCGGTGCTGATGATGATCCCGGAGGCGTGGGAGAACCATGCCGAGATGGACGCCAAGCGGCGTGCGTTCTACGAGTTCCACTCCGCCCTGATGGAGCCGTGGGACGGCCCGGCCTGCGTCGTGTTCACCGACGGCACCCAGGTCGGGGCGGTCCTCGACCGCAACGGGCTGCGCCCCTCCCGCTACTGGGTCACCGACGACGGCCTGGTCGTGCTGGCCAGCGAGGTCGGCGTGCTGGACATCCCGCAGGACAAGGTCGTGCGCAAGGGCCGCCTGAAGCCGGGCCGGATGTTCCTCGTGGACACCGAGGAGCACCGCATCATCGAGGACGAGGAGATCAAGGAGGAGCTGGCCGGCGAGCACCCGTACGACGAGTGGCTGCACGCCGGGCTGATCAAGCTGGCCGACATCGCCGAGCGCGAGCACGTCATCCACTCGCACGCCTCGGTCACCCGTCGTCAGCAGATCTTCGGCTACACCGAGGAGGAGCTCCGGATCCTGCTCAGCCCGATGGCCAACACCG
Source organism: uncultured Actinomycetota bacterium (assembly GCA_963815595.1). Classification (GTDB taxonomy): domain Bacteria; phylum Actinomycetota; class Actinomycetes; order Propionibacteriales; family Nocardioidaceae; genus Marmoricola. The sequence continues at coordinate 1,748,628 of CAWFHA010000007.1, read as the reverse complement.
GGGCCGAGCCGATCGGGTCCATGGGCACCGACACCCCGGTGGCCGTGCTCAGCGACCGTTCCCGGCTGCTGTTCGACTACTTCGCCCAGCTCTTCGCCCAGGTCACCAACCCGCCCCTGGACGCCATCCGCGAGGAGCTGGTGACCAGCCTCAACGGCACGATCGGTCCCGAGGCCAACCTGCTCGCGCCCACGCCCGCCTCGTGCCGCCAGGTGGTCCTGCCGTTCCCGGTGATCACCAACGACGAGCTGGCCAAGATCCGGCACATCAACCGCGACGGCGACATGCCCGGCTTCATCGCGCACGTCTCGCGGGGCCTGTACGACGTCAGCGGCGGCGGTGACGCGCTGGCCCGTCGCCTCGACGAGATCTGCGTCGAGGTCAGCGGTGCCATCGCCGACGGCGCGCGGGTGATCGTGCTCTCCGACCGGCACTCCGACGCCACCCAGGCGCCGATCCCCTCGCTGCTGATGACCGCGGCCGTGCACCACCACCTGGTCCGCGAGAAGACCCGCACCCAGGTGGGTCTCCTCATCGAGGCCGGCGACGTCCGCGAGGTCCACCACGTGGCGCTGCTGATCGGCTACGGCGCCGCGGCGGTCAACCCCTACCTGGCGATGGAGACCGTCGAGGACCTCGCCCGGGATCGGTTCTACGTCAAGGAGGAGCCGGAGCAGGCCGTCGCGAACCTGGTGAGGTCGCTGGGCAAGGGTGTGCTCAAGGTGATGTCGAAGATGGGCGTCTCCACCGTCGCGTCGTACACCGGAGCCCAGATCTTCGAGGCCCTCGGGCTCTCCCAGGAGCTCGTCGACCGCTACTTCACCGGCACCACCTCCAAGCTCGGCGGCATCGGCCTCGACGTGATCGCCGAGGAGGTGGCCCGTCGGCACCGGGTCGCCTACCCGGTCGGCGGCATCGCGCCCGCCCACCGGTCGCTGGAGATCGGGGGCGAGTACCAGTGGCGCCGCGAGGGCGAGCTGCACCTGTTCGACCCCGAGACCGTCTTCCGCCTGCAGCACTCCACGCGCGCCGGCAAGTACGACGTGTTCAAGCAGTACACGTCCCGGGTCAACAACCAGTCCGAGCGGCTGATGACGCTGCGGGGACTGTTCCGCTTCAAGGACGGTGACGCGACCGGCCGGGAGCCGATCGACATCGACGAGGTCGAGCCGGTCTCGGAGATCGTCAAGCGCTTCTCCACCGGGGCGATGTCCTACGGGTCGATCTCGGCCGAGGCGCACGAGACCCTGGCGGTGGCGATGAACCGTCTCGGCGGCAAGTCCAACACCGGTGAGGGGGGCGAGGACGCCGACCGGCTCTACGACCCCGAGCGCCGCTCGTCGATCAAGCAGGTGGCCTCCGGCCGGTTCGGCGTCACCTCGGAGTACCTCACCAACGCCGACGACCTGCAGATCAAGATGGCCCAGGGCGCCAAGCCGGGCGAGGGTGGCCAGCTGCCCGGCAACAAGGTCTACCCGTGGGTGGCCAAGACCCGGCACAGCACCCCGGGCGTGGGGCTGATCTCGCCACCGCCCCACCACGACATCTACTCGATCGAGGACCTCGCCCAGCTGATCCACGACCTGAAGAACTCCAACCCCGCGGCGCGCGTGCACGTCAAGCTCGTCGCGGAGGTGGGGGTGGGCACCGTCGCGGCCGGCGTCTCCAAGGCGCACGCCGACGTCGTGCTGATCTCCGGGCACGACGGGGGGACGGGCGCGGCACCGCTGACCTCGCTCAAGCACGCGGGCGGACCGTGGGAGCTCGGACTCGCCGAGACCCAGCAGACCCTGCTGCTCAACGGCCTGCGCGACCGGATCGTCGTCCAGACCGACGGTCAGCTCAAGACCGGACGCGACGTGGTGGTGGCCGCGCTGCTCGGGGCGGAGGAGTACGGCTTCGCCAGCGCCCCGCTGGTGGTCTCGGGCTGCATCATGATGCGGGTCTGCCACCTCGACACCTGCCCGGTGGGCGTGGCGACGCAGAACCCGGTGCTGCGCGAGCGCTACTCCGGCAAGGCGGAGTACGTCGTCACGTTCTTCGAGTACGTCGCCCAGGAGGTGCGCGAGCTGCTCGCCGAGCTGGGCTTCCGCACGCTCGACGAGGCCATCGGGCACGCCGAGGTGCTCGACTCCACCGAGGCGGTCAACCACTGGAAGGCCGCGGGACTGGACATCTCCCCGATCTTCCACGTGCCCGAGCTGCACGAGGACCACGCCCGCCGCAACACCCGCACCCAGGACCACGGCCTGGACAAGGCGCTCGACAACGAGCTGATCGAGCTGTGCCGCGAGGCGCTGGAGCACGGTGAGCCGGTGCGCGCCCAGGTGGCGATCCGCAACGTCAACCGCACGGTCGGCACGATGCTCGGCCACGAGGTGACCAAGCGCTACCGGGCCGACGGGCTGCCCGACGGCACGATCGACCTGACCCTGGTCGGCTCCGCAGGCCAGTCCTTCGGCGCCTTCCTGCCGCGGGGCGTCACCCTGCGGCTGGAGGGTGACGCCAACGACTACGTCGGCAAGGGGCTCTCCGGTGGCCGGATCGTGGTCCGGCCCGACCGGGCGGCCACGTTCGACGCCGCTCGGCAGATCATCGCGGGCAACACGATCTGCTACGGCGCCACCTCGGGGCAGGTCTACCTGCGTGGGCAGGCCGGGGAGCGCTTCTGCGTGCGCAACTCCGGGGCCACCGCGGTCGTCGAGGGGGTCGGTGACCACGGCTGCGAGTACATGACCGGCGGCATCGTCGTCGTACTCGGCGGCACCGGCCGCAACTTCGCCGCCGGCATGAGCGGGGGCGTGGCCTACGTGCTCGACCTGGACGAGGGTCGGGTCAACCCGCAGCTGGTCGAGCTCGGAGCCGTCGAGGGCGAGCAGCGCGACACCCTCGAGCGACTCGTCCGCGAGCACGCGGAGGAGACCGGGTCGACCGTCGCCGAGGAGCTGCTGGCCGACTGGCCGGCGTCGCTGTCCCGCTTCACCGAGGTGATCCCGCGCGACTTCCGGATCGTGATGGAGGCCAAGGCCAAGGCCGAGGCCGACGGTCTCGACGACCACCAGACCGCCACCGCGATGATGGAGGCGCTCCATGGCTGACCGCACCCCCGGCACCCAGCGCAACGGAGGCTGGCATGGCTGATCGCACCCCCGGCACCCAGCGCAACGGAGGCTGGCATGGCTGACCGCACCCCCGGCACCCAGCGCAACGGAGGCTGGCATGGCTGACCCCAAGGGATTCCTCAAGCACGACCGCGAGGTGGCCGAGCGCCGCCCGGTCGAGGAGCGCGTCCAGGACTGGGACGAGGTCTACCCCGGAGGACCGGGGCGGGCCCTGCTCCCGATCATCACCGAGCAGGCGGGCCGCTGCATGGACTGCGGCATCCCGTTCTGCCACCAGGGCTGTCCGCTCGGCAACATCATCCCGGAGTGGAACGACCTCGTCTGGCGCGACGACTGGGACGGCGCCAGCGAGCGGCTGCACGCGACGAACAACTTCCCCGAGTTCACCGGCCGGCTGTGCCCGGCGCCGTGCGAGACCGCCTGCGTGCTCGGCATCAACCAGCCGGCGGTCACCATCAAGAACGTCGAGGTGGCCATCGCCGACCGTGCCTGGGAGTCGCGCGCCGTACGCCCCCAGCCGCCCGAGTGGCTCTCGGGCAAGACCGTCGCCGTCATCGGGTCGGGCCCGGCCGGTCTGGCCGCGGCCCAGCAGCTGACCCGCGCCGGCCACACCGTCGCGGTCTACGAGCGTGCCGACAAGATCGGTGGGCTGATGCGCTACGGCATCCCCGAGTTCAAGATGGAGAAGAAGGTCCTCGACCGCCGGTTGGACCAGATGCGCCGCGAGGGCACCGTCTTCCGCGCCGGCATCGCGGTGGGCGACACCCTGACCGGCCAGCAGCTGCGCGACCGCTACGACGCGGTGGTGCTGGCCACGGGCGCCACCGTCGCCCGCGAGCTGCCGGTGACCGGTCGCGAGCTCGGTGGCATCCACCAGGCGATGGAGTACCTCCCGCAGTCCAACCGGGCCTCGCTCGGCGAGGAGGTGCCGGACCAGATCCGCGCCGACGGCAAGCACGTGGTGATCATCGGCGGCGGTGACACCGGCGCCGACTGCCTCGGGACGGCCACCCGGCAGGGAGCTGCCTCGATCACCCAGCTCGAGATCATGGGCCGTCCGGGGGAGGAGCGGCCGCCGAACCAGCCGTGGCCGACGTACCCGATGGTCTTCCGGGTCTCCTCCGCGCACGAGGAGGCAGGCGAGCGCGTCTACTCGGTCTCCACCCAGGAGTTCCTCGGCGACGAGGACGGCCGGGTGCGTTCGCTGCGCCTGGTCGACGTGGAGCTCAAGGACGGCGGCTTCGCCGAGGTCGAGGGCACCGAGCGCGAGATCCCGGCCGAGCTGGTGCTGCTCGCGATGGGCTTCACCGGACCGGAGAAGGAGGGCCTGGTCGAGCAGCTCGGCGTCGAGCTCGACGAGCGGGGCAACGTCGCCCGCGACGACGGCTACTCCTCCTCGGTGGAAGGGGTCTTCGTGGCCGGAGACGCGGGCCGCGGGCAGTCGCTGATCGTCTGGGCGATCGCCGAGGGCCGCGCCGCAGCCGCCGCCGTGGACACCTACCTCAGCGGCGCGACCAACCTGCCCGCCCCGATCCCTCCGACCGAGCGCCCCCTGACCGCCTGAGTCGTCGGGTCTGCCGGAGTACCCGGTTCACCGGGTGTTCAGGCACCTCCCGGCCCGGTCGGTCGTTCGCAGGCTCAGGGCCGGGCCGGGTGATTGGATCGTTCAAGTGGCACCCGATAGGCTCAGCGGGTGCGGAGAGCAAAGATCGTGTGCACCCTGGGTCCGGCCACCTCCTCCAAGGAGCGGATCCGGGAGCTCGTCGAGGCGGGGATGGACGTCGCCCGGCTGAACCTGAGCCACGGGGCGTACGCCGACCACGAGGAGGTCTACCGGCGGGTCCGCGAGGCCTCCGACGAGTCCGGGCACGGCGTGGGGGTCTTCGTCGACCTGCAGGGGCCCAAGATCCGCCTCGGCCGGTTCGCGCAGGGGGAGGCCCATCTCGAGAACGGCGCGGCCTTCACGATCACCACCCGCGAGGTCGCCGGTGACGGCGAGGTGGCCTCGACGACCTACGAGGGCCTGCCCGGTGACGTCTCCGCCGGTGACCAGATCCTCATCGACGACGGCAAGGTGCGGCTGCGGGTGACGTCGGTCGACGGTCCCGACGTGCACACCGAGGTCGTCGTCGGCGGCCGGATCAGCGACAACAAGGGCATCAACCTGCCCGGCGTACCGGTCAGTGTGCCGGCGATGTCGGAGAAGGACATCGAGGACCTCCGCTGGGGCCTGCACCTGACCGTCGACTTCATCGCGCTGTCGTTCGTGCGCTCGGCCAAGGACGTCGAGGACGTACGCCGGATCATGCGCGAGGAGAAGGTGATGCTCCCGGTGATCGCCAAGATCGAGAAGCCCCAGGCGATCGACAACCTCGACGAGATCGTGAAGGCCTTCGACGGCTTCATGGTGGCCCGAGGCGACCTGGGCGTGGAGTGCCCGCTCGAGGACGTCCCGTTCCTGCAGAAGCGGGTGGTGGAGAAGGCGCGACGCAACGCCAAGCCGGTGATCGTGGCCACCCAGATGCTCGAGTCGATGATCAGCAGCCCGGCGCCGACGCGGGCCGAGGCCTCCGACGTCGCCAACGCAGTGCTCGACGGGGCCGACGCGGTGATGCTGTCCGGTGAGACCAGCGTGGGGGAGTACCCCATCGAGACCGTGCGCACGATGGCCCGGATCATCTCCTCCACCGAGGACCACGAGCTGCACAGCATGGCTGCCATCGACTGGCAGCCGCGCACGCGCGGCGGGGTGATCGCGAAGGCAGCGGCCGAGGTCGGTGACCGCGTGGGTGCGAAGTTCCTGGTCGCGTTCACCCAGAGCGGTGACTCCGCGCGCCGGCTGGCCCGCTACCGCGGCAAGATCCAGGTGCTCGCCTTCACCCCCGAGCCGATCGTGCGCTCCCAGCTGTCCTTGACCTGGGGAGTCGAGACGTTCCTGACCGCCGCCGTGGAGCACACCGACGAGATGGTCCGCCAGGTCGACGAGCAGCTGCTGCGCATCGGCCGGGTCAAGGAGGGCGACCTCGTCGTGATCATCGCGGGCAGCCCGCCCGGCATCCCCGGCTCCACCAACGCCCTGCGCATCCACCGGATGGGCGACGCGATCAACCAGGTGGCACCGGCGTACGGTCGCAGCTGACCCGCCCGTTCAGCACTTCCGGCCGATCCCTTTGTCCAGGGCCGCCACGCCGGCCCGGGTCGAGACCGAGACCGTGGTCCGGCTCGAACGACGCCAGGGCACCGCGACCGCGTCCAGCGTCTGGCTGCACAGGCGCAGGATGTTTGCGGAGCGGTTGACGAACTGCCAGCGCGGGTAGTCGTAGCGCTTCGGCTCCCCGGCGACGACCCGCGTCGCCCAGTTGGCCACGCGGGCCCCGTCGGAGTGGAACAGGCCGCGCAGCAGGTCCCACGGGTGCGCCTCGACGATCGCCCGCTGCCATCCCTCGAGCACGATCGGCCGTTCGTGCTTGCGCCCGGGGCCGTGCTGCGGGAACAGGCACGGCCAGTGCTTCCAGGCGTTCTGGACCACGATCGTCCCCGGCGCGCACCCGGAACACCCGCGACTGCGCGTGCACGCGGAGCACACACGTGGACACGTCCTCGATGATCCCCGGGTACGTCGCGTCGCACGAGACGCGGAGCACCATGGTGCGAGGTGCGGCCGATACGCACCCGTCGCCGAGGTAGAAGCCCAGGAGTGCGGCGTACGCGTCGCCCGGGAGATCTGTCCCGCGTGGGCAGACGGATCGTGCCGACCGTGGTTTCGCGCGACGCCACTCGCGCATCGTGCTGCGGCTGACTCCGAGATCGCGACTCACCGCGCTCAGCGACCGACCGGCGCGCAGCTCGCCGAGGGCTCGCCGGCGCGTGTGCTCGTCGTACATGGCCCGCATCGTGGCGGACGGCACCGACATCGTGACCGTGCCCCGGGTGGGACTCGAACCCACACTGGACGGTGTTTGAGACCGCATTCTCTGCCGATTGGAATACCGGGGCGACGGCCGCCAAGGTACCGGATCGCCGCTAGCCTCTGGGATGTGAGTGCACCGCCGAGCGCCGCCCCCCGCGTGGTCATCGCCGAGGACGAGGCCCTGATCCGCCTCGACCTCGCCGAGATGCTCGCCGAGGAGGGCTACGACGTGGTCGGGCAGGCCGAGGACGGCGAGACCGCGGTCGCCCTGGCCGAGGAGCTGCAGCCCGACCTGGTCATCCTCGACATCAAGATGCCCCGCCTGGACGGCATCGCGGCCGCCGAGCGGGTGGCGGCACAGCGGATCGCCCCGGTGGTCATCCTGAGCGCCTTCAGCCAGCGCGACCTGGTCGAGCGGGCACGTGACGCCGGAGCGATGTCCTACCTGGTCAAGCCGTTCTCCAAGTCCGACCTGGTGCCGGCCATCGAGATGGCGGTCTCGCGCTTCGCCGAGGTCCAGCAGCTCGCCTCCGAGGTCGCCGACCTCGGGGAGCAGCTGGCCACGCGCAAGGCCGTCGACCGGGCCAAGTCCGTGCTGCAGCAGCAGATGGGGCTCAGTGAGCCCGACGCGTTCCGCTGGATCCAGAAGACCGCGATGGACCTGCGCCGCTCGATGCGCGAGGTCGCCGAGGGTGTGGTCACCCACGGTGCTGCGGACCAGACCGGGGTGAGCCCGGCTGAGCCCGGCGAGTGAGGTTCAAACCTCGGGCAGGTCACGAAATCACAACGACGACGCGCCGGACCGGACGAACCCTCGGATCTGGCCGGGTCTCGCAGTACCTTCAGCCCATCCATGCAGCGGTCGCCTGTCCGCCGCAACGTCCTGCACAACGGAGGGTTCATGATTCGCCCAACACGTACCTGGCGCGCGGCTGCTGCCGTAGCGGCAGCCACTCTCGTCCTCGCAGCCTGCGGCAGCGAGTCCGACTCGGGAAGCGGTTCCAGCGACGGCGGTGACTCGAAGGCCGCACCCAAGGGTGACGGCACGCTGACCATCGGCACGCTGCTCCCGCAGACCGGTGACCTCGCGTTCCTCGGGCCCCCGGAGTTCGCCGGCGTACAGCTCGCGGTCAACGAGATCAACGAGAACGGTGGCGTGTTCGGCAAGGACGTCGTCAAGGTCGACTCCGACTCCGGCGACGGCACCCCCGACATCGCGGGCGCCTCGGTCGACAAGCTGCTCGCCGCCGACGCCGACGTGATCGTCGGTGCCGCCTCCTCCAACGTCTCCAAGAGCGTGATCGACAAGATCACCGGCGCGGGCGTGGTGCAGTTCTCCCCGGCCAACACCGCGGCGGGCTTCGACGAGTACCCCGACAAGGGTCTCTACTTCCGCACCGCCCCCTCCGACGTGCTGCAGGGCAAGGTCGTGGCCAACCTCGCGGTCCAGGACGGCAACAAGAACGTCGCCGTCCTCGCCCGTCAGGACTTCTACGGTGAGGGCCTGGCCAACTCTGCGGCCAGCAACCTCGAGGCCGCGGGCGCCAACGTGGCGGCCAAGGTGCTCTACAACGCCGACGCCGAGAACTTCACCGCCGAGATCAACGAGATCGCCGCGGCCAAGCCGGACGCGCTCATCCTGGTGGCCTTCAACGAGACCACCAAGATGATCCCGGCGCTGATCCGCAAGGGCATCGGGCCGGACAAGATCAAGATCTACTTCGTCGACGGCAACCTGGCCGACTACTCGGCGGAGAAGTTCGACCTGACCGGCATGAAGGGCACCGCCCCGTCGCCGGCCGACGCCGACCCGGAGTTCAACAAGCAGCTCCAGGCGCTGGACCCCAAGGTCAAGGACTTCACCTACAGCACCGAGTCCTACGACACGGTGATGCTCTCGGCGCTGGCCGCTCTGGCAGCGGGCAGCGACAACGGTGAGGCCATCGCCAAGGAGATCATCAACGTCTCCAAGGACGGCACGCAGTGCAGCGGCTGGGTCGAGTGCTCCAAGCTCGTCGAGGACGGCGAGGACATCGACTACGAAGGCAAGTCGGGTCCCACGGACATGAACGACACGGGCAGCCTGGCCAAGGGCACGATCGGCATCTTCCAGTACAAGAAGGGCAACACCTACGACAAGATCGACTCGGTCACCGGCCTGGTGGAGTGATCCACGGCTGAACCGACGACGAGCCCCCGAACCGGTCCGGTTCGGGGGCTCGTCGCTGTCCGGGGCGACGCGGCGTGCCGGTCGCCGGGCGGCACCGGGGACACACGTCCCGTACGGCGAGTGCCCGCTGGGCGTGCTGCGGCGTACGTGCAGTGCCCGCTGGGCGTGCTGCGGCGTACGTGCAGTGCCCGCTCGGCGTGCTGGGGCGTACGTGCAGTGCCCGCTGGGCGTGCTGGGGTCAGCCCTTGGCCAGGGTGCCGAGATAGAGCTCGATGACCTTCGGGTCCTTGGCCAGGGCCGCGCCCGTGCCGGTGTAGGCGTTGCGGCCCTGGTCGAGCACGTAGGCCCGGTCGCAGATCTGCAGGCAGCGGCTGGCGTTCTGCTCCACCATCACCACCGAGACGCCGGCGCGGTTGATCCGGCGGGTCTGCACGAACACCTCGTCCTGCATCACCGGGGAGAGACCGGCCGAGGGCTCGTCGAGCAGCAGCACCGACGGCTCCATCATCAGGGCCCGGCCCATGGCCACCATCTGCCGCTCGCCACCCGAGAGCGAGCCGGCGCGCTGGGCGCGGCGGTCCCGCAGGGTGGGGAAGATCTCGCAGACGAAGTCGAACCGCTTGGCGAACGTCTTCGGCGCCTGGAAGACGCCCATCTCGAGGTTCTCGGCGATGGTGAGCGAGGTGAACACGTTGTTGGTCTGGGGCACGAAGCCGATGCCGGCGGTGACGAGCACGTCGGCGCGCTTGTTGGTGATGTCCTGCCCGTTGAGCGTCACGGTCCCCGAGCTGACCTTCACCAGACCGAACATCGCCTTGAGCAGCGTGGACTTGCCGGCGCCGTTGGGGCCGATGATGCCGACCAGCTCGTCCTTCTGGCAGTACAGGTCGGCACCGTTGAGGATGTTGACCTCGGGCAGGTAGCCCGCGATCAGGTCGTCGGCCCGCAGCACGGCGCCCTCGGCGCGCTTGAGGTGCTCCTCACGCCCCTGGGGGGTCTCGGCTGCCTCAGTCACGGTGTCGTCCCTTCTCGCGCTTCTCGCGCTGCTCGCGGGTCTCGGCGACCTCGGCCTCGGCCTCGGCGAGCACCTCTTCCTCCATGGTGCTCAGGTCCTGGTCGTGGTGGGAGCCGAGGTAGGCGTCGATGACGCGGCGGTCGCCCATCACGGAGTCGGGCGGGCCCTCGGCGATGATCTTGCCCTGGGCCATGACGATCACCCAGTCGGAGATGTCGCGCACCATGTCCATGTCGTGCTCCACGAACAGCACGGTGCGACCCTCGTCGCGCAGCGACTTCACGTGGCCGAGGAGCGACTGCTTCAGGGCCGGGTTCACGCCGGCCATCGGCTCGTCCAGCATCACCATCTCGGGATCGGCCATCAACGCCCGGGCCATCTCGAGCAGCTTGCGCTGACCGCCGGACAGGGAGCCGGCGAAGTCCTCGCGCTTGGTGTGCAGCAGGAAGCGCTCGAGCAGCGAGTCTGCCTTGCGGGTGTTCTCGTCCTCCTGGGAGCGCCACAGCGAGGCGAACATCGCGCGCAGCAGGGTCTCGCCCTTCTGCCCGGTCGCGCCCGTGCGCATGTTCTCCAGGACGGTGAGCTTGGAGAGCACCTTGGTCAGCTGGAAGGTGCGCACCATGCCGAGGCGGGCGACCCGGTAGGCCGGCATCCCCTTGAGCTTGGTGCCCTTGAAGGCCCAGTCCCCGTCGTCGGCGGTGTCGAAGCCGGTGAGCAGGTTGAAGAACGTGGTCTTGCCGGCGCCGTTCGGCCCGATCAGCGCGGTGATCACGCCCCGCTGGATCTCCACGTGCTCGACGTCGACCGCGGTCAGGCCGCCGAAGGTCCGCCGCACGTGGTCGGCCACCAGGATGGGATCGGACTTCTTCGAGCCGGGCTCGTGCGCGGCCTCCTTCAGGGCGGCACGGTTGCCGGACACGTCCACGTCGACGACCTGCTCGACCTCGTCCATCTCAGCGGGCATCGAGGGCCAGCTCCCTTCGGTCTCCGAAGATCCCTTGTGGTCGGTAGATCATCAGCAGCATCAGGGCCAGCCCCATGAACAGGAACCGGATCAGGCTGGCCTGGGTGCCGGTCATGATCGAGTCCGGGATCAGGTTCGTGGCCGTGGCCTGGGAGAAGAACACGTCGAGGAAGGTGATCAGGAACCAGAAGATCAGCGCCCCGGCCACCGGGCCGAGCACCCGGGCGGCGCCGCCGATCAGCAGCACCGTGTAGGCGAAGAACGTGACGTCGGTGGCGAAGAACGACGGGTTGATCGCCGCGCTGCGCAGGGCGATCACGAAACCGGCCAGCGAGCCGAAGATGCCGCCGATGACCAGGGACTGCATCTTGTAGGCGTAGACGTTCTTGCCGAGGCTGCGCACGGCGTCCTCGTCCTCGCGGATCCCCTTGAGCACCCGACCCCAGGGACTGCGCATCAGCAGGTAGACCATCAGGCAGGCCAGTGCGACGAGGATCCAGCCCACCGTCATCACCCAGAAGTCGTAGGCACGCCAGGTGACCACGCCCGGGATGCCGATCCGGCCGCTGTAGGGGTTAAGCGAGGCGAAGGTGCCGCTGAACTGCTGCAGCCCGTCCTGGCCGCCGAAGTACTCCAGCAGGCTGACCGAGCCCACGGTCTGCCGGATGATCTCGGCGGCGGCGATGGTCACGATGGCCAGGTAGTCCGCACGCAGGCGCAGCGTGGGGATGCCGAGCAGGATCGCGAGCAGCACGCTGAGCAGCAGACCCACGACGAGGCCGAGCCAGAAGGAGAGCCCCCACGTGGTGACGATCGAGGCCATGCCGTACGCCGCCACCGCCATGAAGCCCGCCTGCCCGAAGTTCAGCAGCCCGGTGTAGCCGAAGTGCACGTTCAGGCCGATGGCCGCGAGGCAGTACACGATCGCCGTCGGCCCCAACCCCTGCTGGAGTGCGAGCCCGAACATCTGGGTCCAGTCCATGGTTCCCTTCCCCTCAGCCGATCCGTTCCCGGCGGCCCAGGAAGCCCTGTGGCCGGACAACGAGAACGACGATGAGCACCACGAGGGCGCTGACGAACTTGAGCTCGGCCGGCACCACGATGGTGGAGACCTCGATCAGCAGCCCGATGACGAAGCTGCCGAGCAGGGCACCCCAGATGGTGCCCAGGCCGCCGAGGACGACGGCCGCGAAGATCAGCAGCAGGATCTTGAACCCGAACTGGTAGTTGAAGCCCTGGGTGAGACCGAGCCCGACGCCGGAGAGGCCGGCGAGCGCCGCGCCACCGATCCAGACCCGGCTGATCACCGTCTCCACGTTGATGCCGGAGGCCGACGCCAGCGCCGGGTTGTCCGCGACCGCACGGATCGCCTTGCCCAGGCGGGTGCGCTGCAGGATCACGCCGGCGACGACCAGGACGGCGAGGGCGACCAACGAGACGCCGATGTCGGTCGAGGTGAGCAGCACCGGGCCGATCGAGAACGGCTTGGCGGTCGTGTACTGGGAGTAGCCGTAGTTCCCGCCACCGATGAAGTACTGGTAGAGGCTGCGCAGGAAGATCGACATGCCGATGGTGATGATCATCATCGCCACCAGGCCCGTGCCGCGGCGTCGCAGCGGGCTCCACATGCCCTTGTCCTGCAGGTAGCCGAAGAGCCCGGAGACGACGAAGGCCACCACCACCGCCGTGATGATCGTGACGTTGGTCCCCCCGATCCTGATCTCGCCGGGCAGGCGGTCGACCGCGAGCGCGGCGATGGCACCGAAGGTGACCAGCTCGCCGTGGGCGAAGTTGGTCAGTCCCGTGGTCCCGAAGATCAGCGAGAGCCCCAGCGCGGCCAGGGCCAGCAGCAGGGAGAAGGTGATGCCGCCGACGGCGAGCTGGAGCACCCGGGTCGCAGTGCCGGGTCCGGCCGCGCGTTCGTCACCGATGGGGAAGGTGACGAAGATGTCGGCGTCAGTGGTGATCCGGACGGTCAGCGACGTCCGCTTCTCGTTGACCAACGAGGTCTTGTCGGGGAGCGTCTCGGTGTCGATCTTGATGGTGTAGCTCTCGCCGAGGTTGTCCACGGCCGTGCCGGGGAGCGCGACGTCGAAGATCCCCTGCTCGTTGCTGACGCCCTGACCGATCGACTCCCCGGACCCGTCCTCGATGTCGACCTCGACGCCGGAGACCGGCGCAGGTGGCTGCTCGCGGTTGTCGGTCAGGCAGCCGAGGACGTGGATCGTGTCGTCGTTGCGCGGGGGAGGCTTCTGGCAGGTGTCGCCGTCGGCCGCGCCCACTGCCCGCGGGGCGGACGCTCCGGCAGGTGGCACCACGGCCAGGACGGCCAGGGCGGCCAGGAGGGTCGCCACCGCCAGGGCGGCGATGCGTGAACGGCGGGCCTGCATGGGTCTCCTGTCGCCTCGGGATCGGCACGGCTGAGGCGGGACTATAACGACAGGCACCCTGACGGTCTCCTCGAGTTCGCGCTCTGTGCACCGAAGACTAGAGCCACGGGTCACGGGTCGCGGGTCATCGACCTAACAATTCAGCCACGGCGCGGGTCGCAGGGCGAGTGTGCGGCCGGTCGGGCCCGTGCCGGTCTAGATGACCTGGCCCCACGGCTGCTCGATCCGCTAGGCGCGCCCCGTCACCACAGCGCGCGTACCGTGGGCCCCGGTGGATGCGCAGATCTCGTGCAGGCACGTCCGAGTGGCCCGGAGGGGGTCGTGACCGCCTTCCCGCCCGCTCCACTTCGGAACGGGCGCCGGATCTGCTTTAGGCTTCCACCACCCGACGGCGGCGCCCACCGCCGTGGACGTGACCGAGGCCGCGGCCAGGAGGTTCCATGCCACGTCAGGCCCCGCGCATCCGTGACGCGGGCCCGCACGACGTCGAGCGGCTGCTCGACCTGTGGGCCGCGGTCGGCGGTGCCGGCCCCCAGGCGACGTCCGCCAGGAGCCTCGCCGACGCCGAGCAGGCACTGGCCACCATCGCGCTCGACCCCGACCAGCGGCTGCTGGTGGCCGAGGCCGACGACGGTCTGGTCGTCGCCGCGATGAAGCTCGGCCGCGGTCCGCTGTGGCCGCTCGCCCTGGACCAGGCCGTGCACAGCTCGTTCCTGCTGGTGCTCCCGGCGTACCGGCGCCACGGCTACGGCCGCGCGCTCATGGAGGCTGCGCTGGCCTGGGCCGAGGAGAAGGACATCACCCAGCTGACCGTGCTCACCGACGGCGACCGGGACACCAACCGGTTCTTCGCCCGGCTCGGCCTGTCCACCCTCGGCACCCTCCGGCACGCGCACACCGGACCTCTGCGCAAGAAGCTGGCCGCGGACCGGCACCGTGCCGGTGGCAACCGGCACCTCGTCGAGGTGCTGGCCCAGCGTCGCTCGATGCGCCGACGCCGCGGCGAGGGCTGACCGGCGCTTCGAGCGCTCCGTCCGTCGTGCCGGTCGCTCCGGTCCGCTCGATCTCGCCGGTGGGGCTGACGGTGCGAACCGTTAGGGTCGAATCGTGCCTGCGCCTGCCTCCTCCACCACTGCCGACGCCGCTGCCGCCACTCCTACGACGAGTCGCCCGCGCCTGCTCCTGCTCGACGGCCACTCGCTGGCGTACCGGGCCTTCTACGCGCTGCCGGTGGAGAACTTCTCCACCACCACCGGGCAGCACACCAACGCGGTCTACGGCTTCACCGCGATGCTGATCAACGTCCTGCGCGACGAGCAGCCCACGCACCTCGCCGTGGCCTTCGACGTCTCCCGCCAGACCTTCCGCAGCGAGGAGTACGCCGAGTACAAGGCCAACCGGTCGAAGTCCCCCGACGAGTTCCAGGGACAGGTCTCGCTGATCAAGGAGGTGCTCACCGCCCTGCGGGTGCCCTTCGTGGAGAAGCCCGGCTTCGAGGCCGACGACGTCATCGGCACCCTCGCCACCCAGGCCGTGGCCGAGGACTTCGAGGTCCTGATCTGCAGCGGCGACCGGGACTCCTTCCAGCTGGTCAACGACCGCACGACGGTGATCTACCCGATGCGGGGGGTCTCGGAGATGAAGCGGATGACTCCGGCCGCTGTCGAGGAGCGCTACGGCGTCCCGCCCAGCCGCTATCCCGAGCTCGCCGCCATCGTGGGGGAGTCCTCGGACAACCTGCCCGGCGTCCCCGGGGTGGGGCCGGGCTTCGCGGCGCGCTGGATCAACACCTACGACGGGCTCGACAACGTCGTCGCCCGGGCCGAGGAGATCACCGGCAAGAAGGGTGAGTCCTTCCGGGCGCACCTCGACGACGTGCTGCGCAACCGCCAGCTCAACGCCCTGGTCTGCGACCTCGACCTGCCGTTGCGTCCCGCCGACCTCGCGGTGCAGCCGTGGGACCGGCAGGAGGTGCACACCTTGTTCGACGGGCTGGAGTTCCGCGTGCTGCGCGACCGGCTCTTCGAGACCCTCGAGTCCGCCGAGGAGATCGACGACTCCGGCTTCGCCCTCGAGACCTCCCGGCCCGAGCCCGGCGCGGTCGCCGACTGGCTGGCCGCGCACGCGGCCGACGGCCGACGCGTCGGCGTGCACGTCGAGGGGTCGTGGCGGGCCGGCACCGGTGAGGTGCGGACGTTGTCCTTCGCCACCGGCGACGGGCACGCGGCGCACGTCGCGGTCGACCAGGTGACCCCCGAGGACGACGCAGCGATCGTGACCTGGTTCGGCGACCCCGGGGTGCCCAAGGTGCTGCACGACGCCAAGGGCCCGATGCTGGCGCTCGCCGCACGGGGGTGGCCGCTGACCGGGCTGGGCCGCGACACCGCGCTCTCGGCCTACCTGGCCCGCCCGGACCAGCGGTCCTACGACCTCGCGGACCTGACCGTGCGCTACCTCAAGCGCGAGCTCAAGCAGGGCGCCACCGACGACGGCCAGCTGAGCCTGGACGGGCTCGACCAGGACACCAGCGAGACCGCGATGCTGCACGCCGCCGCCGTGCTCGACCTCGCCGCCGCCCTCGACGAGGAGCTCGAGGAGCGCGGCGGCACCGGCCTGCTGGCCGAGGTGGAGCTCCCGCTGATCGACGTGCTCGCCCGCATGGAACAGGTGGGCATCGCCGTCGACCACGACCTCCTCGAGGAGCTCGAGGGCGGATTCGCCGTGCGGGTCCGTGACGCGGCGGAGGCGGCGTACGCGGTGGTCGGCAAGGAGGTCAACCTGGGCTCCCCCAAGCAGCTGCAGGTGATCCTCTTCGAGGAGCTCGGCATGCCCAAGACCAAGCGCACCAAGACCGGGTACACCACCGACGCGGACGCCCTGCAGAGCCTCTACGACAAGACCGGGCACCCCTTCCTCGAGCACCTGCTGGAGCACCGCGACGCGATCCGGCTGCGACAGACCGTCGAGGGCCTGCTCAAGACCGTGGCCGAGGACGGCCGGATCCACACGACGTTCAACCAGCTGATCGCGGCGACCGGCCGGCTCTCCAGCACCGACCCCAACCTGCAGAACATCCCGGTCCGCACCGAGGCCGGGCGCCGGATCCGTGAGGGGTTCGTGGTCGGGCCGGGCTTCGCGGAGCTGATGACGGCCGACTACTCCCAGATCGAGATGCGGATCATGGCGCACCTCTCCGAGGACGCCGGGATCACCGACGCGTTCCGGTCCGGGCACGACTTCCACTCCGTGACCGCCGCCCGGGTCTTCGGCGTCGAGCCGTCGGAGGTCACTCCCGAGATGCGCGCGAAGATCAAGGCGATGAACTACGGCCTCGCCTACGGCCTGTCCGCCTACGGCCTGTCCCAGCAGCTGCGCATCGACACCAGCGAGGCCCGCGAGCTGATGGTGGAGTACTTCGAGACCTTCGGCGGGGTGCGCGACTACCTGACCGGGATCGTCGACGAGGCCCGCCGCACCGGCTTCACCGAGACCATCATGGGCCGGCGCCGCTACCTCCCGGACCTGACCAGCGACAACCGCCAACGTCGCGAGATGGCCGAGCGGATGGCACTCAACGCCCCGATCCAGGGGTCGGCGGCCGACATCATCAAGGTCGCCATGCTCAACGTGGACCGGGCGCTGCGGGAGCAGGGCCTCGGCTCGCGGATGCTGCTCCAGGTGCACGACGAGCTCGTCCTCGAGGTGGCCGAGGGGGAGCACGAGCAGCTCGAGGCGCTGGTGCGCGAGCAGATGGCCGCGGCCGCCTCCTTGTCCGTCCCGCTGGACGTCTCGGTGGGCACCGGGCAGAGCTGGCACGCCGCGGCGCACTGAGCGGTCCGGGGACCGCGCTCAACCGCCGACGGGCTCCCGACGCCGCAGCGCAGCGCCGACCAGCAGCACACCGAGCCCGGTGTCGATGAGCACCACCAGCAGCACCAGGCCGCCGACGGTGTCCACGGCCAGCAGGGCCACGCCCACCATCACCACCAGCGCCCCGCCCAGGAACCAGGTGGCTCGGCGGCCCTGCCGGGCCAGCTCGCTGAACAGCAGCAGCTGGAGCATCGACAGCGCGGTGCCGATCAGCGCGAACAGCCACAGCTGGTCCTGGATCGCGGCGAACGCACTGCCGCCGACGAAGACCAGCGCCAGCTGGGGGAAGAGCCAGGTCACGCCGGTGGCCAGCGCACCCAGGGTCGCGACCAGCGCCAGGCTCAGGGCCAGGGCACGGCGACGCCCGGTGGTGCCGGAGAGCGTGGGGAAGGCGATGACGACCACGAACTGCGGCAGGAACAGCACGGCCTTGCTGAGGATCAGCCCGGCGGCGTACAGGCCGGCGTCGCGAGCGGAGAACAGGTTGCGGGCCACGATGATGTCGGCGTTGGACAGGGCGAAGAAGGCGAGCAGCGCGAAGCCGTTGTGCAGCGACTCCCGCAGGATGACGCGGGGCCGGTGCATCTCGACCGCGGCGCGCTGCTCCCGTGGCCCGCGCAGCACCACGGCCCCCAAGGTGGCGGAGAGCCCCAGGCCCGCAGCGACGCCGGTCATCGCCATCAGCTCGGTGGGCCGGGCCAGGATCAGGCCGGCACCGAGCAGCAGGCGGCCCACACCCAGGGAGAGGTAGATCAGCGAGAGGGCGGCCCACCGTCGCTCGCCCTGCAGGACCCCGGCCTGACCGCCGGTGATCGTGAGCGGCACCGCTGCCGCGGCCACCAGCAGCGCAGGCGGAAGGCCGTCGAGGCGCAGCAGGACCACGAGCAGCGGGCTGGCGAGCAGGAGCAGCGCCCCGAGGGCCAGCGCGATCCGGTAGGTCACCGCCATCACGGCGCGCTCGATCTCGACCCGGTGGTCGGGGTCGCTGGCGACCCGGCGGGCCGCGGTCGCCTGGATGCCGAGCTGCAGCACCGAGATCACCATCAGGGTGGCCATCAGGCCCGCCACGGCGCCGTACGTCGAGGGGCCGAGCACGCGCGCGGCGATGATCGTGAACCCGTAGGTGGTCACGTTCATCACGCCGATGGCGATCGCGATCAGTCCGCTGCCACGCACGGTGGCCGTCACCTGGTCGCGTCGGGTGCCGGTCACGGACCGAGGCTAGCGGGGCCCCGATCCAGGGTCCGGACCCCCGCCGCAGCACCGGTCGGGCATGTGTGCTCCACCACGTCACCTCGGCGGTCGGCGTCCGATTTCGACGTTGATGACCCTTCGCTAAGGCAGACATAAGCCGTATTTCAGAAATAGAGGTTGAGTGCACAGTTACTCACTGGTAATGGAGCCTCGAAATCCGACATAGCCTGCTCTTGCTGCGCCCGGGGAGGGAGGCAGACCGGCTGGTCCCGTGTTCGTGGATCGCCGGGTCATCTCTGGAAGGGAGGGCGCTGTCGTGCGCCAGAAAACAATCGCAGGCCTGGTCCTGCTCGCCGCGCCGGTCCTCGTGATCGCGCTGAGCGCAGGGTTCGGGCTCGAGCTCGAGTCCTACGTGCTCCTCGGCGTCGCCGTCGGCGCCGTCATCGGACTGGTCCCGGACCGGACCCCTGTCGTCCGCCTCGGCGGTGCCGCCCTCGGCGTGCTCATCGCCTGGGTCGGGTACGTCGTCCGAGCGGCCGTGCTGCCGGACAGCGCGGGTGGCCGTGCCGTGACGTTCGCACTGGTGCTGCTCGCCTGTGTCGCCCTCGCGGCCGTGGTCGACGCGCTGCCGCTGTGGTCGCTGCTGCTCGGGGTCGCCGCCGTCGCCGGCGCCTATGAGTACACCTTCGCCGCGGCGCCCACCGAGGTCGTCTCGACCTCGCTGACCGCGGTGACCGCGCTGCTGCTCACCGCAGCGGTCGGGTTCCTGGCGTCCTCGACGTTCTCGGCGCCCGCCGAGTCCGCTGTCGCCACCCCGCAGCCGACTCCCACCACCGAGCGGACCGCTCGCCTCGACGACCTGATGGAGCACAGCAAGTGAACCCCGTGCAGAACCCCTACGTCCGCGTCGCAGCACTCGGTGCCGCGACCGCCATGGTCGGCATCGCCGGCGCCGCTCCCGTGCAGGCCGCACCCGAGCAGCCCGCTCAGGCCGGCAACGTCCGTGTCGTGAACACCGAGACGGTGCAGGTCTACACCTCGCCGACCGGCAAGCCCGACACCCGGCGCATCTACGAGCAGCTCGCGCTGAGCGGCAACGGCACCGTGGACCTGAAGAACCCGGTCTCCCGCGAGAGCCTGCGCAACCTCGACGGCTTCGGCGGCTTCGACGTCGAGGACGGCCAGCAGGTCGTGAAGACGACCGTCGACGGCGAGGAGCGCCTCCGCACCGTCAGCGACTTCACCGGCGACCTCCCGCTCGAGGTGTCGGTCTCCTACGAGCTCGACGGCAAGAGCGTGCAGCCCGGTGACGTGGTCGGCGCCTCGGGGCGGCTGCGGGTGCAGTACACGGTGGAGAACATCACCGGTGAGCCCCAGGAGCTGACCTTCCCCGACGGCAAGGGCGGGACGGTCACCAAGACGGTGAGCGTGCCCGTGCCGATGGTCGGCTCGCTGACCACCGTGGCGCCGCCGAGCTTCACCAACGTCGTCTCGGACGAGGCGAACATGGCGGGCGACGGCAAGGGTGGCCGCAAGCTGTCCTACACGATGACGCTGTTCCCGCCGATCGGGTCGACGACGGCCAGCTTCGGCTACTCCGCCGACATCACCGACGGCGTCGTGCCGCGCGCCGACATCACCGCGCTCCCCGTCAACCCGCTGGAGAGCCCGAGCTTCAAGGGCGCGGCCGCCAGCTACCAGGGCGGGGCCGAGACCGGCGCGGCGCTGGTGGACGGAGCGACCACGATCGACACCAACCTGCTCAAGCTCCGTGACGGTGCGGCCGACCTGCTCGCCGGCCTGGTCCAGCTGCGTGACGGTGCCGACCAGCTCAGCGCCGGCCTCCAGGACAAGGCCGCTCCCGGGGCTCGCAAGCTCGCCGACGGTGCGGGCAAGCTCGACGCCGGTGCCGGACTGCTCTCGGAGGGTGCCGGCACGCTGAAGGAGGGCACCGGCAAGGCGAGCGCCGGCAGCAAGGACCTCACCGACGGTCTGCGGCGCATCGACGGCGGGTTGTCCGATCTTGCCGACGGGTCGACCGGCCTGCCGGCTGCCAAGGACGGCATCAAGCAGCTCCAGGACGGTGTGAAGGTCATCCTGGCCGGCTTCGGCACGGCCGGCGACGCGGAGTCGCTCATCGGCGGACTGACCGCCCTCGAAGCCGGCCTCGGCCAGCTGCAGACCGGCTCCGGCGACCTCGCCGGGGGTCTGGGACAGCTGGCCGGAGCGCTGCCGACCGCCCAGGGTGGTGTCGACCAGGTCAAGGCCGGGCTCGACAGTGCTCTCTCGGGCGGCGGAAGCCTCGACAAGCTCGCCGGGGGACTGAACGCGGTCAAGGACAACTTCTGCGCCACCCACCCCGCCCCGGCCCAGTGCAACGGGCTGGTCGACCAGCTCCTGGCGGGCGTCCAGCAGAGCCGCACCGACCTCACCACCGCCTCCGGCGGCCTGGCCCAGGTCTCCGGTGGACTGGCGACCGCGATCGGCGGGCTCAACTCCAAGCTGGTCCCCGGCGCGGAGCTGTTGAACGAGAAGCTGGGCACGGCCCGTACCAGCACCGGCCAGCTGAAGGGCGGCGCCGTGAAGCTCAAGGGCGGCGTCTCCCAGGTCTCCGGTGGGCTCGACGACCTCTCGGCGGGCCTGCTGGCCGCGGTGAGCGGCGTCTTCCAGCTCTCGGATGGCGCCAGCGCCGCCGCGGCCGGCAGCTCGGACCTCTCCGAGGGTCTCGGTCAGCTCGACGGCGGAGCCGGTCAGCTGGCCGGCGGCGCGGGTGACCTCGCGGACGGCACGGGTCAGCTCGACGACGGTGCCTCGGAGCTCGCCTCCGGACTGGACGACGCGGCCGACGGATCCGGACGCCTGGCCGAGGGCCTCGGTGAGGCCGCCGCAGGTGCTCCCCAGCTGGTGAACGGTGCCGAGCGGCTCTCCAAGGAGGGTGCGCAGAAGCTGGTCGAGGCCGGTGACGACACCGCGCGCAACTACGGCGAGCTCTACGCCTCGATGCAGGCCGGCGCGGAGCGGGCCCAGACCGAGGACATGGCGGTCGGTGCCCCGGCCGAGGCGACCGGACTGACGGCGTACAGCTACGTCATCGAGGGTGACGACGGCGAGGCGGCCCGCAACCTGGGCCGCGGGCTGGGTGGCCTGGCGCTGCTCGGCCTCGGTGGTGGGCTGTTCGCCCTGCGCCGCCGCTTCGCCTGAGCCGAGGACCGCGGGACCCGTCCCGGGGTCATCGCTCGCACGCACACCCTGAGGGGCGCCGCCGACGCGGCGCCCCTCAGGCGTCTGTGCGGCTGTCCCTTCGGCAGACGAACACGGCCGAGCCCGGGGTGAGCAGCCCACGCACCCGGCTCCAGCCGCCCCAGGTGCGGTCGTGCTCGGCCGGCCACTCGGGCTCGTGCAGCGCGGTCAGCACGAAGCCCGACCCCGACAGCGCGTGGACCCAGTCCCCGATCGTGCGGTGGTGCTCCACGTAGCGGGTCTCGCCCGTGCGGTCGTCCACCTCGACGTACGGCGTGCGGTCCCAGTAGGACTGCGAGGCCACCAGCCCCTCCTCGCCGGGATCGTCGGGGAACATCCACCTCGTCGGGTGGGTCACCGAGAACGCGAACACCCCGCCGGGGCGCAGCACCCGGGCCACGTCGGCCACCAGGGCCACGTGGTCCGCGACGAACTGCAGCGCGCCGAAGGCGGAGAACACGACGTCGAAGGACCGGGGTGCGAACGGCATCCCGGCAGCCGAGGCGCACAGCACCGGGACGCGGACCCCGTGCTCCTCGTCGATGCGCCGGCTGTGCTGGAGCTGGCGCAGGGAGACGTCGATGCCGACCGGACGCCCGCCGTGCCGCAGCACCCAGCGCGAGCACTGGCTCGCCCCGCAGCCGATCTCGAGGACGTCGCGACCCGCCACGTCACCGAGCGCTCGCAGGTCGTCCTCGCGCACCCCCTCGGGACCCCAGAGGAAGCCGTGGTCGCCGAGGAACTCGCCGTGGGTGGACTGGTACTCGTCGGCGTAGGCGTCCCAGTCGGCACGGTTGGCCCGCAGCGACTCCGCCTCGTCGACCGGACGGCGCTCGGGGCGTACTCCTGACACGCACGCAGGCTAGTCCTCGCCGCCGGCCGTGGCAGGGTCAGGGCATGGTCGATGACGCAGGGCTGTCCGCGACGCTGCAGCCGCTGCCCGGAGGGTTCAGCGGGGAGAGCTTCCTGGCGGAGGTGGCCGGGGAGCAGTCCGTGGTGCGCATCTACGGGCCGCGGTCTGCGTGGCGGGGGCCGCTCGCCCCCGAGGTCGACGCCGCCGTGCTCGACCTCGTGCGGGGGTTGCTGCCGGTGCCGCGCGTGCTGGAGGTACGCCGTGGCGACCCGGCCTCGGACCTGCCGGGCCTGCTCGTCACCACGCGCCTGCCGGGGGAGCGCCTGGACCAGCTCCTGCCCGCGCTGGCACCCGACCAGGTGCGCGAGGTGGGGGAGCGCCTGGGTGTCCTGGCCGCACGGCTGGGACACATGGTCCAGCCCGGGCGGGGCGTGTTCGCCAACCGCTCGCTGCGACTGGTGGACGGCCCGCCCGGGATGGCCCACCTGCCCACCTGGCTGGAGCAGCACGCGAACCGCCTCGATGCGGCCCTGGTCGAGGGTCTGGGCCCGGTCGTCGACGCGGCCCAGGACCTGCTGGACGGCGACCTGCGGGCCTGTCTGGTGCACGGGGACCTGAACCCGAAGAACCTGCTCGTCGACCCGGCGACGCTGGAGGTGACCGGTGTCCTGGACTGGGAGTTCGCCCACAGCGGGCTGCCGTGGGCCGACCTGGGCAACCTGCTGCGCGGGTGGGACGACGGGCCCTTCCTCGAGGGTGCCCTCGGCGGCTACCGCTCGATGATGGTGGCCGTGCCCGACGACGTCCTCGCCAGGGCGCGGGCAGCCGACCTGTTCGCGTCGATCGAGCTCGCAGCCCGAGACGCCGACGACGAGAGCGTGCGGCAGGCCCGCGCGGTGCTGGCGGGCGTGGCGCGCGCAGGGCATCCGGGAGCCGCCCCCGGAACCGGTCCCGGATCAGTCCCCGGATCAGTCCCCGGGACGTGCTGAGCGGGCTCGGTTGGACGCTCGCGACCGCGGGCCGATAGACTGCGGGACGCGCCAGAAGTCTGCCTGAGTCTCAGACCGAGCAGCCTCTCGCTCGCTGTCGGCCTCCCAGGGGTGATCCGTGGAGGGCAACGAACACAATCGTGATGGTGAAACCGGACTTCTGTGCGTGTCCGCACGACACCCATCCACCCAAGGAATCCATTTCCTCATGACGAGTACCCCCACCCTCTCCGACGCACCGCAGGTCGCCGTGAACGACATCGGTTCGGAGGAGGACTTCCTCGCCGCGATCGACGCGACGATCAAGTACTTCAACGACGGCGACATCGTCGACGGCACGATCGTCAAGGTCGACCGTGACGAGGTCCTCCTGGACATCGGCTACAAGACCGAGGGCGTCATCCCCTCGCGCGAGCTCTCCATCAAGCACGACGTCGACCCCAACGAGGTCGTCGAGGTCGGCGACAAGGTCGAGGCCCTGGTCCTCCAGAAGGAGGACAAGGAAGGGCGGCTGATCCTGTCCAAGAAGCGCGCACAGTACGAGCGCGCCTGGGGCACGATCGAGCAGGTCAAGGAGGAGGACGGCGTCGTCGAGGGCACCGTCATCGAGGTCGTCAAGGGTGGCCTGATCCTGGACATCGGGCTGCGCGGCTTCCTGCCGGCGTCGCTGGTCGAGATGCGCCGCGTGCGCGACCTGCAGCCCTACGTCGGCCAGACGCTCGAGGCGAAGATCATCGAGCTGGACAAGAACCGCAACAACGTCGTGCTGTCGCGCCGGGCGTGGCTCGAGCAGACCCAGTCCGAGGTCCGTCACGGATTCCTCACCCAGCTCCAGAAGGGCCAGATCCGCAAGGGCGTCGTGTCCTCCATCGTCAACTTCGGTGCGTTCGTGGACCTCGGCGGCGTCGACGGCCTGGTGCACGTCTCGGAGCTGTCCTGGAAGCACATCGACCACCCGAGCGAGGTCGTCACCGTGGGTGACGAGGTCACCGTGGAGGTGCTCGACGTCGACATGGAGCGCGAGCGCGTCTCGCTCTCGCTCAAGGCGACCCAGGAAGACCCGTGGCAGCATTTCGCCCGGACCCACCAGATCGGCCAGATCGTGCCGGGCAAGGTCACCAAGCTGGTGCCGTTCGGCTCGTTCGTGCGGGTCGAGGAGGGCATCGAGGGTCTGGTGCACATCTCCGAGCTCGCCGAGCGCCACGTGGAGATCCCCGAGCAGGTCGTCCAGGTCAACGACGACGTGATGGTCAAGATCATCGACATCGACCTCGAGCGTCGCCGGATCTCGCTGTCGCTGAAGCAGGCCAACGAGACCGCCACCGCGGGCGAGGCCGAGGAGTTCGACCCCACGCTGTACGGCATGTCGGCGACCTACGACGAGCAGGGCAACTACATCTACCCCGAGGGCTTCGACCCCGACACGGGGGAGTGGCTCGAGGGCTTCGACGAGCAGCGCAAGGTCTGGGAGGACCAGTACGCCAAGGCGCACGCGCGCTGGGAGGCCCACGTCAAGCAGCAGGCCGAGGCCAAGCAGGCCGAGGTCGAGGCCGGCGAGGCCACGTCGTACTCCAGCGGCGGCGAGGCCCCGGCCGACGAGGCCGGCGAGGCCGAGGGTGGCTCGCTCGCCTCCGACGAGGCGCTGCAGGCACTGCGCGAGAAGCTGACCGGCGGGGCCAGCTGACCTCGTCGAGCGTCCGACGCTGAACGACGCGTCGCGACCCCAGCACACCGGAGCCCGGTCCCCAGCAGGGGACCGGGCTGCGGTGCGTCCGGGGGCCGGCGGGAGGGGTGGCCCGCGGAGCCGGGACCGTCGGTGCGGTCGCTCAGAGGGGCCGGTGCGGCTCGAAGGGGTCCGGGAGGTGGCTGCGGGGCGGCGTGTGACCGGCCGGGTGGCCGTTGCCGTCGTGGCTGACGAAGGTCGTGATCGCGACGACCCCGAAGGTGCCGAGCGCGACCAGGGCGAGGAGGAGGAGTGCTGTGGTCATGTCGGTAAGTTTGCCTCAGTCAATATCCCGCCAACAGTGGCAGCATAGTCATTGTGCGCAAACTTGCTGCCAAGTCCTCAGGCGTCGCGCCCGAGCACGCCCGCGGCCCGGGCCGCCTCGGCGTACGCGCGAGCGAGTGAGGACACCGTCTCGTGGGCGTTGAGGCCGCTCGGGTTGGGCACCACCCACAGCCGCGCCCCCTCGAGGTCCTCCGGCTGCTGCCCCGGGACCGCGGACCGGGCACCGAAGGCCTGCCGGTACGCCGTGATCCCGGCGATCGCCACCACCGGTGGCCGGCGTTCGCGGACCAACGCCCGCAGCTGCTCCCCGCCGGCGCGCAGCTCCGTGGCACCGAGCTCAGCGGCGCGGGCGGTCGCGCGTCGTACCAGGTTCGTGATCCCCAGTCCCCGCGCGGTGAAGCGGGCACGGTCCTCGGGCGTCATCCCCTCGGCGGGGCTCACCGGCTCCAGCAGGATGCCGGCCTCCAGCAGGGCGGGGTAGAAGCGGTTGCCCGGGTGCGCGAAGTGGGTCTGCACCGCCGCGGTCCACAGGCCCGGGTTGATCCCGACGAACAGCAGCCTCAGCTCCTCGGTGGGCCCCGGCAGCAGGTCGGGCACCTCGGCACCCTGGAACTGCGCCAGCTCGGCCCGGCTGAAGCCCATCAGCCCACCGCCCCGGTACGGCGGGGGAGGTCGAGACGCCGGACCTTGCCCGTGGGGGTGCGGGGGAGCCGGTCGAGTCGGTGGTACTCCTTGGGCCGCTTGGCCGGTGCGAGGTGCTTCCGGGCGAACGCGTCCAGCATCGCCGGCTCCACGGAGCCCACGACCGCCGCGCACACCCGTTGTCCCCAGCGCTCGTCGTCGGCGCCGAAGACAGCGACGTCGACGACCCCGGGAGCCTCGGCGAGCACCCGCTCGACCTCGGCCGGGTAGACGTTGACCCCGCCGGTGATGATCAGGTCCTCGCGCCGACCGTCGAGGTAGACGTAGCCCTCGTCGTCGAGGCGTCCGAGGTCACCGACGGTGAAGGCGGCTCCCGCCGGGGTGCGCCGCCAGGCGGCGGCCGTCTTCGCGGGGTCACCGAAGTAGGTGAAGCGCGCGTGCGCGGGCGCGAGGCACCACAGGTGCCCCTCGTCGTCGACGAGCATCCGGCGTCCCGGCCTCGCCCGGCCGAGCGTGCCCGGGCGCTCGAGCCACTCCTCGCTGCGGCAGGCGGTGAACTGTCCCTCCGTGGAGCCGTAGAACTCCCAGGTGGTCTCCGGTGGGAACTGTGCGACGAGGCGTCGTTTGACCCTCTCCGGGCACGGGGCGCCCGCGTGCGCCACGAGGCGGAACGAGGACAGGTCGGGGGAACCCTGCTCGTCCCAGTGGGCGAAGAGTCGCTGGAGGTGTGCCGGCACGCAGAACATCGTGGTGGGCCGGTGCTCGTGGATCGCTGCGGTCACGGTCGCCGGGTCGAACGGACCCGGCACCACCACCCGCCCGCCGGCGAGCCGGGTGCCCAGGGCGAAGCGCAACGGTGCCGAGTGGTGCATCGGCCCGAGCACCAGGTGGACGTCGGTCTCGCGGAAGCCCCAGAGGTCGCGTTCCTCCTCCACGAGAGCGGAGGCCTCGACGGCGTCGAGCAGGCCCGACCAGACCCCCTTGGGTCGTCCGGTGGTGCCGCTGGTGAGGTGCATCGGGCGAGCCCGGGGCGGCCCCGCCGCGTCGGGCAGCACCGCCAGCAGTCGCCGGAGGTGGTCCTGGTCGCTCACCACCAGCACCGGCTCGAGGTCGGCCACCAGCGGGTCGCGCTCGCTACCGGTCAGCGAGGGGTCCATCGGCACCGGGACGACCCCGCGGCGCAGCAGCGCGAGCACCAGGTCGACGTAGGCCACCGAGCCGGGGACCAGCAGGACGACCCGGTCGCCGGGCGCGAGGTCGAGCTGGTCCACGCGCCAGATCCTCCCAGCCCGGCGTCGGTGTCCGCGACCGACCTCGGCGCCAGGGGGAATTGTTGCGATTTACCACGATTGTTGCTTTCGGTCCCGCATACTCGCGGCGTGCTTCGTCTCGAGCTGGGCTTCGGGCTGGTCGTCCTCGTGCTGTGGGTCTTCGCCCTCGTGGACGTGATCGGCAGCGACGAGGGCGCCATCCGCCATCTCCCCAAGCTGTGGTGGCTGCTGATCGTGCTCTTCTTCCCACTGGCCGGCTCGGTCGCCTGGTTGGTCGCGGGCCGACCGGCCGGGCCTGCCCGCACTTCCCGGTACGAGCGGGCGGTGCCGCAGTACCCCGAGTACGACCGGCCCGGGCGGGCCGCCGCCACCGAGGCCGCGGCGGACGAGGAGTTCCTGCGCGGGATCCGCGAGCGGGCCGAGGAGCAGCGCCGGGCCCACCGGCGCGAACGGCTGCGACGCGAGCGCGAGGCGCGCGAGGGACACCGGGAGCGGGGCGAGCCGGAGCCCGACGCCGGTCACAGCACGGGCGGCTGACGTCGCGCTAGCGTGCGTCCATGCGCGTGGGGCTGACCGGAGGGGTGGCGTCGGGGAAGAGCACGGTCGCGTCACTGCTGACCGGGCTCGGAGCCGTCGTCATCGACGCCGACGTGGTGGCTCGTGAGGTGGTCGGCGGCGGCACCCCGGGGCTGGCGGCGGTCGTCGAGGAGTTCGGGACCGGGGTGCTCGGCCCCGACGGCGAGCTCGACCGTGCGGCCATGGGTCGGCTGGTCTTCGGTGACGAGTCGGCACGTCGCCGGCTCGAGGCCATCGTGCACCCCCTGGTGCACGAGCGGATCGCGGAGCTGGAGGCGCGGGCGCCCGCGGAGGCCGTGGTGGTCCACGACATCCCGCTGCTCGCGGAGAACCCCCGCCCCGAGCCGTTCGATGCCGTCATCGTCGTGGACGCACCGGAGGAGCTCCAGGTCGAGCGGATGACCCGGGACCGAGGATGGACCGAGGCCGAGGCGCGGTCCCGGATCGCCGCCCAGGCCACCCGGGAGGAGCGCCGGGCCATCGCCACGCACGTCATCGAGAACACCGGGACGCGCGAAGACCTCCGCCGGAGGGTGGCGGAGGTCTACGCGGAGGTGGTCTCGGCGGGACGACAGGTCGGCTGAGCGATCAGGCCGCCCCTGCCCGCCGAGCGGTCTCGGCGAGGCAGGCGTGGCTCAGGCGGCCAGGTCGGGGTCGGCCAGACGACGCAGCTTGGCGATCGCCTCGCGCTCGAGCTGGCGCACCCGCTCGGCGGAGATGCCGTGCCGGGCGCCGATGTCGGCCAGCTTGTGCTGGCGACCGTCGGTCAGCCCGTAGCGGGAGCGCACGATGTCCGCCGACCGCTCGTCCAGGGAGTCGACGAGGGTGTTCAGCCGGTCGCGGGACTCGGTGTCCAGCACGGTGAGATCGGGGCCCGGGGAGCTCTCCTGCGCGATCAGGTCGCCCAGGGAGGTGTCCCCGTCCTCGTCGACCGGCGTGTCCAGGCTGACGTGGTCGCGTCCCCAGGACATCAGGTCGATCACCCGGTCGAGGTCCATGTCGAGCTCGGTGGCGATCTCCTCGGGCTCGGGGTCACGACCCAGCTGGCGCTCCAGCGTGCGGCGAGCCGAGCCCACCTGGTTGAGCTCCTCGACCACGTGCACCGGCAGCCGGACCACGCGGGCCTGCTGGGCGATGCCCCGCGTGATCGCCTGGCGCACCCACCAGGTCGCGTAGGTCGAGAACTTGTAGCCCTTGGCGTAGTCGAACTTCTCCACCGCCCGGATCAGCCCGGTGTTGCCCTCCTGGATCAGGTCGAGCATCGGCATCTGGCTGCGCCCGTACTTGCGCGCGATCGAGACGACCAGCCGCAGGTTGGCGTTGATGAAGCGCTGCATGGCACGCTCCCCCTCCTCGACCAGCCAGCGCAGCTCGGCCTCGGTGGCGTACTTGGGAGCGCCGCCCTTCCTGCGGCCGACACGGCCCTCGGTCAGGAGCCGCTCGGCGAAGAGGCCGGCCTCGATGGTCTTGGAGAGCTCGACCTCGGTCGCGGCGTCCAGCAGGGGCGTGCGGGCGATCTCGTCGAGGTACAGCCCGACGCTGTCGCGTCCCTCGATCTCGCGGTCGTTGCGGGTGGTGGTGGTCATGGGGGGTGACGTGCTCCCTTCCTACAGGGCGGACCGGTCCAGGTGGTCCTGTCATGTCCAACGCTTCGCCGAACCCGAGGATTCCCCCTCGGCCCGGTCCCACGCCGGTGCGACCGCGCCGTGCGGTCTTATGAGTAGTGACGGCTTGGACGGCCGTGAAGTTGCATCCACGCCCGACTTCTCAGGCACTTCTCAGTGACCTCCAGTGCCCCGTGCAGACTGGTTGCATGCGCAAGCACCGTCAGATCGACCTGAACGCCGACCTCGGGGAGGGCGTGACCGACGACGCCGGGCTGCTCGAGCTGGTCACCAGCGCCAACCTCGCCTGCGGCTTCCACGCCGGTGACGAGCAGACGATGCGCTCGGTCTGCAGCGACGCCGCCGTCCGGGGGGTGGTCGTGGGGGCGCAGGTCAGCTACCTGGACCGTGAGGGCTTCGGGCGGCGCCCGATGGACCCGTTCCGGGCCGAGCTGACCGCCTGGGTCCGCGACCAGGTGGAGCTGTTGAGCGCGATCGCGGCCGAGTGCGGCACCAGGGTCGCCTACGTCAAGCCCCACGGCGCTCTGTACAACCGGGTCGTCGACGACGCCGAGCAGGCCGAGGCCGTGCTGCTGGGCAGCGGCGACCTGCCGGTGCTGGGGCTGCCGGGGTCGACGATCCTCCGGCTGGCGGGGTCGCTGGGCCGGACCGCTGTCCTCGAGGGGTTCCCCGACCGCGGCTACACCGAGGAGGGGCGCCTGCGGCCACGCGACGAGCCCGGTGCCCTGGTCGAGGGCGCGGCGGCGATCGCCGAGAACGCGCTGGCCATGGCGCGCGGCGGCGAGGTGCAGTCACTGTGCCTGCACGGCGACTCGGCCGGGGCGGTGGAGGCCGCCGCCGAGGTGCGCCGGACCCTGCTGGAGGCGGGCTACGACGTGCGTCCCTGGACGTCCTGACCCGCACCCGGGTGCGCCGGGGTGCGTCGGTCCGCCGGCCACCTGGCTAGTCCAGCACGGTGATCGGCTAGGCCACGGGCGGGGACTTGTCCACAGGAGACGGCGGTGACCCTGTGGACAACCGTGGGTTGCTGTGGACAGCACCCCCTGATCTGTGGGCCGGTCCGGGGATCCCGACCACCGGTCGGGATCACGGACGGATTGCCCTTGTGCCCGCGGTCGCGGTCGCGTAGAACTCTTCCCACTGCGGCCCGCAAAGGTCGTGGTGGACCGAGAAGAGCTGCAGTTCCCCCCGGCGGGGAGACCCGCCGAGGCCGCCAGTGATGAGGCGGCCGGGTCTGCGGTCGTTCGCGGTCCGGGACGGAGCATCACCGCCGTCTCACCCCAGTGGGGTCCGCGGAAACTCATACTTTCCGCGGGCCCCACGTCTAGTTCCGGCAGACGCCGGCTGCGAGCACCAGCCTGCCGCGCCTGGCTCGGGGTCACCACGGTTTGCGAGGATCGCCACATGCGGGTGCACGGGTACGGCGATCGGGCGCTGCTCCTCGAGCTCGCAGGCCCGGCCGAGGTGCGCGCGGCGTACGCCGAGGCGCTGCGCCGCCGCGAGGCGGGGGACCTGGTGTGCACCGACCTGGTCCCCGCGGCCCGGACGCTGCTCGTCGACGGCCTGCCCCAGCGGTGCCCGGACCCGCAGCAGGTGCTCGGCGCGCTCGAGGACTGGCCGACCGAGATCGACGCGGAGGAGGCCGGTGACGTGGTCGAGCTGCCCGTCGCCTACGACGGCCCCGACCTGGACTCCGTGGCCGAGCACTGCGGGCTGGCGGTCGACGAGGTCGTCCGGCGGCACCGGGAGACCGAGTTCGTGGTGGCGTTCTGCGGCTTCGCGCCCGGCTTCGCCTACCTGACCGGGCTGCCCGAGGAGCTCCACGTGCCCCGCCTGGAGGATCCCCGCTCCACGGTCCCGGCGGGCTCGGTGGGTCTCGCCGGCCCGTTCACCGGGGTCTACCCCCGGTCCTCGCCCGGCGGGTGGCGGCTGATCGGGACCACGACGGCGCGGTTGTGGGACGTCGACCGCGACCCTCCGGCCCTGCTCGCTCCCGGCACACGGGTCCGGTTCTGCGATGAGTGAGCCCGCCCGCGCCCTGGAGGTGACCGCCGTCGGCCTGCAGGTCACCGTGCAGGACCTGGGGCGGCCCGGCCTCGCCCACCTGGGGGTGCCCCGCTCGGGGGCCCTCGACGAACCGTCCCACCGGCTGGCCAACCGGCTCGTGGGCAATCCGGAGGCCGCCGCCACCCTGGAGTGCCTGGGCGGCCGCGTGTCGTTCCGGACGCGCACGGCGGTGACGGTGGCGGTGACCGGGGCCCAGGTGCCCGTCCGCGTCGACGGGCGGGGCCGCGAGTGGGGCACCGCCCTCGCCCTGCCCGCGGGGGCACTGGTCGAGCTGGGCGACCCCACCGCCGGCCTGCGGGCCTACGTGGCGGTCTCGGGCGGCCTCGACGTCGAGGAGGTGCTCGGGTCGCGGGCCACCGACCTGCTCTCCGGACTGGGCCCGGACCCCGTCGAGGAGGGCGACGTGCTCCCCGTGGCACCGGCGACCGGGCCCGCGGTCTGGGTCGACACCACCGCCCCCCGTCGCACCCCGCACGAGCTGCGGCTCCGGCTGGGGCCGCGCGCGGACTGGTGCGAGCAGGCGTCCGTCGAGGCGCTGAGCGGAGCCACCTACGTCGTGGGCAGCGCCTCGAACCGCATCGGCCTGCGCCTCGAGGGCGCCGTGGTCCGACGCCGCGACGAGGAGGAGCTGCCCAGCGAGGGGATGGTGCTGGGCGCGGTCCAGGTGCCGCCCAACGGCCAGCCGGTGGTCTTCCTCAACGACCACCCGACCACCGGTGGCTATCCGGTGGTCGGCGTGGTGGTGGCCGAGGACCTCCCTGCCTGCGCGCAGCTGCGTCCCGGCGACGAGATCACTCTTCGGGTGGTCTGAACTGCGCCAGCTGCGGATCGTCCGTCGCGAAGCTGAGCACGCGCCCCGGCCCGGTCTCGGCGGTCTCGAACCGCACCGTCACCACGCCGCGCCCCGAGCCCCACACCCACCCCCGGCCGTGGGTCTCGTGCTCGACGTCCATCCCGGGCACCCAGCCGCCGCGACGCGAGGCCGCGACGACGGCCGCCTCGGTGGCCGCGTCGATCCCGGCCTCCTCCTCGTCCTCGTCGGCGAAGAGGTCCTCCTGGATCCAGTCGGCCAGGCCCGAGACCCCCACGCCGAGCAGGCGTACGCCGGCGGAGGTGTCGAGCTCGCCGAGCAGGGCGCGCGCGACCCGGGCGATCTGGCGGCCGTCGTCGGAGGGCTGGGCCAGGGTGGCGGACCGGCTGACCGTGGAGAAGTCGTGCAGGCGCACCTTGATCGAGACGGTGCGACCGGAGAGCCGGGACTTGCGCAGCCGCTCGGTGACCTTGGCCGCCTGCCGGTCCAGGAGCGCGGCGAGCAGCCGCGGGTCCACGTGGTCGGTGTCGTAGGTGTCCTCCACGCTCACCGACTTCGCCTCGCGCTCGGCCACGACCGGCCGGTCGTCCCGGGCCCGCGCAAGGGCGAACAGGCCGCCGCCGTGGGCGCGGCCGAGCAGACGCACGAGCTCGTCCTCGGTGAGCCCCTCCAGGTCCTCCACCGTGTGCACCCCCACCCGGCGCAGCCGTTCGGCGGTGGCCGGCCCCACCCCGGGGATGACCGTGACCTGCATCGGGCGCAGCAGGTCCTGCTCGAGGCCGGCGGCCACCACGACGAGACCGTCGGGCTTGTCGAGGTCGCTGGCGATCTTCGCGATCAGCTTGGAGGAGCCGATGCCGACGGAGCCGGCGATGCCACCGGTCGCCTCGGCCACCCGCGCCTTGAGCTCCCGACCCACCGCATTGACCGCCGCCACGCTGCGTGAGGCCAGGTCGGCCGCCTCGAGGTCGACGAAGGCCTCGTCGAGGGACAGCGGCTCGACGACCGGGCTGAGCTCGCGCAGCACCGCCATCACCGCCCGGCTGGTGTCCCGGTAGGCGTGGAACCGCCCGGCCAGGAATGCGGCGTTGGGACAGCGACGTCGTGCCTCCGAGGTCGGCATGGCGGAGTGCACGCCGAAGGTGCGCGCCTCGTAGGACGCGGTGGCCACCACGCCGCGACCGCCTACCCCGCCGACCACCACCGGCTTGCCGCGCAGCGAGGGCTTGTCGCGCTGCTCGACCGAGGCGAAGAAGGCGTCGAGATCCAGGTGCAGGATCGTCGGCTCGGAGCGCACCTCAAGATGGTGCCACGCAGCCCCGACCGGCCACCCGTCCCCGGACGCCGGTTGCCGTCCACAGCGGCTGGCGGCGGGCGCTTCTCCACCGCTCCGGTCCCGATCCTGTCGGCCCCCGCACACCGTGCCGAGGGTGTCGTCCATGACCACACCGAGCCCGTCGTCCTCGCCGTTCCCGTCCTCCCGCCGGTCCTGCCACACCGCCCGGACCCCGACCGACCTGGTGGCGATGGCGCCGGTCGTGCTCGGCTTCCATCCCCGCGACTCGGTGGTGCTGCTCACCTTCGGTGCCCCCGGCGCGGCCTTCCACGCCCGGGTCGACCTGGCCCTCGAGGTGTCCGGCCAGGAGGAGGTCGCGGACGTGCTGGTCGGGGCGGTGACGGCCAACCGGGTGCAGAAGGCCGCCGTGCTCGTCTACAGCGACGACGTCGAGGCGGCCCGCGCCCAGGGTGACCTCCTGCTCGCCCGGCTGATCGAGGCCGACGTGACCGTGGTGGACGTGCTGCGGGTCGACGACGGGCACTGGTTCCCGCTGTTCGAGGACGGGTCGCCGGGCACGGCGTACGACCTGCAGACCCATCGGTTCACCGCCCAGGGCGTCCTCGACGGACAGGTGATCCACCGGGACCGCGCCGAGCTCGCCGACTCCCTGGTCGGCGGCGACGAGGACGACGCGGTGGCCGTGGCGCTCGCGGCGACCCGCTTCGCCGACCTCGTCGGCGGCGTCGTGGAGCCCGGACTGCTGGTCACCGAGGCGCGGTGGCTGCAGCGCTTCCTGCGGCGCGCGGCGGCGGATCGCACGCCCCCCGGGTCCGGTGAGGCGGGGCGCGCGCTGGTCCTCGCCTCGCTCGTGCCGACCCGCGACGTCGCCTGGTCGGAGATCGACCGGAACTGCGCCGGGGAGCACGTCGAGCTGTGGCGTGGCCTGGTCCGGCGGGCTCCGCGGCACCTGCTCCCCGGGCCGTGCGCCCTGCTGGCCTTCGCCGCCTGGCAGCACGGGGACGGCGCCCTGGCCTGGTGCGCCCTGGACCGGTGCCTGGAGGTGGACCCCGACTACTCGATGGCCCATGCCCTGGCCCGGATGCTCACCAGTGCGGTCCCTCCCGACGTCTGGGAGCCGATCCCCGAGGAGGACCTGCCGGTCTTCGCGCGGGACCACCGTCCCGCTCCACCCACCGGTCAAGCCTCGTGAGGCAGCACCTGCCGGGACTAGGGTTCCGTCATGGGCACCGAAGTGGACCAGCAGGAGTTCTCCCGCTCCGACCGCACCCGCCACCGCGAGAAGGTCCGACGCTGCCTCGACGTCTTCGCCCGGATGCTGCGTGAGTCCTACTTCGACATCGCCAACCCGTTGACCGGGATGGAGATCGAGTTCAACCTCGTCGACGACGACGGGCACCCCTCGCTGAAGGGCATCGAGGCGCTGGAGAAGATCGCGGACCCGAAGTTCCAGACCGAGCTCGCCCAGTTCAACCTCGAGATCAACGTGCTGCCGCGCAGCCTCGGCGCGCGCGGGGTGACCGGCTTCGAGGAGGACCTGCGCAGCAGCCTGAACCACGCCGAGGCGATGGCCAACGAGGTCCAGGCGCACATGGTGATGATCGGGATCCTGCCGACGCTGGAGGACGGTCACCTCAGCCCGGCCAACGTGAGCCCCAACCCGCGCTACAAGCTGCTCAGCGACCAGATCCTCGCGGCGCGCGGGGAGGACCTGGTCATCGACATCGACGGGGTCGAGCGGCTGCGGACCACCTCGGAGTCGATCATGCCCGAGGCTGCCTGCACCAGCACCCAGCTGCACACCCAGGTCAGCCCGGACAACTTCGCGGCGTACTGGAACGCCTCCCAGGCGATCAGCGGCATCCAGCTGGCCGTCGGCGCCAACTCGCCGTACCTGCTGGGCAAGCAGCTGTGGCAGGAGACCCGCATCCCGCTGTTCGAGCAGGCGACCGACACCCGCAGCGACGAGCTGAGGGAGCAGGGCGTCCGCCCCCGGGTCTGGTTCGGGGAGCGCTGGATCACCTCGATCTTCGACCTCTTCGAGGAGAACGTCCGCTACTTCCCCGCGCTGCTGCCGATCACCGACGACGAGGACCCGCTGCGGGTGCTCGAGGACGGCGGGACTCCGGGCCTCTCCGAGCTCAAGCTGCACAACGGGACCATCTACCGGTGGAACCGGCCGGTCTACGACGTGGTCGACGGCGTGCCGCACCTGCGCGTCGAGAACCGCGTGCTGGCGGCAGGCCCCTCGGTGGTCGACACCATGGCCAACGCGGCCTTCTACTTCGGGCTGGTGCGGACCCTCGCCGAGGACGAGCGGCCGCTGTGGTCGCAGATGTCGTTCTCCGCGGCCGAGGAGAACTTCCACGTGGCCGCCGAGCACGGCATCGACGCCCGGGTCTACTGGCCCGGCGTCGGCGAGGTCGACGCCACCGAGCTCGTCCTGCGGCGACTGCTGCCCATGGCGCACGAGGGCCTCGGCCGGTGGGGGGTCGAGCCCGACGAGGCCGCCCGGCTGCTCGGCATCATCGAGCAGCGCTGCGTGCTCGGCCGCAACGGTGCCTCCTGGTACGTCGACCGGGTCGGTGCGTTCGAGGACGACGGCCACGATCGTGCGGAGGCGCTCCGGCTCACGCTGCAGGAGTACCGCGAGCTGATGCACGCCAACGAGCCGGTGCACACCTGGCCGCTGTGAGCCTCAGCGCGCGCCGGTGGGCCGGACGCGCGACCAGCTGCGCCGCTCGCCGGTGACCAGGTCCTGCCAGGTGGTGCGGGTCAGCACGACGAACGCGGGCAGCACCAGCCCGTGCCGGGCGAACCCGTGCCGGGCCGCGGCCCACCACTCGGCGTCGACGTCCCCGATCCCGGGGCGACCACCCCGGGTCAGCCACGCGCAGGCGCCGTCGAGGACGAGCAGGCCGTCGAGCGCCCGGGTCACCAGGTCGGCCCGCAGACCGGCTCCGGCGACGTCGGCGAGGGCGACGTGCTCGCCTCCCGGGTGTCCCACGTGCACGGTCGTCGGCAGCGCCCGCGTGGTGCCGGCGGCCGCGACGAACGCCCGCAGCTCCCGGGTGACCTCCTCGGCCAGGGCGGCGTCCATGCGGACACTGTGCCGCGAGCACGGGCCGCGTGCGGCACCGCTCCACAGGCCGCCCCGGGCCCCGGTGGCAAGATGGCCCGCATGGCGATCCACATCACCGGCGACGACCGTGCCGACGAGGTCCTCGAGGGCTCGTCGTTCGCCCTGCTGCTCGGCATGCTGCTGGACCAGCAGTACCCGATGGAGCACGCGTTCCGCGGTCCGGCCAAGATCCTCGACCGCTTCG
The DNA here is from genome assembly GCA_963815595.1 of uncultured Actinomycetota bacterium. Classification (GTDB taxonomy): domain Bacteria; phylum Actinomycetota; class Actinomycetes; order Propionibacteriales; family Nocardioidaceae; genus Marmoricola. The sequence continues at coordinate 1,711,288 of CAWFHA010000007.1, read as the reverse complement.
GCAGCCTGGAGCCTGCCGAGCTCGCGGCGGCCGAGCCCGAGCAGTTCGCGTCCCTGTGCTCCGAGCCGCCCGCGATCCACCGGTTCCCGGGGTCGATGGCCCAGAAGGTCCAGGCCGTGGCCGCGATCGTCGCCGAGCAGTACGACGGTCGCGCCGAGCAGATCTGGACCGGGGCCACGGACGCCGACGACCTGCTCCGGCGGGTGACCGCGCTGCCCGGCTTCGGCCGGCAGAAGGCGCAGATCTTCATCGCGCTGCTGGCCAAGCAGCGCGGCGTACGTCCCGAGGGGTGGGAGGCGGTCGTCGGGGACTACAGCCGGGACGGGCACCGTTCGGTCGCCGACGTGGTCGACCCCGATTCGCTGGCCAAGGTGCGCGCCTTCAAGAAGGAGAAGAAGGCGGCCGCGAGAGCCTGAGGGGTGGTCCGGCTGCTCAGGCGGCCGTGACACAATGGGCCTGCGGCCGTTGACACCTACGGGTCTTGTCGCGCCCCGGTAGATTTCTGAGTATTCCCTGAAGACAACCCGAGAGGTATTCGTGTCCTCGAGTTCCAGCTCGACCGCCAAGAAGACGGCGGCCAAGAAGGCTCCGGCGAAGAAGGCTCCCGCCAAGAAGGCAGCCACCGCCCGGGCGTCCAGCGCGAAGACCGCCGAGCAGATCCAGGCCGAGGCCGCCCCGGTCGGCCCGGACGGCAAGAAGCTCCTCGCCGACGTCCCCGACGAGCAGTTCGAGGTCGACGTCGCCAACGACCCGACGATCAAGGCCGACGAGAAGGAGGCGACCTTCATCGTCTCCGCGGCCGACGAGACCGACGAGCCGGAGCAGCAGGTGATGGTCGCCGGCGCGACCGCGGACCCGGTCAAGGACTACCTCAAGCAGATCGGCAAGGTGCCGCTCCTCAACGCCGAGATGGAGGTCGAGCTCGCCAAGCGGATCGAGGCCGGCCTGTTCTCGGAGGAGAAGCTCTCCTCGGGCACCAAGATCAGCCCCAAGATGCTCGACGAGCTGGAGTGGATCTGCGAGGACGGCCGGCGCGCCAAGAACCACCTGCTCGAGGCCAACCTGCGCCTGGTGGTCTCGCTGGCCAAGCGCTACACCGGTCGCGGCATGCTCTTCCTCGACCTGATCCAGGAGGGCAACCTCGGCCTGATCCGCGCGGTCGAGAAGTTCGACTACACCAAGGGCTACAAGTTCTCCACCTACGCCACCTGGTGGATCCGGCAGGCGATCACCCGCGCGATGGCCGACCAGGCCCGGACCATCCGGATCCCGGTGCACATGGTCGAGGTCATCAACAAGCTCGCCCGCGTCCAGCGCCAGATGCTGCAGGACCTCGGCCGCGAGCCCACTCCGGAAGAGCTCGCCAAGGAGCTCGACATGACCCCGGAGAAGGTCATCGAGGTGCAGAAGTACGGCCGCGAGCCGATCTCGCTGCACACCCCCCTGGGCGAGGACGGCGACTCCGAGTTCGGCGACCTGATCGAGGACTCCGAGGCGATCGTCCCGGCCGACGCGGTCAGCTTCACCCTGCTGCAGGAGCAGCTGCACGCCGTGCTGGACACCCTCTCCGAGCGTGAGGCCGGCGTGGTCTCGATGCGCTTCGGCCTCACCGACGGCCAGCCCAAGACCCTGGACGAGATCGGCAAGGTCTACGGCGTGACCCGCGAGCGGATCCGCCAGATCGAGTCCAAGACCATGTCGAAGCTGCGCCACCCCAGCCGCTCCCAGGTCCTGCGCGACTACCTGGACTGAGGTCCGGAACGGATCGACGGATTGGACCGCCCCGGCACGACGGTCCACCCGATGGCCGAACGGGGCTAGTCTGGGGAGACGACCGCGGCGCTACTCCGCTCGGCGCCCGGTGACCGAGAGCGGCGGCTCCAGCAACGGGCCGCGCCAGGTCGGCGAACCCCGTGGCCCGGACCTCGCCGGGGCTCGCCCGTAGGGTGTGGGCGCGTGAGTGATCCCCGATGGACGCGGTGGCGAGCCGCCCGGCCCGCCACGTCCGTGCTGCACCTCGACTCCGCCGCCGTGGGTCGCTCCTCGACGGCCACCCTGGACGCCGTCACCGCCCACACCCGACTCGAGGCCGAGGTGGGCGGCTACGTCGCCCAGGAGCTGGCGTCGACGAGCCTCGAGGCCGCCCGCCGGGACACCGCGACCCTGCTGGGCTGCGACCCCGAGGGCGTCGCCTTCGTGGAGAGCGGCACCGCGGCGCTCGACACCCTGCTGCGGGCCTGGCCGCTCCCGCCCGGTGCCCGGGTGGGGGTGGCCGCCTCGGAGTGGGGACCCAACCTCGAGCTGCTCGCCTGGCACGGGCTCGAGGTCGTGCCCCTGCCGGTCGACGGCCGGGGCGTGCTCGACCCGGAGGTCCTGGCTGACCGGCTGGCCGACGACCCTCCGGACGCGTTGCTCGTCGACGCCGTCGCCGCCCACCGGGGACTCGTGCAGCCGGCAGAAGCGGTGGTGGCCCTGGGTCGGGAGCACGGCGTGCCGGTGTGGCTGGACGCGGCCCAGGCCCTCGGCCAGGTCGCCATCCCTCGCGACGCCGATGTGGTCATCGCCACCAGCCGCAAGTGGCTCGCCGGCCCCCGCGGCGTGGGCATGCTCGCCGTGGCGGGGCGGCACCGCGAGGCGCTGCGGGTGCGCACCCGAGCCAAGTTCCCTGACGCCTCGCCGATGGCGCTGCTCGAGTCCGAGGAGGCCCACGTCGCCGGGCGACTGGGCCTGGGAGTGGCCGCGCGCGAGCACCTCGACCTCGGAGCCGACCAGGTGCAGGAGCGGCTCGTCGAGGTGGGCCGTGCCGTCCGCGACCTGGTCGGGACGCTGCCGTCCTGGGCGGTCGTGGCCCCGGACGCCCCCGCGGCGGCGATCACCTCGGTGCGGCCCCTGCGGGGTCAGGACGTCGCCGCCACGGTGGCGCGGCTCCGCGACGAGGAGGGCATCGTGACCAGCGTCTGCCAGCCGTGGCGGGCCCCGCGGGAGATGTCCGCCCCGGCGTCGTCTCCAACCCTGCCGAGCGACCCCGAGCCGTTCCCCCGGGGACCGTGGCTGCGGCTGAGCCCGCACGTCGACCTCACCGGGACCGACCTGGAACGGCTGGCCCGAGCGCTGTCGGCCGGGTGACCTCGGCGGATCCTGCGCGCGGGCTTGGAAAAGCCGGATCGGTTTGCAAGGCTCGGTGGCGTACCACGAGGACGGCCGGAACCCTGGCGGCCGCCCCCGCACCGACCCGCGGCTGATCGCTCAGCCGGTCCGGACCTGGAGGGGGCGGAATGACCGCTCAGAAGCAGACCGTCGCCGCGCCCCCGTTGGCCGTGCCTCCTGTCGTCACGCCCGCTCCGAGGTCGGGCGAGGACCCGCTGCTGGCCGCAACGGATCCGCTGGAGACCGCCCGCCGACACGTCGCCGGCACGGCGCTGCACCCGGACGCCGGTGACCGGGTCGGCCTCGAGCTCGAGCTGCACCTCGTGGATCTGGCCGACCCCGCGAGACGACCGACCTGGAGCGAGGTGCTGCGCCTCGCGCAGAGCGTCGGCGGGCTGCCGTCGCACAGCTCGGTGACCCTCGAGCCGGGCGGCCAGATCGAGCTGTCCACGCCGCCAGGGGCCGGAGTGGTCGACGCTGTCGCCGCACTGCGCGCGGACGAGCAGGTGCTGCGCCGTCGCCTGGGCGAGCAGGGTTTCGGCGCGGCGCCGCTGGGAGCCGACCTGGCGCGACCCGTGGCGCGCGTCAACCCGGGCGCCCGGTACGCCGCGATGGAGACCCACTTCGACGCCCTCGGCTGTGCCGGCGCCGGGCGCGCCATGATGACCGCCACGGCCGCGCTGCAGGTCAACCTCGACGCCGGGCCGGCCGCAGGCTGGGCCGACCGGCTGACGCTGGTCCGCAGCCTGGTTCCGGTGCTGGTGGCGCTGTCGGCGACCTCGCCGTACCTCGGTGGTGCGACGTCGGGCTGGCACTCGATGCGGCAGGGCACCTGGCAGGGCATCGACCGCGGCCGCAGCGACCCGGTGGCCCCGGGGGAGCCGACCGAGGCCTGGGCCGCCTACGCCCTCGACGCCCCGGTGATGCTGGTGGCCGCCGGCGCGCAGCTGCGTCCGGTGACGACCCGGGTGTCGTTCGCCGACTGGCTGCGGGGCACGGCGCCGTTCGGCCGGCGACCGTCGCTGGCCGACCTCGACTACCACCTGACCACGCTGTTCCCGCCGGTGCGCCCGCGCGGCTACCTGGAGATCCGCTGCGTCGACGCCCTGCCCGACCGGTGGTGGCCGGCCGTCGCGTCGCTGGTCGCGACGCTGGTCGACGACCCGGTGGCCGCCGACCTGGCCGCCGAGCTCTGCGCCCCCGTGGCCGGCGCGTGGCGGACGGCTGCCCGTGACGGGCTCGATGACCCGGCGCTGAGCCGCGCTGCCCGGGGGTGCGCTGAGCTGGCTGCGCGACGGGCCCCCGCGGGGCTGACCGTCGAGGCGGGGGCCTTCGCCGAGCTGATCGCTTCTGGCCGGACCCCGAGCGCACTGCTGCGTAGCCGCGTGCGACGTCGGGGACCGCTCGCCGTCCTGGAGGAGGAAGCACGTGCGTGAGCAGATCGCCGTCGGCCTGGAGGCGGCCCGCGTCCGTACCCACCACCTGACCGACCTCGACGAGGCGGAGCTGACCACCCAGCACCACCCGCTGATGAGCCCACTGGTCTGGGACCTCGCCCACATCGGGCAGCAGGAGGACCTCTGGCTGCTGCGCGGGGGCAACGCGGCCGCCCAAGGGCTGCTGTCGTGCCGGATCGAGCGCCTGTACGACGCCTTCGAGCACCCGCGCGCCAGCCGGGCCGCCCTGCCGCTGCTGGGCCCGGCGGAGGCGCGTCGCTTCCTGGCCGACGTCCGAGGTCGCGTCCTGGACCTGCTGGACGGGTCGGAGGACCCGACGGCCGACCAACTCTTCCCCTACGTGATGGTCGAGCAGCACGAGCAGCAGCACGTCGAGACGATGCTGGCCACCCACCAGCTCCGGGTCGGGGAGCCGGTCCTCGGGCCCGGCGCCGCCCTGCCACCGGGTCGTGTGGTGCCCGCCGGGTCGGTGCTCGTCCCGGCCGGACCGTTCACCCTGGGCGTCGACGGCACCGACGAGCCCTGGTCGCTGGACAACGAGCGTCCCGGCCACACCGTCGACCTCCCCGCGTTCCGGATCGCCCGGGTGCCGGTCACCAACGGCGAGTGGCAGGCGTTCATCGACGCCGGCGGCTACGACCAGCCCCGGTGGTGGTCCGACCGCGGTTGGGCCCACCGCACCGAGGCCGGGCTCGAACGACCGCTGTTCTGGTCCGCCGACGGCTCGCGTCGGCGGTTCGGTCTCGTGGAGGAGATCCCGGCCGACGAGCCGGTGCAGCACGTCTGCTTCTTCGAGGCCGAGGCCTACGCCGCGTGGGCGGGCGCCCGGCTGCCGACCGAGCAGGAGTGGGAGAAGGCCTGCGCCTGGGACCCGGACGCCGGCCGACGGCGGCGGTGGCCCTGGGGCGAGGCGGACTGGACGCCCTCGCTGGCCAACCTCGGGGGCGACTCGCTGCGGCCGGCGCCGGTCGGTGCCTACGAGTCCGGTGCCTCCGCCTACGGCGTGGAGCAGATGATCGGGGACGTGTGGGAGTGGACATCCTCGGGGTTCGAGGCCTGGCCCGGGTTCGAGACCATGCTCTACGCCGACTACAGCGCTCCGTTCTTCGGAGGAGACTTCCGGGTGCTTCGCGGGGGGTCCTGGGCCGTCGGCGGCGCCTCGATCCGGCCGTCGTTCCGAAACTGGGACCTGCCCGTCCGCCGGCAGATCTTCACCGGCCTGCGCTTGGCGTGGGACGTTGTGTAGGCACCTCGCGTGGCTGGGAGAGCCACGCACCCTCGCCGCACTGGTCCTGGAGCCCGAGCACGGGCTGCTGCACCAGAGCTACCGCCCCCGACGCCAGTCCCACGGGCTGATGAACGCCGACGGCTGGGGGGTCGGCTTCCTGGCCGAGGGGCGACCCGACCCGGTCCGCTGGCGCTCCTCACGGCCGCTGTGGAGCGACGCGTCCTTCGCCTCGGTGGCCCCGGTGCTGCGCTCGGGCTGCGTGCTCGCGGCGGTCCGCTCGGCCACGCCCGGGATGCCGGCCGACGAGAGCGCGGCGGCGCCGTTCACCGACGGACGCTGGCTGCTCTCGCACAACGGCCGCGTCGACCGCACCGTGCTCCCGGCGTACGCCGAGGCCGAGTCGGTGTGCGACTCCGCCGTGCTGGCCGCCCACGTCTTCGCGCGGGGGCCCGAGCACCTCGCCGCGGTCGTCGCGGAGGTGGCCCGGCTCGACCCCGCCGGACGGCTGAGCCTGCTGCTGACCGACGGCGAACGGGTGCTGGGCACGACCTGGGGCGACCCGTTGAGCTACCGCGTCGACCCGGACGGCGTCGTCGTGGCCAGTGAGCCCTTCGACGACGACCCGCGGTGGGTCGACGTACCCGACCGACACCTGCTGGAGGTGGTCCCGGGGGATCCCCCGCGGATCACCGTGACCCCCCTGGAGAGCTGATGCCGTACCTGCCCCCCGAGATCCACCTCGACCCCGGCGCGCTGGCGGCGCAGATGGCCGTCGACGTCCGCGCCGGGCTGACCGCGAGCCCCAAGACGCTGCCGCCGAAGTACTTCTACGACGCCCGTGGCTCGGAGCTCTTCGACGCGATCACCCGGCTGCCGGAGTACTACCCGACCCGGACCGAGCGGGCGATCCTGGAGGCACACGTCGACGACGTCGCCCGGCTGACGCGGGCCGAGACCCTCGTCGAGCTCGGCAGCGGGACCTCGGAGAAGACCCGGCTGCTGCTGCGCGCCCTCGCCTCGGCCGGCACCCTGCGCCGCTTCGTGCCCTTCGACGTCGACCCGGTCGTGCTCGAGGAGGCGGGCGCCTCCGTGGCCGCGGAGTTCCCGGGCCTCGAGGTGGCCCCGGTGGTGGGCGACTTCGAGCACCACCTGGGGGAGGTGCCCGAGCACCCGCGACGGCTGGTGGCCTTCCTGGGCTCGACGATCGGCAACCTCGAGCCCGTCCAGCGGGCCGAGTTCCTGGCCGATGTCCGCGCGAGCCTCGGCCCGCAGGACGCGTTCCTGCTCGGCACCGACCTGGTCAAGGAGCCGTCGCGGCTGGTCGCGGCCTACGACGACGCGCAGGGCGTGACCGCGGCGTTCAACAAGAACGTGCTGGCGGTGCTGGACCGCGAGCTGGGTGCCGACTTCAAGGCCGAGGCGTTCGAGCACCGCGCCGTCTGGGACGAGCGGCACGAGTGGGTGGAGATGCGTCTGGAGGCCCGCGAGGCCCAGCGGGTCCGGGTGGCGGCGCTGGACCTCGAGGTGGTCTTCGCGGCGGGGGAGCAGGTCCGCACCGAGATCTCGGCCAAGTTCCGGCGCGAGGGCCTCACCGCCGAGCTGGCCGCGGCCGGGCTCGAGCTGCAGCAGTGGTGGACCGACGGGGACGGGGACTTCGCCCTCTCGCTGTCGGTGCCGGCCCCGAGAGGTCAGTAGCGGAGCAGCGGCGCCTTCGCGGAGGGGGCCACCCGCAGGGTGCCGCGCTCGCGGTCCATCTCGCGGGCCAGGGACAGGTCGAGCAGAGTCATCGGTGTTCGGTCCTTCGACGTTGACAGAGGTGGTGACTCTGTACAGAACCGTGCGTACCGCGCGAAAAGTCCGGACCGGGGTGTGTCGCTGGGCACACGTGGTGGCGCGCGTTCAGCCCAGGGCGACGCAGGCCACGCACAGGGCGCTGAGCAGGAGTCCCACGCCCTGGGTGCGGTGGATCGGCTCCTTGAGCACCAGGCTGGCCAGCAGCACGGTGAACGCGGGGTAGAGGGAGGCCAGCACCGCGGAGACGGCCAGCAGCCCCTGCTGGACGGCCAGGACGAACCCGGTCACCGCGGTCACCGCGAGGGTCCCCGAGACGGTGCCGCCGACGAGCTCGCTGGTGTGCCGGGGTCGCCAGCTGCCCCCCAGGGCGGTGGCCAACAGGGCGATCGTCACCACGCCCACGAGCTGGCTGACCAGGATGGGCGCGAAGCCGGCCGTGTCCGGCACCTGGCCGAGGGCGGAGAAGAGCAACCCGAAGCCGGCACCGGCCAGCAGCCCCTCGACGAGCCCGGAGGCGCGCCGGCTCCGGGTCCCCGGCACCCTGGGCTCGCGGGCCACCAGCCAGATCGCCGGCAGCGCCACCACGATGCCGACCCAGACGAGCGGAGCGGGCCGTTCCCCGCCGACCACGCCGACCAGCACGGGCAGCGCTGCCGCGCCGACCGCCGAGACCGGACCCACCACGCCCATGCGTCCCAGGGAGAGACCGTGGTAGAGGAAGCCGGCGCCGAAGCCGCTGCCCACACCGGCCAGCGCACCCCACCCGAGGTCGGGGGCGGTCGGGTCGCCGGGCAGCACCAGGACGAGGAGCAGCGCTCCGGCGCCCCCGACCCCGGAGCTGACGAGGGCGACCGGCCAGGCCGACGTACGCCGCGAGGCGACGCCGCCGACGAAGTCGGAGATCCCGTAGGCGATCGCCGCCCCGAGCGCGAGCAGGACCGCCATCAGGTGAGGACCACGCCGAACGCCCAGGTGGTGGCGGCACACATCGAGGCGACCAGCTCGATCAGCACCGAGAGGCCCACGGCCTGCAGGGCCTGCCGGGTCGCCGGCCAGGCGGCGTCCCGCCCCACCCGGCGCAGCTCGGCGAGGTAGATCCCCAGGACGAAGCCCACCAGCAGGCCCAGGACGGGGACGACGAAGAAGCCGACCACGCCCAGGACGGCCCCGAGGGCCAGCGTGGAGCCGGGAATGCCGGCGCCGCGCAGGCGACGTCCGGGCACGAGGTACTTCACCACCCCGCCGATCGCCAGGAACGTGGTGGCCACCGCGAAGACGGCCCAGGCGGTGCCGGTGCCGACGTCCCAGGCCCACAGCAGGACCGCGCCCAGCACGAGCAGGCTCCCCGGCAGCACGGGGACGACGGTGCCGACAAGGCCGACGAGGATCAGCAGCGCGACCAGCACCTCGGTTCCGCTCATGGGCAGACTCTCTCACCGGCCACGGACGTGCCGAGACCCCGGCCGGAAGGGCCGGGGTCTCGGGTGCGTAGGTGTGGGGTGGGGAGGGGTCAGATCCCGTCGCCGGTCGCGCTCGGGGTGTCGGCGAGCTTGTCGGTCTCGTCGTGCACGTGCTCGGCGATCTCGCGCAGCTTCTCGCTGTGCTCACGGGCGTGGTGGGCGCAGAACAGCAGCTCGCCGCCGCTCTTCAGCTGTACCCGGAGGTAGGCCTGGGCGCCGCATCGGTCGCACCGGTCGACCGCGGTGAGCGGTGCGGCGGTGGGGGCTGTCGCAGTGGTCACGTCGGGCCTCACTCTCGTTCGGGCGGCTTACTCGGGCAGTGCGCCACAGGAAGATCCTTCCCCTGCGGTGATGCTTTCATTCGTCTCAACAGTCAATCACGCTGGTTGCTTCCCACCTGACGAGGTTCCCGCCCGCGAGACGGGTGGTGCTCCTCACGTACTTCGGTGGTGACGAGTGTGCGCCTCTCCGCCCCGGATGAGGAGCGAAACGGACCAACTCGTCGTCGTGCCGTCTTCTGGACAGTTCAGCACACCGGTCAAACGGTCCCGGTGGTCATTCGGGGCGTGGCGCGTCGCGGATGGGTCTCCCACGGCGGGTCGGTAGATTCGACAGCGAACACCACCGGCTCGGTTCCGGCCCGGTTCGCGGCCCAGCACGGGCCCGGTTCCGGCGCCGTACCCGGCCAGGCCCACCCAGCGTGCACAGAAGGTCAGACCCATCGACAACACCTACAACGCCCAGCACCTCCTCGTCCTCGAGGGGCTCGAGGCGGTCCGCAAGCGGCCGGGCATGTACATCGGCTCCACGGACACGCGCGGGCTGATGCACTGCCTGTGGGAGATCATCGACAACGCGGTCGACGAGGCGTTGGCCGGGCACTGCTCCCGGGTGGAGGTGACCCTGCACCCGGACGGCTCGGCCGAGGTGCGCGACGACGGGCGTGGCATTCCGGTCGACAAGGAGCCCAAGACCGGGCTCTCGGGCGTGGAAGTGGTCTATACCAAACTGCACGCCGGGGGCAAGTTCGGCGGCGGCTCCTACGCCGCGACCGGAGGGCTGCACGGTGTCGGTGCCTCGGTGGTCAACGCCCTGTCCGCCCGTCTCGACGTGGAGGTCGACCGGTCGCCGGCCACCCAGACGATGTCGTTCCGCCGGGGCGCCCCCGGGGTGTTCGCCGGCGAGGGTCCGGCGGCGGCCTTCGAGGAGCGGTCGGGCCTGCACAAGGGTGGGCGGGTGAAGAAGGGCGTCACCGGCACCCGGGTGCGCTTCTGGCCCGACCGCCAGGTGTTCACGCGTGACGCCGCCTTCACCTGGGACGAGCTGGTCACCCGGGCGCGGCAGACCTCCTTCATCGTCCCCGGCCTGGAGCTGACCCTCACCGACCTGCGGGGCGCCGAGCCGGTCACCGAGTCCTTCCGCCACGACGGCGGGATCACCGAGTTCTGCACCTTCCTCGCCCACGACGAGCCGGTGACCGACGTGCTGCGGCTGCAGGGCTCGGACAGCTTCACCGAGACCGTGCCGCTGCTCGACGAGCAGGGCCACATGACGCCCCAGGACGTCGAGCGCGAGCTGTTCGTCGACGTCGCGGTGCGCTGGGGCATGGGCTACGAGACCGAGCTGCGCTCGTTCGTCAACGTGATCGCCACCCCCAAGGGCGGCACCCACGTCTCCGGTTTCGAGGCGGCCCTGACCAAGACGTTCAACGACGCGATGCGCGGGTCCCGGGTGCTCAAGGCGAGCGACTCCGACGTGATCAAGGAGGACGTGCTCGAGGGGCTCACCGCCGTGGTGACCGTGCGGCTGGCCGAGCCGCAGTTCGAGGGCCAGACCAAGGAGGTGCTCGGCACGCCGGCCGCGCGATCCGTCGTACGCAAGGTGGTGGCGGCCGAGCTCAAGGGATTCCTGACCTCGACCAAGCGCGTGGAGAAGGCCCAGGCCAAGCTGGTCATGGAGAAGGTCGCGGGCGCGGCCAAGACCCGTCTCGCCGCGCGCCAGCACCGCGACACGCAGCGCCGCAAGAACGCCCTGGAGTCCTCGGCGCTGCCGGCGAAGCTCAACGACTGCCGCAGCACCGACGTCGACCGCTCCGAGCTGTTCATCGTCGAGGGGGACTCCGCGATGGGCACGGCCAAGGCGGCCCGCAACTCGGAGTTCCAGGCGCTGCTGCCGATCCGCGGCAAGATCCTCAACGTGCAGAAGGCCACCGTCGCCGACGTGCTGAAGAACGCCGAGTGCGCCTCGATCATCCAGGTGATCGGTGCCGGCTCCGGGCGGACCTTCGACCTCGAGCAGGCCCGCTACGGGCGCATCATCTTGATGGCCGACGCCGACTCCGACGGCGCGCACATCCGGTGCCTGCTGGCCACGCTGTTCTTCAAGTACATGCCCGACCTGGTCACCGAGGGGCGGTTGTTCACCGCGGTCCCGCCGCTGCACCGCATCGAGCTGACCAACCCCAAGAAGGGGATGGACAAGTACGTCTACACCTACTCCGACGCCGAGCTGCAGCGCAAGCTCGCGGAGCTCACCAAGAAGGGCGTGCGCTGGAAGGACCCGGTGCAGCGCTACAAGGGGCTCGGGGAGATGGATGCCGACCAGCTCGCCGAGACGACGATGGACCCGCGGCAGCGCACGCTGCGGCGGATCACCGCCGACGACGCCGCCCAGGCCGCCGAGGTCTTCGAGCTCCTGATGGGCACCGAGGTGGCGCCGCGCAAGGACTTCATCGTCGCCGGGGCCTACGAGGTCGACGCCGACGCCATCGACACCTGAGGCCGGTGCGGGCTATCCCGCGCGGTCGGGCCCGGCGTGGGTGGGCGTGATCCGGATCAGCACGCGTCGCTCGCGCTCCATGCCGGCCCGGTAGGCCTCCCAGTCGGTCTCGCCGCTGATGTCGCGGTAGTACTCCACGAGCGGTTCCATCGCCTCGGGGAGCGAGACCACCTCGGCCTCGCCCTCGACGTAGATCCAGTCGCCGAAGAACCCGTCGGGCAGCACGCAGACCTGCACCCACGGGTCCTGGCGCAGGTGCCGGGTCTTGTACGCCGTCTCCCGGCTGCTCACGGTGAGGTGGCCCTTGCCGTCCACTCCGACGAGCACGGGGCTCTGGTGGATGCCGGTGCTGCTGCGGGTGGCGATCACGGCCCGGTGGTGGGCACGGACGAAGTCGCGGGCGCGGTCGAGGTCCATGCGACCAGTGTGGCGGGTCGCGATCCACGGGCGTGCATGATGACGGCCATGGAACGCGACGACGTACACCGCTGGGTGGCCTCCTACGAGCGCGCCTGGCGCACCGCGGGCGTCGACCTGCTCCCGGAGCTGTTCGCCGAGGACGCGACCTACCTGATGTCGCCGTGGGCACGGCCGGCGCGGGGCCTGGAGGCGATCGGCGAGCTCTGGGAGTCCGAGCGCGACGGACCCGACGAGGTGTTCACGCTGCGCACCGACGTGGTCGCGGTGGACGGGGCCACCGCGGTCGTCCGGGCGGAGGTGCACTACGCGGCGAGCGGCACCGACTGGCGCGACCTGTGGGTGCTCCGGTTCGACCAGCGCGGACGGTGTGCGGCCTTCGAGGAGTGGCCGTTCGCCCCCGACCAGCCCGACGGGCACGGCTGAGCCGGGCTCAGACCAGCTGGTCGAGCAGCCCCGTGTCGACGTCGTAGAGGAAGCCCCCGACCGCGACGGTCTCGGGGATCAGCGGGTGCGAGCGCACCTTGCGGACGTCGTCCTCCAGCGCCGCGCGCTGGTCGACGACGACCCCGAAGGTCTGCCACGAGGCGTCCTGCCCCGCGGACTCGCCCACGCGCCGGCGCAGCTCGTCCTGGGTCGCGCTGGCCATCGCGCACCGGGTGTGCGGCACCACCAGGATCCGCTCGACGCGCAGCAGGTGGACGCCGAGCACCAGCGCCTCGAGGGCCTGCGGCGTGACCCGGCCGCCGGGGTTGCGGAAGATCTTCGCGTCGCCGGGTGAGAGACCCAGCATCCCGAGGGGGTCGATGCGCGAGTCCATGCACGTGACGAGGGCGATGCCGGCATGGGCCACGCCGTCGAACCCGGCGAGGTCGAAGCGCTCGGCGAACGCGCGGTTGGCGGCGAGGAGGTCGTCGAAGTCGGTGGCCACGGGCCCAAACTAGCGGGTGAGCGGCAGCCGCCGGGACGGGGAGGCCGGGCCGCGGGTCCGGGCGCCGTGGAAGGTCACGAGCGCGGCGACCCCGGCCACCACCGCGCACACAGCGGCTCCGAGGAAGATCGCCTGCAGCTGCTCGATGCCGGCGAGCTCGACCAACCGTGTGTACGCCGCACAGCGGGTGCGGTCGCCCCCGCACACGTCGTTGGGCGAGGGGATCCCCGACTCCACGGCGTAGTAGCGACGCAGCCCGATCGTGGTCAGGGCGGAGATGCCGACGAGCATGCCGACCATCCGGGCGACGACGAGCAGCGCGCTGGCCACCCCGTGCACCGCGGCCTCGGTGCTGGCCAGCAGGGCGGCGTTGACGGGCGCGAGCGCGAGCCCGAAGCCGAGGCCGGTCGTCGCCAGGACGGCCGCGGACGAGAGCTGCTCGAGGGAGGTCGGGCCCCAGCCGGCCATGGTCCAGAACCCCGCGGCGGCGAGCGCCATGCCCACGGCGGTCACCACCCCGGCCGACTGTCGGCGGCTGAGGACACCACCGAGCAGTGCGCCGACCGGCAGCGCGACCAGGAACTCGACGAGCACCAGTGCCGCCTTGACCTGCGAGCCGTCGGCGACGGTGAGCCGGGCGAAGATCGGGATGTCCACCAGGGCCGCGATCAGCGCGGACCCGACGAAGAAGCTGACCAGCAGCGAGCCCCAGGCGGGTCGCCGCGTGAAGGCGCCCTGGGGCACCAGCGGGGCGGGGGAGCGACGGTTGTGCAGCACGAACAGCAGCGCCCCGACGGCCGCGGCGCCGAGGTACCACGGGCCGGCCGGGCTGAACACCTGCACCTCGGGGTCGGCGGTGGCGAAGGCGAGGATGATGCCGCCGAGCGCCACCGAGAGCAGCCCGGCACCGACCAGGTCGGCCTGCCGCAGCGACGCCCCCCAGTCGCGCAGGTCGACGAGCGGCCGCCGTGCGGTGAGCAGGCGGCCCACGACGGCCAGGCCCAGCACGAGCGTGGCCACCCCGATCGGCGAGTACCAGATCGAGGCACCGTCCACGAACGGCACGAACGGCCCGCCGAGCGCCACCGAGGTCACCAGCTCCCGCGGCTGCATCATCAGGAGCAGCAGGACCACGAGTGCCGCGCCCACCAGCGCCAGCCCCACCCAGTCCACTCGCCGCCAGAACGCCCAGGACCGGTGGTCCGGGACGTCGGTCGGGTCGCGGCGCCGGGCCGGGTCCGCGGGACGTCGCGGAGCCTCGGGACCCGACAGGGTGGCGATGGCGGCGGCGAGGACGAGTCCGGCGGCCAGGTTGATCCAGAAGATGTCGCGCCAGGTGCCGAAGGAGAGGACGACGGCGCCGTAGAGCGGGCCCAGGACGCTGCCGAGCTCCTGCACGGCGCCCACGACGCCGAGGGGGACGCCACGGCGGTCGGCGGGGTAGAGGTCGGCGACCAGGGCGAGCGTGACCGGGACCAGGCCCCCGCCACCGACGCCCTGGAGGAACCGGCCGGTGACCAGCGAGCCCAGGTCGTACGCCGCCGCCGTCACCAACGAGCCGAAGGCGAAGACGACGAGCGAGGCGACCAGCACCGGCGTACGACCACGCAGGTCGGCGATCCGGCCGATGAGGGGCAGCATCGCCACGTAGCCGAGGAGGAACCCGCTGACGATGGGAGCCGCCCGCTGGAGCTCGTCGATCGACAGTCCGACCGAGGCCATCATGTCGGGCAGCGAGAGCACCACCACGTAGGTGTCGGCCGCGGCGAACATGACCGCCACCGCGGCCAGCCCGAGGAGCAGTCGGGCGGCGGGGGTCGGCCCGCCCGCCCGGACCTCGGCCCGCGGGCCGTCCGTGCCGCCGGTCACGCAGCGCCCGGGGGGCGGCTCATCGGGGGTCACGACCGGTCATCGGGCCTCCGGTCAGGACGCAGGGGCGGTGATCTCGACGTCCTGGCCGTACTTGCTCAGCGCGAGGTCGTAGGTGACGTCCTGGGGGCCGTCGAAGAAGACGCCGGTGACCTCCACGGTGACCGCGTAGCCCTCGGGGTCGACGCCCACCTCGGTCGCGTAGGTCTCCTCGGCACTGGCGCTGGGGATCACGGCCTGGACGGCCTTGCCGGGCAACGTCCCGGAGTAGGTGGTGAGGATCTGGTCGCCGGACCGCTTCTCCTTGCCCTTCTCCAGGTCGGTCAGCTGGGTGAGCAGCGCGGAGAGACCGGTGTCGGGGTCGGCGAAGTCGGCCGGGTCGGGAGCGCCGTACTCCGTGGGGTCGATCGTGGCGTAGCCGGTGGAGAGCGGGAGCTTGGCGTAGACCTTGCCCCCGACCGAGGTGACCGGGACGGTCGCGGTGACGCCTGCGAGGACCACCTTGACCTCGCCCTCGAAGGCGGGTGCGGAGGTGATGTCGCCGGAGGCGCCGAGCACGCCGTTGCTGCCGGCCTCCGGCGCGGACTCCGTGGACAGCTCGAGGTGCACGCTCTGTGCCTCGTCGAAGAGGACCTTGGCCTGGGCCATGGTCTCGGCGGGGGTGGGCTCCTTCGCGGAGTCGTCCTCCGAGCCGCCGCCGCAGGCGGAGAGCACGAGGGCAGTTGTGACTGCGGCGACCGCGACCACCACGCGCTTGCGGGCGGAGCCGGGCGTGGGGAAGGTCCGACGAGTCATGCCGTCAGCCTGCCACGTGGTCGGTCGCAGGGACCGGGAGCGTGGCGCCCACCGGGCCGGCGCAGGCGGCGATCGGCTGGCTGCCGGGCTGTCCGGAGCCGTCGCGTCGCGCGACCGGCTCAGGCAGGTCGACCGGCGCCCCGCTGTCGGCCGCCGCGCTCGCGGGTGCCGGTCCGGCCCAGGCGAAGACCAGCTCGTCCTCCCCCTTCAGGAACCGGTGGCAGCGCACGCCGCCGGTGGCACGGCCCTTGGCGGGGTACTCCGCGAACGGGGTCACCTTCACCGAGCCGGCCTCGGTCCCCGGCAGTGCGCTGGCCGCACCCGAGACCGAGACCAGGACCGCGTCGTCGGGCTCCAGGGCCGTGAACGACACCACCCGGGCCCCCGAGGCGAGCTTGATCCCCGCGATCCCGCCACCGGCGCGACCCTGGGGCCGCACCTGGCCCGCACCGAAGTGCAGGAGCTGGGCGTCGCTGGTGACGAAGCACAGCTCCTCCTGACCGGTGCGCAGCTCGACGGCGCCGACCACCTCGTCGCCGTCCTTGAGCGAGATCACGTCCCAGTCGTCGCGGTTGGAGAGGTGCTCCGGGGTCACCCGCTTGACCACGCCCTGGCGCGTGCCCAGGGCCAGCCCCGGGGAGTCGGGGCCGAAGCCGGTCAGGGCCAGCACCCGCTCACCCTCGAGGGTGAGGAACTCACCGACGGGTGCGCCTCCCTGCAGGTGCGGGTGGTTCGCCGTGCTGGGCAGCGTGGGCAGGTCGAGCACGCCCAGCTTGACCACCCGACCGGCGGAGGTCAGCACTCCGACCTCGCCGCGCGCGGTCGTCGCCACCGCGGAGACGATGACGTCGTGCCGGGCCCGGCCACCGCCCTCGCCGGGTGCGTCGAGGGTCGTGGTCCGCGCGAGCAGGCCCGAGGAGGACAGGAACACGTAGCAGGGGTCGTCGGCCACCTCCAGCGGCGTCGCGGCCGAGGTGGTGGTCTGTCCCGAGGACTCGAGCAGCACCGTCCGGCGCGGGGTGCCGTAGGTCTTGGCGACCTCGGCGAGCTCCTCGGAGACCACCCGGCGGAGCCGGGCGTCGTCGGCCAGGATCTCGTCGAGCTCCTCGATCGTGCGGCGCAGCTCCTCGGCCTCCTTGTCCAGCTCGATGCGGGAGAAGCGGGTCAGCCGGCGCAACGGCATGTCGAGGATGTAGTTGGCCTGGACCTCGGTGAGGTCGAAGACGCCGATCAGCCGCTCGCGGGCCTGCTCGGCGTTGTCGCTGGACCGGATCAGCTGGATGACCTCGTCGATGTCGAGGATCGCGGTGAGCAGCCCCTCGACGAGATGGAGCCGGTCGGCCGCCTTGCCGCGGCGGAAGGCGGAGCGGCGGCGGACGACCTCGAAGCGGTGGTCGAGGAAGACCTCCAGCATCTCCTTGAGCCCGAGGGTGCGGGGCTGGCCGTCGACGAGGGCGACGGCGTTGATGCCGAAGGACTCCTCCAGCGGCGTGCTCCTGAACAGCTGCTCGAGGATCGCCTCGGGGTGGAACCCCCCGCGCACCTCGATGACCAGGCGCAGGCCCTTCTCCCGGTCGGTGAGGTCCTTGACGTCGGCGATGCCCTGGAGCTTCTTGGTCTGCACGAGCTTCTTGATCGCGGCGATCACCCGCTCGGTGCCCACGCCGTAGGGCAGCTCGGTCACCACGATGCCCTTGCGCCGTGGGGTGATCGACTCGATCCGCGTGGTCGCACGCATGCGGAAGCTGCCGCGGCCGCTCTCGTAGGCGTCGCGGACGCCCTCGAGCCCGATGATCTTGCCGCCCGTGGGCAGGTCGGGGCCTGGGATGAACCGCATCAGGGCGTCGAGGTCGGCCCGAGGATGGGTGACCAGGTGCCGCAGAGCCTGGATCACCTCGACGAGGTTGTGCGGCGCGATGTTGGTGGCCATGCCGACCGCGATGCCGGCGGCGCCGTTGACCACGAGGTGGGGGATCGCGGCGGGGAGCACCGACGGCTCCTGCTCGCGACCGTCGTAGTTGGGCCGGAAGTCGACGGTGTCCTCGTCGATCGAGCCGGTCATCGCGGTCGCGGCGGGCGCCATCCGGGCCTCGGTGTAGCGCATCGCGGCCGGGGGGTCGTCCGGGGAGCCGAAGTTGCCGTGGCCGTCGACGGTGGCCAGCCGCATCGACCACGGCTGGGCCATCCGGACCAGCGCGTCGTAGATGGCGCCGTCACCGTGCGGGTGGAAGCGACCCATGACCTCACCCACGACCCGGGAGGACTTCACGTGGCCCCGGTCGGGGCGCAGGCCCATGTCGTGCATGGAGTACAGGATCCGGCGCTGCACCGGTTTGAGGCCGTCGCGTGCGTCCGGCAGCGCCCGGGAGTAGATGACCGAGTAGGCGTACTCCAGGAAGCTGGCCCGCATCTCGTCGCCGACGTCGATGTCGACGATGTGTTCCTCGAAGTCCTCGGGAGGCGGTGCGCTGCGTCGAGCCATGGGGGGATTCTCCCCGACCCCCGGGGAGTTTCCTCGACGGGCTCGCCCGGACGGTACATTTCACAGGTGACCGCCCAGGACACCGACGTCTCGCCGACGCCCCGGGACTACCCGGAGCACTGGGAGGCCGACGTCGTCCTGCGCGACGGGCGCACCGCGCACCTGCGCCCGATCGTCCCCGAGGACGCCCAGGGACTCGTGGACTTCTACGGCCTGGTCTCCGACGAGTCGAAGTACTTCCGCTTCTTCGCACCGATGCCGGAGCTCTCCGACCGCGACGTGCAGCGGTTCACCACGGTGGACTACCGAGACCGGGTCGCCCTGGTGCTGACCGTCGCGGAGAAGCTGATCGCCGTGGGCCGCTACGACGTGATCGAGCGGGTGGGGGACCGGACGAAGGCCGAGGTGGCCTTCCTCGTCCAGGACACCCACCAGGGCCGCGGGATCGGCCAGCTGCTCCTGGAGCACCTCGCGCAGGCAGGCCGTGAGCGGGGAGTCTCGCGGTTCGTGGCGGAGGTCCTCCCCGACAACCGGCGGATGATCCAGGTCTTCCGTGAGCAGGGCTACCAGGTGACCGGCGGGTGGGACGAGGGGGTGATGCACCTCGAGTTCGACATCGACCCGACCGACACCTCGATCGGTGTGATCTCCGCCCGGGAGCACCGCTCCGAGGCCGCCTCGATCGCGGCGTTCCTCCACGCGCGGAGCGTCGCGGTGATCGGGGCGTCGCGCCGCAGCGACACGATCGGCGCCGCGCTCGTGCGCAACCTGGTGCTCGGCGACTACGCCGGCCGGGTCTACGTCGTGAACCCGGCGGCCGACGCGGTCGCGGGGATGCCGGCGTACCCGTCGGTCGGTGACATCCCCGGTGACGTCGACGTGGCCATCGTGGCCGTCCCCGCCGAGGCCGTGCAGGACGTGGTGCTGGACTGCGCCGCCAAGGGGGTGCACGGGCTGATCGTGATCTCCAGCGGCTTCGCCGAGACCGGTGAGGAGGGACGCCGCCGTCAGCGCAAGCTGGTCGGGCTGGCCCGCTCCTACGGCCTGCGGTTGATCGGGCCCAACTGCCTGGGCGTGATCAACACCTCCGGGCAGGTCTCGCTGAACGCGTCGCTCGCCCCGCTGATGCCACCGCGCGGCCGGGCCGGGTTCTTCTGCCAGTCCGGCGCCCTGGGGACCGCGATCCTGGAGAAGGTCCGCGGACGCGGGCTGGGCCTGTCGACGTTCGTCAGCGCCGGCAACCGCGCCGACGTGTCCGGCAACGACCTGCTGCAGTACTGGGAGGAGGACGACGCCACCGAGGTGATCCTGCTCTACCTGGAGTCGATCGGTAACCCGCGCAAGTTCTCCCGGATCGCCCGGCGGGTCTCCCGCGTCAAGCCGATCATCGCGGTCCGCTCGGGGCGCACCACCCAGGGCGTCCCGATGGGGCACGCGGTCCGGCAGATCGCCGCGCCTCCCGAGGCGGTCGACGCGATGTTCCGGCAGGCCGGGATCATCCAGGTCGACACGCTGGACGAGATGTTCGACGTCGCCCAGCTGCTCGCCCACCAGCCGCTGCCGAGCGGCTCCCGGGTGGCGATCGTGGGCAACTCCGACGCGCTGGGGCTGCTCGCGGTCGACGCCGCCGTGGCCAGCGGGCTGACCGTCACCAGCGCGACGGCCCTGGGCGCCGAGGCCACCGACGAGGACTTCGAGGACGCGCTGGACGCGGCGATCGACGACGACCACGTCGATGCCGTGGTCGCCGTGTACATCCCGCCGCTGGACGCCGGTGGCGAGGCCGTCGCCAACGTCCTGGCGGCGGTGGGGGAGCAGTCCGACAAGCCGCTGGTCTCGACGTTCCTGGGCCGCGAGGGGGTCCCCGAGCTCCTGCGCGTCCCCGACCTCGCCGGCCACACCGCGGGGCGGGGGTCGGTGCCGTCGTACCCCGCCGTCGAGGCCGCGGTGCGAGCCCTGGCGCGGGTCGTCGACTACGCCGCCTGGCTGCAGCGCCGTGACGAGACGCCCACGGTCGTCGACCCGGTCGACCCCGACCGCGCTCGCCGCGTCGTCACCCGGGTGCTCGACGAGTCGCCCGAGGGGCGCGAGCTGACCGACGCGGAGCTCGACGAGATCCTGGCCTGCTACGGCATCGAGGTGTGGGACCGGGTCCCCGTGGTCTCGCCCGACGACGCCGTCGCTGCCGGTGAGCGCCTCGGCTGGGACGTCGTGCTCAAGGCCACCGCCGAGCGGCTGCGCCAGCGTCCCGACCTGGCACACGTGTGGCGCAACATCGACACCGAGGCCGAGATGCGCGACGCCTGGGAGTCGCTCGCCGCGCTGGTGGGCGGCGCCGACGACGCCGAGTTCGTGGTGCAGCGCACCGCGGCCCCCGGGGTCCCGGTCGCCGTGGGCGGGCTGGAGGACCCGTTGTTCGGCCCCGCGATCTCCTTCGGCATCTCCGGGGCACTGACCGACCTGGTGGGGGACCGCGCGTACCGGATCCCGCCGATCAGCGCTCTGGACGCGGCCGAGACGGTGCGCTCGATCAAGGCGGCGCCGCTGCTCTTCGGCTACCGCGGCAGCGCCCAGGTGGACGTCGCGGCCGTCGAGGACCTGATCCGCCGGGTCGCCCAGCTGAAGATGGACCTGCCGCGGGTCAGCCAGGTCGACCTGATGCTCGTGCACGCCACCGCGGACGGCGTCAGCGTGCTGCACGCCGGTGGCCGGGTGGCCCCGGTGGCCGACACCCGCTCCGACCTGTTCGTCCGGCGCCTGACCGCGCCCCCCGGGGACACGCTCCCGGGCTGACCACGGCTCCCGTCCTGTCGGCGGCCCGTGACAGACTGGCGACATGCGTTCTGTTACCTCCAGGGACCGGTTCGACGACCTCGTCGTGGAGATCGAGAAGACCGGGTACTACCCCCAGGTCGTGGCTGCCGGCGTGCGTTCCGCGGTGGCAGGGGAGGAGGTCGCCTCCTTCCTGGTGCACCACGAGCCGACCATCGAGGGCGACGAGGTACGCCGGCACATCACCGTCGTGGTGCTGACCAGCACCCGGCTGATCCTGTGCCACACCGACGAGCACGCCCCCGACGACCTGCTGCCGGAGCCGTACACGTCGACCTCGACCGAGGCGATCCGGCTGGCGGAGGTCCGCTCGGTCGTCGTCAACCGGATGGTGGCCAACCCGGCCGCGTTCGCCGGCGGCGGCGAGCCGACGCCGAGCGAGGCCGTGGTCACCGTCGGCTGGGGCGGGGTCAACCGGATCGACCTCGAGCCCGCCGCGTGCGCCGACCCCGAGTGCGACGCCGACCACGGCTACACCGGGGTGCTGGCCTCCGACGACTTCTCGCTGCGGGTCAGCTCGGCCGCCGACGGCCAGCACGCCGTGGACGCCCTGCTCGCCTTCGCCGAGTCGCTCTCGTCGCGCACGCAGAGCTGACCGGTGCCTGGGGACCCGTCCTGGGCCGGGCAGTCGCCGCCGGGGTTCGTCGAGCCCGACTACTCCGGGCGTTCGCTGGGTGACGTGCTCCCCGCCGTCGCCCGGGCGCTCGGTGTCCGCCTCGGGACGGACGGGGACGCGCTGTCGCTGCCCCCCGCGCCGGCGTACGTCGTGATGCTGGTCGACGGCCTGGGCTTCGACCTGCTCGCCGAGCACCGCGCGCAGGCGCCGTACCTGCACTCGCTGCTGGGGGCGGAGCCGGCCACCTGCGGGGTCCCCTCGACCACGGCGACGTCGCTGACCTCGCTGGGCACGGCGCTGACGCCGGGGCAGCACGGTCTGGTGGGGTTCACCTCGCGCGTGCCGGAGACCGGGGCGCTGCTGAACTCGCTGTTCTGGGACCAGCCGGTCGACCCGCTGGAGTGGCAGCCGCACGCGACCGCCTTCGCCCGGCTGGAGGCGGTGGGCGTGCACACGAGCGTGGTCAGCAAGCGGGAGTTCCGAGGCTCGGGCCTGACCCGGGCCGGGCAGCGCGGCGCCACCTTCGTGGGTGCCGACGACGTGGCCGAGCGGATCGCGGGCGCGGTTTCGAGCGCCGAGCGTCGCCCCTCGCTGACCTATGTCTACGACGGGGACCTCGACTGGCACGGCCACCGAGCCGGGGTGGACTCCCAGCGGTGGCGGACCCAGCTGCGCGACATCGACGAGGACGCGCAGGAGCTGCGCGACGCCCTGCCCGAGGAGGTGCGGCTCCTGGTCGTCGCCGACCACGGGATGGTCGACTCCACGCCGGAGAGCCACGTCGACGTCGACCAGACCCCCGAGCTGCGCGAGGGCGTCAGCCTGCTCGGCGGGGAGGCGCGGTTCCGCCACGTCTACTGCCGCGGCGGCGCCGTCGACGACGTCGCGGCGACGTGGCGCTCGGTCCTCGACGAGAAGGCCACGGTGCTGACCCGGGACGAGGCGATCCAGCGCGGCTGGTTCGGTCCGGTCGACCCGCAGGTCCGCCTGCGCCTCGGCGACGTCGTGGCCGCCGCCCACGACAACTGGGCATTGATGAGCTCGGTCGACTTCGCCTACGAGATGACCCTCGTCGGCCTGCACGGCTCGCTCACCCCGCGGGAGATGCAGATCCCGATCCTGGTCGGCTGACCGGGCGCTCGGCGTACGGGTCGGTCGGTCCGGGCCGGGATCGGGGTCGGGCCGGCTGCGACGTACGACCGCGCGCGGATGCGGAACCGTACACATCGGACAGGTGGGCGGGTGATCCCTGCACCGGGCAGGTGTTGCACCACCTGTCCGGCGCAGGTTTCCCCGGGCGCCCGGGGAAACCGGCACCCCCGCTACGCGAACGGCAGCGGCTCGGCCACCATCGAGATGGCCCGGGCGCGCTCGGCGGTCATCCGGCGGCGGTGGTGGGCGCGGCAGAGGACCTCGTAGGCGACCTCGGCGGGGAGGTCGGCCTGCTCGACGTCGCCGACCACGATGACCTCGCCCTCGGTGACCATCTCGCCGTCGACCGTGCGGGCGTTGTGGGTGGCGCGGCGACCGCACCAGCACAGCGCCTCGACCTGCAGGACGTGCATCCGGTCCGCCAGCTCGACCAGGCGGCGCGACCCGGGGAAGAGCTCGGTGCGGAAGTCGCTGAGGATGCCGAAGGCGAAGACGTCGATCTGCAGCTCGTCGACGACCTTGGCCAGCTGCTCGACCTGGAACCCGGTGTAGAACTGGGCCTCGTCGCAGATCAGGTAGTCGATCCGCGCGCCGTGGGTGAGCTCGCCGACGACGTAGCGCCAGAAGTCGAAGTCCTCGTCGACCTCGGTGGCGTCGTGGGTCAGCCCGAGACGCGAGGAGATCAGTGCCTGCCCCGCCCGGTCGTGGGTGGTGAAGATCCGGCCGACCCGTCCTCGCGCCGCGTGGTTGTGGTTGGTCTGCAGCGCGAGGGTGCTCTTCCCGGAGTCCATCGTCCCGGTGAAGAATTGGAGTTCAGCCATCGGGGAGGATCATGCCATGCACCCACCCGACCCCCTGATCGACGTCGACGGGCTCGCGGCCCTGCTGCCGCGTCCCTGCACGGTGCTGGACGTCCGCTACCGGATGGGCGGCCCGCCAGGCCCGGAGGAGTACGCCGCGGGGCACGTCCCGGGGGCGGCGTACGTCGACCTGGACACCGCCCTCGCCGATCCGCCCGGGGACCGTGGTCGGCACCCGCTGCCCGCGGTGCCGGTCTTCGAGGCGGCCATGCGCGCCGCCGGGGTCGACGGCGACCGTCCCGTCGTGGTGTACGACGACTGGGCCGGCCGCGCCGCCGCCCGGTGCTGGTGGCTGCTGCGCTGGGCGGGGCACCCCGACGTCCGGGTGCTCGACGGCGGCTGGTCGGCCTGGCGCGCGGCCGGTCGGCCGGCGGAGCAGGGGGCGCCGGCACCGGCAGATCCGCCGGGCGGGTTCACGGTCCGGCCGGGACGGCTGCCGGTGCTCACCGCGGAGGACGTGCTCGACTTCGCACGCACCGGCCTGCTCGTCGACGCCCGCGCACCGGAGCGCTTCCGGGGCGAGGTCGAGCCGGTCGACCCGGTCGCGGGGCACGTCCCCGGCGCGGTCAACGTGCCGACGGAGGCCAACCTCGCGCCCGACGGCCGCTTCCGACCGGCCGCGGAGCTGCGGGAGCTGTACGGCGCGGGCGAGCGCGAGGTGGCGGCGTACTGCGGCTCCGGCGTCACCGCCGCGCACGACGTGCTGGCCCTCGCGGTGGCGGGCATCGGGGCCAGGCTCTACCCCGGCTCGTGGAGCGAGTGGGTCCGTGACCCGAGCCGTCCGGTCGCCACCGGC
Organism: uncultured Actinomycetota bacterium; assembly: GCA_963815595.1. Lineage (GTDB taxonomy): Bacteria > Actinomycetota > Actinomycetes > Propionibacteriales > Nocardioidaceae > Marmoricola. The sequence goes on along the minus strand of CAWFHA010000007.1, from coordinate 1,686,674 downwards.
GAGGCCTGAGCCACCGGCGAGGCGCCGACCACCGGGGAGGCCTCCACCACCGCCGGGACCAGGGCCCTCGGGTCAGCCGGCGGCCCGTCCCCCGAGTCCCCACCGGCGGTGAGCCAGCACCGCGAGCAGGCCACCGGCGGCGAGGCCGACCAGGGCCCCGGCGAACTCGCCCCACGCCCACCCCAGCCCGGCCCCGAGGCGCGAGCCGGCGTAGGCGACCAGCATGGCCAGCACCGCCAGGCCGGCGCGGAGCAGCATCTCCCGGGCGAACACCTCGGTGAAGCCGCGCGCGGGGGACCCGTCAGGACCAAGTCGCGTCACGTCGGTCACCGCGGCCGGGGACAGCGGGCCGTGGACGTGGGGATAGGTCTCGGTCCCGACCGGCTCCTCGCGCCAGGGCACCCCCAGCAGGTCGGTGTCGATGCTCAGCAGCACGAGCGGCTCCCCCGCGTCGTGGTAGTAGCGGTCGAAGACCCCCGCCACCTGCTCACGACGCGCTGCGTGCAGGAACCCCTCCTCGGCCAGGCTCACGCCTCGTGTCGAGGTCGTGTAGGCCCCCGACCGCTGTGCCGCGGCCCAGTCCGCCGCGGTCGCGATGTGGAAGATCTGCACCGCTGCATGGTCTCAGGCGGGCCAGCAGGCTCTCCAGGAGCCCGGCGCTCTCGGGCAGCGACAGCAGTGCCGCCTCGTGGCCCCGCCAGCCGAACACGGCGGCGCCGTCGAGCTCATGGGTCTCCAGGGGCGCGGTGCCCGGGTTGAGCACCATCCGGCCGGTCGCACCGGCCTGCCGGTGGTCGGCGCAGTCGCACGCGGCGCGCAGCAGCAGCGTGGTCAGGTCGCTGGGTCGGTACGCCGCCAGGCGCAACCGGGTGCCCCGAGCGCTGAAGTGCAGCACCCGGGGAGTCCGGTCAGGGTCGGTCGGCTCGGCCAGCCACAGCGATACGGGAACGGCATGGCTGGGGGCGAGGACGTCGTAGCCGCGCGCGTGCAGGGCGCGGGTCCAGCCGGCGAAGGTCAACGGGGTCATGCGAACTTCTCGATCCTGGGTGTCGGGGCGCTCGGGGGTCCGGAGGACGCACCAGCCCGCAGGCTGGTGTCAGCGACAGCGACAACACAGGAGGTTCAGCACGGGAGCAGGCTACCAGTGAACGCCCTGCAGCAGGCGCGCCAGCAACATCTGCTCGCTCTCGGACTTCCCGTGGGCCGAGTCGCCCTTGGCCGCCGCCGAGTCGGGGAACACCTGGAAGGCCATGTGCAGGATCCGGAAGGCGGTCTTGGGTGCCAGGGTGTGCGCCAGCGCACCGAGGTTGCCGGTCTTGGTGTTGATCTCGTGGGGACGGTCCACCAGTGCGGTGATCACCTTGCGGGCCGCCTGGCCCGGGCTGATCGTGGGGAAGCGGTCGTAGAGCTTGGTGGGCGCGATCATCGGCGTGCGCACCAGCGGCATGTGGATGCTGGTGAACGAGATGCCGTCGCCGATCAGCTCGCTGGAGACCACGTTGCTCCAGGCGTCCAGGGCCGCCTTGGACGCGACGTACGCCGAGAACCGCGGCGGGCTGGTCAGCACCCCGATCGAGGAGATGTTCACGATGTGGCCGGACTGCTGCTCCCGCATCTTCGGCACGATGCCCATGACCAGCCGGATGGCCCCGAAGTAGTTGAGCTGCATGGTGCGCTCGAAGTCGTGGAACCGGTCCTCGCTGAGCTTCAGCGAGCGGCGGATCGATCGGCCGGCGTTGTTGACGACGAAGTCCAGGTGGTCGAAGTCCTGGGACAGCTGCTTGGTCAGGGCGTCGATGGCGTCGAGGTCGGAGAGGTCGCACGGGTAGCAGTACGCCGTACCGCCCTGGCTCTCGATCAGCCGGCGGGTCGCCTCGAGCTTCTCCTGGCCGCGAGCCACCAGGATCGGGATGCCGCCCGCCTTGGCGATCTGTACGGCGGTGACCAGGCCGATGCCCGAGGAGGCGCCGGTGATCACCACGGTCTTGTTGGCCAGGGCCGCCACGACCTTGGTCTCGCCGCGGATCGTGTCGTCGAGCATCTCCTCCCAGAACGACCACAGGGTCGAGGCGTAGCCCTCGATGTCCGGCACGGCGATGCCGGACCCGGCGAGCGCCTTCTCGGTGGCGCGCGAGGCGTAGACCGAGGAGAAGGAGACGTGCTCGAGGACCTCCGGGGGGATGCCCAGGCGGCCGATGGTCTGGTTCAGGCCCAGGTGGACCGGCGGCAGCCGGAGCGCGGCCCCGACCAGGTTGGCGGGCCGCAGGGCGCGGGGGAGGAAGGCCGTGGGCAGTCGCCCGGTGATGCTGCGGTCCACCGGCACCGCGAACTGCGGCGCCTTGGCCGCGCTGGCGAAGGTGTTGATCAGCCCGATCGTGTTCATGGGCTCGGGGTTGACGAGGTGGAAGGCCTGGCCGTCGAGACCCGGCTGGTGCGCGATGTGGTCCATCGCCTTGGCCACGAAGTCGACCGGCACCACGTTGGTGTCCCCGAGGTCGATGCCGACCAGCGGAACCCAGCCGGGGAGAGCCTCGCGCAGGCGCTTGATCAGCGGGAAGAAGTAGTAGGGACCGTCGATCTTGTCCATCGCACCGGTCTCGGAGTGCCCGACCACGATCGCGGGGCGGTAGACGCGCCACGGCACCTCGCACTCCTCGCGGACGATCTTCTCCGACTCGAACTTGGTGCGGTGGTACGGCGAGGGCAGCCGCTGGCCCTCGTCGAACATCGACTCGTCGAAGACCCCCCGGAAGTCGCCGGAGGCCGCGACGGAGGAGACCTGGTGGAAGTGCCCGGCCGCCAGCTTGCTGGCCAGGCCGACAGCGTTGCGGGTGCCCCCGACGTTCATGGCCTCGTTCATCGAGTCGCTCGCGGTCATGTCGTAGATCGCCGCGAGGTGGAAGAAGTGGTCGATGCCGCCGGTGTGGGCGGTGATCCACTCGGGGTCGATCCCGAGGTCCGGCTCGGCGAGATCCCCGATCACCGGCGTGACCCGGTCGGTGTCCCACTCCTCGATCAGCAGGTCGAGGCGCTTGCGCGAGCCCTCGCGACACAGCACGAAGATCTCGTCCTCACGGTTCTCGACCAGCTCCTGGACGAGGAAGCGTCCGATGAAGCCGGTGGCGCCGGTGACGAAGTAGGCCATGGTGGGTGCACCGCTCTCGGTTCGGGGAGTGTCCTGTGCTGCCATTCAACTCGCCGCGACACCTGCGGTCACGCGACGGGCATTATATTACCCGTCAGTAACCAGCTCTGGCCAGCCACCGGGGCGTGGCTCCGGTCACGCGAGCTCAGTCCTCGCGCGCGCTGCCGCCGAACATGATCTCGTCCCAGGACGGCACCGAGGAGCGGCCCTTGCGTCGCGAGGACTTCTCGGTGCGGGCGGGCTCACCGGTCCCGGTGCTGCTCGGGTCCTCGGCCGGTCCGTCCTCCGCGACCTCCTCGGTCGTCTCGGCCCCTTCGCGGCCCTCGGTCGTCGCACCCGCCCCGGCCACCTCGGTCGCGTCGGTGTCCTGGGACGCCTCGGTCCCGGCGGGCTCCTCGAGGAGAGGAACGTCCTGGTCGGTCGGACGCGGGGGACCGGCGAGCCAGTCGGCGTCAGCCGTGTCGGCCCCCGGCTCCATCGCCGGGTCCATCACCGGGTCCATCACCGCCTCCTCGGCCCGGTCCTCGGCCGCGACCGGGCTCTGTGCCGGCGACTGCTCGCGGGCGGGCTCGGGATCACGGACCAGCTCGATGGCGTCGTCACCCAGCGGCAGCTCGTCCTGGGTGGGGACCGGGCTCAGCGAGCGGAGGCCACCCGCGCGACCCGCCGGTGGTCCGGCCTGGCCGGGGAGTGCCAGCTCGCCGGTCAGCACCTTGGCCTCGTCGTTCTCGGCGACGACGTAGCGACCGGGCTGGTCGTGGGTGAACTCGGCGCTGCGGGGCCGGCCGCCGAGCTCGTAGGTCGCCACCAGCGCCCACCGGCCGTCGGGGCGGCGCCAGGCGTCCCACTCCACGTCCTCGTCGTGCAGGGAGTGGTGGGAGAAGAAGAGCTCCGCGGCCTCGCCCAGGGTGCGCGCGGCGGTGGTGGTCTCACCGGTACGCCGGCGCAGGGAGCCCTTGAGGGCGTTGCTGGCCACGTGCTGCCGCTCGGCGATGACCGGCCCGGCGAAGGGCATGATCGCCTCGACCGTCGTCCGGGCGGCGGCCGCGACGTCCTCGGGCGTCTCGCCCGCGCGGATGCGCGCCTGGATATCTCGGGGGCGCAGTGCGCTGTCCATCTTCGTCTCCCACTGACGGTCTCGTGCGGTGGTCTCACCACGCAGTGCCGCGCGCAGCCGGGTGTCCACCGGAACGGCGAACTCCTCGCCCGTGACGCTGGCCAGGACGAGCCTGGTGCCGTCCTCGCTCAGCCCCACCAGGGTGAGGTCCTGCATGCCACGCCGCTCCTTCGTCTACACCTGCGGCCCGAGCCTACTTCAGCCCGGCGGAGGCGTTGAGCAGGACGACTCGCCGTGGGCGCGGCGCCGCGCCCCTACCCTGTCGGCCATGGGTGATCAGGGCGTGCTGCTGCTGGTGCTGGACCTGAGCGGCATCTTCGTGTTCGCGATCAGCGGCGCCCTCGTGGCGGTGCGCAAGGACCTCGACGTCTTCGGCGTCCTCGTGCTCGCGGGGACGACCGGGCTCGGCGGCGGGTTCCTGCGCGACGTGCTGATCGACGCGACCCCGCCCGCGGCCCTGGCCGACTGGCGCTACCTGATCGTGCCGGTCGTCGCGGGCCTGGTCACCTTCGTCTTCCACCCGGCCGTGGGCCGTCTGGAGCGGGTGTTCACGGTCTTCGACGCCGCGGGGCTGGGGCTGTTCTGCGTGACCGGTGCGCTCAAGGCGCTGGACTACGGCCTGGGCCCGGTCCCGGCCGCCCTCATGGGCATGGTCACCGGCATCGGCGGCGGCATGGCCCGGGACCTGCTGGCGGGGCGGGTGCCGGTGATCTTCTCGAGTGAGCTCTACGCCACCCCGGCCCTGCTCGGCGCCACCTGGGCGGTGGTCGCCCAGGGGCTCGACCTCGACGTGACGCTGGTCGCCATCCCGGGTGTGGTCATCTGCATCGGGCTCCGCCTGCTCGCGCTGCGCCGCAACTGGCGGGCGCCGCTTCCCCGCTCCGCCAGCGTGTGAGGGGGTGCGTCTTCCGGTCCGGGAGCGTCCCGGGACCCGTACGGGGGCGGCCAGGGGGTCAGCGTCCGAGCACGCGGTCGAGGTAGGCGTTGGCGAAGACCCGGTCGGGGTCGAGCCGCTCGCGCAGCGCCGTGAACTCCTCCCAGCGCGGATAGACCGGTCGGAGGTCGGCGGCCGCCCGCCGGTGCAGCTTGCCCCAGTGCGGCCGCCCGTCGTAGGAGCGCAGCACGTCCTCGACCGACCCGAAGTACTCGGTGTGGTCGCTCTGCGCGTTGACGTGACAGGCCAGGTACACCGTGTCGCGTCCGTACGCCGGGGAGAGCGGCACGTCCTCGGCCGGGCACGCCCGGACCTCCACCGGGAACCCGATCGTCCAGTCGCTGGCCTCGATCCGCGCCCGGACCGCCCGCAGGGCGTCCATCGCGGCCGGCCGCGGCACGGCGTACTCCATCTCGCGGAAACGCACCCGCCGGGGGCTGGTGAGGACGCGGTGCGGCACGTCGGAGTAGCGGCGCTCGGTCAGCGCGCGCCCGGAGAGCTCGTTCAGCCGGGGCACCAGACGGGGGCGCCGGTTGCCCAGCGCGTTGGTCCAGCCGAAGACCCGGTTGGAGAGGAGCTCGTCGTCGAACCAGCGGCGCACGCGCGAGAGCGGCTCGGCCGGGTCGAGGGTGCGGTTGTCGCGCTTGGTCAGCATCCGGTCGGTGTGCGGGAACCAGTACATCTCGAAGTGGTGGTTCTCGGTGCTCAGCTCCTCGAACCGGTCCAGCGCCTCCGCCCACAGCATCGGCGTCTCGTGCGCCTCGAGCACGAAGAGCGGCTCGACGTCGAAGGTGACCGAGGTGAGGACGCCGAGGGACCCGAGGCCGACCCGGGCGACGTCGAGCACGTCCGGATCGTGCTGACGGTCGACGCGGAGGAGCTCGCCCCGGCCGGTCACCAGCTCCAGCCCCGACACCTGCGTGCTCAGGGAGGAGGTCGTCCCGCCGGTGCCGTGGGTGCCGGTGGAGACGGCGCCGGCCACGGTCTGCTCGTCGATGTCGCCCATGTTGTGCAGCGACAGGCCGAGCCCCTCGAGCGCGGCGTTCAGCTCACGCAGGGTCGTGCCCGCGAGCACCGTGACGGTCATTGCCTCACGGTCGACGCCGACGACCCCGCGCAGGGCGTCGGGCCGCAGCAGCACCCCGTCGGTGACCGCGATGTCGCTGAACGAGTGGCCGCTGCCGGGCATCTTCACGCGCAGGTGCTGCTCCCGGGCCGTGAGGACTGCCTCCACGACCTCCTGGGCGTCGTGCGGAGTCACCTGCCGGACGGGGTGCGCCGTGCTCAGCCCCGACCAGCTGGTCCATGTCCCCATGTCGCGCAGGCTAGCCAACGAGCCGGCACCCGCAGCGTGCTCGAGCGGTCCGGTCGCCGACCCGGGGGTTGCCGCCGGGAGCCCCGCTCAGGCGCGCGTGGGGATGGAGGAGGACCGCACCGCGGCACCGAAGACCACAGCGAGCGCCGCCGATGCGCTGACCACCCAGTACGCCGCCGACCCGCCGCTCGCGTCGGCGACGTGACCGGCGAGCCAGGCCCCGGGAGCGATCCCGGCCCCGACCCCGGTCTGGACGAACCCCATCGCCTCGTTGAGGCGTGAGCGCGGGACCGCCTCCTCGATCAGCGAGAACAGCGCGATCAGCGTCGGAGCCAGCGCGAGACCGGTGAGGAACAGCGCCGCGGTCACGAGGGCCAGGCCCGGGATGAGGGGCAGCGTCAGCGTGCCGACGGTCAGCAGCGCCATGCCCGTGCGCGCCCGCTGCAGCGGGGTCGACCGCCACTCCACGGTCCCGGTCGCCACGCCGGCGAACAGGCTGCCCAGCGCGAACGCCCCGAGCATCAGCCCGGCGAGGGACTTGCGCCCCGCGTCGTCGGCGACGGCGACCGTGGCGATCTCCAAGGCCCCGAACAGGCTGCCGAGCGCCACGGCCGCGACGGTGAGCGGGACCAGCAGGCCCCACGGCATCGGGCTCCGGGCGATCGTCGGGTCACGGGGGTGCGCAGGCGGCTCTGTGCGCCGCTGCACCGCCAGGGCGAGCGCGCCCACGGTGCCAACCGTCATCGCGACGAGCAGTCCCGTCTGCGGCGCGAACGACGTGGCCAGCACGGTCACCAGCACCGGGCCGGTGACGAAGACCACCTCGTCGGCGACGCCCTCGACGGCGAAGGCGGTGTGCCGTTCGCTCGCGAGGGTCACCAGGTGGGCCCACCGTGCCCGCACCAGCGTGCCGATCTGGGGGATCGCGGCCCCCGCCAGCGCCGCCCACACGTGCGGCCACGGCAGCGACCACTGCTGCACGATCGAGACGACCATCAGCCCGCTGAGCACCGCGAACGCGACGCTGTCGACGTACAGGACCCGGCCCTGGCCGAACCGGTCGGCGAGCCGGCCGTGGGGGATCGCGAAGACCGCGTTGCCGAAGACGTAGGCGGCCGAGACCTGTCCGGCCAGGGCGTAGGACCCGCTCTGGGCGCTGACGAGCAGCACGATGCCCAGCGTCATCATCGAGATGGGCAGCCGGGCCACCAGAGCGGTGCCGGAGAAGGCGAGCGCACCGGGATGGGCGAACACCCGGCGGTAGGAGGTGAGCATCGGGGTCAGCCTAGGCTGCCTAGGCTGGGGCTCATGTCCTCGCCTGAGCCGTACGACGCGTTCCTGCTGGTCTCCTTCGGCGGACCGGAGAAGCCCGACGACGTGGTGCCCTTCCTGCGCAACGTGACCGCGGGCAAGGACATCCCCGACGCGCGGCTGGAGGAGGTCGGCCAGCACTACTACGAGTTCGGCGGCCGCAGCCCGATCAACGACCAGAACCGGGCTCTCCTCGCCGCCATCGAGGGTGACTTCGAGGCGAGCGGCATCGACCTGCCGGTCTACTGGGGCAACCGCAACTGGGACCCCTACCTGACCGACACGGTGACCCGGATGAGGACCGACGGGGTCACCCGCGCCGCCGCGCTGCTCACCAGTGCCTACTCCTCCTACAGCGGCTGCCGCCAGTACCGCGAGAACCTCGCGGACGCGGTGGCCGCGGTGCCCGGAGCGCCGCGCATCGACCGGTTGCGGCACTACCACAACCATCCCGGCTTCATCGAGCCGATGGTCGACGCCACCCTCTCGGCCCTCGCCGAGCTGCCCGAGGACGCCCGCCACGGCGGTCACCTCGCCTTCGTCACCCACTCGATCCCGGTCGCGATGAACGAGGCCAGCGGCCCGCACGGCGGCGCGTACGCCGCCCAGCACCGGCAGGTGGTCTCCGAGATCGTCGAGCGGGTGCGCGAGGAGACCGGGCACCGCTACCCCTCCGCGCTGGTCTACTGCTCCCGGTCGGGTCCGCCCCAGGTGCCGTGGCTGGAGCCGGACGTCAACGACCACCTGCGCGCCCTGGACGCCAAGGGGGTCCCGGGCGTCGTGGTGGTGCCGATCGGCTTCGTCTCCGACCACATGGAGGTCATCTACGACCTCGACACCGAGGCCCGGGAGACCGCCGCCGAGCTCGGCCTGCCGTTCGCCCGGGCCGCGACCGCCGGCGTGGACCCCCGCTTCGTGGCCATGGTCCGCGACCTGCTGCTCGAGCGCTCGGCGATCGAGAGCGGGGAGCCCAGGGACCGGGCGGCGGTCGACTCCGAGCCGAGCTGGGACGTCTGTGCCGCGGGCTGCTGCGCCAACCCGCGCGGCCCGCGTCCGGCCCTGTGCGGCAGCGACGAGTGATGGGGGACCGGTCCGACCGCGAGCTCCTCGACCTGGCGCTGCGCACGGCTCGCGAGGCCGCCACGCTGGTGGTGCGGCTGCGCGGCGAGGGCGTCCGTGTCGCCTCGACGAAGTCCAGCCCCGTGGACGTGGTCACCGACGCCGACCGGGCCTGTGAGGAGCTGATCCGCTCCCGCCTGCTGGAGGCTCGCCCGCACGACGGGGTCGTGGGGGAGGAGGGTGACGACGTGGCCGGCACCTCCGGGGTGCGGTGGATCGTCGACCCCATCGACGGGACCGTCAACTACCTCTACGGGCTTCCGCACCACGCGGTCTCGGTGGCCGCCGCACGCGGCGACCAGGTCGTCGCGGGCGTCGTGGTCAGTCCCGTCCTCGGCCTGGAGTACGCCGCCACCCTGGGCGGCGGGGCGACGGGGAACGGGGAGACCCTGCGGGTCCGCACGCCACCCGGTCTCGACCAGTCCCTGGTCGCCACCGGGTTCGGCTACGAGGCCGACGTGCGGGAGCGGCAGGCGCGCTCGGTGGCCGCGCTGCTGCCGCGGGTCCGCGACATCCGCCGGCTCGGGTCGTGCGCCCTGGACCTGTGCGCCGTGGCCGCCGGACTCCTCGACGCCTACGTCGAGGAGGGTCCCCACCTGTGGGACCACGCCGCCGCGGGGCTCGTGGCCCAGGAGGCCGGAGCCACGCTGCAGGTCTCGGCCTGTGCCGCCGGGCACGACCTGGTCGTGTGTGCCCCCAAGGAGGGGTTCGCCGCGTTCTCCGCCCTCGTCCAGGAGTGCGGTTTCGGGGCCTAGCGCTTCGCCGCGGGCGGGTGTGCCGCCGGTCGCACGAGCGGCCGGGAACAACTCCGGGGGGCCGCGCGTTCACTCGACGTCCGGAACCCCTGCAGACCAGCAACCAGGTCGGATGTGCACATCGGTCCCGAGTGGTGCACAATCTGCGCCGACACGCGGACGTGGGGGCGGGGCGAGGATCGGGACCTCGTTCCGGGCCGATGGCCCGGCCGGGACCCCGGCATCACTGGCACGTGGGAGCAGGAGAGAACGCATGGCAACCGACTACGACGCACCTCGGAAGACCGAGGAGGAGCAGAACGAGGACAGCCTCGAGGAGCTCAAGGCGCGGCGTCACGACAAGAACTCCGGGAAGGTCGACGAGGACGAGGCCGAGGCGGCCGAGTCCTTCGAGCTCCCCGGTGCAGACCTGTCGCACGAGGAGCTGGCCGTCGAGGTCAAGCCCAAGCAGCTGGACGAGTTCACCTGCATGAGCTGCTTCCTGGTGCACCACCGCAGCCAGCTGGCCGATGAGAAGAAGCTCATCTGCCGCGACTGCGCCTGACGCCGCCGCGACGCTCGCCGAGCACTGTCGGCACGGCAGCGCCACAGACGCACAGACGCACACACGACAAGGGCCGCCCCCACCGGGGCGGCCCTTGTCGTGTCGGCTCAGGTCGTCGGTGCCGGCGCTGCCGCGCTCTGGTCGTCCTTGCCCAGGCCGGGCGGCAGGTGCCCGGTGGACTTGGCGTAGTAGTTGGCCGCCTTGCGCGAGGCGAGCATCCGGGCCAGCTGCACCGCGGTCCCGCTGGCAGCGGCCCACAGCACGGCCTCCCACAGGTCGACGTCGGGGTCGGCCGGGTTGGCCGGGGGGTTCTTGCCGGTGGCGGCCCGCCAGGAGCTGGTCAACGTCTTGCGGGCCACGGTGGCTCCCAACAGCGCGGCGACCAGCGAGAAGATCGACCATGCCTTGGAACTGTCCTTGGCTCCCTTCGCCTCGGCGTCCCGCTCCGCTGCCTTCTTGTCCTTGGCCATCTGCGCCGCCCTTCGTCGTGTGCGTCTGGTCACCCGTACCCAGATCCAACCCTAGTCAGCCCTGCGGACGCACCGAGTCCAGGGCCGCCGCCAGCCGCTCGGGGTGGCGGGTGGAGATCAGCCAGTAGGGCGTCCGGTCGTCCGGGTCGTGCACGGGCACCCGCACGGCCCGTCGCAGGTACGGCCGGGTGAGCAGGAAGGCCCGGGCGTCGGCCTCCACCCCGTGCACCCGGCGGGTCTGCTCGGGGTCGAGCGCCTCGGGCGTCCCGAGCAGGCGTACGTCGATGTGGGCGGGGCCGGCACGCAGGACACCGTCCTCCACGCTGACCTGTGTGCGACCCAGCCAGACCAGGCCGCCGAAGACCATCAGCACCACCAGCGCCGTCGCCGACCAGGCCAGCAGCGCCGGCATCGAGACGACGAAGGCCAACCACAGGCTCGCCACGAGCATCGTGGCCTGCACCCACCACCGCAGCGGCACGGTCAGACGCTCGGAGTAGGCGCCCGCGGGGCCGCGGGCGTCCCGAGCGGAGGTCGGCATCGGCACGGGCAAAGCCTGTCACTCGGGGACCTCGGGCCCGCGGGTAGGGTCGCGAGTCATGGTGGAGATCGCGATCAGACGCCTGGACCCGGAGCTGCCGCTGCCGTCGTACGCGCACGTCGGCGACGCCGGCGCGGACCTGTGCTCCTCGGTCGACGCGACCCTGGACCCCGGGGAGCGCGCGCTGCTGCCGACCGGGATCGCGATGGCCCTGCCCGAGGGGTACGTCGGGTTGGTGCACCCCCGGTCCGGGCTCGCCGCCAAGCACGGGATCTCGGTCGTCAACGCCCCCGGCACGATCGACGCCGGCTACCGCGGCGAGGTCAAGGTCTGCCTGGTCAACACCGACCGGCACCAGCCGTTCGCCGTGCGCCGCGGAGACCGGATCGCGCAGCTCGTGGTGCAGCGGGTCGAGACTGCGGTCTTCGTGGAGACCGAGGCCCTGCCCGACTCGACACGAGGTGACGGTGGCTACGGTTCGACCGGCGGGTTCGTCTCGACCCCGTCGGCCGCGCAGGAGATCGGTTCGGGAGGCAGCACACGATGAGGTTCGGTCGCAGGTCCAGGGACGGCGCACCCGAGGAGTCGCAGACCCCGGACGGGACGACGTCCGCCGGGTCGACGTCGACCGGGTCGACCGCTGCCGGTCCCGAGACCGGCCCCTACGACGCCGGGGACGTCGAGGACCTCGAGGAGCGTCCCGGGATCGACCTGGGCAGCCTGGTGATCGCACCGGCAGGGCCGATGGAGATGCGCCTCCAGGTCGACGAGGACAGCAGCGAGGTCGTGGCCGCGGTGCTGGTCACCGAGGAGGGCGCCCTCGACCTGCGCGCCTTCGCCGCGTCCCGTGGCGGCGGGTCCTGGGCCGAGCTGCGGCCGCGGATCGCCGCGGAGATGGAGCGGATGGGCGGTACGGCCACCGAGGCGGAGGGCACCTTCGGCACCGAGCTGCTCTGCCAGGTGCCGGTGCAGACCCCCGACGGGCAGCAGGCGGTCCAGGTCAGCCGGATCAGTGGCCACGAGGGCCCCAACTGGCTGCTGCGGGCCACGCTCATGGGCGAGCCCGCGCTGGCCGAGGCCGGCAAGGCCGGGCTGTGGGAGGACACGATCCGCTCGGTCGTGGTGCGGCGCGGCCGCGAGGCCAAGGCCCCGGGCACGCCGCTGCCGCTCACCCTCCCGCCGGACGCCCGGCCGATGGAGTGATCGGGACCCGGCCGGTCGCGGCGGCGTCGCGGCGCTCCACTGACTACGCTCGGGCCATGGCCGAGCACAAGAGTCGCTGGCGCGCCTCCATCAGCCGCTGGGCCAGCCAGGAGCACGAGGAGGCTCGCGAGCTGCGCAAGGACACGCGCAAGGCGGGGCTGGTGGCCATCCGGCAGGCGCCCGACCGGGAGCGCGTCGTGGTCCAGGGGACCCTGCGCACCGTCACCCTGCGACCGCGCGGGGGCGTCCCCGCGCTGGAGGCCGAGCTGTACGACGGCTCCGGCTCGATCAGCGTGGTCTGGCTCGGACGCCGCCGCATCGCCGGGATCGCGCCCGGACGCAGCATCCGGGTGCAGGGCCGGATCGGGGTCCAGGACGGCCAGCGCGTGATGTACAACCCGCGCTACGACCTCCGACCGCGATGAGCGCCCGGGCCACGACCCACACGGTCGAGGAGGTCGTCCGCAAGCAGCTCTCCCAGGCGCTCGGTGGCGCCCGGGGGATGCTCGAGGCGGCGGTGCCCACGATCGCCTTCACCGTGCTGTTCCTCACCGTGCACGACCTGCGGCTGGCGATCACGGTCAGCCTGGCCTGTGCCGGGGTGCTGCTGGCGGTCCGGCTGGTCCAGCGGTCGTCGGTCCAGTTCGTGATGAACGCGCTGTTCGGCATCGGCATCGGTGCCCTGTTCGCCTGGCGCGCCGCCCGCGGTGGTGGCGACGCGGGGGAGCAGGCGCTGGCGTACTTCCTGCCCGGGCTGCTCTACAACGCCGGCTACGCCGTGGTCATGCTGTTCACCGTGGCCATCCGCTGGCCGGTCGTCGGGTTCCTCGTCGGCAGCGTCGCGGGCGACCCGACCGCCTGGCACGCCGACCGCCACGTGGTGCGGCTGTGCAGCCGGCTGACCTGGATGCTCGCCCTGCCCTGCCTGCTGCGCGTCGCCGTCCAGGGCCCCGTCTACCTCGCCGGGAAGAGCGGCTGGTGGTCCACCGACTCGGCCGTCGCCACCCTGGGGGTCACCAAGCTGGTCATGGGCTGGCCGCTGCAGGTGGCGGCGCTGGCGGCGATGGCGTGGCTGCTGAGCCGCAACGCCACCCCGATCAGGCCCGGGGAGCCCGAGCCGCACCTCTGAGCGGTCAGGAGTCGCCGCCGTGCTCGGTGGGGGCGAGCATCCGCTCGAGCTCCTCCTCGACCTCCGCCGGGACCACGAAGAGCAGCTCGTCACCGGCCTCGACCGGCTGGTCCGGTTGGGGCGTGTACACCTGGCCGTCGCGCAGGATCGTCACCAGCGAGCAGTTCTCCGGGAACGGGATCAGCCCCGCGGGCTTGCCGACGTACGGCGAGTCGGACGGCAGCGTCATCTCCACCAGGTTGGCGTTGCCCTTGCGGAAGGTGAACAGCCGGACCAGGTCGCCGACGGTGACCGCCTCCTCCACCAGCGCGGACATGATCCTCGGGGTGGAGACGTTCACGTCGACCCCCCACGCCTCGGTGAACAGCCACTCGTTGTTGGGGTGGTTGACCCGCCCGACCGTGCGCGGCACGCCGAACTCGGTCTTGGCGAGCAGCGAGGTGACCAGGTTGACCTTGTCGTCGCCGGTCGCCGCGATGACCACGTCGCAGTCCTGCAGGCGGGCCTCCTCCAGCGAGGACAGCTCGCAGGAGTCGGCGAGCAGCCACTCCGCGTCGGGCACGCGGTCGGGCTTGATCGCCGACGGCTCCTTGTCCACGAGCAGGACCTCGTGGCCGTTGCCGATCAGCTCGCGGGCGATCGAGCGGCCCACGGCCCCCGCTCCTGCGATGGCGACCCTCATCTCAGTCGTCCTCCGGTCCCTGCTTGAGCACGTCGTAGACCTGGTTGGCGCTCTGCTCCCGCATCACCAGGTGCATCATGTCGCCCTCCTGCAGCACCGACTCCCGGGTGGGCAGCATGCCCTCGCCCAACCGGTCGATCCAGGCGATCCGGCAGCCGCTGAGCTGCTGGAGCTGGACGGTCTGGTGACCCACCCAGGCCTCGGGCACCGGCACCTGGTCGACGCGGATCGTGCCCGAGGGGTCGCGGAAATCGGGCTCGGCTCCGGCGGGCTGGATGCGGCGCAGCACCTGGTCGGCGGTCCACTTCACCGTGGCCACCGTGGTGATGCCCAGTCGCTGGTAGACCTCGGCCCGGCCCGGGTCGTAGATCCGGGCCACCACCTTCTGGATGCCGAACGTCTCGCGGGCCACCCGGGCCGCGATGATGTTGGAGTTGTCGCCGCTGCTGACCGCCGCGAAGGCGTCCGCCCGCTCGATGCCGGCCTCGGTGAGCACCGCCTGGTCGAAGCCGTAGCCGGTGACCTTGGTCCCGTTGAAAGACGGGCCCAGACGCCGGAACGCGTCGGGGTTGCTGTCGATCACGCTGACAGTGTGGTTGCGGTCCTCGAGGCTCCTGGCGAGCGTCGAGCCGACGCGGCCGCAGCCCATGATCACGACGTGCACACCGCGAACACTAGTAGGTACGGGTCCGGGGCGGAGGGTTGTGCTCTAGCCTCCCTGTGTGGGCATTGGAAATGTCTCCAAGCGGATCCTGCTCGGGCGAAAGCTCCGCAGCTCCCAGCTGGGGGAGACGCTGCTGCCGAAGCGGATCGCACTGCCCGTCTTCGCCAGTGACGCACTCTCGTCGGTGGCCTACGCCCCGGACGAGGTCTTCATCATGCTCTCGATCGCGGGCGCCTCGGCGTACGCGTTCAGCTGGAAGGTCGGGATCGCGGTCGCCGTGGTGATGCTGACCGTCGTGGCGTCGTACCGCCAGACCGTCCACGCCTACCCCAGCGGCGGCGGTGACTACGAGGTCGCCACGGTCAACCTCGGTCGCACGGCGGGCACGACCGTGGCCAGCGCGCTGCTGGTGGACTACGTGCTGACCGTCGCGGTGTCGATCTCGTCGGCCTCGCAGTACGTCGCGGCGGCGGCGCCGTTCCTGGCCGAGCACGACGTCCTGGTGGCCAGCGGCATGGTCATCGTGCTCGCCGCGCTGAACCTGCGGGGCGTCCGGGAGTCGGGGACCATGTTCGCCGTCCCGACCTACCTGTTCATGATCGCCATCCTCGGCATGTGTGCGTGGGGGTTGCTCCGGCTCTTCAGCGGCACCCTGCCCGACGTCGCCAGCGCAGAGCTGACGATCATCCCGCAGCCCGGGTGGGAGCAGCCGCTGACCACGATCGGCCTGATCCTGCTGCTGGCGCGTGCGTTCTCCTCGGGCTGCGCCGCGCTGACCGGGGTGGAGGCGATCTCGAACGGCGTGCCTGCGTTCCGCAAGCCGAAGTCGCGCAACGCGGCCACCACGCTGCTGCTGCTCGGCGCGATCGCGGCGACGATGATGGTCAGCGTCATCGTGCTCGCGCGGCAGATGGGGCTGCGCTACGTCGACCCCCACCACCTCGAGGAGCTGCGGCTCCCCGACGGCTCGCCGGTGCCGCCGGACTACACCCAGGACACCGTCATCGCCCAGCTCGCCCGGGCGATCTTCGACCACTTCACGCCCGGGTTCTACTTCGTGGTCATCGTGACCGGGGTCATCCTCGTGCTGGCCGCCAACACCGCGTTCAACGGGTTCCCGGTGCTGGGGTCGATCCTGGCCAAGGACGGACTGGCCCCCCGAGCGCTCGGCTCGCGCGGCGACCGGCTGGCCTACAGCAACGGCATCGTGTTCCTGGCCTTCCTGGCGATCGTGCTGATCGTGGTCTTCGACGCCCAGACCACGAAGCTGATCCAGCTCTACATCGTCGGGGTCTTCGTCTCCTTCAACCTCAGCCAGCTCGGGATGATCCGCCACTGGACGCGGATGCTGGCGAGCGAGAGCTCCGCCACCGAGCGCGGCCGGATGATCCGGTCGCGCGCCATCAACGCCTTCGGCCTGGGCATGACCGCGGTGGTGCTCGTGATCGTGCTGATCACCAAGTTCCTGGCCGGCGCCTGGATCACGATCCTGGCGATGGGCGCCTTCTTCGCGATCATGACCGGCATCCGCCGGCACTACGACCGGGTGGCCGAGGAGCTGGTGGCCGGCGACGACGACCCGATCCTGCCCACGCGGGTGCACGCGATCGTGCTGGTCTCCAAGCTGCACAAGCCGACCATGCGGGCGCTGGCCTACGCGAAGGCGACCCGGCCCAACACCCTCGAGGCGGTCTACGTCGACTACGACGGGTCGGCGGGCAGCCGGCTCGTGGAGGAGTGGGACCAGCAGCGCATCGACATCCCGCTGAAGATGCTCTACTCGCCGTACCGGGAGATCATCCGGCCGATCGTCGACTATGCGGTGGAGATCCGGAAGGCGAACCCCCGCGGCGTGGTGGCGGTCTACATCCCGGAGTACGTCGTCGGGCACTGGTGGCAGCAGCTGCTGCACAACCAGACCGCGCTGCGGCTCAAGGGCAGGCTGCTGTTCACGCCCGGAGTCATGGTCACCTCGGTGCCCTACCAGCTGCGCGGCTCGGAGATCGCCCGCAGCCGCGACGACTGGGAGCTGGAGCGGCTGCGTCCCGGCGACGTGCGCCGGGGCCGGACCCGCAACCGCCGGTGAGCGGCTCGCCCGTCGGGGCCCGCTTCGAGCTCGACATCGGACCGGTGGCCCACGGCGGCCACTTCGTGGCGCGGCACGAGGGTCAGGTCGTCTTCGTCCGGCACGCCCTGCCGGGGGAGCGGGTGACCGTCGAGGTCACCGAGGACGACGGCCGGTTCCTGCGTGCCGACGCGGTCGAGGTCCACCTGGCCTCCCCGCACCGGGTCACCGCGCCCTGCCCCTGGTCGGGGCCCGGGCGGTGCGGTGGGTGCGACTTCCAGCACGTGACCCCGGCCGAGCAGCGCCGGCTCAAGGCCGCCGTCGTGGAGGAGCAGCTTCGCCGTCTCGCCGGCCTGGAGCGCTCGGTGACCGTCGAGGCGGTCCCCCCCGAGGACGGGCTGGGATGGCGCACCCGGATGCAGTACGTCCGGCTCGCCGACGGCCGCCCGGCGCTGCGCAAGCACCGCTCGCACGACGTGGTGCCCGTGGACACGTGCCTGATCGCCCACCCCGACGCGCGCGAGCCCGAGCCGGGCACGCTCGTCGAGCGGGTGGAGACCCGGCACGGGTCGGCGGACTTCGAGGTCGCCGCGGACGGCTTCTGGCAGCCCCACGTCGCCGCCCCCCGGACCCTGGTCGAGTGTGTCCTCGGCTTCCTCGAGCCCCGGCGCGACGAGGTCGTGCTCGACCTCTTCGCCGGGGTGGGGCTCTTCGCCGCCTTCCTCGCCGAGGCCGTCGGGCCCGGGGGATCGGTCACCGCGGTCGAGGGTGACCGCACGGCGGCCGGCCATGCCCGCCGCAACCTCGCGGGGTTCGCCTGGGCCCGGTCGGTGGTCGGGCGGGTCGACCGGGTGCTGCGGCGCGGCGTGGGGCGCGCCGACCTCGTCGTACTCGACCCGCCGCGTGCGGGCGCCCGGCGGCAGGTGGTCCGCGCCATCGGGGACCTCGCCCCCCGGGCCGTCGCCTACGTCGCGTGCGACCCGGCGGCGCTGGCGCGCGACATCGGCTACTTCGCCGAGCTCGGCTACGAGCTGACCGACCTGCGCGCCTTCGACCTGTTCCCGATGACCCACCACATCGAGTGCGTTGCGCTTCTTGTGAAAAGCGACTCCGGCCTGCGGTGATGTGATCGGGGCTCGTGAGCACGAGCCCCGCGAACGGGCCGTTGGGCTCGCTTTGGGCTCGCTTTGATGATCCCGAGTGTTCTTCCATAATCCTTGAAACTCTTCTAAGGATTGTGCGCATGGGAGCAGTCAGCGTCGCACAGGCCGCGGAGCGGCTGGGCGTCAGCGTGCCCCGGATCCACCAGCGCATCGCCGACGGCTCGCTGCCCGCTGAGCGGATCGGCTCCCAGTGGGTGGTCGATGAGCGTTCCCTCCTGCATGTCCAGGAGCGCAGCAAGGCCGGCCGTCCCTATTCGGCGCGTTCCGCATGGGCGGTCATCGCGGCGTCCGAGGACGACCGTGGCCGGGCGGGTGTCAGCGGGCCCGCGGTGTCGGCGCGGGCGCGGATACAGTTGAAGCGTTTGCTCGAGCCGGCCGCGGAGCCCGTCGCCGATGAGGAAGTCGTCAGGCAGCTTGTGGTGTCGCTCCGGTCGGTGTTCCGCAACCGGGCCCAGCGTCGACTGCTCCGCGCGGCACCGGCCGATCTAGTCGATCTCAAGGCCGATGACCGCTTGGCCATGCTCGTCGACCTGGGGGCGAGCGGCATCGCCTCGCCCGACGTCGAGGGATACCTCGGCGAATCGGATGTGGATGGGGTCGTGAGGGACTACCTGTTGGTCGAGGCTGACAGGGATGCGAACGTCGTACTGCACGTCCTCCCAGATGCGCAGTACCCGTATCCGGACTCACGTCTTCGGCTCGCGGCGGACCTCGCCGAGCATCGCGGGCCGAGGGAGGAAGCCAGGGCAGCCGAGCTGCTGCACGAGCTGGCCATCGAGTGGAAGGCAGGCGAGCGATGATCGTCCTGCCGCCGATGCCGCCGATGCCGCCCGAGCAGACTGCAGCGTGGATCGGACTCCTCGACCTCCACGAGCGGCTCGCCGAGGGCTGGACGCTGATCGGCGGCCAGCTGGTCCACTTGCACTGCGCTGAGCGGGGGCAGTTCCCGGTGCGACCGACGAACGACGCCGACACGGTCGTCGACGTACGGGCCGACCCAACGATGCTCGCCACCTTTACCGAGACGCTGACCGACCTCGGATTCAGATCAGCAGGCATCTCGGCGGAAGTCTCCAGCATCGCTGGGTTCGTGGCGAGGCCTCGATCGACGTACTCCTGCCGGACGGGATCGGCGAGCGCGCGAGCAGGCGGTCGGGTGTCACCGGCAGCTCGACACTGCCGACGGCAGGTGGGACTCAAGCGCTGCAGCGCAGCGAGAACGTTCGGGTGTCGGTCGCGGGTCGCGAAGGATCCGTACGCCGGCCCAACCTCGTCGGCGCACTGGCCGGTAAGGCGGCAGCGCTCAGCAACGCGGGCGACCCCGGCCTCGGTCGGCACAGGCGCGACTTCGTCGTCCTCGCCGGGTTGCTCACCGCCCGCGACTTCCGGAACCAAGAGCTCACGAAGAAGGACCGCCAGCGGCTGCGCGCCATGGTCACCGCGGTCGGGAAGGACCGGGCGCTGCTGATCGAGATCCCGGACGCCCAGATCTCGCTCGATCGGCTCATCACGGCGGGAGAGTTGTAGTCATGCCGGGGGACTTCGTTGTCGAATAGCAGCGAAGATTGATGACCCGCCAGCGAGGCAAGTTGGCGAGATCGGTCGACCGGTGACAGGTCGTCAAAGTAGGGGCCCTCACCCTGACGCCATCCGACAGCCGGCGGCAGATCGTCCGGACAGGGCTCCGTTACCGGTGCACGTCACCGGGCGGGTCTTGTGGGACGCCCGGATGCCGGCAGGCGGGCTGGCCAGCGGCTGTCCCGCTGGAGGTTCGGCTTGCGGAGCCGAGAATGACCAATTGCGGTCGGTCGCTCAGCGGACGACGTCGTAGACCAGCTTCTGGATGCCGTTGGAGTAGGACTCGCGCTCGATCAGCGCCAGGTTCTGCTTGAGCTTGTCCGTGTCGCTGAATAGCCGCTTGCCCGAGCCGAGGATGACGGGGAAGACCAGCAAGTGGTAACGGTCGATCAGCTGAGCATCAGAGAGGCTGCGGTTCAAAGTGGCGCTGCCGTGGACAATGATCGCCCCACCGTCGGTCTCCTTCAACGCGGCGACGCCGTCCAGCGAACGGAGGATGGTGGTCTCACCCCAGTTCGACACCAGATCATTCTCCTGCAGCGTGGTCGAGACGACGTACTTCGGCATCGCGTTGTAGCCGGAGAACTCCACGGTCATGTCCGGCCACACCGGCGAAAACGCCTGGTAACTGACGCGACCCATCAGCATCGCTGTGGCCTCGTCCTGCTCGCGGCCCTTGATGCCATAGGCGGCCTCGACGAACTCGATGTCGTTGACGGTCCACCCCGTGTTTCGGTAGCCGGGTTCGCCACCGGGGGCCTCGACGACGCCGTCGAGTGAAACGAATGCTGTGGTGATCAGGGTGCGCAACGGGTTACTCCTAGGCCTTCGTGAGGCACTCGTGTGAGTGCGCCGGACGATGTCCGACGGCTGGACAGACCGGCCAGCCTAATCAGGCTCATCGCTGAGGGTGTCAGCGGTGTGCGCCTCCTAGAGCGTTCCACTGAGAAACCCGCGCCAGTGACGCGCTACGTCAGCAAACGTCCCGGTCTGTTCGTCCTGCAAGCGATCGTCGTCTGGGACGCGGGCAGTTGCGGCGGACTCAGCTTGGCGGCCAGGTTCCCACGGGGCTGCCAACCTCCCACTCGTGACCGAACGGGTCTACGAGTCTTCCGAGGCGCCAGCCGTGCTGGTCGTCGATGGGCGACTCCTCTGTCGCTCCAGCCTCGAGGGCTGGGGCCATCACCGCGTCCGGGTCGTCCACGACCAGTAGCGTGCGGCCAGTCGCGCCGCTGATGGACTTGGGACTGAAACGGCCGGGGGTTGATCCAGCTGCCGCTACCCAGAAGGCGGCATCGCCGACGGCCAGCTGCGCCACGATATCTTCGCCCTCGCCGACCCGATGCAGGACCGTCGCCCCGAATGCCGCCTGGTAGAACGCTACGGCCGCAGCGCCTCGGTCGACCCACAGCTGAGGCTGGATGCTGATCAAGGATTCTCCTGGTGTCGAGGAGTCTGGGTAAGGACTCATCTTCTCAGTCACAGGAACCGCGACCGGTAGGCGATCCACTACCGGACGGTTGGTCCACCGCAGCACACCGACAGCGTTGATCATGGTGCCGTGTCCGAGACTCTGAACATGCCGGCGCCTCCTGCCCGACATCCGGATGTGGAGGACGACTTCTCGGGTGTTCGTCCAGATCTGTGGGTGGACCACTACCTCCCGCACTGGACAACCCCGGACCGCTCGGCCGCACGGTATGACCACACTGCGGAGGGCCTGCGACTGCGAATCGACGCCGACCAGGTCGACTGGAGAGCCGAGGACGCACCGATGCGCGTCTCGAATCTCCAGACCGGCCACAGCGACACGAGGCTGACCACGGACATGGCTGAGGTAAAACTCCCTTTCGACGCCACCCTGCCGCACACCTGGACCGCGATCTGGGGCCGGGGCGAAACCCTGATCGGCTGCGAGGACGTTCTGCTGCGGCGCATCCCACAGGCCCCCGACTACCCCCTGTTCCTCATGCTCGATCTCTTCGAGATCGGCGAACCCAACGGCTCGTATCCGAAGACTGCAACCCTGCACCGCTTCCGCGGTTGGCAAGGCGAATAGCTGCCCGCAGAGGGATCCGCGGCCGGGACGCGCGCTCGCGCGCGATTCCCACAGATGCTCTCGATGCCATCGTCGTGCCTCGACAGGTCCAACCACGGTCCGAAGGGGACGGCTGTGCCGACCATCAGCGAAGGGCGATCATAGCTGGATCGCTACGACTGCCCGCCGAGCTGACGGCCGGTGTACTTCGACAAAGCCCGCGCCCAGGAAGGCGCTCAACACCCCGGGATGCAGCTCCTCGTTGAGAGCCGAGCCGGTGGCCATCGGGTATCCCTCCAGCACCCGCGCTCCGGCCTTCCGGGCGTGCACCACCGCGGCCCGCACCAGCGCGCCGCTGACTCCGCGCCGTCGGTGGCCGGCCCTCACCAGCACACACGTGACCGCCCAGACACCGGCATCCGCGCGGTCCTCTTCGCGTCCAGTCCAGGCCGCCATGCTGGCGTTGCGGACCAGTCCCTGATAGGCCGTCCGCGGCTCGACGGCGCACCAACCCACAGGCTCACCGTCCGCGTAGGCAACCAGGCCGCTCGTGGCATCAGACCCCGGATGGCCCGCGTCGGTCTGCTCGCGTAACCGGTCCGCGCGGGCCTCCGGTGGACAGGATGCAAAGGCCTCACCTGGGGGAAGCTTGTAGCGCTGGCACCAGCAACGCGCGGCCGGTCCGCGAACCCCGAACACCGCCGAGAGGTCGGCCCAGGCCGCCTCGTTGGCCGGCACCACGTCGTAGGACGGAACGTTCACAACCCCGATTATCCGGGTCCGGGAACGACCTGACGCACTGGACTCGCAGTCCACCTCGGGCAAGCCCGATCACCGGATGCGGATCCGCATGGCGACGCGACCGCATGGTTCTTCTTGTGGGACGCGCACCGGGGAGCACTCCTCACGGCACTTCACGAGGCGTGTGGCGCCACAATCTTGTGCATCCAAGATAGGCGCCAGACTCCGCGCCGATCCATCAGACAGGGCCAGGATCTCAGACTTGTCTGCGAATAGTGCCCGCAGGCAGGAACGCGCCAACTCAACCGCTCGATTCGCCTTGTCCGCGATCGCCGCCTGATCGAAGGTTCCTCCGTGGACAACCTTGCTGCGGTCGTCACTCGGAGGAGATGATCGGCGACCTCGCCGTACGAGCCCTCGAAGCGGCGGCTGCGCTCGCGCCAGCGCCGCCCGCGCCCGTTGACGTACGTCGCTGGGCGTTCGCGAACGGCATCGTCGTCTCCGGCCGCGGCCGAATCCCGTCGGCGGTGATGGATCGGTACCGCGAGGCCCGCGCTCGGGGGGATCTGAAGATGCGGTCGCTTGCGACCGTCGGCGCCCGATGACCGGAGGGCGCGGATTGGGCTCGGTTCGATTCGCAACCTCCCGCAAAGGCGTTCTGACGATGTCAAGGTGTAACAGCGGCATCGTCGCAGGTCAGAGGCCAGTTTGGCCCGGTGTGGGCAGCCAGTCGCAACCGATCGCACTCACGCTCAGTCCCACTAACGTGTTCCCGATGACCCACCACATCGAGAGCGTCGCTCTGCTCGAGCCGCGATGACCACCATCGAGGACGCCCTCGCCCTGGCGGCCCAGCTCGAGGGGGTCGAGGTCACCCACCTCTCCCGCTACGCCAAGCTGCAGGTGGCCGGGCGCACGTTCGGCTACGCCTGGCCCCGGACCCGGACGGTGGGGCTCAAGCAGACCTTGGCCGAGCAGGCGGCGTTGGTCCTCGAGAGGCCCGAGGTCTTCGAGGTGCAGTTCACCGCGGGCGGGTACGGCTGGGTGGTCGGCCACCTGGACGCCATCGACCGCACGGAGCTGGCCGAGCTCGTCTTCGAGGCCTGGCGCCTCTCCGCCCCGCAGCACCTCCTCGACGAGCGCGGCGACCGCCTGCCCGACTAGCCCGCCGAGCGGGCTATGGATGTACGCCGCAGCTCGGTGAGCGGGCACTGGATGTACGTCGCGGCTCGGTGAGCGGGCACTGGATGTACGCCGCAGCTCGGTGAGCGGGCACTGGATGTACATCGCGGCGTGCGCGGATTGCCCGTTCGGCGTCCTACGGCGTGCGCGGATTGCCCGCTCGGCGTCCTACGGCGTGCGCGGATTGCCCGCTCGGCGTCCTACGGCGTGCGCGGATTGCCCGCTCGGCGAGCTAGGGGCGGCGCTCTCAGCCGGTGGCGAGGTCGCGGCTGCGCTGCTCGAGGGCCAGCTCGCCGTAGGGGTAGTCCGCGGGGTGGAGGTCGCTGGCCCGGTCGAGCAGGGCCAGCTCCTCGGCGTCGAGGACGAGGTCGGCCGCGGTGAGGTTGTCGGCGAGCTGCTCGGTCGTCCGGGCGCCGAGGATGGTCGAGGTGACCCCGGGCCGGTCGGTCACCCAGGCCAGTCCCACGGCGGCCATCGAGGTGCCACGCTCCCGCGCGACGCGCTCGACGGCCTCGACGATGTCCCAGGTGCGCTCGGTGCCGCGCCGCTCCCACGCCTCCATGCCACGCTCCGGGTCCTCGCCGAGGCGGGTGCTCCCGGTCGGGCGCTGGTCGCGCCGGTACTTGCCGGTCAGCCAGCCCCCACCGAGCGGGCTCCACGGCAGCAGTCCGAGGCCGGCGTCCAGGGCGGCGGGCACGATCTCCCACTCGATCTCGCGCACGATCAGGCTGTACTGCGGCTGCAGCGTGACCGGGGCGGCCAGCCCCAGCTCGCGGGCGAGGTGCACCGCCTTGGTCAGCTGCCAGCCGGTGAAGTTCGAGAAGCCGTAGTAGCCGACCCGGCCCGACCGGACGAACCCGTCGAGGGTCCGCAACGTCTCCTCCAGCGGCGTCACCGGGTCCCAGGCGTGCACCTGGTAGAGGTCGACGCTGTCCACCCCCAGCCGGGTCAGCGAGGCGTCGAGGGCACGGGTGAGGTGCCGCCGGGACGAACCACCCTCGTTCGGGGCCTCGGCGAAGGGGAAGCGCCCCTTGGTGGCGAGGACCACGCGGTCGGTCACGTCCCGGGGCCGCGAGGCCAGCCAGCGCCCGATGATCTCCTCCGACGCCCCGTGGGTGTAGACGTCGGCGGTGTCCACCAGGGTGCCGCCGGTCTCGACGAAGAGGTCGAGCTGGTCGTGGGAGCCCTGCTCGTCGGTCTCGGCCCCGAAGGTCATCGTGCCCAGGCAGAGCGCCGAGACCGCGCAGCCGCTCTGTCCCAGGGGTCGGTAGCGCATGTGGCTCACAGTAGGGGAGGCCCGGGAGGACGAGCGGAGCGACCGCCGGTACGGCGCCGGGGGTCACGGGGCTGCGTGATATCTTGACATCAAGATAACTCGTCCGAGCGGTCCCGCCTTCCGTCATCCGCACCGGCATGGGCAAGATGGGGCCACCCGGACCGGGCCGACCCGCAGACACGAGGAGAACCATGGCGAGCGCAGGAGACCGACCGGACAGCTTCGGGGCCAGGGGCACGTTGGACGTCGACGGCACGTCGTACGAGATCCACCGGCTCGACGCCGTAACGGGGGACGGCATCGACGTCGCCTCGCTGCCCTACAGCCTCAAGGTGCTGCTGGAGAACCTGCTGCGCACCGAGGACGGCTCCAACATCACCGCCGACGACATCCGGGCGCTCGCCGGCTGGGACGCCGACGCGGAGCCCGACAAGGAGATCCAGTTCACCCCCTCGCGGGTGATCATGCAGGACTTCACCGGCGTCCCATGCGTGGTCGACCTCGCCACGATGCGCGAGGCGATGGCCGACCTGGGCGGGGACCCGTCCAAGATCAACCCGCTGGCACCGGCCGAGATGGTGATCGACCACTCCGTGATCGCCGACGTCTTCGGGACCCCCGAGGCGTTCGAGCGCAACGTCGAGATCGAGTACGAGCGCAACCGGGAGCGCTACCAGTTCCTGCGCTGGGGCCAGGGCGCCTTCGACGACTTCAAGGTCGTGCCTCCCGGCACCGGGATCGTGCACCAGGTCAACATCGAGCACCTGGCACGCGTGGTGTTCACCCGTCCCTCGCCGGACGACGACGGCGTCGTGCAGGCCTACCCGGACACGCTCGTCGGCACCGACTCGCACACCACGATGGTCAACGGCATCGGCGTGGTGGGCTGGGGCGTCGGCGGCATCGAGGCCGAGGCGGCGATGCTGGGCCAGCCCGTCTCGATGCTGATCCCTCGGGTGGTGGGCTTCAAGCTCAACGGCGACCTGCCCGAGGGCTCGACCGCCACCGACCTCGTGCTGACGATCACCGAGATGCTGCGCAAGCACGGCGTGGTCGGCAAGTTCGTCGAGTTCTACGGACCCGGTGTCTCCGCGCTGCCGCTGGCCAACCGCGCCACGATCGGCAACATGAGTCCCGAGTTCGGCTCGACGATCGCGGTGTTCCCGATCGACGAGGAGACCACGAAGTACCTCGAGCTGACCGGGCGGGACGCCGAGCAGATCGCGTTGGTGGAGGCCTATGCCAAGGAGCAGGGCCTCTGGCACGACCCCGAGGCGGAGCCCCGCTTCTCCGAGCGTCTCGAGCTCGACCTCTCCGAGGTGGTCCCCTCGCTGGCCGGCCCGAAGCGTCCGCAGGACCGGGTCTCGCTCTCCGAGGCCAAGGAGGCCTTCCGAGCCGCCCTGGGTGACTACGTCGACGACGCCGAGCCGGAGGGCGGATCCGAGCAGGACGGCGTCCCGGCGCAGGAGACACCGGACGCCGCCGAGCACTCCAAGGTCGACGAGGCCTCCGACGAGTCCTTCCCCTCCAGTGACGCGCCCTCGCACAGCCCTGGCGGCAACGGGGACGGCGCGCCACGCGACTGGCACAACCGCCCCGCCGGGGACGGCTCCGGACGACCCTCCAAGCGGGTGCCGGTGACCCTCGCGGACGGCACCGAGTTCGAGCTCGACCACGGCGCCGTGGCCATCGCTGCCATCACGTCGTGCACCAACACCTCCAACCCGTCGGTGATGATCGGTGCGGCGCTGCTGGCCAAGAACGCCGTGGAGAAGGGGCTGCAGCGCAAGCCCTGGGTGAAGACCTCGCTGGCTCCCGGTTCGAAGGTGGTCTCGGACTACTACGAGCGCGCCGAGCTCACGCCGTACCTCGACAAGCTCGGGTTCAACCTCGTCGGCTACGGATGTACGACGTGCATCGGCAACTCCGGCCCGCTGATCCCCGAGGTGAGCGACGCGGTCAACGAGCACGACCTCGCCGTGGTCTCGGTGCTCTCGGGCAACCGGAACTTCGAGGGCCGGATCAACCCCGACGTGAAGATGAACTACCTGGCGTCGCCACCGCTGGTGGTGGCCTACGCCCTGGCCGGCTCCATGGACGTCGACCTGTTCAACGACCCGCTGGGCCAGGACGAGGACGGCAACGACGTCTTCATGCGGGACATCTGGCCGAGTGCCGCGGAGGTGGAGGAGGTGATCGCGCACGCGATCACGGCCGACATGTTCACCAAGGACTACGCCGACGTCTTCGCCGGCGGAGAGCAGTGGACCTCGCTGTCCACCCCGGAGGGCGACACCTTCGAGTGGGACGAGGACTCCACCTACGTCCGCAAGCCTCCCTACTTCGACGGGATGCCCGACGAGCCGGAGCCGGTGGCCGACATCGAGGGCGCCCGGGTGCTGCTGAAGCTCGGCGACTCGGTGACCACCGACCACATCAGCCCTGCGGGTGCCATCAAGAAGGACAGCCCGGCAGGGTCCTACCTCGCCGAGCACGGCGTGCAGCACCGGGACTTCAACTCCTACGGCTCGCGGCGCGGCAACCACGAGGTCATGATCCGGGGGACCTTCGCCAACATCCGGCTGCGCAACCAGCTG
This sequence comes from uncultured Actinomycetota bacterium, assembly GCA_963815595.1. Taxonomy (GTDB): domain Bacteria; phylum Actinomycetota; class Actinomycetes; order Propionibacteriales; family Nocardioidaceae; genus Marmoricola. The sequence goes on along the minus strand of CAWFHA010000007.1, from coordinate 1,659,105 downwards.
GCGCCCGGCACCGAGGGGGGCGTCACCCGCGACTTCACGGCCGACGGCGAGGTGACCACCGTCTTCGAGGCCTCCCAGCACTACCTCGAGCAGGGCGTCCCGCTCGTCGTGCTGGCGGGCAAGGAGTACGGCTCGGGGTCCTCCCGCGACTGGGCCGCCAAGGGCACCGCGCTGCTCGGCGTGAAGGCCGTGATCGCGGAGTCCTACGAACGGATCCACCGCTCCAACCTGATCGGCATGGGGGTGCTGCCGCTGCAGTTCCCCGAGGGGGAGAGCGCGGAGTCCCTGGGCCTCTCCGGTGAGGAGGAGTTCTCCATCACCGGCGTCACCGAGCTCGACGACGGCATCCCGGACACGGTCAAGGTCACCGCGGGCGAGGTGGAGTTCGACGCCACGGTGCGCATCGACACCCCCGGCGAGGCGGCGTACTACCGCCACGGTGGGATCCTGCCCTACGTGCTGCGGAGCCTGCGCTCGGCCTGAGTCAGGGCTGGGTCCCGGGCTGGGTCCCGGGCTGGGTCGGAGTCTGGGTCGGAGGTTGGGTCACGGGCTGAGCAGGACCCCGGGCGTCACCGGTTCTCATCAGCAGCACCGGGGGACGTCCGGGGATCCGGCGCCGTCTTCTGCGCCGTCTTCTGCGCCGTCTCGTCCTCGTCGGCCGGGCCCTGTGCGGGAAGAAGCACCGTGACCGCCGTGCCGGCCCCGGGTGCGGACTCCACGGCGACCCTGCCCCGGTGTCCCTCGACGATGGAGAGCACGATGCTGAGCCCCAGGCCGGTCCCCGGGATCGCCAACGAGGTCGCGGCACTGGACCGGAAGAACCTCGTGAACAGGTGTTCCTGGTCCTCGAGCGGGATGCCGATCCCGGAGTCGCGGACGACCAGCTGGGCGTCAGGCCCCACGGCCCGCACGACCAGGTCGATCTGACCGCCGTCCGGGGTGAACTTGATCGCGTTGCCGAGCAGGTTCACCACGACGCGCTCCAGGGCGGGTGCATCGCCGAGCAGCTCGACCGGTGTCGCGGGCAGGTCCACGCAGACGCGGAGGTCGCGGTCCCGGAGCAGGTCGTCGAGCACGTCGTGACCGTCGCGGACCACGTCGCGCAGGTCGATCGGCGCCGGCTCGAGCTCGAGAGTGCCGGCCTGGGCACGGGAGAGCGTGAGCAGGTCCTCGACCAGCAGCCCGAGCCGCGAGGTGTTGCGCTCGATGCGGCGGACCGCGTCGACCTGCCGTGGGCCGAGCTCGCCGAGGGTCCCGTCGCTGAGCAGCTCGGCGTACCCGGAGATGCTGGTGATGGGGGTGCGCAGCTCGTGGCTGACGTTGGAGACCAGCTCCTGCTTGACGTGGTCGACCTCCTCCAGCCGGCGTACGGAGGCCTGCTCGCGGTCCAGCGCGGCCCGGAGCGCCTCCTCGGCCCGGAGACGCTCGGTGACCTCCTCGCCGGCGCCGATGTAGCCGACCACCGTGCCGTCGGGCTCGGCGACGGCACTCACGGTGAGCGAGGCGACCCGGGCGCTGCCGTTGCGGTGCCGGAACTCCCAGTCGCGGCTCTCGCCGGCCTCCACCATGGCCAGCACCACGCTGGTGTAGTCGGCGGGGATGCCGAAATGGGCCGCGTGGCGGGCGATCTCCTCGGCGGTGTGGAACCTGGCGGGACTGCGGCCGAGCACCTGTCGCGGCGGGTAGCCCAGGAGCTTGCGGGCAGCGGGGTTGTAGTGGGTGATCCGGCCCTGCGCGTCGGTCGCGATGATGACGGTGCTGCGTACCGAGTCCAGCAGGCGCTCGAGGGTCAGCGCCGACCGGGTGGCCTCACCGGTCATCGCCGAGAGCTGCTCCACGCCCAGTGCCAGCGGCACGATCAGGTAGGACGCCGCCGCGACGAAGGTGTAGACGAGGGCGGGGATCAGCTCGCCCGGAAGTCCTCGCATGCTGCCGGCCAGGGGGCCGAAGCCGCTGGCGGTGAACACGTACGCCGTCACCCCCACGGCGAACACCTGGAAGACCGCCTCGCGACGACTCGCCCTGACCGCCGCCCAGCCGAGCAGCGGGAAGACCAGGAACGCGATCGCCAGGCGGGTGTCCGGCACGAACACGGCGAGGGTCACCACGAGGAGCAGGACCCTCTGGAGGAGCAGCTCCCCGGAGGTGGCGACCGGGCCGCGGTCGGACCGGGGCAGGAACAGCGGCAGCACGAGGAGCTGGGCGGTCACCGCAGCCAGGGCCGACATCACCCCCGCGACGACCGCGTCGCGGGGAGTGAGGACCACCGCGACCAACGCGCCCGACATGACCCCGCAGAGCAGCCCGGAGGCCAGGGTGACCAGGTAGTACCGCACGCCGTCGACGTCGTCGGGCCGGAGCCCTCCCGCGCGGCCGCTGGTCAGCAGGACACCGGTGAACAGGGCGGGCACCCAGACCGCCAGGCTCCCCGCCGCAGCCACGAGCGGTGACACGTCGTAGCTGAAGGTCAGCGCCACGGTGACCACCGCGAGCAGCGACCCGCTCACCGCGAGCCGGCGAGCCGGTCCCGCCACGACGTACAGCGCGGCGGCGAACCCGATCGCCGGCCACCCGCCGTACGACGTGGGCTGCACGCCGGGCAGCGACAGCGAGAGCGCGACGAGCGCGAGCAGGGAGCCGCCCCGCAGCCACGCGTTCCGCGACATCACGATCTCCCTCACCCTGCCTCCGGGCCCCATCGTGCCGTGCCGGGGCGTGGTGGGTCACGGATATGTCCATGTCAGGCTGGGTCCATGCTCGTGGCGATCAGCATCAGCCCCTCCGGGACCCCGCTCCACCGGGCGGCCGGCTCGGCGTCCGAGGACACCGCCGGCGGCGTCAGCGAGGTGGTCGCCGAGGTGGTCAGGGTGATCCGCGCCTCGGGCCTGCCCAGCGAGACCAACGCGATGTTCACCAACATCGAGGGGGAGTGGGACGAGGTGATGGCCGTGGTCAAGCAGGCCGTCGACGTCGCCGCGTCCAGGTACCCGCGCGTGGGCCTCGTGCTCAAGGCGGACATCCGCCCGGGGTACGACGGTCAGCTGGTCGCGAAGGTCGAGCGGGTCGAGGAGCACCTGCGTGAGTGAGCAGCTGTCGTTCCGGGAGAGCGATCCGGGGTACTACGGCCCTTGCGGCGTCGAGGGGCTGCGGGACCCGTTGCCGAGTGAGACGAAGGAGGTACCCCGATGAGGTCCGAGATGCGCGACTACCGCACGGGCGGGAGCGACGTGGTGCAGGACATCACCGACGACTGCGCTGCGTTCGTGCGCGGCGAGGGTGACGGCCTGCTGCAGCTCTTCGTGCCCCACGCCACGGCCGGGCTCGCGGTGATCGAGACCGGCTCCGGCTCCGACGACGACCTGCTGGCCGCGTTGCGCGACCTGCTCCCGGCCGACGACCGCTGGCGGCACCAGCACGGCTCGCCCGGTCACGGGCGCTCGCACGTGCTGCCGGCTCTGGTCCCGCCGTACGCCACCGTGCCGGTGCTGGACGGGCAGCTGGCACTGGGTACGTGGCAGAGCATCTGCCTGGTCGACCTCAACGTGGACAACCCCGACCGGCAGGTGCGCTTCACCTTCCTCGCGGGCTGAGCGGCGCGAATGCTGGGGCTGAGCGGGTCGGTGCTGCTCGCGCTGGCCTGCGCGCTCGTGGTGGGCGCGACCGTGCAGACGTTGGTGGGGCTCGGCCTGGGTCTGGTCGCGGCGCCGGTGGTGACGCTGCTGGAACCGGCGCTGATGCCCGTGCTGATGCTCGTCCTCGCGGCGCTGCTGCCGCTGTTCACGCTGGTGGGATCCCACGACGAGATCGACTGGCGCGGCCTGGGCTGGGTCCTTCCGGCCCGGGTGCCGGGCACGGTTCTCGGCGTGGCCTTCCTCGCTGCGTTCTCCGACCGCGCGGTCGGGGTCGCGGTCGGGGTGATGGTGCTGCTGGCGGTGGCGCTGAGCCTCACCTCGCTCCGGGTGCCCGTGCGACCGGGGACCCTGGTCACCGCCGGACTGCTCTCCGGCCTCGCCGGCACCGCGACCTCCATCGGAGGGCCGCCGGTCGCCCTGCTCTACCAGCACCGGACCTCCGCCCAGATCAGGTCGACCCTGGCCGTGATGTTCATCGTCGGCGCGGCGATGAGCCTGGTCGGCATCTGGCTCGGCGGGGCCCTCGACCCGCGCGCCGTCCTGGTCGCCCTGCTCCTGCTCCCGTGCCTGCCGCTGGGGGCGTGGCTCGGGGTGCGGCTGCGCGGGCTGGTGCCGGAGCGCGGGGTCCGCTTCGGCGTGCTCGCCGTGTGCGCCGGCTCGGCGCTGGTGCTGCTCGTGCGCAGCGTGGCCTAGGCGACCGTGCGCCCGCCGGCGGCGACCTCACCGAGCCGGACCAGGTCCTCGGTCAGTGCGGGGCGACGGTCCCGGTGGGAGGGCACCAGTGCCCAGATCAGCAGCTCCATCACGCGGCGGAGCTCCAGGATCCGGAAGGACTGTCGGACCCGGGTCCCGCCGTCGGCCGTCGGCTCGAGCTCGAAGCGCCACTCGGTCGAGTCGGTCGGGACGCCGCCGCGGGTCCGGTAGACGAGCAGGCGCTCCGGCTGCAGGTCGGTCACCGTGCACTCGCGGGTCCACCGGGTGGTGCGCGCGCGGTTGCGGCCGGTGAAGCGGGCCCCCACCTCGGCACGGTCGTGTCCCGGCAGCCAGACCGCCTCGCGGCACTCGTGGCTCCACTCCCCGACGCGGGTCACGTCGGCGAGCACCTGCCACACCTCGGCGGACGAGGCCGGCAGCTCTGCCCGGACCTCGCCCGCCCACAGCAGGCGCCCGATCACGTCGCCTCCGCGCGGCTGGCGTCGAGCAGCTGCGACCGGATGGCGCCCGCCGGAGTGCCGTCCCACAGCAGCGCCCGCCGACGCCGGTACCGGCCGCCGAGGAGCTTGAGCAGGACGAACCGCGGCACCGGGGGCACCAGGTGTTCCACGTGGTCCCGGCTCTCCTCGTCGAGACCGTCCAGGACCCAGTGACCTTCCTCGGCCAGAGTGGTGAGCCCCTTGGGCTTGAGGTTGAACTCCTCGTCCCAGGCCCGCCACTCGCCCTCGGTGATGCTCTGCGACACGACCGGCATCATCACCCGCTCCTCGCGCTCGAGGTGGGGGAGGAGGACAGCGGTGAGCTCGTCCAGGGCAGCCACCAGCAGCGCGTCCGGGCTGGCCGGGTCGGCCAGGTGTCGACGCGCGGCCTCCGCGAGCCGGTCCATGGCCGGTGTGATCGTGCCGTGGTCGGCGTCCATCTGCGCGACGAGCTCTGCCGAGGCCGGGTTGCGGCGCAGGACCAGGGGGTACAGGCCGTCGTCCTCCCCGGCGTGGTGGTCGTGCAACACCTGCATCACCCACAGCACGTGCTCGGCGAGGGCCCTGCGCCGTGCCGGCTCGGCCGCGGCCGGGGTGCCGAGCACGGTGCGCAGGCGTGCGAAGTCACGCCGCATCGCGGAGTGCATGATGCCCATCATCTGGGTGTCAGCGGGGGCGTCGGGGTGGATCTTGTGCGTGGTCATGCCGTCTCCTTCGGGATGTGGTCGAGCAGGCGGCCGAGGGTCTCGGCCAGCCACTCCTGGTACTGCTCCGGACTCCAGCCGGCCGACTCGACCAGCAGGAGGTAGACCTCCGGGCTCCCGATCGCCTGGAGGCCGTCGACCACCTCGCTCGGGACTGGCCGGCCCACGATGAGCCGGACCCCGTCTGCGAAGGAGGTGTGCTGTTGGGTGCGGACCTCGGCCAGGGTGGTCGCGAGGTCCGGGTCCCCGGTCGCCGCGTGGTCGAGGCTGCGGTGCAGCCGGGCGACGCGGGCGTACTGCGCCCCGACCATGCGGGCCGCCCTGCCGAGCCGCTCGGCGCGGGTTCCGGTGCCCAGGGCGCGGAACTCCTCACGCTCGGCCAGGGGCACGGGTCGCTCGTCGCCCACGACGCCGACCTCGATCGCGCGCACCAGGAGGCGGGCCTTGGAGCCCGCCGCGCCGTACACGGTCTCGACGGAGACACCGGCCTCCCGGGCGACGTCGCGCATCGAGGTGCCGCTCCAGCCGCGTTCGGCGAACAGGTGGGCGGCCGCGGTGATCACCGACTCCTGCGTCTGCGCGGCCATGGCCTGGCGTCGGCTCGAGTCGTAGGTGCGACGCCCGTCCCGGTCGCTGTTGTCGGTGGCTGTCATGGAAGGAGCGTAGAACAGACCTGTATTGAATACAAGCGTGTTTGGTGAAAACCCTTCGTGGCAGGCTGTGGTGATGGCGACGCAGCGTGAGCAGTCCTGGTCGGACACCCCCGTGGTCGGCCGGGTGGTGGTGCTGAGCCGCAACCCGGTCGCGGAGGCGATCGCCACCATCGCCGGTGCCACCGGACGTGCGGTGGTGGTGCTGCCGGACGACGAGGACGGTGCGGGGGTCGCGGCGCTCGCGGGCCTCTCACCAGACGCCGCCGACGCCGTGGTGCTCAGCGACCACGACGCGCCCGATGCGCCGCGGGTGCTGCGCGACGCGCTCGCGTCACCGGCGGCGTACGTCGCGATGCTGGCGAGCCGGCGCCGCTCGGAGGGAGTCCTCGAGGAGCTGACGGAGGAGGGTGCGCCGGGGCTGGAGAAGCTGCACGTGCCGGCCGGGTTGGACCTCGGCGGGAAGGCGCCCGGCGAGATCGCCCTCTCGGTGGTGGCCGAGATCGTGGCGGAGGCCTACGGCCGCTCGGGTGGCCCCATGCGGCGCTGAGCGAACCGGCGCACCGCCTCGCTGCTGCTCTCCTCGGCCAGCCGGCGGTAGCGGGTCGCCGCCTCCGCGTGCCGCCCGGTGTGCCAGCACAGGTCGGCCAGGACGAACTCCGCGTCGCGCCGGGCGTACGCCGGCCCGCTGCTCGCGATCCCCGCGAGCTCCGCCTCGACTCCCGCGAGGTCGTCGCGCCCCGCGAGCGCGAGGCGGCCCCGGACCGAGAGCAGGGCGACGCGCACGGCCGGTGAGGGCCACACCTGCTCCAGGGCTCCGTAGAGCCGGGCCAGCTCGGCCCAGTCGGTCTCCGCGACCGACGGGGCGATGCTGTGCACCCCCGAGATCGCCGCCTCGAGCGCGAACCGTCCTCGGCCGGCGGCGGCGACGGCGGCGTCCTCGAGCCCACCGGCCAGCAGTCGCCGGTCCCACGTCGAGCGGTCGACCTCGTCGAGGGTGAGAGCGACCCCGGACCCGTCGACCCGCCCCGGGCGGCGGGCCAACCCGAGTCGGACGACGGCCCGCAGCCCGCGCACCTCGGGCTCGTCGGGATACAGCGCGACGAGGGCGTCGGCGAGGGAGAGCGACTGCCGCCCCAGGTCCTCCAGCGCGTCCGCAGGATCGAGGACGTGCCGGTGCGCCACCGTGAACAGGCCGGCGACGCAGTCGAGCACCACCGGCAGGCGAGCCTGCCGCTCGGTGGCGTCCGGCACGCGGAAGTCCCCACGCGCCTGGGCCAGCGCCTTCTTGGCACGGGTCAGCCGCGCCGCGGCGGCGGTCCGCTCGATGCCGAGGTGTTCCGCGACCTGGGCGACCGTGAGGCCGCAGACCACGCGCAGGGCCAGCACCATCTGCGCCCCGGGGGCCAGGGCGTCGTCACAGGCGACGAACAACAGGGCGATCCGGTCGTCGAGGTCGGACGGCACCTCGGGAAAGGGGTCCTCGTCGTGCATGGGCTCCACCGCGCCTCGCGTGACCAGCTCGGGGGCGAGCCGGGCGAAGGTGTCCCGCCGCCGGTGGTCGTCGATCCACGCCCGCTTCGCGACCCGGACGCACCAGGCGGCCAGGTCCTGGATCCCGTCGGTGGCCACGGCGCGCGCGAGCGCCTCCGCGGCGTACTCCTCGGCGTCGTCGAGGCTGCCGGTCCAGCTCGCGAGCGCGCGCACGACCCGGGGCCAGGCGGCCCGGAACTCGCTCGGTGTGGGAGGCACCGCCCCATGCTCGCCGATGTACGGCGGGCACGGGGCGGACGGCGCCGTCCCGTTCAGCCGGTCGGGAAGACCTTGCGCCACTCGATGGTGCCCCCGGTCGGGACCAGGGCCGCGACCGTGCGCGCCATGGCCTCGTCGGCGACCTCGACGGCGTAGTAGCCGGTGACCAGCTCGCTGGAGTCGGCGTAGGGACTGTCGGTGTAGACGGCCTCCTCGACCCGCGCACCCTCGGGTCCCGGTGTCACGACGCCGCCGTGCTTCGGGCTCTGCAGGGGCGCCGCGCCGACGATGCGGGCGCCGAGGTCGGCCACCGCCTGCATGAACTGCTTGTGCTCGACGAAGGTCTCGTCGTGCTCGCTGTCGGTCTCGCCACCGGGCAGGAACCGGTCGGAGTCCCAGTCGGGCTCGCGGATCAGGTAGAGATAGGTGTCGGTCATGGTCGTCCTCTCCGAGGTGCGTGGCGCGGGTTCGCCACACCATGGTGACGAACCGGGACCGCGGAAATCGACAGCCGGAGTCGACAGCCGGAGTCGACAGCCGGTAGTCGACCGGCGATGACCGTGAGCCGCGTGCGTCCCGCGCGGGCCGGGGTCAGCGGGCGAGCAGCTGTGCGACCAGGTCGTCGAGGGGCAGGTGCGCGCCCTCGCAGCCGGCCGGCACCGCCTCGTAGCTCGCGGCGACGAAGCGCTGGACGACCCGTGAGCCGGTCTGCAGCAGCGCGGCGCCGTCCGGCGAGGACAGCTCCACGATCACCACCGCCTCTCCGGTGTTGCTCAGGCACGGCCACACCTGCACGTCACCGTCGCCGGTGGGTCGGTAGAGACCCTCGGCGAGCAGCTCGCGGGCGAAGGTCCAGGTGACCTGGCCGGCACGCGCCGCGAGGGTCATCGACACCGCGTAGGGGTCGCTCGGGTCGTAGGAGAGCGCGCCGTCGAGCGGATCGGTCGCGTGCTCGCCGGAGAGGAACGGGACCGGGACGCTCAGGACCACCTCGCGGGTGGTCAGCGTCTCGTCGGAGAGGCCGCTGTCGGTGTGACCGGGGTGGCCGGAGGTGGCGGGGTGCTGCTCCATCGGATGTCCTCGAGCTGGTCGGTGTCGCTGACGAATGGTGCCTTCGGGTGATCAACGACGCTGGGGCCGTTCCATGACACGATTCCCTCCACTGGTCTACCTAATCCTGCCCACTGGTCTAGTTGGTACGAACACATGTTCGAACGCAGGTTAGTCTGTCCTCCATGTCCGAGATGCCGTCCGGTATGCCCGCCGGATCGCCCTCCAGGCCCGGCGAAAGAAATTCGAGACCTGTCTCACCACCGGGGTGGCCCTCGGAGGTCCGTCCTCCCGGAGCCCCCGACTGGGAGGCGACGGCCACGGCCTGGCTGCTCGACCAGTGCCCCCCGGAGTACCGCACCTACCCGGCCCTGCGCCGGCACCCGGTCGTGCTCGCCCGGTTCGCGGTGCTGCACCTCGAGGCCTGCCAGGCCGCGGTGCATCGGGGGCTCAGCGAGGCGCGGGGGGTGCTGCGCGACGTCGCGGACGCCGGCGTGGTGGAGGCGGCGGTGCAGACCTGGCAGCGCGAGTCGGCGCGGCTGCTCGGCGTACGCCGGGCCGCCGGGCTGGTGGAGGAGGCACTGCGCGGCCGGAGGTTCGTCGCCCGGCTCTGAGCCCTGCGCCTAGGGTGTGGATCGTGCCCCGCATCGCCGTCGCGTTCCTCGTCGACGCCGAGGGGCGGGTGCTGCTCCAGCACCGCGACGAGCACGCGCCGCGCGCGGCCGACCAGTGGGGCATGGTCGGCGGGCACGTCGAGGACGGCGAGGACTACGACGTCGCGATCTGCCGGGAGATCGCCGAGGAGACCGGCATCGAGCTGACCCGCGACGACCTGGTGCTGTGGCAGGCGACCGAGTTCGAGTACTCCGACGGCCACCGCAGCGACTACCGCATCTACGTCGGCCGGGTGGACCTCACCGACGACGACATCGTCCTGGGCGAGGGGCGCGCGATCGTCTTCGTCGACCCGGCGCGGACCGCAGTCCTGGACCGCGCCGAGTCGTGCGCCCACTTCCTCCCGCTGTTCCTGACCTCCGACCTCTACGCCGCCCTGCGCGACGGCACCCACGCCGGCCCCCGAGCCGGTGGCGGCGCCGACGAAGGGCCCCGGGCATGACCCCGTCCACCCGACCCCGGACCCGGCCCCGGCCGCGACGGATCGAGGTCCCGGCCATGGGCGCCGAGGACGTCGTCGTGGACGCGCGCGGAACGGCCTGGACCGGCACCGAGGACGGCAGCATCTGGCGGGTGGAGCCCGAGGGCGAGGTGAGCCGCGTCGGCAACACCGGCGGCCGCCCGCTCGGCCTCGAGCTGTACGGCGAGGACCGGCTGCTCGTCGCGGACGCGCACGCCGGACTGCTCACGATGAGCACCACCACCGGCGCCGTCGAGTCCCTGGTCAGCGAGGTCGACGGACGGCCGATGAGGTTCTGCAACAACGCCGCCGTGGCCACCAACGGGGACATCTGGTTCTCCGACTCCAGCACGGGCCACTCCATCGAGCGGTGGAAGGCCGCCTTCGTGGAGAACACGCGGACCGGCCGGCTGCTGTGCCGCCGTGCCGACGGGACCGTCGAGGTGCACCTCGACGGCCTGGCCTTCGCCAACGGGGTGGCCCTGGCGGCCGACGAGTCGTGCGTCCACGTGGCCGAGACGGGTGCGCGGACCGTCCTGCGGCTCGGGCCTGGTGGGTGAGCGGGCCGGATCCGTCGACCTCCTGGTGGACGACCTCCCCGGCTACCCCGACAACATCGCCCGCGGCAGCGACGGGCTGCTGTGGGTGACGATCGCCTCGCCCCGCGACCCCGCGCTCGACGTGCTGCGCACGCGCGCCCCCATGCCCGTACGCCGGCTGGTGACCCGGATCCCGGACCGGCTGCAGCCCCGCCCGAGGAGGACCGTGCGGGTGCAGGCCTTCGACGACGACGGTCGGCTGGTGCACGACCTCGACGCCGACGCCAGCGGCTTCCACATGGTCACCGGGGTGCGTGAGCACGACGGCGTGGTGTGGCTGGCCAGCCTGCAGGAGTCCGCGCTGGCGGTGGTGAGCACGCCGGGGGTCGGCGTCTAGACTCGGACCTCCGGGCTGAGGCCGGTCGTGTGCACCGTCCGGGTCCGGCGGACGTCGTACGCGCGATGCGGCCGGGACGGACGCGAGCCAGGCGAAGTGGAAGGAGCGGGGGACGACGATGGGGCATCTCGAGCACATCTCGGGTCCTGCAGACCTGCGCGGGCTCGACGACCGGGCGCTGGACGAGCTCGCTGCGGAGATCCGCGACGAGCTGGTGCGCACCTGCGCCCCGCGCGGCGGGCACCTGGGCCCCAACCTCGGCGTCGTGGAGCTGACCATGGCGATCCACCGGGTCTTCGAGTCGCCGCGCGACCGGATCGTCTTCGACACCGGCCACCAGGCCTACGTGCACAAGATGCTCACCGGACGCGCCTCCCGCTTCGACACCCTGCGCACCGAGGGCGGCATCTCCGGCTACCCCAGCCGCGCCGAGTCCGAGCACGACCTCGTCGAGAACTCCCATGCCTCGACCTCGCTGTCCTACGCCGACGGCCTGGCCAAGGCCTACGCCATCCGCGGCGAGGACCGGCACGTCGTCGCGGTCATCGGTGACGGAGCGCTGACCGGTGGCATGGCCTGGGAGGCGCTGAACAACATCGCCGAGGGCGACGACCGCCGGCTGGTCATGGTCGTCAACGACAACGGGCGCTCCTACATGCCGACCGTGGGCGGCCTGGCCAACCACCTCACCGCACTGCGCACCAGCCCGCGCTACGAGCAGATCCTCGACCTGGTCAAGCGCCGCCTCAACGGGGTGCGCGGCGTCGGGCCCGCGGTGTACGACGCCCTGCACGCGATGAAGAAGGGCATGAAGGACGCCCTGGCACCGCAGGGGCTCTTCGAGGACCTCGGCCTGAAGTACGTCGGGCCCATCGACGGCCACGACCGTGCCGCCGTCGAGCAGGCGCTGACCCAGGCCAAGCGGTTCGGCGGGCCGGTGATCGTGCACGTGCACACCCGCAAGGGCTTCGGGTACGACCCGGCCGAGCGCCACGAGGCCGACCAGTTCCACCAGATCGGTCCCTTCGACGTCGAGACCGGCGTGGGCACCCCCAAGGGACGCATCTGGACCGACTTCTTCGCCGAGGAGATGGTCGCCCTCGGCGCGGAGCGCCAGGACCTCGTCGCGATCACCGCGGCGATGCTCTATCCCGTGGGCCTCGACCGGTTCGCGGCGGCGTACCCGCACCGCACCTTCGACGTGGGCATCGCCGAGCAGCACGCCGTCACCAGTGCCGCAGGGCTCGCGATGGGCGGGCTGCACCCGGTGGTGGCGATCTACGCCACGTTCCTCAACCGCGCCTTCGACCAGGTGCTGATGGACGTCGCCCTGCACCGCTGCGGCGTGACCTTCGTGCTCGACCGGGCAGGCGTGACCGGTGACGACGGGGCGAGCCACAACGGGATGTGGGACGCCTCGATCCTCCAGGTCGTGCCCGGGCTGCGCCTGGCCGCGCCCCGTGACGGCGCCCGGGTGGCCGAGCTGCTGCGCGAGGCCGTGACCGTCGACGACGCGCCGACCGTGCTCCGCCTGCCCAAGGGCGCGCCGCCGGAGGACCTCGAGGCGGTGGACCGGGCCGGCGGCATGGACGTGCTGGTCCGCGACGGCGCCCGCGACGTCCTCATCGTCGGGATCGGCGCGATGGCGTCGGTCTCGGTGGAGGTGGCCGGCCGGCTGGCCGACCAGGGCATCGGGGTCACCGTGGTCGACCCCCGTTGGGTCAAGCCCTGGGACCCCGCCGTGGTGGGGCTGGCGCGTGACCACCGGCTGGTCGTCTGCGTTGAGGACAACGGCAGGGTCGGTGGATGCGGCTCCACCCTGCTGCAGCTGCTCAACGACGAGCGGGTGGAGACCCCCGTGCGGGTGCACGGAGTGCCGCAGGAGTTCCTCGACCATGCCAAGCGTGACGCGATCCTCGAGCGGCTGGGCCTCACCGCGCAGGCGCTCGCCCGCGGCATCGTCGAGGACGTCACCGCCCTGGACCGCGTCGAGGACGACCTCGATGTCGCCCCCCGGGTCGACCCCAGCCGACGCGACTGACCGGCGCCCGGCCCCGGGTGGTCGCCCCGGTCGCCCCGGCCGCAACGGTCGTACCGCCGCGCTCGCGGGGGTCGCGGTCGCCCTGCTCCTGGGGCTGACCGGCTGCGCGGCCGGCAGCGACACCGAGCCGCCCGCGGACGCCGCCCCCGCCCCCGCCCCGGCCCTCACCCCGACCCAGGTGCGCGCCGCGGAGCAGCGGGTCCTCGACACGCGTGCGCGGGCCGTGCGCACGCAGGACCTGGCGCTGTTCCTGCGTCACGTCGACCGCGGCGACGCGGACCTGGTGACGCGGCAGCGCCGCTACTTCCGCAACCTCGTGCAGCTTCCGCTCGCGGAGTTCGGCTACGAGGTCACGGCCGGGGAGTGGCCGGGGGAGTCGCGCACGCCGGGAGGTCGGGCGGTGCACGTCCCCGAGGTGGTGCTCACCGTGCAGCTCGACGGCTTCGACCGGGTGCCGGTCCGGCGCGTGGTGGGCTTCGCCTTCTCCTTCGACGGGCGACGGGCCAGGATCGAGTCCGAGCGCACCGCGGGCGGTGACCTGATGCTGCACGGCACCCCGGCGCCGTGGGACCTCACCGCCGTCACCGTCCGCAGCGCCCCCGGGGTGCTCGGGGTCTTCGACCGACGCACCCGCGACCAGGCGGAGTCGGTGCTCGCCGCCGTCCGCGACGGGATCGAGGAGCTGGACGGGGCGCTGCCGTTCGGCTGGACCGGCCGGGTGGTGGTCTACAGCGTGGCGACTCCCCGCGTGCTCCGCTCCTTCCGCGACGTCCCGGGGGGAGCAATCGACCACCTCGGGGCGATGACCTTCCCGACGTACGCCGAGCCGGAGCGCGCCCGCGTGGCCTCCACCCGGATGCTGCTGATGCCGAGCTCGGTGGCGGCCGGCCAGCCGTTCCTGGGCCGGATCACCCGCCACGAGCTGAGCCACGTCGCCATCGGGACCCGCGACGACGGAGCACCTGCCTGGGTCTCCGAAGGGATCGCGGAGTACCTCGGCGCCCGTGAGGTGCCCGCTCGCGACCGCATCATCCCCACGGCGGCCGTCGACCGTGCGCGCCAGCCGGTCGGGGGCCTCCCGGCCTCGCCCGGGTTCAACGGCGAGGACCAGGAGTGGCACTACGCGCTGAGCTGGATGGCGTGCGACTACATCGCCGAGACCCTCGGCGAGGCGCGACTGTGGGAGCTGGTCGCCGCCATGCACAACGACGGCGCCGGCACCGACGACGCGGCCCAGGACCGGGTGCTGCTGCAGGTGCTCGGCCTCGACGGCGCCGAGCTCGCGCGCCGGGCGGCCGCCCGCATCCGCAGCATCTACGGCTGAGGGCGACCGGCCCGACCACCGGTCCGACCGTCGGCCCGACCGTGGGCCCGACCGTCGGCCCGACCGTCGGCCCGGCACAGCCGCCCGCGTACCCCGGTCGGGACGCAGCCCCTAGGGTGGTGGCATCGGTGGTGACGCAGCTCGATGCCCTGAGGAGGCCTGGTGACCGAGGCACGGTTCGTGCACATCGTCGACGACGTCCCCGAGCTGACGGGACCCGCCGAGGGTCCGGTGCTGGTCACGGTGCTGGAGGGCTTCCTCGACGCCGGCAACGCCTCTGCGCTGGCGGCCGCACACCTGGCAGGCGAGCAGCCCGGTCGGGTCGTGGCCAGCTTCGACGTCGACGAGTTCTACGACTACCGGGCGCGACGTCCGCCGCTGACCTTCGTCGAGGACCACTACGCCGACTACGAGGCGCCGCGTCTGGTGGTGCGGCTGATGCAGGACCTCCACGGGTCGGCGTACCTCCTGCTGACCGGCCCCGAGCCCGACATCCGGTGGGAGGCCTTCGCCCGGGCGGCGCGAGCCGTGGTGCAGCACTTCGGGGTGCGCCGGGTGATCTCGCTCGGCTCGGTGCCGATGGCGGTGCCGCACACCCGGCCGGTGCAGCTGACCAACCACGCGACGTCCTCGGACCTGCTCGTGCAGGAGAACGTCTGGCGGGGCGAGATCCGGGTGCCTGCCAGCGCGCAGTCCCTCCTCGAGCTCCGGCTCGGGGAGTGGGGTCACGACGCGCTCGGCTTCGTCGCGCACATCCCCCACTACGTGGCGCAGTTCGACTACCCGCAGGCGGCGGTGGCGCTGCTGGAGGGGCTGGAGGACGTGAGCGGCCTGGAGTGGGAGCTCGAGTCGCTCAAGGAGGCGGGGGAGACCCGCCAGGTGGAGATCGCCACCCAGATCGCGGACTCCGACGACGTGCGCGAGGTGGTCTCCGGTCTCGAGCAGCAGTACGACGCGTACCACAGCCAGGCGGCCAACCTGCTCGCCGACGACGAGCCGCTGCCCAGCGGTGAGGAGATCGGCGCCCAGTTCGAGCAGTTCCTGGCCCGACTCGAAGAGCCCGAGGAGTAGACCGAGCGTGCCTGCATCCGTCGAGGAGCTGATGGCGCTCCTGGACCTCGAGGTGATCGAGGACAACCTGTTCCGGGGCCGCCAGCCCGACACCTCGCTCCAGCGCGTCTTCGGCGGGCAGGTGGCCGCGCACGCGCTGGTGGCGGCGTCCCGCACCGTCCCGGACCCCTACGACGTGCACTCGCTGCACTCCTACTTCCTGCGCCCCGGGGACACGACCGTGCCGATCGTCTTCGACGTCGAGAGCGTCCGCGACGGGCGCAGCTTCGCGACCCGTCGCGTGCTCGCCCGCCAGCATGGGCGGCCGATCTTCGCGATGACCCTGAACTACCAGATCCCCGAGGAGGGCCTGGACCACCAGGATCCGATGCCCCCGACGCCGGGACCGGATGAGTGCCCGACCCTGGGCGAGGTGCTCGCGGGGCACGGCAAGCGCTCGGCGGACTGGGCCCGGGAGTGGGCCGCGCTCGACGTGCGCTACGCCGGGAACTCGCGACCGGGCGGGGCGATCGCCGACCCCGACGTCGCGGCGCGGGTCCGCCTGTGGATCCGGGTCAACGGCCGGCTGCCCGACGACTCGCTGCTGCACACGGCGGCGTTCACCTACTCCAGCGACATGACCCTGCTCGGGGCGGCACTGGTCCCGCACGACCTGACCCTCGGCAGCCCGCAGGTGCAGGCCGCCTCGCTGGACCACTCGATCTGGTTCCACCGGTCGTTCCGGGCCGACGAGTGGTGGCTCTACGACCAGGTCTCGCCCTCGGCTTCGGGGGGTCGGGGACTGTCCATGGCCCGGGTCTTCGCCCAGGACGGCCGACTGGTGGCCAGCGTGGCCCAGGAGGGCCTGATTCGACTGACAGCGCCCTCCCAATAACGCACGATTGTCGGATACGGGTCGCGACACGCCGTTACTTCAGTTACTTTTGTCGCTCCGTGTGACGAGAGTGACGAGTGGGGTGTGCGGTGCGGGGTCGACGAGCACGATTGCTGGGCGTGGCGGTGCTGGGGGCCTCGGCCCTGGTGGCGACCCTCGCGACGACGGCCGCGCCGGCCGCGGCCCGGGGCGACGGGGGGCACGGGTTCGGCCGGATGGGTCCGAGCTCGGCGCGCACCACCTCGGTGAACCCCGCGAGCGGTCCCGACTTCGAGCTGCCGTTCGTGTGTGGCCAGCGCTGGACCGGCAGCACCCGGTCCTCGCACTCCCCGAGCTCCTACACCGTGGACTTCAATGCGCCGAACGACCTCGGCCAACCCGTGGTCGCCAGCGCTCCCGGCGTCGTCGTCCGCGTGACCAAGCTGCGCTACAGCTACGGCAACCACGTGATCGTCGACCACGGGGGCGGCTACAGCACGCTGTACGCCCACCTGCGCAACATCACCACCGTCGTGGGGACGCACCTCGACCAGGGCGACCTGATCGGTCGCCTCGGCACGAGCGGCAACTCCACCGGGCCCCACCTGCACTTCGAGCAGCGCAAGGACGGCGCCTACTTCCCGCCGTACTTCCACCGCACCCGGTTCGGCTTCGGCTCGACCGTGACCTCCGCCAACTGCGGGGACCGGCCGGTCGCCGGTGACTGGGACGGCGACGGGTCGGCGCAGATCGGGATCTACCGCCCGTCCGCCGGCAGCGCGGACTGGTGGCTGTCCCGGGCCACGGGCGGATGGACCAAGTTCGCCTTCGGCGGACCCAACGACAGCCCCTTCACCGGCAGCTGGGACGGCGAGGCTGGCACCGAGGTCGGCTACCGACGCCTGATGACCACCGCGTTCACGATGCGCTCGCCCTCGGGTGCGGCCAGCTCCGTGGGCGGCGTCGGCTCGGCCGTCGACACCGTCGTGAGCGGTGACTGGGACGGCGACGGGGTCACCGATGTCGGTTCCTACCGGGCGAGCGACCACACCTTCCGCCTACGACGCGGGTCCGGGCAGGTCAGCACGGTCACGTGGGGAGCCGCGGGTGACCGGGCGGTCGCGGGCGACTGGAGCCGGCGCGGCTACGACGAGGTGGGCGTCTTCGACCAGGAGACGGCCACCTGGCGGCTGCGCGTGCGTCGGGCCAACGGCTACGCCACCCGCACGGTGGCCTTCGGGTCTCCTGGCGACCTGCCGGTGACCGGGGACTGGAACGGGGACGGCGTGACCGACCTCGGCACCTGGACGCCCGACACGGCGACCTTCACCCTGCGGACGCCGGGTGCCGGCGGCTACCAGACCACCACGCGTCAGGTCGGCATTCCCCGCTGAGGTCAGCGGGTACGGGCGCGGCCCACGACGTGGGGGGCACCCGCGCGCGGATCGGTGAGCGAGAAGTCCAGCCCACCGTCCACGACCCGGGAGCCGAACGCGACCCGGCCGGGCAGGAACACCGGCTTCTTGAACTCCACCTCGACCGTGGACCCGGCACCCAGCCGGTTGGCGAACGCGGCCACGCACCGTGCCTTGGTCCACATGCCGTGGGCGATCTGGCGCTTGAAGCCGAAGGCCTTCGCGGTGAACGGGTAGAGGTGGATCGGGTTGTGGTCACCGGAGACGGCGGCGTACTCGCGACCCAGCCCGCCGCCCAGGCGCCACTCCACCCCGGTGCCGGCCACGACCTCGAACGGAGCCCGCTCCGCGGGGGCCTTGTCGTCGCCCCGACCCACGCGCAGGTACGTCGAGGTGGACTCCCACACCGGCTCGTCCCCGGAGGCCACCGTGGTGACCAGGTCGAAGACCCGTCCCTTGGCGTGCGGACGCAGGTCCTGCGCCGTGGCGCTCACGTCCAGCCTCTCGCTCGGGGCGATCGGTCGGTGCTGGGTGACGGTGTTGGCCAGGTGCACGGTGCCGATCGCGGGGAACGGGAACGCGGAGTCGGTCATGATCCCCATGTGCAGCGGGAAGGCCAGCATGTGCGGGTAGGTGAACGGCAGCGTCTGGCTGGGCTCGAACCCGCACACACGCGCGTACGCCGCCACGTGCTCCGGGTCGACGTGCAGCTGCCGGCGGTGCAGGGTCAGGTCCGGCAGCGCTCCGCCGTTCTTGGCCACGCCGGGGATCAGGTTCACCCCGGGCAGCACGGGCAGCGCGGCCTTGAGCAGGGTCGGCAGCGCGCTCGGCTGCCCCTCGACGGTGCGGTCGGTCATCTCGCTCCTCGCGGTGTGGTCGGGAAGGACGGGTGTCCGGCTCGGGAGGTCAGGCGCCCAGCATCATCTGGCCACAGACGCGCACGACGTTGCCGTTGACCGACGTGGAGCCGGGGGAGAGGTACCAGGCGATCGCCTCGGCCACGTCCACGGGCAGCCCGCCCTGGCTCATCGCGTTCATCCGCTGGCCCACCTCGCGGGTGGCGAAGGGCACCTGGGCGGTCATCTGGGTGATGATGAAGCCCGGGGCCACGGCGTTGACGGTGATGCCGTCCTCGAGGTCGTCGGCGAGGCTGTCGACGAGACCGATCACGCCGGCCTTCGAGGCCGCGTAGTTGGTCTGCCCGACGTTGCCGGCGATGCCGGCGATGGAGGAGACGCCGACGATGCGGCCGTTCTCGGCGACGAGACCCTGGTCGAGCAGCTCCCGGGTGATGCGCTCCGGGGCGGTGAGGTTGACCGCGATCACCGAGCTCCAGCGGTCCTCGGCCATGTTGGCGAGCTTCTTGTCCCGGGTGATGCCGGCGTTGTGCACGACCGCGTGCACCTGCCCGAACTTCTTCTGCACGTGCTGGGCGATGCGCTGGGGCGCGTCCTTGCCGGTGATGTCGAGCACGAGGTGGTCGCCGTCGAGCTCCCGCATCAAGGCCTGCAGCTCGCTGGCCGCCTGGGGCACGTCGATCCCCAGCACGGTGGCGCCGTCACGGTGCAGCACGCGAGCGATCTGCTCCCCGATGCCGCGCGAGGCGCCGGTCACGATCGCGACCTTGCCGGTCAGGGGTGCCGTCCGGTCGGCGACCGGCGCGGCCTGCGTCGTACCGGTGCCGCCCAGGCGAGCCACCTGGCCCGACACGTAGGCGCTCTTGGGGGACAGGAAGAACGCGAGGGTGGACTCCATCGTCTCCTCGGCGCCGGGGGCGACGTAGAGGAGGTTGACGGTGCTGCCGTGGCCGATCTCCTTGCCCAGGGACCGGGTGAAGCCCTCGAGAGCCCGCTGGGCGACGCGGGCCGACGCGTCGGTGACCTGCTCGGGCACGGTGCCGAGCACGAGCACCCGGGCGTTGTCGGTGAGGCTGCGCATCAGCGGGGTGAAGAACTGCTGCAGGGCGAGCAGCCCCGCGGAGTCGGTGATGCCGGAGGCGTCGAAGACCAGGGCGCGGAACTTCTCGCCCTCCGGGGCCACCCCCACGTTGCTGATCCCGAGGTTGTCCAGGGCGACGGTCAGCGCCTTGCCCAGCCGGCCCTCGCCGCCGGTGACCACGGTGCCGTCGACGAGGGGCGCACCCTCGGACCAGCGGGTCAGCGGCGTGGGGTTGGGCAGGCCCAGGTTCTTGACGAACAGTCGGCCGATCGGGCTGGAGACGAAGGACTGGTAGGGGTCGGTCATCTGCTTCTCGGTTTCCTCTGGTCTGCTCGGGCGTGGGACGGGGCACGGGGGCGGGGACGAGGTGCGGCACCACGGTACGACGGCGTCGTCCGATCGTCCCTACTGGTCAGTAGACCTGCAATGTAACGAGGGGTGTAACTCGGCGTCCAGAAATGGTGATCTGCCCCTCACCCGGTTTGCTTTCACCGCCCGGGGCGCGAGGATGAGGGCGAACCACCCGACCTGTAGGAGCAGATGCCCAGATGCAGCCCACCACTCGCCGCGTCGCCGTGCTCGGCGGCAACCGGATCCCCTTCGCCCGTTCCAACACCGTCTACGCCACCGCGTCCAACCAGGAGATGCTGACCGCGGCGCTCGACGGGCTGGTGGCCCGCTTCGGTCTCGAGGGCGAGCGTCTCGGTGAGGTCGTCGCCGGCGCCGTGCTCAAGCACAGCCGTGACTTCAACCTGACCCGCGAGAGCGTGCTGGGCTCGAAGCTGGCGGCCGAGACCCCGGCCACGGACCTGCAGCAGGCCTGTGGCACCGGGCTGCAGGCCAGCATCTATGTGGCCAACAAGATCGCACTCGGCCAGATCGATGCCGGGATCGCCGGTGGGGCGGACACCACCTCCGACGCCCCGATCGCGGTCGGCGAGGGCCTGCGCCGTGTCCTGCTCGAGCTCAACCGGGCGAAGACCAACGGGCAGCGACTCGCTGCCCTGGCCAAGCTCCGCCCCGGCGACATCGTGCCAGCGGTCCCGCAGAACGGGGAGCCGCGCACCAAGCTGTCCATGGGCGAGCACGCCGCGCTGACCGCGCTGGAGTGGCAGATCACCCGCGAGGCCCAGGACGAGCTCGCGGTCGCCTCGCACCACAACCTCGCTGCCTCCTACGACCGCGGCTTCCAGGACGACCTCGTCACGCCGTTCAACGGCCTGGAGCGCGACCAGAACCTGCGCGCCGACTCCTCGCTGGAGAAGCTCGCCACGCTCAAGCCCGTCTTCGGCAAGGGCGAGGCGGCGACGATGACCGCGGCCAACTCGACCCCGCTCTCCGACGGTGCCTCCACGGTGCTGCTCGCCTCGGAGGACTGGGCCCAGGAGCACGGGATCCCGGTGCAGGCGTACTTCGCCGACGCCGAGACCGCCGCCGTCGACTTCGTGCACGGGGGCGAGGGGCTGCTGATGGCGCCGACTTACGCCGTGCCGCGGATGCTCGAGCGCAACAACCTGAGCCTGCAGGACTTCGACTACTACGAGATCCACGAGGCGTTCGCCTCGCAGGTGCTCTCGACGCTCGCCGCGTGGGAGGACCCGGTGTTCTGCAAGGAGCGCCTCGGCCTCGACGCCCCGCTCGGCTCGATCGACCGGGCCAAGCTCAACGTCAACGGCTCCTCGCTCGCCGCGGGACACCCGTTCGCCGCCACCGGTGGCCGGATCCTGGCCAACCTGGCCAAGATCCTGGAGCAGAAGGGCTCGGGCCGCGGCCTGATCTCCATCTGCGCCGCGGGCGGCCAGGGCGTCACCGCGATCCTGGAGCGCTAGGGCCGGCCTCGGCTCGCACCACGGTGCGGGCGCACCCGGTCCGCCGGGTGCGCCCGCCGGGTCCACGTCTCTTCCGGCACACCGTGCGGGACCGCGTCGGTGACGCGACGCCCACACGGTCAGCTCGTGGCCAGCGCCTTGGCGGTGGCGACCACGTAGGCGCGGACGTCCTCCGGGGAGACCGGGGAGATCGCCGGAATGCCCGGAGCGGACTCCTTGACCAGCATGCCGACCCGCGCGAGCTGCAGGGCGCCGAGCCCGCTGGCGTACATGTGGTTGGCCAGCAGCGTCGGGTCCGCGACGCGGAAGTCGCCCGCGGCGTTCCCCGCCTCCAGCACCTCGCTGAGCACGGCCAGGCACGCCGAGATGCCGCGGCCGAGGCGGAACAGCGAGCTCTCGCTGATCTCCTCGAGCAGCTCAGGACCCGGGCGGCGCATCAGGGTCTGCGCACAGTCGACGAAGGCGGGGTACTCCAGACCGAAGTCGACGAACGCCTCGACCACGGCCGCGAGTCGCGTGGTGGGGGAGCGGCGGCCCTTCGCCGCGGCGCGGAGACGTGTCTCGAGGTCCTCGAGGTAGCTGACCAGGGTGAGCGCGAACAGCTCCTCCTTGCCGCTGAAGTGGCGGTAGATGATCGCCCGGTTGACGCCCACCGCGCGGGCGATGTCCTCGATCTGCGCGTCCCGGACGCCGGTCTCGTCGAAGAGCCGCCGGGTAGCCTCCAGGATCTCCCGCTCGCGCGCGCGGCGGCGTACGGCGGCCGGCTGCCGGGTCGGGGTGCGTGCGTCGGCCATGCCGTGATCGTAGTGCAACTCCGGTTTACACACGTGTGCCGCACGTGTGCGGCTCGGCCGTGGCGCGCCACCCCGCCGTGCGCCGGGACTCCGTGCGCCACCCCGCCGTGAGCTGGGACTCCGGCAATGCCGGCGGGCATGGTGGTCAGGTTGCTCAGGGACGGCCGAGCGACCACACGGGAGCCATCCGCGGTGGGTCGTGCGAGAGGCCCGCCTCCGCCAGGTGCGGCAGCACGACCTCGTCGAAGAACGGCTGCATCTCCGTCTCACTGCGCCACACGTCGAGGAGCAGGAAGCCGTCTCCCTCGGGTCGCGTCAGGTGGAGCATGAGACCCGTCGGGGGCCCACCTCGTGCCTTGAACGCCTGCTCGACGCGGGCGTCGAGCAGGTCGTGGTCCGCGTGGGACGCACCGTGCACCAGCACCTCGACGACGACGGCCATGGGACGCCTCCTTCGCGCCGCCCTCACCGGCGACCGAGCCCGAGCGTAGGACGCCGCGCGCGTGCCCGCCACCGGGCGATCGGTGTACGCCGTGGTGCGTCGAGCGGGCAGTCCGTGTACGCCGTGGTGCGCCGAGCGGGCAGTCGGTGTACGCCGTGGTGCGCCGGATGGGCACTGCGTGTACGTCGTGGTGCGTCGAGCGGGCACTGCGTGTACGTCGTGGTGCGTCGAGCGGGCACTGCATGTGTCCATGTCGAAGCGAGCGATCGGTCGAGACCCCGTGCGCCGGAAAGCAGGCGCTGCCTAACGCCGGTTGAGCTTGTCGAAACCGCGTGCCGGGTCCATGCCCGGGGTTCGGGCTCGTCGCGCAAGCGAGGGGTCGGTGTCCGCCTGCCGACGCGGTGCCAGGCCCGGGGAGCCTGACCTAGGGAGCGCCGGCGCCGAGTGTGTCGTACGGCGGTGGGACCGGGAGCCGGAAGTGCTCCGCCAAGCGGTGCACGTCCTGGATGTCGACCGGCCTCGGGTCGTACCCCTGGTGCATGCGCAGCTGGTCCTCGGCCGACGCGCACCGGACGCTCCTGTCGAGGATCCCGCCCACGACCGGGGCCCCGTAGTGCCACCGCTCGCCGTCCGGGAGCAGCTGGTGGCCACCCCCGTCGGGGGTCGGGTCCACGGGGTGGAGGTCGACCTCCCTGCCGCCCGCGTCGCGCAGTGCCAGCGAGGTGGGCAGCCAGTCGCGGATGATCGCGAACCCGCGGGAGGTCAGGAGCCGGGTCGCGTGGTCCAGGTCCCACCGCGGCAGCACCAGGTCCAGGTCGCCGTGCGTTCTGGTCTGTTCCAGGAGCAGGCAGTCCACCCCCCAACCGCCGTCGAGCCAGTAGTGGATCCCTGCCTCGTCGAACGCGTCGAGCAGGTCCAGCACGTCCGTTGACTCCACCGGGCCGAGCATCGCAGACCCGCGCCGGTCGAGCCCTTCGACATCGGTCTGCTGGTCGAGTCGCGCTTGTCCGGAGCCTGTCAAGGGAGTGGTCAGTCGAGACCCCGAACGCCGGAAGGCAACCGCACCCCACGCTGGTTGAGCCTGTCGAAACCACCCTGAGGCAGGGCCCCGAACCCCCAGGACCCGGCGGTCATAGATTCTTCTCCACGGTCTCGCAGAGTGGACGAAACCGCAGGTCAGAGGCCCTTCGCTGTCAGTGGTCGGTGCTTGAATTCACCCATGAGCAGCAGTCGGGACGAGGGGCAACAGGAGCACCCGGTGACCGACTGCACGCGCCAGGTCACCGGTCTGTTGGACGGGGTCGCGGAGGTTCCGCTGCTCTCGATGAGCCCCGAGGAGACGCGCGAGGCGCTGCTGGATCTGGCTCGTCACGAGGCCATGGTCGCGGCGTTGCGGCTGCGGCTGCTGGCCCACGCCGAGCAGACCGAGGCCACCGTGCAGACCGGCGCCCCGACCGCGGCGGACTGGGTGGCGGTGCAGACGCGGCAGGTACGCCGCGACGCCCGCTCGGACCTGCGCCACGCCCAACGGTTGGAGCACCACGATTTGTTGTCGTCCGCGATGGCCCATGGTGCGGTGAACCTCGCCCAGTCGCGGGCCATCGTCGCGGCGTTGGACCGGCTGCCCCGCACCGGCGCCTATGCGGTCACCGCCGAACAGAGGCTGGCCGCGGAGACCCATCTGGTGGGGCTGGCGGCGCACCACGACGCCAAGGAGCTGCGCATCCTGGGCCGCAGGGTCTTCGAGGTGATCGCCCCCGAGGTCGCCGACCAGTTCGAGGGCAAAGCTCTCGAGCGCGAAGAAGCCCAGGCACTGCGCCGCACCACGCTGAGCCTGTGGGAGGACGACGAAGGCACCTGCCACGGCCGGTTCCGCATCCCGGCGCTGCACGGGCAGATGCTGACCAAGATGATCCTCGCCCTGGCCTCACCCAGCCGCCCCCGCTGGTCGAACCCGACGCAACCCCCCGAGGGCACGTCCGAAGCGGCGGTGGCGATGGACCGCGACTCCGGGATCGACCCCGACCTGCCCACCCCGGTGCGCCACGGCATCGCCCTGACCCAGCTGCTGGAGTCCATCAGCGTCAAAGACCTGCCCAAGACCGGCGGCTGCGGGGCCACCGTGGTGGTCACGATGACCCTCGAGCAACTGCTGGCCGACATGGAGACCGCCGGGGTGTGCACCCTGGACACCGGCGGCCGCATCTCGGCTGCCGAGGCACGCCGGCTGGCCTGCCGCGCCGGGATCATCCCCCTGGTCCTCGGGGGTCGCAGCCAGGTCCTCGACGTCGGCCGCAAACGACGCCTGCACACCGAAGCCATGCGCCTGGCGATGGCGGTGCGCGACGGCGGCTGCACCACCCGCGGCTGCCAAACAGCCCCCGGCATGTGCCACGCCCACCACGACACCCCCTGGTCCCGCGGCGGCAAGACCAACGTCCAGACGGGGCGGCTGCTCTGTCCGCACCATCACAGACGGGTCCACGACCCCACCTACGACACCCAGCACCACCCCGACGGCACCATCACCTTCCACCGCAGGGAGTAGTAGCCAGCCCTGCGCTCAATGACGAGCAGCCGCCTGCCCGCGCGCGGGGATTGTCGAAGATCATCGGTACTGAACCGGCAACGTCCAGTCGGGGAAGACCATCTTCGCGAGCACTGCTTGGGGCCTCGGGCCGACACCTGTCTGTTGACGTGGACGTCTTCGGACGGCGTCTTACCCCGGATGCCAGCGGCCAGTGCAGCATCAGTCCGCGCCTCGACCCCAGCCCACCGGAGCACCTGGGGCGCCGCGCAGCGGGCTAGGCGCCGTCACGCAACCGAACGTGGAGCTGCATCGCGCCGTTGTGGTCGGGTACCTCTCGCACCTCGACGTATGGAAGAGACCGGATCAAGCCCCCCCCAGCTTGGGGAAGCCGTAGTTGCGTGAGTCGAAGGACGGGGTGTTGTTGACGATGTACCAGCCGACAGTGGCCAAGATGGCCCATCCGTCATCCTTTTGCGAGGCCTCGATCGCGACACTCACGACGTCGTGGAGGTCCGGCAAGGGCAACGGCTCTCCGCCGACGACATCCGGTCCCGGTACGACCTCGGCAACCGCCGTCAGTGTTTCGTCGTGGGTGATCTCAGGGGGCGCCTGACCCTCGTGCGAGGCGACTGCTGGGGTGTCTCGGGCCAGGACCTCGGTGAAGGTGAATCGATCGAAGGTGTTGACATAGGAGACGTGCGCGGTGCGTGGACCAATGCCGTAGACCTTGCGACCGGACTCTCGTATTCGCCTCACGAGCGGCGTGAAGTCGCTGTCACCCGACACGACGAAGAACACATCGACGCTGGCCGAGTACAGAAGGTCCATGGCTTCCACGATCAGAGCAGCATCGCTGGAGTTCTTGCCGGCGACATACGCAAACTGTTGAACGGGCTGGATGGCAAGCGCCGGCAGTGCCGCACGCCAACCAGCCAGATGCACGCTCGACCAGTCCCCGTAGCCGCGCTTGACGGTTGCCGTGCCGTACCGGCTCGTTTCACCGAGCAAGGCTGCCGCGAGCTTGGGACTGATGTTGTCGCAGTCGATGAGCACAGCGACCCGAGTCGTGTCTGACATGAATCCGCCCTTCACGCAAGCGCGCTTCGCCAGTGGGCTGCGAAGTGACGATTGGCTCCGCAGCCCATGGCCCTCGAGAGCTCCATCTGGCAGATCACAGAGCCGTGAACCTCGGTCGTGCCCTCCCGGGAACCGTAGACCCGGACCGACATCGGCGGGGTCGTTTCTGGGACGTCGCTGCCGCCGCCAGACAACGTAGAGCCAGACGCATCGCTCAACGCCTCGACGGGTGGTCATCGACCTCGATCCGGAGCATCATCGAGGCGTGGACTCGCACGAAGAGTTCGTGACGTGGGTGCAGTCGGTCCTCGTCGACGCAGAGATCGCCCTCCACAACGGCGACGCCGGGCCGCGCCGGGCCATCTGGTCCCGCCACGACCCGGTGTCCGTGCTGGGCGCCTGGCGCAACGCGAGCGGGCCGGACGAGCTGGACGCCCTGTTCACCCACCTCGCCGAGAGCATGTCGGACTGCACGTCCTTCGAGCTCGAGCTCCTGGACGCCGAGGTGCGCGGGGACACCGCCTACACGGTGGGTCTCGAGCACACCTCCGCATCCGTCGACGGCGAGCCGCGCACCTACACCCTGCGGGTCACGCAGATCTACCGGCGCGAGGCCGGTGCGTGGAAGGTGGTGCACCGGCACGGCAGCGCACCTCCGGAGTAGGTGGCTGCGCCGGTCCCCGCAGGCCCCGACCCCGCAGACCGAGCAGTCCCCCCGCGCGGCAGGTGCCGCTCCTCCTACAGATGGCCCCGCACCGTCTCGAGGGCGTCCGCCTCCTGCGGCGACTTGTCGTCGCGGTAGCGCAGCACCCGGGCGAAACGCAGCGCGACGCCGCCGGGGTAGCGGGTGGAGCGCTGGACGCCGTCGAAGGCGATCTCGACCACCTGCTCGGGCCGCACGTGCACCACGTGCCCCTCGCGGTGGGTCTCCAGCCCGAGGAACCTCTCGGTCTGCCAGGCGAGGGTCTCGTCGGTCATCCCCTTGAACGTCTTGCCCAGCATCACGAACCCGTCGCCGTCGCGGGCCCCGAGGTGGATGTTCGACAGCCAGCCCTGACGTCGTCCGCTGCCCCACTCCACCGCCAGCACGACGAGGTCGAGGGTGTGCCGGGGCTTGACCTTGACCCAGCCGGACCCGCGGCGCCCGGCGTCGTACGGCGCGTCGAGACGCTTGAGGATCACCCCCTCCTGCCCGTCGGCGACCGCCTCGTCGAAGAACCGCTGGGCCGCGTCGGCGGAGCCGGTCACCAGCCGGCGGACCCGGAGCTCCTCGGGCACGACGGCGTCCAGACGGGCCAGCCGCTCGTGCGTGGGGGCCTCGACCAGCGAGTCGCCCTCGTGGAGCAGCAGGTCGAAGAAGAACGGCCGGATGCCGGTCGCACCCTCGTGCCGCGACGTGGTCGAGGCGGTCTCCTGGAAGGGCCGTGGCCGGCCGTCCTCGTCCAGGGTGAGCGCCTCCCCGTCGAGGATCAGGTCGGTGGCGTCGAGCGACCGGGTGAGCGCGACCACCTCGGGCAGGCGGGGTGAGACCTCGTCGAGGCTGCGGGTGAACACCGAGATCTCGTCACCGTGCTTGTGCACCTGGATCCGGATGCCGTCCAGCTTGGTGTCGACGGCGAACTCGCCGTCCTCGCCGACCTTCTGCGCCCCGGCGGCCACGTCGGGCGCGGTCCCGGCGAGCATCGGCCGGATCGGCCGCCCGACCAGCATGCTGAACTCCGCGAGCGCGTCGGCCCCCCGGGTCAGCGCAGCCACGGCGATCGGTCCCGTCCACGCGCTGAACATCGCCGCGCGCCGCACCGACTTGACCGGCAGCTCCGCCGCCTGCGCGACCGCGTCGAGCATCACCGAGTCGAGCGCCCCTTGGCGCACGTTGCCGGTCACCAGGTTGCGCAGGAACTCCTGCTCGGCGGCGGTCATCCGACCGAACAGCTCCGCCACCGCCGTACGCCGCGCCGCGGCCGAGCCCGACCCGGCCAGGACGCTGACCTGCTCGAGAGCGGCGTCGACCTCCGACAGGGAGAGGCTCGCCTCCTCCGCCGGGACCGGCAGGTCGGCCAGCCCGCGCCACCCCACCCCGGTGCGGCGCTGGCGCAGGGTGCCGGAGAGGTAGGAGGCGGCGATGTCGATCTCGTCGACCGGACCGGCGGCCGCCTCCCGCAGCAGGTCGGCGATCAGGTCGCGCTTGCCCAGGCGCGGGCCGGTGACGGCCACCTCGGCGGAGACCTCGACGAGTCGTGCCAGCAGCATGCGGCCATGGTGCCAGCCGGCACCCACCCGGGCACCGGCCGCGACCTACCCTTGCGGGCATGGCCGTCACGTCGCTCCCGCGCACCCGCGTGTGGCGACCGCACTGGCCGTGCCCGGTGGGCCAGGTGCTCGCGACCCACCGCCGCGGGAGCGCCGACCCGACCTTCCGGACCACGCCGGACGGCGCCATCTGGCGCGGCATCCGCACACCCGAGGGCCCCACGTCGCTGCGCCTGGTCAGCGAGCCGGCCGCGGGGACGGTCACCGCGCAGGCCTGGGGGAGCGGGGCGGAGTGGGTGCTGGACTCGCTGCCCCGGATGCTCGGCGCCGAGGACGACCCGTCCGGGTTCGAGCCCCGGCACCCGCCGATCGCCGCCGCTTGGCGCCGGCACGGGAACTGGCGGCTGGGCGCCACCGGGCTGGTGATGGAGTCGCTGGTGCCGGCGATCCTGGAGCAGAAGGTGACCGGGGGCGAGGCGTTCCGCGGCTTCCGCTCGCTCGTGCACCGGTACGGCGAGCGCGCGCCCGGTCCGCCCAGCGAGCAGGACCCGGCCGTACGGCTGTGGGTCCAGCCGACCCCGGCGCAGCTGCGCGCGATCCCGTCGTGGGAGTGGCTGCGGATGCCGGTCGACGGCGCTCGTTCGCGACCGGTCCAGCACGTCGCCCGGGTGGCGCCGGCGCTGGAGCGCGCGGGCCGGGAGTCCCCGGCCGAGTTCGACCGCCGGGTGCGCACGCTGCCCGGCATCGGCGTGTGGACCAGCGCCGAGGTGCGGTCCCGCGCGATGGGGGACGCCGACTCGGTGAGCTTCGGTGACTACCACGTCGCGGCCAACGTCGGGTACGTCCTGACCGGCACCCCGGTCGACGACGCAGGCCTCGCCGAGCTGCTGGAGCCGTACGCCGGACACCGCCACCGCGTCCAGCGGCTCGTCGAGCTCGCCGGGCTCTCCCGACCGCGACGCGGCCCGAGGATGGCGCCGCGGACCCACCTCCCGGGCTAACGTCGGCGCACACCACGCCCCACGGGAGCCACATGCCTGAGCCCAGCGACCGGTTCGCCGCCGGTTCCGCCGACGACGTCGAGCGCCACTTCACCACCACCCCGGCCCTCGAGGTCGCCGGCCTGATCGGCGCCGCCGCCGACGAGGAGCTTCGGCGGATGCTGGCGCTGCCGCAGGTGCGCGACGTCGCGATCCGCGCGCTGGTGGCCCGGTTCGCCGACTTCGCCGATCCCGCCCGCCTGCCGGCCGTGACCGGTGTGGTGCGCTTCGAGCTGCGCCGCGGCCGCGGCGACGTGGAGCGCCACACGCTGCGCTTCGCGGGCGGGGTGGTGACGCAGGCCGGGAGCGACGCCCGACCCGACGTGACCATCGCGCTGGACCCGGTGGCCTACCTGCGCCTGGTCAGCGGCCAGGCCAACGCCGCCCTGCTCTACCTCGGCGCCGAGCTCGGCGTCGAGGGCGACGAGGCGCTCGCGCTCGACGTGGGCACGGTGTTCAGCGTGCCCGGCAGCGGACACGCAGGCGTGGACCCCACCGCCCTCGACCCGGTGGACGTGGCCACGGCCGTGGCCCGGACCCCGGTCAAGCACCTGCGCGCCGTGATGGGCGGCGGATTCCGCCCGGTCGTGCTGACCGAGGTCTTCCGGCGCCTCCCGGAGTTCATCGACACCGGCAAGGCCGAGCGGATGCGGCTCTCGGTGGGCTTCCGCATCGGCGGTCGCGCCGACGGCGGGGTCGACCGCTACGCCGTGCACGTCGCCGACGGAGCCTGCACGGTCGAGACCGCACCTCCCGAGGGGCAGGGCCGGGACGCCACGATCTCCTGCGACGGCGCCGACTTCCTGCGCCTCGCCACCGGCCAGCTGCACCCGGTCCGCGGAGTGCTCACCGGCACCCTGAAGGTCAAGGGAGACCGGGCCAAGGCGCTCGCCTTCAACGGCGCGATGCGTCCGCCGCAACCCCGGAAGGGCTGACGGCCGAGCGATCAGCGCCCCACGGCGTAGCCCTGCATGCCGCGCGGGTTCGCCCCCGCGGCCAGCAGCCCGGACTCGGGGTCGCGGCTCACCGCGCACATCCGGCCGAGCGACCACGGCCCCTGCCGGACGACCTCGTGACCGCGCGCGGCGAGCCGGTCCAGCACGTCCGCGGCCATGCGGTCCTCGACGACGAGCACGCCCGGCTCCATCTCCCGCGGGTCGAAGCTGCCCGGGAAGCTGGTGGTGTGGAACATCGGCGCGTCGATGGCCTCCTGCAGGTCCAGGCCGCCGACGAGGTGGCGCAGCAGGAACAGCGACTGCCACTGGTCCTGCTGGTCGCCGCCGGGGGAGCCGCAGGCCAGCACCGGCTCCCCGTCCCGGGAGACCAGCGTCGGTGTCAGCGTCGTCCGCGGCCGTGCACCGGGCACGAGCGAGGCGGGCAGCCCCTCGTCGAGCCAGAACATCTGCGAGCGGGTGCCCAGACAGAACCCCAGCTCCGGGATCGCCGGCGAGCTCTGCAGCCAGCCGCCGCTGGGCGTCGCGGAGATCATGTTGCCCCAGCGG
Source organism: uncultured Actinomycetota bacterium (assembly GCA_963815595.1). Classification (GTDB taxonomy): domain Bacteria; phylum Actinomycetota; class Actinomycetes; order Propionibacteriales; family Nocardioidaceae; genus Marmoricola. The sequence continues at coordinate 1,627,947 of CAWFHA010000007.1, read as the reverse complement.
TCCACGACGTCGAGGTGGCAGGTGTCCCCGCGGACGGTGCCGTCGCGCCGCACGGTCGGCTCGCCGGTGGTGACGTCGGCCGACCGTCCCGTGGCCTCGCCGGCCAGCAGGCGGCGTACGTGGGCGGCCAGGCGCGGCTCGCGACCCCCGACGCGTCCAGGACGCAGGTCGCGGTCGGCGCGTCTCGCCGACCAGCGCGGCCCGCCGGTGGACGTACGCCGGGTCGAGCAGGTCGGTCGCGGTGACCGGGCTCCGGTCGCCGTACCAGGCCTCGCGGTCGGCCATCGCCAGCTTCCAGGCCTCCGCGACGGCGTGGATGCCCTGCTCCGACGCCGGGTCCAGGGCCTCGGGGCCGAGGGCGTCGAGGATCGCCAGCACCTGGAGCAGCGCCGGCCCCTGACCCCACAGGTCGGTCTTCGCGACCTGGACGCCGTGCCAGTCGGCCACCACCGGCGCCTCCCAGGTCGCGGAGTACGCCGCCAGGTCGGACCCGGCCACCAGGCCGGGCAGCATCTCGCCGCCCGCGTGCCGCCACTGCGTGGACCGGAACGACTCGACGGCCTCCGCGACGAAGCCCCGGGACCAGGCGTCCCGGGCGGACTGGGCCTGCGCGGCGACGTCGGCGTCCGGCCGGCGTCGCTGCGTCCACCAGCCGCTCGAGCACGTCCGCGTAGCGGGGATTGGCGAACAGCGCCCCCGCGCGGGGGACCGCACCCCCGGGCAGCCAGACCTCGGCCGAGGTCGTCCAGCTCTCCCGGAACAGCGGTTCCATCTGCTCGATGGTCTCCGCCACCCGGCCGAGCAGCGGGTGGCCGTCGCGGGCGTAGCCGATGGCCGGCTCGAGGACCGTCGCCAGCGGCAGGCTGCCGTGGTCGCGCAGCAGCAGCAGCCAGGCGTCCACCGCGCCGGGGACCGAGGCGGCCACCGGCCCCGAGCCGGGCACGTGGTCGAGACCCATCGCCGCGAACGCCTCCGGGGTGGCCGCTGCGGGAGCGGGTCCCTGGCCGCACAGCACCCGCGGCGTCGGATCGGTCGCCGTGGCCACGATGGCGGGCATGTCGCCGCCGGGGCCGTTCAGGTGCGGCTCCACGACGTGGAGCACGAACCCCCCGGCCGCTGCGGCGTCGAAGGCGTTGCCGCCGAGCTCCAGCATCCGCAGTGCGGACTGCGAGGCGAGCCAGTGGGTGGAGGACACCATGCCGAAGGTGCCCGAGAGCGTGGGGCGTGTGGTGAAGGTCATCGCGGCCCATCGTGGCAGGGCCCGACAACGCTCGATGTCGAGGCCACCGCAGCGTGCTGCCTAGCGCACGCCCCAGGTGTAGGTCTGCTTCTCCAGCTCCAGGTAGAGGAAGGTGTGGATCGACAGCACGCCCGGGATCGGCCGGACGCTGGCGGTGACCAGCTCGAGCAGGTGGGCGTCGCTCTCACCTACGACCTCGACGATGACGTCGAAGTCCCCGGCGGTGATCACCACGTAGACGACGCTGGTGATCGCCGCCAGCTGCTGGGCGACCTGCTTGACCAGCGAGGACTCCACCTTGAGACCGAGCATCGCCTGTCTCGCGAACCCCAGCTGCAACGGGTCGGAGACCGCGGTGATCTGGATGACGCCGGCCTCGGTCAGCTGCTTGACCCGCTGGCTCACCGTCTCCTCGGAGACGCTGAGCTCCTCGGCGATGCTGTCGTAGGGCCGCCGCCCGTCGACTTGGAGCATCTCGATGATCGACTTGGAGAGCGGGTCGATCGGGTTGCGGTGGGGGCGTCGGCTCACGAGCGGGCTGTCGCCGTCGCGCCCCATCTCACCCTTGATCACGCTGCCTCCCGGACTCGTCGAGCCCCCCACGGGCACTCTAGTCGGACGCTGGGGCGCCCTCGGGCCGTCTCAGAGCGCGTCATCGGCGGCTCAGTGTCCCCCGGTGAACGGCGCCAGCAACCTGGCCACGCGCGACGGACGCCCGGTCCAGCGCTCCTCGGTGTCGGCGAAGGTCGCGGCGCGCAGCCCTGCGTTGATGCCCAGCCAGCGCAGCGGTTCGGGCTCCCAGCGCCGGCTGCGGTGGCCCACCCACGGCAGCGTCACCAGGTCGCTGTCGGCGCCGGTGACCAGGTCGGCCAGGGTGCGCCCGGCGAGGTTGGTCGTGGCGACCCCGTCACCGACGTACCCCCCGGCCCAGCCCAGCCCGGTCGCACGGTCCAGGCCGACGGACGCGGCCCAGTCCCGGGCGATGCCCAGGCACCCGCCCCACTGGTGGGTGAAGGCGACGCCGTCGAGCTGCGGCAGGAGACCGCGCAGCACGTCCCGGAGGTCCGCGAAGACCCGTGGCTCACGGTCGTACGACGCACGGATGCGCGAGCCGAAGTGGTACGGCGCCCCGCGACCCCCGAACGCCAGGCGGCCGTCGCGCGTCCGCTGGCCGTAGATGACGAGGTGCCGGGCGTCGGTGAACGTCGGGCGGTCGGCCAGCCCGATCGTCTCCCACACGCGCTCGGGCAGCGGCTCCGTGGCCACCATCAGGGAGTAGACCGGCGCCACCGCGCGTCGCAGCCCGGCCAGTGTCGGGGTGTAGCCCTCGGTGGCCCGCAGCACGACCTCGGCACGGACGGTGCCCGCGGCGGTCTCGGCCCGACCGGGTGTGATCTCCCGCACCGGGGTCCTCTCGAAGATCGGGACTCCGGCGGCCTCGACGACGCGCGCGAGCCCGCGGACGAGCCGGGCCGGGTGCACCACCGCACAGTGCGGGGTGAACGCGCCGCCGAGGACGGACTGCGCGTCCAGCATCGACCGTGCCTCGTCGCGCTCGAGCACCCGCAGGTCGTCCTCGGTGAATCCGCGCTCGTGGGCGGTGCGGACCTCGTCACGCACCCGCATCAGCTGGGTGCGGTCCCGGGCCAGGGTCACGGTCCCGCCGCGGTGGTAGTGCGCGTCGATGCCCTCGGCCCCGGCCACCCGGCCCACCTCGCGCACGGTCTCCTGCATGGCCCGGTGCAGCCGCAACGCCCCGTCGGGGGCAGGCCCCGAGGACAGTCGGGCCCAGGAGGTCGGGAACAGCGCGCTGCACCAGCCGCCGTTGCGCCCCGAGGCGCCGAACCCGGCCACCTCCCGCTCCAGCACGGCGATCCGCAGGGCGGGGTCGCTGCGGCGCAGGTAGTAGGCGGTCCAGAGGCCGGTCAGCCCGGCACCGACGATCGCGACGTCGTACTCCGCGGAGCCCGTGAGGGGTGCGCGCGGGAGCGAGGTCGTCGTCGGCGGTGGCGTGCCACAGCGAAAGCCCGCGGTAGTCCACGCCGGGGTCCGGGCTCAGCGCACGCCCCAGGAGTAGGTCTGCTTGGCCAGCTTGAGGTAGACGAAGGTCTCCGTCGTCCGCACGCCGGGCACCGCGCGGATCCGGGCGGAGACCAGGTCGAGCAGCTCCTCGTCGTCGGTGCTGACCACCTCGCACAACACGTCGTAGGTGCCCGCGGTCATCACCACGTAGATGACCTCCTCCATCGCGGCGAGGGCGTCGGCCACGGGCTGCACGCTGCCCTCCACGCGCACGCCGACCATGGCCTGCCGGCCGAAGCCGAGCTGCAGCGGGTCGGTGACCGCCACGATCTGCATCACCCCGCCCTCGACGAGCCGCTGCACGCGCTGCCGCACCGCGGCCTCGGAGAGCCCCACGGCCTTGCCGATGGCGGCGTACGAGCAGCGCCCGTCTCGTTGCAGCTCGGCGATGATCGCCTTGGAGACCTCGTCGAGCGCGGGGGCGGCCCTCGCGGGCGACTTCTCGGCCATGGAGGTCATGGTGCGGGCCGGGGCCGGGTCATGGCAAGCCTCCGGACCCCGATGGACGCAAGAAACCGTGCGTGGAGCGCATTTGAGGTAACGGTTCCGTGGCACTTGTGTTTCTCTGCAACGGAATCCCTTGTATCGGGCCTGCGGTGGATGGCAGGGTGTTGCCTCGCAGGGAGGAGGCCCCATGGCCGGTCGAGGTGGCGGTACGCCGGGTGGCCTGAGCAGGCGCACGGTGCTGAAGGGCGCGGGACTCACCGCGTTCGGGATCGGCAGCGTGGCCGTGCTGCCGCTGTTCGGCACTCCCTCCGCGGTCCAGGACCCACGGACGTGCGTGGCCGAGGACCTCTCGGCGAGCGACCGTCGACTGGTGGTCTCGAACTGGCCGGCCTACCTCGACGAGGCCGAGGACGGCGAGCGCAACACCCTCCAGGACTTCGAGGCCGAGACCGGCATCAAGGTGGACTACACCGACGACGTCAGCGACAACACCGACTTCTTCGCCAAGGTGCGCAACCAGCTCGGCGACTGCCAGCCGATCGGTCGCGACATGATGATGCTCACCGACTGGATGGCCGCCCGGATGATCGGGCTGGGCTGGGTCCAGCCGCTGACCCGTGACAAGGTCCCCAACCTCCACAAGAACCTCATCCCCGCCCTGCGCGGGCGGCAGTGGGACCCCGACCGCACCTACTCCGCCCCCTGGCAGAGCGGGTTGACCGGGATCGCCTACAACGAGCGTCTGACCAAGGAGGTCCGCAGCTTCGAGGAGCTGCTGACCCGCCCCGACCTCAAGGGCAAGGTCACGCTGCTCTCCGAGATGCGCGACACGATGGCCTTCATGATCAAGCTGACCGGCGCGAACCCCGACGAGTTCACCGCCGACCAGTGGGCCAACGCGATCGACCGGCTGCGCAAGTCCGTGCGAGCCGGGCAGATCCGCGCGTTCACCGGCAACGAGTACATCCAGGACCTCACCGCCGGCAACATCGTCGCCTGCGAGGCGTGGTCCGGGGACGTGATCCAGGCGCAGATCGACAACCCGAACATCAAGTTCGTCGTGCCCGAGGAAGGTCTGTCGCTGTGGAGCGACAACATGCTCGTGCCCAACAAGGCACGCCACCTCGCCAACGCCGAGAAGTGGATCGACTACTACTACGAGCCCGCCGTGGCGGCCAAGCTCGCCGCCTGGGTCAACTACATCTGTCCGGTCGAGGGAGCTCGCGAGGAGATGATCAAGATCGACGACTCACTGGTCGACAACCCGCTGATCTTCCCCTCCGAGGAGGAGCTCAAGGACACCTTCGACTTCATGGTCCTCGACGACCAGCAGTCCAAGCAGTACGAAAGTGAGTGGTCTGATGTCACAGGTGGCTGACGCGCCGGTCGAGACCGCTGCCGGGGAGGCGGCGGGACTCCAGCTGCGGAGCGTGACCAAGGAGTTCGCCTCCTTCACCGCGGTGAAGTCCCTCGACCTCGACGTCCCGGTCGGCAGCTTCTTCGCGCTGCTGGGCCCCTCGGGGTGTGGCAAGACCACCACGCTGCGGATGGTGGCCGGCCTGGAGACGCCGACCTCGGGGACGATCACCCTCGGCGGCAAGGACATCACCTTCGCCAAGCCGTACCGGCGCCCGGTGAACACCGTGTTCCAGAACTACGCGCTGTTCCCCCACCTCGACATCTACGAGAACGTCGCCTTCGGGCTGCGGCGGCGGCGTACCAAGGACGTCGACGAGACCGTCCGGGAGATGCTGGAGCTGGTCGAGCTCACCTCGCAGGCCCGCAAGAAGCCGGCCCATCTCTCCGGCGGCCAGCAGCAGCGCGTGGCGCTGGCCCGGGCCCTGATCAACAACCCCGAGGTGCTGCTGCTCGACGAGCCGCTGGGCGCCCTGGACCTCAAGCTGCGCCGGTCGATGCAGATCGAGATCAAGCGGATCCAGACCGAGGTGGGCCGGACGTTCGTGCATGTCACGCACGACCAGGAGGAGGCCATGACCATGGCCGACACGATCGCGGTGATGAACGCCGGGGTGATCGAGCAGATGGGGGCTCCCGGGGAGCTCTACGACAACCCGCGGACCACCTTCGTGGCCAACTTCCTGGGCCAGTCCAACCTGATCGAGGGCACGGTCCAGGGCAGCGACGCCGACTTCGTCACCGTCGACATGCAGGGCACGCCGGTGTCCATCCCCGCCGGTCGCGTCCACCTCAGCGGTGGTGCCCGCGCCGGCGAGCGCGGCTGGGTGGGGATCCGGCCGGAGAAGGTGCTCATCGCCGACGTCGGGGAGGACCTCGACGCGCCCGGCAACAGCATCCCCGGCGGACGGATCACCGACGTCAGCTTCGTCGGGGTGAGCACGCAGTACCTCGTGCGGATGCCCTGGGGCCAGGAGCTCCAGGTGTTCGAGCAGAACACCGGCCGGCGACGGAGGTTCCGACAGGGCGAGTCGGTCGACGTCTCCTGGCGACCGGAGTACGCGTTCCTGCTCGACCACCACCAGGACGCGAAGGCGGGCGTGGACCGGGGAGACCAGGCGTCGTGACCGCCACGACCGAGGCTCCGTCGCGGGAGGCCGCCGCGCCGTCGCCACCCCCGGCCCATCGGGAGAAGCGCAAGCTCACCGGGTACTGGCTGCTGCTGCCCGGGGCGCTGTGGCTGCTGGTGTTCTTCGTGGTGCCGTTCTACTCCCTCGTGGCCACGAGCCTCTACGACCCCGACGGGTCGGTGCTGCAGGGCTACGAGATGAACTGGGCGTTCGGCAACTACGTGGCCGCGATCCAGGACTACTGGCGGCCGCTGCTGCGATCGCTGGGCTACGGCGCGGTGGCCACCGTGATCTGCCTGGTGCTCGGCTACGTGCTGGCCTACGCGATCGCCTTCAAGTCGGGACGCTGGAAGAACCTGATGCTGGTGCTGGTGATCGCCCCGTTCTTCACCAGCTTCCTGGTCCGCACCCTGTCGTGGAAGCTGCTGCTGCGCGACGACGGTGCCATCGTCAACACCCTGCAGTTCCTGCAGGTTCTCGGGCCCGACGGCCGGCTGCTGGCCACCCCCGTAGCGGTCGTCGCCGGGCTGGTCTACAACTTCCTGCCCTTCATGGTGCTGCCGCTGTTCGCCAGCATCGACAAGATCGACCACCGGCTCATCGAGGCCGCGGGCGACCTCTACTCCCGCCCGATCGTGGGCTTCTTCAAGGTCACCTGGCCGCTGTCCCTGCCGGGCGTGGTCTCCGGGACCCTGCTGACGTTCATCCCGGCGGTCGGTGACTACATCAACGCCCAGCTGCTCGGCAGCCCCCGGCAGCGGATGATCGGCAACGTCATCCAGAACCTGTTCACCGACGCCAACGACTACCCGGCGGCCGGTGCGCTGTCGGTGCTGCTGATGCTGCTGATCCTGGCCATGGTGCTGTTCTACGTGCGCCGCGCGGGGACGGAGGAGCTGCTGTGACCGCCTCGCTGCAACGCCTCGGCCGCTGGGTCGGCCAGCACCTCGTGCTCATGGGCGGGCTGCTCGTGATCGTCTACATGTTCGTGCCGATCGCGGTCGTCGTCTTGATGAGCTTCAACGCGCCGAAGAGCAAGCTGATCTACCGGTTCGACGCGTTCACGCTCGACAACTGGCTCAACCCCTGCCGCGACGCGAGCATGTGCGCGGCCGTCAGCCGGAGCATCCAGATCGGGCTGCTCGCCACGGTGGTGGCCACCATCCTGGGCACGCTGATGGCCTTCGCCCTGGTGCGCCACCGCTTCGAGGGTCGCAGTGCGGCCAACGTGATCATCTTCATGCCGATGGCCTCGCCCGAGATCGTGATGGGGTCCTCGCTGCTCGCCCTGTTTGTCGCGTCCGGCTTCGGCGGCCAGCTCGGCTTCTGGACGATCCTGATCGCGCACATCATGTTCTGCCTGTCCTTCGTGGTGGTCACCGTGCGCGCCCGCCTGGCGGGGCTGGACGACAACCTCGAGCAGGCGGCGATGGACCTCTACGCCACCGAGCTCGAGACGTTCCGGCGGGTCACCCTCCCGCTGGTGTTCCCGGGCATCCTCGGTGCCGCGCTGCTGGCGTTCTCGCTGTCGTTCGACGACTTCATCATCACCAACCTCAACGCCGGCAACACCACGACGTTCCCGATGTACGTCTGGGGTGTCGCCCAGCGCGGGGTGCCGATGCAGGTCAACGTGATCGGCACGCTGATGTTCCTGATCTCGATCGCGATCGTGATCAGCGTCGAGCTCAACCGCCGGCGCCAGGAGAAGGCGCTCGTCTGATGTCCGGTCGCTCGACCGCGGCGGTGGCCGCCTCGCTCGCGGGCGCCAGCGGCACGCCGTACTGGCTCGACGACCCCGAACGGCCGGCCGAGCTGCCCGGCCTGCGGGCCCAGTCCGGCCCCGACTCCGCCGACCTGGTGGTCGTGGGTGGCGGTTACCTCGGGCTCTGGACGGCGCTGCTCGCCAAGGAGCGGGACCCCGACCGGGAGGTGCTGCTGCTCGAGGCGGCGACCTGCGGGCACGCGGCCAGCGGTCGCAACGGCGGCTTCTGCGAGGCCAGCCTGACCCACGGGTTCGGCAACGGCCTGTCCCGCTGGCCCGAGGAGCTGGACGCGCTGCTGCGGCTGGGGCGGGAGAACCTCGACGGCATCGAGCGCACGGTGCACGAGCAGGGCATCGACTGCGACTTCGTGCGCTCCGGGTCGTTCGCGGTCGCGACCCGGGACCACCAGGTGGCTCCGCTCCGGGCGGAGTACGAGCAGACCCGCGCCCGCGGGCTCGGGACGACGTGGTTGCCGGGGCCCGAGCTGCGGGAGCGCGTCGACAGCCCCGCCTTCCTCGCCGGGTCCCACGACCCCGACGGAGCCGTGCTCGAGCCCGCGCGGTTGGCCTGGGGCCTGCGCGACGCCTGCCTGCGGGCCGGCGTACGGATCGCCGAGCGCACGCGGGTGACCTCGCTGGACCGCGCCGGGGCCGGTGTCGTCCTCCAGGTCGCGGACGACGGCGGGGGAGCCGACCCGGTGCACGCGCGCCGGGTGGTGCTGGCGACCAACGCGTACCCGCCGCTCCTGCGGCGGCTGCGGCTGATGTCGGTGCCGGTCTACGACTACGCGCTGATGACCGAGCCGCTCACCTCGCAGCAGCGGGCGACCATCGGGTGGGAGGGCCGGGAGGGCATCAGCGACGCGGGCAACCAGTTCCACTACTTCCGCACCACCCGGGACGGCCGGATCCTGTGGGGCGGCTACGACGCGATCTACCACTACGGCAGCACGATCCGTCGCGAGTACGACGAGCGGCCGGAGACCTTCGAGGTGCTGGCGGGCAACTTCTTCACCACCTTCCCCCAGCTCGAGGGGCTGCGCTTCAGCCACGCGTGGGGTGGGGTGATCGACACCTGCACCCGGTTCACGGCGTTCTACGGCACCGCGATGGCGGGCCGGGTCGGCTACGCGCTGGGGTTCACCGGGTTGGGCGTCGGCGCGACCCGGTTCGCGGCAGACGTGGTGCTCGACCTGCTCGCGGGGCGGGACACCGAGCGGACCAGACTGGAGATGGTGCGCAGCAAGCCGGTGCCGTTCCCGCCCGAGCCGTTGCGTTGGGTGGGCATCGAGGCCACCCGTCGTTCCCTGGCCGCCGCCGACGCCAACGGCGGCCGCGAGAACCTCTGGCTCAGGGCGATGGACCGGCTCGGCTTCGGCTTCGACTCCTGACCCTCCGCGGACGTCATACGTCTTGGTCGTCGGGGCGACCAGCTCGTATGACGTCCTGGGGTCCGTGCGCGGGACGTCATACCTCTTGGTCGTCCTGGCGACCAGCTCGTATGACGTCCTGGGGTCCGCAGGTCTGCCGCCACGGGCCCGAGGCGCGCAGAATGAGGGGACGGTCCCGCTCCGAGGACGCTCGCCCTCGGCGGCGATCGTGACGAGGGAGGTCGCGGCCATGCAGCTCCACCACCTGTGCGACGTGGAATGGCGCTACGAGCTCATGCGCGAGGTGGCGCCGTCCCCCGGCGGGGACGGGCGGCTCTACGGCCAGGGCACGGCGAGCTTCACCGGCCGCCTCGAGGGGCAGGCGGAGTGGTCGAACTTCCCCCGGTTGCACCACGGCCACGCCTACCCCGACGCCCGCGGCGTCGTGGAGGTGGGGCCGGACGCGTTCGTCCTGTTCAGCCTGACCGGGCTGTCCGACCTGAGCGTGGGCAGCGGCGTCCACGTCATCACCTTCACCTCCGAGCACGAGTCGTTGCGCTGGCTCAACGAGGTGATCGCGGTGGGAGAGGGAGCCATCGACGTGCGAGCCGGCGCCCTGTCCATGCGCTACTACGAGTGCGTGGTCGACCATCTCCCGGCGCCGGCCTGAGCGCTCGACATCGTGCGGTCATGGCGCGCACGACGTGGTCCGAGCCGAGCCAGCGGCAGAAGCGGGCGGTGCGCCTCGGTGGCGCCGCCGAGCTGGTCCTGACCGCTGTCGCGCTCCGGGACGTCATACGTCTTGGTCGTCACAGCGACCACCTCGTATGACGTCCGTGGGTCCGCGCCCAGGACGTCATACGGCTTGGTCGTCACAGCGACCAGTTCGTATGACGTCGTGCGGCGACCACCGACCCACAGGTCCGGCGGCGACCACCGACCCACAGGTCCGGCGGCGACCACCGACCCACAGGTCCTGCCGCGACCGACCTACAGGTGGTCGGCCGCCCGGGTGAGTACGTCGCGCAGGATCGACTCGATCTCGTCGAAGGTGCCCTGGTCGGCCACCAGCGGGGGAGCGAGCTGGATCACCGGGTCGCCCCGGTCGTCGGCGCGGCAGTAGAGCCCGGCCTCGAACAGCGCGCCGGAGAGGAAGCCGCGCAGCAGCCGCTCGGACTCGGCCTCGTCGAAGGTCTCCTTGGTCGCCTTGTCCTTGACCAGCTCGATGCCGTAGAAGTACCCGTCGCCGCGGATGTCGCCCACGATCGGCAGGTCCTCGAGCTTGCACAGCGTGGACCGGAAGTCGCCCTCGGTCTCGCGCACGTGCTCGTTGAGCTGCTCGCGCTCGAAGATGTCGAGGTTGGCCATCGCCACCGCGGTGGAGACCGGGTGACCGCCGAAGGTGTAGCCGTGCGCGAACGAGGCGTCGCCCTTGCCGAACGGCTCGAAGAGCCGATCGGTGGCCACCATCGCCCCGAGCGGGGAGTAGCCGGAGGTCAGGCCCTTCGCACAGGTGACGATGTCGGGCTGGTAGCCGTAGCGCTCGGCCGCGAACATGTGCCCCAGCCGGCCGAAGGCGCAGATGACCTCGTCGGAGACCAGCAGCACGTCGTACTCGTCGCAGATCTCGCGCACCCGCTGGAAGTAGCCGGGGGGCGGGGGGAAGCACCCGCCGGAGTTCTGCACCGGCTCGAGGAACACCGCGGCGACGGTCTCGGGACCCTCGAACTCGATCGCCTCGGCGATCCGGTTGGCGGCCCACTGCCCGAAGGCGTACTCGTCGTCGGGGCCGAGGTAGGAGGTCTCGGCGGCACGGTAGAAGTTCGTGTTCGGCACCCGGAAGGTCGAGGGCACCAGCGGCTCGAACGGCGCCTTCATCCCGGGGAGCCCGGTGATCGACAGCGCCCCCTGCGGGGTGCCGTGGTAGGCGATGGCGCGGCTGATCACCTTGTGCTTGGTGGGCTTGCCGGTGAGCTTGAAGTACTGCTTGGCCAGCTTCCACGCCGACTCGACGGCCTCACCGCCGCCGGTGGTGAAGAAGACCCGGTTGAGGTCGCCCGGGGCGTACCCGGCCAGCCGCTCGGCGAGGTCGATCGCGCCGGGGTGCGCGTAGGACCACAGCGGGAAGAAGGCGAGCTCCGAGGCCTGCTTGGCCGCGGCCTCGGCCAGCTCGGTGCGCCCGTGCCCGGCCTGGACGACGAACAGGCCCGCGAGGCCGTCGATGTACTTGTTGCCGTGCGAGTCCCAGATGTGGACCCCGTCGCCGCGGACGATGGTCGGCACCGGGTGGGTGTCGTACGTCGAGTGCCGCGTGAAGTGCATCCACAGGTGGTCCTTGGCGGCGCGCTGGCGCGTGTCGTCGGACGGGAGTTCGGTCATGATGGGGACACCTCGGTCTTTCGCTTTCCAGAAGTCACCAGTCTGCCTCCCGGAGGCGGCGTGTGGCAAACGATTCATGGGCAGACTACGGATTCGTCGATGGAATCGTTGTCACATGTGCTGCACACCTACCGATTCCGTTGCGAGGTGGTTAGGCTCCCGTCATGGCTGACACCACCTTCCGCAATGTCATCAACGGCGAGCTCGTCGACTCCGCGTCCGGTGAGAGCTACGACGTCATCGACCCCACCACCGGTGAGGTCTACGGGTCCGCGCCGATGTCGGGCGCCGAGGACGTCGACCGGGCCTACCGGGCGGCCGACAAGGCCTTCGAGACCTGGCGTGACGCCACCCCCTCGGACCGGCAGCGGGCGCTGCTGAAGATCGCCGACGCCCTCGAGGAGCGGGCCCGCGAGTTCGTCGACGTGGAGTCGCGCGACACCGGCAAGCCGATCCAGTTCACCGTCGACGAGGAGCTGCCCCCGGCCATCGACCAGCTGCGCTTCTTCGCGGGCGCCGCGCGGGTGCTCGAGGGCAAGTCCGCCGGGGAGTACCTCAAGGACCACACCTCCTGGATCCGACGCGAGCCGATCGGCGTGGTCGGCCAGGTGACGCCCTGGAACTACCCGCTGATGATGATGATCTGGAAGATCGCGCCCGCCCTGGCGGCCGGCAACTGCCTGGTGATCAAGCCCAGCGACACCACTCCGGCCTCGACCACGCTGTTCGGCGAGATGGTGCAGGAGTTCCTGCCACCCGGCGTGTTCAACGTGGTCACCGGCAACCGCGACACCGGTCGCGCCGTCGTCGAGCACCCCGTCCCGCAGCTGGTCGCGATCACCGGGTCGGTGCGGGCCGGGATGGAGGTGGCCTCCTCCGCCGCCAAGCAGCTCAAGCGGGTGCACCTCGAGCTCGGCGGCAAGGCGCCGGTCATCGTCTTCGACGACGCCGACGTGGAGGCAGCGGCCGAGGGCATCGCCGGCGCCGGGTACTTCAACGCCGGCCAGGACTGCACCGCCGCCACCCGCGTGCTCGCCGGACCGGGCGTGCACGATGACTTCCTCGCAGCGCTCGTCGAGCAGGCGAGGAACACCAAGACCGGCATGCCCGACGACGAGGACATCCTCTACGGCCCGCTGAACAACGCCGACCAGCTCGACCGGGTCAGCACGATGGTGGACCGGCTCCCCGACCACGCGAGCATCTCCGCGGGCGGTCACCGGCAGGGCGAGAAGGGCTACTTCTACGAGCCCACCGTCCTCTCCGGCCTGCATCAGGACGATGAGCAGATCCAGACCGAGATCTTCGGGCCGGTCATCACCGTCCAGCGGTTCAGCGACGAGGCCGAGGCGCTCGCCTGGGCCAACGGCGTCGAGTACGGCCTGGCCTCCAGCGTGTGGACCAAGGACCACGGTCGGGCCATGCGGATGTCGCGGTCCCTGGACTTCGGGGCGGTCTGGATCAACACCCACATCCCCATCGTCGCCGAGATGCCGCACGGCGGCTTCAAGCACTCCGGCTACGGCAAGGACCTCTCGATGTACGGCCTCGAGGACTACACGCGCGTCAAGCACGTGATGTCCTACTTCGGCGAGTAGGCCGTGCGCATCCTGCTGGTCGGGGCCGGCGGCGTCGGCTCGGCCTTCACCGGCATCGCCGCGCGCCGCGAGTTCTTCGAGCGGTGCGTCGTGTCCGACTACGACGAGGACCGGGCGCGCCGGGCGGTGGAGGCGCTCGACGACCCCCGGTTCGTCGCGGCCCGCGTGGACGCCTCCGACGCGGGCTCGGTGGAGGCGTTGGTGCGCGAGCACGGCATCACCCACGTGATGAACGCCGTCGACCCCCGGTTCGTGATGCCGGTCTTCGAGGGTGCGTTCGCGGGAGGCGCCGACTACCTCGACATGGCGATGAGCCTGTCCCGGCCGCACCCCGAGGCGCCGTACGAGCAGACAGGAGTCAAGCTGGGCGACGAGCAGTTCGCGCTCGCCGAGCGGTGGGAGCAGGCGGGTCGGCTCGCGCTGGTCGGGATGGGCGTGGAGCCGGGGCTCTCCGACGTCTTCGCCCGGTACGCCGCCGACCACCTGTTCTCCGAGATCGACGAGCTCGGCACCCGCGACGGGGCCGACCTGGAGGTCGCCGGTCACGAGTTCGCGCCGTCCTTCTCGATCTGGACCACGATCGAGGAGTGCCTCAACCCGCCGGTGGTCTGGGAGAAGGACCGCGGCTGGTTCACCACACCGCCGTTCAGCGAGCCGGAGGTCTTCGAGTTCCCCGAGGGCATCGGCCCGGTGGAGTGCGTCAACGTGGAGCACGAGGAGGTGCTGCTGATGCCGCGCTGGGTGGACTGCCGCCGGGCCACCTTCAAGTACGGCCTGGGCAACGAGTTCATCGAGGTGCTCAAGACGCTGCACAAGCTCGGTCTGGACTCGACGGACAAGGTGACCGTGGGCGGGGCGGAGGTCAGCCCCCGCGACGTGGTCGCCGCCTGCCTGCCCGACCCAGCGACGCTGGGCGAGAGTATGAGCGGCAAGACCTGCGCCGGGCTGTTCGTGACCGGCACCGGCACCGACGGAGCGCCACGGGCGACCTACCTCTACCACGTGGTCGACAACGCCTGGTCCATGCGCGAGTACGGCCACCAGTGCGTGGTCTGGCAGACGGCGATCAACCCGGTCGTCGCCCTCGAGCTGCTCGCCACCGGCGCGTGGTCCGGCGCCGGCGTGCTCGGTCCCGAGGCCTTCGACGCCGTGCCCTTCCTCGACCTGCTCACGGCCTACGGCAGCCCGTGGGGACAGCGTGAGGACGAGCCCCCGACCGGGGTCGGCCGATGACCCGCTACGGCGCCCAGTTCGGCCCGGACTTCACCTTCCTCGGGGTGGACCCGGTCGACCTCGACGACACCGCCGCCCTGGCCGCGGCCGACGTGGTGGTGGTCGGGGCTCCCTTCGACGGCGGCACCAGCCACCGACCCGGCACGCGCTTCGGGCCGCAGGCGATCCGGCAGACCGACTACCTCGGCCACGACGGGTCCCGTCCCCACCTGGCGCTGCGCGTCGACGCCCTGCAGGACCTCGTCGTGGTCGATGCGGGCGACGTGGAGATGCCACCCGGGGAGATCGAGCGGGCGCTGGGGGCACTCGAGGAGGCGGTGTACGCCGTCGCGTCGGCCGGCGCGGTCCCCCTGGTGCTCGGCGGCGACCACTCGATCGCGCTGCCGGACGCCACCGGGGTGGCCCGGCACCTCGGCTACGGCACGGTGTCGATGATCCACTTCGACGCCCACGCCGACACCGGGGACATCGAGTTCGGCTCGCTCTACGGGCACGGCCAGCCGATGCGGCGCCTGATCGAGTCCGGGGCCCTGCGCGGCGACCGCTTCCTGCAGATGGGGCTGCGCGGCTACTGGCCCGGACCCGAGACGCTGGCCTGGATGGCCGAGCAGCGCATGCGGTCCTACGAGATGACCGAGATCGGCGCCCGCGGCCTCGACGAGTGCCTCGACGAGGCGTTCGGGATCGCGCTCGACGAGTGCGACGCGGTCTTCCTCAGCGTGGACATCGACGTCTGCGACCCGGGGCACGCGCCCGGCACCGGCACGCCGGAGCCCGGAGGCCTGAGCGCGCGCCAGCTGCTCGACGCGGTCCGGCGCATCTGCCGTGAGCTGCCCGTCGCCGGCATCGACGTGGTCGAGGTCTCCCCGCCGTACGACCACGCCGACATCACCGCGGCGCTGGCCAACCGGGTATGCCTCGAGGCGCTGTCGGGCATGGCCGCGCGGAGGGTCGGGATCACCCACGACCCGGCCGGCCCGTTGCTCGAGGGGCGCTGACCGTACGCCGCCGGGCGACCGCTCAGACCAGACCGAGCACGACCTCCTCGATCACGTCGAGGGCCTCGTCGAGCAGGTGCGCCGGCATCACCAGCGGCGGCAGGAAGCGCAGCACGTTGCCGTAGGTGCCGCAGGTCAGGGTGAGGACACCCTGCTGGTGGCACGCGGCGGTGATCTTGCCGGCCAGCGCGGCGTCGGGATTCCTGGTCCCGGGCTCGACCAGCTCGATGGCGAGCATCGCGCCACGTCCGCGCACCTCACCGATCGCGGGCGCCTTCTCGGCCAGCGCGCGCAGCCGCTCGGTCATGGTCTGCTCGATCCTGCGGGCCGCGCCGTTGAGGTCCAGCTCCTCCATCGTGGCGATCGCGCCGAGTGCGGCCGCGCACGCCACCGGGTTGCCGCCGTAGGTCCCACCGAGACCGCCGGCGTGGGGCGCGTCCATGATCTCGGCGCGCCCGACCACCGCCGCCAGCGGGAGCCCGCCGGCGACGCCCTTGGCCACCGTCACCAGGTCGGGTACGACGTCCTCGTGCTCGCAGGCGAACCAGGCGCCGGTGCGGCACATGCCGGACTGGATCTCGTCGGCGACGAACACGACGCCGTTCTCCCGGCACCATGCCGCCACGGCCGGCAGGAAGCCTGGCGCGGGGACGACGAAGCCGCCCTCGCCGAGCACCGGCTCGATCACCACGCAGGCCAGGTTGCCGGCGCCGACCTGCTTCTCCAGCACGTCGATCGCGCGGGCGGCGGCCTGCTCCCCGGTCAGGTCGCTGGCCTCGCGGAACGGGTAGGACATCGGCGCCCGGTAGACCTCGCCGGCGAACGGGCCGAAGCCGTTCTTGTACGGCATGTTCTTGGCGGTCATCGCCATCGTCAGGTTGGTCCGCCCGTGGTAGGCGTGGTCGAAGACCGCCACCGCGTCGCGGCCGGTGTGGGCGCGGGCGATCTTGACGGCGTTCTCCACCGCCTCGGCCCCGGAGTTGAACAGCGCCGCCTTCTTGGCGTGGTCGCCGGGGGTCAGCTCGGCGAGCTTCTCGCAGACCTCCACGTAGCCCTCGTAGGGAGCGACCATGAAGCAGGTGTGGGTGTACGCCGCCACCTGCTCGCTGACCCGGCGCACGACCTCGGGGGCGCTGTTCCCGACGCTGACCACGGCGATCCCGCTGGCCAGGTCGATCAGCGAGTTGCCGTCGACGTCGAGGATCACCCCGCCGCCGGCCGCCTCGACGTACACCGGGAGCACGCTGCCGACCCCGGAGGCCACGGCGGCGCTGCGGCGCTCCTGGAGCTCCCGCGAGCGGGGACCCGGGATCTCGGTGACCACCCGGCGCTCCTGGGGCAGGTCGGGTCCGCCGGACACGCGGGGCTGGGCAGCGGTATTCGTCGTCATCAAGTCCTCCGGCAACGGATTCAGTGCGTGGATTCGGGGTGGTGGTACCAGTATCCGTGTCGAGCCGGGTCAGAGCAAAGGCCGCAGCGGCGTCAGGACCATCTCGGTGAACCGGCTGTAGACGTCGCGCGCCTCCCACTCCGCCAGGGTCAGCGGCAGCGAGTTGGTGAGGTCGGTCTCGAAGATGCGCTCCATCTCCTCGGCGAGCGCGGCGTCGATGATCTCGATGTTGATCTCGTAGTTGCCGCTCATGCTCAGCCGGTCGACGTTGGCGGTGCCGATCGTGGTCCAGTTGCCGTCGATGGTCGCCGTCTTGGCGTGCACCATCGCGTCGCGGAAGCGGTGGATGGCCACGCCGGCGGCGAGCATCCGCCGGAAGTAGCCGCGGGAGATCCAGTCGGCGACGATGTGGTTGGACTTGGCCGGCAGCAGCAGGCGGACGTCCACCCCCCGTCGCGCGGCCTCGACGAGCGCGTCGACGAAGCCCTCGTCGGGGATGAAGTAGGCGTGGGTCATCCACACGTTGCGCTGGGCCCGGTTGAGCGCCTCGATGTACATCGAGCGGATCGGGAACATCCACAGGCGGGGCACGTTGCGGTGCACCCGGATGCGCGGCTCCCAGGTGGAGGCGGTCGTCATCAGCATCGGCGGCTCGCTGCGTCGGAAGCGCTTGTCGCGGTGCAGGTTCCAGAAGTCGGCGAACGCCCGGGCGAGGTCCCAGACGCCGGGGCCGGTGATCCGGCAGTGGGTGTCTCGCCACTCGGTGGCGAAGGCGGAACCGATGTTGTAGCCGCCGACGAAGCCCACGGTGTCGTCGACCACGAGGATCTTGCGGTGGTCGCGCCCGTAGCGGCGCAGGTCGAAGAACCGCCAGCCCGCGGAGTAGATCGGGAAGGCGAGCACCCGGACGTTGGAGGGGAACCGCTTGAACGGCGGACGGACGACGAGGTTGGCGAACTGGTCGTAGATCACCCGGACCTCGACGCCGCGGTCGGCGGCGTCGATGACGGCCTTCTTGAACTTCTGGCCGATCGCGTCGCCCTTCCAGATGTAGGTCTCGAAGAGGATCTGCTTCTGCGCCCCGGCGATGGCGGCCAGCATGTCGTCGTACAGGTCCTGGCCGAAGGTGTACGTCGTCACGGTGCCCTCGCCGACCGGGGTCTCCGCGGCCGTGCGCGTGGGGAACGGCTTGGGCTTCTTGCCGCGGCGGCGGTAGGAGTCGACGACGCTCATCCCCAGCGCCACCAGCATCGGGATCCCGAAGACCACGAACAGCACCCGCTTGAGGACCATCGCCACCGGGTGGGCGGTGTTGATCAGCGGGTGCCGGGTCGTCACGCGGCCATCCAACCAGAACAGTCCTCCCGACCGGCCGACCGTCGTACGCCGGGCCGCTCGTCAGGCCGCACGTCGGGCCGCACGTCGGGCCGGTCACCGGGCCGGGGTGGACAGGCGACCCCGGCGGCGGGTGGGTGGAGCATCACCTGCCCACCGCTGGTTTCCCCGGGCGCCCGGGGAAACCGACGCGCGCCCCGCCCCCTGTCAGTGGCCCCCCGTACGCTCGTTCCCATGCGTCCAGTGACCGATCTCGAGCGCCGGGTGGCGCCGTTCGAGGTGAAGTCGGAGTTCTCGCCCTCCGGTGACCAGCCGACCGCGATCGCGGAGATCTCCAAGCGGATCCAGGGGGGCGAGAAGGACGTCGTTCTGCTCGGTGCCACCGGCACCGGCAAGACCGCGACGATCGCCTGGGTGGCCGAGCAGCTGCAGCGGCCGATGCTGGTGATGCAGCCCAACAAGACCCTGGCGGCCCAGTTCGCCAACGAGCTGCGCCAGCTGTTCCCCGACAACGCCGTGGAGTACTTCGTCTCCTACTACGACTACTACCAGCCCGAGGCCTACGTCCCGCAGACGGACACCTACATCGAGAAGGACTCCTCGATCAACGAGGAGGTGGAGCGGCTGCGCCACTCCGCGACCAACTCGCTGCTGACCCGGCGCGACGTGATCGTGGTCTCCACCGTGTCCTGCATCTACGGCCTGGGCACGCCGCAGGAGTACGTCGACCGGATGCTGCGGCTCCGGGTGGGCGAGGAGATGGACCGCGACGACGTGCTGCGCCGGCTCGTCGAGATCCAGTACACGCGCAACGACCTCTCCTTCACCCGCGGCACCTTCCGGGTCCGCGGCGACACCCTGGAGATCTTCCCGGTCTACGAGGAGCACGCGGTCCGGGTGGAGTTCTTCGGCGACGAGATCGAGCGCCTGCAGTCGCTGCACGCGGTGACCGGCGAGATCCTCACCGAGGACACCGAGCTCTACGTCTTCCCCGCCACCCACTACGTCGCGGGCCCGGCGCGGATGGAGCGGGCGATCGCCGGCATCGAGGCCGAGCTCGAGGAGCAGGTCTCCTCCTTCGAGAGGCAGGGCAAGCTGCTCGAGGCCCAGCGGCTGCGGATGCGCACCACCTACGACGTGGAGATGATGCGCCAGGTGGGCTCCTGCTCGGGCATCGAGAACTACTCGATGCACATCGACGGCCGCAGCCGGGGCAGCGCCCCCAACTGCCTGCTCGACTACTTCCCCGAGGACTTCCTGCTCGTCGTCGACGAGTCCCACGTCGCGGTGCCGCAGATCGGGGGCATGTACGAGGGCGACATGTCGCGCAAGCGCAACCTGGTCGACCACGGCTTCCGGCTGCCCAGCGCCATGGACAACCGGCCGCTGAAGTGGGAGGAGTTCCTCGACCGGATCGGGCAGACGATCTACCTCTCCGCCACCCCGGGCAACTACGAGCTGGCCCGCGGCGGCGGGCCGGACAACGTGGTCGAGCAGATCATCCGGCCCACCGGACTGATCGACCCCGAGGTGCTCGTCAAGCCCACCAAGGGCCAGATCGACGACCTGATGGGCGAGATCTCCGCCCGGGTGGAGCGCAACGAGCGGGTCCTGGTCACCACGCTGACCAAGAAGATGTCCGAGGACCTCACCGACTACCTGCTCGAGAACGGCGTCCGCACCCGCTACCTGCACTCCGAGGTCGACACCCTCAAGCGGATCGAGCTGCTGCGCGACCTGCGGCTGGGGGAGTACGACGTCCTCGTCGGGATCAACCTGCTCCGTGAGGGGCTCGACCTGCCCGAGGTGTCGCTGGTGGCCATCCTCGACGCCGACAAGGAGGGGTTCCTGCGCTCGGACAAGTCGCTGATCCAGACGATCGGCCGCGCTGCGCGCAACGTCTCCGGGCAGGTGGTGATGTACGCCGACCGGATGACGCCCTCGATGGAGCTCGCGATCGACGAGACCAACCGGCGCCGGGCCAAGCAGGTCGCCTACAACAAGGCGCACGGCGTCGACCCGCAGCCGCTGCGCAAGAAGATCGCCGACATCACCGACATGCTCGCCCGCGAGGACGAGAACACCCAGGCGCTGCTCGAGACCTGGCAGGGCACCGGCGCCCGCGGCGACAAGAGCCGCAAGGCCCCGGTCCCGGGCCTGTCGAGGATGAAGGCCGACCAGGTCGAGGGGATCCACGAGCGCCTGCCGGACACCGCGGGGCTGCCCTCCAGCGACCTGGCCGAGCTGGTCCAGCAGCTCTCCGAGCAGATGCACCACGCCGCCGCCGAGCTCCAGTTCGAGCTCGCCGCGCGCCTGCGTGACGAGATCTCGGACCTGAAGAAGGAGCTGCGCCAGATGATGGAAGCCACCAAGTAGCGGCACCCGATCACCACCGGCCGCTGAGCTGTGACCGCGAGGAGAACCATGAGCAGGGACGTCCAGATCACCTTCGACTGCGCCGACCCGGCCGCGCTCTGCGAGTTCTGGGTCGAGGTCCTCGACTACCGGCTGCAGCCACCCCCACCCGGCTTCGAGGACTGGGACGCGTTCCTGGAGAGCGTCGGCGTGCCGCAGGACCAGCGGAACAGCCGTTCCGCGGCCGTTCCTGTCGACGGCTCGGGACCCCGGTTGTTCTTCCAGCGCGTGCCCGAGGGCAAGAGCGCCAAGAACCGCGTGCACCTCGACGTCCGGGCCGCCCCGGGCCTGGAGGGCCAGGCCCGGATGGCCGCGCTCGAGACCGAGGCCGAGCGCCTGGTCGGGCTGGGCGCCACGCGACTGCGCCGCTTCGAGCCCGGCGAGGAGATGAGCGACGGCTTCGTGGTGATGCAGGACCCGGAGGGCAACGAGTTCTGCCTCGACTAAGAGGCCGGCCGCGGACCCTGCCCGTGACGTGACCGGGCTATGACCGGGACCACAGGTCGTCGGGTCGAGCAGGCGCTCCGGCGCGCGTAGTCTCCTCCGGGTGACTGCCCCGTGAACGCCGCGCCCGGGCGCACGCCGCGCCGGGACGCCTGGGTCGTGTGGACGGTCGGCCTCCTGGTCTACGTGCTCGCCGTCTTCCACCGCTCCTCCCTCGGCGTGGCCGGGCTGGTGGCCACCGAGCGGTTCGGCATCTCGGCCACCCAGCTGGCCAGCTTCACCATGCTGCAGCTGCTGGTGTACGCCGCGATGCAGGTGCCGGTCGGGCTCCTCGTCGACCGCTACGGCTCGCGCACGGTGCTGCTCGTCGGGCTGACCCTGATGACCCTGGCGCAGGCGGCGTTCGCGTTCGCCGAGAGCTACCCGGTGGCCCTGCTGGCCCGGGCCGTGGTCGGGATCGGTGACGCCATGACGTTCGTCTGCGTGCTCCGGCTGGTCAGCAGCTGGTTCCCGGCCCGGCGGATCCCCCTGATCACCCAGCTGACCGGGACGCTCGGCCAGTCCGGGGCGGTGATCGCGGCCATCCCGATGACCTGGGCCCTCGGCGCATTCGGCTGGACGCGGGCCTACCTGGTGGCGGCCGGCGTCGGCGTCGTCCTCGGCGTGGCCCTGCTGGCCCTGCTGGGGGACGCCCCGGGGCAGCGCCACCTGAGGGGTCCACGGCTGTCACTGTCCTCCGTACGCCGCAACCTCACCGACTCCTGGGCGCAGCCCGGCACCCGGCTCGGCTTCTGGATGCACTTCACCTCCCAGTTCAGCGCGACCACGCTCAGCCTGCTGTGGGGCTACCCGTTCTTCGTGCGCAGCGAGGGGCAGAGCCCCACCAGCGCGGGCCTGCTGCTCAGCCTGATCGTGGTCGCGATCATGGCCTCGGGGCCCGTGCTGGGCTGGCTGGTCGGAGCGCACCCGTGGCACCGCTCCACGATGGTGCTGACGATCGTGGTCGGCATGGCCGCTGTCTGGGCCGCGGTGCTGGCCTGGCCCGGGGACGCGCCGTTCGGCCTGCTCGTCGTGCTGGTCGTGCTGTGTGGTCTGGGCGGCCCCGCCTCGTTGATCGGGTTCGACGTGGGCCGCACCTCCAACCCGGCCCACCGGTTCGGGGCGGCCACCGGGATCATCAACCAGGGCGGCTTCTCCGCCTCGCTGGTGCTCGTGGTCGCCATCGGAGTCGTCCTCGACGTCACCACTCCCGGTGGGGGCAGCGACTACACCCCGGAGGCGTTCCGCTGGGCGATGAGCCTGCAGTACGTCTTGTGGTCGCTCGGGCTGGTACAGATCGTGCGCTGGCGACGACGCACGCGCGCGCTCATCCTCCGCGAGCGCTCCGAGGCCGCCCGGCTGGCGCAGGCCGTGGAGGGTCCGCCGTCGCTGGCCGACTAGAGCGAGCCGCTGCGATCCGGGGCGCCGCGCGGGGTCGCGGATGGGCTCGACGGGGTCCGGCGGCGCCGTACGATGCCAGCACCGGACCGGTCGGACCGGTCCCGGGCGTGTCGGCGAGCGCCCCGGGGGACGCTGTCGAGGGAGGGTGCGCGCGGTGGTCGTGGTCGGTGCGACGGGCCCGGGCGTAGCCCGATGAGCGACGGTGGGCGCACGTTCCCCGGGCGCCTGGTCAACGCCGTCCTGCTGGGGTGCGCGCTGCTGCTGGTGGTCGTGGCAGTTGTTCTGTTCGCCGGCGGTGCGGAGGGCGCCCCGAGCGCGGCTCGGGCCGAGGCGATCTCCCAGCGCCATGCCGCGGTCACCGCCGCCGCGCGATCCGAGACGCTCGCCTTCCTGACCGTGGACCACCGCGACATGGACCCGCTCATCGACGCGGTCCTCGACGGGGCCACGGGTGACTTCGCCCGGGAGTACGCCCAGGCCCGGGAGCGGTTGAAGCGGACCGCGCGCGAGGCCAGGTCGGTCTCCACGGGGGAGGTCCGGGCTGTCGGGGTCGCCGAGCTCGACGAGACGGCGGCCGTCGTCTACGTCGCCGCGGACGGCAACGTGACCACCTCGGGCAACGAGGGGGAGCCCCAGGTTCGGCCGTACCGGTTCAAGCTGGGCCTGGTCCGCGAGGACGGCCGCTGGCTCACCTCCGAGCTGAGGATCCTGGACTGAGATGAGCGCACCGACGACGGGCCCGCCTCCCGCTGGCTGGGGAGGCCGCCGAGCTGCGGGCGTCCTCGTGGTGGTCTGCCTCCTGCTCGCCGGCGTGGTCACCTACGCCTGGTGGCGGGCGCAGCGCGTCACCGAGCCTCCGGCCAAGGCGGTGATCGCCTCGGTCGCGGCCCGCGACAGCGGCCTGCGTGCGGCGGGACCGCTGACCGAGCGGGTCCTCTCCTACGACTGGCAGACGTTCGCGGACGACGTGGAGGCGACCCGGGCGGTGCTGGCGCCGGGCTTCCGGCGCGAGTACCTCGACACCATGGACGGAGTGCGGGCACAGACCGTGGCCAACCGGGTGACCCTGAGGGCGGAGGCCGTGGCGAGCTCCGTGGTCTCGGCCAGCGACTCCCGGGTGGTCGCCCTGGTCTTCGTCGACCAGGTCACCACCGCGAAGGGCGCTCCGGAGGAGCGGGTCGACGCCAGCCGGGTGATGGTCACCTTGACCCGGGGCGGGGGAGACTGGCGGATAGCCAAGCTGGAGCTGTTCTGAGACGGGCGCACGTCGAGTGCGTCCACCGAGGGAAGAGGTGAGCGGTGAGCGCTGCGAGGTCCGAGACAGAGCTCGACACCGACCTGCTGATCGTGGGGGCGGGTCCCGCCGGCCTGTTCGGGGCCTACTACGCAGGCTTCCGCGGGATGAGCGTCACGGTCGTCGACTCGCTGCCCGAGCTCGGCGGGCAGGTCTCCGCGCTCTATCCCGAGAAGCAGATCCTCGACGTGGCGGGCTTTCCCAGCATCAAGGGGCGTGAGCTGGTGGAGCAGCTGGTGGCCCAGGCGGCCAGCGCCCGTCCGACGTACCTGCTCGACCGCACCGCGACGGCGCTGAAGTCGCACGACGAGGGCGTCCGGATGGATCTCGACGACGGCACCGTCGTCAACGCCAGGGTCGTCATCATCACCGCCGGCATCGGGAAGTTCACCCCGCGGCCGCTGCCGGCCGGTGAGGGCTGGGAGGACCGCGGCCTGGTGTTCTTCGTGCCGTCCTTCGCCGAGTACGCCGGTCGCGACGTGGTCATCGTCGGCGGTGGTGACAGCGCGTTCGACTGGGCGCACAGCCTCGAGCCGATCGCTCGGTCGGTGACCCTCGTGCACCGCCGCGACCGGTTCCGGGCACACCAGGCCACCGTTGACGCCGTGCTGGCGAGCCGGACCGAGGTGATCACCAACGCGCAGGTCAGCGCCCTGCGGGGCGAGCACCACGTGGAGAGCGTGGAGATCACCACCAGCGACGGAGAGGTGCTCGACCGTCCCGCGCAGGCCGTGGTGGCGGCCCTCGGCTTCGTCGCCGACCTCGGCGCGATGAAGGAGTGGGGCCTGGAGTTCGACAAGCGGCACATCCGGGTCGACGCGGCCATGCGCACCAACGTGCCCCGCATCTTCGCCGCCGGCGACATCACGGAGTACGACGGGAAGGTCAGGCTGATCGCCGTCGGCTTCGGGGAGGTGGCCACGGCGGTGAACAACGCCGCCGTGGTCCTCGACCCCGAGGCCCACGTCTTCCCGGGCCACTCCAGCGAGGGGTCCTGAGGCATGGGCTCCGGCCGGGCGGCCGTCGGGATGGACGCGGCCGAGACCGAGCGTTTCCTCGCCGCGCACCACAAGGTGCAGGTGGCCACGATCTCGGCGGACGGGTCGCCCCACCTCACCGCGCTGTTCTACGTCCTGGAGCAGGGACGGCTGGCGTTCTGGACCTACGCGCGGTCGCAGAAGGTGGTCAACCTGAGGCGCGACCCCCGGGTGACCTGCCTGGTCGAGGACGGCAACGACTACGTCGAGCTGCGCGGGGTCAGCATCCGGGGCCGTGCCCGGCTCGTGGAGGACTACGAGCAGGTGCGTGACCTCGGTGCCCGGGTGGTACGCCGGATGGCGGCCGGCGCGGCGGGCGAGGGCGAGCCCGCTGAGCTGGGTGAGCTGGGTGACGCCGTCGTGGAGCAGCAGGCGCACAAACGGGTCGGGGTCGTCGTCGAGCCGCTCCGGGTGGTCAGCTGGGACCACGCGAAGCTGGCCGGCGTGCCCGGTCGCGGCTGAGGGATCGGGCCGCGGCGTACCTCACGGGAGGCGGCGTCCGGCGTCCCGGTGGCCAAGATCTCACCGGCCAGGGGGTGTGCTCCGCGCGTCCCCCCAGCACACTGTCCCTGCCGTCCCCGCAGCGTCACCGCAGTGGGGTCCGGCATGCTAGGCCCACGTCCCAGCTCGTTCCGCACAGCTCGTACAGGGGGTCCCGCACCGGCCAGGTCCGCGGGGGTCACCGGGAAGGCGCCCGCTTGCGCATCGCACTGTTGTCCTACCGCAGCAAGCCGCACTGCGGCGGCCAGGGCGTCTACGTCCGCCACCTCAGCCGCGAGCTGGTGGCGCTGGGGCACAGCGTCGAGGTGTTCTCCGGCCAGCCCTACCCGGAGCTGGACCCCGGCGTCGTGCTGACCGAGGTGCCCAGCCTCGACCTCTACCGCGAGCCGGACCCCTTCCGCGTGCCGCGGCTCTCGGAGTTCCGCGACCTGGTCGACGTGCGTGAGTTCCTCACCATGTGCACCGCCGGCTTCCCCGAGCCGCGGACGTTCAGCACCCGGGTCGCCCGACTCCTCCGCGAGCGGCGCGACGACTTCGACGTCGTGCACGACAACCAGACCCTGGGCCCGGGGATGCTCGAGATCCGTGACCTGGGCCTCCCGCTGGTGACCAGCATCCACCACCCGATCACCGTCGACCGGCGCATCGACCTGGCCGCCGCCACCACGCGACGCGCCCGCCTCCGGCTGCGGCGCTGGTACGGCTTCGTGGCCATGCAGGCGCGCGTCGCCCGCCGGGTGGGCCGCATCCTGACGGTCTCGGAGTCCAGCCGGCGCGACATCGTCGCCGACTTCGGGGTGGACCCGGCGAGCATCGAGGTGGTCCCGCTCGGGGTCGACGAGGCGTTCGCGCCGCCGACGGTGCCGCGCGTGCCCGGGCGCATCGTGGCCATGGCCAGCGCGGACGCCCCGATGAAGGGCATCGCCACCCTGCTCGAGGCGTTCGCCAAGCTCCGCACGGAGCGTGACGTCGAGCTGGTCCTCGTGACCCGCCCGATCGCCGGCGGCCGCACCGAGAGGTTGATCGACGACCTCGGCATCGCCGAGCACGTCAGCTTCGTGCACGGGATCAGCGACCGCGAGCTCGTGGAGGTGATGGGGTCGGCCGAGGTCGCCTGCGTGCCCTCGCTCTACGAGGGCTTCTCGCTGCCGACGGCCGAGCTGATGGCCTGTGAGACCCCGCTCGTGGTCAGCCGCGCCGGGGCGATCCCCGAGGTGGTGGGTCCGGACGGCGAGTGCGCCGACCTGGTCACCCCGGGCGACGTCGGCGAGCTCGAGGCCGCCCTCGCCGCGCTGCTCGACGACCCGGCCCGGCGGGCTCGGATGGGTCGGGCCGGACGGGTCCGGGTGCTCGAGCGGTTCAGCTGGCGTGCGGTGGCCACGGCCACCGCGGCGGCGTACGAGGAGGCACGCGGATGTTGACCGTCGACTTCGCCCGACTGGGCCTCCGGCCCGGTGACCGGGTCATCGACATGGGCTGCGGCGCCGGTCGGCACGCGTTCGAGATGTACCGCCGCGGCGCCCGGGTGATCGCCTTCGACCAGGACGCCGACGAGCTCGCCGACGTGCTGGAGCTGTTCGGGGCGATGAAGGAGGCCGGCGAGGTGCCGGCCGGGGCCGAGGCGGACATCAAGGAGGGCGACGCGCTGAGTCTGCCCTTCGCCGACGGGGAGTTCGACCGGGTGGTCGCCGCCGAGGTCCTCGAGCACATCCCGGGCGACATCCAGGCCATCGGCGAGCTGGCCCGAGTGCTGCGACCCGGGGGCACGATGGCGGTGAGCGTGCCGCGCTGGCTGCCCGAGCTGGTCTGCTGGAAGCTCTCCGAGGAGTACCACTCCAAGCCCGGCGGGCACATCCGGATCTACTCCGACAAGGAGCTGGTCGCCAAGCTGACCGACGCGGGACTGGTCGTCGAGGGGACCGACCACGTGCACGGGCTGCACTCGCCGTACTGGTGGCTCAAGTGCGCCGTCGGGGTCGACCGCGACCGGCACCCGCTCGTCCGCGCCTACCACCAGGTGCTGGTGTGGGACATCATGCGCACCCGCGGCTGGAGCACGCTGACCCGCGCCGCCGAGCGGGTGCTCGACCCGCTGATCGGCAAGAGCCTCGTGGTCTACCTGCGCAAGCCGGAGACCGCGCCCGCCGGGGACGGTGCACGTGACTGAGCACGTGGCCGGTCCCGCGGTCGGGCACGCCACCACGTGGGCCTGCCCGACGGTCCCCGGTGTGCTGAGCGCGGCGCAGGTGGCGCAGACGGCGGCCTCCATCGCCGCGATGCAGGAGCCCGACGGGGCCGTCCCGTGGACGGTCGGGCAGCACGTCGACGTCTGGAACCACGTCGAGGCGGCCATGGGCCTGCTGGTGGCGGGCGAGGTCGCCGCCGCGGAAGCGGCCTACGAGTGGTGCCGCCGCGGTCAGCGGCACGACGGTTCGTGGGCGATGCGGACCGAGGCGGGGGCCGTCGCCGACGCGAGCGGTGAGACCAACATGTCGGCGTACCTCGCGGTCGGGGTGTGGCACCACTGGCTGCTGCGGCGCGACCGGGGATTCGTCGATCGGATGTGGCCGGTCGTGCGGCGCGGTCTGGACTTCGTGGTCGGCCTGCAGCTGCCCTTCGGCGGGATCGCCTGGTCCCAGGAGTGGGACGACCAGGGCCCGGCCCGGGTCAACCGGGAGGCCCTGCTGGCCGGGTCCTCGAGCATCTACCAGGCGCTGCGGGCGGGGGTCGCGCTCGCTGAGCTGGTCGACGAGCCGCAGCCGGGGTGGGAGCTCGCCGGCGGCCGGCTCGGCCACGCGTTGCGCGAGCACCGCGACCTGTTCCTGGACAAGTCGACGTTCTCGATGGACTGGTACTACCCGGTCCTGGGCGGCGCCGTACGCGACCGTGCCGGGCATGACCTCGTCGCCGAGCGCTGGGACGACTTCGTGGTCCCCGGCCTGGGCATCCGGTGCGTCGACACCAACCCGTGGGTGACCGGGGCCGAGACCTGCGAGCTGGTGCTCGCCCTGGACTGCCTCGACGACGCCGAGCGGGCACGCGCGCTGCTCGCGGACATGCAGCACCTGCGCTCGGAGGACGGCGGCTACTGGACGGGCTTCGTCTTCGGCGACGACGTGATCTGGCCCCGGGAGCAGACGACCTACACCGCGGCCGCGGTGATCCTGGCCGCCGATGCGCTCTCGCGGACCACGCCGGCCTCCGGGATCATGCGCGGCGAGACCCTGGCCGCGCCCTTCCGCGAGATCGCCCTGGAGTGCGGGTGCGCCGGGGACGAGACGTACGGCGGGTCAGCCGACGTGCTCTCCGGCCGCGCCTGAGGTCCGGGTCAGCACCCGCATCGACCCGATCGTGGCGGTGGGGGAGAAGCACCCGCTCGCGACGGCCCGCTGCCAGACGTGGAAGGGCGCCTGACCGCCGTCCTCGGGACGCTCGAAGACGTCGTGCACGACGAGGGCGTGCCCGGGGAGCACCCAGTGGGCGAACCCGCTGTAGTCGTTCTGGGCGTGGACCTCGGCGTGGCCCCCGTCGATGAACAGCAGGCCCAGCGGCGTACGCCAGTGGCGGGCGACGGTCGTGGACCGGCCCACGACCGCGACCACGACGTCCTCGAGCCCGGCCCTCTCCAGGGTGCGGCGAGCCACCGGCAGGGTGTCCATCAGCCCCGACTCGCTGTCGACGAGGGTCGGGTCGTGGTGCTCCCAGCCGGCCTGGTTCTCCTCCGAGCCGCGGTGGTGGTCCAGGGTGAACACGGTGGCGTCCCGGGCCCGGGCAGCCCCGCCCAGCCAGATCGCGGACTTGCCGCAGTAGGTGCCGATCTCCAGACCCGGCCGGTCAGCACCCAGGTGCTCGAGCGCGGTGGCGTGCAGCAGGGCACCCTCGTCCTCCGGCATGAACCCCCGCGCCGCCCGGGCCTGCGCCAGCAGCTCCCCGGGCAGCTCCTCGGGCCGACCTGATGGGCTCACGCCGCGCAGCGTAGTCCGCCGAGCGGGCACTGCATGTACGTGTGAGCGCGCTGAGCGGGCACTGCATGTACGCATGAGCACGCTGAGTGGGCACTGGACGTACGTGTGAGCACGCTGAGCGGGCACTGGACGTACGCGTGAGCACGCCGAGTGGGCACTGGACGTACGCGCGAGCACGCCGAGCGGGCACTGGACGTACGAGCGGCGTGCGCGGATTGCCCGCTCGGGGTCGTACGGCGTGCGTGGATTGCCCGCTCGGGGTCGTACGGCGTGCGCGGATTGCCCGCTCGGGGTCGTACGGCGTGCGTGGATTGCCCGCTCGGGGTCGTACGGCGTGCGCGCAGTGCCCGCTCGGCGGGGTGCGGAGGGCCGGCCGGGCGCCCGCTAGACTCGGCGGCTGTGCCCCGTGAGAGCGGAGCCCCCGACTCCCCGACTGTGAAGGCGCGAGCGAACGCATGGCAACGACGAACGACTTGAAGAACGGCATGGTGCTCAACCTCGACGGCCAGCTGTGGCAGGTCATCTGGTTCCAGCACCACAAGCCCGGCAAGGGCGGGGCGGTGGTCCGCTCGAAGCTGAAGAACATCGAGTCGGGCAAGACCGTCGACAAGACGTTCAACGCCGACGTCAAGGTCGACGTCGCCAACGTCGACAAGCGCACGATGCAGTACCTCTACAACGACGGCACGTCCTACGTGTTCATGGACACCGGCACCTACGAGCAGCTCGAGGTCGCGCCGGAGATCGTCGGTGAGGCGAAGAACTTCATGCTCGAGAACCAGGAGGCCATCGTGGCCACCAACGAGGGCCGGGTGCTCTACATCGAGCTGCCCGCCTCCGTCGAGCTCGAGGTGCAGTACACCGAGCCGGGTCTGCAGGGCGACCGGTCCACGGGCGGCACCAAGCCGGCCACGCTGGAGACCGGGCACCAGATCAGCGTGCCGCTGTTCATCACCACCGGTGAGCGGATCAAGGTCGACACCCGCGACTCCTCCTACCTGGGGCGCGTCAGCAGCTGATGGCTGCCCGCAGCAAGGCCCGCAAGCGGGCTCTCGACGTCATCTACGCCGCGGAGATGCGCAACCGGTCGGCGCTCGACGGCCTCGCGGAGCTGGCCGAGAGCGGTCCGGTCAACGACTACACCACCGAGCTGGTGCGCGGCGTGGAGGAGCACCGTGCTCGTCTCGACGAGGTGCTGGAGGACTACGTCCAGGGGTGGTCGCTGACCCGGATGCCCGCCGTGGACCGCAACGTGCTGCGTCTCGCGACCTTCGAGGTGCTCTACGTCGACGACGTGCCCGACGCCGTCGCCGTCTCCGAGGCGCTGCACCTGGTCCGTGAGCTGTCCACCGACGAGTCGCCGGCGTTCGTCAACGGCGTGCTGGGCAACATCGTCCGCGACCGCGACGCGCTGGTCCGCTGATCGGGCAGGATGATCCGGTGAGCTCCCGAGCCGACGAACCGAGTCACGTCCCCTTCCCCACCGGGCTGCCCGAGGGGTGGACGCCTCGGGTCCCGACCCTCGACGACGTGCCGGCGCTGGTCGAGCTGCGCGGAGCCGACAAGGCGCCGTACACGGGCTCGTCCTCGGTCGACGCCAGCCAGGTGGAGTCCGAGGTCGCGGGGCGGGCCTCGTGGACCCGTCGCCAGCTCGTCGCCGTCGACCCGGAGGGCGTCCCGCGCGCCTGGATGGTGGCCCACGACCGGGCTGCCGGGCGCACGATGGTGATGCTGTACGTCGACCGCAGCGTCCCCGAGGCCTCCACGATCGCCAGCGAGCTCTACGGGTGGGCCGAGGAGCAGGCGCGCGAGATCGGCGCGCTGCGCGGCGTCGACGAGACGCGACTCGACGCGAGTCCGTTCGCCGAGGACACCGTGCAGCAGCAGTGGCTCGCCGACGCCGGGTACACCAAGCGTCGCTCCTGGCCGCAGATGACCCGTCCGGTGACGCCGGAGGAGGCGACCTCGCTACCCGGGCCACGGGAGGGAGTGACCATCCGGCGCGTCGAGACCCACGACAACGGTCTGCCGGTGGCCGGCGACCTGCACCTGGTCCACGAGATGCTCGAGGCTTCCTTCGAGGACCACTTCAACTCCTACCGCGAGAGCTTCCCGGAGTTCGTGCAGCGCCTCCGTGAGGACGCCGGACACCGGTGGGACCACTGGTGGTTGGCCTTCGTCGAGTCCGACGACCGGCCGCTCGCCGCCGGTGCGGTGGTCAGCACCGTGCTGCCCGCCAACGCCGAGGGCCGCGAGGGCAGCTACATCGACTACATCGGCGTGCACCGACACGCCCGGGGACGCGGCGTCGCGAAGGCGCTGCTGCACACCGTGATCGCCGATGCCGCGGCGCGGGGGCGCGACCGGGTCGGTCTCGAGGTCGACGCCGACTCGCCGACAGGCGCCGACGGGCTCTACGCCTCGATGGGCTGGGAGACCGACTACGTCATCGAGTCCTGGTTCAAGGACCTGCATCTCGACCGATGAGGTGCGCCGCGCCGATCGGTGGCAGAGTTCGGCACGTGAACGATCCCGAGGTGCTCGGCCGACAGGCGGAGCGGAGCGACACGCTCGACCATGCCGCCCGGTTGGGACTGGTGGCGTACGGCATCGTCCACCTGCTGATCGCGTCCCTGGCCGTCCAGCTGGCCTTCGGGGACAGCGAGAACGCCAGCGCCCAGGGCGCGCTCGCCGCGCTCGCCCGGCAGCCGTTCGGCCAGGCGATGGTGTGGGCGGTCGCCATCGGGCTCTACCTGCTGGTGGTCTGGCGGGCCGTCGAGGCCGGCTTCGGACACCGTGACGAGGACGGCAAGGACCGCTGGCGGAAGCGAGCGGGGTCGGTCCTCAAGGCGGTGATCTACGGCGCTCTCGGCGTCACGGCGACGCGCGTCGCGATCAGTGACGGAGGTTCCGGAGGAGGCGGGTCCAAGGGGACCACCGCGAAGCTGATGGACCTGCCCGGCGGCCAGTGGCTGGTCGTCGCCGCCGGCCTGGCCGTGCTCGGGTACGCCGGTCGCCTGGTCTGGCGCGGCTGGACCGAGGAGTTCGCCGACCACCTCGAGACCGAGGGCAAGATGGGCTGGTCCGGGGCGGGCTACCTGATGCTGGGCCGGGTCGGCTACATCGCCAAGGGCATCGCCCTGGCCATCGTCGGTGGCCTGTTCTGCTACGCCGGCGTGACCCACGAGGCGGACAAGTCCGGCGGCCTCGACCAGGCCCTGCAGAAGGTCCTCGAGCAGCCGTTCGGCCCCTACCTGCTCCTCGCCATGGCGGCGGGCATCGGCTGCTTCGGGCTGTACTGCTTCGCCCGCGCCCGCCACCTCGACCGCTGACCGGACCCGAGAGCCGGTCAGCGCTCTCCGGCGCGCGCCCGTGCGCTGTGCTCAACGACGCGCAGCGACCCGGACGTCGAGCCCGCGCGTCAGGCTGACGACTCCGGTGATGAACACCCAGAGGATCAGCAGCATGAGCACCGGGTACATCACGAACTCGGTCGTCGCACTGAGTGCTCCCAGCATCGCGAGCAGGCCGAGGATCCCGATCGCCTGGCCGGTCCAGGTCAGGGCGGACGGCGCCGCGCCGGCACGGCGGAGCACTGCACAGGCGGGCACCAGCGCCACGGGAAGCAGGTAGAGGAACTTGGGGTGCGCCCACCACCCCAGTGCGTACATCCAGCCCTGCACGGCTCCGTCGACGTCGCCGGTGAGGCTCACGCTGCCGGAGACCAGGGCCATGGTGAGCAGCATGACCGCGGCCATGGCGGCGCCGGCCGCGAGGGTGAGCCGAGCGGCCAACAGGTCGACGTCGGTGCGTGCCGCCCGTCGCACGTGCCCCGCCAGCGCCACGAGGAAGACGAGCAGCAGGACGCCCGCGAGGGAGTGCCCCACGGCCTGTGCCTGCTGGGTGGCGTAGTGGGCGTCGAAGAACGCGGTCACCGTGTCCGGGTCGCTGGGCATGGAGCCCGGAGCGAGGTCGAGCGAAGCGTGCGGCACGAGCAGGACGCTCAGCAGCACCACGGCGAAGCCGACACCGCTGAGACCGAGGACCCGGTCGCGGACCCGGCGGCGGACGAGCCGACCGGTCTCCTCGTCCCGGGTGGTGGCCGAGTCGGGTGGGGGGATCGTGGTCATGGCGGGTCCTCTCAGGAGCTGTCGAAGGTCTGCCCCGGACGCTAGGAGGCGGCCCCCGACCACGGCAGCCTGCTGGCCACCGTCCTGACGGGGGTCAGCCACCGTCCCCTTGGTGGTCAGCCTCAGTGACCGGAGGGCCGTGCAGGTCCAGAATGTCGCCATGACCTCGCTCGCCGCCCCGGTCGCCAGGCGTGGGCCGCTGGCCGCGTGCTCGGTCGCCGTCACCGTGGTGGGGTACGCCGCAGCGGTGGTCGCCGTGGCTCTGGTGCTGCGCGACGGCGCCGCGTGGATGCTCGGTCCGGTCGTGCTGCCGCTGAGCTGGTTGGTGGCCGCCTCCCTGGCGGTGCGGGCCAGGCCGGACCATCCCTCCGCGCTCCTGTTCGTCGGGCTCGGAGCCGCTCACCTCGTCGGGCTCGCCCTGGGCCTGCCGCTCTCCCTGGACCGGAGCCTGGCCGGGTGGGGTGCGTGGGCCGTCGACCTGGTCTCCCTGCTCGCGTTCGGACTGGGCTTCGCAGCCCTGGGCGCGTTCCTGGCCACCTACCCACGTGGGCGCCCCTCCACGAGCGCGGAACGCTGGTTCGTCCGCCTCGTCGTGCCCCTGGTGGTCATCGGGGTCCTGCTCGAGACGACCACGCGTGCACGGGTCGCGCTGGTGCTCGAGGCGGACCGCTCCTCGATGCCCGCGCCGACCGGGCTGCCGCTGGTGGACCTGAGCCTGCCGGTGTACGACGCGCTCCCGTTGCTGGTCGTCGTCGGCACGGCCCTGCTCGTCGTACGTGGCCGCCGGACCGTGGGCGAGGAGCGTCGGCAGCTGACGTGGGCGGCAGGTGCCGGTGGGCTGCTGGCCCTGATGTTGCTGATGAGCCCGGTGTTCGCGGTGCTGGCGCCCCCCGCCGTCGGCACTGCGGTGTTCCTGGTCGTCGCCGCGGTCATCCCCTTCGTGTTGCTCGCCGGGCTCGTGCGCTTCCGGTTGATGCAGGTCGACGTCTACGTCACCCGGACGTTGGCCAGCGGCACGGTGGTCGCGATCGTGCTGGCCGCCTACGCCCTCGTGGCGGCGGTGACCGCGGACAACCGGGCCGCCACAGCTGGTGTGGTCGTGCTCGCCGCGCTCACCGGTGTGCCCCTGCTCCGCCTGGCCTCGCGCGCGGTGGACCGCTGGTTCTCCGGGGGACGGGTCCGAGGGCAGGCGCTGCTGCGCGAGCTCGCCGACACCTTCTCGGCCTCGGAGAGCGAGGACATCGCCCGGCGTACCGTCCGGGGAGTGGCCGACGGACTCGACGTCGCCTGGGTGCGGCTGGTGGCCGGTGAGCTCGAGGAGACCGCACGGCCGGCGCGTGCCCCCGCAGGCGTCACCGGGTCGGCCGTGGGGCGAGCGACCGACTCGGGGGAGGGCCCGTTCGCGGAGCCGGAGCTGAGCCTGCCCCTGCTGGCCGGCACCGAGACCGTCGGACGTCTCGAGTGCGGTCCCCGGCACGGCGGCTGGTCGGCCACCGAGGTGGCCGAGGTCGAGCTGCTGGCCCATCACGCCGCGCTGGCCCTGCACAACGCCGAGCTGAGCACCCGGCTCGCCGCCCAGGTCGAGGAGCTCCACGCATCGCGGCTCCGGATCGTGCGGGCCGAGCTCGACGTCCGCAGGGGGCTCGAGCGAGACCTGCACGACGGGGTCCAGCAGCAGGTGGTCGCGCTGATCGCCCACCTCGGGGCGCTGCGTGTGCTCGTGGCCGCGGACACGCCGGCGAGTGAGGTCATCGACACGGCCCGGCGCCAGGCCGGGCTCTGTCTCACCGATCTGCGGGCGCTGATCAGCGGGGTGCACCCTCCGGTACTGCTCGACCGGGGGGTGGTCGCCGCGGTGGAGTCGCGAGCCGCCCTGCTGCCCCTCCCGGTGCACGTGCAGTCGCAGCTCGATCGGCGCTACCCGGAGGAGACCGAGGCGACGGCCTACTACGTGGTGTCCGAGGCGCTGACCAACGTGGTCAAGCACGCCGGTGCGGCGCAGGCCAGCGTGTGCTTCGAGCCCGGCCCCGGCGGCGGACTGCGCGTGGTGGTGTGCGACGACGGACTCGGCATGGACCAGCACCAGCTGGCGCACGGACTGAGCTCCCTGCGCGACCGGACCGAGGCCCTCGGTGGTGAGCTCACGGTGGAGTCCGGTCCCGGGGGCACCAGGGTGGACGCGCTGCTGCCGGTGACGGAGGGCGGCCTCCATGCCTGACGTCGATCCCCCCACTCCGCCGGACCGCCTGCGGGTGGTGCTGGCCGAGGACCACTACCTGGTGCGCGAGGGCACCCGACGACTGCTCGAGCTCGGTGGCCAGGTGCAGGTGTGTGCGACGGTCGGCACCGCTGCCGAATTGCTCGAGGTGGTACGCCGGGACCCACCCGACGTCGTCGTCACCGACATCCGGATGCCCCCCACCCACGGCATGGAGGGGATCGAGGCCGCGCTGCAGATCCGTGCCGAGCGGCCCGACATCGGGGTCGTGGTGCTCTCCAACCACGCCGATGAGGCCTATGCGATGGCGCTCTTCGCCGAGGGGACCGCCGGGCTCGCGTACCTGCTCAAGGAGCGGGTCGGCGACCTCGACGAGCTCACTCGGGCCATCGAGGAGACGCACGCCGGTCGCAGCGTGGTGGACCCCGTCGTCGTGGATGCGCTGGTGGCCCGGCGTACGCGGCAGGACCGACACGGCCTCTCCGAGCTCACGGCGCGGGAGCGCGAGGTGCTGGGCCACATGGCCGCGGGCCGCAGCAACGCGGCGATCGCGGAGGCCGTGAACCTGAGCCGCTCGGCGGTGGAGAAGAACGTCAACGCGATCTTCGCCAAGCTCGGCCTGGTCGACGAGCCGAGCACGCACCGGCGCGTCGCCGCGGTCGTGGCCTTCCTCGCCCACCGCTAGTCCCGGCTGTCAAGAGGTCATATCGGCCGGACTAGACAGCAATCTGGCATATCGGACAAGTGTCCTTTTACGTACCTATTATGACATTCCAGTTGAGTCTCCGGCACTGGCCCAGAGGTGCCGCACACCTGACTCTCGTGCCAGATGGGATCGTGATGAGCTCCACCGCATCGCTTCGCCGCACCGTCGCCGTTCTCGGGCTGGCCGCGCTCGTGGCCGCCGGTCTGCCTGCGGGCCCCGCCCAGGCCGGGGTCCTGGACCCGCTCGAGCCCGTGGTGGCCCCGGTGGTGGACCCGCTGGCCCCCGTCCTGGCCCCCGTCCTCGACCCGGCGGTGGCTCCGGTGCTGGATCCGGTGCTGGATCCGTTGGCCCCCGTTCTGGAGCCCGTCCTTGAGCCCGTTGCCCCCGTCCTGGACCCGGTGGTGGGTGCCGTGGACGGCATCCTCGGGGACCTCGTCCCCACCGGCTGGCTCTACGACGGCACGGCCACGACGATGCGCGAGGTCAGGACCGCCATCAAGTCCGACGCCCTGTGGAGGCGCGGCTACACCGGCAAGGGAATCGGGGTCGCCCTGGTGGACACCGGTGTCGTGCCGGTCAAGGGACTCACCTCGGGCAACGTCAAGAACGGCGCAGACCTCTCCTTCGAGAGCCAGAGCGCCTCGCTGCGCCACCTCGACACCTTCGGCCACGGCACGCACATGGCCGGGATCATCGCCGGGCGCACCCCTGGAAGCCTGCTCGCGCCGGACCGGTTCCAGGGTGTGGCACCCGACGCGCGCCTCACCAGCCTGAAGGTGGCGGCCAGTGACGGAGCCGTGGACGTCTCCCAGGTGATCGCCGCGGTTGACTGGGTGGTCAAGCACCGCAACGACGATCCGAAGAACCCGATCCGGGTGCTGAACCTCTCCTACGGCACCGACGGGGTGCAGAGCTACCAGCTCGACCCCCTCACGCACGCGGTCGAGAACGCCTGGCGTGCCGGCATCGTCGTGGTCGCCTCCGGGGGCAACAACGGCAACGCCGGCAAGCTGAACAACCCGGCCTACGACCCCTATGTGCTCGCCGTGGGTTCCTCGGACACGCGCGGCACCGCCGTGGTCTCCGACGACGTCGTGCCGGCCTTCTCCAACCGCGGCGACGCGCGGCGCCGGGTCGACGTCACCGCGCCCGGTCGTTCGATCGTGTCCCTGCGCGACCCGGGCTCCTACCTGGACTCGGCCTACCCCGGCGCACGGTCGGGCACGTCGCTGTTCAAGGGCAGCGGCACCTCACAGTCCGCTGCAGTCGTCTCCGGAGCTGTCGCTCTCCTGCTCGACCAGCGACCTGGTCTCACGCCTGACCAGGTCAAGGCGTTGCTCCGCGGGACGGCCTCGAAGATGCCGCTCGCCGACGCGGCCGGGCGCGGCGCAGGACAGATCAACCTCGCCGCTGCCTCCCTTGCCAAGGCCCCGACGACGGTGCAGCGGCACACCCGCTCGCGCGGCACCGGCTCCCTGGAGCGGGCTCGCGGTACCTCGCACGTGGCCGACGGCGACGTCGAGCTGCGCGGTGAGCGCGACATCCGGGGCCCCTGGAACGCGTCGCGTTGGGCCCGCGCCAGCAGCGCCAGGACCTCGTGGGTCGGCGGCAAGTGGAACGGCCGCGACTGGACCTCGGGGTGCTGGTGCAGCGACACCTGGGCCGGCAAGTCGTGGGCGGGCCGGGCGTGGGCGGGGAACTCGTGGTCCGGTCGGGCCTGGGCCGGTCGGGCCTGGGCGGGTCGGGCGTGGGCCGGAGGCTCGTGGTCCGGTCGGGCCTGGGCGGGCCGTGCGTGGGCCGGAGGCTCCTGGTCCGGACGGGCCTGGGCGTGATCCCTCAGGCCACACCCGTCGAGCCGCCCGAGGAGTGACGGCGTCATGAGTCGCGCGCGCTCGGCAGGCATCTGGCTGTGCACCGCCCTGATCGCCGCGGCCGCCCTGGCGGTGCACCGTCTCGGGGTCGTCCCGCTGGTGCATCCCGGAGAGTCGTGGCCCTGGGGCTGGCCGGTGGTGCTGGGCATCGCGTTCATGGTCACCGAGTTCTTCTGGGTCCACCTGCGCATCGGGCGGGAGGCCTACGCGTTCTCCATGATGGAGCTGCCACTGGTGATCGGGCTGTTCTTCGTGCGCCCCGACCTGCTGGTGCTGGCCCGCGTGCTCGGCTCCCTCGCGGCCTTCCTGGTGCAGCGCAAGGCGTTGCAGAAGACGGTGTTCAACTGCGCGTTGTTCGCACTGGAGACCTCGGTCGCGGTCACCGTGTGGCACTGGGTGCTGCAGGGTGCCGACCCACTCGGCCCACGCGGGTGGCTGGCCACGCTGGGCACCACGCTGCTGATCAGCGCCCTCGGGTCGTTCCTGGTGAGCATCGTGATCGCGATCGCCACCGGCGACCGGCCCCGCGTGCTGCGCGAGGTGCTCGGTCTGGGTCAGGTCGCCGACGCCACCAACGCCTGCTTCGCCCTGGTGGCCGTCTACATCCTCGTCTCCAGCGTCCATGCCGCCTGGCTCCTGCTGGTGCTGGGTGCCGTGCTCGCCTTCGCCTTCCGGTCCTACGAGGGAGCCCGGCAGCGCTCGGAGAGCCTGGAGCAGGTGAACCGCTTCACCGAGGTGGTGGGCCGCGAGGTGGAGCTCGAGTCACTCGTCCGGACCGTGCTGGCCGAGGTCCAGACGGCGGTCGGGGTGGGGTCGGTGCACCTGCGGCTGCGTCAGCGCGACACCGACGCCGGTGTCGACCGGGACTGGATCCGCGACGGCGACGTGGTCACCACGGACACCTCCCAGCTGGTCGACGTGCTCGCCGACCGGGCCGTCGACGGCTCGCTGGTGGTCACGCGCCGGGACCGGGAGCCCCACCTGGTGCAGCTGCTCGAGCGAGCAGGCGTGACCGACTGCGTCCTGGTCCCGCTGCGCAGCGAGGGCCGTACCGTCGGCAGTCTGGCCCTGGCCGACCGGCTCGGCGACGTCGGCACGTTCACCGCCTCCGACGTACGCCAGCTCGGCGCGCTGGCCAACCACGCCGCCGTGGCGATCGACAACGCCCTGCGCGCGCACCAGGTGATCGCCCAGGCCGAGGAGCGGGAGCGGCTGGCGCTCTACGACGAGCTCACCGGTCTGGCCAACCGACGGCTGCTGCGCCTGCGGATCGACGAGGCCCTGGCGACGGAGGACGCCGCCGTCGTCCTGCTCGACCTCGACCGGTTCAAGGAGGTCAACGACACGCTGGGTCACGAGGTGGGGGACCGCCTGCTGTGCCTGGTCGCACGGCGCCTCGAGGAGGTCGACGCGGGCGCGCTGGTCGCCCACACCGGCGGCGACGAGTTCGCCCTGCTGCTGCCCGGTGCGGGCGACCTGCGCGCGACCACCTGTGCCGGCCTCGTGCAGGCGGCGCTGGCCCGCCCCTTCGACCTCGACGGCATCCCGGTGGCGGTGGACGCCAGCCTCGGCGTCGCCGTCGCGTCGGTCGGCACCGAGGCCGGCAGCGTGCTGCGCTGGGCGGACCTGGCGATGTACGCCGCCAAGGAGAACCGCACCGGCGTCGAGGTCTACCGCGCCGACCTGGACCGCCAGGACGCCTCCCGGCTCGGGCTGCTCGCCGACCTGCGCAGCGCCGTCGCCGGCCACGAGCTCGCCGTGCACTACCAGCCCAAGGTCGACCTCGCGAGCGGTCGGGTCACCGGCGTGGAGGCCCTGGCCCGGTGGGACCACCCGCGCCACGGCGTCGTGGGGCCGGCGGAGTTCATCCCGCTCGCCGAGCACAGCTCGCTGATCACGCCCCTGACCCTCCTGGTGCTCCGCACGGCGCTGCGCGACTGCGTCCGCTGGCCCCAGGAGCGGGGAGAGCCACTGTCGGTCGCGGTGAACATCTCCCCGCGCAGCCTGCTGGAGCCCGGCTTCGTCGACGCCGTCGCCAGGGCGCTGGCGTACTCCGACCTCGGCGCCCGTCGCCTGACCCTCGAGATCACCGAGACCAGCCTGATGCAGGACCCGGACCGGGCCCTCGCGGCCCTCGAGGCGCTGCGCGCCCTCGGCGTCCGGCTCTCCGTCGACGACCTCGGCACCGGGTACTCCTCGCTCGCCTACCTCCAGCGGCTGCCCGTCGACGAGGTCAAGATCGACCAGAGCTTCGTCCAGTCCTTCCCCGACGCCTCGGCCCAGGCCGTCGTCGGTGCGATCGTGGAGCTCGGGCACCGGCTCGGTCACCGCGTCGTCGCCGAGGGCGTCGAGGACGCGGAGGCCTACCGCCTGCTCGGGGAGCTGGGCTGCGACACCGTGCAGGGCTACTGGCTGGCGCGACCGATGCCGGCCGACGACGTGACCACGTTGCTGTCCACCTGGGTCGCACCTCGGCCACTGGGTCCGCTCCGTCAGG
This sequence comes from uncultured Actinomycetota bacterium, assembly GCA_963815595.1. GTDB lineage: Bacteria > Actinomycetota > Actinomycetes > Propionibacteriales > Nocardioidaceae > Marmoricola. The sequence continues at coordinate 1,587,046 of CAWFHA010000007.1, read as the reverse complement.
TGCGCTGACGCTGCCGGCCCGCTCGGCCGGGCCGGGCGTGCGGGACCGCTGGCTAGCATCGCCGGGTGAGACGCGACCGGTTCCAGGGGGCGATCGCCGGGGTCGGGTCGACCAGCGGCGTACGCCTGGTGGTGGGACGGTGGCGGCGCTCCCCGCTCGGCTACTTCACCGACGTGATGGTGGCCGCCCCTGACGGCACGCGGGTGCTCCTCGCCCCGAGTCGCGAGGTCGCCGACTTCGTGGCACAGACCTACTCCTTCGACGAGGTGCAGATCGGTCCGGTGACCGCCACGTCGACGCTCACCGGCACCTGGCGGGTGCGCGGGCCCGGCCTCGACCTGCGACTCCGCGTCGGGCCCCGGCTCCCGCTGGGGTGGCTGCTGCGGGTGCTGCCCCCGGCCGTGGCCACGGCGCCCTGGTGGAGCCGGGTCACCGACCCGATGGCGCGGCTGCTGCTGCGCGGCGTCCGCACGCGGGGTACGGCGGGATCGGGGCGGCGGGAGTTCTACGGCGCCACCGACCTGCGCCGGATCAGCTGGCTGCGCGGCACGTGGCGCGGCGCGGACCTGGGCTCCCTCGCGCCGGTGACCCCCGAGCCGGGCTTCGGCTTCGGCTCCACCCCGGTGCGCCCCTCGGTCACCTCGCTGGTCTCCACCGTCGAGGTGCGCTGAGGCTTCCACTGCCTGCTTGGATGGGACGCATGGCGACGAACCAGTGCGACGTGGTGGTGATCGGGCTCGGACCCGGGGGAGAGGCGGTCGCGACCCGGCTCGCCCAAGCGGGGCTCGCGGTGGTCGGGGTCGACGAACGGCTCGTCGGAGGCGAGTGCCCCTACTTCGGCTGCGTGCCCAGCAAGATGATGATCCGGGCCGCGGACGCCCTCGGCGAGGTGGAACGGGTCGGCGGGTTGGCTGGTTCCGCGACGGCGGACCCGGACTGGTCGCCGGTGCACGCCCGCATCCGGGACGAGGCGACCGACGACTGGGACGACCAGGTCGCCGTCGACCGGCTCGAGGATGCCGGTGTGCGGTTCGTGCGCGGGCACGCCCGGCTGGTGGGTGAGCGCGCGGTCGAGGTGGACGGGGAGCGGTTCGAGGCCGCGCGCGGCGTCGTGCTCAACCCGGGGACCGCGCCCTCGGCCCCGCCGATCGACGGGCTCGACGGCACGCCGTACTGGACCAACCGCGACGCGGTCGCGATCGAGTCGGTCCCGGGCTCGCTCATCGTCATCGGCGCGGGTGCGATCGGGGTCGAGTTCGCACAGGCGCTCGCGCGCTTCGGCTGCCGCGTCACCGTGCTGGAGGTGGCCGACCGGGTGCTGGCGCCCGAGGAGCCGGAGGCCAGCGCGTTGATCGCCGACGTGTTCGCCAAGGAGGGCATCCAGGTGCTGACGGATGCGGCCATCGACTCGGTCGCCTACGAGGACGGCCGCTTCCGGGTGGTCGTGGACGGCCAGACGCTCGACGCGGAGAAGCTGCTCGTCGCGGCCGGACGGCGGCCCAACCTCGGCGACCTCGGCCTGGAGACGGTGGGTCTCGACCCGTCCGCCCGCGTGCTCGAGGTCGACGACCGCATGCGTGCCGGCGAGGGGATCTGGGCCATCGGTGACGTCACCGGCAAGGGTGCGTTCACGCACGTGTCGATGTACCAGTCCGCCGTCTGCGTGCGCGACATCCTCGGCGAGGACGGCCCGGCTGCGGACTACCGCGCGGTGCCCCGGGTGACCTTCACCGACCCCGAGGTCGGCTCGGTCGGGATGACCGAGCAGGAGGCCCGGGACGCCGGTCTGAGCGTCCGCGTGGGCCAGACCGACCTGGCGACGTCGTCGCGAGGATGGATCGCCAAGGCCGAGGGGCTGGTGAAGCTCGTCGAGGACGCCGACCGCGGAGTGCTCGTCGGTGCCACCACCGTCGGACCCAGCGGCGGGGAGATGCTCGGCCTGGTCACCACCGCGATCCACGCCGAGGTGCCGACCGACACCCTGCGCTCGATGATCTACGCCTACCCGACGTTCCACCGCGCCGTCGAGGACGCGCTCGGCAAGCTGGGCTAGCGGCTCAGAGCACCAGGCGCCGCGCGTGCAGCGCCTCGTACGCCGGCCGGCACGCGACGGCCACCGCCGCGTCGTGCTCGTCGAGGGAGATCTCGCGGGGCCGCCACGGCTCGAACCCGGTCGAGCGCAGCACCGCGTCGTACCAGTGCGGCGCCCACACGCCGTCGGACTCGCGCGGACCGGCGGGCCAGTGCAGCATCCGGTCGGTGAACTCGAGGCCCAGCCAGTCGCACCACCAGCGCAGGTGGGTCTCGGGGTCGCGCAGGAAGTCGCCGGCGTCGATGACCGGTGGCCGCCCGTCCGGCGACTCGGTCCAGCACCTCGAGCAGCCGCACCTGCTGGAGCACGCCGATGTCCGCGGGCTCGCAGGTCTCGCGGGAGCGCACGTAGGAGGCGACCACCTCGGCGGGGTCCCGGATCAGCAGCACGTTGCGCAGCGGGCGCGTCCAGTCGAGCGGCATGTCGTCGGCGAGGTGGTGCGTCATCTGCTTGGAGTAGTGCACCGGCGCCTGATCCTCGGCCAGCAGCCGGGCGACGACCTGGTCGGGGTCCGTCGGCTGGGCGGCGAGCACCTCCTCGCGCCCGGGGTGGTCGAGCCCGGTGCGGGCGAGGTAGGCGGCGTAGAAGGGCTCGTCGTCGACGACGGTGTCGGGTCGGTTCTCCCAGGCCCGCATCATCGCGGTGGAGATGTTGCGCGGTCCCGACCAGACCGCCAGCCGCAGGGTCATGGCCGCCCCCTCACGACCGGCTCCTCACGACCGGGCGGCGACGTCGGCGGCCACGTGTCGCTGGTAGAGCCCCTGGAGCCGGTGCACCACCGGGCCGCGGGCGCCGGAGCCGATCGTGCGACCGTCGACGGTGCGCACCGGGACCACCCCCGCGAAGGTGCCGGTCACGAAGGCCTCCGCGGCGTTGTAGACGTCGGTGAGGCTGAACGTCCGCTCCCGGGCGGGGATCCCGTTGCTGCGGCACACCTCGAGCACCGCGCCCCTGGTGATCCCACCGAGGCAGAAGCGTCCGTCGGAGGTCCACACCTCGCCCTGCCGGGTGACGAGGAAGAAGTGGGTGCTGTTGCACGTCGCGACGAAGCCCTGCGGGTCGAGCATCAGCGCCTCGTCGGCCCCGGCCGTGTAGGCCTGGATGCAGGCCTGGATGTCGTTGAGCTTGCTGTGCGCGTTGAGCCGGGGGTCGAGGGTGTCCGGCGTGGCCCGGCGTACGTGGGTGGTGAACAAGGTGATGCCCTCGGAGACCGTCGAGGGCAGCGGGTCCTTGTGCTCGGCGACGATCACCACCGTCGCGGGACCGATCGTCAGCCGCGGGTCCTGGTAGGGCGTGGACTTCACCCCCCGGGTCACCATCAGCCGCACGTGCACCCCGTCGGTCATCTCGTTGGCCCGCAGCGTCGCGTAGATCGCCTCGGTCAGCTCCTCGCGGGTGTGGCCGAGGTCGATGAGCAGTGCCCGCGCCCCCTCCTCGAGGCGGTCGAGGTGTCGCTCGAGGAAGGCCGGGTGGCCGCCGGAGACACGCAGTCCCTCCCAGACCCCGTCGCCGAGCACGAACCCGGAGTCGAAGACCGAGACCACGGCGCGGTCACGAGGGAGCAGCTCGCCGTTGACCCAGATCAGCACCTCCGCGTTGCGGGGGTCGTCGGCGTGGTCGTGGGTCCCGGTGGCCATGGCGTCACCGTAGTGCGCCGAGCGGGCACTGCGCGCACGCCGTACGACGCCGAGCGGGCACTGCGCGCACGCCGTACGACGCCGAGCGGGCACTGCGCGCACGCCGTACGACGCCGAGCGGGCACTGCACGCACGCCCGCCGTACGCCGAGTGCCCGCTCGGCGCCCCAGGACGTGCACGGATTGCCCGCTCGGCGGACTACGGGAAACCGGCCGGGGGCTGCTACTGTCGGCGCCGATCGACATCCTTTAACGAGCCGTCCGGTGAGGCGGAGAAGGAGGTCCGGTGCCGGTGGCTGCTGCCCAGCCCGCATCTGTCCCGACCACTGCCCAGCAGGCGCCCCGCGAGGGCCGCACGGTCCTCGACCCCGGTGACATCTCCCGGGCGCTGACCCGCATCTCCCACGAGATCCTCGAGCGCAACAAGGGTCTCGACCGGCTCGTCGTGCTCGGCATCCCCACCCGCGGGGTCCACCTCGCCGAGCGGATCGCCGAGCGGATCGCGAAGGTCGAAGGGGCCTCGGTGCCGCTCGGCACCCTCGACATCACGATGTACCGCGACGACCTGCGCCAGCAGCCCACCCGCGGCCCCCACCACACGGTGATGCCACCGGGCGGGGTCGACGACAAGGTCGTGGTCCTCGTCGACGACGTGCTGTTCTCCGGCCGCACCGTGCGGGCGGCGCTCGACGCGCTCAACGACCTCGGCCGCCCCGCCACCGTCCGGCTCGCCGTGCTCGTGGACCGCGGCCACCGCGAGCTCCCGATCCGCGCCGACCACGTCGGCAAGAACCTCCCCAGCGCCGCCACCGAGCGGGTGATGGTCCGCCTCGAGGAGTCCGACGGGTACGACGAGGTGCGGATCGCCACCACCGAGCCCGGCACCACGACCCAGGCCGGAGGCGCCCGGTGAACAAGCACCTGCTCTCGATCGACGACCTCGCGCTCGACGACGTGCGCGACCTGTTCGACACCGCCGCGGAGATGCACGACGTGCAGCACCGCTCGGTCAAGAAGCTGCCCGCCCTGCGCGGGCGCACCGTGGTCAACCTGTTCTTCGAGGACTCCACCCGCACCCGCTCCTCCTTCGAGATCGCCGGCAAGTGGCTCTCCGCCGACGTCATCAACGTCTCGGCCAAGGGCTCCAGCGTCAGCAAGGGCGAGAGCCTGCGCGACACCGTGCTGACCGTGGCCGCGATGGGCGTCGACGGCCTGGTGATCCGGCACGGCGCCAGCGGCTCGGCCCGCCAGGTCAGCCAGTGGACCGACGCGGTCGTCGTCAACGCCGGCGACGGGACCCACGAGCACCCCACCCAGGCGCTCCTCGACGCCTACACCCTCGAGCGCCGGCTGGGCTCGCTGGAGGACCGGCACGTGGTGATCGTGGGCGACCTCACCCACAGCCGGGTGTTCCGCAGCAACGTGCTGCTGCTCACCAAGCTGGGCGCCCGGGTCACCGTGGTCGCGCCGCCCACGCTGATGCCCGCCGGGGTCACCGCGTGGGCCAAGGACGCCGGCTTCGCCACCACCTACGACCTCGACGAGGCCCTTCCCGACGCCGACGCGGTGATGATGCTCCGGGTGCAGCGCGAGCGGATGAGCGGTGCCTTCTTCCCCAGCGCCCGCGAGTACACCGTCGGCTACGGCCTGACCCGCGAGCGGCTCGGCGTACTCAAGCCCGACGCGCCGATCTGCCACCCCGGCCCGATGAACCGCGGCCTGGAGATCGCCGCCGACGCCGCCGACGCCGCCCAGTCGGCGGTCCTCGACCAGGTCTCGGCCGGGGTCGCGATCCGGATGTCCGTGCTCTACCACCTGCTCGCCGGAGAAGGGAGCGTCCAGTGACCGCCCGCACCAGCCTGGTCGTCCGGGGCGCTGCCCCGCTCGGGGGAGAGCCCCGGGACCTGTACGTCGCCGACGGGGTCCTCGTCGCCGAGGAGCCGGACGACGCCACCGTGGTCGACGCCGACGGACTGGTCGCGCTGCCCGGCCTCGTCGACCTGCACACCCACCTGCGCGAGCCGGGCCGCGAGGACGCCGAGACCGTGCTCACCGGCTCGCGGGCGGCAGCGCTGGGCGGCTTCACCGCCGTGCTGGCGATGGCCAACACCTCGCCGGTGACCGACACCGCCGAGGCCGCCGAGCGGGTGCTCGACCTCGGTCGGGCAGCCGGCCTGGTCGACGTCCAGCCGGTGGGTGCGGTGACGCACGGCCTCGAGGGGCAGGAGCTCGCCGAGCTCGGGCTGATGGCGCGCTCGCGCGCCCGGGTGCGGGTGTTCTCCGACGACGGCCGGTGCGTGCACGACCCGCGGGTGATGCGCCGCGCGCTGGAGTACGTCCGGGCCTTCGGTGGCGTGATCTCCCAGCACTCCCAGGACCCCGACCTCGCCGGTCCGACCGCCTGCTGCCACGAGGGCGAGCTCTCCGGTCGCCTCGGGCTGCCGGGCTGGCCCGGCATCGCTGAGGAGACGATCGTCGCCCGCGACGTGATGCTGGCCCGGCACACCAACAGCCGGGTGCACGTCGCCCACGTGTCGACGGCCGGGTCGGTCGAGGTGATCCGCTGGGCCAAGGCCCAGGGGATCGACGTGACCGCCGAGGTGACCCCGCACCACCTGCTGCTGACCACCGACCTGCTGAGCGGCTACGACCCGGTCTACAAGGTCAACCCGCCGCTGCGCCCCGACGAGGACGTCGCCGCGCTGCGCGACGCCCTCGCCGACGGCACCATCGACGCGGTGGCCACCGACCACGCGCCGCACGCGCGCCACGACAAGGAGCACGCCTTCGTCGACGCCGCCTTCGGGATGCTCGGCCTGGAGACCGCGCTCTCGGTGGTCAGCGAGGTGATGGTCACCTCGGGTGCGATGACCTGGGCCGACGTCGCCCGGGTGATGTCGCAGAACCCCGCCCGGATCGCCGGCCTGGAGGGCCACGGCGGGTCGCTGGCCGTGGGCCAGCCCGCCAACCTCACCCTGGTCGACCCCGCCGCCGTGGTCGTGGTCGACCGCGACGCCTCGGCCTCGCGCTCGCGCAACAACCCCTGGCACGAGCGCAAGCTCACCGGGGCCGTGGTGGGCACCGTGCTGCGCGGGACGCCGACCGTGCTCGACTCCCGACTGCAGGAGGACTAGTGGTTTCGACAGGCTCAACCACCGGGGACCGCTCGACCACCGGGGACCGCTCGACCACCGAGGCGATCCTCGTGCTCGAGGACGGCCGCACCTTCCGCGGCGAGGCCTACGGCGCCGTGGGGGAGACCTTCGGCGAGGCGGTGTTCTCCACCGGGATGACCGGCTACCAGGAGACGCTCACCGACCCGTCCTACCACCGGCAGGTCGTGGTGATGACCAGCCCGCACGTCGGCAACACCGGCGTCAACGACGACGACCCCGAGTCGCGCCGCATCTGGGTCAGCGGGTACGTCGTGCGTGACCCGGCCCGGGTGCCGTCCAGCTGGCGCTCGGTCCGCTCGCTGGACGACGAGCTGCGCGACCAGGGCGTGGTGGGGATCAGCGGCATCGACACCCGCGCGCTGACCCGGCACCTGCGCGAGCGCGGGGCGATGCGGGTCGGCATCTCCTCCGACACCACCGACGCCGACGGGCTGCTCGCCCGGGTCAAGGAGTCGGCGGAGATGGTCGGCGCCGAGCTCGCCGGCGAGGTCTCCACCGCCGAGGCGTACGTCGTGCCGGCAGTCGGTGAGAAGCGCTTCACCGTCGCCGCGGTCGACCTCGGCATCAAGGCCAACACCCCGCGGATGATGAGCGAGCGCGGCATCGAGGTGCACGTGCTGCCGGCGACCGCCTCGCTGGAGGAGGTGCTGGCCGTCTCGCCCGACGGGCTGTTCTTCTCCAACGGCCCCGGCGACCCCGCCGCGACGACGGCCCAGGTCGAGCTCCTGCGCGGCGCGCTGGAGCGGGGCCTGCCGTACTTCGGGATCTGCTTCGGCAACCAGCTGTTCGGGCGCGCGCTGGGCTTCGGCACCTACAAGCTGACCTACGGGCACCGCGGGATCAACCAGCCGGTGATGGACCGGACGACCGGCAAGGTCGAGGTGACCGCGCACAACCACGGCTTCGCCGTCGACGCGCCGCTGCACGAGCCGACGCAGACGCCGTACGGCACCGCCACGGTCAGCCACGTGTGCCTCAACGACGACGTGGTCGAGGGGCTCGAGCTCCGCGACGCCGAGGGAGCTCTGCGCAGCTTCTCGGTGCAGTACCACCCCGAGGCCGCGGCCGGTCCGCACGACGCCGCCTACCTCTTCGACCGGTTCTGCGAGCTCCTGGAAGGCAACCACTGATGCCGAAGCGCACCGACATCCACAGCGTCCTGGTGATCGGCAGCGGGCCGATCGTGATCGGGCAGGCCTGCGAGTTCGACTACTCCGGCACCCAGGCCTGCCGCGTGCTCCGGGCCGAGGGTCTGCGGGTCATCCTGGTCAACTCCAACCCGGCCACGATCATGACCGACCCCGAGTTCGCCGACGCCACCTACGTCGAGCCGATCACCGCGGAGTTCGTGGAGAAGGTGATCGAGAAGGAGCGGCCCGACGCGCTGCTCGCCACGCTGGGCGGCCAGACGGCGCTGAACACCGCGATGGACCTCGACCGGCTCGGCGTGCTGGAGAAGTACGGCGTGGAGCTGATCGGCGCCAGCATCGAGGCGATCAACCGGGGCGAGAACCGCGAGTCGTTCAAGAAGATCGTCGAGGAGCTCGGCGGCCACGTGGCCCGGTCGGCGGTCTGCCACACCCTCGAGGAGTGCTTCGCCGCCTCCGAGGACCTCGGCTGGCCGATGGTGGTGCGCCCCAGCTTCACCATGGGCGGCACCGGCTCGGGCATGGCCTACGACGCCGAGGGCCTGCGCCGCATCGCCGGGGCCGGTCTCGCCGCCAGCCCCACCACCGAGGTCCTCCTCGAGGAGTCGATCATCGGGTGGAAGGAGTACGAGCTCGAGGTCATGCGCGACACCGCCGACAACGTGGTGATCGTGTGCTCCATCGAGAACCTCGACCCGATGGGCGTCCACACCGGCGACTCGATCACGGTCGCCCCGGCCATGACGCTGACCGACCGCGAGTACCAGTACCTGCGCGACCTCTCCATCGGGATCATCCGCTCCGTCGGGGTGGACACCGGCGGCTGCAACATCCAGTTCGCGGTCAACCCCGACGACGGCCGCGTGGTCGTGATCGAGATGAACCCCCGCGTCTCCCGGTCCAGCGCTCTGGCCTCGAAGGCCACCGGCTTCCCGATCGCCAAGATCGCGGCCAAGGTGGCGATCGGCTACACCCTCGACGAGATCCCCAACGACATCACCACCCGCGACAACGGGCAGAGCACCCCGGCGGCGTTCGAGCCGACGCTCGACTACGTGGTGGTGAAGGTGCCGCGGTTCGCGTTCGAGAAGTTCCCGGCCGCCGACCCGACGCTGACCACGCACATGAAGTCGGTGGGCGAGGCCATGGCGATCGGCCGCAACTTCACCGAGGCGCTGCAGAAGGCGCTGCGGTCGCTGGAGAGCCCCTCGGCGGTCTTCGACTGGAGCCGCGGGCGGGTCCAGCAGGACCGCGAGACGCTGCTGGAGGAGATCCGCACGCCCCACGACGGCCGCCTGCGCAAGGTGATGGATGCGATCAGCGCCGGAGCCACCGCGGAGGAGGTGCACGAGGCCACCGGCATCGACCCGTGGTTCGTCGACCAGCTGGTGCTCATCGACGAGGTCGCCCGGGAGGTCGTCGAGGCCGACCAGCTGACCCCCGGTCTGCTGCGCCGGGCCAAGCGGCACGGCTTCTCCGACGTGCAGCTCGGTCGGATGCGCGACATGTCCGAGGACGTCGTCCGCGGTGTCCGCCACGCGCTGGGCGTGCGCCCGGTCTACAAGACCGTCGACACCTGCGCCGCCGAGTTCGCGGCCCGCACGCCCTACCACTACTCCTCCTACGACGAGGAGACCGAGGTCGAGCCCCGTGAGCTGCCGGCGGTGATCATCCTGGGCTCGGGCCCCAACCGGATCGGGCAGGGCATCGAGTTCGACTACTCCTGCGTCCACGCCAGCCTGGCCCTCTCGGCGTCCAAGGGCGGTGCGGGCTACGAGACCGTGATGGTCAACTGCAACCCCGAGACGGTCTCCACCGACTACGACACCTCCGACCGGCTGTACTTCGAGCCGCTCACCCTCGAGGACGTCCTGGAGGTGGTGCACGCCGAGCGCCAGGCCGGCCCCGTCGCGGGTGTCATCTGCCAGCTCGGCGGGCAGACCCCGCTCGGGCTGGCTCAAGGGCTGGAGGACGCCGGCGTGCCGATCGTCGGCACCCCGCCGGGAGCGATCCACCTCGCCGAGGAGCGGGGCGCCTTCGGCCGCGTCCTCGCCGAGGCGGGCCTGACCGCGCCGCAGCACGGCATGGCGACCTCGTTCGCCGAGGCCAAGGAGATCGCCTCCCGGATCGGCTACCCCGTGCTGGTGCGTCCGTCGTACGTGCTCGGCGGCCGGGGCATGGAGATCGTGTACGGCGACGACTCGCTGCGCGGCTACATCGATCGGGCCACCGAGATCAGCCCGGAGCACCCGGTGCTGGTCGACCGGTTCATCGACGACGCCGTCGAGATCGACGTCGACGCGCTCTACGACGGGACCGACCTCTACCTCGGCGGGGTGATGGAGCACATCGAGGAGGCGGGCATCCACTCCGGCGACTCCAGCTGCGCCCTCCCGCCGATCACGCTGGGCAAGGAGGAGATCGACCGGATCCGCGAGGCCACCGGAGCCATCGCCCGCGGCGTCGGTGTGCTGGGTCTGCTCAACATCCAGTTCGCGCTCGGCTCCGACGTCCTCTACGTGCTCGAGGCCAACCCGCGGGCCAGCCGCACGGTGCCGTTCGTCTCCAAGGCGACCGCCACCCCGCTGGCCAAGGCCGCGGCCCGGGTGATGCTCGGCGAGAGCATCGCCGACCTGCGCCGGGAGGGGCTGCTGCCGGCCGAGGGCGACGGGGGAGACCTCCCCGGGGACGCGCCGATCGCCGTCAAGGAGGCGGTGATGCCGTTCAACCGGTTCAAGACCATCGAGGGGCAGAACGTCGACACGGTCCTCGGCCCCGAGATGCGCTCGACCGGCGAGGTGATGGGCTTCGACGGGCACTTCGGCACCGCCTTCGCCAAGGCCCAGACCGCGGCGTACGGCTCGCTGCCGCTGACCGGGCGCGTCTTCGTCTCCATGGCCAACCGCGACAAGCGCACGATGGTCTTCCCGGTGAAGCGGCTGGCCGACCTCGGCTACGAGATCCTCGCCACCCAGGGCACCGCCGAGGTGCTGCGGCGCAACGGGGTCTCGGCCACCGTGGTCCGCAAGCACAGCGAGGGCGACGCACCAGACGGACGGCGCACCATCGTCGGGATGATCCTCGACGGGCAGGTCGACCTGGTGGTCAACACCCCGCACGGCACGACCAGCGGCGGCTCGCCCCGGCTGGACGGGTACGAGATCCGCACCGCCGCGATCCTGACCAACATCCCGTGCATCACCACCGTCCAGGGGCTGGGCGCGGCCGTCCAGGGGATCGAGGCCATGCGTGCCGCCGACATCGGCGTGCGCTCGCTGCAGGACTGGGCACGGCTGGGCTCGAGGCACCCCGACCAGGCCGACCAGGCCGACCAGGCCGACCAGGCCGACCACGGACCGACCAGGCCGGCCCGGTCGAGCCCGGGGGCCGCTGAGCGTGCGGCCCTACCAGCTCCTCTTCGACCGCGTCCTGAGTCGCACCGACCCCGAGCGGGCCCACCACGCGGGCTTCCGCGCCATCCGGGCCGGAGAGCCGGTCACCCGGCTGGTCGGCGCCCGGACGGCGGCCCGCGCACCGCGCACCCGGTTGATGGGGCTGGAGTTCCGTGGCCGGCTGGGCCTCGCGGCCGGGTTCGACAAGAACGGCGTCGGCATCGACGCCCTGGCTGCCCTGGGCTTCGCCTTCGTGGAGATCGGCACGGTCACCGGGGAGCCGCAGCCGGGCAACCCGCGGCCGCGGCTGGCGCGTCTGCCCGCCGATCGCGCGGTGGTCAACCGGATGGGCTTCAACAACGACGGCGCCGAGGTGGTCGCGCGGCGGCTCGCGCGGCGACGCCTGGACCGCACCGGCAGGCCCGGAGTCCCGCTGGGCATCAACATCGGCAAGACCAAGCGGGTCCCCGAGGAGCACGCGATCGGCGACTACGAGAAGAGCACCCGCCTGCTGACGCCGTACGCCGACTACCTGGTCGTCAACGTCTCCTCCCCGAACACCCCCGGCCTGCGTGACCTCCAGGCCGTCGACCGTCTCGAGCCGCTCCTGCGGGCCGTGCGGACCCGGGCCGACGCGGTCGCCGACCGGCACGTCCCGCTGCTCGTGAAGATCGCCCCCGACCTCGACGACGACGACGTGCTCGCCGTCGCCGACCTCGCCACCGCGCTCGGGCTCGACGGGATCGTGGCCACCAACACCACGGTCTCGCGCACCGGGCTGAGCAGCACGCCCGCGGAGGTCGACGCCGCAGGCGCCGGCGGGCTCTCCGGGCCGCCGCTGCGATCGCGGGCCACCGAGGTGCTGCGTCTGCTGCGCGGCCGGGTCGGCGACGACCTCGTGCTGGTGGGCGTCGGCGGACTCACCACCGCGCAGGACGCCGTCGAGCGGCTGGAGGCCGGCGCCGACCTGCTCCAGGCCTACACCGCCCTGGTCTACGAGGGCCCCTGGTGGCCCGCCCGGATGAACCGCGCGCTGGCACGCGAGGCGGTCCCGGCAGGCGACGCCCGGCGCGACGGCACGGAGGTCGACCGGTGACCGCCTCCTTCGGCGCGCGACTGCGCGCGGCGATGGACGGGCGGGGCCCGCTGTGCGTCGGCATCGACCCGCACCCGGCGCTGCTCGACGCCTGGGGCCTGACCGACTCGGTCAACGGCCTGGAGCACTTCGCCCTCGCCGCCACCGAGGCGCTCGCGCCGCAGGTGGCCGTGGTCAAGCCGCAGTCGGCCTTCTTCGAGAGGTTCGGCTCGCGCGGGGTCGCGGTCCTCGAGCGGGTCGTCACGACCGCACGGCAGGCCGGCGCCCTGGTCCTGCTCGACGTCAAGCGCGGCGACATCGGCTCGACCGCGCAGGCCTACGCCGACGCCTACCTCGACCCCCGGTCCGACCTGGCCGTCGACGCGATCACCGCCTCGCCGTACCTCGGCTTCGGCAGCCTCGACCCGATGATCAGCACCGCGCGCGAGCACGGCGCCGGGGTCTTCGTGCTGGCGCTGACCTCCAACCCCGAGGCGCCGGCCTACCAGCAGGCCCGGACCGCGTCCGGGCCCAGCGTGGCCGGCAGCGTGCTGGCCGAGCTCGCCGGGCTCAACCGTGCCGCCGCGCCCCTCGGGTCCTTCGGTGCGGTCGTCGGCGCCACCATCGGTGACACCGAGGAGGACCTCGCGATCAACGGACCCCTGCTCGTGCCGGGGATCGGCGCCCAGGGGGGCACCGCCGACGACGTACGCCGCCTCTTCGGCGGCGTTCTCGACCAGGTGCTCCCGTCGAGCTCGCGCGAGATCCTCGCCGCCGGCCCGGACGCCGGGTCGCTGCACACGGCGGTGGGCCGGGCTCTGGACGCCTTCGCCGACCTGCGGGCGGCCCGGTGACCCGGGCCCCGCAGCGGCGCCGGACCACCGCTGCGCTGCTCGGCACGGGCCTCGCTCTCGTGCTCGGGCTGTCCGGCTGCGGTGAGAACAGCATCGAGGACTACTGCGCCGAGCTCTCGGCCAACCGGACGGCACTGGCCGACATGATCGACTCCGAGTCCCCGGCGGCACTGCTGGACAACCTGCCGCTGCTGCGCGGCCTCGCGGACAAGGCCCCCGAGGACCTCGCCGACGAGTGGCGGGTCTTCGTCGGCGCCCTCGACGACCTGGAGAAGGCCCTCGACGACGCCGGGGTCAAGGCCCGGGAGTTCGGGGACGGCACCTTCCCCGCCGACGTGAGCGCCTCGGACCGCGAGCGGATCGTGGCGGCCGCGAACGAGATCCGCAGCGACGACGTCGTCGCCGCAGCGGCGGGGATCGAGCAGCAGGGACGCGACGTGTGCAAGGTCAACCTCGGCCTGTGAGCCCGCCACGCCGTGACCTTGGTCTCGGTCGGCCCCGGCACGCCCCGCCGCGTTGCAGCGGGCCGAGGGCCGTGACTAGATTGCCCGTTGTCCGGTGCGCACCAGGCACCTGACGTCGATCGTTCCCCCGTCCGCTCGCCCCGTCGAGCAGGAAGTCGAGGAGTCCTCCGTGGCCCTGCCGCCCCTCACGCCCGAACAGCGCCGAGCCGCGCTCGACAAGGCGGCCGCTTCCCGTCGGGAACGCGCGGAGGTGAAGAACCGTCTCAAGCACTCGGGGGCCTCGCTCGCCGAGGTGGTCGCCGAGGGCCAGGTCAACGAGGTCGTCGGCAAGATGCGGGTCAACGAGCTGCTCCAGTCGATGCCGGGCATCGGCAAGGTCCGCGCCCGACAGGTGATGGAGCGGCTGAAGATCTCCGAGACCCGCCGCGTCCGCGGGCTCGGCGCCAAGCAGGTCGCCGCGCTGGTCGACGAGTTCTCCGGCGAGTGACCGGAGGGTCGCTCGTGCCGGGGAGCCCAGCACGGACCCAGCCGCGCCTGACGGTGCTGGCCGGTCCGACCGCGGTGGGCAAGGGCACGGTGACCGCCTGGGTGCGCGAGCACCATCCCGAGATCTGGATCTCGGTCTCCGCGACCACCCGACGACGTCGGCCGGGGGAGGAGGACGGCGTGCACTACCACTTCGTCTCCGACGCCGAGTTCGACGAGATGGTCGCTCGCGACGAGCTGCTCGAGTGGGCGGTGGTGCACCGCGGGGCGCGCTACGGCACGCCCCGGCGCCCGGTGGAGGAGGCCCTCGCCGGCGAGCGTCCGGCCCTGCTGGAGATCGACCTCCAGGGTGCTCGCCAGGTGCGCGAGCGGATGCCCGAGGCCAGGTTCGTCTTCCTCGCACCTCCCTCCTGGGAGGAGCTGGTCCGGCGTCTCGTGGGCCGGGGCACCGAGGACGCGGCCGAGCGCGAGCGTCGCCTGGAGACCGCGCGGGCCGAGCTGGCCGCCGAGAGCGAGTTCGACGTGACCATCGTCAACCGGCGGATTCACGCTGCCGGTGAGGAATTGGTAGAGTTGATGCGGTCCGGGGACGGTTGAGTCCTGCGGCACTTCCCAGCAGTACCCAATCCCTGTGAGTGAGGCTCGATGAGCGTGTCCGGTACCCAGCCCGTTGCCGAGGGGATCACCAACCCCCCGATCGACGACCTGCTGACCAAGACCGACTCGAAGTACAAGCTGGTGCTCTACAGCGCCAAGCGTGCGCGTCAGATCAACGCCTACTACTCCCAGCTCGGCGAGGGGCTCCTGGAGTACGTCGGTCCGCTCGTGGACACCCACGTGCAGGAGAAGCCGCTGTCCATCGCCCTGCGCGAGATCAACGAGGACCTGCTGACCTGTGAGGACATCGACCCCGAGGAGGCCGCCGCCGAGGCGCTGGCCGCCGCGGTCGCCGAGCAGCCGCCGACCCCGGCCGCCGACCCGGTCGTCGAGTGACCCCTCGGGACCGGTGATGGTCGCCCGCGGATCCCGCCCTCGTGTCGTTCTCGGCGTGAGCGGCGGGATCGCTGCGTACAAGGCCTGTGAGCTGCTCCGCCGGTTCACCGAGTCCGGCCACGACGTCACCGTCGTCCCCACTGCCGCCGCGCTGGAGTTCGTGGGGGCGCCGACCTGGGCGGCCCTGTCCGGCAAGCCGGTCAGCGCCGAGGTGTGGGCCGACGTCCACGAGGTGCCGCACGTGCGCATCGGCCAGCAGGCCGACCTCGTCGTGGTCGCCCCGGCCACCGCCGACCTGATGGCCAAGGCGGCCCACGGCCTGGCCGACGACCTGCTCACCAGCACCCTGCTGACGGCCCGCTGCCCGGTGGTCTTCGCCCCGGCGATGCACACCGAGATGTGGGAGCACCCGGCGACGCGGGCCAACGTGGCCACCCTCCGCTCCCGCGGGGCGGTCGTCGTCGAACCCGCCGAGGGCCGGCTGACCGGTGCCGACACCGGGAAGGGACGGCTGCCCGACCCCGCCGAGATCTTCGCGCTGGCCACCGACCTGCTCGCCCGCAGTGGGTCCGACCCGCAGACCACCCGAGACCTCGCCGGACTGCACGTGGTCGTCTCGGCAGGCGGCACCCGCGAGTACCTCGACCCGGTCCGCTTCATCGGCAACCGGTCCTCGGGCCTGCAGGGCTACGCCCTGGCCCGCACCGCCGCGTCGCGCGGGGCCGAGGTCACCCTGGTCGCGGCCAACGTGAGCCTGCCCGACCCCGCCGGCGTCAAGGTCGTCGCCGTGGAGACCACCGCCGAGCTGCACGACCGGGTGGTCGAGGCGTGTGCCGCGGCCGACGCGCTGGTGATGGCGGCCGCCCCCGCCGACTTCCGTCCGCAGGCCCCGTCCACCACGAAGATCAAGAAGTCCGGGAGCGGCGCCGCCCCGGACATCCAGCTGACCCAGAACCCCGACATCCTCGCCGGCATCGCCGCCGACCGGCCCAACGACCACCTCGTCGTGGTGGGGTTCGCCGCCGAGACCGGTGACGACACCGGCTCGGTGATGGAGCACGCGCGGGACAAGCTGGCCCGCAAGGGCTGCGACCTGCTCGTCGTCAACGACGTCGGCGGGGGAGCCGTGTTCGGCGCCGAGGACAACGAGGCCGTGGTGCTCGGGCGCGACGGCAGCGCGGTCCCGGTCCCGCTCGGGTCCAAGGCGGCGCTGGCCCACGTCGTGTGGGACCGCGTGCTGGCCGTACGCGCCGCGCACACACCGTGAGACGTACCGCCGTCACCACCCCCCTCGGCTAGGCTTTCGGCGGCCCTCGCGGCCCAAGGCCACTGAGCCCCCCACCACCGCAGGAGTAGACGAAGTGCCCGGACGACTGTTCACCTCCGAGTCCGTGACCGAGGGTCACCCCGACAAGATCGCGGACGCGATCAGCGACACGGTCCTCGACTACCTGCTCGAGCACGACCCCAAGAAGCAGGAGCTGCGCGTCGCGGTCGAGACGCTGCTGACCACCGGGCTGGTGGTCGTGGCCGGCGAGGTGCGCACCAACGCCTACGCGCCGGTGGCCGACCTCGTGCGCTCGAAGATCCTGGAGATCGGCTACGACAGCTCCGAGAAGGGCTTCGACGGGCTCTCCTGCGGGGTCCAGGTGGCGATCGGCGGCCAGTCGGTCGACATCGCCGCCGGCGTCGACGACGGCCACGAGGCCCGGGTCGGCTCCAGCGACGACGCGCTGGACAAGCAGGGGGCCGGGGACCAGGGCCTGATGTTCGGCTACGCCTCCGACGACACCCCCGAGCTGATGCCGCTGCCGATCACGATCGCCCACCGGCTCTCCGAGCGGCTCACCGAGGTCCGCAAGAACGGGACGCTGGCCTACCTGCGCCCCGACGGCAAGACCCAGGTCACCATCGAGTACGACGAGGAGGACCGCCCGGTCCGCGTCGACACCGTGGTGCTCTCCACCCAGCACGCCGACGGCGTCGACCTCGAGGGGCAGCTGACCCCCGACATCAAGGAGCACGTGATCGACCACGTGCTCGGTGGCTTCGACATCCCCTCCGGGGACTACCGGCTGCTGGTCAACCCCACCGGCAAGTTCGTCGTGGGCGGCCCCATGGGCGACGCCGGGCTGACCGGGCGCAAGATCATCGTCGACACCTACGGCGGCATGGCCCGCCACGGCGGCGGCGCCTTCTCCGGCAAGGACCCCTCGAAGGTCGACCGGTCCGCGGCGTACGCCATGCGCTGGGTGGCCAAGACGATCGTCGCCGCCGGCCTGGCCCGCCGGGCCGAGGTGCAGGTCGCCTACGCGATCGGCAAGGCCCAGCCGGTCGGTGTCTTCGTGCAGACCTTCGGCACCGGCGAGACCTCCGACGAGGCGATCCAGCAGGCGGTCCTCGAGGTCTTCGACCTGCGCCCCGCCGCGATCATCCGCGACCTGGACCTCCTCCGCCCGATCTACGCCCAGACCGCGGCGTACGGCCACTTCGGCCGCGAGCTGCCCGACTTCACCTGGGAGCGCACCGACCGCGCCGACGCGCTCCGGGCGGCCGCCGGGCGGTAGCCGGGCTGCCGCCGGGTCTAGCCGGGCTACACCACCTCGTCGGACCATGTCCTCGGCGTAGCCGCCGGTGTTAACTTCGCCGGGCCGTGCACCGGCGAGCAGGGGCCCGCCGGACCGACCCCGGAGGTCCACCATGCGTCGTGCTCCACGTGCCGTGCTCGCCCTGCTGCTCACCCTGCTGCTCGCGGCGACGACCCTCGGGCAACCAGCCAGTGCGCACGGGAAGCGCCCGAAGGCGGATCCGCCGAGCAAGGTCGTGGTGATCGTCGTGGACGGGCTGTCCCGCGAGATCGTCGAGAAGTACGACATGCAGCGGGTCAAGGCGCTGATGCGCGACGGTGCCGATGCGCCCAACGCCTACCTCGGTCACCTCGGCGCCGTCACCGTGGTCACCCACAACGTCATCACCACCGGTGCCCTGCCCAAGAACATGGGCTGGACCGACGAGGGCTACCGTGACGTCGACGGGGTGCTCGCCGACCAGGCCACCAACGGCACCGGCATGTGGCTGACCAGCAACTTCGGCTCGGCCCAGATGTTCCCGCTCCAGGAGCACGCCGGCTATCCCAAGCTCGCGGAGTACCTCCACGCCGAGCGCCCCGGCTCCGCCGTGGTCGCGATCAGCCCCAAGACGTACGCCGCCTGGGGGCTGGGTGGAGCCGACGCCGACCGGACGATCACGTTCTCGGGCCGCAACTTCAACTGCGACGGCGCACCCAGCAGCACCTGGCGCGGACCGGCCGGCATCAACGTGCCCACCTATCTCTCCGCACCGACCTGCGGCCGGTTCTACGTCAACTCGGCCTCGTCGATGAAGTACGACACCGGCATCTCGCCGGCCTGGCTGTACCCCCTCGACGGCAACCGCTACACCATCGGCAAGGACCCGGCGCACGAGGGCAGTGACGCCTGGGCGGCCGACGCCGCCATCGCGACCATGGACAACGAGTCCGACTGGAGCGGCATCTTCGTCACCCTGCCCGGCATCGACAAGTCTGCCCACATGTGGGGCAGCGTCGACGACCCCGGCGGCAGCGAGCCGATGACGCACATGGACGAGACGGTCGCGGTCGCCGACGCCCAGGTCGGCAAGATCGTCGACCACCTCCGCGACACCGGCGAGCTCGACGACACCCTGGTGGTGCTCACCTCCGACCACGGCTCGGTCCCCGGCCGGCACTTCCACGGCACCGACGCGAACGGCCAGGGCTTCTACAACTGGTACTACGGCACCTTCGAGAACGACGAGTACCTCGACCCGCAGCCCGCCCTGCAGCCGTTGGTCGACACCGGCAACATCGCGATGTCCTACTCCGACTCGATGCTGCGCGTCTGGCTCAAGGACCAGTCGCCGGCCAAGGTCCGTGAGGCCGTCGAGGTGATGGCCGACCTGCCCGGGGTCTCGGCCGTGTGGCGGCGCAACGGGTCCCACTTCGACCGCGCCAGCAAGGTCCGCTTCGACCGGATGCCGTCGCGGGGCGAGCGTCAATGGTTCCGAACCAAGGCGCAGGAGCTGCTCAACACCACCGCCGCGCCGTACGGCGCCGACGTGGTCGCCACGCTGGTCGACGACACGACGTACTCCGTCGCCGGGGACCACGGCGGCATCCAGCGTCGCTCCCAGCAGATCCCGATCGTGTTCGCCGGCGGTGGCGTCGGCGCCAAGGACCTGCGTGCGGGCGTCCGCTCGGTCGACATCATGCCGACGATCCTCAAGGCGATGGACATCAAGCCGACCCACCGCCTCGACGGAAGGGCGTACCCGCTGCCCACCCGGTGACCGTCGCGGTGTCGGCCGGCGGTGGCAGCATGTGCCCGTGCACGACGGCGAGGAGGACCAGCTCGAGCTGATGCCTGCCCCGGCTCGGGTGCGAGCCGAGGCGCGCAGGGCCACGCCCCCCAAGGCGCGCAAGCCGGTGCCCCGCGCCGAGGTCGACCCGATCGCCCGGGTCCTGGTCGACGTCCCCCTCGCCCACCTCGACCGACCCTTCGACTACGCCGTCCCCGCCCCCATGGCCGACGACGCGCAGCCCGGTGTCCGGGTCAAGGTGCGCTTCGCCGGTCAGGACGTCGACGGCTTCGTGATCGAGCGGGCGGCGACCACCGAGCACACCGGCCGGCTCCAACCACTGCGCCGGGTGGTCAGCCCCGAACCGGTCCTGGTCCCCGACGTCGCCGCACTCACCGGGGCGGTGGCCGCCCGCTACGCCGGCACCCGGTCCGACGTCCTGCGCCTCGCCGTCCCGCCCCGCCACGCCACCGTGGAGAAGCAGCCCCCACCCGAGGTGCCGGCGTACGCCGCCGCCGCAGACCTCGGTTCCTGGGAGGACTACCCGGGGGGTGCCGAGACCCTGCAGTCGCTCGCGTCGGGCGGCTCGCCCCGCGCGGTGTGGACGGTGCTGCCCGGCGACGACGGCGCCACCGTCCTCGCCGAGGCGGTGGTGGCCACCGCGGCCTCGGGTCGCGGCGCGCTGGTCTGCGTGCCCGACCACCGCGACCTGGCGCGCCTCGATGCCGCACTCTCCGCACGGTTGGGTGCGGGCCGGCACGCCGTCCTGACCGCCGAGGCGGGCCCGGCCAAGCGCTACCGCGCCTTCCTGGCCGTGGCCCGCGGCACCGTCCGGATCGTGGTCGGCACCCGTGCCGCCGCGTTCGCGCCGGTGGCGGACCTCGGGCTGGTCGCGATCTGGGACGACGGGGACGACCTGCACGACGAACCGCGGGCGCCCTACCCGCACGCCCGCGAGGTGCTGCTCATGCGGGCCGAGGAGACCGGGTGCGGGGCGCTGCTCGCGGCGCACGCGCGCAGCGTCGAGGCGGAGTACCTCCTGCGCACCGGCTGGGCGCGCGAGGTCGCCGCCCCCCGCGACGTGGTCCGCCGCCACGTCGACGTCGGCCTCACCGGTGACTCCGACCGCGACCTGGAGCGCGACGCCGGAGCCAGGTCCGCCCGGCTGCCCAGCGAGGCGTTGTCGTTGCTGCGCTCGGCCGTCCGCGACGGGCCGGTGCTCGTGCAGGCGCCGCGGGTCGGCTACGCGACCCGACTGGCCTGCGACCGCTGCCGGACACCGGCCACGTGCGCCGCTTGCCACGGGCCGCTGCGGCTGCGGGGGCCCTCCCGCCCTCCCGAGTGCCGCTGGTGCGCGACACCGGCGCCGGGGTGGAGCTGCCCCGAGTGTGGCGGCCGCGGTCTGCGCGCCCCGGTCCTCGGTGACGCCCGCACCGCCGAGGAGCTCGGTCGGGCCCTGCCGGGGGTGACCGTGCGCCAGTCCTCGTCGGGGGAGCGGGTCCTCGCCGAGGTCGACGAGCGTCCCGCCGTGATCGTGGCGACGCCCGGTGCCGAGCCCGTGGCGCAGGGCGGGTATGCCGCGGTGGTGCTGCTCGACACCTGGCTGCTGCTGGGTCGGGCGGACCTGCGCGCCACCGAGGAGGCGCTTCGTCGCTGGGCCAACGCGGCCGCCCTGGTCCGGTCGCCAGCGGCCGGCGGCAAGGTGCTCGCGGTCGGTGACGCGCAGGAGCCGGGCCTGCAAGCGCTGATCCGTTGGGACCCGGGCGGGCTGGCTCGTCGGGAGATCGACGAGCGCCAGTCCGCGCACCTGCCGCCGGCGTCCCGGATGGCGACCCTGACCGGCAGCCCGGAGGACCTCGAGGCCGCCCTGTCCGCCCTGGTGCTGCCTGCCGGTGCCGAGGTGCTCGGACCGGTTGCCGTCGACGAGGCGCGCGGCCCCGAGGCCCACCAGGATCTGCGCGAGGCCGTGCGCTACGTCGTCCGCGTGCCGCGCGCGTCCGGACCGGCCCTGTCCGCGGCGCTGCAGCAGCTGCAGGCGCAGCGCTCGGCCCGCAAGCTCCCGCACCTGCGCGTCGAGGTCGACCCCGCCGCGCTGGGGTGAGTCGGCCGCGGCTCCTACACTTGGGCGGGCTCCGAGGGGTCCACGCACTGCTCGGACCCGTTTCGACCCAGCCCGCGCCGCGCGGAGAAGGAGTACTCGTTGTCCACCAGGCCCATCCGGCTCTTCGGCGACCCGGTGCTGCGCACCCCCGCGGCGCCGGTGGTCGACTTCGACAAGGAGCTGCGCACGCTGGTGCAGGACCTCACCGACACCATGCTGGAGGCGCCCGGGGCCGGCCTGGCGGCACCGCAGATCGGGGTCGGGCTCCGGGTGTTCACCTGGCACGTCGACGGGGAGGTGGGTCATCTGGTCAACCCTCAGCTCACCTTGTCCGAGGAGACCCAGGTGGGACCCGAGGGCTGCCTGTCGATCCCCGGCTTCAGCATCGACTGCACCCGGGCGCTCTCGGTGGTCGCCCACGGCTTCGACCTGCACGGCGAGCCCGTGCTCGTCGAGGGCTCGCAGATGCTGGCCCGCGCGATCCAGCACGAGACCGACCACCTCGACGGGATCATCTTCGTCGACCGCCTGGACCGCGAGGCGCGCCGCGAGGCGATGCGGTTCATCCGCGAGGCGGAGTGGTTCGGCGAGCCGGCCCCGCAGGTGAAGATCTCCCCGCACGCCACCCGCGGCCTGGGGATCTAGCCGGGATGCGCGTCGTCTTCGCCGGTACGCCCGAGGTCGCGCTCCCTGCCCTGGACGCCGTCGCTGCCAGCCGGCACGACCTGGTCGGGGTGGTCACCCGTCCCGATGCCCGGGCCGGTCGCGGCCGTCGGTTGGTCGCCTCTCCCGTGGCGCAGCGGGGTGAGGAGCTCGGCGTGCCGGTGCTCAAGCCGGGGCATCCCCGCGACGAGTCCTTCGCCGCGGCGCTCCGGGAGCTGCGGCCCGACTGCTGTCCCGTGGTGGCCTACGGCGCCCTGCTGCCCCGCTCGGTGCTGGACATCGCGCCGCACGGGTGGGTCAACCTGCACTTCTCGGTGCTGCCCGCCTGGCGCGGCGCCGCCCCGGTGCAGCACGCCATCTGGGCTGGGGACGAGGTGACCGGCGCGACGACCTTCCGGATCGTCGAGGCCCTCGACGCGGGCCCCACCTTCGGCCTGATGACCCAGACCATCCGCCCCGACGACACCGCCGGCGACCTGCTCGCCCGTCTCGCCGAGGGCGGTGCGGGCCTGCTGGTGCAGACCCTCGACGGGATCGAGGACGGGTCGCTGGAGGCGCGCGAGCAGCCGGCGGACGGGGTGAGCCTGGCCCCCAAGATCACCGTCGAGGACGCGCGGGTCGACTGGACCGAGCCGGCGCTCGCCGTCGACCGTCGCATCCGGGCCTGCACCCCGAGCCCCGGTGCCTGGTCGACCTGGGCGGGGGAGCGGATCAAGCTGGGACCGGTCAGCCTCGTCGACCGGCAGCCCGTCGACCGGGACGGCTCGAGCCCGGTCGCCTGGAGGTCAGCAAGAACGACGTGCTCGTCGGCACCGGCACGGGGCCTGTCCGCCTCGGACGGGTGCAGGCGCACGGCCGCAAGGAGATGGACGCCGCCGACTGGGCGCGCGGCGTGACGCTCTCCGACGATGTCGCCCTGGGCCGATGAGCCCGTCCCGACGCTCGCAGCCTGCTGGGTCGGCCCGGCCGGCTCGGCCCGAGGACGTCGACGAGATCTGCGGCGGACTGCCGGAGACGCACCTCGGGACCTCGTGGGGCGACGTCCCCACCTGGTTGGTTCCGCGCGAGAAGGGCCGCGGGTTCGTGCTCTACCGCAAGCCCCACTCGACCGCCGTCGACCCGTCCACCGGTGAGGAGTACACCGATCTCCTGGTCATCCGCACCGCCGGTCCCGCCGACAAGCAGGCGCTGGTCGAGGGCCCCGGGCCGTTCTTCGACATCGACCACTTCCGCAGGTTCAACGCCGTGCTGGTCCAGCAGTCCCGGCTCGGGGAGCTCACGCGGGACGAGCTCGCCGAGGTGGTCACCGAGGCCTGGGTCGCGGTCGCTCCGAAGCGGCTGGTCCGCGAGTTCCTCCGATGAGCAGGAGCCACCGCAGGAAGGCGACCGGTATCGGGCCGGTCGACGGTCCGCGGCTGGCGGCGTACGACGTGCTGGTGGCGG
The DNA here is from genome assembly GCA_963815595.1 of uncultured Actinomycetota bacterium. Taxonomy (GTDB): domain Bacteria; phylum Actinomycetota; class Actinomycetes; order Propionibacteriales; family Nocardioidaceae; genus Marmoricola. Next base: position 1,563,167 of record CAWFHA010000007.1, on the reverse strand, counting down.
TGCGCGTGGACGACGCCTACGCCAACCTGGTGCTGCCGCAGCTGCTCCGCGAGCGCCGCATCGAGGGCCGCGACGCCGCGTTCGCCACCGAGCTCGTGGGCGGCACCCTGCGTGGGCAGCGCACCTACGACACGATCATCGACCACCTCGTCGGGCGCCCACCTGACGCCGCGGTCCGCGACGCGCTGCGGCTCGGTGCGCACCAGCTGCTCTCGATGCGGGTCCCCGACCACGCCGCCGTCGCGAGCACCGTGGAGCTGGTGCGCACCAGGGTCGGGCACAAGCCGGCCGGCTTCACCAACGCCGTCCTGCGCCGGATCGCCGAGCGGGACCTCGGGGCGTGGATGGACCTGCTGGACGCCTCGCCCGGCGTACGGCACTCGCACCCGGACTGGGTGGTCGAGGAGCTGGCCCGAGCCCTGGACCGGCCCGAGGAGCTCGAGCCACTGCTCCGGGCCGACAACACCCGCCCGCTGGTCACGCTGGTGGCGCGGCCGGGCCTGTCGACGGTCGAGGAGCTCCTGGCGGCCGCGGAACCGGACTCGCCGGGGGCGGCGCCGGTCGAGCCTGGCGTTCGTCGGTCGAGCCTGGCACTTCGTCGGTCGAGCCTGTCGCTTCGTTGGTCGAGCCTGTCGCTTCGTTGGTCGAGCCTGTCGAGACCCTCTCCCCCCTGGGGGTGGTGCTGCCCTCCGGCGACCCCGGCGACATCCCCGCCGTGCGGGAGGGCCGCGCCGGTGTCCAGGACGCCGGGTCCCAGCTGGTGGCCCTCGCGCTGACCCGCGCCCCGCTCGAGGGCCGCGACGAGCGCTGGCTCGACCTGTGCGCCGGGCCGGGCGGCAAGGCGGCGCTGCTCGCGGCACTGGCACGCGAGCGCGGGGCCACGCTGCTGGCCGGGGAGCGGATGCCGCACCGGGCCCGGCTCGTCGCCCAGGCCCTGCGGGCCACCGGCGGCCACGTGGTGACGGCCGACGGCACGCGGCCGCCGTGGCTGCCGGACAGCTTCGACCGGATCCTGGTCGACGCGCCCTGCTCCGGCCTGGGGGCGCTGCGCCGCCGTCCCGAGAGTCGCTGGCGCCGGAGCTCCCAGGACCTGGAGCGTCTCGTCCCCCTGCAGACGGCGTTGCTGACGAGCGCGCTCGACTCGGTCCGGCCCGGTGGCGTGGTCCTCTACGCCACCTGCTCGCCCGTGGTCGCGGAGACCTCCGGGGTGGTCGCGTCGGTGCTGGCCGGCCGCTCCGACGTACGCCTCGAGGACGCACGCCCACTGGTCCCCGAGGCCGCCGACGCCGAGTCCGCGCACCTCGCCGGCGCCGGCCAGCTCTGGCCGCACCGGCACGGCACCGACGCGATGTTCTGGGCTCTCCTGCGCCGCGAGTGAGCGGGGCCGGCCTCTAGGATCGGGACCACCATGGGTATCCAGATCACGCCGAGCATCCTCAACGCCGACCTCTCCCGCCTCGCCGACGAGGTCGCCCGCATCCCCAGCGCCGACTGGGTGCACGTCGACGTGATGGACGGCCACTTCGTGCCGAACCTGACGATCGGCCTGCCCGTGGTCGAGAGCCTGGGGGCGGCCACCGACCTGCCGCTCGACGTGCACCTGATGATCGAGGACCCCGACCGGTGGGCGCCGGCGTACGCCGAGGCGGGCGCCGGGTCGGTCACGTTCCACGCCGAGGCCGCCGCCGCCCCGGTACGGCTCGCCCGCGAGCTGCGGGCCAAGGGCGCGCGGGCCGCGATGGCGCTCAAGCCCGCCACGCCGGTGGAGCCGTTCGCCGACCTGCTCGGCGAGCTGGACATGCTGCTGGTGATGACCGTGGAGCCGGGCTTCGGTGGCCAGAAGTTCCTCGACCTGTGCCTGCCCAAGATCCGACGCGCCCGCGAGCTGATCTCCGCCTCCGGCCTCGAGGTGTGGCTCCAGGTGGACGGCGGCGTCTCGCTGGAGACGATCGGCCGCTGCGCCGACGCCGGCGCCGACGTCTTCGTCGCCGGCTCAGCGGTCTACTCGGCCGAGGACCCGGACGCCATGGTCGCCGAGCTGAGGGCGTCGGCGGCTGCCGGCGTACCCGGGTAGCCGGGTACTCGTGCACTCCGGGGGTGTTGCAGTGCCCCCGAGGACCATGGATCCCCGGTGAACCGGGTACTCCTGCACTCCGCCCATCCCGGACAAACCACGTGACTTCTCCACGATGCGGTCGTTGGGCCCTGAGAGAGCCGTCTACTCGGGACGGCCCGTCGAAGGAGTCCACTGCGTGCGATCCCGCATCCTCACGTCCCTCGCTGCCGGAGCTGCAGCGGCCATCGCCCTGGGCCTGGCCGCGCCGACACCCGCCAGCGCCGCTCCCGACGAGGCCTCGGTCTCGCCGTACCTGGGCCGGCAGCTGTCCTCGCTCAGCGGCAGCACCACCGTGCTGGTGCACGGCGCCACGCTCGCTGACGCCGGCCGGGCCGTCACGGCCACCGGCATGCGCCGGGTGACCACCTTCCGCAAGATCGACGTCGTCGGCGCACGTGGCACCAAGGCCCAGATCCAGCAGCTGCGCACCCAGCCGGGTGTCGAGTACGTCGAGGCGGGGGCGCAGCCCATCCGCTTCCTCGCCGAGACCTCCAACCAGGCCACCCGAGGGCTCGAGGCGACCCGCACGCTGACCGGGGCCGACGGCAGCCCGTTGACGGGCAAGGGTGTCTCGGTCGGGGTCATCGACTCCGGCGTCGACCCGACGCACCCGTACTTCCGCGAGGAGGACGGCAGCTCGGCCGTGGTCGCCAACCTCAAGGCGTTCTGCGACCTGACCGAGAGCGCCTGCACGGTCCAGCGCGTCCCCAGCTCGGTGGACACCGACACCCTGTCGGCCGGGGGGCACGGCACCCACGTGAACGGCATCGTGGCGGGCCGACCCACCACGCTCGCCGACGGCGGGGAGCAGCAGGGCGCGGCACCGGGCGCCAAGCTGGTCTCGGTCTCGACCGGTGCCGGACTGGTGATCATCGGAGCGGACGCCGCGTTGAACTGGGTGCTGGAGAACCACGAGGCGCCGTGCGGCGAGGGCGTCCCGGCGAGCACCTGCCCGCCGATCAAGGTCACCAACAACTCCTACGGCCCGATGGGCGGCGGCGAGTTCGACCCGCAGTCCGCGACCGTGAAGCTCCAGCGCGCGCTCGCGGCCGAGGGCGTCGTCACGGTCTGGGCCAACGGCAACGACGGCGGCGACGGCTCGGAGAGCCTGTCCAACCCGCCCGGCACGGACCCCACCGGCGGCGTCATCTCGGTGGCGTCGTACTTCGACCAGAACAGCGGCACCCGGGACGGATCGGTCTCCGACTACTCCTCGCGCGGGAAGGCCGGCGACCAGTCGACCTACCCCGACATCTCGGCGCCCGGCGAGGACATCACCTCCTCCTGCCGTCCCTACCTGCTGATCTGCTCCACCGGGGGAGACCCGCAGAACGGCCCCGGTGCCACCGACATCGCCACGTTCAACACCATCAGCGGCACCTCGATGGCGGCCCCGCACATCGCCGGCATCGTGGCCCAGCTCTTCCAGGCCAACCCGGCGGCGACGCCCGCCCAGGTCGAGGAGGCGCTGAAGACCACGGCGTACAAGTACGCCGACGGCGCGCCCTACGAGAGCGGTCCGTCGGGCACCACCAGCTTCGACAAGGGCTACGGCCTCGTCGACGTGGTGGCCGCCGCCGCCGCGGTGCGCCCCGCCCCGGTCGCCGCTCCCTGACCCACAGCCGATCGAGGGCCTGGCCCCCGATCGGGAACCCGATCGGCAACCCCGATCCAGGACCCACGGAGGGACCGCGAGAACCGAGTGGCCCGCAGCCGGCAGGCTGCGGGCCACTCGGCGTCCCGGAACCCCCGCGCCGTTCCGCACCTCCCGGTCCGCACGTCCCGGGACCGGGACCTCGGCCGGCCGGGAGCGGACCAACGGCCCTGTCCGCGCCTCGACCACCTCCCTAGCGTGGGCAGGAGACCCGAGGAGGTCACCATGAGCTACGAGGTCACCATCGACCACGAGAACGGCCGGCACCTGGCCGTGCACGAGTTCGAGGCACGGACCGAGGAGATGTCGCAACAGATGGGGGAGGCCTTCGGGCAGGTGATGGGCCACCTCCAGCGCATCGGGGCCGACATCGCCGGACCGCCCGCCTCCTGCTACCGCACCGAGGGCGGGATGCGCGTCGCCGCCGGGTTCGTCGTCGCCGGGCCGGTGGAGCCCGGACCCGGCGTGGAGCCCTTCCGGCTCCCGGACGTGGACACCGCGACCACGGTGCACGCGGGCGCCTACGACCAGCTCGGCGACGCCTACGACGCCCTCCGCGACGGTGCCCGCGAGCAGGGCCGCGAGGTCGACCCCCAAGGCCTGATGTGGGAGGAGTACGTCACCGAGCCGGACCTGCCGCCGGCGCAGCTGCGCACCGTCGTGCACTGGTCGCTGCTGCCCGCCTCGGGCTGATCCGGTCCCTTCCACGGTCCCCTGACACGTGCGGACGGGAGTGTCGCCCGGGTGCCTCGGAGGTGAGCGAGGTCACCGGGCCACACCCGGTCCGTTGTGGCACACTGGCGAGGACGAGTGAAGAACTCGCGTGCTCTGGGGGCGGTGAAAGTCCGCACCGGCGGTGAAAGTCCGCGACCCGACCACAGCCAGTGGCCGGTTGACCCAGGTGGAACTCCTGGACCGACGGTCAAAGTCCGGATGAGAAGACGCACGCAGGCGCTGCACGACGGCCGGCATCCCGGCGCGTGCGCCCTCCCCCCAGCGGCCCGCGAGGGACCGGAGGGGTGAGATGGAGTTCAGTGCGGCAGAGCAGCGCGCGATGCGCCGCGCCCTGGAGCTCGCGCGCACGCCCGGCGTACCCCTGGGGCCCAATCCACGAGTCGGCTGCGTGCTGCTGGATGCCGACGGCGCCGAGATCGCCGAGGGCTACCACCGCGGCGCCGGCACCCCGCACGCCGAAGCGGCCGCGCTGGCCGAGGCCGGCACCGACGCCCGCGGCGCGACCGCGGTGGTCACCCTCGAGCCGTGCAACCACCACGGTCGCACCGGCCCCTGCGCCGAGGCGCTGCTGCAGGCCGGCGTACGCCGGGTGGTGTTCGCCCAGCCCGACCCCAACCCGGTCGCGTCGGGGGGCGCCGACGCGCTGCGCGCGGGGGGCGTCGACGTGGCGTTCGGCCTCGAGGAGCGCGCGGCGCGGTCGCTGAACCGGGCCTGGACCTTCGGCCTGGAGCACCACCGGCCGTTCGTCACCTGGAAGCTGGCCACCACCCTCGACGGGCGCAGCGCCGCGGCCGACGGCACGAGCCGCTGGATCACCTCCATGCCGGCCCGGGTCGACTCCCACCGGCTGCGGGCCGAGTGCGACGTGATCCTCGTGGGGACCGGCACGGTCGCCGAGGACGACCCGACGCTCACCGTCCGCGACGAGTACGACGAGCCGCTCGCCGTCCAGCCGCTGCGCGCGGTGATGGGCCTGCGCGACCTCGACCCCGACCGCCGCGTGCTCGGCCCCGGCGCCGAGACCATCGTGCTGCGCACCCGCGACCCCCGCGAGGCACTGCAGACGCTGCACGACCTGGGCAAGGTCCACGTCTTCCTCGAGGGCGGTCCCACGCTGGCCGCGGCCTTCGTGCGCGAGGGCCTCGTCGACGAGGTCGTCGCCTACGTCGCGCCGGCGCTCCTCGGCGGCGGGAGGAGCGCGGTCGGTGACCTCGGCCGCACCACGATCGCCGACGCCCTCCGGCTCCGCCTGCTCGACGCGACCACGGTCGGCACCGGCGCCGAGGCCGACGTCCGGCTCACCCTGGCCCCGACTCCCACCCCCGGGGTCGACACCCCACCCACGACACAGAGAGGCACCCGCTGAGATGTTCACCGGCATCGTCGAGGAGCTCGGCACCGTCGAGTCGCTCGAGGACCAGGGCGACGCGGTCCGGCTCACCGTGCGCGGACCGCTGGTCACGGGGGACGCCGCCCTCGGCGACTCGATCGCGGTCAACGGCTGCTGCCTGACCGTGGCCGCGACCGGCGGCCACGACCGGACCGACGCCAACGACGGCACCGACGACCCCGCAGGCACCGGCCACCGGGCAGCCGGCACCTTCACTGCGGACGTGATGCGCGAGACGCTCACCAAGACCTCGCTGGCCTCGCTCACCCCCGGCACCCGGGTCAACCTCGAGCGAGCCGTCACCCCCACCACCCGGCTCGGCGGGCACGTCGTGCAGGGCCACGTCGACGGCACCGGCACGATCCTGCGCCGGACCCCCAGCGAGCACTGGGAGGTGGTCGAGATCGGGCTGCCGCCCGCCCTGGAGCGCTACCTGGTGGACAAGGGGTCGATCACCGTCGACGGCATCTCCCTGACCGTGGTCGAGGTGACGTCCGCGCCGGACGGCGGGGCCGCCGCGTTCACCGTCAGCCTGATCCCCGAGACCCTCGCCCGCACCACGCTGGGCTTCAAGCAACCCGGTGACGTCGTCAACCTCGAGGTGGACGTCATCGCCAAGTACGTCGAGAAGATGGTGAGTCGCTCATGAGTGAGCCGCAGCAGCAAGGTCCGATCCGCCTCGACCGCATCGAGGACGCCATCGCCGACATCGCGGCCGGCAAGGCCGTCGTCGTGGTGGACGACGAGGACCGCGAGAACGAGGGCGACCTCATCTTCGCGGCGGCCAAGGCCACGCCGGAGCTGATGGCGTTCACGATCCGCCACTCCAGCGGGGTGATCTGCGTGCCGATGCCGGCCGAGATGCTCGACCGGCTCGAGATCCCGCTGATGACCCCGCACAACAAGGACCGGCTGCGCACGGCGTACACGATCTCGGTCGACGCCCGCGACGGCGTCTCCACCGGCATCTCCGCCGCGGACCGGGCACACACCGCACGCGTCCTGGCCGACTCCGCCACCGAGCCGTGGGAGATCACCCGCCCGGGCCACGTCTTCCCGCTGCGCTACCGCGAGGGCGGGGTGCTGGTGCGGCGGGGCCACACCGAGGCCGCCGTCGACCTCGCCCGGATGGCCGGGCTGACCCCCGCCGGGGTCCTGGTCGAGGTGGTCAACGACGACGGCACCATGAAGCGCGGGCAGGAGCTGCGCGACTTCGCCGACGAGCACGGGCTCTGCCTGGTCTCGATCGAGCAGATGGTGCACTACCGGCGGCGCACCGAGTCGCACGTGCAGCGCGTGGCCGAGACCGAGCTGCCCACGCGGCACGGGCGGTTCACGGCCTTCGGCTACCGGATCACCGTCGACGACAGCGAGCACGTCGCGCTCGTGTACGGCGACCCGGCGGCCCTCACCGACGGGCGGCCGGTGCTGACCCGCGTGCACAGCGAGTGCCTCACCGGCGACGTGTTCGGGTCCGAGCGCTGCGACTGCGGCCCCCAGCTCGACGAGGCGATGGAGAAGATCGTCGCCGAGGGCAGGGGAGTGGTGGTCTACCTGCGCGGGCACGAGGGGCGCGGGATCGGGCTGCTCGCGAAGCTGCAGGCCTACCAGCTGCAGGACGGCGGCCGCGACACCGTCGACGCGAACCTCGACCTCGGCCTGCCCGCCGACGCCCGCCACTACGGGGCCGCCACCCAGATCCTGCGCGACCTGGGCGTCGGGTCCGTGCGGCTGCTGACCAACAACCCCGACAAGACCTCGAGCTTGGAGTCCTACGGCATCGAGGTGCCCGAGCGCGTCGCGCTGACGCCGCGGCCCAACGACCACAACCTGGCCTACCTGGTGACCAAGCGCGACCGGATGGGTCACCAGCTCGACGGACTCGACCTGACGGGCTCCGTCGCCGGCGTACCCGGTCTCGACCCCGAAGGAGCCCCGCAGTGAGCGGACACGGAAGCCCCGACGACCAGCCGGTCGACTGCAGCGCCCTGCGCGTCGCGGTCGTCGCGGCCAGCTGGCACGAGCAGGTGATGGGCGGGCTGGTCGCCGGCGCCGAGGAGGCGTTGACGGCGTACCGGGTCGGCAGCAGCGACGTCGTCCGGGTGCCGGGCTCCTTCGAGCTGCCGGTGGTCGCCCAGGCCTGCGCGCACGCCGGGTACGACGCGGTCGTCGCGCTGGGGGTGGTGATCCGGGGCGGCACGCCGCACTTCGACTACGTGTGCACCGCGGCCACCGAGGGCCTCAACCGCGTGGCCCTGGACACGGGGGTGCCCGTGGGCTTCGGCCTGCTCACCTGCGACACCGAGCAGCAGGCGCTCGACCGGGCCGGGCTGGAGGGCAGCCAGGAGAGCAAGGGCTACGAGGCGACGGCCGCGGCACTGGTCACGGCGATGACCTTGCGCACGGTGGCCACCGGCCAGGTTCTACGCTGAACTCCGTGAAGACGTTCGAGGAGCTCTGGGCCGAGCTGAGCGAGAAGGCCGAGTCCCGTCCGGAGGGCTCCGGGACGGTGCGGGCCCTGGACGCCGGGGTGCACCAGATCGGCAAGAAGCTCGTGGAGGAGGCCGCCGAGTCCTGGATGGCCGCCGAGCACGAGGGCCATGAGCGGGCGGCCGAGGAGATCAGCCAGCTGCTCTACCACGCACAGGTGCTGATGCTCGCCGCCGGAGTCTCGCTCGACGACGTCTACGCACACCTCTAGGACCCCCATGACCACCAGCCACGACCCGGCGCTGCTGCGGATCGCGATCCCCAACAAGGGCTCGCTGTCCGTGGCCGCCTCGGAGATCCTGCGCGAGGCCGGCTACCGGCAGCGCCACGACTCCAAGGAGCTCACGCTCCTCGACAGCGCCAACGGGGTGGAGTTCTTCTACCTCCGGCCGCGCGACATCGCGCTGTACGTCGGGGAGGGGACCCTCGACGTCGGCATCACCGGGCGCGACCTGCTCCTCGACTCCGGCGCCAAGGCCGAGGAGGCGCTGCGGCTCGGCTTCGGCCGCTCCCGGTTCCGGTTCGCCGCACGGCCCGGCACGCTGGACTCGCTCGACGACCTCGTGGGGCAGCGCATCGCGACGTCGTACGTCGGGGTGGTGCGGGGCTTCCTCGAGGAGCGCGGCATCGACGCCGAGGTGGTCCGCCTCGACGGAGCGGTGGAGACCAGCATCCAGCTCGGCGTCGCCGACGTGATCGCCGACGTCGTGGAGACCGGCAGCACGCTGCGTGCTGCCGGCCTCGAGATCGTCGGCGAGGTCATCCTCGACTCCGAGGCCGTGCTGATCACCCGCGCCGACAGCCCCGACCCGACCGGCTTCGAGGTGTTCCGGCGCCGGCTCGACGGCGTGCTCGTCGCCCGGACCTACGTGATGATGGACTACGACATCCGGGAGGACCGGGTCGAGGAGGCCGTTCGGCTGACCCCCGGCCTGGAGGGCCCGACCGTGTCGCCGCTGCGGCGCGAGGGCTGGGTCGCCGTACGCGCGATGGTGCCGCGCGACGGGGCGCAGAAGCTGATGGACGACCTGTACGACATCGGCGCGCGGGCCATCCTGCTCACCGACATCCATGCCTGCCGGCTCTGACCCCGCCGCCGGCGAGGTCCCCCCTCCCGAGCTGCCGCACACCTGGCGGCCGCTGGGCGTGCGGATCGCCGTGTGGGTGCTCGGCGGTGGCCTGCTCGCGCTGGTCACGGTGGTCTGGATCGGCCTCGGTGCGGACATCCGCGGCCAGTTCACCACCTTCCAGCGGCTCACCCTGATCTTCCTGGCGGCGCTGCTCTTCCTCACCTACCACGCCCTGGTGCGCTCCCGGGTGGTGGCGAGGACCGACGGGCTGACCGTCGTCAACGGCTACCGCACCCGGCACTACGAGTGGTCGCAGATCCTCGGGGTCTCGCTGCGACGCGGAGCCCCGTGGGGCACGCTCGACCTCTCCGACGGCACCACGGTCTCGCTGATCGCGGTGCAGGGCTCCGACGGGGCCCGCGCGCGCCGGGCGGTGCGGGAGATCCGCGCGGCGGTCGCGGCGAACACCCCCGGCTGACGCCGCGAAAACCCAGGTGCCGCCGGCGCCTGCGCGGCCTACGCTGCGCTGGTGCACGACTTCACCATCCGGCCCGTCTCGCACGCCGACGCCGAGGCGGTCAGCGACCTGCTGGCCGCGGCGGAGACCGTGGACCGCTCCGGGGAGCACTACAACGTCGCCGACGTCCGCGAGGACCTCGCCAACCCGATGATCGACCTCGAGCAGGACTGGCTCGTGGTCGAGCGGGCCGGGGAGGTGGTGGGTCAGTCCCGGCTGCTGCCGCGGGCCCCGGTCGAGGGCACGGTGAGCCTCTCCATCGACGGCACCGTGCACCCCGCCCACCGGCGCACCGGCATCGGCTCGGTCCTCGTCCCCCGCATGCTGGCCCGGGCGCGCGAGTACGCCGACGAGCGGTCACTGGCGCCGCGCATCACCGCCGAGGCCCTCTCCCACGACGCCGGTCTCGCGGTGATCCTGCAGCGGGAGGGCCTGCGGGCCCACCGGTACACCTTCGTCATGGAGGCGGACCTCGAGGCGGCGACTGCCGGCCCGGTCCCGGACCTGCCTCCCGGGCTCGAGCTGGCGACCTGGTCGGGGGCCGACCACGAGGAGCTGCGCGCGGCCCACAACGCCGCCTTCGTGGGCCATCCGGGGTTCACCCCCTGGAGCACCCAGATGTGGGACCAGTGGGTGGCGCACAGCCGCAACCTCCGGCCCGAGCTCAGCCTGCTCCTGCGCGACCGCACGGGCTCGGTCGCGGCCTACCTCCAGACCAACGAGTACGACGCGATGACCGAGGCCACCGGTGTCCGCGACGCCTTCGTCGCCAAGCTGGGCACGCTGCCCGACCACCGTCGCCGGGGGCTGGGCGGGTCCCTGCTGCGGCTGGCGCTGCACCGCTACCGCGAGCACGGCTTCACCTCCTCCTCCCTCGACGTGGACTCCGAGAACCCGACCGGGGCCCTCGACCTCTACGTGGGGGCCGGCTTCCGGCCCGCCGTGCACTGGACCAGCTACTGCGCGGTCTAGGGACCCGGGTCAGGGACGCGGGAGGGGGCTCGTCCCGGGGCTGGTGCCGTCGAGCACGAGGTCGGCCCGCTCCCGGGTGCGCTCCCGGGCGAACAGGTCGTGCTCGTCGCGGGCCCACTGCTCCCAGTGCGGCGCGAAGGCGTCCCCGTCGCGCTCGATCCCGCGCCGCAGGCGTTCGGCGTACGGCGCCTCGACCCAGACGAGCACCGTGTGCAGCTCGCCGAAGCGCTCCGCCCCGCTGCCCACCCCCTCGAGCACGAGCAGGGAAGCCGGGGCCACCCGCACCGTCTCGGCGAACTCGCCGGCGTGCCAGTCGTAGCGCCGGTAGCTGCCCGGACGTCCCTCGCCGAGCGGGACCAGCAGGTCCTCGAGCTGGGCGTCGACGCGGCCCAGCCCCGACCACCCGGGGTAGAGGTCGTCCATGTGCACGACGGATGCGCCGGAAACGGCGCCGGCGACCGCCGTGGCCAGCGTGGTCTTGCCCGACCCGGCCGGGCCGTCGATGCACACCAGGCGCCCACCGCCCAGAGTCGGCTCGCGCCGCTCCAGCAACGCGAGCACGGCCCCCAGCCCGCTCACCAGGCGTGTCCCAGCCCGCGGTAGGTCGGCACCGTCTCCACGACGCGGTCGCCGGAGACCAGGTGCACCGTGTTGGCGTGCTCGGCGAGCTCGCCGGCCTTGGCGTGCCGGAACCAGACGAGGTCGCCGATCTGCAGCAGCCCGGCCCCGGGCCCCGACAGCGGCGTCTGCACCTCGCCGGCCCCCTCGAGGCCGGTCAGGCGCAACCCAGGGGGCGCCCACGGCAGCGGGGCCCGGTCCCGTCCCGGAGGGCCGCTGGCCACGAACCCGCCGCCGGCCACGGTGGCCAGGTCGTCACCGGGCCGCCGGACCACCGGGAGCCCGAAGAAGGCGGCCGGACGGGGCACGAAGCTGCGGTAGTGGTCGAAGAGCCCCGGGACGAGCAGCCCCGACCCCGCGGCCACCTCGGTGACGTGGGGGTCGCCGGCCGAGGTCTCCACGCTGCCCGACCCGCCGGCGTTCCAGAGCTCGAGGTCCACCACGTCCCGCAGGGCCGCCGCGATCTCCGCGCGGCGCTCCGCGAGCTGCCGCAGCGAGGCCGCCTTCAGCCCTCGGACGACCAGCGACCTGGCGCGCTGGGCCGGGTCGTCGTCGGGGACGCCGGCCACCTGACCCTCGTAGGTCATCACTCCGGCCAGGGTGAAGCCCCGCCGCAGGATCTCGCGGGCGAAGGCCACGACGTCGGCGGTCTCGCGCAGCGGGGAGCGTCTGGGCCCCACGTGGGTCGGCCCCAGGCGCAGCCCCGCGTCGACGTCCAGGCACACCCGCGGCCGTACGCCGGCCGGGGCCACGGCCTCGACCACGGCCAGGTGGGCCGGGTCGTCGACCATCAACGTGACCTGACCGCGCACGGCCTCGTCCCGCATCAGCGCGGAGAGAGCCACCCGGTCGACCGTCGGGTAGCCCATCAGCACGTCGCGGTCGACCTCCTCGCGCACCAACCAGGTGGCCTCGCGCAGCGAGTACGCCAGCACCCCGGCGAACCCGGGTGTCGCCAGGGCACGACGCAGCAGGGCCGGCACGCGCAGCGACTTCGACGCGACCCGCACCGGCGTACCGGCCGCGCGCCGGGCCAGGTCCTCGGCGTTGGCGTCGAACGCATCGAGGTCCACGACGACCACGGGGGGAGCGGGGTCCTCGAGCCCGCCGACGGCCTGGTGCAGGCGCTGGGACAGCCGGTACCGCTCCGCCTCGGTGGCGGCGTCCGCCCGCGACACGCTCAGATGCCGTGCTTCTTCAAGATGGCCTCGATGTCGGCCATGTCGTCGTCCACGTCGGACCCGGAGCCCGACTTCCTCGAGGGTCGTCGAGCCATGGGCGCCTCACTCTCACCTCGCGACCGCAAGCCACGGCGCGGAGCCGCTCCGGCCACCTGCGCGCGGACGCCGATCCCGCGCCGGCGCATCAGCCCGGAGACGACCCAGAGGCCGGCGGCCACGGCGGCCAGGACGATGCCCAGCCAGACCGTGGGGGAGAAGACCAGGCGCGTGGCCCAGTCGACGACGGCCTCGACCACCCGCACGGCCAGGCGCAGGGTGCCGGTCAGCCACGCGGCCAGCGGCACGAGCGCCCAGGCCAGGCCACGGAGCCCGGCCGCGACCCCGCGTCGCCGCCAGGCGACCCAGCTGAGGCCGGCCCCGAGGACGGTGAGGACGAGGGCCAGGGCGACCCAGGTGGCACTGTCGAGGCCCACCTCGGCAGCCGCGGGCAGCAGGTGCGGGACGGTCGGGGTCATGCCTCCAGAGTACGGACCGGTCTGGGAGGATCGCCGGGTGCGCGACCTCCCCGACCCCGGCTTCGCCGGTGACGACGGTGCGGCGGACCCGGTGCTCGCCGAGGCGCTGGTCGACTACGACCGGGCGGCCGGCCAGGGGCAGGCAGAGGCAGCGACCCGGGCCTCCCAGGAGGTGCTGGCACGGCTGCAGGACACGCGGCTGCTGGTGCCGGTGGTGGCGGTCGTCACCGAGTTCGAGGACACGAACACGGGGCCGGGAGCCGACGACGCGGCGTCCGGGCTGCCGAGGGAGAAGACCAGCGACATGGCGGCGGTGCTGATGACCGGTCGCGACGGCCGCACCGCGCTGCTGGCGTTCACCGGGACCGCAGCGATGGACCGCTGGGACCCCGCCGCACGGCCGGTGCCGGTGCCCGCGCGCCAGGCTGCCCGGGCCGCGATCCAGGACGAGGCCTCCGCACTGCTGCTCGACGTGGCCGGTCCTGCGATGTTCGTGGTGCAGGGCGAGGACCTCACCTCGCTCGCGGCCGGGCACCGGCTGACCCGGCTCGACGCTGACCGGTGGGCCTGGGTGACCACGCCGGTGCCGCCCCCGTCGTAGCGGTCGTGGCGCGCTGCAGCCCGCCGTACGGCGCCCGGCAGCCCGAGGTGTGCCCGCCGTACGGCGCCCGATGTGCAATCGGCGGCGCCGCCTTGTACATTTGTGCCTGACCGATCGGTCCTGCCCGTGTGGGAGGAGCGATCCGACAAGCGGAGGCCTCCTCCCACCCGCACCGACCGTCGCTCCACCAGGTCGTCGGGTCTGGTCACGAGCAGGGCGACGACGTCGCCTCGATGCTCGTCCCATGAGGCTTCCGTGCGTCGCACGGAGGCCTTTGTCCGTGTCGGGGCAGAGAACTCCCGACGAGGACGTTCTCCCCGGGTCAGACCACAGGCTCTACACAGGAGGACCCATCAGCACCGAGTTGCGCATCAACGACCGGATCCGGGTACCGGAAGTCCGGCTCGTTGGCCCCAACGGCGAGACCGTCGGCATCGTGCCGACGGACCAGGCCCTCAAGCTGGCCCAGGAGGCCGACCTCGACCTCGTCGAGATCGCACCCCAGGGTCGGCCCCCGGTCTGCAAGCTCATGGACTACGGCAAGTTCAAGTACGAGAACGCCCAGAAGGCCCGTGAAGCCCGCCGCAACCAGACCAACACCGTGATCAAGGAGATGAAGCTCCGGCCGAAGATCGACCAGCACGACTACGAGACCAAGAAGGGTCACGTCGTGCGGTTCCTCCGCCAGGGCGACAAGGTGAAGATCACGATCATGTTCCGTGGTCGTGAGCAGCACCGTCCTGAGCTCGGGTTCCGGCTGCTGCAGCGTCTCGCCGAGGACGTCACCGAGCTCGGCTTCGTGGAGTCCGCGCCCAAGCAGGACGGGCGCAACATGATCATGGTGCTCGGACCGCACAAGAAGAAGTCCGAGGCCAAGGCCGAGGTGAAGGCGGAGAAGCAGGAGCGGGCCGCAGCCCGCGAGGCCGAGCGGGCCGAGGAGCACGCCGAGCGTCGCGCCGGACACTCCGCGCCCGGCCCGAAGAAGGAGCGCCGCCGCTCCGAGAACCTCGATCCCGAAATCGACGCCTAACCGAGTAGAAGGAAATCGACACATGCCCAAGAACAAGACGCACAGTGGCGCCTCCAAGCGCTTCCGGGTCACCGGCTCGGGCAAGATCCGCCGCCAGAAGACCGGGCTGCGCCACAACCTGGAGAAGAAGCCCTCCAAGATGACCCGTCGCATGTCCGGCACCACCGAGGTGGCCAAGGCCGACGTCAAGCGCGCCAAGAAGCTGCTCGGACTCTGACCAGCCCCGCCCCCGCACCCGCCGAGGAGCCGGTCGACACCGGACGTCGGGTGCACCCGAACTAGCACCAAGGAGCAACACACATGGCACGCGTCAAGCGGGCAGTCAACGCCCAGAAGAAGCGTCGGGTCACCCTCGAGCGCGCCTCCGGCTACCGGGGCCAGCGCTCGCGCCTGTACCGCAAGGCCAAGGAGCAGGTCACCCACTCGCTGGTCTACAGCTACAACGACCGCCGCAAGAAGAAGGGCGACTTCCGCAAGCTGTGGATCCAGCGGATCAACGCCGGAGCCCGCGCCAACGGCCTGACCTACAACCGCTTCATCCAGGGGCTCAAGGCCGCCGGTGTCGAGGTCGACCGCAAGATCCTGGCCGACATGGCCGTCAACGACGCCCCGGCGTTCGCGGCCCTGGTCGAGACTGCGAAGTCGAACCTGCCCGAGGACGTCAACGCTCCCGCGTCCGCCTGATCCGCCCGAGCCGTACGACGGTGGCGAGCCTCCCGGCCGACCGACCCCTCTCCGCGAAGAGCGGCCGGGTCAAGGCGGCCCGGAGGCTCGCTCGTCGTACCTCGCGCGCCGAGCACCGGTTGTTCCTGGCCGAGGGTGCCAAGGCGCTCGTCGAGGCGCTGCACGACGGCGGTGTCACCGAGGTGTTCGCCACCGAGGCCGCCGGTGAGGAGTACGCCGCCCTGCGCAAGGCGGTCGACGACGCCGGGGTCCCCTGGACCAGCGTCACCGACGACGCGCTCGACGCCCTGACCGGCGCGGTCACCCCGCAGGGGATCGTCGCGGTCTGCCGGTTCCTGGACCGGCCCCTCGAGGACGTGGTCGCGCCCGGGTCGCGGACCGTGGTGCTGTGCGCCGACGTACGGGACCCCGGCAACGCCGGCACCGTGATCCGGACCGCCGACGCCTCCGGGGCCGACGGGGTCGTCCTGGCCGGGCACAGCGTCGACCCCTACAACGACAAGACCGTCCGGGCCACCGTCGGCAGCCTGTGGCACGTGCCCCTGGCCGTGCACGCCGACGCCGCCGAGGCGGTCGCGGCCGCCCGCGCCGCCGGCTTCGTGGTGCTCGCCGCGGACGGCGCGGGGGAGACCGACCTCTTCGAGGCCGAGTCCTCCGGCCTGCTCTCCGGCCGGGTCGCCTGGCTCTTCGGCAACGAGGCCTGGGGCCTCCCCGAGGACCTCGCCGCCCTGGCCGACCACCGGGTCTCGATCCCCATCCTCGGCCGCGCCGAGAGCCTCAACCTCGCCACCGCCGCCGCGGTCTGCCTCTACGCCACCGCCCGCGCCCGCCGCTGATCCGCCGAGCCGCTGATCCGCCCCAGCCGGATAGTCCGATACGAACGGCACCGTTTCGGGACGGGAAAGGGTGCCGAACGTATCGGACTATCCGGCTCCGCCGAGGGCCGTACGTCGATGCGGGTAGCCCGGACGGGCTATTGCGAGACGTGCCCGCGAGTTGTTCTCTGGGTGCCTGGTCCTGTCTTGGGGGGTGTCATGGTCGTGGCCACGTCCACCCGACCGTTGGCCGGGAACCGCATGGTCCTGGTCGGTTCGGTCCTCTACCTGCTCGAGTGGGTCGCGATCATCGGCGCTGGAATGCAGGTGCCGGTGGGCGCCGAGGGCAGCGCCTCCGACCTGACCGCCGCCTACGAGGGGCACACCACCGCGCTGGCGTGGGCCGCCGGCTGGTTCAGCGTGGTGCTGCTCGGCCGGGTGCTGCTCGTGGTCGGGCTGCGTGCCGCCTTGGCGGACTCCGGCCGGCCGCACCGGCTGATGGACTTCGCCGTCGCCGCGATGCTGGTCGGCGTCGTCGTAGAGATCGCCGTCTACGCACTGACGGCCGGGGTCGCCTGGTCGTTGGAGAACGGCGGGTCCGCAGCCGCGGCGCAGGCGCTCGACGCCGGTGCCTTCGAGCTCAACGCGATGCTCTTCGGACCCTCCGGCGTGGCCGTCGCCTGCTCGGCGTACGCCATGGGGGTCTCGGGGCTGTTCCCCAAGGCGCTGTCGGGCGTCGGACTGGCCGCCGGCGCCGCCCTCGTGCTCGTGGGACTGGCCTTCACCGCCCCCTCGCTCATGAGCGTCTCCGACTGGCTCACCCTCGCCGTCCTGGGGGTCTGGGTCTGGATGCTGTTGGCCGGGGTGCTGTGCTGGCGGGCGGCTCCCGTCCGGGCGCACTCCCTGGTCGACGCCTCGTGACCTGCTCGCCGGCCGCCCGAGCCGGATAGTCCGTGACGTTCGGCAGCCTGTGAACGCCAGGAAGCCTGCCGAACGTCACGGACTATCCGATCTGCACAGAACCTTCACCGCTCACCCACACCTCCTGGCTGCGGGGTTCCCTAGGCTCCGGGCATGGAGTCTTCCGGGGGGCGCGCGCGGGTTCTCGTGGTCGAGGACGAGCCGCTGATCAACCAGGCCGTCGGCGACCGGCTGCGGGCCGAGGGGCACGACGTGGTCTCGGCGTACGACGGGCCGGGCGCCGTCGCGGCGTACGAGGAGCACCGTCCCGACCTCGTCGTGCTCGACGTCATGCTGCCCGGCTTCGACGGCCTCGAGGTGTGCCGCCGGATCCAGCGGCAGCGGCCGACACCCGTGCTGATGCTGACCGCCCGCGACGACGAGGCCGACGTCCTGGTCGGGCTGGGCGTGGGCGCCGACGACTACCTGACCAAGCCGTTCCGGATGCGCGAGCTCGTGGCCCGGGTCGCGGCGCTGCTACGGCGGGTGGAGCGGGCCGCCGAGCTCCTGCGGGACATCTCGCCGACCCCGCTGAGCGTCGGGGCAGTCCGGCTCGACCCCGGTGCGCGCCGGGTGTGGCTGGACCGCGAGGAGGTGCACCTCACCCCCACCGAGTTCGACCTGCTGCACGCCCTCGCCACCGCGGCGGGGCAGGTGCTCAGCCGCGACCGGCTGCTCGCCGAGGTCTGGGGCTGGGCCGGCGGCGCGGGTGCCACCCGCACCGTGGACAGCCACGTCAAGGCTTTGCGCACCAAGATCGGAGCCGAGCGGGTCCGCACGGTCCACGGCGTCGGTTACTCCCTGGAGCCGCGATGAGCACCACCGGGCAACCCGGCCGGCACGAGCCGCTCGGGCCGGTGACCTCGATCAAGGTCAAGCTGGGGCTGCTGGTCGCGGCCAGCGTGCTGGTGGCCGCGGTGCTGGCGACCTGGGGCGCCGGAACCGTGCCGGCCGTGCTGAGCATCCCGGTCACCGTGCTGCTCGCCCTCGGCGTCACCCAGCTGCTGGCCGTGGGGATGACCTCGCCGCTGCGGCAGATGACCGAGGCGGCCCGACGGATGGCCGCGGGTGACTACGCGGTCCGGGTGCAGACCGGGTCGAGCGACGAGGTCGGCGAGCTGGCGCGGGCGTTCAACACGATGGCGGCCGACCTGGCCACCGTCGACCGGCAGCGCCGGGAGCTCGTGGCCACCGTCTCCCACGAGCTGCGTACGCCGCTGGCCGCGCTGGTCGCGGTCCTGGAGAACCTCGACGACGGCGTCACCGATCCCGATCCGCAGACCGTCCGGGTTGCCCGCGCGCAGGCGGAACGGCTCGCCGACCTCGTCGAGGACCTGCTCGACCTCTCCCGGCTCGACGCCGGCGTGGTCGCCCTGGAGCGCGCGGAGACGCCGGTGGGCTCCCTCGTCGAGTCGGTCGTCGAGGAGGCCCGCTCCTCTCCGGTCACCACGGCACGCGGCGTGGTCGTCCGGACCAGCGTCACACCACCCACGCTCACGGCGTACGCCGACCGCGCCCGCCTGCACCAGCTCCTGGCCAACCTGCTCGACAACGCCGTGCGGCACAGCCCACCCGGCGGGGTCGTGCGGGTGGAGGCCGCGCCGGTCGGGGGCGGGCTGCGGCTCGAGGTCTCCGACGAGGGCCCGGGGATCGCCCCCGCGGACCGGGAGCGGGTCTTCGAGCGGTTCGGCACCCTCCCGGACTCCGCGGGCGGGGGCACCGGGCTCGGTCTCGCGATCGCCCGCTGGGTCGTCGACCTGCACGGCGGCCGGATCGCCGTCGTCGACCCCGTGCCCGGCGAGACCGGCGCCCGCTTCCGGATCGACCTCCCGCCGTCGCCGAGCGTGACCGAGCCCCCCGTGCAGGACCCCGTCCAGCAGCCCGTCCAGCGGCCCGTCCCGCAGCCCGTCCGGTACGCCGTCCAGCACCCGGGTCCGCCGCCCGTCACGAACGAGAGGACCGCACCGATGGACACCACCCCCAGCCCCACCGCGCCCCCGCCGGCACCGTCCCCCACGGCGGCCCCGCACCCTGCCGGCGCCTCGTTGACCGACGAGCTGTTCGGCTCGATGTGGCCCGAGCGGCGGATGCCCGGACGGCCCGCGGTGCTGCTCGCGTGCGGAGGCATCGGGCTGCTCGCGGGGGCCTCGCTGCCGTTCGCCGCGGTGGGTCTGGGCGCCGCGCTGGTCCTGGTCGCCGCGGGCGTGCTCGTGCTCAGGCTCTCCCCACACCGCGACAGCCCGTTCACGTGGGCCAGCGCCGTGCTCTGCACCGGGTTCGCTGCTGTGCTGGTCCTGCGCGACGCCCTGTGGCTGGGGACGCTGGGGCTGCTCGTCGCCGCCGTGCTCGTCACCGCCTCGCTCACCGCGGGGCGCAGCGTCCTCGGCATGGCCACCGGATGGCTCGCCTGGCCGCTCGCGGGGCTGCGCGGCCTGCCCTGGCTCGGACGCACGCTGCGCGGGTTCGGCGGCAGCCCCCGGGCCGCCGCGGTGGCGAGGACGACCGCCCTGTCGTTGCTGGCAACGGTGGTCTTCGGCCTGCTCTTCGCGAGCGGCGACGCCGTGGTCGGTCGCTGGGTGGGCGCGGTCGTGCCCGACCTCGGCGACAGCCTGGCCCTGCGGCTGTTCGTGGCGGTGGCCGTGACCGGCACGGTCCTGGCGGCGGCGTACCTCGCCCTCAACCCGCCCCCCGTCGAGCGACCCCAGGTCAAGCGACCGGTGCAGCACCGGTTCGAGTGGCTGGCCCCGGTCCTGCTCGTCGACGCGGTCTTCCTGCTCTTCCTGGCGGCCCAGGCCGCGGTCTTCTTCGGTGGCGACGACTACGTGCAGCGCACCACCGGGCTCACCTACGCCGCCTACGTGCACCAGGGGTTCGCGCAGCTGACCCTGGCCACCGCGCTGACCCTGCTCGTGGTCAGTGCCGCCGCGCGCAAGGCGCGGCTGACCACGGCGGCGGACCGCTGGTGGCTGCGCGGGTCCCTGGGGCTGCTGGCGCTGCTCACACTGGTCGTCGTCGCCTCCGCGCTGCACCGGATGGACCTCTACCAGGACGCCTACGGGTTCACCCGGCTGCGGCTGCTGGTGGACCTCTTCGAGGGCTGGCTCGGGCTGGTGGTGGTGGCGGTGCTGGTGGCCGGCATCCGGCTCCGGGGCGACTGGCTGCCCCGGGCAGCACTGCTCTCCGGCGCCGTGCTGCTGCTCGGGCTCGCGGCGGTGAACCCCGACGCCTGGATCGCCCGGCACAACGTGGAGCGCTTCGAGGCCACCGGGAAGGTGGACTGGGTCTACCTGCAGAACCTCAGCGCCGACGCCATCCCCGTGCTCGCCGCGCTGCCGCCGGAGCAGGCCGCCTGCGCACTCGGCCGCAAGGCGGGTGACGGTTCTGGTGTCGGTGCTGGTGACGGCGCGGGTGGTTGGGCCGCCTGGAACCTGGCCCGCGACCGGGCCCGCGACCTCCTCGCCTCGACCGACCTCCCGGACGGCGCCGTGTGCCCCACCACGCCCACCCCCCGAGCCGGATAGTCCGAGACGTTCGGCACCTTCTGGGTGCCGCGAGAGGTGCCGAACGTATCGGACTATCCAGATCACGGATCCGTACGCCGCCCCGCACTACGCTGACCGACGTGGACGACCAGGAGCACGTCAGCCCGGACCCCAGCCCGGACCCCAGCTCGACCCAGCTCTGACCCCAGCGTCGTCGACCTGCTGCCGGACGGAGTGGTCATCGCCGACGCCGACGGCGTGGTCACCTCGGTCAACCGGGAGGCCCGCAACCTGCTCGGGCCGGACCTGGCCGTGGGACGACCGCTCGCCGAGGTGATGGTCCTGCAGGACCAGGACGGGTGCGAGTGGTACGCCGCCAACCGGCCCTACGAGGGACTCGGCAGCAAGGTCGGGATCACCGAGCAGGCCTGGTTCGCCAAGGACGGCACGGAGGTCCTGGTCACGGGGCGGATCAACCGGAGCCGGCGCTTCGGACCGGTGCAGAACGTCGCCCTGGTGATCCGCTCGGGACGTGGCCGGGCCCGGCTCGACCGCGACCGTTCAGACCTGGTCGCCACCGTGGCCCACGAGCTGCGCTCCCCGCTGACCGGGGTCAAGGGCTTCGTGGGCACGCTGCTGAAGAAGTGGGACCGGCTCAACGACGAGCAGAAGAAGCTGATGCTCACCACGGTGCACTCCGACTCCGAGCGGCTCTCCCGGCTGATCACCGAGCTGCTCGACGTGGCCCGGATCGACACCGGCCGGCTGCCGCTCTACCCCCGCGACGTCGCGACCGAGGTGGCGGTCGAGCGGTGCGTCGAGTCGGTCCGGGCAGGCACCACCCGGCCGATCGAGTCGTCGTACGAGGAGGACCTGCCGACGGTGTTCGCCGACCCCGACAAGCTCTCGCAGGTGATGACCAACCTCGTGGACAACGCGATCCGGCACGGCGAGGGCACCGTCCGAGTGGCCGCCTCCCGGATCGAGGAGCCGTTCCCCGGTGTCCTGGTCCGCGTCGACGACGAGGGGGAGGGGATCGACGAGACCATCCGCACACGTGTGTTCACCAAGTTCTGGAAGTACGGCGTCCGCGGCGGCACCGGCCTGGGCATGTACATCGTCAACGGTCTCGTCCGCGTGCACGGCGGCGAGGTCCGCATCACCGACGCCCCCTCCGGCGGTGCCCGGCTCGAGGTCCGCTGGCCCTCCGAGGACCGCCGGTGACCCGCTGACTTCGGATAGTCCGTGACGTTTCGCAGGCCCAACCGTCGTAGGGACCTGTCGAACGTCACGGAGTATCCGGTCCGACCAGCGGCCCCGTGGTCGCCCGCGCGCAGCAGTTCCTAGACTGGCCCGCGCACGCACCCGTGTGCGACACGCGAAAGGCAGCCATGTCCGGCCCCAACTCCGAGTACGACCCGGTCCAGGTGACCCCGCTCGACGAGGAGCACGTGCAGGCGATGCGCGAGGAGGCGCTGGCGGCGGTCGCCGGCGCGACCGACCTCGAGTCGCTCAAGCAGGTGCGTACGGCGCACGCCGGGGACCGCTCGCCGCTGGCCCTGGCCAACCGGGAGATCGGGGCACTGCCGCCGCAGGCCCGCAAGGACGCCGGCCAGCGGGTCGGACAGGCGCGCGGCGCGGTCAACCAGGCACTGGCCCGTCGCCAGGCCGAGCTCGAGGCCGAGGCAGAGCAGCGGATGCTGGTGGAGGAGACCGTCGACGTCACCCTGCCCTGGGACCGCAGCACCCGCGGCGCCCGCCACCCGATCACGATGATGTCCGAGCTCATCGCCGACGTGTTCGTGGCGATGGGCTGGGAGGTCGCCGAGGGCCCCCTCGTCGAGGCCGAGTGGCTGAACTTCGACGCCCTCAACCTCGGACCGGACCACCCGGCCCGCACCATGCAGGACACCTTCTGGACCGAGCCGGCCGAGCACCACCTCGTGCTGCGCACGCACACCTCCCCGGTCCAGGCGCGCACCATGCTCACCCGGACGCCGCCGATCTACGTCGTCTGCCCGGGCCGGGTCTTCCGCACCGACGAGTACGACGCGACGCACAGCCCGATGTTCCACCAGGTGGAGGGGCTGGTCGTCGACGAGGGGATCACCATGGCCCACCTCAAGGGCTCGCTCGACCACTTCGCCGGGTCGATCTTCGGCGCCGGCATCACCACCCGCTTCCGGCCGTCGTACTTCCCGTTCACCGAGCCCAGTGCCGAGGTCGACCTGCGCTGCTTCGTCTGCCGCGGCCTGCCCCCGGCCGTCGAGGACTGCCGCACCTGCAAGGGAGAGGGCTGGATCGAGTGGGGCGGCTGCGGCGTGGTCAACCCCCGCGTGCTCACCGCGTGCGGCGTCGACCCGGAGCGCTACACCGGCTTCGCGTTCGGCATGGGCATCGACCGCACCCTGATGTTCCGCCACGGCGTCGCCGACATGCGCGACATGTTCGAGGGCGACGTCCGGTTCTCCGCGGCGTTCGGGAGCGAGCTGTGAAGGCCCCGGTCTCCTGGATCCGGGAGTACGCCGACCTGCCCGCGGACCTGCCCGTCGAGGACCTCGCAGCCAGGCTGACCGCGCTCGGACTCAAGCTCGAGTCCCTGGAGCGACCCGGCCACGACATCACCGGACCGCTGGTGATCGGCCGCGTCCTGACCATGGATGCCGAGCCGCAGAAGAACGGCAAGACCATCAACTGGTGCACCGTCGACGTGGGCGAGGCCAACGGCACCGGCGAGCCGCAGGGCATCGTGTGCGGCGCCCACAACTTCGCGCCCGGCGACCTCGTGGTCGTCGTGCTGCCCGGCGGCGTGCTGCCCGGCGGTTTCGAGATCTCCGCCCGCAAGACCTACGGCCACGTCTCCGCGGGGATGATCTGCTCCACCCGTGAGCTCGGCCTCGGCGACGACCACGAGGGCATCCTCGTGCTGCCCGCCGACGCGGGCGCGCCCGGCGACGACGTCTTCGAGCTCCTGCACCTGCGCGAGGAGGTGATCGAGTTCGAGATCAACCCCGACCGGGCCTACGCGCTGTCCCTGCGCGGCGTCGCCCGGGAGGCGGCGCTGGGCCACGGGGTCCCGTTCCACGACCCGGCACACCGCGACGTACCGCCCGCTGACGATGCCGGCTACCCGGTCGTGGTCGAGGACCCCGAGGGCTGCCCGGTCTTCGTGGCCCGCACGGTCTCGGGCTTCGACCCGACGGCCCCGACGCCCGACTGGATGGCGCGCCGGCTGCTGCTGGTCGGGCAGCGTCCGATCTCGCTGGCCGTCGACGTCACCAACTACGTGATGTTCGAGCTGGGCCGGCCGATCCACGGCTACGACGCCGACAAGCTGACCGGACCGATCCGGGTCCGTCGTGCCGCCGCGGGTGAGCGGCTCACCACCCTCGACGGCGCCGACCGGGCCCTGTCCCCCGAGGACCTGGTGGTCACCGACGACTCCGGGATCATCGGTCTCGGCGGGGTGATGGGCGGTGCCACCACCGAGATGTCCGAGACGACCACGCGGGTCCTGGTGGAGTCGGCGCACTGGGACGCGGTCTCGATGTTCCGCACCGGGCGCCGGCACCGGCTCACCTCCGAGGCGGGCAAGCGCAACGAGCGCGGCGTCGACCCGACGATCTGCGAGGCGGCGGCCGACCGGGTCGCCGAGCTGCTGGCGGAGTACGGCGGCGGCACGATCGAGCCCGGCGTGACCGTCGTGGGCCGACCGCCCGAGCCGCCGAGCATCACGATCCCGATCGACCTGCCGGCCCGGATCACCGGCATGGACATCGCCTCGTCCACGACGGTCGCCAACCTCGAGGCGGTCGGCTGCGTCGTACGGGCGGACGCCGACTCGCTCACCGCGACGGTCCCGACCTGGCGCCCCGACCTCAACGATCCCTTCGACCTGGTCGAGGAGGTCGCGCGGATCGTCGGCTACGAGGACGTCCCGAGCGTGCTGCCGCCGGCCCCGCCCGGTCGCGGGCTCACCCGCGAGCAGCGGATGCGACGCCGGGTGGGGCGCACCCTGGCCGGAGACGGCTACGTGGAGGTGCTCAGCTTCCCGTTCGTGGGCGAGGCCGACCTCGACCGCCTCGCGCTGGAGCCGACCGACCCCCGTCGTACGACGCTGCGGCTGGCCAACCCGCTCAGTGCCGAGGAGCCGTCGATGACCACGACGCTGCTGCCCGGCCTGCTGCGGACGGTGGCCCGCAACGTCAGTCGTGGGACGGGGGACCTGGCGCTCTTCGAGACGGCGCCGGTCACCCTGCCGCACACCGGCGTCGGGACGCCGATCCTGCCCGTCGACCGGCGCCCGACGGCCGGGGAGTGGGACGACCTGCTCGAGGCGCTGCCCGAGCAGCCGCTCCATCTCGCCTTCGCCGTCTGCGGCGACCGGGACCGCGCCGGTTGGTGGGGTCCGGGCCGTCCGGCCGGGTGGAACGACGTGATCGAGACCGCCCGGGTCGTGGCGTCCGCACTCGGGCTGGAGATCGCCGTGCGCGCAGCGTCGGTGGCTCCTTGGCACCCGGGCCGTTGTGCCGAGCTGCTCGTCGGGGAGCACCCGGTCGGCCACGCCGGCGAGCTGCACCCCACGGTGTGTCGCGCGTTCGGCGTACCCGCCCGTACCTCGGTCGCCGAGCTCGACCTCGACGCACTGCTGGCCCGGGCCGTGACCGTGCCCAGCGCCCCGGTGTTCTCGACCTACCCGGTCGCCAAGGAGGACGTCGCCCTCGTCGTCGCCGACGACCTGCCCAGCGAGGTGCTCGCGGCCACGTTGCGCGAAGGAGCCGGTCCGCTGTGCGAGTCGGTGCGCCTCTTCGACGTCTACACCGGCCCGCAGGTCGGCGAGGGTCGCAGGTCGCTGGCCTTCGCGCTGCGGTTCCGGGCCCCCGACCGCACGCTCACCGAGAAGGAGACCTCCGCGGCCCGGGCCGCCGCCGTGGCCCTCGCCGAGCAGCGGCACGCCGCCGTACAGCGCGCCTGACGTCATACGACCTGGTCGCCGGGGCAACCACCTCGTATGACATCCCGCGGCCGCACCCGAGGACGTCATACGACCTGGTCGCGGGGGCAACCACTTCGTATGACGTCCCGGGGCGTAAGCAGCCCGCCCGGCGGCGGGATCAGCGGGTGGCCTCCTCGAGGACCTCGAGGACGTGGCGGTACTCCTGCCCGGTGGCACGGGTCATCCCGATCTCGCAGGTCCGGTTGCTGGAGACGTACGCCGTCCCGGCCGGCGTCTCGAGGGCGGAGACCTCGGCCGCCTCGGGAGCGGTGGCCGAGGCGGTGAGCTCGGGATGCAGCAGGCCCCGGTCGCCGGCGAAGGCGCAGCAGCCCCACGCATCGGGAACGGTCACGTCCCGGGAGACGAACTCCGCGATCTCCACCAGCGCCGACGTGCTGCCCACGGCCGTGCTCGAGCAGGTCGGGTGCACGACCACGGCCGGCACCGGTGAGGTCACCGTCAGGCCCGGGAGCACCCGCTCGGCCACGAACTCGGTGGCGTCCACCACGGTGACGCCGCAGCCGGCCAGGAGCTGACGCAGCCCCTCGGTGCAGGAGCTGGCGTCGACCAGCACCGGCAGCCGTCCGTCGTCGGTCGCCTCGCGCACCGCCGCGCGCACCCGCTCCGACATCCGGGCGAGTCCTCGCGTCAGTCCCTTGGACTTCCACGGGGTGCCGCAGCACAGGCCGTCGATCGCCGCAGGGGTGCGCAGCCGGACCCCGGCGCGCTCGCACAGCTGCGCCACCGCCGAGGTGGCCCCACCGCCGAACATCGTCTGGACGCAGGCGCCGAAGAGCACCGCCTCGGCGTCCGGGTCCGCCAGGGTCCGCCGCGCGGGACCGCCGCCCGACAGGCCGGGATCGTAGAGCGGCACCTGCTCGTCCCCGGCCACCCTCCGGCCCGCCCGGGAGAGGGTCACCGGCACGGCGGCGGGGAGCCGGTCCGCAGCCGACAACGCACGCGAGGCGGCGCCGGTGAAGGCCGACCAGTGGCCCGCAGCGCCCGCCCACGCCTTCTGCGCGACCGGTCCGGCCTGCTCGGCACGCAGCCGCCGCACCAGGTCACCGGTGTTGATCAGCACCGGGCAGGCCGTGGCGCACATGCCGTCCACCGCGCAGGTCTGCAGGCCGTCGTACTCGTAGGACTCCCGCAGCCGCTCGACCAGCGTCGTGTCGCCGCGGGCCTCGGCGGCCGCCATCTCGCGCCGGGCCACGATCCGCTGCCGCGGCGTCATGGTCAGTGACCGCGAGGGACACACCGGCTCGCAGAACCCGCACTCCACGCACCGGTCCACCTCCTCCTCGACCGGCGCGGCGGTCTTGAGGTCGCGCAGCCAGGCGCCCGGGTCGTCGGTGAGCACCGAGCCGGGGTTCAGCACCCCGTCGGGGTCCAGCAGCCGCTTGAGGTCGTGCATCGCCCGGGTCAGCGTGGGGCCGTACTGGCGCTCGACGAAGGGCGCCATGATCCGTCCGGTGCCGTGCTCGGCCTTCAGCGTGCCGCCCAGTCCCAGGACCAGGTCGACCATCTCGTGGGTGAACGCCTCGTAGCGGCCGATCGAGGCGGGGTCGCCGAAGCGCTCGTTGAGCATGAAGTGCAGGTTGCCGTCGCGGGCGTGGCCGAAGATCACCGAGCCCTCGTAGCCGTGCCCGTCCATCAGCGCCGTGAGCTGCTGGCACATCTCACCCAGCCGGGCCACCGGCACGGCCACGTCCTCGAGCAGTGCGCTCGTCCCCGACGGGCGCGCGCCCGCGACCGCGCTGTAGAGGCCCTTGCGGGTGCGCCACAACGCAGCGCGCTGCGCGGCGACGGTGGTCAGCTCCACGGGCGTGGCCAGCCGCAGGGACTTCAGCGTGGCCTCGGCCTGCTCGCTCGCGTCGACCAGGTCGGCCTCGGTCCCGGCCTGCAGCTCGACCAGCAGCGCCGCGTGCCGGCGTACGTCGAGCCGCCGGATCTGCTCGGGGCAGCCAGGGTCGGTCTGGGCCACCAGCAGGGAGGCCGCGTCGAGCAGCTCGGCGGTGGCGACCCCGGTCTCCAGGACGGCGGGCACCGACTCGGAGGCGTCCACGAGGTCCTCGAAGACCATCAGCCCGGTGGCGACGTGGGGGAGCACCTCCACGGTGCGGAAGACCGCGGACGCGACGAACCCCAGCGTGCCCTCGCTGCCCACCATCAGCCGGACCAGGAGGTCCAGCGGGTCGTCATGATCGAGGAAGGCGTTGAGGCCGTACCCCATCGTGTTCTTGAGCGTGAACAGCCGCTCCAGCGTCCGCACGTCCGCCGGGGCGCCCCGGATGCGGTCGCGGAGCTCGACGAGCCCACGGTGCAGCTCGGGCTCGGCCTGCGCCAGCAACCGCCCGGCGTCGGGTGCTGCGGAGTCCACCACGGTGCCGGAGGGGAGCACGACCACCATCGACTCGACCGTGCGGTAGGCGTTGAGCTCGGTGCCGCACTGCATCCCGGAGGAGTTGTTGGCGATCACCCCGCCGACGGTGCAGGCGATCTCGCTCGCCGGGTCGGGTCCCAGCCGCCGGCGGTGGCGAGCGAGCCGTGCGTTGACGGCCCGGATCGTCACCCCGGGCTCGACCCGCACCCGGCGTCCCTCGTCGAGCACCTCGATGCCCTGGAAGCGGGTGCGGGTGTCGACGAGGACCGAGTCGCTCAGTGCCTGCCCGGACAGCGAGGTGCCCCCGCCCCGGAACGTGAGCGGTACGCCGAGACGTGTGCAGGCCCGCATCACCTCGGCCACGTCGGCAGCATCGCCGGGGGTGACCCATGCCTGCGGGGTGAGCAGGTAGTGCGACGCGTCGTGCGCCCGGGTGACCAGGTCGAGCGGCGAGTGGCTGACCTGGGCGCCCGAGTGGCCCAGCGCCCGCTGCAGAGCGGACGCCGGACCAGCCTCGGTGGCGCTCAGGAGCCGGCCCCGCCGAGCGTCGCGGCGATGTGCTCGGCCTGCCGGATGGCCAGCGCCACGATCGTCAGCGTGGGGTTGGCGGCGGCGCCGGTGGTCATCACCGAGCCGTCGCTCACGTACAGCCCCGGTACGTCGTGGGCCTCGCCCCACTGGTCCACCACCCCGTCCTCAGGCCGCTCGCTCATCCGGCAGGTGCCCAGGTTGTGCGTCGCCGGGTACGGCGGGGTGTGGTGGGTGGCGGTGGCACCGACTGCCTCGTAGAGCATGTCGGCCCGCGAGTAGCCGTGCTCGCGCATGGCCACGTCGTTCGGGTGGTCCTCGAAGTGCACGTCCGGTGCGGGCAGCCCCCACTGGTCCTTGAGCGCGGTGTTCAGCGTCACCCGGTTGCTCTCCTGGGGCATGTCCTCGCCGACGACCCACATGCCGGCCGTGTTCTCGTAGGCGTCCAGCACGGCGGTGAAGTCCGGACCCCACGCACCCGGGTCGGCGAACGCCGCGAGGAACGCGGGACCGAGGGACAGCGTCTCCATGTAGTACCCGCCGAGGAACCCGCGCGAGGAGTCCAGGCGCGCCTCGTCGGCGACGATGCCGGCCATCGTCTCGCCGCGGTACATGTGCACCGGCTGCTCGAAGCGCGCGTAGACCGAGCCGGTCGTGTGCCGCATGTAGTTGCGTCCCACCTGGCCCGAGGAGTTGGCCAGGCCGTCGGGGTGCAGCGAGCTGGCGCTCATCAGGAGCAGTCGCGGCGACTCGATCGAGTTGCCGGCCACGCAGACGGCCTTCGCCGCCTGCCGGTGCAGGTTGCCTTCCTTGTCGAGGTAGATCACGGCGTTCGCCCGGCCGCGCGCGTCGTGCGTGACCTGCACCGCCTGCGAGTCGGGTCGCAGCTCGCAGTTCCCGGACTCGATCGCGCGGGGGATCTCCCGGACGGCGGTGCTCCACTTCGAGGTGTGCTTGTCGCCCTGGAAGTTGAAGCCGTCCTGGATCGAGGCCGGCCGACCGTCGTACGGCTCGGCGTTCGTGCCGTAGGGACCGGTCGCGTAGAACTTGTAGCCCACCTTCTCGGCACCGTTCGCGAACACCTTGTAGTTGTTGTTCGCCGGGAGCGCGGGACGCCCGTGGCGGTGGGTGGACCCGATGGCGATCTCGGCCTGGTCGTAGTAGGGCGCCAGGTCGGCCAGGGTGATCGGCCAGTCGAGCAGGTTGGCCCCCTCGAGGTCCCCGTAGTGGCTGCGGGTCTTGAACTCGTACTCGCGGAAGCGCGGCGTGGCTCCCGACCAGTGCGTGGTCGACCCGCCGACCGCCTTGACGATCCATGCGGGGAGGTTCGGGAAGTCGCGGGCCACCCGGTAGGGGCCCGAGGCAGTGCGGTTGTCGAGCCACGCCATCTGGTTGAACGCGGCCCACTCGTCGTTCTCGTAGTCGTCGGGGGTCAGGTAGGGCCCGGCCTCGAGGACGACGCACGGGATGCCCCGGGTCGCCAGCTGGTGGGCGACCGTGCCCCCACCGGCCCCGGAGCCGATGATGACGACGACCTCCTCGTCGTGGTCGATCGCCTTGCCCAGCGCGGGGTTCGCGGTGCTCATCGGTCGTTCCTTCCGCTGGTGGTGAGCTCGTCGTCGGGGGCCACCTCGACCAGGCGGTCAGGGCCGTCGTACTCCTCGATGCGCGGGCTGGGCAGCCAGTCCAGGTCGTCGAACCCGCGCTCGAGGTAGCCGCCCTGGGAGTAGGACTCGCCCTCGTAGCCCAGCAGCCCCCAGGTCTCGTGGTCGTTGTAGAGGGTCACCACGGCGACTCCCCGGATGAACCGGAAGAACTCGGCGTCCTGCATCGAGCGGAGCAGCTCCAGCGCCGCGTCGTCGTCGAGGTCGGCGAAGCTGCCTCCGGCGGCAGCGTCGAGGGTCTGCAGTCCGTGGGTGAGGACGAGGCGGTGCCAGAGCGAGGCGTCGAGCTGGCCGATGATCTCGTCGGCAGTGCGCTCGTAGGGGCCGTCGGGGAAGCGGGGGTGCGGGTAGGCCACCCGCAGCAGCCGCACCAGGGCTGTCCGGGAGGTCGGGTCGAGGGACTGCGGATCGGACATGTGTGCTCCAGGGTGCTGGCCGGCGATGTGACGAGCGCCACGCTAGGGAGCCGGTCGCTCACCGGCCAAGGACGATTATCGACACATGAGAACGAGCCGACCGTCACCGCTCCCGGGTCTGGCCGGAGCGGTAGAACCGGCTCACCCGCGACGCGGTCGCGCGGACGGCGGCCTCGGTCTCCGCCGGTCCCTCGGCCATCCGGGCGTCGGTGCCGGACACCGCGATCGAGCCGATCAGCGCGCCGTTCGCGCCCCGCACCGCCGCAGCGACGCACGTCGCTCCGGGCTGGAACTCGCCGAACTCCCAGGCGACGCCACGGTCCGCGACCACCTGCAGCTGCTGCAGCAGCTCCCGGTGGCCGGTGATCGTCCCCGGACCGAAGCGCTGCATCGGCTCGTCGCCGAGGTGCCGGGCCACCTGCTCCGGCTCCATGTTGGCCAGCAGGATCTTGCCCAGGGCGGTGGCGTGCGGCGCCTCGTGGAAGCCGAAGTCGATCGGTCGCAGGCGCGGGCAGGCGGGGGAGTCCGCGGTGAAGACCACGACGATCTGCGAGCCGCGGTGGACCGCGAAGTACGCCGCCAGCCCGAGCTGGGCGTGCAGCGCGCTGACCTCCGCACGCACCTCGCGGGGCACGCCGATCTGCTGGTGGAGGGAGACCCCGAGCTGGTGGAGCTTGTACCCGAGCTCGAAGCGCTTCTCCTCCCGGATGTGGACCAGGTAGTCGCTGTCGAGGAGCTCGCGAGCGAGGCGGTAGACCGTGGGCAGGGGGAGCCCGGTGGTCTCGGCGATCTCCTTGGCCGAGGCCCCGCCCAGGGCTGCGACCACCTCGAGGATGTCGAGGGTCCGGTGCACCGAGCCCGGTCGGGCCGCCTGCTCGCCACCCGCGTCCCAGCCCTCAGGCTCCAGCGCGCTCATGGAGGTCAGCGTAGGCACCCCACCAAGGACGGGTCTTCTCATCCGATGACAACGACCGTGGTCCCGTCCCGAGGGCTCGTGGCAGCATCGCGACCCGACCACGAACGTCCCCCACCGAGGAGCCGACATGATCTTCATCTGCGTCAAGTGGAAGGTGAAGCCGGAGTACGCCGACCAGTGGGTCGAGCTGACGAAGGACTTCACCGAGGCCACCCGGGCCGAGGAGGGCAACCTGTTCTTCGACTGGTCGCGCAACGTCGAGGACCCGAACGAGTACGTCCTGATCGAGGCGTTCCGGGACGACGCGGCCGAGGCGCACGTCACGAGCACCCACTTCAAGCAGGCGCAGGCAGACTTCCCGCAGTACGTCCAGGAGACGCCTCGGGTCCGCAACATGCTGATCGAGGGCGACCACTGGGACGAGCTCGGGGAGTTCAAGGTCGACTGAGCCCGACGGGTGCCGGGTCAGCGTGAACCGGCGACCCCGCGGACGGCCCAGGCCCGGACGGACAGCGGGATCGACCCGTCTGCTGCCCGGGGGAGTCGCTCGTCGAGCGCTGCGCGCAGTCGTTCGCGTGCCGGCTCGTCGAGGGAGGCGACGTACCCCCCTGCCGGACCCTGCCCGCCGAGGAACGGGTCCCAGTAGTCGTCGAGGTCGCGGAACACCGCGGGCACGGTGAGCGCGGTGGTCTCGACCTCGTCGAGCCGCCCCGCCACCCAGATCCCCTCCAGCTCCGCCTGCGTGGCGATCTGGAAGCGGTGCCCCTCGTGCAGGTCGGCGGCCGGTGGGTCGAGGGCCACCACGACGTCCCAGAACACGCGCAGCAGCTGCATGCCCTCGGCGTAGTCCCAGACGTACGCCGCGACGGTGCCTGCCGGCGCCGCGGCCGCCATCGTCCGCACGGCCGCGACCGGGTCGGGGACGAAGTTGAGCACCAGGCCCGAGACGACGACGTCGAACTCCCCGGGCGCCAGACCCTCGGCGCCGGCGCAGACGAAGCTCGCGCGTTCGTCGACCACCTGCCGCTCCGCCTCGGCCACCTGGGCGGGGGCCGGGTCCAGGCCCAGGACACTCGCGGGTTCGGCGGCCTCGAGGATCGTGGAGGTCAGCGCCCCACTGCCGCAGCCGACGTCGGCCCAGCGCAGCCCCGGGGGGCACCCGAGCCAGTCGAGGAACACGGGGGAGACCCGCCTGCTCCATCGCCCCATGAAACGCTCGTAGGCGTCACCCTGCTGCCAGACCCCGGCCATGCTCATGCCCCTCGTCGTGCGCGCCCGGTCGCGTGCGTCTGGCTCATCGTGCCGTCTCCAGCCGGCGCCGACCACCCCGCGCAGCATGACATGCAGTCACATGTATAGTCATGCACATGCCCACCACGACACGCGTCGCCGTCGCCGGAGCCAGCGGGTACGCCGGAGGCGAGGTCCTCCGCCTGCTGCTGGCCCATCCCCAGGTGGAGATCGGCGCCCTGACCGCCGGCTCCAACGCCGGGCAGCGGCTGGGGTCGCTGCAGCCGCACCTGGTGCCGCTGGCCGACCGGGTGCTGGAGGAGACCAACGCCGAGACGCTGTCCGGGCACGACGTCGTGTTCCTGGCGCTGCCCCACGGCCAGTCGGGGCCGGTGGCCGAGCAGCTGGGCGGGTCCAGCCCGGACACCGTGGTGATCGACTGCGGTGCCGACTTCCGGCTCACCGACGCCGAGGACTGGGAGAAGTTCTACGGTTCGGCCCACGCGGGCTCCTGGCCCTACGGCCTGCCCGAGCTGCCGGGTCAGCGCGAGGTCCTCGCCGGTGCCCGCCGGGTGGCCGTGCCGGGCTGCTACCCCACGGTGTCGACGCTGGTCCTCGCCCCCGCGGTGGCGGCCGGCCTCGTGCAGTCCGACGACCTCGTCGTGGTCGCCGCCTCCGGCACGAGTGGTGCCGGCAAGGCGGCCAAGCCGCACCTGCTGGGCAGCGAGGTGATGGGCTCGGCCTCGGCGTACGGCGTGGGCGGCACCCACCGACACACGCCCGAGATCGTGCAGAACCTCTCCGGCCTCACCGAGGACCGGGTCCGGGTGAGCTTCACCCCCGTGCTGGTGCCGATGTCCCGCGGCATCCTGGCCACCGGCAGCGCCTCGGTGCAGGACGGTGTCACGGCCGAGGACCTGCGTGCCGCCTTCGAGAAGGCGTACGCCGACGAGCCGTTCGTGCACCTGCTGCCCGAGGGGCAGTGGCCGGCCACGCAGTCGGTCCTCGGCTCGAACAGCGTGCACCTGCAGGTCGCCCTGGACGAGGCCGCGGGCCGGATGGTCGCGGTCGGGGCGGTCGACAACCTGGCCAAGGGCACCGGCGGTGCCGCCGTGCAGTGCATGAACCTCGCCCTCGGCCTGCCCGAGCAGACCGGGCTGAGCACCGTGGGGCTGGCGCCATGAGCGACCCGACGACCGAGCCGGCAGCCGAGACGCCCGCGGGACCGGCGTTCACCCTGGACCGGTTCCCCGAGAAGCTCGCCGTGGTGCGCCTCGGCGCCGGTGCCGAGGTGCCCGCCTGGGCCGAGTCGTCCTCGCTGTTCTCGATCACCGCCACTGCCACGGAGACCAGCGTGGTCTGCGCGACCCGCAGCGTGCCGAGGAAGGCGCAGCAGGCCGGGCCGTTCACAGCCTTCGCGGTCCGGGGTCCCCTGGACTTCGCACTGACCGGGGTCCTGGCCGCGCTGCTGACACCGCTCGCGGAGGCACAGATCAGCGTGTTCACCATCTCCACGTTCGACACCGACTGGGTGCTGGTGCCGGTCGGCGACGCCGACCGAGCCGCCGAGGAGTGGCGACGTGCGGGGCACGACGTCGCCACCGCCGTACCCGTCGACCCACGAAAGCAGGACCGGACATGAGCGTCACCCATCCCGCCGGCTTCACCGCCGCCGGCGTCCCTGCCGGACTGAAGTCGACCGGTGCCAAGGACATGGCGTTGGTCGTCAACACCGGACCCACCTTCGACTCCGCCTCGGTCTTCACCGCCAACCGCTGCAAGGCCAACCCGGTGCTGTGGAGCCAGGAGACGGTCAAGGACGGCGTGGTGCGTGCCGTGGTGCTCAACTCCGGCGGCGCCAACTGCTACACCGGCGCCGAGGGATTCCAGACCACCCACGCCGTCGCCGAGGCCGTGGCCGACGGGCTCGGCATCGGTGCGGTCGACGTGGTCGTGTGCTCGACCGGGCTGATCGGGCTGTCCAACCCGCGCGAGAACCTCCTCGCCGGCGTCGGTGACCTGCTCGCCGCGCTCGACCCGGAGGCCGGGCTGCACGCCGCCGAGGCGATCATGACGACCGACTCCGTCGCCAAGCAGGTGGTGGTCGAAGGGCCTGGCGG
Organism: uncultured Actinomycetota bacterium; assembly: GCA_963815595.1. Lineage (GTDB taxonomy): Bacteria > Actinomycetota > Actinomycetes > Propionibacteriales > Nocardioidaceae > Marmoricola. The sequence goes on along the minus strand of CAWFHA010000007.1, from coordinate 1,528,084 downwards.
TGCCGGGTGGTCGATCGGAGGGATGGCCAAGGGGGCGGGCATGCTCGCGCCCCAGCTGGCGACGATGCTCGTCGTGCTCACCACCGACGCGGTCGTGCCGGCGTCCGACCTCGACGCCGCGCTGCGCACCGCCACCGCGGGCAGCTTCGACCGCCTCGACTCCGACGGCTGCATGTCCACCAACGACACCGTCACCGTGATGGCGAGCGGAGCCAGCGGTGTGACCCCCGGGCTCGCGGACTTCACCGAGGCGCTCACCCAGGCCTGCACCGACCTGGCGATGCAGCTGCTGAAGGACGCCGAGGGCGCCGACCACGAGATCGCGATCACCGTGCTGCACGCCGCGTCGGAGGGCGAGGCCGTCGAGGTCGGCCGCAGCATCGCCCGGAGCAACCTGTTCAAGGCCGCCGTCTTCGGCAAGGACCCCAACTGGGGTCGTGTGCTGGCCAGCATCGGCACCACCTCGGCCACCTTCGACCCCGCGGACCTCGACGTCGCCATGAACGGCGTCTGGGTGTGCCGCGAGTCCACCCCGGCCGAGGACCCGGCGAAGGTCGACCTCTCCGGTCGCGAGGTGACCGTCACCGTCGACCTCAAGTCCGGGTCCGAACGGGCCACCGTCTGGACCAACGACCTCACCCACGCCTACGTCCACGAGAACAGCGCCTACTCCTCATGAGCTCCACACCGACGGGCGGACAGCCCGAAGAGACCCAGTCCGAAGGGACCCAGCCCGAAGAGGCCCGGCCCGAGAACGCCAGGCCCTACTCCACCCACCCGGCCGCGGTCCTCGCCGGCGCGCTGCCGTGGCTGATGAAGTACCACGGCAAGGTCGTGGTGGTGAAGTACGGCGGCAACGCGATGATCGACGAGGAGCTGAAGAAGGCCTTCGCCGAGGACATCGCGTTCCTGCGCTTCGCCGGGTTCAAGCCCGTGGTCGTCCACGGAGGCGGTCCGCAGATCTCCAGGATGCTCGACAAGCTCGGGATCCAGTCGGAGTTCAAGGGCGGCCTGCGCGTGACCACCCCGGAGGCCATGGACGTGGTCCGGATGGTGCTGGTCGGCCAGGTCCAGCGCGAGCTGGTGGGCCTGATCAACCAGCACGGCCACATCGCTGTCGGCCTGTCCGGCGAGGACGCGGGCCTGTTCACCGCGAAGGCGACCAACACCGTCGTCGACGGCGAGGAGGTCGACCTCGGTCTGGTCGGGGAGGTCGCGCACGTCCGTCCCGAGGCCGTGGAGGACCTCGTCGAGGCCGGCCGGATCCCGGTGATCTCCAGCGTCGCCCCCGACGTGAACGGCCTGGTACACAACGTCAACGCCGACACCGCGGCCGCCGCGCTGGCCGTCGCCCTGGGCGCGGAGAAGCTGATGGTGCTGACCGACGTCGAGGGCCTCTACCGCGACTGGCCCGACAGCGACGACGTCATCCAGGAGATCAGCCCGGACTCCCTGGCCGAGCTGATGCCCTCGCTCGACAGCGGCATGGTGCCCAAGATGCAGGCCTGCCACGATGCCGTGACCGGTGGCGTGCCCCGGGCGACCGTGGTCGACGGACGCGAGCCGCACGCGGTGCTGCTCGAGCTGTTCACCCAGGAGGGGGTCGGCACGCAGGTGCTCCCCGGTGTCGAGACGCGGCTGCGCAAGGCCTACGCCAGCGGCGAGCGGAAGAAGTGACGATGAGCGACCTCCACGCCCGCTACGCCGGGTCGATGATGAACACCTTCGGCCCGCCCAAGCTGGTGCTGTCCCGAGGCGAGGGCGCCCACGTCTGGGACGACCAGGGCCGTCGCTACCTCGACCTGCTCGGGGGCATCGCGGTGAACTCGCTGGGACACGCCCACCCGGCGCTGGTCGCCGCCGTCACCGGTCAGCTGCAGACCCTCGGCCACGTGTCGAACTTCTTCGCGACCGAGCCGCAGGTGAGTCTCGCCGAGCGGCTGCTCCACCTGCTCCTCGACGGCACCGGCGCGAAAGGCAAGGTCTTCTTCACCAACTCCGGCGCGGAGGCCAACGAAGCCGCGCTCAAGCTCACCCGGCGCACCGGACGCACCCACGTCGTCGCCACCGAGGGCGCCTTCCACGGCCGCACGATGGGCTCGCTGGCGCTGACGGCCAAGGCGGCGTACCGGGAGCCGTTCGAGCCGCTGCCGGGTGGCGTGAGCTTCGTGCCGTACGGCGACGCGGACGCGCTCGCCGCTGCCGTGACCGGACAGACCGCCGCGGTGATCCTCGAGCCACTGCAGGGCGAGGCCGGGGTGGTGGCCCCGCCCACCGACTACCTCGCCCGGGCCCGGCGGATCACCCTGGACCAGGGTGCGCTGCTGTGGCTGGACGAGATCCAGACCGGCGTCGGTCGCACGGGCGCGTGGTACGCCCACCAGAACCCCTCGGTCGCCGAGCCGATGGAGGCACCCGCTGACGTGGTCACCCTCGCCAAGGGGCTCGCCGGCGGCATCCCGGTCGGCGCGTGCCTGGCCACCGGGGAGGCGGCCGACCTGCTGCAGCCCGGACACCACGGCACCACCTTCGGGGGCAACCCCGTCGCCGCAGCCGCCGCGCACGCCGTGCTCGACACCATCGAGCAGGACGGCCTGCTGGCGCACGTCCGCGAGGTCGGGCAGCAGCTGCACGACGGTCTGCTCGCCGACGTCCGCGTCAGCGAGGTGCGTGGCGCCGGCCTGCTGATCGGGCTCGACCTGACCGAGGCGGTGTCCGCCCACGTCGTCACAGCGGCGCTCGACGCCGGGTTCATCGTGAACAACCCCACGCCCGAGCGGATCCGGCTCGCGCCGCCGCTGGTGCTGAGCGCCGAGGACGCGGCGTCGTTCCTCGACGCGTGGCCGGCCATCCTCGACGCGGCCTACGCCGGGGGAGGCGAGCAGTGATGCCCCGGCACTTCCTGCGCGACGACGACCTGTCGCCCGCCGAGCAGGCCACGGTCCTCGACCTGGCGGCCCGGCTCAAGTCCGAGCCGTACGCCGAGCGCCCGCTGGCCGGCCCGCAGACCGTGGCCGTGCTCTTCGACAAGCCGACGCTGCGCACCCAGGCGTCGTTCGCCTCGGGCATCGCCGAGCTCGGCGGCTTCCCGATGATCATCGACGGCTCCCTCGCCCAGGTCGGCGTCCGGGAGTCGGTCGCCGACACGGCCCGCGTCCTCGGCCGGCAGGCGGCGATGGTCGTCTGGCGCACGCACGCGCAGTCGCGCCTCGAGGAGATGGCGCAGTACTGCGGGGTCCCCGTGGTCAACGCGCTCACCGACTCCTTCCACCCCTGCCAGGTGCTGGCCGACCTGCTGACCGTGCGGGAGCACCGCGGCGAGCTCGCGGGAGAGACCTTGGCCTTCGTCGGCGACGCTGCCTGCAACATGGGGCACAGCTACCTGCTCGGCGGCGCAACGGCCGGCATGCACGTCCGCGTCAGCGGCCCGGTCGGGTTCGAGCCGGATGCTGCGGTGCTGTCCCGGGCGCAGGAGATCGCGGCCGGCACCGGGGGGTCCGCCTCGTTCGTGGCCGATCCCGCCGAGGCGGTCGCGGGCGCCGGTGTCGTGGCCACGGACACCTGGGTCTCGATGGGACGCGAGGCGGAGGCGTCCACGCGCGAGGAGGTGTTCGGCCCCTGGCAGCTCGACGCCGCCCTGCTCGGGCACGCCGCCGACGACGCGATCGTGCTGCACTGCCTGCCCGCCCACCGCGGCAAGGAGATCAGCGCCGAGGTCCTCGACGGGCCCCGCAGCGTGGTGTGGGACGAGGCCGAGAACCGCCGGCACGCCCAGAAGGCGCTGCTGGTCTGGCTGCAGACCGGAGCCCCGTCGTGACCCGGCCGGCCGCGGGTCGCGAGCCGCGCCACTTCGCAGCGCTCGCGCACCCCGTGGAGGGTGCGGGTGCGAGCCACGCGCCGGGCGCCGTCTCGGGCCACGCGACGATCCCAGCCACCAAGAGCGCCCGCCAGCAGCTGGAGATCGACCTGCTGAACACCCGCGAGGTGCGCTCGCAGACCGAGCTGGGGGAGCTGCTCGCCGACAACGGCGTGGTGGTCACCCAGGCCACGTTGAGCCGCGACCTCGTCGAGCTGGAGGCGGTCAAGGTCCGGGCCGCCTCGGGTGCCCTGGTCTACGCCGTGCCCGCCGAGGGTGGTGACCGGACCGCGGTGCCCCCTCGCGAGAGCGCGGTCAGCGAGCACCGCCTGGCCCGCCTGTGCGAGGACCTGCTGGTCTCCGCCGAGGCCAGCGGCAACCTCGTCGTGCTCCGCACGCCGCCGGGGGCCGCGAACTTCCTGGCCTCCTCCCTGGACAAGGCCGAGCTCGGCGACGTGCTCGGCACGATCGCCGGCGACGACACGGTGCTCGTCATCTCCCGCGACCCCGCCGGCGGCGACGACGTCGTCCGACGACTGGTGGGCCTGGCGGGACGTGCCCTCGACCAGTCAGGCCCGCGCCCCTGAGCGCCGACGCCGTACCGAACAAGATCCCCCGCACGACCTCGACGAAGGAAACCCCATGAGCAAGGTCCTCACCGCCCTCCCCGTCGGCGAACGCGTCGGCATCGCCTTCTCCGGCGGCCTCGACACCTCGGTGGCGGTCGCCTGGATGCGCGAGCACGGCGCGATCCCGTGCACCTACACCGCCGACATCGGCCAGTACGACGAGACCGACATCGACGGCGTGCCCGACCGGGCGCTGCTCTACGGCGCCGAGATCGCCCGGTCCATCGACTGCCGCACCGCGCTGGTGGAGGAGGGGATCGCCGCGATGGTCTGCGGCGCCTTCCACATCCGCTCCGGTGGTCGCACCTACTTCAACACCACACCGCTCGGCCGCGCCGTCACCGGCACCATGCTGGTCCGGGCCATGCACGAGGACGGCGTGGACATCTGGGGCGACGGCTCGACGTTCAAGGGCAACGACATCGAGCGGTTCTACCGCTACGGGCTGCTGGCGAACCCGGAGCTGCGCATCTACAAGCCGTGGCTGGACGCCGACTTCGTGCACGAGCTCGGCGGTCGCGCGGAGATGAGCCAGTGGCTCACCGAGCACGACCTGCCCTACCGCGACAGCCAGGAGAAGGCCTACTCCACCGACGCCAACATCTGGGGCGCCACCCACGAGGCCAAGACCCTGGAGCACCTCGACGTCTCCCTGGAGACCGTCGAGCCGATCATGGGCGTGAAGTTCTGGGACCCCAGCACGAGCATCGAGCCGGAGGACGTGACCGTCCGCTTCGAGGCCGGCCGCCCGGTGGCGGTCAACGGCACGACGTACGCCGACCCGGTCGCCCTGGTGCACGTCGCCAACGAGATCGGGGGACGCCACGGGCTCGGGATGTCCGACCAGATCGAGAACCGGATCATCGAGGCCAAGTCACGCGGCATCTACGAGGCACCCGGGATGGCGCTGCTGTGGATCGCCTACGAGCGGCTGCTCAACGCCATCCACAACGAGGACACCATCGCCAACTACCACGGGGAGGGACGCCGGCTCGGCCGGATGCTCTACGAGGGCCGCTGGCTCGACCCGCAGGCCTTGATGCTGCGCGAGTCCATCCAGCGCTGGATCGCCTCGCTGGTGACGGGCGAGGTGACCCTGCGGCTGCGCCGCGGCGAGGACTACACGGTGCTGCGCACCGACGGTCCCGCGTTCTCCTACCACCCGGACAAGCTGTCGATGGAGCGCACCGAGCACGCGGCGTTCGGCCCCACCGACCGGATCGGCCAGCTGACGATGCGCAACCTCGACATCGCCGACTCCCGGGCCAAGCTGGAGATGTACGCCGCCCAGCCGCTCGACCAGGGCCAGGTGCTCGTCGAGCACGGCACGCTCTACGGCGAGCTCGAGGCCGGGGGAGCCGACCGGATCACCCGGAACCCCGCGGCCGAGGGCGACGAGAGCGACGTCGCCCTGGACCACGTCGCGCTGGAGATCGGCACCGACTGAGGGGTGGGCGGCGGGGCTGCAGGTTTCCCCGGGCGCCCGGGGAAACCTGCGCCGGACGGGTGAAGCATCACCCGTCCGCTGCAGGGATCACCTGCCCGCCCATCGCCACACGTCGCGTACGGCGTTGCCCCGCCGCCGCGTCCCGTACGCCGCCGCGCGGGACCTCGGGTCACTCGACGTCGTCGTCGACCCAGTCGAGGGTCTTGGTGACCGCCTTCTTCCAGTTGCGGTAGAGGCGCTCGCGCTCGTCATCGTCCATGTTCGGGGTCCAGCGCTTGTCCTCGCCCCAGTTGTTCATGATGTCGTCCTCGTTCTCCCAGTAGCCGACCGCCAGCCCGGCGGCGTACGCCGCGCCGAGGGCGGTGGTCTCGGCGACCTTGGGCCGGACGACGTCGACGCCGAGGATGTCGGCCTGGAACTGCATCAGGGTCTCGTTGACGACCATGCCGCCGTCGACGCGGAGCTCGGTCAGCGGCACCCCCGAGTCGGCGTTCATGGCGTCGAGGACCTCGCGGGTCTGGAACGCCGTCGACTCCAGCACCGCCCGGGCGATGTGGTTGCGGTTCACGTAGCGGGTCAGGCCGACCAGGGCACCGCGGGCGTCGGAGCGCCAGTGCGGGGCGAACAGGCCGGAGAAGGCGGGCACGAAGTAGGCGCCCCCGTTGTCGTCGACCTTCTTCGCGAGTTCCTCGATCTCCGGAGCCGAGCCGATCATCCCGAGGTTGTCGCGGACCCACTGCACCAGCGAGCCGGTGACCGCGATCGAGCCCTCCAGCGCGTAGTAGGTCTCGTTGTCGCCGATCTTGTAGCAGATCGTGGTCAGCAGGCCGTTCTCGCTGGGCACCTGCTCGGTACCGGTGTTGAGCAGCATGAAGTTGCCGGTGCCGTAGGTGTTCTTCGCGGTGCCCTTCTCCAGGCACGCCTGCCCGAACGTCGCCGCCTGCTGGTCGCCCAGGATGCCGGCGATCGGGACCCCGTTGAGCACACCGGGCTTGCACTCGCCGTAGACCTCGGAGGAGGACTTGATCTCCGGGAGCATCGACATCGGGATCGACATGTCCTCGGCGATCGACTCGTCCCAGCTGAGGCTGCTCAGGTCCATCAGCATGGTGCGGCTCGCGTTGGTCACGTCGGTGACGTGGACGCCGTCGTTCTCGGCGCCGCCGGTGAGATTCCACAGCACCCAGGTGTCGGTGTTGCCGAAGACCAGGTCGCCGGACTCCGCCTTCTCGCGCGCCCCGTCGACGTTGTCGAGGATCCACTTCACCTTGGGGCCGGAGAAGTACGTCGCCAGCGGCAGCCCGCAGACGTCCTTGTAGCGGTCCGCGCCCTCGTCGCCGGCCAGCTGGTCGACGATCTTCTGGGTCCGGGTGTCCTGCCAGACGATCGCGTTGTAGACGGGCTTGCCGGTGGTGCGGTCCCACACCACCGCGGTCTCCCGCTGGTTGGTGATCCCCACGGCTTCGATGTTCTTGCTGTTCAGGTTGGCCTTCGCCAGGGCACCGCCGATGACCTTGCGGGTGTTCTCCCAGATCTCGAGGGGGTCGTGCTCCACCCACCCCGCCTTGGGGAAGATCTGCTCGTGCTCCACCTGGTCGACGGCCACCACCGAGCCCGAGTGGTCGAAGATCATCGCCCGGGTGCTGGTCGTGCCCTGGTCGATCGACAGGATGTAGGTGTTCTGGGCCATGTGCGAGACCTCCGTGCAGTGTGGATGGATGGGTCGAGCGGTCAGACGAAGCCGACGAGGTTGCCGGCGACCCCGCCGAGCACGCCACCGATGATGGGCGCCACGACAGGCACCCAGGCGTAGTGCCAGCCGCTCGAGCCCTTGTTGGGGATCGGCAGCAGCGCGTGCATGATCCGTGGCCCGAGGTCACGGGCCGGGTTGATCGCGTAGCCGGTGGGGCCGCCCAGGCTGGCGCCGATGCCGACGACCAACAGCGCCACGGCGAGCGGACCGACCTCGGTCGGCGTGTTGCCGAAGGCGAGGATGACGAAGACCAGCACGAAGGTGCCGATCACCTCGGTGACCACGTTCCAGTACGGCGAGGCGATCGTGGGCATCGTGCTGAACACGCCCAGCTTGGCGTCGGGGTCGGCCTCCGGGTGGTCGAAGTGCTTCTTGTACGCAGCCCAGGCCAGGCTCGCGCCGAGCATCGCGCCGAGCAGCTGCCCGGTGATGTAGACGACGACGTCGACGAAGGACAGGCCGGACTGGCCGGTGGCGAGCAGACCGAGGGTCACCGCGGGGTTGATGTGGGCGCCCGACTTGTAGGCGACGTAGACACCGGCGTAGACCCCGAGGCCCCAGCCGAAGTTGATCAGCAGGATGCCGCCGCCGAAGCCACCCGTGCGCGGGAGCACGGCGTTGGCCACCACGCCGCAGCCGAGCAGGATCAGGGTGGCGGTCCCCATCACCTCGGGGAGAAAGATGTCCGTGAACACGCACGTTCCCTTCTGCGAGGACCGGGACCAACGAGGTCCCAGAGTGTGACTGGCGCCACAAGGGCGGCGCGAGCATCGTTGCACACGAGCACTCACCCGGCCACCGGTGGACGAGCCTCCTAGAGTGGCCGGACCGGGCCCCGACGTGGTGGCCCGGCTGGGACGAGAGAAGGAAGTGCGCGATGCTCCGACCGGCGCGACTGGGACCCGACGAGCGACGCCAGGGCTGGGAGGCCCTCGCCGACGCCGACATCGACGTGCTGGTGGTGGGGGGCGGGGTCACCGGGACCGGTGTCGCCCTCGACGCCGCCACCCGCGGGCTGCGGGTGGTCCTGGTGGAGCAGCGAGACCTCGGGTCGGGGACCTCGTCGCGCAGCAGCAAGCTCTTCCACGGCGGACTGCGCTACCTCGAGCAGCTGAACTTCGCGCTGGTCCGCGAGGCGCTGCGCGAGCGCGAGCTGATGCTGACCCGGCTCGCCCCCCACCTGGTGCGGCCGGTGTCGTTCCTCTACCCGCTCCAGCACCGCATCTGGGAGCGCCCCTACGTCTCGGCGGGGCTCACCCTCTACGACTCGATGGGCGGCGCCCGCTCGGTGCCGCGGCACAAGCAGCTCAGCCGCACCAAGGCCCTGAAGCTGGCCCCCGGACTGCGCAAGGACGCTCTCATCGGCGGGCTCCTCTACTACGACGCCCAGGCCGACGACGCGCGGCACACGATGATGGTCGGCCGCACCGCCGCGTCGTACGGCGCCACCGTGCTGCCCTCCGCCAAGGTCACGGCGCTCGTGCACGCGGGGGAGCGCGTGGTGGGTGCGACCGTCACCGATGTCGAGTCCGGCGAGGAGACCACTCTCTCGGCGCGCGTGGTGATCAACTGCACCGGCGTGTGGACCGACGACATCCAGACCCTGGCCGGTGGCCGTGGCCGGTTCAACGTGCGGGCCTCCAAGGGCGTGCACATCGTGGTCTCCCGCGACCGGATCCCCTCGGAGACCGGACTGATCCTGCGCACCGAGAAGTCCGTGCTGTTCGTGATCCCGTGGGGCACGCACTGGATCATCGGCACCACCGACACCGACTGGGAGCTGGACCGGGCACACCCCGCGGCCAGCAAGGCCGACATCGACTACATCCTCGAGCACGTCAACGAGGTGCTGGCCCAACCGTTGAGCCACGACGACATCGAAGGGGTGTACGCCGGCCTGCGGCCCCTGCTGTCGGGGGAGAGCGAGGCCACCTCGAGCCTGTCGCGCGAGCACGCGGTGGCGCGACCGCAACCGGGGCTGATCTCCATCGCCGGCGGCAAGTACACGACCTACCGGGTGATGGCCGCCGACGCCGTCGACGCGGCCCTGGTCGACCTCCCGGCCGGCGTGGGCCGAAGCGTCACCGACCAGATCCCGTTGGTCGGTGCCGAGGGGTTCCAGGCGCTGAGCAACCAGGTCGACCTGATCGCCCGCGACCGGGACCTGCCGACGTGGCGGATCACCCACCTGCTCGAGCGCTACGGCTCGCTGCTGGAGGAGGTCCTGGAGGTCGCCGACCAGGACCCCTCGCTGCTGGAGCCGCTGCCCGGGGCCGAGGAGTACCTCAAGGTCGAGATCGTCTACGCCGCGAGCCACGAGGGTGCCCTGCACCTCGACGACCTCCTGGCCCGGCGGACCCGCATCTCCATCGAGGTCAGCGACCGGGGAGTCGCATGTGCCGACGACGCCGCCGAGCTGGTCGCGCCCATCCTCGGCTGGGACGAGCGACGGGTGGAGGACGAGGTCGCTGCCTACCGGGCCCGGGTGGAGGCCGAGCGGGAGTCGCAGGACGAGCCCGACGACCTCGCCGCCAACGCCGAGCGTCTCGCGGCACCCGACTTCCGGGCTCGGTCGGTCGGCCGCGCGCTGGACTGACATCCTTGCCGGTGTGGACGGCACCAGCAGCGAGACCAGCGACAGCAGCGAGACGGGCGACGGCGCGCCAGAAACCCGGCCCGAAACCCGGTCCGAAACCCGACCCGTGACCCAGCAGGGCACCCAGCAGGGCACCCGGCAGGGCAGCCTGTGGGGCGGACGCTTCGCCGGCGGCCCGAGCCCGGAGCTCGAGGCGCTCTCCCGCAGCACGCACTTCGACTGGCGGCTGGCGAGCTACGACCTCGACGGTTCCCGTGCGCACGCCCGGGTGCTCCACGCCGCCGGGTTGCTGAGCAGCGGGGAGCTCGACGACCTGCTGGCCGGGATCGACGAGCTCGACCGGCGGGTCGCCTCGGGCGAGCTCGCTCCCGCACCGTCCGACGAGGACGTGCACGGCGCCCTCGAGGGCGCGCTCGTGGAGCTCCTCGGGCCAGACCTCGGCGGGCGACTGCGCGCCGGACGCAGCCGCAACGACCAGATCGCCACGCTGTTCAAGGTCTACCTGCGCGAGCACGCACGGCTGGTGGCCGGTCTCGTCCTCGACCTGGTGGAGGCGATCGCCGACCAGGCCGAGCAGCACCACGGTGCGATCATGCCGGGCCGCACGCACCTCCAGCACGCCCAGCCGGTGCTGCTGAGCCATCACCTGATGGCCCATGCCTGGCCACTGGTGCGCGACGTCGCCCGGCTGCGCGACTGGGACGCCCGCGTCGCCGCGGAGTCGCCGTACGGCTCGGGAGCCCTCGCGGGATCCAGCCTCGGGCTCGACCCCGAGGCGGTGGCGCGCGACCTGGGGTTCACGGGCAGCGTCGCCAACTCGGTCGACGGCACGGCCGCGCGCGACTTCGTGGCGGAGTTCGCGTTCGTGGCGGCGATGATCGGGGTCGACGTGAGCCGTCAGGCGGAGGAGATCATCGTCTGGGCGACCCGGGAGTTCGGCTTCGTGCGCCTCGACGACGGCTGGTCGACCGGGTCGAGCATCATGCCGCAGAAGAAGAACCCGGACATCGCCGAGCTCGCCCGGGGCAAGGCCGGGCGCCTGATCGGCGACCTCACGGGCCTGCTCGCGACGCTCAAGGCGCTGCCGCTGGCCTACAACCGGGACCTCCAGGAGGACAAGGAGCCGGTCTTCGACGCGGTGGACACCCTCGAGGTGCTGCTGCCCGCGGTCACCGGGCAGCTGGCCACGCTCACCTTCGACACCGAGCGGATGGCCGCGCTCGCGCCGCAGGGCTTCTCCCTGGCCACCGACGTCGCCGAATGGCTCGTTCGGGAGGGAGTGCCGTTCCGGGTGGCCCACGAGCTCGCCGGCGCCTGCGTGCGCCGGTGCGAGGAGCTCGGCTGCGAGCTGGCCGACCTCGACGACGACGAGTTCGCCGCCATCGACCCCCGGCTCACCCCCGGCGTCCGCTCGGTGCTCACCGCGGCCGGGTCGGTGGCCTCGCGCGACGGGCGCGGCGGCACCGCGCCGGTCCGGGTGACCGAGCAGCTCGCAGAGCTGCGCACCACGATCGCGGACCACCGGGCATGGCTGGGCTGACCGGCCTCGAGGAGCTGCTGCTCGGCCCGGTGCTGGAGGTGGCGCCGCGGCTGCTCGGCGCCACGTTCACCCACGGCGGCGTCACCCTGCGGCTGACCGAGGTCGAGGCGTACGACGGACCGGACGACCCCGGCTCGCACGCCTACCGCGGACCCACCGCCCGCAACGCGGTGATGTTCGGGCCGCCCGGCCGCCTGTACGTGTACTTCACCTACGGCATGCACTTCTGCTGCAACGTGGCGTGCGGTCCGGAGGGACGGGCGAGTGCGGTCCTGCTGCGGGCGGGGGAGGTCCTCGACGGGATCGAGACGGCCCGGGAACGGCGACCCGGGTCCAGCGACCGGGACCTGGCCCGGGGGCCGGCGCGGCTGTGCCGTGCCCTGGGCATCGACCGCGCCCACGACGGCCTCGACCTGCACGACCTCCTGGTGCCGGGACCGGCTCCGCACTCGGTCAGCTCGGGTCCTCGCGTCGGGTTGCGCCACGCCGCCGACCGGCCGTGGCGGTTCTGGATCACCGGTGAGCCGACGGTGAGCCGCTACGTCCCGGCCCGGCCTCGCGGCCGCGCGACGCGGACTCCGGCTCAGGAGCGGTAGCGCAGCCGCGCCTGACGGGGGATGTCGGTCACCACGGCGTCGACGCCCCGGGCGCGTGCCGTGTCCAACCCGGAGCGGTCGTGCGCGGTGAAGGTCCAGACCCGCACCCCGTGGCGCCGGTAGAGGTCGACGCGCGGGCCGGTGAGGCTCTGCAGGCGCACCGCCACGTGGGTGGCGCCCGCGCCGCGGACGGCCGGCAGCGAGGGCGGTTCGGTGGCACACAGCACGGTGGCCAGTGCGGGCTCCAGTGCACGGACCCGGGGCAGCAGCCCGGGGCGGAAGGTCTGGACGTAGCTGCGCTCGACGAGCGCGTGCCGGCGGAGGACGTCCACGGCAGCGGCGAGGTCCTCGTCGCTGATGTTCGCGTCCTTCAGCTCCGGGGCGATCGCGGCCGAGGTGGACGCGGCGTACGCCGCCACCTCCTCGAAGGCCGGGATCGGCTCGCCCCCGACCCGGCACTGCTCGCGCAGGTCGGCCGCGGTCCAGGCGCTGAGGGCACCGGTGCAGTCGGTGGTCCGGCCGAGGGTCGAGTCGTGCATGAGCACGAACTGGTGGTCCGCGGTCAGCCGCAGGTCGAACTCCAGCACGTCGGCCCACCCCGTGGCGTACCGCAGCGACGCCATCGTGTTCTCCGGCACGCCCGGACGAACGGCGCCGCGGTGCCCGACGACGCGCGGTGCCGGTCCAGGTCGGAGTGTCGCCCCGGCTGTCGTCACGGTGGACGCTCGTCGCGCGACCAGGTTCCAGGTGCGGCGGTCGGCGCGTCCGGTCGCGCGGACGTGCTGCTGGCGCTGGAACCGCTTGACCGCGCGGACGGTGGCCCGGGTGTAGCGCCGGTCCACGGCCGCCTCGGGCAGCAGGCGCAGGCGGTGGAGCCGGCTCTCGAGCAGGGTCACCGCCGGGCCGCGGCTGCCGCGCTGCAGGGTCCTGCCCGCGGCCTCCGCCGCGCCGGTCGAGACGACGGCAAGCGCGGGACCGAGCAGGGCGGCCACGACCGTGACGGCGAGCAGGTGGCGCAGGCGAGGGGTCAACGTCCGGCCACTCAGCGGTAGAAGTCCGCGGCGACCGCGGGGACGTCGGTGCACACGGCGTCGACCTGCAGGTCTCGCGCTCTCGCCAGCTCGGTCTTGTTCAGTGCGGTGTAGGTCCACACCTTCAGGCCGGCGTTGCGGTAGCGCGCGACGTCGGTCGCGGTCAGGTGGTCCTGGCGCACGGCGATCGTGCCGGCGCCGGTGGCGCGGACGGCGGCGACCGAGGGCGGTCGGACGGCGGTGAGCATCAGGGGCAGGTCCGGTCGCAGCCGGTGCACCTGCTCGACGATGGGGACGGTGAAGGACTTGAGCAGCGTCAGGTCCTCGAGGTGGTGGCGCTCGATGATCCCGAAGACGGTGCGCAAGTCGGCGTCGCTGACCTCGGGATCCTTCAGCTCGGGGGCGATCCGCGCCCGCTCGGTCTCCGCGAACTGCGCGACCTCGGTGAAGGTGGGGATCGGCTGGTCACCGGCTCGGCACGTGGCCCGCAGCGCGGCGGCCGTCCACTCCATGACCATGCCGGTGCAGTTGGTCGTGCGCTCCAGGGTCTCGTCGTGCATCAGCACCGGCACGTGGTCGGCGGTGAACTGCAGGTCGAACTCCAAGATGTCGGCGGAGCGGTGCCCGAGCCGCATCGCGGCCAGGGTGTTCTCCGGCACGCTCGGGTGCATCGTGCCGCGGTGACCGACGACCAGGGGAGCGGGCGCGCTGGGAGCTGGGGTGGGAGCTGGGGTGGGGGTCGGCTTGGTGACCGGCCTGGTCGTCTTGCGGGTCGCCACCCGCCGCGCGACCAGGTTCCAGGTGCGGCGGTCGGCGCGTCCGGTCGCGCGGACGTGCTGCTGGCGCTGGAAGCGCTTGACCGCGCGGACGGTGGCCCGGGTGTAGCGCCGGTCCACGGCCGCCCTGGGCAGCAGGCGCAGGCGGTGGAGCCGGCTCTCGAGCAGGGTCACCGCCGGGCCGCGGCTGCCGCGCTGCAGGGTCCTGCCGGCAGCCTCGGCGGTGCCGCCGGTGACCAGCACCAGCGCGGAGCCCAGCAGGGTGGTCACGGCGAGCAGAGCCACGGCGCGACGCAGACGACGGTACATATCGGTACTTTCCGGACGGGAGTCTGGCCAGTGTAGGGAGGAGAGGACCGTCGTGTGGACGGAACTGGTCGATCACCGGGCCGGTGACTAGGTTGGGCGCACTCCTCGACGAAAGGGACACGATGGCCCCCCGCGAGCACCTGCACAGCGTCGTCGCCAGCCTCCAGCCGGTGATCCACGGCGTCTCCGCCACGGACACCACGGCGCCCACGCCGTGCACGGAGTGGGACGTCCAGCGCCTCGTCGCCCACCTCCTCGGCACGGTGGAGGCCATGCGACGCGTGGGGGCCGGCGAGCCGCTCGACCGCGACGACCCGTGGGGCACCGGTCGGCAGGAGGTGCCCGAGGACTGGCGCCGCGAGCTCGGCGACCTGCTCACGGCGTACGCCGGGGCGTGGAGCGACGCCGACTCCTGGGAGGGCGACGCCATGGACGGCGCCGTGCCCCGGCGGGCCATCGGCGAGATGGGGTTCGCCGAGGTGATGCTGCACGGCTGGGACCTCGCCCGGGGGTCGGGTCAGGACCTCGAGTACGACGAGGACGCCGTGGCCGAGGCGCTGGAGGTCATGGACCGGATCGGGCAGCAGGGCCGCTCCCAGGGCGCGTTCGGCGCGGAGGTCACGCTGGAGGACGACGCGCCGGCCTTCCACCGGGTGCTGGCGCAGTCCGGCCGCGACCCCCACTGGGAGGCCTGAGGGGGCCTGGGACCGGGGCGCCGACGTGCGTGCCGCCGTCCTGACCCGCTTCGGCGGCCCCGAGGCCGTCGAGGTGCGCGACGTCGAGGACCCGCAGCCCGGCCCGGGCCAGGTGCGCGTCCGCGTGTCCGCCGCCGCCACGAACAACACCGACCTGTGGACCCGGGAGGGCGCCTACGGTCTCCCGGGGGACCCCGACGCGCTGGCCGGCTGGATGGGTCCCGTCGACTTCCCCCGGATCCAGGGCGCCGACGTGACGGGCACGGTCGACGCAGTGGGACCCGGGGTGGACACGGCCTGGCGAGGACGACGCGTCCTGCTCGACCCGGCCACCTTCGCGCCCGCCCACGGGGCCACCGCGTCGGAGGGGGAGCCGCGCCTCGTGGGCGTGCTCGGCAGCGAGTCCGACGGCGGGTTCGCCGAGTACGTCGTGGTGCCGGTGGACCGGGCCCACGACATGACCGGGTCGCCGCTCGAGGACGCCCAGCTGGCCTGCCTGCCCATCGCCTACGGCACGGCCATGGGGATGCTGGAGCGGGGTGAGGTCCGAGCGGGGGAGACAGTGCTGGTCACCGGCGCCTCGGGCGGCGTGGGGCTCTCGGCCGTCGACCTGGCCGCGGCGCGCGGATGTCGGGTGATCGCCCAGACCACCGCGGAGAAGGCGGCGCTGGTCCGTGCGGCCGGGGCCGACGAGGTGGTCGATCGCACGGCCGCGGACATCGCCGACCTGGCTCCGTACGGGCTGGACGCCGTCGTGGACGTCGTCGCCGGGCCCCAGGTGGGCGATCTGCTGCACCGCCTGCGCCCCGGTGGCCGGTGGGTCGTGGCGGGCGCCGTCGCCGGCCCGGTGGTGACCCTCGACCTGCGTCGCCTGTACCTGCACAACCGCCGGCTCGTGGGCTCCACCATGCACACCCCGGAGCACTTCGCAGCCCTGGTGGAGCTGGCCCGGGCCGGGGCCGTGCGCCCGCGCGTCGCCGCCACCTACCCGCTGGAGGAGATCCACGCGGCGCACGCCGCGATGGCCGCGCGGTCGCACGTGGGGAAGATCGTGGTGCTGCCCCCCGGCCGCCCCGGTTGACCTGCGCCAGGTCCCCTCGGGTCGCCGTGGGCGACACCTCTCGGGGCGGTCCGGCCTGCATGGCAGGCTGGCCCCCGTGAGCACCGACCCCACCCTGCTCGACGACCTGGAGTGGCGCGGCCTGATCGCGCACGCCACCGACCGCGACGCCCTGCGCGCGGCGCTGACCGAGGGCAGCGTCCGCTTCTACGTGGGCTTCGACCCCACGGCCCCGAGCCTGCACATGGGCAACCTCGTGCAGCTGCTCACCGCCCGGCGCCTCCAGCGGGCCGGGCACACGCCGTACGCGTTGGTCGGTGGCGCGACCGGCATGATCGGCGACCCGCGCGAGTCCGGGGAGCGCACCTTGAACTCGCTGGACACGGTCAAGGAGTGGGTGGAGCGCGTACGCCGCCAGATCGAGCCGTTCCTCGACTTCGGGGGCCCGACGGGGGCGACGATGGTCAACAACTACGACTGGACCGCGAGCCTGTCGACGATCGACTTCCTGCGCGACATCGGCAAGCACTTCCCGGTGAACCGGATGCTGGCCCGCGACGTCGTCCGCAGCCGTCTCGAGGCCGGGATCAGCTACACCGAGTTCAGCTACATCCTGCTGCAGTCGATGGACTTCTTGAACCTCTATCGCGACCACGGGGTGACCCTGCAGTTCGGCGGGTCCGACCAGTGGGGCAACCTCACCGGCGGGGTCGAGCTGATCCGTCGCGCCGACGGCGGGCGGGCGCACGCGTTCGCCACACCGCTGGTCACCAAGTCCGACGGCACCAAGTACGGCAAGACCGAGGGCGGTGCGCTGTGGCTGGACCCGACGATGATGTCGCCCTACGCCTTCCACCAGTTCTGGCTCAACGTCGAGGACGAGAAGGTCGGTGAGCTGCTCCGGATCTTCACGTTCCTCACCCACGAGGAGATCGAGGACCTCGAGCAGCAGACGGCGGACAAGCCGTTCCTCCGGACCGGCCAGAAGGCTCTGGCCGACGCGGTGACCACCGAGGTGCACGGGGCGGACGAGACCGCCCAGGCCAAGACAGCCGCAGCGGCCCTCTTCGGCGGCGGCGACCTGCACGAGCTCCGCGCCGAGTCGCTGGCCGCTGCGCTGCGCGAGGCGGGAGCCACCCGGGCGAGCACGGGCACGCCGCTGGTCGACCTGCTCGTGGAGACCGGCCTGGCCCGGAGCAAGGGCGAGGCACGGCGCACGATCACCGAGGGCGGCGCCTACGTCAACAACCAGCGGGTCACCGACGCCGAGCACGTGCCGGGCGAGGACGACCTGCTGGCCGGCGGCTGGCTGGTCCTGCGCCGCGGCAAGAAGAACCTCGCGGGCGTGGAGCTCGGCTAGGACATGGCCCGGGACTCGGGGCGGTGGCTCGACCAGGTGGAGGGCCTGGCCCGCGAGACCCTGCCCGACCCGGTGTTCCGGTACGTCGAGGAGGGTGCTCGCGACGAGGTCACCCTGCGCGAGGCACAGCGGGCGTGGCAGGAGCTCCGGCTGCTGCCCCGGGTGCTGCGCGACGTGCGGACCATCGACGTCTCGTGCTCGATGCTCGGGGGCACCTTCCGGCAGCCGGTCGGGGTGGCCCCGATGACGCTGCAGCGGGCAGCCGACCCCGAGGGTGAGGTCGCCATGGCCCGGGCGGCCGCCGAGGCAGCGGTGCCGCTCGTGGTCTCCAGCAACGCCGGCCGCACGTTCGCCGACATCGCGGCCACCGGGGTCACCTGGTGGCTCCAGCTGTACGCCTCTCCCGAGCGCGCCCGCGCCGAACCGCTCCTCGAGGCCGCGGTGGCCGCCGGTGCCGCAGGCATCGTGCTCACGGCCGACACCCCCGTCGTCGGCCGGCGCTACCCGGCTCCCGGCGTGCCGCCGGTGTGGGCGACGGCTCCGGGGGAGTGGCTGGGCGCCAACCTCCCGGCCGACGAGCGCACGGGCGAGCGCATGGACGAGCTCGCAGGCGAGCCACGAAGACGCCTGGCGCCGGACCAGCGCGACAAGGCCCAGGACCTCGGCCCGGACGACGTCGCCCGGCTAGCGGCGATCACCGGGCTGCCGGTGGCGGTCAAGGGGGTCCTCCGCGCCGACGACGCCCGCCGTTGCGTCGAGGCCGGTGCCAGCGCGGTGTGGGTCTCCAACCACGGGGGACGCCAGCTCGACCGGGCGGAGGCCACGGCGCGCTGCCTGGCCGCGGTCCGGGCCGGCGTGGGCGACGACGCCGAGGTCTTCGTCGACGGGGGAGTGCGCTCGGGGCTCGACGTGGTGCTCGCGGTCGGTCTCGGGGCCGACGGGGTCTTCCTCGGCCGGCCCCTCTTCCACGCCCTGGCCGCCGCCGGGACCGGCGGTGTGGCACGCGCCCTGGAGGAGCTGCGCACCGAGGTGGTGGAGACCCTCCGGCTCGCGGGGTGCGCCACGCTGGGGGATGCCCCGGACGTCGTCGCTGAGCGTGGATCCCGGGGCTGACCTGCGTGAACCGGACGTGTGACCGGGACCACCCGGAGCCGATTTGACCCGCCTGCGGGCGCCGCCTAATGTTTCACCTCGTTGCCACGGAGTGGCGGGACGCAAGGCCGAGAGGCCGGGTGGCCGGCCCGTGGCGAAACCCTCACACACCACCTCAATCGGGGTGCTTCGAGTGCGCGCTCAGTCGGCCTCGGGACACTGCGAGCGAGACTGGCTGGGCGGGGGGCTGGGCGAGACAGTCGGATTTGACTCCGAGGGTCGGACCCGGTAAGTTTTTGCAGGTTGCCCCACGAACGGCCGAGAGGCCGCGATGTGGTGTGCGCTTGATCCTTGAGAACTCAACAGTGTGCCAAAAGTCGACGAATTAATTTACCCGATCGACGACGGAGGTCCGGTTCGCCGGACCGACTGAGTCGACGGTTCCTTTGGTAAGAAACAATGATTCTGACAATAGTCAGTATCGTCTCTTGCCGGGACAACACCGAAGAATTGGCAGCAGCTCGCAAGAGTCGCTGTCGCAAGTATTCAACGGAGAGTTTGATCCTGGCTCAGGACGAACGCTGGCGGCGTGCTTAACACATGCAAGTCGAGCGGTAAGGCCCTTCGGGGTACACGAGCGGCGAACGGGTGAGTAACACGTGAGCAATCTGCCCTCCACATCGGGATAACCCCCGGAAACGGGAGCTAATACCGGATACGACCACTTCAGGCATCTGATGGTGGTGGAAAGTTCCGGCGGTGGAGGATGAGCTCGCGGCCTATCAGCTTGTTGGTGGGGTAACGGCCCACCAAGGCTTCGACGGGTAGCCGGCCTGAGAGGGTGACCGGCCACACTGGGACTGAGACACGGCCCAGACTCCTACGGGAGGCAGCAGTGGGGAATATTGGACAATGGGCGAAAGCCTGATCCAGCAACGCCGCGTGAGGGATGACGGCCTTCGGGTTGTAAACCTCTTTCAGCGGGGACGAAGCGAAAGTGACGGTACCCGCAGAAGAAGCACCGGCCAACTACGTGCCAGCAGCCGCGGTAATACGTAGGGTGCGAGCGTTGTCCGGAATTATTGGGCGTAAAGGGCTCGTAGGCGGTCTGTTGCGTCAGGAGTGAAAACTCGGGGCTTAACCCCGAGCCTGCTTCTGATACGGGCAGACTAGAGGTATGCAGGGGAGAACGGAATTCCTGGTGTAGCGGTGAAATGCGCAGATATCAGGAGGAACACCGGTGGCGAAGGCGGTTCTCTGGGCATTACCTGACGCTGAGGAGCGAAAGTGTGGGGAGCGAACAGGATTAGATACCCTGGTAGTCCACACCGTAAACGTTGGGCGCTAGGTGTGGGACTCATTCCACGAGTTCCGTGCCGCAGCTAACGCATTAAGCGCCCCGCCTGGGGAGTACGGCCGCAAGGCTAAAACTCAAAGGAATTGACGGGGGCCCGCACAAGCGGCGGAGCATGCGGATTAATTCGATGCAACGCGAAGAACCTTACCTAGGTTTGACATATGCGAGAAGCCTCTGGAGACAGAGGTCTCTTTGGACACTCGTATACAGGTGGTGCATGGCTGTCGTCAGCTCGTGTCGTGAGATGTTGGGTTAAGTCCCGCAACGAGCGCAACCCTCGTCTTATGTTGCCAGCACGTCATGGTGGGGACTCATAAGAGACTGCCGGGGTCAACTCGGAGGAAGGTGGGGATGACGTCAAGTCATCATGCCCCTTATGCCTAGGGCTTCACGCATGCTACAATGGCCGGTACAAAGGGCTGCGATACCGCAAGGTGGAGCGAATCCCAAAAAGCCGGTCTCAGTTCGGATTGGGGTCTGCAACTCGACCCCATGAAGTCGGAGTCGCTAGTAATCGCAGATCAGCAACGCTGCGGTGAATACGTTCCCGGGCCTTGTACACACCGCCCGTCACGTCACGAAAGTTGGCAACACCCGAAGCCGGTGGCCCAACCCTTGTGGAGGGAGCCGTCGAAGGTGGGGCGAGCGATTGGGACGAAGTCGTAACAAGGTAGCCGTACCGGAAGGTGCGGCTGGATCACCTCCTTTCTAAGGAGCATCAACTGGCAGTTCCAAGCTGTCCAGGGCGTTCGTGTCCGTTGACATCCGTTCAGCGCACGAACACTGCTCACTAGTGGAACGTCGACTATTTGGTCAGCTCTCGAACGACGAGCTCGTCAGTACTGCAACCCGGTTCGCCGGTACGCGTGGAACCCCGAGCACCGAGCGAGAGAGCTCTCCAGGCACACTGTTGGGTCCTGAGGGATCGAGTGATCGATACCTCCGGGCCTCCACCCCCTCGAACTACCTGCCCACGCGCCTTCGGCGCCTGCAGTCAGGCAAGCGGGGACCTGGTGAAGGAGCCGCCCGTACCTTGAGAACTACACAGTGGACGCGAGCATCTTTGTAGCAAGACAAGCTACTAAGGGCACATGGTGGATGCCTTGGCACCAAGAGCCGATGAAGGACGTAGGAGCCTGCGATAAGCCCCGGGAAGTTGGCAACCAAGCTGTGATCCGGGGATTTCCGAATGGGGAAACCCAGCTGGAGTCATGTCCAGTTACCTCTGCCTGAACACATAGGGCAGTTGGAGGGAACGTGGGGAAGTGAAACATCTCAGTACCCACAGGAAGAGAAAACAAAAGTGATTCCGAGAGTAGTGGCGAGCGAAATCGGAAGAGGCCAAACTCAAACAGTGTGATAGCCGGCAGGCGTTGCTGTCTGAGGGTTGTGGGGCCGCTTGGCTGGTTCTGCCGAACCAGCACAGAGTAAGAAACCATCGTTGAAGTCGAAGTGGACTGGAAAGTCCCGGCATAGAGGGTGATACCCCCGTATACGTAAGACGATGGCTCTGAAGCGTCACCCCAAGTAACACGGAACCCCTGAAATTCCGTGTGAATCTGGCGGGACCACCCGTT
This sequence comes from uncultured Actinomycetota bacterium, assembly GCA_963815595.1. Taxonomy (GTDB): domain Bacteria; phylum Actinomycetota; class Actinomycetes; order Propionibacteriales; family Nocardioidaceae; genus Marmoricola. The sequence goes on along the minus strand of CAWFHA010000007.1, from coordinate 1,506,410 downwards.
AAGCCTAAATACTCCTTGGTGACCGATAGCGGACAAGTACCGTGAGGGAAAGGTGAAAAGTACCCCTGGCGGGGAGTGAAATAGTACCTGAAACCATGTGCCTACAATCCGTTGGAGCGAGGACTTCGGTCCTTGTGACAGCGTGCCTTTTGAAGAATGAGCCTGCGAGTTTGCGTTGTGTCGCGAGGTTAACCCGTGTGGGGAAGCCGTAGCGAAAGCGAGTCCTAACAGGGCGATGCAGTGGCACGACCAAGACCCGAAGCGAAGTGATCTATCCATGGGCAGGTTGAAGCGCGGGTAAGACCGCGTGGAGGACCGAACCCACTTAGGTTGAAAACTGAGGGGATGACCTGTGGATAGGGGTGAAAGGCCAATCAAACTTCGTGATAGCTGGTTCTCCCCGAAATGCATTTAGGTGCAGCGTCGCGTGTTTCTTACCGGAGGTAGAGCACTGGATGGTCTAGGGGGCCCACAAGCTTACCGAAATCAACCAAACTCCGAATGCCGGTAAGTGAGAGCGCGGCAGTGAGACTGTGGGGGATAAGCTCCATAGTCGAAAGGGAAACAGCCCAGACCATCAGCTAAGGCCCCCAAGCGATAACTAAGTGGAAAAGGATGTGAAGTCGCAAAGACAACCAGGAGGTTGGCTTAGAAGCAGCCACCCTTGAAAGAGTGCGTAATAGCTCACTGGTCAAGTGATTTCGCGCCGACAATGTAGCGGGGCTCAAGTTATCCGCCGAAGCTATGGCATTCATGCGTCAACCAGGCCTTCGTGGTCCAGGTGCATGGATGGGTAGGGGAGCGTCGTGTGGCGAGTGAAGCAGCGGTGTGAACCAGTTGTGGACGCCACACGAGTGAGAATGCAGGCATGAGTAGCGAAAGAAGAGTGAGAAACTCTTCCGCCGAATGATCAAGGGTTCCAGGGTCAAGCTAATCTGCCCTGGGTAAGTCGGGACCTAAGGCGAGGCCGACAGGCGTAGTCGATGGACAACGGGTTGATATTCCCGTACCGGCAAAACAGCGCCCATGACGAACCCGGTGATGCTAAGTGCCCAAAACCTTCGGGATCCTTCGGGACGATGAAGGTGGAGCGCACGACCCGAACCGGTAGTAGTCAAGCGATGGGGTGACGCAGGAAGGCAGTCCAACCGTGGCGATGGTAGACCACGGCTAAGGGTGTAGGGCGCAACGTAGGCAAATCCGCGTTGCACGTGCCTGAGACCTGATGGGGAGTCCGTATGGACGAAGTGGATGATCCTATGCTGTCGAGAAAAACCTCTAGCGAGCTGTGCGCCGCCCGTACCCCAAACCGACTCAGGTGATCAGGTAGAGAATACCAAGGCGATCGAGTGAACCATGGTTAAGGAACTCGGCAAAATGCCCCCGTAACTTCGGGAGAAGGGGGGCCGGATTTGTTATTGCACTTGCTGCAAGACGCAATGATGGCCGCAGAGACCAGGCCCAAGCGACTGTTTACTAAAAACACAGGTCCGTGCGAAGTTGTAAGACGATGTATACGGACTGACTCCTGCCCGGTGCTGGAAGGTTAAGGGGACGTGTCAGCTCTTTGAGCGAAGCGCAGAACTTAAGCCCCAGTAAACGGCGGTGGTAACTATAACCATCCTAAGGTAGCGAAATTCCTTGTCGGGTAAGTTCCGACCTGCACGAATGGAGTAACGACTTGGGCGCTGTCTCAACCATGGACTCGGCGAAATTGCACTACGAGTAAAGATGCTCGTTACGCGCGGCAGGACGGAAAGACCCCGGGACCTTTACTACAACTTGGTATTGGTGTTTGGTTCGACTTGTGTAGGATAGGTGGGAGACTGTGAAACCCGGACGCCAGTTCGGGTGGAGTCAACGTTGAAATACCACTCTGGTCGTATTAGATATCTAACCTAGGTCCGTTATCCGGATCAGGGACAGTGCCTGGTGGGTAGTTTAACTGGGGCGGTTGCCTCCTAAAATGTAACGGAGGCGCTCAAAGGTTCCCTCAGCCTGGTTGGCAATCAGGTTTCGAGTGTAAGTGCACAAGGGAGCTTGACTGTGAGAGTGACACCTCGAGCAGGGACGAAAGTCGGAACTAGTGATCCGGCGCTGGCATGTGGAAGCGGCGTCGCTCAACGGATAAAAGGTACCCCGGGGATAACAGGCTGATCTTCCCCAAGAGTCCATATCGACGGGATGGTTTGGCACCTCGATGTCGGCTCGTCGCATCCTGGGGCTGGAGTAGGTCCCAAGGGTTGGGCTGTTCGCCCATTAAAGCGGCACGCGAGCTGGGTTTAGAACGTCGTGAGACAGTTCGGTCCCTATCCGCCGCGCGCGCAGGAAACTTGAGAAAGGCTGTCCCTAGTACGAGAGGACCGGGATGGACGAACCTCTGGTGTGCCAGTTGTTCTGCCAAGAGCACGGCTGGTTAGCTACGTTCGGAAGTGATAACCGCTGAAAGCATCTAAGCGGGAAGCACGTTTCAAGATGAGGTTTCCCACCGGGTTAACCGGGTAAGGCCCCCAGCAGACTACTGGGTTGATAGGCCGGAGGTGTACAGCAGTAATGCCCAGCCGACCGGTACTAATAGGCCGAGGGCTTGTCCCTCAAAGATGTTGCGCGTCCACTGTGTGGCTCCCGAGTTACGGTCGGGAGTCATGAACGATCTGGCCCTACGGGGCCCAGGTCCCATGGCTTTTGCATAACTCCATAGAGTTTCGGCGGCCATAGCGAAAGGGAAATACCCGGCTCCATTCCGAACCCGGAAGTCAAGCCTTTCAGCGCCGATGGTACTGCGACCGGGAGGTCGTGGGAGAGTAGGACGTCGCCGGACAACACGTTGCTAAGGGCCGCCCCCCTCGGGGGCGGCCCTTAGTCTTTTCCCGAGCACTTTCGTGCTCGGCCCAGCCCCACGAGGAGCCCCCCGTGCCCGAAGACCGTCAGCCCCGCAAGCCCCGCGGCAGCGCGAGCGGCCGTCCGTCCCGCAGCGGGGGTGGCGCTCGCAGCAGCGACGGCCCTCGAGGGGGCGGGCGCCAGGGTGGGCGCGGCGGTCCCTCCGGTGGCGGACGCGGTGGATCGCGCGAGTACAGCCGGCCGCGGCGCGAGGAGCGGCCCGGGGACCGTGGTGCGGACCGCACCGAGTCCCAGGCTCGGTACGACGGCCCGGAGATCCCCGAGGAGATCACCGGCAAGGAGCTCGACCGCAGCATCCAGGCCCAGCTCGCGTCCCTGCCCGACAAGCTCGCCCAGCGCGTGGCGCGGCACCTCGTGGCGGCCGGGATGCTGATCGACTCCGAGCCGCGCACCGCCTACGAGCACACGCTGGCCGCGCGGGCCCGGGCGAGCCGGTTGGCCGTGGTCCGCGAGGCGGTCGGCGAGGCGGCGTACGCCGCGGGCGAGTACGCCGAGGCGCTCGCCGAGCTCCGTGCGGCCAAGCGGATGAACGGCGCCCAGGACTACGTGGCGATCATGGCCGACTGCGAGCGTGCGCTGGGTCGACCGGATCGGGCGCTGGCCCTGGTCCGCAACGCCCCCCGGGACAAGCTGGCGCCCGCACTGCTCGCCGAGCTGACCATCGTCGAGGCCGGGGCCCGGCGCGACCGGGGCGAGACCGACGCCGCGCTGCGCACCCTGGAGAGCTCGCACCTGCTCTCCAAGTCCCGCGAGCCCTGGGTGGCCCGCCTCCGCTACGCCTACGCCGACGCGCTCGCCGACGCCGGTCGCAAGACCGATGCGCTCACCTGGTTCCACCGCACCGAGGCGGTCGACGTCGAGCGGGCCACCGACGCGGTGGCCCGGGCGGCGTCCCTCGAGGCCGAGCTCGACGCCGGCGCGTGAACGTGCTCGGCTCCTCGTCGCGGCCCCTGACCGAGGTCCACGACGTCGTGGTGCTCGACCTCGACGGAGTCGTCTACGTGGGGCCCGACGCGGTGCCCGGTGCCGCGGTGGCGCTGAACGACGCGCAGCAACAAGGCGTGCACCTCGCGTTCGTCACGAACAACGCGGCCCGGACCCCCGAGGAGGTCGGCTCCCACCTGCGTGAGCTGGGGGTGGAGGCGCACGACGAGGACGTGGTCACCAGCGCCCAGGCCGGCGCCCGGCTGCTGAGCGCCGACCTCGACCCGGGCGCCCGGGTCTTCGTCATCGGCGGACCGGGCCTGGAGGAGGCGCTGCGCGAGCGTGGCCTCGAACCGGTCACCGACCCCGAGGTCGACGTGGCGGCCGTGGCCCAGGGCTACGGACCCCGGATGCCCTGGCAGCAGGTCGTCGACGGCGCCATCCTGGTGCGCTCCGGCCTGCCCTGGGTGGCCACCAACACCGACGCCACCATCCCCACCCCCCGGGGTGTGGGTCCCGGCAACGGGACCCTGGTCCGACTGGTCGCGGAGTACGCCGGGCGGGAGCCCCGGGTCGCCGGCAAGCCGGAGAGGCCACTGTTCGAGGAGACGCTCACCCGGGTGGGCGGCCGCCGGCCGCTCCTCGTGGGGGACAGGCTGGACACCGACATCGAGGGTGCCGCGGCGATGGGCTGGGACAGCCTGCTCGTCCTGACCGGGGTCACCGGGCTCGAGCAGCTCGTGCGAGCCCGCGACGGGCAGCGTCCGACGTACCTCGGCCGGGACCTGAGCTCCCTGGCGCAGCCGCAAGCTGCCCCCGAGCTCGACGGGGACGTGGTGGAGCTGGGCGGCTGGCGCGGCGGGGTGGAGGAGGGGCGGCTCGCCGTCCGCGGGGCCGGGTCGTCCGACGACTGGTGGCGCGTGGCCGCGGTGACCGCCTGGCGCCATCTCGACGACACCGGCCAGCCTGTCGGGACCGACGGCGCCACCCCGCCCGAGTAGCCTGACGGCCATGACCGAGAGCGTGGACCCGAGCGTTTCCGAGAGCCTGTACCCGAGCGTGCCAGCCGCCGAGGAGACCACCGGTGAGGACTCGGTGGACGTCGTCGTCGCCTCGCTGCGCGGTCTCGACGACCTCCCCGTCGCCGGGCACGTGGCCGTCTTCGAGCGCGCCCACGACTCGCTGCGCGAGGTGCTCAGCGGCGCCGGCCGGCCGGTGCAGGCCCCGCAGGCCTGACCCGTGCCCCCTCGGCGCCTCCGGCTCGACGCCGAGCTCGTCCGTCGTGGGCTGGCGCGCTCGCGAGCCCAGGCCGCCGAGCTGATCGCCGCCGGCCGGGTCAGCGTCAACCGGACCGTGGCCACCAAGGCGGCCACCGGCGTGACCACCGACGCCGACCTGGTGGTCCGCGAGGAGTCCGGTCCGGTCTACGCGAGCCGTGGGGCACACAAGCTGCTCGGTGCGCTGGCCGCGTTCACCCCGCTGGGCCTGCAGGTGGAGGGTCGCCGCTGCCTGGACGCCGGGGCCTCGACCGGGGGGTTCACCGACGTGCTGCTGCGGTCCGGAGCCGCGGAGGTGCTGGCCGTCGACGTCGGCTACGGACAGCTGGTCTGGGCGCTGCGCAACGACCCGCGGGTGCGCGTGCACGACCGGACCAACGTGCGCGAGCTCACCACCGAGGTGCTCGGCGGGCCGGTGGACCTGGTCGTCGGGGACCTGTCGTTCATCTCCCTGGAGCTGGTGCTCGACGCCCTGCTCGGGGTCACCCGGGAGTCCGGAGACGTGGTGCTGATGGTCAAGCCGCAGTTCGAGGTGGGCAAGGGCCGGCTCGGCAAGGGCGGCGTCGTGCGTGACCCGGCCGACCGGGCCGCGGCCGTGGCGGCCGTGGTGACCGCCGCCGAGACGCGCGGGTGGGGTGCCCGCGCGGTGACGACCAGCCCGCTGCCGGGTCCGGCGGGCAACGTGGAGTTCTTCGTGTGGCTGCGGCGCGGCGCGGCCACCGTCACCCGGGACGCGATCGAGGCCGAGGCGGGCCGTTCGGCGTCCTGGGGGGCGCCGGGTGAGAAGGTGGGCCCGTGACCGACGCCGAGCCCCAGGACGCCACCGGGATTCGCCGCATCCTCCTGCTCACCCACACCGGCCGCGACGAGGCGCGCGAGGTCGCGCGTGCCGTGGCCGCGGCGCTGCTCGCGCACGGGCTGGTGGTGCGCATGCTCGAGGACGAGGCCAAGGAGCTGGACCTGCCGCCCTCCCACGGGGTGGAGACGGTGGGTGTCGAGCAGGTCGGCCCCACCGAGTGCGAGCTCGTCCTGGTCATCGGGGGAGACGGCACCATCCTGCGGGCCGCCGAGATCACCCACGGGACGACGACACCGCTGCTCGGCGTCAACCTCGGGCACGTCGGCTTCCTCGCCGAGGCCGAGAGCGAAGACGTCGAGAAGATGATCGAGATGATCGTCGGACGCCGCTACGAGAGCGAGGAGCGGCTGACCCTCGACGTGGACGTCTACCGTGACAAGGAGCTGGTCGACAGCACCTGGGCGCTCAACGAGGTCAGCGTGGAGAAGGCCGCCCGGCAGCGGATGCTGGAGGTCGTGGTCGAGATCGACGGGCGGCCGTTGAGCAGGTTCGGCTGCGACGGGGTCGTCTGCGCCACACCGACGGGGTCGACGGCGTACAACTTCAGCGCCGGGGGCCCGGTGGTGTGGCCCAGCGTCGAGGCGCTGCTCCTCGTGCCGATCAGCGCGCACGCGCTGTTCGCCCGGCCGATGGTGGTCTCGCCGAGCTCGGTGCTCGCCGTGGAGGTGCTCGCCCAGACCGAGGGTGCCGGGGTGATGTGGGCCGACGGCCGGCGCACCGTGGACCTGCCCCCGGGCGCGCGCATCGAGGTACGCCGCGGACGCACCCCGATCCGGTTGGTCCGGCTGCACCAGGCGCCGTTCACCGACCGTCTCGTGGCGAAGTTCGACCTGCCCGTCGAAGGCTGGCGGGGCTCGCTCGAGCGTCGGCGACGCCGGGGCGAGCAGTGACCGGCCGAGCAGTGACCGATGGAGCAGTGACCGGCCGAGCAGTGCTGGCGCCGCGATGATCGAGGAGCTGCGGATCAGCTCGCTGGGCGTGATCGAGGAGTCGGTGCTCGAGCTCGGCGAGGGACTCACCGTGATCACCGGCGAGACCGGTGCGGGCAAGACGATGCTGGTCACCGCGCTGGGACTGCTGCTCGGTGGCCGGGCCGACTCCGGCGCCGTACGCTCCGGGGCGCGCACCGCACGGGTGGAGGGTGTCGTCCGGGCCGATCCCCGCCTCGACGGGCTCGCCGAGGAGCACGGCGGCGAGGTCGAGGGGGGCCTGCTCATCCTGGGCCGACAGGTCTCGGCCGAAGGGCGCTCGCGCGCGTTCCTGGGCGGGGCCTCCGTGCCCGCCTCCGCGCTCGCCCGCGTCGGCGAGCTGCTCGTGGCCGTGCACGGCCAGTCCGACCAGCACCGGCTGCTGCGTCCCGAGGCCCAGCGCGCCGCGCTCGACGCCTACGCGGGCGAGGAGCTCGCCACGGTGCTGACCCGCTACGAGCACGGCTTCACCCGGTTGCGGGCCGTCGAGGCCGAGCTGCGCGACGTGCTCGGCTCGGCCCGCGAGCGAGCGCGCGAGGCCGACGTCCTCCGCCTGGGCCTCGAGGAGATCGAGGCCGTCGACCCCCAGCCCGGCGAGGAGCTGGAGCTGGCGCGCGAGGAGTCACGTCTGGGTCACGCGGACACCCTGCGCACCGCCGCGGAGACCGCGCGGGAGGCGCTGTCCGCGGACCAGGAGGCGCCCGACGCGCTGGGCGCCGTGGCGGCCGCGCGCCGCGCCCTGGACAGCGTCCGCGAGCACGACCCCGACGCCTCCGCCCTGGCCGACCGCGTTGCCGAGGTCAGCTACCTGCTGGCCGACGTCGCCGCCGACGTCGCCTCCTACGCCGCCGGGGTGGACACCGACCCCGCCCGCCTCGCTGCGGTCTCCGAGCGTCGCGCCGCACTGAGCTCATTGACCCGCAAGTACGGCGAGACCGCGGCGCAGGTCCTCGACTGGGCCCGGGACGCCGCCCAGCGGCTGGCCGGGCTCGACGGCTCCGACGAGCGCGTCACCGAGCTGCGCCGCGAGCGTGCGGCGCTGCGTCGATCGCTCGCCGAGGAGGCCGTCGAGCTCAGCCGCCTGCGGACCGGGGCCGCCAGCCGGTTGGCGAGCACGGTCACGACCGAGCTGCACGCGCTGTCGATGCCGCACGCCCGGTTCGAGGTCCGCCTCGACCGGGTCCCCGGCGACGAGTCCGGGCTGGAGCTGGACGGGCAGCACTGGCGCTTCGGGCCGGGTGGCGTCGACGAGGTGGAGCTGCTGCTGGCCGCCAACTCCGGCTCGGAGCCGCGTGCCCTGGGCAAGGGCGCGTCCGGCGGCGAGCTCTCCCGGGTGATGCTCGCCATCGAGGTCGCCCTGGCCGACACCCGGCCGGTGCCCACCTTCGTCTTCGACGAGGTCGATGCCGGGGTGGGCGGCAAGGCCGCCGTGGGGATCGGCCAGCGGCTCGCCGCCCTGGCGCGCTCCAGCCAGGTGCTGGTGGTCACCCACCTGCCCCAGGTCGCGGCGTTCGCCGACGCCCACGTCGTGGTGCGCAAGAGCAGCGACGGGAGCGTGACCACCTCCGGGCTCGACCCGCTCGACGAGACCGGCCGGGTCCAGGAGCTCTCGCGCATGCTGGCCGGCCTGGAGGAGTCCGACACCGCGATGGCACACGCCCAGGAGCTGCTCGACATGGCTCGCGGGACCGCCGTCGCGGGAGTGGCGCCACGACGTACCCGGAAGTCTTGCTAGGGTTGAACCCCGTGGACGACCGCACGCACCCATCCCGGCACCAGTCTTCGCGTGCCACCCGAGCCCACGGGGAGCTCCCTTGGTAGCAGCGCAGCCGAGCAAGCACGTCTTCGTCACCGGAGGCGTCGCGTCGTCCCTCGGCAAGGGGCTCACCGCGTCCAGTCTCGGGCGCCTGCTGCGCTCGCGCGGGCTGCGGGTCACGATGCAGAAGCTCGACCCCTACCTCAACGTCGACCCCGGGACGATGAACCCCTTCCAGCACGGCGAGGTGTTCGTCACCAACGACGGCGCCGAGACCGACCTCGACATCGGGCACTACGAGCGCTTCCTCGACACCGACCTGAGCCAGATCGCCAACGTCACCACCGGCCAGGTCTACTCGAGCGTGATCGCCAAGGAGCGTCGCGGCGACTACCTCGGCGACACCGTCCAGGTGATCCCGCACATCACCAACGAGATCAAGGACCGCGTCCTCGCCATGGGTGGCGAGGACATCGACGTGGTGATCACCGAGGTGGGCGGCACCGTCGGCGACATCGAGTCGCTGCCGTTCCTCGAGGCGGCCCGGCAGGTGCGCCACGACGTCGGTCGCGACAACGTCTTCTTCCTGCACGTCTCCCTGGTGCCGTGGATCGGTCCCTCCGGAGAGCTGAAGACCAAGCCCACCCAGCACTCCGTCGCCGCCCTGCGCTCCATCGGCATCCAGCCCGACGCCATCGTGTGCCGGGCCGACCGGGAGATCCCGGCGTCGGTGAAGAAGAAGATCTCGCTGATGTGCGACGTCGACCAGGAGGCGGTGGTCACCGCCGCCGACGCCCCGTCGATCTACGACATCCCCAAGGTGCTGCACCGCGAGGGTCTTGACGCCTACCTCGTCCGCCGGCTCAACCTGCCGTTCCGCGACGTCGACTGGACGCTGTGGGACGACCTGCTGCGTCGGGTGCACCACCCCAACGAGGAGGTCACGGTCGGGCTCGTCGGCAAGTACGTCGACCTCCCGGACGCCTACCTCTCCGTGGTCGAGGCGCTGCGCGCCGGCGGCTTCGCGCACGAGGCCCGGGTGAACATCGAGTGGATCCCCTCCGACGAGTGCGCCACCCCCGAGGGCGCGGCCCGCAAGCTCGGTGAGCTCGACGCGATCTGCGTGCCCGGTGGGTTCGGCATCCGCGGCATCGAGGGCAAGCTCGGAGCGCTCACCTTCGCCCGCATGCACAAGATCCCCACCCTGGGGCTGTGCCTGGGGCTGCAGTGCATGGTGATCGAGTTCGCGCGCCAGCAGGCCGGCCTGGCCAAGGCCGGCTCCACCGAGTTCGACCCCGACTGTCCCGAGCCGGTGATCGCCACCATGGCCGAGCAGCACGCCTACGTCGAGGGGGCCGGTGACCTCGGCGGCACGATGCGTCTGGGTCTGTACCCCGCGGACCTCCAGGAGGGGTCCGTGGTGCGGGCGGCGTACGGTCAGGCCGAGGTCGAGGAGCGCCACCGCCACCGCTACGAGGTGAACAACGCCTATCGCGACCAGCTCGAGGCGGCCGGTCTGGTGTTCTCCGGCACCTCCCCGGACAACAACCTCGTGGAGTTCGTCGAGCTGCCCGCCGAGGTGCACCCCTACTACGTGGCCACCCAGGCGCACCCCGAGCTGCGCTCCCGGCCCACCCGCCCGCACCCGCTGTTCGCCGGCCTGGTCGGGGCCGCCATCCAGCGCCAGCGTGAGCTGCTCATCCCGATCGACGAGAGCGCACTGCGTCGCCGGTGGGTGGCCGACGAGGACGCCTACCTGAGGCAGGACCGGCCCGCGACCACGTCGCCGAGCGACGGCGACGTCGCCCGGGAGTCCGGCGAGGAGTCCGGCGACCGGCCCGTGGGCCGGCACGCGGGGGACCCGGACCTCGACCGCTCCCTCGACCGCTCCCTCGACCGGGCCTAGGCGCCCGGGTGCCGCTCGCCGACGAGCACCTGCACTGGCCCGTCCTGGGCAGCCGCGACATCCACCGCGACGAGTGGGTGGTGGCGCTGCGTGAGGACACGGTCCAGCGTCCCGGGCACCCCGAGGAGCAGTTCGACCGCCTGGTGGTGGAGCACCCCGGGGCAGCCCTGGTGCTCGCGATCGACGACGACGACCGGGTGTGCTGCCTGCTCCAGTACCGGCACGCCGCGGGTGGCGTCTTCGTCGAGCTCCCCGCCGGCCTGTGCGACCACGACGGCGAGGATCCGCAGGTCACCGCCGCCCGCGAGCTGCGCGAGGAGGCAGAGCTGCAGGCGAGCTCGTGGCGGCACCTGGTCAGCCTGTTCCCCAGTGCCGGTCTGAGCGGCGAACTGCACCACATCTACCTGGCCACCGGGCTCGCCCACGCCGACCGCGGCGACTTCGTGCTGCGTGCCGAGGAGGCCGAGCTGGAGGTGGTCTGGGTGCCCGTCGAGGAGCTGATCGACGCGGTCCTCGACGGGCGGGTCCGGGAGGGCCCGGTGGCGGGGGCGGTCCTCGCCTACGACGCACTGAGGAGAAGGAGCCGGCTGTGACCACCGCGAGCACGAGCACTGCGGAGCGCATCGAGACGCTGCTGCGGCACCACCCCGTCCTCGACGGCCACAACGACCTGCTCTGGGAGGCCCGGGAGAGCGTCGGCTACGACTTCGACCGGCTCGACCTGCGCGACACCGAGACCTGCCGTGCGATCGGGACGCACACCGACCTGCCCCGGCTGGCTGCCGGGGGAGTGGGTGCCCAGTTCTGGTCGGTGTTCGTGCCGGCGACCCTCGCCGGCGAGAGCGCGGTCACCGCCACCCTGGAGCAGGTCGACGCCGGACACACGATGATCCGCCGGTACGCCGACCGGCTGGCGTTCGCGACGACCGTCGAGGACGTCGAGCGGGCCATGCGGCAGGGCAGGGTGGCCAGCCTCATGGGGGCCGAGGGCGGACACCAGATCGGTGAGTCCCTGGGGACCCTCCGGATGCTGCACCGGCTGGGCGTCCGCTACCTGACGCTGACCCACAACGACAACGTGCCCTGGGCCGACTCGGCCACCGACGTGCCGGTGCTCGGCGGGCTCTCCGACTTCGGTCGCGAGGTGGTCGCGGAGATGAACCGCATCGGCATGCTGGTCGACCTCAGCCACACCTCCGCGGACGTCATGCGCCAGGCGCTCGACATCTCCACGGTGCCGGTGATCTTCTCCCACTCCTCGGCCCGCGCGGTCTGCGACCACCCCCGCAACGTCCCCGACGACGTGCTCGCGCGGCTGCGCGACAACGGCGGGGTGTGCCTGGTGACCTTCGTGCCGAAGTTCGTCAACCAGGCCGCCTCCGACTGGTGGACCACCTTCGAGCGGGCTGCCGCCGCCGAGGGGGTCGAGGAGCACACCCCCGAGGGGGAGGCGTTCCTCGAGAGCTACCGTGCCGCGGACCCCGACCCCAAGGCGACGCTGCGCGACGTCGTCGACCATCTCGAGCACGCCCGCGACGTGGCCGGCGTGGAGCACCTGGGGCTCGGCGGCGACTACGACGGCGTGCCGGAGCTCCCGGAGGGGCTCGAGGACGTCAGCGGGTACCCACGCCTGCTCGCCGCCCTGGCCGAGCGCGGCTGGTCCGACGACGACCTGGCCGGGCTCACCTGCCGCAACGTGCTGCGGGCCATGGGGGACGCGGGCCTGACCGAGGCGTCGACCCGGCGGGCATAGACTCGCGCTCGTCGCCCCGACGACGTGGCGATGGACACACCAGGGAGGAACCACCGTGCGGATCGGCGTACCGAAGGAAGTCAAGAACCACGAGTACCGGGTGGCGATCACGCCGATCGGGGTGCACGAGCTGGTCTCCAACGGCCACGAGGTCGCGATCGAGAAGGGCGCGGGCGTCGGGTCCCAGATCGAGGACCAGGAGTACGTCTCCGCCGGCGCCACGATCGTGGACTCCGCCGACGAGGTGTGGGGCGAGGCCGAGACGGTGCTCAAGGTCAAGGAGCCGGTCGCCGAGGAGTACCACCGCATGCAGGAGGGTCAGGTGCTGTTCACCTACCTCCACCTGGCGGCGGACCTGCCGTTGACCGAGGAGCTGGTCAAGCGCCAGGTCACCGCGATCGCCTACGAGACCGTGCAGCTGCCCTCCGGCTCCCTGCCGTTGCTCTACCCGATGTCGGAGGTCGCCGGCTGCCTCGCCCCGCAGGTCGGGGCGCACTCGCTGATGCGCGCCGAGGGCGGGCGCGGCGTGCTGATGGGCGGTGTCGGCGGGGTCGCCAACGCCAAGGTGGTCGTCATCGGGGCCGGGGTCTCGGGGCAGAACGCCGCGAACATCGCGCTGGGCATGGGCGCGGACGTCACCCTGCTCGACACCGACCTGGACAAGCTGCGGATGTCGTTCTGGCGCTACAACAACCGCGTGCACGGGCTGGCGTCGTCCAAGCTCGCGATCGAGCAGCAGGTCAAGGAGGCCGACCTGGTCATCGGGGCGGTGCTGATCCCGGGCGCCAAGGCCCCCAAGCTGGTCAGCAACGACCTGGTGGCCCAGATGAAGCCCGGATCGGTGCTCGTCGACATCGCGGTCGACCAGGGCGGCTGCTTCGAGGACACCCACGCCACCACGCACGCCGACCCGACGTACACGGTGCACAACTCGGTGTTCTACTGCGTCGCCAACATGCCCGGCGCGGTGCCGAACACCTCCACCTACGCCCTGACCAACGCGACCCTGCCCTACACGGTGGCCCTGGCCAACAAGGGTTGGGCGCAGGCCTGCCGCGACGACAAGTCGCTCGCCCTGGGGCTGAACACCCACCAGGGGCAGATCACCAACGCGCCGGTCGCCGAGGCCCACGACCTGGAGTCGGTGTCCCTGGACGCCGCGCTCGGCTGAGGTGAGCGAGACCGCGGTCGGTCCCGGGCCGCTGGTCCGCGCCGTCCGCACCTACCTCGACCACCTGGTCGTCGAGCGCGGCCTGGCCGAGAACTCCGTCAAGTCCTACCGGCGCGACCTGCGCCGCTATCTCGGCTACCTCGACCAGGCGGGGGTGAGCGACCTCGACCAGGTCACCGAGCAGACCGTCAGCGGGTTCCTGATGGCGCTGCGCGAGGGTGACCGGGACCACCCGCCGCTCAGCGCCACCTCGGCCGGGCGGACGGTGGTCGCGGTGCGCGGCTTCCACAAGTTCGCCGTCCGCGACGGGCTGGCCGGCACCGACCCGTCCGCCGGCGTACGCCCCCCGTCCCCGGCCAAGCGCCTGCCCAAGGCGATCCCGCTCGCCGACGTGGAGCGGCTGCTGGAGGCCGCCGGCGCCGCCGGCACCGCCCTGGCGCTGCGTGACCGCGCCCTGCTGGAGGTCCTCTACGGCACGGGTGCGCGAATCTCCGAGGCGGTGGGGCTCGACCTCGACGACCTCGAGCTCGACGACCCGGCCGGTGGCAGCGTCCTGCTGCGGGGAAAGGGGTCCAAGGAGCGCGTGGTCCCCGTGGGCCGGTACGCCGCCGAGGCGGTCCAGGCCTACGTGGTGCGGGGCCGCCCCGAGCTGCTCGCCGCCGGCCCGGGAGGCGCCAGCACCCGCGGCGCGCTGTTCTGCAACGCTCGCGGAGGCCGGCTCTCCCGCCAGAGCGCGTGGACGGTGATCGTCAAGGCCGCCGAACGGGCCGGGATCACCGCCGAGGTCTCCCCGCACACGCTGCGGCACTCCTTCGCCACCCACCTGCTCGAGGGCGGCGCCGACGTACGCGTGGTCCAGGAGCTGCTCGGGCACGCGTCGGTGACCACCACCCAGGTGTACACGCTGGTCACCGTGGACAGCCTGCGCGAGGTGTACGCCGCGGCCCATCCGCGGGCGCTCGGCTGACGCGGCGGCCCGATCCGTCGTACACAGGTTTGCGCACAGGACTAGCAGAACTTGTGCATCCACGGCGAGGCGCTACCCACATCCCATCCCCAGATTCGGAGAATGGAGCCATGCGTCTGACTTCGGCTTGTGAGCCGCCGAACCCGGTGCATAGAGTCGCGCCCGCGGCTTGGCGGTAAGTCGACAATCGGTGAGAGGACAGCACCAATGAGCGGTGCCAGCGGTTTCGGGAGATTCTTCGGTCACCAGCCCCAGGGCACGGCCTCCGAGATCCCACCGTTGCTCCGACCTCCGGCGCCGCCCGAGCAGCGCGCGGCCGAGCCGCTCAGCTTCCCGTCCTCCCGGATCACCGAGGCCCCCGAGGCCCCCGAGGACGCCGCGGTCCCGGAGGCCCCCGTGGTCGCCCCCGAGGTGGTCGCCGAGGTCGAGGCGCCCGTCGCGGAGGTCGTGCTCGGCCCGACCGGCCGGCCGCTCCCGACCCTGCCGGACCCCCGCCCGGTGACGACGCACGGCCCGGCCCGGGTCATCTCGATGTGCAACCAGAAGGGTGGGGTCGGCAAGACCACGACCACCATCAACCTCGGCGCCTCGCTGGCCGAGTTCGGGCGCAAGGTGCTGCTCGTCGACTTCGACCCGCAGGGGTCGCTCTCGGTCGGGCTGGGCCTCAACCCCCACCAGATGGACCTGACCATCTACAACCTGCTGATGCAGCGCGACGTCGCCCTCGACGAGGTCGTCGTGCCCAGCGGCGTGCCCGGCATGGACCTGCTCCCCTCCAACATCGACCTGTCCGCGGCCGAGGTGCAGCTGGTGCACGAGGTCGCCCGCGAGCAGACGCTGCAGCGGGTGCTGGCGCCGGCGATCGAGCAGTACGACGTGATCCTGATCGACTGCCAGCCCTCGCTGGGCCTGCTCACCGTCAACGCGCTGACCGCCTCCGACGGCGTGATCGTGCCGCTGGAGTGCGAGTACTTCGCCCTGCGTGGCGTCGCGCTGCTGAAGACCACCATCGACAAGGTCCAGGAGCGGCTCAACCCCAAGCTCAGCGTCGACGGGGTCCTCGGCACCATGTTCGACGGGCGCACCCTGCACAGCCGCGAGGTGATGGAGCGTCTCGTCGAGGCCTGGGGCGACACGGTCTTCCACACCGTGATCCGCCGCACGATCAAGTTCTCCGACTCCACGGTGGCCGGGGAGCCGATCACCAGCTACGCCTCGTCCTCGGCCGGCGCCGAGTCCTACCGTGAGCTCGCCCGGGAGGTGGCCGTCCGGTGCCTCGACGAGTGAGCCTGCCCGCCGCCGACGACCTGTTCCGCGGCAACCGGCCGATGACCGCGGTGCCCGACCAGCCCGCGGATCCCACGGACGGTGATGACCTCGAGCCGGTGCCGAGCACGACCGCTCGGGAGTCCGCGGCGCCGGCCGAGGAGACGCCCCGTCGCTCGAGCGGCCGGGTGCGCCACGACGAGAAGATGACCGTCTACGTGACCGCCGACGAGCTGCTCGACCTCGAGCACGCCCGGCTGGACCTGCGCCGTCACCACCGGCTCGCGGTCGACCGTGGCCGACTGGTCCGGGAGGCGATCGCGATCGCCCTCGCCGACCTCGAGGCCCACGGCGAGCAGAGCGCGCTGGTGCAGCGGCTGCACCCGCGATGAGGAGCCGATGAGCGCCGACCTGGCGGTCGACCCGGCACCCTCGACCGACCCGGTGGCCGGCGAGACCCAGGTCGCGAGGGAGATCGCGGGGGAGCCGGCGAGCGAGTCCGAGACGGGGACGGCGGCGGCCGGGGCGTTCGCCGTACACCTGAGCAATTTCGAGGGACCCTTCGACCTGCTGCTGAGCCTGATCGGCAAGCACAAGCTCGACATCACCGAGGTCGCCCTGTCCACGGTGACCGACGAGTTCATCGCACACATCAAGGCCGGTGGTGAGGTGTGGGACCTCGAGCAGACCACCTCCTTCCTGCTGGTCGCCTCCACCCTGCTCGACCTCAAGGCGGCACGCCTGCTGCCTCAGGGCGACGTGGAGGACGAGGAGGACCTGGCCCTGCTGGAGGCCCGCGACTTGCTCTTCGCCCGGCTGCTGCAGTACCGCGCCTTCAAGCAGGTCGCCGCCGTGCTGGACCGGCGGATGGCGGGTGAGTCGCGACGGCACCCGCGCGTGGTCGGCCTGGAGGAGCGCTTCGCCGGCCTGCTGCCCGAGGTCCTGATCGGCCTGGGGCTCGAGGAGTTCGCGGGGCTGGCCGCCCGGGCCCTGCAGCCCAAGGTGGAGCCCGAGGTGGGCCTGGCGCACATCCACGCTCCCGCAGTGAGCGTGCGGGAGCAGGCCACCGTGGTCGTGGGGCGCTTGCGCAGCAGCGGCACGCTGACCTTCCGGGCCCTGGCGGCGGACGCGCCGGACATGATGACGCGGGTGGCGCGGTTCCTCGCGCTGCTGGAGCTCTTCCGCGAGGGCGTGGTCTCCTTCGACCAGATGACCCCGCTCGGCGAGCTCAGCATCCGCTGGACCGGCTCGGAGGACACCGAGGTCGAGATCGACGACGAGTTCGACGGCACCCCGCCCGAACCGGCGCCCGCCAGCCACGACACCGATCCCGAGCCCGACACCGAGCCCGACACCCCCGAGCCCGCCGCCGAGGAGCAGCCATGACGACCGAGACCCTCGAGGTGCCGCTGACCGAGCTGAAGCCCGCGCTGGAGGCCGTCTTGATGGTCGCCGACCAGCCGCTGGACGGACCCACGCTCGCGGCGGCGGTGGGCTACCCCGTCGTCGAGGTGGACGAGGCGCTGTCCGGGCTCGCGGCCGAGTACGACGAGTCGGGCCGCGGCTTCGAGCTGCGCAACGTCGCGGGCGGCTGGCGCTACTACACCCGCGAGGACTTCGCCCCGGTCGTGGAGCAGTTCGTGCTCGACGGGCAGCAGACCCGTCTGACCCAGGCGGCGCTGGAGACGCTGGCGGTGGTGGCCTACAAGCAGCCGGTCAGCCGCAGCCGTGTCGCCGCGATCCGTGGCGTCAACGTCGACGGCGTGATGCGCACGCTGCTCACCCGTGGTCTGGTCGAGGAGGCGGGCACCGACGCCGAGACCGGTGCGCACCTCTACCGGACCTCCAGCTACTTCCTCGAGCGCATCGGGGTCACCTCGCTGGACGACCTGCCCGAGCTGGCGCCGTTCCTGCCGGACATGGCCGACGTCGAGGACGAGCAGGAGACGGCAGCCCCGGCGCCGGCCGAGGCTGCCGATCCGGAGGAGCCCGCTGGGTCCACCGCCGGATGAGGGAGGTCGAGACCGACGACGAGGGCCTGATCCGGCTGCAGAAGCTGCTGGCGCAGTCCGGGGTCGCCAGCCGGCGCAAGTGCGAGGAGCTGATGCTGGCGGGCCTCGTCGAGGTGGACGGCGAGGTGGTCACCCGCCTCGGCACCAAGGTCGACCCCCGTACCGCCGTGGTCCGGGTGGAGGGTCGCCGGCTCCCACCGGTGAGCGCGCACGTCTACCTGGTGCTGAACAAGCCGCGCGGCGTGGTCTCGACGATGTCGGACCCACAAGGACGACCGACGCTGTCCGACTTCGTGGCGGACCGGTCCGAGCGGCTCTTCCACGTCGGTCGCCTCGACACCGACACCGACGGGCTGATCCTGCTGACCAACGACGGGGACTTCGCCCACCGGATGGCCCACCCCTCCTACGAGGTCGACAAGACCTACGTCGCCGAGGTCGAGGGCGTGGTCGCGCCGGCCACCCTGCGCCGGCTGCGCGAGGGGGTCACCCTCGAGGACGGACCCGTCGAGGTCAGTGCCGCGAAGGTGCGCACCTCCCAAGGGGGCCGCTCACTCGTCGAGCTGGTCATCCACGAGGGCCGCAACCGGATCGTGCGCCGCCTGCTCGACCACGTGGGCCATCCCGTGCTCCGGCTCAGTCGCACGCGGATCGGGCCGGTACGCCTGGCGGGACTGCGCTCGGGCTCGTTGCGCGAGCTCGACGAGCGCGAGCTCGGCACCCTGCTGGATGCGGCCGGACTCTGAGCACCAGCGGGCCCTAAGGTGGGGAGCAGCCCATCACCGTGAGGAGCCGCCGTGTCCGTCCGTGCCGTGCGGGGAGCCACCCAGCTCGAGACCGACACCCGTGACCACATGCTCGACCGGGTGGCGGAGATGGTGCGTGACGTGATGGAGGCCAACAGCCTCGACGTCGAGGACTTCATCAGCATCGTCTTCACCGCCACCTCCGACCTGCACGCCGAGTTCCCGGCGTACGCCGCGCGCCAGCTGGGCTTCGTCGACGTGCCGCTCATCTGCGCCCGCGAGCTCGAGATCGACGGCTCGATGCCGCGGGTGGTGCGAATGCTCGCGCACGTGGAGACCGATCTCGCCCGCAGCGACATCACCCACGTCTACCTGCACGGCGCCGCCGCCCTGCGCCGCGACCTCGCCCGCGTCCGGGCGGTCCCCGATGAGTGAGACCCGGCCGGCGCGGACCCCGGGGTCGGCGGCCGAGGCAGGCACGCTGGTGGGACCGGTCCACGTGGTAGGGGCGGGACTGCTCGGCACCTCGGTGGGGCTCGCCGCGGCGCACGCCGGACTCGAGGTCTGGCTCTCCGACGCCAGCCCCGAGCACGTGCGCACAGCCAGCGGTCTCGGCGCAGGGCGACCGGCACCCGCCTCCGGAGCGGCGCAGCTGACGGTCGTCGCGGTGCCGCCCGACGCGATCGCCGCGGCGGTCGTGGAGGCGCTGGAGCGGGGCGGGGTGGTCACCGACGTCGCCAGCGTGAAGAGCCTGCCGCTCGCCCAGGTCGCCGACCACGTGGTCGACAGCCTGCTGCCCGCCTACGTGGGCAGCCACCCGATGGCCGGCAGCGAGCGTTCCGGCCCGTTGGCGGCCACGGCTGCCCTCTTCGACGGCCGCCCCTGGGCGATCACCCCGCACGTCCACTCCGCGCCGGAGGCGGTGACGCTGGTCGAGCGGCTTGTCCGGCTCTGCGGTGCACAGCCGGTGCGCCTCTCGCCGGTCGAGCACGACCGGGCGGTGGCCCGCACCTCGCACCTGCCGCACCTGCTCGCGGTGCTCACCGCCGGCCAGCTGGCCGAGGCACTGCCCGAGCACCTGTCCCTGTCCGGGCAGGGGGTGCGCGACGTCACCCGGATCGCCGCGGGCGACCCCGACCTGTGGAGCCAGATCATCCGGGCCAACCGGACCGCGGTGGGGGAGATCCTGCACGACGTGCAGGGGGACCTGACCCGACTGTTGACGGTCCTGGAGCACCACGACGAGGACAGCCTGCAGGAGATCCTCACCCGCGGGGTGGCCGGGACCCAGGCCATCCCGGGCAAGCACGGGGGCCCCGCCCTGGCGACCGCCTCGGTCTTCGTCTCCGTGCCCGACCACCCGGGCGAGCTCGCCCGGCTCTTCGCCGACGTCGGCGAGATCGGGGTGAACATCGAGGACCTGCACATCGACCACGACCCCGGGCGGCCTGTGGGGCTGGTCGAGCTGGTGGTGGAGGACACAGCAGCCGAACCGCTGCGGACCGCTCTCGAGGCAAGGGATTGGACCACGCACCGGTAGGGTTGGCCCCTGCCGGGGGAGTCGAGTCAGCAGGAGCAGTGCGTTGAGCCACGTCGTCGTCGCCATGGACGGCCCGTCCGGATCGGGGAAGTCGAGCACCTCACGCGGGGTGGCCGCGCACCTGGGCCTGCGCTACCTCGACACCGGTGCCCAGTTCCGCGCCGTGACCGCGTGGATGCTCGAGCACGGCGTCGACCTCGCCGACCCCCGGGCGATCGCCGAGCGCGCCGACCAGCCGGTGGTGGAGTCGGGGACCGACCCGTCGGCGCCCACGATCGCCGTCGACGGCCGCGACGTCGCCGAGGAGATCCGCTCCCAGGAGGTGACCGACCACGTCAGCGCGGTGGCCTCGGTCCCCGAGGTGCGTCAGCGGCTGCTGGAGCTCCAGCGGACGATCATCGGTACCGGTGGCATCGTCGTCGAGGGTCGCGACATCGGCTCCGTCGTGGCCCCGGGAGCGCAGGTCAAGGTCTACCTGACCGCCGACGCGGCCGCCCGCGCGGCCCGGCGTACGGCGGAGAACGGCGCCGGCTCGGTGGAGGCGACCCAGGCGGACCTCCTGCGACGGGACGCCGTCGACTCCGGTCGCGCCGTCGCCCCGGCGATGATGCCCGACGGCGCGGTTCACATCGACACCACGCCGTTCACGCTCGACGAGGTCGTGGAGCAGGTCGTCCGCCTCGTCCGCGAGAGCCAGTCGTGACCGAGGCTCTCCGCGCCGACGGTGGAGAGCTGCCCTCGACCGCCGGGGTGCGTAGCCCCCGCACCGGGCTGCTGCGTCGCGGCCGTCCGCTCGCGGACGCAGTGGTGCGCTCGTGGTGGGACCTGGAGGTCCACGGCGCCGAGCTCGTCCCCGAGAGCGGCCCCGTGGTGATGGCCGCCAACCACGTCGGCTGGCTCGACGGGCCGTTGCTCGCGATCTGCGGCCCCCGCCCGGTGCACGCCCTGACCAAGCGGGAGATGTTCGAGGGGCCGTTGGGACCGGTGCTGGTCGCGGCCGGTCAGATCCCCCTGGACCGCCTGCGCGTCGACGTCCGGGCCATCCGGACGGCCGTGCGCACGCTCCGTGACGGCCACTGCGTGGGGGTCTTCCCCGAAGGTACCCGCGGCGCCGGCGACATGTCCGCCACCAAGGCGGGCGCGGGCTACCTGGCGCTGGTGACCGGGGCCCCGGTGGTGCCGGTCTCCTTCCTCGGCACCCGCCTGCCCGGTGGTTCCGACGCCTCGGTGCCACCACGGGGGAGCCGGCTGGTGATGACCTTCGGGCCACCGGTGGTCCTCGGCTCCCGCCCCTGGCCACGCACCCAGTCCGTCGTGGCCGAGGCGGCGAGCGCGGTGACGGCAGCGATCCTGCGCACCATGCACGAGGCCGAGCAGACCACCGGCCTGACCCTGCCCGGCCCGCCTGGCCCCCGACGTGAGAAGAAGAGAGCATGACGACCCCCTCCCTCGACCCCGCCTCGGCGCGAGTCCCCATCCTGGCCGTCGTCGGCCGGCCCAACGTGGGCAAGTCGACGCTGGTCAACCGGATCATCGGCCGGCGTGAGGCCGTCGTCGAGGACGTGCCGGGAGTCACCCGTGACCGGGTCTCCTACGACGCGACCTGGAACGGACGCGCCTTCACCGTCGTGGACACGGGCGGGTGGGACCCGGACGCCCGGGGGATGGCCCTCAACATCCGCGCCCAGGCCGAGATCGCGGTCAGCATCGCCGATGCCGTCCTGTTCGTGGTCGACGCCGCGGTCGGCATCACCGACCACGACGAGGCCGTGGTCAAGATCCTGCGCACGTCCGGCAAGCCCGTCGTGCTCGCGGCCAACAAGGTCGACGACCAGCGGGCCGAGGCCGAGGCCTACGGGCTGTGGAACCTCGGGCTCGGCGAGCCGTGGCCGGTCTCCGGCCTGCACGGCCGTGGTTCGGGTGACCTCCTGGACGCCGTGCTCGCCGCTCTGCCCGAGACCCCGCCGGAGTCGTTCGAGCCGGTCGGCGGACCCCGCCGGATCGCGATCATCGGCCGGCCCAACGTGGGCAAGTCCTCGCTGCTGAACAAGCTCGCGCGCGAGGACCGGGTGGTCGTCGACGATGCGTCGGGCACCACCGTGGACCCCGTCGACGAGCTGATCGAGCTGGGTGGGCGCACCTGGCGGTTCATCGACACCGCCGGCATCCGCAAGCGCGTCAAGACCGCCTCGGGCCACGAGTACTACGCCTCGCTGCGGACCGAGACCGCCATCGAGCGGGCCGAGGTGGCGGTGCTGGTCATCGACGGGTCGCAGTCGGTCTCCGAGCAGGACCTGCGGATCATCCAGACCGTGCGGGAGTCGGGGCGCGCGCTGGTGATCGCGTTCAACAAGTGGGATCTCGTCGACGAGGAGCGGCGCTACTACCTCGACCGCGAGATCGAACGGGATCTGGTCCAGGTCCAATGGGCCCCGCGAGTCAACCTCACGGCGCGGACCGGGTGGCACATCGACCGCCTGGTCCCGGCGCTGGAGCGGGCGCTGGAGGGCTGGGAGACGCGGGTGCCCACCGGGCAGCTCAACGCGTTCCTGGGCCGGTTGGTCGCCGAGCACCCCCACCCCGTCCGGAGCGGCAAGCAGCCGAAGATCCTCTTCGGCACCCAGCCGTCCACGGCCCCGCCGACCTTCGTGCTGTTCACCTCGGGTCTGCTCGACGCCGGCTACCTGCGCTTCGTCGAACGCCGGTTGCGCGAGGAGTTCGGGTTCGTCGGTACGCCGATCGACCTGCAGCAGCGTCCTCGGGAGAAGCGCCGGCGCTGAGACCGACCGGTCCGGTCAGCCGACCGCGTCGGCCGTGAGGAGCTCGCCGAGCAGGGACTCCAGCGTCACCGGGTCGAGCGCGGGGGAGTAGTACAGACCCTGCCCCAGGGCCACGCCCGAGTCCCGGACCAGGTCGTGATGGACGGCGTCCTCGACGCCCTCGGCGACACAGCCGATGCCCAGGTCGCGGGCCAAACCGGCGATGGAGCGCACGATCGCCGCGGCGGGGCGCTGGCTGACGGCCGCCCGCACGAAGGACTGGTCGATCTTGAGCTCGTGGATCGGCATCGTCTGCACGTAGGTCATGGACCCGAAGCCGGTGCCGAAGTCGTCGATGCTGAACCGGACACCGGCCTCCACCAGCTCGTGGACGCCCTGCAGCGTGCGGTCGGTGGTGCTGAGCATGGCGTGCTCGGTCAGCTCCAGCATCAGCCGTCGTGGCTCGAGCCCGGTCTGCGTCAGGGCTCGGCCGACGTCCGCGACGAAGCCGTCGATGTCGGCGACCTGCTGCGCACTCACGTTCAGCGAGAGCCACAGGTCGTGCCCCTGACCGACCCAGCGCGCGACCTGGGCACAGGCGCTCAGCATCACCTCCTGAGCCACGTCCACCGGGGGAGCTCCCCGGTCGAGCAGCTCGAGCGGCAGGACGAGCGACCCGTCGTCGTCGCGCAGGCGCAGCAGGGCCTCCACTCCGACGACACGGCGATCCGAGACCTGCACGATCGGCTGGAACTGGACCACCACCCGCTCCTCGGTCACCGCACGGCCGAGGAGGTCGAGCAGGTGCAGGCGTCGGGAGGACTCGGCGTCGAGGGCGTCGAAGACGGCGAACCCGTTGGCGCCGTGGTGCTTGGCCTCGTACATCGCCGCGTCGGCCCGCTGCACCAGCTCCTCGGGCTCGAGCGCGGCGTCGGCCCGACGGAACGACACCCCGATGCTGGCGGTCACGCTGAGGACGTGGCCCTGGTGGCTGATCGGCTCGGCGATCGCGTCGAGGATCCGCTGGACGGCGCCGAGCGCCGAGTGCTCCCCGTTGAGCGGGTGCAGCAGCACGAGGAACTCGTCACCACCCCAGCGCGCCACGGTGTCGTGCGCACGGACGGCGGTCTGGATGCGCTCGGCGACGGTGCGCAGCACCTGGTCTCCCACAGCGTGGGTGTGCTCGTCGTTGATCGCCTTGAAGCCGTCGAGGTCGATGAACGCCAGGGCCATCACCGCGCCGCTCTCCGGACGGGCCGTGCCGGCGTGGCGCAACCGTTCCAGCAGCAGGGCCCGGCTGCCGACCCCGGTGAGGGGGTCCGTCATCGCCTGCGAGCGGAAGACCCGTTCGGAGGCCTCGGCCCTGGAACGCATGGTCGCGTGCTCGATCGCCATGGCCGCGGAGACCGCGAAGGCCTCCAGCGCGGTGCGTGCTGCCTGCTCCGGGGCCCGGTCGTGACGCCGGACGATGACGGCCAGCACGCCGAGCCGGGTGCCGTCGGAGGCGATCAGCGGCACCAGGAGAGCGTCGTCGGGGTGCCAGCCGTGCACCCGGTGACCGTCGGCCCCGGCGCTGCCGGCGCTTCGCAGGAAGCGCAGCCGGCCCTCGGCGCTGTCGGCCGCCACGCACCGCTCCCAGGCGTCGCCGCTGTCCACCGTGCCGAGCAGCGCTGCCGCGGCGATGCTGTCGCCGGCCACCGACGCGACCTCCATCCGACCGTCGGGGCGCCGCAGGGTGACCACCGCGACGCCGAAGCCGAGGGTGGTCACCACCGTGTGGGCCAGGTGGTCGAGCATGGACGCGAGCTCGCCGTTGACGGTCGCGTGACCGGCCATGGCATGCCTCCGTCTATGAGCAACCAACAGTCGAGATGACCTCCACACTAATCCGTCTAAACGGACTACAGTGTCAAATCAAGCGAAATCGACAATCTCGACAAACGCTGAGGATTCGCCCTTACTGTTGGTGTCCTCACGTCGGATCGAGGGGGTAGCACGTGACCATGGGCGCACACTCAACGGTTTCTGCTGAGCAGCTGAGCGACTCCGTCGTTGCGTCCGCCGTGCTCGACGCCGTGCCGTGCCTGGTCGCGGTCATCGACCTCGCCTCGGACCTCGTGGTGCACGTGAACAGCACCCTGGCCTCCGGGCTGGGCCGTCCGGCCGACGAGCTGCGCGGCACCTGCTGGGAGGCCCTGTTCGAGGACGACGACCGAGCCACGGTGCGGGGGGCCATCACCGGCTCCTGCGGCTCCGCCCTGGGCGTCGAGACCTCCTTGGTGACCCGGCAGGGGGACCGCCGACGGGTCCTGTGGTCGGTGGCCTTCGCGGCCTTCGACCCCGGGGACCCTGCCGCCCGGCATGTGGTGCTGACCGGCATCGACGTCACGCCCGAGCCACGCACCGCCGGCCTGTTCAGCCAGCTGATGCGTACCGCCGCTGCGCCGGCGCTGCTCGGCACGGACCTCGAGGGCCGAATCACCCTGTACAACGCTGCCGCCGAGCGGATGCTCGGCTACCCGGCCTCGGCGATGATCGGGCGGGTGCTCGACCAGGCGATCTTCGACCCCTCGGAGTTCGAGGAGCGTGCGCAGCGGCTCGGAGTGCCCGCCGACCTGCGCATGCTGACCGGTGACTTGTCCAAGCTCGACCGGCGCCGCAGCAACCTCGACCTCGGGTCCCTCGACCGTCGGCGCCGCGGCAACGACCAGGCCGGCTCCGGCGACCGACGTGGTGCCCGTCAGGGCTCAGCGGCGGACCGTCGCTCCGGGCGCGGCTCCCAGGCGCGCGACTGGACGCTCGTGCGTCACGGCGGCGAGCGCTTCACCGCCTCCCTGGTCGTGGTCCAGGTCACCGATGCCTCCGGGGAGCCCATCGGCTACCTCGGCGTCGCCGAGGACGTCACCGAGCAGCGGCGCAGCCGCAGCCTCCTCGTCGCGGGTCTCGAGCGCGAGGCCGAGGCGGTGCGCCGCCTCAAGGAGCTGGACCGCGCCAAGGACGACTTCGTGGCCACGGTCAGTCACGAGCTGCGAACGCCGATCACCAGCATCCTGGGCTACGTCGAGCTGCTGCTCGACACGCACCCCGATGACATCGGGCTCGTCCACCGCGACATGCTGGAGACGGTGCGCCGCAACGGGGACCGCCTGCGGATCCTCGCCGACGACCTGCTGACCCTGTCCAGCTTCGAGTCCGACGAGTTCAGCCTGCACGTCACCCAGGTCGACCTGGGTGACCTGGTGCGCCGGGTCGAGGAGGCCCTGCGGCCGCTGATCGCGGACCGCCGGCTGGACACGACGTTCGAGGTGCCGCCTCACCCGGTGGTGATCAGCGGCGACGCCGCCCACCTCGAGCGGGTGCTGTTCAACCTGCTGAGCAACGCCCTGAAGTTCACCGAGGACGGGGGCACCATCGGGTGCGTGCTGCGCTCGGAGGCCGAGCGGGTCGTCCTGGAGGTCAGCGACACCGGCATCGGCATCCCGGCCGAGGAGCAGGAGCAGCTGTTCACCCGGTTCTTCCGCTCCTCGACGGCGCAGGAGCGCGCCATCCAGGGCACCGGGATGGGCCTGGCGATCGTGTTCTCCATCGTGCACCGCCACGGCGGCGACGTCCGGGTGGTCTCCGAGGATCGGCACGGCACCACGGTCAGCGTGGAGCTGCCGCTGTCAAGTGTCCTGTCCCGGGCTGTCTAGTCCGGTTGACACCGGTTTGTCCATGCTGCTGTGCCTAGTGCCCGATTGCGACCAATATTGGCGAATCGAGACTTAGTCAACGTTTGTGCATATTGGGGGGATTCGTGATGGCTCACATCACGTGGACGCGAGGCGCGCCGGTCGCGCTGGCGCTGACCGCGCTGCTGTCGGTCCAGGGTGGGCCGGCCTTCGCCGCCGAGCCGAAGCCGCCGAAGGCGACGAAGCCCGCCAAGCCGGAGAAGGCCCCCAAGCCGGAGAAGGTCGCCAAGGCTGCGAAGCCGGAGAAGGTCGCAGGTGCTCGGGCCGGCGGGCTCGTCGACTCCCTGTGGGGAGACGACGACAGCCGCGAGGGCAGGGCTGCTGCCAGAGCGGGCAGCTGGGACGCCGCCGCCGACCTCGGGTCGATGTACTCGGTGACCAGATCCGTCGGGGCCCACGACGCCTGGGCGGACGGCGTCACCGGCAAGGGTGTGACGGTCGCAGTGATCGACACCGGGATCGCTCCGGTCCCGGGCCTCGACGGCAAGGACAAGGTGGTCGACGGACCGGACCTGTCCTTCGAGAGCCAGGTGCCGGGTACGCGGTACCTCGACGGTTTCGGGCACGGCACCCACATGGCGGCAGCGATCGCGGGGGCCGACGAGGGTTTCGATCCCAAGCGCCCCTCGAGCGCGCAGTTCGCCGGGGTGGCGCCGGAGGCGGAGCTGCTGAACATGAAGGTGGCCTCCGGTGACGGTGGGGCGGACGTCTCCCAGATCATCGCGGCGATCGACTGGGTGGTCGAGCACCACGACGAGGCCGGCATGGACGTCCGCGTGATCAACTTGTCCTACGGCACCGAGTCGGCTCAGGGGTGGCAGGTGGACCCGCTGGCGCGGGCCGTCGAGAACGCCTGGAAGCACGGGATCCTCGTGGTCGCGGCCGCCGGCAACAACGGGCTGGCCCAGCAGAGCCTGCTGATGCCCGCCGTCGACCCGCACATCCTCGCCGTGGGTGCCGTGGACCACCACGGCACGAGTACCACCGGCGACGACGTGGTCGCCGAGTTCACCAATGGTGGCAGCGCCCAGCGCCGTCCCGACGTGCTGGCACCGGGCAAGTCCGTGGTGTCGCTGCGGGTGCCGGGCTCGTACGTCGACGCCGGCCACCCCGAGGGGCTCGTACCGGGGGACGCCAAGGGCCGGTTCTTCCGCGGGAGCGGCACCTCGCAGGCGGCCGCCGTCGTGGCGGGCGAGGCAGCCCTGCTCTTCGACGCCCACCCCAAGCTCACCCCCGACGAGGTCAAGGCCGTCCTGCAGCAGACCGCGCGTCCGCTGCAGGCGGACACGAACCCGGCCCAGGGGGCCGGGGTCACCGACGTCGCCGCGGCCCTGCGCCGGCTGGACACCAAGCTCTCGGTGCCCGTCGTGGGGCTGCCCACGACGCGTTCCTCGGGCCTCGGTTCGCTCGAGGCGACCCGAGGCGGGGAGCACGTGGTCGATCCCGTCACCGGGGCGGTGCTCCAGGGAGAGGTCGACGCGCTCGGCGCTCCGTGGAACGCGAAGGCGTGGGTGACTGCGCAGTCCAGGGGCAAGGCCTGGGCGAACGGCGGCTGGAACGGCCGGACCTGGACCGGTGCCAAGTGGGAGAAGAAGCGGTTGCTCGCGAAGGCGTGGACCGGCAGCTCGTGGACCGGGGTGCCCTGGACGGCGCACGACTGGTCCGACGACGCCTGGCAGGCGCGCAGCTGGCGCGGGGACAACTGGGAAGCACGCAGCTGGCGCGAGGCCTCCTGGTCGGCGCGCAGCTGGCGGGGAATGATCTGAGGACTCGGGATGGCGACACGGGCGGACAGGGCGACACGACGGGTACGACAGCTGTGCGTGGTGATGGGACTGATCGCGTTCGCGGTGCTGGCCCCCACCCTCGAGGCGCACGGGCCGTCGTTCGTGTTCCCGTCCATGACGTGTCTCGTCCTGATCCCGATCTTCGCGTTGGCGGAGATCGTGGTCATCCACCTGCCGACCCAACGCAGCTCGCACGCGCACACCCTGCGTGAGATCCCCGCGATCGCCGGGCTCACCTTCCTCCCGACCGGCCAGTACGTGCTGGCCTACGTGGTCGGCGGCGGCCTGGCCCTGGTGATCTGGTCGCACCAGCGGGGCATCAAGCTCGGCTTCAACCTGGCGATGTTCAGCATGGAGGCGGCCGTCGGCTCGGCGATCTACGCGGCCGTGATGGGTTCGGGCACCGATCCGTTGTCCCCGCACGCCTGGGGTGCTGCGCTGCTCGCCGTGCTCACCACCGACCTGCTGTCGGCGGGCGCGATCACGCTGGCGATCAGCCTCACCGAGGGTGAGTTCGACCGCGAGGTCCTGCGCGAGGCGCTGAGGTCCGGCCTGCCCGCGGCCGTGGTCAACACCTGTGTCGCCCTGCTGTGCGTGACGCTCGTCGTCGCCCGCCCCTCGGCGCTGCCCCTGGTGGGCGCCATCGTGGTGCTGCTCGTCTTCGGCTACCGCTTCTACGTCTCGGTGGTCCGGCGCTACGCCCGGACCCAGCAGCTCTACGAGTTCGTGGAGGCCACCGGCCGGGCCGCCGAGCTCGAGGACGCCGTTCCCGCCATCCTGGAGGAGTCGGCGAAGCTGATGCGTGCCGACCGTGTCCAGGTCGTGCTGCCGGAAACCGAACGCGCGCCGTACCGGGTCGTGACCTGGGACCGGGGCGAGATCCGCGAGGAGTGGATCGAGCGGGACTGGGCGCACAGGCTCTGGTGGGGCGAGGCCCTGACCGGCGCCTCGGTGCTCCTGGCGCACAACCCGAACCGGCGCGTCAACGACGAACGACCACGTGACGGCATGGCCGTCACGATGCGTGCCGACGCCGACATCCTCGGCGTGCTGTGTGTGGCCGAGCGTTCGTTCGACGCCGAGACGTTCGGCGCCGAGGACCTCACCATCTTCGAGGCGCTCGCCGCGCACGCCGCCGTCGCGTTGTCCAAGGCGCGTGCCGTGGAGCGGCTCAAGCAGGTGGCCGAGGAGCGTCGGCTCGAGGCGATGCACGACCCCCTGACGGCGCTGCCCAACCGGCGCGCGTTCACCGAGGCCATGGAGCGCACCATGGCTCGGGGGACCGGTGGCGCGGTCCTGCTGCTGGACCTCAACGACTTCAAGGACGTCAACGACACGCTCGGCCACACCGCCGGCGACGCGCTCCTGCGGGTCACCAGCATGCGGCTGGAGAACGAGACCAACGGCCTGGTGGCGCGGCTGGGCGGCGACGAGTTCGCCGTGCTGCTCCCCGACGAGACGCTGGCCTCGGCGACCGCCTTGGCCCACCGTCTGCGGGAGGCGATCACGCAGCCGGTGCCGGTCAACAACGTCGAGCTGATCACCTCCGCCAGCATCGGAGTGGCCGAGCTCTCCAGCAGCGCCACCTCCAGCGACGAGGTGCTGGCCATGGCCGACGTGGCGATGTACGCCGCCAAGGCCGACCGGACCGGCGTGGAGTCCTACCGGGCGGCGGACGGGGACGCCATCGGTCGACGCCTGGTGCTGGCCGCGGACCTCGCGAAGGCGCTGACCAACGGCGAGCTGGAACTGTGGTTCCAGCCGCAGGCCCAGCTCAGTGACGGCGCCATCAGCGGCTTCGAGGCACTGCTGCGCTGGTCCCACCCCCAGTACGGCTGGGTGCCGCCTCCGGAGATCGTGGCCGTGGCCCAGCGCACCGGCCTGGTGCGCACGCTGACCGACTTCATCCTCGAGCAGGCGCTGCGGCAGCGACGTACTTGGGCGGAGGCGGGGCACGACGTCGAGGTCGCGGTCAACGTGACGCCCCGCGACATCTCCGACCTGTCTCTGATCAAGCGCGTCGAGCACGCCCTGGAGGCCACCGGCACTCCGGCCGACGCCCTGGTGATCGAGGTGACCGAGAGCGACGCGCTCGGTGACCCCGAGCGCTCGATGCGGGTGCTGACCGGCCTGGCCGACTCCGGCGTACGGCTCTCGGTCGACGACTTCGGCACCGGCTACTCCAGCCTCGCCTACCTCGAGCGGCTGCCGGTCGACGAGGTGAAGATCGACCAGTCGTTCGTCTTCCGCCTCGAACGCAACCCCGAGGACTCCACGATCATGCGCGCCACCGTCGCCCTGGCCCACGACCTGGGCCTTCGGGTCATCGCCGAGGGCGTGGAGAGCGACCTCGCCCGCTCGCTGGTCGCGGCGCTCGGGTGCGACGTCTACCAGGGCTACGGGCTCTCCCGGGCGCTGCCGGCCAGCCAGGTGGTGCCGTGGCTGCAGCGCACTCCGCTCTCGGAGGTCCGCGACCTGACCCTGGTCCGCGTGCCCTACGGGCCCGCGGACCGCGACGACCGCGTCGAGGACTCCGCCGCCGGCTGAGCCGGTTCGGACCCGCGGCGACCGCTGCGGTAGGGTTCTGGTCGCCCCGCCGGTCCACGACATGCGGGGCTTCGGGCTGTGGCGCAGCTTGGTAGCGCACTTGACTGGGGGTCAAGGGGTCGCAGGTTCAAATCCTGTCAGCCCGACCAAAAAACCGGCTCTGACCTGCGGAAACGCGAGTCAGAGCCGGTTTCGGTTTTGACGTGGATGCGCAGAATGGTCGTTTACTAGTCGTAAACGATTTCGAGGCC
The DNA here is from genome assembly GCA_963815595.1 of uncultured Actinomycetota bacterium. Classification (GTDB taxonomy): domain Bacteria; phylum Actinomycetota; class Actinomycetes; order Propionibacteriales; family Nocardioidaceae; genus Marmoricola. The sequence continues at coordinate 1,475,289 of CAWFHA010000007.1, read as the reverse complement.
TACGAATCCGAGGTCGCATCGTCGCTCTCAGCGAGCCGCTCGAGGAGCTCGGAGAGGTCGGCCGAGACCGGCGGTTTGGCGATGTAATGGTCCCGAGTGACCTGGCTCGAGGAGTGGCCGAGCTGGCGCGAGGCGAGTTCTGACGTTGTGGCCTCCGAGATCAGCGTCGCCACCGTCTTGCGGAACGTGTGGGGGGTCACCCACTCAAAGCCGGTGTCCTTGCGGATCTGCCGCCACCGCCGCTCGATGTTGACGACCTGGTGCCACGTGCCGTTGCGGGTTGCAAGGACGGCGTCGTTCTCGTTGCGCGTCGCGAACTCCCGGCGTGCGCGGAGCAGCTCGGCCGCGAATCGGGGCAGCACGACGGTTCGCCAGCTGGCGTCCGACTTCGGCGTGGGCTTGCGATACGTGCCTTTTCCGGTCTCGGTCTTGATCGTGCCCGACACAGTGAGGATGGGCAGTTCGCCGTCGAGGTCCAGGTCGCTCCACCGCAAGGCGAGGATCTCGCCGATGCGGCAACCGGTGGCGAGCATCAGGTCGATGATGTCGGCCATGTCGCCGGTGGCCTTGGGGCCGGAGCGGTCTGCGTTGACCCACCGGCGTACGGCGGCGCGGATCTTGATCAAATCCTCGACCCGCAGGGCCTTAGTCTCCTGCTTGGGTCGGTGAACCCGGCTCGTCCCGCGGGCCGGGTTCGTCGGGATCGCGTCGTGTCGGACCGCGAGGTCGAACATGGCCCCGAGAACGACCTTGGCCTTGCGTTGGCGGTTCACGCTCTGATCGCGCAACCTCAGCAGGAACCGGTCCAGCCGCCCCGTGGTGGCTTCGCGAAGCTTCAGCCCACCGACGCTGGGTAGCACCAGGTTGTCCAGCACCCGGCGGTACTCGTTGATGGTGGTCTGCTCGATTCGTCCTTCAGCCTCGAGACCAGTGATCCACAGCTTGGCGAGGTCGATCAGTCGGGTTTCTGCCGTGAGGAACTCACCTGCTGGCGCGGTGCGCGTGCCAAGGACGTCTCGAAGCGCGCGCTCCGCAGCCGCCTTGCTCGGACCAGTCGCAGTGACGCGACGAGTGTTGCCGTCGGTGTCACGGAACCGGGTCAATGCTCGATAGCTGCCGTCGCGGATCTTCTCAGTGGTGATGGTCCCCCAGGTGCCGAGGGGGAGTGGTGGCCTGGCCATCGCCTACTCGCCTGCCGCGGGCTCGAGATGCTCGACGATCCACGCGTCGAGGTCCGCGCGGCGGTAGCGTAGGCAACCGCCCATCTTCACGGCGCGTGGCCCGAACCCGGCCCGGCGAGTCCGCCAGGTGTACAGCGTTGCCTTCGGGATCGCGAGGTAGGCCGCCGCCTCGTCAATGGTGAGGATCATGTTCTCGTGGCTGGTGTCGACGGTGGTACTCATCGTGTGCTCCTTCGTGATCACGAGGACAGGTTTGCCCTCGTAAATGAAGGTGTGCAGCCCACACCGCGCAGGCTGTGGAGAATTGATCCGTATTCGACCCTCTGGAGCGAACGCAGGTGCCACGCGGCCAGCGGCGTCCACGGGGACCCGACCGGTGAGGCGCTCGCGGCGCCCTCTGCTGCCGCCGGACGTCGGTTGTCGGGTTGCGATCGAACTTGCTGTGTTTTGCGCTCTTAGCCAGAGGGTTTCGGTTCAAATCGTGGCCCTGGCGCAGTGCCCCTGGTTCGCCGCGAGCGATGTTTTGGGGGCGGGGGAGTAGCGGGCTCTTTTCGGCCGGGTGCCCTCCCCTTCCCGGTATGAGGTACCGGACGGGTCTTACGGGACGGCCGAGTACCGGAAGCTCCGCTCCCTGCATGTGGAGCCGTGGAGGGTTCCCCGTACGGGAACAGTCGCCGCGTGCGCGACCCGCAGCCGGCGACCCGCGCCATTCCGCCCAGATAGAGGTACCAGGGCGTCCTCTCAGCTTGATGAGTGGGCAAGCTGGACGCTGTGTCGAGCCAGCCAGCCGGTCAGGTCGAGGCCGGGACCTATCAGCTCATCACCGTGGCCAACCGGCTGAGCCAGGCGATCGCAGTCGGATCCGCATCCAACTCTCCGTGGATCTTCCTGCCCGTGGCGAACTCGACCAGGTCACAAGACTAAGAAATCTCGCGTTGCGGGCGGATCAGGGTCATGCTTGGTCTGACTGATCGCCATTCGATGGAGAGTTGAGCATGGACGAGCGGGACGCACCGAAGGTCATCCTGCGCGGTCCGGCCGACGGGGACAGCATCATTTTGCCGATGGGCGAGTTAAAGGCGCACATCACCCGCAAGGCGGCCCGGACCGAAACCGGCGGGCACTGGGCGCTCGGCGAGGCGTGGCAGGAGCCGCACTTCGACAATCCGCCTCACGTCCACGACGAGGCCGAGGCGTTCTACGTGCTAGAGGGGCTGTACACCTTCTACACCGACTCTGACCCGGCCGAAGGCATCGGACCAGGCACCTTTGTCTTCATCCCTCCAGGCGCCGTTCACGGTTTTCGCACGGGTCCCGACGGGGGGCGACTGCTATGCCTTTGGCCGTCGACCGTCGAAGCCGCGTTCTTCGGCTGACCAAGAGTCTTGGTCACCACATGCCCGGCGCATGTCCACGTCCAGAGCTGCACTGATCTCGGCTGATCCGGGCGGTTCCGTAAGCCAACCGCGTCCGGCGACAGCAACGGCGACGGCGCCGGGGACGGGGACGGGGACGGGGAATGATCGGCCGCCACATCGCCGCCGTCCCGCTGGCGGATCCGCCAGTGAGACGCGGATGGCCTGGTTTCGTGATCAGGGGTGGGCGACGACGTTGACGACATTGCCGTCGTGGTCGCGGAAGAAGAACCTGTGCACTCCCCAGTCCTCGTCCGTGAGCGGATGAACGATCTTTAGCCCGGCAGCAAGAACGCGTTCATGGATCGCATCGACTTCGGCCGGAGTCGCCACGCCAACACTTACGGTCGGGTTGCACGGTGCAGCCGCATCGCTCGTCATCACCTGAAGCTGCACCACGGTGGCGTCAGCGGCACCCAGATTCCCGACCCAACCGAGATCCATGCCGACCCGGAGCTCGAAGATCTGCGCGTACAGGTCGTTGGCTCGCGCAACGTCGGACACGGGCAGGTTTGGAACGATCCGAGTGACACCCATGACCTCACGGTACCGGCGTTGCTCGGACCGGCCGCTCGCGACGTCACCACATGCGGATCCCCAACTGAAGAACGGCGCACGCGCATCGCCGCTATGAGAGAAGCCGATCCCGGGCGTGGCCCGCGCTCCAGGATCGGTCCACCCACTGCCTACTGGCCCGTGCGGCCGTCGATGCACTCACGCAGCAGATCGACGTGGCCGACATGGCGGGCATACTCTTCGACAAGGTGGACGACGATATCGCGCGCCTCGACCTCCTGACCGTGGACGTCGACCGGCGCGTCCAGGTCCAGGTCGGCGTAAACGGCCCGGGCATGTGCGACCTCACCGCGCCAGGTGTCCCACGCTTCGGCGACGACCTCGTCGTCGGCCACGGCTTGGTTGAAGTCCAGGTCCGGGTCCTCCTCGGTGCGGTAGAGCCGCGGCAACTCGATCTGTCCTTCAAAGACCCGGCGGGTCCAGGAGTGCTCGACCCGAGCGAGGTGGCGGATCATACCCAGCAGCGACATCGTCGACGGCGGGACCGAGCGAGTGGCGAGCTGGTCGGCGGTGAGTCCCTCGCACTTGAGCTCGAAGGTCATCCGATAGCGGTCGAGGTATTCCGCAAGCACCGCCTTCTCGCCCTTTCCGGGCTCGAGCGCCTCTCGCGGGTCGCTGTCGGGCTCAGCCCACATGCCATCGAAGTCCATGTGACTAACCAAGCAGCCGGACTACCGACTCAGCAATCGGATTCGTGCAGTGCCGCGGAGCCGCCGGTTTCTGAAGCTCCTCAATTCGCTGAAGAGTGAGCGCCGGTAGTCGATCCCTCATCGGCACAGCGCGAAGGCGCAGTCGGCCGAGACGGCTAACGTCGCATCCATGGTGCTTGTCGTTCAGCGTGCCGACTATCTTGCGGCAGTCGATTGGGTGGCGGACCTGATGGAGGAAACAGGCTGGGACAAGCTCAGCTTGCCGATGCCCTGCAAGGAGTTCGACGTCCGGCGACTGATGGGCCACCTCATCGGGACCGCTTACCGCGGCCTCGGAACCGCCACGGGCGAGCCCACAACGCACGTCCCGCACGTCGTGAGCGACGTTGCCGACGATCAACTCCCCGGGGTGTACCGAGACCTCGCAGGCGAGCTCCGCGCCACCTGGTCGCTCATCGACGGGGAGGCAGAACTCCGGGCTCCCTGGGGTACGTGCACCGCCGAGGAAGCCGCCCGAGGTTTCACGGTCGAAACGCTTGTCCACGGTTGGGATCTGGCCGAGGCGACCGGACGCCCCAGTGACGGCCCGCCGGGAGTCGGGCAACGATGCCTCGCTCATCAAGGCGACCTCGTTCCTACTCGACTGCGCGGGAAGATGTACGACGATCCGGTCGAGATCTCGGCGGAGCTGTCCGCCACCCGTCGCCTCGCTCATCACCTAGGTCGTGCCTCACCCGAATGACCACCGCCGGTGTGCGCCGGGAGCATGCCGGTCAACGATCCCCTTGCGCCCCATTCCTGGGCGGGAACGCAAGTCCGAGTGGATCCCGCCCGAAGAGGACCGTCGGTGCTGCCGCATTGGGAACCTGCGCCACCTGACGTGGGGCAAGATGTCGTCCATGGTGCGCTTCAGTTCGATCACTCTGGCCTGCCCAGACCCTGGGCGACTCGCCGCGTTCTATGCGGACATCACCGCCGGCGAGGTCACCTTCGTGCACGAGCTCGAGTGGGCGAGCATGCGCTGCGACGGTGCCCGGATCGAGTTCATGGGCGTCGACGACTACCGGCCGCCGCGCTGGCCCGAAGACTCCTCTCTGGTGCACCTCGACTTCCACGTGGAGGACCTCGAACAGGGCGCAGAGCTCGTGGAGCGCGCCGGAGCGCGCCTCTTCGAACACCAGCCGAACGCTGCGCACTGCCTGGTGTTCGCGGACCCTGACGGCCACCCCTTCTGCTTGTCCTTGATCGACGAGGTCGGGTGACTGAAAGCCGATTCGGCGCGTCGCCGACGTGGCTGTGGCGCGTCATCCCTAACCTCGGGCCGGTGAGTTCCTCATCTTCGCGACGTCCTGCCGATCTCGACATCGTTCGCGATTCGTATGACCGGGTAGCGGACAGCTACGCCCACCTCGTCACGACGGCGTGTCTGGGGGATATCCGCGCCCAGCCGTGGCTGAGAGCCGCGGTCGACGCCTTCGCGGACACTGTCGTCGACCTCGGTCCCGTGCTCGACGTCGGGTGCGGACCGGGCACCGTGACGGCGTACCTGGCGCAACGGGGACTGGACGTGTCGGGAGTGGACTTGTCACCACGCATGGTCGAGAACGCGCGTCGCTTGCACCCCGAGTGCAGTTTCAGGGTCGCCTCGGCGACCGATCTTGACCTCACCGACTCCTCGCTCGGTGGCGTGCTCGGCTGGTGGTCATTGTTCAACCTGCCCCGCGACTTCTTGCCGCCGGTGCTGTCGTCCTTCGCCCGAGCGCTGGTTCCCGGTGGGCAACTGATCATCGCGACACATGTCGGCGACGACGACCTGTCCCGCACGGAGGCTTACGGCGGAATCCCCGTCAGCTGGACGACGCACCAGTGGCAACCCGAACAGCTCGCCGCCCTCGTCGAGCAGGCAGGGCTGAGACCCGTAGCGGAGCTGCGCCTAGCCGCCGATCGGCAGAGCGGGCCAGCCGTGGTCCTTGTGGCTCAGAGGGATCCCCAGCGCGCCTAGGTCTTGGCCACCCGAGTCAGGCGAGGTGGCCGCTTGAGGAACCCGCTACGGCGACACCGCTCGGTTCTGGGAGCCGGTCGCCGCCGGGACTCAGGGGATCTCTGACCGGTGAGCGATCCCCCCCCTGTGGCACGCTCCGCGAGCCGATCCCTTGCGGGCATCCGACGGCGGGTCTGGTCTCTTGGGGATCTGCTGCGGGAGACTCGGGCGCATGACCGAGTATCTGGCGCCGATTATGCGCGTTGCCGACGCCAATGCCGCCGTTGCGTGGTACCAGCAGCTCGGCTTCGTGAAGGAGTGGGAGCACCGATTCGAGGCCGGGCTTCCGCTCTATGTCGGCATGGCGCGAGGTGATCTCAGGATGCACCTCTCTGAGCACACCGGCGACGCCCGTCCCGGCACGCTCGTCTACCTGTACGTCGAGGACTTGGATGCTGTCGCCAACAAGCTTGGCGTCATTGAGATCGACGACATGCCTTGGGGTCGTGATTTCGAAGTCGCCGACCCCGATGGGAATCGCCTGCGGATCGGCACCGTCGAGGTGCGCCCCGGATGACCAAACGTCCAACGAGTCCCTCTGCGCCTGACTCCCGTCACGGCGGCTTCGTCCCGCATGGGTCTCGGATACGGGACTCCTCGAACCGCAAGCGGATCGGTTGACGGGCATGGGCCGATGAGCGGGTCGGGGTGCGATCGCATCCTGACGGCCGCGCGTGTCATCAAGCAGCTCTCGCCGGGACTGGTCACCGAGGCAACTGGGGACGCGACACACCGGCGCGGCCCGGTTACCTTTCAGGGGTGGAGTTTGTCGAGGCGGACGGACTAAAGATTGCCTACGAGCGGGCCGGTGAAGGGCCTCCTCTGGTCTTTGTTCACGGCGCGGCCGAGGACGGCCGCATCTGGCAACCGCAGTTCGCGGACTTGACTGACGAGTTCACCGTCGTGGCCTGGGACGAGCCGGGGGCAGGCGGGTCCTCCGACCTGCCCGAGGGGTTGACCCTGTCGGGCTTCGCGGACGGGCTCGCAGCTCTCATCGAGTCGCTGAGGCTCGGGCCTGCGCACGTCGCCGGGTTGTCGTGGGGCGGCACGGTGGTGTTGGAGCTGTACCGCCGTCACCCCGGGCTTGTCGCGACCTTGATCGTGATCGACACCTATGCCGGCTGGAAGGGGTCGCTTTCCGCCGAAGAGGTCCAGGCGCGGGTCGTCGGCGCCCGCCAGATGCTCGCCTTACCGCCCGGGGAGTTCGACCCCACGCTCCCCGGACTCTTTGCAGGCGATCCGCCTGCGGACTCGGTGCGCCTGCTCGCCGCCATTGCCGCCGACGTCCGCCCCGCCACCTTGGGCCAAGAGCTGACGATCATGGCGGAAACCGACCTGAGTGGCCTGCTGCCTCACATCGCCGTCCCCACCTTGCTGATTTGGGGCGACATGGATGCTCGCTCGCCGCTGACCGTAGCCCGCCAGTTTGACGAGGCCATCCCTGACACGGAGCTGGTCGTGATCGAGGGGGCAGGCCACATGAGCAGCCTCGAGCGGCCCCAGCAGGTCAACGCCGCCTTGCGCGAATTTTGCCGGGCCCACCCGCCATGCGCGACCTGATCGTGGCCAGACTGCCAATCCGTCATGGTGCACGAAGTGCAGCGGGGGCTCGGGTCGTCTCAAACCGTCCCGTGGAGCGAACCGCCACCGAGCACGGTGGGCGCGCTTGGGCGAGTCGGCGACGAGCGATTCAGCCGTCCCGCAGGGGGATCCCATGCGGGACGGTACGACGGGTCGCGTCGCCGCGTCCCACGAGCGCGTGTTGCGTGGGTGGCAGCTCGCCGTGCGGCGCAATCTTCCAGCGACTGATCCGTTCGGGTGCGTGGTCTCAGGGGACGAGGTGGTGGCCCAGATGGTCGAGCAGGCCCCGGGTGCCTGCCTCGCGGCCAGGTCCGTCGGCCCAGAACTGGTCGAAGAAGACACCATGCTCGACGTGGGTGAACCGGGTGCCTTCGGTGATCGGCTCGAACTCGAGCGAGGCCAGTGACGTCGACATGTGGACTCCGTCGATCCACATGTCGTAGGTGGTGACGATGCGGACGTGCTCGACGATGTCGGTGTAGGTGGCTTCGTATCGAGAGACCGGACCGTGGTGAAAGGCGGCCTCGTCGATGTCGTGTCCGCCGACGCGGAAGTCGAAGGCCCACTCGCGAGGCTCGCTGGTGTCGCCGGCGCCGTACCAGCTTCGTTTCTGGTCCTCCTGGGCGAACGCGTTCCAGACGCGCTCGATGGGGACGGGGTAGTCGCGGGTCAGGGTGAAGTCGGCGCGGGCGAGCCGGCGTTCGATTGGCATGGGGCCTCCTAGCGAGTGAAGGTGACGTGGGTCGTGCCGCTCTCGGCCACTTCGGTCTTCACCTGATGGGTGAGCTCGAGGCCGCGCAGGTCGTCCCAGAGCCGAGTGCCTCGGCCGAGCAGTATGGGGGCGATCATGACGTGGAGGTCGTCGACCAGGCCGGCGCGCAGGAACTCCCGCGCGGTGCTGACCCCACCACCGACGCGCACGTCCAGGCCGTCGGCAGCTTGGGTCGCTTCGGCGCGTACGTCCTCGATGGCGGCGCTGCGGAAGTGGAACGTCGTTTCGCCCTGCGTCGGGATCGCGGGTCGCGGTGCGGTGTGGGTCAGGACGTAGACCGGGGTGCCGAAGGGCGGCTGGTCACCCCACCAGCCCTTCCAGTCCTGGTCGTCGGGAAACGTGTGTAGGCCGAACATGGCCGCGCTCATGATCTCGGCGCCGATGCCCTCGACGTGCGCGGCGGCATACGAGTCATCGAGGCCGGTCGTGCCGGTGCCGCTGCTGTCGCCGAAGACGCGCTCGCGGAACGTGCGGGTCGCGACGTAGGCAGCCGAGAGGCGCCCCCAGTCCTCACCCATCGGATTCTGCGGGGACTGGCCGGTCGAGGTGTAGCCGTCCAGTGATGCGAACAGGTCGATGCGAACACGGGTCATGTCAGGCTTCCTTGGGGTTGGTGCGGGTCAGGTGGATACCGAGTCGGTCGGCTTGGTCTTCTGCGGGGGTTCGTTGCTCGCCCAGCCACAGGTGCAGGACGTCGAGAGCGCCCGGTCGCAGGCTCACGGTTCGGACGCGTCCGTGCTTCTGCGACGTGACCAGGCCCGCGTTCTCGAGGACGCGCAGGTGCTGCATGAGTGACGGCAACGCCATCGAGAACGGGGCCGCGAGCTCGGACACGACCGCTGGGGACTTTGCCAACCGTTCCACGATGGCCCGTCGCGTCGGGTCAGCGAGGGCGCGGAGCACGGCGTCGAGCTCATCGCGATAGTTAGGCACACACCTAACTATCGCCGATCGGGACGAACTCTTCAACCGCTGACGCGGTGTACGCAGGACACCGACTTCTACCGCGCGAGCAGAAAGGCGGCCGAGAGCATTCCGGGAACGGCGACTCCGACCTGACGCACTGGTTCTGTTGAACCTGCTAGGACTCGAGGGCAAGCGAATGGGATCGATCCCGCCGCCTCGCGGCCTCGGGAGGCGCGCCCAACCGTGTCGGATCACGCGCGCCTCCTTCCTAGGCGCTGCGGCGGCCGGCGAAGAACGTGCGGACCTCCTCGGCGAGTGCGTCGGGGACCTCCATCGAGGCGAAGTGGCCACCCGTGGGACGTTCGGTCCACGACACGATGTCGGTGTTGTCGCGCTCCGCGAACGGTCGCATCGACACGAAGTCGTCGGCGAACACCGTGACCCCGATGGGGCCCGTGTTGACCTGCGGCTCGACCGCCTTCTCCTCGAAGTAGTAACGGACAGCACCGGCAGAGGTGTTGGTCAGCCAGTAGAGGCTCACCTGGGTCAGCACCTGGTCCCGGCTGAGCAGGCTGGTCCCGTTGCCGAAGTTCTCGAACAACTCGTTGTAGGCGAGCTGGCCGACGGGGGAGTCACTCAGGGCCGCAGCGATCGTCTGCGGCCGCGAGGCATTCATCAGCGCGAAGCCATTGACGGTCTGGAACCAGCCGGCGAACTCCAGCGCCGCATGGTCGGCCGGGGTCATGAGCTCGAACTCGGCCGGGTCGCCGGAGGGGAAGGCGAAGAGCTGGAGCACGTGCGCGCCGAGGAATCCCTCGGGGTTGGCGGCGGCCAGCTCGCGTGAGATCAAGGCACCCATGTCAGAGCCGTGCGCCCCGTAGGCGTCGTAGCCGAGGCCGCGCATCAGGGTGTCCCATGTCTGAGCCACCCTGGCGATGGTCCAGCCGGGTCCCGCCAGCGGAGTGCTGAAACCCATGCCCGGCGCGCTCGGGATCACAACGTGGCAGGCGTCCTCGGCGCGGCCGCCGTAGGCCTCGGGATCGGTGAGCGGGCCGATCACGTCGAGGAAGTCGGCGAACGACCCGGGGTAGCTGTGGCAGAGGATGACCGGTGTCGCGTCGGCGCACGCCGAGCGGACGTGCACGAAGTGGACGGTCTGTCCGTTGATCTCGGTGAGGAAGTGCGGAAACTCATTCATCCTCGCCTCCTCGATGCGCCAGTCGAACGACGTGCTCCAGTACTCGACCATGTCGCGCAGGTAGGAGACGGGCGCTCCGTGCGTCCAGTCGTCGCCGGCGACCTCAGCGGCGAACCGGGTGCGCGCCAGTCTGCTCTGCAGGTCGTCGAGATCCGCCTGCGGGACGGCCACCTCAAAGGGGCGGATCATCAGCGTGGTCTGGGCAATATCGGTGTGCGTGGTGGTTGTCATGCGGCTAAGTTACGAAGGGTTCCGGCACGGTTCGTTCCGGATCATTCACCTCGGTCGACATCGGTGCGACCGAGTTCGAGACGGGGGTCAGGTTGCTCGGGACATCGGCGCGGCTCCTCGCCCTGCTGGGGCTCCTTCAGACCCGGGGCTCCTGGTCCGGAGCGGATCTCGCGACCCGCCTGGACGTTGGTGAGCGCACCCTCCGCAAGGACGTCGAGCGCCTACGCGAACTGGGCTATCCGGTCGACTCCACACGCGGACCGGCCGGGGGTTACCGGCTGGGGGACCACGGCCGGCTGCCGCCCCTCCTCCTCGATGACGAGGAGGCCGTCGCGGTGGCAGTCGGCCTGGGGACCGCGGCCGCGGTGCCGGGTATCGGCGAGACCAGTCGACGCGCACAGGCCAAGCTCGAACAGGTGCTGCCGGCCCGGCTTGCCCGCAGGATCCGCGCCCTGCACGAGAGCACCGAGGTCGGGCCGTCGAACACCGGCACGAACGTCGCGGCCCCGCACGTCGACACTGGGCTCCTCGCCGCGCTTGCCGACGCCGTACGCGACCGGATGGGGATCCGTTTCTTCTACGGACCTGAGGAGACGCCCGTGGAGGCCGATCCCTACCGCTTGGTCAGTTGGCAACAGCGCTGGTACGTCGTAGGCCGGCGACGCCCCGAGGGTGGCTGGCAGGCGTTCCGGGTCGACTGGCTGCAGCTGCGGCTGCCCGGAGCGTCCCGGTTCACCGCAGCGCCGCTGGACGGCGGGGACTACGCGGCGTTCGTGCTCCGCGACGTCGCCTTCCACGGCTGGAAGGTTCACGCCCGCATCGCGGTCGACGCCCCCGCCTCGGAGGTTCTGGCCCGGATCAACCCCGCAGTTGGCGTGGTCGAGACCATCGACGAGGGACATGCGGTCCTGGTCACCGGCGGGGACAGCATCGAGACCGTCGCGGTGTGGGTAGGCATGCTCGGCCTCGACTTCCACGTCAGCGAGCCACCAGAGCTGGTCGAGCACGTCCGCACCCTGCAGCAGCGGTACGCCCGCGCGCTCCCAAAGTGATCACCGTGCTGGACTCAGCCGTCCGAATGGCGCCGCTACTCCCGCTCGACCTGCTGCGACGCAGAGGTGCGAGGAGCTTTTCGCCGGCGCGAGCCGTCGCGGTCTCCGCGTGGAAGACCTCGACACGCTCACAGAGCCCTGGTGCGACGCATAGGGATAAGCGGCCTTTCACCGCCAAGTCGCGCAAGCTGACGCGTGCTTCACCGCTGAGCTCGAACCGCTCCTCGGCGCCTTCAGCGTCCCGACCCAACATCGTGTGGGGCGAGGACGACGCCTGGATTCCAGTAGACCGCGCTCACCGGCTGCACGCTGCGATCCCAGCGAGCATGCTCACCCTCCTGGCCGGTGCCGGTCATCTCATCCACAATGACGCCGTGGCGGCAGGTGGAGCATGAGTGGCGAGGCAAACCCTGGGTCGGACATAGTGGTCAGCGCGGTCGTGCCGAGCTCGGCATCGGCTGAGAAGGCCATGCGCGCCTACCTTCATGATGTTGCCAGCCGTTACTACCGTCGGCCCGCTACCGCAGATGAACTTGAGACTGCGCTAGCGCAGCATCCGAGTGAGGACCTCGTCGCACCCCACGGCGTCTTTCTCGTGGCGACGGTCGGTACCGACGTCGTTTGCGGCTGCGTGGCTCTCGCACGCGTGTCCACTAGGGTCGGGGAGGTCCGGCGGCTACACGTAGCCGAAAGGTTTCGCAGGCTTGGCTTGGGACGCCGGTTGATGCTGGAGGTCGAACAACGTGCCCGCAGCATGGGCCTTGTCGCGCTGCGCCTCGACACCCGCAACGATCTCGTCGAATCCCAGAGGCTCTACGCGTCCCTCGGTTACAGCGAGACCCCGGCCCACTCGGGCGGGCCGTTCTCTGACCGCTGGTACGGCAAGACCCTTCGCTAGCCTGTCGCCCGCTGGGCACGGCACGTACCGAGGCTGCTGGCCACCTCAGCACGCCACATGTTGTGGACGGGCGAAAATTCGGTCGCTTTGTACTTCACCCGACCGGCCCGCTCGCCTGCAGCACCCGCCGAGGGCAGGTAGCCGCCTGTTTCGGCCAGTCGACATCGCACGACCGCTCATCGGCAGATTCGCTCACCGTCAGCGGCAGATCCGTGCGTTGGGTCTCCTGCCCAACCCAACGACTACGGTTTCGAGTCATGGCGATCATCCACCAGGCCAGCGTCAGTCCCACCAGAGCGGAGTTGCTGGAGCGCATCTTTGGTGAGGCAGTGACGCTGCTCGGCACCTACCGGTTCGACGACCCAGTCGGCGAGGTCGGAGTCGAGGCGTTCATCGCGCGCTCCGGCCCGAATACCAGTCAGATCGTGCTCACCTATCGAGGCGTCCCTCTTGCGGGAGCCGAAGAAGACCTCATCTCAACGATGGAACACAGCGCACTTGGCCGCCGGTGGATTTACAACGGCACGGCTGACCCGGTCGCGGTCGCATGCTTCCGACGAGCGCTCCAGGGCGAACAGGACCAGGGGGTCGAAGAGATATGGGACCACAAGCAGCGCGTCGGCATCCGCGAGCCGACCGTCCGGCTGTCTGTCGTTCCGGGCGAGCCACCGGAGGCCGACGCTGCGCCCGCGATCGCAACCGACCTCGACCTCTCACCCGAGCACCCTCTGGGTCCACGCCTGCGTGCCCAATGGAATGGTGGCAGTGGGATCGTTGCCAGCATGGGCTGAGGCAGTACCAAGCACGGCAGATCCGCGCACCGTCAGCGGCATGAGCGTGCACCCTTCACCGCTCGAGATGGGTCCTGCATACCCATCGCCCATCGACACGGCGCACAATGTTGGGCATGGCTGTCGACGTCGTCGTACTGAACGGTGGGTCGAGCGCCGGCAAGACGAGCATCGGGCGGTGTCTGCAGGATTTGCTGCCGCGACCGTGGCTCTTGCTGGGCGTCGATGATCTCATCGACGTCGCGCCGTCGTCGGTGGTCTCGTACGGGTCACAGGGGGAGGTCGTCCTTGGTGACCATTGGCGCACGCTGGAGGCCGCGTGGTCGCGTGGAGTCGCCGCGATGGCACGGGCCGGTGCTGGAGTGATCATCGACGACGTATTCCTCGACGGCGCGGCGTCGCAGCAGCGGACCAGCGAGCACCTCGGGGGGCTGAGGGTGCTCTGGGTCGGTGTCCATTGCGCACCTGAGGTGGCGGAGGCTCGCGAGGGGGCGCGAGGGGACCGTCCGGCTGGGATGGCAGCCGGACAGGCGGTAGCGGTTCACCGCGGTGTCGTCTACGACCTCGTCGTGGACACCAGCACCGCCTCATCTAAGGAGTGCGCCAGCCTCATCGCGGCTCGGGTGACCTGACCCCCGGTGGGCCTGTGCCTATGCGATCCGGCCCCATCGGCAGTCTCTGGTTGCGGTGCCAGGACGGTTGGCTGCAGTCGTGTGTGAACGTCGGAGCCTCCTGACGGGAGGGCTCGGATTGGGCTCGCTTTGATTCGCAACCACCCGCAAGGGCGTGCCGATGCCCTCAGTCGTCTCAATCGGCATCGCCGCAGGTCAGGGACCACTTGGCTTCATGAGCGCAGCCAGCCGCAAAGAATGGCACCTACGCTCAGGGTCACGTACGCCTTCCCGATGACTAGCCACGCGGAGTGCGTTGCGCTGCTGGAGCCTGTGGACGTTTGCGCGCAGCTTCGCTGAACGAATTTTCGCACGGGGAAACAAGTGAACGCCGCGACAGACATCCTTCTGTGGCACCCCATTGGCGCCACAGATCAGACGTCACCTATCCGTGCAGCAGACCCGTTTCCCGCCACGTAGGCAAAGAGGTTCCAAGCCGGTGCAGGGTTACTCGTAGGCTGCTCTGGGCACTGCATAAGGCTCTCGTCGCCCCCCGCGAGGGGGACTGTCCGGTGCCGGCGTTGCCTCGCAGCTGGGAACCGGGACCATCAAGCCCGGGCGTCTACTAGCGCCTCGCGCAGCGTGACCCGGGCGGCGGCGTACCGACTCCGCGCGGTTGAGGCGTTCAGTCCGAGGATCTCAGCGGCCTCAACGATGTTGAAGCCGTCCCAATGGATAAGCATGACCAGCTCGCGCTGGGCGTCGTGGAGGCGGAGGACGGCGTCGCGGACGGCGTACGCGCTCTCCACGTCCGGCGGCGGGGCGGTGACGGCCAGCAGGTCGCGGAGCCCGTCCGTGAGGATCAGTCGGCGCTGGGCGGTCCGCCGGTGGTTGCTCAGTGTGTTGGCGGCAATCACGAACAGCCACATCCGCTGGCGCTCCCGTCCGGCGGGCAGCTTGTTGATGTTCTTCCAGGCGGTAAGCATTGTCTCGCCGTACAGGTCCGCAGCGTCCTCGCGCGACGGCACCCGGCGGACGAAGTACGCCAGAAGGTCGTTAGACGCGTCGCGCAGCGCCGTCCGCGCGGCAGCGCTCACTTCGCGGCTCCGTCGCAGGTAATGGCCATCGAGACGGCGACCGCCGTGGTGGGCAGGCCCTGCTTCACCAGCTCGGCGTCGACCAGTTTCTGCACCTTGGCAACCGAGTCGTCGTCGATGCGGACGCTCGAAACATCGAAGCCCTCGAGGAACTCCTCCGCCGCGGCGATCGCGGACGCGCGGGTCGCAGCGTCCACCGGGTGGCTGGAGACCTCGATGCCCTTGACCCCATAGACGACATCGCACTTTTCCCCGGTCGCCGTTGCCGCGACCCCCCGTGAGGGCGCGGTGTCGAACCAGGGGAGCTGGCCGGCCGCGCCCGCGGCCGCCGTACCGACCGCGAACGCTCCGAGGGCCGCCAGGCCGCCGATCGCCAGCCGGCGGCGGTGCCGACGGGGCGATCGGGCCAGCCGCTCCGCCTCCGCGATGGCGAACGCCAGCTCCCGGTCCAGGTCGACCGTGGGGGCGAACACTGGCGGGGCCGAGGCACTCAGCTGCTCATCGAGGGTCATCACGTCTCCTGCACGTTGGGGGCTACTTCACCACGTACATGTACCGAGCACCCGCCAGCGTCCAATCCACACGGCCAATTTCTCGCCACAGGGCACCCTGTGTCTGTTGCCCACGTGCGTCACACCACCGCGTATGACTGTCAACCGCGGGCAGGCCGCGCTCGACGCTCCGGTCCCTTCCGTCCCGCAAGTCGAACCCGCCCTGGCGACGTTCGCACGGTGGTCAGGACGGCCCGGTGTTGTCCCGCAGGGGATCCGCCTGCGGGAAGGGGCTCGTGAATGCGACCTCGGCCACGCTTGTCTACTGCCCGCGATCGCCAACAACGGCCCATAGGAGGCGGGGGCCCTTCCTGACGGCCTCGCCGACCGTTCAGGATCTATATTGACAGCGGCTGATCGCCGCAACCGAGTCCTAGAGGCTGGTCCTTTACTAGTCGAAAACCACATCTGAAACGGGCCAAACGCGGCTGATGCCCGCAAAGCCCAGCAACAACGCAGGCCATTGTGTTCGCAGGTCAGCGCGGGTTTCCACAAAGGTGGACAGATACCGACCGCCTGCGTGCTGGGGGTCAAGGGGTCGCAGGTTCAAATCCTGTCAGCCCGACCGTGTGATGTCTCAGGACATCGGAATAGCCCGGACCTACGAAACGTAGGTCCGGGCTGGTTCTTTGTGGTGGGTCCGGGTGGTCTGCCGGTGGGCTGGTAGTCGCGGCGTGGGTCGATGGTGAGCTCGCGGAGGAGCTCGCCGGTGGCGGCGTGGACGACTCTGACGTTGAGGTTCTGGACGAGCAGGATGACGTAGGTCCCGGCGTAGGTTCGGCCGATACCGATGTGGCGAAGGCGGCCGGCGATGCGCAGGGTGACGGTGCCGGCCTTGTTGATCTTGTCGCGGCGCACGCGGTCGTGGGTGTCCGGCTCGGTGCCGGGGGTGGCTTTCGGGCGGGTGTTGTAGGTGGTGGCCGGGGTGGCGCGGTGGGCGAGCGAGCGGTGTGGACGTCGGTGGTTGTACTCGTCGCGGAACTGGTCGAGGAGCATCGCTGAGGGTGTCAGCGATGCTCCTCCTAGAGCGTTTTACTGAGAAACCTGCGCCAGTGGCGCGCTACGTCAGCAAACGTCCCGGTCTGTTCGTCCTGCAAGCGATCGTCGTCTGGGACGCGGGCAGTTGCGGCGGACTCAGCTTGGCGGCCAGGTTCCCACGGGGCTGCCAACCTCCCACTCGTGACCGAACGGGTCTACGAGTCTTCCGAGGCGCCAGCCGTGCTGGTCGTCGATGGGCGACTCCTCTGTCGCTCCAGCCTCGAGGGCTTGGGCCATCAGCGCGTCCGGGTCGTCCACGACCAGTAGCGTGCGGCCAGTCGCGCCGCTGATGGACTTGGGACTGAAACGGCCGGGGGTTGATCCAGCTGCCGCTACCCAGAAGGCGGCATCGCCGACGGCCAGCTGCGCCACGATATCTTCGCCCTCGCCGACCCGATGCAGGACCGTCGCCCCGAATGCCGTCTGGTAGAACGCTACGGCCTCAGCGCCTCGGTCGACCCACAGCTGAGGCTGGATGCTGATCAAGGATTCTCCTGGTGTCGAGGAGTCTGGGTAAGGACTCATCTTCTCAGTCACAGGAACCGCGACCGGTAGGCGATCCACTACCGGACGGTTGGTCCACCGCAGCACACCGACAGCGTGGATCATGGTGCCGTGTCCGAGACTCTGAACATGCCGGCGCCTCCTGCCCGACATCCGGATGTGGAGGACGACTTCTCGGGTGTTCGTCCAGATCTGTGGGTGGACCACTACCTCCCGCACTGGACAACCCCGGACCGCTCGGCCGCACGGTATGACCACACTGCGGAGGGCCTGCGACTGCGAATCGACGCCGACCAGGTCGACTGGAGAGCCGAGGACGCACCGATGCGCGTCTCGAATCTCCAGACCGGCACATTCTCGGGTGAAGTTGACTCTCGCCGGGGTACGCACCGTCACCGAGAGGACGGCCTCTTCGTGCGGACGGCAACCTCGACTCGGCTGCTGTGGGCTCCATCGGCAGGGCGTATCGATGTCACGGTCAGCGCGACGCGCGATCCGGGCTGCATGCTGGCCGCCTGGCTGGTCGGCACCGAGCACCGGACTGAGGCCGACGCGGGTGAGGTCTGCGTGTTCGAGATAGATGCCGCCGGCATCGGCACCACGAGCACGGCCCGCACAGGACTGAAAGCCCACAGCGACACGAGGCTGACCACGGACATGGCTGAGGTAAAACTCCCCTTCGACGCCACCCTGCCGCACACCTGGACCGCGATCTGGGGCCGGGGCGAAACCCTGATCGGCTGCGAGGACGTTCTGCTGCGGCGCATCCCACAGACCCCCGACTACCCCCTGTTCCTCATGCTCGATCTCTTCGAGATCGGCGAACCCAACGGCTCGTATCCGAAGACCGCAACCCTGCACCGCTTCCGCGGTTGGCAAGGCGAATAGCTGCCCGCAGAGGGATCCACATCCGGTGATCGACCAGGAGCCGCGGCAGGCTCTGCCGCCCATCCGGGTCGCTGCTGGGAGGTCCCGAGGAAGTGGCGTGACGCTGCAACCTGACAGTGATATCGTTGGTGTGATATCGGAGGTGATCGTGATGGAACAGATCCTGATCCGCAACCTTCCCGCGGGGACCAAGGCCGCGCTTCGCGCGCGTGCCAAGCAACGTCACCGGTCTGTCGAGGCGGAGGCGCGCGAAGTGCTCACCAAGGCTCTGGCGGGCGAGCCCATCACGATCGTTGACCTCTTGGGCACCGACGAGGGTGCCGACATCGAGTTCGAGCCCGAGCGGCTGGGCCTGACGGCTCGCTCGGCGCAACTGTGAGATATCTCTTGGACACCAACGTGGTGTCCGCACTGCGGGTCCGAGGGCGCAACCGGTCCGTCGAGGTGTGGGCAGCGTCCGTTCCGGTCGGTGACCAGTTCGTCTCAGCATTCACCATCGCGGAGATCGAGCGAGGAGTGCTTGCCAAGGAGCGGTTCGACGCTGAGCAAGGAGCGGTCCTGCGTCGCTGGTTCGAGGAGAACGTCTTGCCCACGTTCGCCGACCGGGTACTGCCGTTCGACCTGCCGGCGGCCCGGATCCTCGCGGCCTATCGGGTTCCCGAGCAGGCACCGTTCGACGACGCCCTCATCGCCGCCGTCGCGGAGTCTGCAGAGATGACCATCGCGACGCGGAACACGAAACACTTCGAACCCCTCGGCGTCCCGTGCCTCAATCCATGGGACACGACCGCGCCCACAGACTGAGCCCTCCCCGGAGGGGGGCGTCGATGGCAGGCACGAGCGGGGTCCACGACCATGACATGAGGTCGCGTACCTGGGCCTTGCGCCAGGAGGCGAGCTAGCCGCTGGCTGGTGTGGTCGGGCGTTGCCCGATGCCCGATGCCCGATGCCCGAGCCGACCGCAGCCCGTGGCTCGGCCAGGCCCACCCTTGCAGGTGCGCCATGAGTGCACTGCTTGTCGGGTACGCCCGCTGCTCCACCGACCAACAAGACCTCACCGCCCAACGCGATGCACTGCTCGCACTAGGCGTCGAGACTGAGCGGATCTACGTCGACCACGGCCTGACCGGCACCAACCGAGAACGACCTGGGCTCCGCGAGGCACTCGCCGCGTGCGCGCCCGCGACACCCTCGTGGTCACCGAGCTCGACAGACTCGCCCGCTCTCTTCCGGACGCCCGAGCGATCGCCGACGAGCTCACCGTCCGACAGATCAGCCTGAGCCTGGTGGGGTCGGTCTACGACCCCACCGATGCGGTCGGGCGCCTGTTGTTCAACGTCCTGGCGATGGTCGCCGAGTTCGAATCCGACCTCATCAGGCTCCGCACGGTCGAGGGCATGAAGGTCGCCAAGGCCAAGGGCCGCCTGCGCGGCAAGCAGCCCAGGCTCAACCGCGAACAAGAAGCTCACCTGGTGTCCCTGGTCCGCAGCGGCGAATACAGCACCCTCGAGGTCGCCGAGCTCTTCGGAGTCGGCCGGTCCACCGTCGACCGCGCCATCGAACGCCAACGGGTCGCGGCGAAGGCCGGCCTCGCTGAGGCGTCCTCAAAGCGCTGAACCGACCACACGCCGACTCCCGTATCCGACACCCCGCGGGACGCCGACGTCCGAATGGGGTTCGGACTGGGGGACGCGATGGTGCCTCTCAGCTCGTGGGGACGTAACGGGTCAGCACGCAGAACTCGTTGCCCTCGGGATCAGCGAGGACGGCCCACCCCTTGTCCGGACCATCGCGCCGGTCGTCGACGAGCGTGGCGCCCAGCGCCAGGATGCGATCGACCTCCTTCTCACGTGAGCAGTCGGTCGGGCGTAGGCAGACATGCATGCGATTCTTGACCATCTTCTTCTCGGGGACCCGAGCGAAGATGATCTCGCGGTCGTCCGGCCCCACCAGCCAGCACTCCTCCTCGTCGGGCCCCATCTCCGCCTCGTCAAGGAGGCGGAAGTCATCCAGTACCTGTGACCACCACTTGACCTGTGCGTACGGGTCGATCGAGTCGATGCAGAAGTTCGATGTACGAGAAGCCATGATCGCGATCATCGCCGATCCTGCAAGCGTTGACCACGGAGTTGCGCCGCCGCGCGCCCATCCGCTATCGGGACGGTGGCCGATCGGGGATCAGTCCAGCACTCGAGGTCGAGCCGCTGCTTCCAGTCCGCAGAGGACAAGACTGTCGATGCGCCCTGGCACACGTCTGCTCATGGTGAAGAGACTTGGGGCAGCTATCGGGCGGTCAACGTCAACACAAGGCGATGGGCGTTACTACGTCGACAACCCCGTCAGATCCCGTCCCATGGTCACTCGTTCGAACGAACTCCCGCAAGGTCGCAAGGCGGAGTCCTTGCAGGTCAGGGGCGGTACGAGCAAGCAGAACCAACGTCGTTTCGGCGCCTGATCAACGTCAAGGGGTCGCAGGTTCAGATCCTGTCAGCCCGACCGAAAACCGCCTCTGACCTGCCGAAACGCAGATCAGAGGCGGTTTTGGGCCGGCACTGCGAAGCGGCCTATCCGGCGGGCACCGGGTGCTGGTGTGCCCCTCGGTCCGAGTCGGGTTCCTCGAGAGCCGGCACGCTGTCACCGACGGTCTGCGGGTCCCGCTTCGGCAGCAGCCGGTCCAGCCACGCCGGGAGCCACCAGTTGGCGTCGCCGAGCAGCTTCATCGTCGCGGGCACCAGCACGAGGCGCACCAGGGTCGCGTCGAGGAACACCGCGGTCGCCAGGCCGAGGCCGAGCA
Organism: uncultured Actinomycetota bacterium; assembly: GCA_963815595.1. GTDB lineage: Bacteria > Actinomycetota > Actinomycetes > Propionibacteriales > Nocardioidaceae > Marmoricola. Next base: position 1,454,514 of record CAWFHA010000007.1, on the reverse strand, counting down.
TCTTCAGGAGGGGGTCGTCGACGAACCCGAAGCCGATGAAGACCGACACCATGATGGCGGCGCCGCAGGAGATCGTCCGCGCCGTCACCCCGATCCCTCGCACCACGGCGTAGTCGTTGTCGCCCGTGCGCAGGTACTCCTCGCGCACCCGTGAGAGCAGGAAGACCTCGTAGTCCATGGAGAGTCCGAAGAGGATCGCGAACATGAACAGCGGGATGAACGAGATGATCGGCACCGTCGACTCCAACCCGATCAGGCTCGCGCCCCAGCCCCACTGGAAGACCATCACCAGCACGCCGTACGCCGCAGCGACGCTCAGCAGGTTCAGCACCGCAGCCTTGAGCGGCACCAGGACCGAGCGGAACAGCACCATCAGCAGCAGGTAGGACATCGCCACGACCGCGACGACGAGGATCGGCAGGCGTTCTTTCACGCGCTGACCCAGGTCGGACATGGTGGCCGTGTAGCCCCCGACGTGCGCGGTCGCCGGGCTGCTCTCCAGCGCGCGGGGCAGCACCTCGCTGCGCACTCGGTCGAGTGTCCGGGCCGTCGCGACGTCCTGCGGCGTCGTCGTCGGCTGGGCGACGATCACGGCCACGTCGGAGGTCGCGTCCACCGGAGCGGCTGTCGCCGTCGCGATGCCCGGATCGGCCGCCAGCGCCGACACCAAGGGCTGCACCACGGAGCGGTCCCGCGAGACGTCGACGGCCACGACCATCGGACCGGTGGCGCCGGGGCCGAAGCCCTCGGCGACCAGGTCGTAGGCCCGCCGCTCGGTGCGTGCCTCGGGGTAGCTGCCCTGGTCGGGCAGCCCTAGGCGTAGGGCGAGGACGGGCGCGGCGAGCGCGAGCAGCACCATCGTGCCGGCGACGGCGTACGCCGCCGCGTGCCGCGAGACGTGCGCACCCCAACGGGACCAGCGCAGCACCGCGGCATCGGCTCCAGGCCCGTGCCCGTCGCGGCGCCGGGCCAGCCGCCCGCGTGCCTGGACTCGATGGCCCGCCAACCCCAGCAGGGCCGGCAGCAGGGTGACCGCCGCGAGGACCATGACGAGCACCACCGCCGAGATGCCCAGGCCGCCGGCGGAGACGAACGGCAGCCCGGCGAAGGCCAGCCCGAGGATCGCGACGACCACGGTGCCGCCGGCGAAGATGACCGCCTGCCCGGCGGTCGCCAGGGAGCGGCCCACCGACTCTGCGACCGGAAGGCCAGCGGCGAGGTACTCCCGGTGGCGCGAGAGCAGGAACAGCGCGTAGTCGATGCCCACGCCCAGCCCGACCATGGCTCCCATCACCGGCGCCCAGACCGGGATGTCGACCAGCAGGCCGAGCAGCGGCAGCGAGCTGGCCCCGACCAGCAGCCCGAACAGCGCCACGGCCAGCGGCAGCCCCGCGGCCAGCAACGACCCGAAGGCCAGCACCAGGATCACCGCCGCGACCACCAGGCCGACCACCTCGCCCACGTTCGCGGCCGGCTGCTCGAAGCTGAAGTAGAGGTCGCCCCCCGCTTCGAGCCGCAGCGACGACGACGCCCTCGACTCCGCCAGGACGGCCTTGAGCGCCGTCAGGTCCGAGGCAGCGAGCTCGCCGATCTCGGGGTACTGCACCCGCACCAGTGCCACCCGTCCGTCCGGGGACAGCTCCTCGGTCGTGCCCAGCACCTTCGGCAGGTCATCCACGGCCGACTCCAGCTGGTCGAGGCCGACGCGGGCCGGCCGCGAGTCCACGAAGGTCGCAGTGGCCTGGCTCGGCGTCGCCACGACGTACGCCGTGAGCCCGGCGGCGCCGCTGTCGACGGACGCCAGCAGGTCGGCGGCGGCCTGGGAGTCGGTCCCGGGCGCCGCCATCGAGTCGTCCAGCTGTTTGCCGAAACCGGCCGAGGTGGCGACGACCAGGACCGAGAGCAGCACCCAGGCGCCGATGGCGACCCAGGGGCGGGTGGCCGACCAGCGCCCCCAGCGATACAGCAACCGTGACATGGGAGTTCTCCTTGCTCGGTGGTCGGGCCTCTCCGACCGGTGGGTCCACGCTCGCGGAGCGTCGACCCGCGCACATCGGCGTCGAGGCCGGACCGTCCGGCCGTCAGGAGGGGCGTGGACTCGTTCTTTCGGCCGGTCCGCGACGGCTCCCGGATCCCTAGGCTGGGTGGGTGATCACCGACGCCCTGCGCTCCTTGTGGGCCGAGCCCCGCGCCACGGACGCGCCCGGACCGATGCCACGCGACTGGGCGCTGGTCGGCGTGGTGATGGTGGCGGCTCTCCTCGAGGGCGTCTTCCGGGCAGACGTCCCGTGGCGGCCGATCGCGACGGTCGTGGCCGTCGGGCTCGCGCCGGTGCTGCTGTGGCGGCGTACGCACCCGTTGGTGTGCGTCGTGGTCGCCTTCGGCACCGCGGGGGCGTTGGGACTGGCGACGCTGGCCGGCGGTCCCGCAGGCATCGGCCTCAACACGATGGTCTACGTCCTGGTGCTCGTCTACGCGCTGGTCCGTTGGGGTGCCGGGCGCGAGATCGTGACCGGGCTGACGGTGGTGCTGGTCGTCGCGGTGCTCGGCACGGTGGCCGACTACACCGGGCCGGCCGACATCATCGGCGGGTTCGCCGTCCTCACGGCGTCCGCGGCGGGCGGCGCCGCCTTCCGCTACCGCGCCGAGAGCTGGCGCCGGGCGCTCGACCAGGTCCGCAGCCAGGAGCGGGTCGGCCTCGCGCGCGAGCTGCACGACACGGTCGCCCACCACGTCTCGGCCATCGCGGTGCAGGCGCAGGCGGGCCGGACGCTGGCCGAGCAGCGACCTGAAGCGGCACTCGAGGCGCTGACGGTCATCGAGGCGGAGGCGTCCCGGACGCTCGCGGAGATGCGGGCGACGGTCCGGGTCCTGCGCGAGGGGGAACCGGCCGAGTTTGCCCCTCAGCCCGGCGTCGCCGATCTCGTCTCCCTCGCCCGTCGCAACCCGCTCCCGGTCGTCGACGTGCAGCTGCCGGCCGACCTCGACGGGCTTCCGCTCCAGGTCGACGCGGCGGTCTACCGGCTGGCGCAGGAGTCGCTCACCAACGCCCTGCGGCACGCCCGCAACGCCTCCCGCGTGGAGATCCGGGTCGACCGGGACGCCGGTGGCCTCCGGCTGCGCGTCACCGACGACGGTGAGATCGACTCCGCTCGGCCGGCGAGCCACGGCTTCGGGCTGCTGGGGATGACCGAGCGCGTGCAGCTGCTCCGTGGCACCTTGCACGCCGGGCCGGCGCCCGAGGGCGGGTGGGCGGTCGACGCCGAGCTGCCGACAGAGGTACGCCGATGACGGTGCGTGTGCTCGTGGCCGACGACCAGGACCTGGTGCGCACCGGCCTGAGCATGATCCTCGACGCCCAGCCCGACATCGACGTCGTGGCCCAGGCAGCCGACGGCCACGCAGCAGTCGAGCTGGCGCGTCGGCTCCGCCCCGACGTGTGCCTGGTCGACATCCGGATGCCCGGGCTCGACGGCATCGAGGTGACCGAGCTCCTCGCGGGCCGCGACGTCCCGGACCCGATGGCCGTGGTGGTGATCACGACCTTCGACCTGGACGAGTACGTCCACGGTGCGCTCCGGGCCGGCGCTCGAGGCTTCCTGCTCAAGGACGCCGGACCGGACCTGCTCGTCCAGGCCGTGCACGCCGCCGCCGCCGGCGATGCCCTGATTGCGCCGAACATCACCCGACGGCTGCTGGCCACCCTGGCCGCGAGGGCACCGTCGAGCCGCCGCACGCAACCGGTCGAGCCGCTCACCGAGCGCGAGGAGGAGGTGCTGGCGCTGGTGGCCCGCGGCCGCACGAACGCCGAGATCGCAGCCGATCTCTTCATCGGCCTGACGACTGCCAAGACCCACGTCGCGAGCCTGCTGACCAAGCTCGGCGCGCGCAACAGGGTCGAGATCGCGATGTGGGCCTACGACACCGGCCGGGTCGGGGACTGACGCGGCGACGGCAGCGAGCTCGGGGTTCGGTCCACCCGATGCTCGCCGACCAACGCCCCGTTCTGCGCCCACAACCCGTCCACGAACCGCTCGGAGGGACAGGTCGGGATGACGTCCCTGCCCGGCACGACCGCGGGTCCGATACCCTAGGGGGTATGCGTGCCGACCAGCAGGACGACCGGGTCACCCGGGTCTCCGCTGGCCGTGACCGTGCTCACAGCACCCCGCGCGCTGGTCCGGGGCCGCTGCACCGTCGCGCGAGGGGCCTCGTCGTGATCCCGGTCTCCCTGCTGCTCCTGGTGGAGCTCGTGGTCGGGTGGCCATGGCTCGTCGCGACGTTCGAGAACTACCAGACACCGGTCTGGTGGTGGTTCGGGCTGGCGCTGCTCGCCGACGTGGCGTCCATGGGGGCCTACGCACGGATGCAGCGGCGTCTCCTCTGCGTCGGGGGGACGGCGGTGTCCTTGCCGAGCGCCGCCGTGCTCGCCTACGCCTCGCACTCGCTCAGCGACACCCTGCCCGGGGGGCCGGCCTTCTCAGCCGTGTTCTCCTTCCGCAGGATGCGCCGCATGGGGGCGTCTGCCGGTGTCGCCTCGTGGGTGATCGCCTTCAGCGGAGCCATCTCCGCGGGTGCCCTGGTGGTGATCGGCCTCGTCGCGGGACTCATGGTCACCGGCCGCACGGACGTCGCCGCGGTGATGGGCTACCTGGCGCTCGCGGTCCTGGTCGCGGTCTCCGTGCGAGCGCTCAATCGCCGACCCGGCCTGCTCAGGCGAACCGTCGCGCCAGTCGTGGCGACGGGCAACCGGATCCTGCGCGCAGATCCTCATCGCGGCGTGACGCGCGTCCACGCAGTCATCGACGAGCTCACCGCCGTACGGATCGGGCCTCGCGACCTCGCCGTGACGGCTCTGCTGGCCCTTGTCAACTGGCTGCTGGACGCGCTCGCCCTCTACCTGTCTCTCGTGGCCGTGGGAGCCGATCGAGCGTCCCTCGGGACGGTTCTCCTGGCGTACACGGCCGGTATGGCGGCCTTGAGCGTGCCGCTCGTCCCTGGAGGGCTGGGCGTCGTCGATGTGGCCCTGGTGCTGGGTCTGGTGGCTGGAGGCACGTCGCCTGCTGATGCGATCGCCGGCACCATTCTGTTCCGGGTGATCTCCCTGGGGCTGATCATCGGCGCCGGATGGGTGGTGTGGGGGTTCGCCCGGCACTCGCCCGAGTCGCACGCACGGTTCCCGTTGCCGGGCTCGCGCGCTCGAGCGGTTGCACGCGAAGTGGGCCAGCGGCTCGACAGGCTGTCCCGCACGTGCGAATGCCCACGCAGGGCGAGCGCCAAGGACGGCGCCGCCCTGACCTCGGGCTAGGCCGATCAGCGCAGTGGTCGGTCGAGCTCGCCAGCCAGCAAGGGACCGACATCCACGATCGTCGTCGCGCCGCCGCACCGGGGCCGGGCCGCGGGCCCGTTGAGGCCGCCTCAGGTGTTCACGACGTCGAGCAGCTTGGTCAGCAGCCGCCGGAGCTCGCGATGTCCGTGCTCGCCCAGGATCGCGGTCACCTGCTCCTCGAGGCCTGCGATCGTCTGGCGACCGGCTGCCACGGCGTCTCGCCCGCGCTCGGTGAGCACGATGAGCTTGGCTCGGCCGTCGCTGGGATCGGGCTGACGGGTGACGTAGCCCATGTCGACCAGCTCGTCGACGACTTCGGCCATGGACTGCGGGGTCATGTCGGCCTTGCGCGCGAGCTCGGTGAGCCGAGAGCCCTCGAGCGAGATCTGGGCGAAGACGGCCGAGTGCTTGGGCTTCTGCGGAAAGCCGGCACCGACCACCCCGTCGACGATCTGGAAGCCCAGCAGGCTGTAGGCCTGTCCCAGCATCGAGACCGTGTTCAGGTCATGCGCCATTGACAACTCCGGATCTGCAGAGTATTCAGGTTACCTGAAGAGTTTGTAGCACACTCCACCCCGGGGCGTTGCTTCTCGGAGCGAGAGGAGCCGTCTTCATGACCCACACCGAGACGGGCACGACGCCCGTCACCACGGTTCCCGCCTGGGTCGCCCGCGCCGGTGCGACCTGCCTGGCGGCCGGGATCCTCGGAGCCGTCAGTGGCATCGTCCTGGCGGTCTACCCAGCCCGGGTGCCCGAGGACATGTTCAGCTTCCCGAACACTGCAGGCGAGTTCACCGGCATCCAGATCTGGTTCTTCGTCCAGCACCTCGGCCTGCTCGCGGGCATCGCGGCACTTGCCCGCGCGGAGACCATGACCCAGGGCCGCAGCGCCCGCTGGGGCATCGGCCTCGCCGCCTCGGGGATGGCGCTGCTCGCCGTGACCGAGCTGTTCGCGATCACGGCACGCAACTCGACCCGTCCTGGCGACGGCACCGGTCTTCTCGACGCGCTCTACGGCACTTCCAGCGTCGCGGTCGGGGTGGGACTGATTCTGGCAGGCATCGCCGTCCGCCGTCGGGGGCGCTGGACCGGATGGCGCGGGGCTGTGGTGCTGGGCGCCGGAATCTTCGTGTTCGTGCCGATGACGCCTGCACTCATGGGCCCGTTCGTCCTCGCGCGATTGGCGATCACGGTCTGGATGCTGCTCTTCGCAGCTCTCGGGTACGCGCTCTGGAAGGCCGACTGACGATGGCCGGCACAGGAGGACCGGCGGCCCGTGAGATGCCGATCATCCACCGGATCTTCCGGCGTCAGTTCGCCGAGGTGCAGGCGCTCGTGCACGACGTACGGGGGGCCGACGCGACGTGGGTGGGTGCGGTCGCCGACCACCTCGGCTTCCTGCTCGACGGACTGCACCTGCACCACACCACGGAGGACGACCTGATCTGGCCGAAGCTGCTCGACCGCGTGGGGCTCGACGCACCACTGGTGGAGCGGATGGGGCAGCAGCACCGCCAGATCGACGAGTCGGTCGCCGAGGTGCGCGCGGCGATGTCGGCATGGCGCTCGGACCCGACACGCACGACCTCCACGGTCCTCGCCGACCGCCTCGGCGACTTCCTCGTCGTCCTCGAAGGACATCTCGACGAGGAGGAGCAGGCCGTCGTGCCGCTGATCGACCGCTACCTGGCCGAGGCCGAGTGGAAGCAGGTCGGTGAGCGTGGCTTCGAGAAGTTCACGCCTGCCCAGCGGTGGATCGCCACCGGGCCGCTGGTCGAGGTCGCGACGCCCGAGGAGGTGGCGATGATGTTGGGCGCGCTGCCACCGCCGGTGAAGGTCCTCTGGCGCCTGGTCGGTCGGCGCAAGTACCGCAGGTACATCGCTTCGGTCCGTGGCCCCGCGGCCTCGGCGATCGCACCCGACAGCCCGCCCGTGACCGCGCTGGGCGCGGTGCTGCTGGGAGGCGCCGCGGGCGTGGCCTGGTCGGGTGCCCTGAGGCTCTGGATGACCCAGCTGGTGACAGAGCCGCGGATCACCTCGGCCACCGTGACGTTGGTCCTGACCCCTGGTGCTGTCGTCGGCGGGGTGCTCGGCCACGCGTGGCACCGCCAGAGCCTGGGGTCTACGACATCGCGATGGCTCGTTGCCGCACCGCTGGGGCTCGGTGTCGTCGCGGTGGTGCCGTCGTACGCCGTTCGGCTCGCGACCACCGGGCAGGGCAGCGGCGCGATCGCCGTGCCTCTCCTGGGCATGGCGGGTGGGTACGCCGTGTCTGCTCGCGGCCCGATGCGCGAACGCCTTCTCGCGGGGCTGCTGGCCGGCGCCGGCGCCATCGGGATGTCCGTGGCACCGGTGGCGATGAATCCGGAGTTGGAGGCCGGCGACCCACGAGCTGTGGCCGCGGCCCTGCTCGGCGGCTCGCTCATGCTTGCCCTCATCGCGGCCTGTGCAGTTCCGCACCGCGGACTCACCGCACCGGTCGAGGGCCGACAGCTCGCGTGAGCTGGGGGACATCGTGACCAGGGCTGCCGCAGTCTGCTCCCTCGTGCTCGGGGTGGGCTTCGGCCTCCCAGGGGTCTACGGCGCGTGGTTCTACGCGCGACAGGGCGAGGTGTGGACGTTCCTCGGCTTCCCCACCTACGGCGAGGGGCCCTTCGAGCGCTGGGGACTCCCGACGAGCGTCGCGCTGCTGCTCGGTTTCGTGGCCGCGTGCACGGCCGAGGTCGTGCTGGGTGCACTGCTCTGGGGGGAGGCCACGATCGCCCCGTGGCTGGCGCTTGTCCTGCTTCCGGTCGAGCTCGTGTTCTGGATCGGCTTCGCGCTGCCGTTCGGTCCACTGCTGGGGCTGATGCGCACCGCGCTGGTGGTCGCCTTCCTGGTCTCCGGGGACTGACGCCCAACGGAATTGCCCGCCGGGCCGCGGGGTCACCCGGTGCTCACCGGGACGCCGTCGAAGCTGGCCCGTCGGCAAACTGCTTGCCGCGGCCAGCCAGGAGCCGGCAGAGGCACCGGGTGAGGGACTCGTCGCGTTCACCAGTCCCGCGCATCAGGGGGCGTCAGCGGAGTGCAGCTAGCTCCCCATGCCGAGCAGCAACATCGTCGCAGCGAAGACGAAACCGGACGCGATCAGCGTGACCATGGTGTAGCCGAGGATGTCGCGGATCTTCAGCCCGGAGATGGCCAGCACCGGCAACGCCCAGAAGGGCTGGATCATGTTTGTCCACTGGTCGCCGTAGGCGATGGCCATGATCGTCACCGACGGGTCGACACCGAGTCGGCCGCCGGCGTCGAGCATCACCGGTCCCTGCACGGCGAACTGACCGCCACCGGAAGGCACGAAGAAGTTGACCACTCCGGCCGAGAGGAATGCCAGCACCCCGAAGGTCGAGGGACCGGCGGTCTCGACCATGAAGTCGGAGAAGACCGTGATCAGCCCCGAGGTGCCCATGATCCCCATGATCCCGGCGTACAACGGGAACTGGAGGAGGATCTCACCCACGTTCGAGGCAGCGTTCTTGACCAGCCCGACCAGCTCGAAGGGGCTCTTCACCAGCAGGAAGATCAGGGCCAGGAAGGTCCAGTTGACGATGTCGAGGGTGGCGGTGCCGCCCTCCGCGTAGTGGATGACCAGGTAGGCGACCAGAGCCAGGCCGACCAGCATCGTGAGGACACGGCTGGCGTCGACTCGATCGGCCGGGGTGACCACCTCGTCGTCGACGACCACGTCGTCGTCGAACCGGGCGTCAGCCTTCAGCTCGGTGACCTCGTCGCCCGCACGTGGGGCGACCAGGGCGAGGCCGATGCCCACCACGATGATCGTGGCGAGGATCGCGAGGATGTTCCACCAGGCGAAGATGGTCTCGCTGATCGGCACGGTCTCGCCGAGCTGTTCGGCGATGAACGAGCCCTCGGTGGCTGCGGCCAGGGTGCCGGAGCCCGAGTAGCCCATGTGCCAGACCACGTAGCCCGAGTAGCCGGCCGCGACCAGCATCGGGAAGTGCAGGTTCAGCCCCTTCTCGCGGCCCTGCTTGGCAACCTCGACCGCCAGCAGCACGCCGACCACCAGGCCGAGCCCCCACGTGATCAGCGACGCGACGGCGGCCACGAGGAAGACGTAGAGATAGGCCTGGAGCACGGTCTTGGGAAGCCCGCCGAGCGATCTCAACAGCTTCCGCACCGGGCCCGTGTTGGCCAGGGTGTGGCCGAGCAGCAGGATCAGAGCCATCTGCGTCATGAACGCCAGCAGACCCGACAGGCCTTCGCCCCAGCCCTTGACCACGTCGACCGGGCCGGTGTCGGTCAGGGTCAACGCGAGGATCGCCACGATGAAGGTCAGCACGATGGCGAAGACCAAGGCACTGGGGATGAAGCGCTCGACGACGGAGTTGATCGGCCGCATCACGGCCGAGAGCCCTGATGACCTCTCCTTCGAGGTCGTGCTGGCGTTCGGCATGACTGGCTCTCCTCGTCCTCGGGATCACAGGGGGTGTCAGGCGTCGAGTCGGGACCGGGCAACGCGTGCCGCACGCTAGTACGACGAGCTCAGCCTTGCCCGGACGGACGCGCTGAAACCTGCTGCCTCGGCGAGCGCCGCTGCCCGGTCCACGATGGGTCGCGAGCGCGCTGGCCGCGTGCCTCGGGACTCACCGCACGGCTAGTCCGTCGGCAGCCACGCGCCCCCTTCGCCCTTCCAGCGGGCGATCTGCTTGTCAGGGACCGAACCGTCGTCCTCCGAGTCGGGTTCCTGCGTCTGGCGACCTGGCCGAACGTCCTGGTCGTCCTCGGTCTCGCTCCGCCGGCCCGTGCCGGCATCCTCAACAGGTATCGGTTCCATCGTGGCCTCCATGACGGCCGGGAGAACACCATCATGCCCCTGGCTGCGGGCAGGGCCCGTCGCCTGCGCGGTCTCGTTGACCGGAGTCGACCGGCCGTGACCTCCGAGCGGTTGTCCGCACCCGTCGCCAATGGCGCCCGAGCGTCGGCGTCGGTCAGGCGTCCGCCTTGACGGCCAGGACGGCGCAGGGGGCGTCGAGCAGGATGCGCTGGGCGTTGGATCCCAGGATCAGCTTGCCCACCGCAGACCGACGGCGCAGTCCGATGACGATCATCTCGGCGTCGTTCTCGGCGGCGACCTCGATGAGGTCCTCGGAGGGGTCGTGGCCACGGACGAGCTGGCGGACCTCGTGGTCCACACCGGCCGACTCGAGATGGTCGGTGACGTGCTGCATGGCCTCAGCCGCCTGCCGCGCCGCGCGGCCGTCGAAGTCGTCGCCCCCGCGCGCGGAGTTCACGACCACCACGCGACTCTTGCGCAGCGTCGCCTCCTCGATGGCGCGACGTAGCGCGGCCTCCCCTTCGGGCTTGGAGACATAGCCGACGACGATGGTTCCCATGCAGCACCACTCTCTGTGTCGTACCTGCCGAGGAGGACGCGCGCCAGCCTAGCCGGTGCGTGCGTCCGGGGATCTGGGCTCACCGGGCCGGTGGCTTGGCCGACAGGTGCGCGAGGATGGCGACGTGGAGATCGAGGACGCGCTGCTGAGCGCACAGGAGGCTGCCGCTCCCGAGGTGGGTCGCGGGCGGCTGGCGGAGTACATCCCCAGCCTGGCGGCGGTGGATCCGCACCAGTTCGGGATGGTGGTCGCCTCCTGCGACGGGCAGGTCCACGCCGTGGGCGACGCGGACGTGCGCTTCTCGGTGCAGAGCATCAGCAAGGTGTTCACCCTCGCGCTGGTGGTCGCCGCCGGGGGAGAGAGCATCTGGGAGCGGGTGTCGCGCGAACCGTCGGGGAACCCGTTCAACTCGCTGCTCCAGCTCGACCAGGAGGCAGGCCGTCCCCGCAACCCGTTCATCAACGCGGGTGCGCTCGTCGTCACCGACCGGCTGCAGGCACAGACGGGGGACGCCTGCGGAGCTCTGCGCGGCCTGATGCGCGGGGAGAGCGGCCGCGCCGACGTGGGCAGCGACCCCGAGGTGGCGCGTTCGGAGCTCGAGGCCGGCCATCGCACCTACGCGCTGGCGCACCTGCTCGCCAGCTACGACAACCTGGAGTGCTCCGTCGACCAGGTCATCGAGCAGTACGTCGCGCAGTGCGCGCTCTCCATGACCTGCCGTGAGGTGGCACTCGCCGGGCTTCTCCTCGCCCGTGACGGGGTCCTCGCCGACGGATCGCGGCTGCTCACCGCCCGGCAGACCAAGCGGATCAACGCGGTGATGCTGACCTGCGGCACCTACGACTCGGCCGGGGAGTTCGCCTACCGGGTCGGGCTGCCGGCCAAGAGCGGCGTGGGCGGTGGCATCCTCGCGGTGATCCCCGACCGGGGCGTCGCCTGCGTGTGGAGCCCCACGCTCGGTCCGTCCGGCAGCTCGGCCGCCGGGCTGGCCGCACTGGATGCGTTCACGACGTACTCCGACTGGACGGTCTTCTGACGGCCGCCAGATCAGCCCGGCGGCCTCGGCCGGATGCCGCGGACCAGGAGGTAGCCGATCATCCAGAACTCGCCGATCGTGGCGGGGAAGGCCAACGCGTCGACCACCGGGGTGGGCGCGTCCGCGAAGCCGTAGTCGACCAGGCTGCTGAGCAGGTAGCCGATCCCACCGACGACCAGGATCCAGCCGAGTGCTCGGGGGAACCGTGCCGTGGTGATCACCGCCCATCCCATCGGGATGAGCCACAGGCCGAAGAACAGGGCGCCGACCCCCCAGGCGTCGGTGCTGAGCTGGTACAGCACGCCCACGGCCGCGGCCGTGTCGCCGCCCGGTGCGAGCGAGGCGTCGCCGGCCACCGAGAGGGCAGTGGCGACGAAGATCGCACTGCCCATGATGGCGACCGCGTTGACGAGCCCGAACGCCGCGACCGACACCCCGGCCACGTGGCGCACCTCGCGGAACAGCTTGTAGAACCAGATCGCCGCCAGTGCCTGCGTCACGACGGTGGCCATCTCCACGACGATGCCGAGTCGGGCCAGCGACTCCTTGTCCTGCAGGTTCGCCAACGTCGCTGCGTGGTCTCCCTCCACGAGGATCGCTGGGCGCACGAGCAGGAAGCCGAGAATGCCGGTGACCGCCAGACCCAGGTACCAGGCTCCGGCGACCCGAGCGGTCCTCACGTCATCGGACACAGGAGCCTCCCGCTCGGCGTATTGGTGCTCGTCCTCCGGTCAGACGAGCCTACGCCGATCGCGGCTCCATGGCTCCGAGCGAGGCGCACCCGGCCGCGGCACGGGCGCCGCGTGGATCATGCTGGTGCCGGCTCTCCGTCGGGTCGGACGACGTACCAGTTGCCGCCGTTGAGGAAGACGTCGTGGCACTTCACCTCGCGCGTGCCCTCGTGCGCGTAGAAGTACAGGGGGTGACCGTTGTACGTGACCTGGGTGGTGCCGTCGGAGCGCTCGGTGGTGGCCAGGAGCGAGCCGTCGACACCGCGACCCGCGAGCGGGTCGCCCCTGGTGAGCACCGGGGGCCAGGCCTCCGCGCACGCCCGGTAGCAGCGGGGTCGCGACGTCTTCTCTACGTCGAAGAGGTAGATCGCCTGGCCGGTCGAGTCGAACAGCATCTTCCCGAACTCGCTGTCGAAGACCCGGATCCGGGTGCCTGCCTTGGTGGGTCCTGGTGACCGGCTCGGGGATGGGGTCGATGTCGATGTCGGTGTCGGTGTCGGTGTCGGCTCGGTGGTCGTGGAGGGAGTTGGCTCGTCGGTCAGGTCACCCGTCGGGCTCGAGGCCGGGGCTGGTCCGCCCGCGTCGGGACCGGAGCTGTCACCGCAGGCTGCGAGCAGGGTCAGGAGCAGGACCGTCACGCAGCATCGGGTCAGCATGCTTCGAGTGTGCTACACGTTGCCGAACAGCCGGGCGGACTCCGAGACCCGCTGCACCACCCCGCCCGGGCCGCCGACGCAGACACCGACGGGGCCCGGCGACGTATCGTGGGCAGATGAGACGGGTCGCGGCCACAGCGGTCATCCTCTACCTCGGTGCAGCGCTCGCGACCCGGGCCGCCGAGGCAGCCGGCGTGCAGCGGTGCCACTGCTCGTCGTCCTGCTGGTGTCGACGGCCCTTGCTCAGTGCGTTCCGCTGGGTGGTGCCGGTGGGCCACCGGTAGTCGTCGCGCGCACTGCCCGACCGTGGCAGTGGGACCGGTCGGCCCGTGCCTAGACTCGAAAGCGATGACCCCCGACCACCACCACCGCCGGGGAGCCGTGAGGACGCCGCTTCCCTTGGCCGTGTTGCTGTGCGCCGCCGCGCTCGGCATCATCGCCGTGCACGGACTGGGTTCGGGTCCCGCGCCCGATGGCCACGCCGGGCACCACGCCACGCCGGGGATCGTCATGACCGTCGACAGCACCGAGGGTGGGACGGTCCCGTACGACGACGCAATCCGCGGCGAGGCTCCACCGACCGACGACGCCGGGTTGCTCGCACTGTGCCTGATGATGCTCGCGCCGGGGCTGACGATGGGTCTGTGGTGGGCGGCCAGAGCGGCGCGCGAACGGGCGTGGCGCCTCCCTCCGCGGATGGCGCGGGTCGTGACCGTGATCGACGAGGCAGCCCTCCCGCCACCGTTCGCGCGAAGGCTGAGCGTTCTTCGGATCTGATCGGCGCCCAGCGCCCGGGTGATGTGCCCGGTGCGCCTGTCGAGCCGCCCGCCATCCGATTCCACTGGGAGTACCGCTATGGGTCCCGCCCGCGAAGTCACGAGTCCATTCCTCCATCCACGCCTCGTCGTCGTCGATGACGTCGCGACCGCGCACTCCTCGGAGGTGGGTCGGCCGTGCTGACGTTGCTCTACGGGCTGCTCCTGGTCCTCGGCGCCGTGCTGCTCGTGGTGACTGCGGTGCGCGTGCTGGTGGGAGGTCTCGAGCCGGGCCCGGAGCGGTCCGTTCGGTCGAGGCCGAGCGATGGGGCGCGACGGATCCTCGAGGAGCGGTACGCGGCGAACGAGCTGAGCACCGAGGAGTACGAGCATCGGTTGCGAGTGCTGGAGGAGGGTAGGTCGAGATGAGGCCGATCACTCGGCGTACTGCGCTGATGATGGGCGGTGTCGGACTGGCGAGCTCCGCCGTCGGTGGCGTCGGACTGTGGCGCGAGCTGTTCCCGTCGTTGCTGGACCCCGTGGCCGGGGAGTCCTTCACCGAGCCGCGTGTCCTTCGCAGCGACGGTGGCCTGCTGGAGGTCCGACTGAAGGCTGTCCACGGCAGCCACGAGGTCGCTGGGCGGATGGCGACCACCGTGGGCTACAACGGCGGTGTGCCGGGCCCCACGTTGCGGGTGCGACCGGGCGACACGTTGCGGGTGGAGCTGGTGAACCGGCTCGACGGGATCACGAACCTGCACCTGCACGGGCTGCACGTGTCACCTGAAGGCAAGGGGGACAACGTGTTCGTCGCGGTCGAGCCGGGCGCGGAGCACCAGTACGAGTACCAGCTGCCCGAGGACCATCCGCCGGGGATCTACTGGTACCACCCGCACCACCACGGCACCGTCGCCGATCAGGTGTTCGGTGGCCTCTACGGCGCGATCATCGTCGAGGACGACGAGGCGATCCCGGTCGACCGTGAACGGGTCCTGGTCGTCTCCGACATCACCCTGGACTCCGGTGGTTCGCTGGTGAGCCCGTCGACCATGGAGCAGATGATGGGCCGCGAGGGTGAGCTTGTCCTGGTCAACGGAGGTGTCGAACCGGAGCTCGAGGGGCGGTCCGGTCAGCGTGAGCGCTGGCGTGTCGTGAACGCCTGTACATCCCGGTACCTCGCCCTGCGACTGCCGGGGCAGCGGGCTCGGGTCATCGGTCGCGACGTGGGTCGGCTGACCCGGGACACGGCGTTGGAGGACGTCGTCCTGGCGCCCGGCAACCGGCTCGACCTGGTGGTGGACCTGAGCGAAGGCGACAGCGAGCTCACTGCGACCCCGGTCGACCGGGGCTCCATGATGGGCGGTGGCCCGATGCCGGGCGGTGGTGGGCCGGTGACTCTCGCGCACCTGCGAGTCGCCGCAGGTGGGAGTGGACCCGTGGCCGGGATCCCGCGTGCCCCTGAGGTGCGCGACCTGCGCGGCGCCGATGTCGCCGGTCGCCGTTCGCTCACCTTCCAGATGGGCATGGGCGGGATGATGCGCGGCGGCGACGGCCCGATGAGCTTCACCTTCGACGGGCAGGAGTTCGACGCGGATCGGACCGACCAGCGGGTGGGGATGGGCACGGTGGAGGAGTGGACCATCGGCAACGACAGCTCGATGGACCATCCCTTCCACCTGCACGTGTGGCCCATGCAGGTGGTGGAGACCGACGGCCAACAGCTGTCCGAACCGGTCTGGCTCGACGTGGTGAACGTTCCCGCCCGCAGCCGGGTGAAGGTCCGGGTCGCCTTCGAGGACTTCGGTGGTCGGACCGTCTACCACTGCCACATCCTCGACCACGAGGACCGGGGAATGATGGGCACCGTCCTGGCCCGGTGACCCCGAGTGGTCCGCGACCGGAGGAGTTGGCCGCAGACAGCACGCCGGAGCCGTACGGCGCCGGAAATCGAGGAAAGGGAATGCACATGATGGGCAACGGATGGGGCATGGGTTGGATGTGGCTCGCCGGGCCGATCGGCCTCCTCGTCGTCACACTCGTCGTCATCCTGCTGGTCCGGGGCAGCAACGGCAGGCGACCTCGCCGAGACGAGACCGAGCCGCGCGCTGAAGTCGGCAGCGGACGCACCCGGGCGCAGGAGATCCTCCACGAGCGCTACGCGCGGGGGGAGCTCACCGACGACGAGTACCAGGAACGCCTCCGCGTCCTCGGCGACGACCCCCACCGGTGAACGCATGCACCCGGCCGCAACGCCGTCGCCGGTCGGCGTGCCGTCGTGCTCCGATGTGCGGACCAGCAGCGATGTCGTCCCGATGCGGCTGATCCGGCTGCGACTGCACCGGCGAGGAGCCTCGTCCGACCCACTCCGGTAGCGCACCATGGCGACCGTGAGTACTGAGCACCCGACCCCCACCGGTCCTCGTGGCGGCGAGATCCGCGCCCGGTCCCTGCAGGCGGATCGCGCGCCGGCGAGACGGGCGACGATCGCAGCCTCCTTGGCGGCGCTGCTCCTCGGGGGACTCGTCAGCCTGGCACTGGTCACTGCCTTCACCGTGTTCGGCGATCCCTGCCCGGGCTACGACGACGAGGGAACGATGGCTGCCCCCGCCTCGCCGTACGCCCGGGCGATGTGCGCACCCGCGTTCACACTCGAGCTGGGTCGGATGAATCAGGTCCCGGTCCCCGCAGTCGTGATCGTCTCCACGGCCCTCGCCGTCGCGGCCGCGACGATGTTGGTGTGGCGTCGCCCGCGCCTTGCCTCCCGCCGATCCCTCGCCGCCGGTCTGGTCGGCGTGCTCCTCGTGCAGCCGCTGGTGGTCGTGGCGCTGCAAGTGGCCCTTCCCCGCGACTGCCTCGGTGGCCGCACCGCCGTCGGGGAGTGCGGTCGAGACCGCGAGAGGCGCGGAGAACCCGTGGGGTGACCGGTTCCGGTCTGCCTTGCGAGACCGATGAACAGGCAGTTCGCCCCTGGGCAGGTGCCCGCCCCGCCTGACTGGCGTCGCCCCCGGCCGAACTGCCTGTCGATCGGGCGATGCCCAGGCTCTGATCGTGGTCCAGGGCGTGCGCCGGCCGGGGTCAGGAGACGTGGACCGAGGACCAGAAGACCGCGACGGCGATGTTGACCAGCGTGAGCACGAGGATGCCCGCGAACAGGCCGTCCGGGATCCGCTCCTTGCGCACGTTGCCCATCACCATGGCCAGGATCACCAGGCCGACGACGAGCTTGACGGCGATCTTCACGTGGTCGACTGCGCCGTCACCGGCCTCGAGAACGCCGACCAGGCCGAGCCCGGCCACGAACGCAGTCCCGGATCCGTCGCGCATCAGGCCGTTCACCCGCTTCACCGGCTCCCGGAGCTGCACCAGCAGCCCGCCGAGGAGGGCGGCGAAGCCCAGGATGTGCACGTACAGCAGCAGCTGCCTCACCAAGTCCATGGCGCCACCCAACCACGCCACCCACGACAACGATCACGACGCCCGTTCAACCGGTTCGCCGGTGCCCGGCCACGCGCTGCCCCACACTGTGCGGGTGACCCGACGCCTGCACACGCCGTGGGTGCCGGCCGGCATCCTGGTCCTGACGGTGCTCCAGCTCGCCGTCGCCCAGTGGTGGCCCGGCATCGAGCGCTTCGCGGACAAGGCGTTCGGCGCCCGGCTGGTCGCCTACCCGTTGCTCATGCTCGTCGTCCCGCTGGCGTGGTGGGTGGTCCGGCGACGGAGGGGGAGCACGACGTCGCCGCCGTACGGCGCGTTCAGCCTGGTGATGCTGCCGTTCCTCGTCGACGTCACCGGCAACAGCCTCGACCTCTACGACTCCGTGGTGTGGTGGGACGACCTGAACCACTTCGTCAACTGGTTGCTGCTGCTCACCGGCATCGGTCTGCTGGTGGCGGGGAACGTGAGGCCGCCGTGGGCGGTCGTCGCGGTCGTCACCGGGCTCGGCGCCGTGCTGGCCGTGGCCTGGGAGCTGGGGGAGTGGCTCACCTTCATCCGGCAGGGCACCGAGCTGGCCACGGCGTACGAGGACACGCTGGGTGATCTGGCCCTGGGCACGCTCGGTGCGTTGGTTGCCGGGTTCGTGGTCCGTGGGCTGGTGCGGGTCGAGGCGTCCGAGGTCACGGCCACCGACCGCGACCGGACCGAGTCAGGGACCGGTTGACCTCAGGTGCCTGCTCCCGGGCGACCGACCCGGATGATCTAGATTTCGTCCGTGAGCGCCCAAGCCCCTTCTGCCGTCATCCTGATCCGCGCGGAGCGGTTCGTGCCCAACCAGGCGACCGCCGCCGACAACGCCTTCCAGAGCGATCTCCCCGAGGGTGAGACCGAGGAGTCCATCGCCGCTCGGGCCATGGCCGAGATGGACGCGGTCGCCCAGTCCCTGCGCGACGCCGGTGTGCGCGTGCACGTCTTCGAGGACAGTGACCACACCCGCCCTGACAGCGTCTTCCCGAACAACTGGCTCTCCACCCATGCGGGGGGCAACATCGCGGTCTACCCGATGTACGCGTCCAACCGGCGCCACGAGCGGCGGGCCGACGTGCTCGAGATGCTCAAGTCGCACTACCGGGTGCAGACCATCGTGGACTACTCGGGTCTCGAGCCCGACGGCATCTTCCTCGAGGGCACGGGTGCGATGGTGCTCGACCACGTGTCGCGGGTGGCCTACACGGCGCGCAGCCACCGGGCCGACACCCACGTGCTGGAGCGGTTCTGCACCGACTTCGGCTACGAGCCGATGGCCTTCGAGGCGGTGGACGCCGAAGGCGTGCCGGTCTACCACACCAACGTGATGGCCTGCATCGGCACCGACGTCGCCCTGTTCGCGCTGGAGATGATCCCCGACGTGCAGCGTCGCGCGGAGGTGCGCGAGCGGCTCTCGGTCAACGGGCGCACGGTCGTGGAGCTGACCGAGCTGCAGGTCCGCGAGTTCGCCGGCAACGCCGTCGAGCTGTGCGGGCGTACGCCGGAGGGCCGGCGTCGCTACATCATGATCATGTCCGCCCGGGCGCGCCGCAGCCTGCGACCCGACCAGGTCGCGGCGATCGAGGAGTCCTGCGAGATCGTCTCGGTCGACATCCCGACCATCGAGCTCGCCGGCGGGTCGGTGCGCTGCATGATCGCCGGCGTCCACCTCGACCGGCGACGCGTCGCCGGGCCGGAGCACACCGCCGCGGTCACCGCCATCGACGAGAACCCGCACACCGCCGACGGGCAGGACCTCGCCCTGGCCGACGCGGCCAGCTGAGGTCGGTCACCGACGCCGGCAGCCGAGGGCGGACGCCGGGGTGCGGCCCATGGTGACCACCGCGCTTCAGTTCTCCGCCGGCAGACCGGTCGAGTCGCCGGCGTCGGGTGCGCGACGCGATCCCGGCAGGGTCTCCTGGGCGCCGAGCCAGGGGAGCACCGCGAGTGCGCTGACCAGGGCGGTGCCGCCCAGCGCCCAGCCGAAGCCGGCCTGGTCGGCGACCACGCCGATCAGGATCGGGCCGACGATCGCGCCCGAGTCCTGGGCCATCTGGAAGGCCGCCAGCACGCTGCCGCCGCTGCGGTCGCTCCCCACCACGTCGGCGACGGTGGCCTGCTGGCCGGGGTTGACCAGCCCGGCGCCGAGCCCGGAGACGGCCGAGAGAACCAGGAGGACCACCAGGTCGCCGCTGAGCCCGAGCAGCCCGAAGCCGAGGGCGGTCACCGCGAGTCCGGTGATCACCAGCGGCCGACGGCCGACCGAGTCCGCCAGCCGACCGGCGACCTGCAGGGTGGCCGCGGTCCCGACGGCCGCGACCGCGAGCGCGGCCCCGGCGACCCACGGGCGGTCGTAGACGGTCACGGCGAACTGGGGCAGTACCGCCACCCGCACGCCGAAGTTGCACCAGCCGTTGGCGAAGGCCGAGGCCAGCGCGGCCCGGTAGGCGGAGTGACCCACCGCCTCGCGCAGCAGCATCGGCGGCTGCTGGGGCTGGTCGGTGGCCGGCCGCAACCGGGCCCCGCTCAGCCGGAAGCCCACCACGGCGGCGGCCACGACCAGCGCGCCGGCGTACACGACGAAGGGCAGGCGCAGGCCGAAGGAGGCCAGCAGCCCGCCCAGCACCGGACCCAGCATGCCCCCGATCAGGAAGGCGCTGGCGTACGCCGAGGACACCCGGCCGCGGATGCTGGGCGGGGAGAGCCGGACCAGCAGCGCCATCGCCGAGACCGTGAACATCGTGGAGCCGAGCCCGCCGAGCCCGCGGTAGACCAGCAGCTGCCAGTAGGACTGGGCGAAGGCGGTCGCCAGCGAGGAGATCGCCACCACCACCAGGCCGGTCAGGTAGACCGGTCGCTCACCCAGCCGGGAGACCAGGGCGCCGCCCGCGGGCGCGAAGACCAGCCGGAAGAACGCGAAGGCGGACACGACCACCGACGCCGCGGCCACGCCGACGTCGAAGCTGCGCGCGTACGCCGGGAGCACCGGGGCGATCAGCCCGAACCCGATCGCGATCACGAACGCCGACCCGATCAGGATCCAGATCTCGCTGGGGATCGGCGGCCGGTCGGCTTGGCGGCTCGCCCCTGCCTCCGCCCCGGTCATGCGCCGTACGCCCGTCGCCCCACGAGCAGACCCTACGCACGAGCCCACACCCGTCCTTCCGCCCGGTGTCGTTCGGCCCGCAGCCACGCCGGGGGACCCCGGATCCCGCCCATCGGGGAGACTGCAGGCATGGAGGTCACCGAAGTACTGCTGCCGGGTGTCGGAGTCCGCTACGAGTTCACCGCCGACTCCGGGCACCATCTGGGGGTGGTCGCCCGCCGCGACGGTGAGTTCGACGTGGTCTGCTTCCGAGGTGCCGACCCCGATGCCGCAGAGGCCCTGTTCACCCTGAGCCGGCAACAGGCCGAGGCGCTGGCGGACATCCTGGGCGCACCGCGCATCGTGGAACGCTTCGCCGATCTCAGTCGGGAGGTGCCGGGGCTGGCGTCGGCGACGATCGACATCCCCCAGGGCTCCAGGTTCGACGGACAGACGCTCGGCGAGACGCGGTTGCGCACCCTGACGGGTGTCTCCATCGTCGCCGTCGTCAAGCCCGACGGGGTGGTGCCCTCACCCACGCCGGACGAGACCCTGCTCGCAGGGCACTCGCTGGTGGTCGTCGGCACCGAGCAGGGCATCGAGCGTGCGCGCGGTGTCCTGCTCGGCTAGGTCCGAGCGTGGGGGTCTTCCTGCTCGAGCTCGGGCTGATGCTGCTGGCCCTCGCCCTGCTGGGTGCGCTCGCCCGGCGCATCGACCTCTCGCCGATCCCCTTCTTCCTGCTGGCCGGACTCGTGCTCGGGGAGGGGGGTGTCCATGACGTCGCGGCCACCGAGGAGTTCGTGCAGGCGGCCGGCGAGATCGGCGTACTGCTCCTGCTCCTCATGCTGGGGCTGGAGTTCTCGGCGGCCGAGTTCACCGCGACGCTGCGGCGGCACGCCGACTCGGGCCTGGTGGACCTCCTGCTCAATGCGCCGGTCGGATTCGCGGCGGGACTGTTGCTGGGGTACGAGTGGCAGGCGTCTGTGGCGCTGGCCGGCATCACCTGGATCTCCTCGTCGGGGATGGTCGCCCGCCTCCTGAACGACCTGGACCGGATGGGGCACCGCGAGACCCCGGTCGTGCTGTCGGTGCTCGTCCTCGAGGACATCGCCATGGCGGTCTACCTGCCGCTGCTGGTGGTGGTCCTCACCGGGGGGAGTGCCGTCGCGGCGGTCGTCGCGGTCGTGACGGCTCTGGGGCTGGTCGCGCTGGTGCTGGTGTCCACCCGCATGCTCGGCCCTCAGCTGGGTCGCCTCCTCGGGCATCGCGACGACGAGCAGGTGCTGCTGCGGGTCGTGGGGCTGATGCTCGTCGTCGCCGGGGTCGCCCACCTCGTGGACGCTTCCGCGGCGGTCGGCGCCTTCCTGGTGGGGCTGGCCATCCCGGGGTCGACGGCCGATCGCGCTCGGACGGTGCTGTCGCCGTTGCGCGACCTGTTCGCCGCCATGTTCTTCCTGTCCTTCGGCCTGGAGGTGGCACCGGCGAGCCTGGCGCCCTACCTCCTGCCGGCGTTCGCCCTCGCGCTGGTGTCGGCGTCGACCAAGATGCTCTCCGGCGGGTACGCCGCCGCGCGCAGCGGTGTGGGCAGGCGCGGTCAGCTCCGCGCCGGGGGCGCGTTGGTCGCCCGAGGCGAGTTCTCCATCGTCATCGCGGGCCTGGCGGCCACCGCCGGCTATGCCGAGGTGGGGCCGCTGGCGTCGGCGTACGTCGTGCTGCTGGGCGTGGGTGGGCCTCTCGCCGCACGGTTCGCCGACCGTTTGCCGACCTCGCGACCTCGCCCGTCCGCCGCCTGACCCGGCTCCGTCCACGGAAGTGCTTGTCCACGGCCACCACCAGGCTCATCAGAGTGGCGATGCCGAGGATGCGCGCCCACGTGGCCCACCCGATCGGAGCGGTCTCGAAGACGGTGTTCATGGCCGGCAGGTAGGTGATCGCGAGCTGCGCGACTGCCTGGACCGTCACCCCGCCGATGACCCACCGGTTGGAGAACAGCCCGATCCGCCACAGCGGCTGGGTCAGCGAGCGGCAGCTGAACAGGTAGAACGCCTCGACCACCACGAACAGGTTCAGGGCCGCGGTCCGAGCCTCGGGCAGGCTGGTGCCGTTGCCGCGCTCCCACTCGAAGAGCCACCAGGATCCCGCGACCAGCAGCGTGGAGACCAGCAGGATCCGGCCCATCAGGGCACGGGTGAGGAGAGGCTGGTCCGGCGCACGAGGCGGACGGGTCATGATGCCGGCCTCCTTGGGCTCGAAGGCGAGCATCAGGCCGAGCGCGACCGCGCTCGTCATGTTGATCCACAGGATCTGCGTGGGCAGGATCGGCAGGCTGGTGCCGAGCAGGATCGCGACGAGGATCACCAGGCCCTCACCGATGTTGGTCGGCAGGGTCCAGGCGATGAACTTGGTGAGGTTGTCGAAGACGCCACGACCTTCCTCCACCGCCGCCTCGACGGACGCGAAGTCGTCGTCGGTGAGCACCATGTCGGCCGCGTCCTTGGCGACCTCGGTGCCGCTGCGGCCCATGGCCACGCCGATGCCGGCCCGTCTCAACGCCGGTGCGTCGTTGACCCCGTCACCGGTCATCGCCACCACGTGCCCACGGGCCTGCAGCGCCTCGACCAGGCGCAGCTTCTGCTCGGGGGAGACCCGGGCGAAGACCTTGGCCCGGTCCACCGCGTCGGCGTACTCCTCGGGCGGCATGCTCGCCAGGTCGGCACCGGTGAGCACGGCGTCCTGGTCCCGGTCACCGAGGACCCCGACCCGGCGGGCGATGGCCGCGGCCGTCGCCGCATGGTCGCCGGTGATCATCTTCACCGCGATGCCCGCGGTGTGGGTGGCCGCCACGGCGGGGCGTGCGGCGCGGCGCGGTGGGTCGAGCATCGCCTGGAGCCCGGTCAGGACCAGCTCCTCCACGAGGTCGGCCTGCTCGAACTGGTCCGCCTCGAACGTCGCCGGCAGGTCCACAGGTCGCACGGCCGTGGCCAGCACCCGCAGCCCGCGGCCGGCCAGGTCGTCGGCCACCCGCAGGACGCGGTCACGGTCCAGCGGCCGGACGTCGCCGCTGGGGGACATCTGCCCGACGCACCTCGCCAGGACCCGTTCCACGGCTCCCTTGACGAGGACGACGTGGGCCCGTGGGTCGCTCGCTCCCGGGTCGCGGTGCAGGGTGGCCATCAGCTGCCGCTCGGAGCTGAACGGGATCGTCGCCACCCGAGGCAGGTCGCGAGCGACCGTGTCGGCGCTGATGCCCGCCTTGGTGGCAGCGACCAGCATCGCGGCCTCCGTCGGGTCGCCGACGATCTCCCAGGTGCCGTCGCGGTCGGCGAGGGCGGAGTCGGTGCATGCCGCGCCGGTCCGCAGGGTCCACCGCAGTGCCTCGTCGGAGGAGACGTCAGCCGGACGCCCGTCGGCGTCGTCGACCGACCCCACAGGTGCGTACCCGGTGCCGGTGACGTCGAAGTACTGCTCGGCGGACCACACGGTGCACACCGTCATCTGGTTCTCGGTGAGGGTGCCGGTCTTGTCGGTGCAGATGACCGTGGTGCTGCCGAGTGTCTCCACGGCAGGCAGCCGCCGGATCACCGCGCGGCGGTGCGCCATCCGTGAGACACCGATGGCCAGGGTGATCGTCACGGCGGCCGGGAGCCCCTCGGGGATCGCGCCGACCGCCAGCGCGATCGCCGCCGTCGACATCTCCAGGGCATCCTGCCCTCGCAGCAGCCCGACCCCGAACGTGGCGGCGGCGAGAGCCAGGATGGCGACGGTGAGGACGTTGCTGAACTCGGCGAGCTTCTTGGTCAACGGGGTGTCGAGCGTCTCCGCCGCCCCGACCAGCCGGTGGATCTCTCCGAGCTCGGTGCCCGCGCCGGTGGCGCTGACGATCCCGGCACCGCTGCCGCGGGTGACCAGGGTGCCCGAGTAGGCCATGTTGGCCCGGTCTCCGACGGGGACCACCCGAGGCAGCACGCCGTCGTCCTTGCTCGCCGGGGCGGATTCGCCGGTGAGCGCCGACTCGTCGATCCGCAGCTCGGCGACGTCGGTCAGCCGCAGGTCCGCGGGCACCTTGTCACCGGCCTCGAGGAGAACGAGGTCGCCGGGGACCAGCTCGTCGGAGGCAAGGGTGCGTTGTTGCCCGCCGCGGAGGACCGTGGCGTAGGTCCGCACCATCGACCGCAACCCCTCGAGTGCGGCCTCGGCCCTGGACTCCTGCACGAAGCCCACGGTCGCGTTGACCAGCACCACCCCGAAGATGACGGTGGAGTCGACGTACTCACCGAGTGCGGCGGTGACCGCACCCGCGACGATCAGCACGTAGATGAGCGGGTGGTTGAACTGACCCAGGACCCGCATCAGGATCCCGGGGCCGGGGAGGGCAGGCAGGGTGTTGGGCCCGAACCGCACCAGCCGATCGGCGGCCTCGCGGTCGTCCAGTCCGCGGTGCAGGTCGGTGTCCATCAGCAGGACGACGTCGCGCACCGACAGGCCGTGGTGCGCGTCCGCTGCCGATGGCGTGGTGAGGGAACCGGGCGCCGGCATCAGCTCAGCTCGCCGCCTGACCGGTCCCGACCCCGTCGCCCCCGCTCGTCGCGGTCCGCACTCACTCCTCCATGGACGAGAGGTAGGAGCCGGACCGGGCGGCGGCGTTGAGCCCGGCCCGGTGCAGCAGCGCCTTCTGCGCGGCTGCGCGGTTGGCCTCGTCGCCGGCCCAGGCGGCCAGCACCGGCGCCTGCAGCGCCCGCCCGAACGAGTAGCTGAGCTCCCACGGCTGCGGGCCGCGGCGGTTCAGCTCGTCCAGCCGCGCCGTGGCCTCGCGGTCGCTCTGGCCACCGGAGAGGAACAGGATCCCCGGCACCGCGGCCGGGACGGTCCGGCGCAGCGTCTGGAGGGTGGCCTCGGCGATCTCGACGTCGCTCGCAGGCGTGGGGGAGTCCGTGCCGGGCAGCACCATGTTGGGCTTGAGGAGGCTCGCTTCCAGGACGACCCCCTGGTGCGCGAGCTGCTGGTACACCTCGCGCAGGGTCCGCTCGGTGACCTCGGCGCACTCCTGGAGGGAGTGGGTGCCGTCGATCAGCACCTCGGGCTCCACGATCGGGGTCAACCCGGCTTCCTGGGACAGGGCGGCATAGCGCGCCAGCGCGTGCGCGTTGGCCTCGATGCACGCGGTCGTGGGTCGCCCCGCACCGATCCGGATCACCGCCCGCCACTTCGCGAAACGGGCACCGAGGGCGGCGTACTCCTCCAGACGGGGGCGCAGGCCGTCCAGCCCCTCGGTGACCACCTCGTCGGGTGACCCGGCCAGAGGCTTCGTGCCGGCGTCGACCTTGATGCCCGGGACGATCCCCTGGGCGGTCAGCACGTCGACGAACGTTCTCCCGTCGGCTGCACGCTGCCGGATCGTCTCGTCGAACAGGATCACCCCACCCACGAACTCTCCGAGGCCCTCGGTGGTGAGGAGGATCTCACGGTAGGCGCGGCGCACCTCCTCGGTGGACTCGACGTCCACGGCGGCGAGCCGCTTCGCCATGGTCGGGGTGCTCTCGTCGGCGGCGAGGATCCCTCGGTCCGCACGGGTGACCGCGGCCGCGGTCTTGATCATGGCGTCGACGTGCATCTCGATGGCCTCCTCAGGTCCTGCCCTCCACACTGCTGGAGTTCAGCCCTTCCGGCCACGGTCCTTGGTCCCGCCCGGTGGAGGCCTCCGGTCCGTGACCGAGGTGTCCTCCGGCGGCCTGGAGCCCGCGGGCCGTCGTAGGGGTCGGTTTCCCCGGGCGCCCGGGGAAACCTGCCCCGGACAGGTGATGCTTCACCCGCCCGGTGCTGGATTGCCCTGCCAGCCTGTCCGGAATGCCGAGAAGCGGCACTGGTTCGACGCGGGGTACGACGTCAGGGGCGCTGCTGCGGGAGCGTCCCGTGGCTGTTCGCGTAGACCTTGCCGGGCAGGGGGTGGGTGAAGCGCAAACCGGACCAGGTCTCGTCGATGCGCAGGCAGGTGCTCTCCACCAACCCGAAGTCGTAGCCGATCTCGATGACCTTCGGCAACGTGAGGTCCGACCCCAGCTTGCGGCCCCTGGGCCAGGAGACCCAGAGCTTGCCCTGGTCCGCCAGGTGCGGGACCAGCGCGGGGAACCTCTGCCGCATCTCCTCCTGGGTGCGGACGAACAGGTGCAGGTAGTCGAACTCGCCGGAGAGCCGGAAGGCCACCTCGAGCACGGGCAGGCCCAGGGTGTCCAGGACCCCTTCGGGGGCGCCGACCGCGTGGGCGCGCCAACCGGGCTTGATGCCCATCTTCTGGGCCACGGTCCTGGTGGTCATGCCCGGCACTGTGCTGGATCCTCGCTCGACCGGCAACCCGGAGGCGGCACCGCCGGACGTCAGCTCACGCGACAGGACTGTCCTCGAGCAGGCGCTCGACCAGGAGTGGGAGCAGGACCTTGGCGGCGACCATGTGGTCCTGCTTCGCGACCGTGGCCAGGGTGGCGCCGGACACGGCGTCAGCGAGGGCACGCGCGACGTGGTGCAGCTCGTCCGGGCTGCGTTCGCCGACGAGCACGTGCACGGGCACGTCCACCTCGGCGGCCAGCTGCAGTGGAGGCAGGTCGGCGGTCAACGCCAGGTCGTAGCGCAGCGTCGGTGCGAGCCGGACCATCGTCCGCCATCCCGGCAGCAGGGGGAGGAGCCGGACGAACGCCCGCGGCATCCCGATGCCGTGCAGGAACCGTCGGGTGGCGGTCGCGTGCTGCTCGTCGTCGAGCAGGCGCTCCACCTCGGCACGCAGGACGGCGTACTCCGCGCGCTCGGCGACGTCGTGCACCCACGGTGCGTCGTACAGCACGGCGGCGCGCACCTTGGGGCCGAGCCTGTGGGCCGCGTGCAGGGCCAGCGTCGCACCCGAGGAGTGGCCGTAGAGGAAGGCCTCGCCGCCGAGGGCGTCGATCACCGCCTCGACGTCGTCCACCTCCCGGTCCACCGACCAGGGCGCCGTGTCACCGGAGTCGCCGCGTCCCCGACGGTCGTAGGTCAGCACGGTGAACGCCGAGGCCAGCGTCCGGGAGTCGTGCACGACCGGCAGGAACCTGCGCCAGCAGGTGGCGCCGGTGATGGACACGAGTGGGGGACCGTCGCCGCGCACGTCGTAGGCGATCTGGGTGCCGTCGCGCGAGGTGGTCGTGTGCATCGTGGAGGCTCCCAGTTTTCTGGACTACATGGTCTAGTGTCTGAGAAACTAGACTGCTGCGTATGAAATCGTCAAGGAGTGGACGCGTGACAACCAGACCGAGCTCGTTGACGAAACGTCGGGCGATCCTCGCCGCCGCCGAACAGGCGTTCCTCGGTGGTGGGTACGCCGCGGTGACCATGGACGACATCGCCGAGCAGTCCGGGGTCGCCAAGCAGACGGTCTACGCGCACTTCGGCAGCAAGGAAGCGTTGTTCGTGGACCTGGTGACGTCGATGACGCGTGAGGCGGGCGACCCCGTGTACGTCGAACGACCCGCCGTCGAGGACCTTGCAGGTCTCGCCGCCATGCTCGAGCAGACCCTGGGACACCAGCTCGACATCGTGCTCACGCCCCGGCTGCTCCAGCTGCGCCGCCTCGTGATCGGAGAGGTGCCGCGCTTCCCCGAGCTGGCTCGGGCCCTCGCCGAGCACGGACCCCACCGCGCCGTCGGCGCGCTCGAGGTGCTTCTTCGGGAGGTGAGGCGTGGCGGCCTGCTCCACGTGCCCGATGCGCGAGCCGCCGCCGCTCAGCTCAACTGGCTGGTCATGGGCGAGCCGCTCAACGACGCGATGCTGCTCGGCGACACTGCCGTGCCCTCCGCGCGTCAGCGGCGCAGCCACGTACGTCGCGCGATCGGCACCTTCCTGGCGGCGTACGCCCCGCGGGCTGGGGCGCCCAGGACCTAGGAGCCGGGGGACCCGCGAAGGATCTCGGCCATCGACTTCCCCCGGGCGAGCTCGTCCACCAGCTTGTCGAGGTAGCGGATCTTCTGCATCAACGGATCCTCCACATCCTCCACGCGCACGCCGCACACCACTCCGGTGATCGACGAGGCGTGCGGGTTGAGCCGAGCCTCGGCGAAGAAGTCCTCGAAGGTCGTACCCGCGGCCAGGTGGCTCCGCAGCGCGGACTCGTCGAACCCGGTGAGCCACTCGATCACCTGCTCCAGCTCGGCCTGCGTACGGCCCTTGCGCTCCACCTTGGTCACGTAGTGCGGGTAGACCGAGGCGAAGCTGGTGGTGAAGATCCTGCTCACGAACCCAGCGTAGTCAGGCAATTGCCGCATCCGTAGCGGTGCCCGAGCGAGATCCGGCGCCACGGCAGCCTCGACATGCGGCACCGGTCGGCCGCAGACAGGTCAGGCAGGTACCGTCGAGGCAGGTGAGGACAGATTCGGCGTCGTCGCCCGTCGCACGTCTCCAGTATCGACCGCCCAGACCCCGCGGTCTCCTAGTGCCTTGGGGTCCACATGGAAAAGCAGGACAACCTGGCGGTCGTGCTGAGCGAGTTCGCCCGCACCCTCGTCACGGACTTCCCCATCCAAGGCATCCTGGACCACCTGGTGCGGCGGATCGTCGACATCCTGCCCATCGGTGCGGCCGGTGTGACACTGATCTCTCCGACGACGCACCCGCGCCTCATCGCCGGCTCCGATGAGTCGGCGGTGCGGTACGAGTACCTGCAGACGTCACTGGGCGAGGGCCCGTGCCTCGCTGCCTACGAGTCCGACGAACCCATCTGCATAGCGGACCTGGCCGTCGACGACCGCTTTCCCCGGTTCGCCAAGAGCGCGCTCGCCGAGGGCCTGGTGGCCGTGTTCACCTTTCCCCTGCGCAACGACGACCGGTGCCTGGGTGCGCTGGACCTGTACCGGACCACGGCGGGTGGCCTCGAGCCTCGGGACCTGGAGACGGCGCAGACCCTGGCCGACGTGGCGACCGCCTACCTGCTCAACGCCGAGGCCAGGAGGGTCAAGACCGAGTTCGTCGCCACGGTCAGCCACGAGCTGCGGACCCCGATGACGAGCATCGCCGGGTTCGTCGAGCTCCTCCGGGACGACCCGGACGAGAGGCTCGCGGAGGAGCAGGCGCAGTTCGTCGACGCCATCGGCCGCAACAGTGACCGGCTCATCGCCCTTGCCGACGACCTGCTGACCGTCTCGAGCCTGGAGCCCGCAGCGTCCGCTCACCCGCACGTCACCGTCGACCTGGTCACAGTCGTCGCGGCGGCGCAGCAGACCTTGATGTCCGCCATCGCAGCGCGACAGCTCGACGTCGGCTTCGCCGTCCCCGCCGAACCGGTGCTCGTCTGCGGAGATGCCGGGAGCCTGGAGGCTCTGGTGACGAACCTCGTCGGCAACGCGTTGAAGTTCACCACGCACGGAGGATGGGTCCGTTGCACGCTGACCACGTGCGGGGAGATGGCACGCCTCGAGGTCAGCGACAACGGGCTCGGCATCCCGAAGGCGGAGCAGCGTGACCTGTTCACCCGGTTCTTCCGCTCCACCACTGCCCACGAGCACGCCATCCAGGGAACAGGTCTCGGCCTGACGATCGTCGAGTCCATCGTGCGCGACCACGGCGGCGACATCTCAGTGGTCTCCGAGCACCTGCGCGGATCGACGTTCACAGTCGACCTCCCCCTCCGGAGCGAGTAGGTCACCGGGCCGCCGCCAGCGCCGGACGGTGGGGGTCTCGGTCGGCGGTCGCGGTCCGGCGTGGGCCGCAGGCCCGGATGCGCGGGACCTTGGACCCTGCTCGCGAGACCCCGACGTGCCGTGTTCTGGGGTTCCACAGGTCCTCGTCCAGGGAGCTCGGTCGAAAGTGCACGCGGATGCTCAGGAACTCACCAGCAGCGGAGGCCGCACCGCCCGCCGCCACTCGCTCGGCAGGAGCGATGCTTGCCTTGGCGACCACCGGCTTCGCGATCAACTTCTGGGCCTGGGCTCTGCTGAGCCCACTCGGGCCGGTGTTCCGCGACAGCGGCAAGCTCGGGGCGCTCACCGAGTCACAGGTCGCGCTCATCGTGGCCGTTCCGGTCATCGTCGGCTCGGTCGGCCGGATCCTCGCCGGCGCCCTGACGGACAAGTTCGGTGGCCGGGAGATGTTCGTCATCGTCTCGGTGGCGACGATCTTCCCGGTGCTGTTCATCGGCTTCCTGGGGCAGACGAGCTTCGTGGCCATCCTGATCGGTGGCTTCTTCCTCGGTATCTCCGGGACGTCGTTCGCGGTCGGCGTCCCGTTCGTGAACGCGTGGTTCCCGCCCGAGCGGCGAGGGTTCGCGGTCGGCGTCTTCGGGGCCGGCATGGGTGGCACCGCGATCAGTGCGCTCACCACGGTGAAGCTCTACACGAACGTGGGCGAGAAGGCGCCGTTCGTGGCGGCGGCCGTTGCGCTCGCCCTGTTCGCGGTCGTGGCGTGGTTGGTGATGGAGGACGCGCCGGGGCGGACCGTGCCGACGGTCCCGCTGCTGAAGCGACTCGCTGCGAACGCGCGGCTGCCGATCACGTGGCAGGCCTGCGTGCTGTACGCGGTGGCCTTCGGTGGGTACGTCGCGTTCTCGGTCTACCTGCCCTCCTACCTCAAGACCGCCTATGACCTCACCGCGGCCGACGCCGCGAACCGGATGGCGGGCTTCGTGCTGCTGGCGGTCCTGATGCGTCCTGTCGGAGGCTGGCTCTCCGACCGGTTCGGCCCGATCCACGTGCTCGCTGTGGGGTACGCCGTCGTCGTGGTCGGCGCCGGAGTGGCGGCGACCACCCCGATCCTCGCGTACGTCGGCACGGTGGCCTTCCTGGCCATGGCGATGGCCCTGGGCTCCGGGACCGGTGCCACCTTCGCGCTGATCGCCAAGGTGACCGACCCGAACCGGGTCGGCGGCGTCACCGGTCTGGTGGGCGCGGCCGGTGGTCTCGGCGGCTTCGTGCCGCCGTTGATCATGGGCTACGTCTACGGTCGCACCGACTCCTACGCGATCGGGCTGTTGCTGCTGTCGCTCACGGCAGCACTGACCCTCGTGCTGACCGTGACCGTGGTGCGGCGTACCGAGCAGCGACACCTGGGCGAGGAGCGGGCGGTCATCGCATGACCGCCGAGACCGGCTTGGACGGACCGCTGAGCGACGCGCTGCTGCGCACGCGCCGTTACTTCACCCGCGGCACCGTCTCCCAGGACCTGCGCACCCTGACCAAGCAGGGGGGCCGCGGAGCAGACGCCTTCTACCGGGATCGCTGGAGCCATGACCTCGTCGTGCGCTCGACGCACGGCGTGAACTGCACGGGCTCCTGCTCGTGGAAGGTCTACGTCAAGGACGGGATCATCACCTGGGAGACCCAGGAGACCGACTACCCCTCGGTGGGCCCGGACTCCCCGGAGTACGAGCCCCGCGGTTGCCCCCGGGGCGCGGCGTTCTCCTGGTACACCTACTCGCCGACCCGGGTCCGGTACCCCTACGTCCGCGGCGTCCTGCTCCAGATGTTCCGCGAGGCGAGGAGCCAGCACGACGGGGACCCGGTGAAGGCCTGGGAGCACATCGTCGAGAACCCCCAGCGAGCCGGGGCCTACAAGTCCGCGCGCGGCAAGGGTGGCTTGGTCCGGGCCACCTGGGAGGAGGCCAGCGAGATCATCGCCGCGGCGCACGTGCACACGATCAAGAAGTACGGACCCGACCGCGTCGCCGGGTTCTCGCCCATCCCGGCGATGTCGATGGTCTCGCACGCGTCCGGTGCGCGGTTCGTCAACCTCATCGGCGGTTCGATGCTGAGCTTCTACGACTGGTACGCCGACCTGCCCGTCGCCTCACCCCAGGTGTTCGGGGACCAGACCGACGTCCCCGAGTCGGGTGACTGGTGGAACGCCGGCTACCTGATCATGTGGGGGTCCAACCTGCCGGTGACCCGGACGCCCGACGCGCACTGGATGACCGAGGCGCGCTACCGCGGCCAGAAGGTGGTCGCCGTGGCACCCGACTACGCCGACAACGTCAAGTTCGCCGACGAGTGGCTGGCCGCCAAGCCGGGCACCGACGCCGCGCTCGCGATGGCGATGGGCCACGTGGTGCTCAAGGAGTTCTTCGTCGACCGTGCGACGCCGTACTTCGCCGAGTACGTCAAGCAGTTCACCGACCTGCCCCACCTGGTGCGCCTCGAGGCCTCGACGAGCTCGACCGGCGAGGGGGAGTACACGGCCGGCAAGTTCCTGACCGCCGCGGACCTCGAGGACCACGCGGAGGACGAGAACGCCGCGTTCAAGACCGTGCTCGTCGACTCGCGAACGGGCCAGCCCGTCGTCCCCAACGGCTCCCTGGGTCACCGCTACGGCGAGGCCGGCGTCGGCAGCTGGAACCTCGAGCTCGGGGACGTCGACCCGGCCCTGTCCCTGATCGAGACCGCCGACGAGGCGGTCGTCGTCCGGATGCCGCGGTTCGACACCCCCGACGGTGCCGCCGCCGACCTCCCGCGCGGGGTGCCGGCGCGTCGCGTGGGCGGGCACCTGGTCACCACCGTCTTCGACCTGCTGCTGGCGCAGTACGGCGTGGGTCGTCCCGGCCTGCCGGGCTCCTGGCCCACGGGGTACGACGACGCGCAGTCGCCGTACACCCCGGCCTGGCAGGAGGCCATCACGGGCGTGCCGGCGGCCACCGCCGCCCGGATCGGGCGCGAGTTCGCGGCCAACGCCGAGGAGTCCAAGGGTCGCTCGATGATCGTCATGGGCGCGGGCACCAACCACTGGTTCCACTCCGACACGATCTACCGCGCGTTCCTGACCCTGACCAACCTCACCGGCTGCCAGGGAGTCAACGGCGGCGGCTGGGCGCACTACGTCGGGCAGGAGAAGGTGCGACCGATCACCGGGTACACGCAGATCGCCAACGCCCTCGACTGGAGCCGTCCGCCGCGCAACATGATCCAGACGGCCTTCTGGTACCTGCACTCCGACCAGTTCCGCTACGACCAGTTCGGCGCCGACACCCTCGCGGCCACCACCGGCAAGGGCCAGCTGGCGGGCAAGTCCACGGCCGACGTGATCGCGCAGAGTGCGCGGATGGGCTGGATGCCGTCGTACCCCACCTTCGACCGCAACCCGCTCGACCTCAGTGACGACGCGGCCGCCGCCGGCAAGCCGGTCGGGGAGTACGTCGTCGACCAGCTCAAGTCCGGCGAGCTCGACTTCGCCGGCGAGGATCCCGACGCACCGGGCAACTACCCACGCATCCTGTCGATCTGGCGGGCCAACCTGCTCGGTTCCTCGGGCAAGGGCAACGAGTACTTCCTCAAGCACCTGCTCGGCGCCGACTCCTCGCTGCGCGCGACCGAGACGCCGGAGGACCAGCGACCGAACGACGTGGCCTGGCGCGAGACCGCACCCGAGGGCAAGCTCGACCTGCTGATGACGATCGACTTCCGGCAGACCAGCACGACGATCTTCTCCGACGTCGTCCTGCCCGCCGCCACCTGGTACGAGAAGCATGACCTCAGCACGACCGACATGCATCCGTTCGTGCACTCGTTCAACCCGGCCATCGCCCCGCCGTGGCAGACCCGCACGGACTGGGACGCGTGGCAGACGATCGCCGAGAAGTTCAGCGAGCTGGCCGCCACCCACCTCGGCGTCCGCAAGGACGTGGTCGCCGTGGCGCTGACCCATGACACCCCGGACGCGATGGCCAACCCGCACGGCGTCGTCCGCGACTGGAAGAAGGGGGAGTGCGAGCCCATCCCGGGGGTCACCATGCCCAAGCTCGTCGAGGTGGAGCGTGACTACGGAGCGGTCGCCGAGAAGATGAACGCGCTCGGACCCCTGGTGGAGAAGCTCGGCGCGACCACCAAGGGTGTCACCTTCGAGCTGGGCGAGCAGGTCGACTACCTCCTGTCGAAGAACGGCGCCGTTCGCGGCGGGGTGGCCGACGGGCGGCCGACGCTGAAGCGTGACGTGCACGTCTGCGAGGCGATCCTGGCGATGTCCGGGACCACCAACGGGCACCTGGCGACCCAAGGCTTCGAGGCCCTCGAGAAGCGCACCGGCGTACGCCTCGCCGACCTCGCCGCGGAGCACGAGGGCAAGCAGATCACCTTCGCCGACACCCAGGGCCCGCCCGTCCCCGTGATCACCTCACCGGAGTGGTCGGGCTCGGAGACCGGCGGGCGGCGGTACTCGCCCTTCACGATCAACGTCGAACGCAAGAAGCCCTGGCACACGCTGACCGGGCGGATGCACTTCTACCTCGACCACGACTGGATGACCGAGCTGGGCGAGGGCCTGCCGGTCTACCGGCCCCCGCTCAACATGGCGGCGCTCTTCACCGAGCCCGCCCTGGGCACCGTCTCAGACGGCTCCGCCGTCGACGGGGTGGACCAGGTCGAGGGGCTCACCCTGCGCTACCTGACCCCGCACAACAAGTGGTCGATCCACTCGGAGTACCAGGACAACCTCTTCATGCTGTCGCTCTCCCGCGGCGGGCAGAACATCTGGATGAGCGACCGCGACGCGGCCAAGGTCGGCATCGTGGACAACGACTGGATCGAGGCGGTCAACCGCAACGGTGTCGTGGTGGCCAGGGCGATCGTCTCGCACCGGATGCCGGAGGGCACCGTGTACATGTACCACGCCCAGGACCGGCTGATCGACGTCCCGCTGGCGGAGACCTCGGGCAAGCGCGGTGGCATCCACAACTCGCTCACCCGACTCCTGGTCAAGCCCTCGCACCTGATCGGTGGCTACGCCCAGCTGTGCTTCGCCTTCAACTACCTGGGCCCCACGGGCAACCAGCGTGACGAGGTCACGGTCATCCGCAAGCGCTCACAGATCGTGGAGTACTGACATGCGCGTCATGGCACAGATGGCGATGGTGATGAACCTGGACAAGTGCATCGGCTGCCACACCTGCTCGGTCACCTGCAAGCAGGCATGGACCAACCGCACCGGCACCGAGTACATCTGGTTCAACAACGTCGAGACCCGGCCCGGTCTCGGCTACCCCAGGACCTACGAGGACCAGGAGAAGTGGCAGGGCGGCTGGCGGCTGAACAAGCGCGGTCGGCTGCAGCTCAAGGCCGG
Organism: uncultured Actinomycetota bacterium; assembly: GCA_963815595.1. GTDB lineage: Bacteria > Actinomycetota > Actinomycetes > Propionibacteriales > Nocardioidaceae > Marmoricola. Next base: position 1,419,016 of record CAWFHA010000007.1, on the reverse strand, counting down.
GGGCCGGTTCCAGAAGCTCTTGACGATCTTCTCCAACCCCAAGCTGCCCTCGATCGGCGAGTACTACGAGCCGTGGACCTACGACTACGCGACGCTCACCGATGCCCCAGCCCAGGAACACACCCCGGTGGCCCGTCCGAAGTCGCTGATCTCGGGCAAGGACATGAAGATCGAGTGGTCGGCCAACTGGGACGACGACCTCGGCGGGTCCACGGCCACCGCGCACCTCGACCCGATGCTGAAGAAGATCGGCGACAAGGTGAAGTTCGAGTTCGAGCAGACCTTCATGTTCTACCTGCCCCGCATCTGCGAGCACTGCCTCAACCCGTCCTGCGCCGCGTCGTGCCCGAGTGGCGCGATCTACAAGCGTGAGGAGGATGGGATCGTCCTGGTCGACCAGGACCAGTGCCGTGGCTGGCGGATGTGCGTCTCGGGCTGCCCCTACAAGAAGGTCTACTTCAACCACAAGACCGGCAAGGCCGAGAAGTGCACGTTCTGCTTCCCGCGCATCGAGGTCGGCCTGCCCACCGTGTGCTCCGAGACCTGTGTCGGCCGGCTGCGCTACATCGGGCTCATGCTCTACGACGCCGACAAGGTGCTCGAGGCGGCCTCGACCACCGACGACCAAGGACTCTACGAGGCGCAGCGCGAGGTGTTCCTCGATCCCTTCGACCCCGAGGTGATCCGCGAGGCCGAGAGGGCCGGGATCGCCCGCGACTGGGTCGACGCGGCGCAACGCTCCCCGATCCACGCGCTGGTCAACACGTTTCGGGTGGCCCTCCCGCTGCATCCGGAGTACCGCACGATGCCGATGGTCTGGTACATCCCGCCGCTGTCACCGGTGGTGGACGTGGTGCAGGAGACGGGGGAGGACGCCGAGGACACGGGCAACCTGTTCGCCGCCATCGACGCCCTGCGGATCCCGGTCGAGTACCTCGCGGAGCTGTTCACCGCGGGCGACGTGGCGCCGGTCGACGCCGTGCTGAAGAAGCTGGCCGCGATGCGCTCCTACATGCGTGACATCAACATGGGCCGCGATCCCGACGCCTCGATCCCGGCTGCCGTCGGGATGAGCGAGGAGGAGATGTACGACATGTACCGCCTCCTGGCCATCGCGAAGTACGAGGAGCGCTACGTCATCCCGCCGGCCCACGCCGAGCAGGCGCACTCGCTGGAGGAGCTGGCCACGGAGTGCGCGGTCTCCGAGTACGGCGGTGGGCAGCAGGACCTCTTCGGCGAGGGGTCGGGCGTGCCGACCCCGATCGCGGTGGAGAACTTCCAGATGCTCCAGGACCGGCAGACGGCCGACACCCTCGCCTCGCCGACCGACAAGAACGGCCGGGTCAACCTGTTGAGCTGGGACGGCAAGGGCTCACCACCACCAGGGCTGTTCCCGACGAAGGAGAAGGACGGGTGAGCCGCCGGACCAGGGGCGGCCTGACGACCGGCCAGCTGAGGATCACCTGGCAGTCGGTGTCGCTCCTGCTCGACTACCCCGACACCGAGATGCTGACGCGGCTCGACGTGGTCAGGGCGGCGTCGGAGCAGCTGCCGACGTCGGTCGGCGACTCCATCCGTGGTTTCACCGACCACCTGGAGCGGGTGCCCCTACCGGAGCTGCAGGCCGAGTACGTCGAGACCTTCGACAACCGTCGGCGCTGCAACCTCTTCCTGACGTACTTCGCCCATGGTGACACCCGCAAACGGGGGATGGCGCTGCTGCGCTTCAAGCAGACCTATCTCGACGCCGGCTACGAGCTGTCCGACGCAGAGCTGCCCGACCACCTGTGCGTCGTGCTGGAGTTCGCGGCGACCGTCGACCAGGAGCGTGGTCGCGGCTTGATGCTCGACCACCGGGCAGGGCTGGAGCTGCTCCGGCTCTCGCTCGCGGACATGTCCTCGCCGTGGGCCTCGCTGGTCGACGCCGTCACCCACACGTTGCCGCCCCTGCGTGGCGACGAGCGGGACGCCGTACGCCGGCTGGCCGCCGAGGGGCCACCTGAGGAGGAGGTGGGGCTCGCGCCGTTCGCCGCCCCGCAGTTCAGCCCCGGCGCGGCCTCGGAGCCGGTCCTCCTCCCGATGCCGTCGTTGCCGGGAGCCCGCGGATGAGCCAGTTCCTCTTCGTCGTCTTCCCCTACCTCTGCCTGACGACCTTCGTGGTCGGTCACCTCTGGCGCTACCGCTACGACCAGTTCGGTTGGACCACGCGGTCCTCCCAGCTCTACGAGAGCCGCCTGCTGCGCATCGGCAGCCCGTTGTTCCACTTCGGGATGCTCGGTGTCGTCGGGGGCCACGTGATCGGCCTGCTGGTGCCCCAGTCGTGGACCGACGCGGTCGGCATCAGCGAGGAGGCGTACCACGTGGGGGCGGTGGCGGGCGGTCTGCTCGCGGGCGTCGCGACGGTGGTGGGCATGGCGATCCTGATCTACCGCCGTCGCACCGTGGGTCCGGTCTTCTCGGCGACCACGGTGATGGACAAGGTGATGTATGCCTTCCTGGGCGTGGTGATCGTGCTGGGCATGTGGAACACGATCGCCGGATCGATCCTCACGATCGGGGGGGAGTACAACTACCGCGAGGGCGTGTCGGTCTGGTACCGCTCGTTCCTCGCCTTCCAGCCCGACGCCGCACTGATGGCGGAGGCACCGCTGGGGTTCCAGCTGCACGCGCTGGTCGCCTTCGGGCTCTTCGCGCTGTGGCCCTTCACCCGCCTGGTGCACGTGTTCAGCGCTCCGGTGGGCTACCTGACCCGTCCCTACATCGTCTACCGCAGTCGTGACGACGCCCAGCTCGGCAGCCACCGGCCCCGCCGGGGCTGGGACCGGGTCGGCTGACACGCTGGCAGGACGACCGGACACCACCGAGGAGGAGATCGTGCAGAAGGAGTCACTCACCGAGCTGGCCCGCCAGCACCTCGAGACCGCTACGGCGGCGTCGAGCGGACGCAGCGCCCACACCGTGTACGGCGGGCACGAGCACGTGCTGCGCCAGACCCTGATCGCGCTCCGGGCCGGGGCGAGCCTCGAGGAGCACCAGAGCCCGGGTGAGGCGACGTTGCAGGTGCTGCACGGTCGGGTGACCCTGGTGGCCGGTGAGGACCGCGTGGACGGCGTACCGGGCGACCTGTTGGTCATCCCCGATGCGCGGCACGCGCTCGAAGCCGTCGAGGACTCCGTGGCCCTGCTCACCGTCGCGAAGGCTCGCTGAGCCGGAGAGCACGCCTCCAGGAGCGCGACCCACGCGGGTCGCTCGTACGGCGCCTGGTCGTCGTGCCCGGCCCCGGCCGCCACGTCATGTGCTGCCGTCGACGAGCGGCCTGTTCAGAACGACACCGATCGGGTACCGACAGGACTCCGTGGAGAGGAGAGGAACATGAACGCGCACGCGAGCTCGATCGACTCCGAGGCGACGCCGAAGGCGTCTCGGCCCCCGAGTCTGGCCGCTCCGGGGATCGTCCTGGGTGTCGGGCTCGGAGGGTTCGTCGACGGCATCCTGCTGCACCAGCTGCTGCAGTGGCACCACATGCTGACCTCGACGAACTCCGACAACATCGGCGTCGCCTACTACCCGCGGGACACGGTGCACGGACTCGAGATCAACACCGTGTGGGACGGGGTCTTCCACACCTTCACCTGGGTGATGGTGCTGACGGGACTGGCGCTGCTGTATGCGCGGGTCCAGCACTCGCGCGGGCGCGTCTGGACCGCCCGGGCGCTCTGGGGCTGGGTCTTCGTCGGGTGGGGCGTCTTCAACCTCGTCGAAGGGGTGGTCGACCACCATCTTCTTGCGATCCACCACGTCCGGAGCGGGCCCCACCAGCTCTCGTGGGACCTGGGCTTCCTCGCCCTGGGGGCCCTGCTCGTGCTGGCGGGATGGCTGTGGCAACGCGGTGCGACCTTCGTCGTCGCTGACCCGATGGCAGCTCCGAGCGGCTCCGGTCGCGGCGTCACGCGCCCGTGATCGCCGCGGAACCATGGGCGAGCGGTGGCGCCGTGGCCGGAGTGCTCGCCCACGGAGGGGTGGACGACGGCCACCGCGGTGACGCGGTGACCACGGCCATCGGGGTCTGGGCGGACTGGGGTCCGCTGCTGGTGGTCGCGAGCGTCGCCCTCGGATACCTCTGGCTGGCGCGGCGCGAAGAAGCACGACGAGGTTGGCCGATCTCTCGGACCCTGTGGTTCCTGACCGGCTCGGCCGTGCTCGGCCTGGCCCTGAGTGCGACGTTCGACGCCTACGCCGACCGGGACTTCGGGGGACACGTGGCCCAGCACCTGTTGCTGGCGATGGTCGCGCCCGTGCCGCTGGTCCTGGCGGCTCCGGTCACCCTGCTGCTCAGACAGCTGCCGCACCGCCACGCGCGACGCCTGGGCAGGTTGCTGCACCACCGTGCGGTCCGTTTCCTGTCCCACCCGGTCACCGCGTTGGCGCTGAGCAGCGGTGGGCTCGTCGTCCTGTACTTCACGCCGCTGTACGCGCTGAGCACCCGACACGAGGCGGTCCACGTGGCAGTCCACGCCCACTTCGTCGCCGCGGGGGTCCTGTTCGCCTGGGTCGTCGCCGGCCCGGACCCCGCCCCGGGGCGGGCCTCGGTCCGGACCCGCCTGGTCGTCCTCGGAGTCGCGATCGCGATCCACTCGACGGTGGCGCAGCTGCTCTACGCGGGGCTCCTGGTCCAGGTCCGTGAGCCGATCGCGCAGATGCAGGCGGCCGGGAGCCTCATGTACTTCGGCGGCGACATCGCCGAGCTCATGCTCGCCCTCGCCCTGCTCGTGACCTGGCGGTCGCCGCCTGTGCGCAGGGCCCGGTCTCAGCCGAGACGCTGGGCCAGCGCGACGATGATCCCCTCGGGTCCCCGCACGTAGGTCATCCGCCACACGCCCTCGTACTCGCCGATGCCACCGACCAGCCCGTACCCCTGCGCGGCCGCCCAGTCGACGGCCGCCTGCAGGTCGTCGACCTCGAAGGCGACGTTGCGCAGCCCCAGCTCGTTGGACATGGCGGTCGGCGAGCCCGGCAGGTGGTCGGGCCGGACGAAGCTCGAGAGCTCGAGCCGCGTGCCGTCGCCGGGCGGCCGGAGCATCACCATCTCGGTCCGCGAGTCCGGAATGCCGCACACCGTGTCCACGAACTCGCCCTCGAGGAACGTCCGGCCCTCGACCTCGAGACCGAGCCCCACGAAGAACTCGGTCACCGCGTCGAGATCCGCGACGGTGATGCCGACGTGGTCGAAGCTCCGTACGAAGGCCATAGCGGTTCAGCCTGCGAGCCTCACCGGCCCGGCGTCAAGACGTCACCGCGCTCGGTCTCCGTCGCGGACGGCGGGCGGGCCGAACCAGGTCGTGAGAGCCTCGCCCAGCCCGGTGTCGGTGCCGTCGCCTGCCCAGGCCACGTGCCCGTCGGGCCGGATCAGCACGGCGGCGGGCGACGTCACCGAGCCGACGACGGGCAGCTCCCACCTCCCGTTGTGCCGGGCGTGGACGTGCCGGACCCGGTCGGCCCACGGGCTGATGTCGAGGGTGCCGGGCTCCCCGAGGTCGAGCAGCACCGGCCGGGCGTCGTGGAGCAGGTCGTAGATCCGTCGCGGGCCGTCTGTCGTGACCAGGTCGAGGTCGGGCACGCGGCGTCCGACCAGGGGGTGGCTGCCGGAGAGGTCGTAGGCCACGTCGAGCCCGGACAGCAGGCCGGCGAGGTGGGTGCGCGGGCCGTCGAGGTCCAGGAGCTCGGTGATCGTGTCCCGCACCGCCCCGGTGCGCACGTCCCCACGTTGGAGGAGGGCCTGGGTCGTCACGTTCTTCAGGACTCGGGCGGTGGCCGGGTGGCGCTCCGCCTCGTAGCTGTCCAGGAGGCGCTCGGGTGAGACGCCCCGGACGACCTGGGCGAGCTTCCAGCCCAGGTTGACCGCGTCCTGCAGGCCGAGGCCGATGCCCTGACCACCCGTGGGCGGATGGATGTGTGCAGCGTCCCCGGCAAGCAGGACCCGCCCGCTGCGGTAGCCGGCAGCCTGTCGGGTGGCGTCGGTGAACCTGGAGATCCATCTCAGGTCGTGCAGCCCGAAGTCGGTGCCGTACGCCGCCGTGACCGCCGCGCGGAGGTCGGCCAAGGTCGGCTCGGCCGCGAGCTCGAGTCGCTGCTCGGTCGTGACGATCCCCACCGTCCGTCCACCCTCCGTCGGGCTGACGGCATGGATGCCGACGGCGTCGAGCCGGAGACCCGCGGGCGGCTCCTCGCTCACCTCGGCCTCTGCGATCAGGTGGCTCCGGGTCGCCTCGGCTCCGGGGAAGCCGATGCCGGCTGCCTTGCGGACCACGCTGCGGCCGCCGTCGGCGCCGACCAGGTACGACGTCCGCAGCGGCTCGTGGTCGGCCAGGTGCAGCTCGACGCCCGACTCGTCCTGGACGAAGCCGGTGGCCTCGAGGCCGCGACGTACGGGCACACCGAGCTCCTCGACCCAGCCCAGGAGGATCTGCTCGATGTGGCTCTGCCCCAGCCCGAGCGTGTACGGGTGCCGGGTGGGGAGGTCGCCCACGTCCAACGGGGTGCCGCCGAAGCTCAACGCCTGCACCGTCTGTCCCTCGGCGAGGAACCGGTCGGCCAGGCCGCGCTGGTCGAGGATCTCGATCGTCCGGGCATGGAACCCCCGCGCTCGGGTGCCGACGAGCTCCGACGTCGTACGCCGCTCGACGATCTGGACCTCCACGCCTGCGAGCGCCAGCTCGCCCGCCAGCATCAGACCGGTCGGCCCGCCGCCGACGACCGTCACCTCGCTCATGTCCCACTCCTCGCTCCTGGTCCGCCGGGAGAGTCTGGGCCCTCACGGGGGGCTTGCCGCAAGCCCCCGTCGCGGCTATACCTTGGAAGTGGCGGAGGGACCTCGCTGATCCCGGCCGGACCCGGGCGCGGGCCTCCGCAGCACGTGCTGGTCAGGACAAGGGCCCGCGAAGGCCCCCGCCCCGTGTCAGCGGACCAGGTCCTGGAGCCCGGAGATCAAGAGCCGCGCCGTGGTCCCAGCGGGTACGCCGAGCTCGATCGCCGCCTGCCGGTAGGTGTGTCCACCGAAGACGCACAGGGCCAGCGTCCGGCGCTGGAGGTCGGCGAGGTGGGCGAGCCGGACAGCCGCTGTCGGTCGCGGCCCGTCGCCATTCTCCAGGAGGGTCGGTGGGCATCTCGCACGCATCGCTGGTAGCACGCAGGCAGCGGCCGCACGCAGCGCATCCGTCAGCCGCAGCCCCGGCATCAAGACCTGGTCGCCGGTACAGGTCGACCATGCCCAGGGTGACGGCGCGCAACGATGCGGACTCCTCGCCGAGCAGCGTGCGCGCCAGCGCCCACAGGTCGGCGCCGTACAGGTCCCACAGCGCTTCGGGTTCGAGCCCGGTCTCTCGCTGGTCTGCACGCGACGCAGCGTCCGAACTGTTCATGTCGGCAGTCGACACAGGACAACCCCGATCTCCCTGGTGGAGCCCGTACGCGGCCTACCGGGGTCCGGGGCAGTCATCCAGTGAATCACGGATTCCACGGGTCGTGGGGTGACAGGGTGCCGTGAGAGTCCCTTCCGGCCCCAGGAGTTCTCTGGTCGCGCCACTCCTCGCGGTCCTACGATCGAGGAGTGGCCACGGAGCCGGAAGTGCCTACGCGTGCGGTGGGGTCGACCGCCATGGCCGCCTTCGACGGGGGCGACATCCAGGCCGGGATGGACCAGCTCACGGCCGACGTACGCCGGCTCACGGCGGCCGGGGACCCGCGGCCGGCGGCGATGGCCTGTGCTCACCTGGGCTGGGCGTTCGAGAGCTTTCGTCGGCAACCGGGCGGCTGCTCGCGCCTGGTTCCGCCGGGCGACCCGACTGCTGGCGGACCTGCCGGAGTGCGTCGAGCAGGGTTGGGTCGCGCTGGCGGGCATGGGGTGCGACGTCGACGACCCGCACGAGCTGCTGGCTCGCTCGGAGCTCGCGCTCGACCGGGCGCGGCGGTTCGGGGACGTCGATCTCGAGGCGAAGGCGCTGGCCGACGGAGGGCTGGCCCGGGTGCAGGCAGGGGACCTGGTCGAGGGGATGAGCATGCTCGACGAGGCGATCGCTCTCTGGTGCGGGCCTGCCGAGGACCAGGACACCGCCTGCATGGGGGTCTGCTCCTTCTTCACCGCGTGCTACTACGCCGCCGACTACGACCGGGTCACGCACTGGCTGGACGACCTGAGGCGCGTCGGGCTCGTCGGTGCGGCCCCGGGAGGCCCGGTGTTCCTGAGCAGCCACTGCGACGCGGTCGAGGCCACAGCTCTCATGGAGCTCGGCCGCTGGACCGAGGCGGAGGCGGTGCTGACCCGCGCGGTGGCCGAGTTCGAGGCCTGCATGCCGCTGCCCAGCTGGCATCCGGCGATCGCCTTGGCCGACCTGCGCACCCGGCAGGGACGACTCGCGGACGCGGAGACGCTGCTGCTCGGCAAGGAGGCGCACCTGCAGGCACTGCTCCCGGCCGCACGTCTGCACCTCGCTCGTGGCGACACCGATCTCGCGATCGCCACCGCGTCGCGCGGTCTGCGCATGGTCGGCCCCGACGTGCTCCGCGCCGTCGAGCTGCTCGCGATCCACGCCGACGCCGAGCTGGCCGCGGGCCGCGTGGAGGCGGCCCGGACGACGTGCGGTCACATGACCGAGCGCGCGACGGGTCTCGCCGTACGCCGTCTGGCAGGGCTGGTGGGCGCCGTGCAGGCACGCGTGCTGGCTGCCGAGGGCGACCTGGCCGACGCCATCACCGCGTTGGAGCAGACGGTGGACCGGCTGCCCGTCGGTCTTCCCGTGATGCAGGTCGGGCTCGGACTCGAGCTGGCTCGCCTCCACGAGCAGGTGGGCAATCGTGCCGCGGCGAAGGTCGAGGCCGGCCGCGCTGCCAGTGTCCTCGCCGGGCTCGACGTCACCTTGCCGCCCGCTGACGTGGAGCTCCTCGAGCGGCTCGCCCAGCGGCGGGCCGACCACCGCACGGCCACGCTGCGCTGCGAGCAGGCGGCGTCGGTGGTGGAGTTCGACGGCGTCCGGATCCCACTGCCCCGCACCAAGGGGCTCCGGCACCTGGCCGTGCTGCTCGCGAGCCCGGGCGTCGAGCGTCACGTGCTCGACCTGGTCGACCAGATCGAGGGCGTGGTGCCCGGTGGACCCGACCGGCATCGGCTCGGTGACGCCGGCGAGCTGATCGACGCCGCGGCGCGGCAGGCGTACCGCCGACGGGTCGAGCAGCTGCGCGGCGAGATCGAGGACCTCCTCGCGCGAGGCGAGGACGAGCACGCCGCCCGCCGCCAGGAGGAGTGCGACGAGCTCATCGGCCAGCTCGCCGCCGCGTTCGGGCTCGACGGGTCGCCCGCGACGGGTGGCGTCGGCGGCCGAGCGGGCCCGGCTCAACGTCACCCGCTCGGTGCGTACCGCCATCGCTCGGATCCGTGAGGAGCTGCCGGAGCCGGGGGAGGTGCTGGACCGCCGCATCCGGACCGGCCTCTACTGCGCGTTCGACCCGGACCCGTCCGATCCGGTCCGCTGGGTCGTTCACCTCGGACTGAACGACACACCGACGACCTGAACGCCTCCGGGGTAGTGACCAACTGACTCCGGAGGCTCCGATGGACGATCCCTACCGAACCACTTCCGACGTGCACGTGCTGCCCGTCTCCATGCCGCTCGGACCCGCCGGGGTCCTCACGGTCAACGCGTTCCTGCTCGACGCGGCGGAGCCGGTGCTCGTCGACACCGGCATCGCGCAGGAGGCGGACCACCTCCTCGAGGCGGTCGACGACGCGATCGGCCTGGCGAACCTGAGATGGCTGTGGCTCACCCACGACGACGCCGACCACACCGGTGCCGTCCAGCGGGTCCTCGAGGCGGCGCCCCAGGCCCGGCTCGTCACCCACGCCATGTCGGCCATGCGGATGGCGACGTGGTGGCCGGTGCCGATGGACCGGGTGCACGCGATCCGTCCCGGCGACCGGCTCTCGGTGGGCGACCGCACCCTGCGGGCGGTCGCGCCGCCGCTCTTCGACAACCCGATGTCGATCGGGTTCCTCGACGAGTCGACGGGCAGCCTCTTCAGCGTCGACTCCTTCGGTGCGACCCTTCCCGAGGCGACCCAGGACGTCAGCGAGGTCCCGGAGGAGGTCCTCGCCGGCGGCATGCTCGCCTGGGCGTTGATGGACTCCCCGTGGAGCACCATGCTCGACCGGGACAAGTTCGCCGACGTGCTCGACGGCGTACGACGGCTACGGCCGACGCGGATCTTCTCCGCGCACCTGCCGGCGGCCGACGGGTCCTCCCTCGACAAGTTCCTCGACCTGCTCGCGACGACACCGGACGCGACGCCCATCGAGGCGCCGAGCCACGTCGAGTTCACCGCGATGCTGGACGCGATGCAGGCCGAGATGGAGCAGGCGGCCGCGAGCGCGTAGGCGAGGTTGCACCACGACGTCGAACGACCCCTGACGCTGGAAGACGGCGGCAGCTGTCTTCTCAGGTCAGGGGTCGTTCTGAGCACTACCGAGCGGCCGTCAGGCCACGCGGGATCAGATGTCGTAGTAGAGCTCGAACTCGTGCGGGTGCGGGCGCAGCTGCACGGGCAGGATCTCGTTCTGGCGCTTGAAGTCGATCCAGGTCTCGATCAGGTCGGGGGTGAACACGTTGCCCTCGGTGAGGAAGTCGTGGTCGCGCTCGAGGTTGTCGAGCACCGCGTTCAGCGACGTGGGCACCTGGTCGATCTCGGCCATCTCGTCCGGCGGCAGCTCGTAGATGTCCTTGTCGACCGGCTCGGACGGCTCGATCTTGTTCTTGATGCCGTCGAGGCCGGCGAGCAGCAGCGCCGAGAAGGCGAGGTAGGGGTTCGCCGAGGGGTCGGGGCAGCGGAACTCGATGCGCTTGGCCTTCGCGTTGTTGCCGGTGATCGGGATGCGCACGCAGGCCGAGCGGTTGCGCTGGGAGTACACCAGCGAGATCGGGGCCTCGAAGCCCGGGACCAGCCGGTGGTAGGAGTTCACCGTCGGGTTGGTGAACGCCAGCAGCGACGGCGCGTGCTTGAGGATGCCGCCGATGTAGTGACGGGCCATGTCGGAGAGGCCGGCGTACCCGGTCTCGTCGTAGAACAGCGGCTCGCCCTCGTTCCAGATCGACTGGTGGCAGTGCATGCCCGAGCCGTTGTCGCCGAAGATCGGCTTGGGCATGAAGGTCGCGGTCTTGCCGTTGCGCCAGGCGACGTTCTTGACCATGTACTTGAACTTCATCACGTCGTCGGCGGCCTTGAGCAGCTCGTCGAACTTGTAGTTGATCTCGGCCTGGCCGGCGGTGCCGACCTCGTGGTGGGCGCGCTCGACGATCAGTCCGGACTTCTCCAGCTCGATGACCATCTCGTCGCGCAGCTCGCCGAAGTGGTCGTACGGCGCGACGGGGAAGTACCCGCCCTTGTACTTGACCTTGTAGCCGCGGTTGTTGTCCTCCGAGCCGGAGTTCCAGGCGCCGGCCTCGGAGTCGATCTCGTAGAAGCCGGTGTTGGCCTTGGTCTCGAAGCGCACGTTGTCGAAGACGTAGAACTCGGCCTCGGGTGCGAAGTACGCCTTGTCGCCGATGCCGGTGCTGGCGAGGTAGGCCATCGCCTTGCGTGCGATGTTGCGCGGGTCGCGGGAGTAGGGCTCACCGGTGATCGGGTCGTGGATGAAGAAGTTGACGACGAGGGTCTTGGCGACGCGGAATGGGTCGATGTAGGCCGTGGTCGGGTCCGGGAACAGCGACATGTCGGACTCGTGGATCGCCTGGAAGCCGCGGATCGAGGAGCCGTCGAAGCCCAGACCCTCGTCGAAGACCGACTGGTCGAACGAGGAGACCGGCACCGTGAAGTGCTGCATCACGCCGGGCAGGTCGCAGAACCGGACGTCGACCATTTCGACGCTCTCGTCCTTGAGGTACTTCAGCAGCTCTTCACTGTTCTGGAACATTGGTCCTCCTTGGCCGCTGAGCGGCGACCGCGTGAAATTGGTGAGTTGCCGCGCGCACGACCGAGTACGCGAGACGACGTGAAACCTACGGATGGGCCGTTGCACGACCGTATCCACTTTGTTTCACCGATGTAACGCCTGCCCCCGTGCCCGGGTACACGCGGCTCCTGCCACCTCGGGGTCCGTCCGTGCTCGTCCCCGAGTCGACGGATAGGGTCTGCGGGTGCCCGAGTACGCCTCCTGGCCGCGTCGCATCGCGGCGCTGGCCATCGACTGGATCGCCTCCACCCTGGTCACGATCGGCATCGTCGGGCTGGGGGACTACCTCGAGCAGGGCGGCACCTCGGGCTGGGTGGTGCTGGGCGTGTACGCCGCGGAGGCGTCGGTGCTGACGACGTTGGCCGGGGGCTCCTTCGGCCAGCTGCTGACCCGCGTCCGGGTGCTCACCACCGAGGGGCGACCGCTCAGCCTGCTGCGCTCGGTGGCCCGCACGCTGCTGATCTGCCTGGTGGTGCCTCCGCTGGTCTTCAAGCCCGACTCCGGGCGCGGGCTGCACGACCTGTGGACCGGCTCCGCGGCGTACAGACGCTGAGGGCTTCTGCGGATTCGGCTGTCGGACCAGTCCAACTCGTCTACGCTTGCCCCGATTTCAAGTGTTCTCGGGGGTGGAAAGATGTCGCGTCGACGTGGTCTCACGATGCTGCTCGCCCTGCTGACGGCCGTAGGCGTCAGCGCCTGTGGCAACGAGCAGGCCGGCGCCGGCTATGCCCGGGCGGGCTCCGGCGACGTGACCTACGCCCGACCGGCCCTGAGCGAGGCGCAGTTCCTCCCCGTCGTCGAGCGCGCCACGGCCAGGGCGAAGTCGGTGCACATGGTGCTGCACATGGAGGGCGAGTCGAAGGCCGTGGTCCGCGGCAACGTCGCCTACGGTCGTCGCTCGCCGGTGATGGACCTGAGGATGTCGGTGGCCGACGCGCCCAACGGCAAGGTCGGGATCCGCTACGTCGGGGGGAAGCTCTACGTGCAGATCCCGGGCGTCACCGAGCACGGCACCTTCGTGAAGGTCGACCCACGCGACAAGCGGTCGGCCCTGGCGAAGTCCATGGCCGAGCTCGGCACGCAGATGGACCCCTCCCGGAACCTGCGGGCCATGCGCTCGGCGGTCGCCTCGGCAGACCGGGTCGGCAAGGGCATGGTCGGTGGAGAGCAGGTCGAGCACTACCGGCTGACCGTCCAGACGGCGGCGATCAAGAAGACCCTGGGCGAGCAGGCCCGAGGAGTCTCGCTCCCGGAGACGCTGCCCTACGACGTGTGGATCAACCAGAAGAACCTCATCCGTCGGATGACCTTCAGCGTCGCCGAGGTGGAGGTCTCGATGGCCTTCTCCAAGTGGGGCCGGCCGGTGAAGGTCCCCGTCCCGTCGCAGGCGGACATCGTCACCCTGCCCGGCGTCTGAGCCGGCAGGGGCCTCAGCGGCCGCGCATGTTGCCGCGCATGCCCTTCATCGAGGTCGGCACCGGTCCCTTGGGCATCGGCACGCTCGAGCGGTTGGCGTCCAGCGCCTTGATCCGGGCGAGCACATCGGTCATCTGGGCCGGCTTCAGTGCGCGCCCGAGCTTGCGCACGTGCTTGGTCAGCCGGTCCAGCGGGACCTGACCCTCGTCGCGGCCGAGGATGATCTCGTGGATGGGCGTCTCGCTGGCGACCCGCTCGTGCTTGCGCCGCTCGGAGGTCAGCAGCGGGCGCAGCCGGTTGGGGTTGCCCTCGCCGATCAGCACGATGCCGGGCGGGCCGACGACGCGCGTCACCACGTCCTGCTGCTTGGTGATCGCGACGGCGGGGTCGGTCTTCCAGCCGCGCTTGAGCATGCCGAGCGCTGCCGCGGCCGCACCGGGCTGCCCTTCGATCTGGCTGTACGCCGCCCGCTGGGCGCGGCGGCCGAAGATGATCAGCACGCCGAGGGTGCCGGTGAGCAGGCCGAAGAGGATCGCGAACCACAGCATCTGGAAGATGAGCAGCATCACCGCGAAGGCGGCGAGCGCAGTCAGCGCGAAGACACCGAGGAGGACCAGCCCGACCTTGGGGTCGGACTTCTTCGTCATCTGGTAGCTCTGCCGGATCTGCTTGATCCGGCCGGGCTTCTTCGGGCCCTTCTCGGCCTTGGCGCCCTTGCGCGCCTTGGTGGGCTGGGTGGCCTTCTTCGCCATGGGTGCGGTGCCTTCGTCGGTGTCTGGGGTGCGGGTCCGGGGTGGGCTCCAGGAAGGAGCGGTGCTCAGTCTCTCAGACCGACCGGGTCAGGTGCTGCTGGTGGCCACCGCGGTGGCGCGAGCCTCCATCGCCTGCTTGTAGAGCCGGCCCGCGCGGTACGACGAGCGCACCAGCGGCCCGGAGAGCACGCCGGAGAACCCGATCTCCTCGGCCTCGTCAGCCATCTCCACGAACTCCTGCGGCTTGACCCACCGCTCCACGGGGTGGTGGCGCGGCGAGGGGCGCAGGTACTGGGTGATCGTGATGATCTCGCAGCCCGCGGCGTGCAGGTCGACCAGTGCCTGGTGGACCTCCTCGCGGGTCTCGCCCATGCCCAGGATCAGGTTGGACTTCGTGACCAGGCCGAAGTCGCGCGCGGCGGTCAGCACGTCCAGCGACCGCTCGTAGCGGAACGCCGGCCGGATCCGCTTGAAGATCCGCGGCACGGTCTCCACGTTGTGCGCCAGCACCTCGGGGCGGGACTCGAAGACCTCGCGGAGCTGGTCGGGCTTGCCGTTGAAGTCCGGGATCAGGTTCTCCACCCCGGTGCCGGGGTTGAGCTCGTGGATCTGCTTGACCGTCTCGGCGTACAGCCAGGCGCCGCCGTCGGGCAGGTCGTCACGGGCCACGCCGGTGATCGTCGCGTAGCGCAGCTCCATCTTCTGCACGCTCTCGGCGACCCGGCGCGGCTCGTCGCGGTCCAGCGGCTGCGGCTTGCCGGTGTCGATCTGGCAGAAGTCGCAGCGCCGCGTGCACTGGTCGCCGCCGATGAGGAAGGTGGCCTCGCGGTCCTCCCAGCACTCGAAGATGTTGGGGCAGCCCGCCTCCTGGCACACCGTGTGCAGGCCCTCGGACTTCACCAGGCTTTGCAGGTGCTTGTACTCCGGCCCCATCTTCGCCCGGGTCTTGATCCACTCGGGCTTGCGCTCGATCGGGGTCTCGGCGTTGCGCGCCTCCAGGCGCAGCAGCTTGCGGCCCTCCGGGGCGGCATGGCCCGCCGAGGCAGGCTTGACGGCGTGTTCAGGAGCTTGAGTCACGGCGTCCACTGTACGTCGCGGGGTGTCGCCCGCTGACCCCCACCGGGGCCGCGCCCGGCTCGGCTCCGACCCACCCCCGCGGTCGCTCACACGTCGCGGAAGCGGAACACCAGGACCGAGACCACCAGGGCGAGCAGGAGGAGCACACCGAGGAACACTCCACCCTCGAGGTGGGTCATCACCTGCATCGGGCTGCACGACTCACCGGGGGTGCAGGCGAGCGTGGCGTCGTAGTACTCGTACCGCGTGGCCAGCCAGCCGAGCACGTTGTTGCCGAGCGACCAGCGCGAGGCGCCGTCAACCGGCAGCAGGTTGATCACGATCTCGCCACCGATGCTGTAGACGAACAGCACGGCCAGGGTCGCCACGGTGTGCCGGAAGAGCATGGTGAGGGCGAACGCGCCGGTCGCGGCGGCGCTGCCGAGTGCGGTGGCCCGGAGCAGGTGCCAGCCCACGTTGCCGAGGACGCTCGCGGGGACGTCGAGCTGACGTGCCTCGGCGAGGAGCGCGAGGGTCAGCCAGAACCCGCCCAGTGTCAGTGCGGTGACCGCACCCGCGGCGAGGGCGACCGCCGACGCCTTGGCGCCCCAGACCCGCCACCGGCGCGGCTCGAACAGCAGTTGGTTGGTCATCGACCGCGAGGCCCAGTCGGCTCCTGCGAAGGTGCACCCGGCGATCACCATCAGCGCGATCACGACCACCGAGAGGCGCAGCCCCATGCCGCCGGGGGACAGCGTGTCCTCCAGGCTCAGCGGCTCCCGCGGCAGGTAGGCCTCCGGCCCGGGGACCATGGCGTCCTCGCACTCCGCCGCGGTGGCCGACGGCCCCAGGAACGCGGCCGGGTCGTCCTCGCACGCCGCGACCTGCTGCTGGATCTCCGGCTTCTCGCCCTCCAGCGCGGACTGGGCCGCAGCGTCGCTGCGGTCCTCGGCCGACAACGGGCGGGTGTTCCATGCGGTCGTGATCGCCAGCACGGCCGCCAGCACCACCGCCGCCACGACGAGCAGCGCCACCGCCCGCCGGGAGCCGAACCGGGTGAGCTCCACCCCGAGCAGGCGCATCACGACACCTCCTCGTCGGCGGACTGCTCGCGCGCGTCGCGCGTGGCGGGCTTGCCGGTGAGCTTGAGGAAGAAGGACTCCAGGGTGGGCCGGACCACGGAGAGCTCGCTGACGTAGATGCCGGCACCGGCCAGCACGCGGGTGATCTCCTCGGGGTGCTCGTGGCCCTCCACGACCAGGAAGTCGCCCTGGTGCTCCACGGTGTGGCCCGCGCGGACGAGCACGGCCAGGGCGGCGGGCGGGTCGGGTACGCCGACCCGGGTGCGTGCCACGCTCTCCCCGAGCAGGTCCTCGACCCGCCCGGAGGTCAGCAGCCGGCCCTCGCCGACGATGGAGACCGAGTGGCAGACCTGCTGCACCTCGGCGAGGATGTGCGAGCTCAGCAGCACGGTGACACCGGACTCGCCGAGGCCGCGGATCAGCTCGCGGATCTCGCGGATGCCTGCGGGGTCGAGCCCGTTGGTCGGCTCGTCGAGGATGAGCAGGTCGGGGTTCTTCAGCAGCGCCGCGGCGATGGCGAGCCGCTGGCGCATCCCGAGCGAGTAGGAGCCGTACCGCTGACGGCTGCGCCCGGCGAGGCCGGTGAGCTGCAGCACGGAGTCGACGGTGCTGCGCGGGACCCCGATGGTGCGCGCCAGCAGCACGAGGTTCTTGCGCCCGGTGAAGCTGGGCACGAACCTCGGCTCCTCCACGATCGCCCCCACCCGGTCGATCACCTGCGGCAGCTGGGCGGGGACCTCGAGCCCGAAGAGCCGCATCGTGCCGGCCGAGGGGCGGGTCAGGCCGAGCAGCATCTGGATGGTGGTCGTCTTGCCGGCGCCGTTGGGGCCGAGGAAGCCGTGCACCCCGCCGGTCGGCACCTGCAGGTCGAGGTCGTCGACGGCGACCACCCGGCGACCACCCGAGCGGTAGACCTTGCGCAGCCCGCTCGTCTCGATCACGAGGTCACTCATCGGTTGTCGACGCACCCTTCCGGCAGCCGGCGGCTCGGCCGGGACCAGCATGGCGCACGGGCAGGTCAGCCTCGCGGATTGAGCACGGGGACACGCAGGTCCCCGGAGGACGCCCGGCGCCCCGGCTCGGGGCGGGGCTCGTAGTCCGGAGTCGGCTCGTACGGCGACCACCCGAGCAGCTCGCCGAGGTGGTGCTCGACCAGGGGCAGGACCTCGGCGACCGTGACGTCGCGTCCGAGCTCCTCGCTCAGCGACGTCACGCCCGCGTCGGCGATGCCGCAGGGCACGAAGCGCTCGTACCAGGCGAGGTCGACGTCGCAGTTCAGCGCGAAGCCGTGCATGGTCACGCCGCGGCTGACGCGGATGCCGATCGCGGCGATCTTGCGCTCGGGACGCCCCGGTCCGGTGCTGCTGGGCGGCTCCGCCTGCAGCCAGACGCCGCTGCGGCCCGGGACGCGCGCGGTGGTCACGCCGAGGTCGCGGCACACGGCGATCAGGGCCTCCTCCAGGCGGCGCACGTAGTCGACGACGAGCACGTGGTCCGGCAGCCGGACGATCGGGTAGCCCACGAGCTGGCCGGGGCCGTGGAAGGTGATCTTGCCGCCGCGGTCGACCTCGATCACCGGCGTGCCGTCGGTGGGGCGCTCGTGCGGCTCGGTGCGCTTGCCGGCCGTGTAGACCGGCGCGTGCTCGAGCAGCAGGACGGTGTCGGGACCGCCGGCGACGACCTCGGCGTGGACCTCGCGCTGGCGATCCCACGCGGTGAGGTACTCCGTCGGGCCGTCGGTCAGCTCCTCGAAGACCAGTGCGTTCACCCCTCGAGGCTATCCCGGGCCCGGAGAGGCTGTGGACAACCCGGTCCGGGGGCGAGCTGCGGGGCAGGGTGGACCCATGCGCCGCCTGCTCGTGCTCCTCCAGCTCGCCGTGCTCCTCGCGGTGCTCGCTCCGCTGCCACCGGCCGCTGCGGCACCTCCGCGGGAGGGACGGGACTGGCGGGCACCCCGGGAGGGCGTGGTCACCGGCCTCGCGGTGCTGCACGAGTGGGACGCCCGGCGGGCGCGTGCCTGGGCACACTCCGACGCCGAGTCGCTGCGGAGGCTGTACCTGCCCGGCTCCTCGGCGGCCCGGGCCGACGTACGCCTCCTGCGGGCCTACGCCGACCGGGGCCTGGTCGTGCGCCGGCTGGTGACCCAGGTCTACGGCATCCGCGTGCTCCACCGGACGCACGGACGGCTGGTGCTGCGCGTCTGGGACCGGGTGGCCGGGGGAGTGCTGGTGCACGGCGGACGGGAACGTCCGCTGCCGAGCAGCCGGCCGGCGCTCAGGACCGTGGAGGTCGTCCTTCGACAGGGGCAGTGGCGGGTCGCGGCGGTCGGTCCCTGAGCAGCGGGCGGTCGGCTCAGCGGCCGGGATCCAGGCCCTCGCTCAGCACGGCGCCGACGTCGGGGTCGCGGTGCACGAACCCGGTGGACTCCAGCACCGCCGGTACGCAGTTGACCGAGCCCAGGAGCTCGTCGGACATCTTCCCCGCAGCGGGGTCCAGCACGAACGCCGGCACCCGGAAGAACGCCGGCCGGTGCACCAGCCGCGCCAGCTCGCGGGTGAACTCCTCGTTGGTCGGGGCCTGCCGGGTGCACAGGTTGACCGGACCGGACACGTCAGTCTCCGCGAGGTGCACCACGGCACCGGTCCAGTCGCGGGCGGAGATCATCGGCATGTACTGCGTGCCGTCGCCCAGCGGTCCGCCCAGCCCCGCCTTGAAGAGCAGCCGCAGCGCGCGCAGCGGCTGGCTGCGCCGGTCGTAGATCGGGGAGGTCCGCAGGACCACCACTCGTGAGCCCGCCTCCCGAGCGGGGTCGGTCGCGGCCTGCCACTCGTGGGTGACGCGGGTCAGCAGCGCGTCGCCGCGGGAGTCGGACTCCTCGGTGACGGGCGCGGCTCCGTGGTCGCCGTAGTAGCTGATGCCGTTGCCGGCCAGGAATACGGGCCGGGTCTCGCTGGCGGCGATCGACTCCGCCAGCACGCGCGTCGTGATGACCCGGCTGTCGCGCAGCTCCCTGGCCCATTTCTGCGAGTGCGGGTTGCCGGCTGTCGGAGACCCGGCGAGGTTGACCACCACGTCGTGGTTGTCGACCACCTCGGGGCCCAGCGGCGCGGTGTAGGGGTCCCAGCGGACCTGACCGGCCTGGGGCGGCCGCCGGACCAGCTGGGTGACCTCGTGCCCGTGGTCGGCCAGCCGCTCGCGGAGCCGGGTGCCGAGGAAGCCGGTGGAGCCGGCGACGAGGAAGCGCATGCCCCTACGGTGGCACGCGGGGACCAACGGCCCCTCCTCGTCGGCCGCCGGCCCTCGGGCAGGCCACCCGTTGCCCGTCGAGGGGTGTCGGGGAATAGGCTCGGCCTCGTGAGTGATTTCGATGTCGTCGTCCTCGGTGCCGGCCCCGGAGGGTACGTCGCCGCCATCCGCGCCTCCCAGCTCGGCCTCAAGGTCGGCGTGATCGAGAAGCAGTACTGGGGAGGGGTCTGCCTCAACGTCGGGTGCATCCCGTCCAAGGCGCTGCTCCGCAACGCCGAGCTCGCGCACCTGCTCGAGCACGAGAAGGACACCTTCGGGATCACCGGCGACGCCTCGATGGAGTTCAAGCCGACCCACGCGCGCAGCCGTGAGGTGTCGGACTCCATCGTCAAGGGCGTCCACTTCTTGATGAAGAAGAACAAGATCGAGGAGATCCACGGCTGGGGCACCTTCGTCGACGCCAAGACCATCGAGGTCGACCACGACGGCGAGAAGCGCACGGTCACCGCGGACAACGTCATCATCGCCACCGGTGCGACCACCCGCCTGGTCCCCGGCACCGAGCTGTCGGAGAACGTGGTCACCTACGAGGAGCAGATCCTCGACGACACCCTGCCGAGCTCGATCGTGATCGCCGGCTCCGGCGCCATCGGCGTCGAGTTCGCCTACGTGATGAAGAACTTCGGCGTCGACGTCACCATCGTGGAGTTCCTCGACCGGATGGTGCCCACCGAGGACGAGGAGATCTCCAAGGAGCTCGCCAAGCACTACAAGAAGCTCGGTGTGAAGGTGCTGCTCAAGACCAAGGTCGAGAAGATCGAGGACAGCGGCGACAAGGTGAAGGTCACCGTCAGCAAGGACGGCAAGGAAGAGGTCATCGAGACCGACAAGGTGCTGCAGGCCATCGGCTTCGCGCCCCGCCTCGAGGGCTACGGCCTCGACAAGACCGGGGTCAAGACCACCGAGCGCGGCGCCATCGAGGTCGACGAGCGCGGACGCACCAACGTCGAGGGCGTGTGGGCGATCGGCGACGTCACCGGCAAGCTGATGCTGGCCCACACCGCCGAGGCGATGGGCATCGTCACCGCCGAGACCATCGCGGACCACGAGACCATCGAGATCGACTTCGACATGATCCCCCGGGCGACGTACTGCCAGCCGCAGATCGCCTCGTTCGGCTACTCCGAGGCCCAGGCCAAGGAGAAGGGGTACGACGTCAAGGTCGCCAAGTTCCCGTTCTCCGCCAACGGCAAGGCCAAGGGGCTCGGCGACTCGGTGGGCTTCGTGAAGATCGTCGCCGACGCCGCGTACAACGAGATCATCGGCGCGCACCTGATCGGCCCTGACGTCACCGAGCTGCTGCCGGCGCTCACGCTCGCGCAGAAGTGGGACCTCACCGCCGACGAGGTGGCCCGCAACGTCTTCGCGCACCCCACGCTGTCCGAGGCTGTCAAGGAGGCCGTCGAGGGCATCGCCGGGCACATGATCCACATGTGACCCGCCGACGGCGGTCGGGCACGCTCCGCCGCTACTCCTCGGGAGGGCGTCCCCAGGTCACGCTGGCCCGCACGGCCTCGGGAAGCCCTTCGACGAGCTCCCGGTCCGGTCGTGCCCCGAGTGCGTCGTTGACCGTGGAGAACGCCAGTCGGAGCGCGACCAGGCCGGTGACGGCGAAGATCTGCTCGTCGTCGAAGCCGACGGCCCGCAGCTCCTCGAGGTCCTCGACGGTGATGCCGTTGGGGTCGGCCACCACCTTGCGCGCCCAGGTCGCCAGGGCCCGGTCCTCGGCCTCGAGGGCCGCGAGGTCGCCGGTGAGAGAGGCGACCGAGACCTCCTCGCCGGCCAGGGTCGCGAGCTTGCCGCCCCAGGCGAGGGCGCAGTAGGAGTCGCCCATGGTGGCGGCCACCGTGGTCACCAGCACGCCGCGGTGACGCATCGTGAGCCGCCCCGCGCGGACGAAGTCGCCCATCAGGGCGAACAGCGCTGCCTGCGTCTCCGGTCGCACCGCCCACAGCCGGGAGGCGTTCATCACGTAGCCGAGGTCCTCGCAGTCGTCCTCGTAGAGGCGCCGGGCGGCGGGGCTCAGCACGGGGGGTGCGAGGAAGCTGCCGCTGCGGGTGTCCCGCGACGGCTCATCGGCGCCCTGCGGCGCCCGTGCCGTGTAGCCGACGACGTCGATCTCGGCGCGCAGGGGGAGACCGTGGCGCACGCGCTCCTGCGCGGCCTCCGTGGCCCAGCGGAGGAACTCCGGCTCGCCCACCGCCTGGATCGCCTCGTACGCCGGGCCGGTGGTCGCCAGGATCCGCGCGTAGGTCTCCGGGTCGGAGAACTCCCACACGAAGGGCACCTGCACGCGTGCGACGTCGGTGAAGCCGTGCTCGGCCAGCAGCGCCTCTCCGGCGCCCGGGCGTCCCAGCGCCACCATGGCCGCCTGGTTGGCGACCTTGGGCTGCTCGGCGAGCCGGAACGGCGCGAGGGCCCAGGCGCCGGGCGAGGCCTTGACGTGCCCCCAGACGGTGAAGCCCAGCCGCCCACCGGGCACCAGCACCCGCCGCGCCTCCGCCAGCGCGGCGGGAGTGGTGCCCCAGATGCCCCGAAAGCTGGTGACCACGTCGAAGGACCCGTCGGCCCACGGGAGCGCCTGCATGTCGCCGACCCGCAGGTCCGCGGAAGGCACCCGGTCGCGCGCCACCGCCACCAGCCGTTCGGAGGCGTCGATGCCCGAACAGGTGGCGCCGCGCAGGGACGCCAGCTCCAGCGCCAAGCCGGACCCGCAGGCTAGGTCGAGCACCCGGTCACCGTGGTCGAGGGCGAGGTGGTGGTGCATCGCGACGTACTCGCGGCAGTTGGCGGGCTCGCTCAGGGCGGCGAACTCGGCCGCCCGACGACCCCAGCCCTCGTCGACGAGCCGCCACTGCTCGCGCTCACCGTTGGCGGACGGACCGGACGCGGTCTCGGTGCTCATGCCGTGCAGTGTCCACCGACCGGGCCCGGATGCGCGAGAGGATCCGCGATCAGCTCGCCGGACGCGACGGCTCCGGCGTGGACCGCGAGACCCGCATCAACGCCTGGAACCCGCCCGCGAGGTCGGTGGCACGGCTCAGGCCGAGCTGCTGCAGGGTCTGTGCCGCGAGGCTGGAGGAGTACCCCTCGTTGCACACCAGGATCACCCTGCGGTCCGCGGCCACGCTGAGCGCGCGGTACGGCGAGGTGGGGTCGAGGCGCCACTCCAGCACGTTGCGGTCGATGACCAGGGCACCCGGAAGGGCGCCGTCCCGGTCCCGTTGCTCGACCGGCCGGATGTCGACCACGAGCGCCCCCGCGGCCACCTCGGCCTCGAGGTCCTCCGCCTCCACGCGCTCCAGGCCGCGGCGGGACTCGCGCACCAGCTCCTCGATGCGGGGGACCGCCTGCTGCTCCGCCATGGGGGCAGCGTAGTGCGCCACGGGCGGGCCGGGCGGGGTGCGGACTGCACCACCGAGCCCGGCCCGTTCCCGTCACACGTCGAACTGACCGGCCTCCAGGCGCGCCTTGACGTCGGAGAGGAACCGGCCGGCGTCGGCACCGTCGACCAGCTGGTGGTCGTAGGTGAGCGCGAGGTAGACCATGTGCCGCACGGCGATGGTCTCCCCGAGGTTCGGGTCGTCGATCACGACCGCGCGCTTGACCACCGAGCCCGGACCCAGGATGGCCACCTGGGGCTTGTTGATGATCGGGGTGTCCCACAGCGCGCCGACGCTGCCCAGGTTGGTGATCGTGAACGTGCCGCCGGACAGGTCGTCGGGACCGATCTTGTTGGTGCGGGTGCGCTCCGCGACGTCGGCGATCTTCTTGGCGAGGCCGGCGATCGACAGGTCGCCCGCCTCCTTGACCACGGGCGTGAGCAGACCCTTCTCGGTGTCCACGGCGAAGGCGATGTTCTCGCTGTCGTGGTAGGTGATCTCACCCGCGTCGACGTCGAGGGTCGCGTTGAGCTTCGGGTGCCCCTTGAGCGCGTCGATGGTGGCCTTGGCGAAGAACGGCAGGTAGGAGAGCTTGACGCCCTCGCGCGCCAGGAAGTCGGCCTTCACGCTGTCGCGCAGGCGAGCGACCTTGGTGACGTCGACCTCGACCACCTGGGTCAGCTGCGCCGAGCCCTGCAGCGACTCGACCATCCGCTTGGCGATCACCTTGCGCAGCCGGCTCATCGGCTCGGTCTTGCCGCGCAGCGGGCTCGGCGCGGCCGGAGCCCCGGACGCCGCCTTCCCGCCGGCCGCGGGAGCCTCCTTCTCGGCCGGTGCCTCCTGCTTGGCCGACTCGGCGGCGGCCAGGACGTCCTGCTTGCGGATCCGCCCGCCGACACCGGTGCCGCTGATGCTCGCGAGGTCGACGCCGTGCTCGGCCGCCATCTTGCGCACCAGCGGGGTGACGTAGGTGCCGCTGCCCTCGGAGGACGACGCCGACGTGTCGGGCTCGGCCTGCTTGTCCTGGGCCTTCTTCTCCGGCTTCTTCTCCGCGGCCGGCTTCTTCTCCGGCTCGGGCTTCTTCTCGGGCTCCGGCTCCGGCTCGGGCTCCGGCTCGGGCTCCGGCTCGGGCTCCGGCTCGGGCTCCGGCTCGGGCTCCGGCTCGGGCTCCGGCTCGGGCTCCTCGTCCGCGGAGTCGTCGGAGCTGGCGGAGCCGCCGCCCGACCCGTCGCCGATGATGCACAGCTCGGCGCCGACCTCGACGGTCTCGTCCTCCTCGGCCTTGATCTCCTGCAGGGTGCCGGCCACGGGGGAGGGGATCTCGGTGTCGACCTTGTCGGTGGAGACCTCGAGCAGCGGCTCGTCGACCTCGACCTCGTCCCCGACCGACTTCAGCCACCGGGTGATCGTGCCCTCGGTGACCGACTCGCCCAGCGCGGGCAGGGTGACCGGGGTGCCGCCGCCCGACCCGCCGCCGGACCCGCCCCCGGATCCGCCCTGGGACCCGCCGCCCCCGGATCCGGAGTCCTCCTTCTCGGCGGCCGGCTCCTCGGGCTCCTCGTCCTCGGAGTCGTCCTCGGAGTCGTCTTCATCGGCCTCATCGGCCTCATCGGCCTCGTCGGCCTCGTCGGCCTCGTCGGCCTCGTCGTCCGCCGAGTCATCGTCCGAGTCGTCGGCAGCCTTGTCGGCAGCCTCGTCGGAGTCGTCCCCGGAGCCCGAGCTCTCACCCTCGTCGCCGACGATGCACAGCTCGGCGCCGACCTCGACGGTCTCGTCCTCCTCGGCCTTGATCTCCAGCAGGGTGCCGGCCACGGGGGAGGGGATCTCGGTGTCGACCTTGTCGGTGGAGACCTCGAGCAGCGGCTCGTCGACCTCCACGGTGTCACCCACCTGCTTGAGCCATCGGGTGATGGTGCCCTCGGTGACGGACTCGCCCAGTGCTGGGAGGTTCACGGGTGTCGACATCGGCTTCCTTCGCTCTTCGTTCGCTTGTCCGGGTGAGGCTAGTCCAGAGTCCAGCAGGTCAGGAGTGGGCGTGCAACGGCTTGCCGGCCAGGGCGAGGTGTGCCTCGCCCAGGGCCTCGTTCTGCGTCGGGTGGGCGTGCACCAGGGGTGCGACGTCCTCGGCGTGGGCCTCCCAGTTGTAGATCAGCTGGGCCTCGCCGACGAGCTCACCCACGCGGGCGCCCACCATGTGCACGCCGACGACCGGGCCGTCGGTGACCCGCACCAGCTTGACGAATCCCGACGTGGCGAGGATCTGGCTCTTGCCGTTGCCACCGAGGTCGTAGGTGAGGGTCTCGATCGCATCGCCGTGCTTGTCGCGTGCCTGCTGCTCGGTCAGCCCGACGGAGGCGACCTCCGGCTCGCTGTAGGTGACGCGGGGGATGCCGCTCTCGTCGACCGGTGCGGGGGAGAGGCCGGCGATCTCCTCGGCCACGAAGACGCCCTGCTGGAAGCCGCGGTGGGCCAGCTGGAGGCCGGGGACGATGTCACCCACGGCGTACACGCCCTCGAGGTTGGTGCGGCAGCGCTCGTCGGCGAGCACGAACCCGCGCTCCATCGCGAGGCCCTGATCCTCGTAGCCCAGTCCGTCGGTGGTGGGGCCGCGACCGACCGCGACCAGGAGCAGGTCCGCGTCGAAGGTCTTGCCGCCCTCGACGGTGACCGTGACGCCGCTGTCGGTGGTGGCGACCGACTCGAAGCGGGTGCCGGTGGCGAAGGAGATCTTGCGCTTGCGGAACGCGCGCTCGAGGGCCTTCGAGGACTGCTCGTCCTCAGCGGGCACCAGGTGCGGGAGGGCCTCGATGATCGTGACCTCGGCGCCGAACGACCGCCACACGCTGGCGAACTCGCAGCCGATCACCCCACCGCCGAGGACGATCACGGACTTCGGCACCGAGTCGAGCCGCAGGGCCTGCTCGGAGGTCAGCACCCGGTCCCCGTCGATCTCCAGGCCCGGGAGCGAGCGCGAGTACGAGCCGGTGGCCAGCACCACGGCGCCACCGACGTACTCGGTGCCGTCCACCTCGACGGTGTGCGGGCCGGTGAGCCGTCCGGCGCCCTCGACGAGGGTGATGCCGCGCCCCTTGACCAGGCCGGTGAGCCCCTTGAAGAGTCGCTCGACCACCGCGTCCTTGTACTTGTTCACACCCGGCATGTCGATGCCGTCGAGCGTCGCGCGGACCCCGAAGGTCTCCGAGCCGCGGGCGGAGTCGGCGACCTCGGCCGCGTGCAGCAGCGCCTTGGTGGGGATGCAGCCGACGTGCAGGCAGGTGCCGCCCAGCTTGTCCTTCTCGACCAGTGCGACGCTCAGGCCGAGCTGGGCCGCGCGCAGCGCGCAGGCGTAGCCGCCGGACCCTGCTCCCAGGATCACGACGTCGAACTCGTGGCCCGTCCCGGCACCCTCAGGCACGTCTGCCTCCACTCCCTCGAGAAGTCCCTCGAGAAGTCCCCGTATGTGTGGTCCTCATCCAATCACCCTGACCCGGAGGCCTGGACACGACGGTCGCGTCCCGCGTGTGTGACGGGCTCCGATACAGCACACTGGGGCCATGGGTCTGCTCGATCGCTTCCGGAGACGTGGCCGCGGTGTCGGCTCCACGGGTGCCATCGTCCGCGGCTCCGAGAGCGCCGACCAGGAGCACCTGCTGGAGTTCATCCGCAGCCGTCGTGGGGTGGAGGGCTTCGTCGAGCCGCGGACCACGATCACCGACGTCACGCTGCTGCTCGTCGCCCACGACGGGGAGTGGACCCGCCGCCGCGTCCCGTCGGTGAAGTGGGCCCACGACTTCGCCAACCGGCACAGCGTCCCCTCCTACGACGCAGGTCTGGTCGGCATCCCGGACCGGATGCGTCACTACAACCGGGTGCAGAAGGAACGGATGCGTCAGCAGCTGCGACAGGACCTGGACGGCCCGACGGCCTAGGACGCCGCAGCGTCGGTGGCGGCGTCGGTGGCGGCTCGGCGAGCGCAGCGACGTACTCGACCAGCGTGCTGATCGCGTATCCCGTCCCTCCGGCCGGCACGTGGCCCCACGGGCCGCCGGTGTTCCAGGCTGGTCCCGCGATGTCGAGGTGCGCCCAGGGGCGGGCGTCGACGAACTGCTCGAGGAACGCGGCCGCGAACAGCGCCGAGCCCCAGCGCACCCAGTTGTGCTGCAGGACGTCGGCCAGCTTGCTCTCGGTGCAGACCGCCTCGCGGGTCTCGTCGGGGATCGGCAACCGCCAGAGCATCTCGCCGCTCGCCTCGGCGGCGGCGGCGACCGCGCCGGTGGTCTGGTCGTCCCCGAAGAGGCCCGCCACCTTCTCGCCGAGTGCGGTGATGCACGGGCCGGTGAGCGTGGCGACGTCGAGGATGGAGTCGGGCTCCTCGGCGGCGGCCAGCGCCAGGGCGTCGGCGAGGATCAGGCGCCCCTCGGCGTCGGTGTTGGTCACCTCCACCGTCTTGCCGTTGGCCATGGTGAGCACGTCGCCGGGACGCATCGCGGTCCCCGAGACCATGTTCTCGGCCATCGGTGCGTAGCAGGTCACGGCGACGGGGAGCTCGAGCGCCGCGACGGCGAAGGTCGCTGCGATCACGGCAGCGGCGCCACCCATGTCGTACTTCATCGTGGCCATCGAGCTGCCCGGCTTGATCGTCAGACCACCCGAGTCGTAGGTGATCCCCTTGCCGACCAGGGCGACCGAGGCGCGGGCGCCGGCGGGGGCCCAGGTGAGCTTGACCATGCGCGGTGGGTTCGCCGAGCCGAGCCCGACGGCGAGGATCCCGCCGCAGCCGAGGTCGGCCAGCTCGTCGGGACCGAGGACCTCGACCCCGAGCTTGGGCTTGCCGCGCCCGGAGCGCTGCTTGACCAGGTCGGTGACCTCGCTGGCGAAGACCTCGGGGGTCAGCTCGTTGGGCGGGGTGTTCACCCAGTCCCGGGCGCGGTGCACCAGGTCGGCGACCACGCGGGCGGTCTCCAGCGCGGCCACCACGTCCTGCCGGCGGGCGGCGTCGGTGAGCACGGACACCTCGGCGACCGCCGATTCGTCGGAGCGTGACTTGAAGCGGGTGAACGAGTAGGTGCCGAGCAGGAAGCCGTCGGCGACGGCGCGGACGTGGTCCGCGTCGGCCGCCGGCAGCGCCAGGGCCACCGAGGCGGCGTTGCCGATGTTGCGTGCGGCCGTGCCTGCCGCGCGGCGTACGCCTTCCAGGGACAGCGCGTCGCGTGCCCCGAGCCCGACGAGCAGCAGCTGACCCGACCTGATCACTCCGTTGGTCGGGACCCGGAGCACCTCGCCGCGGTCCGCGCGGAAGCCCAGCGAGGCGAGCATCGGCTTGAACCTGCGACCGTAGGCCTCGGCCACGTCCTCGGCCCCCGGGCACGCCACGAGGTCCCCCTCGGCGGTCCGGGCCACCCCGATCACCACGAGGTCGGTGCGGGTCTTGGCAGGACTGCCCTTGCGCAGCGTGTAGGTCGTCACGGTGGGCCATGCTAGGACCTGCCGCCCCGAGGTCGACGGGACCGGGCCTGCGGTAACTTGCCGGTCATGGCGCTCACCCACTCACCCCTGCACGACCGGCACGTCTCGCTGGGCGCCAAGCTCGCCGAGTTCGGCGGCTGGGAGATGCCGTTGGAGTACTCCGGGGTGCTCAAGGAGCACGCGGCCGTGCGTGGGGCGGTCGGTGTCTTCGACGTCAGCCACCTGGGCAAGATCGCCGTGCGCGGTCCGGGCGCGGCGGCGTACCTGAACCGCTGCCTGACCAACGACCTCGACCGCATCGGGCCCGGGCGGGCGCAGTACACCCTGGCGTGTGACGACAGCACCGGCGGCGTGGTGGACGACCTGATCGTCTACTACCGCGACGAGGACGACCTGCTGCTCGTCCCCAACGCCGCCAACACCGCCGAGCTCCTGGGACGGCTCGAGGCAGCGGCTCCTGCCGAGGTCACCCTGACCGACCAGCACCGCACGCACGCCGTGCTGGCGGTGCAGGGGCCGGCCTCCGACGAGGTGCTGTCAGCGCTCGGACTGCCGACCGGACACGACTACATGTCCTTCGAGGTGGCGACGCGCGAGGGCGACGAGGTCGTCGTCTGCCGCACCGGCTACACGGGCGAGCGCGGCTACGAGCTGATCGTCGAGAACGCCGGCGCCGCCGGGCTGTGGGACGCGCTGTTCGAGGCCGGCGCCGACCACGGTCTCCAGCCCTGCGGTCTCGGCGCGCGCGACACGCTGCGCACGGAGATGGGCTACCCGCTGCACGGTCAGGACATCAGTCCCGAGGTGACGCCCAACCAGGCTCGGCTGGGCTGGGCGGTCGGCTGGTCCAAGCCGGAGTTCTGGGGCAGGACCGTGCTCACCGAGGAGCGGGCGGCCAAGCCCGCACGGCTGCTGCGGGGACTGGTGGCGCGCGGTCGGGGGATCCCCCGACCCGGCATGGCGGTGCGCACCGCCGACGACGCGCCCGTCGGGCACATCACCTCCGGGACGTTCTCCCCGACCCTGCGCCAGGGTGTCGCGCTGGCACTGCTGGACCGTGAGGTCCAGCCCGACGACGAGGTGCTCGTCGACGTTCGGGGTCGCGGTGAGCCGTTCGTGGTGACCAAGCCGCCCTTCGTCGACACCGACGTCCGCGCTTCCTGAGCCCCGACCCAGCAGCACAGAGAGGGATATGCCGTGACCAACAGTCCCGAGCCCACCTTCGGGGCCTCCCCGCGTCGTCTCGACCAGGTGCCGTGGTGGTGGCAGCTGCTCGACGCCGACGGTCGCGTGATGGAGGCCGAGCGGACCGAGTTCCCCACCCGCGGCGACGCCGAGACCTGGCTGGGGGAGGCCTACCCGGACCTGGCCGAGGACGGCGTCTCCGCGGTCACCCTCTTCGAGGGCGACCGGGAGGTCTACGGCCCGATGTCGCTCGAGCCGGGCTGAGCCCGGTCTCGAAGCGGGCCCCGGGCCACGTCGAGCGGCGCCGACGACGAGCTCAGCGGGGAGCGCCGCCGATCTTCACCTTGGGCTTGGGCATCCGCAGCCAGCGCAGCTGCAGCAGGCGCAGGATCGCGTAGAAGGTCGTGCCCTTCAGGCTCTCGTCGGGGAACTCCGAGCGCAAGGCCCGCTTGAGGCGGAAGATCAGCCACAGCGTGTCCAGGGTGACCACGAGCAGGGTGGTGCTCCACAGCACGTTGCTGAAGCCGATCAGCTGGTCGTTGCCGGAGTACTGCATCACCATGATCACCACGAGCAGCGGCAGCAGGAACTCCGCGATCGAGATCCGCGAGTCGATGAAGTCGCGCACGAACCGCTTCACCGGGCCCTGGTCGCGCGCCGGCAGGTACCGCTCGTCCCCCGAGCGCATGCCCTGGCGGACCTTGGCGTTCTGCTCGGCCCGGCGCTCGCGCATCACCCGTTGAGCGGCCTTCTTGTCCATGGGGGCCTTGGCCCGCTGCCGCCGCGCGGCCTCGGCCTCGCGGCGCGAGGGAGTGGGGCGCCCCTTGGCGCCGGGCCCCTTCGGCTCGGAGGTCTCGGTGGCCAGGGCGTCGGACTTGCTGGTACGGCGGAACACGGGTCCTTCTCGGTCGCGGGCAGGAGGTGGGCAATCCCCCCGGGAGGTGGGGTCGCCAGCCTACCTGCCGGGCGAGACCCGATCGCCGGCCCACGCCCCTCGTTCGGCTGGCCCGGGTTGGGTAGGTTGGGCGCATGAGCATGATGAAGCGGATCAGCATGATCTTCCGGGCCAAGGCCAACCGGGCTCTCGACGCCGCGGAGGACCCGCGGGAGACGCTGGACTACAGCTACCAGCGGCAGGTCGAGATGCTCACCAAGGTGCGCCGCGGCGTGGCCGACGTGGCCACCAGCCGCAAGCGGGTCGAGCTGCAGATGAACCAGCTCAAGACCCAGTCGGACAAGCTCACCGAGCAGGCGCAGAAGGCCCTATCGATGGAGCGGGAGGACCTGGCGCGCGAGGCCCTCACCCGCAAGTCCGGGGTGACCGGGCAGCTGGGCGACCTGCAGACCCAGCACGCCCAGCTGCAGGGCGAGGAGGAGAAGCTGACGCTCGCGGCTCAACGGCTGCAGGCCAAGGTGGACGCCTTCCGGACCCGCAAGGAGACCATCAAGGCGACGTACACCGCCGCGGAGGCGCAGACCCGCATCAACGAGGCCTTCTCCGGCATCTCCGAGGAGATGGGCGACGTCGGCCTCGCCGTCCAGCGTGCCGAGGACAAGACCGCGCAGATGCAGGCTCGTGCGGGGGCCATCGACGAGCTGATCGCCTCCGGGGCACTCGACGACGCCAGCTCGACGAACCGCGGTGACGACATCAGCCGGGAGCTGGACGCGATGAGCTCCGAGGCTGACGTCGAGGCCGAGCTGGCCGCGCTGAAGGGCAGCTCCCCGCAGGCGCTGGACGCCGGCGGGAGTCAGGCGACGCCGGAGCTCGACGCCGAGGACCAGGTCGAGAAGGGACACCAGTCGTGATCGTCAGGATCCTGGCCGAGGGACAGTTCGAGGTCGGCGACGAAGACCTCGAGAGGCTCAACGAGCTCGACGCCGCGGTGGAGTCCGCGGTCGAGTCGGGCGACACCGACACCTTCGGGACGGCCCTGACCGCGCTGCTGGACGGCGTACGGGGGCACGGGAGCCCGCTGCCGGACGACTCGCTGGAGGACTCCGACCTGATCCTGCCGCCGGCGGACGCGACGCTGGAGGAGGTCCGCGCGCTGTTGAGCGACGACGGGCTCATCCCGGGCTGACCCGCCCGAAACTTCCCCGACTCCCCACGCGTTCACCTGTCATGGCCCGCACCCGCTTCGTCCCCGACACCGGACTGACCGTCCGGATGACCACGGTCATGTTCCTGCTCGGAGCGCTCTTCGTCGCCCTCGTCGTCGGGCTGATGTACGCCTTCCCGGGCTACGCCGTGATCATCGCGATGATCGGCGTCGGCATCGCCTTCTTCCAGTGGTGGAACTCCGACCGGGCGGCGCTGCGCGCCATGCGGGCCCGGGTGGTGACCCCCGAGGAGGCACCGGAGCTGCACGGCATGATCGACCGGCTCTGCGCGATGGCCGACATGCCCAAGCCCCGGGTGGCCATCGCCGACACCGACCTGCCCAACGCCTTCGCCACCGGCCGCTCACCGAGTCGGTCGGCGGTGTGCGTGACCACGGGCATCCTGCGCACGCTCACCGCCGAGGAGCTCGAGGGCGTGCTCGCCCATGAGCTCTCGCACGTCGCCCATCGCGACGTACTGGTGATGACCGTCGCCTCCTCGGCTGGCATCATCGCCGCGACCGCCACCCGCGGAGCGCAGTTCGGTGGGCTGATGGGCCGTTCGCGCAGCAACAACAACGGCGGCGCGATCGGCTTCTTCGCCGTACTCCTGATCAGCCTGGTCGTCTACGCGGTCAGCTTCCTGCTGCTGCGCCTGCTCTCCCGCTACCGCGAGCTGGCCGCCGACCGCGCAGGGGCCTACCTGACGCAGCGGCCGGGTGCGCTGGCCAGCGCGCTCACCAAGGTGAGCGGACAGATGAACAGCGTGCCCGAGCGCGACCTGCGCGCGGCGCAGCCGATGAACGCCTTCTTCTTCACCCCCGCCATCCGCGGGCTCGCGATCGGCACGTTGACCGCGACCCACCCCCCGCTCGAGCAGCGTCTCGACCAGCTGTCCCGGATCGCCCACAACCTCGGCCAGAGCCGCTAGGCCGGCATGGGACTGTGGGACGTGCTCCGGGGCCACTCCCGGCCCCGGGAGGCCAATCTGGACGCGCTGTTCGCGCTGCCGTCGGCGGCCCTGACCCTCGAGGTCTCGCTGGGCATGACCCCGACCGGAAGTGGTGCGGTGTGCTTCCGTGCCGCCGAGGGGATGGCCGCGGCCAGCTCGCAGCGTGAGGCGGCCGACCTGGTCGCCGTCGACGGGGGACCGCAGACCGAGAGCCGCGTCGACGCCTACGGCTACACCTGGCTCACGGTGCGCACCGACCCGCCCGACACCGGGTCGCTGGTCACCGACCTGCACGCGATCAACTCCGCGCTGGAGGTCCAGGGGCTCGGCCCCGGCCTGCTGTGCTCCACGGTCGGGTTCGACGCGCCCACCGGAGCGTCGGTGTTCCTGGTGTACCTCTACAAGCAGGGCACCTTCTACCCGTTCTGCCCCACCGGCCCGAAGACCCGCGACCCCCTCCTCGAGCGCCAGGTCCGCGACACCGTGGCCACCGACCTCCCCCTCGAGGAGGACACCTCCCGCTGGATGCCGATCTGGGGCATCCAGGACTCCTGACCCCCTCGTTGCGCGGGACGTCATACGAGGTGGTCGTCCCAGCAGCCAGGACGTATGACGTTGCGCGGGACGTCATACGAGGTGGTCGTCCCAGCAACCAGGACGTATGACGTCCTGGGGAGCCGAGGGTGGGCCGGGTGGGGCACGGCAGGATGTGGGGCATGCGCGTCGTCTTCGCCCCTGACAAGTTCGCCGGCACGCTGACGGCGGTCGAGGCAGCCGCTGCGATGGCCGAGGGCTGGGCCCGGCGGTCCCCGGGCGACGAGCTCACCCGCGTGCCGATGTCCGACGGGGGTCCCGGTTTCGTCGACGTCCTGTACGCCGCCCTCGGCGGCGACCTCGCCGCGGTGACCGTGACCGGACCGCTCGGTGAGCCCACCCCCGCGACCGTGCTCCACGTCGGGGAGACCGCCTACGTCGAGAGCGCCCAGGCCGTCGGGCTGCACCTGACCGCCCCCGAGCAGCGGGCGCCGGAGCGCGCCCACACCCGCGGACTCGGGACCGTGCTGGGCGCGGCGATCGACGCCGGTGCCACCCGGGTCGTGGTGGGGCTCGGCGGCTCGGGCACCAACGACGCCGGGGCCGGGTTGCTCGCCGAGCTCGGCGCCCGCGCGGAGGGGGGCGTCCTCGACGCCGGCCCCGCGGCCCTGGCCGACCTCGCCTCCGTCGACCTCGCCGCCGCCCGGGAGCGTGTCCGCGGCGTGGAGCTGGTGATGGCCACCGACGTCGACAACCCCCTGCTGGGCATCAACGGCGCCACGAAGATCTACGGCCCGCAGAAGGGGGTCACCGACGAGCGTCTGGTGGTCGTGGACGCCTGGCTGCAGCGCTTCGCCGAGCTCACCGACCGCAAGCTCGCCGCACAGAAGGGCGCCGGTGCCGCGGGCGGGCTGGGGTTCGCGCTGATGCTGCTGGGAGCCCGACGGACCCCCGGGGTCACCGTGGTGGCCGAGGCGGTCGGGCTCGAGCAGCGGCTGGCCGGTGCCGACCTGGTGGTCACGGGGGAGGGGGCCTTCGACTTCTCCTCCCGGTCCGGCAAGGTGCCCTACGGCGTGGCGGAGCTGGCTGCCCGCTCCCTCGTGCCCTGCATCGCCCTGGCCGGGCAGGTGCTGGTCGGCTCCCGCGAGATGCGGGCGCTCGGCGTGGAGTCGGCGTACTCGCTGGTGGACCTCGTCGGCGAGGAGCGGGCACTGGCCGCACCGGCCGAGTCGCTCGCCGCCCTGGCGGAGCGCACCGCCCGGACCTGGTCGCACTGAGCCGCGTGGACCGGCGCCCCGCACGCCGGTCGGGGAATAACCGTGGATGTGCGACCATTGGACACGTACGACGCACACCCCGATCAGCACTGGAGAGCCACATGACCGAGCAGGTCGACACCGCTCAGGAGATCCGCACCGACGGCATCAACGTCAGCGCAGCCGCGTCCTCGAAGGTCAAGAGCCTGCTGGAGCAGGAGGGTCGCGACGACCTCCAGCTGCGCATCGCCGTGCAGCCGGGTGGTTGCTCCGGCCTGCGCTACCAGCTCTTCTTCGACGAGCGGACCCTCGACGGCGACGTGGTCACCGACTTCGACGGCGTCGCGGTCGTCGTGGACCGGATGAGCGTGCCCTACCTCAACGGCGCCACCATCGACTTCGTGGACTCCATCGAGAAGCAGGGATTCACCATCGACAACCCCAACGCGACGGGTTCGTGCGCGTGTGGTGACTCCTTCCACTGACCCACAGCCGGCACCGGCCGGTCACGACCGCTGACGCACCGTCCGATCAGACGCACCGAGAGGCGGCACCCCGTGCGGGGTGCCGCCTCTCGTCGCGTCCGGTCCGACGTCAGTCCAGGTGCAGGTGCAGGCGTGCGGCCAGGTGCGCGGCTGCCTCACTGACCTCGATGTCGTGCTTGCGGACCTCGCGCGGCTGGTCGTCGTAGGCCAGCGAGGGCGCCGGCATGGTCAGGGTCTCGTCGTCGATCCGACGGCGGGGCAGGACGAGGCGGGTGCCGCAGGCGGTGCAGTCCTCGTGCATCCGGCCGGCGGAGTCGGCGTCGTCGTAGGCGAGGCGCTGGTAGGTCATGTCGCCGACGCTAGGGGCTACCGTCGGGTACTCCTACGACTACTGCTCGGTAGGCTGGTTGACTGACAGTCCGGCTCGTCGCCCACCCTCCCCGACCCCTCCGTCTCCCCACTCCCCGAGGACCTCCATGTCGCTCCTGATCGCCGGGTCCATCGCGACCGACCACCTGATGAGCTTCGGGGGCAAGTTCGCCGACTCGTTGGTCGTCGACCAGCTCGACAAGCTCTCGGTCTCCTTCCTCGTCGACGACCTCGAGATCCGGCGCGGCGGCTGTGCCGGCAACATCTGCTTCGGCCTGGGCAGCCTCGGCCTGCGCCCGGTGCTCGTGGGCGCCGCCGGGCAGGACTTCACCGAGTACCGCGCCTGGCTGGAGGAGCACGGCGTGGACTGCGACGACGTGTGGATCTCCGCCGAACTGCACACCGCTCGGTTCGTGTGCACCAACGACGCGACCATGGCCCAGTTCGCCAGCTTCTACCCCGGTGCGATGAGCGAGGCCCGGCTGATCGAGCTGGCGCCGATCGCCGCGCGGGTGGGGGAGCCGACCTTCGTGCTGATCGGGCCGGACGACCCGCAGGGGATGGTCCAGCACACCCAGGAGTGCCGACGGCGCGGCTACGCGTTCGTGGCCGACCCGAGCCAGCAGCTGGCCTTCGGCGAGGGCGAGATGATCCGCGAGCTGGTCGACGGCGCGGCGTACCTCTTCTCCAACGAGTACGAGTCGCACCTGATCGAGTCCAAGACCGGCTGGACCGCCGAGGAGATCCTCGAGCGGGTGGGCACCCAGGTGATCACCCTGGGTCCCGACGGCGTCCGGATCGTCGGTCGCGACCAGGTCAAGCTCGAGGTCCCGGCCGTTCCGGGCGTGGCAGCACGGGAGCCCACGGGCGTGGGCGATGCCTTCCGCTCGGGCTTCCTCGCGGGCCTGGAGTGGCGGCTCTCCCACGAGCGCGCTGCGCAGGTCGGCTGCGTCCTCGCGGCGTACGTCGTGGAGCAGGTGGGCACGCAGGAGTACGCCTTCACCCCGGAGGAGTTCGTCGACCGGCTGGCCGGAGCGTACGGCGACGCCGCCGCCGACGAGGTCCGTCCGCACGTCGGCGCTCCGCGGACCGCCTGATCCGTTCCGGGGCCTGCACTCGGGCCCGGCGCGTGCGCTCCGCGGCGTTCTGGGGCGCGACCGCCGCGTGGTCCGGGCGGGCCTGTGCCGCAACCCCGGACGAGGGGTCGGGCGAGGGCCCGAGGGGCGGCGCCGACGGGGCAGAACCCACCGGCGCCCTGCCCGGAGTTTCGGGGTTCCCGAGTAGTAGGGTTTCCCTGACCGAAGTTGGCTCAGGTGTCGGAGAAGACGTCGACTGCTTACGAAAGGGCTCGTCTGTGAGTCTGGAGCTCCCTCAGCGCCTCCGCCGTGTGGCGCTCGGAGGCCTGTTGGCCACCGCGTTCATCCTCCTCAGTGGCTGCAGCGCGGCGCAGGAGAGCGAGATCAAGCGCCTCGCCATGCCGGAGTCGGCGACCAAGGAAGCGCCACTCATGCACGACCTGTGGATGTGGTCGTGGCTCGCGGCCATGGTCACCGGCGTGGTGGTGTGGGGCCTGATCTTCTACGTGTCGATCAGGTTCCGCCGACGCAGCGAGACCGACATCCCGGTGCAGACGCGCTACAACCTGCCGATCGAGATCTTCTACACGATCGCCCCGGTGATGATGGTGATCGTCTTCTTCTACTTCACCGTCGACACCCAGAACAAGGTCATCCAGGACCCGTCGACCTCCGAGCAGAAGATCACGGTCGTGGGGCAGCAGTGGTCGTGGACCTTCAACTACAACCTCGACTTCAACGAGGACGCGGGGGAATACGAGTCCGACGGTGACGGCCCGGTGGTCCACGAGGTCGGCACCACCTCCGACCGGCCCACGCTGTGGCTGGTCAAGGACCAGAGCGTCACCATCAACCTGGACTCGCCCGACGTGATCCACTCCTTCTGGGTCCCCGGGTTCCTGTTCAAGATGGACGTCATCCCGGGGCGGCACAACAACTTCACGGTCACCCCCACCCGGGAGGGCACGTTCGAGGGACGTTGTGCCGAGCTGTGCGGCGTCTACCACTCGCGCATGCTGTTCAACGTCAAGGTCGTCGACCAGGCCGCGTACGACGCGCACCTGCAGGACCTCGCCGACCGCGGCCAGACCGGCCCCGCGCTCGGTGCCGCCGCTGCCGACGACGTCCCCGGCCTGGAGTCCGAGAGCACTGGAGGAGAAGAGTGACCGCCGTCTCCGACGCCCGCACGGGCGCACGCGTCGACGCCCCCCGTCCGACCCTGGGCCAGCAGGTGGTGCGGATCATCACCACCACCGACCACAAGCTCATCGGCAAGCTCTACCTGACCACCGCGTTCATCTGGTTCCTGGTCGGCGGGCTGATGGCCCTGGTGATCCGTTCCGAGCTCGCCTTCCCCGGCTCCCAGGTCGTCAACGACGAGCTGTACAACCAGCTGTTCACCATGCACGGCACGATCATGCTGCTGCTGTTCGCCACGCCCCTGTTCTTCGGGTTCGCCAACGTGCTGATGCCGCTGCAGATCGGCTCGCCCGACGTCGCGTTCCCGCGGCTGAACATGCTCAGCTACTGGTTCTACCTCTTCGGCGGCCTGATCACCGCGGCCGGCTTCCTGACCCCCACCGGCGCCGCGTCGTTCGGCTGGACGGGGTACACGCCGCTGTCCAACGCGATCCGCTCGCCCGGGGTGGGCGGTGACCTGTGGGTGATGGGCCTGTGGCTCGCCGGTCTGGGCACGATCCTCGGCGCGGTCAACTTCGTGACCACGATCATCTGCATGCGGGCACCGGGCATGACCATGTTCCGGATGCCGATCTTCACCTGGAACACCCTGGTGACCAGCCTGCTCGTGCTGATCGCGTTCCCGATCTTCGCCGCCGCGCTGCTGGCCCTGGAGGCCGACCGACAGCTCGGCGCGCACGTGTTCGACCCCTCGCACGGCGGTCCGGTCCTGTGGCAACACCTGTTCTGGTTCTTCGGGCACCCAGAGGTCTACATCATCGCTCTGCCGTTCTTCGGCATCATCACCGAGATCCTGCCCGTCTTCAGCCGCAAGCCGATCTTCGGCTATGTCGGGCTGGTCGGCGCGACGCTCGGCATCGCAGTCCTCTCCGCCGCGGTCTGGGCGCACCACATGTTCGTCACCGGCGCCGTCGACCTGGCGTTCTTCTCCGGCATGACGTTCCTGATCGCCGTGCCGACCGGGGTTAAATTCTTCAACTGGATCGGCACGATGTGGGGCGGGTCGATCAGCTTCGACACGCCCATGCTGTGGTCGGTCGGCTTCCTGGTGACCTTCCTGTTCGGCGGTCTGACCGGGGTCATCCTGGCCTCGCCGCCCCTGGACTTCCACGTCTCCGACTCCTACTTCGTGGTCGCCCACTTCCACTACGTGGTCTTCGGCACCGTGGTGTTCGCGATGTTCGCGGGCTTCTACTTCTGGTGGCCCAAGATGACCGGCCGGATGCTCGACGAGCGGCTCGGCAAGGTCCACTTCTGGCTGCTCTTCGTGGGCTTCCACACCACCTTCCTGGTTCAGCACTGGCTCGGGGTGGAGGGCATGCCCCGCCGGTACGCCGACTACGAGGCCTCCGACGGGTTCACCGTGCTCAACCAGGTCTCCTCGGCCGGTGCCTTCCTGCTGGCCTTCTCCACGCTGCCGTTCCTGCTCAACGTCTACCGCTCGGCGCGGCACCCGGAGGTCAAGGTGGACGACCCGTGGGGTTGGGGACGGTCGCTGGAGTGGGCCACGAGCTGCCCGCCGCCGCGGCACAACTTCGTCTCGATCCCGCGGATCCGGTCGGAGTCGCCGGCCTTCGACCTGCACCACCCCGAGATCGCGGCGCTCGAGTACGCCGACAACGACAGCCTCGGTGACGGTCACACCCCGACCGACGCCCCGGACATGGACGGTCGCGGAGAGGCGCTCCGCGGCGAGGAAGGGCCCCGTCGATGAAGAACGAGACCTACATCTTCGTCATCTGCAGCGTCTTCTTCCTCCTCGTCACTCCGGTCTACTGGCTGGCCAGCGGGGACTGGACCGGCACCACCGCGCTGGTGATGACCTTCCTGCTGGTGACGCTGATCGCCTTCTACCTCGGCTTCCACGCGCGGAAGATGGACCCCCGGCCGGAGGACCGCAACGACGGCGAGATCGCCGACGGTGCCGGTGAGCTGGGCTTCTTCCCGCCCTACAGCTGGTGGCCGTTCTGGTGCGCGCTGTGCCTGGCCACGATGACCCTCGGAGTGGCCATCGGCTGGTGGCTGTTCATCATCGGGGCCGCACTCGGGGTCATGGCACTCTCCGGGCTGATCTTCGAGTACTACCGCGGCGAGCACGCGCACTGAGGCCGGCTGTCCGGGGTCACCTGTGCCACACGCGTCACCCTCAGGCACTTCCGTGACGTGAGGTGGGGCACTTTCCGTGCGGGCGTGTCGGTCCTGATCGGTTGTTACGCTGAACAGGTCTCGTCCCCCGAAACACCCGCGGAGCTCCCCGATGTCCACTCGGACCCCTGCTGCACGCCTCCTCCTCGCCGGAGGAGCGGCGGCGCTCGCCCTGCTGACCGGATGCTCCGGCTCGGTCACCGGCGCCACGGAGACCCCGGCGACTCCGAAGGACGACGCCTCCCAGGCGGCCGCCAAGTCGCAGGCCGCCGTGTCCAGCAACATCCGGGCGGGGGCCAAGAAGGTCGACATCGACCGGGTCCTGCGGCTCCGGGTCGCCTCGGGGACCTTTTCCGAGGTGCAGGTGACCGGTCCCAAGGGTGCGGTCGTCAAGGGCCGGCTCTCGGCCGACGACACCCGTTGGGTCTCACGGGCGCCCTTCCAGGCCGCCTCGCGCTACCGCGTGGTCGGCACGGCAGTCGACGACGAAGGCCGTGAGACCACCTACGAGGCCGCGTTCAAGACCCGCACGCTGACCCTCGACGAGCAGACCTACCCCAGCTTCGTGCCGCTGGACGGCCAGACCGTGGGCGTCGGCATGCCGGCGATCATCCGTTTCGACATCCCCGTCACCGACCGGGCCGCGATCGAGAAGCACCTGGACGTGACCAGCAAGCCGGCCCAGGTCGGCGCCTTCCACTGGATCAGTGACCGGGAGGTGCACTGGCGCCCGCGCAGCTACTGGAAGCCGGGCACCGAGGTCACGGTCGAGGCCGACATCGGCGGCGTCCCCGCCGGCAACGGCATCTACGGCCAGGAGGACCGCTCGATGACGTTCACCGTCGGCGATGCCATGGTGAGCAAGGTGGACATGAAGGCCCTCCGGATGCGGGTCTTCCGCAACGGCACGCTGGTGAAGACCTTCCCGATCACCACCGGTGAGCAGCCCAAGTACACCACCCGCACCGGCACGAAGGTGATCGTGGAGAAGTTCCGCAAGAAGCGGATGAACTCCGAGACGGTCGGGATCGACCCCGACAGTGCCGACGGCTACGACCTCGACGACGTGGAGTACGCCATGCGGCTGACCTACACCGGCGAGTTCGTGCACGCCGCGCCGTGGTCGACCGGGGACCAGGGCCGCGCCAACGTCAGCCACGGCTGCACCGGGATGAGCACTGCCGACGCGGGTTGGCTCTACGAGCACTCCAAGGTCGGCGACGTGATCGAGTACACCGGCAGCGACCGGCAGATGACGCTCGACAACGGCTTCGGCGACTGGAACATGCCCTTCCGGGAGTACCGCGCCGGCTCCGCCCTCAGCTGAGCCCGACTCCACCGGGCCGGTCGCCGCGCCGCTGCTCGAGGTCGTGGAGGCGACGGACGGTCGGTGACGTCTCCACGCTGCCCGGGTCGGGACAGGTCCGCAGCAGCCGGTCCGCCGTCCCGGCCGTGGTCACCGCGAACCAGTAGTGCTCGTTCTTGTAGTGGTGCAGCCGGTGGTTGCGCCACACCGCCCGGTAGAGGCGTGTGCGCGGGCGGTAGTCGCTGTGCACCAGGTAGTGCACCCACTCGTAGCCGAGCATCAGCACCCCTACGGCCACCAGGAACGTCGCCGTGCCCCCGGAGGTGGGGAAGCACAGCACACCGACGACGACGTACGCCGGCAGCAGCCACAGCTCCACCTGCCAGGGGATGAACACCAGCGGCAGGTCGCGCGGGTCCGCGTGGTGCGCACGGTGCTTGCGGGCCAGCAACGGGTCGACCGGCACACCGACCACCCGGCGAGGCCGCCAGTGCAGCACCACCACGTGGACGACCCACTCGATCAGCGGCAGCAGCAGCACCAGGGCCGCCGGGACCACCAGCTCGGTCCAGGCGAGGCCCGGCACGGTGGCCCGGTAGCCGACGGCAGCGAGCAGGAACCCGCCGATCAGCCAGGGGGAGGGGTGGCGCCAGAAGGCCGACGCGGCCTGCGTCAGGCTCATCGACGTGCGCCGGCGGCCGGACCCCGGTCCAGCCGCCCATCGGCTCTCGTCGGCGGCCAGCCGGGTGCGAGCCGCGGTCTCGATGTCGGTGTCGGTGTCGGACCTGCTCATCGCCGAAGGGCCTCCTGGGTGGGTGGTTGCGGTGGGGGTGGTGCTCACTGGTCGAGCAGGCCGAAGAGGCGTCCCAGGGCCTCGGTGGCGGGGCGCAGCACGTCGTGGGCGGACGCGTGGGCACGGTCCGGGTCGCCGGCCGTGATGGCCTCGGCGAGCGCCCGGTAGCCGGCGAGGTTGTCGACCTCGGCCTCCATCACCGGACCGAGGGCGTCGAGCGCGGGCTCGTAGGCAGCCCGCAGGCTGTTGAACAGCAGGCGGAAGACGATGGAGTCGGCGAGGTCCACGACCACGTCCCAGAAGGCCAGCGCGGCCCGCTGGCGCCCGACCGTGTCGGCGGCGGCCCCGAGGGCGTCCACCGCCTCGCCGAGCCGTTGGGCGGCTTCCTGGCGTGTTCCCGACGCCGCCAGGGCGGCCACGGTGGGCGCGATGGCCTGCCGTGCCTGCAGGACGCTGCGCCCGACCGCGGCGTCCAGGTGGCCGTCGCGGACCAGCAGCCGGGGGAGCAGGTCCAGCCCCGCAGAGGTGCGGAAGTCCCGGACCGTGGTGCTGCCGCCGTGCCGCACCTGCACGAGGCGGGCCTCGGAGAGTCGCTGCAGGGCCTCGCGGACAGCCGGGCGAGACACGCCGAGCAGCTCGGCGAGGCGGCGCTCGCTGGGCAACGCCTCGCCGGCGGTGAGCTCGCCGCCGACCACCTCCTCGAGGAGCTGGTCGTAGACGTCCTGGGGGACCAGACGTCGGGCGACGGGTCGCAGGGCCATGCCAGGACCCTGCTCGTGATGTCACCAGTGGTCAAGTGGTCAGACCAGTATGCGGGACAAAGGAGAGGGCCCGGGGCGATCCCCGGGCCCTCGTCCCTGCTGCGGTCCGGCTAGTCGTGCCGGCTCAGGTGCTCGTCATCCACGTCGTGACGACCGTCGAACTG
This sequence comes from uncultured Actinomycetota bacterium, assembly GCA_963815595.1. GTDB lineage: Bacteria > Actinomycetota > Actinomycetes > Propionibacteriales > Nocardioidaceae > Marmoricola. Next base: position 1,376,231 of record CAWFHA010000007.1, on the reverse strand, counting down.
GTGACCGTCGGCGGCGTGCCCCTCGAGGGGTGCCTCGTGGGCGTGCTCGAGCTCGGCGTGGTGGTGTGCCTCCTCGACCTCGGCTGCGGTCGGCTTCTGCACGTTGGGGCCGTACCACGCCCGCGAGAGCCGGGCGCGCAACTTGTTGACCCGGGCCATGCGCGGGCTGACGCCGTTCTCGTCGGGATCGACGTCGGGGGTGAACATCTGGTCGCGGTCCCGAGCGGTCAGCGTGTAGGCCTTCTCGACCGGCAGCGGCAGGTGCTTCTCGCTGTAGCCGCCCTGGGCGTCGCGCATGATCACACCGCTCTCGAGCCCGTGCAGGATCTTCTCGTTGTCCGCCCGTTGCAGTGAGATGCACCATCGCCTGGTGATGATGAAGGCGATCACCGGGCCGAGGAACACCATCACCCGGTTGAAGTAGGTGATCTGGTTGATGCTCAGATCCATGACGATCGCGATGATGTCGTTGCCGCCGGCCATCCACAGGATGCCGATGAACGTCATCAGCGAGACCATCAACGCGGTCCGGGTCGGCGCGTTGCGCGGACGCTGCAGCAGGTGGTGGTTGCGCTTGTCACCGGTGATCCAGGCCTCGATGAACGGCAGCAGCAGCAGGATCGTGAACATCACCCCGGGGAGCACGATGATCGGCAGGAACACGTTCCAGGACAGGGTCTTGCCCAGGAAGTAGCTCTCCCAGCCGGGCATGATCCGCAGCGCGCCGTCCGGCCAGCCCATGTACCAGTCGGGCTGGGACCCGGCGGTGACCTCGGCCGGGTTGTAGGGCCCGTAGCGCCAGACCGGGTTGATGGTCATGATCCCGCCCATCAGCGCGGTGACGCCGAAGACGATGAAGAAGAAGCCGCCGGCCTTCGCCGCGTAGACCGGGAGCATCGGGTAGCCCACGACGTTCTGCTCGGTGCGGCCGGGCCCGGGCCACTGCGTGTGCTTGTGGTAGACGAGCAGCAGCATGTGCGCGGCGATGAGGGCCAGCAGGACGCCGGGGATCAGCAGCACGTGCACGGTGTAGAGCCGCGGGATGATCGAGTCACCCGGGAACTCCCCGCCGAAGAGGAAGAACGACATGTAGGTGCCCACGACCGGCATCGACTTCATGAACCCGTCGGCGGCGCGGATGCCGGTGCCCGAAAGCAGGTCGTCGGGAAGCGAGTAGCCGGTGAAGCCCTCCAGCGTGCCGAGGAGCAGCAGCAGCGCACCGATGACCCAGTTCAGCTCGCGGGGCTTGCGGAAGGCGCCGGTGAAGTACACCCGGAGCATGTGGATCATCATGGCGGCGATGAAGATCTGGGCCGCCCAGTGGTGCATCTGACGCATCAGCAGACCGCCGCGCACGTCGAAGGAGATGTTCAGCGTCGAGTCGTAGGCCTCGGACATCTCGATGCCGCGCAGCTGGTCGTAGGAGCCGTTGTAGACGACCTCGACCATGCTCGGCCGGTACCACAGGGTCAGGAACGTGCCGGTCAGGAGCAGGATGATGAAGCTCCACAGGGCGATCTCGCCGAGCATGAAGGACCAGTGGTCGGGGAAGACCTTGCGCAGGTTCTTCTTCGCGAGCGCGGCCAGCCCGAGCCGGTCGTCGGCCCACTCGGCGGCGGCACCGGCCTTGGAGGGCTTGCCGGCCTTGCTGGCGCGGGTGCCGTTGGTACGAGCGACTGACTCAGATCGGCTCATGGTCCTCATTCTCCAGGCTCGTCATGGTCGCGCTCCCAGAAGCTGGGCCCGACGGGTTCGGTGAAGTCGCTGGTGGCCACGATGTAGCCCTCCTCGTCGACCGCCAGCGGCAGCTGGGGGAGATGACGGGCGGCGGGACCGAAGATCACCTTCCCGTTGTCGGCGAGGTCGAAGGTCGACTGGTGGCAGGGGCACAGGAGGTGGTGGGTCTGCTGCTCCCACAGCGAGATCGGGCACCCCACGTGCGTGCAGATCTTGGAGAAGCCCAGGATCCCGTCGATGCCCCAGTTCTCCCGGCCCTCCCACGGAGTGATGTCGCCGGGCTGCATCCGGACGAGGATGGCGGACGCCTTGGCCTTCGCCACCTGCAGCTCGACCCCCTCGTAGAGGTGCTCGCCCTCGTCGTTCTCCTCGAAGAGGATCGCCGGCTGGGCGTTGACGAGCTGCCCCACCTCGAGGTCGACGGGCCGGATCGGGGTGCCGCTCACGTCCTGGACCACGCGCATGCCCTTGCGCCACACGGTGTTCAGCAGCTTGTCGCCCGGCAGCGGACCGAGGTCGCGCAGCGGGATGATGGCGACCAGACCCAGGGCGCCGACGGCACCGAGGAGCGAGTTGCGGATCAGCGGCCGGCGGGCGATGCCGGACTCCTCGAGCCCGGTGGACAAGATGGCGACGGTCTCCTCGCGGTCCTCGGCGGAGGAGGCGGCCGGGTGCCGGTACTCGACGATCTCGTGGTCGGACATCAGCTTGCGCGCCCACTGGATCGTGCCGACCCCGATGCACAGCAGTGCCAGCCCCAGGGTGACCCCGAGGGTCAGGTTGGAGGCGCTGAACCCGAGCAGGGTGTCGGGGTTGTCGCCCACCTCGAACCAGAAGTAGGCCACGCAGAACAGCAGGGTGAACAGCGTGGAGAGGCCGAACAGGCCGGCGACCTGGCGCTCGGCGCGCTTCTCGAGGTGCTCGTCGACGTCGGTGGGCCGTTCGACGTGCGCGGGCAGGCCGGGGTCGGCGTACGGCTCGTGCTCCACCCGGGCGAGCTGGCGGTCCTCGGTGCTCATGCGCTCGGCTTCTTCCTGGTCGAGTTCTTCGTCGAACGGGCGGGGTTGGCTGCGATCCACACCGCGAAGCCGACCAGTGCGCCGATGCCGACCAGCCAGGCGTACAGCCCCTCGGACACCGGCCCCAGCGACCCCAGGGAGAAGCCGCCGTAGGAGGGCGACTCCTCGTTCTTCTTCAGGTAGGCGATGATGTCGCGCTTGTCGTCGGGAGTCAGGACCTCGTCGGAGAAGACCGGCATCTGCTGGGGGCCGGTGAGCAGGGCCTCGTAGATGTGCTTCTCGGTGACGCCGTCGAGGTTGGGTGCGTACCGGCCACGCGGGAGCGCACCGCCGGCGCCGGCGAAGTTGTGGCAGGCCGTGCAGTTGGTGCGGAAGAACTCCCCGCCTCGAGCGATCTGCTCGTCGGTCACGTCGTCCACGGAGTACTCGGACTCCTCGGGGACGGCCGGTCCGGGGCCCAGGGAGGCGACGAAGGCGGCGAGCGCCTCGATCTCCTCCTCGTTGTAGACCGGGGCCTTGCGTGCGGCCTGGGTGCCGGGAGTGGCCATCGGCATCCGGCCGGTGCCGACCTGGAAGTCGACGGCGGCGGCGCCGACGCCCACGAGCGAGGGGCCGTACTGGTTGCCCCGGACGGTGGCGATGCCCTCGGCGTTCTTGCCGTGGCACGAGGCGCACCCGACCAGGAACAGTGCCTTGCCCTTGGCGACGAGGTCCTCGTCGGCGGCCTTGGTCTGCGCGGTGGCGGGGGAGAGTGCGGCGTACATGCCTCCGGTCACCAGGAGACCCAGCAGCAGTACGAGGGGAGCCGCGAGACGGCTGCGGCGCCGCGTCGAGACGCGACCGACGGTCCGGCGGAAGGGGCTCGAGATGAGTCGCACCAGGGGTCCTTAGGGTCGGCGCTACTTGATGAGGTAGACGGTCGCGAACAGGCCGATCCAGACGACGTCGACGAAGTGCCAGTAGTACGACACGACGATGGCGGTCACGGCCTGCTCATGGGTGAACTTCCGGGCGGCGAAGGTCCTGCCGAGCACGAAGATGAAGGCCACCAACCCGCCCAGGACGTGCAGCCCGTGGAAGCCCGTGGCGAGGTAGAAGACCGTCCCGTACGCCGAGGAGGGGATGGTCACGCCCTCGTGGACGAGCTCGGCGTACTCGAAGGCCTGGCCGGCGATGAACACCGCCCCCATGAGGTAGGTCAGCGCGAACCACTCCCGCAGCCCCCACAACCGGAACTGCAGGAGGCTGCCGGTGCGCCCGACCACGCCGTCCTCGGCCTTGAACACGCCGAGCTGGCAGGTGACCGAGGACAGCACCAGGATCGTGGTGTTGACCGCGGAGAACGGCACGTTGAGCTTCTCTGTCTCCTGGGCCCACAGCTCGGGGCTGACCGCCCTGATCGTGAAGTAGGAGGCGAAGAGAGCCGCGAAGAACATCAGCTCGCTGGAGAGCCAGATGATCGTCCCCACACTGACCATGCTGGGACGGTCGTGATGACCATGGAGCCTGGATGCCGGGATAGCCGTTGCTGTCGCCACGCGGACATTATTGCCTCACTGTCCATGAAGCGGCATCCCTACCCCCGGTGTTTCGTGACCTGTCGGTGCCTAACCTTGGGGAGTGCCGCCGTTCACGCCGTCGTCCGTCTTCACCCAGTGGGGGCTTTCGCCCGTGCTGTTCGTGCTGGTGGTCTGGGCCGCGGGGCTCTACCTGTACGCCGTGTGGCGCCTCCACGACCGCGGTGACCGCTGGCCCCTCGGCCGCACCCTGACCTTCGTCGTCGGCGGCCTGGGGTCGTTCCTGTTCGCCACCCAGTCCGGCCTCGCCGTCTACGACACGACCCTGCTCAGCGTGCACATGGTCCAGCACATGGTGCTCTCGATGGCCGTCCCGCTGTTCTGCGCGCTGGGGGCTCCGGTGACCCTGGCCCTGCGCACCCTGCCGGCGGCACCACGTCGCTGGTTGCTGGCCGTGCTGCACTCCCGGGTCGGCCGCGTCCTCACCTTCCCGCCGCTCACCCTGGCGCTCTACGTCATCAGTCCCTGGGCGCTGTACTTCACCGGCTGGTACGACGCGACGCTGCGCTCACCCGCCCTGCACGAGCTCATGCACGTCCACCTCGTGGTGGTCGGAGTCCTGTTCTTCACCCCGATCCTGGGGGTCGACCCCGTGCCCGGGCGGGTCTCCTACCCCTTCCGGCTCCTGCTGCTGATCCTCTCCTTGCCCTTCCACGCCTTCCTGGGGGTCACGATCATGAGCCAGAGCACGCTGATCGGCGGCGACTGGTACCCCGACCTGCACCGCACGATGCCGTGGCTGCCCGACGCCCGGGCCGACCAGCACCTGGCCGGCGGGATCCTCTGGGGATCCGGTGACCTGGTCGCGCTCCTGCTCGTGGGCGTCCTGTTCGCGCAGTGGGTGCGGGCCTCGGCGGCCGAGGCCCGCCGCGAGGACCGGCGCCTGGACCGGCTCGAGCGCGCCGAGGCCCGGGGACAGGCTCCGGTGGACCGGTAGCGCTACCGGTAGCATCGCGGCGTGGCCTCCCAGACCGACTCCTTGACGGTGCTCGTCTACAGCGACGACGTCGACACCCGCGAACAGGTGATCCTCGCGCTCGGACGACGCCCGCACCCCGACCTGCCCGAGCTCGAGTACGTCGAGGTGGCCACCGAGCCGGTCGTGATCGCGCAGATGGACGCCGGCGGCATCGCCCTGGCGATCCTGGACGGCGAGGCCGTCCCGGCCGGCGGGATGGGCATCGCCCGGCAGCTGAAGAACGAGATCCACCGGTGCCCGCCGCTGCTGGTGCTCACCGGCCGTGTGCAGGACAACTGGCTGGCCACGTGGTCACGGGCCGATGCCGCCGTCGCGCACCCGCTGGACCCCGTCGAGCTCGCCGAGGCCGTGATCCGGCTGCTGCGCTCGCGGGTCCCAGCCCAGGCGTGAGCACCACGACCTGGCCCGAGGTCCTGACGGCGCTGATCGGGCGGGTCGACCTCACCGCGGAGCAGACCGCGTGGGCGATGGGCCAGATCCTCGCCGGTGAGGCCACCGCGGCCCAGATCGCCGGCTTCGCCGTCGCCCTGCGGGCCAAGGGGGAGACCATCGAGGAGATGGAGGGCCTGGTCCGCGCCATGTACGCCGCGGCCACGCCGCTCGAGGTCGAGGGGCGGGTGCTCGACGTCGTGGGCACCGGGGGAGACCGCTCGTTCTCGGTCAACATCTCCACCATGGCCGCCATCGTCGCCGCCGGGGCTGGGGTCACCGTGGTCAAGCACGGCAACCGCTCGGCCTCGTCCAAGGCCGGCAGCGCCGACGTCCTCGAACGCCTGGGCATCCGGCTCGACCTGCCCGCGGACCGAGTAGGCCGGGTCGCGGCCGAGGCCGGCATCACCTTCTGCTTCGCCGCGGCGTTCCACCCGGCCCTGCGGCACGCGGCCGGCGCTCGCAGCGACCTCGGTGTCGGCACCAGCTTCAACTTCCTCGGCCCGATCGCCAACCCGGCGCGCCCGGCCGCGCAGGCGATCGGCTGTGCCGACCGGGCGATGGCGCCGGTGATGGCCGGCGTGTTCGCGCGGCGCGGCGTGGACGCCTGGGTCTTCCGCGGCGACGACGGGCTCGACGAGCTGACCACGACCACCACCTCGAGCGTGTGGGTGGTGCGCGAGGGCACGGTGGTCGAGCACACCCTGGACCCCGAGCCGCTCGGCGTCCCGCGCGGCACCGCGGAGGGCCTGCGGGGCCGGGACGCCGACTACAACGCCGAGGTCGTCCGCAGGGTGCTGGGTGGTGAGACCGGTCCGGTCCGCGATGCCGTGCTGCTCAACGCCGGCGCTGCCCTTGCGGTGCACGCGGCGGCACGGGGGACCGTGGAGGAGCAGCTCGTCGAGGGGCTGGGGCGGGCTCGCGAGTCGGTCGACTCCGGATCGGCGCTCGCGGTGCTCGAGCGGTGGGTGGCCGCGACCCGCTGACCACGGCGGCCGTACCCGGCCGGGGAGAGGTGCGCCTCAGTCCAGGCCGAGGGAGAAGGCGGACTCCAGGTCGTGCTGGGAGTAGGTGCGGAACGCGATGTGGGTCTCGGTCTCCTGCACGCCGGGGACCTTGTTGAGCGAGTCGGCCACCACCCGGGCGACGTCCTCGTGGTTGCTGACCCGGACCAGCGCGATCAGGTCGATCTGCCCGGTCACGCTGTAGACCTCGCTGATGCCCTCGAGGGCGGCGATCGCCTCGCCCACCTCGGGGATCCGGGCGACGTCGGCCTTGACGAACACGATGGCGGTGATCATGGGCTCAACGTAGCGCCTGCGGCGGGCACGGTCAGCGGGCCGGTTGGTGCAGCGTGCCCAGCGACCGGCGCTCGTCGAAGGGGACGAGCATCGTGCGGGAGTGCTCGACGGCGTCGTGCACGGCCAGGTGCCGGGAGGCGCCGCGCACCGGACAGGTCCACTCACCCTCGACGTGGACCAGGCGGACCCCGGGCTGCTCGAGCCAGCGGAGGATCTGCTCGGACTCCTCGGCGCTGGCGGCCGGTGTCGGCCCCGGCCCCGGGGCCACCGACTCCGCCGACTCGCGCAGCTGGGTGACCCACTCCCCGGCGTGCGCGCCCGCGGGAATCACGCCGGAGGCGGCGAGCCGGCCGTGGCGCACGACGTGGACCGCCCAGCGCCGGTCGTCCTCGCGGCGGGCGGCGACCAGCTCCGCACACCCGGAGAGCGACCCGAGCCGCTGGGTGCGGGACGCGGCCCGGACGAAGGCCGAGAGCCGGTCGCGGTGCACGCCCGCCTCCTCGAAGCGCTCCTCCTCCGCGAGACGGGCCATCCGGCCGGCCAGGCTCTCGACCACGGCGTCGGCCCGGTGGAGCAGGGCGTCGCGCACGTGAGCGACCAGGTCGGCGTAGTCGTCGACCGACGCGCTCCCGTCGCACGGTGAGAGGCACCGGTCCATCTCGGCGAGCACGCAGGGGGAGCGGCGCGGAGTGATCGGCAGCCGGTCGGTGCACTGCCGGACCGGGAAGCTCTCGTGCAGCGCGGCCAGGCACTTCTCGGCCGTGCGCCGCGACCCGAAGGGACCGAGGTAGTCCGCGCCGTCCTCGGCCACGACCCGGACCAGCGAGAGCCGGGGCCACGGCTCGACGGTGAGCTTGAGCCAGTGGGCCTTCTCCGGATGCCGACTGCGCCGGTTGTAGCGGGGCTTGTGGGCCGCGATCAGGCGCAGCTCGCGCACGCTGGCCTCCAGCGGCGTGGCGCACTCGATGCCGGTGACCGAGGTGGCGAGGTTGACCATCTCGCCCATCCGGGAGCGGGTCTCCGAGGCGGTGAAGTAGGTGCGGACGCGGGTGCGCAGGTCGCGGCTGGTGCCGACGTAGAGCACGCGCTCCTGCTCGTCGCGGAACAGGTAGACGCCAGGGGCGTGGGGGAGGTGCTCGGCGAGGTGGCGCTTGCGGCGTACGGCCGGGCTGACCCGCGAGCTGAACGTCTGCAGCTCCTCCAGGGTGTGCACGCCCTGGGCGCCCAGCCGGGCGATCAGCCCGTGGAGGACGTCGACGGTCGCCCGGGCGTCGGCCAGGGCGCGGTGGTTGGGCGTCGTGCTCGAGCCGAAGGCCGCCGCCAGCGAGCTGAGCTTGCAGTCGGGCGCGTCGTCCCGGGTGATCACCCGCCGGGCGAGTCGGGCGGTGTCGAGCACCTCGAACCCGGGCCACGGGCGGTCCTGCCGGGCGGCGAAGTGCTTGAGGAAGCCGACGTCGAAGGGGGCGTTGTGCGCGACCAGGACGCAGCCCTGGGCGAACTCCAGGAAGGCCGGCAGGGCCGACTCCACGGGGGGCGAGGACGCGACCATCGAGTTGGTGATGCCGGTCAGGACCGCGATGAAGGGGGGGATGCTGGTGTGCGGGTTGACCAGGGTCTGGAACTCGCCGAGCACCTCACCGCCGCGGACCTTGACCGCGCCGATCTCGGTGATCATCGAACCGGCCTGGGCCGACCCACCCGTCGTCTCGAGGTCGACCACGCAGAAGGTGGTCTCGCGCAGCGGTCGCCCGAGCTCCTCGAAGCTCATCTGGGCGGCCCACCTGCTCATGGCCCCGACGCTAGGCAGGAGCACCGACACAACCGGGGAGGTGGGCCCGGCGCGCCGTGGAGGAGACCCAGATCTCCTCTCGAGTCCCACTCGACGCAAGGGGCCTGTCGGTGGGGGGTGCTGGAGTGGGCGTCACCAGCTTCCCCGGCAAGCAATGAGGAGATCGACCATGAGCGTGCGCATCGACTGTGACAGCTGCCTGGTCCGCGGGCTCGCCTGCCACGACTGCGTGGTGACCGTGCTGCTCGGGCCGCCTCCCGAGCTCGCCTTCGACAGCGAGGAGCAGCAGGCGCTCGAGATCCTCGCCGAGTCGGGGCTGGTGCCCCCGTTGCGGATGGTCACCCCGGTCTCGGGTCCCGAGATCGAGTCTGCCTGAGCCCGGTGGCGTGGCGGAGGACACACCCGTTCCCGCCCTGCCGGGTTTGGTGCGCGGACGGATCTTTCCTAAGGTGGCGGGCCTAGTGCCCCTGCACCAGCGCGTCGCCTGACGTGCTCAGGGGCAGCGCCGAGTCCGGCTCGGCTGCTCGGGGGAGCAGTGCGCACCGGAGCCGGGGACCCACGTTTTCTGGGGTGAATCCGGCGGAGAGCGTCACCACACCCGGTGTCGCGCCGCCGGTAGGGCGTTCTTTGGGCCCGAACCCGTCAGCTCACCTGGTAGGCGTCCGAGACAAAGAGGAGACCGACCGCTCGTGACCGACGGCCGGAAACACCACCACGCCCGCGCAGCCGCAGCAGCCGGCGCCACGCTCACCACCCTGGGCCTCGTGCTCGGCGTGAGCCCCGCCGCCGCGGCTCCCACCCCCGAGGACGTCGACGCCGCCCAGGCTCGCGTCGAGACCCTGTCCCAGAAGGCCACCAAGGCCGAGCGCCGCCACGAGAAGGCGGCCGCGTCGCTGCGTACGGCCGAGCGTCGGCTCGAGCGCACCACCAGCAGCCTGCGCCGACACCAGCAGCGGATCGAGACGATCCGTGCCCAGCTCGCCGACACGGTCGTCGAGGGGTACTCCGGTGGCGCCGGCACCGCCGTCCCTGCCGGCACCACCCCGGTCCGGGACCCCGAGCTGCGGCGGGACTCCACCGAGATGCTCGCCAACATCGTGCTGGTCAGCGAGGACACCGGACCCCGGGGTGACGCGCTGGAGCACTCCAACGAGCAGGTGGACGTGCTCGCCGCGCGTCGCGCCCGGCTGCAGGGCCGGGTCGACCTGCTGAACCGAGACGAGCGGACCTCACGCGGTCGCGAGCGCACGGCATCGACCAGGGAGGCCGAGGCAGCCGCCTCGCTGGCCGACCTGAAGGCTGACCTGGAGGCCGAGCGGATGGCTGCCCTCGGCGGCCCGGCGGTGGCCTATGCCAAGTCCCAGGTGGGCAAGTCCTACGTCTACGGCGCCGCGGGTCCCAGCGCCTTCGACTGCTCGGGCCTGACGATGATGGCCTACCAGCAGGCCGGAGTGAGCCTGCCGCACAACTCCGGTGCGCAGTACAGTTCGGGTCCGCGCATCTCCGAGAGCGAGCTCCAGCCCGGTGACCTGGTCTTCTACTACACCCCGATCAGCCACGTCGGCATGTACATCGGCAACGGGCAGGTCGTGAATGCCCTCAACCCCAGCTCGGGGGTCCAGATCTCCGGGCTCCACGACATGCCGTACGTCGGTGCGGTCCGTCCCGGCGGCTGACCCCGTGCGCCGAGCCGCTCGTTCCTCCGGGACGGGCGGCTTCGTGCTCTCCGTGATCTCGGGGCTCCTCGCCTCCGTGGTCGCCCTCGCCGGCTGCGGGGGCGACGTCGACCTCGCTCCACCGCAGGCGCGCACGCAGACCACGGGCGACCGCGCCGACGGGGCGCAACGGGTCCTCGAGGACCTCCAGCGGGCTCTCGCCTCCGGTGACCGCACGGACGCGGTCGCGACCGCCGCCCCCGGGGCCGACGGCGTGCTGGGCCGGGTGCTCGACAACGCCCGGGCCCTGCGCCTGCGCGACCTCGAGCTGCGCTACGTGGACGAGGGGGCGGCCCTCGAGGAGTCGGCGCCGGCGGGTCAGGACGAGGACGCGTGGCGCGGCACCGTGCAGCTGGCGTACCGGTACGCCGGCTTCGACCGGGCGCCGACGCGGGTGGAGACCAGCGTGGTCTTCCTCGCCACCCAGGACGGCGCCCGGATCGTCTCCTTCGGGGGGGAGGGCCGCACTCCGTTGTGGCTGGCGGCCCCGCTGTCGGTGGTGCGCACCCCCAGGTCGCTGGCAGCCGTTGCTGGTGAGGGACCGGGGCGCTACCCGGGGCTGGTCCGCAGGGCAGTGCGCCAGGTCTCGCGGGTGCTCCCCGACTGGCGTGGCCAACTGGTGGTCGAGGTGCCCGCGACCCGCGAGCAGTTCGACGCCGCCGTGCTCGCCGCCCCGGGGGAGTACGACAACATCGCGGCGGTCACCACCACGACCGACGGCTCACTGGCCCCGGACACCCCGGTCCGGGTGTTCGTGAACCCCACGGTCTTCGACCGGCTCCGTGTGCGCGGCGCCCAGGTGGTGATGAGTCACGAGGCCACGCACGTGGCGAGCGAGGCGACCTTCGCCTCGATGCCCACCTGGTTGCTCGAGGGGTTCGCCGACTACGTCGCGCTGGACGGAGCCGGGGTGCCGGTCGCCACGGCCGCCGGGCAGGTCCTGGCCAGGATCCGGGAGGAGGGCCTGCCCGACGGCCTGCCCACCAGTGCCGACCTGGACCCCAGCGCGGGCGAGCTGGGGGCCACCTACGAGGAGGCCTGGCTGGCCTGCCGTTCCATCGGTGAGGAGTACGGCACCCGGGCGCTGGTGCGGTTCTACCGGGCCGTCGACGGTGGTTCGTCCACCCAGGCGGCGTTCCGGAAGATCCTGGGCAGCTCGCAGCGCGCCTTCGTCGAGCGGTGGCGGGCCGACCTGGCGCGTCTTGCCGGGGTGGCACGCTAGGAGGGTGACCTCACCGCCGGCGCCCAGCACGAGGCTCAGCCTGGGGTTGGTGGCGGTCTCCGCGACGGTGTTCGTGGTCCTGTGCGTGGTCCTGGTGCCGTGGGACTGGGTGCCGGGGGGTGAGCTCGTCGACGTCCGGGGCCCGGAGGTGTTCACGGCTCGCGAGCTGGCACGCGCCGAGACCTACTCGGCCATGCAGCGCCATCTCGGCTGGGCCTCGCTCGCGGTCTCGCTCGCGGTGGCCCTGGTCCTCGGTCTCACCCGCCTGGGGTCGGGGCTGGTCCGGCGGTTGCCCGGGCCGTGGTGGCTCAGGGCGGCGGGCACGACCCTGGTCCTGCTGGTGGTCGGTCGACTGCTGACGTCGCCGTTCGCCCTGGCGGCGCGCAACAACGCACTCGAGTTCGGGTTGACCCGGCAGGCGCTCCCCGGGTGGTTGCGCGACCAGGGCATGAACCTGCTCGTGGCCTGGGTGTTCGCCACGGTCACGGTCCTGGTGGTGCTGGTATCGGCGCGGCGCTCGCCGCGACACTGGCCGGTGTGGACGGCGCTGGCCGGGATCGCCCTGACGTTCCTGGGCTCGTGGGTGTGGCCGCTGGCGGTCGAACCGCTGTTCAACCGGTTCACCCCGTTACCCCCGGGCGAGCTGCGCACCGAGGTGCTGGCGCTCGCCGACCGGGAGGGGGTGCCGGTCTCCGAGGTGCTGGTGGCCGACGCGTCGCGGCGTACGACGACGCTCAACGCCTACGTCTCGGGTCTGGGGAGCACCAAGCGGGTGGTGCTCTACGACAACCTCGTCGACGACGTGCCCCGGCGTGAGGCGCTCGTGGTGGTGGCCCACGAGCTGGGTCACGCGGCCAACGCCGACGTGGCCAAGGGCACGCTGCTGGGGGCCGCGGGCGTCGCGCTGGCCAGCGGTCTGCTGGGGCTGGTGCTGACCCGGCGCCGTCTCCTCGGACCAGCCGGCGTCACCGGTGCGGGTGCACCCGAGGTGGTGCCGCTCCTGCTGGCACTCGTCGCCGTGGGCAGCCTGCTGGCCAGCCCGGTGGAGAACACGATCAGCCGGGCCGTCGAGGCACGGGCGGACCGCGCCTCGCTGCAGGCGACCGACGACCACCGCGGCTTCGAGCGGATGCACGTCCGGCTCGCCACCCGGTCGCTCAGCGACCCGGACCCACCCTGGCTGAGCCAGCTCTGGTTCGGGTCCCACCCCACCAGCCTGCAGCGGATCGGGATCTCCCGCGCGCTGGAGCGAACCGCCCGGTGACGCAGCCCTGGCGGGCGGCGTGACCTGGCCGGTTCTCACCTCAGCAGGTGGCCGAGGACGTGCTGGAGCCCTGCTTGACGCGGTTGCAGGTGCCCTGGAACGAGTTCTTGATGACCCCGCCGAAGATGAAGACGATGGCCACGATCAGCGCGGCGATGCCGGCGACGAGCAGGCCGTACTCGACGGCCGAGGCCCCGTCGTCGTTGCGGCGGCTGGTGATGGTGCGGAAGTACTCGAACATTGGTGTTCCCCCTCTGGAACTCGGTCGTTCGGTGGTTGGTGCCTGTCCCGAGACCACGTAGTGGTGCTGGGTGAGCGCCCGGCCCGGCCGGTGTGGCTGGGCCGGACGCGACCCGTGTCGGCGGCCCACCACCCCCCGGTGTGCGGACGCGTGGCTCACCCGCGCCTGCTCAGGAGCCGCCGATCACACCTGCACTCCGTGGTCGCGCAGGTTGCCTGGTGCTTGCTTGGTGCTTGCTTGGTGCTTGGTGCTTGGTGCTTGTTCGGTTGGTGCGGTGCCCGGATCAGCAGCTCACGGCACTGTGTCCACTGGCTCCCGAGCTGATCGAGGTGCAGGTCCGGTCGAACAGCGCCGCCACCTGCCCACCGAAGAGGAACACGATGGCGGCGACGAGCCCGGCGATCCCGGTGACCAGCAGCCCGTACTCGACCGCGGACCCGCCGTCATCGCGACGGGGACCGGTCGGAGCCGTGCTCTCCGGGACCATGCCGAACCCCTTGCCTGAGGACTCCGAGAGCTCCTCGGAGTCGACGGCCCGGGCGGCTCTCCCTCAGAGCTGCCCGGGCCCTCGTCTCGGCAGACCTCAGCAGGTGGCCGAGGACGTGCTGGAGCCCTGCTTGACGCGGTTGCAGGTGCCCTGGAAGGAGTCCTTGATGACGCCACCGAAGATGAAGACGATGGCCACGATCAGGGCGGCGATGCCGGCGACGAGCAGGCCGTACTCGACGGCGGAGGCGCCGTCGTCGTTGCGGCGGCTGGTGATGGTGCGGATGAACTCGAGCATGATGTTCCTTCCCTCTGGAACTCGGTGGTGCGGGTGACAGGATGTTGACCGGTCTTTCCCGGCCACTGACCAAAGTATGGCAAAAACGGACAGATAAGGACATTATCCGTACGGCCGAACATCAATAGCCCGGACGGGGGATTGTCTGGATAGTCCGAAATGACTAGAGTGTCGGGGGATTGACGGAGGCGATCAGCCCCAGTCGCATCGCGGTCACCAGCGCCTGGGCCCGGTTGGCGGCGCCGAGCTTGTCGTAGATCCGCGCGATGTGGGCCTTGGCCGTGGACTCGCTGAGGTAGAGCCGACCGGCGATGGCGCTCACGCCGAGCCCGTCGGCCAGCAGGTCGAGCACCTGCCGCTCGCGGTCGGAGAGCCGGGGGGCGCCCGAGCTCATCCGGCGGACCATGGCCTCGGCCAGGCCGACGCAGGTGAAGGTGAGCGGCGTGACCGTGGCCTGCCGGGCGGCACTGACCACGCTGGCGGTCGGCGCGTCCTTGCCGACGAAGGCCGAGGCGCCGGCGTCCATCGCGGCGAACAGCTGCTCGTCCCCGGCGTACATGGTGAGGACCACCAGGCCGACGCTCCGGTCCTCCTTGCGCAGGGCTCGGACGACGTCGAGGCCCGATCCGTCCGGGAGTCGGACGTCGGTGACGACGACGTCGGGGTGCAGCTCGCGCGCCAGCGCCAGCCCGTCGGTCACCGACGCGGCCTGCCCGGCCACCTCGAACCCCTCGGCGTGGCCGAAGGCGCCGGCCAGACCCTGACGGATCAGCTCGTGGTCGTCGATGAGCAGCACGGTGGTCATCAGCTCCCGGGCGTGGGGACCCGGCCTCCAGGCGAGAGGCTAGCGCGCCGTCTGTCCGGTCAGGGTCCCGACGCGCACGAGCACGCAGGTGCCCGGACGGTCCGGAGCGGGCTCGGTCACCTCGAACTCGGCGCCGATGCTGCGTGAGCGCTCACGCATGATCTTCAGGCCCTGGGAGTCGGACCGAGGGACGTGCTCGCGGGTGCCGTCGTCGCGCACCTCGATCTCGGCGAACGGTGACCTGGTGGTGCAGCGCAGCCACAGGTTGGCGGCACCCGAGTGTCGGCGGGCGTTGGCCATCGCTTCCTGGGCGATCCGCAGCAGCTCGTACTCCACGTCGGGTGGCAGGCGCGGCCCCTTCTCGTCGAGCGTGACGTGCACGGCCATCGGCGAGGTGGCGCTGACCTGGTTGGCGTAGGTCGAGAGGCTCTCCCCGAGGCCCGACCCGGCCGCGAGCTCGTGGCGCAGGTCGAAGATCGAGTGGCGCAGCTCGCTGACCACCCGGGTCACCTCCTGGCGCAGCTCGCCGATCCGGGCCCGCTGGTCCGGGTCGTCCGCCGTCGCCGCGAGGTTGTCGACCAGGTAGCCGAGCGACGCCACGTCCTGGGCGACACCGTCGTGGACCTCCCGGGCGATCCGCCGGCGCTCCTCGCTGGTGGCGTTGTCCCGGACACGGCCGAAGAGCAGGGCCGCCTGCAGCTGCACGGAGTGCCGGGTCAGCTCGGAGCGCAGTGCCAGGGCGTCGGTGCTCTCGACCGGGCCGACGGCGTCGACCGCGAGGACCGCGATCATCTCCTCGTTGGCGATGAGCGGGATGGCGGCGTGCTCGTCGCGCAGCATCATCGCCTGGTACTCCCAGCAGCGTCCGGAGAGCTCCTCGGCCCAGCCCATCGCCCCGGGCATGCTGCCCACGGAGTACCGCAGGGGAGTCATCGAGCCGTCGGCCGCCCGGACGAACACGCCGGCGCTGCGGACCGCCAGCAGGCGGTCGGCCTCGTCCATGATCTGCTCGGCGATCCCGACGGCGTCCAGTCCGACGGTGAGCTTGCCGGAGAGTGCCTCGAGCCGCCGGATCAGCCCCACGGCGCTGCGGTAGGAGGGGTCCGCGCCGGAGGCGCGCATGGAGCGCCTCCAGGCCAGCCCCATCATGCCGATGCCCACGGCTGCGGCGAGCCAGGTGAACGCGCTCGCCGCGAGCTCGCGGTCCCACCGCTGCTCGACTCCGGCCCACACGGCCAGCAGGAGCACGCTCTCGGTGGCGAGCACGCGCAGCAGGCCCACCCTGCCGCCGTCGACCGCCCCGATCAGGGCGGGGATGACGAGGTACGGCGTGACGCTCGCCTGGTCGGGGAACAGCAGTGCCGCCAGCACGGCCACGACGCCACCCTCGACGACGGCCACGGTGGACTCGGGGAGCCGACGGGTCATGGCCACGACCTGGGCGCCCGCAGCGGTCAGCACGACGCACAGGGCACCGTCGAGGTAGCGGCCACCGGCCACCGCGGCCAGCGACGTCAGCGCGGCCACGGTGAACACGCGGGCCGCCAGGGCGACCCGACCGATGTCGGTCACGCTCAGAGTTTGCCGGAGAAGTTGTCCATGATCGAGATACCCGCGGGACCGAGCACGGCGACGAAGAGGCACGGGAGGATGCAGAAGATCAGGGGGACGAGGATCTTCACCGGCACCTTCTGGGCCATCTCCTCGGCCCACTGGCGGCGCTTGACCCGGATCTCGGAGGACTGGACCCGGAGGACCTGGCCCACCGGGATGCCGAACGCGTCGGCCTGCACCATCGCGCTCACGAACGAGCGCAGGTCGGGCAGGTTGGTCCGGTCGGCCAGCGAACGCAGGGCGTCGGACCGACCGCGACCGATCTGCATCTCCTGCAGCATCCGCGCGAACTCGTCGGCCAGCGGGCCGGAGGTGTTCCGGGCCACCTGGGAGCACGCGGCGTCGAAGCCCAGGCCCGACTCCACCGAGATGGTGAGCAGGTCGATGGCGTCCGGGAGAGCCCGCTGGAGCTGCTCGGAGCGGTCGTGGGTCTTCTGGTACAGGTACATGTTCGGGGCGTTGTAGCCGGCCAGGGAGGCCAGCACCACCACGCCCAGCGTCGGCAGGAAGCCGAAGCCCAGACCGACCGAGAAGATCAGCGAGCCCACGAGGGCCACCGCGAAGCCGAGCACCTTGCCGGCCATCACGCGCTCGACGGTCCAGCCGTGCGGGTTGCCGGCCAGCTCGAGCTTCTCGCGGATGCGCTCGCTGGCGTCCTCCGGCGTGAGGCGGTGACCCATCGACTGGGTCTTGCTCAGAAGCGGGAAGAGCACCCGTTCGCTGAAGCTGGCCTCGAGCTCGGACTTCATCTCCTCGGGCGCCGAGGTCAGGGCCTCCAGCACCACGAGCGACCGGTTGACCCCGGCCTGCTCCTTGAAGATGCCGCCGACGGCGCCGAAGACCAGCAGCAGGGACAAGAAGATCATCCCGAAGGCGACCAGGACCACGGGGCTCATCACACATCCACCTTTGCGACCTTGGACATCCAGAGCACGCCGACACTGAGCAGCACGACCATCACCACGACCAGGATCCAGCCCAGGGGCGTCGTGTACATCGGCTTGACGTAGTCCGGCTTGGACAGGGCGAGGTAGGCCAGGAACCCGGGCGGCAGGCCGCCCAGGATGTAGCAGGACAGCCGACCCTCGGCCGACAGCGCGCGCACGTGGCGGCGCAGGTAGTCACGCTCCCGCAGGGTCCCGGCCACCGTGAGCAGCAGCTCGGCCAGGTTGCCGCCGACCTCGCGCTGGATCCGGATGGCCATCACGACCCACTCGAAGTCCCGGCTCTCCATGCGCTCCGCGACGCCCTCGAGGGCGTCCTCGAGCGGAACGCCCAGCCGGCTCTCGATGACGACGCGACGGAACTCACCGGCGATGGGCTCGGTGCCCTCGCGGACGATCGTGTCGATCGACTGGGCGAGCGACAGGCCCGCCGACAGGCTCCCGGACATCAGCTGCAGGGTGTCGGCGAGGCCGGTGCCGAACGCCTTGAGTCGCTTGGTCCGCTTGACCTTCAGGTAGAGCGGCGGGCCGATCACGGCGACGAGGAAGACCAGGGCCCCGAGGACGATGTTGCCCGCACCCAGCAGCAGACCCACGAGACCGCCACCCACCGCCAGTCCGGCCCGCAGGAGCAGCCACTCGGCCGGCCGGAGGTCCAGCCCCGCCGCGTCGAGGGCCGTGGCCAGCTTGGCCTCGAGGTTCTTGTTGCCCGAGAGCGCCTTCTCGGCGGCCTGCCGAGCCTGTCCGGCGAGGGCGGTCGGCGCGTCGTCACGACGCGGTCCGGTCTGTCCCGGGACCGCCATCACGCCGTACGCCTGGATCTGCTCGTTCAGGGTGAGGTTGGTCGCCGGCTTGCGTCCGCCGAAGGCGAGCACGGCCACCAGCCCGAGCAGGCCGACGCCGATCGCGGCGACGCCGCCGAGGACCACGTCGTGCGAGATGGCGAACGGGCCCGAGGACACGGGCTGGGGCTTCGCCGCCGCAGCCTGCTCGGCCTCGAGAGCGTCGGCGCTGCGCACCGGCACGTACGCCGCGGCCGTGAACGTCTCGGCACCGGTCTTGACCGAGACCGACACGTTCGAGCTGATGCTCGTGGAGTCCGTCGGGACCTGCGCGGTGACCACGATCTGGCGGGCGAGTGCGTCGGCCTCGCGGGCGAAGGCAGCGCTCAGGGCCGCGGGGTCGCTCGTGGTGAGCACCGTGCCCTTGCCGGCGCTCGCCATCTGGCGCAGGGGCTCGTTGGCCTCGTCACCCTGCTGCAGGGAGACCACGTCCACGTTGGCGCCGGAGTCCTTGATGGCCTCGAGCACGTCGCTGAGGTTCGTGTCGGTGGTGTCGCGACCGTCGGAGAGGACGAGCAGCTTGCGCTGACCGGCGTCCTCGCCACCGGGGCCGGCCGCCTTGAGCGCACCGAGCACGCCGTCGTAGAGCGCCGTGTTCAGCGTCAGGGTGA
Organism: uncultured Actinomycetota bacterium; assembly: GCA_963815595.1. Lineage (GTDB taxonomy): Bacteria > Actinomycetota > Actinomycetes > Propionibacteriales > Nocardioidaceae > Marmoricola. The sequence goes on along the minus strand of CAWFHA010000007.1, from coordinate 1,357,358 downwards.
GCTTGCCGATGGCGTCCTCGGCCGGCTGCCGGTCGAGCGTGGGCGGGACGAGCACCTCGACGGTGTCGTCGAAGGTCACCACACCGACCTGCACGTTGGACGGGACCGCCGCGAGGTAGGCGAGCGCGGCCTTCTTCGCCTCGGCGATCCGCTGGCCGCGCATGCTGTTGCTGGTGTCGATGGCCAGGATCGTCGTCCGCTCGACCTCCGTGGTGTCCGAGGCCGGGACGGCCTGGGACTCGACCTCGGTGCTGCCGATGCTCACGCTGACCGCGTCGTAGTCGACCGGCTCGGTCCCCGGGACGGAGACCAGCAGGCGGACCGCGCCCTTCACCGGCTGGGCGTGGTCGATCACCGCGCCGTCGGCGGCGGAGGACGGAGGGGAGAGCAGCACGCCGACCGAGAGCAGGCCGAGGAGCAGCCCGACGAGGACCCGCGTGGCGCGGAGGAGGCGTGCGCTCATCGGAAGTCCGTCGTGGCGAAGCTGCGCGGGTCCACGATGACGTTGTTGTGCTGCATCTTCTCGAGGAACTTCGGGCGCAGCCCCGTGGCCTTGAGGCTGCCCAGGGACCGTCCCTCGGAGTCGAAGCCTGCGGAGTTGTCGAACAAGAAGATGTCCTGGAGCGTGATCACGTCACCCTCCATCCGCTCGACCTCGGTCACGTGCGTGATCCGTCGGGTGCCGTCCTTGAGTCGGGCCTGGTGCACGATGAGGTCCACCGCGGAGGCGACCTGCTCGCGGATGGCCCGCACCGGCAGGTCCATGCCGGCCATCAGCACCAGGGTCTCGAGCCGGGAGCAGGTGTCCCGCGGGCCGTTGGAGTGCACGGTGCAGATGGAGCCGTCGTGACCGGTGTTCATCGCCTGCAGCATGTCCAGCGCCGAGGAGTCGCGGACCTCACCGACGACGATGCGGTCGGGGCGCATGCGCAGCGAGTTGCGCACCAGGTCGCGGATGGTGACCGCGCCCTTGCCCTCGATGTTGGCCGGGCGCGACTCGAGCCGCACCACGTGGTCCTGCTTGAGCTGGAGCTCGGCCGCGTCCTCGATGGTGACGATCCGCTCGTCGGAGGGGATGAACGACGACAGCACGTTGAGGGTCGTGGTCTTCCCCGCGCCGGTACCACCGGAGACCACCACGTTCAGGCGGCCCCGGACGCAGGCGTCGAGGAAGTCGGCGGTCCGCTCGCTCAGCGAGCCGAACTTGATCAGGTCGTTGACCGTCAGCGGGTCCGCCGAGAACTTCCGGATCGTCAGCGAGCTGCCGTCGATCGCCAGGGGCGGGACGACGGCGTTGACCCGGCTCCCGTCGGGCAGCCGGGCATCCACCATCGGCGAGGACTCGTCCACGCGCCGGCCGATCCGCGAGACGATCTTGTCGATCGTGCGGCGCAGGTGGTTCTCGTCCTTGAACTTGCCGTCGACCTTGGTCAACCGGCCCTTGCGCTCCAACCAGATGTCGAAGGGGCCGTTGACCATGACCTCGGCCACGTCGTCGTCGCGCAGGTACGGCTCGAGCGGCCCGTAGCCCAAGATGTCGTCGGAGATGTCCTGGGTGATGCGCTCCCGGTCCGCGCGCGTGAGTGGACGGTTGGTGGCGGCGAGGACGTCGGCCAGCACGGTGCGGACCTTGGTGGCCAGCTCGTTGGCGTCGAGGTCGGCGTCGTAGAGCTGGGGGCCGAGCTGCTGGAGCAGCTCGGAGTGCACGCTCTCCTTGAGGTCCTCGAAGCGGTCCTTGGCGGCCTCCGAGCGCGGGGCCGGTGTGGTCGCCGCGGGACGGGGCGGGGTGCTCGCCTGGCCGCCGGTGGCGCCGGGGCTCGCGGCGTGCGTTCCCTGGACGCTGGTCGTGGTCCGGACCGGTGTCGACTCCGACGTCGAAGCGGCGTCGAGGGCGGGGTCGGCGGTGCGCGGGTGCTCTGCGGAGCCTTCCGCCGATCCGTCGTCCGGTCCGGGCGCCGTACGGTTCAGGGCCGCCAGGCGGTCGCTGAGGCTGCTCATCGGTTCTCCTCGGGCTTACTTCTTGCGACCGAACAGGCCGCGCTTGGCGGGACCGGCCGGCTGCGCTCCCACGGGCTCGCCGGCGAGCCGGTTGGCGAAACCGGTGATCGCCTTGGAGACGGCGTGGTCGGGCTTGGACAGGACGATGGGCTGGCCGTGGTTGGTGGCGCTGGCCACGGCAGGGGAGCTGGGCAGGGCCACCGAGACCTTCATGCCCAGGATCTCCTCCACGTTGGCCTGGGAGAGCCCGACCTCCTCGTCGGCCCGGTTGAGCACCAGGTGACGGTTGGCCGGCACCAGGTTGAGCAGGTCGAGGGTCTCGATCGCGACCTTCGTGTTCTTGATCGTCGGCACGTCGAGCGTGGCCACGATGACGCACTCGTCGGTCTCGTCGAAGGCGCCCAGCACCTGGTCGTCGAACCCGGGCGGGGTGTCGATGACCACGAAGTCGAAGTGCCGGCGCAGCGTCGAGATCACCCGGCGGGCCAGGGTGGCCGTGACGAGGTCCCGTCCCTCGGGATGTGTCGGGGCCGCCAGGATCATCAGCCCGCTGGTGTGCACGGTGAGCAGCTTCTGCAGCAGGCTGTAGTCGAGGTCGTCCTCGGAGTCCGCCGCCTCGGTGATGGTGTGCTCGGGGATCAGCTGCATGGTGATGGCGACGTCGCCGAAGGCGAGGTCGAGGTCGACCACGCACACCCTCACGTCGGGCCCGGTCAGGGCCACGCTCAGGTTGACCGCGGTCGTGGTCTTGCCGACCCCGCCCTTGGGGGAGAAGACGGTGAAGACCCGGCCGTGACGCTCGCCGTCGGAGGCGGCCGGACCGTTGATGGCCTCCCAGGTGTTGCGGGCCCGGGTGACGGCGCTGCCGAGGGCAGAGTGGTCGTCGGCCGCGACGACGGCCCCGATGCCTGCCTGCATCGCCTGGGCGTAGACCTGCGGCTCGAGCTCCAGGCGCGTCAGCACCACGGTGACGGCGGGGTGACCGCCGCGGATCCGGTCCGCGAGCGCGGTGGCGGAGCCCATGTCCATCGTCGGTCCGATCACGAGCGCGTACTCGCCGCGACCGTTGAGCCAGATGTCCACCTCGTCCGGGCGGGCGACCACCTGGGCACCGGGGAGCGCGGTCGTGAGCACTCCGGCGGTGGTGGAGTCAGGTTCCACGAGGATTGGCATGGGGGTCCTTCCGGGGTCTGCCGAGGTCAGCGGAACAGGGTGCCCTGGGTCACGCCCTGCGAGGGTGCGACCTGGGACTCGGAGTTGAGCAGAGCGAACGCGAGCTCGCCGTTCGAGGTGGCGAACAGGAGCTTCTCTGCCTCGGCCTGGGTCACCGCGAGGGTGAGCAGCGTCTTGGGGAGCTGTTCCGCGACCTGTGCGCCACTGGCGTCGGTCGTCGTCGTGGAGATCACCGTGGTCGTGCCGGCGCCGATCACCTGCACGTTGGGGAGCAGGAGCCGGGTGAACTGGCCGTCGGTGTTCGAGCCGTTCATGAAGACCGCGACCTTGTCGCCGGGGTTGACGAAGCCGGCGACGCGCGAGGGGTCGGACAGGTTGACCGAGATGGCGATCTTGCCCTTGGGGATGGTCAGGCCGCTGGTGGACCCGGTCGCGCCGAACTTCGAGGCGAGCAGCTGCTCCCCGGGGAACAGGCTCGTGACGGCGACCCGCCCGGCGACGGCGTCGGTGGTGGTCAGCGCGTTGGGCAGGAGATCCTTGCGCGAGACCGAGCCCGTCTCGATCTTGCCGGCCGTCTGCGCCGCCTCGATCGTCTCTCCGGCCGCGATCGGCTTGACCACGCGCAGGACCTGGACCGCGTCGTAGCGCTGGTCGGCCCGGGTGTCCGCCCCGCGGACGTACAGGAAGACGAGGAGCGTGCCGACTGCGGCGATCACGGCGGCGACGAGAAGCAGAATCTTTCTGCGGTCCATGAGCGGTTGCCTTTGCTAGTCCTGGTTGGAGCCCATGGCAAGGACCACGACTCCCGTTGGCGCCGCGACTCGGAGTGATGTGTCACGGCACGAAACAGAGTGCCGCACAGAAGTCCGTTTTGTACGCGAAATTCGAGACTGGTCCACAAAATGGGCAAAGGTGGACTCAGTGGACGTACAGGGCGTCCACGTCGTCGCGGTGCTCGCGCAGGACCACCGCGCGCTTCAGCTTCAGGCTGGGCGTCAGCTGGCCGGTCTCCTCGGTCCACGACGCAGGCACGATCGCGAACTTGCGGATCGACTCCGCCTTGGAGACAGCGCGGTTGGCCTCGACGACGGCCGTCTCGATCTCGGCCCGGAGGTCCGGGTCGTCGACGAGGTCGGCGAGCCGAGGGGTCTTGCCGTGCTGCTCGGCCCAGGCCGGGACGGTCTCGACGTCCAGGGTGACCAGCGCCGCGATGAACGGCTGTCCGTCACCGACCACCAGGCACTGGTCGACGAGGGGATGGGCCCGCAGGCGGTCCTCCAGCGTCGCGGGAGCGACGTTCTTGCCCCCCGCGGTCACGATGATCTCCCGCTTGCGCCCGGTGACCCGGACGAAGCCCTCGTCGTCGATCTCACCCACGTCGCCGGAGTGGAACCAGCCCTGGGGGTCGAGCACGGCACGGGTGGCGGCCTCGTCCCGCCAGTACCCGGCGAAGACCTGTCCTCCACGGAAGAGCAGCTCCCCGTCGTCGGCGACGCGCACGCTCGTACCCGGCAGCGGTCGGCCCGCCGTGCCGATCTTCTGGGCATCGGGGAGGTTGACCGTCAGGGCCGCCGTCGTCTCGCTCAGGCCGTAGCCCTCCAGGACGGTGACGCCGATCCCGCGGTAGAAGTGGCCCAGGCGCTCTCCGAGCGGTGCGCCGCCGGAGACGGCATGCGTGCACCGCCCGCCGAGGGTCTCGCGCAGCCGGGCGTAGACCAGGCGTTCGAACACCGCGTGCTGGGCCCGCAGCACGACCCCCGGCCGGCCGGTCTCGAGGGCCCGCGACCACGCGATGGCCACCTCGGCGGCGCGGTCGAACAACCGTCCCCTCCCGTCGGCGACCGCGCGCTGGGAGGCGGTGTTGAAGATCTTCTCGAAGACCCGGGGGACGGCGAGGACGAACGTGGGACGGAAGTCTGCGAGGTCGTCGGCAAGCCGGACGATGTCGGCCGAGTGGGCCAGGCGCACCCGCGCCTTGACGGCACCCACCTGGATGACGCGGGCGAACACGTGGGCCAGCGGCAGGAAGAGCAAGGTGGACGCACCCGAGCCAGCACCCGAGTCCGCACCCCCGGCCGTGCCGGGGACGTCGTCGTCCGCCGGCTCGAACAGGGCGGCGAGCTCGGCGACCGCGACCTCGAGCTCGAACATCAGGTTGCCGTGGGTGAGCATGCAGCCCTTGGGCCGCCCCGTCGTGCCGGAGGTGTAGATCAGCGTCGCCAGGTCGCCGGGTCCGGTGGCCGAGCGCCTGGTCTCCACGGTGTCGTCCGCGACGTCCTCCCCGAGCGTGCGGAGCACACCCAGGCCCTCGTCCTCGATCGACCACACGTGGTGCAGGTCCGGCAGCCGGTCGCGTGCCTGGCTGACCCGCGAGCGGTGCTCGGGGGTCTCCACCACGACGCCACGGGCGCCGGAGTCACGCAGGATCCACTCCACCTGCTCGGCACTCGAGCTCTCGTAGATCGGGACGGTGACCGCGCCGGCGAACCAGATCGCGTAGTCGAGCAGGGTCCACTCGTAGCGCGTCCGTGAGAGCAACGCCACCCGGTCGCCCGGTTCGACACCCGCGGCGAGCAGCCCCTTGGCCACGGCCCGGACCTCGGCCAGAAAGGTCTCCGCGGAGACGCCGTCCCACCCCTGTGCGGTGCGGCGGGCGAAGACCTCGTCACGAGGGTGGTCCGTCGCGTTGGCCACGACGTCGTCGGTCAGGTTGCCGCTGGTCGGCACCGGGGTCCGCGAGGCGGTGGAGTACTCCCTCACGCGGCACCTCTCCTCGAGGGTCTCGAGCCTCTCCTGCACGAGGCTTCGAACTGCACGAGCACGGTACTTCGGTCCGGCTGCCCGGCCGCCGCCGGGACTCCGATCGAGCCGGTCGCAGGTGGGCTAGCCTTGGACGCCGAACGAGCCCGCGCCGGGACCGGCCGGACCAGACTCCCCACGCTGCCTTCGACGTCAGGACCCGAGCACATGGCCGAGCAGACCACGTCCAGCATCGTCATCGACGCCCCCGCGGACGAGGTGATGGCCGTGATCGCCGACTTCCCCGCCTACCCCGAGTGGGCGCAGGGGATGCAGCGGGCCGAGGTGGTCGAGGAGGGACCCGACGGTCGCGCCAAGCAGGTCCACTTCGAACTCGAGGCGGCACCGATCAAGGACAGCTACACCCTCGCCTACGACTGGGACGGCGACAGGTCGGTCACCTGGGAACTCGTCGAGGGCCGCATGCTCAAGGCGATGACGGGCGCGTACGTGCTCCGCCCGTCCGGCGCGGGGACCGAGGTCACCTACCGGCTCGCCGTCGACCTGAGCATCCCGATGATCGGGATGCTGCGCCGCAAGGCCGAGAAGGTCATCATCGACACGGCGCTGAAGGGCCTGAAGAAGCGCGTCGAGTCCCGGCGCTGATCGCCGCGAAGGTCACCCCGTGAGCGTTCGCGTCGTGCTGTTCACCGGCAAGGGAGGCGTGGGCAAGAGCACGACCGCTGCCGGGACGGCTGCCCTGGCCGCCCGCGCCGGACAGCGCACGCTGGTGCTCTCGACCGATGCCGCGCACTCGCTGGGCGACGCCTTCGGGCTGCCCGTGGGCAGGGAGCCCACCGAGGTGGCCGACAACCTCTGGGTCCACCAGGTCGACGCCCAGCGCCGGTTCGAACGGTCCTGGGGGGAGGTCCAGGGCTACCTGCTGAGCGTGCTCGACGCGGCCGGCGTGGACCCGATCACCGCCGAGGAGCTGACGGTGATCCCCGGCGCCGAGGAGGTCCTGGCGCTGCTGGAGCTGCGCAACCACGTGGTCGGCGGGGAGTGGGACGTCGTGGTGGTCGACTGCGCCCCCACCGCGGAGACCTTGCGGCTCCTGGCCCTGCCCGAGGCCCTGGGCTGGTACATGTCACGGGTCTTCGGCGTGCAGCGACGTGTCGTGCGTGCGCTGCGGCCCGTGCTGAGCAGGGCCGCCGGGGTGCCGATGCCGGAGGACTCCGTCTTCGACGCCGTCGAGCGACTGCACGCCGACCTCGAGCAGGTCCAGCAGATCCTGACCGAGAAGGAGTCCACCGTCCGGCTCGTGCTCACCCCCGAGTCGGTCGTGGTGGCCGAGGCCCGCAGGTCCCTGACCACGCTGTCGCTCTACGGCTACCGCGTCGACGGCGTCGTCGCCAACCGCGTCTTCCCCGAGGGGGAGGGTGACGCGTGGCGCCAGGGGTGGGTGGCGGCGCAGCAGTCGGTCCTCGACGAGGTGCGCCAGTCCTTCGTCGACCTGCCGGTGTGGCGCTCGGCCTACCGGGCGGGGGAGCCGATCGGGGTGGACGCGCTCACCGAGTTCGCGGAGGCGGCGTACGCCGGTGCCGACCCGCTCGCCCTTCCCGCCGGCGGCGAGGGACCGTTGACGATCACCCGGACCAGCACCGGCGCCGTGCTGCGGATCGCCCTGCCGTTCGCCACCCGGCACGACGTCGACCTCGCCCGGCACGGCGATGAGCTCGTGGTCACGGTCGGTTCCTACCGGCGGCTGCTCTCGCTCCCCGCGGCGCTGCGTCGGCACACCGTCGCCGCGGCGCGCGTGGAGGACGGCGCCCTGCAGGTACGGTTCCGGTTCGAGCAGGAGGACGACGAACCGTGAGCGACACTCAAGGCCCCCGCAACGAGGGTCCCGGCAACGAGGGTCCCGACAGCCAGGGTCCCGGCAGCCAGGGTCCCGACAGCCAGGGTCCCCAGGACGGCCGACCCGCCGACGGCGCCGGCGGGGCCGCAGATGCCGGAGCCGGGGCACGCGCGCACCCGGACCCCGACCCGGTCGGGAGCGTCGGCGAGGAGGCCGCCAAGCTGCTCGGCGCCCTCTCGGACTGGGCCCGCGACCAGGGTGTCGACGCCGCCGGATCGATGGCCGGATCGATGGCCGGATCGATGGCCGGGTCCGCGGCAGGAGCGGCGGCAGACGCGGCTGGCGCCTTCGCCGCCGCCGCCACCGAGGTCAACGAGCATCTCAGCACCGGGTCGGCGGAGTGCCGGTACTGCCCGGTCTGCCAGGTGATCCACGTGGTCCGGCAGACCAGTCCCGAGGTGCGCGCCCACCTCTCGGTCGCCGCCACCTCGCTGCTGAACGCTGCAGCCGGCCTGCTCGCCACGCACACCGCGCCCTCGCCCCCACCCGCCGGGGTGGAGAGGATCGACCTCGACGACACCACCGACTGGGAGGAGGAACCGTGAGCCTCACCGTGGGAGTGGACGTCGGCGGCACCAAGATCGCCGCGGGCCTGGTCGACGAGCTGGGCGAGGTGATCGCCCGGGAGCGGACCGAGTCCCCGGCCACCGACCCGGCCGAGATCGTGCGCACCATCGGTGCGCTGGTCCGGTCGCTGGCCGGCAGCGAGCAGGTCGAGGCCGTGGGCGTCTCGGCCGCCGGCTTCGTCGACAAGGCACGCGCCACCGTGGTCTTCGCCCCCAACCTGGCCTGGCGCGACGAACCGCTCAAGCGACTGCTCGAGGACGAGGTGGGCCTCCCGGTCGTCGTGGAGAACGACGCCAACGCTGCGGCGTGGGGCGAGTTCACCTTCGGGGCCGGTGAGGATGTCGACAACCTGCTGATGCTCACCGTCGGCACCGGCGTCGGGGGCGGGCTGGTCATCGACGGCGAGCTGGTGCGCGGAGGCTTCGGGATGGGTGGCGAGGTGGGCCACATCTGCCTGGTCCCGGGCGGGGTGCTGTGCGGCTGCGGCAACCTCGGCTGCCTGGAGTCCTACGGCTCGGGCACCGCTCTGGTCCGCAGGGCCCGCGAGCTCGCGGGGGAGGACCCGACCGCGGCCCGGGCCATGCTCGAGGGGGTGGGCGGTGACCCGTCACGGATCACCGGTCCGTTGCTCTCGTCGGCCGCGGCCGAGGGTGACGTCTTCGCGCGTGCCCGCCTGGCCGAGCTCGGCGACTGGCTGGGTCAGGGGATCGCCACGCTGACCGCGGTGCTCGACCCCAACGTCGTGGTGATCGGCGGTGGGGTCAGCGAGGCCGGCGACCTGCTGCTCGACCCGATCCGGCGCAGCTTCGCCGACCACGTCACCGCGCGCGGCCACCGGCCGATGCTCGAGGTCCGGCAGGCCCAGATGGGGAACGCGGGCGGGATGATCGGAGTGGCGGACCTGGCGAGACGCCGGTGAGCCGGACGCCGGTGAGCGAGGCGCCGCCGTCCCCGTCGGCAGCTCAGGGGGACGGAGGGCCGGTGGGCCGGGTGCTGGCCTGGATGCCCTACGTCCTGTTCGGCGGGCTGCTGGTGGCCATCGTGCGCTCCGCGGCCGTGCCGATCTCCAACGCCGACACGTTCTTCCACCTCCGCTACGGGGCCGAGTTCCTCGACGGCTGGACCCCCTGGGCTCCCGGACACGTCTCCACCTACGGCCGACAGGACTGGGTCCCCACGCAGTGGCTCAGCCAGGTCGGCATGGCGGCCACGGAGTCGGCGTTCGGGCTGGCCGGAGTGGCCTGGCTGGCGGGGCTCGTCGTGCTGGCCGTGGTGATCGCGGTGTTCGTGGTCGCGCGCCGCTACGCCGACCCCCTGCCCGCGGCGGTGGTCACCATCCTGGCCGTCCTCGGGTGCACGGCGAACCTCACCCAGCGGCCCCAGGTGCTCAGCTACCTGCTGCTCGTGCTCGTGACGCACGCATGGCTGCGGGCGGCGCGGGACCTGCGTCCGCCGTGGTGGATCGTGCCCGCGACCTGGGTGTGGGCGATGGTGCACGGCATGTGGCCGATCGGCATCGCCATCGGCCTGGTCGTCGTCGTGGGCATCTGCCTGGACGACTGGCCGCGGCTGCGAGCACGCCGCGGGACGCTGCTGCGCCTGCTGGCGGTGCCGGTGGCGTCGCTGGTCGTGGCCGGGCTGACACCGGTGGGGCCGGGCCTCTACTCGGCCGTGCTCCTCGTCGGCGGCCGCGCGAAGTTCCACGACGAGTGGGCTCCGACCGACTTCCACATGACCCAACCGGCCGTGGTCGCGGCGGTCATCGTGGTGACCCTCGTCATCTGGCTGCGCAGGCTGCCCCAGCAGCGGCCCTCGTGGGTGGAGGTCCTCCTGCTCGTCCTCGCGGCCGGCTGGAGCGCCTACGCCGTGCGCACGGTGCCGGTCGCGGCGATGATGATGGTGCCGCTCCTCGCTGCCGCGCTCCAGTCGGTGGTGGGCACCCGCCGTGCCGCCGTACGTCGCGAGCGCGGGGTCGTCGCGGGCCTCGCCGGGCTGGCTCTCGTGGCCCTGACCGCCCTGGTGCCGGTGACCTCCGACGAGCCGGCCTCGGTGCCGGGGTGGCTGGACACCGAGCTCGGCAGCCTCCCTGCGGGCACCCCGGTGCAGTCGGTGGGGCCGCTGGGTGGCTACCTGATGTGGCGCTATCCCCAGCTGGACCCCGTGATCGACGGGTACACCGACGCCTACACGACCCGGCATCTCGACGACCAGCTGGACCTGGTGCGCACCAACGCGGGATGGGACCGCATCCTGCGCCGTACCGGTGCCCGCCACGCATTGCTCCCCACGCGCAGCAAGCTGGCCTACGCGCTGACCACCTTCGAGGGCTGGCGCACCGTGCGCACCTCCCGCGACGTCGTCTACCTCGTGGCCCCCGACGGGTGGGGGAGATGACCGTCTCGATCGGGGTCGACATCGGCGGCACCAAGGTGCTGGCGGCGGTGGTGGACGCGGCCGGCCGGGTGCTCGACACCGAGGCGACCGAGACCCCGGGACACGGTCTCGGGGCCGAGGGGGCGACGGCGGCCGAGGTGGAGACGGCCCTGCTCGACGTGGTCGGGCGTCTGCTGGCCGTGCACGGTCGCTGTCCGGTGGGGGTGGCGGCCGCGGGATTCGTCGACCGCGACGCCCAGCGCGTCCGGTTCGCCCCGCACCTGCCGTGGCGCGACGAGCCGCTCTCGAGCCGGCTGACCCAGGGTCTCGGGAGCCGCATCCTCGGCGACGTGCTGGTGGACAACGACGCCACCGCGGCGCTGTGGGCGGAGGGTCGCTTCGGCGCCCTGCGACGGGTCTCCGACGCCCTGATGGTGACCCTGGGCACCGGCATCGGTGGTGGCGTGCTCGTGCACGGGTCGGTGCACCGCGGAGCGAACGGGATGGCCGGGGAGTTCGGCCACATGCAGGTGGTGCCGGACGGGCGTGCGTGCCCGTGCGGCCGATCCGGTTGCTGGGAGCAGTACTGCTCCGGGCGGGCCCTGGCCCGGGCCGCCGCGGAGGCCGGCTCGGACCTCCTCGGGCCGGCGCTGACGAGCGCGGCCCACGCGGGCGACCCCGCAGCGACCGCCGCCTACGAGCAGGTGGCGTACTGGCTGGGGGTGGGCGTGGCCAACCTGGTCGCGGCTCTCGACCCGCAGGTCGTGGTCGTCGGGGGTGGCGTGTCGGCGGCGGGGGACATCCTGCTCGCGCCTGCCCGCGAGGTGCTCGCGCGCAGCCTGGTCGGCGCCGGCTACCGGGACCTGCCCACGCTCACCGGGGCCGAGCTCGGCCCGCTCGCCGGGGTGGTGGGCGTCGCCGACCTCGCCCGGACCGCCGGCCGCCTCAGGCGCGTCGGTAGGTGGGGGAGAGCTCCATCGCGAGTTGCTCGAGGAAGAGGCCGACGTCGGTGACGATCCCGCGCGCCTGCGAGGAGCCCCGGTCGGCCAGCTTGGTGACGGTGGCGGGGTTGATGTCGACACAGACCAGCGGGACCGAGGCGGGCAGGATGTTCCCGGTGGCCACCGAGTGCAGCATCGTGGCCACCATCAGGCAGAAGCCGGCACCGGTGAGCTCGGCCCGCATCGCCCGCTGTCCCTCGATCACGTCGGTGTAGACGTCGGGAAGGGGGCCGTCGTCGCGCACGGAGCCGACCAGCACGAACCGCTTCCCACTGGTCACCAGGGCGTGCATGATCCCGCTGGTCAGCACGCCCTGCTCCACCGCTGCGCTGATCGACCCCGCCTTGCGGATCGTGTTGATGGCGCGGATGTGGTGCTCGTGCCCGTGCTCGACACCCTGACCGCGAGCCAGGTCGATGCCGAGCGAGGTGCCGTAGAGCGCCGACTCGATGTCGTGGGTGGCCAGGGCGTTGCCGGCGAAGAGGACGTCGACGTACCCCGCCTCGACGAGCGCGACCATGGCCTGCGAGGCACCCGTGTGCACCACCCCGGGCCCCCCGACCCACAGGATCTTCTTCCCCGCCTCCTTGGCCTCGCGCATGCCCTCGGCGACCTGGCGGACCAGGACCGCCTGCGGCTTCTCGCTGGAGACGTCGGACTCCATGAAGCCGAAGGAGCCGCCTGAGCTCTCCACCACCGGCACGGTGACCTTGATGCCCGAGGCGCCGCAGACCACCCGCATCCCGGCCCGGACGTCGGCCATCGGCAGCGTGCGCACGGTGACGTCGGCGCCCGTGCCCTCGACGATCAGGCCGCAGTCCATCTCGGGGTTCTGCACCGGGACCCAGTGGCCCTCCACGCGGACCTCGGTCTCGAGGTTGGTGCTGGAGTAGAAGCCGTCGGGGAACACGCCGTCGTGCTCGGCTGTCCCGACCTCGGCCTCGCCGGGGTCGACCTGGTTGACGCCGTGGGTCTGCAGGCGCATCAGGATGCGCTGGAGGGAGTCCTCCTCGTCGGCGGAGACCGTGATCCGGGCGTAGGACATGTCGTCGGCGCCGTGCCCGATGTCGAACTGCCCGACGACGTAGTCGCCGCCGTACTCGCCGATGTCGTTGAGCACCCGCGACAGCGACCCCGAGTCGATGAGGTGCCCGCGGATCTCGACGTTCTCGCTGTGCGCCACAGACTGCCCTTCCTGGTGGACCGAGTGAGCTAGAGGACCGCTCCGTCGTCGTAGTCGTCGCCCGGCCCGGGCCGCATCGAGGCGACCAGGTAGACGAACCCGCCGACGAACCAGACCATGAGTACCAGACCCGACCAGGCGGGCAGGTCGAGACCCAGCACCAGGGAGACCAGCACGAACGTGGGCACACCGAACAGGCCGAGCCACGCCAGCAACCGCGGCGGGTCGGGGCGCGGCACCGGCGGGGGCTCAGGAGGCACGTAGCGGTCCTCGGGATCGGCCGGCTCCGGCTCCTCCTCGACGACCGATGTCGGGGGGAAGGCCTCCTCCGGCTCCGGGCGCGCCCGGGGCGGCTCGTCTCCGGACGCGTCCTCGCCGAGGTCCGCCCGCTCGCCGTAGTTGGCGATGATGGCCCGCCAGGCCGCGTCGTGGTCGGCCGGTTCCGTCGTCCCGCGGTCCGAGCCGTGGTCCGAGCCGTGGTCCGACCCGTGGTCCGACCCGTCGGCCGGGGCGCCGTCCGCGCCGGTGGCCGGGGGATCCTCGTCCGGGTCGAACGGCGAGCTCACGGGGCCTCAGCTCCCGGCCGCGACGCCGGAGACGCGCTGCACGAAGGCGAGGGAGTCGGCGAAGATGTGCGGCGCGTCGTTGTCCAGGGTGGCCACGTGGTAGCTGTTCTCCAGCAGCTCCTCGTGCACGTCCACCGAACTCACGGCCCCGCGGATGGCGCGGCCGCTGGAGGAGTCCACGACGTGGTCCTCGGTCGACCGGAACAGCAGGATCGGGCAGGTCACCCGGGGCAGGTCGGCGCGCAGGGCGCGGTAGGCCGAGAACATCGAGGCGGCCGCCCGGAGCGGCGTCCGGGTGTAGCCGTGCTCCTCGACGCCGGGCTTCTTGATGTCGTTGGTGATGCCGGGCAGCGAGGGCAGCAGGTGCTGGAGCACCGGCAGCAGGCGCACGTCCTTGCGCTCGGTGTCCACCGCCGGGTTGACCAGGACCAGGCCGGCGACGCGGTCGGGGTGGTCGGCGGCCAGCCGCAGCGCGAGGGCACCGCCCATGGAGAGCCCGCCCACCACGACGGTCTCGACCCGACCGGCCAGGGCCTCGAAGGCGCGCTCGATCTCGCCGTACCAGTCGGCCCAGGTGGTCCGGTTCATCTCCTGCCAGGTCGTCCCGTGGCCCGGCAGGCGGGGCAGGGAGACGGCGTACCCGGCCGCCGCGAGGTGCTCGGCCCACGGTCGCATCGAGGCCGGGGACCCGGTGAAGCCGTGGCTGAGCAGGACGCCGGTGCGGCCGGCAGGCGACGTGGGGTCTCCGTCGGCGAGGAAGGGCTCGGCCAGCGGGTCGACGGACAAGGCGGTGCTCCTGGAGGGGGAGAGGGGCCGAGGGGGCGGGGCAATCGTGTCACGCGTTCCAGACACGGGCTAGTGTGCCGGACCGGTGGGAGCGCGGACGCGCGTCGCGGACACTAGGGTGCGAGGTGAGCGGAGCGAAGGGGAGGTGGGCACGGTGTTCTACTGGTTCTTGAAGTGGATCGCCATCGGTCCGCTCCTGCGGGTGGTCTTCCGGCCGCGGGTGTCGGGCGCCGAGAACGTGCCGGAGGAGGGGCCGGCGATCCTCGCCAGCAACCACCTCTCCTACGCCGACTGGTTGTTCATGCCGTTGACCCTGCCGCGCCGGGTGACCTTCGTGGCCAAGGCGGAGTACTTCAACACCCCGGGCATCAAGGGCTGGTTCCAGAAGAAGTTCTTCTCGGGCTCCGGGCAGGTCCCCATCGACCGCTCGGGTGCGTCCGCTGCCGAGGGCGCGATGACCGCGGCCCAGCGGGTGCTGGACGCCGGCGAGCTGTTCGGCATCTACCCCGAGGGCACCCGGTCCCACGACGGGCGGCTCTACCGCGGCAAGACGGGCGTGGCCCGGCTGGCCCTGGAGACCGGGGTGCCGGTGATCCCGGTTGCGGTGGTCGGCACCGACGTCGTGGCGCCCCCGGGCAAGAAGTTCGGCTCGATCACCCGCCCCATGGTGCGCTTCGGCACGCCCCTGGACTTCTCCCGCTACGAGGGAATGGAGAACGACCGCTACATCCTGCGGTCGATCACCGACGAGATCATGTACGAGATCATGCGCCTCTCCGGACAGGAGTACGTCGACACCTACGCGGCGGTCGCCAAGGAGGAGGCCAAGCGCGCCGAGAAGTCCTCCGGTGCGTCCGAGGCCGGTCCGGACGCGAAGGCCTCCTGACCTGATGTCCCGCGGCACGGGCGCGGCCCCGGTCGCCCACCGCGGCCTCGAGCCGCACGGACCGGTGCAGGACACGATGCTGCGCGCCCTGGGCGTCCTGCGGTTCGTCGTGCTCGCCAACGCGGTCGCGATCTACCTGTGGCGCTTCCGCGGTTACGACCACCCCACGGTGGGGTTCCTGGTCATGGCCTGCCTGGCCGTCTGGACGGCGGTCGCGGTCTGGGCGTACGCCGCACCGGCGCGGCGTACCCCGGGGCTGCTGGTGGCGGACCTGGTCGTGGCGGTGGCGGCGATCGCCCTGACGCCGTACGTCAAGGGTGCCGACTTCAACGCGACCCTGCCGGGCTTCTGGGTCATGGGCGTGGTGCTCGCCTGGGCGATCCTGTGGCGCTGGGGCGGCGGGTTGGCCGCTGCCATCGCGGTCTCGGTCGCGGACCTCGCGCTGCGCGACGACTTCAGCCAGCAGTCCTACGGCAACATCTTCCTGCTCGTCGTGGGTGGGCCGATCGTCGGGTTCCTCTCCGGCCTGCTGCAGCAGATGGCCGCCCAGCGGGACCGCGCGGAACGCGTCGCGGCAGCCGCGGCCGAGCGGCAGCGCCTCGCCCGCGTCGTGCACGACGGGGTGCTGCAGGTGCTGGCCCTGGTGCAGCGGCGCGGACCCGAGCTCGGTGGTGACGGTGCCGAGCTGGGGCGGCTCGCCCAGGAGCAGGAGGTGCGGCTGCGCGCACTGGTGCAGCAGGACGCCCGCGAGCCCGTGGCACCCAGCGGTCGGACGGACCTGGTCGCGCTGCTCACCGCCCTGGAGGGCCCGCTGGTCCACGTCGCCGTGCCGGGGGAACCGGTGCCCATCGCGGCCGAGCGTGGCGCCGAGGTGCTCGCGGCGGTGGAGGCCTGTTTGAGCAACGTGCGCCACCACGCCGGGGAGGGTGCCCGGGCGTGGGTCCTGCTCGAGGAGCTCGACGACCACTGGCTGGTCTCGGTGCGCGACGACGGACCCGGCATCCCCGTGGGCCGCCTGGAGGAGTCGGCCCGCGAAGGACGGCTCGGCGTACGGCAGTCGATCGTGGGACGCCTGCGTGACCTGGGGGGCACCGCCGAGGTCCGGTCAGCACCGGGGGAGGGCACCGAGTGGGAGCTGTCGGTGCCGCGCACGGAGCCCAGCGGAGACACGCGATGACGATCCACACCGACCATCCGTTCGCGGACCCCGACGCCGACCCGGTACGCCAGCTCCGGGGCCGTCTCGGCGGCGCGGTGACGCTGTGGACCAGCGGGGAGGGCGCCGGACCGGGTGGCCGCGCCGGGCTCACGGTCTCCTCGGTGATGGTGGCCGGCGGGGAGCCGGGCCGCGTGCTGGCCTTGCTCGACCCGGACTCCGACCTGCGAGCGCGGCTGGAGTCGACCGGGCGCGCCGTGCTGCACCTGTTGCAGTGGGAGCATCGCGACCTCGCCGAGGCGTTCGCCGGTCAGCTCCCGGCGCCGGGTGGTCCGTTCCGGATGGCCGACTGGGAGCAGACCGGGCACGGCCCGCGACTGCTCACCGCGACCACGTGGGGCACCCTCGAGCTGGAGTCGACGCAGACCGTGGGCTGGTCCGACCTGGTGGTCACCCGCGTCGACCACGCGGTGGTGGGCGACGACGCGCACCCCCTGGAGCACCGGCGCGGACGCTACCTGAGACTCGGGGGTGACGGACCGAGCAATGGCCGGGGCGGCGGGGGTCCCGGACGCTAGGGTTCGGCGCGTGAGCGAGGCGCTGCGCGTGATGGTGGTCGACGACCACCCGATGTGGCGCGAGGGCGTGGCGCGCGACCTGACCGAGGCGGGCCTGCACGTGGTCGCCACCGCCGGCGACGGTGCGACCGCGATCCGGCGGTTCCCGGCGGCCCGGCCCGACGTGGTCGTCCTGGACCTGCAGATCCCCGAGCCCGACGGCGTGGCCGTGACTGCCGAGGTGGTGCGGCAGAACCCCGGCGTGCGCGTGCTCATCCTCTCCGCGAGCGGGGAGCAGCAGGACGTGCTGGAGGCGGTGAAGGCGGGCGCCACCGGCTACCTGGTCAAGTCGGCGTCCCGGGAGGAGCTCCTCGACGCCGTACGTCGCGTCGCGGCCGGTGACACGGTCTTCACCGCCGGGCTGGCCGGCCTGGTGCTGGGGGAGTACCGGCGGCTCTCCGACGCGCCTGCGGCCGGCCGCGACGACGCTCCTCGGCTGACCGAGCGGGAGACCGAGGTGCTCCGGCTGGTCGCCAAGGGGTTGTCGTACAAGCAGATCGCCGACCGTTTGGTGCTCTCGCACCGCACGGTGCAGAACCACGTCCAGAACACGCTGCGCAAGCTGCAGCTGCACAACCGGGTCCAGCTGGTGCGCTATGCGATCTCCCGGGGGCTGGACGACGGGCTCGACGACGGGCTCGACGACGGGCCGGACGACGGCCCCGGCACGCCACACGGCCCGGGCGGTCACGACCCGGCCGAGGGTCGCGGCCGCCACAGGTGATCAGCGGGCCGAGGGTCCGAGCAGACACCCGGGCGGCTCGCCCCGGGGTGGGCACGACCCGGGAAGAACCAGCCGACCGGTAGCGTTGGCCAGGACAGACCGGAGAAGGAGCGCCACATGGGTCAGGGAACGTTGCTGTTCCGCGCATCGCTCGGTGACGTGCTGCGAGCCGAGCGGATGCGTCAGGGGATGACGTTGCGCGAGCTGTCGTCCTCCGCCCGGGTGAGCCTCGGTTACATCTCCGAGATCGAGCGCGGCCAGAAGGAGGCCTCCTCCGAGCTGCTCTCGGCCCTGTGCGAGGCGCTCGACGTGCCGCTGTCCGGTGTCCTCCGCGAGGTCAGCGACCAGGTCGCCCTCGAGGAGCTCGCACTCGCCTCGGTCACCGGAGCGACCGGTCCCGGCGATGTCGTGGCCTCCGCCGCCTGACGCTGCGCTGCCGGACACCGGGCCCGCCTGCCGGCGGGCCGCCGGACTGTCCCGGACCTGCCCCTTCTCGAGCCCGACCGCCGGCGCGGCGGACCCTCAGCCGACCCCGGCCGCCTTCTCCAGCGCCGTCAGCTCGTCGTCGAGGTGGGTCAGCAGCCGCTGCAGGCGCGGCACGCTGCGCCGGCACCCGGTGAGCCCGAAGTCCATGTCGTCGGCGTAGCTGTTGCAGGTGATGTTCAGCGCCATCCCGTTGATGGGGATCGACAGCGGATAGGTCCCGGTCATCTTCAGGCCGTTGAGGTACATCGTCTTCCTCGGCCCCGGCACGTTGCTGATGATCAGGTTGAACGGCGGCCGGATGATTCCGTGCAGTCGCAGCATCGGGGTCACGATCGAGGGGGCCATGCCCAGGGCGCTCATCGCCAGGATCTGCAGCGGAGACATCGAGCCCAGCGCCTCCTTGCCGGTCTGCATCGAGGCATGCACCGACGCGAGCCGGTCCGCGGGGTCGTCGAGGTTCGTGCCGAGCTTGACCATCACCGCACCGACGGCGTTGCCGCCCTCCATCGAGGCCGACTGGGACTGCTTGGCGTTCAGACCGATCGGGACCATCGAGACGAGCGTGCTGTCCGGCAGTGCGTCGTGCTCCAGCAGGTAGGAGCGGATCGCTCCCGAGCACATGGCCAGCACCACGTCGTTCAGGGTGGTGCCGGTGGCCTTGCCGATCGCGCGCAGCCGCTCCAGCGGCCACCCCTGCGCGGCGAACCGGCGGGAGCCGGTGATCGTCGTGTTGAGCATCGTGTGCGGTGCGTAGAGCGAGAGAGCCGAGGTCTCGTTGCGCAGGCCGTGCTTGAGGGTCTTGATCAGCGCCGAGGGGAGCCCCGCGGCGTCGGCGGTGATGCCCAGCGCCGAGCGCAGGGCGCCGAGGGGGACGGAGGCGAGGCTGGTCTCCGCCTGCTCCCGGGTCCGCTCGGCCTTGGCGCCCGGCCGGGCCGCCCACATCGGCGGCATGTCCCGTGTCTCGGGGTCCGAGCTCATGACGCTCCGCAGCAGCCGCATGGCGGAGACCCCGTCGACCAGCGAGTGGTGCATCTTGGTGTACAGCGCGACCCGGCCGTCGCGCAGCCCCTCGATCAGGTGGGCCTCCCACAGCGGTCGCTCGCGGGCCAGCCGCGTGCTGTGCAGCCGCGAGGTGAGCTCGAGCAGCTCGCGGACCCGTCCGGGCTTGGGCAGGGCGCTGTGCCGGAAGTGGTACTCGAGGTCGAAGTTGTCGTCCTGGGTCCAGACCCACTGCCCGGCCGTGGTGATCCCGCGGGTGGGGCGGCGCAGGAACAGCGGAGCGATGTCGTCGTGGGCCGACATCTGCTCGTAGAGGCGGCGCACGTAGTCGCGCGGAGCGCCCTCGGGCTTCTCGAAGAGCTGCAGACCGCCGACGTGCATCGGCATCTGCCGGTTCTCGGCGAACAGGAACGCCGCCGAGGTCGGGTCGATCGGTACGGCCACTGGGGTCCTCTCTCACAGGTGAGGTGATCCTCGCGCGTTTGCGGCGGAATGAACACCCGGCACCGCCGGGCCCAGGGGTCACGGCTGGGCCGGGAGTGGTGCCACGTCCTCGATGGTCCCCCCACCGAGGTATAGGTTCGGCACCGGGTTCGTGCAGGACCCGTAGGCCAGGCCAGACGAGACCGTGGGAGGGCGTCGACTCGTGGACCGGCACCCTCACGGCAGCCGACGTGAGCATCTCGCCCGGGTCGGTGCGCGCTACGGGGCGGCCGCCGCTCCGCACTTCGAGCTGGCCGTCTCCCGCAGCCGCACCTCGTTCCGGCAGCGGCGTGCTCGCGTGCGCTCCAAGGCGTGGCAGATCGGGCAGTGCGCGGTGGCCGCGGGGGTCGCCTGGACGATCGCGGCGGACGTGTTCGGCCACCAGCTGCCGTTCTTCGCGCCCGTGGCGGCGGTGGTGAGCCTGGGGACGTCGTACGGCCAGCGGCTCCGACGGGTCGCGGAGGTCTCGATCGGGGTCGCCGTCGGCGTGCTCGTCGCCGACCTGATCACGGTGTGGCTGGGGTCCGGAGGCTGGCAGCTGACCCTGATCGTGGCGCTGGCCATGAGCACCGCCCTCGCCCTCGACCAGGGGGTGCTCTTCGTCAACCAGGCGGCCGTGCAGGGGATCGTGGTCGCCACGCTGGTGCCGACACCCGGCGCCGCGTTCACCCGGTGGACCGACGCGCTCATCGGCGGCGGCGTGGCCCTGGTGGCCGCAGCCGTGGTGCCCCGGGCACCCCTGCGCCGCCCACGCGAGCAGGCGGCGGTCGTCGTCCGCAAGATCTCCACGCTCCTGCGTGCCGCGGCGGAGAGCGTCCGCGACGGGGACGTCGAGCGGTCGTTGACCGTCCTGCGCGACGCCCGCTCGACCGACGAGCTGGTCGCGGAGCTCCGGGCAGCGGCCGACGAGGGGCTCTCGGTGGTGCGGTCCTCGCCGTTCCGTCGTCGCCACCGCGGCCGGGTGCGGGCGATGGCCGACCTGGTCGAGCCGCTCGACTTCGCACTGCGCAACACCCGCGTCCTGGTCCGGCGGGTGGCGGTGGCGGCCTACCGGCGCGAGCCGATCCCGCCGGCGTACGCCGCCCTGCTCGACGACCTCGCCGACGCGACCGACGCGATCGCCGACGAGCTGGGGGAGGGGCGCGCCGCGACGGCCGTGCGGGACACGCTCGTGGGGATCGGACACGCCACCTCTCGTGTCGAGCGCGCCACGGACCTGTCGGCGGGGGTCGTCCTGGCCCAGGCACGCTCGCTGGTGGCCGACCTCCTCGCGGTCACCGGCATGGATCCGCTGGCGGCGACCGACCAGATCCCCCCTCGACGGGGCTGAGCCCGCCGGCCACCGGCTCAGAGCTCCCGGACCACCGAGTCCACGACGGCCACGAGGTCGCCGCCGGTGCGTGCGGCGACGGCGCGCTGGCGCTGGTAGGAGGCTCCGCGCTCCGGGATGTCCGCGACCAGCGCCAGGTCCTCGACGCAACCGAGCCGCTCGGCCACCGGCGCCAGGCGCACGAGCAGGTCGCGCAGGTCGTCGCGCAGCAGGCACTCGTTGGAGTGCTCGTCGAGGATGATCCAGGCGTCCAGCCCGTAGCGCGCCGCACGCCACTTGTTCTCCTGGACGTGCCAGGGGGGCATGGACGGCAGGCGCTCGCCCCGGGAGAGCCGCTCGGAGAGGTCGACCACCAGGCAGTGCGTCAGCGCCACCAGCGCGCGCATCTCCGTCATCGTCGAGACCCCGTCGCAGACCCGCACCTCGACGGTGCCCAGGTGCGGCGCCGGCCGGACGTCCCACCGGATCTCGTCGATCGACTCGATGACTCCGGTGACGAGGAGGTCGTGGGCGTAGGACTCGAAGTCGGCCCAGGTCTCGAACTGGAACGGCAGCCCCGCCGTGGGCAGCTGCTGGAACATCATCGCCCGGTTGCTGGCGTACCCGGTGTCCATGCCGGCCCAGATCGGCGAGGAGGCCGAGAGCGCCTGCAGGTGGGGGTACCAGGTGAGCAGGCTGCTGACGATCGGGATCGCGTGGTCCCGGGGCACGCCGACGTGGACATGGACACCCCAGATCAGCATCTGCCGGCCCCACCACTGGGTGCGGCGCATCAGCTCCTCGTAGCGGTGGCCCGGGGTGAGCAGCTGGTGGGACCACTCGGCGAAGGGGTGGGTGCCCGCCGAGTACAGGTCGACCCCCAGTCGGTCCGTCACCGGGCGGACCAGCTCGATCAGCCCGGCCAGCTCGGCCATGGCCGCACCCGTGTCACGGCAGATGCCGGTGGTCAGCTCGACGGTGTTGCGGAGCAGCTCCTGGTGGATCCGCGGCTGGGGGCCGTGGTGCGCCGTGACCTCGTCGAAGAGCTCCGAGGCCGCGTTGACGAGGTCCCGCGACTGCTTGTCGACCAGGGCGAACTCCCACTCCACGCCGAGGGTCGGCGAGGCGGAACGGGCGAAGTCGATGGCCACGGCCTCATGGTTCCACGGGGTCGCGCGTCCCCGGTCCGGCGTACGCCTGCGTGGACGGGAGCCGTCAGGGGGTGGTGGGGGAGGCCGTGCTCTCCGCCTGGCCGCGGGCGACGCTGCCGTCGGCGTTGCGGTAGGCGTGCGACCCGATCGACTGCACCACGAACGAGCTTCCGGCGTCCTCACCGCGGACGGTGACGCGCTGGCCGACCAGACCGTCGAACTCCTGCCGGCGCGACTCGACCTCGCCGTCGCCGTCGAGGTCGGCGCTGGCTCGCTCACCCCACGCGCCGGCGGGCCCGAGGTCGAGCGACCTGCCGTCGACGCAGAACCCGCCTCCGCAGGCCTTCCAGGCGCCCTCCAGCGAGGTCCGCACCGGGCTGGGCTTGGGGCTGGGCTTGGGCTTCGGGCTGGGCTTCGGGCTGGGCTTGGGTGTCGGCTTCGGCGTGGGGGTGGCCGCCGGCTTCGGGGCCGCGGCGTGCTGCTTCTTCGCCCGGTCCTTGCGGCGCTCGGCCCGCTCCTTCGCCGCCTTCGCGGCCTTGGCGGCCTTGGCGGCCTTGGCCGCCTTGGCTGCCTTCGCGGCCTTGGCGGCCTGGGTGGCCCGGGTGGGCTCCGGCGGCGGCGGGGAGGGGACGGCGAAGACCCCGGTGGCGTAGCCCGCCTGGGAGGCCAGCACCAGCTTCACGTAGTAGTCGGAGTGGTTGTAGCGGAAGGCGGCGCGGGCCATGCCGGCTGGTTCGGCCAGGCTCCCCCCGGCGCCGCAGAGGTACACCGCCGAGCCCACGGCGCTGTCATCGAGGTCGAACGGGTCCTTGGTCCCGTTGCCGTCGCCGTCGCGCGCCACCGAAGCCCACGTCTGCGGCAGGAACTGCATCTGCCCCACGGCCCGGTCCCACACCTTGTCCTGGTCCAGCCGCCCACCGTCGCTGTCGCGGATCGCGGCGAACGGTCCGGCGCCGTCGAGCCGCGGTCCGCGGATCGCGGGCCGGGACACGCCGTCCGAGCCGAGCTGGGCCCCGCCGAAGCGCCCGTGGTTGGACTCGATGCGGCCGATGGCCGCCAGCAGCGTCCAGCTGATCTCGCAGCCGGGGTCCTCCGCGGCCATCAGCTTCTCGGCACGGTGGTAGGCGCGGAGGGCGGCCTGCGGGACGTCGTTGCTGCCGGTGCGGCTGATCTGGAAGAACTCACGGTCGCTGCGGGTGCCGCGCGAGCGTGCGTGCTTCGCAGACGAGGCCAGCAGGACCGTGCCGGCCACGACGGGCTGGGGCGCCGTGAGCTGCCAGTAGAACCCCAGGGGGGTGAGCGTGGCGGCCGTGGTCCCCACGGACAGGGGGGCCCGGAGCGGTTCCTGGCGAGGTGCCTGGAGGCGTGCCTGCACCGGTGCCGCAGCGACAGCGGCGGAGAGCGCCTCACGCGGACCGTCCGGCTGGCTCGGAGACTGGTCGGCGGCGGATGCCGCCGGGCCGATGGCGGTGGCGAGGAGGAGCAGGGGGCTGAGCAGCACCCGGACGTGCGTCATACGGGGGGACCTTCGCGGTGGTGGTTCGGGGGAGGTTCGGGGGTGAGGACCAGCCTAGGTTCCAGATCGCGCTTATCAGACCAGAAGGCGTCAAAACCGACAAAAACGGTGATTAACTGATCAACAGGACTAGACCGGCTTCCCGTCGGGCGTGCGCAACCGGGCCAGCCAGGCGTGCGCCGTGCCGTCGAAGGGGGGCCGCCGACCGGTGACCGCGTCGACCACGCCCTGGCAGCTGCGCAGCGCCGCGGCGACCACGTCGTCGGGATAGCCGAGCGTGACCCGGTGCTGGGCGAACTCGTCCTCGTCGTCCACCCAGACCCGTCCGGTCGTGCCGGTGATCACGTCGAGGTCGAGGTCGACCGCGCGGACCAGTGCCTCGTCGTGCCAGACCGCCGGCGTGGCGATGTCCACGTAGACGTCGAAGGGCCGGCGTGCGTCCGACCCGTAGAAGGTGGCCAGCCACCAGGCGTCGTGGGGGACCAGGGTCACGTGGTCGGCAGCGGCGTGGAAGGCCCGGGTCGGGCTGGCCAGCAGCGTCCCCTCCCGGATGCCGACCCACGTGCCGTGGGTGTCGGTACCGAGACGGACCGCGTCGAACTCCCAGTGCGGCGCGTCGGGCCACTTGCGGCACTCCACCCGGACGGGGGCGAACCGAGGCGGCATGGGGCCGAGGATACGTTGGGGCGCGTGCCCGCTCCGATCCCCCCGACCTCCGAGGACATCCGCCGCGCAGTCGCCCTGGTCGCCCCGTGGGTACGCCGGACCCCGGTGCTCCGGGTCGAGGTTGCCGGGCACCCGGTGGACCTCAAGCTCGAGCTCCTCCAGCACTCGGGGTCCTTCAAGGTCCGCGGGGCCTTCCACAGCGTGCTGGCGGCCCGGCGCGACGGGACCGAGGTGCGCACGCTGGTGGCCGCCTCGGGGGGCAACCACGGGCTCGCGGTGGCCTACGCCGGGCACCGGCTCGGTCTGCCCACCCGCGTCTTCGTGCCCGAGTCGGCACCGGCGATCAAGGTCGACGCGATCGCCGCGCTCGAGGCCGAGGTGCGGCGGGTGGGGGCGACGTACGCCGAGGCGCTGGCCGCCAGCCGCGAGGCGGCCGGAGAGCCGGGGGCGCTCGCCCTGCACGCCTACGACTCCCACGGGACCGTGACCGGGCAGGCCACGCTGGGTGTGGAGGTCGCCGAGCAGCTCCCCGACGCCGACACCGTGCTGGTCGCGACCGGCGGTGGCGGGCTGTACGCCGGGGTGACGCGGGGGCTGGCCGCGACCCGGACCGGGACCACGGTGGTGCCGGTGGAACCGGTGACCTGTCCGACCCTGCACGCCGCCGTGGCTGCCGGAAGACCGGTGCCGGTGGAGGTCGGCGGGGTCGCGGCCGACGCGTTGGGCGCCTCGCAGGCGGGCGAGATCGCCGTGACCACCGCCCGCGAGCACGACGCCGAGCCGCTGCTGGTCGAGGACGACGACATCGTGCAGGCCCGGCGCTGGCTGTGGCGCGAGGCCCGGGTCGCCGCCGAGCCGGCCGGCGCCGCGGCGCTGGCGGCCGTGCTCTCCGGTCGCTACCGGCCGGCCGCCGGCGAGGCCGTGTGCGTGGTCGTCTGCGGCGGCAACGCCGACCCCGGCGACCTGTGAGCCGGGCTCAGCGCCGGCGCGGCGCCATGGTCCGCGGTGCCAGCCGGGCCACGAGGTCCTGGTAGCGCGACCCCAGGAGCTTGGCCGCGTGGTGCATGACGTGGGCGTCGAGCCCGACGAGGAGCCGCGCCTTCCCGGCGAGGGCGCCGTCGAGGATGATCCGGGCGGCCCGCTGGGGCGTCATCCGGGCGAGCTTCTCCTCGAAGAGCGAGTCGATGCGCTCCGCGTCCTGGCTGGCGGTCTTGCGGCCGTTGCGGGCGATCCCGGTGCGGATGCCGCCGGGGTGCACGCAGGTCACCTGCACCGGGTGCCCGCTGACGAGCATCTCCTCGCGCAACGCCTCGGTGAAGCCGCGCACGGCGTACTTGGTGGCGTTGTACGCCGACTGGCCGGGCATGCTGACCAGCCCGAAGAGGCTGGAGATGTTGACCAGGTGTCCGTCGCCGGAGGCGATGAGGTGCGGCAGGAACTCCTTGGTGCCGTTGACGACGCCGGTGAGGTTGATCCCGACGATCCAGTCGAAGTCCTCGTAGGTCATCTCCTCGAAGTCGCCGGTGAGGCTCACTCCGGCGTTGTTGACCAGCAGGTCGACCCGGCCGAACTGCTCCACCACTGCGCGGGCGAGCTCGGCGACCGCCGCGCGGTCGGCGACGTCGACGACGTCGCTGCGCACCTGCTTGGCCCCGGCGGCCTTGAGCAGGTCGACGGTCTCGGTGAGGGACTGCTCGTTCCAGTCCGAGACGGCCACCAGCGCGCCCCGGCTCGCGGCGAGCAGGGCCAGCTCCCGGCCCATGCCGGAGCCGGCGCCGGTGATCACGGCGACCTTGTCCTCGAGGGTCCTCATGCGGCCTGCTCCTCACGGGTCGGGGCGTCGTCGCGGGTGGTCACGACGTACTGGTCGAGGTCGAATCGTCGCAGCAGCTCCCGGAAGACGAACGTGGTGCGCGGCCACAAGGTGGTGTTGCGGCCGTGGGCGTCGAGGTACCAGCTCGAGCAGCCCCCGGTGTGCCACACGGTGCGCTCCATCCGGCGGTGGAGGTCGTCGTTCCATCGCCGCTGGACCTCGGGCCGCGGCTCCACCGCCACGATCGAGTGCTCGCCCATCTGCTGCAGCGCCGAACGGATGTAGGCGATCTGGCTCTCGATGATGAAGACCATCGAGGAGTGGCCCAGGCCGGTGTTGGGACCGACGATCTGGAACAGGTTGGGGAAGCCGCTGATCGTGGTGCCCTTGTACGCCGCCATGCCGCCCTCTCGCCAGGCGTCGGCCAGCGTGCGGCCCGCACGCCCCTTGATGTGCTCCGCGATCGGCTGCTCGGTGGTGTGGAACCCGGTGGCGACCACGATCGCGTCCACCTCGCGCAGCGTCCCGTCGGCGGTGACGATCCCGGCGGGGGTGATCTCGCGGATCCCGTCGGTCACCAGGTCGACGTGGTCCTGGTCGAGCGTGGGGTAGTAGTCGTTGGAGATCAGGATGCGCTTGCAGCCGATCTCGAAGGTGGGGGTGACGGCCCGGCGCAGGTCGGGGTCGCTGATGCCGCGCTCGATGTTCCTCAGCGCCAGCTTCTTCGCCGGCGCGGCGAGCTTGGGGCTCACCGTGAACCCGGGCACGAAGGTCTCCCGGCCCCAGTAGATGCCGGTGCGGTAGGCGCGCTGCACCAGCGGCAGGTGCCGGAAGGCGAACCGCTCGAGCCGGGTGTAGTCGCGGTCGTTGCGCGGCATCACCCACGGGGCGGTGCGCTGGTAGACGTCGAGGTGGGCCACCTGCTTGCCCACCTCGGGCACGATCTGGATCGCCGAGGCGCCGGTGCCGATGACGGCCACCCGCTTGCCGGTCAGGTCGTAGTCGTGGTTCCAACGAGCCGAGTGGAAGATCTCGCCCCCGAAGGAGTCGATCCCCTCGATGTCGGGAAGCCGGGGCTCCGAGAGCCCGCCCGAGCCGGTGACCAGGATGTCCGCGGTCACCTCGCCGCGGTCGGTGCTCACCGCCCAGTGCGACTCGCTCTCGTCCCAGGCCGCGTCCTGCACGGTGACGCCGAAGCGGAACCGGTCGAGCACGCCGGACTCGCGGGCGGTCCGCTCGAGGTAGTCCTGGATCTCGGGCTGGGGGGAGAAGGACCGCGACCAGTCGGGGTTCGGCGCGAAGCTGAACGAGTAGAGCTGGCTGGGGACGTCGCAGGCGGCGCCGGGGTAGGTGTTGTCGCGCCAGGTGCCTCCGACGGTGTGGCCCTTGTCGACCACGAGGAAGTCGCCGATGCCGATCTCGTCGAGCTTGATCGCCGTGCCCAGCCCGGCGAAGCCGGCGCCGACGACGAGGACGCGCACGTGGTCCGGCAGCGCGGGCGCAGAGCCGGATGTCACCGTGGACGTCGTAGGAGTGGAGGTCATGACATCCACCCTGCCAACGTGTTGAACACTGGTCAATAGCGTTGTTGACGCGAGTTCAGTAACATCGGCCACATGTCCTCCCCCCGGGTGCGGATGACCCCCGACGGTCGTCGCGAGCAGCTGATCGAGCTCGGCGTACGGCTGCTGGCGACGCGGACGCTGGAGGACCTCTCGATCGAGACGCTGGCCGAGGAGGCCGGGATCTCACGGGGGCTGCTCTACCACTACTTCGGCGGCAAGCAGGAGTTCCACACCGCCGTCGTACGCCGTGCGGCCGACGAGCTGTTCGCGGTCACCGCGCCGAGCGGCGAGGGACCGGCGCTCGAGCAGCTGGCCGGCTCGCTGGCCCGCTACGTGGACTACGTCGAGGCGAACTACGAGGGCTACGTCTCCCTGGTCCGCGGGGCGGCTGGCGGGCACGAGGGGCTGCGGGAGATCTACGAGGAGTCCCGCGACGCGCTGACGGGTCGCCTCTTCGATGCCGGCGCCGCGGCCGGGCCGGACGCCGGGCCGCTCGAGCACCTCGGGGTCGCCGACTCCCCGGCCGTGCGGCTGCTCGTCCGCGGCTGGTCGGCGATGACCGAGGAGGTCGTCCTGGAGTGGGTCCGCGACCCGCGTGGCCTCTCCCGCGACGAGCTGCTCCTCCTCCTGTCCGCCTCGCTGCCCGCGATCCTCGCCCCCCTGGCCGCCCCCACCTCCCCGAGCGGGCACTAGACGCACGCCCTACCTCGCCGAGCGGGCACTGGGCGTACGCGGGAGTTCGCCGAGCGGGCACTGGGTGTACGCGGGAGCGCGCTGAGCGGGCACTGGGCGTACGCGGGAGTGCGCTGAGCGGGCACTGCGCGTACGCGCGAGCGCGCATGAGCGGGCACTCGGCGTACGTACGGGCGTCGCATGCAGTGCCCGCTCGGCGTCGTACGGCGTACATGCAGTGCCCGCTCGGCGTCGTACGGCGTGCATGCAGTGCCCGCTCGGCGAGGGTCAGGGGGTTGTCGGGTGCCGGACGAAGACCCAGATCCTGAACGCCACGAACCGGAGCACGGTGACCGCCAGGTTGGCCGCCGTGAGTACGAGCACCTCGACCGTCCGGTTCGGCGCGGTCAGGGCGTGCAACCCCCATAGAGCCGCGGAGGTCGCGGCGAGGCCGGCCCCGAAGATCGCGAGTCCTTGCAGCTGGTGCCGCAGCACCTCCTGCGGACCGCGCACCCCGAAGGTGAACCGCCGGTTGGCCGCGGTGTTGGCCACAGCTGTCAGCAGCAGGGCCGTGGCGTTGGCCCAGCCGGGGGTGAGGATCGTGCGCAGGCCGAGGTAGAGCAGCGCGTAGGCCAGCGTCGAGCAGATCCCGATCACCGCGAAGATGCCCACCTGCGATCCCAGCCGGCCTCGTCCCGCCTCCGCGCTGGAGCGGCCCAGCCGCTCGCCGACCTCTCGCAGAGGTAGGTCGCCGCGCACCAGGGCGGTGCCCAGTCGGGCCATCCCGCGCAGGTCGGCCAGCGCGGTGCGGAGCACGTCGACGCTGCTGTCCGGGTCGTCGACCCAGTCCACCGGGACCTCGTGGATGCGCAGCCCGGCACGTTCGGCCACGACGAGCAGCTCGGTGTCGAAGAACCAGTCGTCGTCCTCCACCAGCGGCAGCAGCTCCTGCGCCACCTCCCGGCGGATCGCCTTGAAGCCGCACTGCGCGTCGCTGAACCGCGCCCGGAGGGTACGTCGCAGCAGCTGGTTGTAGCTGCGTGAGATCAGCTCGCGCTTGGCCCCGCGCTCGACCCGCGAGGACCGGGAGAGCCGCGACCCGATGGCCAGGTCCGAGTGGCCACTGACCAGCGGCGCGACGAGGGGGAGCAGCGCCGCCAGGTCGGTGGACAGGTCGACGTCCATGTAGACGAGTACGTCGCTGGGTGACTCGCTCCACGCCCGTTTGAGCGCGCGCCCGCGACCCTTCTCCGCGAGGTGGACCACACCGACCTCCTCGGGGTGCTCCCGGTGGAGGCGGTGCGCGATCAGCGGGGTCTGGTCGGTGCTGGCGTTGTCGGCGATGGTCACCCGGAACGACCAGGGCATCGTGCGCAGGTGCGCCACCACGCGCTCCACCGACGCGGCGAGCTGGACCTCCTCGTCGTGGACGGGGATCACCACCTCCAGGACGGTGCGGGTGGCGCGCGGGTCTCTGGTGCCCGGCCCGGCCGGCTGCAGCAGCGCGCTCATCGGATGCCGCCGGTCAGGTCGTAGAGGGTGACGCCGTCCACGGTCGTGGCGGTGAAGTTCGCTGCCACCCACTCGGCGATCGCGCTGCTCGTCTCCCCGCCCGGTCCGGCGCGTCCCCCAGCGGAGGAGTCACCGATGAACCAGTGGATCTGGCCGTCGGCGACGTACTCCTCGAACTGCGCGAGCGTGGGGCTCGGGTCGCTGCCGTTGAAGCCGCCGATCGGCATCACCGGCTCGCCGCTGGCCAGCTGGTAGCCGGCCGCGTTGTTGGCGCCCACCGTCGCCGCCGCCCAGGTGTAGGTGTCGGCTCCGGTCTGGAGCAGAGCGGTCACCGACGCGGGGGAGCTGCT
This sequence comes from uncultured Actinomycetota bacterium, assembly GCA_963815595.1. Lineage (GTDB taxonomy): Bacteria > Actinomycetota > Actinomycetes > Propionibacteriales > Nocardioidaceae > Marmoricola. The sequence continues at coordinate 1,327,149 of CAWFHA010000007.1, read as the reverse complement.
GCCGTTGAGCAGGCCGCCTCCGCCAGTGCCGGTGCCGGTGCCCGGAGGTGCACCGGTCTGGCCACCGGTCTGACCGCCGGTCTGGCCGCCACCGGGCCCGCCCCCGGGGCCACCGCCCGGGCCACCGCCGGCCTGTCCCGCGACGACTGGTCCCGCGCTCGGGATGGACCCGGTGTGCGCCTGCGAGGCCGTGCTGACGGCGTACGCCGCCGGGCCCGCGAGGCCGGCCAGCACGACCGCCGCCAGCGCGACGCCGGCCGCCCGCCGGGACAGCAGCCGGTTCGCACCCAGGGCCAGGGCGCCGGTGAGGCCGACCACCAGGACGACCCACTTCAGCCAGGGCACGAAGCCGTCGGCGCGGTCGAGCAGGGCCCAACCCAGGACCGCGGTGAGCGCACTGGTGAAGGCCAGCACGGCCGACGCGACAGGACTGCGCCGCTGCTGCCACAGCAGCCACCCGCCGATGCCCACGAGCGCGGCCACGGCCGGCGCCAGGGCGACGGTGTAGTAGGCGTGGAAGATGCCCGCCATCAGGCTGAACGTCAGCGCGGTCACCACCAGCCAGGTCAGCCACAGGGTGAGCGCGGCACGCTCGGTGCGGCGCCGGGCCACCCAGAGCCCCGCGGCCCCCAGCACCACTGCAGCGGGGAGCAGCCACGCGATCTGGCCGCCGATGTCGGTGCTGAACAGGCGGAGGAGCCCGGTCTCACCCCAGCCGTTGCCGCCGCCGACGCTGCCGGCCTCGTCGCCGCTCAGGCGCCCCAGGCCGTTGTAGCCGAGGGTCAGCTCGAGCACCGAGTTGGTCTGCGAACCGCCGATGTAGGGCCGGCTGTCGGCGGGCCACAGCTCGACGAGTGCAACCCACCAGCCACCCGCGAGCACCATCGTCGCGAAGGCGACCAGCAGGTGGCCGACGCGACGGCCCCAGGAGGTCTTCGCGAACAGCAGGTACACCAGCGCCAGGGCTGGCAGCACCAGGAATGCCTGCAGCATCTTGGTCAGGAACGCGAGCCCGACCAGCGCCCCGCCCAGCGCCAGCCAGCGCACCGGACGCCCGGTGTCCGCAGCGCTCTCCGTCACCGCGCGGAGCGTCGCAGCCGCGGCGCCGACGAGGAGCAGGGTCAGCAGGGCGTCGGGGTTGTTGAAGCGGAACATGAGTACGGCGACCGGGGTCAGGGCCATCGCGGTGCCGGCGAGCAGGCCGGCCGCAGCCGACCCCGTCGTACGGTGGACCATGCGGTGCAGCAGGGCGACGGTGGCCACGCCCATCAACGCCTGCGGGACCAGGATGCTCCAGCTGGAGAGGCCGAAGAGGCGCACGGAGAGGGCCATCGGCCACAGCGCGAGCGGCGGCTTGTCCACGGTGATAGAGCCGGCCGCGTCGCTGGAGCCGAACAGGAACGCCTTCCACGACGCCGAGCCCGCCTGGACCGCGGCGGAGTAGAAGGAGTTCGCATAGCCGCTGGCACCGAGGCCCCACAGGTAGAGCACTCCGGTGCCGAGCAGCAGCGCCAGCAGCGCCGGCCGGGCCCAGGCGGGATCGTCGGCGGAGCCGCGCCACCACCGCTGCAGCGTGCTGTCGGCGGGGCGGGATGACTGGGGGAGCCCGGAGGGCGGGGCCCCGGTGGACGGCTCGGAGGACCGTCGGGGGAGGGTGCTGGTCGTGTCCATGCCCGCACTCTGCGGGCCGCACCTGCGACCGCCGTGTGGTCGTTCTGTGCCACTCCTGTGAGCGCCGAGCGGGCACTGGATGTACGCCGGAGTGTGCCGAGCGGGCACTGGATGTACGCCGGAGTGTGCCGAGCGGGCACTGGATGTACGCCGGAGAATGCCGAGCGGGCACTCGATGTACGCGGGGGTGGGCGCGGAGTGCCCGCTCGGCACGTTTCCGCGTACGTGCAGTGCCCGCTCGGCGTCGTACGGCGTACGTGCAGTGCCCGCTCGGCGTCGTACGGCGTGCGCGCAGTGCCCGCTCGGCGTCGTGCGGCGTGCGCGCAGTGCCCGCTCGGCGAGGGTCAGGCGGGCAGGGCCACGCTGAAGGTCGTGCTGCCCGGCTCGGAGACCACCGAGGCGCGGCCGCCGTGGGCCGAGACGATCGCCTCGACCAGGGACAGGCCGAGCCCGGCGCCGCCGCTCGACCGGGTGCGCGAGGAGTCGCCGCGAGCGAACCGTTCGAAGGCCCGCTCGGCGAGGCCGGCCGGAAGCCCCGGTCCGTCGTCGTGGACCTCGAGGACGACCTGCCCGTCGCGCGGCTCGGCCGAGACGGTCACCGTGGTGCCGGGTGGGGTGTGGTGCCGCGCGTTGCCCAGCAGGTTGGTCACGACCTGGTGCAGCCGCGCGGCGTCGCCGGTCACGGTGACCGGCTCGTCGGGCAGGCGCAGCTGCCAACGGTGGTCCGGGGCCAGGACGCGTGCGTCGCCGACCGACTCCAGCAGCAGCCGGGTGACGTCGACCTCGCGACGCTCCAGCGGCCGGCCGGAGTCGAGACGCGCGAGCAGCAGCAGGTCCTCGACCAGGGTGGACATCCGGTCGGTCTCGGTCTCGACCTTGGCCAGCGCGGTGGTCAGCGCCGCCGGCTCGTCCGGCGTACGACGGGACAGCTCGGCGTACCCGCGGATCGTGGCCAGCGGGGTGCGCAGCTCGTGGGAGGCGTCCGCCACGAACTGCCGGACCTGCTGCTCGCTGCGGTGTCGCACCGTCAGCGAGGTCTCGACGTGCTGGAGCAGGGTGTTCAGCGCGCCGCCGACCTGCCCCACCTCGGTGCGCTCGTCGGTCAGCCGCTCCGGCACGCGTTCGGTGACGCCGATGTCCCCGGAGTCCAGCGGCAGCACGGCCACGGCGTGCGCCGTCGCGGCCACCTCGGTGAGCGGCCGCAGCTGGCGGCGTACGACGACCCGGCCGGCGATCCCGGCGGCCGCGATCCCGAGCAGGCCGAGCAGGACCTCCCAGCCGACCAGGCTGGCGAGGATGTCCTCCACGCCCTGCGCCGGCAGGCCGAGCACGACCTTGCCGCCCGGCACCTGCCGGGCCTCGAGGCGGTAGCTGCCCAGCCCCCGGAGGTCGGCCCCGTGCACGTCGCCGTCGGTGGGCACCTCGTCGAGACGGTCCACCACCGTGCTGGAGACCTCACGACGGAACACCTCGTTGTCCTCGCGCGTCACCAGCACGAAACCCTGGGTCTGGCCGTCGTCGCGGTAGACCGCGGTGACGGTGCCCAGCTCGGTGCCCAGGTCCGGCCCGCGCCCCAGGTCACCGTCCCGGTCGGGCGGCCGGACCAGGCGCTCGACGCTCTCGGAGACCTGGGCGTCGAGCCGGTCGTAGAGGTAGCCGCGCATCGCCAGGGCCGTGACCGTGCCGATCAGCAGCGCCGTCAGGGCCACGAGGGCCACGGTGGTGACCACCAGGCGCGAGGTCAGCGAGTACGGGCGCCTCATGGGGCCGGCTTGAGCACGTACCCGGCACCGCGCATGGTGTGGATCATCGGCTCCCTGCCGGCGTCGATCTTCTTGCGCAGGTAGGAGATGTAGAGCTCGACGACGTTGGCCTGCCCGCCGAAGTCGTAGTTCCAGACCCGGTCGAGGATCTGGGCCTTGCTGAGCACCCGGCGCGGGTTGCGCATCAAGAACCGCAGCAGCTCGAACTCGGTGGCAGTCAGGCTGATCTCGTCCTCGCCGCGCCGGACCTCGTGGCTGTCCTCGTCGAGCACCAGGTCGCCGACGTGCAGGGTGGACTCGCTGCGGGCCTGCAGCGCACCGGCCCGCCGCATCAACGCGCGCAGGCGGGCCACGACCTCCTCCAGCGAGAACGGCTTGGTCACGTAGTCGTCCCCGCCTGCGGTCAGTCCGGCCACCCGGTCCTCCACGGAGTCGCGGGCGGTGAGGAAGAGCACGGGTACGTCGGGCTGGTCGCCGCGCAGCCGGCCGAGCACCTCCATGCCGTCGGCGTCGGGCAGCATCATGTCCAGCACCACCGCGTCGGGCCGCTGCTGCTTGGCCGTGGAGACCGCCTTGGTGCCGGTGAACGCCACCTCGACCTCCCAGCCCTCGTAGCGCAGCGCCATCCGCAGCAGCTCGGCGATGTTCTCCTCGTCGTCGACCACCAGCACGCGCAGCGCACTGCCGTCGGGGCGAGTCAGGTCGGGGGCACCACGGTCCATGGGCTCCACTGTGTCGGTCCCGGACGAGGGAAGTCCATGAGCAGCCTGTGGGTCCGCTGTGAGCACGGCGTCCCGACGAGCCGGTCCGAGGACCGGCGCGAGCGCGGCGCGCAGGCCAGGGCGTGCTCATCGCCCGTCCACAGGACAGGCACAGCGAACCGCCGCACCATGGGGCCATGAGCGAACAACCTCCGGAGCAGCGTCCGACGCCCCAGCCCGACCCCACCCAGCCCGACCCCACCCAGCCTCTACCCACCACGCCGTCCGCCGGCCGTGGCGAGCAGAACGCCGAACCCGTCGGCGCGGGCACGCCCGGGCCCCGGCAGAGGTTCCGCGACCGGGCCCGGGACCGCGTGCGCGCCCAGGTCTGGACCTGGCGCTCGGTGATCGCCGTGGCGCTCGCCTCGGTCATCCTCGGCGGCCTCGGGGGCGCTGCCCTCGCCAACTTCGGGGACGACGGCCAGGAGGGCCGCGGGGGACCCGGTCGGTTCCAGCGCGGCGGGCCCGGCCAGACCGACGGCCAGGGACGGCAGGGCTTCGACGGTCCGGGTCGCCAGGGCACGGGTCAACGCCAGTGGGGACGTGACGGCGACGGCCAGGACGACGGGCAGGACGGCGGCCAGCCCGCCCCGACCCCGGGGACCCCCGCCCCGACGACCTGAGCCCGCGCTTGGTGTCCTGACCACCGGCCCGCCACAATGGCGGCGCTGTGCGCATCCACTTCCCACCCGAGCTGCCGGTCTCGGCCCGGCGCGACGACATCGCCGAGGCGATCGCCGGCCACCAGGTCGTGATCGTGGCCGGCGAGACCGGGTCGGGGAAGACCACCCAGCTGCCGAAGATCTGCCTGGCGCTCGGCCGCGGGCAGGACGCGATGATCGGCCACACCCAGCCACGCCGCATCGCCGCCCGCAGCGTCGCCGAGCGGATCGCCGAGGAGCTGGGGACCGAGCTGGGTGACCTGGTCGGCTACCAGGTGCGGTTCACCGACCGCACCTCGGCACGGAGCCGGGTCAAGGTGATGACCGACGGCATCCTGCTCGCCGAGCTCCAGCGCGACCGAGACCTGGCGCGCTACGACACGCTGATCATCGACGAGGCCCACGAGCGCAGCCTGAACGTCGACTTCCTGCTCGGCTACCTCAAGCGCCTCCTTCCACGACGTCCCGACCTCAAGGTCGTGGTCACCTCGGCGACGATCGACCCCGAGCGCTTCGCCGCGCACTTCGCCGACGCCGAGGGCAACCCCGCACCGATCCTGGAGGTCTCCGGGCGCACCTACCCCGTCGAGGTGCGCTACCGGCCCCTGCTGGAGGAGTCCTACGACGACGAGGAGGGCGAGCCGGTCCTGCGGGACCAGACCGAGGCCATCGAGGCCGCGGTCGCCGAGCTCCTCCCGGAGACCCCCGGCGACATCCTGGTCTTCCTGCCCGGCGAGCGGGAGATCCGCGACACCGCCGACGCGCTCGCCGGGCTGACCGAGGGTCCGCGCGGCTTCGACATCGTGCCGCTGTACTCGCGGCTGTCCGCGAGCGAGCAGCACCGGGTCTTCGAGCGCCACTCCCGCCGGCGGGTGGTGCTGGCCACCAACGTGGCCGAGACCTCGCTGACGGTCCCCGGCATCACCGCCGTCGTCGACACCGGGCTGGCCCGGATCAGCCGCTGGTCGGTGCGCACCAAGGTGCAGCGACTGCCGATCGAGCCGATCAGCCAGGCCTCCGCCCGCCAGCGCTCCGGACGGTGCGGGCGCGTGGAGGCGGGCATCGCGATCCGCCTGTACAGCGAGGAGGACTTCGAGGGCCGCCCGGAGTTCACCGAGCCGGAGATCCTGCGGACCTCGCTGGCCAGCGTCATCCTGCAGATGACCTCCCTGGGCCTGGGCCAGGTCGAGAGCTTCCCGTTCGTGGAACCACCCGACCAGCGCGCGGTGCGCGCCGGCGTCCAGCTCCTCGAGGAGCTGGGAGCCCTGGCCCCGGGACGTGCTGACCGCCGCAGGCTCACCGCCGTCGGACGCCGGCTGGCCCGGCTGCCGATCGACCCGCGCCTGGCCCGGATGATCCTCGAAGCCGACCGGCTCGGCTGCCTGCGCGAGGTGCTGGTGATCACCGCGGCCCTGTCGATCCAGGACCCCCGAGAGCGTCCGCTGGAGCACCGGGCTCGGGCCGACCAGCTGCACGCCCGCTTCCGCGACCCCACCTCGGACTTCCTGACGTGGCTCAACCTGTGGCGCCACCTGCGCAGCCAGCAGCGCGAGATGGGCTCCAGCGCGTTCCGCCGGATGTGCCGCGCGGAGCACCTCAACTACGTGCGCGTCCGGGAGTGGCAGGACTTCGAGTCCCAGCTGCGGCAGGTGGCCAAGCAGGTCGGGCTGCGGTCCGGCCCTCCGGCCGACGTCCCCGACGCCGACGCCATCCACCAGGCGCTGCTGGCCGGGCTGCTGTCGCACATCGGGCTGCGCGAGCCCGCGGCCGCGAAGACCCGGGGGCGCGGCGCGGAGTACCTCGGCGCGCGGGGCGCCCGCTTCGCCATCTTCCCCGGCTCCGCGCTGGCACGCTCGCAGCCCGAGCTGGTGATGGCGGCCGAGCTGGTGGAGACCTCACGGCTGTGGGCGCGGCAGAACGCCGCGATCGACCCGCTGTGGGCCGAACGCCTGGCCGGAGACCTGGCCAAGCGGTCGCTCTCGGAGCCGCACTGGTCGAGCAAGCGTGAGTCGGCGATGGCGCACGAGCGGGTCACCCTGTACGGCGTACCGCTGGTCGCCGACCGCCTCGTCCCGCTCGGCCGGCGCCAGCCGGAGGTCGCCCGCGAGCTGTTCCTGCGCCACGCGCTCGTGCAGGGGGAGTGGCGGGCCCGCCACAAGTTCTTCGAGACCAACCGTCGCCTCCTCGAGGAGGCCGCCGAGCTCGAGCACCGGGCCCGGCGCCGCGACATCGTCGTCGACGAGGAGACGCTCTACGACTTCTACGACGCCCGGATCCCGGCCGAGGTCGTCTCCGGGGCGCACTTCGACACCTGGTGGAAGCAGGAGCGGCGCACGCGGCCGGACCTGCTCACCTTCGACCCGCGGATGCTGGTCCACGCGGGGGCCGAGGTGGTCGCCGAGGAGTTCCCCGACGCCTGGCAGGAGGGTCCGCTGACGTTCTCGCTCAGCTACCACTTCGAGCCGGGGCACGAGGCGGACGGGGTGACCGTCGACGTACCCCTGGCGACGCTGAACACCGTGGGCGCGGCGCCGTTCACCTGGAACGTGCCCGGGCTGCGACGGGACCTGGTGATCGCCCTGATCCGGTCGCTGCCCAAGCAGCTGCGGGTGAACTTCGTGCCGGTGCCCGACGTCGCCCGCCGGTTCCTGGAGGCCGTGCCCCCGGGTGACGAGCCGCTGCTTGTCGCCCTGTCCCGCTACCTGCGCTCGCTGTCGGGGGTGCACGTCCCCGCGGAGGCCTGGGACCTCGACCGGGTGCCGGCACACCTGTGGCCCACCTTCCGGGTGCTCGACGAGCAGGGGGACACCCTCGGGACGGGCAAGGACCTCGAGGCGCTCAAGACCCCGCTGAGGCCGTCCTTCGACCGGGCCATGGACGAGGCGGCCGAGGAGTCGGGGGTGAGCGCGACCGGCCAGACGGAGTGGACCTTCGGCGTCGTCGAGTCCTCCTTCACCCAGACCCGGGCCGGGCACGAGGTGCGCGGCTACCCGACGCTGCTCGACGAGGGAGAGACCGTGGGGCTGGGGGTCGCCGCCTCCGAGGAGGAGCAGGAGGCCCGGCACCGCGACGGCGTACGCCGCCTGCTGCTGCTGGCCGTCCCGTCCCCGGCGGCCGGGCTGGTCGGCGAGCTGGACAACGCCGCCAAGCTCGGGCTGGCCGCCTCGCCGTACCCCTCGGTCCGTGCGTTGGTCGAGGACTGCGTGGTGGCCGCCGCCGGGGAGCTGGTGGACCAGGGACGACCGGTGCGCGACCCCGAGGCGTTCGCCGCCCTGGTCGGGCGGGCCCGGGCCGAGCTGGCGCCGCGGTCGACAGAGGTGCTCCACCGGGTGCAGCGCGCCCTCGCCGCCTGGCGTCCGGTGGAGAAGTCCCTGCACGGGCGGGTGGAGATGGCGCGGCTGCCCGCGATGACCGACCTACGGGCCCAGCTGGCCGGGCTCGTCCACCCGGGCTTCGTCGCCGCGTCCGGGGCAGCGGCCGTGCGGGAGTACCCCCGCTACCTCGCCGCGATGACCGCCCGGCTCGAGCGGCTCGGCGACCTCGAGCGTGACCGCGAGCTGATGGACCGGGTGCTGCCGTTGCAGCACGCCTGGCAGCACCGCGTGGACGCGCTGCCCCAGGGCAGGCCGATGGGCGCCGCGCTGCGCCGGGTGCGCTGGCTGCTCGAGGAGTACCGGGTCAGCCTGTGGGCCCAGCAGCTCGGGACCGCCGAGCCGGTCTCGGACGCCCGGCTGCGCAAGGCCCTGGGCTGAGGCTCACTCCGACCAGAACGGGCGAGCGGCGCGCACGACGGCCTCGAACAGGTCGCGGTCCAGCGAGGCCCCCTCGCGCCTGACGGTGCTGCGGTCCAGGCGCAGCAGCCGGTCGAGACGTACTTCGCTGGGCCGCCGCTGGGAGTCCCAGTCGCCGGAGCCCACGTCCATCCACTCCCGGCCCTCGCGGCGCTCCTGCTCCTCGTCGCGGTCGTGGTCACGCGAGGTGAGCGCGAGCGCCAGCAGCTGCTCGCCCTCCTCGCCCACCACGAGGACCGGCCGGTCCTTGCCCCGGCCCGGGTCCTCCTCGTAGGCCACCCAGGCCCACACCACCTCACCGGGGTCGGGCAGCCCGTCGCGACGGGGCGCGTAGCGCAGCCGGGGTGTCACCGGGTTGCGCAGCCGGACCGGACGGGTCAGCCGGGCCAGTCGGGGGAACCGCGGCCGGGGGAGCGGAGCCATGGGTCACCTCCACCGGAAGTTGGGCGTCGGGCCGGGAGCGCCTCACGGCGCGTGGCCGCTCGTAGCGGCTTGTTGTGGGACCCGGGGCTGCCGCGGCCCGACGCGTGCCCCACTGTACAAGCGCGGACCAGCCCCGCACGGCAGAACCCGGGGACGCGGGTGTCGGCGTCGTGGGACGAGCCCCGGTCGGGCCCCGGTCGGGCCCCGGTCGGGCTCCGGTCGGGCCCCGGTCAGGCTCAGGCCAGCGAGTCGCCGAGCTCGAGGTGGGCCGCGCGCTCGAGCTGGTCGGCGAGCGTGACCAGCCGCGCTGCGGACAGATCGGCGGCGTAGGAGGAGTCGGCAGCGGCCGCACCCGGATGGTCGTGGACCCGGCCGGCGGCCGCGACCCGGGCGAAGGCGGCGGCGCGGAACAGCGTGTCGGCGAAGTCACCCACCACCACCCCGCCGAGGACCTCGTCGACCAGGGCACGGACCTCGTCGGGGCCCGGCGGCTCGACGACCCCGGAGACCACTTCGGCGACCGGCACGTGCGCGCGCCCCCGGTCGAACTCGACCGACGCGGTCCTCGGGTCGGCGTACACCCAGGTGCGCAGCAGGTAGAGGCGCCACACCGCACCGGCGAGCGAGTCGGCCGGGGCCCCGGCCCACAGCTCGGCCAGCGTCTCGAGCCCCTCGGTCTCGGCCAGGTGCACGACCCGCTCGACCAGGGCCTCGTCGGCCTGACCGCGGGCGCCCCGCACCAGCGCGTGGGCGGCCCGGTCGGCCGCCTCGCTGAGCAGCGAGGGGTCGGAGTCCCCCTCGATCGCCTCGAAGGCCTGGGCCCCCGGGAACGACGGGCGGTGGTGGTGCCGTTCGGCGCTCATCAACCCATCTTCGCCGACGCGGCCTTCACCGCAAGCTCCATGGGGTCCTCGCCGGGCTCGTAGTTGTGGTCCTGGCCCACGTGGTCGATGCGCAGCAGCGCCATCCGGGTGCCCGACCAGGTCACCCCGAAGCTGTGGAAGCGTCCGGTGCCGCCGCGGGTGTAGCTGACGAGGTACTCCCACCCCTTGCCGGTCGTGACCGCGACGTCCTGGATCGGGCGGATCCTGACGTTGCGACCGCGGACCTGGTCGCGACAGTCCCGGTGCCAGGCCTCGAGGACCTTGGCCGCCCGGACAGCGGTCTGGGCGTCGGGGAACTCCGCCACCTGCATGCCGGCGGTGTCGCGCCCCGAGGTGCCGGCCCTGTAGGTGCGCTCGACGATGCTCATCGCCCCGATCGAGAGGAGGTCGAACTGCTGGCACAGGCCGAACGAGCGCTGACCGGGCACGGTGGTCTGCTGCTCGGTCCAGGGCGACTCGTCGTTGAGCTGCGGGAGGTCGGCCGCGCCGATCAGCACCGCCTCCGGCGACCCCGGTGAGGCCTCCGGCGACGAGGGCTCCTCCGTCGCGGTGGGTGTCGACGACGGCGGGGTGCTCTCCTCTCCGGTCCCCGGGTCCTCGGAGTCGGTCGGCGAGGGCTCCGGCGGGGTGGACGCGGCGCTCCGGCCCGGCTCGTCGTCGGTGGTGACCGAGCAGCCGGTGAGCAGCATCCCGAGGGTGACGACGGCGAGGATGCCGCCGCGCTTCGTGGTCGTGGCCATGGCGTCAGCGTAGAGTCGCGGCACCGGCCGGACCGCGCGTGACGACGGTGTGGCGCGTGTCGATATCGTGGCGGCTCCGGTCGCCGCCAGGGCTCCGGCCGAGCCGTCCGCCCGGGACCTCACGAGCCGGTCACACGCGCGGCGCCGTAGCGACGGCACGACTGAAGGGTGCGTGGAGATGCTGAGCAGGGCGTCACTGCGCAGAGGCGTCGTCGCGCTCGCCGCCACCGCGCTGCTGGTCGTGGGCTGCGCCTCCGACGACGAGCCGGAGGGGGCCACCGCCAGCGCCAGTCCGAGCACTGGCACCTCGACGCCCACCGAGCTGACCTTCGCCGTGTACGGCCCCGAGCCGGTGGTCGCGGCGTACAAGCGGATCGCGGCCACCTACTCCGTGCAGCACCGCGACACCAAGGTCGTCGTGGAGGACTACGCGAGCCACGACGAGGCGCTGCGCGCCGTACGCCGGGGCACCGCGGACGGCGACCCGCCCGACCTGTTCCTGATGGACCACGACGACCTCGCCGGGCTGGCCGAGGACGACGCGGTGCGCCGGGTCGACGACCTGCTGGCCGAGCGGGAGGTCGACTTCGGTGACGGGTACACGCGCAACGGCCTGGAGGCGTTCAGCGCCGACGCCGCGCTGCGGTGCTTCCCGCTCGACGTCTCCCCGCTGGTCGTCTACTACAACCCCAAGCTGATCGAGCTCGACGAGATCGCCGAGCCCGGCGCGCGCCCGGTCACCCAGGAGGACGGGTGGTCGATGGAGGAGTTCCGGCAGGCGGCCCGACAGCCACGACGACCGGGCGTACGCGGGCTCTACGTCGCACCCAAGCTCGAGCAGGTGGCGCCGTTCATCTGGTCAGGGGGTGGGGAGATCGTCGACGACGTGGAGAACCCCACGACGCTGACCCTCGCCGACGACGCCTCACGCGAGTCGCTGCAGGAGCTGCTGGAGATCGTCCGCAACCCGGGCCTGACCTTCAGCCAGGCAGCGCTGCGCAAGCGCTCCGCGCTGGAGCGCTTCAAGGCCGGCCAGCTCGGGATGATCCTCGGCTTCCGGGACCTGACCCCGGTGCTGCGCGAGCAGGCCGGCCTCACCTTCGACGTGATGCCGCTGCCCAAGGTCGGGCGCGGGGCGACGATCGCCACGATGTCCGGCCTGTGCCTGTCCTCGGCCTCCGAGCACACCGAGAAGGCGGCCGACTTCCTGGCGAGCGTGATCTCCGACGAGGGCGCCGCCGAGCTGGCCGCCACCGGCTACGTGATGCCCGCCAACATCGACGTCGTCAACTCCGAGACCTTCCAGCAGACCGGGGAACGTCCGCTGCACGCCGACGTCTTCACACGGGAGGTCCGGGACACCCGGCTGCTGCCCAGCGCCCCGCGCTGGCCGATCGTGCGCCGTTCGGTCACCGCGTCGTTGGGCGAGCTGTTCTACGACCCGCTGATCGGGCCGCTGCAGACCCGGCTGGAGGCCATCGACGCCGCCTCGGTGCCGCTCTTCGACCCCTCGCAGCAGCCGTCCCCGTCGGTCAGCCCCACGCCGGACGCCTCGGGCAGCTGAGGCGGCGGCCGAGGCGGCCGGCGGTCAGGCCTTCGTGGGGTGCTCGATGGCCTGGGCCAGCATCGGTGCGGTGATCTCCACCTGCCAGCGTCGCGCCCCGAGCCGGGTGAGCTCCTCGGCCACCGCCTCCTCCATGCTGGCGCCGGTGACCGGCGGCGGCTTCCACAGCACGCGGCGCAGGTAGTCCGGGGTCAGCAGGTTCTCCAGCGGCAGGTTGCGGTCCTCGCAGAACGAGGTGACCAGGGCCCGGGCCGTGGCGAGCCGGGCGGCGGCGACCGGGTCGCGCTCGGCCCAGACCCGGGCGGCGGGTGGCCCGTCCGAGCGGATCGTCAGCGCGGGCAGCTCGCTGTCGCGCAGCTGCTTGGCCCGCGCGAGGGCCGCCAGCCACCGGTCGGCGTAGCGCCGCGCGCCGCGGCCGTGGAAGCCGGGAGTGTCGAGCAGGTCCTTGGTGGAGGTGGGCATCGCGTTGGCGGCCGCGATCAGCGCGGAGTCCGGGATCAGCCGTCCCGGGGTGGTGTCGCGCTCCGCGGCGAGCTCGTCGCGGGCCAGCCACAGCTCGCGCACGGCCGCGAGGGCGCGCCGGCCCCGGGCCTTGTGGATGCCCGAGGTACGCCGCCACGGGTCGGTCCGCGGTGGGGGCACGTAGCTGATCAGGTGCTGGAACTCCTCCTCGGCCCAGGCGTCCTTCTCCGACTCGACCAGCTCGGCCGCGATCACGTCGCGCAGCTCGACCAGGACCTCGACGTCGAGGGCGGCGTACTCGAGCCACGGCCTGGGCAGGGGTCTGCGCGACCAGTCGACGGCGGAGTGCTCCTTGCGCATGGACCGGCCCAGGATGACCTCGACCAGCGTGGCCAGTCCCACCCGGGGATAGCCCAGCAGCCGGGCGGCGAGCTCGGTGTCGAAGAGACTGCGGGGGACCAGCCCCACCTCACGCAGGCACGGCAGGTCCTGGCTGGCGGCGTGCAGGATCCACTCCGCGTCGCCGATGGCACGGTCGAGCCCGGTGAGGCCGTCGAAGGCGATCGGGTCGATCAGGGCCGTGCCGGCCCCCTCGCGCCGCAGCTGGATCAGGTAGGCGCGCGGGGAGTAGCGGTAGCCGGACGCCCGCTCGGCGTCGAGCGCGACCGGTCCGCTCGCGGACGCGACCCGGTCGACCACCTCGTCGAGCCGGTCGGGGGTCTCGGTGATCTCCGGGAGCCCGTCGCGGAGGACCAGCAGCGGCGGCTTCGGTGCGGGCGGGGCCTCCGGCTCCCGGGCACCGGACGTCGATGCGTCGTCAGGACGCTCCTCGGTGGGTTCTGGCTGATCGGTGCGTGGCCCCGGCATCAGCCGCCACGTTGTCCGCGTCGGGAGGGCATGGTGGCCACACCCTCGGGCACCGGTGGCAGGCCCACCGAGGTGCACAGCAGCTCGCCCCACGCCTCGACGTGGGGGGTGAGGTCGCCCGTGGGCGACCAGGAGGCACGGATCTCCAGCTGGGCGGTGGCCGGCTCGTCGGCCATCCCGCCGAAGCTCTCGGAGCTGACGCAGGTGACGCTGCCCGACGGGACGGCGTACTCCGCGCCGTGGGCCTCCAGGGCCTCGGTGAGCCAGCTCCACCCCACGCCCGCCAGGAGCGGGTCGCTGACCAGCTCAGGATCGATCTCGGCGCGTACGTAGGCCACGCACCGGAAGGTGCCCAGCCAGGCGTCGTTGCCGTCAGGATCGTGCAGCACGACGATCCGTCCCGACCCCACGTCCTCGCCGGCGACGGTCACGTCGGCGGAGAGCGCGGAGGCGTACGGCGCGATCCGCTGGGGGGCGGGCATCTCCTCCACGAACAGCTCGGCGCGGTAGCGCGCCTCGTGCATCTGGGTCACCGCGCGCAGGAACTCCGGCGGAGCCGGGGGCGGCTCGATGCGGGGTTTCTCGGGGGCAGCCATGACCTCAGATTAGGCCGACTGCCTGCTCCCGGGGACCCGACTCGCCGCCTGACCTGCGAGGATCGGCGCATGCCCGCTGCCTCTGCGAACAACCCGGCGCTGCACGAATCGGCCTTCCTCAAGGCAGCCCGCAGCGAGCCCACCTCGCACACCCCCGTGTGGTTCATGCGGCAGGCCGGACGCTCGCTCCCGGAGTACCGCGAGGTCCGCGAGGGGGTGAGCATGCTGGAGTCGTGCATGCGGCCCGACCTGGTCGTGGAGATCACCCTGCAGCCGGTCCGTCGCTACGGCGTGGACGCGGCGATCTTCTTCTCCGACATCGTCCTGCCGCTGAAGGCGGTCGGGGTGGACCTGGACATCAAGCCGGGCGTGGGACCGGTGGTGGCCCAGCCGGTGCGCACCCTGGCCGACGTCGAGGCGATCCCGGACCTGACCCCCGACCACGTCCCGTACGTCACCGAGGCGGTGCGCAGCCTCGTCGGCGAGCTCGGCGCCACGCCGCTGATCGGTTTCGCCGGAGCGCCGTTCACGGTCGCGTCCTACCTCGTCGAGGGCGGCCCGTCGAAGGACCACGCCCGGACCAAGGCGATGATGTTCGGCGCCCCGGAGGTGTGGGCGGCGCTGATGCGCAAGATCTCCGGCATCGCCGGCGCCTACCTCGAGGTGCAGGTCGAGGCGGGCGCCTCCGCGGTCCAGCTCTTCGACTCCTGGGCCGGTGCGGTGACCCGGGACGACTACGCGACGCACATCCAGCCGTGGTCGGCCCAGGTGCTGGACCGGATCGGCGCCACCGGGGTGCCGCGCATCCACTTCGGGGTCGGCACGGGCGAGATCCTCGACCTGATGGGAGAGGCCGGGGCCGACGTCGTCGGAGTGGACTGGCGGGTGCCGCTGGCGGCGGGCATCGACCGGGTGGGCGGTCGGGCGGTCCAGGGCAACCTCGACCCCACGCTGGTCTTCGCGCCGACCGAGGTGATGCTCGAGCGTGCGGCCGCCGTGCTCGACGCCGGCGCTGCGGCGCCGGGGCACATCTTCAACCTCGGCCACGGCGTGATCCCGGCCACCGACCCCGACCAGCTCGCCCGGCTCACGCAGTTCGTGCAGGAGCACTCCCAGCGCTGACCCGCGCCGTACGCCGTCGTACCAGCACCCAGGCCGGCACGCCGAGCAGCAGCACCAGCACCGCGAACGGCAGCACCGCACCCAGCGCGGTCAGGCCGAGCACCATCGCCCCGGTGAGCGCGTGCCACCCCCGGGCCAGGCCCGCGAGGAACCCGAGGCGGGTCTCCTCCTCCCGGGCGAGCTCGGGTCGGCTGAGGTAGACGTTGATCGTGCTCAGTGAGGTCTGGTCGGTCAGCCACGCCTGCTGGGACCGCAGGGAGTCCAGGTCGGCCTGTCGGCGGGCGAGGTCGGACTCGATGGCGATGATGTCGCCGAGGTCGCGGGCGCGGGAGAGCAGGTCCTCGATCTTGCGGACGCTGCGCTCCGCGGCACGGATGCGCGCCTCGTTGTCGATCACCCGGGTGGTGACGTCCTCCGACGAGCGGCTCTCGTGCTCGACCTCGCCGAGCCCGGCCAGGGCGCGCATGGCCTCGGCGAACCTCGGCGAGGGCACACGCAGCGTCAGCGTGCTCTCGGCCACCCGTCCGCGTGCGTCGCTGACCGTGTCCTCGTCGGCGACCACGCCGCCCCAGGCGGAGACCAGGCGCTGCACCTCCTGTCGCGCACGGCTGACCCGATCGGTGTGCAGGGTGATCTGCCCGGTGGAGATCAGGGCCCGGGACAGCGGCGTGACCGCGCCGGCCGTCCGCGTGCCGGACCCGTCCTTCGGTGCGGTGCCGGGCTCCGCGCCGGTGTCGGCGTCGGCGCCACCTGCTCCGGAGGCCTCGGAGGAGTCACCTCCGGTGCCGGCCGGACCTGCGGGGCCCAGGCCGAGCATCGAGAGGGCCACCACCGTGGCCAGGAGGCCCGCGACCAGCGCGAGTGGGACGGCCACCAGGGCCCGCTTCTTCGTCATGGTGCTGTGACGCGGACCGCACCCGTTCGGTTCCACCGGCACCGGCCGGGGCCGCTGTGCCACGCTGGCGACGTGCCGAAGACGCGTCGTCCCCTCGTCGTGGTCGTCGGCGGCGGGATCTCCGGACTGGCCGCGGCGCACCGCGTCGGTGGAGCGCTGCCCGAGTGCGACGTCCTCGTCCTGGAGTCCGCACCGCGGCTCGGCGGCGCCCTGCGCTCGGCCGAGGTGGGCGGGGTGGTGGTCGACGTGGGCGCGGAGGCGCTGCTCAACCGGCGTCCCGAGGCCGTGGGGCTGGCCCGGGAGGTCGGGCTCGGCGGGGACCTGGTCCATCCGGCCGCGACCACCCCGCACCTGTGGTCGCGCGGCCGGCTCGTGCCGATGCCGCGGACGCTGATGGGCGTGCCCCTGGACCTGCGCAGCCTCGACGAGGTGCTGACGAGGAAGGGTGTGGCGCGCGCCGCCCTGGACGCGGTGCTGCCGCCGACGGTGCTGGGGGAGGACGACATCAGCGTCGGGGACCTGGTCGAGCGGCGCTTCGGTGCCGAGGTCGTGGACCGCCTGGTCGAGCCCCTGCTCGGCGGGGTCTACGCCGGGCACGCCCGGGAGCTGTCCGCACGGGCCGCGGTGCCCCAGGTGGTGGCACTGCTCGACCGCGACCGTTCGCTGAGCCGGGCCGCGGCGTCCGCCGCGGCACCGACGAACGGCTCCGGAGCGGTCCCGGTCTTCGCCGGGGTCGTGGGCGGGGTGGCCCGCCTGGTCGAGGCGCTCGCGGCCACCTCCACCGCGGAGATCCGCACCGGTACGACCGTGCGCGAGCTCGCGCACCGCGCCGGCGGCGGTTGGCGGCTCGTGGTCGGTCCCACCCGGGCCCCCGAGGTGGTCGAGGCCGACGCCGTGGTCCTGGCCACTCCCGCCCGGCCGGCCGCCCGGCTGCTCACGGACGTGGCACCGGCGGCGGCGGCGCAGCTGGCCGGGATCGAGTACGCGTCGATGGCCGTGGTCACCCTCGCCTTCCCCGCACGCGACTTCCCCGAGCTGCCCGGCTCCGGCTTCCTCGTGCCACCCGTGGACGGCCGCGCGGTGAAGGCGTCGACCTTCTCCTTCGCCAAGTGGGACTGGGTGCGGGCCGCCGGGGCCCGGGTCACGGACCCCGTGGTGCTGGTGCGGTGCTCGCTCGGCCGGCACCGCGAGGAGCAGGCGCTGCAGCGCTCCGACGAGGAGCTCGCGGAGATCGCGCTCACCGATCTGGCCGACGCGGTGGGTCTCTCCGTGCGTCCCGTGGACCGGCACGTGCAGCGCTGGGGCGGGGCGCTGCCCCAGTACGCCGTCGGGCACCTCGACCGGGTGGCCGCGGTCCGGCGCGAGGTGCGCGGCCATCCCGGGCTGGCGGTCTGCGGCGCGGCGTACGACGGGCTCGGGGTGCCGGCCTGCATCGCCTCGGCCGAGGCGGCGGCTGCCGACCTCGTGGCGGACCTTGTCACAATGGGGACATGACCGCGACACCCTCCCGACCCGGCGCCCGCAAGACCCGTGAGCTCAACGACACCATCCGCTACACGATGTGGTCGGTGTTCCGGCTGCGGGACCTGCTGGGCGAGGAGGCCGACCGCGACGCCGAGGCCCGGGAGCTCGAGGAGCTCGTCGACAAGCTGGAGTCGGGCGACGTGGTGGTCCGCGGCATCTACGACCTCAGCGGGCTGCGCGCGGACGCCGACGTGATGGTGTGGACCCACGCCGAGCGGATCGAGGAGCTGCAGGAGGCCTACCAGGCCTTCCGGCGCACGAGCTTCGGGCGGCGTACGGACCCGGTGTGGTCACAGGTGGCGCTGCACCGCCCGGCTGAGTTCAACAAGAGCCACATCCCGGCGTTCCTGGCCGGCGAGGAGGCCCACGACTACATCTGCGTCTACCCGTTCGTGCGCTCCTACGAGTGGTACCTGCTCGAGGACTCCGAGCGCCGCGCGATGCTCGCCGAGCACGGGCAGATGGCACGCGACTACAAGGACGTGCGCGCCAACACCGTGGCCAGCTTCGCGCTGGGTGACTACGAGTGGATGCTGGCCTTCGAGGCCGACGAGCTGCACCGCATCGTGGACCTGATGCGCCACCTGCGCGCCTCCGAGGCGCGCCGGCACGTGCGCGAGGAGGTGCCCTTCTACACCGGGCGCCGCCGTACGCCGACGGAGATCGTCAGCGCGCTGCCCTGACCTGACAGCTCACCGGCCGTGGGGGCCGCCCGGCCGCGCCGGGACGCATGGTCCAGATCTCTCAGTCCTGGCGCGTGAACACCTCGGTCATGTACAGCGCACGCTGGAACACCTCGTTGGGGATGCCGGCGTACGGCGGCTGGGTCGTCCGCACGAGCTCGAGGCTGAGCGTGTCGCCGTCGACCGCCCACCGGAAGGTGTTCGAGCCGTCGGAGTGGTGGAAGACCACGGTGTCGCCCTTGATCTCGTACTCGGCGTCGTAGTCGATCGGCTCCAGCCGGCCCCCGGAGTCGCCGTACAGGTTCCACTGCCCGTCCTCGATGCTGAGGTCCAGCACCGTGACCCGGGTGAAGGGCAGCTCCGCGCGGAACTCCTCGATCCACTCCGAGTGGCCGTGGCGGCGGAGGGTGGCCACCGCGTCCCGCACGGAGACCGGCGTGGTCCTCCACGTGCCTTCCAGGGGCGACTCGACCGGCGCCTCCGAGGTCGTCGAGCTGCTCGCCCGGTCCTCGGGCGCGGCCGCCGACGGCGCTGGGTCGTCTGAGCCGCAACCGAGGAGCACCATCGACGTCGCGGTCACGAGCGTGAGGGACAAGCTCTTCACGACCTGCATGGAGCGCTCCTGGCTGGCGGGCGCCGATTACTCCGGCCCGAGCCGAGGGTCGCGAGGCCCGAGGCCGCCGACCTTGACTGCGTCGTCTCACATTCTCCTCGACAGGCGGGTCGACCGCCATGGCCCGATCAGCCCATCAGTGGGTGCGGGCGCGCTCAGCCCGCAGCGTCCTCCGGGCCGGTGGTCTCGTGCAGGCGCATGCTCACCGAGTTGATGCAGTAGCGCTGGTCGGTCGGGGTGCCGTAGCCCTCGCCCTCGAAGACGTGGCCGAGGTGCGAGCCACAGTTGGCGCAGCGCACCTCGGTGCGGACCTGGCCGAACGAGCGGTCCTGGATGTACTCGACCCGGTCCTCGGCCAGCGGGGCGTAGAACGAGGGCCAGCCGCAGTGCGAGTCGAACTTGGTCGTCGAGCGGAACAGCTCGGCGTCGCAGGCCCGGCAGCTGTAGACGCCCTCGGTCTTGGTGTCGGTGTACTCACCGACGAACGGCGCCTCCGTGCCGGCCTTGCGCAGCACCCGGAACTCCTCGTCGGAGAGCTCCTGACGCCACTCGGCGTCGCTCTTGTCCACCTGGTAGCTCATGGCTCCCACGGTAGTGACCACCACAAGAGACGGACGTCACGAAGGCTTGACGTTCCCCGGTGTACGACTGTTCACTGAACTCGCGGCGGACGAACAGGACGGAGAGCAGATGACGGTCACCGAACGGGTGTCCTGGTCCGGCGTGCGCAGGATCGGTGCCCGGCTGACCACCCCGTTGCAGCCCGACGACTACCTCTCGCTGATCAACCCGCTGTGGACCGCGCGCGAGCTGCGGGGTCGGGTGGAGGAGGTCGTCCCGGAGACCGAGGACGCGGCGACGATCGTGATCCGTCCCGGCTGGGGGTGGCGCTACGACCACGAGCCCGGTCAGTACGTCGGCATCGGCATCCAGGTCGAGGGCAAGTTCCACTGGCGCTCCTACTCGGTCTCCTCCCCGCCCCGGCGCGACGGGCGCACCCTCGCCATCACGGTCCGGGCGATGCCGGAGGGGTTCTTGTCCACCCACCTCGTCAACGGCCTCGAGCCGGGCACGATCATCCGGCTGGCCGCCCCCAGCGGCGACTTCGTGCTGCCCGACCCGCCGCCGGAGAAGATGTTCTTCCTGGTGGCCGGCAGCGGGATCACGCCGGTGATGGCGATGCTGCGCACCCTGGACCGCCGCGGCACGATGCCCGACGTCGTCCTCGCCTACAGCTCGCCCACGCAGGAGCGGATGATCTTCCGCGACGAGCTGCTCGAGCTCGCCGAGCGGCACGACGGCCTGACCCTGCACGAGCAGCACACCGACTCCGACGGCATGCTCGAGATGCAGGACCTCGACCGGGTCTGCCCGGACTGGCGCGAGCGCGAGACCTGGGCCTGCGGGCCTGCGCCGATGCTCGACGCGTGCGAGGAGCACTGGGCCGAGGCGGGCCTCGAGGACGAGCTGCACCTCGAGCGGTTCACCCTCGACCTCGGCGGCGACGGAGCCGAGGGCGGCACGGTCACCTTCCGCAACTCCAGCAAGACCGTCGAGGCCGACGGGGCCACGACGCTGCTGGAGGCCGGCGAGGAGGCCGGGGTCGGCATGCCGTACGGCTGTCGGATGGGCATCTGCCACACCTGCACGCTCACCCTCGTCGAGGGCGCCGTGCGCGACCTGCGCAGCGGCGAGGAGACCTCCGGGCCGAACGAGCCGATCCAGACCTGCATCACCGCCGCTGCGGGCGACTGCACGCTCGACATCTGAGTCCCGGCGTCCGGCCTCGCACCGCGTCCGGTCCCGCACGAGCACCGCCGACCAGCACATAAGCCACCAGACAAGCCACCAGACAAGCCACCAGACAAGTCACCAGACAAAGGGGAAGCACGCATGGCCATCGCCGACGTCAAGGAGTACACGCACCTGACCACCGAGGAGGTGGAGGAGCTCGGTCGCGAGCTCGACGCGATCCGCGCCGAGATCGAGGAGTCGCGCAACGCCGACGACGCGGCGTACATCAACCGCATGATCCGCATCCAGCGACGCCTGGCGGCCGCGGGCCGGATCACGCTGTTCGCCAGTCGCTGGAAGCCGGCGTTCTTCGCCGGGGCCGCGATGCTCGGGGTGGCCAAGATCCTGGAGAACATGGAGATCGGCCACAACGTGATGCACGGGCAGTGGGACTGGATGAACGACCCCGAGATCCACTCCAGCACCTGGGAGTGGGACACCGCGCAGCCGGCCGAGCAGTGGAAGCACTCGCACAACTACGTGCACCACCAGTTCACCAACGTCCTCGGCCACGACAACGACATCGGGTACGGCGTGCTGCGGATGGCCCGTGAGCAGAAGTGGAACCCGGCCAACCTCGGCCAGCCGGTCTACAACGCCCTGCTCGCGACCCTGTTCCAGTGGGGCGTCGCGCTGCACGACCTCGACATCGAGGCCATCCGCAAGCGTGAGAAGGACCCCAAGGTGATGAAGAAGCAGCTGGCCCAGATCGGTCGCAAGGTGCGCCGGCAGATCGGCAAGGACTACGTGCTGTTCCCCGCGCTGACCGGTCCCGCCTTCGCGCACACCGCTGCCGCCAATGCAGTGGCCAACCTGACCCGCAACGTGTGGTCCTACATGATCATCTTCTGCGGGCACTTCCCCGACGGGGCGCTGCACTTCACCGAGGAGGAGATCGAGGACGAGACCCGGGCGGAGTGGTACCTGCGGCAGATGCTGGGCTCGGCCAACTTCACCGGGAGCCCCCTGCTGCACGTCATGTCCGGCAACCTCGGCTACCAGATCGAGCACCACCTCTACCCGGACCTGCCGAGCAACCGCTACGCGGAGATCAGCGAGCGGGTGCGCCCGCTGTTCGACAAGTACGGCGTGCCGTACACCACCGGGCCGCTGCACCGGCAGTACGGCCAGGCGCTGCGCACGATCATGAAGCTGAGCCTGCCCAACCGGTTCACCAAGCCGGACCGGCGCGACTACCCCGAGACCCCGGAGGTGCCCCGCGGTCGCCGTCGTGACCACGAGCGCCCGACCCGGCGTGCGGAGACCGGCGCCTGGACCTCGCGGGCCTCGGCATGATCGACATGCCCGCCAGCGGGGTCGGCGACCTGCCGTTCGCCAGCCTGGGGGACCTCGGGCTGGACCGGCGCCGGGTGACCCAGTGCGCGCTGAGCCGCATCTGCGGGGTCTGCGCAGAGAGCCTCACCCGCCCGGTGGCGTTCCTCGGCAGCCGGGAGGAGGCCGACCGCAACGCGTTCCACTTCCCGCCGACCCACCCGGACTGCGCCGTCCTCGCGGTGGACCGGTGGGGCACGACGCCGGCAGCCCTGGGGCACCCGCGGTCGCCGGAGTCGTGGGCGCTGGTGACCACCTCGGGCTTCGAGTACGTCCGGCCGTCGGGGGAGTCCGTCGACCCGCGCGCCGTCTTCGCGCCCAACTCGGTGGTGGGGGACCGCAGCCTGTCCGTGGGGTGAGCCCCGCTCAGTCGCACAGAGCCGCGTCGACCACGCCCGAGACGACGTGGTCGTGTCCCGTGTGGTTGACGAGCAGCACGACCGATCGGGTGCCGTCACGGGTGCTCCAGGCATCCGCGGCGTACCCGGTGATCGCTCCCTCGTGACCCCACGCCGTGCCACACGCGGTCGGGAGCTGGGTGAGCCCCAGTCCGTACGGCGCGCCGGTCTGCTCCAGCCGCCCGCGCGACGTCGTCATCGCTCCGACCAGGTCGGCACCCAGCCGGCCGTGGAAGAGGGCGTCGAGGAAGCGGGTCACGTCGTCTGCCGTCGACACCACACCCCCGGCGGCCCAGGCAAGGCTGAGGTCGTTCGCCGTGACGTCGCCCCCGTCCTCGTATCCGTGGGCCCTGGGCGCCTCGGTGGCTCGTGTGGGATCCAACGACGTGGCGCGCATGCCGCTCGGTCCGAAGATGCGCGTCTGCAGCAGCCGCTCGACCGGAAGCCCGGTCACCTTCTCGGCGATGACCCCGAGGACGACGTAGTTGGTGTTGGAGTAGGAGGAGCGCGTGCCGGGCTGGAACAGAAGGGGTTGATCCGACGCGATGCGGACGATCTGGCGCGGCCGCCAGTGTCGGCCCAGGTCGGAGGTCGTATCCGTGTAGTTGTGGAGGCCGCTGCGGTGGCTGAGCAGCTGTTCGACGGTGATGTCCCGGCCGGTGGGCAGCAGTCCGGGAACGATGTCCTCGACGTCCATGTCGAGGGCCAAGTCTCCGTCGTCGATGAGCTGGAGCACGAGTGCAGCCACCATCGGCTTGGTGACGCTGCCGATCTGGAAGCGGTCGTCACGACGCATGATCCGCTGGGGACGGATGACGGCCCGGCCGAAGGCCACCGCCTCGACGCGGGTCCCGCGTCGGACCACCACGACGCCTCCCGGGGCGACCGGCTCGACGCCGCTCTCCAGGTTCTCCCGCACGGCGCTCATCACCTCTGCCATCGAGCTCGGCGGACGCCTCGGCGCCGCATCGTCGGGGCTGGGTGATCCGCTGCTGCACGCGGTCGGCACGCACAGCGCGAGGAGGAGCGCCAGGACCGGTGCGGCGAGCGACCCCCGCCCGGAAGCCCGTACGCCCTGTCGCGCTCGGAACGGTGTGGTTGTCCGCCGGGTGGTCACGGCTCACTCGATCGGCTCGACCCACGCGGCTCGCCACTCCGCGGGCTCGGAGCGCTGGCCGTAGTAGCGGGTGTCGTGGAGCACGCGTCCGTCCTCGGCCAGCTCGAAGACGGCGGCCACGTGCCACACGTCCCCGGCGTAGTCGTTGACGCCT
This sequence comes from uncultured Actinomycetota bacterium, assembly GCA_963815595.1. Classification (GTDB taxonomy): domain Bacteria; phylum Actinomycetota; class Actinomycetes; order Propionibacteriales; family Nocardioidaceae; genus Marmoricola. The sequence continues at coordinate 1,303,333 of CAWFHA010000007.1, read as the reverse complement.
TCGACCACCCAGGTCCGCCCCGATCCGAAGACCCGACGCAGTCGCAGGCTGGGAGGGGTGGGGAACGCCTCCTGCAGGGCGCGCATCGCGTCGCGCCCGCGGACCCGCTCGTTGGACTGGGGCATCTCCATCACGTAGTCGGGATGCCGGACCTCGTACTCCTCCTCCGGCGACAACCCGTCCCCGCCGGTGATGCCGAACAGCTGCTCCAGGCCAGCACGCATGGCCTCCGCGTCGTCGTGCGCCATCGCCCGGCGGAACAGCGTCAGCACGTCGTTGTCGTCCACCCCGTTGTCTTTCCTGCCGGTCTTGTCCATCTTCTGCCTCGATCGCAACGGGTGCGCGGCGGACGCTCCTGCTGACCGTCGGTCACGCGCGCCTTCTACCAGTGACGCGCGTACGAGCGGATCACGCAATAGCCCGGGCGGGTTCTCCGTCGGCGACTACCCGGCCGGCGCTCGGCCAGGGGGCGATCGGTCGACCCGGACGCCGAGCAGCAGCCGCAACCGACGCTGGTCGAGAAGCGCTTGCCCTGAGCCTGTCGAAGGGAGCGATCAGTCGAGACCCCGTACGCGGAGAAGCAGCCGCAACCCCACGCTGGTCGAGCAGTGAGCGAAGCGAGTGATCAGTCGAGACCCCGTACGCCGAGAAGCAGCCGCAACCCACGCTGGTCGAGCAGTGAGCGAAGCGCTTGTCCTGAGCCTGTCGAAGGGAGCGATCAGTCGAGACCCCGTACGCCGAGAAGCAGCCGCAACCCCACGCTGGTCGAGCAGTGAGCGAAGCGAGTGATCAGTCGAGACCCCGTACGCCGAGAAGCAGCCGCGACCGACGCTGGTCGAGAAGCGCTTGCCCTGAGCCTGTCGAAGGGAGCGATCAGTCGAGACCCCGTACGCCGAGAAGCAGCCGCAACCCCACGCTGGTCGAGCAGTGAGCGAAGCGCTTGTCCTGAGCCTGTCGAAGGGAGCGATCAGTCGAGACCCCGTACGCCGAGAAGCAGCCGCAACCCCACGCTGGTCGAGCAGTGAGCGAAGCGCTTGTCCTGAGCCTGTCGAAGGGAGCGATCAGTCGAGACCCCGTACGCCGAGAAGCAGCCGCGACCCACGCTGGTCGAGCAGTGAGCGAAGGCGAGCGTATCAGTCGAGACCCCGTACGCCGAGAAAGCAGCCGCAACCCCACGCTGGTCGAGCAGTGAGCGAAGCGAGCGATCAGTCGAGACCCCGTACGCCGAGAAAGCAGCCGCAACCCCACGCTGGTCGAGCAGTGAGCGAAGCGAGCGATCAGTCGAGACCCCGTACGCCGAGAAGCAGCCGCAACCCCACGCTGGTTGAGCTTGTCGAAACCACCCCGGAGGCAGGGCAGCAAGCACCCAGGATCCGGCGGTCAGAAATTCTTCTCCACGGTCTCGCAGAGTGGACGAAACCGCAGGTCAGAGGCGGTTTGTTGTCAGTGGTCGGTGCTTGAATTCACCCATGAGCAGCAGTCGGGACGAGGGTCGCCAGCAGCACCCGGTGACCGACTGCGCCCGCCGGATCGGCGAGGACCTCGACGGTGTCGCCGAGGTCCCGCTGCTGTCGATGCCGCCCGAAGAAACGCGCCAGGCGCTGGTCGATCTGGCACGTCACGAGGCCCGGCTATCGGCCCTGCGGTTGCGGCTGCTGGCCCACGCCGAGCAGACCGAGGCCACCGTGCAGACCGGTGCGCCCGACCGCGGCGGACTGGGTGGCCGTGCAGACCCGGCAGGTACGCCGCGACGCCCGCTCGGACCTGCGCCACGCGCAACGGTTGGAGCACCACGACGTGCTGTCCGCGGCGATGGCCCGCGGCGCGGTGAACGTGGCCCAGTCGCGGGCGATCGTCGCGGCGCTTGATCGGCTGCCGCGCACCGGGGTCTACGCGGTCACCGCCGAGCAGCGGCTCGCCGCCGAGCAGCACCTGGTGGAGCTGGCGGCGCACCATGACGCCAAGGAGCTGCGCATCCTGGGCCGGCGGGTCTTCGAGGTCATCGCCCCCGAGGTCGCCGACCAGTTCGAGGGCAAAGCACTCGAACGCGAAGAAGCCCAAGCACTACGACGGACCACCTTGACTCTGTGGGAGGACGACGAAGGCACCTGCCACGGTCGGTTCCGGATCCCGGCGCTGCACGGGCAGATGCTGACCAAGATGATCCTCGCCCTGGCCTCACCCAGCCGCCCACGCTGGTCGAATCCCTCGCAACCGCCCGAGGGCACGACCGAGGGAGCGGTGGCGATGGACCGGGACTCCGGGATCGACCCCGACCTGCCCACCCCGGTCCGCCACGGGATCGCGCTGACCCAGCTGCTGGAGTCCATCAGCGCCAAGGACCTGCCGAGGACCGGGGGCTGTGGGGCGACGGTGGTGGTCACCATGACCCTCGAGCAGCTCCTCGCCGGCCTGGAGACCGCCGGGGTGTGCACCCTGGACACCGGCGGCCGCATCTCCGCCGCCGAAGCCCGGCGGTTGGCCTGCCGCGCCGGCCTCATCCCGATGGTGCTCGGTGGTCGCAGCCAGGTCCTCGACGTCGGCCGCAAACGCCGCCTGCACACCGAAGCCATGCGCCTGGCCATGGCCGCCCGTGACGGCGGCTGCACCACCCGAGGCTGCCAGACAGCACCGGGCATGTGCCACGCCCACCACGACCACCCCTGGTCCCACGGCGGAAAGACCAACGTCCAGACCGGCAGACTGCTGTGTCCGCATCATCACCGGCGAGTGCACGACCCGACGTACGACACCCGCCACCACCCCGACGGGACGATCAGCTTCCACCGGCGCGAGTGAGCCGGACCGGCCCCCACGCTGTCCGCTCCCCATGGGTACGTCACGCGCCTTCCGGCTGCCCCTGCGTGGGGAGGCGGTGGTGTGGCGCACCCCCTCCGCTGAGTCAGGCCGGGGCTTCCCGGTCGAAGACGACCGGGCTCTTCGCACGCGTGTCGACGTGGAGTGCGAAGACGTCGGGTCGCGCGTAGTGACCGACGGGGTCGAACATCCTCCGCTGCGCCTGCACGGCGGCGAGGTCGAGGTCTGCGTAGACGATCTCCTCGCGTTCGAGGACCGGTCCCGCGATCACCCGACCACCCGGCGCCACGATGGTGGTGTGACCGCGGGACATCCAGTCGTCCTCGAGGCCGTACAGCGTCCCGCGCAGGTCCGCGGGCACGTCCGAGCCGCGGAGCAGGGGGGCCACGCCGATGACGTACTGCCCGCCCTCCTTGGCGATGTGACGCAAGGTGGCCACCCACTCGTCGCTGTTGTCCCAGGTCGGCGCCAGGTAGATGTCGCAGTGCTGCGCGTAGATCGCCGCGCGGGCGAGCGGCATGTAGTTCTCCCAGCAGAGCAACCCACCGACCACGCCGAACGGCGTACGCACCACGCCGAGCTCCGAGCCGTCGCCCGTTCCCCACACCGTCCGCTCCCCGCCCGTGGGCATGAGCTTGCGATGCCGTTGCAGCAGGCGTCCGTCGGGACCGAGGTACAGCAGGGTGTTGTACAGCGTGCCGCCGTCGATCTCGGTGACGCCGATCACGACGTACGCCGAAGCCTCCGCCGCCGCTTCCCCGATCCGCTCCAGCGCCGCGCCGGGGACGCTGACGGCATTCGCGTAGAAGCGCTCCATGAACTCGGAGTCCCTCCAGGCCGGAGTGCGCCACACCCAGTCCGGATAGGTGGGGATGAAGGACTCGGGGAAGACGATCAGCTCCGCCCCGTGACGTGCGGCTTCGCCGACCAGGGCACAGACCTTGTCCGTGGTCGCCTCTCGGTCCAGGAACACCGGTGTTGCCTGTACGGCGGCCACGGTCACCATCGATACCTCCACGGTGCTAGATGCGCGACGCGAGACTCAGCGCGCTGTGTCGGACGAGAGCCGAGCGAGCCTCTGGCGCCCAGCCACACGAAGCCAGTGTGGACCGCAGGCCGGTTCTCGTCGACGCGCAGCCACACCACCCAGACGTGGCGAGTCCGACCCTCTACTCGGATCGTCCGTCGGCATCGCCGTGGACCCAGCTCCCCTGGCACATGACGCGGGTGACCCCGAGCTCGTGGTCGAGCACCACCAGGTCCGCGGCCGCGCCGACGACAAGCCCGTCGTGGGGGAGCCCCAGCGTTCTCGCGGGGATGATCGAGGACTGCCGCGCCGCCGTCACCAGTGCCTCGTCACGGTCCGGTCCGGCCGTTGCCGCTGCGAAGCGGAACAGCTGGTCCATCGTGGCGGTGCTCCCGGCGATGGTGTCGCTGCCCGCCACCTGGGCGACTCCGTCGACCACGCGGACGGCCAGTGCCCCGAGCTCGTAGCTGCCGTCCGGCATGCCGGCCGCGGCCATGGCGTCCGTCACCAGGGAGATCCGGTCACTCCCGGCTCGAGCCAGCACCGCTCGGTAGAGGGCGGGATGCAGGTGGACGCCGTCGGTGATCATCTCCAGGGTCACCCGGTCGTCCTCCGTCAGGGCCACGACCGGTCCCGGCTCGCGGTGGTGCACCGGCCGCATCGCGTTGAAGAGGTGCGTCGCGACGGTGGCGCCCGCCTCGACGGCGGCACACACCTCGGCGTAGGTGCCGTCGGTGTGTCCCACCGCGGCGACCACGCCGGCATCGACGACGCGCCGGATCGCGTCCATCGCCCCCTCGAGCTCGGGGGCGACGGTGACCATCCGGATCGTCCCGAGGCCGGCAGCCAGCAGCCGTTCCAGCTCCGTACGGTCGGGCGGGCGCAGCGCCGCCGGGTCGTGGGCTCCGCATCGACGGTGTGACAGCCACGGTCCCTCGAGGTGGATGCCGGCGAGGAGCCCGTCGTGGACGTGGGTGGCGAGGACGCCGACCTGCCGGAGCAGCTCGGCGGGCGGTGCGGAGACCAAGGACGCGACCATCGAGGTCGTGCCGTGCCGTCGATGGAGGTCCACGGCAGCCAGGGTCGACTCGCGCGTGGCGTCGGAGAAGTCACCTCCACCACCCCCGTGGACGTGCGTGTCGACGAACCCCGGCACCACCGTGAGCCCACCGGGGCCCAGGTCGGCTGGGCGGGGTGCCGGCCCGGCCCCGAGCCCGACGACGCGGCCGTCGACGACCTCCACCCATCCGGGCCTGAGGACCTGCGCACCGGTGACGATGCAGTCGGCACTGATCAGCACGGCGTCACGGCTCCCGACCTCTTGCCGGTCGTGGGCGGCCCGGGCTGCGGGCGGTTCACAGGCCCTGCCACGTGGGCTTGGCCAGGAAGGTCTCCCGGTAGTACCCGGCGAGCTGCAGGCGACCGGCGGCCGGCTCGTCGAGCAGCACGCTGACGTGCGGGTGGTGCTGCAGCACCGTCGCCGGCCACATGGCGCTGACCGCACCCTCGACGAGCTCGTGCACGGCCTGCGCCTTTCCCGCGCCCGTCGCGACGAGGACCACGTGCCGCGCGGCCATGATGGTCGCCAGCCCCTGGGTGAGGCAGTGAGTGGGCACGGAGTCGAGATCCCCACCGAAGAACCGGGCGTTGTCCGAGCGGGTCTGGCGGGTGAGCGTCTTGATCCGGGTGCGCGAGGCCAGCGAGGAGCCGGGCTCGTTGAACCCGATGTGCCCGTCGGTACCGATGCCCAGGATCTGCAGGTCGACGCCCCCCGCGTCCGCGATCGCCGCTTCGTACGCCGCACACGCGGCCGGGATGTCGTCGGCCAGGCCGTCCGGACTGTGGACGGCACCCGGCGGGATGTCGACCCGAGCGGCGAACGCGCCCTCGATGACGTTGCGGTAGCGCTGGGGATGGTCAGCCTCGAGACCGACGTACTCGTCGAGGGTGAATGCCTGTGCGTGCGCGAACGTGACCTCCCCGGCGGAGCACCGGCGGGCCAGGCAGTCGTAGATGGAGAGGGGCGAGGAGCCGGTGGCCAGGCCCAGAACGGCCCCGGGCTTGCGCCGGAGCAGGCCGCAGATCTCCTCCGCGGCGAGTCGCCCGATCGACTCCGCGTCGTCGAGGATGACGATCTCCATGGTGTGACTCCTTGTGCGTAGGTCCGGGCGACCTCAGACCCGGGGCCGCTCGGCGCTCGCAGGCGCCTGGGTCACGGACCGACCGTCGTCCGTGTGGCGCATCGACAGCAGACCGCCCACGACCAGGGTGACGATCACTCCCACCAGCGGGTACCACTGCCACGCCACCACCACGTGCGGCACGCCGTCGACGGCGAGCACCCACTTCTCCAGGACGAACATGGTCAGCGTGGTGGCCGCCGCGCAGACGAACGCGATGTTCGCGTCTGCGGCGCGGGCCCGCTTGTTGAACAGGCCGAGGGCGAAGGAGCCCAGGAGGGCGCCGTAGGTGATGCCCGCGATCCCGAGCGCCAGGATGACGATGCTGCCGCTGTCGCTCTTGAAGAACGTCGCCGGGATGATGAACGCCACTCCCCAGCCGATGGTCGCCCATCGGCCCACGCGGAGGCCCTCCGCGTCGGTGAGCGGGGTCTTCTTCATCAGCCCGTACACGTCGGTGACCGTGGAGGAGGACAGTGCGCTCAGGGACGACGAGAGGGTGCTCATCGCCGCGGCCAGGATGCCGGCCAGCAGCAGACCGGAGACGCCCGCGGGGAGTCCTTCGATGATGAACTTCGGGAACACCTCGTCGTTGCGGGTCAGCCCCAGCTCCTCGGGGCTCTGCTGCCCGAAGTAGCTCCAGAGCGCCAGGCCGACGGCCAGGAAGACCGCGAACTGGAGGAACACCACGACGCCGGAGACGATGATCGCCTTCTGGGCATCCACCTTGGTCCGGCAGGTGAGCAGCCGCTGGACGACGATCTGGTCGGCGCCGTGCGAGGCCATCGCGAAGATGGCGCCGCCGATCACCGACGGGATGAGGGTCGCGGCGTCGGTGATCGGGTTGCCTTCGAGAACGAAGAACGTGAGCTTGTCGGCGCTGGCGGCCTCGCTCAGCCAGCTCCACCCGATGTCGCGCGTGACCACGATGACGGCGAGCAGGCCGCCGAGGACGTAGAGCAGCATCTGGGCCACGTCCACCCAGACGACCGCGCGGATGCCGCCGATGAAGGTGTAGAGGATGGTCACCAGCGAGAGCACGACGATGATCGTGAAGTAGCTCGTGTCGATGCCGATGCCCGCGAAGATCAGCTTCAACGGGATCGCTGCGGCCAGCACCCGGATGCCGTCGGCCATCAGCCGGGTGAACAGGAACGTGATGCCGGCCGTGGTCTGCGTGCTCGAGCCGAACCGCTTGCCGAGGTAGGCGTACGCGGTGACCATCTCGCCGTCGTAGTAGCGGGGCAGCATGAGGAACGCGACCACGATCCGACCCAGGAGGTAGCCGATGGCCACCTGCAGGAACGAGATGTTCCCCAAGAAGCTGATCACGGGGATGCCGACCACGGTCAGCGCGCTGGTCTCGGTGGCGACCACCGAGAGGCACACCGCCCACCACGGCAGGTCCCGTCCGCCCAGGAAGTAGTCGGTCAGTCCCTTCTGCTTGCCGCTGAGCTTCAGGCCCAGGGCGGCGGTGGCGACCAGGTAGACCACGATGACCGCCAGGTCCAGGGTTTGCAGCATCAGTTGTCTCCTTCAGTCGGTTCGTCAAGCACGGCGGAGGTCCTCAGCCGGAGATGGTGGGGTGGTCGGAGTCGTGGCTCCGGGAGCCGCAGCGGGCGGTCCCCAGGCGTGAGTCGGCCGGCCCGGGTGCCCCGCGAGGCACCTGTGCAGCTGGGCAGGGTGGCGGGCAGCCCGTGCCAGGTGAGCCACCCGATCAGGGCCATCAGGGCCGCCTCCTTGGCGTCCCCGGGCAGGCCCAGGCTCGCGGCCTCCTGCACGGTGACGCCGCTGCCGAGGGCACGGGCCAGCTCGGCCATGAGCACCGGGTTGCGGGTGCCGCCGCCGGAGGCGACCACCCGGGAGACCCCGTGCCGACGGCACTCGGCGGCCACGGTCTCGGCGGTCAGCCGGGTCAGCGTGGCGACGACGTCGTAGGGGTCGAGGCCAGGACGTGCGGCGAGCACCCGGTCGAGGTACGCCGCGTGGAACAGCTCCTTGCCCGTCGACTTGGGCGACGGCTGTGCGTAGTACGGCTCGGCGAGCAGGGTGTCGAGGAGCTCGCGATCGACCTCGCCGGCAGCCGCCATCGCCCCGTCCCGGTCGAAGCCCCGCGGGTTGCCGGAGATGCGGCGGGCCATCACGTCGATGAGCGCGTTGGCGGGGCCGGTGTCGTAGGCCAGCGGATCGGCCCCCGGGGCCACGACGGTGAGGTTCGCGATCCCACCGAGGTTCAGCGCGGCGGTCGGCTCCGGGGAGTCGCCGAGCCACAGCTGGTCGAGCATGCTGGCCAGCGGGGCACCCTGGCCGCCGGCGGCCACGTCCCGAGACCTCACGTCGGAGAGCACCGGGCAGCCGGTCCGCTCGGCGATCCATGCGGGCTGGCCGATCTGCAGGGTGCCCAGCACCTCACCGTCGGCCACCAGGTGCTGCAGGGTCTGCCCGTGGGACACCACCAGGTCGCACTCGACGCGGCACTCGGCGAGCACCTGCCCGACCGCGTCAGCACTGAGGATCCCCAATCGGCTGTCGACCTTCGCCACGAGGCTCAACGGGACCGGGTCCGGCTCGAGCAGCCGGACCAGGTCGTGCCCGAGATCGTCGGGAAAGGCGACCTCCCGATGGTCCAGCAGCTCCATCACGAGCTCCTCGCCCTGGCTCCGGGCAGGCACCGTGAACTCCACCAGCGCCACATCGAGCGCGTCGGCCGACGTGCCGGTCATCAGTCCGGCGATGATCACGACGGACCCTCCACGACACGTCCCAGCTGCCCATCGGCGGCGGCGAGGCGAGCCGCGGCGTCTGCGACCGGCACCTGGAGGAGCAGCGCGGCGATGGCGGTCTTGGCGTTGCCACCGGCCTCGGCCAGGGCACGGTCGGCGACCTGCGGGTCGGCGCCGGTGGCCTCCACCACCATGCGTCGTCCGCGGACGCGCAACTTCTCGTTGGTGGCGACCACGTCGACCATCAGCGTGCCGTACACCTTGCCGAGCTGGATCATCGCGATCGTCGAGAGCATGTTCAGGACCCGCTTCTGGGCCGTCCCGGCCTTCAGCCGGGTGGAGCCGGTCACGAACTCCGGCCCGGTCAGCGTCTCGATCGGGTGGTCGACCGCGGCCGCCAGAGCGGTGCCGGCGTTGTTCGTGATGGCAACGGTGGCCGCACCCACCGCTCGCGCCGCGGCGATCCCGCCGAGCACGTACGGGGTCCGTCCGGACGCGCTGATCCCGATCACCACGTCGTCGGGTCCGACCCCTGCCTTGCGAACGTCGGCAGCCCCGGCGTCGGCGTCGTCCTCGGCTCCCTCCACCGCGTGGGTGAGGGCGCTGTCGCCGCCGGCCATCAGTGCGACCACCGTGTCCGGCCCGACGCCGAAGGTCGGCAGGCATTCCGCGGCGTCGAGGACCGCCAGCCGCCCAGGCGTGCCCGCTCCGAGGTACAGCATCCGTCCACCGGCCCGCAGCCGGGCCACCACGCTCTCCAGGGCAACGGTGATCTGGTCGGCCGCCGCCTCGACCGCGTCGGAGACCACCCGGTCGCACTCGAGCTGCGCGGCGACGAGCTCGCCGGTGTCCAGGCGCTCCAGCCGGACGCCGGGTCGTGAGGCCTCGGTGTCCAGGTCGGCCAGTTCGTCGTTCAGCTGGGACTCGGCGGTCATCGGTCTCCTTCGGTGCTGCACACGGTCAGCAGGTCGTGGTGGGGGAGCTCGGCACGGACGGCCATCAGGTATCCACCGGCCAGTGCGTCGCCCTCCGCCGGGTGCCGGGTCGTGCCGGGCAGCAGCTCCGCGAGGTGTCGGTCCAGCGGATCGGTGAGCACAGGGCCGGCGTTGAGCAGACCGCCGGTGGTGGCGACGGTGACGGGAGACCGGAGCAGTGCGCCGCGCGCGGCTGCGGCCACGGAGCGAGCGAGCTCGTGGCCCGCTGCCTCGCAGATCCGAGCCGCGGCTGATCCGCCCTCCCGGGCCGAGGCGAACACCTCGCGCGCGAAGGAGGCGATCACTCGAGCGGGGTTGTCCGATCCCTGCACCTCCCTGGCGACGCGGCGAGGATGCCCCCAGCAGGCCTCGAGCCGGGCCAGCAGGTCGGCGCTCCCGCCGCGGCCGTCGTGGTGCCGCAGGGCCTCGTCCAGGCCGGCCCGGCCGATCGCGAAACCGCTCCCGGCGTCGCCGAGCAGGTAGCCCCAGCCGTCGACCAGCCGGAAGGCGCCGTCGCCGGACAGGGCGAGCACACTCACCCCGGTGCCAGCGGCCAGCACCACTCCTTCTCGACCGTCGAGCGCCCCCGCGTGGGAGGTGACGGCGTCGCTGGTCACCACCAGCCGCGCACCGGGGTACCGCTCCGCCAGTCCGGCCCGCAACCGCGGCGCGCGCTGTGCGGCGCTCATCATCCCGGCGAGGCCGACGACCACCGTGTCCACCCGCAGCGGGTCGCGCGGCACCGGGGGCTGCATCTCCTCCTCGGCATCGGCCATCCGAGCCAGCGCCTGCTCCACGCCGTCGGGGTCGGCGATGCCCGCCGCCCCCGGCCCCTCGCCGCGGGCGACCAGCGTGCCGTCGACCCAGAGGCCGACCCGGCACCCGGTCTTGCCGGCATCGAAGACCAGGACGTTGGACATCAACCCAGCTCCTCCCGTGCGGGGGTGGCGGGCACTGAGAGCTCCGTGCGGATCTGGTAGCGGTCACCGCGGTAGATCGACCGGACGAACTCCACGACGGTTCCCTCAGCGCACCACGAGGTCCGTTCGAAGAGCAGGGCCGGTGAGTGCAGCGGTACGCCGAGCTCGCGCGACTCCTCCTCGTCGGTGACCGTGGGCTCGATGGTCTGGACTCCGCGGGCGATCGTGAGGTCGTACCGGGTGCGCAGCAGCTCGTAGTAGGAGGCGTTCTCGAGATCGTCCGCGGTCAACCCGGGCACGGTCGCCTCCGGGATGTACAGCGTCTCGATCGACATCGGCTCGTCGTCGGCGAGCCGGAGTCGCGTGACGTGCACGACGTCCGCGGCCGGCGAGACTCCCAGCCGCCGCCCGATCCGGGCACCGGCCGGGCGCCGGTCGAAGGCGAGGATCGCCGAGCCGGGACGCAGGCCCCGGGCACGCATGTCCTCGGTGAACGAGATCGCCGCCAGGGCGGTGTCGAGCTTCGGGCCGATCGCGAAGACACCGGCGCCGGGCCGGCGCCGTACCGATCCGCTGGCCACCAGCTCGTCGGTGGCCCGCCGGAGGGTCGTCCGGGAGATCCCGAGCTCGCGGACCAGGTCGCGCTCGGGGGGCAGCGGCTCGCCGGGCGCCATCGTGTCGAGGCGGTCCAGGAGCGCGTCGCGCACCGTGAGGTATTTGGTCACGGGACATTGAGGCACAGGGGAGGTCGCCAGATCAAGACCATTGGCCTGGAAAAATGGACCAGTGGTCTGGTTTTGGATGTGCTCGCCCGCACGGGCCGGAGGACCGGCACCCCGCCCGCTGCCCGCCGATCCACCGGAAGTTCCCGCCTCCGTGTCACAGGCGGTCACGGGCCGGTGTCTGGATGTCGACAACAGATTTCGACGTGAGGAGGAGACATGACCATCCGGATCCCGGCCACGGAGATCACCGGCCCGTACGGCGCACTCGTCAGGATCTTCAGCAAGAAGATGTTCGGACGGGTGCCGGAGTCGCTCGGCGTGATGTGGCACAACGTGCCGGTCCTGAAGGCCTCGATGGGTTTCGGCCAGAAGCTGCACAAGTGGGACCGGTGCGATCCGACCCTGAAGTCCTTCGCGCACATGGCCGTCGCGTCCTACGTCGGCTGCTCGTGGTGCCTGGACTTCAACTACTTCACGGCGTTCAACGAGGGGCTCGACGTCGATCGGGCGCGCGAGGTGCCGCGGTGGCGGGAGTCGGAGGCGTTCACCCCGCTGGAGCGCGAGGTCCTGACGTACGCCGAGGCGATGAGTGCCACCCCGCCGACCGTGACGGACGAGATGGTGGCCGGGCTGCACGACCGGCTGGGCCCCGCGGCCCTCGTCGAGCTCACCTCGGTGATCGGCTTCGCCAACCTCACCACCCGCAGCAACATCGCGCTGGGTATCGAGTCCGAGGGCTTCGCGGACGCCTGCGACCTCGCCCCGTTGGCGCAGCGGCCAGAGGTAGCGTCCCGGGCATGAGTGCCGACCCGTTCGTCACCCACCGCAACCTGCTCTTCACCGTCGCCTACGAGATGCTCGGCTCGGCGGCCGACGCGGAGGACGTCGTCCAGGAGACCTGGTTGCGGTGGGCGGCGATCGACCGGGCGGAGGTGCGGGACCCGCGCGCGTACCTGGTCCGCGCCGTGACCCGGCAGTCCCTCAACCGGCTCCGGACGCTCAGCCGCCGCCGGGAGGAGTACGTCGGCGAGTGGCTGCCCGAGCCCCTGCTCACCAGCCCGGACGTCGCCGAGGACGTCGAGCTCGCCGAGGGCGTGTCGATCGCGATGCTCACCGTGCTGGAGACGCTCACGCCGACCGAGCGCGCCGTGTTCGTGCTGCGCGAGGTCTTCGACGTGCCGTACGACGAGATCGCGGCCGCCGTGGACAAGTCGCCGTCGGCGGTCCGCCAGGTGGCCCACCGGGCCAGGGCGCACGTCGCCGCACGCCGACCGCGGATGCACGTCGACCGTGACGAGCAGCAGCAGGTGGTGGACCGGTTCGTGGCCGCGGTGACGGCCGGCGACGTGCAGGGCCTGATGGACGTGCTCGCGCCGGACGTGGTGCTGCTCGCCGACGGTGGCGGGATCGCCCAGGCGGTGCGGGTTCCCGTCGTCGGCATCAAGAAGGTCGTGAACCTGCTGCGGCCCTACCCGGCGGTGTCGGTCAACCCGGTGGTCGCGACGATCGGGCTCAACGGGGCCGTCGGCGTACGCATCGAGGACGAGGTGGGCGGCACCACGATCGTGAGCGTCGTCGTCGAGGAGGGTCGGATCACCCGGATCTTCGCCATGCGCAACCCGCACAAGCTCACGCGGCTCGACGAGGAGGCCGTGCTCACCCGCTGAGCGACGTCGTGGGCTCGGTTGCCCTCGACGATCCTGGACACCCGGCACCGCGCGGCTCGCCCGGGGCCCTAGGCTGCAGAGCAGTGGCGCTGCCGGCGTGATCCGCGCGAGCTCGAGGGTCTCGTCCCGCCGCCGGTCCGAGGGGCCACTGACCGCAGCCCGAGAAGTGAGGGAACCGCATGTGCCGAGTGCTCGCCTACATCGGGCCGGAGATACCGCTGGACAGTTTGCTCCTGGCGCCGGACAACAGCCTCGTCAACCAGACCCTCGACCCGGAGCGCCATCCGCTGCTGCAGCTGGCCGGGTGGGGGTTCGGAGCCTGGAGCGAGCACCTGCTCCGGCCCGAGAAGCCGTTCCTCTACCGCCGCCCCATGGCGGCCTTCTACGACGACAACGCCGCCGGCATGATCCCGAGTCTCCAGGCCAGCACGCTGCTCGCCCACGTGCGGGCCGCCGACTACGACTCCAAGACCGTCCTGGTCGACGAGAACTGCCATCCGTTCTCCTACGAGGAGACGCCCTGGATCATCGCCCAGAACGGCGACCTCCCGCACTGGAAGATCCTGCAGCGAGAGCTGCTGCCGCACCTGGAGGACACCTACCTCGAGCAGATGGCCGGCACCACGGACACGGAGTTCCTGTACGTGCTGCTGCTCTCCCTGCTCGAGGGCGACAGCAACGACGACGTGCAGCGCGGGTTCGAGGAGATGCTGGAGCTCATCGTCCAGGCGATGCAGAAGCTCGATCTCGGCGGACTGGCCAAGCTGAAGATGGCGCTGGTCGCTCCCGATCGCATCATCGGGGTCAACGTCGGCACGGGGCTGCACGGCGAGACCGATCCGGCCGGGGACTGGAGGGAGCTGCGGAAGTCCGGGCCGGGCACGGACGACTACTCCCTGTCCATGCTCCTGGAGCCGATGTACATGCTCACCGGACGCAACTTCCAGGACTACGAGGAGTCCTACGACGTCGACGTGACCTCGGTCGAGGAGGCGACGTCGGTCATCTTCGCCTCCGAGCCGCTGACGGAGAACGACGAGGACTGGTCGTGCCTCGAGTTCGGCGAGATCGTGTTCCTCGAGAAGTCGGGCACCAGCATCACGAGGGACGTACGCCGCCTGAAGGTCTAGCGCGCACGAGGACTCCCGGCCACCCACCTGCGTAACCTGACGCCCATGCCTGCCACTGCAGCCGAGGTCGACGCCGACGGACAGGCCGTCCGGGTCTCCAGCCCCGACCGGGTGATCTACCCCGCCACCGACTCCACGCCGGAGGTCAGCAAGCTGCAGGTGGTGGAGTACTACCTCAGCGTGGCCGACGGGATCCTGCGCGCCCTGCGCGACCGGCCGGTGGCGCTGGAGCGGTGGACCAGCGGCGTCCACGAGGGCATCCACCTGGCCACGGGGCGCGGGGACAAGAGCGACGCGTTCTACAGCAAGCGGGTGCCCAAGGGCGCTCCGGAGTACGTCGAGACGACCCGGGTGCTGTTCCCCAGCGGGCGTCCCGCCGACGAGGTGTGCGTGACCAACCTGGCCACGGTCGCCTGGTGCGCGCAGATGGGCACGATCACCTTCCATCCCTGGCCGACCCGCAGCAACGACAACGACCACCCCGACGAGCTGCGCATCGACCTCGACCCGCAGCCCGGCACCACGTTCGGCGACGCCGTGCGGGTCGCGGGCGTCGCCCGCGAGCTGCTCGAGGAGCACGGCATCACCGGCTACCCGAAGACCAGCGGCAACCGGGGCGTGCACCTCTACGTGCGGATCGAGCCGCGGTGGGACTTCGACGACGTGCGGCATGCCGCCCTGGGGTTCGGCCGCGAGCTGGAGAAGCGTGACGCGGGGGTCACCACCAAGTGGTGGAAGGAGGAGCGGGGCGAGCGGATCTTCGTCGACTTCAACCAGAACTGCCGCGACCGCACGATCGCCTCGGCGTACTCCCTGCGGCCCCAGCCCGGCGCGACCGTGTCCACGCCCGTGACCTGGAGCGAGCTCGCCGACCTGACCGACCCGCGCGCGTTCCACCTGTTCTCGGTGCCCGAGCGGATGGCCGACGGCGACCCGTGGGCGGGCATCGACGACGTGGCGCACGACATCTCCCCGCTGATCCGCCTCTACGAGGAGTCGGGGGAGGGCGAGGCCAACTACCCGCCCGACTACCCGAAGATGCCTGGTGAGCCGCCGCGGGTGCAGCCCTCGAAGAAGGTCGCCGCCCACTGGGACGAGTCGGGCCAGCGGATCGAGGACTGAGCGTGCCCGAGCCGTCACCGGAGACCGGCGCCGACCCCGCCGTGCTGTTCTCCCGCTACCTGGACCACTACCGGGAGACGGCGGTGTCCAAGGTGCTCGCGCTCCCCACGACGGAGCGCACCCGCAGCCTCGTGCCCTCGGGCTGGTCGCCCCTCGAGCTGCTGCACCACCTGGCGCACATGGAGCAGCGCTGGTTCGTGTGGGGGTTCCTCGCCGAGGCGGTGCCCGAGCCGTGGGGAGACGAGCAGGACGAGCGGTGGCGGGTGCCGGACGGGCGTGGCGCCGACGACGTGGTCGCGATGCTGAGGGCTACCGGGCAGCGGACCCGGAGCGTGCTGGCCACCCACTCGCTGGACTCGGTGGCAGCCGTCGGTGGCCGGTTCACCGACGATCCGCCCTCGTTGTCGTGGATCTGCTTCCACGTCCTGCAGGAGTACGCCCGCCACGTGGGGCACCTCGATGTCGTGGTCGAGCTCGCCGGTGGCCCGACGGGGGAGTAGCGCTCATCGACGCAGGTGCGCCACGGCCTGCCAGTCGGGGTCGTGCATCTCGTGCACGGGCGCCTTGCCGTGCCCCCAGGCGCGGGCACCTGCCTGGATGGCGGGAACCAGGCCGGCCGCCGAGTCGACGTAGACGTGCACGGTGCGGGTGCCCGCGTGGCTGACGTGGCCCACCACCCGGCCACGCTCGCCCAGCATCGCCTCGAGCTCGTCCTGCCACTGCTTCAGACGCTGCTCGGTCTCCTCCTCGGGCAGGCCGCCGTCGCCCGGCGGGTAGCCCAGCGTGACCGCGACGTAGGTGTCCAGGTGCGGGGCCGTCCACGGGCTCAGCGGGGAGCGGACCAGCGCCCGGAGCTCGCCCTTGCGGGTCTCTCCGCGCATCAGCACCCACCGGGGCTGCCCGTCCGCATCGACGTGCTGACGCTTGAGGTCCTCGACGACCGAGCGCAGTGCGGCGAGCCCGAACCCGTCGAGCGGCGGGGTCTCCACCGGCCGCACCTCGCCGACCCACATCACCACGTCGAGCTCGCCCAGCGCGGCGTGCAGCACCCGCGTGGTGACGGCGTCCCGCTCCTCGGCGGGCAGGTCCGCGAACGCGGGGTGGTGCACCTGCAGGTCGAAGGTGCCCCCGTCGACCCGGGCGGAGACCTGCACGCGGGCCAGGTCGATCTGCTGGTCGATCTGCTGGTCGATCTGCTGGTCGATCTGCCGGTCGTTCGCGCTCCCCGCCTCCCCGGCGCCGAGAACGGCCGTCTCGGGGTCGGGATGCGCCGGCCACAGGTCGGCGTAGGACCAGAACGGGTCCGCCGGGGGCGCAGCGAGCACCAGCCGGCGTGCCGCTGCGCGCTGGTCCGGAGCACCCTGCCCGGAGACCAGCAGCAGGTGCGCGGACTCGTACCCCGGCGCCAGCTGCCAGCCGAGGTCGCCCATCCTCCGGAGCCGCTCGGTCAGGACCCGGCCGTACTCCTCGGAGTCCGCGCGACCGGCGAGGGTGGCGTCGGCGCCGGCCCGCCCCTCGTCGTCCCACCACCGCCAGAACTCGGCGATCGCGGCGTCGGTCGCGTCGGGCGGCGGGGTCGACCGTCGCCGGAAGGGGCGCACCTCAGAACCCGGAGATCCCCTCGCCCTCGCCCGCCTGCTCGTCGAAGTTCTCGTGCTCCAGCAGGTGGAGCACGGGTACGCCGAGCTTGCGGCGGGCGCGCGAGGTCCAGTCGACGTGGAAGAACTCGCTGACCACGTGGGGGCGGGTGAGGATGATGACCTCGCGGGCGTCGACCTCGGCCACCTTGCTGACCAGGGCCCGGATCGGGTCGTTGGTCACGGGCTCGCCGACGGCGCGGCCGCCGGCCTTCTCGATGGCCGCGATGGTGATGTCGACGTTGCCCCGGCAGGTGTCGAGCAGCTCCTTGCGCAGCCCCTCGAGGTCGGCGTCGCCGACGGCGACCGCGGGGGTGGCGAGGACCTCTCCGGTGGCCAGCGACCCCATGGCGCTCTCCACCCGCGACGAGGCGTCCTCGACGGGCAGCAGCACGTGGTAGAGCACCGAGTCCTCGATCTCCTCGTGAAGCCCGCGCAGGTTGGTGGCGTCCGTGGCCGTGAACGCCTGCTCGACGAGCAGGACGACGTTGTAGTCGGTCATGCCGCACCTCCCGATGAGTCCCTACCGAGAACTGTAGTCAGGTCGTAGCCCGCAGGCTCCTCCAACTGCTCGTAGCCGCACGACTCCGGGTCCCGGTCCGGCCGCCAGCGCTTGAACTGGGCCGTGTGCCGGAAGCGTCGCCCCTCCATGTGGTCGTAGCCGACCTCGATCACCCGCTCGGGCCGCAGCGGGGTGAACGAGAGGTCCTTGCCCGCGCTCCACCGGCTCTGCGTGCCCGGCACCCGGTCGGGGTTGGCGATCGCCCAGTCGCTGCCCTCGCCCATCCACGCCCCCCAGGGGTGGTCGGCGATGTCGCACTCCAAGGGTCGCACCTCCTCGAGGAGCTCGGCTCGCCGCTTGGCCGTGAACGACGCGGAGACCCCGACGTGCTGCAGGGTGCCGTCGGCGTAGAGCCCCAGCAGGAACGAGCCCAGCAGCGGCTTGTCCGGCGTGGAGGTCTTGTGCAGCCGGTAGCCCGCCACCACCACGTCGGCGGTGCGCTCGTGCTTGATCTTCAGCATCGTCCGCGCGTTCTGCTGGTACGGCGCCCCGAGCGGCTTGGCGACCACCCCGTCGAGACCGGCGCCCTCGAACTCCTCGAACCAGCCCTGCGCCTCGACCGGGTCGGTGGTCGTCCGGGTCAGGTGGATCGAGCCGCCGAGGCCGCCGAGCTGCTCCTCCAGCCGCGCCCGTCGGACCGAGAACGGCTGGTGCACCAGCGACTCGTCGCCGAACGCCAGCGCGTCGAAGACGACGTAGGAGGCCGGGGTCTTCTCCGCCAGCATCGTGATCCGCGACTCCGCGGGGTGGATCCGCTCCTGCAGCACCTCGAACTCCAGGCGGCTGGCACCGCCGTCGCCGGTCCGTGCCACGAACAGCTCGCCGTCGAGCACGCACCGTTCCGGCAGCTGCTCGCGCGCGGCGGACACGATCTCGGGGAAGTAGCGGGAGAGCGGCTTGGTGTTGCGCGAGGTCAGCTCCACCTCGTCGCCGTCCTTGAACAGCAGGCAGCGGAACCCGTCCCACTTCGGCTCGAAGGACAGCCCGTCGTCGTACTTGGCCGGGTCGGGGATGCCCTTGACCGACTTGGCCAGCATCGGCTGGACGGGCGGCATCACGGGGAGGTCCATGGCCCCGACCGTAGACCGTGGGGCGAGGCAGGCACCCCAGGGACGGCGCGCGCCTCGCCGTCCAGATCGGCTCGTGGCACGGTTGCCCGGACGACCGGGTGCGCCATACTGCCGCCCATGGCCTACACCGTCACCGACCTGCTCCGGCTCGGCCCGGGGCCGGTGTCCCTGGACGACCACGACCCCGCCGCGACCCCGGGGTACGACGGCACCAAGCGGCAGGCCGAGAAGGCACTGCGCGACCTCGGTCCCGAGCTCGCCGACCTCCAGGAGCGGATGTACGCCGACGCCTACACCGGCGGGCGGCGGCGCATCCTCCTCGTGCTCCAGGGCATGGACACCTCCGGCAAGGGCGGGGTGATCGACCACACCGTCGGTCTGCTCAGTCCCAACGGGGTGCGGCTCACCTCGTTCAAGAAGCCCACCGAGGAAGAGCTGGCACACGACTTCCTCTGGAGGATCGACCGCGCCCTCCCCGCCCCGGGGAGCGTGGGCGTCTTCGACCGCTCCCACTACGAGGACGTCCTGATCGCCCGCGTCCACGAGCTCGCGGACGCCGAGGAGATCGAGCGCCGCTACGGTGCCATCAACCAGTGGGAGAAGGCCCTGGTCGACGACGGCACCATCGTGATCAAGTGCCTGCTGCACATCTCGGCGGACGAGCAGCGGGAGCGCCTGCTGGCGCGGCTCGACGAGCCCGACAAGCGCTGGAAGTACAAGCCCGGCGACGTCGACCAGCGCGCCCACTGGCGTGAGTACGAGCGCGCCTACGAGACCGCACTGGAGCGCTGTTCCACCGACGCCGCGCCCTGGTACGTCGTGCCCAGCGACCGCAAGTGGTACCGCAACTGGGCCGTCGGCCAGCTGCTGGTCGAAGCGCTGCGCGGCATGCGGCTGGAGTGGCCCGAGCCCGCCTACGACGTCGAGGACGAACGCGCGCGGCTGCAGGGCGACGACGTCGGGAGCGGGCGCGCCCCGTCGCCGGCATGAGGCGGGTGCGGGCGACGCGCTACGTGACCCCGCTGCGCGAGGGCGGCTCCCTGCCTGGGCTCGTCGAGGCCGAGGACCTGGGCACCTACGTGTGCAAGTTCCGTGGCGCCGGCCAGGGTCTCCCGGTGCTGGTCGCCGAGGTCGTCGTCAGCGGACTGGCCCGAAGGCTCGAGCTGCGCACGCCGCGGCTGGTGTCTCTCGAGCTCGAGGCGGCGATCGCGCGCTACGAGGCCGACGAGGAGGTGCAGGACCTGCTCAACGCGAGCCTGGGCCTCAACCTCGGCGTCGACTTCCTGCCCGGCTCCTTCGGCTTCGACCCCACCTTCGCGGTGGAGCCCGACGTGGCGGCACGGACCCTGTGGCTGGACGCCCTGGTGGCCAACGTCGACCGCAGCTGGCGCAACCCCAACCTGCTGGTCTGGCACGGCGACCTCTGGCTGATCGACCACGGGGCCTCGCTGTACTTCCACCACGCCTGGAGCGGCGGCATCACCGATCCCGCTCGGTTCGCCGCGCAGCCCTACGGCGTCGACGACCACGTGCTCGGAGCGCACGCCACAGCAGCAGCCGCCCTCGACGCCGAGCTCGGTGGCCTGATCGACGAGGACGTGCTCTCCGAGGTGCTGGACGAGGTGCCCGACGAGTGGCTCGAGCCCCGTCCGGGCGCGGCGTCCCCGGCCGAGGTGCGCGCGGCGTACGTGGCGTTCCTCGCGGCCCGGCTCGACGGGCCCCGCGTGTGGGTGCCGGGCAGGGCCGCGGCATGAAGCCCTACCAGTACGTGGTCCTGCGCTGCGTGCCCCGGGTGGAGCGTGAGGAGTTCGTCAACGTGGGCGTGGTGCTCTACTGCCAGGCCGAGGAGTTCCTGGCCGCCGGGTGGCACGTCGACCGTGACCGGCTCGAGGCCCTGGCGCCGGGCATGGACGCCCAGGCGGTCTGCGACGCGATGGACTTCGTCGAGGCGGTCTGCCGCGCCGACGAGGTCGCCGGCTCGGTCGCCTCCCAGGACCGGGGCACCCGGTTCGGGTTCCTGCGGGCACCGCGCAGCACCGTCGTGCAGCCGGGGCCGGTCCACGGCGGGCTCACCGCCGAGCCCGCCGCCGAGCTCGAGCGGCTGCTCGACGCACTGGTGCGCTGAGGCCCGGCCGCCTCGCGCCCCACCTCGGGTGGGAGTCCGCACGATCGACAGGCAGTTCGAGCACCGTGGCGCGGCCCCAGGCGGCGCCGCGCCGCAACCGGTGGCGAACTGCCTGTTGACCCGTCGCGGCCCCGGGCTCGGGACTCACCCACCTCAGACCGGGACGAGCTCCACGGCACCCACCGCGTAGCGGGCGAGGATCGTCCGCGCCAGCTCGGGTGCGGCACCCAGCGGCGCGGAGACCGCGACCGCTCCGGCTTCGTGCGCCAGCTCCGCCGCGCGGTCGGGCAGGAACCCGGGCGCGAGGAACAGCGACCCGACGGCGACGTGACGACGCCCCTCGGTGCGGAACGCGCGCACGGCCTCACCGGTCGTCGGTGGCGCCGACGAGGCGAAGGCCGCGGTCACCGGGAGCCGGTGGCGGGCGCCCCACAGCCGCGCCATCCGGGCGATCGCCTGGTTGGCCAGCGGGTCCGAGGAGCCGGCTGCCGCGAGGACGAGGGCGTCGAGCTCGCGCACCCGTGCGGCGCTCAGGGCGTCGCGCAGTCGGCGGTCGAGCACCTCGAGGAAGGCCGGCTCCAGGCCGAGGATCCCGGTCATCCGGACCCGCAGCCCGGGGTGGCGCTCGGTGGCCTCGGCGATGACCCGGGGCACGTCGACCTTGGCGTGGTAGGCCTGGCTGAACAGCAGCGGGACGACGACGATCTCGTCGTAGCCGGCGCGGACCAGCTTGGCCACGACCGTCTCGAAGCGGGGTCGGGACAGCTCGAGGAACGCCGGCTCGATGCGCAGGTCCGGGCGCAGGTCGCGGGTCTCCGCGACGAGTGCCGAGATGGTCGCGGCCGAGCGCGGGTCGCGGCTGCCGTGGGCGAGGGTGATGAGGGCTGGGGCGGTCATGGCGATCCGTCCTTCGATCTCGTGCTCCGGCCGCCGTCGTCGTTGACGGGACGGGCCTCGGCACTGGTGGTGTCGGCGGTGGTGTGGACGGGGGCGGTCACTGGTGGATCCCGCACTCGGTCTTGGTGGTGCCGGCCCAGCGGCCGCTGCGCACGTCCTCGCCGGGCGCGACGCGTCGCGTGCAGGGCCGGCAGCCGATGGAGGGGTACCCGTCGTACTGGAGCGGGTTGACCAGGATGCCGTGCTCGGCGATGTACTTCTCGACGTCCTCGTCGCTCCAGCGGGCGAGCGGGGAGACCTTGACCTTCTGCTTGTTCTCGTCCCAGCCCACGACGGGGGCGATCACCCGGTTGTGGGTCTCGGCCCGTCGCAGCCCGGTGGCCCAGGCGTCGTACGCCGCCAGGCCCGCGGCGAGCGGCTGGACCTTGCGCAGCGCGCAGCACAGGTCGGGGTCGCGACGGAACAGGTCCGGCCCGTACGCCGCGTCCTGCTCGGCCACCGTCTGCGGCGGCGCGAGGTCGACCAGCGTCACGGGCAACGTCGCCGCCACCGCGTCCCGGGTGCCGAGCGTCTCGGCGAAGTGGTAGCCGGTGTCCAGGAACACCACGTCGATGCCGGGGGAGACCTGCGCCGCGAGGTGGGAGAGCACTGCGTCGGCCATCGAGGAGGTCACGCAGAACCGGTCGCCGAAGGTGGCCACCGCCCACTCGATGATGTCGGTGGCCGGGGCCAGCTCGAGCTCCGCGCCCACGTGGGAGACGATCGCGCGCAGCTCCGCGGTGCTGCGGCCCTCGGTCTCCGAGCCGCGCCGGGCACGGGCGGCGAGCGTGTTCGGGGCGGTCATCGCTGGTCCCGTCCCGACCCCGGCGCCGCCGTGGTCGTGGTCGGCGCCCGCAGCTGTCCGAGCAGCGAGAGCCGGAACGCCCGCAGGCACGAGCGGCACTCCCACTCGCCGTGCCGGGACTCCCGGCCGCCGGCCGGGGCCTCCGACTCGTGCGGTCGCAGGTCCTCGTCCCCGCAGTACGGGCACTGGAACGGGACGGCTCGCGCGGACACTAGATCGCCTTCTCGCCGCGGAGCAGGATCTCGTCGGCCCGGACGGCCCAGGCCGCGAACGCCTCACCGTCCTCGCGGTCGACGAGGTAGTTGCTCACCACGGTGGCGACGTAGTCGTCCAGCCCGGCGCTGGTCACCTTGTGCGCGCGCAGCTTCTTGCCGAACGCCGAGGTGAGCCCCAGGCTGCCGCCGAGGTGGACCTGGAAGCCCTCGACCTGCCGGCCCTCGTCGTCGAGCACGAGCTGCCCCTTCAGGCCGATGTCGGCCACCTGGGTGCGGGCGCAGGCGTTGGGGCAGCCGTTGACGTTGATCGTGACCGGGGTGTCGAGGTCGGGGAAGCGACGTTCCAGCTCGGTGACCAGGTCGATGGCGCGCTGCTTGGTGTCGACGATGGCGAGCTTGCAGAACTCGATGCCGGTGCACGCCATCGTGGACCGGCGCCAGCTCGAGGGCCGCGCCTCCAGGCCGATCGCGGCGAGGTCGGCCACGAGCGGCTCCACGTCGGCCTCCTCGACACCGAGCACGACCAGCTTCTGGTGGGCGGTCAGCCGGACTCCGGTGGCGCCGTACCGGGCGACGAGGTCACCCAGCGCGGTGAGCGTGCGTCCGTCGATCCGCCCGGCCACGGGCGCGGCGCCGACGTAGAACCGACCGTCCTTCTGGAGGTGCACGCCGACGTGGTCGCCACCACTCGCGGTGGGCTCGGGGGAGGGGTTGTCCACCAACCGGCGGTGCAGGTACTCGGTCTCGAGGACGTCGCGGAACCGCTCCACGCCCCAGTCGGCGACGAGGAACTTCAGCCGGGCCCGGGAGCGCAGCCGGCGATAGCCGTAGTCGCGGAAGGTGGCGGCGACCGCCGCCCACGCGTCGGGCACCTCCTCCAACGGGATCCACACGCCGAGCCGCTGAGCCAGCGCCGGGTTGGTGGACAGCCCGCCACCGACCCACAGGTCGAACCCGGGGCCGTGCTCGGGGTGCACGGTGCCGACGAACGAGACGTCGTTGACCGACGGCACGCAGTCGTGGCTGGGGTGGCCGCTGGCCGAGGTCTTGAACTTGCGCGGCAGGTTGGCGTACTCCGGGTCGCCGATGTAGCGGCGCTTGATCTCCTCGAGCGCCGGGGTGGCGTCGATGATCTCGTCCGCAGCGACGCCGGCCACCGGCGAGCCGAGGAACGGCCGGGGCGAGTCGCCGCAGGCTTCGACGCTGCTCATCCCCACGGCGTCGAGCCGCTCCCAGATCTCCGGGACGTTCTCGATCTCGATCCAGTGGTACTGGATGTTCTCCCGGTCGGTGATGTCGGCCGTGCCGCGGGCGAAGTCGGTGCTGATGCCGCCCAGCGCGCGCAGCTGGTCCGGGCCGAGCACGGCTCCGTCACTGCGTACGCGGAGCATGAAGAACTCGGCGTCGAGCTCCTCCTCGGCGACGGTGGCGGTCTTGCCGCCGTCGAAGCCCGGAGCGCGCTGGGTGTAGAGACCCATCCAGCGGAAGCGGCCACGCAGGTCGGCGGGGTCGATCGAGGCGAAGCCCCGACGGGAGTAGATGTCGATGATCCGCTGACGGACGTTGAGCGGGTTGTCGTCCTTCTTGGTCTGCTCGTTCTTGTTCAGCGGCTCGGAGTAGCCGAGGGCCCACTGGCCCTCGCCGCGCTGGGGGCGGGGGCGGCCCGACCGCCCGACGCGTCCGGTGCTCGGAGGTGCGGTGGTCGTGGGTGCGGTGGTGCCGGGTGCGGTGATGGTCATCAGTCACAGTCCTGGTGGGGAGGGAGCCGACGGTGTCGGAGCGACAGCGGTGTCCTCGACGAGCGGCGGCCAGGCGGTTCGAGCAGTGGTCAGAACCGGCGATGACACATCATGCTGCGCGTGCGACCGAGGTCCACGTGGCGGCGAACCACGAGCCAGGCGGTCGTTGCGGAGCTGATCATGCGATGAGTCTCAGGTGGCGGACACCTGTTCCACAAACGCGCATCTCATGACGTGAGACGGCTGTCCGAATAGTGGATTGTCCGGACGAGCCCTCCACAGGCGGCCGACGTGGTCACCTAGGCTGCTCCCATGAGCGACGCGAGCACCTCCGAGACCCCCTCCGCAGGCGGCGAGACCACCCCGGCCCCCGAGGCGGGCACCCTCGCCAAGGCCGCCTCGTCGGCGTACGACGCGGCCCTCGAGGTCATCGCCGCGGTCGAGCCCCGTGTGGCCCAGGCCACGCGCCAGGAGCTCGCCGACCAGCGCTCCTCGCTGAAGCTGATCGCCTCGGAGAACTACGCCTCGCCGGCCGTGCTGCTGACCATGGGCACCTGGTTCAGCGACAAGTACGCCGAGGGCACCGTCGGTCACCGCTTCTACGCGGCCTGCCAGAACGTCGACACCGTCGAGGCGCTCGCGGCCGAGCACGCGCGCGAGCTGTTCGGTGCGCCGTACGCCTATGCCCAGCCGCACTCCGGCATCGACGCCAACCTGGTGGCGTACTGGTCGATCCTGGCCAACCGCATCGAGACGCCTGCGCTGCAGCGGCTCGGGGCCAAGAACGTCAACGAGCTCTCCGAGGCCGACTGGGAGAGCCTGCGCCACGAGTTCGGCAACCAGCGGCTGCTCGGCATGTCCCTGGACGCCGGCGGCCACCTGACCCACGGCTTCCGGCCCAACATCAGCGGCAAGATGTTCCACCAGCAGCAGTACGGCACCGACCCCGAGACCGGCCTGCTCGACTACGACGCGGTGGCCGCCAAGGCCCGCGAGTTCAAGCCGCTCGTGCTGGTCGCCGGCTACTCCGCCTACCCGCGGAGGGTGGACTTCGCCAAGATGCGCGAGATCGCCGACGAGGTCGGTGCGGTGCTCATGGTCGACATGGCCCACTTCGCGGGCCTCGTGGCGGGCAAGGTGTTCACCGGTGACGAGGACCCCGTGCCCCACGCGCACGTGGTCACCACGACGACCCACAAGTCGCTGCGCGGTCCGCGCGGCGGTCTGGTGCTGGCGCAGGAGGAGTTCGCCGCCGACGTCGACCGAGGCTGCCCGATGGTGCTCGGCGGCCCGCTCTCCCACGTGATGGCGGCCAAGGCGGTCGCGCTCGCCGAGGCCCGCCAGCCGGCCTTCCAGACCTACGCCCAGAACATCGCCGACAACGCGAAGTCCTTGGCCGAGGGCTTCCTGTCGCGCGACGCGCGCCTGGTGACCGGCGGCACCGACAACCACATCGTGCTGCTCGACGTCTCCGGGTTCGGCCTGACCGGACGCCAGGCCGAGTCCGCGCTGCTCGACGCCGGCGTGGTCACCAACCGCAACTCGGTGCCGCGCGACCCCAACGGTGCGTGGTACACCTCCGGCATCCGCTTCGGCACCCCGGCGCTGACCACCCGTGGCTTCGGCCACGACGAGTTCGACACCGTGGCCGACCTGGTCGTCGAGGTCCTCTCCAACACCCAGCCCGGCACCACCAAGGCGGGGGCGCCCTCCAAGGCGACCTACACCCTGGCCGACGGGGTGGCCGACCGCGTGCACGCCCGCTCGCAGGAGATGCTCGACCGGCACCCGCTCTACCCCGGCCTCGACCTGACCTGACCCGCCCGAGCACTCCCGGAAGACCCGGGGCGGGGTTTGCGGCGACGGACCGGTGGGCATCAACAGCCGGATCAGCACCCGTCTCGGAAGGTCCCTCATGAGCAGCGCCCCGCCCACCGCCACCTCGTCCGACCAGCGCCGGGACCGCACCCACTACCTCTACCTGGCCGTGATCGCCGCGGTGCTGCTCGGCATCGTCGTCGGGTTCGCCGCGCCCGGCTTCGCCTCGGGCCTGGACTGGATCGGCAAGACCTTCGTGGCGCTGATCAAGATGATGATCCAGCCGGTCATCTTCGTCACGCTCGTCCTGGGTGTGGGGTCGGTGCGCAGCGCCGCGAGCGTCGGCCGCGTGGGGGGCCTGGCCCTGGGCTACTTCCTGACCATGTCCACGGTCGCGCTGGCCATCGGCCTGGTGGTGGGCAACGTCATCGACCCCGGTCAGGGCCTGGACCTGTCGGCGGACGTGGCCAAGGAGGGTGCCGCGCAGGCCGAGGGAGCCGGCTCCACGACCGAGTTCGTGATCGGGATCGTGCCGGACTCGCTGTTCTCGGCGCTCACCTCCGGCGAGGTGCTGCAGACGTTGTTGGTCGCCCTGCTGGTCGGGTTCGCCCTCCAGGCGATGGGCCGGGCCGGCGAGCCGATCCTGGTCGGGATCGGCCACCTGCAGCGACTGGTGTTCCGGGTGCTGGCGATGATCATGTGGGCCGCGCCCGTCGGTGCCTTCGGTGCGATCGCCGCCGTCGTGGGCGAGACCGGCCTGGATGCGCTGAAGAGCCTGGCCGTGATCATGGTCGCCTTCTACCTGACCTGCGTGATCTTCGTGTTCGTCGTGCTGGGCACGCTGCTCAAGCTGGCCACCGGGGTCAACATCCTCAGCCTGTTCCGCTACCTGGCCCGCGAGTTCCTGCTGATCCTGTCCACGTCGTCCTCGGAGTCCGCGCTGCCGCGCGTGATCGCCAAGATGGAGCACGCCGGGGTGGACCGCACCACCGTGGGCGTCGTGGTGCCGACCGGCTACTCCTTCAACCTCGACGGCACCGCGATCTACCTGACGATGGCCTCGATCTTCATCGCCGACGCGCTGGGCAAGCCGCTGGCGATCGGCGAGCAGATCTCGCTGCTGCTGTTCATGGTGATCGCCTCCAAGGGCGCCGCCGGGGTGACCGGCGCCGGGCTGGCCACGCTGGCCGGAGGACTGGCCTCGCACCGCCCGGACCTGCTCGACGGGGTCGGGCTGATCGTGGGCATCGACCGGTTCATGTCCGAGGCGCGCGCCCTGACCAACTTCGCGGGCAACTCGGTGGCCACCGTGCTCGTCGGCCACTGGACCGGTACCTACAACCGCGAGCAGCTCGACCGGGTGCTCGGCGGCGAGGACCCGTTCGACGAGCGGACGATGCTCGACGACGACCACTCCGAGGGGGAGCGCACCCACGCGATCGAAGGCGTGGACGCCGACGCCACCTCCGGGCGGGCCTGAACCGCGCTCACTCCGTGGTGTCGAGCAGGTCCAGGCTGAAGCGGACGATGTCGGCCCGGGTCCGCGACACGGCCTGCAGCGCGGGAGTGGGGGGTTGGTCGAGGAGCTCCACCGGGATCGCGGAGAGGCCCGTGAACACCAGCAGCTGCAGCGCGTGCGCCCGTCGTACGACGCGCTCGGGCACGGCACAGCCCTCGGCCCGCAACCCGGCCACGTAGGCCGGCACGATCGCGGCCTCGACGTCGGCCAGCCGGTCGCTGGTGCCACGGCCGATCTGCAGGTCGCCCACGAGCAGCTGGGCGAGGTCGAACCCCACGGGTTGCAGGGTCCAGAAGCCGAAGTCGATCAGCACGACGTCCTCGGTGCCCTCGGCGGCCAGCAGGTTGTTGGCGCAGGCGTCCCCGTGGCTGGTCAGCATCGGGTACGCCGCCAGCTCGTCCACCAGCGCGGCTGACCCGGTCGGCCGCGGCGAGCAGCCGGTGGCGCAGCGCCGGGTCGAACGACCCGGACACGAGCGGGTGCTCCCAGACCCGGGCGTCGTGCAGCATCGGCAGGACCTGGATCGTCAGGCGCCCGCGCAGGTAGTCGTGGATGCTGAAGTCGTGGCGGCCGACCGTGGCCAGCTCGAGGACGCGGGGGCTGGCCGCCATCCGCCCCAGCAGGTGGGCGGCGTGGGCGTGCCGTGCCGTCGTCCACGGCACCTCGCGCACCGGCACCGGCTCCAGCCAGATCGCGGCGGAGAGCTCGTCGAGGTCGAAGACGCCCAGGCAGCGCGGCATCGCCAGCCCCTCCGGCAGCCGGTCGCGCAGGTCCGAGCGGTAGACCAGTGCCTCGGTGCGCCACGGCACCAGGGCCGCCGCCTGCTCCCGCAGGTCCGGGGGCACCTGGGCGAACAGCGGGCTGCGGGTCCACGACTGCACGTGCTTGGCGAACAGGCGGTACGGCGCCTCGACCCCGTCCACCCGCGCGCCACCGTGCACCCAGTACCGGCCGGCCGTGGTGATCGCCGGGAGGTCGTAGGGGACCTCCTCGGCCAGCGAGCTGCTCAGCGTGGTGCCGTCGGGATCGCTGCCGAGCAGAGCCGCCACCATCGAGGTGAGCTGGGCGTCGGTGACGTCGGCGGTGCCCAGAGCCGAACGGTCGTGCATGGCCGCCTCCTGAGGGCCGCGGTTCACCCCCTGCTCCGACCATCGACCCTCCTGCGGGCAGGGTCAATGAGGCGTTCGGGCCACTGCGCGGTAGACCTCCAGCGTCTGCTCCGCGATCGCGGGCCAGCTGAAGGCCTCCTGGGCGCGGCGGCGGCCGGCGACGCCACGCTCGCGCGCCCGGTCGGGGTCGCTGACCGCGTCGACCAGCGCGGCCGCGAGGTCGGCGACGTAGCGGTCGGGGTCGAGGGGGGTGCCCGTGCCGTCCGTGGCCTGGTCGATGGGGACCAGCCAACCGGTGGCCTCGCCCGCGGACCCGGCCGAGGGGTCGACCACCACCTCGGGGATGCCCCCGGTCGCCGTGGCCACGACGGCGGTCTCGCAGGCCATCGCCTCGAGGTTGACGATGCCCAGCGGCTCGTAGATCGACGGGCACGCGAACACGGTCGCCGCCGTGAGCAGGGCGACCACGTCGGGTCGTGGCAGCATCTCGGCGATCCACACCACCCCGTCGCGCTCGGTGGCCAGCCGGTCGACCAGTCCCCGCACCTCGGCCTCGATCTCCGGGGTGTCCGGAGCGCCGGCGCACAGCACGAGCTGCACGTCGGGTGGGAGCTGCGCCGCCGCCCGCAGGAACAGCGGCAGGCCCTTCTGCCGCGTGATCCGGCCGACGAAGATCACGCTGGGCCGGTCGGGGTCCACACCCAGCTCCCGGACCCGGTCGGGGTTGTCCAGCGGCTGCCAGTCGTCGGTGTCGATGCCGTTGTGCACGACGTGCACCCGGGCCGGGTCGACGTCGGGGTAGCTGCGCAGCACGTCCGCACGCATCGCGGAGCTGACCGCGATCACCGCATCGGCCCCGAGGTAGGCCGTGCGCTCGACCCAGCTGGAGACCGCGTAGCCGCCGCCGAGCTGCTCGGCCTTCCAGGGCCGCATCGGCTCCAGGCTGTGTGCGGTGACCACGTGCGGCACCCCGTGCAGCAGTCCGGCGAGGTGCCCGGCCATGTTGGCGTACCAGGTGTGGGAGTGGACCAGGTCGCTGCCGGCGCAGCCTCCGACCATCTCCAGATCGACGCCCAGGGTCCGCAACGCAGGGTTGGCGCTGACTAGACCGGCCGGGTCGGCGTACCCGGTGGTGCCGGCCTCCGCGCGCTCACCTCCGAAGCAGTGCACGCGCGTGTCCACACCGTCGACAGACCGCAGCGCACGGACCAATTCGGCGACATGGACCCCCGCTCCGCCGTACACCTCGGGCGGGTACTCCCTGGACAGCACGTCGATGCGCATGTGTCTCAACGTAGTGGTGCTGATCACACCGGGCTACTACGTTCGAGGCATGACTGTGCGACCGAGCCGCAAGAACGTCCTCGCGATCGTGCTGGCGGGAGGGGAGGGAAAGCGGCTGATGCCGCTCACCGCGGACCGCGCCAAGCCGGCCGTGCCGTTCGGCGGGATCTACCGGCTGATCGACTTCGCGTTGTCCAACGTGGTGAACTCCGGCTTCCTCAAGGTGGTCGTGCTCACGCAGTACAAGTCGCACAGCCTCGACCGGCACGTCACCACGACCTGGCGGATGTCCACGCTGCTGGGCAACTACGTCACACCGGTGCCCGCCCAGCAGCGTGTGGGAAAGCGGTGGTACCTCGGCAGCGCCGACGCGATCTACCAGTCGCTGAACCTGCTCACCGACGAGAAGCCCGACATCGTCGTCGTCGTCGGAGCCGACCACGTCTACCGGATGGACTTCTCCGACATGGTCGACCGGCACGTGGAGTCCGGCGCGGGCTGCACCGTCGCCGCGATCCGGCAGCCCATCGGGCTCGCCGACCAGTTCGGGGTCATCGACATCGACCCCGGCTCCCCGGACCGCATCCGCGCCTTCCTGGAGAAGCCGACCGACCCCGACGGACTCCCCGACGCACCCGGCGAGGTGCTGGCCTCGATGGGCAACTACGTCTTCGACGCCGACGCGCTGCGTGACGCGGTCACCCGCGACGCGGAGCTCGAACGGTCCAAGCACGACATGGGCGGCGACATCGTGCCCTGGTTCGTCGACCGCACCGAGTCGGCCGTCTATGACTACAAGGACAACGAGGTGCCCGGAGGCAGCGAGCGCGACCGTGGCTACTGGCGCGATGTGGGGACGATGCGCTCGTACTACGCCGCGCACATGGACCTCGTCGCCCCGCTGCCGATCTTCAACCTCTACAACAGCAGGTGGCCGATCTACACCAGCTACGGACCGCAGCCGCCGGCCAAGCTGGTCGAGGGACACGGGGGGCAGCCGGTCACCGCCCACAACTCGATCCTGTCCCCGGGCGTGGTGGTGGCCGGGGGCACGGTGAACCACTCGGTGCTCTCACCCGCGTGCTACGTGGAGGTGGGGGCCGAGGTCTCCGAGTCGGTGCTGCTGCCCGGCGTCAGGGTCGGGGCCGGCGCCGTGGTGCGCAACGCCATCATCGACAAGAACGTGGTGGTGCCTCCCGGGGTGCAGATCGGCGTCTCCGCCGCGGACGACGAGGCCCGGGGCTTCGTGGTCGACGAGGGACTGACGGTGCTCGCCAAGGGGCAGGAGGTGCCCTCCTGATGGCCGATCCGCGTGCCGGCAGCCTTGCGACCCCGGACGACCTCGTCGACGTCGCCCACCTGGTCACCGCCTACTACACCGGCGTCCCGGACCCCGACGACGTCGACCAGCAGGTCGCGTTCGGGACGAGCGGCCACCGGGGGACCTCGCTCAAGACCTCCTTCAACGAGACCCACATCCTGGCCACCACCCAGGCCATCTGCGACTACCGACGCGAGCAGGGGTACGACGGCCCGCTGTTCCTCGGCCGGGACACCCACGGCCTCTCCGAGCCGGCCTGGGCCTCCGCCCTCGAGGTGCTCGCCGGCAACGACGTGACCGTGCTCGTCGACGACCGCGACGGCTACACGCCGACCCCGGCCGTCTCGCACGCGATCCTGCGGGCCAACCGGGGCAAGGACCTCGGCTCGGGGCCGGGTCTGGCGGACGGGATCGTGGTGACCCCGTCGCACAACCCGCCCACGGACGGCGGCTTCAAGTACAACCCCCCGCACGGTGGACCGGCCGACTCCGAGGCGACCACGGTGATCGCCGAGCGCGCGAACGCGCTGATCGCCGGTGGGCTGGGCGAGGTGCGCCGCATCCCGTTCACCCGGGCCCGGTCGGCCGCCTCGGCGTACGACTTCCTGGGGACCTACGTCGAGGACCTCCCGGCGGTGCTCGACATCGACGCGATCCGCGCCGCCGGCGTCCGGATCGGCGCCGACCCGCTCGGCGGCGCCAGCGTGGCGTACTGGGGCGAGATCGCGGAGCGGCTCGGGCTCGACCTGACCGTGGTGAACCCGCTGGTCGACCCGACCTGGCGGTTCATGACGCTCGACTGGGACGGCAAGATCCGGATGGACTGCTCCTCGCCGTCGGCGATGGCGTCGTTGATCAGCCGCAAGGACGAGTACGCGATCGCGACCGGCAACGACGCCGACGCCGACCGGCACGGCATCGTCACCCCCGACGCCGGGCTGATGAACCCCAACCACTTCCTCGCGGTCGCGATCGGCTACCTGTTCGGCGGGGCCCGTCCGGACTGGCCGGAGACGGCGCGGATCGGCAAGACGCTGGTGTCCTCCTCGATGATCGACCGGGTCGCCGCCTCGCTGGGCAAGCCGATGGTGGAGGTCCCGGTCGGCTTCAAGTGGTTCGTGCCCGGCCTGATCGACGGGTCGTTCGGCTTCGGTGGCGAGGAGTCCGCCGGGGCGTCGTTCCTGCGCCGCGACGGTGGCACGTGGACCACCGACAAGGACGGCATCATCCTGGCGCTGCTCGCCTCGGAGATCCTGGCCACCACCGGCCGCACCCCCAGCGAGCACTACGCCGACCTGACGGCCGAGCACGGCGAGCCGGCGTACGCCCGGGTCGACGCGCCCGCCGACCGCGCCCAGAAGGCCAAGCTGGCCGCGCTGTCACCCGACGACGTCGCCGCGACCGAGCTGGCCGGCGAGCCGATCACGGGCAAGCTCACCGAGGCGCCCGGCAACGGCGCGGCCATCGGCGGCCTGAAGGTGACCACCGAGTCGGCCTGGTTCGCGGCCCGTCCCTCGGGCACCGAGGACGTCTACAAGATCTACGCCGAGTCCTTCCAGGGCCCCGACCACCTCGCCCGGGTGCAGGAGGAGGCCCGCGAGGTGGTCTCCGCAGCCCTCGGCTGACCCGCGGACGTCATACGGTGTGGTTGCTCCGGCGACCAGGTCGTATGACGTCCTGGGCGGCACCGCAGGACGTCATACGGTGTGGTTGCTCCGGCGACCAGGTCGTATGACGTCCTCGGGCGGCACCGCAGGACGTCATACGGTGTGGTTGCCCCAGCGACCAGGTCGTATGACGTCCGCGGGGTCAGGCCGGCGCCGGGGTCGCGCGGTCGACCAGTGAGCGGAGGTCGGTGCCGTTCGGCAGGGTGCCCAGGGTGCCGTTGTAGTCGCCGCCGAGCCGGGTGGCGCAGAACGCGTCGGCGACCGCCGGGGGAGCGAAGCGCAGCAGCAGCGAGGCCTGCAGGCAGGCCGCCATCTGCCCCGCGAGCCGGCGGGCCCCCACCTCGAGGGTGGTGGTGTCGGCGAGCATGGCCAGCACGCCCTCGATCGCCCGGTCCAGCCGCGGGTCCTCGCCGCGCGCCAGCCCCACCTCGGTCAGCCACGCCTCCAGCACCTCGGGCTCGCGACCGAGCGCGCGCAGCACGTCGAGGGCGTTGACGTTGCCCGAGCCCTCCCAGATCGAGTTCAACGGGGACTCGCGGAAGAGCAGCGGCATCCCGGAGTCCTCGACGTAGCCGTTGCCGCCCAGGCACTCCAGCGCCTCGGCGACCATCATCGGCGTGCGCTTGCAGACCCAGAACTTCGCCAGCGGCAGCGCGATCCGGCGCAGCGCCGCCTCGTGCGGGTCGGTACGACGGTCGACCGCGGCCGCGAGCCGCATCGCGAGGACGGTGGCCGCCTCGGACTCGACCGCGAGGTCCGCGACCACGTTCTGCATCAGCGGCTTGTCGGCCAGCAACCCGCCGAACGCCGAGCGGTGCGCCACGTGCCAGGAGGCCTCCGCGAGCGCCCGTCGCATCAACGA
This sequence comes from uncultured Actinomycetota bacterium, assembly GCA_963815595.1. Lineage (GTDB taxonomy): Bacteria > Actinomycetota > Actinomycetes > Propionibacteriales > Nocardioidaceae > Marmoricola. Next base: position 1,269,379 of record CAWFHA010000007.1, on the reverse strand, counting down.
GGCGGAGCCGACGACGCAGTCGAGCCTGGTGGCGGCGACCATCTCGATGATGGTGCGCACCCCGCGGCCCTCGTCACCGAGTCGCTGGGCCCAGGTGCCGTGGAACTCCAGCTCGGAGGAGGCGTTGGAGCGGTTGCCGAGCTTGTCCTTGAGCCGCACCACGTCGAGGCGGTTGCGCTCCCCGGAGGGCAGCACTCGGGGCACCAGGAAGCAGCTGAGGCCGTCGGGCGCCTGGGCGAGCACGAGGAACACGTCGTTCATCGGGGCCGAGGTGAACCACTTGTGCCCGTGCAGCGTGTACTCGCCGTCCACGCTGGTCGGGCGGGCCTCGGTCTCGTTGGCGCGGACGTCGGACCCGCCCTGCTTCTCGGTCATCCCCATGCCGGCGAGGGCGCCGGGCTTCTCGGCCGGCGGGCGCAGCACCGGGTCGTAGGAGCGCGCGGCCAGTCTGGGCGACCACTCCTTGGCGATCGCGTCGTCGACCCGCAGCGCGGGCACGGCGGCGTACGTCATCGAGACCGGGCAGCCGTGGCCGGGCTCGGTCTGCCAGGCGTAGAAGCCGGCCGCACGACGCAGGTGGGCGTCGGTGGCGCCGGCCTCCTCCTGCTCCCAGGGGGCCGCCTGCAGGCCGTGGCCCACGGCGCGCTCCAGCAGCCAGTGCCAGGAGGGGTGGAACCGGACCTCGTCGATGCGGTTGCCGTAGCGGTCGAACGGCTCGAGCCGGGGGTGGAACTCGTTGGCCAGCATCCCGTGCTCGCGGGCCTCGGCGGAGCCGGCCTGCACCCCGAGGTCGAGCAGCGAGGACAGCGTCTCCGCGGACCCGTGCCGCTCGACCGCCTCGACGAGAGCGGCGTCGGAGGTCACCGTGTTGTGATCCACGAGGGGCGGGGGCTGGTTGCGGGCTACCCGGCTGTCGCTCGTCATGGCCTTACCGTAGTTGTCATGGCAGCCGAAAGCAGTTCGCGGCCGCGCGCGCGAACGCTTTCCTGGGACACCGTCCGGAGCTCCGTGTGGCGGCTCATCGTGTCCACGGTGGGCACCTGCATGCGCAACCGGGTCACCGGGCTGGCCGCGGAGGCGGCGTTCTTCGCCGTGCTCTCGCTGCCGCCGCTGATCTTCGCCCTCGCCGGGTCGATCGGCTACATCTTCGCCCAGTTCAGTGACAGCCAGATCAACGAGGTCCGCGACACGGTGCTCGCCCTCGCCGGCCAGGCGCTGACGCCGCAGACCGTGGACAGCATCATCAAGCCCACGCTCAACGAGGTGCTCAGCGGTGGGGGCCGCTACGACGTCGTCTCGATCGGCTTCATCCTCGCGCTGTGGTCGGGGTCGCGCGCGCTGAACGTCTTCGTGGACACGATCACGATCATGTACGGCCTCGGGGGGCACCGGGGCATCGTCCGTACCCGCGCCCTGTCCTTCCTGCTCTACGTCCTGGGCATGATCACCGGGGTGATCACCCTGCCCCTGGTGCTGGCGGGACCGACGCTGATCGCCAAGTGGCTGCCCGAGCGGCTCGACGTGCTCAACCAGCTGTACTGGCCCACCGTGCTGCTCCTCGGCATCTTCTTCCTCGCCACGCTCTACCACGTCTCGGTCCCCGTGCGGACCTCGTGGCGCTACAACCTGCCGGGCGCGGTGTTCACGATGTTCTGCTGGGTCTTCGGCTCCGCCCTGCTGCGGCTGATCCTGATCGGCACCGCGAAGGGCTCGACGTCGATCTACGGCCCCTTGGCCGCGCCGATCGCGGTGCTGCTGTGGCTCTACCTGCTCTCCATCGCCGTGCTCATCGGCGCCGCGCTCAACGCGGCGTTCGACCAGATCTGGCCGCAGAAGGAGCTGACCTCGGCCCGGCTCGAGCGCCTGCGCCGGCTCAAGCTCGAGAACGTGCTGCCGTGGCGGTCCTCGCTCGAGCGGGCCGCGGCGGAGGAGGAGCGTTCGGCGGAGGCCGCCGATCCCGCGGTCCGGTCGGACCCGGACAAGAAGCCGGGGGCGTAGCCCGACCGTGCCCGGTCACCGGAAATCGCGGTGCGTGCCGGGGGACTGCGACGTAGATTGCGGTCATGGAGGCCCACACGTGACCACCGCGCCGATCGCCCGTCGGCCACAGCCCGGCGGCGAGCTCGGCTGCGTGCTCGCCCGGGAGGTCGGAGTGCTGCTCGTGCTCACCGACACCGGACCGGTGCGCGCGTCGTACGGCGCCCGGCTGCTGGGGCACCTCGCCGCGGACCCCGGATGTGCCCCCGAGCCGGGGGAGTGGGTCGCCCTGCAGCGGTGGCCGGACGGGCCGGTCACGGCCGAGAGGGCGTCCCCGAGCGGCCGCTCTCGAGCCCCCGGCTCGTCGCCGGGCCACTGCGCGGCACCGGGCCTGGCCGCGGTCCTACCGCTGCGCCGTCGCCACTGAGGGTCGCTGCCGTCCGGCCAGTGTGCTCCGTGCCATGCTTTCGCCGTGGGAAACGTGACCCTGCCGACGCCGGTGTTCCTCTCCGGCGGCGCCCTGTGCCTGCTGGCGGGCTACCTCGTCGGCTCGGTGGTCGGGCCGGACACCCCCGCACGCACCACCGGCACCGTGGTCAGCTTCGAGACGAAGACGGCCCGGCTCTGCCTGGAGGGCGAGGCGATCGCGGAGCAGGAGGGCGCCGACTCGGAGGGGCAGCTGTGCGGCACGCTGCGGCGCACCACCGACTCCGACATCCCGGAACGAGGCGACGAGTTCCGCTTCGTCTCGGTGCGCACCTCCGGTGAGGTCGAGGGCGAGACGCAGCAGCAGGTCGTCATCTACGGCGACGTGGTCGGCTGACCGACGTGCTGCCCCAGGAAAGAGCCGAGCGGGTCAGCGGCCTGCTCAAGCTGCCCGAGGTCACCCGGTCGCCGTGGTGGGAGCTGACCCGGCGGCTGCTGATCGCGGTGGGCATCCTGACGGTGACCGTGCTGATCGTCTACGTCGACCGTGACGGCTACACCGACAACTCCGACCCCAGGCACCAGGTCGACCTGATCGACTCGATCTACTACACGACCGTCACCTTGAGCACCACCGGGTACGGCGACATCGCGCCGTTCACGTCCCAGGCCCGGCTGATCAACGCGTTCGTGATCACCCCGCTCCGCATCGCGTTCCTGGTGCTGCTGATCGGGACCACCCTCGAAGTGCTCGCCTCGCAGGGGCGGGAGATGTTCCGGGTCGCCCGGTGGAGGAAGCACATGGACCAGCACGTCGTCGTCATCGGCTACGGCACCAAGGGGCGCAGCGCCGTCGACACCCTGGTGAACAACGGCACGTCGCGTGACTCCGTGGTCGTCGTCGACCCGGGCACCGCGGCCCAGGAGGAGGCACATGCCGACGGCCTCGCCGTGGTGACCGGTGACGCGACCCGGCGTGAGGTGCTCCGCCGGGCGGGGGTCGAACGGGCCCACCAGGTGATCATCACCACCGCCCGCGACGACACCACCGTGCTGTCCACCCTGACCGTGCGCCAGCTCAACCCGGACGCCTACATCGTCGCCGCGGTGCGGGAGCAGGACAACGTGCAGCTGGTCCGACAAAGTGGTGCGGACTCGGTGATCACCTCCTCCGAGGCCGTGGGCCGGCTGCTGGGGCTCTCCTCGTTCTCGCCCAACCTCGGCTCCGTCATGGAGGACCTGCTGACCTACGGCGAGGGTCTCGAGGTGGCCGAGCGTGAGCTGCTGGTCAGCGAGGTGGGCAAGGCTCCACAGTCCCTGCCCGACCAGGTGATCGCAGTGGTCCGCGACGAGCGGGTGTACCGGTACTTCGACCCGGCGGTCACCCTGCTGGCCCGAGGTGACCAGCTGATCGTCGTACGACCGAGCAAGGAGCTGCCCTGGGCCCCACGGCCCGGGACGCACAACGAGGACGCGAGTGCGGACGAGGACTGAAACCCGTGACCGGTCACCCAGCCTTCCGTAGAGTGGCGGGGTGAAGCGCGCCGCGAAGAGGGTCGCCGTCGTCACGACGGGGTGGGTGCTGCTCGTCGTCGGCATCGCCGCCATGCCGCTGCCCGGGCCCGGGCTGCTGATCACCTTCGGTGCGGTCGCCCTGCTGGCCACGCAGTACGAGTGGGCCGAGCGTCGGCTCGATCCGGTGAAGAACGCCGCGATGCGGGCAGCCGCGGACAGCGTCAAGAGCCCGGTGCGGATCCTGCTGTCCACGATCGGTGTGATCTGGCTGATCGGCGTCGGCGTGGTGTGGGGTCTGCGGCCCCCGGCCCCTGGCTGGTGGCCCCTCGACGAGGAATGGTGGCTGTTCGGAGGCTGGGGGACGGCGAGCACGATGATCTTCTCCGGCCTCGTCGCCGCGACCCTGCTGGTCTTCAGCTACCGCCACTTCCGCGACGCCGAGCGCCGGTCTGCCCCCGAGCACGCCGGCGTCGACTGAGACGGCGGCATGAGCTTCTCGGCCTCGGGGGCGTTCTGGACGGTGGGCGGCGCCCTGCTGGTCCTCGGGCTGGTCCTGCTCCTCGCCGTACCCGCCCCGGCCCTGGTGGTCCTCGTGCTCGCGGCGGCACACCTGGGCATCGCCGCGGTCCTGCGCGCCCGCGAGCAGCGGCGCCGCGCCTCGGGGCGCTGAGGCCCGTGCCCCCGCGCCTGGACGCCCGCCGACCACGCGCCTTGGTCTAGTTCACCGAGGGGTGGGCAGAGGTCAATACTTTGCCGGGGCTGCGCGGTGAACCACCATGGTCCAACCCCGCCGTCGGAGATGAGGTAGTGGCTTGCGCACCATGTATGTCGCGGTCGTCGAGGTCGCCATGCGGGACGAGGTCGACCGCGAGGAGGCCATGAAGCTGCTGGGCGACTACCGCCCGGTGCTCGGCGTCTCCCCGCGCGGCTGGGTCGAGATCCAGCTGACGTTCGCCTCCACCGGCCTGGCCCACGCCTGCACCCAGGCAGCCGCGATCGCACGCGCCGCCACCGGCGCTGAGTCGATCGCCTGCCAGGTGATGACCGAGCACGAGTACATCGCACGACGGGGCCTCGAGCCGGGACCGGTGAGCAGCGGCCGGCACGCGGCGTACGGCGACACCCAGCTGACGCTCCCTCGCCAGGCCACGGCCTCCGACGCGACCTGAGGCCAGCCCGAGCGCTCAGCCAGCGACGGCCAGGGCCGGCTGTTCACCGACCCCGGACGTGGGGCGGGAGGCGCCGCGGTCCGCGGTACGGGCGAGCATCAGCAGCTCCTCACCGACCGTCTCCTCCCAGTGCTCCCCGGTCCAGTAACGGTGCCGGTTGGGCCTGACCGGGTCCCGGTACCACCCGGCCGGCTGGTCGCGCATGTCTCGCATTGTCGTCTCTCCCACGGTGTCGGGATCAGCCAACTGCCTGCGTCGGCCGGTGTCACGCGTCCGTCGGCCGACATGCGGAATTCGTCCCATAAATCCACTTATGACGTCCACTATCCGGACCAAGCGGACGGGGTGGGCGGCCCAGACCTGCGCCCGGTTCGTCCGCACGATGGTTGGGGTGCCTCACCGGGGGTACATAGGAGGTCAACTGGTTCGAGGGAGGGAGAAGCTCATGGCATTCATCTTGTGGCTCATCGCCGTGGTCCTGGTGATCGGCGGCATCGTCACCCTGGTTCGCGGGCAGATCCTGTTCGGGATCGTGCTCATCGTCGTCGGCCTGCTGGTCGGCCCGGGCGGGGTGAGCGTCTTCACCTGATCGGTGCGCCGGCGGTCCGGACGCCTGTCGAGGCTCTGGACCGCTGGCGCCCCGCGGGGGGAAGCAGGACGCCAGCGGCGTTCGAGGCGAGTGGCCGGCGTGTCATCCCGAGTCCTGCTGCTGTGTCCCGGGTGGGCACACACGAAACCGCCCGATCGACTCCGGAGAGTCGTCGAGCGGCCTGACGCCACGGCGTCCCGGGTCCCCCCCGAAGTTGCCCAAATGATGGTGCACCCCGCACGTCACGCGCGAGCGTGGCACTCCGGCGGTCTAGTCGGGAGCGGGAACTGGTCTAGCAGTTCTGTCCTTGCCTGTCATGGTTTGTTGCTATTTGTCGGAAACCGGTCTAGCGCGCTGACCACCCTCGCATCGAAAACTGCGCCTCGGTTGTCCGGTTTTGGGATCCTTTGCGCAGTGAGTCGACGGTTCCGGTCCAGCTCCCGCACCCAGCGCGAGCACGCCGCGACCCGGTCGCCACGGTCCGACAGCACCTCCGGACCGCCCCGGCATCCCGACCCGCGCCCGGATCCGCCTCCGGGCGCGGGTCGGGGTCTGTGTGCCCGAGCCGCCGCGGGTGGCGCCTCGGCCTCCTTGGGGGTCGCGCCGGCCCGGCGTAGGGTCCGGTAGCGCCGCGGCGCTCGCGGTCGACCGGGCTCGTACTCCCGGTTCTCGGTGCGGAGGGAGACGCGATGAGCACCAACCCGGCCCGGTGAGCCGGCTGCCGACCGGCACGACCTGATCAGCGTGCACGGCGCCCGGGTGAACAACCTCCGCGGTGTCTCGGTGGAGATCCCCAAGCGCCGCCTCACGGTCTTCACCGGGGTCTCGGGCTCGGGCAAGAGCTCGCTGGTGTTCGGCACCATCGCCGCGGAGTCGCAGCGGCTGATCAACGAGACCTACAGCGCCTTCGTCCAGGGGTTCATGCCGAGCCTGGCGCGGCCCGACGTCGACGTGCTGGAGGGCCTGACCACCGCGATCATCGTCGACCAGGAGCGGATGGGCACCAACCCGCGCTCGACCGTCGGGACCGCGACCGACGCCAACGCGATGCTGCGCATCCTGTTCAGCAGGCTCGGCGAGCCTCACGTCGGCCCGCCCACGGCGTTCTCCTTCAACGTCCCCACCCGCACCGCAAGCGGCGTGATGAGCACCGAGAAGAGCGGCGGCCGCGTGGAGAAGAGCGTGGTCCGCAAGGCCGTCTACCTCGGCGGCATGTGTCCTCGGTGCGAGGGCATGGGGTCGGTCAGCGACTTCGACCTGACCGCCCTGTACGACGACAGCCTGTCGCTGCGCGAGGGCGCGCTGCGGATCCCCGGCTACAGCATGGACGGCTGGTACGGCCGGATCTTCGAGGGCTCCGGGCTCTTCGACATGGACAAGCCCATCCGGAAGTTCACCAAGAAGGAGCTCGAGGCGCTGCTCCACCAGGAGCCGACCAAGATCAAGGTCGAGGGCATCAACCTCACCTTCGAGGGCGTGATCCCGAAGATCCAGAAGTCCATGCTCGCCAAGGACGTCGAGGCGATGCAGCCGCACATCCGTGCCTTCGTCGAGCGCGCCATCACCTTCACCACCTGCCCGGAGTGCGAGGGCACCCGGCTCACCGAGCAGGCGCGGTCGTCGAGAATCGCCGGCAAGAACATCGCCGACGTCTCCGCCCTGCAGATCAGCGACCTCGCCGACTGGGTCCGCGACCTCGACGAGCCGTCGGTGGCGCCGCTGCTCGCCGGGCTGCAGCACCTGCTCGACTCCTTCGCCGAGATCGGGCTGGGCTACCTGTCGTTGGACCGCCCCGCCGGCACCCTGTCGGGTGGCGAGGCCCAGCGCACCAAGATGATCCGCCACCTCGGCTCGGCGCTGACCGACGTCACCTACGTCTTCGACGAGCCCACGATCGGCCTGCACCCCCACGACATCGAGCGGATGAACGGGCTGCTGCTGGAGCTGCGCGACAAGGGCAACACCGTCCTCGTCGTCGAGCACAAGCCGGAGACGGTCGCCATCGCCGACCACGTGGTCGACCTCGGCCCCGGTGCCGGGTCGGGCGGCGGCACCGTCTGCTTCGAGGGCTCCGTCGAGGACCTGCGGCGCAGCGACACGGTCACCGGTCGCCATCTCGACGACCGGGCGCGGCTCAAGGAGTCGCTGCGCTCGCCGAGCGGCACCCTGGAGGTCCGCGGCGCGGCGACGCACAACCTGCGCGACGTCGACGTCGACATCCCACTGGGGGTGCTCTGCGTGCTCACCGGGGTCGCCGGCTCGGGCAAGAGCTCGCTGGTCCAGGGCTCGGTGGCCGGCCGGGAGGAGGTCGTGGTGGTCGACCAGGGGGCGATCCGCGGTTCGCGGCGCAGCAACCCCGCGACGTACACCGGACTGCTCGACCCGGTCCGCAAGGCCTTCGCCAAGGCCAACGGCGTCAAGCCGGCCCTGTTCAGCTCCAACTCCGAGGGTGCCTGCCCCACCTGCAACGGTGCCGGCGTGGTGTTCACCGAGCTGGGGGTGATGGCGACCGTGGAGTCGGTCTGCGAGGTCTGCGAGGGGAGGCGCTACCAGGCCGCGGTGCTGGAGTACCGGCTCGGCGGGCAGGACATCAGCGAGGTGCTCGCGATGTCGGTGGACCGGGCCCAGGAGTTCTTCGGCGACGGTGAGGCGAAGACGCCGGCCGCCTCCCGGATCCTCGGCCGCCTCGCCGACGTCGGCCTGGGCTACCTGACCCTGGGCCAGCCCCTGAACTCGCTCTCCGGCGGCGAGCGGCAGCGGCTCAAGCTGGCCACCCGGATGGCGGAGAAGGGCAGCGTCTACGTGCTCGACGAGCCCACCGCGGGGCTCCACCTCGCCGACGTCGAGCAGCTCCTCGGCCTGCTCGACCGGCTCGTGGACGACGGCCGCTCGGTCATCGTGATCGAGCACCACCAGGCCGTGATGGCGCACGCCGACTGGATCATCGACCTCGGCCCCGGCGCCGGCCACGACGGCGGCCGGGTGGTCTTCGAGGGGACGCCGGCGGACCTGGTCGAGGCGCGCTCCACCCTGACCGGCGAGCACCTCGCGGCGTACGTCGGCGCCTGACCGCGTCCGTTCTTCACTGCTGCCGTCCTGACCGGCGCCACCCGCGTCGTTCACGACCCGGCTGGTTGCCGGCCTGAGTAGGCTCACCACGACCCGTGCCACCGCAGACGACCCGTCGCCGGTGCGCGGTCCGACCGCGAGGCCGACCGGTCCGCAGAAGGCGATGACTGAGTTGAAGATCCTGGTGACCGGCGCGACCGGCTACGTCGGCGGCCGGCTGGTGCCGCTGCTTCTCGAGCGCGGCCACGACGTGCGCACGACCACGAGCGACCCCGACCGCCAGCAGCCCTGGTGGGCGACTCGGGTCGAGACCGTCGTGATGGACGCGCTCGATCCCGATCAGGTCGCGGCCGCCTGTGCGGGAGTGGACGCGGTCTACTACCTGATCCACGGGATGGGCGGCGACGACTTCGCGGACACCGACCGCCGCGCGGCGACCAACCTCGCGGACGGAGTACGCAAACACGGCGTCGAGCGGGTCGTGTACCTCTCCGGGCTGGTGCCGGACGTCGCCGAGGACGAGCTCTCCGAGCACATCGAGTCCCGGCGCGAGGTCGAGCAGATCCTCACCGACACTCCCGCGACCGTGGTCGTCCTGCGCGCCGCGGTCCTCCTGGGCAGCGGCTCCACCTCGTTCGAGATCATCCGACAGGTCAGCGAACGCGTCCCGGTGCAGACGGTGCCGACGTGGATGGACTCCACGGTCCAGCCGATCGCGATCGTCGACGTGCTCGAGGCGCTCGTCGGCGCGCTCGACCACGCCGGCCCCTCCCGCCACTTCGACGTCGGCGGTCCCGACCGGCTCCGGTACGCCGAGCTGCTCGAGACGTTCACCTCGCACGCCGGGATGACGCGCCCGCAGGTGGACGTGCCCCTGCTGCCGACGGCACTCGTCGGCACGGTCGTGGGCAGTCTGACCGACGTGCCTCGGCCCATCGTCGAGGCGCTGGTCGAGAGCCTGCACCACGACATGGTCGCCGCGGACGACGACTTCCACGAGCTGCTGCCCGAGGGGTACGAGCTGGTGAGCCTGGACGAGGCGATCCGGCGCTCGCTCGCCCCGCGGGCCACGTTGCCCGAGGAGGCCGACCCGATGGGGCCGTTGCCGCAGGACCCGGTGTGGGCCGACGGGGGAGACGAGCGCCCCGTTGCGGCCAAGGTGGTCGACGCGGTCAAGGACGTCCTGCCGGGCTCCTGAGGCTCCATGACGGCGGCCGACGTACGCCGACCCGGGCCGGCCCTCAGACCTTGCCGCGCAGGATGCGGCGGAAGTAGGTGACCGGCAGCGCGTAGCGGTCGACGGCCCAGGTCGCACGCCGCGGCCTGGTGAGGTCGGGGAACGGCACGGACGGTGCCGGATGGCCGTCCCGGTCGACCTCGACGAGCATGAGCCGCCGACGGTCGACGGTGATCGGCATGACCGTGTAGCCGTCGTAGTGCTGCATCGACCCCTCGTCGGGGGCGGCGAGGTTGTGGGCCAGGACGGCGACCTGCTTGCGCAGCGCGCCGCCGGACGGGCGGGTGCCCAGGTCGGCGACGTCGCCCAGTGACCAGACGGAGGGGTGACGGCGGTGTCGCAGGGTGCCGCGGGTCGACGTCCACCAGCCCTGCCTGCGTGGCGCCGGCCAGTCCGGCCCTCGCGACCCAGCCGGGCGCCCGGTAGTGGGGCACCACGTGGGCGTAGGAGAGGTCGTCGATCTCCACCTCGCCCTCGGCCGTCGCGATGGTGACCCGGCGCTCGCCGACCCGTGCGACCCGTCCGTCGCGCACGACCCGCACGCCGTACGACGCCAGCACCCGCTCCAACCTCTCGTCGGCTCGAGGCAGCCCCACGACGGCCGAGCCGGGCAGGACCAGCTGCACGTCGAGGTCGTCCAGCACCCCCGTACGACGCCAGTGGTCGCAGGCCATGAACAAGGGCTTCAGGGCGGTCGCACCGCACGGCGCGGGCTCCGGGGGCACCGTGAACAGCACGCGTCCCGTGGTCAGCCCCGCGAGGGCGGGCCACACCCGCGGGGCCGTCTCGACGACGAAGGTCGACCCCGACCACCCTGCGGTGTAGGCGTCCGCCAGGCCGGGAGTGGCGTCCCAGTCCTCCTCGAGCCCGGGGCAGACGACGAGCGTCGAGCAGCCGATCCACCGACCGTCCCCGGTGCGCACCCGCGGGCCGGCAGGGTCGACCTCCACGACGGTCTCCCGGATCGACGTACAGCCGGGCGGGACCACCGCAGCCGCCGGCCGCTCCAGCGAGGACATCGTCGCTTCTCCGGCGCCCACGTAGTTGAGCAGCGGCCGGTAGCGATGGACGGGTTGGGACTCCACCACCGCGACGTCCCGGCGGCCGTCCCGGAGCAGCTTCGCGGCCAGCGAGATCCCAGCGTTGCCACCGCCGACGATCAGGACCTCGTGGTGGTCGTCGTGGGGGCACTTCGCGCGAAGGCTTCGTTCGGTCACCGGGAACGGTCATGGGTGTCCAGTTCCCCGTCCAGCGGGTTTCGTGCGAAGGGCCGGGGCGGAGGGCGACGGGCAGCCTGCCCGTGCCGCGCTTCGACACCCCGGGCGCACAGTGTCAGCGATCGTCGTCGCTGACCCGGTGGGCCGATGCGGGCCAGGTCAGCGCGGGTCCTCGTCGCCTCCGAGGCGACGCGACACTCCTCTGGTGAGCAGGACGGCACCGAGCGTGAAGGCTCCCCACACGATGCTGAGCGCGATGAAGGCCCCCCGATGCTCCCCGGAGTCGACGACCGCGGCGATCACCAACGCCACCACCACCGACGACCAGGGCCAGAGTCGTCAGGGTCATCCCCACGGGCGCGCGCCGGAACATGGCGACCTCCTGCTTCGACACAGCATGACCAGCCGGCACGTGCGAAACGGCCCCGAGGCGTTTCCGTCCGGGGCCGTTCGGTGCTGGTGGGCGATACTGGGTTTGAACCAGTGACCTCTTCCGTGTCAAGGAAGCGCGCTACCACTGCGCCAATCGCCCGGGGTGAAGCTGTTGTGTTCGTTCGAGGTGGGTACGGGATTCGAACCCGTGTTGACGGATTTGCAGTCCGTTGCCTCGCCTCTCGGCCAACCCACCGCGGAGGCTTCGGCTTTTCTCCGAGCGGACGACGAGGCTCGAACTCGCGACCTCAACCTTGGCAAGGTTGCGCTCTACCAACTGAGCTACGTCCGCTTGCGACCACCGGTTTCCCCGCGGTTGCGTGGGAAACCATAGCCCAACTGCGCACGGCCACAAACTCGGGGGCGGGCACGCGTGGCGACGCCTCCGGCGACACCGGGGGACGGCGTTAGTCTCGGCCGCATGCATGCGTGGGTCAACGGCCAGATGCTCCCCGATCCCCAGGCGCCGGCCATCGCGGTGACCGACCACGGGCTCACCGTCGGCGACGGGGTGTTCGAGGCGGTCAAGGTGGTCGACGGGCAGCCGTTCGCGCTGACCCGCCACCTCGCCAGGCTCGGCCGCTCCGCGGAGGCCCTCGGCCTGCCGGCACCCGACCTGGACCGCGTCCGGGACGCCGTGTCCGAGGTCCTCGCGGAGGAGCACCTCGCGCTGGGACGCCTGCGGATCACCTTCACCGGCGGGACGGCACCCCTGGGATCCGGCCGCGGTGACGACGAGACCACCACGGTGGTGGTCGCCGCTCCGATGGACCCAACCCCGGACGCCGCGACCGTGGTGACGGTCCCATGGCCGCGCAACGAGCGCGGGGCGCTGGCCGGGGTGAAGTCCACGTCGTACGCCGAGAACGTGGTCGCGCTCGCCGAGGCGCACCGGCGCGGTGGCTCGGAGGCGGTGTTCGCCAACCTGGCCGGTCACCTGTGCGAGGGCACCGGCTCCAACGTCGGGTACGTCGTCGGGGGAGAGGTGCGTACGCCGTCCCTGGCGAGCGGCTGCCTGGCCGGGATCACCCGGGCGCTGCTGCTGGAGTGGACCGAGGTCGTCGAGGTCGACGAGCCGATCGGCGTGCTCGACTCCGTCGACGAGATCTTCCTGCTGTCGACCACGCGCGACGTCCAGGCGGTGCGCCGGTGGGACGACCGTGAGCTCGACGCTCCGGGGCCGGTCACGCGCCGGCTCCAGGAGCTGTGGTCGGCCAAGGAGGCCGAGGAAACGGACCCCTGAGAGGTCCCCTGAGATCAGGCGCCGAGGAGATCGGCGAGCTCGTCGTCGAAGTCGACGAAGGAGCTCTCGTCGCCGTCCGGCACCGAGGCCAGCATGGCGTGCACGAACCGGGCGACCTGGCGGGAGCCGGTCTGCACGAGCAGCTCACCGTCGGGGGAGCACAGCTCCACGATCACCACGGCGCTGCCGTCGGCGGACAGGCACGGCCACACGTGGACGTCTCCGTCGCCGGTGGGCTCGTAGAGGCCCTCGACGAGCAGTTCCCGGCCGAACGTCCAGAGGACTTCCTGCACGCCGGTGCGGAACACCATGGTCACGGCGTACGGGTCGGCCGGGTCGAAGACCAGGTCTGCGTCGATCGAGGTGGCGTCTCCCTGCGGGTCCACGAACTCCAGGTCAACGTTCTCGGTGACGACCTGTGCGGTCTTCGTCTGCTTCATCGTTTACTCCCCTAATCCCGGTCGGGGAACCCTCCAGAACCCCTTCGCGCCCTCCACGCGATGGGTGAAGTTTCACCGCGAAGGGCAAGCACCGACAGGCCGAACGACGAAATGTCCGTTATATACCCTCAGTGGTCTACCTTTTCCCCGCCACTGGTCTATTTTCGGGAGGCAATGGTCTAGTCACTGACGCGGCGGGACGTGTGCTCCCGGCGTGAACAGGGTAGTTCGTGCGCCCCCGCGAGGCCCCGCGCCCGACCCTCCCCGGGTTCGAGGGACGGGTCCGGCTGCGCTAAGGTTTCCCGCGCATCACCTGGTCCCGGGATCCTGTCCGGGGGCGGCGGTGACGCGACACCCGCACGGGCGATTGGCGCAGTGGTAGCGCGCTTCGTTCACACCGAAGAGGTCACTGGTTCGAACCCAGTATCGCCCACCCAGTACGACCGAGCAGCACGCCGAGCAGACACCCGCGACGGCACCACTACGCTGGAACCGCGTTCCCGCTCCGCTCTGGGTCCGCACCGTGTCACCGGCCGATCGGACCGACATGATCGAACTGCTGCTGGTCGCGCTCTCCGTGCTCGCCTTCGCGCTGGTCTCCGGCCGGTTGTCCCTGACGCCGGTGACGGCGCCGATGGTCTTCACCGGCATCGGGCTCCTCGTCGGCGTCGGCGGTCTGGGCTGGTTCGACCTCGACCTGACCAGTGAGGCGGTCTCGGTCCTCGTCGAGGCCACGCTGGTGCTGGTGCTGTTCACCGACGCGATCCGCATCGACCTGCGTGCGCTCCGTCGCCAGGCGGCGCTGCCGGGCCGGCTGCTCGGGATCGGCATGCCGCTGACGATCGCGGCCGGCACCTTCCTCGGCGCGCTGCTGGTCCCCGGTCTCGGCGTGGCCGGCGCGGCGCTCCTCGCCGCCGTGCTCGCGCCCACCGACGCAGCCCTCGGACAGGCCGTGGTGAGCGACTCCCGGCTGCCGGTGCGCGTGCGGCAGGCGCTCAACGTGGAGAGCGGGCTCAACGACGGGATCGCCGTCCCGGTGGTGACGGTGCTGATCGCCGTGGTCGCCGCCGAGGAGGCCGGGGGCGCGGGGGACTGGGTCGGTCTCGCGGTGCAGCAGGTCGGGGTCGGCGTCGCCATCGGTCTGCTGGTCGGTGCGGTCGGTGGTCGGCTGCTCGACTCCCGGGTGGCGGCGGGAGCCGTGGAGGGCATCTACCGCCAGCTGGCCACGATCGCGTTCGCCGCCGCGGCGTACTCGCTCGCCGAGGTGCTGGGCGGCAACGGGTTCATCGCCGCGTTCACCGCGGGGCTGGCCTTCGGACAGGTGGCGCGGCGCCAGTGCGCCGGGGTGCAGGACTTCACCGAGGACGAGGGTGAGCTGTTCAGCGCGATCACGTTCCTGCTGTTCGGCGCCGCGATCGCCGGTCCGGTCCTCGACCAGGTCTCCTGGACGGTGCTGGCGTACGCCGTCCTCTCGCTCACCGTCATCCGCATGGTGCCGGTGCTGGTCGCCCTGGTCGGCAGCGGCACCCTCCTCGAGACCCGGCTGTTCCTGGGCTGGTTCGGGCCGCGGGGCCTGGCCTCGATCCTGTTCGCCCTGCTCGTGGCCGAGGCGGTCACCGACGTCGAGGGGGAGACCGTCTACGCCTACGCGGCCTGGACCGTGCTGCTCAGCGTGTTCGCGCACGGGCTCACGGCCGCGCCCTGGGCCGGGCGCCTGGGCCGGCGGCTGAGTCGGCAGGCCGAGCACATGCAGGAGCTCGGGCCGGCCCCGGAGCTGCCCACGCGCCGCCGCCTGGGCACCTGAGGCGCGCAAACCCGGTACGCGACCGGCTCGTCACGTCGATACGATCGAGGCCCAGCGCTGCCCGCGCGGCCGCCGCCACGCGCACCACCACCCCAGGAGTCACCCTCGTGCCCGAGATCACCGTCGCCCTCGTCCGTCCCGACGCGCGCGATGACCGCACGGTCCCCGCCGGGACCCGGGCCTGGGAGCTGTTCGCGGAGACCCCGGAGGTGATCGCCGCCCGCGTCGGCGGTGTGCTGCGCGACCTCGCCCACGAGCTCGCCGACGGCGACGAGGTCGAGCCGGTCGTCATCGACAGTGCCGACGGTCGCGACATCCTGCGCCACTCCACCGCCCACGTGCTGGCCCAGGCGGTGCAGGATCTGTTCCCGGAGGCGAAGCTCGGGATCGGGCCCCCGGTGGAGAACGGCTTCTACTACGACTTCGACGTCGAGACGCCGTTCGTGCCGGAGGACCTCGAGAAGATCGAGACGCGGATGCGCAAGATCGTCAAGGAGAACCAGCGCTTCTCGCGCCGAGCCGTCACCGACGAGGACGCACGCACCGAGCTGGCCGACGAGCCGTACAAGCTCGAGCTGATCGGGCTCAAGGGGGCGGCCGGGGACGCCGCCGAGGGCGCGAGCGCGGAGGTCGGGGCCGGCGAGCTCACCATCTACGACAACCTGAACCGGTCGGGTGAGACGGCGTGGAAGGACCTCTGCCGCGGACCGCACCTGCCCACCACCAAGCGCATCCCGGCGTTCAAGCTGATGCGTTCCGCTGCGGCGTACTGGCGCGGCGACGAGAAGAACAAGCAGCTGCAGCGCATCTACGGCACCGCCTGGGAGTCCAAGGAGGCGCTGGCCGAGCACCTGCACCGCCTCGAGGAGGCCGAGCGGCGCGACCACCGCCGGCTCGGCCGCGAGCTGGACCTGTTCAGCTTCCCCGACGAGATCGGTTCGGGCATGGCCGTCTTCCACCCCAAGGGCGGGGTGGTCAAGCGCGAGATGGAGGACTACGTCCGCCGCCGCCACATCGAGGAGGGCTTCGAGTACGTCGGCACGCCGCACATCGCCAAGCAGGGACTCTTCGAGACCTCGGGCCACCTGCCCTACTACGCCGACACCATGTTCCCGCCCATGCACATGGAGGGCAGCGACTACTACCTCAAGGCGATGAACTGCCCGATGCACAACCTGATCTTCAGGTCGCGCGGGCGCTCGTACCGGGAGCTGCCGCTGCGGCTCTTCGAGTTCGGCTCGGTCTACCGCTTCGAGAAGTCCGGTGTCGTGCACGGCCTGACCCGCGTCCGCGGGATGACCCAGGACGACTCGCACTCCTACTGCACGCCCGAGCAGGCGCCGAGCGAGATCGCCCACCTGCTGGAGTTCGTGCTCAGCCTGCTCAAGGACTTCGGCCTCGACGACTACTACCTCGAGCTGTCCACCCGCGACGACACCTCGGAGAAGTTCGTCGGCTCCGAGGAGGACTGGGCGGTCGCCACGAAGATCCTCCAGGACGTGGCCACCTCGACCGGTCTCGAGCTGGTCGACGACCCGGGCGGCGCCGCGTTCTACGGACCGAAGATCTCGGTCCAGGCGCGTGACGCCATCGGCCGCACCTGGCAGATGTCCACCATCCAGTACGACTTCAACCAGCCGGCCCGCTTCGGCCTGGAGTTCCAGGCCGCCGACGGGTCCCGGCAGCAGCCGGTGATGATCCACTCCGCCAAGTTCGGCTCGATCGAGCGGTTCTTCGGCGTGCTCGTCGAGCACTACGCCGGCGCCTTCCCGCCCTGGCTCGCGCCGGTCCAGGTGGAGGGGATCCCGATCGCCGAGCGCCACCACGGCTACCTCGCCGAGGTCGCGCAGCGCATGCGTGCCGTCGGGCTGCGGGTCGAGGTCGACGACTCCGACGACCGGATGCAGAAGAAGATCCGCAACGCCCAGCTGCAGAAGGTGCCGTTCATGGTGATCGCCGGCGACGCCGACGTGGAGGCGGGCGCGGTCAGCTTCCGCTACCGCGACGGCCGCCAGGACAACGGCGTGCCCGTCGACGAGGCGATCGCGCGGGTCGCCGAGGCGGTCGCCTCGCGCAGCCAGGTGTGAGCGGACGCATGGACGAGGTCTTCCACCAGGACGGTGTCGGCCGGCCCGACGCGCTGAGCCGGCTCTGGACGCCCTACCGGATGGCCTACATCCGGGGTGAGAGCAAGCCGGCCGACGACTCCGAGGGGGAGTGCCCGTTCTGCCGGGCTCCCGGACTCGAGGACGACGAGGGGCTGATCGTGCACCGCGGCGAGGCGGCGTACGTGGTGCTCAACCTCTATCCCTACGCCCCTGGGCACCTGATGGTCTGCCCCTACCGGCACATCGCCGACTACACCGAGACCACCGACGCCGAGGCGGAGGAGATCGCGGCGCTGACCAAGCGGGCGATGACCACGCTGCGCGGCGTCTCGGGCGTGCACGGCTTCAACATCGGGATGAACCAGGGGGCCATCGCCGGTGCCGGCATCGCGGCGCACCTGCACCAGCACGTCGTCCCACGCTGGGCGGGCGACCAGAACTTCATGCCGGTCATCGCGCAGACCAGGGCACTGCCCCAGCTGCTGCACGACACCCGGAGCCTGCTGGCGGAGTCCTGGGTCTAGGCAGGCCCTGGTGGCCCGGTAGCGTGCTCGCGACATGTTGGACCGGTTCAAGGAGTTCTGGCAGGGCGTCGTGCTGGCGCCCGTGGTCACCCTGCTCGTACGGCTGGGGGTCAGCCCGGACGCCGTCACCCTCGTGGGCACCGCCGGGGTGTGCACCGGGGCGCTGGTGTTCTTCCCCCGGGGCCACCTGCTGGCCGGCGTCCTGTTCATCACCGCCTTCATCTTCAGCGACCTCGTCGACGGCGCCATGGCGCGCCGGACCGGACGGACCTCGAAGTTCGGGGCGTTCTTCGACTCCACCCTCGACCGGATCGGCGACGCGGCCATCTTCGGCGGCCTGGTGCTCTACTTCGCCGGGCCCGGGGACAGCTACCTCTACCTGTGCCTGAGCCTGTACTGCCTGGTGATGGGCGCGGTCACCTCCTACGCCCGCGCCCGCGCGGAGTCGCTGGGCCTGGACGCGCGTGGCGGGATCGCCGAGCGGGCGGACCGGATCGTCGCGATCCTGGTGATGACCGGCCTCGGGGCGCTCTTCGGCGTGCCGGAGCTGATGTACCTCACCTTGTGGGCGCTGGCGCTGGCCAACACCCAGACGGTGCTGCTGCGCGTGCTGAAGGTACGCCGCCAGGCGCTCGCGGAGGCCGGCGAGGGCACCGCCGCCGACGGCGTCTGAGCCTCGCCCGGACCGGGCCCGGCCCGAGCCGGCCCCGAGTCGGAGGGGCCACCGGTGCGCGGCGGTCCCGCGTCCCGACCTGCCGGGCTCCGGACGTAGGATCGGGGCATGGCTGAGCACCCTTCCTCCACGTCACAGACCGGCCCCCAGAGCGCCCGCCAGACCGGCACCGAGACCGGCCCCGAGACCGGCCCCGAGACCGGCACCGCGCGGGTCAAGCGCGGCATGGCCGAGATGCTGCGCGGCGGTGTGATCATGGACGTGGTCACCGTGGAGCAGGCAAAGATCGCCGAGGACGCGGGAGCGGTGGCGGTGATGGCGCTGGAGCGCGTGCCTGCCGACATCCGGGCGCAGGGCGGCGTCTCGCGGATGAGCGACCCCGACATGATCGACGGGATCATCGAGGCCGTCTCCATCCCGGTGATGGCCAAGGCCCGCATCGGCCACTTCGCCGAGGCGCAGGTGCTGCAGAGCCTCGGGGTCGACTACGTCGACGAGTCCGAGGTGCTCACGCCGGCCGACTACGCCCACCACATCGACAAGTGGGCCTTCACGGTGCCGTTCGTGTGCGGTGCCACCAACCTCGGCGAGGCGCTGCGACGGATCACCGAGGGTGCCGCGATGATCCGCTCCAAGGGCGAGGCCGGCACCGGCGACGTCTCCAACGCGGTCACCCACATGCGCACGATCCGGCAGGAGCTGCGCCGACTGGCCTCGCTGCCCGCCGAGGAGCTGTTCGTGGCGGCCAAGGAGCTCCAGGCGCCCTACGACCTGGTCAAGGAGGTCGCCGAGACCGGCCGCCTGCCCGTGGTGCTGTTCACCGCGGGAGGCATCGCCACGCCCGCCGACGCCGCGATGATGATGCAGCTCGGTGCCGAGGGTGTCTTCGTCGGCTCGGGAATCTTCAAGTCCGGCAACCCGGCCCAGCGGGCCGAGGCCGTGGTCAAGGCGACCACGTTCTACGACGACCCCGACGTCGTCGCCAAGGTCTCGCGCGGGCTCGGTGAGGCCATGGTCGGCATCAACGTGGAGGACCTGCCGGCCCCGCACCGGCTCGCCGAACGCGGCTGGTAGTTTCGTACTGGTATAGACCATTTTGACAGG
This sequence comes from uncultured Actinomycetota bacterium, assembly GCA_963815595.1. Lineage (GTDB taxonomy): Bacteria > Actinomycetota > Actinomycetes > Propionibacteriales > Nocardioidaceae > Marmoricola. Next base: position 1,249,852 of record CAWFHA010000007.1, on the reverse strand, counting down.
TTTGTCCGATACGTCGATATTCGGCGTCCCGAACCGCGACGATTGCGCCAGATCGCTTCGCAGCGATCCACACCGGGTCCCGGTGGGTGCCGCCGCGGGGGAGGCACCCCCCGGGACCTGCTTCGTCTCAGCCCCCGACGGAGGCAGTGCCCGGCAGCTCCTGCAGCGTCCAGGTGTTGCCGTCGGGGTCGGCGAAGTGGACGAACCGGCCCCAGGGCTGCTCGTCCACGCCGCGGGCGTCCACCCCGCGACCCCGTACGTCGCCCAGGGCCGCGTCCGCCGAGTCGACCACGACCTGGAGGGCTCGCAACGTGCCGGGCTCCATCTCGCTGATCCCGCGGCCGAAGGCGATCGAGCACGCGGACCCGGGCGGTGTCACCTGCACGAAACGGGTGCTCTCGTCGACCGTCACGTCGTGGTCGACGGGCCAGCCCAGGGTGTCGCCGTAGAAGGTGCGGGCGCGGTCCACGTCCGTGACCGGCAGCAGCACGAGCTCGATCCGGTAGTCCATCCTCACCAGGCCTCCTCGGGTGGTCTCTGACTGGTGCCACGACCCTAGGACCGACCACCGACAGGCCGCGCCGTGAGACTCGACGCGCCGCTCCTAGACTCGTGGTGTGCCCACCCCCACCATCGGCGTCCTGGCGCTCCAGGGTGACGTCCGCGAGCACCTGGCCGCTCTCACCCGGCTCGGGTACCCCACCCTCGCCGTACGCCGCCCCGAGGAGCTCGAGGCGTGCGCAGCCCTGGTGATCCCCGGAGGCGAGTCCACGACGATGGCCAAGCTCGCGCGGATGTTCGACCTGCTCGAGCCGCTGCGCAAGCGGATCGACGGCGGGATGCCCGTGCTCGGGACCTGTGCCGGGATGATCATGCTGGCCGACCGGGTCGAGGACGGGGCCGTCGGACAGGAGACCGTCGGTGGCCTCGACATCACCGTGCGGCGCAACGCGTTCGGCCGGCAGGTCGACTCCTTCGAGGGCGAGGTGCACGTGCGCGGACTGGCGGAGCCCGTCCACGCGGTGTTCATCCGGGCCCCCTGGGTGGAGGCCGTGGGCGAGGGCGTGGAGGTCCTCGCCCGGGTGGAGGGCGGTGAGGCCGTGGGTAGGATCGTCGCGGTCAGGCAGGGCACGCTGATGGCGACGTCGTTCCACCCCGAGGTGGGCGACGACGACCGCATCCACCGGCTCTTCGGCGAGATCGTCGAGCAGACGGCCGCCGGCTGACCACCCGCACACGAGGGAAGGAACCGCACCGATGTCAGGCCACTCCAAGTGGGCGACGACCAAGCACAAGAAGGCCGTCATCGACGCCCGTCGCGGCAAGATGTTCGCCAAGCTGATCAAGAACATCGAGGTCGCGGCCCGGATGGGCGGCGGCGACCCGGCGGGCAACCCCACCCTGTACGACGCGATCCAGAAGGCCAAGAAGTCCTCGGTCCCCAACGACAACATCGACCGCGCGGTCAAGCGCGGCTCGGGCGCCGAGGCCGGAGGCGCGGAGTACTCCACGATCATGTACGAGGGCTACGGCCCCGGTGGCGTGGCGTTCCTGATCGAGTGCCTGACCGACAACAAGAACCGCGCCGCCATGGAGGTCCGCACCGCGATGACCCGCAACGGCGGGTCGCTCGCCGACCCGGGCTCGGTCTCCTACATGTTCAACCGCAAGGGCGTGGTGATCGTCCCGGCCGAGCAGGAGGGCCGCACGGTGACCGAGGACGACGTCCTCGAGGCCACCCTCGAGGCGGGTGCCGAGGAGGTCAACGACCTCGACGGCTCCTTCGAGGTGGTCACCGAGGCCACCGACCTGGTCGCCGCCCGCACGGGGCTCCAGGCCGCCGGCATCGACTACGACTCCGCGGAGGCCTCCTTCCTGCCGAGCATGCAGGTCGACCTCGACGAGGACGGTGCCGGCAAGGTGTTCCGGCTCGTCGAGGCCCTCGAGGACCTCGACGACGTGCAGAACGTCTACGCCAACTTCGAGGTCTCCGACGACGTGATGGCGGCCATCGACGCCTGAGCGTCGCGGCGCGTCGCGCCCGTGCCCGAGCCCGCGCCGGGCTAGCGTGCTGCGAACAGGTGTTCGGACGATGCAGGCCGGCGACGGCCCATCCAGACGCGAGGAGCCAGCGTGCGCGTGCTCGGCATCGACCCGGGGCTCACCCGTTGTGGGGTGGGCGTGGTCGAGGGCTCGGTCGGCCGCCCGCTGTCGCTGGTCGCGGTCGACGTGGTGCGCACCGGCGCCACCGAGGACGTCGCCGAGCGCCTGCGCCAGATCGAGGCCGGTCTCGAGCAGTGGCTGGACGCCACCTGCCCCGACGCCGTCGCGGTCGAGCGCGTGTTCAGCCAGCACAACGTCCGCACGGTGATGGGCACGGCTCAGGCAAGCGGGGTCGCCCTGCTGGTCGCCGCCCGGCGGGGCCTCCCGGTGGCCCTGCACACGCCGAGCGAGGTCAAGGCCGCCGTCACCGGGCACGGGCGCGCCGACAAGCAGCAGGTGGGGGCCATGGTGACCCGGCTGCTGCGCCTCAGCGAGACCCCCAGGCCCGCAGACGCTGCCGACGCCCTCGCCCTGGCGATCTGCCACATCTGGCGCGGCGGCGCGTCCGACCGGATCGACGCCGCCCTGGCGCTCCAGGCGCGGGGTGCCGCCGTCCAGCGACGAGGAGGACCACGATGATCGCGTTCGTGCGGGGCCGGGTGGCCGCGCTGGGCCTGACCACCGCGGTGGTCGAGGTGGGTGGAGTCGGGCTCGAGCTGCACTGCGCCCCGGACACGCTGGCCGGGCTGCGCACCGGCACCGAGGCGCTGCTGCCCACCAGCATGGTGGTGCGGGAGGACTCGCTGACCCTGTTCGGCTTCGCCGACGAGGACGAGAAGCAGCTCTTCGAGCTGCTCCAGACCGCCAGCGGCGTCGGCCCCAAGCTGGCCCAGGCGATGCTCGCCGTCCACCGCCCCGAGACGCTCCGGCGCGCCGTCGCCGGCGACGACGTCAAGACGCTGACCACCGTCCCGGGGATCGGCCAGAAGGGCGCCCAGCGGATCATCCTGGAGCTGCGTGACCGGATCGGCGTGCCGACGTCCTCGAGCGAGCCGGCGCCGGTGAGCCGGAGCAACGGCCACGACTGGCAGGGACAGGTGCAGGCAGGACTGGTCGGTCTCGGCTGGTCGGCCAAGGAGGCAGACCGGGCCATCGGCCAGGTCGCCCCCGAGGCCGAGCAGATGCCCTCGCCGGACGTGGCCCGGCTGCTGCGCGCGGCCCTGCGCACGCTGAGCAAGGCATGAGCGCCCGGGGGCGACCGGAGGTGGGGCGCCGATGAACGAGTCCGAGCTCGACGAGTCCGAGATCGCCTACCTGACCAGTCGGCCGCTCACCGACGTCGACGCCGACGGCGACGAGCGCGTCGTCGAGGCGGCGCTGCGGCCTCGCACGCTGGGCGAGGTGGTCGGCCAGGAGCGGGTGCGCGAGCAGCTCGGCCTCCTGCTCGACGCGGCCCGCGCGCGGGGCGCCGTACCCGACCACGTCCTGCTCAGCGGACCGCCCGGTCTGGGCAAGACGACGCTGGCGATGATCGTCGCGGCGGAGATGAACGCCCCGCTGCGGCTCACCAGCGGGCCGGCGATCACCCACGCCGGCGACCTGGCCGCGATCCTCTCGGGGCTCAACGAGGGAGACGTGCTCTTCGTCGACGAGATCCACCGGATGTCGCGGCCGGCCGAGGAGATGCTCTACATGGCCATGGAGGACTTCCGGGTCGACGTGGTCATCGGCAAGGGGCCGGGTGCGACCGCGATCCCGCTGGAGATCCCGCCGTTCACCATGGTGGGAGCGACCACGCGCGCCGGCCTGCTGCCCAGCCCGCTGCGCGACCGGTTCGGCTTCACCGCCCACCTGGAGTTCTACGAGCCCGCCGACCTCGAGCGCATCGTCCGGCGCTCCGCCGGGTTGCTCGAGGTCGACCTGCGTCCCGACGGGGGCGCCGAGATCTCGACCCGCTCGCGGGGGACCCCGCGGATCGCCAACCGTCTGCTCCGCCGGGTGCGCGACTACGCCCAGGTGCGCGCGGACGGCGTCGTCACCCGGACCCTGGCGCAGGCCGCACTGACCCTGTTCGAGGTCGACGAGTCCGGCCTCGACCGCCTCGACCGGGCAGTCCTGGACGCCCTGTGCCGACGCTTCGGCGGGGGACCGGTGGGGGTCAGCACGCTCGCCGTCGCCGTCGGTGAGGAGCGCGAGACCGTCGAGGAGGTCGCCGAGCCGTTCCTGGTGCGCACCGGCCTGCTGGCGCGGACGCCGCGGGGCCGGGTGGCCACCAGCGCGGCCTGGGAGCACCTCGGACTCACCGCACCGGCGAGCGCCTGGAGCTCCGACCCCACGCTGTTCGGGTCGGAGTCAGACTGAGGCGCGAGTGCCGGTTACACTGCCTTTTCGGTGCCTGACCGGGCTTCGCGGGTCGATCCCGCAGGAGACGGCGCACCCTCGGATCCTGTTCCCCGTCATTGGAGTGTGTGGTGCCTGCCATGGAGCTGCTCGTCGTGCTCGCGGCCCTGGTCCTCTTCTGGGCGGTCGTCATGCGACCCGCCCGGAACCAGCAGCGGAAGGTGGAGAAGCTGCAGAACGAGCTCGAGGTCGGTGACCAGGTGGTGCTCTCCGCGGGGATCTTCGGCACGATCCGTTCGTTGGGCGAGGCACGGGTCGACATCGAGATCGCACCGGGCACCGTGGTCACGGTGGCGCGCCAGGTCGTCGTACGCCGGGTGGAGGACCTGCCCGACACGGACCGGACCCAGCCGACGGAGTTCCCCGAGACTCCCGACGGCCCGCCCCGGACCGAGGACTGAGGAGACCCACACGTGGCGAAGAAGACCCCCCGCCCCGCCCGTACGCTGCTGATCTTCGGGCTCACGGTCCTCGTGCTCTACGGGCTGGCGGCTCTCGGGCAGACCTGGAAGCCGCGACTGGGTCTCGACCTCGAGGGCGGCACCCGGATCACGCTCTCCGCGATCCCCGAGGGTGGCGAGGTGACCCCCACCAAGCTCCAGCAGGCGGCCAGCATCGTCGACCGCCGGGTCAACGGCAGCGGGGTCTCCGAGGCCGAGGTGTCCACCCAGGGTGACCGCAACATCATCGTCGAGATCCCCGGCGAGAACGCCTCCAACCTCGTCGACGCCGTGAAGCGCACCGCGCAGCTCCGCTTCCGCGTCGTGGCCGGGCAGCCCCAGCCCGGGACGCCTGCCCCGGAGCCCAGCAGCTCGCCGAGCCCGTCGGGCAAGGCCACGCCCTCGGACCAGGCCAACCCCGGAGGCAAGTCCGGCGACAAGGCCGACGAGACCGACAAGGCCACCCCCAAGCCGCGCCCGGCGCCGTTCGCCGACGCCTCGCCCAGCGCCGAGCCGACGCCACAGCCCGAGGATCCCGCGGCACCGCAGGAGCCCCAGGTCACCCAGGAGGGTGCCCCGGTCGACGACCCGATCGCCTGGGCCCAGGACCCCGGGCAGAAGTGGCTGCAGCGCTTCGCCGAGTTCACCTGCCCGCCACGCGGTGAGGACGCCCCGCCCGCGGCCGACCCCTCCGACGAGCCGATGATCGCGTGCAACGAGGACGGCCTGAAGTTCCTGCTCTCCTCGGCGCTGATCGAGGGCACCGAGCTGCGCTCGGCGTCGTACGGCACCCCGCAGAACGGTGTCGGCTGGGCGGTCAACCTGGCCTTCAAGAGCACCGCACGCCAGACCTTCGCCGACGCCAGCACGGCGCTGAACCGCAACGGCGGCACGTTCGCGATCGTGCTCGACGGCCAGGTCATCTCCTACGCCGGCGTCAACGAGCCGATCCTGGACGGCAACGCCCAGATCACCGGTGACTTCTCCGAGGCCGAGGCCTCGTCGCTGGCCAACTCCTTGAAGTACGGCGCGCTGCCGATCAAGTTCGCCAAGCCGACGGTGGAGACCATCGGCCCCTCGCTGGCCGGCAACCAGCTCTCGGCGGGCGTCCTCGCCGGCATCGTGGGGCTGCTCATCGTGATGCTCTACTGCCTGCTCTACTACCGCGGGCTCGGCGCCGTCGTGATCGCCAGCCTCATCGTGGCAGCGGGGGTGACCTACGCCGCGGTGCTGGTGCTCGCCCAGGCCGCCGGCTTCACCCTGACCCTGCCCGGCATCGCGGGACTGATCGTCGCGGTGGGCATCACGGCGGACTCGTTCATCGTCTACTTCGAGCGGATCCGCGACGAGATGCGGGACGGCAAGTCGATGCGGGTCGCCGTGGAGACCGGGTGGGCCCGAGCCCGGAACACCTGTCTGGCGGCCGACGCCGTCTCGCTGCTCGCGGCCGTCGTGCTCTACATCTTCGCCATCGGCGTCGTGCGCGGCTTCGCGTTCGCCCTGGGGATCAGCACGCTCATCGACGTCGCCGTGTTCTTCTTCTTCACCAAGCCGGTGATGACCCTGCTGGCACGTCGCCGCTTCTTCAACAGCGGCCACCGGTTCTCCGGACTCTCGAGGGAGACCCTGGGCGTGGACGCCGCGCCCAGCGACGCGGGACTCGTAGGGGGGAGGGTCTGATGGGCCGGATGAGCCGACTCGGCAACGCGCTCTACGAGGGCGACGTCTCGATCGACTTCGTGGGCCGCAAGTGGCTCTGGTACGCCATCTCCGGGGTCATCGTGCTCCTCGCGGTGTCCGGGCTGTTCTTCAAGGGCCTGAACTTCGGCATCGAGTTCGAGGGCGGCGTGGAGTACAACGTCAGCCTCCCCGCCGACCAGGTGACCCAGGCCAACGTGGACAAGATCCGCACGGCCGTCGCGGGCACGGGTCTCGACGCCGCGTCGTCGCCGATCGTGAACACCTCCGGCGAGTCCATCCGGGTCCAGACCGAGGAGCTCACCAACGACCAGGCGACCACGGTCAGCCAGACCATCGCCGAGACGGTGGGGGTCGACGCCAAGAACGACATCTCCACCCAGGAGGTCGGCGCGAGCTGGGGGGAGCAGGTCGCCCAGCGGGCCCTGACCGGCCTGGTGGTGTTCCTCTTCCTCGTGGTGCTCTTCATCTGGGCCTACTTCCGGGAGTGGAAGATGTCCGCGGCCGCCCTGGTGGCCCTGGCCCACGACGTCGTCATCACCGTGGGGGTCTACGCGCTCTCCGGGTTCGAGGTCACCCCCGCCACCGTCACCGGGCTGCTCACGATCCTGGGCTTCTCCCTCTACGACACCGTCGTGGTCTTCGACAAGGTGCGGGAGAACACCCGCAACCTGAGCCAGAGTCGGCGCACGTACGCCGAGCTGGCCAACCTCGCGGTCAACCAGACCCTGGTGCGCTCGATCAACACCTCGATCGTGGCGCTGCTGCCGGTCGGCGCGATCCTCTACGTCGGCGTGGCCACCCTCGGGTCGGGCTCGCTGAAGGACCTCGCGCTGTCGCTGTTCGTGGGCATGGCGGCCGGTGCCTACTCCTCGATCTTCATCGCCACGCCGCTCGCGGTGCAGCTGAAGGCCTCGGAGAAGGAGATCACCCACCAGGACGCCCGGGCGAAGGCCCGCGCGCGCCGCTCGGTCGACCGCTACGCCGACGTGCCGTACACCGAGGAGATGGCTCCGGCGGCTCCGGCGGCTGCCTCGGGCCGGGCGTTCGGCGACGACGGTCTCGACGACCCCGACGACGACGGCTACGACGACGGCGTCCGTGGCGGTGCGGGTCCGAGCGCGGCACCCCCGCGCCGTCCCGAGGCGTCCGGGTCCGGTCGCGTCGTACCGGCGCCCAAGAAGCCGCTGAGCGAGGGCGGCTCCTCGCGGCGTACGCAGCCCAGTCGCCAGCCCCGCTCCAAGCGCCACCGGTGAGTCTCTCGGTGGACCGCACGGATCTCGACCTGCTGATCGGTGCCCGGGTGCGCGACATCCCGGACTTCCCGCAGCCCGGCGTGACCTTCAAGGACATCACCCCGCTGCTCGACGACCACGATGCGTTCACCGCGGTCGTCGAGGCGCTGGCCGATGCCGGGCGCGACGAGCACGGTGAGGTCTGCGTGGCCAAGGTGGTGGGCATGGAGGCGCGGGGGTTCATCCTCGCGGCTCCGGTGGCCCTGGCGCTCGGGGTCGGCTTCGTGCCGGTGCGCAAGCCCGGCAAGCTGCCCTGGCACACGCGGTCGGTGAGCTACGACCTCGAGTACGGCAGCGAGACCCTCGAGATGCACCTCGACGCCCTGGAGCCCGGCGAGCGGGTGCTGGTGGTCGACGACGTGCTGGCCACCGGTGGGACCGCGGCCGCGACCGCGGAGCTGGTGGCCCAGGCCGAGGCCGAGGTCCACGGCTTCGCCATGCTCCTGGAGCTGAGCTTCCTGTCCGGCCGGAAGGCCTTGGGCGACCAGCACCTCACCGTGCTGCACACCGTCTGACCGGGCCCGCGAGCGCCCGGCCGCGCACCGATGGGCCCGGGCTCCGGGGTGAAGCGACGAGCCGTGCCCGGCTGACGCCTAGACTTGGAGCGGAGTCCGGGAGACGGTGTGGGTCCCGGAGCAGGCCGGGGTGTGCGCGCAGCGGGACGCCGAGGAGGTGGCATGGCCGAGGACCGGGTGGTGACCGACCCGTCGACCGAGGTCGCTCCGACGGCTGCCGCGCCGGCGGAACGCTCCTCGTCGCTGACGGGGCGGGGTGTGCGCGCCCGGCTGGCGCGCATCGGCACGAGCCGGCAGGTCGGCAACCCGGTCCTGGAGCCCTTGTTCCGCACGGTGCGGGCCAACCACCCCAAGGCCGACCTGGCCCTGCTGGAGCGGGCCTACACGATCGCGGAGAAGTACCACCACGGTCAGAGCCGGAAGAGCGGCGACCCCTACATCACCCACCCGCTGGCGGTCACCACGATCCTGGCGGACATCGGCATGACCGAGCCGACCCTCGTCGCCGCCCTGCTGCACGACACGGTCGAGGACACGGCGTACACCCTCGACGCGCTGCGCAGCGACTTCGGGGACGAGGTGGCGCTGCTGGTCGACGGGGTGACCAAGCTCGACAAGGTCAAGTACGGCGACTCCGCGCAGGCCGAGACCATCCGCAAGATGATCGTCGCGATGAGCAAGGACATCCGGGTCCTGGTCATCAAGCTGGCCGACCGGCTGCACAACATGCGCACGCTGCGCTACGTCAAGCCGGAGACCCAGGAGCGCAAGTCGCGCGAGACGCTCGAGATCTACGCGCCCCTGGCTCACCGACTGGGCATGAACACCCTCAAGTGGGAGCTGGAGGACCTCGCCTTCGCGACCCTGCACCCCAAGATCTACGACGAGATCGTCCGTCTCGTGGCCGAGCGGGCCCCGTCGCGCGACCAGTTCCTGGCCGAGGTGACCACCCAGGTCGAGAAGGACCTGCGCGCCGCCCGCATCAACGCGCGCGTCACCGGCCGACCCAAGCACTACTACTCGATCTACCAGAAGATGATCCACGGCGGTCGCGAGTTCTCCGACATCTACGACCTCGTCGGCATCCGGATCCTGGTGGACTCCGACCCGGAGTGCTACGGCGTACTGGGGGTGCTGCACAACCGCTGGAACCCGCTTCCCGGCCGGTTCAAGGACTACGTGGCGATGCCGAAGTTCAACATGTACCAGTCGCTGCACACGACCGTGATCGGCCCCTCGGGCAAGCCGGTGGAGATGCAGATCCGGACGATCGGCATGCACCGCCGCGCCGAGTACGGCGTCGCCGCGCACTGGAAGTACAAGGAGGACGCGCGCACCGGTGCGGAGAGCAAGGCCGAGCCCAGCGACTCCGACATGCAGTGGCTGCGCCAGCTGCTCGACTGGCAGAACGAGGTCGAGGACCCGGGCGAGTTCCTGGACTCGCTGCGCTTCGAGATCAACAGTGCCGAGGTCTTCGTCTTCACCCCCCGCGGTGACGTGATGGGCCTGCCCATCGGCTCGACCCCGGTCGACTTCGCCTACGCGATCCACACCGAGGTCGGCCACCACACGATCGGGGCCCGGGTCAACGGACGCCTCGTGCCGCTGGAGTCGGTGCTGGAGCACGGGGACGTGGTGGAGGTCTTCACCTCCAAGTCGCCCAACGCCGGTCCCTCACGCGACTGGCTGCAGTTCGCCAAGTCGCCGCGAGCCCGGAGCAAGATCCGGCACTGGTTCACCAAGGAGCGCCGCGAGGAGGCCATCGAGCAGGGCAAGGAGCAGATCGCCCGGCTGATGCGCAAGGAGGGTCTGCCGCTCAAGCGCGTGATGACCCACGAGTCCTTGACCCAGGTGGCCAACGAGATGCGGCTGGCCGACGTCTCGGCGCTCTACGCCGCGGTCGGCGAGGGCAACCTCGGCGCCCAGACCGTGGTGCGCAAGGTCATCGAGGTCTCCGGTGGCAACGAGGGGGCCGCGGAGGATCTCGCCGAGGCGGTGACGATCACCCGACCTCGGCGCCGCGGCACACAGGCCCACGACTCGGGCGTGGTGGTCAAGGGCGCGAGCGACGTCCTGGTCAAGCTCGCACGGTGCTGCACGCCGGTGCCCGGCGACGAGATCCTCGGCTTCGTCACCCGCGGCGACGGCATCTCGGTGCACCGCCGCGACTGCACCAACGCCACCTCGCTGCTCAGCCACCCCGAGCGCCTCGCCGACGTGGAGTGGGCCCCCACCTCTCAGTCGACGTTCCTGGTCCAGATCATGGTCGAGGCCCTCGACCGCGCGCGGCTGCTCTCCGACATCACCATGGTGCTCTCCGACCAGCACGTCGACATCCTCTCCGCGAGCCTGACCACCAGCCGCGACCGGGTGGCCAAGAGCCGCTTCGCCTTCGAGATGGGCGACCCCAAGCACCTCGGCGCCATCCTCAAGGCCGTGCGCCAGGTCGACGGCGTCTTCGACGCCTACCGGATCACCCAGTAGCCCGCCGACCGGGCACTGGACGTACGCCCAGCCCGCCGACCGGGCACTGGACGTACGCCCGAGCCCGCCGACCGGGCACTGGACGTACGCCCGAGCGCGCCGACCGGGCACTGGACGTACGTGTGGGCTCGTCGAAGCGTGCATGGAGTGCCCGCTCGCTGGGCTGGGATGTGCGTGCAGTGCCCGCTCAGCGTGCTCAGGTGTGCGTGCAGTGCCCGCTCAGCGTGCTGGGACGTGCGTGCAGTGCCCGCTCAGCGTGCTGGGATGTGCGTGCAGTGCCCGCTCGCTGGGCTGGGATGTGCGTGCAGTGCCCGCTCAGCGTGCTTGCGTGTGCGTGCAGTGCCCGCTCAGGAGTAGTCGGCGGCGGCCTTGCGGGCCATCTCGAGGAACTGCTGGCGCGAGGCGAGGGTGTCCTCGAGGTCCTTGACCTTGCGCTGGTCGCCGGCGGCGCGGGCCTGCTCGAGGTCGGCCTCGAGCCCGGAGATGGCGCGTTCGAGCTGGCCCAGCATGTCGTCGGCCCGGGCGGACTTCTCGGGGTCCGAGCGCCGCCACTGGTCGTCCTCGACCGATCGGATCGCCTGCTCCACCTTGCGCATCCGGCTCTCCAGCGGCTTGATCTCGTCACGCGGCACCTTGCCAGCGGCGTCCCAGCGCTCCGCGAGGTCGCGGAAGGCGCGCTTGGCCGCCTCGATGTCGGTGACCGGGAGGAGGGCCTCCGCCTCGACGAGCAGCTCCTTCTTCTTCTCCGCGTTGGCGGCGAACTCGCGGTCCTGCTCGGCGTTGGCGGCGTCACGGGCACCGAAGAAGGTGTCCTGCGCGGCCCGGAAGCGTTGCCACAGCTGCTCCTCGACCTCGCGCGGTGCCGGTCCCGCGGCCTTCCAGTCCGACATCAACGACCGGTAGCGGCTCGAGGTCGGTCCCCAGTCGGTCGAGGTGCTCAGCTCCTCGGCCTCCTTCAGCAGGCGCTCCTTGACCACCCGGGCCCCCTCGCGCTTCTCGCCGAGCTCGGCGAAGTGCGCCTTGCGCCGGCGCGTGTAGGCGGTGCGGGCCCCGGAGAAGCGGTGCCACAGCTCGTCGTCGCGCTTGCGCTCGAGGCGGGGGAGCGACTTCCACTCCTCGAGGAGGTCACGCAGGCGGTTGACGCCGTTGCGCCAGTCCTTGCCCTGGGAGATCTTCTCGGCCTCGGCCACGATCTCCTGCTTGCGGGTGTGGGCCTCCTCGATGCGCTTGGCGCGGTCGGCGCGCCGCTGGCCACGCTGTACGGCGATCAGCGGCCCGAGCGCGTCGAGCCGGGCCGTGAGCGAGGTGATGTCGCCGACCGCGTGCGGCTCCACGAGCTGCGCCGCGACCTGCTTGATCGACTCGGTGGCCTCGTCGGGGCTCAACGCCCCGCCGTGCACGCGCTGCTCGAGGAGCTGCACCTCGAAGGCGAGCGCGTCGTAGCGGCGGGTGAAGAACGCCAGCGCCTCCTCCGGCGACCCCTCGGGGTACTGGCCGACCGCCCGCTCGCCGTCGGGCGTGCGCACGAACACGGTGCCGTCCGCGGCGACCCGGCCCCAGCGGCTGACCAGCTCGCCGGGGCCGGCGCTCTCACCGGATGCCGTGGGGGAGGGGCTCCCGGCAGCGTCGCCGGTCGTCTCGCCAGCGTCGCCGGTCGCGTCGCCGGTCGCGTCGCCGGTCGCGTCGCCGGTCGCGTCGCCGGTCGCCGGTGTTCGCCGGTCGCGTCGCCGGTCGTGTCGGTCACGCCGGTCACGTTCGGGGCGTCGCCGTCGGGGGTGTTGCCCTGCGCGGTCACGTCCTACACCTGCTTCTGGGTCGGCTCGAGAGGCGCGGCGGCGGTACGCCGGCCCCGTGTCGGATCGTGCTCATCGTAGCCATGAGGGACCTCGGGATCGGGGCCAGTAGGCTGGGGCGGATGCCGAACCCCGCCAGACCCCGGATGCAGGAGACGAGACGGTGCTGATCGCAGGCTTCCCGGCCGGACCGTGGGGCACCAACTGCTACGTCGCGGCGACCGGTCCCGGCGCCGAGTGCGTGGTCATCGACCCCGGCAAGGACGCTGCCGAGGGCGTGGCCCAGGTGGTGCGCGAGCACCGGCTCAAGCCGGTCTCGGTGCTGGTCACCCACGGTCACGTCGACCACATGTGGTGCGTGGCCCCCGTGGCCGGGACGTACGACGCGACCGCCTGGATCCATCCCGACGACCGGCACCTGCTGAGCAACCCGATGGCCGGCATGTCCGCGGAGACCACCTCGATGCTGCTGGGCGGGAAGTACGAGTTCGCCGAGCCGGACCGGGTCGAGGAGCTCGGCGACGCCCAGACCCTCGAGCTCGCCGGGCTCAGCTTCGTCGTCGACCACACCCCGGGGCACACCGAGGGCTCGGTCACCTTCCGGACGCCGTACGACGCGGGCGACGTCTCGCAGGTGATGTTCTCCGGCGACCTGCTCTTCGCGGGGTCGATCGGACGCACCGACCTCCCCGGGGGTGACCACCCGACCATGCTGCGCAGCCTGCGGGAGAAGGTGCTGACGCTGCCCGACGACATCGTCGTCCTCCCGGGCCACGGCGAGCAGACCAGCATCGCCCGGGAGCGCGCCACCAACCCGTTCCTGCTCGACCTCGTGGACGACGAGGACCCGGCGACGAGTGGGTCGCTGCAGGACCCGGTCACCCGAGGTCTGTGAGATGAGCCGTCCCACCCCGCTCAGCGGGTTCCCCGAGCTGCTGCCCGCCCAGCGTCACGTGGAGCAGCAGGTGCTGGCCCGCCTCGCCCGCGTCTTCGAGCTGCACGGGTTCGCCAACGTCGAGACCCGCGCCGTGGAGCCGCTGGACCAGCTGCTGAGCAAGGGAGAGACCTCCAAGGAGGTCTACGTGCTCCGCCGGCTGCAGGCCGAGGAGGGCGACGCCGGCATCGGCCTGCACTTCGACCTCACCGTGCCGTTCGCCCGCTACGTCCTCGAGAACGCCGGCAAGCTCGACTTCCCGTTCCGGCGCTACCAGGTGCAGAAGGTCTGGCGGGGCGAGAGACCCCAGGAGGGCCGGTTCCGGGAGTTCACCCAGGCCGACATCGACGTGATCGGTCGCGACACCCTCGCCTTCCACCACGACGTCGAGGTCGCCCGGGTGATGCTCGACGCCCTGGGAGAGCTCGACTTCCTGCCCCGGTTCCGGCTGCAGGTCAACAACCGCAAGCTGATCCAGGGCTTCTACACCGGTCTCGGGGTCGAGGACACGGCTGCGGTCATGCGGGTGGTCGACAAGCTCGACAAGCTGCCCGCCGCGCAGGTCCACCGGCAGCTGCGCGAGGATGCCGGCCTGAGCCTCGACCAGGCCGACCAGTGCCTGGCGCTCGCCTCCATCTGCACCCCGGACACCTCCTTCGTCGAGCGGGTGCGGGGCCTCGGCGTGAGCGATCCGCTGCTCGACGAGGGGCTCGAGGAGCTCGCGGCCGTGGTGGAGGGCTGTGCCCCGCTCGTCACCGATCGCGTGGAGATCGTGGCCGACCTCCGGATCGCCCGCGGGCTGGACTACTACACCGGCACGGTCTTCGAGACCCGGCTGGAGGGCTACGAGAGCCTGGGGTCCATCTGCTCCGGGGGCCGGTACGACGCCCTCGCCACCGACGGACGCACCACCTATCCCGGTGTCGGCATCTCCCTCGGGGTCAGCCGCGTGCTGGTCCCGCTGCTCGGCCAGGGAGTGGTCGTCGCGGACCGGTCGGTGCCCAGCGCCGTGCTCGTCGCCGTCGTGGACGAGGACACCCGCACGGCGAGCAACACCCTCGCCGGCCAGCTGCGTGCCAACGGCGTACCGTGTGAGGTCGCGCCGTCGGCGCAGAAGTTCGGCAAGCAGATCCGGTACGCCGAGCGGCGTGGCATCCCCTTCGTCCTGTTCCCCGGCCCCGACGGGACCGTCGAGGTCAAGGACATCCGCAGTGGCGACCAGACCCCGGTCGACGTCACCACCTGGACGCCCCCCGTCGAGGACCTGCGTCCCCGCATCGTCACCACCGTCCCCGAGGAGTCCTCCCAGTGATCCGCACCCACGACGCAGGCAGTCTGCGCTCCACCGACGTCGACGCCGAGGTGACCCTCGCCGGGTGGGTGGCCCGGCGCCGCGACCACGGGGGTGTGGCGTTCATCGACCTGCGCGAGTCCAGCGGTGTCGTCCAGGTCGTCATCCGCGACGAGGACGTCGCCCACGGCCTGCGCAACGAGTACTGCCTCAAGGTCACCGGCACCGTGGCCCAGCGCCCCGAGGGCAACCAGAACGCCAACCTGCCCACGGGCGACATCGAGGTGATCGCCTCGCAGGTCGAGGTGCTCAGCGAGTCCGCGCCGCTGCCGTTCCCGATCGACGAGCACGTGGAGGTGGGCGAGGAGGCTCGTCTCCGGCACCGCTACCTCGACCTGCGCCGCAGCGGTCCCAACTCCGCCCTCCGGCTGCGCAGCCGGGTCAACCGGGCCGCACGCGACGTCCTCGACCGGCACGACTTCGTCGAGGTGGAGACGCCCACGCTGACGCGGTCCACGCCCGAGGGTGCTCGCGACTTCCTCGTGCCCGCGCGGCTGCGGCCCGGCAGCTGGTACGCCCTGCCGCAGAGCCCGCAGCTGTTCAAGCAGCTGCTGATGGTCGCCGGCATGGAGCGCTACTACCAGATCGCCCGGTGCTACCGCGACGAGGACTTCCGGGCCGACCGGCAGCCGGAGTTCACCCAGCTCGACATCGAGATGAGCTTCGTCGAGCAGGACGACGTGATCGCGCTCAGCGAGGAGATCCTGTCCGCGCTCTGGGCGCTCGTCGGGTACGAGGTCCCCACGCCGCTGCCTCGGCTGACGTACGCCGAGTCGATGGCCCGGTTCGGGACCGACAAGCCCGACCTGCGGATGGGACTCGAGCTCGTCGAGTGCACCGAGTTCTTCGCCGACACCCCGTTCCGGGTCTTCCAGTCCGAGTACGTCGGCGCGGTCGTGATGCCGGGCGGGGCCGCTCAGCCGCGCAAGCAGCTCGACGCGTGGCAGGAGTGGGCCAAGCAGCGCGGAG
Organism: uncultured Actinomycetota bacterium; assembly: GCA_963815595.1. Lineage (GTDB taxonomy): Bacteria > Actinomycetota > Actinomycetes > Propionibacteriales > Nocardioidaceae > Marmoricola. Next base: position 1,233,930 of record CAWFHA010000007.1, on the reverse strand, counting down.
CCCGCGGACTGGCCTACCTGCTGGTCAAGGAGGACGGCGAGCTGACCGGACCGGTCGCCAAGAACATCAGCGAGGAGGAGAAGGCGGGCATCGCCGCGCACGTGGGTGCCGAGCCGGGCGACTGCATCTTCTTCGCCGCCGGCCAGGCCAAGAGCAGTCGTGCCCTGCTCGGGGCGGCCCGGCTGGAGATCGGCCGACGTGGTGACCTGCTCCCTTCGACAGGCTCAGGACAAGGGACGGACGCCTGGAGCTTCGTCTGGGTCGTCGACGCGCCCCTGTTCGAGCCGGCCGCCGACGCCACCGCCGCCGGCGACGTCGCCGTGGGCAGCGGCGCCTGGACCGCGGTCCACCACGCCTTCACCAGCCCCCAGGACCTCGAGCACTTCGACGACGACCCGGGACAGGCGCTGGCCTGGGCCTACGACATCGTCTGCAACGGCAACGAGATCGGCGGGGGGTCCATCCGGATCCACCGCAGCGACGTCCAGAAGCGGGTCTTCGCCCTGATGGGCCTCGACGAGGAGGCCGCGCAGGAGAAGTTCGGCTTCCTGCTCGACGCCTTCGCCTACGGCGCCCCGCCCCACGGCGGCATCGCGTTCGGCTGGGACCGCATCTGCGCCCTGCTCAGCGGGACCGACTCGATCCGCGAGGTGATCGCCTTCCCCAAGAGCGGCGGCGGCTACGACCCGCTCACCGCGGCCCCGGCACCGATCACACCCGAGCAGCGCAAGGAGGCGGGAGTCGACGCGCGGCCGGCTCCGCAGCCGGCTCCCGGAGCCGACGAGCCGGCCTCCTGAGCCGCGGCGACCGCCTCCGCACGGGGTCAATAGTCGCGCTCCGGTAACGATCGCGCGTCCTTCGGGTCTCGGTGCTTAACGCACGGCCTCACCTGTGTCTAGGGTCACCACGTTCACCCGGTCGCGAGACCGGCATTTCCAGCCGCCCTGCGACGGTCGCGGGGACATCGAGGAGGAATCACGTGAGAAGCAAGCGCATGTTTGCGGTGGGGGCGGTGATCGCCGCACTGAGCCTGGCGGGCACGGCCTGCGCGGCACCGGACGCGGACGAGGGCAGCAGCGGTGACCAGAAGACCGCGCTCAACCTGGGCTGGAACCAGCCGTTCTTCTCGTACAACGAGAACACCTCGAACGGCAACGCGACGGCGAACGCGAACATCAAGTACCTGATGAACGACCAGTTCGTCTTCTACAACGCCGACGCCGAGCTCCAGATGAACGACTCGTTCGGCACCATGGAGAAGACCAGCGACGACCCGCTGACCGTGAAGTACACCCTGAGCGACGACACCACGTGGTCCGACGGCACCCCGGTCGACGCCGCCGACATGCTGCTCGTGTGGGCCGCGCAGAGCGGCAACGTCAACACGATCCCGGCCGACCAGGTGAAGACCGACGAGGCCACCGGCCTGCCCAAGAACACCAAGGGCAAGGTCTACTTCGACTCCTCCTCGCCCGGGCTCGCCCTGGTCAAGCAGACCCCCGAGATCAGTGACGACGGCAAGAGCCTGACGCTCGTCTACGACGAGCCGTTCGCCGACTGGCAGCTGGACATGACCGGCCTCGGCGTCCCGGCGCACATCACCGCCGGCAAGGCCCTCGGCATCGACGACGCCCAGGAGGCCAAGGACGCCTTCATCGCGGCGGTCAACGACAAGGACGAGGCGGCCCTGGCCAAGATCTCGGAGTTCTGGAACACCGGCTACGACTACACCAAGATGCCGGACGACCCGGACCTCGCCCTCTCCAACGGTGCCTACGTCATGAAGGACTTCAAGGAGAACGAGTTCATGACCTTGGAGAAGAACCCGAAGTACAAGGGTGACCACGAGGCCTCCATCGACCAGCTCACGATCCGCTGGAACGAGGACCCGATGGCCCAGGTCCAGGCCCTGCAGAACGGCGAGATCGACATGTTCTCCCCGCAGGTGACCTCCGACGTGGTCGAGGCCGCCGAGAAGGTCGACAACGCCGACATCCAGACCGGCGTCGAGGGCACCTACGAGCACTTCGACCTGGTCCTGAACAACAAGGGCCCCTTCGACCCGGCCAGCTACGGCGGCGACAAGAAGAAGGCGAACCTCGTCCGCAAGGCGTTCCTGCACGGCATCCCGCGCCAGGAGGTGGTCGACAAGCTGATCAAGCCGATCACCCCCGACGCCGAGGTGCGCAACTCCTTCCTCAAGACCGCGGGTTCGCCGGGTTACGACGAGGTCGTCGCGCAGAACGGCTCCTCGGAGTACTCCGAGGTGGACCCGGCCAAGTCGATGGACCTGCTCAAGGAGGCCGGGGTCAAGACCCCGATCGACGTGCGGGTGATGTACGCCGCGGACAACGTCCGTCGTGAGAACGAGTTCCAGCTCTACAAGCCGGCGCTCGCGAAGGCGGGCTTCAACCTGATCGACAAGAAGAGCGCCAAGTGGGGCGAGAAGCTCGGCGACGGCACCTACGACGCCGTGTTCTTCGGGTGGCAGTCGACCAGCACGGCCGTGAGCAGCGACCAGGCCATCTTCGAGCCTGGCGGGATCAACAACCTGATCGGCTACTCCAACCCGGAGGTCGACAAGCTGTTCGAGGAGCTGATCGTCACCACCGACGAGGCGCGTCAGCTCGAGCTGCAGACGCAGATCGAGCAGGTCCTCTTCGAGGACGCCATCGGGATCACGATCTTCCAGTTCCCGTCGGCGACCATCTCCAACAAGAACCGCGTGACCAACGTCGACTCGGCCATCCTGGCCCCGACGATGTTCTACGGATTCTGGGACTGGGAGGTCCCCAGCAGCTGACCTGAGGGTCAGGTGCTCTCCCACTGACGAGACGTGGTGGGTACTGTCGTCCAGCGGCGGTACCCACCACGTTCTCGGTCCGTCCCATGTCACTAGCGGAGGTCTGGTCCCCTAGATGGTTGTCTTTCTGATCAAGCGGCTGCTGATGTCGCTGCTCGTCGTGCTGATCTCGACGGTGATCATGTACTACCTGGTCGACGTCTCCATCGACCCGCTCGAGGACCTGCGTGCCAGCACCGCGGTCAACAAGGCGGAGCAGATCGCCAACCGGACCGCCGAGCTCCGGCTCAACGACCCGGTGATCCTCCGCTACCTGGACTGGCTCAAGGGGGCCAGCGGGTGCCTGTACGGCAGCTGCGACCTCGGTGAGAACTGGGCGACCAACCAGCCGGTGACCTCGCTGCTGTCGGGGGCCGTCGTGACGACCATCCAGCTCGTCGGTGCCGCCACGGTGCTGGCGATCATCCTCGGTGTCTTCGTCGGCATCCTGGGCGCGCTGCGCCAGTACTCCGGGTTCGACTACTCGGTCACCTTCTTGTCCTTCCTGCTCTACTCGCTGCCGATCTTCTGGGTCGCGGTGCTGGCCAAGGTGTTCTTGGCCATCGACTTCAACAACTTCCTCAACGATCCACACATATCCTGGTCGGCCATCCTCGTGGTGTCCGCGATCGTGGGTCTCATCGTCAGTGCGGCGGCCGCGGGGGACCGGCGCGCCCGGTTGCGCAGCTTCGCCGTGGGCGCGGTGGCCACGGCGCTGCTGATGACCTACTTCCGGGTGTCCGACTGGTTCTCGGACCCCTCGCTGGGCATCGTGCTGATCGCCGTCACCGCCGTGGGCTGGGCCTTCGTGGTGACCTTGCTGAGCACCGGCCTGCGCAACCGCAAGGCGCTCTACTCCTCGCTGACCGTCGCGGCGCTGGGGGTCGTGCTGTGGCTGCCGATGCTCTACGTCTGGAGCTTCGCCCGCAGCGCCGGCATCCTCGGCTGGCCGTTCGTGCTCGGCATGTTCGTGCTCGCCATCCTGCTCTCGATCGGGATCGGCCTCGCCTGGGGCGGCCCCGACCGCGTGCGCTCGGCCCGGACGGCGGCGTTCACCGCGATCCCGGTGTCGATGACCCTGTTCGTCGACCGGCTCCTGCAGAGCTGGAGCTCCTACAACGACAACGTCTCGATCAAGGGCCGCCCGATCGCGACCATCGGCAGCTCCACCCCCAACCTCCAGGGCGACTTCTGGATCCAGACCCTCGACCTCGCCACGCACCTGCTGCTGCCGACCGCGACGCTGATCCTGATCTCGTTCGCGTCCTACACCCGCTACTCGCGCGCCTCGATGCTGGAGGTGATGAACGCCGACTACATCCGCACGGCGCGCTCCAAGGGCCTGACCGAGCGCACCGTGGTGATGCGGCACGCCTTCCGCAACGCCCTGCTGCCGCTCGCCTCGATCGTCCCGATCGACATCATCACCCTGCTCGGCGGGGCGATCATCACCGAGACCGTCTTCGGCTGGTTCGGCATGGGACGGCTCTTCGTGGTCTCCCTGGGGTCCAACCAGCAGGATCCGGTGATGGCCTACATCGTCATCGTCGGCATCCTCGCGGTGTTCGCCAACCTCGTCGCCGACCTGCTGTACGCCGTCCTCGACCCACGGATCCGGGTGGCGGCATGACCCTGACCAACCCGATGCCCGACTCCACGGTGGGGGACGCCGCATGAGCACACCGTCCGGACCCGGCGGGACCTCCGGGTCGCCGCAGAACGAGAACCTCGAGAACGCCATCGAGCTCAAGGACGTGGAGGGGCTCTCCCAGAGCCAGATCGTCCGGCAGCGGTTCCTGCGCCACCGCGGCGCGCTGGCGGGCCTCGCGGCGATCGCGATGGTGGCCCTGATCGCCTACACCTCGATCGGCGCCTTCGGCCTGCCCGGCTGGTGGAAGTACGACGCGACCACGCTGAACCCGGTCGCCAACGGGGGCCGGCCCAGCCTCAGCCTGCCCGGCTGGCTGGGCGGGAGCGGGTTCGCCATCGGCGACCACCCGTTCGGCCAGGACGAGATCGGTCGCGACATCTTCGCGCGGACCATGCGCGGGACCCAGACCTCGCTCAACGTGATGGTCGTGATCAGCCTGATCGCCGCCCTGATCGGCATGGTCGTCGGCGCGCTGGCGGGCTACTTCCGTGGCTGGATCGACCAGCTGCTGATGCGGGTCACCGACCTGTTCCTGACCTTCCCCGTGGTCGTGATCGGCGCGGTGCTCGGCAACTTCGCCGGTTCCGCCGGTGCCTTCTGGCTCGCCGTGGCCCTCGGCGCGATCACCTGGACGACCCTCGCGCGGTTGGTCCGCGGCGAGTTCCTCTCGTTGCGCGAGCGCGAGTTCGTGGACGCCGCCAAGGTCGCCGGGGCGAGCAGCTTCCGGATCATGCGCAAGCACATGATCCCCAACGCCATGGGCGTGATCATCGTCAACACCACCCTGCTGGCCTCCCAGGCGGTGCTGCTCGAGACGGCGCTGAGCTACCTGAGCTTCGGCATCCAGGCTCCCGACGTCTCGCTGGGCACGATGATCTCCCAGTACCAGTCGGCCTTCTCGACCCGACCGTGGCTGTTCTGGTGGCCGGGGCTGTTCATCGTGCTGATCGCCCTGTCGGTGAACTTCATCGGCGACGGTCTGCGCGACGCCTTCGACCCCCGCCAGAAGCGGGTGCCGTCGGAGCGCAAGATGAACAAGGCGCTGCAGGCCATGGGCGCCACCGGCGCGAAGGACAGCCGGCAGTGAGCCGCCGAGGCGGGTCAGGCCACCAGGGCGACGGCCACGGTGGCCAGAGCCAGTGCCACCAGGGCCGCCACCAGGCGCACGTGCCAGCGCACGTCGAGTGCGTCGCGCTCGAGGCGTGCGTCGTCGAGGTGCCCCGCGGCACGCAATGCCTCCAGGCGGCTGCTGACGGCGTGCGCGGCCGGGCTCTCCTGGCCCCGGGCCCGCTGGCGCCCGGCCGGAGCACCGGCCGCCCACGCGGTGACGGGTCCGAAGGCGGTCTGCAGCCGCAGGCCGTAGCGGCCCTCGACCGCCTCGATGGTCGGCCACGGGACCACCACGGTGCGCAGGGTGTTGACCACCACGACCGCGCCGTCGGAGACCTCCACGTGCGGGCGCCAGAACGCCGCCCAGGCGACCGTGGCGAAGAGCGCGGCCGGAGGCAGGGACGCGAGCAGGGTCGCGGCGCCCGCGGTGCCCGCGGAGACCACCGATCCCACGGCCAGCACGCCCATCACCGCACCCAGCGCACGCGCGCTGCGCGTGCGCACCTGCACCGACTCCATGACGTCACCCTGACAGATGTCCGACCCGCCGCCGGGACGGCACCGAAAGGCAGCTCGTGACCACCTCCAACGCATCCGACCCACGCCAGCCCGTCGTGCCCGAGGACGAGGGTCCCGTCCTCGAGGTCGAGGACCTGAGCGTCTCCTTCTACGTCGACGGCGAGTGGTTCCCGGCAGCCATCGACGTCAGCTACCAGGTGGACGCCGGGGAGGTGCTCGCCATCGTCGGTGAGTCCGGCTCGGGCAAGACGCAGTCGTCGATGTCGCTGCTGGGCCTCCTCCCCCCGAACGGTCGGTCGAGCGGCAGCGCCCGGCTCAAGGGCAAGGAGCTCGTCGGGCTGACCGGCCCCGACCTGCGCAAGGTGCGCGGCCGGGAGATCGCGGTCATCTTCCAGGAGCCGATGACCGCGATGAACCCCGTCTACACGATCGGGTTCCAGATCGTGGAGACCATCCGGTCCCACTTCGACATGTCCCCGAAGGCGGCGAAGGCCCGCGCCATCGAGCTGCTCACCATGGTGGAGATCCCCGAACCGGAGCGCCGGTTCGACGCCTTCCCCCACCAGCTCTCCGGCGGCCAGCGCCAGCGCGCGATGATCGCGCAGGCTCTCGCCTGCGAGCCGCAGCTGCTGATCGCCGACGAGCCGACCACGGCCCTCGACGTGACCGTGCAGGGCGAGATCCTCAAGCTGATGCGCGACCTGCGCGAGCGGGTCAACGCGGGGATCGTGCTGATCACCCACGACATGGGCGTGGTCGCCGACATGGCCGACCGCATCGTGGTGATGCAGCAGGGCCGCATCGTCGAGTCCGGGACCGCCGACGAGATCTTCAACCGGCCGCAGCACCCGTACACCCAGCAGCTGCTCGCCTCGGTGCCGCACTTCGGCCACGCGGCGAAGGCCGCCGGCGAGGAGGATCGGCCGGCGACGACCGACCACGGCCCGATCATGGTCGCGGAGAACCTCGTTCTGGAGTACCCCAAGCGCGGCAACCAGCCGGTCTTCCGCGCCGTCGACGAGGTCTCGCTCACCATCGGGCGCGGCGAGGTGGTGGGGCTGGTCGGTGAGTCCGGGTCGGGCAAGACCACCATCGGCCGGGCGGCGATGGGCCTGTTGCCGGTCGCCGGTGGACGTCTCGACGTCGCCGGGGTGACGATGGCCGGCGCCAAGCCCAAGGACCTGCGTCCACTGCGCGATCGCGTGGGCATCGTCTTCCAGGACCCGGGCTCCTCGCTCAACCCGCGGTTGCCCGTCGGGGAGTCGATCGGGGAGCCGCTGTACCTGCACCGCAAGATGCGCGGCAAGGAGCTCAGCGGGGAGATCGAGCGGCTGCTCGACCAGGTCCACCTGCAGCGCGGCTTCCGCAACCGCTACCCGCACGAGCTGTCCGGCGGCCAGCGCCAGCGCGTCGGCATCGCCCGGGCGCTGGCGCTCGAGCCCGACCTGCTGGTGGCCGACGAGCCGACCTCGGCACTCGACGTCTCGGTCCAGGCCAAGGTGCTCGACCTGTTCCAGGAGCTCCAGCGCGAGCAGGGGTTCGCCTGCCTGTTCATCAGCCACGACCTCGGGGTGGTGGAGCTGCTCGCCTCGCGGATCGCGGTGATGTACATGGGCAAGATCGTGGAGCTGGGCGACACCGAGAGCATCGTGCACCGCCCGCAGCACGAGTACACCCAGCGCCTGGTCTCCGCGGTGCCGGTGCCCGATCCGGCCGAGCAGCGCCGCCGGCGAGAGGCCCGGGACGCGCTGATCGCGCAGTCGGGCGTGCACTGACCCCGGCCCCGCAGCTCCCGGCTAGTCTCGTCGCGATGGACGGCCTCTTCGCCTACGACGGTCCCGGGACCACCCGGGAGGGCCCCTCCGGGGGCTCGCTCGCCGGCAACACCCACGACTCCGCACCGCTGGCGGTCCGGATGCGTCCGCGCACGCTCGACGAGCTCGTCGGCCAGCAGCACCTGCTCGCGCCGGGTGCGCCGCTGCGTCGCCTCGTGGAGGGCGACCAGCCGATGTCGCTCCTGCTGTGGGGGCCGCCCGGCACCGGCAAGACCACCATCGCCTCGATCGTCTCGGGGCAGACCAACCGGCACTTCGTCGAGGTCTCCGCCGTCGCGGCGGGGGTCAAGGAGGTGCGGGCAGCGATCGACTCGGCCCGCAACCGGCTCGCCTCGGGCGGGCAGGAGACGGTGCTCTTCGTCGACGAGGTCCACCGGTTCACCAAGGCGCAGCAGGACGCGCTGCTGCCCGGTGTGGAGAACCGGTGGGTGACCCTGGTGGCCGCCACCACGGAGAACCCGTTCTTCTCGGTGATCTCCCCGCTGCTGTCGCGCTCGCTGCTGCTCACCCTCGAGCCGCTCACCGACGACGACGTCCGTGGCGTCATGGAGCGTGCCCTCGTCGACCCCCGGGGGCTGGCGGGACGGGTGAGCCTGGAGCCCGAGGCGCTGGACCACCTGGTCCGCCTCGCCGGTGGGGACGCGCGGCGCTCGCTGACCTACCTGGAGGCGGCCGCCGGGGCGGCGTTGGCCAACACGCCCGACGCGGACGACCCCGTCCTCGTCGACCTGGCCACCACGGAGACCGCCGTCGACCGGGCCGCGGTGCGCTACGACCGGCAGGGCGACCAGCACTACGACGTCACCAGCGCCTTCATCAAGTCGATCCGCGGCTCCGACGCCGACGCCGCCCTGCACTACCTCGCGCGGATGACCGAGGCGGGGGAGGACCCGCGCTTCATCGCCCGGCGGCTGGTCATCCTCGCCAGCGAGGACATCGGCCTCGCCGACCCGACCGCCTTGACCACCGCGGTGGCCGCTGCCCAGGCCGTCGCGCTGATCGGCATGCCGGAGGCGCGGCTGAACCTCGCCCAGGCGGTGATCGCCCTGTCCCTGGCGCCCAAGTCCAACGCGGTCACGACGGCGATCGACGCCGCCGCCGCCGACGTACGCGCCGGCAAGGTCGGCCCCGTCCCCGCCCACCTCCGCGACGCCCACTACGGAGGGTCGAAGAAGCTCGGGCACGGCCAGGGCTACCAGTACTCCCACGACGCGCCCTTCGGCATCGCCGCCCAGCAGTACGCCCCCGACGTCGTCTCCGACCGCTCCTACTACCGGCCGACCAGCCTGGGGGCCGAGGGCGCGGTCAAGGAGCGGTGGGAGCGGATCCGCCGGATGATCCGGGGCGGGTAGGGTCGGACCCCATGGGAACGTCCGTCCTCATCGGCTCGGCTGCGGCCGTCCTGCTCGCCCTCTCCGGGGTCGTGGTGCTCGTGCTGCGCTCGCTGGCCCGGTCCCGTCGTCGGCTCGACGCCGCCCTGCGGGAGACCGCCGACCTGCGCGGCCGGCTCGAGGAGCTGGCCGTGCGCCTGGAGCAGCAGACCGCCCGGCCCGAGGTCCACGACGCCCTGGCGCGCGACGAGGCGTCGTACGTGATCACCGACGCCGGCCGCCCCGAGCCGACCGTGCCAGACCGGGTGGTGCTCACGGCCACGCTGGGCGAGCCGCTGGTCAAGGCGGTCTCGTTCGGGCACGGCGTACGGCGAGCGCTGTCCGCGGAGTCGCGCAACCGGATCCGGTTCGAGATGCGCCGCGAGGTACGCCGGGCGCGCAAGCAGCGCCGCCGGGAGATGAAGGACGCCTGGCGCCGGATGCAGGCCGACGAGCGGGCCCGGGGCGGGGACGTGCACCCCGTCGCCGAGCCGGTCAGCGCGGCATGAGCCGCGGCTTCTGGTTCGTCGCGGGGGCGGGCGCCGGCGTGTACGCCGTGGTCAAGGCCCGCCGTGCGGCCGAGACGTTCACCGCCGAGGGGGTGCGCGACCGCCTCGCGGGGCTCGGCGTGGGAGCGCACCTGTTCGCCGAGGAGGTCCGGGCGGGCATGCAGGAGAAGGAGACCGAGCTGCGCGACCGTCTCGGCTACGCCCTGGACGGGCCGCCCGAGCTCGCGAGCGTCCCGGCACCACCGGGAGCCCCCCAGGAGATGGAGACGACCGACTGATGGACACCGCCGAGATCCGCCGCAACTTCGTGGCGCACTTCGAGGCAGCCGGCCACCAGGTGGTGCCCTCGGCGTCGCTGCTGGTGCCCGACCCCAACCTGCTGTTCGTCAACGCGGGCATGGTGCCGTTCAAGCCGTACTTCCTGGGCCTGGAGACGCCGCCCTACCCGCGGGCGGTGAGCGTGCAGAAGTGCGTGCGGACACCCGACATCGAGGACGTCGGCAAGACCGCCCGGCACGGCACCTTCTTCGAGATGTGCGGCAACTTCAGCTTCGGTGACTACTTCAAGGAGCGGGCCATCGAGCTGGCCTGGGAGCTGGTGACCAAGCCGCGGGCGGACGGGGGCTGGGGCCTGGAGGAGAGCCGACTGTGGCCCTCGGTGCTCCACGGCGACGACGAGGCGCTGGCGCTGTGGCAGAAGGTCACCGGTCTGCCCGAGCATCGCATCGTCAAGCTCGGGCCGAAGGAGAACTACTGGTCGATGGGCGTCCCCGGCCCCGGCGGGCCGTGCTCGGAGATCCTCTACGACCGCGGGCCCGAGTACGGCCCCGAGGCCGACTGGGAGGCGATGGGCACCGACATGGCGCCCGAGCTCGAGGACCGCTACCTGGAGATCTGGAACCTCGTCTTCATGCAGGACGAGCTGAGCGCCGTACGGTCCAAGTCGGACTTCGACGTCTCGGGCTCCCTGCCCCAGCGCAACATCGACACCGGCATGGGCCTCGAGCGGGTGGCGTTCCTCCTCCAGGGCGTCGAGAACATGTACGAGATCGACGTGATGTACCCGGTGATCGAGAAGACCGAGCAGCTGACCGGGCGGCGCTACGGCGCCGACCCCGCCGACGACGTCCGCTTCCGGGTCGTCGCCGACCACGTGCGCAGCTCGATGATGCTCATCGGGGACGGCGTCACCCCGGGCAACGAGTCCCGCGGCTACGTGCTGCGGCGTCTGCTGCGCAGGGCGGTCCGTTCGGTCCGCCTGCTCGGCTACGAGGACCGGGCGCTGCCGGAGCTGTTCCCGGTCAGCCGGGACAAGATGGGGGAGGGCTACCCCCAGCTGCTCACCGACTGGGAGCGGATCTCCACCGTCGCCTTCGCCGAGGAGGACGCCTTCCGGCAGACCCTGCGCACGGGGACGACGATCTTCGACACCGCGGCCGCCCAGGTGCGCGCCTCCGGTGGCACGCAGGTCTCCGGCGACCAGGCCTTCGCCCTGCACGACACCTACGGCTTCCCCATCGACCTGACCCTGGAGATGGCCTCGGAGAAGGGCCTCACCGTCGACGAGGCCGGCTTCCGCCGGCTCATGGGCGAGCAGCGCGAGCGGGCCAAGGCCGACGCGCGCGCCAAGAAGGGCCAGCACGCGGCGTCCGGCGCCTACCGCGACATCGCCGACGCGGTGGGACGCGCGGTCGAGTTCACCGGCTACGGCGAGGTGGTCAGCGAGGGCTCGGTGCGGGGACTCGTCAGCGGCGGGGCCAGCGTCGAGTCGGTGGCCGCCGGCTCGGAGGTCGAGGTCGTGCTCGACCGCACGCCGTTCTACGCCGAGGGCGGTGGCCAGCTCGCGGACCAGGGGATCATCGAGCTGGAGTCGGGTGCCCGCATCGAGGTCTACGACGTGCAGTCGCCGGTGACCGGGCTGATCGTGCACAAGGCCACGGTGCTCGAGGGCGAGGTGACGCTGGGCAGCCACGCCCAGGCCCTCGTCGACGTCGAGCGCCGCCGCTCGATCAGCCGCTCGCACACCGCGACCCACATGGTGCACAAGGCGTTCCGCGAGGCGCTGGGGGAGACCGCCACCCAGGCCGGCTCGGAGAACTCCCCGGGCCGCTTCCGCTTCGACTTCTCCGCGACGGGGGCGGTGCCGGAGTCCGCGATGGTCGACGTCGAGGCCCGGGTCAACGACCTGGTCATCGCCGACCTGGGGGTGCACGCCGAGATCATGACCCAGGACGAGGCGGTGCGCTCCGGGGCGATGGCGCTGTTCGGGGAGAAGTACGGCGACGAGGTCCGGGTGATCTCGGTCGGCGACTGGGCGCGTGAGCTCTGTGGTGGGACGCACGCCCAGCGCTCGGGCCAGCTCGGCGTGGTCAAGCTGCTCGGCGAGAGCTCGATCGGCTCGGGCGTACGCCGCGTCGAGGCGCTGGTCGGGGGCGACGCCTACCGGTTCCTGGCACGCGAGCACCTGCTGGTGGCCCAGCTCAGCGAGGTCTTGAAGGTGCGTCCCGAGCAGCTGCCCGAGCGGGTCGGGGACATCCTCGACCGGCTGCGCAGCGCCGAGAAGGAGATCGAGAAGGTCCGGCTCCAGCAGCTGCTCGCCTCCGCCGGTCAACTCGTGGCCGCGTCCGAGGACGTCCGCGGCGTCTCGCTCGTCGGGCACGTGGCCGAGGGAGCCGCTGGCGGCGACGTGCGCACGCTGGCCCTCGACGTGCGTGGCCGGATGCCGGCCGACCGTCCCGGCGTGTCGGCCGTCGTCGGCACCGCGGGCAAGCCGTCGGTGGTGGTGGCGGTCAACGACGCTGCCCGCCACGAGGGCATCTCGGCCAGCACGCTGGTGCGGGCTGCCTCGGAGGTCCTGGGCGGCAAGGGCGGGGGCAAGGACGACGTGGCCCAGGGTGGCGGCAGCGACGCCGGCCGGGCCGGCGAGGCGCTGGCCGCGATCCGACGCCTGCTGGCCGAGCGCGACTGAGGTGTCCGACGAGCTCGCCGGGGTCCGACTCGGCATCGACCCGGGCGAGGCCCGGATCGGGGTGGCGAGCAGCGACCCCTCGGGCATCCTGGCCACCCCGGTGGAGACCGTCCCCCGGGGTGAGGGCGACCTGGCGCGGCTCGCCCGGCTCGTCGAGGAGCTGGGTGCGGTGCGCGTCTACGTCGGCCTGCCCCGCTCGCTGTCCGGGGGAGAAGGACCCTCGGCCGGTAGGGTTCGAGTGTTCGCCCACGAGCTGGCCGCCCTGCTGGACCCGGTGCCGGTCAGGTTGTGCGACGAGCGCCTGAGCACCGTGACGGCCGAGAGCCAGCTGCGGAGCCAGGGCCGCAAGGGCAGGAAGCGCCGAGCAGTGGTCGACCAGGCCGCCGCAGTGGTGATCCTGCAGGGAGCCCTCGAGCGCGAGCGGCAGACCGGCACGTGCGCCGGCGAGCCGGTCCCGCCCGGGGGCACGGACGAGTAGGGACCACCGGTGCGCGACGAGTACGACGACGAGGTCGACGAGTTCGAGGACGTCGAGGACCGCACGGCGTACGACGACGTCCTCGTGGCCGCCCCCGAACCCCGCCGGCGTCTGGGCCGGGGCTGCCTGCCCGTCCTGCTGGTGCTGGTGGTGCTCGGCGGCGGGCTGTGGTTCGGCGGCCGGCTGCTCGTGGACGAGCTCAGCACCCGGCTCGCGCCCGCCCCCGACTACGAGGGCCCGGGCACGGGAGAGGTGCTCTTCGAGGTCGAGCAGGGTGTGACCTCGGCCGAGATCGGGCGCCGGCTCAAGGATCTCGGCGTGGTCAAGAGCGTCGACGCGTTCAGCGAGGCGGCGCGCGAGGAGGAGGACTCGCGCAACATCCAGGTCGGGTACTACGAGCTGCGCAAGGAGATGAAGGCCAGCGAGGCCCTCGGTGTGCTGATCGACCCCGCCAACCTGGTGCAGAGCGTGGTGGTGGTCCCCGAGGGCGCCCGGGTGCGCCAGATCGTGAAGTCGATCGTCGACAAGACAGACATCACCCGCAAGGCCGTCACGGCGGCCCTGGCCGATCCCGAGGCGATCGGCCTGCCCGAGGCGGCTGACGGCAACCCCGAGGGCTACCTGTTCCCCGCCACCTACTCGGTGCCGCCGAACCAGGACGCGCTCGGCCTGATCAAGCAGATGGTGGCCAAGACCGTCGAGGTGGAGAAGTCCCTCGACCTCGCCGCCCGGGCCGAGAAGCTGGGGCTGACCTCCGAGCAGGTGCTGACCGTCGCCAGCATCCTGGAGTACGAGGCGAACCGCTCCGAGGACTACCCCAAGGTGGCCCGGGTGCTCTACAACCGCCTCGATCGCGACATGCCTCTGCAGCTCGACTCGACGGTCGCCTACGTCAGCGGGCGCAAGGGCGACGTGTGGACCACCTCCGCGGAGCGCGCCGACACCTCGCCGTACAACACCTATGCCAACACCGGGCTGCCGCCCGGGCCGATCGGGTCGCCGGGGAAGGAGACCCTCGAGGCGGCGCTGTCCCCGGCCAAGGGCAACTGGCTCTACTTCGTGCCGGACTACGAGGCGAAGACCACGCGCTTCTCCGCGACGCTGGCCCAGCACAACAAGTGGGTGGCCAAGCTGCGGGAGTACTGCCGCACCAGCGAGGACTGCTGAGCGTGGCCACGCAGCCGCCGACCCGACGCTGTGCGGTGCTGGGCGCGCCGATCGCGCACTCGCTCTCGCCCGCCCTGCACCGCGCGGCGTACGCCGAGCTCGGCCTGGGCTGGAGCTACGAGGCCGTCGAGGTCGAGTCGGCCGACCTCGAGGACTTCGTGCTCGGTCTGGACGAGACCTGGCGCGGCCTGTCGCTCACCATGCCGCTGAAGCGGACCGTCGTGCCGCTGCTCGGCACCCGGGACGCCTGGGTCCGGATGTCCGGCGTGGCCAACACGGTCGTCTTCGACGAGGGCCGTCACGGCTTCAACACCGACATCCCGGGTGCCGTCGCCGCCCTGCGGGAACGCGTCCCGGGGGTGCCGAGGTCCGCGGACGTGCTCGGCGGCGGAGCCACGGCCACCTCGGTGCTCCTCGCCCTCGCCGACCTCGGGTGCACCCGTGCCCGGCTGCTGGTGCGGGACCCCGACCGGGTCACGGAGACGGTCGCCGCGGTCGCTGCGCACCCCCAGGCGCCTGAGCTGACGGTGGAGCCGCTCGCCGAGGCACGCGCCCCGGACGCCGATCTCCTGGTCTCCACGATCCCCGCGTCGGCGCAGACCCCGGACCTGGTCGCCCGGTGCGCCGGGGCGCCCGCGCTGTTCGAGGTCGTCTACGACCCCTGGCCCACGCCGCTGGCCGGGGCCGCCCTGGCCGACGGCCGGCACCTGGTGACCGGACTCGACCTGCTGGCCCACCAGGCGGTCTTCCAGGTGGAGCTGATGACCGGGGAGACGGTGTCCGTCGACCTGCTCCGCGAGGCGGGGTCGGCCGAGCTGGCGCGCCGAGCCGTGCACGACGGCGCCGGCACGGCCTGAGCATCCCCTAGCCTTCGCGCATGGACTGGCTCGAACCCGCCCAGTGGCAGGCGGCGCTGGCCTGCCTCGTCGCGTGCGCCCTGCTCGGCTGGTTCGTGCCCGCGCTGATCGCCCGCATCCCCGAGCCGGAGCCCGAACCCGAGCCGGAGACAGATCCAAGTGCAGAGCCGGCAGCGCTCCAGCGCGACGAGCAGGACGCCGTGGAGACCGTGGTCCCCGCCCCTGCGTCGCGCCGGCTCTTCGACCGGTCGCTGCCACCGGCGCCCGACAAGGTGCCCTACGCGGTCATCGCGGCCGAGCCGGGCCTGGGCGGCTGGAGCGCCGCGTGGTCCGGCCTGGTCGGTGCCGCCTTCGGTGCCTCCGTGGGCTGGTCGGGTGCGCTGCTGTTCCTCGTGCCGCTCGTCCCGATCGGGGTGGCGCTGATGATCGTGGACTGGCGCACCACCCGGCTGCCGACCCGGGTGATCCACCCGACCTACGCGCTGCTCGCGGTGCTGGTGCCGCTCGCCGCCCTGGTCGACGGCGACCTGGACTCGCTGTACCGCGCGGGCTGGGGCTGGCTGGTCCTCGGCGGGTGGTTCTGGGTGTTCTGGTGGCTGTTCAGCGCCTGGGGGTTCGGCGACGTACGCCTCGCCCGGGTGCTGGGCCCGGTCCTGGGCTACCTCGGCTGGTACGAGCTGCTGATGGGGCTGGCGCTGATCCTCCTCGTCGGGGGGATCGGCGGGCTGGTGATCGGGCTGGTCACCCGCGACCTGCGCCGGCGGGTGCCCTACGGGCCGTTCATGCTCGTGGGTGCGGCCGCGTCGGTCGTGGCCGGTGACTGGCTGGCCCGCAGTCTCGGCTACTGACGGTCGTGCACGGGCGGTCCTCGACCGCGTGAAACACTGGCCCCATGCTGCGCTGGCTCACGGCGGGGGAGTCCCACGGCCCCTCGCTCACCGCGATCCTCGAAGGTCTGCCCGCCCACGTGCAGGTGACCTCGACCGACATCGCCGACGCGCTGGCCCGCCGCCGGCTCGGGTACGGCCGGGGAGCGCGGATGAAGTTCGAGCAGGACGAGGTCCGGATCACCGGCGGCGTCCGGCACGGGAAGACCATCGGGGGACCGCTCTCCCTCGAGATCGGCAACACCGAGTGGCCCAAGTGGGAGCGGGTGATGTCCGCGGACCCGGTCGACCCCGCCGAGCTGGAGTCACTGGCACGCAACGCCGCCCTGACCCGCCCCCGGCCCGGGCACGCCGACCTGGTCGGCATGCAGAAGTACGACTTCGACGAGGCCCGGCCTGTCCTCGAGCGTGCGTCGGCGCGCGAGACGGCCGCCCGGGTGGCACTCGGGCGCGTGGCGTCGGCGTTCCTGGAGCAGGCGACCGGGGCCCGCATCGTCTCCCACGTGGTCGAGCTCGGCGGCGTCCGTGCCCCGGCCGGCTCGGTCCCGTCGGCCGACGACGTGCAGCGGCTCGACGACGACCCGGTGCGCTGCCTGGACGCTGACGCGGCGAAGCTGATGGTCGAGCGCATCGACGAGGCCCACAAGGAGGGCGACACCCTCGGCGGCGTGGTCGAGGTCGTGGTGCACGGCCTGCCCCCGGGGCTCGGCTCGCACGTCCACTGGGACCGGCGGCTCGACTCGCGCCTCGCCGGAGCCCTGATGGGCATCCAGGCGATCAAGGGCGTCGAGGTCGGCGACGGCTTCGAGCTGGCCGCCACGCCCGGCTCGCTCGCCCACGACGAGATCGTCAGCGAGGACGGCGCGCTGCGGCGTACGTCGGGCCGGTCCGGCGGCACCGAGGGTGGGATGACCACCGGCGAGGTGCTGCGCGTGCGCGCGGCGATGAAGCCGATCTCCACCGTGCCCCGGGCCCTGCGCACGGTCGACGTCGCCACCGGCGAGGCTGCCGTGGCCCACCACCAGCGCTCCGACGTGTGCGCGGTCCCGGCCGCCGGCATCGTCGCGGAAGCCATGGTCGCCCTGGTGCTGGCCGACGCCGTGCTCGAGAAGTTCGGCGGTGACTCGGTCGGCGAGACCCGGCGCAACGTGCAGTCCTACCTCGACGCGCTGCGGATCCGGTGAGCGGGCCGCCTCGGGTGGTCCTCGTCGGCACGATGGGGGCGGGCAAGACCACGGTGGGTCGCGTCCTGGCGCGCCGGTGGGGGGTCGGCTTCCGCGACAGCGACCACGACGTGGAGGCAGCCGACGGGCGCTCGGTCTCCGACATCTTCGTGGAGTCCGGCGAGGCCGCCTTCCGGGAGCTCGAGGCCGCCGCTGTCGCCGCCGCGCTGGAGCAGCACGACGGGGTGCTGGCGCTCGGTGGTGGGGCTCTCACCGACGAGGCGACCCGCGCCCGCGTCGCGGACCAGCGAGTCGTCTTCCTCAGGGTCGGTCTGACCGACGCCGCCCAGCGGGTCGGACTCGGTGTCTCCCGGCCGATGCTGCTGGGCAACGTGCGCGGGCGGATCAAGCAGCTGATCGACGAGCGGGGGCCGGTCTACGAGTCGGTGGCCACGCACGTCGTCGACACCGACGGGCTGACAGTGGCCGAGGTGGCCGAGCGGGTGCGCCTCCTCGTCGAGGAGGCCGCGGATGAGTGACTCCACCCGGTTGCACGTCGGCGGGGCCAGCCCGTACGACGTGGTCGTCGGCCACGCGGTCACCGACGAGCTGCCCGCCCTGCTCGGCGCCGGGGTGCAGCGGGTCTGCGTGCTCCACGACGGCGACCTGACCGAGGTCGCGACGCAGGTCGTCGAGTCGCTGCGTGCGGCCGGCCTCGAGCTGACCGTGGTGCCGCTGAGCCCCTCCGGTGAGGGCGCGAAGTCGCACGCGGTCGTCCAGGCGTGCTGGGAGGTCCTGGGGGAGGCGGGCTTCACCCGGTCCGACGCCGTGGTGACCGTGGGCGGTGGAGCCACGACCGACGTCGGCGGCTTCGTCGCGGCCACCTGGCTGCGCGGCGTACGGGTGGTGCACGTGCCGACCACCCTGCTCGGCATGGTCGACGCGGCGGTGGGCGGGAAGACCGGCATCAACACCTCGGCGGGCAAGAACCTCGTCGGCGCCTTCCACGAGCCCGCCGGTGTCCTGTGCGACCTCGACCTGCTCGCCACCCTGCCCTCCGCCGAGCTGGTCTCCGGACTGGGCGAGGTGGTCAAGTGCGGCTTCGTCGCGGACCCGGAGATCCTGCGTCTGATCGAGGACGACCCGGACGCGGCCCGCGATCCCGGCTCGTCTCGGCTGCGAGAGCTCGTCGAGCGCACGGTCCGGGTGAAGGTGGACGTCGTGGTCGGTGACCTGCGGGAGACCGGCGGCAGCGACGCGGCGCCGGGCCGCGAGGTGCTCAACTACGGGCACACCCTGGCCCATGCCGTGGAGAAGGGCACCGGCTACCGGGTCCGTCACGGTGAGGCCGTGGCCCTCGGGATGGTCTACGTCGCCGAGCTGGCCCGGCTGGCCGGGCGGCTCGACGACGACACCGCCCGCCGGCACCGCGAGGTGCTGGAGGCGGTCGGGCTGCCGACGCGGTTCGACGAGCTGCCGTTCGAGGACGCCCTGGCCACGATGCGGGTGGACAAGAAGGCCCGCGGGTCCTCGCTCCGCTTCGTGGTGCTCTCCGGCCTGGCCAGGCCGACGATCCTGACCGACCCCGACGAGACGCTGCTGCGGGCGGCGTACGACCACCTGGGAGGAGCGGGACGATGAGGGTGCTCGTGCTCAACGGCCCCAACCTGGGCCGGCTCGGCCGGCGGCAGCCGGAGATCTACGGCAGCACCACCCACGCCGAGCTCGTCGACCTCTGTCTCGAATGGGGACGTGCCGTGGGCCTCGAGGTGGAGGTGAGGCAGACCAACCACGAGGGCGAGCTGCTCGACTGGCTCAACCAGGCCGCGGACGAGGAGCTTCCGGTCGTGCTCAACGCCGCCGCCTGGTCGCACTACTCCTACGCCCTGCTGGACGCGTGCGCCCAGCTGACCGCGCCGCTGGTCGAGGTGCACATCAGCGACCCCAAGGCCCGCCCCGAGGAGTTCCGACACCACTCCGTGGTCACGGCGTACGCCGCGGCGGAGGTCGTCGGGCACGGGATCGACGGCTACCGCCGAGCGCTGGAGCTGCTGGCCGGCGACGACGTCGGGCGTCAGCGGCGCTGAGCAGATGGCCGATCGCGCGACACCGGTGCTCCTGGCGTCCGGGACCGACTCGTCGGACGGGCCGGTCCGGGCCGTCCTCGACCTCGTCGGACGCCTCGACGCGGACGCCGCACCGGACGTCGACGCCGCGCTGCGGCTGGCACGGCGCCTCGGGGAGCGGCTCCCGCCGCCGGGGGTGGGGGAGACCGCGGGTCTGTGGTCCGCCCTGGCCACGCTCGGTGCGCTGGACCTGACCGTCGCCCGTGTGGTGGAGCCCCACCTCGACGCCCGCGCGATCCTCGACGAGGCACGCCGGGACGGTCAGCCCGTGCCCGTGGACGTCCCGGACGACGCGCTGTGGGGCGTGTACGCCGCGGAGGGTGGGCCGCGACTGCGGGCGGCCGGCGCCGGTGTGCCGTGGTCGCTGAGCGGGCACAAGCCCTGGTGCTCCCTCGCCGACAGGGTCACCCACGCGCTGGTGACGGCCTGGGTGGACGAGGAGCGGCGAGGCCTGTTCGTGGTCGACCTCTCCCACGCCGGGGTGCGCGCCGCCGAAGGACCTCGCTGGGTGGCCCGCGGCCTGGCCGGAGTGCGCAGCACCGGTCTCGACCTCGTCTCCGTCCCCGCGACCCCGGTCGGAGGTCCTGGCTGGTACCTCGACCGACCCGGCTTCGCCTGGGGCGGGATCGGCGTGGCTGCGATCTGGTACGGCGGGGCGGTGGGCGTGGCACGTCGCATCCGGTCGGCGGCGCGCAGCCGCGAGCCCGACCAGATCGCGCTCGCCCACCTGGGCGCCGTGGACGCCGCCCTGGCCTCGGCGAGGGCGGTCCTGCTCGACGCGGCCGGCGTCGTCGACGGCGGACCGGTGGCACCGCCCGCCGCGACCCGGCTCGCCCAGCGGGCGCGCCAGGTGGTCGCCGACGCCGCCGAGGAGGTGCTCCGGCGCTCCGGGCACGCACTCGGTCCCGGCCCGATGGCGGGGGAGGAGGCCCACGCTCGCCGCGTCGCCGACCTCGGCCTGTACCTGCGGCAGCACCATGCCGAGCGTGACGCTGCCGCGCTGGGCTCCGCGATCCTGGCGGAGCCGCTCGCGGGTGAGTGGTCGTGGTGGTGAGTCGCGAGCAGCGGCCCTTCACGGCCTCGGGACCAGGCACGCCCGCCGCCGTGTGGCGGCGCCACCCGCAGTGGGGGACGGCGCCTGCGGCCGGGCTCGAGGGGGTGACCCGTCTCGTCGTCGTGGCGGCCCACCCCGACGACGAGAGTCTCGGCGCCGGGGGGCTGGTGGCCACGGCCGCCGAGGCGGGGCTGGAGGTCGCGGTGGTGTGCGCCACGGACGGTGAGCTCAGCCACCCGGACTCCCCGACGCGCACGCCGGAGGACCTCGCAGCGGTCCGGGCCGAGGAGGGCCGGGCGGCAGCTCGGGCGATGGGTGTCGAGCGGCCGGTGCTCCGGCTCGGACTCCCGGACGGGTCGGTCGCCGAGCACGTGCACCGGCTCACCGCAGAGCTGGTCGAGGTCGTGGGCGACGGGAGGAGCACGGTGCTGGTGGCTCCGTGGCGGCAGGACGGGCACCCCGACCACGAGGCCGCCGGCCGGTCGGCCGCCGCCGCGGCGCGGCGTACGGGTGCGGACCTGTGGGAGTACCCCGTCTGGTTCTGGCACTGGGGCGCCCCCGACCAGGCACCCTGGCCCGCGCTGCACCCGTTCCACCTCGACGAGCACGCCCGGAGCGCGAAGCTGGCGGCGGTCCGGGCGCACGCCAGCCAGGTCGCCCCGCTGTCGTCGCTCGCCGGGGACGAGGCGCTGCTGACCCCCGCACTGCTGGCCCACTTCGACGGGTCGGTCGAGCACTACCTGACCACCGCGTCCGCACTGTGTCCCGACGACGTGCTGGACCGGCTGCACCACGAGTCCCCGGACCCGTGGGGGGTGGACACCCGGTTCTACGAGCGGCGCAAGCGCGACCTCGTGCTCGCCGCGCTTCCACGCCCGCGGTTCGAGCGGGCGCTGGAGGTCGGCTGCTCCACGGGAGCGCTCGCCGAGGCGCTCCAGCCGAGGGCCGGTCGGGTCGTGGCCGTGGACCGGTCACCGGCGGCGCTGGCCGCGGCGCGCGCCCGGCTCGCCGGGCTGGAGTCGGTGACGGTGACGGGCCTCGACGTGCCGCACCAGTGGCCGGAGGACGTGAGCTTCGACCTCGTGGTCGTCTCGGAGATGGGCTACTTCCTCAGCCCGCGCGAGGTGGAGCTGCTCGTCGACCGGGTCGCGGCCGCGCTGGACCCCGAGGGCGTCGTCGTCCTCTGCCACTGGCTCCACCCCGTGCAGGGATGGGTGCTGGATGCCGCCCGGGTGCACGAGGCCTTCGAGGACCCCCGCCTGCCGCCCCTCGCGGCCACCTACCGCGACCGCGACGTCGAGATCCGGGTGCACGCCGCCGACTCCGCCTGGCCGGACCCGCAGCAGTGAGCCGCCCCGGAGGAGTGGCGGCCGTCCACGTGGTCGTGCCGGCCCGCAACGAGGAGTCGGCCCTGCCCGCGCACCTGTCCTCGATGCTGGCCGCCGTCGAGGAGACGCGGCGCGCGCTACCGCACCTGGTCGTGCGGGCGACGGTCGTCCTCGACTCCTGCACCGACGGTTCCGAGGTGGTCGCGGCCACCCATCCCTGGGTGGACCTGCTCCGGGTCCGGTCCGGCGTGGTCGGGGAGGTGCGTGCCCGCGGGGTCGAGCGCGCACGCAGACCCACCGAGGGCGTCGATCCCGCTCGCGTGTGGATCGCCTGCACCGACGCGGACACCCGGGTCCCGGCCACGTGGGTCACCGAGCAGGTCCGGTTGGCCGAGGAGGGACACGACCTGGTCGTCGGCACGGTCTCGCCCGACCCAGCCGGGCTGCCTCCGCAGGTCCTGGCCGCGTGGCGGTCGCGACACCGGCTGGAGGAGGGCCACCCGTACGTGCACGGCGCCAACCTGGGGGTCCGCCTGGCGGCGTACGACGCAGTCGGGGGCTTCGCCGCGGTGCGCACCGGGGAGGACGTCGGCCTGGTCGCCCGCATCCGAGCGGCCGGCCTGCCGTGGTGCGCCACCACCCGGACCCAGGTGGTGACCTCGGCGCGGCGGCACGGTCGTGCTCCCGGCGGCTTCGCGGCCTACCTGCGCGACCTGGCAGCCAGCGCGCCGTCGGCGGACGGGGCCGCCACCGAGTGGGAACCGGCCTGAGCGCCCGCGTCAGTCCGGGTCGCGCAGCTTCTCGGCGAAGAAGGACAGCACCCGGTCGACACCCTCCTGCTGGCGGTGCAGGGTCAGCGTGGCGTGCTTGATGCCGGGGAACTCCACCCGGACGAAGGCGTCGCCCAGCTCGCGCGAGAGCGTCTCGAACCGGCTGCCGACGGCGACGTCGCGGGTGAAGCGCAGGCCCAGGACCTGGCACCCGGCCGCGGCCCGTGCCTTGACCGCGGCGAGGTCGCGGGGGCTCAGGTTGAGGTCGGCGGCGCGCTTCGGGGTGACCGGGAAGGGCGCGGACGGCTGGGCGACCACCGGCGCCACCACCGAGGGGTCCACCATCATCGCCAGCGCGAACCCGCCGGTGAAGCACATGCCCAGGGCCCCGACGCCGGGGCCGCCGAGCTCGTCGTGGAGCTCGCGGGCGAGGCTGCGCAGCCACCCGGCGACGGGGGTGGTCACCCCGGTCGCGAACGCGGTGAACTCGTGGCTCACGCAGACCTGCACGATGCTGCGGGCGCCGTACGCCGCGCTCAGTGGTCGTCCGGGGTCGCCGAACAGGTGGGGCAGCACGACGGTGAACCCCGCCGCGACCACCTCCTCGGCGAACCCGACCACCTGCGGCGTCAGCCCCGGGATCTCGTGGACGATCACCACCCCGGGGCCGGTGCCCTTGCGGTAGGTCGGGTGGGTGACGCCCCCGAAGTCGTGCTCGCCGGGGGACCAGGAGTCGAGCAGGCTCATGGCGGTGATCCTGCCACTGGGGTCGCGTGCAAGGCTTCGGGCCATGAAGGCCTTCCGCTGCCGGGTCTGTGACCAGGCCCTGCACTTCGAGAACTCCCGCTGCGTGTCCTGCGGAACCCGGCTCGGGTTCTCTCGCGACGAGCGCGCGATCGTGCCCGTGGACCAGAAGGGGCACTACGTCGACGCCGAGGGCGGCGACTGGTTCGTCTGCCGCAACCTGACCCTCTCGGGCTGCACCTGGTTGGCGCCGAACGACGGTGGCCAGTGCTCGAGCTGTGACCTCACCCGGGTCCGTCCCAACGACGAGGACGCCGTCGGGCTCGCCAACTTCCCCGCCGCCGAGCGCGCCAAGCGCCACGTGGTCTTCGAGCTCGACGGGCTCGGCTTCCCGGTCACCGGCAAGCACGAGGACCCCGAGAACGGTCTGGCCTTCGACCTGCTCAGCAGCGTGGAGGAGAACGTCACGATCGGGCACGCCAACGGCGTGATCACCATCGACCTGGCGGAGAGCCAGGCGGCGCACCGCGAGCGGGTGCGCGAGAAGCTGGGGGAGCCCTACCGGACGATGCTCGGGCACTTCCGTCACGAGATCGGGCACTACTACGAGTGGCAGCTCGTGCGCGGTGACCGGCTGGCCCGCTGCCGGGAGCTGTTCGGCGACGAGACCGCGGACTACCAGGCGGAGATCGACCGGCACTACGCCGAGGGGCCGCCCGACGGGTGGGAGTCGTCGTACATCTCCAGCTACGCCACGATGCACCCGTTCGAGGACTTCGCCGAGACCTGGGCGCACTACCTGCACATCTGCGACACCATCCAGACCGCGTCGGAGTACGGCCTGGCCACCGTGGGCACGGTGTCGTCGTTCACCAACTTCCGCGACGTCGTGGTGGGCATCTGGGTGCCGCTGAGCGTGGCGCTGAACATGATCAACCGCAGCATGGGCCACGACGACCTCTACCCGTTCGTGATCCCGGTCGGCGTGCTCGACAAGCTCGACTTCGTCGCCTCCCTCGCCCCGGCGCAATGAGCCGGCCGGCGAGGTTCTCCCCGCGCTGGTGGGTCAGCGACGCCGACGGCAGGGTGGCCGTCGCCCAGCTCCCCAACCCGGCGATCGGGGTCTGGCTGGTGACCGTGGTGGCGCGCCTGCTCCTCCCGGAGGGAGAGCGGGCGGACATGGTGCTCTGGATGGGCCGCGGCGCCCTGGTCGTCTGGGCGCTCGACGAGCTGCTGCGCGGGGACAGCCCGGCTCGTCGGGTGCTCGGGGCCGGTGTGCTGGTCTTCCAGCTCGCGCAGCTCCTCGGCTGACCGGGTCCGAGGTCGTGGCCCTCAGCCCCAGCGCGAGGCCAGCAGCGTCAAGCCGTCGCCGGAGAGGGTGTCGAGGGCCGGCCGCCGGCCGGTCGCGGCGAGCAGCAGGTCGATCGCGCGGCCCTCGACGACAGGTCCCTCACCGTGGCTCCAGTCCGCGTCGGTGGCGCGCAGGGTGAGGCCGGCGATCCGGCTCTTGGCGCCGATCAGCGTGTTGGAGCCCTTGTAGAAGTCGAGCATTGACGTCACGGCGCCGATCGGATGGGTGTGCTCGATCCCGAGGGGGCGCCGGATGTCCTCGGAGTGCACGATCACCTCACCCAGCCACGAGAGCTTGGGCCCCGGCGGAGCCGACGTCGAGGTCTCGATCTCCCGGAAGCCCGCCAGCGTCTCGGCAGGCTTCTGCCCCTTGTGGCGCGCTATCTGGCGCTCGGCGAAGCGGGGGAAGCTGAAGCCGGAGCCGGCGAACCTGGCGAAGAACGTCGGCGGGGTCATCGACGCCGTCGCCGTCAGGTGCGCGAGCACGTCCTCGACGGTCCACCCCGCGCACCAGGAGGGCGTGGCCCACTGCGAGTCCTCGAGGTCGGCGACGTCGGAGGCCAGGGCGCGCCGCTCGGTCGCGACGGTCGTCCACATGTCGTCCATGGACGCAGCGTAGACCGACCGGGGCCCGGACCCTGTGGGACGACGTCGAGGCGGCGGCGACGGCGGTGGCCAGGGCGTAGGAACGCTTTGGTTGACTGCAGCCATGACCAGCCTCGATCCTCCGGACGACCTCCCGGACGACTCCGGCCGGGCCGGGCTGGACCCACGGGAGTCCCGATCGACGTCGGACCTGGTGGCTGCGCTGTCGCGCGCCGGAGTCGACTTCGAGCTGCGTCTGGGCGAGCACACGCCGATCCGCGCGGGCGCCGCTGCCACCGAGCGCGCCTCCCGGTTCCGCGACGTGCTCGGGATCTTCGCCACCGGGGTCACCGTGGTCACCTCGGTCTGGGAGGGCACGCCGGTGGGGATGACCTGCCAGTCGTTCTCCAGCGTCTCCCTCGACCCGCCGCTGGTGATGTTCTGCCCGGCGGTCACCTCGCGCGCCTGGCCCCTGATGCAGCGGGCCGGCTTCTTCTGCGTCAACGTGCTCTCCGCCGACCAGCGCGAGCTGGCCGACGGCATGGCCACGAAGGGGCAGCAGAAGTTCGCGGACGTCGCCTGGGAGCCCGCGTCGAGCGGTGCCCCGGTGCTCGAGGGCGTGCTGGCGCACGTCGACTGCACCGTGGAACGGGTCCACGAGGCGGGCGACCACGTCATCGTCGTGGGACGCGTGCAGGAGCTGAACACCGGTGACGGCAGCGGCAACGACGGCAGCGGCGCTCCCTTGATCTTCCACCGGGGCGCCTACGCGCGTCTGGACTAGCTCTTTGGCAGGCTGGCCGCCATGCCTTCCCCCGAGGTCACCGGGGCCGAGCCGGCCCCGGTGCGAGCGGATCTCACCGAGCGCTTGCTGCGCCGTTTCCTGCTCGTCTGCGAGAACCCCCGCACCCGCCGCCGCGCGCTCGCGCTGGTGCGGGGCAGCGTGAGCAACGCCCGGGCCGGGCGGCGCTTCTACGCCTTCGTCAACCGGCTGGTGCTCCACCCCGTGGCCCGGTCCCTCGGCGTCGAGACGACCGCGGTCCGTCTCGAGCTGATGGGGTCGCAGCTGATCGGGCTGGCGATGACCCGCTACGTGCTCGAGGTCGAGCCGATCGCCTCCCTCGACATCGACGAGCTCGTGCCGCTGCTGGCCCCTGCCCTGCGCCAGGTGCTCGGGCTGGGGTCGGCGGACGCGTCCTCCGGGGCAGCGGTGGGCACTGCCTGCGGCTGTCGCGACGAGCTGGTGGCGGTGCCCTGGTGACGGCTCGGCGCGTGCGCGCAGTGCCCGCTCGCCGGCGTACGGCGTGCGCGCAGTGCCCGCTCGGCGAGGCTGTCGGGCCTAGCCGGCGGTGATTCCGCGGCGCGCCAGGGTGAAACCGTGCCCCTGCTGGTTGGCGCAGAGCAGACCGCCCTCGGTGCTCAGGCAGGCGATGCCCCGGTAGCGCACCGCGTCGCCGTACGGCAGCACCCGGCTGCCGTCGGTCTCGCCGGGGACACCCATGACGGTGTCGCTGGTGCACGCCAGCGCACCGGGGCCGGTGGCGGAGAGCTCGACGGAGTGGCCCCAGTCGAACTCGCAGCTCGCCGGCTTCCCGCCGGGCACGCGGTCCATCTGCAGCCGGTCGCAGCGCACGTGCGGACCCCGGTAGTCGTCGAAGAGGCAGCCGATGTTGCCGGACGGGGTGGTGAACCCCGGACCGTCGACGTGACCCAGGTCGAGGGTGCGCCCCCGTGCGGCGCGCGGCAGGGCGTAGCTCGGGGCGCCGCCGGTCTGCAACGGCACCGACGTCGTGGTCCCCGCGGGCTCGGTCTCGCTCGGAGGTGTGGTGCCGCCGGTGTGGCCTGAATCGTCCGTGGGCGCGTGTCGGTCGTGGGGTCGTCGGCGGGACGCAGGTCGCTCGTGGGGTCGGGGGAGGAGGCCGTCGAGGGCGAGGGCTGCGCTCCCGGGCGCTCCTGCACGGTCCCGCACGCCGCGAGCAGGACCAGGCACGCCGCCACCAGGGCGGCCGGCACCAGGCGGGAGGCCACCGTCCGGGTCGATGCTCCGGTCACGTCGAGGATCCTGCCAGAGCCGACGGCGCGCAGCCTGTGGATGACCGTTCGACGTGGTCCCTGGTCCAGTTCACCCTGACCGGATGGATCCGACGCTGCCCCTGCACCCGTTGCACCCGCTCCTCCCGCTCGACCAGCCGTTCACCCCGGCGATGGCGCGCGCGGTGGGGCTCGACCGTGGCGGGCTGCAGCGACTGCTCGAGCGCGGGCACGTCCGCCGTCTCCTCCGCGGGGTGTACGTCGCCAGCGCCGCACCGGACTGCGTGGCGACCCGCGCGGCCGCGGTCGCCCTGGCGCTGCCCGGACGAGGGACCGCGGTCGACCGGACCGCCGGCTGGGTGCACGGACTGCCGACCGGGCTCTGGGCCGACCCGGAAAGCGTCGTACCGCTCGACGTGGTCTCGTCCCGTCGGCAGGCGTCGTGGGGCGGGCGGCGGCACCTGGCGGCACGCGACGTGCAGCGTCTCGGAGGGCTCTCGCTGACCACCCCGCTGCGCACGGCGCTCGACCTCGGGAGGCTGCTTCCCCCCGACCGGGCGCTGGGCGCCCTCGACGCGCTGCTGGGCACCCGGTCCTTCACCCAGGCGCAGCTCCTCGCCGAGCTGCCGCGGCTGGCGGGTCACCGTGGTGTGGGCCAGCTGCGCACCCTCGCCGCGCAGGTCGACGACCGCTCCCTCGGACCGGCCGAGTCGGTGCTCCGCCGGCGCTGGCTGGCCGCGGCGCTGCCGACACCCGTGCCCGGGCTGGTGGTCGCGGCCGGTCACCGCGCCGTGCGTCTGGCCCTGGGGGTGAGCCGGTGCCAGTTCGGCGCGGTGCTGGCCGGTCGCGTCCCCGCGGCGGATCTCCTCGCCCTGGAGGGGGCCGGCTGGCGGGTGCTGGTCCTGCCCGAGCACCGCGTCCGTCGTACGGACCCGGACGTCGTGGTCCACCACCTCGAGCGCGAGTTCCACCAGCACCTGCTCACCCAGGTCCGGGACGAGGAGCGGGTGGGGTGAGCGCACCAATACCGGATAGTCCGATACGAACGGCCCCGTTCACGGACGTTCGGAGGGGCCGTTCGTATCGGACTATCCGGCTGTCATGACCGCAGCCGAGCACGAGGAGGGTCACTGGGACCCCTGCTGCCGGCGCCCGGAGGGGTTGGTGGTCCCGCAGCGGGTGGACCCGGCGGGCGTGACCGGTCCGAGGAGGAGGCAGGCGGCCGGGAGCCGGTGGCGCCAGACGAGCGCGGGTCACTACGTTCCGGCCGGGACGGACTCCACCGTGGTGGAGCAGCGCATCCTCGAGCAGGCCCACCGGTTGCGCAGGGGTGGCGCCGTGACCGGCTGGGCGGCCCTGCGCTGGCGCGGGGCGGCGTACTTCGACGGCCGCCGCAGCGACGGCGCGGAGCTCCCCGTGCCGCTGGTGGTGGGCAACCAGCCGCTGCGTGCGGACCCGCGGGTCCACGTCGACCGAGCGCAGATCGCGCCGACCGAGATGACCCGCACCGGCGGCATCTGGGTCACCACGGTCCAGCGTGCGCTCTTCGACGTGATGCGCACGAGCACGAACCTGCGCGACGCGGTGGTGGCGATGGACATGACCGCGGCGGCCCGACTGATCTCCGTGCAGCTGATGTCCCGCTACGTCGTGCAGCGCAAGGCCTGGACCGGGGTGCCGCTCGTGCGGACGGCGCTCGTCCACGCGACCGACCACAGCCGCTCACCCCAGGAGTCCCGGATGCGGCTGGTCTGGGTGGTCGACGCCCGCTTGCCGCAGCCCCTGTGCAACATGCCCGTCTTCAGCCGCACCGGGCGGCTGCTCGCGGTCCCGGATCTCCTCGACCCGGTCGCCGGCGTCGTGGGGGAGTACGACGGAGCCGCGCACAAGAGCCAAGAACGGCACCGCGCGGACGTCACCCGGGAGGCGCTGCTGCGTCGGCACGGCCTGGAGTGCTTCACCGTCGTGGGCGGCGACCTGACTGATCGGCGTACGGTCGTGGACCGGATGCTGGAGACCCGGAGCAGAGCCAGGTTCGAGTCGCCGGAGGACCGGTCGTGGACGCTGACCCCGCCGCCGTGGTGGACGCCGTTCGAGGAGCCCCTCGACCTCCACCTGCTCCGGATCGGCCTGGCGCCGTATCTGGTGCGTACGTGAACGACCCCCGCGCGCGGATAGTCCGATACGAACGGCACCGCCTGGAGTCGCGCGGAGGTGCCGTTCGTATCGGACTATCCGGCTCTAGCGATCGCCCAGCCCCACGATCGCCTCGTGCATGGTGAGCGTACGGCGGGCGGACTCGACGTGCAGGTTCTCGATCATCCGGCCCTGGTGGGTGACCACGCCGGAGCCCTTGCCGTCCTCCCAGGCCTGGAGGATGCCGCGGGCGTTCTCGACGGCGTCCTCGGACGGCGCGAAGGCGCGGTTGGCCTCCTCGACCTGCCCCGGGTGGATCAGCGTCTTGCCGTCGAAGCCCAGCTCCCGCCCCTGCCGGCACTCGGCGGCGAAGCCGTCGGCGTCCTTCACGTCGTTGTAGACCCCGTCGAGGATCGCCTTGCCCGTCGCCCGCGCGGCCAGCAGCGACAGGGAGAGCCCGGTGAGCAGTGGCTGCCGCCCGGGCACGTGCTCGGCGTAGAGCTCCTTGGCCAGGTCGTTGGTGCCCATCACCAGCACGGTCAGCCGCTCGTCGGCGGCGGCGATCTCCTCCGCGTGCAGCATGGCGTACGGCGTCTCGACCATCGCCCACAGCCGGGTGTGGTCCGGAGCGCCGTGCCGATCCATCGCGTCGACCAGCCGGTGGACCGCGTCGGCCGAGTCGACCTTCGGCACGACCACGGCCGCGGGACCGGCCGCACAGGCCGCCTCGAGGTCGGCCGCGTGCCACTCGGTGTCGGCCCCGTTGACCCGGATGGTCACCTCGCGGTCGCCGTACTCGCCCGACGCGGCCGCCGCACAGGCGGCATCGCGTGCAGCGGGCTTGGCGTCCGGCGCGACGGCGTCCTCGAGGTCGAGGATGAGCCCGTCGCACGGGATCGACTTCGCCTTCTCCAGCGCACGCTCGTTGGACGAGGGCATGTAGAGGACCGACCGTCGTGGACGGAACGCCTCGTCGGTGCTCACGCGTCCCCCTCCTCGGCGCCGATCGCGTCGTACTGCTTCTTCAGCTCGGGGTCGATCTCGGCGAGCTGCTCGGCGAGCTCCACCATCACCAGGCACTGCTTCAGCGAGGCGTCGTCCTCCATCTTGCCGTCGAGCATGACCGCGCCGGTGCCGTCACCCATCGCCTCGACGACGCGGCGCGCGTGGGCGACGTCCTCCGGGGAGGGGCTGAAGACGCGGTTGGCGATCGCGATCTGCTTGGGGTGCAGCGACCAGGTGCCCACGCACCCGAGCAGGAACGCGTTGCGGAACTGGTCCTCGCAGGCGACCACGTCGGCGATGTCGCCGAACGGGCCGTAGTAGGGGTAGATGCCGTGCATGGCGCAGGCATCGACCATCCGCGCGATCGTGTAGTGCCACAGGTCCTGCTGGTACGTCGTCCGGTCGCCCTCGATCTGGCCGTCGACAGGGTCCTGGCGGACCAGGTAGCCGGGATGCCCGCCCCCGACCCGCGTGGTCTTCATCCGCCGGTCGGCCGCGAGGTCGGCGGGGCCGAGCGAGAGCCCCTGCATCCGGGGGGAGGCGCCGCAGATCTCCTCGATGTTCACCATCCCGCGTGCGGTCTCGAGGATCGCGTGCACGAGGATCGGGCGGTCGAGCCCCGCCTTGGCCTCCAGCTGGGCGAGCAGCCGGTCGACGTAGTGGATGTCCTCGGCACCCTGCACCTTGGGCACCATCACCACGTCGAGCTTGTCGCCGATCTCGGTGACCAGGGTGGTCAGGTCGTCCAGGCCCCAGGGGGAGTCCAGCGCGTTCACCCGCGTCCACAGCTGGGTGGGCCCGAAGTCCGTGCCGCGTGCGATCTTCACCAGCCCCTCGCGTGCGGCGAGCTTGTTGTCGGCCTTGACGGCGTCCTCGAGGTTGCCGAGGAGCACGTCGACGGTGCCGACCATGGCCGGGATCTTGGCGGCCATCTTCTCGTTGCTCGGGTCGAAGAAGTGGATGGCCCGGCTGGGTCGGGCGGGGATCTCGCGCAGGGGTGCCGGGGCACCGACGGCGAGCGGGGCGAAGAAGTCCTTGGCGCTGCGCATGGCCGGAACCTAGCAGCGTGCTTCGGCGCCGCGGTATGACGAATCCCACCCGCACCGATGATCCGTCGGGCCCGGCGAGGACGGACCCATGGTCACCAGAAGCGAGGACCTTCGGCACTGCTCGGTTGCCGGCGGCAACCGTAGCGTGGGCCGTCGAACGAGTCGAAGGAGACCCGATGAAGAAGAAGCTGGTCATCCTCGGCGGTGGAACCGCCGGGACGATCACAGCCAATCGGCTGAGAGCCAAGCTCGCACCGTCCGACTGGACGGTGACGGTCGTCGACCGGGACGACGAGCACCACTACCAGCCGGGTTACCTCTTCGTTCCCTTCGGGGGGTACCGGCACGAGCAGGTGGTCCGTTCACGGGGCGAGCTCCTGGCAGACGGGGTCGAGCTGGTGATCGGTGGGGTGGACCGGGTGGACGCGGAGGGCGACCAGGTCATCCTCGAGGGAGGCCGCCGAATCGACTACGACCAGCTGGTCATCGCCACGGGCACCACGCCGCGGCCGGACCAGACGCCGGGGATGCTGGGGCCGGAGTGGCAACGCAGCATCTTCGACTTCTACACCCTGGAGGGTGCCGAGGCGCTGGCCGGTGCGCTGCCGGAGTTCGAGGGTGGACGCCTGGTCGTGCACATCACCGAGATGCCGATCAAGTGCCCCGTGGCGCCGCTGGAGTTCACCTTCCTGGTCGAGTCGTGGCTGCGCAAGCACCAGCTGCGTGACCGCGTCGAGCTGGTCTACGTGACCCCGCTGGACGGTGCGTTCACCAAGCCAGTGGCCTCCGAGCACCTCGGTGGGATGCTCGACGAGCGCAAGGTGCACGTCGAGACCGACTTCCTGGTGGAGAGCATCGACCAGGACCGCAAGGTGCTCACGTCGTACGACGAGCGCGAGATCCCGTTCGACCTGCTGGTGACCGTGCCGCTGAACATGGGCGCCGACTTCGTGGCCCGCTCCGGGCTCGGCGACGAGCTCAACTACGTGCCGGTCGACCCGCACACGCTGCTCGCCAAGGCGCGCGACAACATCTTCGCGATCGGCGACGCCAGCGACATCCCCGCCTCCAAGGCGGGGTCGGTGGCGCACTTCGCCGCGGAGATCTTCGTCGGCAACTTCCTCCAGCACATCGAGGGCCAGCCGATGACCGGCTCGTTCGACGGGCACGCGAACTGCTTCGTGGAGTCCGGCGACGACAAGGCGCTGCTGATCGACTTCAACTACGACACCGAGCCCCTTCCCGGCAAGTACCCGCTTCCCGTGGTCGGCCCGATGGACCTGCTCAAGGAGACCCGCACCAACCACCTCGGCAAGCTCGCGTTCCGGTGGATCTACTGGAACGTGCTGCTGCCCGGCAGGCCGGTCCCGCTCCCGGCGCACATGTCCATGCGCGGGAAGCACGTCCCACCCGACTACGAGAAGCAGGAGGCCTGAGATGCCGACCACCACCATCGCCGGGCACGAGATCCACGTCGACGACGAGGGGTTCATGACCAGGTACGACGAATGGAGCGAGGACCTCGCCGGCGTCCTGGCCAGCCAGATCGGCGTACAGCTGACCGACCCGGGTTGGGCGGCGATCAGGTTCCTGCGCAGCGACTTCCCCGAGCACGGCGAGACCGCGACCCTGCGCCGCGTCTCCACGCTCGGCGGCATCCCGACCAAGCAGCTGTTCACGCTGTTCCCCAAGAAGCCGGCCAAGAAGATGGCCTACATCGCTGGGCTGCCCAAGCCCCGCGGCTGCGTGTGACCCGACGAGGAGACCGAGATGACCACCACTGAGACCGCCCCGATCGTGCCGTCGTTCGACGACGCCGCCACCGACCGCAAGCTCGCCATCATCTGCTCCAAGGGCAACCTGGACATGGCCTACCCCGCCCTGGTCCTCGCCAACGCAGCCCTCGGCGAGGGGGTGGAGACGCACCTGTTCTTCACCTTCTGGGGCTTCGACATGATCAACCCCAAGACGATGGGTCACCTGAAGTTCACGATGCTGGGCAACACCGCCACGCACATGCCGCAGGGGCTCGGCGGCCTGCCGGGCATGACCGCCATGGCCACCCACCAGATGAAGAAGTCGATCGCCGAGGTGGGCGTGCCCGAGGTCCCGGAGTTCCTCCAGCAGATCGCCGACTCCGGCGGTCACCTGTGGGGGTGCCGGATGTCGGCCGACATGCAACACCTGCAGCCGGAGGACCTCTACGAGGAGGTCGAGGGCGTCATCAGCGCCGCCGACTTCATCGAGATGACCGAGGGCGCGCAGCTGCTGTTCATCTGACCGGGCACCGACGTCTGGGCTCCGCCGACCTAGAAGGCCGTGGCCATGACGTCGGCGAAGAGGAGGTGCTCGTCGGCGACCTCGGGGGGCAGACCCCGTGCCCTGAACCAGGCGCACACGTTGGTGCAGTCACGGAGCAGGAAGTCGGCACCACGGGGGTTCGCCACCAGGTCCAGCACCTGGGGGAGGTCGATCACCACCAGCCTCTCCCCGGCCGCGAGCAGGTTGTACGCCGAGAGGTCACCGTGCACCATCCCGTGCTGGGCCAGCAGCGCCAGCGCCTCGCGCAGCTGCTCGAAGTACTCCGCGAGCAGGTCGGGCTCCGGTCGCGCCTGCGCCAGCCGGGGAGCCGACTCCCCGTCCACGCTGATCCACTCCATCAGCAGCTCGGTGCCGTCGAGCTGCACCGGGTAGGGGACCGGTAGGCCGACCTCCCAGCACCGCGTGAGCGCCGCCCACTCCGCACCGGCCCACTGGCCCGCGGCGACGGCCCGGCCGAAGGCAGTGCCCTTCGCTGCTGCCCGTGCCTCCCGGGAGTCGCGTCCGCGCCGCCCCTCGGTGTAGACCGCCTTGCGGTGGAAGGTGCGGTGCTCGGGACTGCGGTAGCGCTTGGCGGCCAGCACCACCGAGCGCCCGTCGTCGACGGCGCGCTCGAGCAGGAAGACGTCGGCCTCCTTGCCGGTCTTGAGCACGCCGAGCTCGGTGTCGACGGCGGCGCGGTCGGTGATCACCCACTCGGGGCGGGGTTCCGGACCTCGGCACAGCGGGTCGACGTCGTGCCAGGTGGTCCAGCGCTGTCCGGGACCCGGCTCGGCGTACGGACGGAAGTCGACGACGAAGGCGGGATCGACGGGTTCAGCGGGTGCGGGCGAGTGCTCCGGGAAGGACAGCTCCGGGAAGGACATGGGTGCTCCGGTGGGTCGAGAGGCGGGCTGCGGACAGGCCGACGACAGTCGTGGTCATCGCTGCTCCTCCTCTCGGTCGGGTGCCGGGGCACCGGCCACCTCGATGGGTCGCCTGCGTCGAATCGTGGCCCGTCCGAGCGCATCGGCACAAGCGATTTTTCCGCTCCGGCCCGGGCGGGCCGGACACAGGCGTCGGCACACCCGAGGAGCTAGTCGGACGCCGCCACGAGCCGACCGAGGGCCAGCCGCGCCACCGGCGCGTAGGCGACCACGACCGGCAATGGTCCGTGCACGCGCAGCCAGGTGGCGCTGCCGTCGCCGCGGGCGGTGACCCCGTGCTCGAGCCGGAGCGTCACCGGTCCCAGCCGCACCCGCCACGCCCACGTACGCCCGGCCTCGTCGACCTCGAGCACCTCGAAGGGGACCGGCAGCGTGGGGGCACGCAGGAGCCCGGCGCGCACGGTCCCTCGGGTCCCCGCGACGAGTCGGTCGGTGTCGGTCTCGACGCGCTGGATCTGCGGCGACCACTGCGACCAGCGGTCCGGGTCGACGTACCGCTCCCAGGCGGTGGCCGCCGACGCCCGGCCCCGGGCACGCAGGGTGAGGGTCGCCATGGCGGTCACCCTAGGCCCCGCTAGGTTGAGGACGGCGGCCATGCGCCCAGCCCGCCCGTGAGCCGACGAGGAGACCCATGACCCGCTTCACCGCGAGCACGCGCTCGTCATCGACCGTCGACTTCGCCCGCGAGGAGGTGTGGGCGGCGCTGACGGATCCCGAGCTGCTGCCCCGGTTGACGCCGTACCTGCAGCGCATCGACGTCGACGGCGACCGGTGGACGTGGCGGATCGCGCGCGTCCCGGTCCTGGGCACCTCGATCGGCACCAGCTTCACCGAGGTGATGACCTTCGAGAAGCCGACGAAGATCGACTTCACCCACGACGACTCGATCAGCTCGGAGAAGAGCGGCGTCGAGGGTCACTACCGGCTGGAGGAGGCCGGGTCGAGGACCAAGCTGTCCATCGACCTCGCCGTGACCGTGGACCTGCCGTTCCCCGGGGCCGCCCGGCGAGCGGTGCAGCCGGCGATGAGCGCGGTGATGATGTTCATGGGGCGCCGGTTCGCGCACAACCTGCTCAACCACCTGGGCGGACGCGGATGAGGATCCTGGTCCTCGGCGCCACCGGGTACGTCGGCTCCCGACTGGTCCCGGCCCTGGTCGAGGCGGGCCACCAGGTCGTGGCGGCCTCCTCGTCGGCTCCCGACCCCGCCCGGTTCGCCTGGGGTGACGAGGTCGACTGGGTGCAGTGCGACGTGACCGACCCTGCCGCCGTGGCCAAGGCGCTCCTCGGGGTCGAGGGCGTCTGCTACCTGGTGCACTCGCTGAACATCCGTGGGTTCGCCGACCGGGACCGGATCGGCGCCGAGGTCGTGCGCGACGCGCTGCGCGAGAGCGACGTACGCCGGGTCGTGTACCTCTCGGGCCTGGTGCCCGACGTCCCCACCGAGGAGCTGTCCCGGCACATCTGGTCCCGACTCGAGGTGGAGCAGGTGCTCGCCGAGGCCGGCGACGGGGACCGCACCGTGCTCTCCCTGCGTGCGGGCGTCGTGGTCGGTGCCGGGTCGACGTCCTTCGAGGTGATCCGGCAGCTGGCGACGCTGCTGCTCGTCCAGCCGGTGCCGAGCTGGCTGGAGCACCGGGTGCAGCCGATCGCCGTCAGCGACGTCGCCCGTGCGGTGGTGGAGGCCTTCGACGGCGACCACCTGACCGGTGCGGTCGACATCGGCGGTCCCAACGTCGTGGCCTACTCACGCCTGCTGGCGGAGTGTGCGCGAGCAGCCGGGCTGCTGCGGGTGCGCGTGCCGACCCTGCCGGTCCCGACCGCCCTGGTCAGCCTGGGCACCGCGGCCCTGTGCGCGGCACCCTTCTGGACCGTGCAGGCGCTGATCGAGAGCCTCCAGCACGACATGGTGTGCCGGCCCGGCGAGACCTGGGTGCCCCGCGACGGGAAGCCGTTGCTGGGCATCCGCGAGGCGATGGCCCGATCGTTCGCCCCTCCGGGGAGCGTGCCCGAGGCCCCCCTGCCCAGCGACCCGGACTGGACCCGGATGCGAGCACCGGTGCTGGACGAGGTCCGTGCCCCGGCGACCCTCCGAGCCGGCGCCAGCCTGGCGCTGCACCGGGTGCGAGCCCTGCGCTCGCTGCTCTGAGCTAGGCGACCGACGGCCCCTGCTCGCGCAGCCGCTGCACGCTGGTCATCGCGTCGCGGAGCTGGGCCAGCCAGTCCTCGGTGTGCTCGCCGACCAGCCGCACGCACCAGGCCAGCGCGTCGGCACGGCTTCGGGCGACCCCGGCCTCGACGAGGGTGTCCAGGACGACGCGCTCGTGCTGGCGCAGGCGGGTCATCACCGGCACGGCGAGGTGGGTGAAGACGACTCTCGCCGGTCCGCACGCAGCGCCCCAGGCCACCTTCTTGCCGAAGCGGTGCTCGGCCTCGCGAGCGATCGCGATCCGCTCCTCGCGCGTCTCCTCGCGGAACCGCGAGATGCGGCCGCGGGCGGCCTCGGTGGCCTCGGGACCGTCGGCGTCGCCCTCGACGTCCTCGGGCGCGGCGAGGGTCCCGACGACCAGGATCTCCTCGCGGTCGACGCTGACCTCCGCGGGGCCGGTGAACCAGGCGTCCGGCAGCCGGCCTCTCAGCCAGCCGCTGATCTCGGTGGACGATGTGCTCATGACTCGCTCCTCTGCAAGTGTGTAATGAAGTAATCATGTCACGCAAACAGGCGTGGACAAGCCCCGTTCGCCGTGGGCGGACGCGGACGTCATACGAGGTGGTTGCCGGAGCGACCAGGACGTATGACGTCCACGGGGCCGGGGGCGGGACGTCATACGAGGTGGTTGCCGGAGCGACCAGGACGTATGACGTCCGCGGGGACGGGTCAGCCGAGGTCGGCCAGCTCCACGGACTCGTCGGCGAGCCGGTCCGCCGGCACCGAGGACCCCACCAGGCGCCTGACGTGGTCGATGGCGTCCCAGTCGTTGGCGTGCATCCCGGCCACGACGTCGTCCCCGCGCAGCCACCACGCGGTGAACACCCGGCCGGCGGTGTCACCGCGTACGACGACCCGGTCGAACCCGTCCGGGCCCGGGCTGCCGACGTACTCCATGCCCAGGTCGTACTGGTCGGTGAAGAAGTAGGGGAGCTTCTCGGCCTGCCGTTCCCGTCCCAGGATGGTGGCCGCCGCCACCTTCCCGTGCTGGATCGCGGTGTCCCAGTGCTCGACCCGGACCGGACGCCCCAGCACGGGGTGGTCCGCGTTGGCCACGTCACCGGCCGCCAGGACGTCGCGGGCGCTGGTGCGCAGCCGGGCATCGGTGCGGATCCCGTCGTCGACGGTGATCCCCGCCGCGGTGGCGAGGTCGGTGACCGGCTCGATCCCCACGCCCACCACGACGAGGTCGCACTCCACGCGATCCCCGTCGGCCAGAGTGAGCACGGCGCCGTCGCCGTCGCGGTCGATGCCGCTCAGGCCGGCGCCCAGCCGCAGGTCGACCCCGTGCTCGCGGTGCAGCCCGGCGAAGATCCCGCCGACCTCGGCTCCGAGCACGCGGAGCAGCGGCTGCTCGAGCGACTCGACGAGGGTCACGTGGGCCTCGGCGTTGCGGGCCGCGGAGGCGACCTCGAGGCCGATCCAGCCCCCGCCGACGATGCCGATCCGGGCGCCCGCGGTCAGGGCCGACTTGATCCGGCGGGAGTCCTCCAAGGTGCGCAGGTAGGCGACCGGGGCTCCGCTCTCGTCGGCCAGCCGCAGCCGGCGTGGGCGGGAGCCCGTGGCGAGCACCAGGTGGTCGTACGGCGTCCGATCGGCCCCCGCGACGACCTCGCGTGCCGCCAGGTCCAGGGAGGTGACCGCGGTGCCGGTCCGGACCTCCACGTCGTGCTCGTCGTACCAGGCCTGCTCGTGGACCAGCGCGTCGTCCTCGGTGCCCTGGCCGAGCAGGAGGTCCTTCGACAGCGGCGGCCGCTCGTAGGGCACGTGGGGCTCCTCGGCGAAGACCACGACCGGACCGTCGTGCCCTCCCTCGCGGAGCTCGGTGACACAGGTCCCGGCGGCCAGGCCACCTCCGACGATGACGACACGATCGCTCATCGGCCCAGTGTGCCCGGGTCGCGGCGAGGTGGCGAGAGCACACTGGGTGCCATGAGCGATGTCGTCGTACGCCCCGTCCGTGAGACCGACCGCGAGGCGTGGCAGCGGCTCTTCCACGCCTACCGGGACTTCTACGGGTACGACCGCGAGCAGGAGGTCGTCGACCGGGTGTGGGGATGGATCCACGACGACGCGTGCGAGGTGGAGGCGCTCGTCGCCGAGCAGGACACCGGGGTGGTCGGGTTCGCCCACCACCGCGAGTTCGCGCGCCCGTCGTCCGGACGCCGAGGAATCTTCCTCGACGACCTGTTCACCGCGCCCGAGGCGCGCGGGCGTGGGGTCGCGCGGGCGTTGATCACCCGGCTGGGTGAGCTGGCGAGGGAGCGCGACATCAACAAGGTCCGCTGGATCACCGCGGACGACAACGCCACGGCCCAGCGGCTCTACGACTCCCTGGCCGAGCGCACCACGTGGGTGACCTACGACCACCGCGTCGGCACCCCGCGCTAGCGTGGCGCACGTGACCACCGACCCGGAGCGCAACGTCCTCGGCGCCGAGCTCGAGCCGTGCGGCACCGAGCCGCTCACCGGCTTCTATCGCGACGGCTGCTGCAGCACCGGTCCCGAGGACCTGGGCAGCCACACGATCTGCGCCGTGGTCACCGCGGAGTTCCTCGAGCACCAGCGCAGCATCGGCAACGACCTCTCCACCCCCGCACCGCTCTACCGCTTCCCGGGTCTGCGACCCGGGGACCGTTGGTGCGTCACCGCCGCCAACTGGGCCCGGGCGCACGAGGCCGGGGTCGCCGCCCCGGTGGTGCTCGCCGCGACCAACGCCGCGGTGCTCGACCTGGTGCCGCTCGAGGTCCTGCGGGGGTACGCCGTCGACGTGCCCGCGGACCCGAGCGACCTCACCGGCTAGCGCCGACCGGTCAGCGCGCGCGGGCCACGAGCACCAGCGCGGACAAGATGCCCGCGTCGGTGGCCCGCACGTTGTTGCCGATCCGCTCCGCGAACGCCGCGCCGAAGACGACCGACGGCGTGAGCGTCCCGGGCGGCGCCGGGCGGCGGGTCTCGGCCGTGACGTCCTCGACGCCCTCGACGGAGAAGCCGGCAGCCTCCAGGTGTCGTCGGTAGTCGGCCTCGGTCTCGACGAAGGAGGACCGCTCGTCCTCGGCCCAGGGCAGCGGGTAGGTGAGCTCGCCCCGACCGGTCCGCACCTGCTCGTACAGCGCGAACTGGGCGCCCGGCTCGAGCACCCGGTGGACCTCGGCGAAGACCACCTCCTTGTCCGGCACGTTCATGCCGACGTGCACCATGACCGCCGCCTCGAACGCACCGTCCCCGAACGGGAGGGACTCGCCCGCGGTGGCCAGGAACGTGGTCCGCTCGGCGAGGCCGACCCGCTCGGACAGTGCCCGGGCGACGTCCACGAACTCCGGGGTGAGGTCGACGCCGGTCACCTCGGCCCCGCGGGCCGCCGCCATCCTGCCGACGCCGCCGACGCCGCAGCCGACGTCGAGCAGCCGGGTGCCCGGCACCAGCGACAGCCGGTCCAGCACGCGCCGGGTGGCCGCCGCGCCACCCGCGTGGAGCTGGTCGACGGCGGTGAGGTCCTCGGGCGCGAGGTGGTCGGTGTCCACGCCGTGCTGCCCGAGCGCGTGCAGGATCGCCGCGCTCAGGTTGCCGCCGCCGTAGTGCTGGGTGACCAGGTCGCGGACGTCCATCGCGACACCTCCCTGCCCGCACGGTAGCGCCGCGGACGGATCCCGCCTAGAGGCGTGAGACGCCCTGCCAGCCCGTGCGTGGCGCCCGGACGCCGAAGTACGCGCCGAGGGTGGGGGCGACGTCCATGGTGTGCGCCTTCTCCGACCGTGCCACGCCCTTGCGTACCGCCGGGGAGCCGCCGCCGAGGAAGAACGGGATCGGCCCGGTGGCCGGATGGCCGTGGTTGCCGGGGATCGGGTTGCTCTGCGGCCCGGGGTCGCTGAACCGCCACCCGGCCTGGCACCACACCAGCAGGTCACCCGCCCGGGGGCCCAACCCGAGGGACGGCGTCTCGTCGATCACGTGGGCCTGGAAGACGCCCGCGGTGTCGAGCGCGAGTGCCCGCATTCGTGCCAGGGCCGCGGTCCGGTCCGCGGCGGGTCCGGTCCAGTAGACGAGGTCGGCACCGCCGTTCTGCGCGATCTCGAACCGTCCCGTCAGCGACGGGTCGTCGTCGAAGACGGGGGCGAGGCTGACCGTCTGCTGCGGCACGGACCAGTCCATGGAGTGGTCGGCCAGCACGACCACCATCGAGGACGACCATTTGCCCGAGCTCTTCAGCTCCTCGACGAACCGGCCGACCTGGGCGTCCGTCGAGGCCAGCGCTGCAGACCGGGCGGCGGCCAGGGTGGTCCCGGTCTCGTCGGAGTGCCCCACCCGGTCGACGTCGCCGAGGTTGACGAACATCATCGACGGGTCGAGCTCCCTCAGCATGGCCAGGGCCGCGTCCATGGTCGCCGCGTCCGGAGCGTGCCCCGAGACGGGGACGACCGGGAACGGCTCCCAGCGGTGCGTGGCCCGGTCACCGAAGACGGAGTACAGGTACTCCTTGGAGAGCACCGTGCCCGTGGTCCGGCCGGACGCGTTCAGCTGCTCGATCACCGTCGTGACCGTGATGTCGTCGGGGCGGTCGCAGTCGCGGAAGTCGCCTTCGGCGCGGTCGTAGATGCGGTTGGCCGGTACGCCGTTCCGTGCCGGGCGGCAGCCGGTCATCATCATCACGTGGTTGGGGATCGTCTCCATCACCGGCAGCGACCGTGCGGCGGGGTACCAGGTGCCGCCGTCTCGGAGGGCCTGCAGGTGCGGCATCTCGTCGATCTCGCCGGGGCGGCACCCGTCGACCACGAGCACGTAGGCCCGCCGGCTCGTCGCGGCCGCGGCGACGCCGGGCACGGAGGAGAACATCAGCGCCGCTCCCGACGCACCGGCGACCTTGAGCAGCGTCCGCCGGTCGGTGACCGGCCAGCTCGAGCCGTCCACCGGGCCGCTCACCGGGCCGCTCACCGGGCCGCTCACCGGGCCGCTCACCGGGCCGCTCACCGGGCCACCGGCCCGTCGACCCGGCGCACGACCTGACTGCCGGCCGTGGTCGCCCAGGAGGTCGTCCAGGTGACTCCCGTCGACCGGTCCGCGCGGTCTCCGATGATGAACCAGTCCATCTGCGCTCGCTTCGGGGTGATGTCGAGGACCGAGAAGCCGTGGTCGTCGAAGTTGAGGTACTTGATGTGCGGGTTGTTGGCCTTCAGACCCTCCTCGACCGCCACGCTGGTCGTGCGTCGGGGAGTGCCGGTGATGTCCTTGAGGTTGTTCGAGGTCACCGATGTGGCCACGAACTCCACGGCCACAGAGTTGCGGCTGGCGGCGTACGTCGCCTTGTCAGCCGGCAGGTCGCACGCCCAGCCGGAGTGGATGTCCCCGGTCACGAACAGCGTGTCGGTCACGCCGTTGTCGCGCAGGTGCTCGAAGACCTCGCGCCGGTCGTCGGTGTAGCCGTCCCACTGGTCGACGTTGTAGGGCACGCCGTCGGGCGGCAGCAGGCCGACGGTGTCGTTGACGGGAGTCACGAACTCCCGGGGGACGCCGGCGAAGGTCACCGGCGCGATCATCACCGGGTTGCCGACCAGCTTCCACTGGGTGGCCTGCCGGGTCAGCGACTCCTTGAGCCAGTCCATCTGGGCGCGTCCGGTGATGCTGCGCTCCGGGTCGGCGGACTGCGGGTCGACCTGGGCCGCGAGCTGCTGGTCGCGGTAGCTGCGCAGGTCCAGCATGCTCAGCTCGACGAGGGTGCCGTACTGCAGCCGTCGGTACAGCGTGGTCCCGTCGCCGAGCGCAGCCGTGCCCTCCATGCGCACCGGCATCCACTCGTCGTAGGACCGGTGGCTGGCGGCCCGTCGGGCCGACCACTCGCCCTCGCCCTCGTTGTGGTTCTCGGCGCCGGAGTCGTAGGCGTCGTTGGCCGACTCGTGGTCGTCCCAGGTCACGATGAAGGGGTACTTCGCGTGCAGCCGCTGCAGGTCGGGGTCCTGCTTGTACTGCGCGTGCCGCTGCCGGTAGTCGGCCAGGACCAGGATCTCGTGGGGAGGCTGGTGGGGGCGGATGTCGACCTCGGCCCGGCCGTAGCCGTACTCGCCCGGTGCGTACTCGTAGAGGTAGTCGCCCAGGTGCAGCACGGCGTGCAGGTCGTCGCGGTCGGCGAGGTGGCGGTAGGCACTGAACCAGCCGGCCTGGAGATTGGCGCAGGACACCACGCCGAGGCGCACGTTGGCGGGGGAGGCCGACGTGGCCGGGGCCGTCCGGGTCCGGCCGGTCCGGCTCCGTCGACCGCCGTAGGCGAACCGGTAGTAGTACCAGGTCCCGGGGCGCAGGCCGGTGACGTCGACCTTGACCGTGTGGTCGCGGGCCGGGCCGGTCCGCACGCGGCCGGAGCGGACGACCCGTGTGAAGCGGCGGTTCGTCGAGACCTGCCACAGCACGGAGACCTCGGGGCCGGAACCCGACCCCGGCGTGCTGGCGGTCGTGGGGGTGACCCGGGTCCAGATGACCACGGAGCCCGGACGGGGGTCGCCGGAGGCGACTCCGTGGGCGAACAGGGCGTTGGGCATGCCTCATCCAACGACACGGGACCGACTACGTCATGCGTGGTCCAGTGCGAAGTGGTCCACCCGACCGGAGCTCACCCGGCGTCCAGCGTGGCCGTCGGGTCCTCCGGGGGGAACTCCCCGGGGAGGATCGACCAGCACTGCAGGTCGCCGCGCCGACCGCCGACGTGGTGCACCGACCGGAGGACGCCCTCCAGGGTGTACCCCGCCTTCGCCACCACCCGGGACGAGGCCGGGTTGTCCACGGAGACCAGGGCCGTGACGCGCTGCATGCCCTGGTCGAGGGCCCACCGGGTCAGCTCGAGCAGGGTCGCCGTGGCGATGCCGCGGCCGCGCGCCCAGGGGGACACCGCGTACCCGAGCTCCACCTCGAGCCCCTCGTGGTCGATCGGGCCGGTGACGGCGTAGCCCACCAGCTGGTCCTCGTCGACCACGGCCCACGCGGCGCGGTGAGTGCCGTCGAACTGCCGGCGCCACGAGTCCAGCCATCCCTCGGGCATCGGGTCGGGCGTGCGGGTGAAGCGCAGTACGTCGGGGTCGCGCATGGTCTCCCGCAGCGCCGGCACGT
Organism: uncultured Actinomycetota bacterium; assembly: GCA_963815595.1. Classification (GTDB taxonomy): domain Bacteria; phylum Actinomycetota; class Actinomycetes; order Propionibacteriales; family Nocardioidaceae; genus Marmoricola. The sequence goes on along the minus strand of CAWFHA010000007.1, from coordinate 1,189,848 downwards.
GCTCGTCCGACAGCGGGACCAGCCGGATCGTGGTCACGCGCAGAACGTACTCACTCCGGCCGCCCGTGCGTGGTCAGGCGTCGTGCACCTGTGCGGAGATCGCCGCGGCCATCTCCGGGGTGACGTCGACGCCGTGCACCTCCTTGGCGTGCGGCCCCGCCTGGGCCATCACCTCGTCGGTGGTCTCGGCATGGATCACCGCATCGCAGTCGAAGCCGGCGTCACGGCACAGCAACTCTTTCATCATGCCTCCCGGTGGGTAGTGCTTCGGCCTCACGCTACGCCGCCGGACGGCGTCGAGACACTGCCCGAACGGGTCACCTCACCAGCCGCGGTCGCGCCACTCCTGCAGGTGGGGACGCTCGCGTCCGAGCACCGAGTCGTTGCCGTGGCCGGGGTAGAACCAGGTCTCGTCGGGGAGTCGGTCGAAGACCTTGGTGCTCACCTCGTCGACCAGGGTGGCGAAGGCCTGGGCGTCACCGAAGGTGTTGCCCACCCCTCCCGGGAAGAGGCTGTCCCCGGTCCACAGGTGTGGGGTCCCCTCCGGGTCGTCGTACAGCAGCGCGATCGAGCCGGGCGTGTGCCCCACGAGGTGGATCACGTCCAGCCGCACGTCGCCGAACTCGACGGTGTCACCCTGCACCACCCGGTCGTCCACCGGGACACCCGTCTGCTCGGTGATCGCATCGGCATCGGCCTCCCCGGCCACGACGACCGCACCGGTGGCCTCGACGAGATCGGCGAGAGCCCGGTGGTGGTCCCAGTGCTGGTGGGTGGTGAGCACCTTGGTCAGCCCCGAGGAGCCGACCAGCTCCCGCAGCTGCTGCGGTTCGGCGGCGGCGTCGATGAGCACCTGCTCGTCGGTCGACCGGCAGCGCAGCAGGTAGCAGTTGTTCGACATCTCGGGGTCGACGGCGATCTTGGTGACCACCAGTCCGGCGAGCTCGCGGACGTCCGGTGGACCGCCGGGGGAGACCTCGCCGGAGTACGGGCCGCTGTCGCCGATGCTGGCTGCCATGGGTCCCAGCCTAGGCTGAGGAGGTGAAGCGACCGAAGCCCCAGCGGGCTCGCTCGGGACAGGAGTCCGTCTGGGACTACCCCCGGCCCCCGCGCCTGGAACGCACCTCCGAGCTGCTCGAGGTCGAGCTGGCCGGACAGGTCGTCGCCAGCACCACCGCCGGCTGGCGGGTGCTCGAGACCAGCCACCCGCCGACGTACTACCTGCCGATGTCCTCGTTCGAGCCCGGCGTGCTGCGGGCGACGAGCGGCGCGAGCTGGTGCGAGTGGAAGGGGCGGGCGTCGTACTTCGACCTCGTCGCCGGCGCGACCGTCGCGGCCCGGGCCGCCTGGACCTATCCGGACCCCACGGGAGGCTTCGCGGAGCTGGCCGCCGCCGTCGCGGTGATGCCCGGGCTGGTCGACCGTTGCCGGGTCGACGGCGAGGTCGTGCGCCCGCAGCCCGGCGACTTCTACGGCGGCTGGGTCACCGACCGGGTCGTGGGTCCCTTCAAGGGCGAACCCGGCACCTGGGGCTGGTGACGCGCCCGGGCTCGTGCGCTAGGCCGGGGGGAGGTGGGCCCTGCGCCACGGGCCCAGCACCGGCAGCGCGCCAGAGTCGCAGGACAACCCCTCGCCCGCGCCCCGACCGGTGAGCCACCAGCCCAGGTCGGCCCCGCTGCCCATCACGACCGGACCGCTCCCGTCGGCGTCGCCGGTGACCAGCCACTCACGACCGAGGTCGGTGGCCCGGGCGCGGAACGGTCCCGAGCCGGCACGGTCCTCGCACACCGTGTCGAGCAGCTCGACGACGAAGTCCGCCGGCCAGTCCTCGCGGGTGTACGCCGCCCCCAGGTCGGTGTGGTGCACCTCGAGCTCGCGCCGACGGGTCGTGACCACCGACGACGCAGGCCACAGCGGTCCGCCGGGCACCCGGGAGAAGGTGCCCTGCCAGCGCGCGGGCCCCATGGCCTCGACCGCCTCGCCGAACGCGGTCGTGGCGGCCAGCAGCCGCTCGCGCAGCTCGGCGGGGCCGGCCTCGACCAGCTCGGCGATGTCGTCGTCGCGCTGCTCGTCGGAGCGGTACATCGCCACCGACTGCCCTCGGCCGACCCCGTCGAGCACCTGGGCGAGCGCCAGGCCGTTGAGTGCGACGTGGGCCACGACGTGGGCCCGCGACCAGCCCGGCAGCAGGGACGCGGCGGCCATCTCGTCGTCGGAGAGTCCGTCGACGGTGCGGTTGAGGGCGACCGCGGAGGCGTCGAGACCGGTCCGGTCGGCCGGGTCGCGCTGGTCGTCGGTGTCCCCGGGAGTGCTCATGCTCCATGAGTACCGCAGGCAGGGCGAGGAGCCCAGGTTCGCACCCGGCGCGTCGGCGTCGCTCGGCCGGTCTCACCCGGGGAGGGGCGGCTGGTCCTCGTCGAGCGGCGACGAGAACACCGACGGCGACCGGCGCCGGGGCGGGGCGACGGCCTGGGCGCCGAAGATGCGCGCGCGGGCCGAGGCGGTGACCACGCCGAGCGGCGCGGTCAGCAGGTAGCTGCAGGCCACCACGAGCCCGGTCGCGGCGGGCGCGGTCGCCAGTCCCGCCACCAGGGCGGCACCCAGCACCGCGGTGGTCACCCGGGCCTCGGTCGTCCGGGGCGAGAGCAGCCCGCGGAAGGACCGGAAGCGCACCGTGGAGACCATCAGCAGCGCCGGGACGATGCTCACCCCGACCGGCACCAGCATTCCCGGTCCGTGGTGCGGGGTCTGCAGGGCCAGGATCGTCGCGATCACGATCAGGGTCGCGCCCGGGCTGGGCAGCCCGACGAAGTACTTCTTGTCGGCCAGCGGGTCCACGGTCACGTTGAACCTGGCCAGGCGGAAGCCTGCGCAGGCGAGCCAGAAGAAGGCGGAGAGCCAGGCGACGACCGGGTTCTCCGGGAGGGCCCAGGTGTGCACGAGCACCGCGGGTGCCACGCCGAAGGACACCAGGTCGGCGAGCGAGTCGAGCTGCACCCCGAAGGGCGAGGTGGCCCCGACCAGCCGGGCCACGGCGCCGTCGGCGATGTCGAGCACGATCGCGCCGGCGAGCAGGGCCGCGGCCGCCACGAACTGGTCGGCGAACGCCAGCAGGATCGCGGAGAAGCCGCACGCCATGTTGCCCGTCGTGAACATGCTGGGGGCCGAGACCCGGAGCCGTTCGCGCGGGTTGAGCTGGCGCAACGAGACGACGGCCGCGCCGGAGGCGGACTTCAGCCGCCACCGGTCCCGCAGCCGCGGTCCGGACCGCTCGCCGGCGGGGCTCAGGAGGAGCTCGCTGGTCGGGCACCCACGGGGGAGGGCCAGCGGGCGATCACGGTCTCACCGGCCACCGTGCGGTCACCGACCGCGGCGACGAGGTCGACGTGCGGCGGCACGAAGACGTCCATCCGCGAGCCGAACTTCATCAGTCCGATCCGCTGTCCTGCCCGGAGCACGTCGCCGGGTCGCACCCGCGTGACGACGCGCCGGGCGACCAGCCCGACGATCTGGCGGAAGACCACGCGCCGCTCCTCGCCGCCCACGGTGTCGCAGACGGTGATCTCGCTGCGCTCGTTCTCGGTCGCGCTCTCGAACCGGTACGCCGCGTGCCACCGGCCCGGCCGGTAGGTGACCTCCTCGACGGTGCCGCCCACCGGAGTGCGGTTGATGTGCACGTCGAAGAGCGAGAGGAAGATGCTCACCTGCTGCCACTCCCCGGGCGGCGAGACCCCCGGCTGGGCCGGACCTGCGTGCATGACCCGGCCGTCGGCAGGGGCGAGCACGAGGTCGTCGTGGCTGGCCGCGGCTGGGTGGTCCGGCGTACGGTCGGGGTCGCGGAAGAAGGCCGCGATCCCCAGGGGCAGCCCGAGCAGTGTCGCGGCGCCGCGCCGGCGCCCGGCGAGGGCGGCGAGCGCCACCGGCACGGCGCCCACCAGCACCGCCGGAACGGCGGCGCGGTCGACGGTGGTGCGGCGGCTGGCTCGGGTGCTGAACGGCCCTGGGGAAGACATGAGTACACAGCCTAGGGCCGGGGACCTCCCGGCCCCCGGTCGCCCGCGTGGCGGCTTGCCGAGTCCGTTAGGATGACGAACACGTGTTCGAACCAGGTCGAACCTCCCAGCACACACCGGTCAGGGGTCTCATTCGTGGCTGATCAGCTCGTCATCCGGGGCGCACGCGAGCACAACCTCAAGGACGTGTCCCTGGACCTTCCCCGCGACTCCCTGATCGTGTTCACCGGCCTGTCCGGCTCGGGCAAGTCCAGTCTGGCCTTCGACACGATCTTCGCCGAGGGCCAGCGCCGCTACGTGGAGTCCCTCTCGGCGTACGCGCGCCAGTTCCTGGGCCAGATGGACAAGCCCGACGTGGACTTCATCGAGGGCCTGAGCCCGGCGGTGTCGATCGACCAGAAGTCGACGTCGAAGAACCCCCGGTCGACCGTCGGGACCATCACGGAGGTCTACGACTACCTGCGCCTGCTCTACGCCCGTGCCGGGCGCCCGCACTGCCCGGTCTGCGGGGCCCCGATCGAGCGGCAGACCCCCCAGCAGATCGTCGACCGGGTGCTCCAGCTCGAGGAGGGCACCCGTTTCCAGGTCCTGGCGCCGGTGATCCGCGGGCGCAAGGGCGAGTACGTCGAGCTGTTCCGCAGCCTGCAGTCCCAGGGGTTCAGCCGGGCCCGGGTCAACGGGGAGACCGTCCAGCTCGCGGACCCGCCCAAGCTGGAGAAGCAGAAGAAGCACACCATCGAGGTGGTCGTCGACCGGCTCGCCGCCAAGTCCTCCGCCAAGCGCCGGCTCACCGACTCGGTGGAGACCGCGCTCAACCTCGCCTCGGGGCTGGTCGTCTTCGACCTCGTCGACCTCGACGCCAAGGACCCGCACAAGGAGATGAAGTTCTCCGAGCGGATGTCGTGCCCCAACGACCACGACCTGGAGACCGACGACCTCGAGCCCCGCTCGTTCTCCTTCAACTCGCCGTTCGGGGCCTGCCCCGTGTGCCACGGGCTGGGCACGCGCATGGAGGTCGACCCGGAGCTGGTCGTCTCCGACCCGCAGGCCACCCTCGGCGAGGGCGTCATCGGTCCGTGGTCGGGCGCCCACGTGAGCGACTACTTCGTCCGGCTGCTCGGCGCCCTCGGCGACGAGCTCGGCTTCGACCTGAACACGCCCTGGGAGGACCTCCCCGCGAAGGGCCGCAAGGCGATCCTCGAGGGCCACCCGACCAAGGTGCACGTGCGGCACACCAACCGCTACGGGCGCGAACGGTCCTACTGGACCAGCTTCGAGGGCGTCCGCCCCTACATCGAGCGCCGGCACCGCGAGGCCGAGACCGACACCAGCCGCGAGCGCTTCGAGGGCTTCATGCGCGAGGTCGCCTGCCCCGCCTGTCAGGGCAGCCGGCTCAAGCCGGTCTCGATGGCGGTCACCCTGGGTGGACGCAACATCGCCGAGGTGTGCGCCCTGCCGATCAACGAGGCCGCGGAGTTCCTCGGTGACCTCGAGCTCTCCCACCGGGAGCGGCAGATCGCCGAGCGGGTGCTCAAGGAGATCCAGGAGCGGCTGCGCTTCCTGCTCGACGTCGGGCTGGACTACCTCTCGCTCGACCGCCCCTCGGGCACCCTGTCGGGCGGCGAGGCCCAGCGGATCCGCCTGGCCACGCAGATCGGCGCCGGCCTCGTCGGCGTGCTCTACGTCCTCGACGAGCCGAGCATCGGCCTGCACCAGCGCGACAACCAGCGGCTGATCGAGACCCTGGTCCGGCTCAAGGACCTGGGCAACACCTTGATCGTCGTCGAGCACGACGAGGAGACGATCAAGACCGCCGACTGGGTCGTCGACATCGGGCCGGGGGCCGGCGAGCACGGCGGGCAGGTCGTGCACTCGGGCACGGTCAAGCAGCTGCTCAAGCACCGCGACTCCGAGACCGGCCTCTACCTGTCCGGTCGCAAGGCGATCCCGGTGCCCGACGTACGCCGCCCACCGACGCCGGGACGCGAGCTGACCGTGCACGGCGCCCGCGAGAACAACCTCAAGGACGTCGACGTCACCTTCCCGCTCGGCTGCTTCGTCGCGGTCACCGGAGTCTCGGGCTCGGGCAAGTCCACACTGGTCAACGACATCCTCTACACCGCGCTGGCCAAGCAGATCTACAACGCACGCACCGTGCCCGGCCGGCACCGCAAGATCAGCGGGGTCGAGCACGTCGACAAGGTGATCCACGTCGACCAGTCACCCATCGGGCGCACACCGCGGTCCAACCCGGCGACGTACACCGGGGTCTTCGACCACGTGCGCAAGCTGTTCGCCTCCACGCCCGAGGCCAAGATGCGCGGCTACCTGCAGGGGCGCTTCTCGTTCAACGTCAAGGGCGGCCGGTGCGAGGCGTGCTCCGGCGACGGGACGATCAAGATCGAGATGAACTTCCTGCCCGACGTCTACGTGCCGTGCGAGGTCTGCCACGGGGCCCGGTACAACCGCGAGACGCTCGAGGTGCACTACAAGGGCAAGACCATCGCCGACGTCCTCGACATGCCGATCGAGGAGGCCGTGGACTTCTTCGCCGCGATCCCCGCGATCTCCCGGCACCTGAGCACCCTCGTCGAGGTGGGTCTGGGCTACGTCCGGCTGGGTCAGCCGGCGACCACCCTGTCCGGTGGCGAGGCACAGCGCGTCAAGCTCGCCAGCGAGCTGCAGAAGCGCTCCACGGGCCGCACCGTCTACGTGCTCGACGAGCCGACCACCGGGCTGCACTTCGAGGACATCCGCAAGCTGCTCGGGGTGCTGTCCAGCCTGGTCGACAAGGGCAACACGGTGCTGGTCATCGAGCACAACCTCGACGTGATCAAGACCGCCGACTGGATCGTCGACATGGGTCCCTCGGGCGGCAACAAGGGCGGCCTGGTCGTGGCCTCGGGCACCCCCGAGGAGGTCGCGGCCCACGCGACCAGCTTCACCGGTGAGTTCCTGCGCCCGTTGCTGGAGGGCGTCTCGCGGACCGAGGAGGCACCGGCGCGCCGCACTCGGCGAACAGCCGCGCCGGCCAAGCGCCGCGCACCCGCGCGCTAGCGTGAGCCGCAGGTCCCCAGGAGCTCGGAGGTCGTGATGTCGGTGGAGCCAGCTGGACCGGGCCGACGGGCCTCGCGTCGCGCCGTCGTCGGTGGCGTGCTCGGCGTGGGTGCGGGGGCCTCGGTCCTCGCCGCGTGCGGTGGCGACTCGAGCGGGGGCGCCGCGGACTCCGGCGGGTCCGGCACGGACACCACCTCGGGGACCGTGGGCACGACCGCCGAGGTGCCCGTCGGGAGCGGCACGATCTTCGCGGCCGACAAGGTGGTGGTGACCCAGCCGACCGAGGGTGAGTACCTCGCGTTCACCGCCGTGTGCACCCACCAGCAGTGCGTGGTCTCCGAGGTCGTCGGGCAGGACATCGACTGCTCCTGCCACGGCAGCAAGTTCTCGATCCGCGACGGGTCGGTGGTGCAGGGGCCGGCCACGGAACCCTTGACGAGGCTCGACCTCCGGGTCGACGGCGAGGACCTCGTCGTCTCCTGACCCGGGGACGGGCTCAGCTCACCTGCTCCAGCGCCACACCGACCCGGTCCACGACGCTCGATGCCATCCGGTGGTCGATCGGCAGGGACACCAGTCGCTCGGCCAGCCGGTCCGCGGCCGAGAACCCGCGGTCCGGGAGCTCGCACACCTCGCGGCAGGCCTCGTCGTGGTGCAGCGGGGCCACGTCCGGTGCGGCAGGCGCGCCGGCCCGCCGCAGCGATGCGAGCACGCGGGACCGGCCGGGCTCGTCCAGGTGGACCCGGTAGGCGCGCCAGGCGTGCTCGCCGCTGCTCGGGTCCGGGCGAGGGGGGAGCCCGACCCCGGGCAGACCGGCCAGCCGAGCGTCGTACAGGCCGGCCAGCTCGCGGCGCCTCGCCAGGTCCTCGGGCACCCGGCGGAGCATGACCCGGTCCTCGGCGGCGGTCTGCTCGGTCAGCCCCAGCGGCAGACCACCCTCCGCGAGGACGTGCGGGCCGGCATGACCTCGCGAGACGTGCCGACGCGCGGCGGCGGACACCCCCAGGTCGCGCACTCGCCGCAGCACCCCGGCGCGCTGGGCGTCGTCGGTGGTGATCACCCCACCCTCGCCCAGTGCCCGCGTGGTGGCCATGGCGCAGCTGAAGCAGGCGGTGCCGGTGCTGCCGACGGGACGACCGAGGTACGCCGCGCCGAGGGCCTCGCAGGCGTCGTCCACCACCGCGCTCGGCGGCAGCCCTGCTGCCTCGCCGAGCACGGCGGGGTCGGCGGGGAGTCCACCCCAGTGCGAGACGACCAGCGCCCCGGCCGGCCGGCCCGCGGTCCGGGCCGCGTCCGCGACCCGCTCGGGATCCAGACCACCCGACTCGGGATCCACGTCCACGAGCACCGGTGCCAGGGAGGCGCGCAGCGCCGCCAGGACGACACCGACCGGGGACAACGTCGAGAGCAGCACCCGGGAGCCGTGGGGCAGCCGGAGCGCCCGCAGGCACAGCTCCATGCCGGTGCTGCCGGACTGCACGGCGACGGCGTGCCGGGCACCGACGTGCGCCGCGAACTCATCCTCGAAGGCTCGCACCTGCGGCCCGTGGCGCTGCCAGCCGGAGGGCAGCACGGGGAGGACCTCCCCCAGTGGTGGGTCACTGCTCATGCCGCTGCCTCCGCCGGTCGCTGTCACCGTCTGATCGCAGCGGGGTCTGGGCTGCCACTCCGAGTTGTGTCGACCCTGCCTGGTCGGCGCCTCCGGACCTCTCCTCGATTCAAGCACGCCGGGAGGACGCTCACCAGAGGCGCCACGCGGCCACCTCGATCGATCCCGCGGCCGACTCCGCGGCCGGCGGCGGGGCGTCGCAGGTCCCTCGTAGGGTTGCCTCGTGGCCGATCCGTCGACGTACCGTCCCGAACCGGGCTCGATCCCCACCCGGCCCGGCGTCTACCGGTTCCGCGACAAGGACGGCCGCGTGGTCTACGTGGGCAAGGCGAAGAGCCTCCGGGCGCGCCTGTCGTCGTACTTCCAGGACCTGGCCAACCTGCACCCGCGCACCGCCACGATGGTGACCACCGCCGCGTCGGTCGAGTGGACCGTGGTCGGGACCGAGGTCGAGGCCCTGCAGCTGGAGTACTCCTGGATCAAGGAGTTCGACCCGCGCTTCAACGTCAAGTACCGCGACGACAAGTCCTATCCGTGGCTGGCCATCACCATGAACGAGGAGTTCCCGCGGGTCATGGTCGGGAGGGGTGCGAAGAAGAAGGGCGTGCGGTACTTCGGCCCCTACAGCCATGCGTGGGCCATCCGCGAGACCGTGGACCTGCTGCTGCGCGTCTTCCCGATGCGTTCCTGCAGCAACGGGGTGTTCAAGCGGTCCAGCCAGATCGGCCGTCCGTGCCTGCTGGGCTACATCGACAAGTGCGCGGCGCCGTGCGTGGGGCGGGTCGACGCCGAGGAGCACCGGGGGATCGCCGAGGACTTCGCCGACTTCATGGGTGGGCGGACCGACGCGTTCGTCCGGCGCATCCAGCGCGAGATGTACGCCGCGTCGGCGGCGCAGGACTACGAGAAGGCCGCCCGCCTGCGCGACGACCTCGGCGCGCTGACCAAGGCGCTGGAGAAGCAGGCGGTCGTCTTCGGCGACGGCACCGACGCCGACGTGATCGCCCTGGCCGAGGACCCCCTCGAGGTGGCCGTCCAGATCTTCCACGTCCGCTCCGGACGGATCCGCGGTCAGCGTGGCTGGGTGGCCGACCGCGTGGAGGACCTCGACACCGCCGGACTGGTCGGTGAGTTCCTGCTCCAGCTCTACGCCGGCGAGGACGGGGACGCGATCCCCCGGGAGATCCTGGTCCCGGCCCTGCCCGAGGACGCCCAGACCTTCGAGCAGCTCCTCGCCGAGAGCCGGGGGAGCCGGGTCTCGATCCGGGTGCCCCAGCGAGGTGACAAGCGCACCCTGCAGGAGACGGTCGCCCAGAACGCCGCCCAGTCCCTGGCGTTGCACAAGACCCGGCGGGCCAGCGACCTGACCGTGCGCAACAAGGCCCTCGAGGAGATCCAGGAGGCTCTCGAGCTGTCTTCGGCGCCGCTGCGGATCGAGTGCTACGACGTGTCCAACCTGCAGGGCACCGAGGTGGTGGCCTCCATGGTGGTCTTCGAGGACGGCCTGGCCCGCAAGAGCGAGTACCGCCGGTTCGTCATCCGCGGTGTCGACGGCCAGAACGACGTGGCCTCGATGCACGAGGTGATCACCCGTCGCTTCCGGCGCCTCCTCGACGAGCGGATGGACACCCCCGACCTGACCGGGGGCGAGGTCGACCGCGACGACACCGGCCCGATGCTGGTCGATCCGGAGACCGGCCGGCCACGCAAGTTCGCCTACGTGCCCGGCCTGGTCGTGGTCGACGGCGGTCCGCCGCAGGTCGCGGCCGCCCAGCGGGCGCTCGACGAGCTCGGCATCGACGACGTACCGCTGTGCGGACTGGCCAAGCGGCTGGAGGAGGTCTGGGTGCCCGGTGAGCCCGACCCGGTGATCCTGCCCCGCTCCAGCGAAGGCCTCTACCTGCTCCAGCGGATCCGCGACGAGGCGCACCGCTTCGCGATCACCCACCACCGCTCGCGCCGGTCCAAGACCATGGTGGAGAGCCTGCTCGACGACGTCCCCGGCCTCGGCGAGGTCCGCCGCAGGACGCTGATCAAGCACTTCGGCTCCCTCAAGAAGCTCCGGGCTGCCACCATCGACGAGATCGCCGAGGTGCCCGGCATCGGCACCCGCACCGCCACCGCGATCGCGGAGGCGGTGGCGACCGCACCGAGGTCGACCACGGTCAACACGGCCACCGGAGAGCTGGAGGAACGCTGAAGATGGTCCCCACGGACGAGGCGGCTGCCCCGCGGCCGGACGAGGGCGAGCTGGTGGTGGTCACCGGGATGACCGGCGCGGGCCGCAGCACCGCTGCCAAGGAGCTGGAGGACCTCGGCTACTTCGTGGTCGACAACCTGCCGCCGGAGCTGGTCAGCGACGTCGTCCGCCTGGTCGACGAGCGGCAGGGCACCGGCCAACCCGTGGCCGCGGTCGTGGACGTGCGGGCGGGCGTGTTCTTCGACTCCCTGCGGGCCCAGCTGGCCGCGAAGTTCCCCACGCGGCGGACCACCTTGCTCTACCTCGAGGCGGCCGACGACATCCTGGTCCGCCGGCAGGAGGCGGCCCGGCGACCGCACCCGCTGCAGGGCAGCGGCCGGTTGCTCGAGGGCATCGCGCAGGAGCGGGCGGTGATGGCCCCGCTGCGCGGTGACGCCGATCTGGTCATCGACACCACGTCGCTGAACGTCCACCAGCTCAAGGAGAAGGTCGCGACGGCGTTCGGCACCCCCGAGACGGTCAGGCTCCGGATCACCGTGATCAGCTTCGGGTTCAAGTACGGCGTACCCGTGGACGCCGACCTGATGGCCGACATGCGGTTCCTGCCCAACCCGCACTGGGTGCCCGAGCTCCGCGCCCGCACCGGGCTCGACGGTGACGTGGCAGCCTACGTCCGCGACCGCGGTGACGCCCAGGAGTTCCTCGACCGCTACCTGCCGGTGATCGAGACCGTCGGTGCCGGCTACCTGCGTGAGGGCAAGCGCTTCATGACCGTGGCCATCGGGTGCACCGGCGGCAAGCACCGCAGCGTCGCGATGACCCAGGAGATCGTCGCCCGCCTGCGCGCCGCGGGGCTGGAGGCCGAGGCCACCCACCGCGACCTGGGTCGGGAGTAGCCGTGCGCTGGTCGACCGAGCCCTCGGTGGTGGCGCTGGGAGGTGGGCACGGACTGGCCGCCTCGCTCACCGCGCTGCGCAGCGTGACCACCGACCTGACCGCCGTGGTGACCGTCGCGGACAACGGCGGTTCGTCGGGACGGCTGCGCGAGGAGTTCGGCGTGCTGCCGCCGGGTGACCTGCGGATGGCCCTGGCCGCGCTGTGCGGCGACGACCGGTGGGGCCAGACCTGGGCCCGCGTCCTGCAGCACCGGTTCGAGTCCGAGGGCGAGATGCACGGTCACTCGATGGGCAACCTGCTCATCGTCACGCTCTGGGAGCTGCTGCACGACCACGTCGACGGCCTGGACTGGGTGGCCGGCCTGCTCGGCGCTCGGGGGCGGGTGCTGCCGATGGCACTGGCCCCCCTGGACATCACCGCGGAGGTACGCGGCGCCGGCGCGGACCCCGAGGAGGTCTCCACCGTGCGCGGCCAGGTCGAGGTGGCCAGCACGGCCGGTCAGGTGCTGTCGGTCTCGCTCGAGCCCGGCGACGCCCAGGCGTGCCCCGAGGCCCTCACCGCGATCGGGGAGGCCGACTGGGTCGTCCTCGGACCGGGCTCCTGGTACACCAGCGTGCTGCCGCACCTGCTGGTGCCCGACCTCCGCGACGCGCTGTGCCGCACCACGGCCCGCGTCGTCGTCTCGATGAACCTCGAGCCGCACGGCGACGAGACCCGCGGGTACGACGTCACCGACCACCTCGACGTCCTGCTCCGGCACGCGCCCGACCTCCGGGTGCACACGGTCCTGGTCGACCAGGACGCGGCGCGCGACAGCGAGCGCCTGCGGGTGGCGGTCGAGGCCGCCGGTGCCCGTCTCGAGACGACCGATCTCGCCTCCTCCCGGCCCGGACTGCACGACCAGCAGAAACTTGGCGCCGCGTATGCGCGCTTGGTGGATGCGAACTAAGGTGACGCCATGGCGATGACGGCACAGGTGAAAGCGGAACTGGCCAGTACGAATGTGACCAAGACCTGCTGCCGGAAGGCCGAAGTCTCCTCGATGCTGCGCTTCGCCGATGCGCTGCACCTGGTCAACGGCGGCATCGTGGTCGAGGCCGAGCTGGACACCGGCGCCGCAGCCCGCCGGATGCGCAAGGACATCGCCGAGGTGTTCGGTCACCAGCCGGAGGTGGTGCTGCTCAAGGGCAGCGGCATCCGTCGCGGCTCGCGCTACATCGTCCGGGTCTCCCGGGAGGGCGAGTCCCTGGCCCGGCAGACCGGACTGATCGACCAGCGCAACCGTCCGGTGCGCGGGCTCCCACCGGTCGTGGTCAACGGGTCGGGCTGCGACGCGGTCGCCGCCTGGCGCGGGGCGTTCCTGGCCCACGGCTCCCTGACCGAGCCGGGACGGTCCAGCTCACTCGAGATCACCTGCCCCGGTCCCGAGGCGGCGCTGGCCCTGGTGGGCTCCGCCCGCCGGCTCGGCATCTCCGCCAAGGCCCGCGAGGTCCGCGGCGTCGACCGCGTGGTGATCCGCGACGGGGACGCCATCGGGCAGCTGCTCACCCGCCTCGGCGCCCACGAGTCGCTGCTGGCGTGGGAGGAGCGCCGGATGCGGCGCGAGGTCCGCGCCACCGCCAACCGGCTGGCCAACTTCGACGACGCCAACCTGCGTCGCTCGGCCCGCGCAGCGGTCGCGGCCGGGGCCCGGGTGGAGCGGGCCCTGGAGATCCTCGGCGAGGAGATCCCCGACCACCTCGGCCAGGCCGGTCGCCTCCGCCTCGAGCACAAGCAGGCCTCGCTGGAGGAGCTGGGCCAGCTCAGCGAGCCGGTGCTGACCAAGGACGCTATCGCCGGCCGGATCCGGCGGCTGCTCGCGATGGCGGACAAGCGCGCGGAGGAGCTCGGCATCCCCGACACCGAGTCCTCGCTCACCCCCGAGATGCTGGCCGAAGAGGCCTGAGCCCCGCGGTCGCGGGGTCTTGTACACCGCCTCGGGCAGGCCCGCGGTTACCCGCACGTACGCCGGACGCGGCCGGAATCGCCTCGCGGACCCCGCGATAGGGTCGACCGGACGAGACCCCATCCGCTTGACCCAGGAGTACTGCTGTGACTGTCCGCGTAGGTATCAACGGATTCGGCCGCATCGGCCGCAACTTCTTCCGCGCCGTACGAGCCTCGGGCGCCGACATCGAGATCGTCGGTGTCAACGACCTCACCGACAACGCCTCGCTCGCCCACCTGCTCAAGTTCGACTCGATCCTCGGCCGCCTCGACGCCGACGTCACCTCCACGGAGTCGGCGATCAAGGTCGGCGACCAGGAGATCGCCGCGTTCGCCGAGCGGGACCCCGCCGCCCTGAAGTGGGGCGACATCGGCGCCGACGTCGTGGTGGAGTCCACCGGCTTCTTCACCGACGCCACCAAGGCCCGGGCGCACGTCGAGGGCGGTGCCAAGAAGGTGATCATCTCCGCCCCCGCCTCCAACGAGGACTTCACCGTGGTGATGGGTGTCAACCACGAGGACTACGACCCCGAGCGGCACACGGTCATCTCCAACGCCTCCTGCACCACCAACTGCCTGGCGCCGATGGCCAAGGCGCTCAACGACGAGTTCGGCATCGTCAAGGGGCTGATGACCACGATCCACGCCTACACCGCCGACCAGAACCTCCAGGACAACATCCACAAGGACCCGCGTCGTGCCCGCGCGGCCGCGATCAACCTGGTCCCGACCTCCACCGGCGCCGCCAAGGCCATCGGGCTGGTGCTGCCCGAGCTCAAGGGCAAGCTCGACGGCTTCGCCGTCCGCGTCCCGGTGCCGACCGGGTCGGCGACCGACCTGACCATCGAGGCCGGTCGCGAGACGAGCGTGGAGGAGGTCAACGCCGCGGTCGAGAAGGCCGCCGACGGTCGCTACCTGCGCTACTCGACCGACCCGCTGGTGTCCTCCGACATCGTCACCGACCCGGCGTCGTGCATCTTCGACGCTCCGCTGACCAAGGTCATCGGCAACCAGGTCAAGGTCGTCGGCTGGTACGACAACGAGTGGGGCTACTCCAACCGCCTCGCCGACCTGATCACGCACATCGGCGCGACCCTCTGAGATGGGGCGGTTCGGCGCACTGGGAGACGTCGCCGGCAAGCGGGTCCTGGTCCGCTCGGACCTGAACGTCCCGCTGGACGGTGACCGGATCACCGACGACGGCCGCATCCGCGCGAGCGTGCCCACCCTGGCCGCGCTGCGCGACGCGGGCGCGCGGGTCGTCGTGATGGCCCACCTCGGGCGGCCCAAGGGCGAGCCCGACCCGGCGTACTCGCTGGGGCCGGTGGCCCGTCGTCTCGGCGAGCTCCTGGACACCGAGGTGCACTTCGCCACCGACACGGTGGGGGACTCGGCCCGCGCGACCGTCGACGGCCTGGCCGACGGTGAGGTCGCCGTGCTGGAGAACGTCCGGTTCAACCCGGGGGAGACCAGCAAGGACGACGCCGAGCGGGGTGCCTTCGCCGACCAGCTGGCCGGCCTGGGCGACGCGTTCGTCAGCGACGGCTTCGGGGTCGTGCACCGCAAGCAGGCCAGCGTGTACGACGTGGCGCAGCGGCTGCCGCACACCATGGGCGGGCTGGTGCACGCCGAGATCGAGGTGCTGCGCAAGCTGACGCTCGACCCGGAGAGCCCCTACGTGGTGGTGCTCGGCGGCTCGAAGGTCAGCGACAAGCTCGCGGTGATCGACAACCTCCTCGGCGAGGCCGACACCCTGCTCATCGGCGGCGGCATGGTCTTCACCTTCCTCGCAGCCCAGGGGCACGAGGTGGGGCGCAGCCTGCTCGAGGAGGACCAGGTCGAGACCTGCCGGGAGTACCTCCGGCGCTCGGAGGAGAGCGGGGTCGAGATCGTGCTCCCCACCGACGTGGTCGTGGCACCCGAGTTCGCGGCCGACGCCTCGCCCACGGTGGTCGCGGCCGACGAGATGCCCGCGGACCAGATCGGCCTCGACATCGGCCCGGAGTCGGGTGCGGCGTTCGCCGACCGGATCAGGCAGGCGCGGACCGTCTTCTGGAACGGTCCGATGGGGGTCTTCGAGTTCGACGCCTTCGCCGAGGGCACCCGCGCGGTCGCCCAGGCCCTGACCGAGGTCGACGGGCTCTCCGTGGTCGGCGGCGGCGACTCGGCGGCCGCCGTACGCGCGCTCGGCTTCGACGAGACGCACTTCGGCCACATCTCCACCGGAGGTGGGGCCAGCCTCGAGTACCTCGAGGGCAAGGACCTGCCCGGCATCACCGTTCTGGAGGACTGAGATGGCCACGAAGACCCGCACCCCGCTGATGGCGGGGAACTGGAAGATGAACCTGAACCACCAGGAGGCGGTGGTCCTGGTGCAGAAGCTGGCCTGGACGCTGTCGGACAAGAAGCACGACTACGGCAAGGTCGAGGTGGTCGTCTGTCCGCCGTTCACCGACCTGCGCAGCGTGCAGACGATGGTCGACGGCGACCGGCTGCAGATCAGGTACGGCGCCCAGGACGTCTCCGTCCACGACGACGGGGCCTACACCGGCGACATCTCCGCCTCGATGCTGGCCAAGCTGGGCTGCTCCTACGTGATCGTCGGGCACTCCGAGCGCCGCGAGCACCACGGCGAGGACGACGCGCTGGTCAACGCCAAGGCGCACAAGGCGCTGACGGCGTCGATGACGCCGATCGTCTGCGTCGGAGAGGGGCTCGAGGTGCGCAAGGAGGGCCGCCAGGTCGAGCACACGCTGGCGCAGCTCGACGGTGCGCTGGCCGGATTCACCCCCGAGCAGGTGGCCGGCCTGGTCGTCGCCTACGAGCCGGTCTGGGCGATCGGCACCGGCGAGGTCGCCACCCCGGACGACGCGCAGGAGGTGTGCGGCGCGATCCGGGGACGGGTGGCGGAGACCGCCGGCGAGGACGCCGCCGCCGGTCTGCGGGTCCTCTACGGCGGCTCGGTGAAGGCCGCCAACGTCGGCGGGATCATGCAGCAGACCGATGTCGACGGCTGCCTGGTGGGCGGCGCGAGCCTGCAGGTCGACGAGTTCGGCGGCATCTGCCGCTACTACGACATGCCGGTGCTGTCCTGACCGCTGCGTGTCCGCGCGCCGTCACTTGTTAGGCTCCGGTCGTGGTTATCGTCTTCGAGGTCTTGCTCGTGATCACGAGCTTGCTGATGATCCTGCTGGTGCTCCTCCACAAGGGGCGCGGCGGCGGGCTCTCCGACATGTTCGGTGGTGGCGTCTCGAGCGGGCTGGGCGGATCGTCCGTGGCCGAGCGCAACCTCGACCGCATCACCGTCGGCATCGGCATGGTGTGGTTCGCGTGCGTGATCGGGCTCGGGCTGCTGCTCAAGACCGGCAACTGATCCTCAACGATCTCGAAGGAGACCCCCGTGGCAGGCGGAGGAAGCGCCATCCGAGGCAGCCGTGTCGGCGCCGGACCGATGGGCGAGGCGGAGCGCGGCGACGCGGCACCGCGGCAGAACATCACCTACTTCTGCTCCCATGAGCACCGCACGATCATCGCGTTCGCGGTGGAGGCCCAGGCGCCCGAGACCTGGGACTGCCCGCGCTGCGGCCTGCCGGCGAGCATGGACAGCGACAACCCGCCCCCGGCCCCGAAGATCGAGCCGTACAAGACGCACCTGGCCTACGTGAAGGAGCGCCGCTCCGACGCCGAGGCCAAGGAGCTGCTCAACGAGGCCATCGCCACCCTCCGCGCCCGCCGCAAGTCGGGCGACGTCATCTTCTAACCCCGCCGAGCGGGCACTGGACGTACGCCGCAGCGCGCCGAGCGGGCACTGGACGTACGCCGCAGCGCGCTGAGCGGGCACTGCATGTACGCCGTACCGCGCCGAGCGGGCACTGCATGTACGCCGCACCACGCCGAGCGGGCACTGCATGTACGCCGCACCACGCCGAGCGGGCACTGCCGTACGCGGCCTGTGGATGACCGGAGCGCGATCGGCGCGGATCGTCCAGGGTCTGGGCCATGGACCGGACCTGGCTCGACGACCGTGGCTCGCTGCTCTGCGCCCGATGCCCGCTACCTCTGGATGCACCGTTCACCGCGGCGCAGGCTCGCCGGTGGGGGGTGTCTCGCCGTACCTTCGACGAGCTGCTCCGCGCCGGCCTCCTGCGCCGGGTGCTTCGTGAGGTCTACGCGGTCGCCCAGGCCCCCGACGACACCTGGATGCGTGCCACCGCGCTCGGCCTGGTCGTGCCCGAGTGCGCCGTCGTCGCCGACCGCACCGCGGCGTGGCTCCACGGCGTCGACATCCTGCCGCGGACGGCGCTGACCACGGCACCCCCGATCCAGGTGGTGCACACCACGGACACCCGGGTCCGCCGACCCGAGACCGACGGGCGCCGCCGGGGCCTGGTCCGGACCGACGTCACGGTCGTGCACGGCGTACGCGTCACCACCGCGCTGCGCACCGCGCTCGACCTCGGGCGCACCCTCTGGCGCTACGACGCGCTCGCGGCGATCGACGGGTTTCTGCGGATCGGCGTCCCGCACGAGCTGCTGGTCACCGAGATCGGGCGGTTCCGTGGGTTCCGCGGCGTACGCCAGCTGCGGGTCCTGGCCCCGCTCGGCGATGCGCGTGCGGAGTCGCCGGGGGAGTCCACGCTTCGGCTGCACTGGATCGAGGCCGATCTGCCGGCGCCCGAGGTCCAGTTCTGGGTGTATGCCGAGGACGGCACCGCGGTGTTCCGGCTCGACCTCGCCGACCCCGAGGCCAGGTACGCCGCCGAGTACGACGGCGCGGACTTCCACACCAGCGAGGTCGACGTACGGCGCGACGCGGATCGGCGCGCGTGGCTCGAGGAGCGCTCCTGGACGGTCGACCCCTTCACCAAGGACGACGTCTACCGTCCGCACGCGTACCCCGCCGGTCGCCTCCTGGCGGGACACGAGCGGGCTCGGCGCGGCCTCGCCCCGTGGACGCCGTCGCGCCGGACGCGTTGAGCGTGCGCGCAGTGCCCGCTCGATGACGTACGGCGTACGTGGATTGCCCGCTCGGCGTTGTACGGCGTACGTGGAGTGCCCGCTCGGCGTCGTGCGGCGTACGTGGAGTGCCCGCTCGGCGTCGTACGGCGTGCACGCAGTGCCCGCTCGGCGACCTAGAGCGTGCGCCGATTGCCCGCTCGGCGAGCTAGACGGAGCCGGCGGCGTCCTGGTCGAGCCACCAGGTGCAGCGCTCCACGGTGATGCCGCGAGCGGGGGTCTCCGCGACCGACCCGTCGTCGGAGAGGGCCTTGGCCACGGCGTCGGCCTTGCCGTCCCCGGAGACGAGGAACCACACCTCGCGCGCCTGGTTGAGGGCGGTGAAGGTCAGCGAGATCCGCTCGGGCGGGGGCTTGGGCGAGCCGGTCACCGCGACCGCGATCCGGTCGTCGACCTCGAGCTGTGGGAACCCGGGGAAGAGCGAGGCGACGTGCCCGTCCGGTCCCAGGCCCAGCAGCACCAGGTCGAAGTCGCCGGGTGCGTGGGTCCGCACCAGCTCGTCGTACGACGCCGCCGCGGCCTCCAGGTCGGCGTGCGCCTCGTCGGCCGCGGGCATCATGTGCACCCGCGCCGGGTCGACGACCAGCGGGTCGAGCAGGTCGCGCCCCACCGCCCGGTCGTTGCGGTCCGCGGAGTCGGCGGGCACGAAGCGCTCGTCGCCCCACCAGAAGTCGACCAGCATCCAGTCCACGGAGCGGCCGTCGTCGCCACTCTCGAGCTCGGTGACGGCGCGGTAGACCTCCTCGGCGATCGTGCCTCCGGTGAGCACGACGGACGGGATCCGCCCCTCGGCCTGGAGCCCGACCAGCTTGACGACCAGCTCGCCGGCCACCCGCTGGGCCAGCGAGCTCGCGTCGGGGAGCACCTCGACCCGGGGGGCGCTCATCGGGCGGCCAGCTTCACGAGCCGCTTCGCGGTGGCCGCGTAGACGTCGTCCTCGTCGAGCCGGCGCAGCTCCTCGGCCAGCAGCTCGGGCACGCCGCGGCGGGTCAGCGCGACCGGCCGGTCCGGCTGCCCGGGGGAGGAGAACCGGGCCAGCTTGCCGTCGCCACGGCTGATCGCGATGTCCCCGGACTTCGTGCGCAGCACCACCTCGGTGATGCCCGGCCCCTCGGAGCTGTGCCGGTCGATCTCGACCTTGAGCCGGTCGTTGAGCCAGGCGACCAGCAGGTCGGCGCTGGGGCTGATCCGCTCGGCGGTGACCGACCCGCCGACGACCTTGCGCGGGTGCTGGTCCAGCGCGGCCGCCAGCAGGGCGCGCCACGGGGTGATCCGCGTCCAGGCCAGGTCGGTGTTGCCCTTGGCGTACGCCGCGCACTGCCGCTCCAGCGCCCGGGTGCGCCCGCGACGGACCGCCGCGGAGTCGGTGATGCGTCGTTGCGCCAGTCGACCCAGGGGATCCTCGGCCGGGTCCTCCGGGGCGTCCGTCGGCCACCACAGCGCGACCGGGGAGTCCGGCAGCAGCAGCGGGAGCACCACCGACTCGGGATGCTTGACCACCTCGCCCTTGAGCCGGATGAGTGCTGTCTCCCCGCTCCAGCCGGAGCCGGTGCCGACCTGGGCGTTCACGGTGCCCCGCCCGCGAGCGTCGCCGAGGATGACACCGAGCACGCGTGCCGGGTGCTCCTTGGACGCGGAGCGCGCCGCCTCCATCGCCACCTCGGCGGCGTCCTCGTCGACCACGATGACCAGGGTCATCACCATGCCCATGGCCGGGGAGCCGGCCCTCCTGCGGGCCCGCAGCAGCTCGGCGGCGATGCCGGAGGAGTTGGTGTCGGTGAGCTCGATCATGGGGTGGTTCCTGGTCGCTCGAGGGTGGTCACGGTCGTCTCCAGACGCGCCCGTCGCGGGCCAGCATGGCGTCGGCCGAGGCCGGCCCCCAGGTGCCGGACGGATACTGCTCGAGGTTGCCCTTGCCGGACTCGTCCTGGCGGGCCCAGTGCTCGAGCACGGGGTCGAGGATCCTCCAGGACAGCTCGACCTCGTCCTGCTGGGGGAACAGCGGCGGGTCGCCGAGCAGCACGTCGAGGATCAGCCGCTCGTAGGCCTCCGGGCTGGCCTCGGCGAACGAGCCGCCGTAGGCGAAGTCCATGTTGACGTCGCGGATCTCCATGGCACTGCCGGGGACCTTGGAGCCGAACCGGATCGTGGCCCCCTCGTCGGGCTGGATCCGGAACACCACGGCGTTGTGGGTCAGGTCCTCGGTCGCGGTGGCGGCGAACGGCAGGTGCGGGGCCCGCTTGAACACCACGGCCACCTCGGTGACCCGTCGTCCCAGCCTCTTGCCGGTGCGCAGGTAGAACGGCACGCCGGCCCAGCGCCGGGTCTCCACGTCGAGGCGGACGGCGGCGAAGGTCTCGGTCGTGGATGACTTGTCGATGTCCTCCTCGTCGAGGTAGCCGTTGACCCGCTCACCGCCCGCCCAGCCGGCGGCGTACTGGCCGCGCGCGGTGGTCAGGTCGAGGCGCCGGGGGAGGACGACCGAGGAGAGCACCTTCTGCTTCTCGATGCGCAGGCTGGCGGCGTCGAACGCCGTCGGCTCCTCCATCGCCACCAGGGCCAGCAGCTGCAGCAGGTGGTTCTGGATGACGTCGCGGGCGGCCCCGATGCCGTCGTAGTAGCCGGCGCGACCGCCGATGCCGATGTCCTCGGCCATGGTGATCTGGACGTGGTCGACGTAGTTGGCGTTCCAGATCGGCTCGAACAGGTTGTTGGCGAAGCGCATCGCGAGGATGTTCTGCACCGTCTCCTTGCCCAGGTAGTGGTCGATCCGGAAGACCGTCTCGGGTGCGAAGACCCGGTTGATCGTGGCGTTGAGCTGTTGGGCGGACTCGAGGTCGTGGCCGAACGGCTTCTCCACCACCAGCCGTCGCCAGGAGCCGTGGTTGCCGTCGGCGAGGCCGTGCTCCTCGAGCTGGTCGATCACGGCGCCGAAGAACCCGGGCGGGATGGAGAGGTAGAAGGCGTGGTTGCCGCCCGTGCCCCGCTCCTCGTCGAGCTCCTCGATGGTGCGGCGCAGTCTCTCGAAGTCCGAGTCGTCGCCGAAGTCGCCGGGCACGAACCGGAACCCCTCGGCGAGCTGGCGCCACACCTCCTCGCGGAACTCGGTGCGCGCGTGCTCGCGGACCGAGTCGTGCACGATCTGCGCGAAGTCCTGGTTGGCCCAGTCCCGGCGGGCGTAGCCGACCAGGCTGAAGCCCGGCGGCAGCAGGCCGCGGTTGGCCAGGTCGTAGATCGCCGGCATCACCTTCTTGCGCGCGAGGTCGCCGGTGACCCCGAACAGCACCAGGCCGGAGGGCCCGGCGATGCGGGGCAGGCGGCGGTCGAGGGGATCCCGCAGCGGGTTGCTCCAGTCGGAGCGCTGGTCGGCGCCCGGGGTCACCGCAGGGTCTTCCGGAGCTCCTCGAGCCCGGCCTTCTGGTCGGTGAGGTGCAGCCGGAGGACCGGCCGTCCGTGGTCGGCCAGGACCGAGGCGTCGCCGACAGCCTGGGCGGCGATGAAGGTGCCGAAGGTGAACGGTCGCCCGGGGATCGCGAGGTCCTCGAGCGGGTCCGCGGTCACCTGCAGGTAGACGCCGGTCGGCGGTCCGCCCTTGTGGTACTGCCCCGTGGAGTGCAGGAACCGGGGCCCCCAGCCGAACGTGGTCGGACGACCGGTGCGCTCGGCCAGGCTCTCCCGTACGCCGGCCAGGTCGGCCTCGCGCACGCGGTCGAGGTAGGCCATCACCGCGAGGTAGCCACGCTCGCCGTCGAGGTGGCCGAGCAGCGCGTCGACCGCCTCGGCCACGGTGCCCTGTCCGTCGAGCAGACCCTCGGTCGCGTAGACCTCGACGGGACCGTCGGTGAAGACCGGGGTCGGGTCCTGGCCGGACCCCTCGAGCATGTCGCGAGCCGCCTGCTTGGCGCTCTCCACGTCGGGCTGGTCGAACGGGTTGATCCCGATCAGGCGGCCGGCCACCACGGTGGCGTACTCCCACAGCAGCAGCTGGGCGCCGAGCGGAGCGTGCACCGCCGCACCCCAGCCCGAGGCGGGAAAGGCGTCGGTGTGCACGCCCTCACCGAGGGTGACCAGCACCTCGTCGGGGGTGCTCGGGTCGAAGTTGGGCGAGTCCAGCGACGGTACGACGACCGGCAGGATGCCCCGGTCGTTCTTGCCGGTGGACTCCGCGACCAGCTGCTCGGCCCAGTCGCCGAAGCCGGGGATGCCCGAGCCGTTGTCGGCGAGGACCAGCTTGTCGACCCCGGCCCGGTTGGCCACGCCGAGCAGCGCCCCGAGCCGGAGACCGGGGTTGGCCGCGTCGTCGGCCGCCAGGGTGGGACCGATCGCAGAGGCCTCGTCGAGCAGCCGGCCGATGTCCGCACCCGCCAGCCCGCTCGGCACGAGCCCGAAGGCGGTCAGCGCGGAGTACCGCCCACCGACCTCGGGGTCGGCGTGGAAGACGCGGTAGCCCGCCTCGGTCGCCGACTCGTCCAGCGGGGAGCCGGGGTCGGTGACGACGACGATGTGGGCCGCCGGCTCGAGGTCCGCGTCACGGAAGGCCTGCTCGTAGGCACGCTTCTGCGAGTCGGTCTCCACGGTGCCGCCGGACTTGCTGGAGACCACCACGACGGTCTGCTCCAACCGCTCGCCCAACGCGCTGCGGACGTAGTCGGGGTCGGAGGAGTCCAGCACGGTCAGCTCCACGCCGTGCGTGGCGCAGATGACCTCCGGGGCCAGCGACGAGCCGCCCATGCCGCAGAGCACGACGCGGGTGCAGCCGCGGTCGGCGAGGACGTCGCGCAGACCGACGATCTCGTCGACCAGCGGCCGGGACTCCCGGGCGAGGTCGACCCACGCGAGACGCTGGCCGGCCTCCGGCTCCGCCTCGGGTCCCCACAGGCTGGCGTCCCGCGCGGCGATGCCCGAGGCCACGCCGTCCGCGACCAGCTGCTCGACGGCCGAGGAGTACGCCGCCTCGTCCGCGTAGCCGAAGTGGAGCTCGAAGCCGTCCCCCGCAGTGGTGCTCCAGTCGGTCACTGAGCACCGCCTTCGCGGGAGGCCTCCAGGTTGGCCCGGACGGTGTCGAGCAGCTCGTTCCAGGAGGCCACGAACTTGTCGACGCCCTCCTGCTCGAGGGTGGCGATGACGTCGTCGTAGTCGATGCCCGCGTCGGCCAGGGACTTCATCACCGCCCGAGCGTCGTCGTAGTGCGGGCGGACCTGGTCACCGACGACGACGCTGTGGTCCTGGGCGGCGCGCAGCGTCTTCTCCGGCATCGTGTTCACGGTGTTCTCCACGACCAGGTCGTCGACGTACATCGTGTCGCGGTAGTCGGGGTTCTTCACCCCGGTCGACGCCCACAGCGGGCGCTGCCGGTTGGCGCCGGCCGCGGCCAGGCGCTCCCACCGCTCGCCGGAGAAGAACTTCTCGTAGGCCTCGTAGGCCAGCCGGGCGTTGGCCACGCCCGCCTTGCCGAGGAGCTCGTCGGGGGCGCCGGTCTTGTTCAGCCGGTTGTCGATCTCGGTGTCCACGCGGGAGACGAAGAACGAGGCGACCGAGTGGATCGTGGACAGGTCGAGGCCGGCCTCGTGCGCCTTCTCCAGGCCGGAGACGTAGGACTCCATCACCGACTGGTAGCGGTCCAGCCCGAAGATCAGGGTGACGTTGACGCTGATCCCCTCGGCGAGCGCGTCGGAGACGGCGGGCCCGCCCTCGGTGGTGGCCGGGATCTTGATGAACAGGTTCTGCCGGTCGACCTCCTTCCACAGCTCCTTGGCCGAGGCGAGCGTGGCGTCGGTGTCGAACGCGAGGTCGGGGGCCACCTCGATCGAGACCCGTCCGTCGACGCCGTTGGTGGCCTCGAAGACCGGCTTGAGCACGTCGCAGGCGCGACGTACGTCGGTGGTGGTGAGCGCGAAGACCGTGCGGTCGACGTCGGCGCCCTCGGCGGCGAGCTCACGCACCTGCTCGTCGTAGCGGTCGCCCTCGGCCAGCGCCGCGGCGAAGATCGACGGGTTGGTGGTGACCCCGACGACATGGTCGTTCTCGATCAGGTCGGCGAGGTTGCCGGTCTCGATCCGCTCGCGCGACAGGTCGTCGAGCCAGATGGAGACGCCTGCCTCCGTGAGCTCTCGAAGGTGGTCGGTCATGTGCTTTCCTCCTGCGTTGGTGGAGCTGGTCACGGGTCGGCGCGCTGATCGGCTCAGCCGGTCGCCACCCGCAGGCTGTCCTCGGCCGCCGCGGCGACGGCCTCGGCGGTGATGCCGAACTCGCGGTAGAGCCGCTCGTAGTCCGCCGAGGCGCCGTAGTGCTCGAGGGAGACGATGCGGCCGTGGTCGCCGACGACCTCTCGCCAGCCCTGGGCCACCCCGGCCTCGACCGAGACACGCGCCTTGAGCGTGGGCGGGATGACCGTCTCGCGGTACGACGCCGGCTGGGCGTCGAACCACTCGCGGCACGGCATCGACACGACCCGGGCCCCGATGCCCTTCTCGGCGAGCATCGACCGGGCCTGCACCGCGAGCTGGACCTCGGACCCGGTGCCCACGATCACCACGTCGGGCGTGCCGTCCTCGGCGTCGAGGAGCACGTACCCGCCCTTGGCGACGTCGGTGGTGTCGGCGAACCCCTGCTCTCCCCGCGGGAAGACGGGCACGTTCTGCCGGGTGAGCACCAGCCCGGCCGGCCGGTCGTTGTGCTCGAGCACGGCCTGCCAGCAGGCGGTGGTCTCGTTGGCGTCGGCGGGCCGCACGATGTCGAGGCCCGGGATCGCCCGCAGCGCGGCGAGGTGCTCGACCGGCTGGTGGGTCGGCCCGTCCTCCCCCAGCCCGATGGAGTCGTGGGTCCACACGTAGGTCACCGGCAGCTGCATGATCGCGGCCAGCCGCACGGCGCCGCGCATGTAGTCGGAGAAGGTGAGGAAGGTGCCGCCGAAGACCCGGGTGCCGCCGTGGGCGGCGATGCCGTTCATGATCGCGCCCATGCCGTGCTCGCGGATGCCGAAGTGCAGCACCCGGCCGGCGTACGGGTCGCCCTTGAACATCTTCGAGGAGCGGTCCTCGGGGATGAACGAGGTCGCGTCCTCGATGGTGGTGTTGTTGGACCCGGCGAGGTCGGCCGAGCCGCCCCAGAACTCCGGGACGGTCTTGGCGATCTCCTGGATGACCGCGCCCGACGCCTTGCGGGTGGCCATCCCCTTCTCGTCGGCCGGGAAGGTCGGCAGGTCGCCGTTCCAGCCCTCGGGGAGCTTGCGCTCGCGCAGCCGCTGGAGCAGCTCGGACCGCTTCGGGTACCGCTTGGCCCACGCGGCGAGCTGGTCGCTCCACGTGGCGGCGTTCTCGGCGCCGCGCTCGCGGAGCTTGCGCGTGTGCGCGATGACGTCGGCGGGCACCTCGAAGGTCTGCTCGGGGTCGAAGCCCAGGATCTTCTTCGTGGCGGCCACCTCGTCCGCGCCGAGCGCGGAGCCGTGCGCCGCGCCGGTGCCCTGGGCGTTGGGGGCCGGCCACGCGATGATCGTGCGCAGCACGATGAAGCTGGGCCGGTCGGTGACCTTCTCGGCCTCGCGGATCGCCCGGTGCAGGGCGTGGACGTCCTCCTTGTACTCCTGGCCGTCGTTGGTCCAGTCGACGGTCTGCACGTGCCAGCCGTAGGCGCGGTAGCGCGCGGCGACGTCCTCGTTGAAGGCGATGTTGGTGTCGTCCTCGATCGAGATCTGGTTGTCGTCGTAGATGAGGGTGAGGTTGCCCAGCTTCTGGGTGCCGGCCAGCGAGGACGCCTCGGACGCGACGCCCTCCTCCAGGTCGCCGTCGGAGCACACGGCGTAGATGCGGTGGTCGAACGGCGACTCGCCCGCGGGTGCCTCGACGTCGAGGAGCCCGCGCTGCTTGCGTGCGGCCATCGCCATCCCCACGGCGTTGCCCACGCCCTGGCCCAGCGGCCCGGTCGTCGTCTCGACCCCGGCGGTGTGGCCGTACTCGGGGTGACCCGGGGTCTTGCTGTCCCAGGTGCGCAGCGCCTTGAGGTCCTCGAGCTCGAGGCCCCAGCCGCCGAGGTAGAGCTGGATGTAGAGGGTCAGGCTGGAGTGGCCGGCGGAGAGCACGAACCGATCGCGCGAGACCCAGTCGGGGTCGGCCGGGTCGTGCCGCATCACCTTCTGGAAGAGCAGGTACGCCGCGGGGGCGAGGCTCATCGCCGTACCGGGGTGTCCGTTGCCCACCTTCTGCACGGCGTCCATGGCGAGCACGCGCGCGGTGTCGACCGCGCGATCGTCGAGGTCGGTCCAGTCGAGTCGGGCTTGGGTGGGCACGTCGGGGGAGTCCTCTCCATCTGCGTCAGGCTTCGGTGTTCGAGACTAGTCCGCGCGGGCGCTGCCGGTCACGTCGGTCGGTTCGTGGACAGCGAGGTCCCGGCGATAGACTCCACCGGTCTGTACCCCATCTGCCGAAGGCGAGGCACGCGTGACGGCGCTCGAGTCCGAGGTGTCCCTCGCGGCACACGCCTCGGGCCGTCCGACCGTGCGCGACGTGCTCGGCGCCTATGTGGGCCTGACCAAGCCGCGCGTCATCGAGCTCCTGCTGCTCACCACGGTCCCGGTGATGTTCTTCGCCCAGCGCGGGGTCCCGCCGCTGTGGCTGGTGGTGGCCACGGTCGTCGGCGGCACGCTGTCGGCCGGCAGCGCCAACGCGCTGAACTGCGTCTACGACCGCGACATCGACGAGCAGATGCGCCGGACCCGCCGCCGTGCCCTCCCGCGGCACATCGTCACCCCACGAGCCGCGCTGGTCTTCGGGCTGCTGCTGATGGTGGTCTCGACGCTCGTGCTCGGGTTCTTCGTCAACTGGCTGTCCTCGGGCCTGGCCCTCGCGGCGAGCGCGTTCTACCTCTTCGGCTACACGATGGTGCTCAAGCGGCGTACGACGCAGAACATCGTGTGGGGCGGCCTCGCCGGCTGCTTCCCCACGCTGATCGGCTGGACGGCCGTCACCAACGAGCTCGCGTGGCCACCCGTCATCCTCTTCCTGGTGGTGTTCTTCTGGACGCCGCCGCACACGTGGGCGCTGGCGATGCGCTACCGCGAGGACTACGCCCGTGTCGACGTGCCGATGCTGCCGGTGGTCAAGGACGCCGAGGGCGTCTCGAGGCAGATCGTCGCCTACACCTGGGTGATGGTGGCGGTCTCGCTGGCGCTGTGGCCGGTGGCCGGCACGGGAGTGCTCTACCCGGTGGTGGCCGGGCTGCTCGGCGTGGCCTTCCTCCTCGAGGCCCACCTGATGTGGCGACGGGCACGGCACAGCGACGAGCTCACCGTCGTGCGTCCGATGCGGCTCTTCCACTGGTCGAACATGTACCTCTCGCTGCTGTTCGTCGCCGTGGCGCTCGATCCGCTGCTGCTGCGCTGAGGGACAGCGCAGCCGGACAGGTCAGCCGGACAGGTCAGCCGGACAGGGACGCGAGCACGCCCTCGAGGATCTGCTGCGCGCGTTGCTGGACCGGGGGCTTGCCCGCGGGGGCCTCGGTGAGGCGCACCGTCACCACCTCGCGGTCGGCCAGGGCGGCCATCGTCGTCGAGCCGGCTCCGTCGGCGGTGCCGGTGGCCGCGCAGGCGCGCTCCGCACCCTGGGCGGAGAAGCCCTCGACCGTCGTGAACACGGCCGGGTCCATCGAGCGGCACTGGCTGTCGAGCACCTCGTCGGCTGAGTCCTCGTCGTTGACCTGCACCCAGGTCACGATGGCGCGGACCTCGGGCTCGGCGCCGACGGGCGAGCGCAGCGAGCACGCGGCCGTGGGGTTGGCCGTGGTGTCGGTGCTCCCGTTGGCCACCAGCCCCGAGGTCAGGTCCTCCGGGATGGTCGCGCACAGGTCGGCCGGCGTGTCGGGCTCCCTCGCCTGCAACGGCTCGGGCTCGCTGCCTCCGCAGCCGGCGCCGAGCAGGAGCGTCGCGAGCGCGGCACCGAGAGCGGCGGTACGCCGGCGTGCGGGCATGGGCTCTCCTCGCGCGGGTGGGCAGGAACAGGGACATTTGACCACAGCAGGAGCACGGGTGGACGGGTTTGTGCGGCGGGGTCCACCTACGTCGTCGACCACACCGGGACGGTGCTCCCTCAGCGCAGGTGCATCGAGCCGGAGACGTCCGGTTCCCACGGCAGGCCCGCGTCCTCGGCGATCCGCCGGTCCAGGGCCGCCGCCACGTCCGCGGGCCACGGCGCCGTACGCCGCGTGTCCATGTCGATGTGGAGGAAGATCTCCTCCATCACGAAGCTCAGCCGCTGGTGGGACTCGTCGAGCAGGTACACCAGCGCGTGCGCGGCCCGCTCGGCCCGGCCGAGCAGCCTGACCCGGGCCGACATCCGGTCGCCGGTGCGCATCTCGGCGACGTAGGTGAGGTGGTGCTCGGCGGAGAAGCACGCGTGCCCCGTGGCCGGCCAGTTCTGCGGGATGCCCACCGCGACGAGCGACTCGTCGAGACCCTCGCTGGCGATGCCGGTGTAGTGGCGCACGTTGAGGTGGCCGTTGGCGTCCTCGAAGGCGATCGGGACGGGCTGCTCGACGAACGGCGGCAGAGGAGCCAGCTGCTCGTACGTGGGATGGGGTGCGCTCACGGACAACGACCCTAGCGACCTCCGAGGAGTGCCGCGCCGGCCCGTGCTTGCTCCACGGACGTAGTGTGGAGTCACCTCCTTCGCGGACGGGTCTTCTCATGTGGGTGTTCTGGCTGATCGCAGCGGTTCTCCTCGGCGTGGCGGAATTCCTCACGCTGACGCTGGTGTTCGGCCTCGTCGCGAGCGCCGCTCTCGTCGCCGCGGTCACCGGAGCCCTCGGGGCCCCGCTCCCCGTCCAGCTGCTCGCCTTCGCCGTCACCGGCGGCATCGGTCTCGTGGGGGTCCGCCCGATCGCCAAGCGCCACCTCACGCTTCCGCCCCCCTCACGTGAGGGCAGCTACGCCCTGGTCGGCCGGTCGGCCGTGGTCACCCGCGAGGTCAGTGCGACCGGGGGGCTGGTGCACCTCTCCGGCGAGGACTGGTCGGCGCGTTCGTACGACGAGGACGTGGTCATCCCGCCGGGGGTCCGGGTCGACGTCTTCGAGATCCAGGGCGCCACTGCGCTCGTCCACCCGCGGGAGCCGCTCCCGCAACCCCAACCCAGAGAAGGGTGATCACGATGGACCTGCTGTTGGTGCCGATCGCCATCCTCGCCGGGCTGATCGCCTTGATGGTGGTCGCGGCGATCCGGATCGTCCCCCAGGCCAGGCGGTACAACATCGAGAGGTTCGGCCGCTACACGAGGACCCTGCAGCCCGGTCTGAACATCATCATTCCACTGGTGGACCGGGTGAACACCAAGCTCGACGTCCGTGAGCACGTCTACTCCTCGGACCCCAAACCGGTCATCACCCAGGACAACCTGGTCGTCAACATCGACGCCGTCCTCTACTACCAGATCACCGACCCCCGGGCCGCTGCCTACGAGGTCGCCAACTACCTCCAGGCGATCGACCAGCTGACCGTGACGACCCTGCGCAACCTGATCGGCTCCATGGACCTCGAGAGCACCCTGACCTCCCGGGAGACGATCAACACCCGGCTGCGCGAGGTGCTCGACGAGGCGACCGGCAAGTGGGGGATCCGGGTCAACCGGGTGGAGATCAAGGCGATCGACCCGCCGACGACCATCAAGGAGGCGATGGAGAAGCAGATGCGGGCCGAGCGCGACAAGCGTGCGGTGATCCTCCACGCCGAGGGCGAGCGGCAGGCCCTGGTGCTCACGGCGGAGGGCACGCGCAACAAGCTGATCCTCGAGGCGGAGGGTCGTCAGCAGGCCATGATCCTCGAGGCTGACGGCGAGGCGAAGGCGCTCGAGCGGGTCTTCCAGTCGGTCCACGCCAACGACGCCGACCCGAAGGTGCTCGCCTACAAGTACCTCGAGATGCTCCCTCGCCTCGCCGAGCACGGCAACGGCTACTTCGTCATCCCGGGCGAGCTCACCGAGGCGGTGAAGACCGTGACGTCGGCCTTCGCCGCGGACCGCGGCGCCAACGGCTCGACGGGGGCACGCAGGCCGGCAGCCACCGGCGCGCTGGGGCCGGTCGCGCGACCTCAGGCCATCGAGGCCGAGGCGGCGCGTGCGGCTCAGAGCGCCAGGGCCGTGGCGGACGAGGCCAGGCTCGAGGCCGAACGCGTGCAGCGGCGCAGCCTGGGCTGAGAAGCCAGCGCTCCTGCGCCCGTGGCCGCGGCGTCAGGGCAGGGGAGCGGCGTAGTGGTGCGCCTCGGGGGCTGCTGCGTCCTCGGGCACGTTCAGCTCGACGGTGACGCGGCAGCCGGGGTCGCCCACCGCTATCCTCTCCTCGAGCATCACCGTGGCTCCGCCGTCGCTGTTGCGCGCGGCGATGCCGCCGAACACGCTCGAGGTCATCCGGCAGAGCGAGGGTGCCTGCTGCACTGCTTCGCCGAAGGGGCAACGGTCGTTGACCAGCACGATCCGTTCCGGGGTGGCCTCCACCACGCGGAAGCCGCCATCGATGGCGTGCTTGAGGCGCACGTAGCAGACGCCCATGTGTTCTGGGCTCATCCGCCCCGTGATCGACATCGCGGCGCGGAACTCGTCCTCCATCTGACCTCCGACGTCCGTCCCCACCTGGGCGACCGCTGCGTCGGCCGCGTCCTGCCCGTGCTGGACCTCGATGGCCTGCGCCAGCTGGACGACCAGCGCCCGGAGGAAGGACTCCTTGCCGAACGCCCCGTCGGAGAGTGACTCCTCCAACCTCGGCAGCGCTGCGGAGCGACGCCGGGGTGGGTCGTGGTCGACCGTGGCCGGCCGGGACACCGGCAGGGTCATCGAGAGGACCAGTCCCTCACCGGAGCGCTCGCGGCTCTCCAGGCTGGGGGCCAGCTCCCGGATGATGAACAGACCTCGCCCGGACTCGGGCAGGGACTCCAGGTCGACGGGACCCGAGCCCGACCCCCGGGCGGCTGCGGGTCGCACGTCGTCGGGGCTGCCTGGTCCTGCGGCCGCCGCCAGCTCGACCGGTGTGCCGGTCTCCGCGGCCTGGGTCGGGTCGAAGCCCGGACCGAGGTCGTAGACCGACATCTGGGGGTGAGTGGACCGCCAGGTGAGCGACACCCATACGGGACCCCCCGTGTGCCGCACCGCGTTGCCGACCGACTCCGCGACCAGGAGCTCGGCGGCGTCGAAGTCGCTCTGCGGGTCGCCATGCCGCACCAGGTACGCGACCAGCTCACGCCTGAGCAGGGGAAGCGACTCCAGCGAACCCTCCGGCAGGTACCAGTCCATGGATCAAGTCTCACATCTTGGGGCAGAGGATGACATGGACGCCGGCAAGGAGGCCTGCAGAACCTGCGGTCAGGCGTGCTCCGGTTCCCGCGGCCTCGACTGCGCGCGACCGTCGGGCTCGCGGACGACGACGACCACCCAGGTCGCGGCAGCGGCGACCAGCGACGCGCCGAGCAGGTGGAACCCGACGAGCACGACCGGCAGGTCGGTGGCGTACTGCACGAAGCCGACCAGCCCCTGGGCCAGCTCCACGACGACCAGCGCGGTGGCGGCGCGGACCGCGGAGGATGGTGCGCCGGTGCCCCGCAGGGCCAGCGCGAGCCCGAGCGAGAGCCCCACCAGCAGGAACACCGCATCGGCGTGGAGCTGGGAGAGCTGGAGGGGGTCGAGCCCGTTGCGGGGGACGTCGATGTCGCCGGCGTGCGGTCCCGAGCCGGTGACGACGGTGCCCAGGAAGAGCACCACCCACCCCGCGGCGTACGTCGCCCACGCCAGCGGCAGCAGCCGCGAGGGGCGTGGGTCGGCGGGAGCGGGCACGTCGATCCGGTGGAGGTAGAGCACGGCCAGGCTGATGATCGCCAGCGAGACCAGCAGGTGGAAGGAGACGATCCACGGGTTCAGGTCGGTGAGCACCGTGATCCCGCCGATCACCGCCTGAGCCGGGATGCCGAACGCCAGCACCACGGCCAGGCGGCGCAGGTCGCGACGTCCGGACTGCCAGGCGCTGAGGAAGGTCGCGACCGCGATCGCCACCAGCACGAAGGTCAGCGTCCGGTTCCCGAACTCGATCGCCGAGTGGTAGTCGAGCTCGCCGTGCGGCGTGAACGACTCCTCGGTGCAGCGCGGCCAGGTCGGGCAGCCGAGCCCGGACGCGGTCAGGCGGACCGCGCCGCCGGTGAGCACGATGCCGATGTTGGCGACCAGAGTCGCCCAGCCCAGGCGGCGCAGCCAGGTGCGCCCGCCCAGCGGCGCGCCGGCGACCCGGGCGCTCCTCACTCCCACGTGAACGTCCTCGCGGTCAGGACGCTGCCGATCCCGGCCCAGGCCAGGAGCACCAGCAGGGCGGACCAGTCGACGGCTCCCGACCAGGAGGCGGCGCGCAGCGCCTCGCCGAGCGCGCCCGAGGGCAGCAGCCGGGCCACGTCACCGAAGCCGCCGTACGCCGAGGCGGGCAGCACCACGGCCCCGCCGGCCAGGAGCAGCAGGTAGACGAGGTTCGCCGCGGCCAGGGTCGCCTCGGCCCGCAGGACGCCGGCGACGAACAGCCCGAGCGACGCGAACGCCGCCGTCCCCGCGACCACGGCGAGCAGGGCCGCGGGCACGGAGAGCCGGGGGTCCCAGCCCAGGGCCAGCGCCACCGCCGAGATCGTCACGATCTGCAGCGCCTCGACGAGCAGCAGCGCGCCGATCTTGCCGAGCAGCAGGCCCGAGCGGGGCAGCGGCGAGGACCCGAGTCGCTTGAGCACGCCGTACCGGCGCTCGAACCCGGTCGCGATCGCCAGCGACGTGAACGCCGTGGACATCACCGCGAGGGCCAGCACCCCCGGCGCGAACTCGTCGACCGCCGCTCGGGTGAGGTCCAGCCCGATGCGGGAGGCCCCGGCCACGCCGCCGACCAGCACGATCACCGGGATCACCACGGCGAGCAGCAGCTGCTCGCCGTTGCGCAGCATCAGCCGGGTCTCCATCGCCGCCTGGGCGAGGACCTGGCGATGGAGCGGGGCGGCCCCGGGCGACGGGGCGAAGGTGGTCACCTCAGCTCCCGGCCGGTCAGCTCGAGGAAGGTGTCCTCCAGCGTGCGCTGGCCCAGATTGAGCGACTCCGGCAGCACGCCCTGCTGCTCGCACCAGGCCGAGACCGTGGCCAGGGTGGTGCTGTCGGCCGCCCCGGTGATCAGCAGGCTCACCTCGCTGATCGTGGTCACCTCGAGCCGGTGGCCCAGCGCCTCCTGCAACGAGTCGGGGGCTCCGTCGGGGAACGGCCTGGTCACGACCAGCCGGATCGTGGAGGTGCCGCCCCGGGTCAGGTCCAGCGGCGTCCCGGAGGCGATCAGCGTCCCGCGGTCGATGATGTGGATCCGGTCGGCGAGCCGCTCGGCCTCGTCCATGTGGTGGGTGGTCAGCACGACGGTGACGCCGTCGTCGCGCAGCTGTCGCAGCAGCTCCCAGGTGGTCCGTCGCCCCGCCGGGTCCATCCCGGCGGTGGGCTCGTCGACGAAGACCAGCTCGGGCCGGCCGACGAGGGCCATGGCCAGCTTGAGGCGCTGCTGCTGGCCACCGGAGAGCCGGCGGTACGGCGTCCGCCCGCAGTCGTCGAGCCCCAGGCGCTCTCCGAGCTCGTCCACGTCGAGCGGATCGGCGTGCAGCCGGGCGATGTGGCGCAGCATCTCGTGCGCTCGCACCCCGGACCAGGCCCCGCCGTCCTGCAGCATCACGCCGATCCGGGGGAGCAGCCGGCGGCGCTCGCGCTGTGGATCCAGCCCGAGGACGGAGACCGTGCCCTGCTGGGGGCGGCGGTAGCCCTCACAGGTCTCCAGCGTCGTGGTCTTGCCGGCCCCGTTGGGTCCCAGCACCGCGGTGATGGTGTGCCGCTCCACGGTCAGGTCGAGGTGGTCGACGGCGACCTTGTCGCCGTACCGCATCACCAGCCCGCGCACCGCGACGGCGGGTGACGTGACGGCGGGCGAGGGCACGCGCCGAGTCTAGGTTTCGGCAGGCTCAACCCGCAGAGCGGGGCAGACCGCGCACGTAGGCGACCTGCCCCAGGTGCTGCAGGCAGTCGCCGAGCAGGCTGACCACGCGGACACCCGCGGTGACCGGGGGGTCCCAGCGGTCGTCGACGACGCGGTCGAGCTCCTCACCGTCCACGCGCTCGAGGTACGACTCCGTCGCGGCGTGCACGGCCTCGTGGTACTCGACCAGGTCCGGGAAGGAGCCGATCCGGACGGCGTCGACGTCCGCGCTGCTGTGCCCGTAGCCGATGTCGCCCTCGTCGAAGGGGACACCCAGCCGCTCGGCCCAGCCGTCGAGCCAGACCTGGTCCGCGCCGGCGAGGCCCGCGACGTGGTCGTCCTGCACGCGGGCGACGTGCCACAGCAGCCAGGCCACGGAGTTGCCGGTGCCTCCGGGGCGATGGTGCGCCGCGTCGTCGTCCAGGCCGTCGGCCAGGTCCACGTAGAGCTCCCTCACCCGTCCGAAGGAGTCGGCCAGGAGCCCGCGTGTGTCCATGGCCACGACAGTAGGGGAGCGCTCCGGGCTTAGGGCAGCCTTATTTGAATGCCGGAATGCAATAAGGGCACACTGGTGTTGTGGAAATCGTGGAGTCAGTGACCGGGCACGACCAGCCCACGCGTGAGCGCGTGGTGCGGTCGGTCATGGTCAACGGACCCTCGACCGCCGCTGCGCTCGCCGAGCGCCTGGAGCTCACCCCGGCCGCCGTCCGGCGCCACCTCGACCAGCTGCTCGAGGAGGGCACCCTGGAGGCCCGCGAACCGCGGACCACCCGTGCGCGTGGTCGCGGACGCCCGGCCAAGGTGTTCGCCCTGACCGACGCCGGTCGCGACCGGCTCGACCAGGCCTACGACGACCTCGCCGTCCAGGCGATCCGCTTCCTCGCCGAGACCGGCGGGGACGATGCCGTGCGTCAGTTCGCCGACAGGCGGGCGGCACGCATCGAGCAGCGCTTCGAGACGCTGCTGGCCGCGCGCCCCGAGCTGAGCCGTGTCGAGGCGCTCGCGCAGGTCTTCACCGACGACGGGTACGCCGCCGCGGTGCGCGAGATCCCGGTCGGTGAGCAGCTGTGCCAGCAGCACTGCCCGGTCTCGCACGTGGCCTCTGAGTTCCCCGAGCTGTGCGAGGCGGAGACCGCGGCGATCAGCCGCATGCTCGGTCGACACGTCCAGCGGCTCGCCACCATCGCCCACGGCGACGGTGTCTGCACCACCTGCATCCCTGACATCAGCACGCACACCGAACACAAGGAGAGGGTCACCCGATGACGTCCATCGAAGAGCTGAATCCCGAGCTCAAGGGCATCGGTCGCTACGAGTTCGGCTGGGCCGACAAGACCGACGCCGGCGCGGACGCGACCCGCGGCCTCAACGAGGCCGTCGTGCGCGACATCTCCGCGAAGAAGAGCGAGCCGGCGTGGATGCTCGACCTGCGGCTCAAGGGCCTGAAGCTCTTCGAGCGCAAGCCCATGCCCACGTGGGGCTCCGACCTCGGTGGCATCGACTTCGACAACATCAAGTACTTCGTGCGCTCGACCGAGAAGCAGGCCCAGACCTGGGAGGACCTGCCCGAGGACATCAAGAACACCTACGACAAGCTCGGCATCCCCGAGGCCGAGAAGGCCCGGCTCGTCTCCGGCGTCGCGGCGCAGTACGAGTCCGAGGTCGTCTACCACAAGATCAACGAGGAGCTCGAGGCCCAGGGCGTGCTGTTCCTGGACACCGACACCGCGCTGCGGGAGCACCCGGAGATCTTCCAGGAGTACTTCGGCACGGTCATCCCGGTCGGCGACAACAAGTTCGCCGCCCTGAACTCCTCGGTCTGGTCCGGCGGCTCGTTCATCTACGTGCCCAAGGGCGTCCACGTCGAGATCCCGCTGCAGGCCTACTTCCGGATCAACACCGAGAACATGGGCCAGTTCGAGCGGACGCTGATCATCGCCGACGAGGGCTCCTACGTGCACTACGTCGAGGGCTGCACCGCGCCGATCTACAGCTCGGACTCGCTGCACTCCGCCGTGGTGGAGATCGTGGTCAAGAAGAACGCCCGGGTGCGCTACACGACCATCCAGAACTGGTCCAACAACGTCTACAACCTCGTCACCAAGCGCGCGACCTGCGAGGCCGGCGCGACGATGGAGTGGGTCGACGGCAACATCGGCTCCAAGGTGACGATGAAGTACCCCGCGGTCTACCTGATGGGCGAGCACGCCAAGGGCGAGACCCTGTCGATCGCCTTCGCGGGCGAGGGCCAGCACCAGGACGCCGGCGCCAAGATGGTGCACGCCGCGCCGAACACCTCGAGCTCGATCCTGTCCAAGTCGGTGGCCCGCGGTGGCGGCCGGACGTCGTACCGCGGGCTGATCCAGGTCAACGAGGGGGCGCACGGCTCGAGGAGCAACGTGCTGTGCGACGCGCTGCTCGTCGACCAGATCAGCCGGTCCGACACCTACCCCTACGTCGACATCCGCGAGGACGACGTGTCCATGGGCCACGAGGCGAGTGTCTCCAAGGTCTCCGACGACCAGCTGTTCTACCTGATGTCGCGAGGCATGGAGGAGGACGAGGCGATGGCCATGATCGTGCGTGGCTTCGTCGAGCCGATCGCCAAGGAGCTGCCCATGGAGTACGCGCTGGAGCTCAACCGGCTGATCGAGCTCCAGATGGAAGGGGCTGTCGGGTGACCCGTTCCCCGGTCACGGCGGACCCGTTCCGCCACCGCCGGGCGGGCCAACCACCCTGCTCCGCTCGTTCCTCGCTCCGCAGGGGGCCAGTCCCATCCACGACCCGCCCGGCGGCGTCGGCCCCGTCCCGCCGCCGTACGCCCCGGACCAACCCAGACATCCAGGAAGCAAACTGACAGTGACTGTTACCACCGACAGCGTCCGAGACGCGCTCGAGATGACACCGGAGAAGGTCTCCAGCCACCTGCACCCCGAGGGATCCTTCGACGTGGCCGACCACGTCGTGCCCACGGGGCGTGAGGAGGTCTGGCGGTTCACCCCGCTCAAGCGGCTGCGGGGGATCCACCAGGAGGCACCGCTCGACGGCGCCCCGCTGGCGGTCGAGGTGCACCCCGCCGAGGGCGTGACCGCCGGCCCCGTGGGCCTCGACCACGAGGTGCGCGGCACCTCCGGGCTGGTCCCGCCCGACCGGGTCAGCGCCCGAGCCTGGGCCGCCGCCGACTCGGTCTTCCTCGTCGAGGTACCCACCGAGCACGTCGGCGAGCAGGCCACCACGGTGACCCTGACCGGCACCGGCAACGACGTGGCCTCGGCCGGTCACCTGGTCATCCGGGCCGGCGCGTTCTCCCGCAGCACCGTGGTGCTGCGCTTCGAGGGCACCGCCACGCTCGCCGAGAACGTCGAGATCATCCTCGGCGACGGCGCCGAGCTGACCGTGGTGACCCTGCAGGACTGGGCCGACGACGCCGTGCACCACTCCACCCAGCACGCCAAGGTGGGGCGCGACGCGACCCTGCGACACGTGGCGGTCTCCTTCGGTGGCGACGTCGTGCGCCACGACGTCACCGCGGAGTACGCCGGTCCCGGCGGCTCGGTGGAGATGCTCGGGATGTACTTCGCCGACGAGGGCCAGCACATCGAGCACCGGCTGTTCGTCGACCACAACGCGCCGCACACGCGCAGCAACGTGGTCTACAAGGGTGCGCTCCAGGGCGAGGGCGCCCACGCCGTGTGGATCGGCAACGTGCTCATCCGCAAGGTCGCCGAGGGCATCGAGACCTACGAGGAGAACCGCAACCTGGTGCTCACCGACGGCTGCCAGGCCGACTCGGTGCCCAACCTGGAGATCGAGACCGGCGAGATCGAGGGGGCCGGGCACGCGTCCGCGACCGGCCGCTTCGACGACAACCAGCTGTTCTACCTGCGCTCGCGCGGCATCGAGGAGTCCGAGGCCCGCCGCCTGGTGGTCCACGGGTTCTTCAACGACCTGATCCGCAAGATCGGCGTCCCCGAGCTCGAGGAGCAGCTGGTCACCACCGTCGAGGCCGAGCTGGAGAAGAACGTGCGGAGGATCACCGGATGAGCTTTCAGAAAGCCTGCGCCCTCAGCGAGCTGACCGACGGCGTGCCCCTGCGCGTCGAGGTCGACGGCCTCGACGTCGCCGTGGTCAAGCACGACGACGAGGTCTTCGCCATCGAGGACGAGTGCAGCCACGCCGCCGTGGCCCTCTCCGAGGGTGACGTGGACGACTGCACCATCGAGTGCTGGATGCACGGGTCGCGCTTCGACCTGCGCACCGGCAAGCCCACCGGACCGCCGGCCACCGAGCCGGTGTCCATCTACCCCGTCCAGATCGACGGGGACGACGTACTCATCGACCCCGACACCAACCTGGGAGACAACTGACATGGCAACGCTCGAGATCAAGGACCTGCACGTCGCGGTCGCCGCGTCCGACGAGGACGGGGGCACCAACGGCTCCAAGGAGATCCTCAAGGGCGTCAACCTGACCATCCGGGACGGCGAGACGCACGCGATCATGGGCCCCAACGGGTCCGGCAAGTCCACGCTCGCCTACTCCATCGCGGGTCACCCCAAGTACACCGTGACCCAGGGCTCGGTCACGCTCGACGGCGTCGACGTGCTGGCGATGAGCGTCGACGAGCGCGCCCGCGCCGGGCTCTTCCTGGCGATGCAGTACCCCGTGGAGGTGCCCGGCGTCTCCGTGGCGAACTTCCTGCGGACCGCCAAGACCGCCATCGACGGCGAGGCCCCCAAGCTGCGCACGTGGGTGAAGGACGTCAACGCCGCCATGGAGCAGGTGAAGATGGACCCGGCCTTCTCGCAGCGCTCGGTCAACGAGGGGTTCTCCGGCGGTGAGAAGAAGCGTCACGAGATCGTCCAGCTCGAGCTGCTGGACCCCAAGGTGGCGGTCCTCGACGAGACCGACTCCGGGTTGGACATCGACGCGCTCAAGATCGTCTCCGAGGGCGTCAACCGGTTCAAGGAGAACGGCGACAAGGGCGTGCTGCTGATCACGCACTACACCCGGATCCTGCGCTACATCACCCCCGACTTCGTGCACGTCTTCGTCGACGGCCGGATGGTCGAGGAGGGTGGCCCCGAGCTGGCCGACCAGCTCGAGGCCGAGGGCTACGACAAGTACTCGAGCGTCAAGGTCTGACCATGACCGAGCTGACCGAGCCGACGAGTCTCGAGGGCCTGCTGAGCGGGCTCGACGTCATCCGCAAGGACTTCCCGATCCTGGAGCGGCGACTGAGCGGCGACCTGCCGCTGGTCTACCTCGACAGTGCCAACACCTCGCAGAAGCCGCAGGTCGTGATCGACGCGATGGTGGACCACCTCGAGCGGCACAACGCCAACGTGGCCCGGGCGATGCACCAGCTCGGTGCGGAGTCCTCGGCCGCGTTCGAGGAGGCCCGCGACAAGGTGGCCGCGTTCCTCAACGCGCCCTCGCGTGACGAGGTGGTGTTCACCAAGAACGCCTCCGAGGCGCTCAACCTGGTCGCCAACACGATGGCCTGGCCCGGACCGCTGCAGGTCGGACCGGGGGACCGGGTGCTGATCACCGAGATGGAGCACCACTCCAACATCGTGCCGTGGCAGCTGCTCACCGAACGGACCGGCGCGGAGCTGCGCTGGTTCGGGCTGACCGACGACGGTCACCTCGACCTCGCGAACATCGATGAGCTGATCACCGAGAACACCAAGGTCGTCTCGCTGACCTGGGTC
Source organism: uncultured Actinomycetota bacterium (assembly GCA_963815595.1). Lineage (GTDB taxonomy): Bacteria > Actinomycetota > Actinomycetes > Propionibacteriales > Nocardioidaceae > Marmoricola. Next base: position 1,149,359 of record CAWFHA010000007.1, on the reverse strand, counting down.
TCCAACATGCTCGGCACGGTCAACCCGGTCGCCGAGATCGCCCGCCGCGCCCACGAGGTGGGAGCGGTCGTGGTCCTCGACGCCTCGCAGGCGGCGCCGCAGCTCCCGGTCGACGTCCAGGCCTCCGGCGCCGACTTCCTGGCCTTCACCGGGCACAAGGTCGTCGGCCCGACCGGCATCGGCGTGCTGTGGGGCCGACGGGAGCTGTTCGAGCAGCTCCCGCCGTTCCTCGGTGGCGGCGAGATGATCGCCACGGTGTCCATGGAGCGCTCCACCTGGGCCGGGCTGCCCCACCGGTTCGAGGCGGGCACGCCCCCGATCGTCGAGGCGGTCGGTCTCGGCGCGGCAGTGGACTACCTGACCGAGATCGGCCTGGAGAACATCCACCGTCACGAGCAGGCGATCACCGGCTACCTCCTCGACGGTCTGGCCAGCGTCGGCGGGATCACCGTGCTCGGCCCCACCGACCCGACCGAGCGCGGCGGCGCCGTCTCCTTCGAGGTGGCCGGCGTGCACCCGCACGACGTGGCGCAGACCCTGGACGCGCGGGGGATCGCCGTCCGGGCCGGGCACCACTGCGCCAAGCCGGCGCACAAGCGGTTCGGCGTGCAGAGCTCGACCCGCGCGTCGTCGTACCTCTACACGACCCCGGCCGAGATCGACGCCTTGGTCGAGGGTCTCCACTACACCAAGCAGTACTTCAAGGTGGGCTGAGCATGGACCTCGACAGCCTGTACCAGGAGATCATCCTCGACCACTACCGCAGCCCCCACCACGCCGGCCTGCGGGAGCCCTTCGAGTCCGAGGTGCACCACGTCAACCCCACCTGCGGCGACGAGATCACCCTGCGGGTGCACCTGGAGGGCGAGCCGGGGCACGAGACCGTCGGCGACGTGTCCTACGACGCCGAGGGCTGCTCGATCAGCCAGGCCGCGGCCTCGGTGATGACCGACCTGGTGATCGGTCAGCCGCTCGAGCAGGCGCTGGCCACCCATGAGGCGTTCGTCGAGCTGATGCACGGCCGTGGCCAGGTCGAGCCCGACGAGGAGGTGCTCGAGGACGGCATCGCGTTCGCGGGCGTCGCCAAGTTCCCCGCGCGGATCAAGTGTGCGCTGCTGGGCTGGATGGCGTTCAAGGACGCCTCCGTCCGAGCCACGACCGACACCACCGACAACACTCCAGCCTGACCACAGGAGGACCCATGACCGACCCGATCACCCAGCACAGCGCCGACCACAGCGACCTGCCCGAGGTGCCCGAGGCCTCCGGCACGGCGACCGCGACCGCCACCAAGGACGACGTGGTGGAGGCGATGAAGGACGTCGTGGATCCCGAGCTGGGGATCAACGTCGTCGACCTCGGCCTCGTCTACGACGTCCACCTCGACGAGCACTCCAACGCCGTGCTGGACATGACGCTCACCTCCGCGGCCTGCCCGCTGACCGACGTGATCCAGGACCAGACCAATGCGGCCCTCGAGGGCCTGGTCGGCGACGTCACCATCAACTGGGTGTGGATGCCGCCGTGGGGCCCCGACAAGATCACCGACGACGGCCGCGAGCAGCTGCGCGCGCTGGGCTTCAACGTCTGAGCCACCACGTGCGCACCCGCGGAGGCGTCGGGTGACCGACGTCCTCGTCCCGCCCGCCCGCCTGGTGCGCTGGGTGGCCAACTTCGAGACCCGGCACGGGTCGGCCACGCTGGAGGTCCGCGACGGCGGTCTCGTCGGTGTGGCGGACGACGGCGAGAGCTTCCGAGCCCGGCTCCCGTTCGCCACGCCGTACGCCGGCCCGGCGATCCCCGACGCCTTCGCCGCGGCGGCCGTCGCTCCCTCGGCCTGGGGGGTGCTGCTCGTGCGCAAGGGCGGCTTCGCGGTCGCGCGGGTGAACGGTCTGGGCATCATCGAGTCCAAGGTCGGTCAGCGGCACGTCCAGGGCCGGACCAAGGCGGGCGGGCAGAGCCAGCAGCGCTTCGCCCGTCGACGCGACAACCAGGCGAGAGTGGCCTACGAGGCCGCAGCGGGCCACGCCGCGCGCATCCTCACCGGCCCGCTGACGGCCCTGGTGTGCGGCGGGGACCGTGCGGCCGTCGAGGCCGTCCTCGAGGACCCGCGGTTGCATCACCTGGCGCGCGTGCGCGCGGACCCGTGGCTCCCCGTCCCGGACCCACGGCGCTCGGTGCTCGACCAGGCCGTGCTCGACGCCGCCAGCGTGGCGGTCAGCGTCACGGGCTAGCACCGCGGCCCGGCGACGCCCCGCGCCGCGGACTGCCACACTGGCCGACATGGCCACCCTCGTGCTCACCATCATCGGCAACGACCGCTCCGGCCTGGTCGACGCGCTCTCCGGCGCCATCGTCACCCACGGTGGAAACTGGCATCGCAGCCACATGGCCCACCTGGCCGGCAAGTTCGCCGGCATCGTGGTCGTCACGGTGCCGGACGCCAACGCACCTGCACTGCTGGCCGACCTGGAGCCGCTGGAGGAGCAGGGTCTGCTCGACGTGACCGCCGAGGTCGCCCCGGAGGAGGAGGACGCCGAGACGCCCGGCACCCGGCTCTGGCTGCACCTCGTCGGCCACGACCGGCCAGGCATCGTCCACGAGGTGTCCCACGCCCTGGCCCGGCATCGGGTCAGCATCGAGGAGCTGCAGACCTCCACGCTGAGCGCCCCGATGTCGGCCGAGCTGTTGTTCGAGGCCGACGCGGTGCTGGTCGTGCCCGCAGACGTGACCCGCGACTCCCTGCGCGGGTCGCTGGAGGAGCTGGCCGCCGAGCTGATGGTCGACATCGACCTCGGCGACGGCGAGCGCGCCTGAGGCGCCGCGGTCAGACCGAGAGCTGTTCGCGGCCCTGCAGCAGCCGGCTCACCGGCTCGGGGACCTCGTCGCCCAGCAGGGTGGCCGACACGAAGTCGGCAGCAGCGTCCTCGAAGACCCGGCCGCGGCGCAGCATGGCGTGCCGGCCCCCCTCGACGGTGAGCAGGCCCACCGACTCCGCGGTGCGGGCCAGCGCCGCTGCCACGGTCACCGAGCGGTCCAGCGGGGCCACCCGGTCCTCGGTGCCGTGCACGACGAGCACGCGCCGCCCGTCCAGGTCGGCCTCGTCGCTGGGGTAGAGCCACGGGTTCAGCGCCACGGTGCTGAGCACCCCGGACTGCGGGCCGGCCAGCAGTGCGGCCCGCCCGCCCAGCGAGTGACCCACCAGACCGGTCGGCGGCCGGGCACCGTGCCGCTCCTCGAGCTGCTCGAGCGCCCAGGCGACGTCGTCGACGGGCGTGTGCCGGGTGTCCCAGCCCCGGGTGGTGTTCAGCAGCCGGTACACGGCGAGGCGCCCTCTCCCGCGCCGCGCGATCCGCCGCGCGACGGGCACCATCCGCAGCACCGAGAGCTGGGTCGGGCTGACCATCCGGCCGCCGGTGCGGGCGGCGCCGCCGTGCAGCACGAGCACCACACCCTGCGGTCGATCGGGCACCAGGGTCGGCAGCAGGCGGGCTGAGCTCACGACGCTCCTCTCGGGACGGGCCGGAGCCCGGCCACGTCGCACCCGCGGTGGGTGCGCTTCTGTCAGGATGGCACCCGTGTGGGAGCCCGACCCCTCGTGGCAGCGACTTCCTGGTGCGGCCGGGCCCGCGAGCGCCGGGCTGTGGCGGGCCTCCCGGCACGGCCGGTCCTGGGTGGTGAAGCGGCTCGAGCGGCCCGGCGACGACGAGCCGGCCCGGCTCGACCCGGCCTGTGCCGGCTACTGGCGTCGCGAGGCCGAGGTGGCGCGCCACCCGGTGTTCGTCGACGGCCCCGGCCTGGTGCCCGCAGCCTTCGGGCCGGTCGAGGAGGACGAGACCGGGGTCGCCGTCTGGACCGAGGAGGTCACCGGGTTCCCGCCGCCGGGCCTGTTCGTCGCCCGTGCGCTGGGCCGGTTCGCCGGCGCGACGTACGACGCCCCGCCGTGGGCGGCGCGCACGCTGCTCGCCGACCGGCTGGCCCTCGCCGAGCAGCGCGGCGGCTGGCCGACCCTGGCCCGGACCACGCTCGCGGACGTGACCGACCGGTTGTGGCACCGGCGCGGGCACTGGCTGACCCGGTGTGCCGAGGCACCCCAGGGACGGGTCCACGGTGACGCGGTCCCGCGCAACTTCGTGGCCTCGAGCGGCGAGGACGTCGTCGCGGTGGACTGGCAGTGCACGGGCGTGGGACCGGTCGGTGCCGACCTCGGCTACTACGCGCTGTCGTGCCGGGAGAGCCTCGAGGTGCTGCTCGAGTCCTTCCTCGCGGGGGTGGGCACGGGAGTGTCCCCCGAGACGGTGCGGACGACTGCCGCGGTCACAGCGGTCTACAGCGTGGTGAGCCGGGCCGAGTGGGCCCTGGCCCAGGTGGCCCGGGGGGAGGGTGCGCTGGCCGGCAAGTACCGGCACCCGGCGGTGGCACCGCACCTGCGTGCACTGCAGCGCCAGTTCCCGCAGATCGAACGGCTCGTGGGATGAGCGCTCAGGGCGTGCGCAGCTCGACCGGGCCACCGAGACCGAGATGCACCTCGGCCAGCGACAGCCGGTCGGCCGGCGCGTCGCGCATGCAGCCCTCGATCACACCCAGGACGCGGCGGTAGGTGCGTGCTGTCGGGACCCGTGCCCGCCAACGCAGCACGGCCGCGGCGAACCCGGTCGCCGGCTCGTCGCTGGGGTGTCCGGTCAGCGCCTCCAGCAGGACCGAGCCCATGCCCCACACGTCGGTGGCCGTGGTCTGCTCCCCGCCGTGCAGCTGCTCCGGCGAGCGGTAGCCCTCGGTCCCCGTTCCGGCGCTGATCGGTCCGGCCGGGCCGGCCAGGCTCAGGTCGATCAGCTTCGCCCGGCCGTCCTGGAGCACCACGTTGCCCGGACTCACGTCGCCGTGCACGCAGCCGTGGCGGTGCAGGTAGCGCAGCGCCGAGGCGAGCTGGAGGCCGAGCATGGCCACGTCGCCAGCGGCCAGCCGGCCGCGTTCCTCCAGGATGTCGCTGAGCGACAGCCCGGTCAGCGTCTCCATCACCACGGCGAGCTGCGGCTCCTCCACGAGCTCGTAGACGCGCACCAGGTGCGGGTGCGCCAAGTCGCGGAGCAGCTCCCCCTCGCGGCGCAGGTAGACGCCCGTGTGGGGCTCGGTGACGCGGTCCGGGCGTACCAGCTTGACGATGCACCGCGCCTGCCGGTCGGTGCTCCAGGTGTCGTAGACGTCCAGCCGGTGGCCACGGCGCAGGTGCGCCACCACCTCGTAGCCGGGCAGCAGCTCAGCACCCCGCGGCACCGGTGGCGGCTCGGTGTCGCCGGCCCCGGAGGTCGAGCTCCCGGCGTCGTCCGGGGCCAGGTGCCGGTCGACGTCGTGGGTCGCGTTCCGCTTCACTCGCTGGATCATGCGCTCTCGTCCCTCCGGAGTCCGGCGGCCATGGTCACGACGTCGGAGACGACCCGACCCTGGTCCAGGGTGATCACCCGGTCGGCCATCTCCATGGCCACCGGGTCGTGGGTGACGATCAGCGTGGTCCGGTCCGGGTCCCGGTTGTCCCGGAGGGGCTGCAGGACTCGCAGGCCGGCGTCTGCGTCGAGCCCGGTGGTCGGTTCGTCGAGCAGCAGCAGTGGGCTGTCCTTGAGGAACGCCCGGGCCAGGGACAGACGCTGTCGTTGGCCGCCCGAGAGGGTGCGGGCACGCTGGCCCACGGTCGTCTCGTAGCCGCGGGGCAGGGCGCGGATGAACTCGTCGGCCGCCGCAGCCCGGGCGGCGGCCTCCACCTCGGCCGCGGTGGCCCCGTGCCGGGCGAAGGCGATGTTGTCGCGCACCGACGCGTCCAGCAGGGCGCCCTCCTGTGGCACGAGCGCGACCGCGTCGCGGACCGACGCGAGGGTGGCGTCGCGCAGGTCCTGCCCCCCGACGAGGACGGCGCCGGAGGTGGGGTCGATGGCGCGGAGCAGCAGCTTGACCAGCGTCGACTTGCCGGCACCGCTGGGACCGACGATCGCGATGACCAGGCCGGCCTCCAGGCGCAGGGACACGTCGTCCAGGGCGGGCCGGGTCGCCTGGGGGTACACCACGCTCACGTGGTCCAGCGTCACCCCACGGCGGTCCGGCCGCAGCGGCTGGGCGTCCGCCCGCTCCGGGGGTGGCTTCTCGTCGAGCAGCTCGGCGATGCGCTCGCAGCCGGCCGCGTCGCTGAGCAGACCCGGGTAGAGGCTGCCGAGCGAGCGCATCGGGCCGTACAGCTGGACCATCAACGTCAAGAACGCCATCAGGCCACCCAGGGTGAGTCGCCCGCTGGCCAAGGAGTGGGTCCCGAGCACGATCACGGTCAGGACCCCGACCAGCTCGGCGAGGTCCACGACGGGGGAGAACAGCGCCCGGATCCGGACCGCGGCGAGGGAGGCCGCGCGGATCCCGAGGTTCTCCTTGTGGAACTGCTGGGTCGCGTCAGCCTGCCGGTTGAAGGTCTGCACGAGGCCGGCGTTGCCCAGGTGCTCCTCGGTGACGGCCGACAGCGAGCCGCCCCGGCGCCGCTGCTCACGGGCGGTGATCTTGATCAACCGCGCGAAGCGCTGCGCCAGGAACCAGAAGATGGGGACGATGACCAACGAGGAGAGCGCGAGCTGCACGTCGAGCAGGAACAGCGCGCCGAGGTAGAACACCGCTGTCAGGACGGTGGTCACACCCGAACGGAAGGTGCTGATCATGAACCCCTCGACCGCCGAGGAGTCGCTGGTGATGCGGACCATCGAGTCGCCCAGGCGGCGACGGTCGTGCACCTCCTGCGGGAGGGAGAGGACGTGGGCGAACACGCGCGTGCGGAGCGTGGCCAAGAAGGTGTGGGAGAGCCAGGTCGAGAGATAGGAGGAGAGGCCGGAGAGCAGGCCGGACAGCACGGCCAGGCCCAGGTAGCAGGCGCCGATCCACATCAGCGGGCTCAGGTCGGCGGGAACGAGCACGTCGTCGACGACGTACTTGAACAGCGCGATCTCCACGAGCGTGATCAGCGAGAGCGTGGCACCCAGGGCCGTGCTGAGCACCACCCACCAACGCAGGGGGCGCACGTCGGGCCAGAACCGGTCGAAGATCTCGCGCAGGGTCAGTGGCGGGGCGTCCTGCACGAGGTCGTGGGGCCCGCGCACCGGCTCCAGGAGCCGGCGCCACAGCCGCACCGGAGCCGCGCAGGTGCTGCGGACGCGCCCGAAGCGGGACCGTCGGTGCGACGGCCCCGCTCCGTGCCTGCGGGTGGATCCCCCCATGAGGTGGATGATCCTCGTTCCGTGGCTCAGTAGCCGCCGCCACCACCACAGCCGCACCTGCAGCCGCGGCCGTGGGACTTCTTCGACTTCTTCGACTTCTTCGACTTCGAGGACTTCGAGGACTTCGAGGACTTCGAGGACTTCGACGACTTCCCGCCGCCACCACACTTGGCGGGCTTGACCGCCTTGACCAGACCTGAACGTGACATGTCAGCTCTCCTGTTTGTTGCGTCGTCGGAGGGCGAGACCGCCCCCCGTGCCTGCTTGCGCGGTTCACGCTCGTCGCCGGGTGCGAGCAGGACAAGACTGGTCACGGCCCCGTCGGAGGGGCTAACGCGCGCCTGCGGTGTACGTCGGGGAACCCGGTGATGCACCGGTCCACGACAAATCCCAGAGCCCCCGTGAGAACCACCCGGTCGGACTAGTCCGAGCTGACGGGTCGCTCGACCCCGAGGCCCGTCTAGGGCCCGAGGCTGCCCACGATGTCGATGGCGTCGGTCTTGGGACGGCCCCGGGGCTCGAGACGGCGAGCGGTCTTCTCGACACGCTCCACCAGCTTGTCGGCGTGCTCGGCCTGCCGCTGCGAGCGCAGCAAGGCCAGCTGGCCGGCGACGAACGGGGTGGCCACCGACGTGCCGTCCCACCAGGCGTACCCGCCACCCGGCACCGGGCCGGCGACCTGTTCCCCGGGCGCCGCGACGTCGACCCAGCCTCCGGAGCCGGAGAAGGCGGCCAGCCCGGACCCGTCGGCCGAGAGCGCGCCGACGGCCACGACGTCGTGGCTGGCTGCGGGGAACTGCTCGGTCTTGGATCCCGTGTTGCCCGCGGCAGCCACCACCACCACCCCCGCCTTCCTGGCCTGCTTCAACGCGTCCTCGAGCACCGTGGACTCCGGCTTCACGGTGGTGCCGAAGCTGAGGCTGATCACGTCCGCGCCCGCCGTCACGGCGTCGGCGACCGCCTGCGCGACCACGAAGGTGTTCCCGCGACCGTCGCTGTCCAGCACTCGCATGGGCAGCACCCGTGCACGGGGGGCGACGAGGAGGACCAGGCCGCTGAGGAAGGTGCCGTGCCCGAACGACTCGTCGGCCAGGCCGTCGAGGTCGTCGTCGAGGCCGTTGCGGGTCTCTTCGGGTGAGGCGTCGTCATCGACGTAGTCCCACCCCGGGAGGAGAGATCCGGACAGCGCCGGGTGGGTGCGCGAGACGCCGGTGTCCAGCACCGCCACCACCGACCCGGCGCCCTGGGATCGGCCGTGGGCAACAGCCAGTCCGAGCGAGCCGACCACGGGCTGGTCGGTCCAGGCACGTGCGTCGGCCGTCGGCTCGCTCGCGGCATCGGAGGCCCAGGCGTGGAACCGGTCGTCGGCCACCTGTGCGAGGTAGCCCGCCTCGGCGTACCGGACCGCGTCGTCCTTCTCGATCTTCTTGGCCAGCTTGCGGGCCGCGGACTGCGTGCCGCAGTAGTCCGGGTCGGTGGAGCGCACCTCCCAGATGCCGCGCGACCGCACCAGCGGACGTTCGACGGTGACGGGCAGCCCGGACGTCACCTGCTCGATCGTGCGTGGTCCCGAGAGGTCGATGCCGACCACCACCTCGGCCAGGCTGCCCGGCGGGCACTTCGCCGCCTCCGCAGGGCCGGGGACCAGCAGCGCCCCGGCCACCAGGCCGAGCACCCACACTCGTGGCATCGCACGCATCGTCATCTCACTTCCGATCGGGTCGCAGCGGGTGCCGCGACGTAGCTGAATGCCGCCCAGTGGTAGGGGTGCGGCCTGGTCGAGGCCACGGCGAGCTGCGCCCGCCGCAGCGCCGTCGCGGGGTCGTTGCCCGAGGCCAGATGAGCGTGGAACTCCGACATCAGATCGGCGGTGGCGTCGTCGTCGACCAGCCAGTGGCTCACCACGACCCCCCGTGCCCCCGCCGCCAGGAAGGCCCAGGCCAGCCCGACCGGCTCGGCGGTGGCTCCGCCCTGCCGCCCGGTCTCGCACGCGCTGAGCACGACCACGGTGCCGCTCAGGTCCAGCTCGAGGACCTCGGCAGCGGTGAGCGAGCGGTCTGCGAGGCGCAGCGAGGAGAACAGTGGGTTGCCCGAGCGGTAGAGGCCGTGGCAGGCGACGTGCAGGATGTCGAGGTCGTGTGCGCCGGCCACGAGCGCGTCGCTCGTGGCCGCCTCGCCGACCAGCACCCGGGCGTGGGGCAGCGCCGCTGACACCGCACGCGCCTCCCGCGCCAGGGACGGGGCTCGGTCGTCGTCGACGGCGAGCACGAGGGCACGGGCGGACGGGACCGGTGCCGGCGCACGCAGCCCGGCCGCGGCCGGTGCCACCGTGACCGACCAACGCTCGAGGAGGCTGGTGCTGCCGTCGTGCAGCGCGTGGAAGGGCACGTCGAGCACCTCCCGTGACGGTGCGACGACCAGCGCTGCCCCGACGTCACCGCCGCGGAGCAGGCCTGCGACAGGTTCGACGAGCAGGTCGTGCAGCCGCTGGAGGATCTCCTGCGTGGTGGCCAGCAAGGTGGCGCCGGAGCGCTGGCGCAGGCTCGCCCCCATCCGGAACCGGCTCCACTGAGCCTCGAGCCGGGTCAGCTGCTCGTGCACGAGCGGCACGGCCCCGCGGAGCCGGATCGCCTCGGTGCTCCCCGCCAGCGAGACGAACACGACCAGGTCGGCGCCCGCGGTGTGGTAGCTCAGCAAGCGGTCCGGCCAGGTCGTCGGGGCGATCGGTCGGCCGACGGGCGGCGCTTGCTCGGTCGAGGCCCGCCGCACCCGCTCGGTGCTCACTCGTCTCTCGAGGTCGTCGGCCCGGCGGCGCAGCGAGCGCTGGCGCACGGGGTCGGTGACCGACAGCAGCTCTGCGTAGAGGATGTGCAGGTCGGCCAGCAGGGCATCCGGTGCCGCCGGTGCGCGGGGTCCGATCGTTCCCTCCACCAGGTCGACCAGGGTGCGGGCCTTGCCGCGGTCACTGACCAGCAGCGCTGCCGCGTGGTCACCGGGTGCGCCCCGATCGACCAGCAGGTCCACGAGCTCGTCGTGGGGGGCCAGGCGCCGCCCGAAGAAGGCCCGGCGCAACCCCTCGTCGCCGAGGGACGCCCGGGTGTCGTCCACCTCCGCGACGGCCTCCCGCAGGAGCGCCTCGGCCTCCTCGGTCGCCCCGCTCGCCCGTCGCTGGCGGGCGCGGCGGACCAGGTACCGCACGCGGACCTGCGGCAGGCGCACCCGCTCGAGCAGCCGCTCCACCTCGTCGAGGTGCTCCGAGACCGCCTCGGGGTCGTCGGAGGCGTCGGCCAGCCACAGCTCGGCGGCGGCCAGCGGCACCAGCCACGACCCCGAGCGCAGGGCCCGCGCCGCACCGGCGGCCAGGGTGACCGCCTCCTCGGCGCGTCCCTCGCGGGCGCGGAGCTCGGCCAGGGCCAGGTCGACCCGGGCGCGCTGGTGCCGGTCGCCCACCTCGTCGAACCTCTCGCCGGCCGTGTGCAGTGCCCGGTCCGCCCGGGCGAGGTCGCCGACGTCCAGGTCGGCCAGGGCGACCACGAACCGTGCGCACGCGGCGTCGTGCCGCATCCCGGCGACAGCCGTGCGGGTCGCGGCCGAGGTCGCCGCGGTGCGCGCCTCCGGCACGAGCCCGATCGCCAGGTAGAGGTCCGCCTCGGTGAGCTGGAGGCGTGCGGACTCCGCCTCGGCCCCGAGCTCGTCGAGGACGAGCCTGGCCCGGGCCACCTGGCGCAGGGCCGGTAGCAGCTCTCCGAGCTGCTGGTGGGCCTGGGCAGCGTGACCGGAGCACTTGGCGGCCCACAGCCGGTCACCGGACCGGTCGAAGACCTCCCCGGCCGCGAGCAGGACCTCCAGCGCCTCGCGGCCCCGGCCCAGCGCCACCAGCTCGATGCCCCGGTTGGCCAGCGGGCGCCCGGTCTCCTCCTCCAGGTCCAGGGACCGGTAGACGGACTCGGCGGCGTGGTAGGCGTCCAGGGCGTGCTCGTGCTCGCCGAGGAAGCCCCAGGCCACGCCGAGGTTCTCCTGCACCGCCGCCTCCAGCCAGTTGCGGAGCTCGACGTCGTCGCTCTCCCGTGGCAGCGCGCCCAGAGCAGCCAGCGTCTCCTCACCCACCACGACTGCCTCCCGGTGCCGTCCCAGGTCGTCGAGGATCTGCATCCGGCCCAGCGACGTGCGCAGTGCCGGCACGCGTGCACCCGCCTCCCACCACAGGCGGCGAGCGTCCTCGATCAGCGTCGAGTCCGTGGTGCGAGCTCGCCGCGCTCGGTCAGCACCCGGGCACGCAGGTAGCGGGCCCGGGCGCTGAGCGCCGGCAGGCCGAGATGGTCGGCGGCGCTGTCGCAGCGCCGGCACAGCTCCTCGGCGGCGGCGGGGTCGTCGTGGACGAGCTCGGTCGCGCGGAGGAGCAGGCGGTCGAGCTCGGCCTCGTCCGCGACGTCCTCCGACACCTCGTCGGCTGCGGCTGCCTCCAGCGGCTCCGAGCTCACGGAGCCTCGCCCCGGGCCGGGTCCAGGTCCAGGTGCACGGTCAGCTCGAGCTCGCCGTTGCCGACCACCAGCTGCGCGTGGCGTTCGGGGACAGCGGGCAGGCGGAAGCGGCCGAGCTCGTCGGCCGGCGCCGATTCGACCGGCTCCTCGCCGGCGGTGAGGACCGCGGTGAACACCGGAGCTCCGCCGCCCTCGTCGGCGAGCAGGACCTGTCCGTCGACGCACACGCGCTGGCGCGCGACCCGGCGCAGGTCCAGCACGACGTCGGCGTCGTCGCTGGTGTAGGCGAGGTGCCAGGTGTCGTCGTCGACGGTGCCACGCACTCCCGCGGGTGCCAGGTCGAGGCGGCTGTCGAAGACCAGCCGCGCCGTGAGCCTGGTCGCCGACGATGAGCCGGTCGCCCGCTCACGGCTCCAGGTCGCGAAGTGCCGGCGCAGGTCCTGGCGCACCCGCGGCGGCACGTCCCGGCCCGAGCTCGACTCCGCCATGGTGCGGAACCCTCGCAACCAGCTCAGCGTCGCCGCGGTGAGCGGGTCGGGATCGGCCACCCGACGCGCCACCTGATCCGCGTCGGCCGGAGAGAGCCGTCCGTCGAGCCAGTCGATCAGCCGACGCAGGTCAGGGCGCGGGTCGTCCTGCGGCCTCAAGGCTCGGCACCGTCGGTCATGATGGCCCGCAACCGTTCCAGGCACCGGGCGCGCATCGGCCCGATGGTGCCGATCGCTCGCCGGGTGCGGGCGGCCACCTCGCTGTACGACGGGGTCCTCGGATCGAGGTAGAGCGCGGTCAGCAGCTCGCGGCACGGAGCCGCCAGGCTCTGGAGACACTCGTGCATCCAGGCGACCTGCTCCCAGTCCTCGATCGGGTCCGTGACCTCCTGCGCCGGTACGACCACCTGGGTGCGCTCGTGCTGGCGCCGTGCCTGCCACGCCGCGCGTCGGGCGACGGTGATCAGCCAGCCCGCGAGCCGCTCGTCGGCACGCAGGGTGTCGATCGTGTCGAGCAGCGCGACGAACGTCGTCTGGGTGATGTCGGCGGCCTCGTCGCGGGAGACACCCGCATGTCGCGCCACGCCGAACACGAGTCCCTGGTAACGGCCGACCAGGGCGTCCCACGCCTCGGCCTCCCCGTCCCGGCAGCCCTGGAGCAGGGCGGCGTCGGACGCCGCGCCGGGTCCGGACGACAGCGGTCGGACGCCCGCACCGGGACCGGCCTCGCGGCCCGGCGGCGCCTCGACGTGCCACACGTGCCGCTGCATGCTCGGCCCCCTGACACGTCCGCTGCTCGAACCGCGTCCGATCGACGCCTGTGCCCTCCGGATGCTAGCCAGTCCGGTCAGGCCGGCCGGGCACTGTTCTAGACGACCCCGGGCCGATGAGCGTGGTCCGGCCTCCGGGCTTGACGTCGACCCGCACCGGACCCCACCTTTCGCACATGTACCGACTCGTCACGATGGCCGGCTGTCTCGTCCTCGGCCTGCTGTCCGCGACGGGGTGCGGGTCCGACGCCGGGTCGGCGGAGCCGCGCACGTCCGCTCGGAGCGCCTCACCCGCATCGACCCCGGAGGCCGTCTTCTTCGCCGAGTCGGACTCCACCGCCATCAACGAGGCCGCCGCTCCGGTCCAGTCCTCGATGGTCCGCGCCCAGGCGCCCGCCCAGCTCGCGAAGTGCAACCGCACGCGGTCGAAGGGCTACCCTGCGTGGCGCGCCTGCTTCCACGGCCTGCTGGACCCCCTGCAACAGTCCCTGCAGGCGCTGGCGGCGCAGCTCAACACGCTGGCCGCTCGAGACTTCCCGCCGGACTGCGTGCGCAGCCTCGGCGAGGCCGCCGACACCTTGGCCGGGTTCGGAGGTCGGGTGGAGGTCGTGCTGGCCGGCATCGACAGCGACCGCCGCCCGGCGCAGGCCCGCGCCATGCGCACCTACAGCTCGACCCTGGCGCGGATGGGCGAGGGGTACGTGAAGCCGTTCCAGGCGCTGACCAGGGTCTGCTACTCCCCGCAGGACCTGGAGAGCATCGACGCCCAGCCCACGCCGACGACTGGCTCGGCCACCAGCCCTTGAGCTAGCGGGTCAGCAGGTCCCGGCGGCGGAAGCCCGCCCATCCCGCCGCACTGAGCGCGGCTGCGGCGAGCAGCACCAGCACGACCCCGGCCCACGGCACCGGCTCGGCCGGATAGCGACCCAGGTGCGTGAACGGGGAGAGGTCGACGACCCAGCCGGGGAAGCGGAGCGCGGAGCCGAAGAGGAGCACCACCACGCAGAAGAGCACGCCGAGCCAGGCGAAGGACGCCCACCGGGGGACGGCACCGACCAGCACGCGCGCCAGTCCGCTCAGCACGAGGACGCCGGGGGCCAGCACGAGCAAGGCCAGGAGCAGGTCCCCGGCGCGGCTCCACCCGCCGGTGGTGAGCCCGAAGCCGAGTGCCATGCCTGCTCCCGCCGCGACGAGCACGCCGAGGGTGCCGACCACGGTGAGGAGCACCTGGGTGAGCCACCAGCGCGAGCGCGGCATCGCCGTGCCGGCCAGCGCCTCGAGACGTCCCTCGTCCTCCTCCGTGCGGGGTCGCAGCGCCGAGGAGACCGAGAACCCCGACGCGATCAGCGCCAGCATGGCCGCCGCGGTGGCGTAGAAGCCGTCGACGAGGTCACCGCCGGCCCCGCCGGTGAACAGCTCCTGCGACAGCCCGCCGTCGCCGAGGAGACTGCGGACCTGGTCACCGATCGACCCGTAGGAGGCACCGGCGAGCAGCATCCCCGCCACCCAGCCGGCCACCGATCCCCGCTGGAGCCGCCACCACAGGCCGAGCGGGTGTCCCAGTGCGAGCGAGGCCCGTTCCGGTCCCGGCCGGGTCGGCCACAGCCCGGCCCCGAAGTCGCGCCGGCCGAAGGCGGCGTACGCCGCGAGGGTCGCCAGGACGGACAGGAGGAGGAGCAGGAGCAGCGGACTCCAGCGCTCGCCGGAGTAGGCGCGCATGGCCTGGTACCAGCCGATCGGCGAGAGCCAGGACAGGCCGCCACCGGAGACGTCGCCGACCGCGCGCAGACCGTACGCGAGCCCCAGGCACGCCCCGGTGATCCCGTACGACGCCCGGTTGCTGCCGGTGACCTGGGCCGCCAGCAGCGCGACCGCCCCGAACGCCAGTCCGCAGCCGGCGAGCCCGGCACCGAGGACCAGGGCGCCCTCGGCCGCGAGGCCGTAGAGCACCAGGCTGGCCGTCACGGCAGCGCCGACGACCAGGTTGGCGAGGACCACCACGACCACCGCGGCGGTCATGGGGGTACGCCGCGACACGGCGCCGGCCCGCAGCAGCTCGTCGCGGCCGGACTCCTCCTCGGCGCGGGTGTGCCGGCCCACGAGGAACATGCTCATCAGGCCCACCACGACGGCGCCGAAGGCCGTGGCCTGCCACGCCACCTGGCCACCGGTCGTGTCGAGGGCCCGTGCGGGACCGGCCATGGCGACGAAGGCCGGGTTGCTCCCCATGAGGGCCGCCGCCTCCTCGAAGGCCGCTCGGGTGGCGTAGAGCCCGTCGACGCTGACCGCCTGCGACCAGTACAGGACCGTGGTCCCCACCGTGAACCACAGCACCAGCCACCGGTCCCGGCGCAGGAACGCGCGCACGAACACCTCGAGGCCGCTCACCGAGCCTCCCGCTCCGGCTCGGCCTGGTCCCCGTAGTGGCGCAGGAACAGCTCCTCCAGCGTGGGCGGCTGACTGGTCAGCGACCGGACCCCGGAGGCGGAGAGCCGGCGCAGCACCTCGTCGAGCTGCACCGTGTCCACCTCGCACGAGACCCGCGTGCCCTCGAGGACCAGGTCGTGCACGCCCGCCACCTGTTCGAGTCCGGTCACGGGACGGGCGACCTCCGCGCGCAGCGAGGTGCGGGTCAGGTGCCGCAGGTCGTCCAGCGTCCCCGCCTCCACCACCCGGCCGGCGCGCACGATGGTGACCCGGTCGCACAGGCTCTCCACCTCCGCGAGGATGTGGCTGGAGAGCAGCACGGTGCCGCCCTGCTCGCGGTAGCGCTGCACGCAGACCTGGAAGCGGCTCTCCATGATCGGGTCGAGACCGGACGTGGGCTCGTCGAGCAGCAGCAGCTCGGTGCGGCTAGCCAGCGCGGCGACCAGGGCGACCTTCTGCCGGTTGCCCTTGGAGTAGGCCCGGCCACGCTTGGTGGGGTCGAGCTCGAAGACCTCCATCAGGTCGCGCCTGCGCTCCTCGTCGAGACCGCCGCGCAGCCGGCCGAGCAGGTCGATGGTCTCGCCGCCGGTCAGGTTCGGCCACAGGGTCACGTCACCGGGTACGTAGGCCAGCCGCCGGTGCAGCGCGGCGGCGTCGCGCCACGGGTCCCCGCCCAGCAGCCGCACGCGCCCCGAGTCGGCTCGCAGCAGCCCGAGCAGCACCCGGAGGGTGGTGGACTTGCCGGAGCCGTTGGGCCCGAGGAACCCGTGCACCTCGCCAGGGCGCACCCGCAGGTCCAGGCCGTCCAGCGCGCGGGTCGTGCCGAAGGTCTTGACCAGGTCCTCGATGTCGACGAGCGCGTCCATCCCCCCACCGTAGGCAGCACGGCACGGCGTACGCTGCCGCCGCGCTAGGCCACCCCGTCGCGCCCGCCGAGCCCGCCGAGCCAGTCGAGAGCACCCCGACGGAACTCCCGCACCGGCAGGTGCGGCGCTCCCGCGGGGATCCGGCCCAGCAGCGGGACGCCGGTGACGCGCGGGAGGTCCAACAGGTTGTGCTGCTCGGCGAGGCCGGGATCGGCCGGCCAGGACCCGAGCACGATCCCGAGCACGTCCTGCCCCCGGTGGCGCAGTGCCTCCACGGTCAGCTCGGTGTGGTTCAGGGTGCCCAGCCCCGGGCGCGCGACGACGACCCAGCGCACGGCGTACGGCGCGACCACGTCGGCCAGGGTGAAGCCCTCGCCGAGCCGCACCAGGAGCCCGCCCGATCCCTCGACGAGGGTCACGTCGTGAGCCGCCTCGAGACTCGCGCAGCAGCGCCCGTTGCTCCGCCAGTCCGGGCAGCGGCAGGCCGGCGACGCGGGCGGCGGCGTCCGGTGCCAGCGGGTCGGGGAGCCGCACCCCCTCGTGGAGGGACACCGCCCCGGCCAGGCGGCCGACCTCGGCGAGGTCGCCGTCCTCCCCGGGAGCGACCCCGGTCTGTGCCGGCTTGAGCACGGCCACGCTCCGGCCCAGCGACAGCTCGACGGCGGCCAGGGCGGCGGTGACGACCGTCTTGCCCACCTCGGTATCGGTCCCGGTGACCGCCAGGACGCTCATCCCGGACCGCCGGAGACGGATCCCACGAGCTCCGCCAGCACGGCCGCGGCGCGGTCGAGGTCGGCATCCTCGAGCTGCGCGTGTGCGGTCAGGCGCAGTCTCGAGACGCCGTCGGGGGTGGAAGGCGGCCGGAAGCAGCCGATCCGCAGGCCTCGGCCGGCGGCCTCCTCGACGGCGGCCACGGCCTCGCGGGGTCCGGGCATCGGCACGGCCAGCACGGCGGCCGCGGGCACGTCGACGGAGCAGGCCCGGGCCAGGCCGGCCGCGACCTCGTTGGCACGGGCGACCCGCGCGGGCTCCGCGTCGACGAGGCGCAGTGCGGCGAGCGCCGCCCCCGTCGCTGCCGGGGCCAGGCCGGTGTCGTAGACGAACGGCCTGGCCCGGTTGACCAGGTGCTCGCGCACGGGGTCGGAGCACAGCACCGCGCCACCCTGGCTGCCGAGCGACTTGCTCAGCGTCAGCGTGACCACCACGTCGGGGCGGGAGCCGAGACCGGCTGCGTGGGCCAGACCGCGACCACCGCTCCCGGCCACGCCGAGGCCGTGCGCCTCGTCGGCCACCAGCACGGCGCTCCGGGCGGCACACACCCGGGCCAGGTCCGCGAGCGGTGCGGCGTCCCCGAGCACGGAGTAGACGGTCTCGACGAGCACCAGGGCCCGCGTCTGCGTGCGTCCGGCCAGCGCGGCGTCGACGGCGGCGACGTCGTTGTGCGGCACCACCTGGACCGCCCCGCGAGCCAGGCGGCACGCGTCGACCATCGAGGCGTGCACGTGGGCGTCGGAGACGATGAGGGTGTCGGCGTCGGCGAGGGCCGCGACCGTGCCCAGGTTGGCGTGGTAGCCGGTGGAGAACACCAGCGCGGCGGGGAAGCCGGCGAAGGCCGCGAGGGCCTCCTCGAGCTCCTCGTGCACCGGCAGCGTGCCGGTGACCAGGCGGGAGGCGCCGGCCCCGGCGCCGTACTCGCGAGCCGCCGCGACGGCGCCCTCGACCACCCGCGGGTGGCGGGCCAGCCCCAGGTAGTCGTTGCCGGCCAGGTCGACGACCGGGTCGGCCGGGTGCCGGGCGACCAGGCGGCGGGTGAGCCCGGCCGCCTCGCGCTGCGCGGCCTGCTCGGCCAGCCAGTCCTCGAAGCGGCTCACCGGACGACCTCGGTGATCGTCGCGCAGATCGTGTCGAGGTCCTCGTCGCTGGTGACGTACGGCGGCATCGTGTAGACGAGGTTGCGGAACGGGCGGAGCCACACGCCCCGGTCCAGGGCACGCTCGACGACCTCGACGACGTCGACGGGGCCGGCGCACTCGACCACCCCGACCGCGCCCAACGTGCGCACGTCCACCACCCCCGGCGCGTCCGCCGCACTCGCCAGCCCCTCGCGGAGCCGGGCCTCGATCCGGCGCAGGTTGGCGGGGTTGTCGTAGGTGGCCAGCAGGTCGAGGCTCGCGTTGGCCACCGCGCAGGCCAGCGGATTGCCCATGAACGTCGGACCGTGCATCATCGCGCCGGCGGGGGAGCGGCTCACCCGCTCCGCGACCTCGGCGGTGCACAGCGTGGCGGCCAGGGTGAGGTAGCCGCCGGTCAGTGCCTTGCCCACGCAGACGATGTCGGCCGGCTCGGCCAGCCGGTCCTGCGCCAGTGCGGTGCCGGTGCGCCAGAAGCCGGTGGCGATCTCGTCGTGGACGACCAGGGCGCCGTGCGCCCGTGCCACCCGGGTCAGGTGGTCCACGCACCGCGCCGGCCAGGGACGCATCCCGCCGGCACCCTGCAGCAGCGGCTCGACGACCACGCCGGCGATCTCCTCGGCGTGCCGGGCGACGAGGCCGTCGACCTCGCCCGCCCAGTCCGTGAAGGCCGCCTCCCGGGCAGCCGCGTCGTCGGTGTGGTCATCCGGGGGCGGCCTGGGTGCGAAGAGGTGCTCGGGCACGATCCCGGCGTACAGGCTGTGCATGCCACCCACGGGGTCGCACACGCTCATCGGGGAGAAGGTGTCGCCGTGGTAGCCCCCGCGCACGGTGAGGAACCTGGTCCGGCCGGTGCCCGCCTGGGCCTGCCAGACCATCTTCATGGCCACCTCCACCGCGACCGACCCCGAGTCGGCCAGGAAGACTTGCGGCAGTCCGGTGAGCTGCACCAGCCGCCGCCCCAGGCCCACGGCCGGCTCGTGGGTGAGGCCGCCGAACATCACGTGGCTCATCCGGCCGAGCTGGTCGCGGACCGCGTCGTCGAGCTCGGGCACCGCGTAGCCGTGGATCGCGCACCACCACGACGACATGGCGTCCACGACGTCGACCAGCTCCGTGCCGCGACGCATCCGCAGGCGGACGCCGGAGGCGGAGACGACCTCGTGCGTGGGGGCCGGGGTGGTCGCGGAGGAGTACGGGTGCCACAGGTGCGCCCGGTCCCACGCGAGCAGGTCAGCCACCGCTCAGCGTCCCGTGCTCCACGCAGGTGGCACTCCAGGTCCGGGGGGTCACCTGCACCTTCATCCGCCGTCCGCAGTGCCCGCAGTAGCGCGGCGGCTCGAGCGCGAGCCGGGTGTCGCAGGACTGGTGGGATCCGTCGGCCCCGTGGGCGAGCGCCTGCCCGCAGTGGCCGCAGTACGACGGCGGGGCCGTCGCGTCCGGCACCGTCATCGGCTCAGATCTGCTCACTCAGGGCCTTGATCGGCATCTTGAGGTCGTCGAGGAGCTCGAGGTCCTGCTCGGGGTCGCGCCCCAGCGTGGTCAGGTAGTTGCCCACGATCACGGCGTTGATGCCGCCGAGCAGCCCGTCGCGGGTGCCCAGGTCGCCCAGCGTCAGCTCGCGGCCGCCGGCGTAGCGCAGGATCGTGCGCGGCATCGCCAGCCGGAACGCCGCGATCGTGCGCAGCGCGTCCTTGCTGTCCATCAGTGGCAGGTCGCCGAACGGCGTGCCGGGCCGGGGGTTGAGGAAGTTCAGCGGCACCTCGTCGGGCTGGAGCTCGGCGAGCTGGGCAGCCAGCTCGGCCCGCTGCTCCACGGTCTCGCCCATGCCGACCAGGCAGCCGCAGCACAGCTCCATCCCCGAGCTCCGGACCATCTCGCAGGTCTCCCAGCGCTCCTCCCAGGAGTGGGTGGTGACCACCTGCGGGAAGTACGAGCGCGCGGTCTCCAGGTTGTGGTTGTAGCGGTGCACACCCATCGAGACCAGGTCGTCGACCTGCTCCTGGCTGAGCATGCCCAGGGAGGCGGCGACCTCGATGTCCACGGCCTCCTTGATCGCCTTCACGCCCTCGCGCATCTGGCTCATCAGGCGCTCGTCGGGGCCGCGCACCGCCGCGACGATGCAGAACTCGCTGGCCCCGGTGGCCGCGGTCTGCTCGGCCGCCTTGACCAGCTCGGGGATGTTCAGCCACACCGAGCGCACCGGCGAGGTGAACTGGCCGCTCTGGCTGCAGAAGTGGCAGTCCTCGGGGCACCCGCCGGTCTTCAGCGAGACGATCCCCTCGACCTCGACCTCGGGGCCGCACCACGCCATCCGTACGGCGTGGGCCAGCTCGAGCAGGTCGGGGAGCAGCTCGTCGGGCGAGGTCAGCACGGCCAGCACCTGCTGCTCGGTCAGGCCCTCGCCCCGGACGAGCACCTGCTCACGCAGGTCGTCGAGCTGGGAGGCGTCGGAGAGAGCGGGCTCGGTGTGCACAGACATGCGAGTCATTGTGGCCCACCTCCTCGGCGCCGGCTCGACACGGGTGATTACTGGACGGTCACCTGCTCGTAGACTGACCCCTTCCGGTCAGCGGCCCCACGTCGCCGTGCACCGACCCCCACGTCCGACCCGACGCGAAAGCCTGCCGTGATCACTGTCTCCGACCTCGAGGTGCGCGCGGGCGCGCGCCTGCTCATGGGCGAGGTCTCGTTCCGCATCGCCGCCGGCGACCGGATCGGACTGGTCGGGCGCAACGGTGCCGGCAAGACGACGCTGACCAAGATCCTGGCCGGCGAGGAGCTGCCCGCCGCCGGCACCGTGACCACCTCCGGCTCGGTGGGCTACCTGCCCCAGGACCCGCGCACGGGCGATCCCGAGGTTCTCTCCCGCGACCGGATCCTGTCGGCGCGCGGCCTGGACAGCGTCGTGCGCCGGCTGCGGCAGGCGGAGGCCGACATGGCCAGCGAGGACGCCTACGTCCGGGACCGGGCGATGCGGCGTTACGAGCAGGCCGACGCCGACCTGCACGCCGCCGGTGGCTACTCCGCGGAGGCGGAGGCGGCGCAGATCGCGTCCTCCATCGGGATCGCCGACCGGCTCATGGACCAGCCGCTGCGCACCCTCTCCGGCGGCCAGCGCCGCCGGGTGGAGCTCGCCCGGATCCTGTTCTCGGGTGCCGAGACGCTGCTGCTCGACGAGCCCACCAACCACCTCGACGCCGACTCGATCCTGTGGCTGCGGGACTTCCTGCGCAACCACAAGGGCGGACTCGTGGTCATCTCCCACGACGTCGGGCTGCTCGACGCCTGCGTCAACCGGGTGCTGCACCTCGACGCCAACCGCGCCGTCATCGACATCTACAACATCGGCTGGAAGGCCTACCTCGCGCAGCGCGAGACCGACGAGAAGCGCCGCAAGCGTGAGCGCCTCAACGCCGAGAGCAAGGCCAAGACGCTGACCGACCAGGCCAACAAGATGCGCGCCAAGGCGACCAAGGCCCAGGCGGCGCAGTCGATGCTCAAGCGGGCGGAGAAGCTGATGGAGGGCGTCGAGGGGGAGCGGAAGGCCGACCGGGTCGCCCGGATCGCGTTCCCGGCCCCCGCGCCGTGCGGGAAGACCCCGCTGACCGCCCGCGAGCTGTCGAAGTCCTACGGCTCGCTGGAGGTGTTCACCGACGTGGACCTGGCGGTGGACAAGGGCAGCCGGGTGGTGATCCTGGGGCTCAACGGCGCCGGCAAGACCACGCTGCTGCGCATCCTCGCCGGGGTCGACGAGGCCGACACCGGACGGGTCGAGCCGGGGCACGGGTTGCGGGTGGGCTACTACGCGCAGGAGCACGAGACCCTGGACACCTCGCGCACCGTGCTGGAGAACCTGCACGCGGCCGCGCCGCAGCTCACCGACACCGAGGCCCGCTCGGTGCTCGGCTCGTTCCTGTTCTCGGGCGACGACGCCCACAAGCCGGCCGGCGTGCTCTCCGGTGGTGAGAAGACCCGGCTCGCGCTCGCGATCCTGGTGGTCTCCAGCGCCAACGTGCTGCTGCTCGACGAGCCGACGAACAACCTGGACCCGGCCTCCCGCGAGGAGGTGCTGGCCGCGATCCGCGCGTACGCCGGGGCGATCGTGCTGGTCACCCACGACGAGGGGGCGGTGCACGCCCTGGAGCCCGACCGCGTGCTGATCCTGCCCGACGGGGTCGAGGACCTCTGGACCCCCGACTACGCCGACCTCGTCGCGCTGGCCTGACGTCCCCGGTTCACCGCCGGTCGAGCAAGGCGCCGATGGCGGCGTCGTAGGCGCCCGGGTCGGCGTTCCACGAACGCACGTGCTCGACGCCGCGTCGCACCTCCAGGGTGACCAGGTCGGGGTGGGTGGCGGCCAGCTCACGACTCGTCGAGATCGGCACCGTGGTGTCGCCGCGGATCAGCCCGGAGAAGTACCAGCCGCCGGCGGCGTAGAACACCACGACCACGACGAGGACGACCAGTGCCAGCCGCGACAGCAGGGGCCGACGTCCTCGTGCACGGGTGGGTGTCCCCGGAGCCCGGGTCGTGGTGGTCATCACCGCCCAGTCAACACCGTCGGATGCGCCGGCCGTGTCACCTCGCGCGGATACGCTCGGAGCAGCGTCGCGGAACAAAATCGCGCCCTGAGGGCGTTGGACCGGCACTCGGGACACCCCGGGACGAGCAGAGAGGGGCCTCGATGAGCCACATGGGTCCCTGGGCCATGCTCGGGTCGGCGCGCCGCGACCGCTCGGTGGTCGAGCAGAAGCTCAGCCGCGAGACCGTGCGCCGGGTGGTGGGCTTCGCCCTGCCGCACCGGACGCTGATCGCGGCCTTCCTGTTCTTCGTGGTCATCGATGCCGGCCTGGTCGTGGTCAACCCGCTGCTGATCAAGTACCTCCTCGACGACGGCATCATCGCCGGCGACGCCTCCCTGGTGATCTGGCTGGCCGCGGCGATGGCGCTGACGTCGGTCCTCGACGCGCTGCTCAGCGTCGCGTCGGGCTACCTGTCCTCGCGCATCGGCGAGGGCCTGATCTTCGACCTGCGGACCAAGGTCTTCGCCCACGTGCAGCGGATGTCGCTGGCGTTCTTCACCCGCACCCAGACCGGCGCGCTGGTCTCCCGGCTCAACAACGACGTGATCGGGGCGCAGCGTGCGTTCACCTCGACGCTGTCGAGCACCGTGTCGAACTCGATCAGCGTGGTCGTCGTCGGCATCACCATGTTCGCCCTCTCGTGGCAGGTCACGCTCGCCTGCCTCGCGCTGTTCCCCCTGCTGCTGCTGGCCTCGCGCTGGGTCGGGCGTCAGATCAGCGGGCTCACCCGGCGGCAGATGGACGGCAACGCCGACCTCGGCAACGTGATGACCGAGCGCTTCAACGTCGGCGGTGCGCTGCTGCTCAAGCTCTTCGGCCGCCGTGAGGAGGAGGACGCCAAGTACGCCGAGAAGGCCGGCGTCGTCCGTGACCTGGGCGTCCGGATCTCGCTGGTCACCCGGGTCTTCATGGCCGTGATGATGCTGATCCCGGCGCTGGCCACCGCCCTGGTCTACGGCATCGGCGGCACGCTCGCCATCGAGGGCGCGCTGACCATCGGCACGCTCACCGCCCTGGCCACGCTGCTGCTCCGGCTCCTCGGTCCGCTGCAGGGGCTCTCCAACGTCCGGGTCGACGTGATGACGGCCCTGGTGAGCTTCGACCGGGTCTTCGAGGTGCTCGACCTGCCCTCCACCGTGGTGGAGAAGGCTTCGTCCGCCACCGTGCCCCCCGGGGCCACCGGGGTGGAGTTCGACCGGGTCGACTTCACCTATCCCCGCGCGGAGGAGGTGTCGCTGGCCAGCCTGGAGACCGTGGCCCGCGCGGAGAGCCGCGCGCACGGCCCCGTGCTCCACCAGGTGAGCTTCCGCGCCGAGCCGGGGCAGATGGTCGCCCTGGTCGGCCCCTCCGGAGCCGGCAAGACCACGATCACCCACCTCGTGGCGCGGCTCTACGACGTCACCGGGGGAGCGGTCCGGGTGGGCGGCCACGACGTCCGCGAGGTCAGCCTGCAGTCGCTGGAGGACGCCGTCGGCTACGTCACCCAGGACGCGCACATGTTCCACGACACGATCCGGGAGAACCTGCGCTACGCCGCGCCGGGCGCCAGCGACGAGCAGATCTGGGCGGCGCTGGAGTCCAGCCGGATCGCGTCGCTGGTGCGGGGCATGCCCGACGGCCTCGACACGGTCGTGGGGGACCGCGGCTACCGACTCTCCGGCGGGGAGCGGCAGCGGCTGGCGATCGCCCGGCTGCTGCTCAAGGCACCCGGGATCGTCGTCCTGGACGAGGCGACGGCCCACCTCGACTCCGAGTCGGAGTACGCCGTGCAGCGGGCGCTCGACGAGGCCCTCGAGGGCCGCACCTCCCTGGTGATCGCGCACCGGCTCTCCACGGTCCGCAACGCCGACCAGATCCTCGTCGTCGACGAGGGTCGCATCGTCCAGCGGGGCACCCACACCGAGCTGCTCGCGGAGGGTGGGCTCTACGCCGATCTCTACCGCACCCAGTTCGAGGAGGACGCCGCGCGACCCGACCCGGTCTCGCTCGCCTAGGGGCCGCGCTCCTGCTCAGCCGGGCGCGGCGCGACGGCGTCGTCGCTGCCGCAGCTCGTCCCAGGCCAGGTACCCGAACCCGAAGACCGCGAGCGCGCCGAAGAACCACCACTGCAGGCCGTAGAAGAAGTGCGGTCCGTTGCTGGTGTCGTCGGGGAGGTCGGTGAGCGTGAGCTCGGCGGCGGGTGCCGGGCTCTGCAGGGCGAGGTCGACGAAGCCCTGGTAGAGCGGGTAGGGCACCTCCTCGGCGATGCTGCGCGAGGAGATGGCCCGGGTGGAGAGGTCGTCCACCCGGGACGACGAGCCGGTCGCGTCCCGGCGTACCCACCCGGTGACCGTGACGGGCCCCTCGGTGACCTGCGGCAGCTGCGGGCGCGACGCGCCCGAGTTCTCACCCGGCAGCCAGCCCCGGTCGACGAGCACCGCAGCCCCGCTGCGGGTGACCAGGGGCGTGACCACGTCGACACCGGGCTGCTGGTCGCGCGTCTGGTACTTCAGCACGACCGTGTGCTCGGCGTCCCAGGTCCCGTGGACGGTGACCCGGCGCCACTCGTCGTCCGGAGAGGGGGGCCGGGCGGGGGAGAGCACGTCGTCGACCGGCGCGGGGGCCGCTGCGATGTTGGTGGCGACCAGGCGGTTCTCGGCCTTGCGTGCGTCCAGCCGGTGGAACTGCCACTGCCCCAGCAGGGAGGCTCCCCACGCGAGGAGGGCGACCGTCAGGGCGAACAGAACCCATCGGCGGCTGAGCAGGAACCTCACGCCGTCACGGTAGTTCGTGGCCCCAGTGCCTAGACTGGCCGGGTGAGCACTTCCACGCCGACCTCGGGACTGGCGGACAGCTATGGCCGGACGGCCACGGACCTGCGAGTCTCGCTCACCGACCGCTGCAACCTGCGGTGCAGCTACTGCATGCCCGCGGAGGGCCTGGACTGGCTGCCCACGGAGGAGACGCTCACCGACGACGAGGTGGTCCGCCTCGTCCGGATCGGTGTCGAGCAGCTGGGCATCCGCGAGGTCCGCTTCACCGGCGGTGAGCCGCTGCTGCGCCGCGGCCTGGCCGGCATCGTCGAGCAGACCAAGGCGCTGCGCCCCACCCCGGAGGTCTCGCTGACCACCAACGCCCTGGGGCTGTCCCGCACGGCGCGGACCCTCGCCGCGGCCGGCCTCGACCGGGTCAACGTCAGCCTCGACACGATCCGGCGCGAGGAGTTCCTCGAGATCACGCGCCGGGACCGGCTCGACGACGTGCTGGCCGGCCTGGCGGCCGCCCGGGACGCCGGCCTGGGCCCGGTCAAGGTCAACGCCGTGCTGATCCGGGGGATCAACGACCAGCACGCCCCCGAGCTGCTGGCCTGGTGCCTGGAGCAGGGCTACCAGCTGCGCATCATCGAGCAGATGCCCCTCGACGCCCAGCACGGCTGGTCGCGGGAGGGGATGGTCACCGCCGAGGAGATCTTCGCGCTGCTCGAGTCCGAGTTCACGCTGACCCCCGACCCCGAGCACCGGGGCAGCGCCCCGGCCGAGACGTTCCTCGTCGACGGCGGCCCGGCCAAGGTCGGGGTGATCGCCTCGGTCACCCGACCCTTCTGCGGGGACTGCGACCGGGTGCGGCTCACCGCCGACGGCCAGGTGCGCAACTGCCTGTTCGCCCGGGAGGAGTCCGACCTGCGTGCCGCGCTGCGAGGCGGTGCCGGTGACGACGAGATCGCGGACCGGTGGCGGCTGGCGATGATGACCAAGCGACCGGGTCACGGCATCGACGACGAGACCTTCCTCCAGCCGACGCGGCCGATGTCCGCGATCGGCGGCTAGTGCGGCTCGACCTCGCGCAGGAAGTTCCGGGCGGCGAGGAAGTCGGCCAGGCTCTGGCGGTGCTCGTCGCAGGCCAGCCAGGTCTTGCGGCGCTCGGGCGTGTGCAGCTTGGGGTTGTTCCAGCGCAGCTCGTGGCGAGCCGCGGCCCGACAACCCCGCGCCGAGCAGACCTCCTGACCGGCGGCGGCGTCCTCGCTCACCCGCCCAGCTCCCGGTGGCTGCCACCCGGCTGCACCAGGTCCGCACCCTCGATGCGGGGTGAGGCGGCGTTGGCCATCACCACGGCGATGTAGGGCAGGATGAACGCCCCGACCACCAGGACCCAGCGAAACCAACCGGGACCGACGAGGACCGCACCGACGAAGCACAGAGTGCGGACCGCCATCGAGATGACGTAGCGGCGCCGACGACGGTCGAGGTCGTCGCGGCGGCTGGTGGGGGCGGTGGTGATGCGGACCGGTTCGGTCTCGCCACGCGTCCGGCGGGAAGTGGCCACGTCCTCCAGCGTACGTCGGTGGTGTGCAGCGCCCGACCGCCCCGCGAGCACCCGTGGCATCCTTGGTCAGTCCGACTGTTTCCCACTCGAGGAGCCCGCCGATGTCCAACCGCACCTACCGTGTCACCGAGATCGTCGGCACCTCGCCCGAGGGCATCGACCAGGCCATCCGCAACGGGGTCGAGCGGGCGGCCCGCACCCTGCGCCACGTCGACTGGTTCGAGATGACCCAGGTGCGTGGGCAGGTCAAGGACGGGGCCGTGGAGCACTTCCAGGTCGGGCTCAAGGTCGGGTTCCGCCTCGAGGACGACTGACCTCCCGTGGCTGACCGGGACCCCGCCCTGGTCGAGCTGAGGGTCCTCGAGGGACCCAACCTGTACTTCCCCCGGGCCGCGATCAAGCTCACCCTCGACGTGACCTCGCTCGCCGAGGCGCCCGAGACCGACGTACGCCGACTCGCGGATCGGCTCGGGCTGCGCTCGTTGCGGGCCGACGCCCCGATGAGCGGCTTCCGGCAGCGTTCCCTGGCTCGCCTCGTGACCCGGCTGGTGCGGCGGATCGCCGCGGAGTCGGGGACCACCCGCCTCGCGGTCCGGGTGCGGTCGACCTCCCAGTCCCAGCGGATCGTGGTCGCCTACCCGTGGCGCGACCGCAACCGGGCGCGCGCCCTGGGCGAGGCGGTGGCCTCGGTGGTCGACGGGCTGGGCTCGCAGGAGGTGGGCGTCCTGGTGGAGCGCGCGGCCGAGCACGTGCGGGCCGCCGAGCGCGGCCCGGGGCCCACCACGATCAGGCCGCGGGTGCCCGTGGTGGCCGTGACCGGTACCAACGGCAAGACCACCACGTCGCGGATGATCGCCCACATCGCCCGGGAGGCCGGTCACCTGGTCGGCTGGTCCAACACCGACGGCATCTACGTCGACGGCGTGCTGGTGGAGGCCGGTGACTACTCCGGTCCCTCCGGCGCCGGACGCGTCCTCGCCCACCGGGAGGTGGACTTCGCGGTGACCGAGACCGCTCGCGGGGGGATCCTGCTCAAGGGGATCGGCCTGGTCAGCAACGACGTCTCCGTGGTCACCAACGTGACCGCCGACCACCTGGGCCTGCACGGCATCGACACCGTGGACCAGCTCGCCGAGGTCAAGGGCGTCGTGCCGAGGATCACCAAGAAGTCGGGCTGGGCGGTGCTCAACGCCGACGACCCGCGGGTCTTCGCCATGCGGCTGACCACGCCAGCGCGCCCGTGGGTCTTCTCCCGCTACCCCGACTCGCCGGCACTGCGCGAGGTGCTCAACGCCCGGGGCCGGGCGACCACGGTCATCGACGGCTGGATCACCGTGCTCGACGGGGGCAGCGTCGACCCGGTGCTGGAGGTCGTCGACGTGCCGATGACGTTGAGCGGGCTCTCCCGGTTCAACGTCGAGAACGCCCTGGCCGCCACGTCTGCGGCCCTGGCGGCCGGCATCGGCCGGGAGCACGTCGCCGCGGGGCTGCGCTCCTTCCTGCCCGACGCCGAGCACAACCCCGGCCGGATGAACATCTTCAGCCTCGGCGAGGTCTCGGTGGTGATGGACCTCGCGCACAACGAGGTGGGGCTGGAGGCGATGATCGAGGTCATGCGCGGCCTGCGCGCACCCGGCTGCCGCCTGCTGCTCGGGCTGGGTGCGGTCGGCGACCGTCAGGACGACCTGCTGGAGATGCTCGGCGAGATCGCGGGTCGGGACGCCGACGTCGTGGTGATCGGTCACAAGGAGCACTACCTGCGCGGCCGCACCACCGCCGAGCTCGAGGCGCTGCTACGTGCCGGAGCGGCCCGGGTGGGCGTCACGGACCTCCCGGCCCACCCCACCGAGCTCGCTTCGCTCCAGGCCCTGGTCGAGCAGGCGACCCCTGGCGACGTGGTGGGGCTGATGTGCCACGCGGAGCGGCAGCAGGTCTACGACTGGCTCACCGGACAGGGAGCCACGGCGGACACACCGGAGGTGCTCCGGGCGAAGGTACGTCGTGCCGCAGCCCTCGCCTGAGCCCGGTCAACCCAGGGAGGACGAGTCCGGCCTGCTCGACCGCCGTTCGGCCCTCGGAAGGCTCACCCTGTTCACGGTGACCCTCGGGTCGAGCATCGCGATCCTCGACGGCACGGTGGTCAACATCGCCCTGCGCCGCATCGGTGCCGACCTCGACGCCTCGCTGGTCGAGCTGCAGTGGATCTCCAACGGCTACCTGGTCAGCCTGGCGGCGCTGATCCTGGTGGGGGGCGCCTTGGGCGACCGCTTCGGGCGACGGCGCGTCTACCTGATGGGGATCGCCGGCTTCGCCGCGGCCAGTGCCCTGTGCGCGTTCGCCCAGTCGCCGTTCCAGCTGGTTCTGTTCCGGGTCGTCCAAGGGGTGGCGGCGGCGCTGCTCACCCCGGGGGCCCTGGCCCTGATCCAGGGGACCTTCCGCCGGGTGGATCGGCCGGCCGCCATCGGCACCTGGGCAGGCGCCTCCGGCATCGCGGTGGCGATCGGGCCGTTCCTGGGCGGGTTCCTGGTCGAGAACGCGGGGTGGCGCTGGGTCTTCGCGATCAACCTGCCGCTGTGCGCCCTGGTGCTGCTGCTCGGTCTCCGGATCCCGGAGTCGCTCGACGCCGAGGCTCCCCGGCGCTTCGACTACCGGGGCGCGCTGTCGGGCATCGTGGTGCTCGGCGCCACCACCTACCTGCTCACCTCGTGGCGCGAGCTGCCCACGGGAGTCCTGGTCGTCGGGCTGGTGCTGGCGGTCGCGGCGGCAGCCGCGTTCGTGTGGTTCGAGAGGCGACCGGGCGCCATGGCGCCGCTGTCGATGTGGTCCTCCCGCGTGTTCAGCGCCGCGAACCTGATGACGCTGCTCGTCTACGGCGCCCTCGGCGCCGTGCTGTTCTTCCTGGTGCTCCAGCTCCAGGTCTCCACCGGGTACGGCGCCACCGCCGCCGGCGTGGCCACCGTGCCGGTCTCGGTGATCATGGTCCTCCTCTCCTCGCGGCTCTCGGTGCTGTTCGCCCGCACGGGGCCGCGGGTGCCGATGACGGTGGGGCCGATCGTGTGCGCCGTCGGGGTCTTCCTGCTCAGCGGGGTCGACCGGGACACGACGTACTGGACCGGGGTGTTCCCGGGGATCGTCGTGTTCGCGCTGGGGCTGGTCACCCTGGTCTCCCCGCTGACGGTGGCCGTCCTCGCCGCGGTCCCCGGCAACCATGCCGGGGTGGCGAGCGGGGTCAACAACGCGGTCGCCCGCACGGGGAGCCTGCTGGCCGTCGCGGCACTTCCTGCCGCGGTCGGGCTCACCGGGACCGACTACAGCGACCCCGGCCTGCTCACCGCCGGTTACGAGCGAGCGCTGCTGCTCTCAGCCGCGATGCTCGCGCTGGGAGGCGTGGTCTCGTGGGTCGGCCTGCGCGACGTCGGGCGACTGCGCGAGACTGGCGGTCCCCCCATCGAGGAGAGCCATCCCGCATGACCGACGACAACACCCGCATCGCGGTGCTCATCGACGCCGACAACACCTCCCCGAAGCTGATCAAGGAGATGTTCGAGGAGCTGGCCGGCTACGGCACCATCACCGTCAAGCGCGCCTACGGCGACTGGACCAACCACCACCTCTCCGGGTGGAAGGAGCACCTGCTGGGCAACGCGATCTCACCGCAGCAGCAGTTCGCCTACACCGCCGGCAAGAACGCGACGGACTCGGCGCTGATCATCGACGCGATGGACCTGCTCTACTCAGGCAACGTCGAGGGGTTCGCGATCGTCTCCAGCGACAGCGACTTCACCCCGCTCGCGACCCGGCTCCGCGAGTCGGGCAAGCGCGTGATCGGCGTCGGGCAGCGCAAGACCCCCAAGGCGTTCGTGGAGGCCTGCGAGAAGTTCGTCTTCCTCGAGGTGCTGCAGGGAGTCGGGTCCACGACCGAGCAGTCGGAAGCCCCGGAGCCGTCCGGGCCCGAGCAGCTGCGCGCGATCCAGAGCGTGCTGACCAAGGCACTGAACAAGGTGGACTCCGACGACGACGACTGGGCGTCGCTGAGCGCCCTCGGCAACCACATCAACCGCACGGACCCGTCCTTCGACGCGCGCAGCTACGGCCACGCCAAGCTCAGCGACCTCATCAAGGCCCAGCCGTTCGTCGAGACCAAGACCGTCACCGGCAGCAGCGGCCGCGGCCAGCTCTGGGTGCGCCTGAAGCGGCGCCGAGGCGCCCCGAAGGAGCCGGAGGCGGAGTCCCAGGGCAAGTCCCAGAGCAAGCCCGAGGACAAGCCCCAGGACAAGCCGGAGAAGAAGCCGGCGAGGAAGGCCGCGAAGAAGGCGGTCAAGCGCACGGCCAAGAAGGTCGAGCAGGCGGCTCAGGACTCCGGCGGCGGGGTGTAGTCCGGGTCGGCGACGTGCGTGTCGTCGCCGGCGTACGACGCCCCGGCCTGGGCCATCGGCGACCAGTTCTCCAGCTCGGTCATCACCAGCGGGTGCTGGTCGACGCAGACCACGACGAGGTCGCCACGGTTGGCCCGGCTCATCGCGTGGTGGACGGCCTCGATCTCGTCGACGATCACCTCCAGCTGCTTGCACCGCGCGCCGTCGTCCATCGCCTCCCGGACCCCCTCGGCGACCAGGGCGGCGGTGACGCCGCGCTCGCGGCGCCGCAGGGCCTGGTCCTCGCGCACGATGACCACGTCGAAGTGGCGCGCCGCGACCTCGCCGAGCTCCCGCATGTCCTCGTCACGCCGGTCGCCGGCCGTGGCGATGACGCCGATCCGGGAGGGCTTGCCGAGGTCGTAGCCCGAGTCGAGGGTCTCGCCGACCCGGTCGACGAAGTCGCCGAGCGCTCGCATGCCCGGAGCGTTGTGGCAGTAGTCGACGATGACGGTGACGCCGTTGACCTCGAGCTCGTTGAGCCGGCCGGGGGAGAGGTAGTAGCTGGTGGAGAACGTCCGCAGGCCCTGGCGGATGTCGTGCAGCGGCGCGCCGACAGCGAACGCCGCCGCCGCGGAGGCCAGCGCGTTCTGCACGTTCATCCGCGCACGGCCCGAGAAGGTCGCGGGCAGCAGGTGGGTGAACGCCAGCTGCATGTCCCGGGCCCCGTGCCGCACGACGATCATCTCGCCGCGCTCCGTGGACTGCAGGACCAGCGCCTTGCCTCCACGGCGGCAGTGGGCGTCGATCAGGTCACGGGCCTCGGTGCCCGGCTCCTCCATGGAGAACCACACGACCTGCCCCGAGCAGCGGCGCCGCATCTCCCGGACCAGGGGGTCGTCGGCGTTCAGCACCGCGTGCCCGTCCCGCGGCACGGCCTCGACCAGCACCGCCTTGACGTTCGCGAGCTGCTCGACGGTGTCGATGCCGCGCAGCCCCAGGTGGTCGGGCTGGACGTTGAGCACGACGGCGACGTCGTTGCGCTCGTAGCCGAGTCCCTCGCGCAGGATGCCGCCGCGCGCCACCTCGAAGACCGCGAAGTCCACCCGTGGGTTCTGCAGGACCATGCGCGCGCTGCGCGGGCCCGAGGCGTCGGCCCGGATCAGCAGCCGCTCGTCGATGACCACGCCGTCGGTGGAGGTCATGCCGACCTTGCGCCCCATGCCCTTGAAGATGTGGCTGATCATCCGGCTGGTCGTGGTCTTGCCGTTGGTGCCGGTCACGGCGACGATCGGGATCCGGCTGGGAGCCCCGGGTGGGAACAGCATGTCCACGACCGGCTTGGCGATGAACTGCGGCTCGCCGATCGTGGGGTGGGTGTGCATCCGGAAGCCCGGGGCCGCGTTGACCTCGCAGATCGCGCCGCCGGTCTCGCGGACCGGCTGGGTGATGTCGGGGCAGATGAAGTCGATGCCCGCGATGTCCAACCCGACCATGCGGGCTGCCTCCTCGGCGATCTCCGCGTTCTCCGGGTGGGCCTCGAAGGTGCGGTCGATCGAGATGCCGCCGGTCGACATGTTGCCGGTCAGCGCCAGCTTGACCATCTCGCCCTCGGCGGGCACGGAGTCCAGGGTGTGACCCTGGTCGGCGAGCACCGCCTCGGCGGCGGCGTCGGCCTTGATCCGGGTGAGGATCTTCTCGTGGCCCACACCGCGTCGTGGGTCGGCGTTGGTCAGGTCGACCAGGGCACGCACCGTCGAGGTGCCGTCGCCGATGACGTGGGCGGGCACGCGTTCGGCGATGGCGGCGAGGCGCCCGTCGATGATCAGGCACCGGTAGTCCTTGCCGGTGATGAACGACTCCACGATCACCCAGCCGCGGCGCGACTGCTCCTCGGCGACGGCGAACGCCTCCCGGACCTCGTCCTCGTCCTGGAGGTCGAGGCACACCCCGCGCCCGTGGTTGCCGTCGAGCGGCTTGACCACCACCGGGAACCCGATCCTGCGGGCGACGGTGGCCGCCTGCTCGGCGGTGCGCACCGACTCCTGGCGCGGCACGGGCAGGCCCGCGGCGCCGAGCAGCCGGGTGGTCAGGTCCTTGTCGGAGGCGATGTCGACGGCGATGGAGCTGGTCTCCGACGTCATCGTGGCCCGGATGCGCTTGGCGTGGACGCCCTGGCCGAGCTGGACGAGCGAGTGCTTGTTCAGCCGGATCCACGGGATGTCGCGCGAGACCGCCTCGTCGAGGATCGCCTGGGTGGAGGGCCCGAAGGCGGTGCGCTGGGCCCGCAGGATGAACGCGTCGAGCTCGTCGGTGAAGTCGAAGTCCGGGTCGGCCTCCACGAGGTGGTTGACCAGCCGGACGGCGAGCCGGCCGGCCTCGAGCCCCACCTGCTCGTCGACGTAGCCGTAGATGACGTTGTAGCGGCCGCGCTCGCCCTTGACCTGCCGGGTCTTGCCCCGCCGGATGTCGTGGCCGACGACCTGCTGCAGTGCGAGGGCGACGTGCTCGGCGACGTGGCCCAGCCAGGTGCCCTCGTGCAGCCGCTCGAGGAAGCCGCCGCGTCGTCCCCGGGAGCAGGTGTGCTCGCGCAGCCCGGGCAGCGCGTCGACGAGGTGGTCGGTGAAGCCCGGGATCGTGTTGGTGGGGAAGTCCTCCAGCACCCCGAGGTCGACGACGAGGTGGATCGCCTTGTCGTAGGACCACACGTTGGCGCCGCGGTAGACCCGCGTCTCGACGATGGCGAGGTCGGCGGTGGGCCGTCCGCCCGAGCTCACGGCGGTGCGTTCGTCGGCGCTCCTGGTCACTGGGCAGCTCCTCTGGTGCGTCGGGCGATCCGGCGCCGCAGCGCCGTGGGGGAGACGTCGCCGGCGGCGATGTCCCGGGCCATCTTGCGCAGGTCTCGACCGGCTAGCGCCAGCTCGTCGGCCTCGGACGGGTCGGGCTCGGCCGCGGGTGGCAGCAGGGTGCGGGAGGTGAGGTCGAAGCCGGCGCCCGCGGGCAGGGAGTGCAGGACCACCCCCGAGGCCAGGATCGGCCGGCGCTCACGGGCCTCGTGCGCGTTGGTCACCATCTGGCTGCCGTCCAGCAGGGTCACCGACCCGCGCCCGACGACGTGCAGCAGGTCCCGGTCCTCGGACCGGGAGATGACCGCCGCCGTGTCCTCGTCGACGCCCATGCCCAGCAGCTGCGGGCTCTGCGCGACGATCATCAGCAGCCGTCCGTAGCGGTTGCGCTGGGCGAAGTGCTGGTCGATCACGCAGTTCTCCACCAGCCCCAGACCGGCGGCGACCTGGGTCATCCGCTGCTTGGGAGTCGACCCGCCGGGTCCGAAGGCGACCATGTGCGAGGACTGGATGCTGGCCCCGGCCGACGTGCCACCCACGGTCACGCCCCGGTCCCGGGCCTGCACGATGGCCTCGCCGAACGGGGTGCCGGCGATCACCGTGGACAGCTTGAGCTGGTTGCCGCCGGTCATGAAGATGCCGGTGGCCCGGTCCAGCTCGGCGACGAGGTCCGGCGCCGCCGCGGCGGCCCGGTCCTCGGGGCGCACGCCGTACACCTCGGCCGCCCCCAGGCGGGTGAACAGGGCCTCGTAGACCTCGACGATCTCCGGGCCCAGCGAGGAGGCGGTGGGGACG
Source organism: uncultured Actinomycetota bacterium (assembly GCA_963815595.1). GTDB lineage: Bacteria > Actinomycetota > Actinomycetes > Propionibacteriales > Nocardioidaceae > Marmoricola. The sequence goes on along the minus strand of CAWFHA010000007.1, from coordinate 1,114,292 downwards.
ACGGCGATCCGTGCCTCGGACCCACCGGCCCGGGCCACGAACTCGCCCAGCACGGTGCGCTTGCCCAGCTTGTCCTCGGCGCCGCCGATGACCAGCAGGTCGCCCGCACCGCCGCTCCCGCTGCGACCGTCGGCTCCCATTGGCATGACAGGAAGCCTAAGGGGTGGGACATTGGCATCCGTGAGCCCTCCTTCCCCCGCGTCCTCGTCGCCCCGACGGGTGCTGGTGATCATGCGCCACGCCAAGGCGGAGGCGTTCGCGGCCGAGGACCACCGGCGACGCCTCACCGACCGGGGCGTGCGGGAGGCCGAGGCGGCGGGGCGGTGGCTCCGCGAGCGCGACCTGGTCCCGACCCACGCCCTGGTGTCCTCCGCGACCCGGGCGGTGGAGACGTGGACGCATCTCGCCTCGGCGGCCGGGACCGACCTCGCACCCGACCTGAGCGACGCCGTCTACTCCGCGGGTCCCGACAACGTCCTGGACCTGCTGCGGGCGGTCCCCGGCGGCAGCGAGGTGGTGGTGTACGTCGGCCACAACCCCACCGCGGCGTCCCTGGCCCACCTGCTCGACGACGGCGACCCCGACCCGGAGGCGTTCCGGTCGATGACCGCCGGGTTCCCGACCTCCGCGATGGCCGTGCTCGACGTGCACGTGGCGTGGCCGGACCTCGACGCCGGCACCGCCCGGCTCGCTGGCTTCCACGCCGGGCACGACTGAGCGGTGGCGCGCCCGGGGGCGCCGACACTCACAGGGGAGGCTCGGGTGTGGTGACGCCCTCCTCGGCGTCCGCGGCCACGATCTCCTCGCGACTGATGCCGAGCAGGTAGAGGATCGCGTCCATGTAGGGCACGTTCACCGAGGCGTGCGCAGCCTCCTGCACCACCGGCTTGGCGTTGAAGGCGATCCCCAGCCCGGCCGTGTTGAGCATGTCGAGGTCGTTGGCGCCGTCGCCGATGGCGATGGTGGCCTGCACCGGCACCCCGCACTCCGCGGCGAAGCGGCGCAGCGCCTCGGCCTTGGCGGCGCGGTCCACGATGCCGCCCACCACCCGCCCGGTCAGCCGTCCGTCGACGATCTCGAGCTCGTTGGCCAGCGCGAAGTCGATCCCGAGGTCTGCGGCCAGGCGGTCGGTGAGCTGGGTGAAGCCGCCGCTGACCATGGCGAAGCGGTAGCCGAGGCGGCGCAGGACGCGCACGGTCGTGCGAGCCCCCGGGGCGAGCAGCAGGTCGTCGTACACCTCGTCGAGCGCGGACGCCTCGAGCCCCTCGAGCAGGGCCACCCGCTGCAGCAGGCTCTCGGCGAAGTCGAGCTCGCCACGCATGGCCTGCTCGGTCACCCGCGCGACCTCGTCCTCGCACCCCGCGCGGGCGGCGAGCATCTCGATCACCTCGCCCTGGATCAGCGTGGAGTCGACGTCCATGACGATCAGGCGCATCCCGCGGCGGAGCAGGTTGGCCGGCTGGACGGCGATGTCCACGCCCTGGGCGGCGGCCTCGCGAGCGAGGATGTCGCGCAGCTTCTCGGGGTCCACGCCGGAGACGTGCAGGTCGATCGCCGTGATCGGGTAGCGCGCCATCCGCTCGATGCGGTCGATGTTGGCGCCGGTGTCGGCGATCCGTCCGGTCACCGCCGCGACCGACGTGGCCCGCAGCGGGGTGCCGAGCACGGTGACGTGGCTGCGCCCCTCGGGCCGGGGCCGGTTGTCCCCGGACCCGCGCTCGAGCTCGAGGGTCATGTCCAGCTGCTCGGCGACCTGCTGCATCGCCTCGCGCAGCGAGGTCCAGTCCCGCGGCGAGCCGACCAGCAGGCCGAGGATCAGCCGCCGGCGCAGGACGATCTGCTCGATGTCGATGACCTCGACGCCGAACCGGGCGAGGGTGTCGAAGACCAGGGACGTCACCCCGGGACGGTCCTTGCCGGTGAGCGTGATCAACAGGGTCTGCGGCTGCCCGCGCTCGGTCTCGGCCATCACGGCACGAGGTTAGCGGTCCCGCGGGACCTCACCCGTGCTGACCCGAGCAGGCGCCGACCAGGGCGCGCCGGGCCGTGCGGTCCAGCTCGTCCAGGGCGGCACGCCGGGCGGCGATCTCGGTGGTCGTGACCGAGCCGCCGTCCCCCTCGAGGGCAAGGGCGACGATGTCGAGGCACAGCACCGCCCGTTCGGCGGTCTCGACCCGTCGCGCGTCCAGGCCCGGCGGCAGGGCCAGCGTGCGTCGGTCGCGCAGGTTCATCAGCAGGTCGGGGATCTCCGGCTGCCAGGAGGCGACGTCGAGGTCGACGAGGCGTCGCGTCACCTCGACCAGGGCGGTGCGCAGCGCGATCGCGGACTCCCGCTCGTCGACCCAGGGCACGGGCCCGGCGGCGTACGCCCGCCAGACGACGGTGCGCGCGTCCTCCTCCGGCACCAGGCCCACGCCGGCGGCCACCACCGCCTCGCCGGCCTCCAGGGCCGCGTGGTTGAAGGCCGGGGGCCCACCCAGACCGACCGGGTCCCCGGGTGCCGGCAGCGCGAGCGAGACCGGACCGTCGAGAGCGGCCGGCAGCTCGTGGAGCTCGCAGACCTCCCGCCCGGGCAGGCCGACGACCAGGTGGCGCGGGTCGTCACCGCGCACGGTCGTGGCCAGGTCGTCGGGTCCGGCTCGGCCCGCGTGCACGGCGTCGAGCCACGTCGCGAGGACGGCCGAGGCCGGCAGGGAGGTCATCCGGTGAGCCTAGGACCTGCCGGTGGGGGGCGTCCGGGCTCGGTGGGCGCCCGCTAGGTTGGCGCCCATGACTGCCGTTCTCGAGCTGGCCGACGTCACGGTCCGGCGTGGCGCGGCCGTGCTGCTCGATGGCGTCGACTGGTCGGTGGAGGAGGACGAGCGCTGGGTCGTCCTGGGACCGAACGGCGCGGGCAAGACCACGCTCATGCAGCTGTGCTCGGCCCAGATCCATCCCACCTCGGGCGTGGTCGGCATCCTCGGTGAGGTGGTGGGCACGGTCGACGTCTTCGAGCTGCGGCCGCGCGTCGGCTGGACCAGCGCCGCCGTGGCGGACCGCATCCCACGACACGAGCTGGTCCGCGACGTGGTGGTCTCGGCGTCGTACGGCGTGGTCGGCCGCTGGCGCGAGCACTACGACGAGCTCGACCACGACCGGGCCGTCGCGCTCCTGCACGAGGTGGGGGCCGGCGCCCTGCTCGACCGGACCTTCGGCACGCTCAGCGAGGGGGAGCGCAAGCGCGTCCAGATCGCGCGTGCGCTGATGACCGACCCCGAGCTGCTCATCCTCGACGAGCCGGCTGCCGGGCTCGACCTCGGTGGCCGCGAGGACCTCGTCTCCACCCTGTCGGCGCTGGCCCTGGACGAGTACTCGCCCGCCACGGTCCTGGTCTCCCACCACGTCGAGGAGATCCCTCCCGGCTTCACGCACGCCCTGCTGCTGCGCGAGGGACGGGTGGTCGCGGCCGGCCCGATCCCCGAGGTGCTGACCGACGAGCGGCTCTCCGAGGCCTTCGGCATGCGCCTGGCCCTGAGCGAGCAGGACGGCCGCTACACGGCGCGTCGGATGCCCCGGCGGCACGCGTAGCCGGAGCCCCGGATCGTGCGGACCCGTTGGATAGGGTCGCGACATGGAGTGGCTCAGCGATCACCTGTGGGCGGCCTGGCTCGCCCTGGGGGTCGGGCTGGCCGCGCTGGAGCTGATCAGCCTCGACCTGTTCCTGATCATGCTGGCGGGCGGCGCCCTGGTGGGTGCCGGCACCGCCGCCCTCGGCGGTCCGCTCCCGCTCCAGCTCGTGCTCGCCCTGATCTCGGCCGTGGGCCTGCTCGGTGTCATCAGGCCCAACGTCGTCCGCCGCCTCCACGGAGGCCCCACCCTGCGCATCGGCGCCGACGCCCTGATCGGCAAGCGCGCCACCGTGCTGCGCGAGCTGGCCCACGGGACGCCGGGCCGGGTGAAGATCGGCGGCGAGGAGTGGACGGCGGAGCCCTACGACGAGGACGACCTCATCGAGGTCGGGGAGCTCGTCGACGTGGTCCAGATCAAGGGCGCCACGGCCTACGTCCTGCGCGTCCACCGGCTCGAGCCCTGAGGCTCGGGCACCAACTGCAAAGAAGGAGAGATCGCGATGGGTTCAGCAGTTCTGATCCTGTTCGGACTGTTTCTGGTCTTCGTCGTGCTCGTGCTCGCCAAGACGATCCGGATCATTCCCCAGGCCCGCGCCGGGATCGTCGAGAGGTTCGGCAAGTACCGCACCACCCTGCAGCCGGGGCTCAACGTGGTCACCCCGTTCGTGGACCGGGTGCGCTACGTCATCGACATCCGCGAGCAGGTGGTCTCCTTCCCACCGCAGCCGGTGATCACCGAGGACAACCTGGTGGTCTCCATCGACACCGTCATCTACTTCCAGGTGACCGACCCCGTGTCCGCGACCTACGAGATCGCCAACTACATCTCCGCGGTCGAACAGCTGACCATGACCACGCTGCGCAACATCGTCGGTGGCATGACGCTGGAGCAGACCCTCACCTCGCGCGAGGAGATCAACAGGGGGCTGTCCCTGGTGCTCGACGAGGCGACCGGCCGCTGGGGCATCCGGGTCGGCCGGGTCGAGATCAAGGGCATCGACCCGCCACCGTCGATCAAGGACTCGATGGAGAAGCAGATGCGCGCCGACCGCGACAAGCGCGCGGTCATCCTCACCGCCGAGGGCCAGCGTCAGTCCGCCATCCTCACCGCCGAGGGCAACAAGCAGGCGGCGATCCTGAACGCCGAAGGTGACCGTGAGTCGTTGATCCTGCGCGCCCAGGCCAACAGGGAGGCCGCGATCCTCAAGGCCCAGGGCGAGGGACAGGCGATCCAGACGGTCTTCCAGGCCATCCACGACGGTCAGCCCGACCAGGCCCTGCTTGCCTACCAGTACCTCCAGATGATGCCGAAGATCGCCGAGGGCTCGGCCAACAAGGTGTGGGTGGTGCCCTCGGAGATCACCAAGGCGCTCGAGGGCCTCGGCTCCGCCGTCCACGAGGCCTCCGGGATCCCCAAGAAGGTCGACGGACCCCGCAAGCGCATCGACACCCCCACGATCGAACCGAGCACCGAGAGCACGCTCTCCAGTGCCCACGAGGAGGTCCAGAAGGCGATCGCCGCAGCCGAGGGCGCTGCCCGGTCAGCGGGCGGTGAGCCCACCGCCGGTGGGTCCGCGGGTCCCACCGACCCGGGTGACCCGACGGGAGAGGCGCCCACCAGTTCGTGAGTCTCGGTGAGATCACCGCGATCCTGCTCGCCGGGGTCGCGGCCGGAACCATCAACACCGTGGTGGGGTCGGGGACGTTGGTCACGTTCCCGACCCTCCTCGCGTTCGGCGTCCCCCCGGTGACGGCGAACATCTCCAACACCATCGGCCTCGCCCCCGGGTCGCTGTCCGGCGCGATCGGCTACCGACGCGAGCTCCGGGGCCAGCGCAGCCGCCTGGTCCGGTTGGGCGCGGCCTCGCTGGTCGGCGGCATCGGGGGCGCGCTGCTCCTGCTGATGCTGCCCTCGGCGGCGTTCGACGCGATCGTCCCGGTGCTGATCCTGCTGGGCTGCGCGCTCGTGGTGCTGGGTCCCCGGATCCAGCGCCGGGTCGCTGCCCGGGCCGAGAGCCGGGGTGGGGTGGCCGAGCACGGCGTGTGGTGGGTGTGGCCCGCGGTGCTGCTGGCCGGCGTGTACGGCGGCTACTTCGGCGCCGCGCAGGGTGTGCTGCTGATGGCGATCCTGGGCATCGGGGTGGTCGACTCGATGCAGCGGCACAACGCCACCAAGAACGTGCTCGCCCTCATCGTCAACGCCATCGCCGCCCTGGCGTTCATCGTGCTCGACCTGGTGGAGATCCCCGGCCTGCCCGGCGCCGACACGGTGGTGAACTGGCCGGCGGCCGGGCTGATCGCCGTCGGCTCGGTCATCGGCGGCCAGCTCGGCGCCACGGTCGGGCGTCGCCTCCCCCCGGTGGCCCTGCGCACGGTGATCGTCGTCGTCGGCCTCGTGGCGGTCACGTTCTTCGTCTTCCCCCTGTGACCCGCGGACGTCATACGAGCTGGTCGCTCCGACAACCAGCTCGTATGACGTCCCGGGGTCAGTGCTCGACGTACGCCGTGAGCCAGCGGTCCAGCTCGGCGTAGGCGCGGGAGCGGGCGGGCTCGGGGGAGAGGACGACGTCGTGCAGGGCGCCGGGCACCTGGGCGATGGTCACGCGCCGGGAGAGCCCGACCGCGCGGCGGCGCATCCGCTCGACGTCGAGCACCACGTCGGTGCGCAGGGCGTCCGGGTCGGCCACCGACGTCGGGTGCGAGGACCGGTCGGAGCTGACCATGAGCACGGGGGAGTCCACCGTCAGCCCGCGGGCGATCCGTCCCTGCCCGGTACGGATCGCGCGGATCCAGCCGGCGTACACCGGCCAAGAGGTCATCGGCTTCCAGGCGGTGTCGTACTCCCACTCGCCGCTGTGCTCGCGGTGCAGGCTGTGGGAGTACACGCCGCTGACCTCCCGGGGGATCTCCCGCATCGGGTAGAAGGCGCCGAGCCGGTGGATCAGCGGCAGCGCCAGCAACCGCGTGAAGGCGTCGCCGTGCATGTCGATCCACGGCGCGTTGAGGAACACCCCGGCCGCGGGGAGCCCGCGGTCGTGCAGCCACAGCGGCACGGTGAGCCCCCCGGTGGAGTGCGCGGAGAGCACCACCTCGTCGTGGTCCTCGCCGATCAGCCCGTACGCCGCGTCGAGCTCCTCGTAGTAGCTGGCGAGGTCGGCGACGTAGTTGGGGGTCTGGTGGGGCCGCAGCGAGCGACCGTACTTGCGCAGGTCCAGCGCGTAGAAGTCGTAGCCACGCCCCGCCCAGAACTCCGCCTGCTCGGTGTGGAAGAAGTAGTCGGCGAAACCGTGGACGTGGAGCACCGCCCGGCGGGTCGCAGACGCGGCCGGGCGGTGCACCAGCGTGGCGACGACCTCGCCCTCGTCGTCGGGCCGCAGCCGCAGCGTCAGAGCGCGGTACGGCGCTCCGAGCACGTCGTCGGTCCAGCCGGCAGGGGCGGTCGTGTCACGGTCGGGCACGCGCCGATCCTGCCACGACCCGCCCGCTCACCTGTCCGACCGGACGGCGCCTCAGCTCCGCGCGTGGGTGACCGGCTCGACGATCGGGTCGTCGGACTCGGCGGCCGCCTCGCCCGGCTGAGCTCCCGGCGCGCCGAGGTCGGCGCCCTCGCGGACGAGCTCCTCGATCTTCTTCCCGCAGTCGGCGTCGACGTGGTGCCAGTACTGGAACGCCCGCTCGAGGACGTCACCCTCGACGCCGCCGAGCAGGTGCCCGGCGACGGTCTTCACGAACGCCTCGCGCTGCTCGTCGTTCCAGACCTCGCGGACCAGCGTGCCGGCCTGGGCGAAGTCGTCGTCATCGGGTCGCAGGGTGTAGGCCTGGCGCACCATCGCGCCGTCGGCCTCCCACCCGTCGGTGACCTCGCCGACCTCGTCGGCGTACCCGCGGCCGAAGGAGTTCGGCGCGTAGACCGGGTCGTCGCCTCGGTGCTCGAAGGCCATCGGGCCGTCCTGGGTGTAGGTGTTGACCTCCACCTGGGGCCGGTTCACCGGCAGCTGCAGGTAGTTGGGGCCGATCCGGTAGCGGTGGGTGTCGGAGTAGGCGAACGTGCGGCCCAACAGCATCTTGTCCGGGCTGAAGCCGATGCCCGGCACCGTGGCGCTGGGCTCGAAGGCCGCCTGCTCGACCTGGGCGAAGAAGTTCTCCGGGTTCCGGTTCAGCGTCATCGTGCCGACCTTGATCAGCGGGTAGTCACCGTGCGGCCAGATCTTCGTGAGGTCGAACGGGTTGATCCGGTAGGTCTTCGCGTCCTCGTACGGCATCGCCTGGATCGACAGCGTCCAGCTGGGGAAGTCGCCCGCCGCGATGGACTCGTAGAGGTCGCGACGGTGGAAGTCGGCGTCCTCGCCGGCGATCCTGGTGGCGTCCTCGTCGGTGAGTCCCTCCACGCCCTGGTTGCTGTGGAAGTGGTACTTGACCCAGTGCTTCTCCCCGGCCTCGTTGACCCAGAGGTAGGTGTGCGAGCCGTAGCCGTTCATGTGCCGGTAGGTCTTGGGGATGCCGCGGTCGCCCATCAGGTAGGTCACCTGGTGCGCCGACTCGGGGTTGAGGCTCCAGAAGTCCCACTGCATGTTGTTGTCGCGCAGCCCGTTGCCGCCGCGGCGCTTCTGCGAGCGGATGAAGTGGGGGAACTTCATCGTGTCGCGGATGAAGAAGATCGGGGTGTTGTTGCCGACCAGGTCGTAGTTGCCCTCGGAGGTGTAGAACTTCAGCGCGAAGCCGCGCGGGTCGCGCCACGTGTCGGGCGAGCCCTGCTCACCGGCCACCGTGGAGAACCGGGCCAGCATCTCGGTCTTCACACCGGGCTGGAACAGCGCCGCCTTGGTGTAGCGCGAGACGTCCTCGGTGGTCTCGAACTCCCCGAACGCGCCCGAGCCCTTGGCGTGCACGTTGCGCTCGGGGATGCGCTCCCGGTTGAAGTGCGCCATCTGGTTCAAGAAGTGCACGTCGTGGAGCAGGATCGGGCCGTCGGCCCCCAGGGTGAGCGAGTTCCGGTCGCTGGGCGCGGGGGCGCCGTTGTCCGTGGTCGACCCCACGCTCGCCTCGGAGGACGGGGCGGTGGCGATCGAGGTGCCGTCGTTCGGCTGGGGCAGGTCGGTCATGGGCTCACTCCTGGGGGTTCGACGGGGGGACGATCTCGACACAAGCACGCATTCTTGAACCAGTCAAGACAATGGGACTGCGCGTGGCGGCCCGATCCTCAGGCCTGGTGGGTGCCCTGCAGGATGGCGCGACCCGCGGTCTTGAAGGCCAGGTTGAAGCTGACCACGGCCGGCGAGGCGTCGGAGTCCATGCCGAGGCTCTCCTCGGTGACGGCGTGCACCACGAAGTAGTAGCGGTGCACCTGGTCGCCCTCGGGCGGTGCCGCCCCCATGAACGCCTTGGTCCCACCGTCGTTGCGGCACATGAATGCGCCGCCGGGCAGGTCGGCGTCCTCGGCTCCGGCGCCGGGCTCCAGCGAGGTGACGTCCGCCGGCAGGTCGACCAGCACCCAGTGCCAGAAGCCCGACGGAGTGGGGGCATCAGGGTCGAAGCAGGTGACGGTGAAGCTCCTGGTCCCCTCCGGCGCGCCGCTCCAGGACAGCTGCGGCGAGGTGTCACCGCCCGCGTTGACCTGGTCGTCCTTCAACGGCTTGCCGTCGGTGACGTCCTCGCTGGTGACCGTGAACGACGGAACCCGGGGGAGCAGGTCGTAGGGATCGGGGTGCACGGGGCGCTCGAGACTCATGGCGCCGAACATAGGTTGCCGACGGCCGCGAGCAAACCTGGCGTGCGGACCTGTCCGCTGGGTGGAGCGCCCGGATCGCACCCGCCCGGAGTCGCCACAATGGTCGGGTGGACCCCACGCCCCGCCCCCATGTCGATCCGCCGACCTACCCGGTCGGTCTGCGTCTGGCCGGGCGCAAGGTCCTGGTGGTCGGCGGTGGCAACGTCGCACAGCGTCGCGTGCCGACCCTGATCGCGGCGCGGGCGGAGGTGCTGCTGGTCTCCCCGGAGGTCACCCCGGCGATCGAGGGGCTGGCCCATTCGGGGGAGATCCGCTGGGAGCGTCGCGGCTTCGAGGTCGCGGACCTGGACGGCGCCTGGTACGTGATGGCGGCGACCGACGACGGTGCCGTCAATGCCCGGGTGGGTGCCCTGGCCGAGGAGCAGCGGATCTTCTGCGTACGTGCGGACGACGCGTACGCCGCCACCGCGTTCACCCCCGCCGTCGGTCGGCATTCCGGGGACACGGTGGCCGTGCTGGCCACGTCGGCCGCCGACCGGGACCCCCGGCGGCACGCCTCGCTGCGCGACGAGATCGTCACCGGCCTCCGCGAGGGCTCGCTGACGGCCCGGCAGAGCAGCACGGCCGCTCCCGGCGTGGTGCTCGTGGGAGGCGGACCCGGCGACCCGGAGCTGGTCTCCGTGGCCGGCCGCAAGGCGCTGATGGAGGCCGACGTCGTGGTCGCCGACCGGCTGGCACCCCGTGAGCTGCTGGCCGAGCTGCCCGCGAGCACCGAGATCGTGGACGTGGCCAAGCTCCCCCGAGGTCGGTTCACGCACCAGGACGAGATCAACCGCGTCATCGTGGAGGCCGCCCTCGCCGGCAAGCGGGTCGCCCGGTTCAAGGGTGGGGACAGCTACGTCTTCGGCCGCGGCTACGAGGAGGTCATCGCCTGTCGCAACGCCGGCGTCGCGGTGACCGTGATCCCGGGCATCAGCAGCCCGTTGGGGGTCCCGGCGGTCGCCGGCATCCCGGTGACCCACCGCGGAGTCAACCACGACCTGACGGTCGTCTCCGGCCATCTCCCGCCCGGCCACGAGGACTCCCTGGTCCACTGGGGAGCCCTGGCGAGCCTGCGCGGGACGCTGGTGCTGATGATGGCCGTGGAGAACGCGCCGCTGATCGCCGAGGTGCTCATCCGGGGCGGCCGGGGGGCGGGGACGCCGGTCGCGATCGTGTGCGAGGGCACCATGCCGACCGAGCGGACCGTGCTCAGCACCCTGGGCGAGCTGGCCCAGGACCTGGCCGAGCACCGGGTCCAGCCACCGGCGGTGATCGTCGTGGGTGAGGTCGTGGCGGTGGCCCACCCGGAGCGGTTCCCTGCGGTCGTCGGGACCGCGTGAGCGTGGCCGTCCACGTCGAGATCGACGACCCCGCCGACCCACGCCTCGCCGACTACCGCGACCTGCGCGACGTGCAGCTGCGCCAGTCCCTCGAGGCCGAGCACGGGCTGTTCCTCGCCGAGGGGGAGAAGGTCGTACGGCGTGCCGTCGAGGCGGGGTTCGGGGTCCGGTCCTTCCTGATGGCCCGGCGCTGGCTGGGGGGTCTCGCGGACGTCCTGGCCGGCACCGACGCCCCCTGCTACGTGGTCTCGGAGGACCTCGCCGAGCAGGTGACCGGCTTCCACGTGCACCGCGGTGCGCTCGCCTCGCTCACCCGCACGCCGCTGCCGAGCGTCGACGAGGTGCTCGCCCGTGCCCGCACGGTGGTGGTCTGCGAGGACGTCGTCGACCACACCAACGTGGGCGCCATCTTCCGGTCGGCGGCCGCCCTCGGCGTGGACGCGGTGCTCCTGTCCCCACGCTGCGCGGACCCGCTCTACCGGCGCTCGGTCAAGGTCGCCATGGGCGCCGTCTTCGCGCTGCCGTGGACCCGCTTCCCGGACTGGTACGACGCGCTGCCGGACCTCGAGCGTCGAGGGTTCACCACGGTCGCGCTGACGCTCGCCGAGGACGCCGTCCCACTCGAGCGGGCCGTCGCCGGCGTCGACCGGCTCGCGCTGGTGCTGGGCTCGGAGGGACACGGCCTCTCCCAGCGCTGGGAGCGGTCCTCGTCGCGGCGGGCAGTGATCCCGATGGAGCCGGGCATCGACTCCCTCAACGTGGCCGCGGCGACGGCGGTCGCCTGCTACGTGGTGGCCCGCAGGTGAGCGGCACCCGGGGACCGGACGAGGTCCGGGCAGGGCCCGGACAGGCCACCCGACGAGACAGTGCCCTACACCCCGGGCGTGGCCTACTCTCTTGAGGTGGGCTGGGGAGCACATGGATCGGACTCGCTCGAGGATCTCCTCGCGGAGCTGACCGACTACGCCCTCGTCGCGCTGGATGCCGAGGGCCGTATCCGGACCTGGAACGCCGGAGCCGAGCAGCTCCTGCGCCGCAGCGCCGAGGAGGCGCTCGGAGGCGAGGTCGCGACGCTCCACCCGTCCGAGGACCGCTGGCTCGCCGTGGGGTTGCTGGCCACGGCCCGCAGGACCGGCCGCGCCGACCACCGTGGCTGGCAGGTCCGCGGTGACGGCAGCCGGTTCTGGGCCGACGTCGTGATCACCGCGTTGCACGGGCCGGACGGCGGGCTCACGGGATACGCGGTCGCCATCCGGGACCACACCGGCCAGCGCGAGCTCGAGCAGGCGCTGGCCTCCAGCGAGGAGCGGTACCGGGTCCTGGTGAGCCAGGTGCAGGACTACGCGATCCTGGCCCTGGACACCCACGGTGTGATCGAGACCTGGAACCTCGGCGCCGAGCGGGTGAAGGGCTACACGGCCGCCGAGGCGATCGGTCAGAACTTCGACATGTTCTACACCCCCGAGGACCGGCTGAGCGGACTCCCCACCCTGCTGCTCGACCAGGCCCGGCAGACCGGCCGGGTCGAGCACACCGGCTGGCGGCTCCGCAAGGACGGCTCGCGGTTCTGGGCCGACGTCGTGATCACCGCCCTGCACGACGAGCACGGCCGGCTCACCGGCTACGCCAAGGTGACCCGTGACCGCACCGACCTCAAGGCGCTGGAGGAGGCGCAGGACGCCTTCTACGCCGCCTTCGACCACGACTTCCGCACCCCGCTGACGGCGATCAAGGGTTTCGTCGACGCACTGCGCGATGCCGACGAGCGCGAGCGTGACGGCCTGATGGACCGCGCCGACGCCACGGCGGACACGCTGCTGGCGATGGTCGAGGACCTCGTCCGGTTCGCAGTACGGCGCTCCGGTCATGCCTCGCTGACGCTGCACGAGGTCGACCTCGCGCAGCTTGCCAGGACCGCCGCCGAGGATCTGCCCACGGAGCTCGGCGCCGGCCGGGTCGTCGTCGACCCGGGAATGCCGCTGGCCCGTGCCGACGAGCTGGCCATGCACCGGGTGGTCACGAACCTGCTCGCGAACGCCCTGAAGTACTCCGAACCGCCGACGCCGGTGCGGGTGACGTTCTCCTCGCCCGGGCCGGCGCGCCTGCGGATGGAGGTCTCCGACCAGGGGCGCGGCATCGACCCTGACGACGTCGGCACGATCTTCGACGAGTTCACCCGTGGACGCCTCGCCGAGGACGACGGTGGCACCGGGATGGGCCTGACGAGCGTGCGTGAGCTCGTCGAGGAGCAGCAGGGGGTCGTCAGCCTGGACAGCGTCGTCGGAGTCGGCACCACGGTCGCCGTGGAGCTCCCCACCACCCAGCCGCCGGTCGCGGACCCGCCGGCTCAGCGCCCCGCGCCGTGGGTCGAGGCCTCCGAGGAGCCTCCCGAGTCGCCGCTCGAACCCGTTGCCGGCCAGTCCGGCGGGTAGTCCTCCGCGGCCGCCTCCATCTGCTTGCGCAGCCTCTTGCGCGAGCGGTCGTTGAGCCGGTCGCCGAAGACCGTCCCACGGGTGTGGTCGGTCTCGTGCTGCAGGCAGCGGGCGAGCAGCCCGTCGCCCTCGTAGACCACCTCGGTGCCATCGAGGCCCTGGCCCACGACCCGGGCCCTGTCGGGTCTGGCGCACTCCACGAACGCACCGGGGTAGGACAGGCACCCCTCGTCGGACTCGTCGAGCTCGCGGCCGCGCCCCTCGGGCAGGTCGAGCACCGGGTTGCAGACGATGCCGCGGTGCACGGTGCCGGAGTCGTCGGGGCAGTCGAAGACGAAGACCGCGAGGTCGACGCCGATCTGGCAGGCGGCGAGACCGACCCCTTCGGCGGCGTACATCGTCGCGACCATGTCGGCGACCAGGGCGCGCAGCTCGTCGTCGTACGCCGTCACCGGCCGGGCGGCGCGGTGCATCACCTCGGTGCCCCAGCGGGTCACTGGCCGCACGGTGCCGCCCGTGGGCAGGTCCGCGGAGGTGGGGGCGAGGGGGAGCGCGTCGCGTCCGTCGGTGCCGGCCATGGGGACGATGCTAGACGGCGCCGACCCGTGACCTGCGACACGTCGACGAACTGTGGCGCGGAGTGTAACTCCGAGTTACATTCAGGCCATGTCTTCGAACACGACCCAGCGCGAGACCCTCCGGCTCCCGTGGAGCCTGCTGCGGGCCGGCGGCCGACACGGGCTGGCGGAGAGTGAGACCCGCGACCCCATCGGCCTGGCGGTGCTGGCGCTGAACAAGCTCGCCGCCAGCGATCTGATCGACCGGCTGGGCATCCGCCGCGCGAGTGAGCGCAGTGTCTACCGGGTGACCAGTGCCGGGTTCCGTACGGCGGGCAACGTCGGTCGCACCTTCGCCCGCGCCGGCCGGGCCACCCGGGGCAACCGGGTGCCGCCTGCCCGGAACACCGGCCTGTTCGACCTGACGCCCGGCGAGGACGAGCAGATGCTGGCCGACCTCGTCGGTGAGTTCGCCGCAGACCGGGTCCGGCCGGCCGCTGCCGAGGCAGACGCGGCGTGCGCAGCACCCGAGGCCCTGCTCGAGGCCTCGCTGGAGATCGGCCTGCCGATCCTGGGAGTCCCCGAGGAGCTGGGCGGCATCGCGACCGAGCGCTCTGCCGTGGCCGGCGCGCTCGTGCACGAGGCACTGGCCCACGGCGACATGGGCCTCGCGGTCTCCCTGCTGAGCCCGGGAGCGGTGGCCACCGCGCTCTCGCTGTGGGGGACCGAGGAGCAGCAGGCGACCTACCTGCCCGCGTTCACCGGCGACGAGGTACCGGCGGCTGCCCTGGCCCTGGCCGAGCCGACGGTCCTGTCCGACCCCCTGGCGCCCGGCACGACCGCGGTCGCCACCGACGACGGCTACCGCCTCGACGGCGTGAAGTCCGGCGTCGTGCGGGGTGCCGAGGCGGAGCTGTTCGTGGTCGGGGCGATGCTCGACGGACGCCCGCAGCTGTTCCTGGTGGAGTCGGGCACGCAGGGCGTCACGATCGAGTCCGACCCCTCGATGGGGCTGCGCGCCGCGGGCCTGTCCCGGCTGCTCCTGGACGACGTCCGCGTGGAGCCGATCGCGCTGCTCGGCGACGCGTCGGACCACCGCGACTGCGTCCGCTTCTCGCGCCTGGCCTGGTGCGCGCTGGCCGTGGGCACCGCGCAGGCCGTGCTCGACTACGTCACCCCCTACGTCAAGGAGCGGGAGGCGTTCGGCGAGCCGATCGCGCACCGGCAGTCGGTGGCGTTCATGGTCGCCGACATCGCCATCGAGCTGCAGGGGATGCGCCTCGTCACCTGGCGCGCTGCCAGCCGGGTCGCGCAGGGCAAGCCCGCCGAGCGCGAGATCGCCCTGGCCCGACGACTGTGCGCCGAGAAGGGCATGCGGATCGGTCTCGACGGCGTCCAGCTGCTCGGCGGCCACGGCTTCGTCAAGGAACACCCCGTGGAGCGGTGGTACCGCGACCTGCGGGCCGTCGGCCTGATGGAAGGAGCAGTCCTCGTCTGAGGACGGACATCACCATGATCAATCTCGAGACCCCCAAGAAGGTCCGCCCGCTCATCGACCAGGCCCACCAGGTCGCGATGAACATGCTCAGACCGATCTCCCGCAAGTACGACGAGGCCGAGCACGAGTACCCCAAGGAGCTCGACATGCTCGCCGCGATGATCGACGGCATCTCCGAGTCCGGCGCCACGGGCGGCGCCGGCGCGGCCGGCGTGCGCCGCAGCGAGGCGCCGGGAGAGGCGAACGGCTCGAGGCAGGGCACCCGCAACGGCGCCAACCTCGCCTCGGTGCTCTCGGTGATCGAGATGTGCTGGGGCGACGTGGGCCTGCTGCTCTCGATGCCGCGCCAGGGGCTGGGCAACTCCGCGATCGCCTCGGTCGCCGACGACGAGCAGCTCGAGAGGTTCGCCGGCACCTGGGCGGCGATGGCGATCACCGAGCCGGGCACCGGCTCGGACTCCGCGAACATCCAGACCACCGCGGTGCGCGACGGCGACGAGTACGTGATCAACGGCGAGAAGATCTACGTCACCTCCGGCGAGCGCGCGGACAGCGTGGTGGTCTGGGCAACCCTGGACAAGAGCCTGGGTCGGGCTGCGATCAAGTCGTTCGTCGTGGAGAAGGGAACCCCGGGCATGCGGGTGGAGCGGCTCGAGCACAAGCTCGGCATCCGCGCCTCCGACACCGCGGTGATCATCTTCGAGGACTGCCGGGTGCCCGCTGCCAACCTGCTCGGCTCGCCGGACATCGACCCCAAGCAGGGCTTCGCCGGTGCCATGGCCACCTTCGACAACACCCGACCGCTGGTGGCCGCCATGGCGGTCGGCTGCGCCCGCGCCTCCCTCGACCTGACGCGCGACCTGCTCGCCGAGTCGGGGGTGGTGGTCGACTACGACGCCCCGGCGCTGAACCAGTCGGCGGCCGCGGCCACGCTGATGGCCCTCGAGGCGGACTGGGAGGCGGCGTACCTGCTCACCCTGCAGTCGGCGTGGATGGCCGACAACCGCCAGCCGAACTCGATGCAGGCCTCGATGGCCAAGGCCAAGGCCGGCCGGATGGGCTCCGAGGTCACCCTGCGCTGCGTGGAGCTGGCCGGCACCTTCGGCTACTCCGAGGCCGAGCTCCTCGAGAAGTGGGCGCGCGACTCCAAGATCCTCGACATCTTCGAGGGCACCCAGCAGATCCAGCAGCTGATCGTGGCCCGCAGGCTGCTGGGGCTGAGCTCCGCGGAGCTGAGGTAGCGGCCGGCAGGTTTCCCCGGGCGCCCGGGGAAACCTGCACCGGACGGGCGAAGCAACACCCCTCCGGTGCAGGGATCGCCCGTCCGCTTCCCGGAATGTCCGGGTGCCGGTTGAGTCGTACGCCGGACCCGGCCGCTACTCCACCCGCGCGCCGGGACCCGGCTCGGCGAGGAGGTACGCCGGAGCGCCCCATCCCCGCGCCACGAAGGCGGTCGTGATCGCCGTGCGGACGGCGTCGACGCGCTCGAGGGGGACCAGGGCGATCGCCGAGCCACCGAAGCCTCCGCCGGTCATCCGCGCCCCCACGGCACCGGACTCCCTCGCCACGTCGACCGCGACGTCGAGCTCCTCGCAGGAGACCTCGTAGTCGTCGCGCAGGGACACGTGCGAGGCCACCATCAGCGGACCCAGTGCGTCCCAGTCGTCGGTCCGGAGCGCCTCGGCGAACGCGTCGACGCGCGCCACCTCGGTCACCACGTGCCGGGCCCGCCGGCGCAGGGGCTCGGGCAGGTCCTCGACGTCGGCCGCGTGGGCCTGGGCCAGGTGGGACACCCCGAGCCGGCGGGCGGCCTCCTCGGACTCCTCGCGCCGCGCGCCGTAGCCGCCGTCGGTGAGCTCGTGGCTGACGCGAGTGTCCACCACCAGCAGCGCCAGGCCGTGGGCGCCGGGGGCGAAGGGCACCTGCTCGCGCCGACCGCTCGCGAAGTCGAGCAGAAGGGCGTGCTCGGCCGTCCCGTGGACGGAGATCGCCTGGTCCAGGCCTCCGGTCGGCGCACCGACGTACTCCTGCTCCGCGCGCACGCACGCCAGCTCCAGCTCCGAGGGCGACCGACCGAGGTCGAACAGCGCGTCGAGGGCGACCGCGACGCTGCACTCCAGCGCGGCGGAGCTCGAGAGGCCCGCCCCGATCGGCACCTCGCTCGCGATCTCCACCTCGACCCCGGCGCCCACCCCGAGCGCCAGCAGCACGCCGGTGACGTAGCGCGCCCACGGGTCGGCGCCCGCGAGGTCGCTGACGGCGCCCTCCCACGCCCGGTCGCCGCTGGTGACCCGGACCCGGTCGTCGTCTCGTCGGCTCACCCGGGCCGAGGTGCTCTGGGTCAGGGCCATCGGCAGGCAGCGACCGCCGTGGTAGTCGACGTGCTCGCCGATGAGGTTCACCCGTCCCGGTGCGATGCCGGTGACCGTGGAGCGGCGAGTAGATTCGGCTCCCGTGAGGTTCCTCTCCGACATCGCGCCAGCCTATGACCTGACCTACGACGACGTGTTCATGGTGCCGCGCCGCTCCGGCGTCGCGTCCCGCTACGACGTCGACCTGGCCTCCGGCGACGGCACCGGTACGACGATCCCGCTGGTCGTCGCGAACATGACCGCCGTCTCCGGACGCCGGATGGCCGAGACGGTCGCCCGCCGCGGCGGGATCAGCGTGCTGCCGCAGGACATCCCGCTCGGCATCGTCGAGGAGGTCGTCGCCTGGGTGAAGGGACGGCACCCGGTCTTCGAGACCCCGATCACCCTCGACCCGCACGCCACCGTGAGCGACGCGCTGGCGCTGCTGCCCAAGCGGGCGCACCGCGCCGCGGTGGTGCTCGAGGAGGGCCGGCCGGTCGGCATCGTCACCGAGGCCGACTGCACCAGCGTCGACCGGTTCACCCAGGTGGCCGACGTGATGACCACCGACATGGTGACCCTCAAGCACACGATGGACCCGCGCGAGGCCTTCGACGTGCTCTCCTCCACCCGGCACCGGCTGGCTCCGGCCGTGGACGACGACGGGGGACTGGTCGGCATCCTGACCCGCACCGGTGCCCTGCGCTCGACGATCTACACGCCCGCGCTCGACGCGCAGGGTCGGCTGCGGGTGGCCGCGGCCATCGGCGTCAACGGCGACGTCGCGGGCAAGACCCGCCGACTGCTCGCCATGGGCGTCGACTGCCTGGTCGTGGACACCGCCCACGGCCACCAGGAGCGGATGCTGGAGGCCCTGACGGCGGTCCGCTCGGTCGACCCGTCGGTGCCGGTCGTGGCGGGCAACGTGGTCGCCGCCGAGGGGGTGCACGACCTGGTCGAGGCCGGGGCGGACATCGTCAAGGTCGGCGTCGGCCCCGGCGCGATGTGCACGACCCGGATGATGACCGGCGTGGGTCGCCCGCAGTTCAGCGCCGTGCTGGAGTGTGTCGAGGCGGCCCGGAGCCACGGCAAGCACGTGTGGGCCGACGGGGGAGTGCGGCACCCCCGCGACGTGGCCCTCGCCCTCGCCGCCGGCGCCTCGCAGGTGATGATCGGATCCTGGTTCGCCGGCACCCACGAGTCTCCGGGCGACCTGCACATCAACGTCGACGGTCGGCCGTACAAGGAGAGCTTCGGCATGGCCTCGGCCCGCGCCGTGGCGAACCGTACGTCGAGCGACAGCGCCTTCGACCGGGCCCGCAAGGGGCTCTACGAGGAGGGCATCTCCTCCTCGCGGATGTTCCTCGACCCGGCCCGGCCCGGGGTGGAGGACCTCGTCGACGAGATCTGCTCCGGTGTGCGCTCCGCCTGCACCTACGCCGGAGCGCACAGCCTGCCGGAGCTCCACGAGCGCGCGGTCGTGGGCGTCCAGTCACCGGCGGGCTTCGCCGAGGGCCGGCCGCTGCCCGGCGGCTGGTGAGGCGCCGCCCGATTACTCGAAGCGGGCCCGTCCTTGCTAGTGTTGCGTCGCTCGTCCGGGTGGCGGAATAGGCAGACGCGCTAGCTTGAGGTGCTAGTCCCCGTATTAGGGGGTGGGGGTTCAAGTCCCCCCTCGGACACACGACAGAAGGGGCCCCGCGATGCGGGGCCCCTTCTGCATTCGCTTCGCTCAGGGCCCGTCCGACCCGTTCATCAGTCGTTCGAAGGCGTCCGACAGGCCGTCGCCGTCCGAGTCGACGGCGCCGTCGAGCGCCTCGGGGACGGCCCTCCTGACCTCGTCGAGGTGGGTCCGGTAGTCGCCCACCGTGCCCGCATTCGCGGGGTGCGTGGAGGGCCACGGTCGCAGGTCCGTGCCCCGGCAGGAGATCTCGTAGGCCGCACGCGCGTTCACCAGCGGGTCGCGCAGGTCCCCCCACGTGTTCCGCCGCACGCCCGGGGCCACGTTGATCTGCCACAGCCCCACGCTGTGCTCGCCGACCGAGTTGATCGCCCCCGTCTCGCCGCCCGACTCCGCGAGCGCGATCGCCGTCCAGATCGTGGCCGCGGCAGGTGAGAAGCCGGCGGCCAGCGCCACCTCGTAGATCTCCCTGATGCTCAGCCGCATCGCCGGAAGCCCGGCGGATCCACCGCGAGCAACCGGCGCGCTCCGGGACGCGCGAGCCGGCTCGGCTGCGGCGAGGGCGGGGAGCACCCCCGCGTACTGGAAGCGGTCACCGGCCGGTAGCTCGGAGACGCCATGCGTGCTCCTGGCCTCGATGGTGCGACCGTCGCCGAGGCTGATCGCGACGTGAGCCTGAGCGGGCCGGCCGCCGCCCGCCGTGGGCTCGCTGGAGAAGGAGAAGAGGAGCGCTCCCGGGGTGGCGAGGCCCTCTGTCACGCTGACCAGCCGGCCCTGCGACTTCAGCTCGAGGTACTGGTGGAACGAACCGTCGGGGACGGTGATCCCGGCCTGGTGGGCCGTCCACTGGACGAGCTCCGAGTCGTCGAAGGCCCGAGGGTCTGCGTCCTCGAGGTCGACCTCCACCCCGAAGACGTAGGGGTCGCCACGTTGCGCCAGGGCTGCGTCGAGAAAGGCGCGCACGGTCGCGGAGTCGTCAGGGGTCGAGTCCGTGTCGGGGTCCCGGGGTCGACCTCCACCGTCCCGGGAGACCGGCTCGCAGTCCTCGGACGCGGTGCCGTCCTGCTGCTCGGGCGGCGAGCTGGGCACGGGGGCGGAGGAGGGCTCGGCGCTCTCGCCGGGGGCGGGACGCTCGGTCGGAGAGGGAGTGCCCCCGGCCCCCGGTGCGCCGGCGTCCCCGCACCCCGCGACGGCCATGAGCAGCGCCGCCAGCAGGGTCGCGCCTCGCTCCACGATCCTCACCTCTCACCACGGATGGGCAACTCGTGTTGGCTTCACCTCGAACCTGGCACCCGGGTGCCGGTGCGCACAGAGGCGAAGGTCCGCGCGTGTTCAATCTTGACTCGTTCCAGAAACTGGGTCAGAGTGGGCGCGTGTCCACGAGTGCGGGTTTCGAGCAGATGCTGCGCGAGGCCTCGCTCCGGGTCACCCGCCCCCGGGTCGCCGTGCTGGGCGCTGTGCACGCCCACCCGCACGCCGACACCGACCGGATCATCACCGCCGTCCGCCGCGAGCTCGGCGAGGTCTCCCACCAGGCCGTCTACGACGTGCTGCGTGCCCTGACCGCCGCGGGCCTGGTGCGCCGCATCCAGCCGTCGAGCTCGGTGGCCCGCTACGAGGCCCGTGTCGGTGACAACCACCACCACGCCGTGTGCCGCTCCTGCGGCCGGATCGCCGACGTCGAGTGCGCCGTCGGCAGTGCGCCGTGCCTGACCGCGTCGGAGGACCACGGGTTCTCCCTCGACGAGGCCGAGGTCATCTACTGGGGCCTGTGCCCCGAGTGCACGGCACCACGCGCCTGAGCATCACCGGATCCCACCACCCCGTCCCACACCACCCCAACCCGAAGGAAGTGCCATGGCCGAGCATCACGATGCCGTCGTCGGAGACATGAACTCCGAGGAGAGCGAGGCGCAGTGCCCGGTCGCCTCGGTCGGACCCCGCAACCACCCCACCGAGGGTGCGGGCAACCGCGACTGGTGGCCCAACCAGCTCAACCTGAAGATCCTGCGCAAGCACCCCGCCGTGGCCAACCCCATGGGCGAGGACTTCGACTACGCCGCGGAGTTCGCCTCCCTGGACCTCGACGCGCTCACCCGCGACGTCGACGCGCTGATGACCGACTCCCAGGACTGGTGGCCCGCCGACTTCGGCCACTACGGCGGCTTCTTCATCCGGATGGCCTGGCACAGCGCCGGCACCTACCGGATCAGCGACGGCCGCGGCGGGGCTGGAGCCGGGATGCAGCGCTTCGCGCCGTTGAACAGCTGGCCCGACAACGCCAGCCTCGACAAGGCCCGTCGGCTGCTCTGGCCGATCAAGCAGAAGTACGGCCGCAAGATCTCGTGGGCCGACCTGATCGTCTTCACCGGCACCCGTGCCCTGGAGACCATGGGCCTGAAGACCGTCGGCTTCGCCGGCGGCCGCGCCGACGTCTGGGAGCCTGACGAGGACGTCTACTGGGGCCCCGAGGGCACCTGGTTGGGCGACGAGCGCTACACGGGCGAGCGTGAGCTGGAGAGCCCGCTGGCCGCGGTGCAGATGGGCCTGATCTACGTCAACCCCGAGGGCCCCAACGGCAACCCCGACCCGTTGGCCTCCGCGCGTGACATCCGCGAGACGTTCGGGCGGATGGCGATGAACGACGAGGAGACCGTCGCGCTGATCGCCGGGGGTCACACCTTCGGCAAGACCCACGGCGCCGCCGATCCGGACGTCCACATCGGACCCGAGCCCGAGGGCGCCCCCCTCGAGGAGCAGGGTCTGGGCTGGCGCAACTCCTTCGGGAGCGGCAAGGGCCGCGACACGATCACCAGCGGCCTGGAGGTCACCTGGACCTCCACGCCGACCCGGTGGAGCAACGGCTACTTCGAGAACCTCTTCGGCTACGAGTGGGAGCTGACCTCCAGCCCGGCCGGCGCGCACCAGTGGCAGCCGAAGGACGGCGGCGGCGCCGACACGGTGCCCGACCCGGAGGACGGCTCGCTCACGCGTCCGCCCACGATGCTGACCACCGACCTCGCGCTGCGTTTCGACCCGGTCTACGAGCCGATCTCTCGTCGCTTCCTGGAGCACCCGGACGAGTTCGCGGACGCCTTCGCGCACGCCTGGTACAAGCTCACCCACCGTGACATGGGGCCGATCCAGCGCTACCTCGGCCCGCTGGTGCCCGCGGAGACGCTGCTGTGGCAGGACCCCGTGCCCGCCGTGGACCACGACCTCGTCGGTGCCGAGGAGATCGCTGCCCTCAAGGAGCAGGTGCTCGGCTCGGGGCTCGGCGTGGCCGAGCTGGTCTCCACGGCCTGGTCGGCTGCGGCGTCGTTCCGGGGGAGTGACAAGCGCGGTGGGGCCAACGGCGGCCGGCTGCGCCTGGAGCCCCAGAACTCCTGGGAGTCCAACAACCCCGAGCAGCTCGCCACGGTGCTGCGCACCCTCGAGGGCGTCCAGGAGGCGTTCAACAGCGCGCAGAGCGGCGCGGTGCGCATCTCGTTCGCCGACCTCGTCGTGCTGGCCGGCTGCGCGGGCGTGGAGCAGGCTGCTCGCGACGCGGGGCACGAGGTCACGGTGCCGTTCACGCCGGGTCGCACCGACGCCACGCAGGAGCAGACCGACGTCGAGTCCTTCGCCGCCCTCGAGCCCGATGCCGACGGGTTCGTGAACTACCTGGGCAAGGGGCACCGGCTGCCGGCCGAGTTCCTGCTGGTCGACCGGGCGAACCTGCTGACCCTGAGCGCTCCGGAGATGACCGTGCTGGTCGGGGGTCTGCGGGCCCTGGGTGCCACCCACCGGGGGTCCTCGCTCGGGGTGCTGACCACCCGCCCCGGGACGCTGACCAACGACTTCTTCGTGAACCTGCTCGACATGGGTGTCACCTGGAAGCCGGTCGACGGCAGCGAGGGCACCTACGAGGCGCGCGACAACGCGACCGGGGAGGTCCGCTGGACCGGCAGCCGCAACGACCTCGTCTTCGGCTCCAACTCCGAGCTGCGTGCGGTCGCCGAGGTCTACGCGAGCGACGACGCCGGGGAGAAGTTCGTCCGCGACTTCGTCGCCGCGTGGGACAAGGTGATGAACCTCGACCGGTACGACCTCGACTGACCGGAGGAGGCGGGATCCGCGAATCTGGACAATACATATGAAAAGTATCGAAATGTACTTATCATGACTGAATGTCCACTGCCTCGTCGGGTCCCGCCACCTCGTCCCGGGCGCCCCGCGCCCGGTCGCTGTCCGCGGCTGCGATCGTCGCCGTCCTGCTGACCGGAGTCGTCGGCGTCCTGGTCCCGGCCAGCGCGGACGCGCCGCTGCCGCGCATCCTGCTCACCGGCGGTGCGGCGCAGGTCAGCCGCACCTACACCGCCACCGCGACCGACGGGGAGTGGCCGCCGGGCACCACGGAGCTGCGCCACCAGTGGTACCGCGGCGACAAGGAGGCCACCGCCGAGAGCTTCGTGCCCATCGCCGGAGCCGAGCAGCAGCAGTACACCCTCACCGACGACGACCACGCGCACACCGTCAAGGTGGTGGTGCAGGCGTACGACGGCTCGACGCTGCTCGCCGAGAGGTCCTCGGCCACCAGCAACTGGATCATGTACAACATGGCACCGCCGGTGCTGCACGGCCGGCCGCACGTGGGACAGACGATCACCGCGACGCTGGGCCCGTGGGCCACCGAGTGGGACACCACGTTGACCTGGCGTCGGACCAGCGTCCCGATCCCCGGCCAGAACGGGTTGTCCTACAAGACCCGACCCGCCGACGCCGGCAAGGAGATCTCGCTGCTGGCCCTGGGGGAGTACACCTTCCCCAACGGCGTGCACCCCATCGACCGGTACGCGTCCTGGATGCGGATCCGCTGGGCCACCAAGTCCATCCTCCGGGCGCGCTCGACCAAGCGCCACGTCCTCCGCCTGACGGCGATCGCGTACGCGGCCGGGGCCGACCAGTCGACCGTCCGCGGCCGGGTCACGCTCTACGACAACGGCAGGCGGCTCAAGCAGCTGTGGGTGCCCCACGGCCGCCGCACGCTCGACCTGCGCCGACTGCGCCCGGGACGGCACCGGATCACGATGGTCTTCGACCAGAACCCCTGGTTCGACGCCTCGCGGACCACGCGCACCTTCACCGTGCGCTGAGCCTCGGCCCCGGGCTCGAGTCCCGGGTCGCGGGGCTCAGGGCTGGAGGTGGTGCTCGTGCAGCCAGCCGTCCGGGTCGACGGGCTCGCCGTCGCCGGGGCGCACCTCGAGGTGGAGGTGCGGACCGGTGACGTTCCCGGTCGAGCCGACCGCGCCGATGACCTGGCCGGGGGAGACCCGCTGCCCGGGCTCCACCTCGACCGCACTCTGGTGGGCGTACCAGAGCACCGTGCCGTCGTCGAGGCGCAGCACGGTCTTGTTGCCGTACGCGCCGTCGTACCCGGTCTCGGCGATCACGCCGGGGGCCACCGCACGCAGCGGCGTCCCCTCGGGCGCGGCGAAGTCGAGACCCGTGTGGGTGCTCGCCCACAGGCCACTCGCCCCGAAGCGGGCGGTCAGCCGGTAGCCGTCGACCGGCAGCCGCCACGGCGGAGGCTTGGCCTCGAGCCGCTGGCCGACCACGATTCGCTGGAAGGAGGCCTGGGCCCGGGGCCGCGGAGCACTGGCCTCGGCGGGCACGGCCGCCATCGTCTCGACGGCCAGGCCCCCGGCCGGGGCCACGGCGGCGGCCGCTGCCGGGGCCATCGCGGCAAGGGAGCCGGGGGAGAGGTCGATCGCGGAGGCCGGCGACGCGGTGAGCGCCGAGGCGGTCAGCAGGCCGGTCAGGGCGACAGGTGCGGCGGCACGCCGCAGGTGGGACTTGGTGAGCATCTCGAAGGCCGTTCCTCGCTGCGCCGCGAAGGGGAGGTGTGGCTACCCGGAATCGCCTGGCGCGCGACGGCGCGCCTCGCTGCTCGTCGGAGGTCCTCGTCGGGGGCACACCGGCCGGGGACGAGCAAGAGGCGCTTCCCGTGCCGGGCTGTTTCGTCTCGCGCTGCCTGCTTGCTAGCAACGCGGAGACACCAGTGAGCCAGATGCCTCCCGGGGAGCGCAAATCGAGTGCTAGCAACGTGTTAGCGCGGTCACACGCGACGTCGTCCGTCACGCGGGAGCGGGCCCGATCGAGCGATCAAGGTCACACGCATGGATACTCGAGCTCCGGGGATTCCCGGACAGCAGGGACCGACCGAGAAGAGGATCCAGATGGGCATCGAGGACAAGGCCAGCAACGCCGCGAAGGACGCCAAGGGCAAGGTCAAGGAGACGGCGGGCAAGGCCACCGACAACGAGGACCTCGAGAACGAGGGCCGCGCCGACCAGGTGGAGGCCTCGGTGAGGGACTCCGCGGAGAAGCTCAGGGACGCCGCCGGCAACGTCAAGGACGCCTTCGAGAAGTAGTCCTGCCCGGGGTCCGCGGTTCCGACAAGCGGCCCCGCGGCCTAGACAGGTGGGCCTCTGGCGGGGTGCGCGTCATGCCGCGGACGGGGCCGGGGAACTAGCCTCCCGCCATGGAGAACACCTCGACGCCCGTGGACTCGGACACTGCCCCCGGCGCCACGGCCGTCGGCTCCACCGCGCTTGGCCGCCTGCAGATGCGGGTACCCCAGGAGGACGGCTACGAGGACGTCGTGGTCGAGCGCCGGTGGCCCGACCCCGCCTCGGCCCGGGCCTGGTGCGAGCGCACGGTGCAGCGCGCGGTCCGCGGCACGGTGGTCCTCGAGATCGAGGTCTTCGAGGAGACCTGGCGACACCCCCGGTCCTGGGAGACCACCAGGCCGCACCCGGTCGCCGCGTCGTTGCAGATCGGTGTGGCCGTCGCCGACGGCACCGTGCGCTGGTCCCGTGCCCAGCACCTCCTGCCCGATGCCGGCGCCCGTTATCTCCGGTGAACCCTGGGGCACGATGGGGGCATGAGTCCCACCGACGCGACCCGTGAGTACGACCCCGCCGGCGAGGTCACCGAGATCTGTCGTGACCTGATCCGCATCGACACCACCAACTTCGGCGACCAGCCCGGTCCTGGTGAGCGCAAGGCCGCCGAGCACGTGGCCACCCTGCTCGACGAGGTCGGCATCCAGAGCGAGCTGTGGGAGGCCGAGCCCGGCCGCACCAACGTGCTCGCCCGGTGGGGCGGCTCCACCGGTGACCCGGTCCTCGTGCACGGCCACCTCGACGTGGTGCCCGCCGACGCCGACGACTGGCAGGTGCACCCGTTCAGCGGAGAGGTGCAGGACGGGCAGCTCTGGGGTCGTGGGGCGGTCGACATGAAGGACTTCGACGCCATGCTGCTCTCCACCGTCCGGGCCCGGGCCCGGGCCGGCTGCGTGCCCGACCGGCCGCTGGTGCTGTGCTTCACCGCGGACGAGGAGGCCGGGGGGCACAAGGGCGCGGGGCCGCTCGTCGAGGCCAAGCGGGAGTGGTTCGAGGACTGCACCTACGCCGTGGGCGAGGTCGGCGGGTTCTCCACCACCGTGCGCGGCCGGCGGCTCTACCTCATCGAGGCCGCGGAGAAGGGCATGGCGTGGATGCGCCTCACCGCCCGGGGCAACGCCGGGCACGGGTCCATGCGGCACCCTGACAACGCCGTGACCCGCCTGGCCGCAGCGGTGGCGCGCATCGGCGGCCACGAGTGGCCGGTGCAGCTGACTCCGACGATGGAGGTCCTGCTCGCCGCGGTCGCCGACCTGGCCGGCACCGAGGCGACGCCGGAGAACGCCGAGGAGCTCGTCGAGGAGTTCGGACCGGCCGCCCGCATGCTGGGAGCGGTGATCCGGCACACCACCAACCCGACGATGCTGCAGGCCGGGTACAAGGTGAACGTCGTGCCCGGCCAGGCCAGCGCCCAGGTCGACGGTCGCTTCCTGCCGGGGCTCGAGGACGACTTCCTGCACACCCTGCGAGAGCTGGCGGGCCCGGAGATCGACATCGAGTTCATCACCAAGATGCACGGCCTGGAGACCCCGTACGACGGCGAGCTGGCCGAGGCCATGACCGCCTCGATCCTCGAGGAGGACCCCGACGCGGTGGTGGCGCCGTACCTGATGAGCGGCGGCACCGACGCCAAGCACTTCACCTCCTTGGGCATGCGCGCCTTCGGCTTCGCGCCACTGCGGCTGCCGGCCGACCTGGACTTCACCGCGCTCTTCCACGGTGTCGACGAGCGCGTGCCCGTGGACGCGCTGGAGTTCGGGGCCCGGGTCTTCGACCGGTTCCTCTCGAGGATCTGAGGCGCTAGACCAGGAAGGCGATCCGCTGGCGGATGATCCGCCGGCGCAGCTGCACCCGGCGGGTGCCGTCGTGAGCCACCGCCACCCGGTCGAGCTCCCAGCCGCCCTGCTCGGCGCGCTCCACCAGCATCCGGGTCACGGCGCTGCGCGACAGCTCGCGGGAGATCAGCATCCGGGAGAACTCGTACTCGACGCCGGGGCGCAGCGCGCGACGCTGCTCGATCCGGCGCTGCTTGGCACTGCTCACTCGCTCTCCTCCTCCTGGTCCGACGAGACGTCCTCGAGCGCCTCGACGATCTCGGCGGGCAGCTCGCACTCCTCCACGGTGAGGGCCTCGCGCAGCTGGGCGGCCGTCCGGGCCCCCAGGATCGGGGCGACGACCCCGGGCCGGTCGCGCACCCAGGCCAGGGCGACCTCCAGCGGCGACCAGTCGAGTCCGTCGGCGGCCCGGGCGACCGCCTCGACCACCCGCCGGGAGGGCTCGTCGAGGTAGCGCCCGACGAAGGTCGAGAAGTGCGGTGACGCCGCGCGCGAGTCCGCCGGGGTGTGGTGGCGGTACTTGCCGGTGAGCACCCCGCGGCCCAGCGGCGACCAGGGCAGGATGCCCAGTCCGAGCGCCCGGGCGGCGGGCACGGTCTCGGCCTCGATGCGCCGGTTGAGCAACGAGTACTCCACCTGGTTGGAGGCCAGCACGGCCCGGCCGGGCACCGCCCGCTGCCAGGTGGCCGCCTGGGCCGTCTGCCAGCCGTTGTAGTTGCTCACCCCCACGTACGCCGCACGCCCGGTCGTGACCGCGTGGTCGAGTGCGCCGAGCGTCTCCTCCAGCGGGGCGTCGTCGACCCAGGTGTGCACCTGCCACAGGTCCACGGAGTCGACGCCGAGCCGCTGCAGCGAGGCGTCCAGGGAGCGCAGGAGGTGTCCTCGCGAGGCGTTGGTGAAGCGCTCGCCCCGCCGCCGCCCGATGCCGGCCTTGGTCGCGATCACGACGTCCTCACGCCGGCACACGTCGCCGAGCAGCGATCCGAGCAGACGCTCCGAGTCGCCGTCGGTGTAGCCCGCCGCCGTGTCGACGAGGGTGCCGCCCGCCTCGACGAAGGCGGTCAGCTGCTCTCGCGCCTCGTGCTCGTCGGTGTCACGCCCCCAGGTCATCGTGCCCAGGCCCAGGCGCGAGACCGACAGGCCGGTGGCGCCGAGGAACCGCTGCTGCATGGCTGAACGCTATCCACCGGGGCCAGCACGACGTCGTCGGCTCGCCGGAGCGCGTGCCCGGGACGGGACACCGCCGTCCCTACACTGGCGCGGTGCTCGACTTCCTCAAGGCCGTGGCCCTCGGGCTGATCCAGGGGCTCACCGAGTTCCTGCCCATCTCCAGCAGCGCGCACCTGCGGATCTTCCCCGAGTGGTTCGGGTGGGGCGACCCCGGCGCCGCCTTCACGGCCGTGATCCAGATCGGCACCGAGCTGGCCGTGCTGATCTACTTCCGCAAGGACATCTGGCGCATCGGGTCCACCTGGGTGCGCTCGCTGTTCCGGCCCGAGTACCGCGGCCACGTGGACGCCCGGATGGGCTGGTACGTCATCGTCGGCTCGTTGCCGATCGTCGTGCTGGGCATCCTGCTCAAGGACATCATCGAGCGGGACTTCCGCAACCTGTGGATCATCGCGACGGCGCTGATCGTGCTCGGCCTGGTGCTCGGGGTCGCCGACCGCACCGCTCGCCTGGACCGCGACCTCAAGCAGGTCGGCCTGCGGCACGCCGTGCTGATGGGCCTGGCCCAGGCACTGGCCCTCGTGCCCGGTGTCTCCCGGTCCGGGGCGACCATCTCGATGGGGCTGTTCCTGGGCTTCGAACGCGCGGCCGCGACCCGGTTCGCCTTCCTGCTGGCCATCCCGGCCGTGGTCGGCGCCGGTCTCTTCGAGCTCAAGGAGATCCCGAACGGCACCAACGCCTACGGCTGGGGCCCCACGCTCGTGGCCACGGTGGTCTCGTTCCTGGTCGGGTACGCCGCCATCGCCTGGCTGCTGCGCTACGTCGCCACGCACTCCTACACGCCGTTCGTGCTCTACCGCGTCGCCCTGGGGGTGCTCACCCTCGTCCTGCTCTGGGCCGGCGTCCTCGCCGCCTGAGGTCGCCGCCCGACCTCACAGCCAGCCGGCGCGCTTGCTGACCAGCAGCACGACCAGCGAGCTGAGCGCCATCAGGCCCAGCGCCATCGGATAGCCCAGCGCCCAGTGCAGCTCGGGCATCCGGTCGAAGTTCATCCCGTAGACGCTGCCCACCAGCGTCGGGGCCGCGAACAGACCGACCATCGCGGTGATCCGACGCATGTCGTCGTTCTGCTGGATCGAGATCTGCGCCAGGTGGGCCTCGAAGGCCGTCGAGAGCAGGGTGTCCAGGGTGTCGATGGTGTCCGCGACCCGGCTGAGGTGGTCGGCCACGTCGCGGAAGTAGGGGCCCGAGTCGCTGTGGATGCCCTCGACGGCGCCGTGGATGAAGCGGTTCATCGGCTCGCGCAGCGGCATCACCGCCCGCCGCATCTCCGCGAGCTCGCGCTTGAGGACGTAGATCCGCGCGGCATCCTTGGTGCGCTCGGTGGAGAAGACCGACTCCTCCACCTCGTCCACGTCCTCCTGGAGCGCGCCGGCCACCTCCTCGTAACGGTCGACGACCTCGTCGCAGACCGCGTAGACGACCGCGGAGGGTCCGTGCGCCAGGACCGAGGCCATCGCCTCGAGCCGGCGACGGGCCTGGTCGAGAGCTCCGCCGGTGCCGTGCCGCACGGTGATGACGAACTGGGGGCCGACGAACAGGCTGATCTCGCCGGTCTCGACGGCATCCTGCTCGTCGAGGTACCACAGCGTCTTGAGCACGATGAACAGCGAGTCGTCGTACCGCTCCACCTTGGGACGCTGGTGCGCGCGCAGGGCGTCCTCGACGGCCAGCGGGTGCAGCCCGTAGAGGTCGGCCACCATGTCGAGCTCCTCGCCGGTGGGCTGGTGCAGACCCACCCAGACGAAGTCGTCCCCACTCTCGACGAGGTCCCGGACACCGGTGAGGTCGGAGGTCTCCACGCCGCAGTCGACCCGCTCCCCGTTGCGGTACAGCGCGTTGTCCACGATCACAAGGAGCAGGCTATGCCGCGTACGCTCCCCGCATGGCAACCGTGATCCTGGCGCGCCACGGCCGCACCGCCGCCAACACCGGCGGGCTCCTGGCCGGGCGGACCAAGGGCGTGCACCTCGACGAGACCGGGACGGCGCAGGCGCGGTCGGCGGCCGAGCGGCTGGCCGGGCTGCCGCTGAGCACGGTGGTGACCAGTCCGCTCGAGCGGTGCCGGGAGACCGCGAAGCTGATGGCTCCCGGCCAGCGGGCGGCCACCGACCGCCGTCTGCTGGAGTGCGACTACGGGGAGTGGACCGGCCAGGAGATCAAGAAGCTGGCCAGGCACAAGCTGTGGCGCACCGTGCAGGTGCAGCCCTCCGGCGCGCGGTTCCCGGGGGGCGAGTCCCTCCAGGAGATGTCGGCCCGCGTGGTCGGTGCCGTCCGGGCGCGCGACGCCGAGGTGGAGGAGGAGCACGGCGAGCACGCCGTGTGGCTGGCCGTCTCCCACGGTGACCCGATCAAGGCGATCCTGGCCGACGCGCTCGGCATGCACCTCGACGCCTTCCAGCGGATCACGGTCGATCCCGGCAGCCTGTCGGTGGTGCGCTACACCCCGCACCGGGCCTTCGTGGTCACGATGAACTCCGCCGCCGGCTCCCTGGCCCACCTCGCTCCGCCGTCCCGCTCGCGCCGGCGACGCTCCAGCGACGCCGTCGTCGGCGGCGGCGCCGGTCCGGCCGCGCCAGGTGCTTCGGCGAGGCCCTAGGCTCGGCCCATGCCCGTCATCCACCGATTCGACCCACCCGAGCGCTTCGTGCCGGGCACGGTCGGCGAGCCCGGGAGCCGGACCTTCTTCCTCCAGGCGCGGGCGGGTGCCCAGGTGACGTCGGTGTCGCTGGAGAAGCAGCAGGTGCAGATCCTCGGCGAGCGCGTGGCCGAGCTGCTCGACGAGCTGCTCCAGACCGAGGACATGCAGACGACGATCCCCGCCGTCACCCCGGTGGCGCTGATCGACAACGAGCCGCTCGAGCAGCCGATCGAGGAGGAGTTCCGGGCGGGCACCATCACCTTGTCCTGGGACGCCGCCGACGAGCGCGTCGTGATCGAGGTCTTCCCCGTCGCCGAGGTGGAGGTCGAGGTCCCGGTGGAGGCCGCCGAGCAGGAGCTGATCGACCTGCCGATCGAGGAGCCCGAGCCCGAGGAGGTCCTGCTGGTCCGGATGCCGCCCGCGATGGCCCGCTCCTTCGCGGCCCGGGCCGAGTCCGTGGTCGCGGCCGGACGCGCGCCGTGCCCGTTCTGCGGTGGTCCCCTGGACCCCGAGGGCCATCTCTGCCCGCGCGCCAACGGATACCGTCGTTCGCGCACCTGAGCTGCCATGACCGCCGCGTCCGCCTCCGCACCCTCCGGGCTCCTCGACGGGGAGCTGGTGGTGGTCGGCCGGATCCTGCCCGCGTCCAACCACACCTTCCTGGCCCGCCTCGGCGAGCACGGGGTGCAGTGCGTCTACAAGCCCGTGTCCGGTGAGCGGCCGCTCTGGGACTTCACCGACGGCACCCTGGCCGCCCGCGAGTACGCCGCCTGGGTCGTCTCGGACCACCTCGGGTGGGGCGTGGTCCCTCCGACGGTGCTGCGCGACGGGCCCGCTGGTCCCGGCATGGTGCAGCTGTGGATGGAGCCCGAGACCAGCCCCGAGACCGGCCCCGAGTCCGGCCCCGAGACCGGCCCCGACGAGCAGCCCGACCCGGTCGACCTGGTCCCCGAGGGGCACGTGCCCCCGGGCTTCGTGCGCGTCCTGGACGCCCACGCGGGTGACGACCAACCGGTGACCCTGGTCCACGAGGACTCCACGGCCCTGCGCCGGATGGCGGTCTTCGACATCGTCACCAACAACACCGACCGCAAGGGCGGCCACGTGCTGGCCATGCCGGACGGCCACCGCTACGGGGTCGACCACGGGGTCTGCTTCCACGTCGAGGACAAGCTGCGCACCGTGCTCTGGGGCTTCGCCGGCCAGCGGCTGTCCGCCGAGGAGCGGGCGGGGATCGAGTGCGTCGTCGAGGGACTGCACGGTGGGCTGCGCGAGCGGCTCGAGGAGCTGCTGACCGTGGCCGAGGTCGACGCCGTGGACCGGCGCTGCCGGCGGTTGCTGCGCGACGGGAGCTTCCCGGTGCCGGCCGCCGGATGGCCGTCGATCCCGTGGCCGGCCTTCTGACATAGGCTCCAGCGCATGCGTGCGTGGACCTCTCCGTCCCCGGGAGCCCTGCCGGGTCCCGCCGTCGGCCCACCCGTCCGGGTCCACGACAGTGCGACGGGGGCCCACCGCGAGGTGACACCGGCCGACGGACCGGCCCGGCTCTACGTCTGCGGCATCACGCCGTACGACGCCACGCACCTCGGCCACGCGGCCACCTACGTCGCCTTCGACCTGCTCAACCGGGCCTGGCGCTCGGCGGGACACGAGGTGCGCTACGTGCAGAACGTCACCGACGTCGACGACCCGTTGCTCGAGCGGGCGACGGCCACCGGCGAGGACTGGACCGCGCTCGCCGAACGGGAGACCGAGCTGTTCCGCACCGACATGGAGGCGCTGCGCGTGCTCGCCCCCGACGCCTACGTCGGTGCGGTCGAGTCGATCCCGCTGGTCCTCGACATGGTCGGGCTGCTCTCGGAGGCCGGCAGCGTGTACGAGGTGCCGGTGCCGGACTCGGACCGGTCCGACCTCTACTTCTCGGTCACCCACGACCCGGCGTTCGGCGAGGTGTCGGGGTGGACTCGCGAGCAGATGCTCGAGGTCTTCGCCGACCGCGGTGGCGACCCGGACCGGGCCGGCAAGAAGGACCCGCTCGACTGCCTGCTCTGGCAGGCCCAGCGCCCGGGGGAGCCGGCCTGGGAGTCCGACCTCGGTCGCGGCCGACCCGGCTGGCACGTGGAGTGCTCGGCGATCGCCCGGCACCACCTCGGCATGCCCATCGACGTGCAGGGCGGCGGCAGCGACCTGGTGTTCCCGCACCACGAGATGAGCGCCTCCGAGGCCCAGGTGGCCGAGCCCGGCACACCGTTCGCGCGGGCCTACGTCCACGCCGGCATGGTCGGGCTGGACGGCGCGAAGATGTCGAAGTCCAAGGGCAACCTGGTCCTGGTCTCACGCCTGCGCGAGGAGGGCCTCGACCCCATGGTGATCCGGCTGCTGCTGCTCGGCCACCACTACCGCAGCGACTGGGAGTGGGACCAGGCCGACGTCCCCGCCGCCGAGGCCCGGCTGGAGGCGTGGCGGGCAGCCGTGGCTGCGCCTGCGGGAGCGCCGACGGGACCGGTCGTGGACGCAGTGCTGGCCGCGCTGGCCGACGACCTCGACGCACCCACCGCGCTGCGCCTGCTCGACCGCTGGGCCGAGGCCAGCGCCGTCACCGACCTCGGCGAGGACAGCGAGCCCGGGGCCGGCGAGGTCGTGCGCGCCCTGGCCGACGCCGCCCTCGGCGTGGCCCTGTGAGCAGGTCCGGGACTCGCTAGTCCCGTGGCCGGTTGCGGCGCTTGAGATAGCGCTCGAACTCGCGCGCGATGGCCTCGCCGCTCGCCTCGGGCAGCTCGGAGGCGTCCTGGCTCTCCTCGAGGTTGCGGACGTACTCCGCCACGTCCTCGTCCTCCTCGGCCAGCTCGGCCACGCCGCGCTCCCAGGCACGGCTGTCCTCGGGGAGGTCGCCCAGCGGGATGGTCACCTCCAGCAGGTCCTCGATCTGACCCAGCAGCGCCAGCGTCGCCTTGGGGCACGGCGGCTGGGGCAGGTAGTGGGGGACCGCGGCCCAGAACGAGACCGCCGGGACGTCGAGACGCACGCAGGCGTCCTGGAAGACGCCGACGATGCCGGTCGGCCCCTCGTAGGTCGCCGGCTCGAGGGTGAGCCGGTCCTCGAGGTCCAGCTCGGTGGCGGTGCCGCTGACCTGGATCGGCCGGGTGTGCGGGGTCTCGGCCAGCAGCGCGCCGAGCGTCACCACCAGCTCCACACCCAGGTCGTCGGCGCAGGCCAGCAGGTCGGCGCAGAACTGGCGCCACCGCATGTTCGGCTCGATGCCGCGCAGCAGCACGACGTCGCGCGTCGCGCCCGGAGGCCGGGCGACGTAGACCTGGGTGGAGGGCCAGGTGATCCGGCGCATGCCCTCGTCGGTCGTCGAGACCATCGGCCGGTTGACCTGGAAGTCGTAGAACTCCTCGGGGTCCAGAACGGCGACGACCTCGGCCTCCCAGACCTCGATCAGGTGGTCGACCACACCGGTGGCGGCTCCGGCGGCGTCGTTCCAGCCCTCGAAGGCAGCCACCAGGACCGGGTCGGTGAGGTGCGGCACGTCGGCGATCTCGATCACCGCTCCAGCCTAGTGCGGAAGCCATGTCAGGATCCGGTACCGGCGCCCCGGCACGCAGTCACGTCCGTACGCTGGAACCTGCACGCCACCACGCCGAGAGGACACCTGTGCCCGACACCGCCCACCACCGCCCGGACTGCACCGAGGAGCTCGCTGCGGTCCTGCGTGAGCGCATCCTGGTCGTCGACGGTGCGATGGGTACGGCGATCCAGCGCGACCGTCCCGACGAGGCCGGCTACCGGGGCGAGCGCTTCGCCGACTGGGAGACCGACGTGCAGGGCAACAACGACCTGCTCACGCTGACCCAGCCCGAGATCGTCACTGCCATCCACCGGGAGTACCTCGAGGCCGGAGCCGACCTCGTCGAGACCAACACCTTCAACGCCAACGCCGTCTCCCTCTCCGACTACGGGATGTCCGAGCTCGCCTACGAGCTCTGCTTCGAGGCCTCGCGGCTGGCCCGGGCCGCCTGCGACGACGTCAGCGCGCGTACGCCGGACCGCCCGAGGTACGTCGCCGGCGCCCTGGGCCCCACCACACGCACCGCCTCGATCTCGCCCGACGTCAACGACCCGGGAGCCCGCAACGTCAGCTACGAGCAGCTCGTCGAGGCCTACGTGGTCGCCACGCGAGGGCTGCTGGACGGCGGGGCGGACCTGCTCGTCATCGAGACCATCTTCGACACCCTCAACGCCAAGGCCGCGATCTTCGCGGTGGAGACGGTCTTCGAGGAGTACGAGCGCCGTTGGCCGGTGATCGTCTCGGGGACCATCACCGACGCGTCCGGTCGCACCCTGTCGGGACAGACCACCGAGGCGTTCTGGAACTCGGTGCGCCACGCACGCCCGCTGCTCGTCGGACTGAACTGCGCCCTCGGAGCACGCGAGATGCGGCCCTTCCTCGCCGAGCTGGCCCGGGTCGCGGACACCTTCGTCTCGGCCTACCCCAACGCCGGGCTGCCCAACGCCTTCGGTGAGTACGACGAGGCGGCCGCGGAGACGGCCGAGACCCTCGGCGAGTTCGCCGAGGCCGGCCTGGTCAACCTGGTCGGGGGTTGCTGCGGCACCACCCCGGACCACATCGCCGCCATCGCCAAGGCTGTCGACGGCGTGGCGCCGCGCCCGGTGCCCGAGATCGCCCCGGCGATGCGCCTGTCCGGCCTCGAGCCGATGAACATCACCGAGGACTCGCTGTTCGTCAACGTCGGCGAGCGCACCAACATCACGGGGTCCGCGAGGTTCCGCAACCTGATCAAGGCCGGCGACTACGACGCGGCGCTGGCGGTCGCGGTGCAGCAGGTCGAGGCCGGTGCCCAGGTCATCGACGTGAACATGGACGAGGGCATGATCGACGGTGTCGCGGCCATGGACCGGTTCACCAAGCTGATCGCCAGCGAGCCCGACATCAGCCGGGTGCCGGTGATGGTCGACTCCTCCAAGTGGGAGGTGATCGAGGCCGGCCTGCGCACCGTCCAGGGCAAGTCGATCGTCAACTCGATCTCGATGAAGGAGGGCGAGGAGCCCTTCCGACAGCACGCCCGACTGTGCCGCAAGTACGGCGCCGCGGCCGTGGTGATGGCCTTCGACGAGGAAGGCCAGGCCGACAACCTCGAGCGCCGTACCCAGATCTGCGAGCGCGCCTACCGGATCCTGGTCGACGAGGTCGGCTTCCCGCCCGAGGACATCATCTTCGACCCCAACTGCTTCGCCCTGGCCACCGGCATCGAGGAGCACAGCAACTACGGGGTGGACTTCATCGAGGCCACCCGCTGGATCAAGCAGAACCTGCCCGGGGCGCGGGTCTCCGGCGGGATCTCGAACGTGTCGTTCTCCTTCCGCGGCAACAACCCGGTGCGCGAGGCGATCCACTCGGTCTTCCTCTACCACGCGATCCGGGCGGGGCTCGACATGGGCATCGTCAACGCCGGGGCCCTGGTGGTCTACGACGAGATCGACCCCGAGCTGCGCGAGCGCATCGAGGACGTCGTGCTCAACCGCCGGCCCGACGCCGCCGAGCGGCTGCTCGAGGTAGCCGAGCAGCACCGCGGCTCCGGCGAGCAGGCCGAGGTGGCCGCCCTGGAGTGGCGCTCGCTGCCGCTGGGGGAGCGGATCACCCACGCCCTGGTGAAGGGCATCGACACCCACGTCGAGGACGACACCGAGCTGCTCCGTGCCGAGATCGCCGAGCGCGGAGGACGGCCCATCGAGGTGATCGAGGGTCCGCTGATGGACGGGATGAACGTCGTCGGCGACCTGTTCGGCGCCGGCAAGATGTTCCTGCCCCAGGTGGTCAAGTCGGCACGGGTGATGAAGAAGGCCGTCGCCTACCTGATCCCGCACATCGAGGCCGAGAAGAGGCCCGGTGACGCGGAGACCAAGAAGGGCACCATCGTGATGGCCACGGTGAAGGGCGACGTCCACGACATCGGCAAGAACATCGTGGGCGTGGTGCTGCAGTGCAACAACTACGAGGTCATCGACCTCGGCGTGATGGTCCCGGCCCAGAAGATCCTGGACAAGGCGCGCGAGGTCGACGCGGACATGATCGGCCTGTCCGGCCTGATCACGCCGTCCCTGGACGAGATGGTCGGCTTCGCCGCCGAGATGGAGCGGCAGGGCTTCGAGATCCCGCTGCTCATCGGCGGCGCCACCACCTCCCGCGCGCACACGGCGGTCAAGGTCACCCCGCGCTACCAGGGCCCGGTGCTCTGGGTGAAGGACGCGTCGCGCTCGGTCCCCGTGGCAGCGGCACTGCTGTCCCCGGAACGTCGCGGCCAGCTGCTCGCCGACACCGAGGCCGACTACCAGTCCCTGCGCAAGCGGCACGCCGCGAAGAGCGACCGGCCGCTGGTGTCGCTGGAGGACGCGCGCGCCAACCGGACCCCGATCGACTGGTCGACCTGGGAGCCTCCGGCCCCCGCCATGGGCGCCACCACCCGGGTCCTGGAGGACTACGACCTCGCCGAGCTGCGCGAGTACATCGACTGGCAGCCGTTCTTCAACGCCTGGGAGATGAAGGGCCGCTTCCCCGACATCTTGAACAACCCGACCTCCGGCGAGGCCGCCCGCAGGCTCTACGACGACGCCCAGGCCATGCTCGACCGGCTGATCGAGGAGCGGTGGCTGACCGCCAACGGGGTCTTCGGCTTCTTCCCGGCCGACGCCGTCGGTGACGACATCGTGCTGTACCGCGACGAGGAGCGCACCGAGGTCCTGCGCACCCTGCACAACCTGCGCCAGCAGGGGGCCCACCGCGACGGTGTGCCCAACCGCTCGCTCGGCGACTTCGTGGCGCCGCGGGAGCAGGGTCTGCCCGACCACGTCGGCGCCTTCGCGGTGACCGCCGGCCTCGGCAGCCAGGACAAGGTCCGCGAGTTCAAGGACGACCTCGACGACTACAGCGCGATCCTGCTGGAGTCGCTGGCCGACCGGCTGGCCGAGGCGTTCGCCGAGCGGCTCCACCAGCGGGTGCGCACCGAGTTCTGGGGCCACGCCCGCGACGAGACCCTCGGGCAGGAGGACCTGCTCGCGGAGCGCTACACCGGGATCCGGCCCGCCCCCGGCTACCCCGCCTGCCCCGAGCACACCGAGAAGGTCACCTTGTGGGAGCTCCTCGACGTGCAGGACGCCACCGGCATCGAGCTGACCGAGTCGATGGCCATGTGGCCCGGCGCCTCGGTCAGCGGCTGGTACTTCGCCCACCCCGACTCGCAGTACTTCGTGGTGGGTCGGATCGGTCGCGACCAGGTCGCCGACTACGCGGAGCGGAAGGGCTGGACCATGACCGAGGCCGAGCGCTGGCTCTCGGCCAACCTCGGCTACGACCCCGACGAATGAGGCCTCCCACCGCGCCCGCGGCCGTCCTGTGGGACATGGACGGCACGCTCGTGGACACCGAGCCCTACTGGATGCGGTGCGAGTACGCCCTCGCCGAGAAGTACGGCGGCCGCTGGTCCGAGCAGGACGCGCTCGCAGTGGTGGGCGGCGACCTGCTCGACTCGGCGACCTACATGCGCGAGCACATGGGCATCGACCGTACGCCGCACCAGATCGTCGAGGAGCTCCTCGACGGCGTGACCCGGCTGGTCGAGGAGTCGGTGCCGTGGCGACCCGGGGCGCGCGAGCTGCTGGCCGACCTGAGGGCCCGGGAGGTGCCCTGCGCGCTGGTCACGATGTCGTGGCGCCGCTTCGTCGACCCGGTGCTGCGAGCCCTGCCGCCCGGCTCCTTCGACGCGGTGGTGTGCGGCGACGAGGTGACCCATGGCAAGCCGCACCCCGAGCCGTACCAGCGGGCCGCCGAGCTGCTCGGGCTCGACCCCCGCCACACGGTGGCGATCGAGGACTCCCCGACCGGGTCCGCCTCGGCCGAGGCGGCAGGCTGCCAGGTCCTCGTGGTGCCGAACCATGTCGCCGTCCCCGAGACGGCCGGACGCGTGCTGCGGGACACCCTCGTTGGCCTGGCGTCGCACAGCCTGGCGCTGCTGCACCGGTGACCGACGGTCCTAGGACCGAGGTCCAATGGCGTCCGGTCCGCTGACCGGGGGACCGTGGAGCACCGGACGGATCCGTCCGGACCCACCGTCGGAGGAGACGTCATGAACCGCACCCGCACCCTCGTCCCGGCAGCAGCAGCCATGGTCGCCGTCCTGCTGGTCCCGGCCGCGCCGGCCGTCGCCAAGGACGGGGACGTCGTCCGCAGAGGGCCCTGCAGCAGCGGGGCGACCTGGAAGCTCAAGGCCAGTCCCGAGAACGGCCGCATCGAGGTCGAGGGCGAGATCGACTCCAACCGCCGTGGACAGACCTGGCGCTGGTACCTGCGTCACAACGGTTCGGTGGTCTCGCGGGGCTACCGCAGGACGCAGGGTCGCAGCGGCTCGTTCGAGGTCCGCCGGGTGATGGTGAACCTGCGCGGCACCGACACGATCGTGTTCACCGCACGCCGCGTCGGCACCGGGCAGCACTGCCGGGGCGTGGTCCGGTTCTGAGGAAGGCGGTCCCGGGACGCCGGGGGCACCGCTCGACATACTGGGGCGATCGCCTCCCGAACGACGAGGACCGGCCATGCGACTGCACACCCATCCCGTGGCGCAGTTCGCGGCGGCCGTCCTGCTGGCCTTCGTGCTCGTGGCCTCGGTCACCTCGTGGCTGAGCTCCCGGGCGGCGGAGCGGGAGGCCATCGTCGACGCCCGCAGCGTCACCGAGGCGCTGGGGCAGACGGTCGTGCAACCTGCGCTCACCCGGGGCCTGGTCACCGGCGACCCCGGTGCCATCGACCGGTTCGACCAGATCGTCCGCGACCGGCTCCGTCTGGAGGACGTACGTCGCCTCAAGCTCTGGTCCACCGACGGCACGATCGTCTACTCCGACGAGCCCCGGCTGATCGGACAGCGATTCCCGCTGGGCGCGGAGGAGCACGAGGTGCTCGCCCGGGGAGGCAGCAACGCCGAGCTCACGGACCTGACGCAGCCGGAGAACCGGTTCGAGTCCGGCGCGGGCGAGATCGTCGAGGTCTACACGCGGCTCACCTCCCCCGAGGGTGAGCCGCTGCTCTTCGAGACCTACGTCACGCTCGCGGACGTCAACGGCCGCACCGCCGAGATCTCCCGGTTCTTCCGTCCGGTGACCCTCGGCGGCACCGCGGTGCTCACGCTCCTCGCCGCCCCGCTCACCTGGTGGCTCACCCGACGGTTGCGCCGCGACGCCGAGGCGCGCGAGGCGCTCCTCCTCGCAGCCGCAGAGGCCTCGGACGCCGAACGGCGTCGCATCGCCAGGGACCTCCACGACAGCGTCGTCCAGGACCTGGCCGGTGCCGCCTTCACCCTGGCCGGCGTCTCGCGGACCGGCGTCGCGTCCACCGAGGTCCTCGACCGGGTGGGGCACAGCGTCCGCACCAGCCTGCGCGCGCTGCGGTCCCTGCTCGTGGAGATCTACCCGCCCGACCTGCACGAGACCGGGCTACGGGGAGCGCTGGACGACCTGCTCGCGCCGGTGGAGCAGGCAGGGGTCCACACCGAGCTGGTCGTCGAGGACCTCCCCGAGCTCCCGCCGACCGCGGCGGCCGTCGTCTGGCGGGTCGCGCAGGAGGCGGTCCGCAACGCGGCCCGGCACGGCCACCCGGACCACCTCCGGGTGGCCCTGCGCGGCTCGGGGACGGGGGTGACCCTCGTCGTCGAGGACGACGGC
The DNA here is from genome assembly GCA_963815595.1 of uncultured Actinomycetota bacterium. Taxonomy (GTDB): domain Bacteria; phylum Actinomycetota; class Actinomycetes; order Propionibacteriales; family Nocardioidaceae; genus Marmoricola. The sequence continues at coordinate 1,073,174 of CAWFHA010000007.1, read as the reverse complement.
GCCGGGTTCGACCCCGCGAGCCTGGCGGGGCGCGACCAGTTCGGGCTCCGTGGGATGCGCGACCTGATCCGTGAGGCAGGCGGCAGCCTGGAGGTACGCTCGGCGCCCGGAGAGGGGACGCGGGTGCGCCTGGAGGTCGCCACATGACGGTGCGGGTGCTGGTCGTCGACGACCACCCGATGGTGCGCAGCGGGCTGGTGCACCTGCTCTCCGCTGCGCAGGGCATCGAGGTGGTGGGGGAGGCGGCCGACGGCCGCGAGGCGGTGGCCCTCGCGGCCCGGCTGCAGGTCGACGTGGTCCTGATGGACCTGCAGATGCCCGGGATGGACGGAGTGACCGCCACCCGGGAGATCACGGCCGAGCAGACCACCCAGGTGCTGGTGCTGACGTCGTTCTCCGACGCCGAGCGCATCGTGGGCGCCCTCGACGCCGGGGCGGTGGGTTACATGCTCAAGGACGCCGAGCCCGACGACCTCGTCGCAGCGGTGCGCTCGGTGGCGGACGGCGACTCTCCGCTGCACCCCCGAGTGGCGCGGCAGCTGCTCACCGCGCGAGCCACCACGTCCACCCGACCGAGGCTGACGAACCGGGAGACCGAGGTCCTCGAGCTGGTGCGCCGGGGACTGGCCAACAAGCAGATCGCCCGTCGGCTCGGGATCAGCGAGCGGACCGTCAAGGCGCATCTGACCTCGGTCTTCGCAGCCATCGGCGTCACGGACCGGACTGCTGCGGCGCTGTGGGCCGAGCGACAGCGACCGGGCTGAGGGGCTCGGGTGCCGGCAGGGGCGGCGGCTCGTGGCCGTACGCCGGGCAGTGGTCGGTGAAGCTGCACCACCGGCAGGCCGGCCCGGGGTTGGGCAGCCACTCACCGGTGCGCTGCGCCGCCTCGACCGCGCGCCACACCGCCTCCACCAGCCGCTCGGTGGCCAGCAGGTCCTGCTCGTCGGGTGCGTAGCTGACCGTCTGGCCGTCCCCGAGGTAGACCAGGCGGAGCTGGGCCGGCACCACCCCGCGGCTGCGCCACAGCACCAGGGCGTAGAAGCGCAGCTGGAACAGGGCACGACCCTCGAAGCCGACCGCCGGGGCTCGGCCGGTCTTGTAGTCGACCACGCGCACGGCACCGTCGGGTGCGACGTCGAGCCGGTCCACGAAGCCACGCAGGAGCAGACGGGACTCCAGGAGGGCTTCGACGTAGAGCTCACGCTCAGCGGGCTCGAGACGCCGGGGGTCCTCGAGGTCGAAGTAGGCGCGGATGCTGGCGCGACACGACGCCAGCTCGTGCGGCTCGGGCTCGGCGTCGAGCACGCTCGCCCACGCGTCCCCGACCATCGCCTCGGCCCGGGCCGGGGTGCGCTCGGCGGCCGGCAGGTCGAAGAGGTCCTCGAGGACCTTGTGCACCACGGTGCCGCGCACCGCGGCGGGGGAGGGGGGCTCGGGGAGGCGGTCGATCGTGCGCAGCCGGTAGAGCAGCGGGCACGTGCGGTAGTCCGCGGCGCGGCTGGGCGACAGCGAGCCCAGCACCTCCACGCCGTCGACCGGCGTGCCGATGCGGGTGGGCGGTGGCACCGGTTCTGCCTGCATGGCCTCCACGGTAGGGCGCGGCACCGACAGTGCCCGGGCGCGCTAGCGTTGAGCCGTGAGCGGACAGGGGACCCCGGAGGGGCAGGGAGGCGGGCAGCGTGGCGGCCCGCGCCCGGCGTACCCGCCCGGGACGCTGCGCGTGGGCAGCGTCCGCGGCGTGGACGTCCTGGTCCGTTCCTCCTGGCTGCTGGTGGCCCTGCTGATCGCGGTGCTCCTGGCCCCCCGGATCGAGCAGGTCGAGCCGGGGCTGGGCGTGCTGAAGTACGTCGCCGGCGTCGCGTTCGCGGTGCTGCTCTACCTCTCGGTCCTGCTGCACGAGATCTCCCACGCCCTGATGGCCCAGCGCTACGGCCTCGGGGTGCGCTCGATCAGCCTGCACTTCCTCGGCGGCGCCACCGAGATCGACTCCGAGGCACGCACTCCGGGCCAGGAGTTCAAGGTCGCGGTGGTCGGCCCGCTCACCTCCCTGGCGGTCGGGGCGGCCGCGGCGGCCCTGCTCCTGGTCACCCCCGACGGCCTGCTGCGCCTCGCGGTCGCCGGCCTGGCGGGAGCCAACCTGCTGGTGGGTGTGCTCAACCTCGTCCCGGGCCTGCCCCTGGACGGCGGCCGGGTGCTGCGCGCGGCGGTGTGGCGGGTCACCTCCGACATGCACCGCGGCACGATCGTGGCCGCCTGGGGCGGGCGCGCCTGCGCGGTGCTGGTGCTGGCCTGGCCGGTCCTCGCGGGATCGATCTTCGGGTTCACGCCGGACATCTTCGACTACCTGATCGCGGTCGTGATCGCCTCGTTCCTGTGGACCGGGGCCACCGCCTCCATCGTCAGCGCGCGGGTGCGGCGGCGGCTCCCGTCGCTGCGGGCCCGGCCCCTGGCCCGGCGGGTGATCGCGGTCCCTGACGACCTGTCCGTGGCCGAGGCCGTGCGCCGCGCCCAGGAGGCCGGTGCGGGCGCCATGGTGGTGCACGTCGGCGACGATCGTCTCAGCGGCGTGGTCAGCGAGGCCGCCCTGCTCGCCACTCCGGAGGAGCGACGCGCGTGGGTGCCGGTCAGCGCCGTGGCCCGCTCGATCGAGGAAGGGCTCGTGCTGCCCGCCGACATCACCGGCGAGGACCTGGTGCGGGCCATGTCGTCGACCCCCGCGGAGGAGTACGTGCTCGTCGAGGGTGACGGCACCATCTTCGGGGTGCTCACCACGGCCGACGTCGACCGGGCCTTCGAGGAGGGGGCGCGCCGGTGAGCACCACCGACTGGTCCGGCGTACGCCGGGGTCCGCTGCAGCCCGGGGAGTGGGTGCGCCTGACCGACGCCAAGGGACGCCGGCACAACATCTGCCTCGAGGCCGGCAAGTCCTTCCACACCAACCGCGGTGGGATCTCCCACGACGACATCATCGGCCGCGAGGAGGGGTTCACGCTCACCTCCACCTCCGGAGGGGAGTACCTGGTCTTCCGCCCGCTGCTCAGCGAGTTCGTGGTCTCCATGCCCCGCGGGGCCGCCGTGGTCTACCCCAAGGACGCCGCCCAGATCGTCGCGATGGCCGACATCTTCCCCGGCGCGCGGGTGGTCGAGGCCGGGGCGGGGTCGGGCGCCCTGAGCTGCTCGCTGCTGCGGGCTGTGGGGCCCTCGGGCCACGTCTCCTCCTTCGAGCGACGCCCGGAGTTCGCCGAGATCGCCCGCCGCAACGTCGCCCAGTTCTTCGGTGGCCCGGAGGGGGAGACGCACCCGGCCTGGTCCCTGCGCGTCGGTGACCTGGTCGAGGCGCTGCCCGAGGCCGAGGCGCCCAGCACCGTCGACCGCGTGGTGCTGGACATGCTGGCGCCCTGGGAGTGCGTCGAGGTGGTGGCCGACGCGCTCGTCCCCGGCGGGATCGTGGTCGCCTACGTCGCGACCACCACCCAGCTCGGCCGGATCGTGGAGACGTTGCGAGCCCACGGCGAGTTCACCGAGCCCCAGCCCTGGGAGACGCTGGTGCGCGACTGGCACGTCGAGGGGCTCGCGGTGCGACCCGGACACAAGATGAACGGCCACACCGGCTTCCTGGTCACGGCCCGGCGGATGGCTCCGGGCGAGGCCGCGCCGGTGAAGAAGCGACGGCCCGCGCCCGGTGCCTACGGCGTGGACTACGACGGTCCGCGGCCCGGTGGACTGCCGCCGGACGCCGCGAGCGCGGGCGGCGCCACGCAAACGGAACGGTGACACTCCTCGCGAACCCCTTTTCTCACGAGGTGTTCCGAGTAGGGTCGAAATCCAGATCCTGTTCCCGGAGGTGGTTCACGTGCCTGATCCAGGTGCCGAGCACGGCGCGACCACGGCCCAGCTGCTGAACCAGGTCGCCTACCTCGAGGCCGAGGTCACCGAGCTGCGCAGGCGGCTCGCCGACGGCCCGGGGTCCAGCCGCGACCTCGACCAGCGGCTGCTGGACACCCAGCGCTCGCTGTCCGCAGTGACCTCCCAGAACGAGCGGCTGGCCCAGACGCTGCGCGAGGCCCGCGAGCAGATCATCACGCTCAAGGAGGAGGTCGACCGGTTGGCGCAGCCGCCCACCGGGTTCGGCACCTTCCTGCAGCGCAACGAGGACGACTCGGTCGACGTCTTCACCGGTGGCCGCAAGCTCCGGGTGACCGTGAGCCCGTCGGTCGAGGTCGACGCGCTCACCCGTGGCCAGGAGGTCATGCTCAACGAGGCCCTCAACGTCGTCGCCGCCCTCGACTTCGAGGAGGTCGGCGAGGTGGTGATGTTCAAGGAGCTGCTCGCCGACGGCGACCGGGTCCTGGTCATCGCCAATGCCGACGAGGAGCGGGTCGTCCGGCTCGCCGAGCCGCTGCGCGAGCTGACCCTGCGCGCCGGCGACTCGCTGCTGCTCGACGCCAAGTCGGGCTACGTCTACGAGCGGGTGCCCAAGTCCGAGGTCGAGGAGCTCGTCCTCGAGGAGGTGCCCGACATCGACTACCGCTCGATCGGCGGCCTCTCGGGCCAGATCGAGCAGATCCGCGACGCCGTGGAGCTGCCCTACCTGCACCCGGACCTGTTCAAGGACTACCAGCTCAAGCCACCCAAGGGCGTGCTGCTCTACGGCCCTCCGGGCTGTGGCAAGACCCTGATCGCGAAGGCCGTGGCCAACTCGCTGGCCAAGAAGGTCGCCGAGCGGACCGGCCAGGAGGGTCGCTCCTTCTTCTTGAACATCAAGGGGCCCGAGCTGCTCAACAAGTACGTGGGGGAGACCGAGCGGCACATCCGCCTGGTCTTCCAGCGCGCGCGGGAGAAGGCCAGCGAGGGCACCCCGGTGATCGTGTTCTTCGACGAGATGGACTCGCTGTTCCGCACCCGCGGGTCGGGCGTGTCCTCCGACGTGGAGAACACCATCGTGCCCCAGCTGCTCAGCGAGATCGACGGCGTCGAGGGCCTGGAGAACGTGCTGGTCATCGGCGCCTCCAACCGCGAGGACATGATCGACCCGGCGATCCTGCGTCCCGGTCGCCTCGACGTGAAGATCAAGATCGAGCGCCCGGACGCGGAGTCGGCGCGCGACATCTTCTCCAAGTACCTCACCGCCGACCTGCCGCTGCACGCCGACGACCTGGCCGAGTTCGGCGGGGACAAGGACGCCACCGTGGCCGGGATGATCACCGCCACCGTGGAGCGCATGTACACCGAGTCCGAGGAGAACCGCTTCCTCGAGGTGACCTACGCCAACGGCGACAAGGAGGTCCTGTACTTCAAGGACTTCAACTCCGGCGCGATGATCCAGAACATCGTCGACCGGGCCAAGAAGATGGCGATCAAGCAGGTGATCGACCACGACCAGCCGGGTCTGCGGGTCCAGCACATGCTCCAGGCGTGCGTGGACGAGTTCAAGGAGAACGAGGACCTGCCCAACACGACCAACCCCGACGACTGGGCGCGGATCTCGGGCAAGAAGGGCGAGCGGATCGTGTTCATCCGCACGTTGATCACCGGGAAGCAGGGCACCGAGCCCGGCCGGTCGATCGACACCGTGTCCAACACCGGCCAGTACCTCTGACCTGTCGGCTCACTCGCCTTCGGGGCTGAGGTACTTGTAGATGCCCTTGCCCCACGTGACCTGCTGGGGGATCGAGGCCAGGCGCATCGCCTCGGTGACGCGCCCCTCCTTGGCCTTGAGCCCGAAGCCGGGGGCGTGCGAGGTCTTCTGGGCCCAGGTCTTGTTGAACGCCGCGATGTGCTGGCGCGCCCGGACCGAGCCGTTGATGGTCTGCACCTGCTCGTCGCCGGTGAACGCGAACCGGCTCCAGTTGGCCGAACCGCTCATCGTGACGTAGTTGGCGGTGGAGCCCGCGTAGCGTCCGGTGATCGTCATCCACTTGCTGTGGTTGTACTTCACGATCTCGCGGCGCTTGTTGGTGATCACCGACTGGCGCAGGGGGATGGGGCCGCGGCCCGAGCCGTTGCGCAGGATCGAGATCACCGGACGGCTGCTGACGGCGTAGATCATCTTGATGTCGCAACCCCGGTTCCACAGGCTGCGCAGCTTCTTGGCGATCCACACCCCGCGGTCGCCGTAGATGGAGTAGTTGATGATGCGGATCATCGTGCGCCCACGGGCGTTGCCCCCGCCCGTCGCCCCGGTGCAGGAGACCTGGTTGAGCATCTTCATCACCGGGTCGTTGCCCGACCGGCCGCCCTGCAGCGGGTAGAAGGAGTTGACGGTGCCGCCGTCGGTGAAGTTGCGGTAGGTGCCCTTGACCGGGCGGCCGATGCGGGTCTGCCGGAAGATCGACATGAAGTGGTCGTGGGTGAGCTGGGACTTGCTGATCTCGGCCTGGTTCCACTGGCCCTGGTAGCCCATGCCGGTCAGGTTCATCGAGGACTGGATGGTGATCGCCGGCTCGTGGCGCGTCGTGCCCACGTTGGTGAACAGGAAGTACTTGGAGTGCGCGGTGCCGCCGCGACCGCGGCACGAGCCGCGGCACTCGCGGGCGAAGCTGACCATGTCGCGGGTCTCGGGGTGCCCGGGCTGGTAGAGCCTGGACCCCAGCCGGCCCTTGAGCCACTTCCACGCCTTCTCATCGGCGTTGCGGCTCTTGGCGGCGACGATCTGCACGCTGACCCCGCGCGTGCGGGCGTTGACCAGGGCGCGAGCGATGCTCATGTCCTTGAACGACCAGGTGGCGATGCGGATGGTGCCGTTGCCCTTGCGGGCCAGCCCGGCCGGGGTCTTCGGTCCGCCCCAGGTGCTGTTGATCGAGCGCAGGACCCGGCTCCGGATGGCCATCTTCTCGGCGCCCCGGTTGGGGAAGGCGAAGACGGCGCCGGAGGCGGCCACGAAGTTCTGGGGCGGCTGTCCTGCCACCCGGGCAGCGACTGCGCGCGGCGCGGCGGCCGGCGCTGCGGCTGAGGAGGACGCGGTGGAGGCGGAGACCGCGGTGAGCGTCGAAGCCACGAGGGCTCCGCAGAACAGGGCGACCGAGGTGCGGCGAACGGGCATGGTGATCCCCCGAAGAAGGTTGTGTTGTAGCCGAGACACCCGGGACGATTGGGGCGGGGGCAACCTAACACGCGAGTCCGTAATTCGACCCTGTTTCCCGGGGACCTGTCTAGACGCGGGGACCCGCGCCGTACGCTCGCGTCATGAGCGTACGGCGGGTCATGGGCACCGAGACCGAGTTCGGCATCTCGGTCGCCGGCCATCCCCACGCGAACCCGATGGTGGCCAGCACCCGGCTCGTCAACGCCTACGCGACGGCCACGCTCAAGGCGCGCCGGGCACGCTGGGACTTCGAGGAGGAGTCCCCGCTGCGCGACGCCCGTGGCTTCGACATGTCCCGCGACGTCGCGGACCCCAGCCAGCTGACCGACGAGGACCTCGGGCTGGCCAACGTCATCCTCACCAACGGCGCTCGGCTCTACGTGGACCACGCCCACCCCGAGTACTCCACGCCCGAGTGCACCAACCCGATGGACATCGTGGTGTGGGACAAGGCGGGGGAGCAGATCGCGCTCGACGCCACCCGGTTCGCCTCAGTGCCCGGCGAGGGCGACCTGCTGCTGTACAAGAACAACACCGACAACAAGGGCGCCTCCTACGGCGCCCACGAGAACTACCTGGTGCGTCGCTCGACCCCGTTCGGGGACATCGTGCGCCACCTGACGCCGTTCTTCGTCAGCCGACAGGTCGTCTGTGGTGCCGGTCGCGTCGGACTGGGGCAGGACGGCCGGGGCGAGGGCTTCCAGATCAGCCAGCGGGCCGACTACTTCGAGGTCGAGGTCGGTCTCGAGACCACCCTCAAGCGGCCGATCATCAACACGCGGGACGAACCCCACGCCGACCCGGAGAAGTACCGCCGCCTGCACGTGATCCTCGGCGACGCCAACCTGGCCGAGACCTCCACCTACCTCAAGGTCGGGACCACGGCACTCGTCCTTTCGATGATCGAGGACCGGTTCATCACGACCGACCTCGCCGTGTCCCGGCCGGTGTCCTCGCTCAAGGAGGTCTCCCACGACGCGTCGCTGACCCACCTGCTCGAGGTGGGCGACGGCCGGAAGATGACCGCGGTGGAGCTGCAGTGGGAGTACTTCCACCTGGCCGAGCGCTACCTCGCCGAGCGCCGCGGCGGCGACATCGACCCACCCACCAAGGACGTGCTCGAGCGCTGGGAGTCGGTGCTGACCCGTCTGGAACGCGACCCGTTCGAGTGCGCCGACGAGCTGGACTGGGTGGCCAAGCTCAAGCTGCTGGAGTCCTACCGGGACCGCGACGGGCTGGCCTGGTCCGACGCCAAGCTGCACCTGATCGACCTGCAGTACGCCGACCTGCGCCCGGAGAAGGGCCTCTACCACCGCCTGCTCCGCCTGGGGCGGATGAAGCGGCTGGTCGCCGACGCCGTCGTCGAGGAGGCGATGCACGAGCCGCCGGAGGACACCCGGGCCTACTTCCGCGGCCGGTGCCTGAGCAAGTACGCCGACAACATCGCCGCCGCGTCCTGGGACTCGGTCATCTTCGACCTCCCCGGCCACGAGTCGCTGCAGCGCGTGCCCACCATCGACCCGTTGCGCGGCAGCCGCAGCCACGTCGGCGCCCTGCTCGACGAGCACGACACCGCGCTGGGACTCTTCGAGGCCCTGACCGCCCGCTGAGCGGGGCTGCGGCCTACGGCTCCATGTAGCGGTAGACGCCCTGGCCCCAGGTCGGTGCCTCCTCCGGAACCCCCGGCAGGGAGGTGCCGCGACCGTAGCTGGCGTAGCGCCCGCCCGGTGGCACCTTCGAGGTCTTCTGGCCCCAGGTCTTGTTGAAGGCCTGCATGTGCTGGAGCGTCACCCGGCGGCTGATGATCCGCTGGATCTGCTCGTCGGAGGCGAACGCCAGCAGCGACCAGTTCGAGGACCCGGCGAAGGTGAGCCAGGTCGACCGGGAGGAGCCGTAGCGACCCGAGATCGTCATCCACTTGCTGTGGTTGTACTTCACGATCTCTCCGCGCCGGTTCTTGATCACCGACTGGCGCACCGGGATCTTGCCGCGGCCGGACCTCGCCCGCAGGATCTGCAGCACCGGTCGGCTCGAGACGCCGTAGATGAGCTTGATGTCGCAGCCCCGGCCCCACAGGTTGCGCAGCTTCTTGGCGATCCACACCCCGCGGTCGCCGTACATCGCGTACTGGATGATCCGCACCCGGGTCCGGTGGCTGCGGTTGCCCCCCGACAGGGCGCCGGTGCACGAGACCTGGTTGAGCAGGTGCATCACCGGGTCCTGGCCGGAGCGCGCACCCGGCCGGGGGAAGAAGTAGTTGGCCACGGCCCCGAAGTTGCGGGTGTGGTAGGGCTGGGAGACCCGTCGGCCGATGCGAGCCTGGCGGTAGATGTAGACGAAGTCGTTGTAGATCAGCTCCGACTTCATCACCTGGGCCTGGTTCCACTGGCCGGTGTAGGCGAACTTGGTCAGGTTCATCGAGGTGTTGAACACGATGTGCCGCACGCGGGCGTTGCCGACCTTGTCGAACAGGAAGTACTTCGCGTGGGGGGTGCCGCCGGGGCCGCGGCAGGAGCCGCCGCAGTGCCGGGCGAAGCTGATCAGCTCACGGGTGTTCGGGTACCCGGGCTTGTACAACCGGCCGCCGAGCCGGTTGCGGAGGTACCTCCAGGGTCCGCTGTCCTTGTTGGCGCCCTTGGCGGCGACCACCTGCACGCTGACCCCACGGTTGCGTGCGGCGACCAGCGCCCTGGCGATCGTCCAGTCCTTGAACGACCAGGTCGCGATCCGGATGGTGCCGTTGCCGCGACGGGCCAGCCCGCTGGGCGTCTTCGGGCCGCCCCAGGTGCTCTGGATCGTCTTCAGCACCCGGTTGCGGATCGCCAGGCCCTCGGCGCCGCTCCGGTTGGGGAAGGAGAAGTACGAGCGCGAGGTCGGCACGTAGTTGCCGCGGGGCTGCCCGACGGCGGTGGGAGCCACGGCCGCAGGGGCCACGGCACTCACGGTGGCCTCGGCCGGACCTGCGCCGAGCGTGACGGTCAGCGGGGCGAGCAGGGCGAGCAGGACGGTGAGCACGGAAGGCGTACGACGCATGGCGCCCCTCAGGTAGACGTGAAGGCCGAGAACCCCCGGAAGGGACAGCGAAACTAGCACGCCCGCGTCTCGTAATGGGTCTCGAGACCTCGCGAGGGGGTCCTCGGGCGGCTCAGTCCTCGGTCATGTGCCGGAAGACCCCGCGACCGAACGCGGGGGTGTCGTCCGGGACGTCCGGGCCGTCGGGCAGCGGTGCGGCGAAGCGCCCGAACCGGAGCACCCGGCCGTAAGCAGGGGGCCTGGAGGTGCGCTGGCGCCACGTCTTGGCGAAGGCGGTGTTGTAGCGGATCGCCTCGCGCCGGCTGGAGATGCGCTGCATCTGCTCGTCGTCGCCGAAGGCGATGTCGGCCCAGTTCGCCGACCCGGTGAAGACCTCGTTGGCACCGGGGTAGCGGCCCCACCGGCCCATGACCGTCATCCACTTGCTGTGGTTGTAGCGCCAGATGACCCCGGAGGAGTCCTTGACCACGGACTGGCGCATCGGCACCGGTCCCCGACCCGTCCTGCTGCGCAGGACCGAGAGGACCGGGCGGCTGCTCACGGAGTAGATGATGGCGATGTCGCACCCCGCCTTCCAGAGCAGTCGCAGCTTCTTGGCGATCCAGACGCCCCGCTGGCCGTAGATGGCGTACTGCGCGACCCGGATGCGGGTCCGTCCACCGGCGGTGCCACTGGTGGCGCCCCGACAGGTGATCCCGTTCAGGAGGTGCATCACGGGATCCTCGGCCGAGGTGGCACGCGGGCGGGGGAAGAAGTAGTTGACGACCGTCCCACGGGCCTTCACCACGTAGGGGTCCGGGAGCGCGCGCCCGATGCGCATCTGCCGGAAGACGGTCAGGTAGTCGGCGTACACGGCACGCGAGCCCAGCACCTGCGCCTGGTTCCACTGGCCGCGGTGCGCCTTCTCGGTGAGGTTCATCGAGGTCTGGAAGGTGACCGCGCGAGCATGGGTGCGCCCGACGTTGTCGAAGAGGAAGAACTTCGAGTGCGGCGTCCCGCCCGGTCCGCGGCACGAGCCCTGGCACTGACGAGCGAAGCTGACCGAGTCGCGGGTCGTCCGGCGCCCGGGGACGTAGAGCCGTGAGCCCAGCTTGCGGCGCAGCCACCGCCACGCGTCGTGGTCGCGGTTGGCGCCCTTCGCGGCCACCACCTGGACGCTCACCCCGCGCCGCTTGGCCGCCACGAGGGCACGGGCCATCGCCCAGTCGTCGAAGGACCAGGTGGCGATCCGGATCGTCCCGTTGGTGCGCAGGGGCGTGCCGATGCGGGTGCGCCGTCCGCCCCAGGTGCTGTTGATGCTGAGCAGCACTCGCCGGTAGATGGCGTCGCGCTCGGCCTTGCTCCGGTTGGGGAAGCTGAAGTAGCTCGTGGCCTTGGGCACGAACCCGCGCGGCGGCTTTCCGACCACCGCGGCAGGCGTGGGCCTGTTCGGCTTCGCCTGCGGGCGTCGCCGAGCCTCCGCGGAGCCGGCGAACGGGAGCAGCACCACGACCAGCGCCAGCACGCAGACCAGGGTGACCGCAGCCTTGAGCGGCACGCCGGAGCGTGCAGGGGGAAGTGGCCTGCCAGGGGGGAAGGCCTCGTGCAGGAGTGACATCGTCCGATCCCTACGACCGAGGAGCATGGCGTCCCCAGCCCACCACGGATCTGTACGGGTTTGGGGGAGGCGTGCCGGGCAGCGGCGCAGGACGCGCGCACAGGGGTGTTCGCCTGCCGGGGCTCGGGGGAGTGGATAGGGTCGGAGTACGACGTATCCGCGTCCGTCCGACAGGAGACCGCCATGGCGCAGGAGCAGAAGCAGCCGCGCAAGTCCCACGAGGAGGAGTCGAGCGACGCCGCCCCGGCTCCGGCCGACGCCGTCACAGAGCGCAAGGACCAGCTCGACTCCGACATCGACGCGATCCTCGAGGACATCGACGACGTGCTCGAGACCAATGCCGAGGACTTCGTGAAGTCGTTCATCCAGAAGGGCGGCCAGTGAGCCGGATGGAGTCCCCCCACGAGGCCCGGTTGCCCGCGTCCTTCCTCGCTCCCGGCACGTCCTCGTTCGCCGAGTTCCTCGGCAGCGTCTCGCCCGACCTGCTGCCCTCGCGCCGGGCGCTGCCGGCGGGCAGTGCCGCCGACCTGGCCCCGCACGCCACCACGATCGTGGCGGCCACGTTCACCGACGGGGTGGTGATGGCCGGCGACCGGCGCGCCACGATGGGCAACGTCATCGCCCAGCGCGACATCGAGAAGGTCTTCCCGACCGACGAGTACTCCTGCGTCGGCATCGCCGGCACCGCCGGGCTCGCGGTGGAGCTCGTGCGGCTCTTCCAGACCGAGCTCGAGCACTACGAGAAGATCGAGGGCACCACGCTGTCGATGGACGGCAAGGCCAACCGGCTCAGCGCCCTGATCCGCGGCAACCTCGGCATGGCGATGCAGGGGCTGGCAGTGGTGCCGCTCTTCGCCGGCTACGACCTGCTCACCGAGCGCGGCCGGATCTTCTCCTACGACGTCACCGGTGGTCGCTACGAGGAGACCGCCTTCCACTCGGTCGGCTCGGGGTCGGTCTTCGCCCGCGGCTCGCTGAAGAAGCTCTACCGCGACGACTTCGACCAGGAGCAGTGCGTCACCGCCGCCGTGCAGGCGCTCTACGACGCCGCCGACGACGACTCCGCCACCGGTGGGCCCGACCTGACCCGCCGGATCTTCCCGGTGGTCAGCGTGGTCACCGCCGAAGGCCACACCCGCCTGTCCCAGGACGACGTCGCCAGCGTCGCCGACCGGGTCATCGCCGGACGCATGCAGCGCCCCGACGGACCCGCCGCCTCCCTGACCTAGGAGTCCCTCGCCCCATGAGCATGCCGTTCTACGTCTCGCCCGAGCAGCTGATGAAGGACCGGGCGGACTTCGCGCGCAAGGGCATCGCCCGCGGGCGCTCGGTCGCGGTCGTGCGCTACGCCGACGGCGTCCTGTTCGTCTCGGAGAACCCTTCGGCCGCGCTGCACAAGATCAGCGAGATCTACGACCGGATCGCGTTCGCCGCCGTCGGGCGCTACAACGAGTTCGAGAACCTCCGCATCGCCGGGGTGCGCCTGGCCGACATGCGCGGCTACTCCTACGACCGGCGCGACGTGACCGGACGCGGGCTGGCCAACGCCTACGCCCAGACCCTGGGCACGATCTTCTCCAGCGGCGGGGAGAAGCCCTACGAGATCGAGATCTTCGTGGCCGAGGTCGGCGACCTCCCCGAGAACGACCAGATCTTCCGGCTCACCTTCGACGGCCAGGTGGTCGAGGAGCACGACTACGCCGTCATGGGCGGTGCCGCCGAGTCGGTCACGGGCTACCTGCGCGAGCGCTACGCCCCCGGGCTCTCGCGCGACGAGGCGCTGTCCCTGGCGGCGGCCGCCCTGGGCCAGAACGAGACCGGCCACCGCGACGTACCGGCCCGTGACCTCGAGGTGGCCTTCCTGGACCGCACCCGCTCCCAGGAGCGCAAGTTCAAGCGGGTCCCGCCGGCCGCGCTGGTGGAGATCCTCGGCGACCAGCCCTCCGACGCCGAGGAACCGGCTGCGGACGAGCCGTCGGCAGGGCCCGGACCCGAGGACGAACCGCCCGTCGCGCCCTGACTCGATCTCCCCACCGGGCGCATAGTGTGTCGGTGTGGACCGGCGAATCTTCGGCATCGAGAACGAGTACGGCGTCACGTGCACGTTCAAGGGGCAGCGTCGGCTGTCCCCGGACGAGGTCGCCCGCTACCTGTTCCGCAAGGTGGTCAGCTGGGGCCGCTCCAGCAACGTCTTCCTCGCCAACGGCGCCCGGCTCTACCTCGACGTGGGCAGCCACCCCGAGTACGCCACCCCGGAGTGCGACGACATCGTCGACCTGGTCACCCACGACAAGGCCGGCGAACGGGTGCTCGAGGGGCTGCTGGTCGACGCCGAGCGCCGGCTGCGCGACGAGGGCATCTCCGGTGACGTGTACCTGTTCAAGAACAACACCGACAGCGCCGGCAACTCCTACGGCTGCCACGAGAACTACCTCGTCAGCCGGCACGGAGAGTTCAGCCGTCTCGCCGACGTGCTGATCCCGTTCCTGGTGACGCGACAGATCATCTGCGGGGCCGGCAAGGTCACCCAGACGCCTCGGGGTGCGTCGTACTCGGTCAGCCAGCGTGCCGAGCACATCTGGGAGGGGGTCTCGAGCGCCACCACCCGCTCCCGCCCCATCATCAACACCCGCGACGAGCCGCACGCCGACGCCGAGCGCTTCCGCCGGCTGCACGTCATCGTCGGCGACTCCAACATGAGCGAGACCACCACCATGCTCAAGGTCGCCAGCTGCGACCTGGTCCTGCGGATGATCGAGGAGGGGGTGGTGATGCGCGACCTCACCATGGAGAACCCCATCCGCGCGATCCGCGAGATCTCCCACGACATGACCGGACGGCGCAAGGTGCGCCTGGCCAACGGGCGCGAGGCGAGCGTGCTCGACATCCAGGGGGAGTACCTCGCCCGGGCCCGGGACTTCGTGGACCGGCGGGAGCTGCACACCCCGGTGATCGAGCAGGCGCTCGACCTGTGGGAGCGAGGGCTGAAGGCGGTGGAGTCCGGCGACCTGTCCCTGGTCGAGCGGGAGATCGACTGGGTGATCAAGTGGAAGCTGCTGGACCGCTACCGCTCGACGCACGGCCTGCCGCTGGGGCACCCACGGATCGCGCAGCTCGATCTCGCCTACCACGACATCCACCGGGACCGGGGCCTGTACTACCTGCTCGAGAAGCGCGGCGCGGTCCGTCGGGTCACCGACGACCTCGCCGTGTTCCGGGCCAAGAGCGTCCCTCCGCAGAGCACGCGGGCCCGGCTCCGGGGCAGCTTCATCAAGCGTGCCCAGGAACGCAGGCGCGACTTCACCGTCGACTGGGTACACCTGAAGCTCAACGACCAGGCCCAACGCACCGTGCTGTGCAAGGACCCCTTCCGCTCCCACGACGAGCGGGTGGAACGACTCATCGAGGGAATGTGACCCAGCGACGCCTCGCTGCCACCGCCGTCCTGGCGCTGGCGCTGACCACAGCCGCGTGCGGCTCCACCGAGACCACCGCCGAGCCGGCCCTGCGGGACCGGGTCGAGGTGACCGGGGAGTACGGCGAACCTCCGTCGGTCTCGATCGACACCCCGCTGTCGGTGCGCGAGACGACCGCCTGGACGACGACGGCGGGAGAGGGCGACGAGGTCGGAGCGAACGCGACGACGATCCTGGCGCTCACGCTGACCGACGCGCGCACGGGCAAGACCGCGATCTCCACCCACGGCGAGGGCCAGCGGCCGTTGGAGATCACGCTGGGCGACCAGGTGTTCCCCGCCCTGGCCCGGTCGCTGGTGGGCAAGACGGCCGGCAGCCGCGTGGTGGTCGCCTCCGCGCCCGAGGACGTCTACGGCGACGCGGGCGCCCCGCAGATCGGCATCGAGGGCGGTGACTCGATCGTGATGGTCGCCGACATCCTCTCCACCGACCCGACGTCGGTGCTCGACGGCCCGACCGGAGCCCGCTCCGCGCCTCCCGCCGGCGTTCCCACGCTGCGAGAGCGCGACGGCGTCCCCGTCGGGTTCGACTTCGGCGACCTGGAGACGGCCACCAAGTACCGGGCCGTGCTGCTGCGCGAGGGCACCGGTCCGGTGGTGGAGGAGCCGGACCGCATCGCCGCCGACTACCTCGGCCAGGTCTGGGGCGCGGACGCGCCGTTCGAGGAGACCTTCAGCCAGGAGCCCGCAGAGTTCTCCATCGGTCTCGGGGCGGTGCTCAAGGCCTGGGACCGCGGGCTCGCCGGGCTGCGCGAGGGCTCCCGGGTGATGCTGATCTGTCCACCCGCGCTGGCCTACGGCTCCACCGCGCAGCCGGGCATCCCGGCCGGATCCACGCTGGTGTTCGTCGTCGACGTGCTCGGCGTGGGCTGAGGGGGCCGCGTGGACCTGACCGCTGCGAAGTCCGAGCGCCTGCTCAACCTCGTGATCCTCCTGCTGGTCGCACGCAACTACACCACCAAGGAGCAGATCCGGGCCCTGATGGAGCCCTACCGCGCCAGCTCCGACGAGGCCTTCGACCGGATGTTCGAGCGCGACAAGGACGACCTGCGCGCCCTGGGCATCCCGCTCGAGGTGGGCTTCGTCGACAAGTTCTTCGAGGACGAGCAGGGCTACCGGATCAAGCGGGACGCCTTCGAGCTCCCGGCGATCGACTTCACGCCCGACGAGGTGGCCGTCATCGGGCTCGCGGCACGGGTCTGGCGGCACGCGGGCCTGGCCGCCGCCACCTCCGACGCCTTGGTGAAGCTCAAGGCCTCCGGTCTCAGCTTCGACCGCGAACAGCTGGACCAGGTGGCTCCGGCCCTGGTGGCCGAGGAGCCGGCGTTCGAGGCGATGTGGCAGGCCACCGTGCACCGCACCCCCGTGCGCTTCGACTACACCCGTGCGGGTGAGCAGACGACCCGCACCCGGCACCTGCAGCCCTGGGGGGTGGTCACGGCCTCCGGACGCTGGTACGTCGCCGGTCTGGACACCGACCGCGGCGAGCCCCGGATGTTCCGGCTCAGCCGGATCACGGGCGCGGTGACCTCCGACGGTCCGTCCGGGTCCTACACCGTGCCCGAGGGCACCGACCTGCGGGCGCTCTCGCAGAGCCTGGTCCCGCCCCGACCGGACCGCACCGCCGTGGTGCTGGCCCGCCCCGGTGCCGCCAACGACCTGCGCCGGCGCGCCACGGTGCGTGCCACCGGCGTCACCGGGCCAGACGGGACGCTGGGCTGGGACGAGCTGGACGTGCCCTACGGTGCCGAGAGCGAGTTCGCCGGTGAGCTGCTCGGCTACGCCGACGCCGTGGTCGTGGAGTCGCCTGCCGAGCTCCGGACCGCCGTGAGGAACCGGCTGGGCGACGTCGTGTCGGCGCTCGGCACCGGCACCGACCCCGGCCCCGGCGAGGTCCCGCGGTGAGCGGGGCCCGGGAGCAGGTCTCGCGGCTGCTCGCGCTGGCGCCGTACCTGCAGAGCCGGACCGACGTCTCGCTGTCCCAGGCGGCGGGCGACTTCGGCGTGACTCCCGAGCAGATCGTGCGGGACCTCAAGGTGCTCTGGATGTGCGGGCTGCCCGGCCTGACCCCGGAGAAGATGATCGACGTCGACTTCGGCGGCATCGAGGACGACGACCCCGACGGGGTGGTGCGGATCGACAACGCGGAGTTCCTCTCCCGGCCCGTCCGGCTGGGCAGCTCCGAGGCGTCGGCGCTGATCGTCGCCCTGCGTGCCCTGCGCGAGGGGAGCCCGGAGTCCTCCCACGAGGTGATCGACCGGTGCCTGGCCAAGCTCGAGGAGGCCACGGCGACCGGCACCGCCCCGCCGCACGTCGCCCTGCACCTGCCGCAGTCGGCCGACGCGCGGCGTCATGCGGACACGGTGCGCGAGGCGATCGCCGCGGACCGGCAGGCCCGCCTGGACTACTACGTGCCCACGCGTGACGAGACCACCACGCGGGTGGTGGACCCGCTGGAGCTGCTCACCAGCGACGGGCACGACTACCTCGACGCCTGGTGCCACCTCGCCGGTGCGCGCCGCCTGTTCCGTCTGGACCGGGTGCGCGACGTGGCCGTCGTCGACGAGCCGCGGCGCGAGCACGACCTCCCGGCCCGCGACCTGTCCCGCGGGCTCTTCGAGCCGGGCCCCGAGGACACCGAGGTGGTGCTGCACCTCGAGCCGCACGCCCGGTGGGTGGCCGAGTACCACCCCGTCGACGCGGTCACCGAGCTGGGCGGTGGACGGCTCGAGGCCCGCCTGCGCGTGGCCGACCGCCGGTGGCTGGTGCGGCTCGTGCTGCGCCTGGCGCCCGCGGTGACCGTGGTCGAGCCGGCCTCGTGGCGCGCGGAGGCCGCTCGCACCGCCCGCACCGCACTGGACCTGTACGCCGGCGATCCTGCGGACTACTCCGCCCCGCGAGGGGTGACGGCGTAGCATGGCCGCATGACGTTCCCGCTGGCTCTTCCCCTGCTCGCCGGTCTCGGCACCACCGAGCTGCTGATCATCGTGGGCATCCTCGTGCTGCTCTTCGGCGCCAAGAAGCTGCCCGAGCTCGCCCGGGGCAGCGGTCGCGCCCTGCGCATCTTCAAGGCCGAGACCAAGGGCCTGATCGACGACGACGACGAGGACGACACCCGGACCCCCGAGCAGCGCCAGCTCGACGCCCAGCACCGCACCACCGAGTCCCCCGAGCGTCAGCCGGAGGACCCGGGGTCCTCACGCTCCTAGGCGGGGGACCAGGCGCCCGTGTCCGTCAGCGGCGTCGTCGAGCTCTTCCGCGGCCGCCCCCGTGACCCCGTGGGGGAGGGCGGCCGGATGTCTCTCGGCGACCACTTCCGCGAGCTCCGCGCACGCATCATGCGCTCGGCGCTCTACCTCGTCGTGGGCACCGTCATCGCGCTGTTCTTCTGGCAGCAGCTCTTCGACCTGATCTACGAGCCCTACCGCGACGCGGCGGCGTCCCTGGGCCAGGACGTGCAGACCCAGGCCGTGATCACCGGGATCGGCAGCCCCCTGCTCCTCCAGCTCAAGCTGTGCGCGCTGGCCGGCATCGTGGGCACCTCCCCGCTGTGGCTCTACGAGCTCTGGGGCTTCATCACCCCCGGCCTGCACGACAACGAGCGCCGGTGGACCCGGCTGTTCGCCGTCGTCGCCGGGCCCCTGTTCCTCGCCGGGGTCGCCACGGGCTACTACGTGCTGCCCAAGGGCGTGGCCGCCCTGATCGGCTTCACCCCCATGGAGCTGACCCAGCTCACCGAGTTCGGCGACTTCTTCACCTTCATCACCCGGATGCTGCTGGTCTTCGGCGTCGCCTTCGAGATCCCGCTGTTCATCGTGCTGCTCAACCTCGCCGGGGTCGTCTCGGGCAAGGCCCTGGGCCGGCACCGGCCGTGGATCGTCCTGGCGACGTTCATCTTCGCCGCCGTGGCCACTCCGTCCACCGACCCGTTCTCCATGCTGATGCTGGCCCTGCCGATGACGCTGCTGATCTTCATCTCCGAGGGCATCGCCCGGGTCGTCGACCGGCGCCGCGGTCGTCGAGCGGTGGAGGACTGGGGCGACGACGAGATCTCCGCGATCTAGGCGTCGAGGCGGCCGATAGGGTCGGGGCGTGCCCCAGGAGATCGCTCTTCTCACCAACCCCACCTCCGGGAAGGGGAGGGGTGCCGGGGCGGCCGACGTGGTCCGGCCACGGCTGCGCGACGCCGGGTTCGCCGTGCGCGACCTCGTGGGCCGCGACGCCGACGAGGGCCTCGACCTGGCCCGCCAGTGCGTCGCCGACGGCGTCGAGACTCTGGTCGTCGTGGGCGGGGACGGCATGGTGCACCTGGCCATCCAGGCCCTGGCCGGGTCGGCGACCCGGCTCGGCCTGGTGCCGGCGGGGACCGGCAACGACGTCGCCCGCTACTTCGACCTGCCCCGCAACGACCCGGCCGCCGCCACCGACGTGGTCATCGGCGGGCGCGAGCGGCGCATCGACCTCGCCCGGATCGGGTCGACGTACTTCGTGACCGTGCTCGCGGCCGGCTTCGACGCCGTGGTCACCGAGCGCGCCAACCAGATGACCTGGCCACGCGGCCAGATGCGCTACAACCTGGCCACGCTGGCCGAGCTGCGCACGTTCCGCCCGTTGTCCTACACCGTGGAGATCGACGGCCGGCAGGAGCGCTACGAGGCGATGATGGTCGCCGTGGGCAACGGCCCGTCCTTCGGCGGGGGCCTGCGGATCACCGAGGGCGCGGTGCTCGACGACGGCCTGCTCGACGTCGTGTCCATCCGGCCGATGACCAAGAGGGAGCTGGTCCGCACCTACCCCAAGCTGTTCCGGGGGACGCACGTGCACCACCGCGACTACCGCCACCAGCACGCCAGGAAGGTCACGATCGCGGCCGCCGGCGTCACGGCGTACGCCGACGGCGAGCGGATCGCGCCGCTGCCCGTGACCGTCGAGGTGGCTCCGCTGGCCCTGCGGGTACTGGTGCCGTGATGTCCTCGCCGTCCGACTCCTACGCCCGCTACCGCCGCAACCGGCAGCACCCGCAGCTCGCGGACTTCGCCTCGCGGCTCTCCTTCACCCTCGACGACTTCCAGCTGCGCGCGTGCCGCGAGCTCGAGGACGGCCGCAGCGTGCTGGTGGCCGCACCCACCGGCTCGGGCAAGACCATCGTCGGCGAGTTCGCGGTGCACCTGGCGCTGACCACCGGCCGCAAGGCGTTCTACACCACGCCGATCAAGGCCCTGTCGAACCAGAAGTTCAACGACCTGGTCCGCCGCTACGGACCCGAGCAGGTCGGCCTGCTGACCGGGGACAACAGCATCAACGGCGAGGCTCCGGTCGTGGTGATGACCACCGAGGTGCTGCGGAACATGCTCTACGCCGGGTCGCGCACCCTCACCGGCCTCGGCTTCGTGGTCATGGACGAGGTGCACTACCTCGCGGACCGGATGCGCGGCGCGGTGTGGGAGGAGGTGATCATCCACCTGCCGGAGTCGGTGGCCCTGGCGTCGCTGTCCGCGACGGTCAGCAACGCCGAGGAGTTCGGCGAGTGGCTGGGCACCGTCCGCGGCGAGACCACCACCGTCGTGGAGGAGCGGCGCCCGGTGCCGCTCTACCAGCACGTGATCGTCGGGCGGCGGATGTACGACCTGTTCGCCGACGAGGGCGGCACCGACCCCGCGGAGCTCGAGGAGCGACGGCGCGAGCCCCGGGTCAACCCCCAGCTCGAGCGCGTCGCCCGCGACGACTGGGCGCGGGGCCGCATGAAGGACCGCCGCCCGGCCCGTGGCGGGAAGCGCCCGCCGAAGGGGCCCGGCGGTGCCCGAGGCGCGTGGACGCCCAGCCGCTCGGAGGTGGTCGAGCAGCTCGACCGGGCCGGGCTGCTGCCCGCGATCGTGTTCGTCTTCAGCCGGGTCGGCTGCGACGCCGCGGTCCAGCAGTGCCTGAACGCCAACCTGCGCCTGACCACGCCCGAGGAGCGGGACGAGGTGTTCGCGTTCGTCGAGGAGCGCTGCGCGGACCTGCCCGACCAGGACCTCGAGGCGCTCGGCTACCACGCGTTCCTGGACGGGCTCACCCGCGGCATCGCCGCCCACCACGCCGGCATGCTGCCCCGCTTCAAGGAGTGCGTGGAGGAGCTCTTCCTCCGCGGCCTGTGCCGCGTCGTGTTCGCCACCGAGACGCTGGCCCTGGGCATCAACATGCCGGCCCGGTCGGTGGTCATCGAGAAGCTCTCCAAGTGGAACGGCGAGACGCACGCCGACATCACCCCGGGGGAGTACACCCAGCTCACGGGGCGCGCCGGACGCCGCGGGATCGACGTGGAGGGGCACGGGGTCGTGCTCTGGCAGCAGGGTCTGGACCCCAAGGCGGTGGCCGGGCTCGCCTCGACCCGTACCTACCCGCTCAAGTCGAGCTTCCGCCCGTCGTACAACATGGCGGTCAACCTGGTGCACCAGTTCGGCCGCGACCGGGCACGCGAGCTGCTGGAGTCCTCGTTCGCCCAGTTCCAGGCCGACAAGGCGGTGGTCGGGCTGGCCCGGCAGCTGCGCAAGAGCGAGGACGCGCTCGCCGGGTACGCCGACGCCGCGGCCTGCGACCGCGGCGACTTCATGGAGTACGCCGCCCTGCGACACCGCCTCTCCGAGACCGAGAAGAACCTCGCCAAGTCCCGCCGGGCGGACCGCCGCGCCGAGGTCGTCGACTCGCTGGAGTCGCTGCGTCCCGGCGACGTGATCGAGGTCCCCGCGGGTCGCTTCGCCGGCATGGCCGTGGTGATCGACCCCGGCACCCGGGCGGACCGGGACGGACCGCGCCCCTACGTGCTCACCGCAGACCGGCACGCCCGACGGCTCAGCCTGGTCGACTTCCCGACGCCGGTCGGGTCGATCACCCGGGTGAAGATCCCTCGCAACTTCAACGGACGCGACCCCCAGGCCCGGCGCGACCTGGCCTCGACGCTGCGCAACAAGACCCACAACCTGACTCCGCCGCCACCCGGCAGGCGCGGCGGCCGGGGGAGCGCGGGCGGGGCCGGCGACGAAGGTCGCATCGAGGACCTGCGAGCACAGCTCCGGGCCCACCCGTGCCACGGGTGCCCCGACCGCGAGGACCACGCCCGGTGGTCGGAGCGCTGGTTCAAGCTCGACCGGGACGCCCGGACCCTCAAGCGCCGGATCGAGCAGCGCACGAACACCATCGCCCGCCAGTTCGACCGGGTCTGCGACGTGCTCACGGCGCTGGGCTACCTCGAGGGCGACGACCCGTCCTCCTCGAAGGTCACCGACCGCGGCCGCACCCTGATGCGGATCTACAACGAGATGGACCTGCTCACGGCCGAGTCGCTGCGCGCCGGGCTGTGGGACGACCTCGACGCCTCGGCCCTGGCCGCGGTGCTCTCCACCCTCGTCTACGAGTCGCGCCGGCCCGACGACGCGGCCGCACCGCGGATCCCGGGCGGGCCGGTCCGCGAGGTGCTCTCGGAGATGGTCTCGATCTGGTCCGACCTCGACGCGCTGGAGCGCGACCACCACCTCGACCAGCTGCACGAGCCGGACCTGGGGTTCGCCTGGGCCGCGCACCGCTGGGCCGAGGGCGACGACCTCGACGACATCCTGCGCGTGACCGAGCTGGCGGCCGGTGACTTCGTCCGGTGGGTCAAGCAGCTGCTCGACCTCGCCGACCAGGTGGCCGACGCCACGACGGACAGCCGGCTGCGCGCCACGGCACGCGAGGCCGCCCGGCGGCTGCGTCGTGGCGTGGTGGCCTACTCCTCGGTCAGCGAGTAGCCAGCAGCTCCCGCAGCCGCTCGACCGGGCTGGTCAGGCCCCACTGCTCGGCGACGGCCGCGAGCATCTCGGGGTCGGCCGGCTCCGCCGGCAGGGTGAGGTCGGGCGAGCCGAGATCGATGTCGCGGGCCACGGCCACGACCTGCGGCGCCACCGCCAGGTAGTCCAGGCTGGCCTTGATCTTCCCGCGGGGGCCGGGCCCCATGTCGCCGTCGGGGTCCCGGGCGGCGTCGATGATCGCCTCGAGGTCCCCGAACCGGTTGAGCAGCAGCGCCGCGGTCTTGTCGCCCACCCCGGGCACGCCGGGGAGGCCGTCGGAGGAGTCCCCGCGCAGGGTCGCGAAGGCGGCGTACTGCGAGGCGTCCACGTCGTACTTGGCGCGCACCACCTCGTTGGTAACCCGCTCGTGCCGGCCGACCCCACGGGCGGTGTAGAGCACCCGCACCTCGGCGTCGTCGTCGACGAGCTGGAACAGGTCGCGGTCGCCGGTGACGATGTCGACCGGCATGCCCGCCCCGGTCGCCAGGGTGCCGATGACGTCGTCGGCCTCGTAGTGGTCCGCTCCGACCACGGCGATCCCGAAGGCCTCGAGGACCGCCACGATGACGGGGATCTGCTGCTCGAGGGGGTCGGGGACCTCCTCGACGTCCGGCGCGTCCCCGGGGCGCACGGCCTCGACCCGGTGGGCCTTGTACGACGGCAGCAGGTCCACGCGCCACTGCGGCCGCCAGTCGTTGTCCCAGCAGCAGGCGAGGTGCGTGGGGTGGTACTCCTCGACCAGCCGGGTGATGAAGTCCAGCAAGCCCCGCACGGCGTTGACCGGCATCCCGTTGGGCGCCACCACGGTGTCGGGGACGCCGAAGAAGGCGCGGAAGTAGAGCGAGGCGGTGTCCAGCAGCATGAGTCGTGGGGTCACGGCCGGGAGTCTTGCACGGCCCGGCTCGCTAGGCTCGTGCCCGTGGAGAAGACGGACCGCCAGATCCTGGGCCTGCTCGCCGAGGACGGCCGCATGTCCTACACCGACCTGGGCAAGGCGACCGGCCTGTCGACCAGCGCGGTGCACCAGCGGGTCAAGCGGCTCGAGGAGCGCGGCCTGATCCTCGGGTACGGCGCCACGATCGACCACGCCGCGGCCGGCAAGCCCCTGACCGCCTTCGTCAGCATCACGCCCTTCGACGTCTCCGAGAAGGACGACTATCCCGAGCGCCTCGAGGGGATCAGCGAGATCGAGTCGTGCTGGTCGGTGGCGGGGGAGGAGTCCTACATCCTCAAGGTGCGGGTCGCCACGCCCGCGGACCTCGAGGAGCTGCTGGCGCGGGTCCGCGCGGTGGCCAACGTCTCCACGCGGACCACGATCGTGCTGTCCACGCCGTACGAGAACCGCCCGACGCACTGAGCCCTCCGCGGGTCACGGCGGACAGCGGTCTACACCGCGAGCGCCGGTTGGTGCTCGACCCTGCGTGACGGAGCCCCGGATGCAGCAGACTCTGCGCGTGGGCGGTGACCGCCGTCCGGGTTCCTCGCCGTGGTAGGAACCCGGGACGGCCCAGGCACCGCCCACGTCCACGTCCACACGGCCGTCCAGGGGGCGGTCGAGCCGTCAGCCCAGCAGGTCCAGCACCGCGGCCTCGATCGTGCGCTGCTTGGCGGCGGGGGTGCGGTAGCGCTTGGTGACCAGGTCGCGGTCGATGGTGGTGCCGTTCTCGTAGAGGTCGATCACCCGGGGGTCGATGTAGGAGCTCCGGGCGATGGTGGGGGTGTTGCCGAGGTACTCGGCCACCTCCGCCACGGCGGCCTTGATCGCCCGCTGGCGCGACCGCTTGGTGTCGCCCGGCTCGTCGGTGGCCGCGAGGGCCGCTGCCGCGAGCACGGTCGCGTGCCAGGTGCGGAAGTCCTTGGCGGTGAGCTCCTCGAGGTGGCCCGAGAGGTAGGTGTTGACCGCGGACCCGTCCAGGTCGCGCCAGCGCCGCTCGAGCTGGTAGGCGAGGAGCCGCGCACTGCCCCCGCGCCGCCGCCGCAGGCTCTCCAGGGCGACGAGCACCTCGGGGTCGTCGATCTCGATGCTGTGCTCCACGCCCGACTTGCCGGTGAACCGGAAGACCAGCCGGTCCCGCTGCTTGCGTACGTGCCGCCGCTCGAGCGTGGTCAGCCCGAAGGAGCCGTTGGTGTCGGCGTAGATGTCGCTGCCGATGCGGAAGTACCCGAGGTCGAGCAGGCGCACCGCCACGGAGTTGGCCCGCTCCAGCGGCATCCCCTCCAGCGTGAGGTCGCGGGCGATGGCACGCCGCGCCGCGGGCAGCCGCCGCGCCGAGCGCAGCACCCGGTCGAACTTCTGCTTGTCGCGCTTCTCCCGCCACACGGGGTGGTAGAGGTACTGCCGGCGTCCCGCGTCGTCGGTCCCGACCGCCTGGATGTGGCCGTGGGGGTACGGCGAGATCCAGACGTCCCTCCACGCGGGCGGGATCGCCAGCGACTTGATCCGCTGTACCTCGACCGGGTCGGTGATCCGGGTCCCGTCGGTGTCCCAGAAGGTCCATCCCCGCCCCGCGCGACGGCGGGTCAGCCCGGGCTCGTGGGGGGAGACCGTCCTCAGTCGCGGCATGGGCGAGATGTTCCCCGACATCGGGGAACCATGCGAGCGGTTCAGCCGATCTGCTGGACGCGGTCCTCCGTCTGCCCGGCCCACCACGCCTGGCCCTCGGGCGGCAGGGTGTGGATCGGGTCGTAGTACTCGTAGGTGCGGGTCAGCGCCTCGGGGTCGGCGGCCTCGATGGAGGTGCGGTAGTTCTTCGTCCAGTGGGAGACGCCGCGCACGCGGTCGTAGGAGGCCACCTGGTGCACCCAGCGCTTGCCCACGAACGGGACGTCGCACACGATCCTCGGCGTCGCGAACCCCGGGAGGTAGCCCATGATGTGGTGCTGCAGGCGCTGGGCGTCGGCGACCGAGACCCGCCAGTGCTCCGAGGCCGGGATCATGTCGCACATGTAGAAGTAGTAGGGCATGATCTGCGCCCCGTCGAGCAGCCGGAAGCACAGGTCGAGCAGGGCGTGCGGGTCGGCGTTGACCCCGTCGAGGAGCACGCCCTGGTTGCGCACGTCGCGCACGCCGGCCTCGAACATCGCACCCGCGGCCTCGGCCACCAGCGGCGTGACCGAGTTGGCGTGGTTGACGTGGGTGTGCAGGGCGATCGCGACCCCACGCTTGCGGGCGATCGTCGAGACCCGCTCCATGCCGGCGCGCACCTCGTCCTGCAGCCAGTGCTGGGGCAGCCCCATCAGCGCCTTGGTGGCCAGCCGGATGTCGCGGATGTTCTCCACGTCGAGGACCTTGACCAGGAAGTCCTCGAGCCGCGCCCACGGCATGTTGGCGACGTCGCCACCGGAGACGACCACGTCGCGCACCGAGGGGGTGCGCCGCAGGTAGTCGATCATCTCCGCGTGCCGGTCGACCGGCTTGCCGAGGAACTTCAGCTTCTCCACCGTCGGCGTGGAGTTGCCGACCAGGTCCATCCGCGTGCAGTGCCCGCAGTACTGGGGGCACGTCGGCAGCAGCTCGGCGAGCACCTTGGTCGGGTAGCGGTGGGTCAGGCCCTCGGCGGCCCACATGTCGTGCTCGTGCAGGGAGTCCCGGCTGGCGTGCGGGTGCGAGGGCCAGTCGGTGCGGCGGTCGGAGAACACCGGGATCATGTAGTGCCGGACCGGGTCGGCGTAGAAGGCGTCGGTCAGCGACCCCGGCCCGGCCGGGGTCTCGTGGGGCGCCATCGTGTTCATCATCTGCGGGGGCACGAGCATCGACATCGTGGCGCGCTCGGCCTGGTCCCGCTCGAGGTCGGCGTAGAACCGCTCGTCGACCAGGTCGCCGAGGAGCTCGCGCAGCTGGCGGAGGTTCTTCACGCAGTGCGCGCGCTGCCACTGCGCGCTGCGCCACTCCTCGGGCGTGACCTCGGCCCAGCCCGGGAACCGGGTCCAGTCGGGCTCGGCCAGCTCGACCCGCCGGTAGGGGTAGGGCTGGCCGGTCTCCCCCTCGATCATGGAGGCGATGGAGGTCTCGATGCTCATGGCACCATGGGATCACGAACTTTCCGGTGTTTCAAACATCTCACCGCAAGACTTACGCTTGATCCGATCAATGACAGGAAGGTGTCACGCATCGTGGGACGAATGACAGGCGATCCGGTCGGCACGCACCGCGTGCTCGAGCCGGCCGGGGTGCTGCCTCAGGCGGCCTGGCGGCTCGACACCGACCCGGTGATCCGCGAGGAGGAGGTCCGGGTCCGGGTGGAGCGGCTCAACCTCGACGCCGCCTCGTTCCGCCAGCTGCTGACCGAGCACGAGGGCGACGGTGCCGCGGTCCGTGCGGAGGTCCTGGAGATCGTGCGCACCCGCGGCAAGATGCACAACCCGGTCACCGGCTCCGGAGGCATGCTGGTGGGCACGGTGGAGGAGGTGGGGGACGGCTCTCCTCTCGGGCTGCGGCCGGGGGACCGGGTGGCCACCCTCGTCTCCCTGACCCTGACCCCGCTGGTGATCGAGGACGACCTGCGGCACTGGGACGGGCTCAGCGAGCAGGTGCCCACCACGGGTCACGCGATCCTGTTCGGCCGCAGCGTCGCCGCTCGGCTGCCCGAGGACCTGCCGGCGCCGCTGGCACTGGCCGTGATGGACGTCTGTGGCGCGCCCGCGCTCACCGAGCGGCACGTCGCGCGCTACACCGATCCCACGGTCGTGGTCGTCGGCGGTGCGGGGAAGTCCGGGTCGCTGTGCCTCGCGGCCGCCCGCCGCGCCGGTGCGCGACGCACCGTGGCCGTGGTGCCGCACCACGAGGAGGCCGCCCTGCTCGCGGCGGGCGGACCGGGAGCGGGGCTGGCCGACGAGGTCGTGGTCTGCGACGCCCGCGACGCGGTCGCGCTGCGCGACGCCGTCGTCGCCGCCGGTGGGCCGGCGGACCTCACCGTGGTCTGCGTGGACGTGCCCGGGTGTGAGGGCGGGGCCATCCTCGCGACCGCCGACGCGGGCACGGTGATCTTCTTCTCCATGGCCACCTCGTTCAGCGCGGCGGCGCTGGGGGCCGAGGGACTCTCCGCCGACGTCACCATGGTGATCGGCAACGGCTACGTGCCGGGACACGCCGACGTCGCGGTGGACCTGGTGCGGTCGGTGCCTGCCGTGCGTGCCCTCTTCGAACGGAGACTGTGATGGACCGCAAGCTCGACCTCGATCCGGCCACCGTGCGGCAGGCCCGTGGCCTGGCCCGCAAGGTGGGCCGTCCCATCGTCAAGCTCGCCCGGGCACACACCACGGTCTCGGTCGAGCGCGCCACCCTGCGCCTCGCCGGCCTCGCCGGTGCCGACCCCGACGGCACCCCGTGGGTCAACCGTCTGGCCGATGCCGTGCGCGCCGACGTGGACCTCGAGCACGGGCTGGCCCTCCCGGTGTGGGACGCCCTGCTGCGTGGCGAGGCCGAGGACCTGCTGACCCTGGCGCAGAAGGCCTCCGCCGGCTCGGTGCGCTTCCGGCTGCCCGAGGGCAGGGACGCGACGAAGGCACGCACGGCGGCCCGCCGCCAGGTCGCCACGGGCGTACGCCGCATCGACCGGCGCCGCCGCGAGCGTGATCGGTTCGTGGCGAAGGTGGGGGACGCGCCGCGGCAGCCCTGGATCTACCTGATCGTGGCCACCGGTGACATCCACGAGGACATCCCGCAGGCCCAGCAGGCAGCCCGGGAGGGTGCGGACGTGATCGCGGTGATCCGTTCGACCGGGCAGTCGCTGCTGGACTACGTCCCCGAGGGCGCCACCCGCGAGGGCTTCGCCGGGACCTACGCCACCCAGGAGAACTTCCGGCTGATGCGCGCAGCCCTGGACGAGTCGAGCCGCCAGCTGGGCCGCTACGTGCGGCTGACCAACTACGCCAGCGGGCTGTGCATGCCCGAGATCGCGGCGCTCGCCGGTCTGGAGCGGCTGGACATGATGCTCAACGACTCGATGTACGGCATCTTGTTCCGCGACATCAATCCCGTGCGCACCTTCGTCGACCAGCGCTTCAGCCGCCAGGTCCACGCCCGGGCCGGGATCATCATCAACACCGGTGAGGACAACTACCTCACCACCGCCGACGCCGTCGAGGCCGCGCACACGGTCACCACCAGCCAGCTGCTCAACGAGTACTTCGCCAAGGAGGCCGGGCTGGAGGACTGGCAGCTGGGCCTGGGGCACGCCTTCGAGATCGACCCGGCGGTGCCCGAGTCCTTCCGCCTGGAGCTCGCCCACGCCCTGCTCGCC
This sequence comes from uncultured Actinomycetota bacterium, assembly GCA_963815595.1. Lineage (GTDB taxonomy): Bacteria > Actinomycetota > Actinomycetes > Propionibacteriales > Nocardioidaceae > Marmoricola. The sequence continues at coordinate 1,043,938 of CAWFHA010000007.1, read as the reverse complement.
CGTGAGCTGTTCCCGAAGGCCCCGCTGAAGTGGATGCCGCCCACCCGGCACATGACCGGGGACGTGTTCCGCGGCTACCTGCTCGACGGGTTCTTCAACCTGGCCGGGGCGCTGACGGGTCAGGGCATCCTGCTGGTCGGGATGATGACCGAGGCGGTGGTGACGCCCTGGCTCAGCGACCGCGACCTGGCCCTGCAGAACGTCCGCTACGTGCTGGACGCCGCCGGCGCGCTGCACGAGGACTTCCGCCCGGCGCCCGACGGCCTGATCGCGCAGCGGGCCCGCACGGTGCTGGGGGAGTCCATCGACCTGCTCGGCCGGATCCTCGAGCACGAGCACGGCCTGCTCGACGCGATCGCGGACGGGACGTTCGGGCTGATGCGGCGTCCCGCCGACGCCGGGCGTGGCCTCGAGGGCGTGGCCCGCAAGTCACCGGCCTACTACAACCCCGCTACCGAGATCCTCGAGGAGACCCCGTGAGCGAGAAGCGGCTGCTGCGTCCCTACGGAGACACCACCGGCGACGGCATGGTGCAGCTCTCCTTCACCCTGCCCATGCCGCACAGCAAGGTCGCCGAGGGGGCTGCGGCCCAGCTGGCGAACAAGATGGGCATGGATCCGGCCCTGGTCGTGCACGCCCGGGCGATGGGTCCGGAGTACACGTTCTTCGTGGTGTACGGCCGGGTCAACCACCTCGTCGACCCCTCCGCCGTCGAGGTGGTCGAGCGTGACTACGACCTGCTGACGCCCAAGGAGGTCAACGCCGCGGTGAAGCGCTCGCTGCGCCGCCGGATGGTGGTGGTGGGCGGCTGCATCGGCACCGACGCCCACACCGTGGGCATCGACGCCATCTTGAACATCAAGGGCTTCGCGGGGGAGAAGGGGCTGGAGTACTACCGCGAGCTCAAGGTGGTCAACCTGGGGGCGCAGGTCTCGGTGCCCCAGCTCGTCGATCGTGCGGTCACCGAGAAGGCGGACGCGGTCCTGGTCTCCCAGGTGGTCACCCAGCGTGACGCGCACCTGCTCAACACCCGCGAGATGGCCGCCGCGTTCCGCGAGGCGTTCCCGCCCGCCCGTCGACCGCTGCTGGTCGTGGGCGGCCCACGCTTCGACGAGACGATGGCCGAGGAGCTGGGGGTCGACCGGGTGTTCTCCCGGGGCACCACGCCGGGTGAGGTGGCCAGCTTCCTGGTGCACCGGCTGGTCACCGAGAGGCTGTCGGCATGAGCGCCGAGGTCGGCACCACGGTCGTCCACCGGCGCTACGTGTCGTACGCCGAGGCGCACTACGCCGGCGCCCTCGTCGACGGCGCCTGGGGCCTGGGGCTCTTCGGCGACGTGGCCACCGAGATGTGCATCCGCACCGACGGGGACGAGGGCCTGTTCGCCTCCTACTCCGAGGTCCAGTTCCTCGCGCCGGTGCGGGCCGGTGACGTCGTCGAGGCCACCGGTCGGCTGACCCGGGTCGGCCGCCGCTCGCGCGAGATCGCCTTCGAGCTCCACGTGCTCGCCCGGGCCGAGGACGGTGGCGGGACCGCCTCGGCCTCGCGGATGCTGAGCGACCCGGTGCTGGCCACCCGGGCGACAGGCACCGTCGTGGTGCCGGACCTGCACCAGTAGTGGACCAGTCCCCGGCGTGTCCTGGCCGACACGCCGTAGGAGTGAAAAACTCGTCATCCGCTGTTCACCCGGATGACATCGCGCTGACCTGCGGCTTCGTCCGAATTCGGCGTCGCGGCGGGATCTTGACACCGGTTGCCGGCGCGAGTGAAGGTCTGCGAGTTACTCCGGGCAGAACGTCAGTCGCAGGCTCGACGGATGCGGGAGCCGGGCCATCTCGCCAAGGTGGCTTCGGAACCGCACTTGGCGGGTCGAGCACAGCGGCCTCGACGGGAGGACACGAGGGGAGTGTGGCGACCAGTAGACAACGCCCACGACTCTGGCAGCCGGCCAGGGCGCGAGCGGTCCGAAGGTCTCCGTGCTCCCCTCGTCCTGCCGGCCGGCACCTTTCGGTAGGTTGCAGCGCATGAGCTCCGACGTGCCCGGCCTCGGTCGGGTGGTCATGGTGATGCCGACCTACAACGAGGCCCTGAACCTCGAGCCGCTGCTGACCCGGCTCCGCGCCGCCGAGCCCGACGTGGACGTGCTGGTGGTCGACGACGGCTCACCGGACGGCACCGGCACCCTGGCCGACCGGATCGCGGCGGAGGACCCCGGCGTCACCGTGCTGCACCGTGCGACGAAGGCGGGACTCGGTGCGGCGTACCTGCACGGCTTCGCGGTGGCGCTGGAGCGTGGCTACGACGTCGTCGGCGAGATGGACGCCGACGGCTCGCACCAGCCCGAGGAGCTCGGTCGGCTGCTCGCAGCGCTGGCGGGCGCCGACCTGGTGATCGGGTCTCGCTGGGTGCCGGGCGGGAGCATCGTCAACTGGCCGCGGCACCGTGAGCTGCTCTCCCGAGGCGGCAACCGCTACACCCGGCTGCTGCTCGGGCTGCCCGTCCGGGACGCGACGGCGGGCTTCCGGGTCTTCCGGCGCAGCACGCTGGAGACGATCGGCCTGGACAGCGTGGAGTCCGCGGGATACGTCTTCCAGGCCGACCTGGCGTTCCGCACCGTGCAGGCCGGTCTGCGGGTGGTCGAGGTGCCGATCGAGTTCGTCGAGCGCGAGCGCGGCCGCTCCAAGATGAGCGGTCGGGTGGCGGCGGAGTCGCTGTTCCGGATCACCCGGTGGGGTCTGGCCGAACGCGCCGGACAGCTGCGCGGGCTGGCGGGCCGCGGACGGCGCGGGCACGGCGTGGCGGAACGGCCGCCGGCTCCCGAGCGTTGAGACAGACATGAGCCAGACGACGAGCCGCAGGTTCCCGTGGGGTCTGCTGGTGGCCGCGTTCATCGCGGTGCCACTGGTCGAGATCTACGTGATCGTCCAGATCGGTCAGGTCATCGGGGCGTGGTGGACGATCCTGCTCCTGGTGGCCGACAGCCTGGTGGGGGCGTGGCTCGTACGACGCGAGGGTGGCCGGGCCTGGCGATCGCTGCGCACCGCGCTGGAGGAGCGGCGGATGCCGCACCGCGAGCTCGCCGACGGCGTGCTGATCCTCGTCGGCGGGACCCTGATGCTCACGCCGGGCTTCGTCACCGACGCGTTCGGGGTGCTGTGCATCCTGCCGGTCACCCGGCCCCTGGGGCGCAAGGCCCTGGCCGGGGTGATCAGCCGCCGACTCGTGGTGACGACTCCCGGCACCCGCGACCAGGGGCCGGACGACGGCGTGGTGCCCGGCGAGGTCGTCGACTAGCAGGCCCAGCGGCTCACACCGAGGAGCGCTTCTTCCGCGAGCTGGCCCGGTGCAGGTGGGCCGGGCCGATCTCACCGCCACGGAGCAGCTCGAGACGCTCGGTGAGGATGTCCTCGAGCTCCTTGACCGAACGACGCTCGAGCAGCATGTCCCAGTGGGTCCGCGCCGGCTTCTCCGCCTTGACCTCGGGCTCGATCCCGGAGGTGGCCCGGGCCTCGGCGCCGCACCGCGGGCACTCCCACAGGGCCGGGACGTCGGCCTCGGTGGACATGGTGATCTCGAACTCGTGGCCGTGGGCGCAGCGGTAGCCCACCTGCTGACGGGCCGCGAACTCGATGCCGCGCTCGTCCTCGAAGCTCTGACCTCCGAGTCGGGCCCCTCGTAGCGTGCGCTCTCCCATCAGAACCTCCACAACTAAGCCGCCGCGAACCAGAGAGGTCGCGGGGTGTACTCCTCATGCGTACCGCCGATGCGGCGGAACGGCAAGCCGGTCTCGACGCTGGGCCAACGACAGGCCCCACCGGGCCATCGCCGGGCCGGCGTCACCTTGACCAACGAGCGTGACACCCGAAGGATTCCCGGCGAGAGCCGGGTCACACCGGAGGCTGCGTCCGGAGCGGCTCAGACCACCGTCGGCTGGGGGTTCCCCGCCTGCTCGATGCCCCGTCTGGTGTCCACGCGGAGCAGCAGTGCGCCACCCACCACGAAGAACACCACCAGGGCGAAGATCGCCGGGCGGTAGGAGTCGGTGAGCTGGAAGACCAGGCCGAAGACCAGCGTGCCGAACCAGCTCGTCCCGCGCTCCATGGCGTGGTAGAAGCTGAAGAACTCGGCCTCCCGGCCACGGGGGATGAGCAGGCTGAAGTAGGACCGCGAGAGTGCCTGGGTCCCGCCGAGCACGATGCCGATCGCCACCGCCAGAAGCAGGAACGGGGCGAGCTGCCCCGCCGGCAGGAACAGCGCGGCGGTGACGATCAGGATCCAGGTGGCCAGGCCGGCCAGGATGACCGCCTTGGCGCCGTACCTCCCCGCGGCCCGGCCGAAGCCGAGGGCGCCGAAGACGGCCACGAGCTGGACCACCAGGTAGGTGGCCAGCACCGTGCCCGTGTCGAACTCCAGCTCCTCGACGCCGTAGATGGACGCGGAGGCGATCACGGTCTGGATGCCGTCGTTGAAGAACAGGTAGGCCGCCAGGAACGTCAGCGCGACCGGGTAGCGCCGCAGGCTCTTCAACGTCGCCCAGAGCTGACCGAAGCTCTGCTGGAAGATCCCGCCCGTCTCGGGCACGACGTGGGCCGGTGGCCGGTTCCTGAGGCCGAGGAACGGGATCAGCGTGAACCCGGCCCACCACAGCGCCGCGGAGAGCAGGCTGATGCGTACCGCCATGCCCTCGCTCAACCCGAACGGCAGCACCGTCACCAGCACGAAGTTGGCGGCCAGGAGCAGTCCGCCTCCGGCGTACCCCGTGGCCCAGCCGCGTGAGGAGACCCTGTCGCGCTCGTCCTCGTCGGAGATCAGGCACAGCAGCGCGTCGTTGAACACCGCGGCCGCGCCGAAGCACAGGTTGGCCACGATGAACGAGACGACGCCGAGCTCCCAGTTGTCGCCGGTGACGAAGAAGAGCAACGAGGCGGCGGCGGCGCCGGCCCACGCGAAGCCGGCGAGCAGGTCCTTCTTGCGTGCCGTCCGGTCCGCGACGGCGCCGAGCAGCGGCAGCAGCACGGCGGAGAGGAGCGTCGAGGCGGTGATGGTGTACGACGGCAGGGCCCCGGGCGCGACCCCGATCCCGAGGACCTGGATCCGGCCGCCCACCGCCGCCTCCTCCGCGATCGCGATGAGGTAGGGCCCGAAGAGGACTCCGGCCACCGTGGTGCTGAACGCGGAGTTGGCCCAGTCGTAGAAGTACCAGGCCCTCTGCTCGCGGCGTCGGCCGGACGCCTCGAGGGTGGGTCCCGACGGTGTGGTCATGGCGTGGCTCCCCTCCACTGTCCTCGGGCGAGGAGGACGTCCTTGAGCAGGTCGGTGCGGTCGGTGATCAGCCCGTCGACGCCCAGGTCGAGGAGCTCGGCCATCTCGCTGGGGTCGTCGACGGTCCACACGTGCACGTGCGCCCCTGCGGCGTGGGCGCGCCGGACCAGGGGCGGGGTGACCACGCGGAGGCGTCCCCGGTGGTGCGGGACCTGCAGGGCGGCCACCCGACCACGGGTCAGCAGTCGGGCGCCGTCGGGCCAGGGGAGTGCCCAGAACAGCGCCACCTCGACGGGTGAGGCGGAGGTGGCCACGCGTCCGCCGGTGGCCCGGCGGAAGGCGTCGAGGCGCCTCTGGGAGAACGACCCGACGCAGATCCGCTCGCGGGACCCGGTGCGCTCGACGAGGTCCGCGAGCGGCTGGACGGCGGTGGGGGACTTCAGGTCGATGTTGAACCGGCAGTCCGGGAACGTCTCGAGGAGCTCGGCCATCGTCGGCACGGGGTGCTCACCGCGGATGCGGGCACGTGCGACCTCGCGCGCGGTGAGCCGCGACAGCTCGCCGCGGGTGTCGGTGAGCCGGTCCAGCGCCTTGTCGTGGAACGCGAGCAGCACACCGTCGCTGGTCGCGTGCACGTCGGTCTCGAGGTAGCGGTACCCCAGCGCCACCGCGTGGCCGAAGGCGTGCAGCGTGTTCTCCACCCCCGGCAGGTCGGGGTGCCGGGCGCCACCGCGGTGGGCCATGGCGATCACCCCGCCCGGGGGGTCCAGCACGGCGTCGAGATAGGCGAAGCCGGTCACGGGTGGCAGGCCACCCGCTGGATTCGGCGCCGCAGTCACGCGTGCAGTATTCCCCGGCATGCCTCGATGGTCCTCGCGAATCGCGGGCCGCACCTCCGCCGTCGTACTCAGGTGCGGTCCTGGGGGGTACCGTGCGGAGCATGGACGACATGACGTGCCCCCGGTGCGCCGGCACCATGGCCGAGCGGCCCCACGGCCGCGTCGCCGTGCGCCAGTGCGAGTCCTGCCACGGCGTGTTCCTCGACCGGTCCGACCTCGGGTCGCTCATCGAGGCGGAGAACGACTGGCACGCCAACCGCTCGACCGACACCGCGCGCCTGCCCCGCATCACCCCGGACATGACGGCGCCGCCGCCGCGGCCCAAGGCGCGCTCCTACCTCGACTCCCTCTTCTCCGGCTGAGCCGACCTGCGCTCACGGTGGACCTGGATCGGCGGGCGCGACGCTCCCTCGCCCTCGTCGTCGCGTGGATGCTCGGGTGCGCGCTGGCCTTCGCGGCGATCTACCACCTGACCGTGCGCACCTCGACCGGGCGGCTGGTGGCGGACGCCTCCCTGCGCGGTGCGGTGCTCGGCCGGGCCCGGACCGAAGGCCTGGTGGACACCGCACTCGGCGTGGTGACCGTCGCCTCGCTGCTGGCCGCCCTGGTGCTGGTCGTGCTGATCGCCCTGGTGCGGCTGCGCCGGGGACTGGGGCTGCTGGCCGCGGCCATGCTGGTCGTGGCCAACCTCTCCGCCCAGCTGCTCAAGGACGTGCTGCAACGCCCCGACCTCGGGCTGGACGAGTTCGCCCCGGCCACGCTCAACAGCCTGCCGAGCGGGCACAGCACCGCTGCGTTCTCCGTCGGCGTCGCGCTGCTGCTCGTCGTGCCGCCGAGGCTGCGCGGCGCGGTCGCCGTCGCGGCCGGCGCCTACACCGGCGTGGTCGCGGTCGCGACGATGTTCGCGGGCTGGCACCGGGCCTCGGACTCGGTCGCCTCGTTCCTGCTGGTCGGCTTCTGGGCGGGGGCGGCGCTGCTCGGCGTGCTGCTGCTCGACGGTGCGGAGTCCTCCCGCCAGCCACCCTCGGGGGGCACCGGCGGACGACGTCGTTCGCTGGCCACCGCAGCGACGTTGGCCCTGGGGGTCGCCGTCGGCCTGACCGGAGTCCTCGTCGTCGTCGACGCGCTGCGGGCCAGCACCCTGGGCCAGGTCACGGCGTTCGCAGCCGGGGTGCTCGGGGTCCTGGGCACGCTCGTGGTCGTGCTGGTCGCCCTCCTGGCGCTCGTGGAGCGGACCGTGTCGACGCAGGAGACCACCTAGCAGGGCCCCGGCGCCTCACAGGTCGTGGAAGGTCTCGATCTGGGCGCCGAGCTGGTTGAGCCGGTCGGCGAGACCCTCGTAGCCGCGGTGGATCACGTAGGTCGAGCGCAGCACCGAGGTGCCCTTGGAGGCGAGCATCGCCAGCAGGATCACCACTGCGGGCCGCAGGGCGGGCGGGCACACGACCTCGGCGCCCGACCAGCGGGTCGGCCCCTCGATCATCACCCGGTGCGGGTCCATCAGGGTGACCCGGCCGCCGAGCTTGTTGAGCTCGGTGAGGTAGATCGCCCGGTTCTCGTAGACCCAGTCGTGCAGCATCGTGTGCCCCGACGCGGTGGCGGCGATCACCGCGAAGAACGGCAGGTTGTCGATGTTCAGCCCCGGGAACGGCATCGGGTGGATCTTGTCGATGGGGGAGCGCAGGAGGGAGTGCTGGGTGGACACGTCGACCAGCCGGGTCCGGCCGTTGGCGGCCAGGTACTCCTCGGAGAGCCGGTAGCGGAACCCCATCTCCTCGAGCACGGCGAGCTCGATCTCGAGGAACTCGATCGGGACGCGCTGCACGGTGATCTCCGAGTCGGTGACGATCGCGGCCGCGAGCAGCGACATGGCCTCGATGGGGTCCTCGCTGGGTGCGTAGTCGACGTCCACGGAGATCTCGGTGCAGCCCGTGACGATCAGGGTCGTGGTGCCGATGCCCTCCACGCGCACGCCGAGCTTCTGCAGGAAGAAGCAGAGGTCCTGGACCATGTAGTTGGAGCTGGCGTTGCGGATCACCGTGGTGGTGTCGGAGAGCGCGGCGGCCATCAGGGCGTTCTCGGTCACGGTGTCGCCGCGCTCGATCAGCACGATCGGCCGCGTGGGGGAGATGCCGGGCTGGACGCTGGCGTGGTAGCTGCCCTCGGTCGCCTTGATCTGCAGGCCGAACGGACGCAGCGCCGTCATGTGCGGCTCGATCGTGCGGGTGCCGAGGTCGCAGCCACCGGCGTACGGGAGCTCGAACTCGCTGTTCCGGTGCAGCAGCGGGCCGAGGAACATGATGATCGAGCGGGTCCGGCGGGCCGCCTCCTCGTCGATCCCGCTGAGGTCGAGGTTCGGGGGCGGGGTGATCTCGAGGTCGTTGCCCTCGTTGAGCCAGCGCGAGCGCACCCCGATGCTGTCGAGCACCTCGAGCAGCCGGTTGACCTCCTCGATCCGGGCCACCCGGCGCAGTGTCGTGCGGCCGCGGTTGAGCAGCGACGCGCACAGCAGGGCCACCCCGGCGTTCTTGGAGGTCTTGACCTCGATCGACCCGCGCAGCGTCGTCGGCCCGGTCACCCGCAGGTGGGTCGGCCCCTGACCGATGCTGACGATGGGGGAGTCGAGGGCCTCGCCGATGCGGGCGATCATCTCCAGGGACAGGTTCTGGTGCCCGCGCTCGATCCGGTTGACGGCACTCTGGCTGGTCGCGAGCACGTCGGCGAGCTGCTGCTGGGTCCAGCCGCGGTGCTTGCGCGCGTCGCGGATCAGGTTGCCGATGCGGGCGAGGTAGTCGTCAGTCACCGCGCGACTGTATCTCAGATATGAGATACGACCGCATCTGAGAGAGTGCGTGTCATGCGAGTCACCACCATCCACGGCCCCCGCGACATCCGGCTCGAGGAGCGTCCCACGCCCACGATCCAGTCCCCGACCGACGCGGTGATCAAGGTCTCCGCCGGGTGCATCTGCGGGTCCGACCTGTGGCCCTACCGGGGCGAGAACGACATCAACCCCGGGGACACCATCGGGCACGAGATGGTGGGGGTCATCGAGGAGGTGGGCAGCGAGGTCCGCTCGTTCGCCCCCGGCGACTTCGTCATCGTCCCGTTCTGCCACTGCGACAACACCTGTGCGCACTGCCGCGCCGGAGCCCACTCCGCGTGCGTCAACCTCGGGGTGACCACGGGGGGCCAGGGGGAGTACGCCCTGGTGACCCAGGCCGAGGGCAGCCTGGTCAAGACCGACGGCATGCCGGACCCGGACCTGCTCCCCTCGTTGCTGACCCTCTCCGACGTGTTCCCGACCGGATGGCACTGCGCGGTGGCTGCGGGCGTGCAGCCGGGGCACACGGTCGTCGTGGTCGGCGACGGTGCCGTCGGCCTGTGCGCGGTCCTGGCGGCCGCGGAGATGGGTGCCGAGCGGGTGATCGCGATGTCGCGTCACGAGCAGCGCCAGGAGGTCGCGCGTCAGTTCGGCGCGACCCACGTCGTCGCCGAGCGCGGCAAGGAGGGGGTCGCGCGCATCAAGGACCTCACCGACGGCGTCGGCGCGGACGCGGTGCTCGAGTGCGTCGGCACCGACGGGGCCATGCAGCAGGCCTTCGCCGCGGCCCGTCCGGGGTCGACGGTCGGCTTCGTCGGCGTCCCGCACGGGGTCGAGCTGCCCATGCGGCGGATGTTCAGCAAGAACGTCGGGCTGGCCGGTGGGATGGCCCCGGTACGGCGCTACCTGCCCGAGCTGCTCGAGCTGGTCACGAACGGCACGGTCGACCCGGGACTGGTCTTCGACACCAGACTGCCGCTGGACAAGGTCGCCGAGGGCTACCGCGCCATGGACGAGCGCACCGCGATCAAGGTCTACCTCGACACCTGAGCTTGGGTCGCTGGCTAGACTGCCCGGCGAGGGGAGTACTTCCCACGCCGCCTCCGGTCAGTCCGGGATCCGACGATCCCTCGGTGGCGGGCCCGCTGGCCGGGTGAAGGAGACCTCAGGCACACCGACCTGAGGAGCACTCGTGTCCGGAACCTCCCTGACCACCGTCGGCAGCCCGCTGCTCTGGGCCGCCACGATCGGCCTGGTCCTCGCGCTGCTGGCGCTCGACTTCGTGCTCACCCGCCGGCCGCACGAGGTGAGGATGCGCGAGGCGCTGGGCTGGTCGGCGTTCTACATCGCGCTGCCGCTGCTGTTCGGCGTGTGGATCTGGCTGCAGTTCGGCCAGGACCGCGGCCTGGAGTACCTCACCGGGTACCTCGTGGAGAAGTCGCTGAGCGTCGACAACCTGTTCGTGTTCATGCTGCTGCTCTCCGCGTTCGCGGTGCCGGCGGCGCTCCAGCAGCGCGTGCTGCTCTACGGCATCGTCGGTGCCCTGGTGCTGCGCGGCCTCTTCATCGCCCTGGGTGCCGCGGCCCTGTCCGCCTTCGACGCCGCCTTCCTGGTCTTCGGGCTGATCCTGCTCGCCACGGGCGTGAAGCTGCTCCGCGACGCCGTCCGCGGCCAGGAGCACCAGGTCGAGGTCGACCAGCTGCGCAGCGTGCGCCTCGTGCGCCGCTTCTGGCCGGTGACCTCGGACTACGAGGGCACCAGGCTGGTCACCAGCCGGGACGGCAGCCGGGCCCTGACCCCGCTGACCCTGGTGGTCGTCGCCGTCTTCGCGACCGACATCGTCTTCGCCGTCGACTCGGTGCCGGCGGTCTACGGGATCACCGGAGACCCCTACCTGGTCTTCGCCACCAACGCGTTCGCCCTGCTGGGCCTGCGCGCGCTCTACTTCGTCCTGCAGGGTGCGCTGCAGCGCCTGGTGCACCTCGGCTTCGGACTGGCGGCCATCCTGGGCTTCATCGGCGCCAAGCTGGTGCTGCACTGGGCACACCTGAGCTGGCCGGCGGTCCCGGAGATCCCCACCCTGGCCTCGCTGGTGGTCATCCTCGCCGTCCTCGCGGTCACCACCGTGACCAGCCTGCTCGCGACCCGCGGCCGGTTGAACCAGGGCTAGTTCACGGCGCCCGGAGGGGTCAGGATGTGCCCATGCTGGTACTCGGACCGCTCCTGCGCCACGTCGACCACGACTCGGCGAGCGTGTGGGTGGAGACCGCCCAGCGGGCCATTGTGCGGGTGGAGGCGGACGGCCGGAGCTGGTCGGCGGAGACGTTCGCCGTGCACGGGCACCACTACGCCCTCGTCGAGGTGACCGGTCTCGAGGCCGGCACGGTCACGCCGTACGCGGTGATCCTGTCGACGTCGTCGGGGGAGCACCGCGTCTGGCCGCCGTCGGACGGCCCGGGGGCGGAGCTGCCCGCGTCGGTCATCAGCACGCTGCACCGGGACCGCCCGCCGCGGCTGGCGTTCGGGTCGTGCCGCACCAGCGTCAGCCACGACCGGGAGGGCAACGCCGCGCACGGGGTCGACGCGCTGCGGGCCTTCGCGCTGGCGATGGCGGGCGTCACCGACACCGGCGAGCAGCTGCCGTGGCCGGACCTGGTCGTCTTCCTGGGCGACCAGGTGTACGCCGACGACACCAGCGAGGCCATGCGCGAGTTCATCGCCTCGCGCCGCGACCCCGAGAAGCCGCCGGGCAGCGAGCTCAAGGACTTCGAGGAGTACGCCCACCTCTACGCGCTGGCGTGGAGCGAGCCCGCGAACCGCTGGCTGCTCTCGACGCTGCCGAGCGCGATGATCTTCGACGACCACGACGTGCGCGACGACTGGAACACCTCGCACGAGTGGCGCGAGCAGATGCAACGGACCAGCTGGTGGCAGGGGCGGATCGTGGCCGGGCTCGCGTCGTACTGGGTCTACCAGCACCTGGGCAACCTGTCGTCCGCCGAGCGGGCCGAGGACGAGATCTGGCGCCGGGTCGCGGCGCACCCGGGACCCGACGAGCTCGACCTGTCCGGGGTGCTCGACGAGTTCGCCGCCCGGGTCGACGAGCACCCGGACTGCTACCGGTGGAGCTACGCCCGTGACCTGGTCGGCAGCCGGCTCGTGGTCGTGGACTCCCGTGCGGCCCGGGTGCTCGCCTCCGACACCCGGCAGATGCTCGACGACGTCGAGCTCCGCTGGCTCGACGAGCAGGTGACCGGCGACGTCGACCACCTCTTTCTCGGCACGTCGCTGCCGTTCCTGCTGCCCCCGGGCCTGCAGCACCTCGAGGCCTTCGACGAGGCCCTGGCCCAGGGCGCGTGGGGGCCCCGCGCCGCCCGGGCCGGCGAGCGCCTGCGGCAGGCGGCCGACCTGGAGCACTGGGGTGCCTTCCAGGACTCCTTCCGCGCGGTCGCCCGGATGGTCACCGAGGCGGCGTCCGGAAGACGCGGACGGGCACCGCACACCATCACCTTCCTCTCCGGCGACGTCCACCACAGCTACGTCTCCGAGGTCACCCGGGTCGCCGGCCTGCCCGCGGGCGAGCTGCGCAGCCGGGTCCTGCAGGCCGTGTGCTCACCGATCCGCAACCCGCTGCCACGGGCGATGCGGCTCACCACCACGGCGCTGTCGCGCGGTGTGGCCAGCGGCCTCGGCCGCGTGCTGGCGCGCTCCGCGGGGGTGCCGGCGCCGCCGTGGCGATGGACGCGCGTGCGCGGCCCCTGGTTCGACAATAACCTGGCCACCGTCGAGATCACCGGCACCGGAATCCGCCTGCGGTGGGCCCGCGGGACCGTCCGGGACGGGCACGAGGACCGCCCCGCGCTGGAGACCGTGTGCGAGGTGTTCGTGGAGCATCGCCCGGCCGGTACGGTCGGGTCATGAGCGGAGACCAGCTGCAGCCCGAGGACACCCTGGACGACCGCGGCGTCGAGGACGTCCTGGACGAGGGCTACTCGCCGCCCGAGCGCGAGCCCGACCACCTCAAGCACCCCGAGGGCGGCGAGTCCCTCGAGGAGCGGCTCGGGGACGAGGAGCCCGAGGTCTGGGCGCGGGCCGAGGAAGAGGCTGACGCGGACATCGTCGACGGGGACGTCGGCGGCGAGGTCGGCACCGAGCGCAGCGGCCGGCTGATGGCGCCCGACGAAGGCAGCCACGAGGACGTCGACGCGACGATGATCGCCGAGGACGAGGGCGTCGACGGGGCCGGCGCCAGCGCCGAGGAGGCCGCGATGCACACCATCGCGGACGAGGACGCCTGAGACGCCGCTCCACGCCTGGCTGTACCGCCGATAAGGTACATTATGTCAACTTCTGGAGGCTGGGAACCCCTCTCCGACCCCGCTCAGTCCTGAGGGACCGGGTGCCCCAGCGCGGCGGCGAGGCCCTCGGGATCGGCCACCGAGAGCGTCGCGCCCGGGTGCTTGATCCTGCCGGTGGGGTCGATGGCCGGCACCGGCTCGTGGAAGCTCAGGCACAGCGCGCGCTCGCCGTTGGTGGTGAAGCTGACGCCCTTGTCGGAGAACGACAGGTGCGGCGGTCCCGCGGTCTTGAGGAAGGCGAAGCCTCCGGTGAGCTGCACCGAGGCCACGTTGTCCAGCGTGGTCCGCATCGACCACAGGCCGTAGCGCACCCGGAGCTCCTCGCCCACGATCTCCACCCGTGCGGTGGCGGGCAGGATCCCGAAGGGCAGGCCGGCGAGGCGGTAGCTCGGCGCGAAGGCGAAGTCGAAGGTCTGTGTGGCACTCATGCCCGGACCCTACTTGGGCGGGCTCCCTAGGTTCGGGGCATGTTGTACTCCAAGCTGCTCTCGCTGGCCACCGCGTCCTACGGCGCCTTCGCCCTGGCCCGGCCACGTCACCTCGCCGAGGGCATCGAGGCGCCTGCGGACCAGGCGCCGGCGTTCGACCGGATGGCCTACACCTACGCCGGGCGCGACCTGTCCATCTCCGCGCTGGCGCTGCTCTCGCGCAACCCCTCGGTCGTCACCGGAGCGATGCTCCTGCGCATCGTGGGCGACCTCGCCGACGCCGCCATCCTCGCGACCGGCACCGACAAGCCCGAGGTCCGCACCAAGGTCCTGGGCGTCACCCTGGGCTGGGCCGCGCTGAACACCGCCGCACTCGTGGCCGACAGACGAAAACTGGCCTAGTCTCCGGAGGCATGGCGACCCCTCGCACCGCGCTGGTCACCGGCGCCACCTCCGGCATCGGCCTGGCCACGGCGAGGCGGTTCCTGGACCGTGGCTACCGCGTCGTCGGCACCAGCCGGGACCCCGGCGGTGTTGCGGAGTCCGACCGGCCCCAGGGCATGCGGCTGCGGGCGCTCGACCTGCGGGACAAGCACTCGATCGAGGGGTTCGTGGCCGCGCTCGACGCGGAGGACGTGCAGGTCGACGTCCTGGTCAACAACGCCGCGGAGTCCCAGAGCGGCCCGCTCGAGGAGATCCCCCTCGGCGCGCTCGAGCGGCTGTTCCAGGTCAACGTGCTGGGGCCGGTGCACCTGACCCAGCTGCTGCTGCCCGCCATGCGCGAGCGCGGCTACGGCCGGGTGGTGATGGTCAGCTCGATGCTGGCCAGCTTCCCGCTCGCCTACCGCTCCTCCTACGTCGCCTCCAAGGCCGCCCTCGAGGCGTTCGCGACGGCGGCGCGCTTCGAGATGTCCCCCTTCGGCGTCTGGCTGACGACGGTGGAGCCGGGCTCGGTACGTACGGGCATCAGCAGCCGGCGCACGCGCTACCTCCGGGCCGACTCCCCCCACACCGCGCCGTTCAAGCGGATGCTGAAGACCCTCGACGCCAACGAGCGCGAGGGCATCGCCCCCGAGCGGGTCGCCCGGACCATCGTGGACGCGGTCGAGGAGCGGTCTCCGCTCTCGCTGTACACCGTCGGCAGCAACGCCGGCGCCGTCTTCGCCCTGCGTCGGGTGCTCCCCCGGGGTGCCGTCGAACGTGTGGTCGGCCGGATGTACGGCGTGCACAGCGCGGGATGACGACCCCCGATCTCCCGGCGGACCTCCCTCCGGTCTCCGAGGACCTCACCTTCCTCAGTCCACTGTCCGGACAGCGTGCCGACGGGCTGGTCCACTGGCTGGCCCGGGGACTGCGTCCCGGTGCGGTCGTGCTCGACGCCGGCTGTGGCTGGGGTGAGCTCGCGATGCTCCTCGCCTCGGCGGCCCCGCACGCCCGGGTGGTGGGGATCGACCTCGACGCCGACTCGCTGGCGCGGGCGCGTCGGCGGGCCGAGGCGCTGGGCCTGGCCGACCGGGCCGAGTTCCGGCAGGGCGACGCCGCGACCGAGGGCCCGGACCCGGTCGACGGGCTCGTCGCCGTGGGAGCAAGCCAGGCGTGGGGCGTCGAGGTGACCCGCGGCCTCCCCCTGGACTACGCGGCGGCTCTGAGCGGGATCCGCAGCCGGGTACGTCGGGGGTCACCCGTGGTCTACGGGGAGGCGGTGTGGACCCGCTCCCCCACGCCCGAGGCGACCGCGCCGCTCTCGGGCCGGGACGACGAGTTCGTGGCCGTCGCGGACCTCGTCGACCTCGCTGTCCGGCACGGGTTCGCGCCGGTGGGCGTGGCCGAGGCCAGCCTCGAGGAGTGGGACGCCTTCGAGTCCGGCTTCACCGCCCGCTACGCACGCTGGCTCGCGACCCACGACGAGGACGACCCCGGCGCCGCGGAGGTGCGCTCGCGGGCATCCCGGCAGCGCGACGCCTACCTGCGTGGGTACCGGGGCGTGCTCGGGATGGCCTACCTGCGGCTCCTCGCCGTGTGAGCACTGGCTACCATCCGCGGGGTGACTTCCCCCTCCCGACTCCCCCGTCCCGTCCGCCTCGCCGCGCTCCTCACCGTGCCCCTGCTCTTTCTCGCCGCCTGCGGCAGCGACGCGGCGTCGACCCCCCGCGCCGACAACGGGGCGTGCCAGTACCCGGACGACGGCCAGGCCGCCAAGCCGGTGGAGAAGCCGCCGGGCGACCTGCCGGAGGACGCGCCCGAGGCGGTGACCATCGCCACGGACCGCGGGGACGTGAAGGTGAGCCTCGACGCCGACAAGGCGCCGTGCGCGGTCAACTCCTTCCTCTCCCTGGCCGAACAGGGCTACTTCGACGACTCCGAGTGCATCCGGCTGACCACCGAGGGCATCTTCGTCCTCCAGTGCGGCGATCCCAGTGGCACCCAGGCCGGTGGGCCGGGCTACAGCTTCGCCGACGAGCTCGTCGAGGGCGACCCGCGGCTCCAGCCGTGCCTGGGGCAGCAGGACCCGAACACCGGCGCCGAGGTCTGCACCTACACGGCGGGCACCGTGGCGATGGCCAACGGCGGTCCGGACTCGAACGGCTCGCAGTTCTTCCTGGTCTACCAGGACTCGCCGCTGCCCGCGGCGTACACCGTCCTGGGGCGGATGAGCGCCGCCGGCGTCCAGGTGGTCCAGGAGATCGCGAAGCAGGGCACCGGCCCCGACGGGGTGGCACCCGAGGAGCCGGTGACCATCACCTCGGTGGGTTGAGCGTTCGGCCCTCCCCCGTAGGGTCTGGCGCATGGACTTTCGCTACCTCGGCAACTCGGGCCTGAAGATCTCCGAGATCACCTACGGCAACTGGCTCACCCACGGCTCCCAGGTCGAGAACGACGTCGCGGCGCAGTGCGTCCGCGCCGCGCTCGACGAGGGCATCAGCACCTTCGACACCGCCGACGTCTACGCCAACACCGCCGCCGAGACGGTGCTCGGCGAGGCCCTGCAGGACGAACGGCGCGAGTCGCTGGAGATCCTCACCAAGGTGTACTGGCCCACCGGTCCGCGGGGGAAGAACGACACCGGCCTGTCCCGCAAGCACATCATGGAGTCGATCAACGGCTCCCTGAAGCGGCTGCGGACCGACTACGTCGACCTCTACCAGGCGCACCGGTTCGACGTGGAGACCCCGCTGGAGGAGACGATGCAGGCCTTCGCCGACGTCGTGCGGCAGGGCAAGGCGCTCTACATCGGGGTCAGCGAGTGGACCCCCGAGCAGATCAAGCAGGGGCACGCGCTGGCCGAGGACCTCGGCGTCCACCTGATCTCCTCCCAGCCCCAGTACTCGATGCTGTGGCGGGTCATCGAGGACCAGGTGGTGCCGACCTGCCGCGACCTGGGGATCTCGCAGATCGTCTGGTCCCCGATCGCCCAGGGCGTGCTGAGCGGGAAGTACCAGCCGGGTCAGCCCGCCCCCGAGGGGTCCCGGGCCACCGACGAGAAGGGCGGCGCGGACATGATCAAGCGGTTCATGGAGGACGACGTGCTGACCCGGGTGCAGGCCCTCAAGCCGGTCGCCCGCGAGCTCGACCTGACCATGGCCCAGCTCGCCGTGGCCTGGGTCCTGCAGAACGACAACGTGGCCTCGGCCATCGTGGGTGCCTCGCGGCCCGAGCAGGTCACCGAGAACGTCAGGGCCGCGGGGGTCACGATCCCCGAGGAGCTGATGGGCCGCATCGACGAGGCCCTCGGCGAGGTCGTGGAGCGCGACCCCGCGCACACCGACCGGCAGACGCCGAAGACCCGCGTCGCCTGAGCCGGCCGGCTGCTCAGGCCCGGCAGCCGGCGAACGCGGAGTGCCGGACCAGGTCGGGGTAGCGCCTGCCCAGCTGCCCGGGCAGCACGTTGTCCGCGATCTCGTCCGTCGGTCCGGCCGTCACCGTGGTCCCCTCCACGGTGTACGACGTGCGCTGGACGTCCCAGGCCGCGACCACCCCGACGGGCTCGTGGGTGACCGCCTCCGTGAGCACCACGCCGCCGTCGGTGCACTCGACGCTGAACGGGTGCTCCTCCACGTCCGTGGCGACGAACGGCACCAGGGTCCCTGCGTCGGTGCGGAGCTCGACCAGCCCCTCCTCCCCCGCCGCGTAGACGCGGAGCTGGTAGCCCCCGCGGGGGTGGTCGGCGCTGGTGACGAGCAGCTGTCCGTCCCGGCCGGGCAGGGCCACGGCGTAGCCGCCGGTCACGGCCGGCCCGTCGGCCAGCGGCACGGTCAGCGACTCCTCACCGACCGTGGCGACCAGCAGGTCGCCGCACTCCCCGCCCGGGCCGGTGACGCGCACCTCGTCCGGGGTGCCGTCGCCGTCGAGGTCGGCCTCGGTCAGCCTCGCGGCCGCGCGCACCACCGCGGAGTCGGGCGCGCAGGAGGCCGTGCCGCCGTCCGCCCCGAGCCCGGAGGTCGCGTCCTGGGCCGTGCCGGCCGGCTCGGCCGAGCCGCATCCGGCCAGCGCCGCGACCAGCACCCCGGCCAGCACGACGGGGCCGGCGACGGCGCGCAGCGCAGCGGACAGCGACGTCCCTGTGGAGGAGCTCATGTCGATGGGACGCACCTGTCGGCGTCGTGGTTCCGCATGGCTACACGGTAGCCCGCTCCGGTCCCGGGGCCGGGCGCCTAGAGTCGGGTCGTGACCACCGCACGAACCCGCCGCCCCGGACCGTCGGTGCGGACACGCGTCGCCGAGTTCCGTGAGGGCGAGCGTCTCGACCACGAGGACCGGGTGGCCACCGAGGAGCCGCTGGAGATCCGGGTCCGCGGCCCCCACTCCCCCGCCCAGCGGGTCGCGGTGACGATGCGGACCCCGGGCCACGACTTCGAGCTCGCGGCCGGTTGGCTGGTGCACGAGCGGGTGACCGTCGCGAGCCACGTCCGAGGAGTGCGTTACTGCACCGACGACGCGCTGAGCGACCTGGAGGAGTTCAACGTGGTCACGGTCGACCTCGCCGCTCCCCCACGAGCCCTGCCGACGGCCCGGCTGGTGAGCTCGGCGTGCGGCGTGTGCGGGAGCGACACCGTGCAGGACGTGCTGGCCGAGGCGGTACGACCCGAGCCGGTCGTGCTCGACCTGGCCACGGTGCTCTCGCTGCCCGACCGGCTGCGGGGGCAGCAGCCCGGGTTCGGTCGGACCGGTGGCCTCCACGCGGCCGGGCTCTTCGAGGCCGACGGGTCCCCGGTGGTGGTCCGCGAGGACGTGGGGCGCCACAACGCCGTCGACAAGGTGGTCGGTGCGCGGGTGCTCGCCGGCGCCCCGGTCCCACCGGTGCTGGTGCTCAGCGGGCGGATCGGCTTCGAGCTGGTGCAGAAGGCCGTGCTGTCCGGGATCTCCGCCGTGGTCGCCGTGGGCGCTCCGACCTCCTTGGCGCTGACCCTGGCGCGCGAGGCAGGACTCGTGCTGGCCGGCTTCACCCGCGACCAGCGGTGCGTGGTGTACGCCGGGGTGGAGCACCTCACCCGCTGACCCGGCGTGTGCTCAGGGGTTCTGTCGGTGGGCTCTCCTACCGTGCGAGCATGCGCATCCTGCACACCTCCGACTGGCACCTGGGCCGGTCGCTGCACGGCGAGTCGATGCTCGCCGCGCAGGAGGCCTACCTCGACCACCTGGTCGGGACCGTGGCCGACCAGCAGGTCGACCTGGTGGTGGTCGCGGGCGATCTCTACGACCGCGCGCTGCCCTCCGTCGACGCGGTCGCGCTCGCCGACGAGGCGCTCCACCGGTTGGGCACCTCCCGGGCGCGAGTGGTGATCAGCTCGGGCAACCACGACTCGGGGCGGCGACTGGGCTTCAACGCCCGCCTGGTCGACCTGGCCGGGGTGCACCTGCGCACGGACGCCGGAGGCGTCGACGTCCCGATCCTGCTCGAGGACCGGCACGGGCCGGTCGCCGTCTACGCGATCCCCTACCTCGAGCCCGACGTCCTCACCCGCGCCTGGGAGCTGCCGACCCGGTCGCACGCCGCCGTCCTGGGGCACGCGCTGGCTCGGGTGCGCACCGACCTCGCCGCGCGCCCGGGTGGGACTCGCTCGGTGGTGCTGGCGCACGCGTTCGTGGCCGGCGGAGTGCCCAGCGACAGCGAGCGTGACATCGCGGTGGGCGGCATCTCGGTGGTGCCCCTCCCCCTGTTCGACGGTTTCGACTACACCGCCCTGGGCCACCTGCACGGTCGCTCGGTGCTCAGCGAGACCGTCCGCTACAGCGGGTCGCCCGTCGCCTACTCCTTCTCCGAGGCCGACCACGTCAAGGGCTCCTGGCTGGTCGACCTGGGGCCCGACGGCCTGGCCGCCGCCGAGTTCGTGCCGGCCCCCGTCCTGCGGCCCCTGGCCCGGATCAACGGGACCCTGGAGGCACTGCTGCGCGAGCCCCGCTTCGTGGCGGCGGAAGGTGCCTGGGTGGAGGCCACGCTGACCGACGACGCCCGCCCGCAGCAGGCGATGGACCGGCTGAGGACACGGTTCCCGCACGCGCTCGCCCTGCGGTTCGCCCCGGTGCACGGCGACCCGTTGCCCCGCCGCATCGACACCACCGGACGAACCGCGCACGAGGTGTCGCTGGACTTCGTCGACCACGTCCGGGGCGGCCCGGCCACGCCCGCGGAGTCCGAGCTGCTCCGCGAGGCGCTGGAGTGCTGCACCGGTGACCCCGACCTCTCCACGGCGGACGCGGTGGTCTCGGGCTGATGCGCCTCCACCAGCTGACCGCCACCGCCTTCGGCCCGTTCGCCACCACCGTCGAGGTGGACTTCGACGAGCTCGCCCGGGCCGGCCTGTTCCTGCTCACCGGCGACACCGGCGCAGGCAAGACCAGTGTCCTCGACGCCGTGTGCTTCGCGCTCTACGGCGAGGTGCCCGGTGAGCGGTCCGCGGCCCGCCACCTGCGCAGCGACCAGGCAGCACCGGAGACCGCTCCGCGCGTCGTGCTCGACCTGAGCGTGGGAGCCCGCCGCTTCCGGTTCACCCGCTCCCCGGCCTGGGACCGGCCCAAGCGGCGCGGCACCGGCACCACCCGCGTCCAGGCGCACGCGGTCGTCGAGGAGCACCGCGCCGACGACGACACCTGGGTGCCGCTGACCCACCGGCTGGACGAGGCCGGCCAGCTGGTCACCGGACTGCTGGGCATGACCTGCAGCCAGTTCACGCAGGTGGTGCTGCTCCCCCAGGGTCGGTTCCAGGCCTTCCTCCGCGCCACCTCGGCCGAGCGTCACGGCCTGCTGCAGCGGCTCTTCGCGACCCGCCGCTTCGAGGACGCCGAGCGCTGGCTCGGCGAGCGTCGCGTCGAGCTGCGCCACCGTTGCCGCACCCACCACGACGCCACCGCCGGCGTGGTCAACCGGCTCCAGGAGGCCGCGGGCGCCACGGTGCCCGAGGACTGGTCGCTGCAGGATCTCGACGCGGTCGCGGTCGACGGCCGCGTGCAGGCCTGGGCCACCGGGGTCCACAGCCAGGTCGGTGCCGTCCTCGCGGACTCGCGCGACCGCCTCGCCGAGGCGACGAGGTCGCTCGACAAGATCACGGCCGGGCTCGACCACGCCAGGTCGCTCGCCGAGGCCCGCGCCCGGGGCGAGTCCGCCCAGCGGGTCCTGCAGGAGCTGGAGGAGACGGCGGAGCGGGCGGGCGAGGTGTCCGCGGCCCTCGCCGCCCATCGGCGCGCGACCGCGGTGGAGGCGCAGGGCCAGCGGGTGCGCGCGGCCACGCGGGACCACGACGCAGCCTCCGCCCGCGCCGTGACCCACGTCGAGCGAGCCGCCGCCCTCCTCGGGCTCCGGCCCGAGGAGGTGCGCCTCGCCGACCTCGCCGCTGCCGTCACCCGGTTGACCGAGGAGCGGGCCGTGGCGCGCGCCTGGCTGCCCCGGGAGCAGCAGGTCGACGAGGAGCACCGCCGAGTGCGTGCCCTCGAGGACGAGGTGTCCGGGCTCGAGGTCACGGTGGCCGCCGCCGCTGCCCGCGAGACCGACGTGACCGCCGCCCGGGAGCGCACGGCCGCCATGCTCGAGCAGGCCCTCGACACCGCTCGGCGCGCCGGTCCGGACCGCGAGGCACTCGAGGTCGCCGTGACGGCGCTGGACGCGGCGCAGGAGGCGGCGGCACTGTCGCTCGAGGTCACCGAGGCCCGCCACCGGCTCGCGGAGGCCACGGCCACGGCTCAGGACCTGCGGCAGGCCCACCTCGACCTGCGGGAGCAGCGCATCAGCGGCATGGCCGCCGAGCTGGCGGGCGGGTTGGCCGCCGGCTGCTCGTGCCCGGTCTGCGGCAGCGTCGAGCATCCCGCCCTGGCCACGGCGTCCTCGGCGGTCAGCCGGGCCGACGAGGACGACGCGCGCGCACGGTACGAGAGCGCCGACTTCGAGCGACAGACGGTGCAGGAGCTGGTCGCCACCGTGGCCACACGCCTCCAGTCCGCCCTGGTGCGCAGCGGCGGCCATGCCGCCACCCACTGGCAGGCGCAGGTCACCGCGGCCGAGTCCAGCGCCCGCATCAGCGCTGCCGCCGAGCACGAGGCCGAGCGCCTGCGCAGCACCTCGGCCGAGCTCACCGCCGCCGCGGCCGAGGTGCACGCCGCTCTCGCGGCGTCGCGCGTGCTGCTCGAGGAACGCTCCCGCGCACTGGCGGACGTGCGAGAGCGCCACCGGCTGCTGGCGACCGAGCTCGACAGCCTGCTCACGCGGCACCCCGGCTGCCCCTCGGTGACGGCCCTGGTCGAGGCCCACGAGCAGGCGCTCGCCCGGGCGGAGGCCGCCCGGGCTGCCGTGGAGGCCGCCGACCGGGCAGCGGCCGAGCTCACCGAGCTGCGCGAGGCCGCGCAGGACGCAGCTGTCGAAGCCGGCTTCGACTCCGTCGACGACGCGCTCTCGGCGCTGCTGCCCACCGAGGTCGCGGCCGAGCACGCCGCCGCGCTCGAGGACCGGCAGGCCACGCGGACCGCGGCCACCGCCGTGCTCACCGAGGACGAGGTGGTCGGCGCGCTGGCGCAGGCACCGCCGGACGTCGCTGGACTGACCGAGCGCCTCGTCCGGGCCCGTGCGGCGCGCGACCAGCAGCACGTGGCCCACGAGCACGCCGCCACGCGTCTCGAACGGGTCGAGACGCTCGCCGGGGAGCTGGCCTCCGCGCTGGCCGACTGGTCGCCGGTGCGCGAGCAGCACGCACTCGCCGCCGGGCTGGCATCCCTGGTCGAGGGCACCAGCGCGGACAACCGGTGGAAGATGCGACTCTCGGCCTACGTCCTCTCCGAGCGTCTGCGCCAGGTCGTGTCGGCGGCCAACGAACGCCTCGCGACGATGACCGACCAGCGGTTCGCGCTCGAGCAGGCCGACGCACGGGGGGCCGGGGAGCAACGCGGCGGGCTCAGCCTCCGGGTGCGGGACGCGTGGAGCGGGGCGCTGCGGGACCCGGCCACGCTGTCGGGCGGCGAGACCTTCATCGTCTCCCTCGCGCTGGCGCTGGGCCTGGCGGACACGGTGAGCCACGAGGCCGGTGGCACCCAGCTGGACACGCTGTTCGTCGACGAGGGGTTCGGCGCGCTGGACGCGACCACCCTGGACAGCGTGATGGACACCCTCGACTCGTTGCGTGACGGCGGCCGGGTGGTCGGTCTGGTGAGCCACGTGACCGAGCTGCGCAACCGGGTCCCGTCCCAGCTGGAGGTCCGCAAGGCACGCCAGGGCTCCTCCGTCCGGACCCTGGTGGTGGACCACTAAGGTCGCACCCATGCCACAGCACGAGATCGACCCCACCTTCCTGGCGCTGCCCTACCAGCGGCTCGGCCAGGTCGCGCTCGAGCGGACGCGCGACTTCGGGGTCAGCCACGCCGAGTTCCGGTTCGAGCGCAACCGCTACCAGTACTTCTCGATCCGTGACGGAGCCCTCGAGGGAGCCCAGGACAGCGAGGACCTCGGCTTCGCCGTCCGCGTGGTGCTGGACGGCGCCTGGGGCTTCGCGTCCGGTGTGGCGCTGAGCGAGTCCGAGGCCGTCACCGTGGCGGAGACGGCGATCACCGTGGCCCAGGTCGCGGCCCGGATGACCAGCCGGCCGGTCGAGCTGGCCCCCGAGCCGGTCCACGCCGACGTCTCCTGGGTCTCCGCCTACGACGTCGACCCCTTCGAGGTGCCGCTCTCGGAGAAGACCTCACTGTTCTCGGCCTGGACGAAGGAGCTGCTGGCTGCCGACGGGGTCGACCACGCCACCGGCAGCCTGCAGCAGGTGCAGGAGATCAAGTACTACGCCGACCTGGCCGGCTCCTCCATCACCCAGCAGCGCGTGCGGCTCGAACCGCACGTCGAGGTCCACGGCACCGACCCGTCCACCGGAGCCTTCGACTCGATGCGCACCCTGGCCCCGCCCGTCGCGCGCGGCTGGGAGTACCTCACCGGCGACACCTTCGACTTCGCCGGCGAGCGTGCCCGGCTGCCGGAGCTGCTGCGCGAGAAGCTCGCCGCTCCCTCGGTCGAGGCGGGCCGCTACGACCTGGTCATCGACCCGAGCAACCTGTGGCTGACCATCCACGAGTCGATCGGTCACGCGACCGAGCTCGACCGGGCCCTGGGCTACGAGGCCAGCTACGCCGGCACCTCCTTCGCCACCTACGACCAGCTCGGCAGCCTGCGCTACGGCTCGCCGGTCATGCACGTGACCGCCGACCGCACGGTCCCCCACGGCCTGTCCACCGTCGGGTACGACGACGAGGGGGTGGCCGCCCAGCAGTGGGACGTCGTGCGCGACGGGATCCTCGTCGGCTACCAGCTCGACCGGGCGATGGCGCACACCTACGGTGCCGAGCTCAACGAGGGGCGCTCCAACGGGTGCGCGTACGCCGACTCGCCCGGGCACATCCCGATCCAGCGGATGGCCAACGTGTCCCTGCAGCCCGACCCCGAGGGGCCTGACACCGCCGGGCTCGTCAGCCGGGTGGAGCGCGGCCTCTACGTCGTCGGCGACAGGTCCTGGTCGATCGACATGCAGCGCTACAACTTCCAGTTCACCGGGCAGCGCTTCTACGCCATCGAGGACGGCGAGCTGCGCGGGCAGGTGCGCGACGTCGCCTACCAGGCCACGACCACGGACTTCTGGGGCGCGATGGAGGCGGTCGGCGGTCCCCAGACCTACGTGCTCGGCGGCGCCTTCAACTGTGGCAAGGCCCAGCCCGGCCAGGTCGCCGCGGTCAGCCACGGCTGTCCGGCCGCCCTGTTCCGCGACATCCGCATCCTGAACACCACCGAGGAGGGGACGGCCTGATGCTGACCCGACCGCAGCGCCTCGTCGAGCACGCCCTGGCCGCCTCGACCTCCGAGCAGTGCATCGTCATCGTCACCGACACCACCGCGGCCAACCTGCGCTGGGCCAACAACACCCTGACCACCAACGGCGTCATGCACGAGGTGGACGTCACCGTGATCGCCTTCCAGGGCGCCGGCAACGCCTCGGTCAGCGGCACCGCCGCCTCCGAGGAGCAGGTCACCGCGCTGGTGGAGAGCGCCGACCGTGCGGCCGCGGTGGCCGAGGCCGCCGAGGACCGGGCCGAGCTGGTCGTCGGAGAGGCGGCGACCGACTGGGACGAGGACCCCGGGGAGACCTCGATACACGTCTTCGACTCCTTCGCCGCCCAGCTCGGCGAGGCCTTCGGCGAGGCGGACGCGGAGCGGCGGATCCTGTACGGCTTCGTCTTCCACGAGGTGTCCACCACCTACCTCGGGTCCTCGACCGGCCTGCGGCTGCGGCACGTCCAGCCGACCGGTCACTACGGCTGCACCGCCAAGAACGCCGAGCTGACCAACAGTGCCTGGGTCGGCGGTGCCACCCGCGACTTCAGCGACGTCCAGGCCTCCCGGATGGCCGCCGACCTCAGCACGCGTCTCGGCTGGGGCGCACGCCGGCTCGACCTGCCCGCGGGACGCTACGACACGGTGCTGCCGCCCACGGCGGTCTCGGACCTGATGATCTACGCCTACTGGAGCGCCGGCGCTCGCAACGCCGACGACGGCCAGAGCGTGTTCTCGCGTCCCGGCGGCGGCACCCGGATCGGTGATGACATCGTGGCGCCTGGTGTCCGCCTCGGCTCGGACCCCGCCTACCCGGCCCTGGAGTGCGCGCCGTTCGTGCTGGCGGGTGCGTCCTCGGACCGGAGCAGCGTCTACGACAACGGCCTGCCTCTCGGGCCGACCGACTGGATCTCGCAGGGCAGCCTGTCCTCGCTGATCCAGACCCGGCACACCGCCCGGCTCACCGGCCAGCCCACCACGCCGGCCGTGGACAACCTGGTCCTCGACATCGACGGCGGGGCGGGCTCGGAGTTCGACCTCGTCGGCGACCTCGACGACGGGTTGCTGCTGACCTGCCTGTGGTACATCCGTGAGGTCGATCCGCAGACGCTGCTGCTCACCGGGCTCACCCGCGACGGTGTCTACCGGGTGCAGGGTGGCGAGATCACCGGGGCCGTGAACAACTTCCGGTGGAACGAGAGCCCGATCGACCTGCTCCGGCGCTTCACCCACGCCTCGACGACCGTGCCCAGCTTCTCCCGAGAGTGGGGCGAGGACGTCTTCTCGCGCACGGCCACTCCGGGCTTGCGGGTGCCCGACTTCAACATGAGCTCGGTCAGCCAGGCGCTCTAGGGCCCGTCGGGATAGGGCTCCCGGGTGTAGGTGAACGTGGCGCAGGACAGTCGGGTGACCGAGCCGTCCTGGTCGCGCAGCACCTCGAGCACCTCCCCGTGGTGGTAGCCGGCCGT
The DNA here is from genome assembly GCA_963815595.1 of uncultured Actinomycetota bacterium. Taxonomy (GTDB): domain Bacteria; phylum Actinomycetota; class Actinomycetes; order Propionibacteriales; family Nocardioidaceae; genus Marmoricola. Next base: position 1,017,471 of record CAWFHA010000007.1, on the reverse strand, counting down.
CCCCACGATCCGGTCACCACACCGGTCGAACTGCTCGGCGACCGCGCCGCGGGCCAGGTCCCGCCACTCCAGACGCTGGTTGTGCCAGCGCACCTCGTAGGCCGAGTTCCCCCAGTACCAGCTCCCGAGCAGCTCGCGGGCCCAGTCGGGGACGACGTCGGAGGGCACCCAGGCAGGGACCCGTGCCGGGGTGCGGTCCCCCAGCAGCGTCGTGGCCAGCTCCGGCCCGGAGAACCCGGTGGTGGCGTTGGTGAGGGCGACCACGCCGACCTGGTTCCGCGGGTCGGCCAGCACGGTCGCCTGGAAGCCGGGCATCGATCCGGTGTGGCCCACGAGGGTCCCGTGGGCGTACGGCACCACCCGTAGGCCGAGCCCGTACTCGACCGCGGGCGGCACCGGGCGACGCATCTCGGCCAGCGTGGTGTCGGCGAGGACCTCGGGGTTCCCGAGCGCGAGGAAGGCGGTGAACCGGGCGAGGTCCTCCACCGTGCTCCACAGCTGGCCCGCGGGCGCCATCGCCCCGGTGTCGTGCAACGGCTCCGGAGTCAGCGTCCCGGCCAGGTGGTGGACGCTGAACCCGCGTGCGTACGGCTCCTCGGGCAGGTACGACGTGCGCGACATGCCGAGCGGCGCGAGCACCCGCTCCTCCACCAGCTCCCACCACGGGCGACCTCGTCGACGCGCGACCACCTCACCGAGCAGGCCGTAGCCGAGGTTGCTGTAGTGGTAGTGCTCGCCCGGACCGAAGACCGCACCGGAGCCGTCGTTGGCTCCGATCAGGTCCGCCGCCGGCCCTCCCGGCGACCGCTCCCACCACGGACCCACCGGTTCGCTCTGCATGCCGGAGACGTGCGCGAGCAGGTCGCGCAGGGTGAGGTGCCCGTAGCCCGACTCGGGCACGTGCGCGCCCAGCCGGTCCTCGAGTCCGAGCAAGCCGTCGTCACGGCACTGGAGCACCAGCAGCGCCGTGACGGTCTTGGTGACCGAGCCGATCCGGAACTGGGTGTCGGTGGTCGTGGGCCGACCCGCCGTGCCGCTCCACGCCAGCTGCGGCCCGTCGAGCACACCGACCACCAGCGAGGGCAGCCGGCGCTCGGCCTGGTAGCGGTCGAGCACCGCCTGGTAGTGGGCGGCGCGTGCGGTGCGGGTCAAGCAAACGACTCCGGTGGCGGGCAGGAGCAGAACAGGTTGCGGTCGCCGTACGCCTGGTCGATGCGACCCACGGGCGGCCAGTACTTGTCGGGGTCCGGACCTGAGGGGTAGACGGCGGTCTCCGCGGAGTAGGCCCGCTCCTCGGTCCCGAGCAGGACCGAGGCGGCGGTGTGCGGCGCCCCCCGCAGCGGGGAGCTCTCGGGGGTCCAGGTGCCCTCCTCCACCTGCTGGATCTCCCGGCGGATCGCGATCATGGCGTCGCAGAACCGGTCGAGCTCGCCGAGGTCCTCGCTCTCGGTCGGCTCCACCATCAAGGTGCCGGCGACCGGGAAGCTCATCGTGGGTGCGTGGAAGCCGTAGTCGACGAGCCGCTTGGCGACGTCGTCCACGGTGACGCCGCTGGACCTGGTGAGTCCGCGCAGGTCGAGGATGCACTCGTGCGCGACCCGGTCGTGGTGGCCCCGGTAGAGCACCGGGTAGTGGTCCTGGAGGCGCTCGGCGACGTAGTTCGCGGCCAGCACGGCGACCGCGGTGGCCTCGCTCAGCCCGGGGCCGCCCATCAGCCGGACGTAGGCCCACGAGATCGGCAGGATGCCGGCGGACCCGTACGGCGCCGCGCTGATCGGACCGATGCCGTTGCGCTTGTCCGGCTCGGGGTGCATGCCGTGCGAGGGCAGGTAGGGGGCCAGGTGCTCGCGCACCCCGACCGGGCCGACCCCCGGCCCACCGCCGCCGTGCGGGATGCAGAACGTCTTGTGCAGGTTGAGATGGGAGACGTCGCCGCCGAACTCCCCCGGCTTGGCGTAGCCGAGCAGCGCGTTGAGGTTGGCACCGTCGACGTAGACCTGCCCTCCGGCCTCGTGCACGGTCTCGCAGAGCTCGGCGATGGTGTCCTCGTAGGCACCGTGCGTCGAGGGGTAGGTGACCATGATCGCGGCCAGGTCGTCACGATGCTCGGCGCACTGCGTGCGCAGGTCCTCCATGTCCACCGAGCCGTCGTCGGCCGACTTCACCACCACCACGGTCATGCCGGCCATCACCGCGGAGGCAGCGTTGGTGCCGTGGGCCGAGGACGGGATCAGGCAGACCCGCCGCTCCCCCTGGCCGTTGGCGCGGTGGTAGCCACGGATGGCCAGCAGACCGGCCAGCTCTCCCTGGGACCCGGCGTTGGGCTGGATCGAGACCCGGTCGTAGCCGGTGACCGTCGCCAGCCACGACTCGAGCTGGTCGATCAGCCGGCGGTAGCCCTGGGCGTCCTCGGCCGGGGCGAACGGGTGCAGGTCGGCGAAGCCGGGCAGGCTCACCGGCTCCATCTCCGTGGTCGCGTTGAGCTTCATCGTGCACGAGCCCAGCGGGATCATGCCGCGGTCGAGGGCGTAGTCCCGTGCCGAGAGGCGGCGCAGGTAGCGCAGCATCGAGGTCTCGGAGCGATGGGTGTTGAAGACCTCGTGGGTGAGGTACTCCGTGGTCCGGCGCAGCTCCTCCGGCAGCACCTCGACGGCGGCGGCGTCGGCCACCGGCTGCGCCTCCACCCCGAAGGCGCCGAGGACGGCGTCGAGCACCGCGGGTCCGGTCACCTCGGAGGTGCTCAGCCCGACGTGGTCCTCGTCGACGAGGCGGACGTGCACGCCGGCCTCCCGGGCGGCGGCCACCACCTCGCCGGCGCGACCGGGGACCCGGGCGAGGACGGTGTCGAAGAAGGCGTCGTGCACCACCTCCACCCCGCCCCCGCGGAGCCCGGCGGCCAGGGCTGCGGCCTGGAGGTGGGTGTTGCGGGCGATCGCGGCCAGGCCCTCGGGTCCGTGGTGGACGGCGTACATGGAGGCGACCACGGCGAGGAGCACCTGGGCGGTGCAGATGTTGGAGGTGGCCCGGTCGCGGCGGATGTGCTGCTCGCGGGTCTGCAGCGAGAGCCGGTAGGCCGGACGGCCCGTCGCGTCGACGGAGACCCCGACCAGACGCCCCGGCAGGTGTCGCTCGAGACCCGCGCGGACGGCCATGAAGCCGGCGTGGGGGCCGCCGTAGAACAGCGGTACGCCGAAGCGCTGCGAGGACCCGACAGCGACGTCCGCGCCCAGGGTGCCCGGAGCCTCCAGCAGGGTGAGCGCCAGCAGGTCGGCGGCGACCACGGCGAGCGCGCCCCGCGCGTGGACCTCCTCGATCACCGGCCGGGGATCGAGGATGCGACCCGACGCGCCCGGGTACTGCACCAGCGCGCCGCACAGGTCACCGTCGGGCAGCCCGGCGGCGAGGTCGGCGAGGACCACCTCGATGCCCATCGCCTCGGCGCGGGTACGGATCACCTCGATGGTCTGCGGCAGCGCCTCGGCGTCGACCACGAAGGGCCCCTGGGCCCGGGTGGCCCGCCGGACCAGCGTCATCGCCTCGGCGGCGGCCGTGCCCTCGTCGAGCAGCGAGGCGTTGGCCGTGGGCAGGCCGGTCAGGTCGGCGACCATCGTCTGGAAGTTGATCAGCGCCTCGAGCCGTCCCTGGCTGATCTCGGGCTGGTACGGCGTGTACGCGGTGTACCAGGAGGGGTCCTCGAGGACGTTGCGTCGGATCACGGGCGGAGTCACGGTGCCGTGGTAGCCCAGCCCGATCATCGGCACGAGCGGGCGGTTGAGGGCGGCCAGGTCACGCAGCTCGGCAGCCGTGTCCTGCTCGGAGGCGGCCGGTGGCAGGTCGAGACCCTCGGAGCGGATCCGTCCGGGCACGGCATCGTCCATCAGCGCCTCGAGGCTGCTGAGCCCGAGGAGCTTGAGCATCTCGGTGACCTGGTGCCCGTCCGGCCCGATGTGCCGGTCGCTGAAGGGGCGGTGCTCGAGGGCGTTCCCGAGGGTCTGGTCTGACATGTCTCTCCTGGTCCTGAGGCGAGCCGGTACGGTGCGCCTCCCCTCAGTCACGACGACGTCGTCGCTCCTGAGTGCCAGCCTGTGCGGTCCGTGAGCCTGAGAGGTTGATGGGAGGAGTTGCCCCTTCGGCGCTCCGGCACTGCGCGCAGTGCCGGAGACTCTCCCGCACAGGGTTGTCAGCAGGGCAAAACTACCAGCCCGGGTGAACCTCAGCCGGTCTGGCGGGCCTTGCGGCGGGCGGCGAGCTCGTCGCTGCCCAGGTCCGCGTCGTCCTCGGCGGTGCGCTCGGAGGGCAGCTCGGCGAGCGAGCCCTCGATCTCGCGCCAGACCCCGCCGATGGCGATGCCGAAGACACCCTGCCCACCTTGGAGCAGGTCGATGACCTCGTCGTTGCTGGTGCACTCGTAGACGCTGGCGCCGTCACTCATCAAGGTGACCCGGGTCAGGTCGTCGGTCCCGCGGGCGCGCAGGTGGGCGGCCGCGGTGCGGATCTGCTGCAGGGAGATCCCGGCATCGAGCAGGCGCTTGATCACCTTGAGCAGCAAGATGTCGCGGAAGCTGTACAGACGCTGGGTGCCCGAGCCGGTGGCCCCGCGCACGGTGGGCTCGACCAGACCGGTGCGGGCCCAGTAGTCGAGCTGGCGGTAGGTGATCCCCGCGGCGCTGCAGGCCGTCGGACCGCGGTAGCCGAGGTCGCGGGGCAGCGGCGAGACGTCGTCGTCGAAGAGCAGGCCCTGCTCGTCGGCGTCCTTCGCCGCCTCGAGCGCGGCCTGTGCGTCCCGTTCCGCCTGCGGATCGATCGTGGTGCCCACGTGCTACCTCCGGTGTCCCTCCACTGAGCGTAACCCCCGGGAAGGGTGGCGGGGGGCGAACCGTCGATCAACAGGACGACGGAATCCCAGCCGTGGAGTTACAGCGAAGACAGTTCGAAGGTAGACCGTGGCCCGAGGGTTGGTCAAAGAGCGCCGCGGCGTGTCGCGAAACCTTCAAGTTCCACTTGAGGGTCAGGCCTGAGGGCCCTGGCCCTCGTCGAAGTCCTCGGGCGAGACGTGGTCGAGGAACTCGCGGAACTTCTCCACCTCGTCCTCCTGCTCGTCGGGCACCACGATCCCGGCGTCGTCGAGCAGCTGCTCCGCGCACACGATCTTGGACCCGGTGCGCAGCGCGAGCGCGATCGAGTCCGAAGGGCGGGCGCTGACCTCGACCCCGGAGGCCAGGACCAGCGAGGCGTAGAAGACGTTGTCCCGCATCTCGGTGATCCGGATCTCCGAGACCTCGTTGCCGGTGGCGTCGAGCACGTCGCGGAGCAGGTCGTGGGTCAGGGGACGCGGCGGCACGACGCCCTGCTGGGCGAAGGCGATGGCCGTGGCCTCGACCGCGCCGATCCAGATCGGCAGGTAGCGCTCCCCCATCAGCTCACGCAGCAGCACGATGGGCTGGTTGGAGGGCATCTCCACCCGGACTCCGACGACCTCGACCTCGCGCATGGGGCCAGCGTACTCGTCGCCGTCAGTCCCCGCGGACGGCCGTGACGGCCTCCGCGAGGTCCTCCACGCTGCGTCGGATGGTGGCCGAGGACTCCAGCGGCTCGTCGAGCTGCAGGCCCATGAACGTGGCCTCCACCAGCCTGGCCACCCTCCCGGACACGGCCACCTGGAGACCCGAGGCGACGAGGTGGTCGGCCAGCGCTCCCAGCCACAGCTCGTTGGCCTCCCGCACCACCGAGGCGAACGGCTCGGCTCCGAGGACGCCGAGGGCAGCTGCCTCCACGTAGAGCCGCTGGCACCGCGCCTGGTCCGGTGCGCTCACGAGGTCCCACAGGTCGAGCACGGCGGCACGCGGCCCGTCCGAGGGGGACAGCGCGCGGATCCCCCGCACCGAGCGGTCGTTGGAGGCCCGCAGCACCGACGCGACCAGGTCGCTCTTGTCCGCGAAGTGGTAGAGCAGCATCCGGTCACTGGTCCCCAGCGCCGCGGCCAGCGGGCGCAGCGTCAGCCCGATCAGCCCGTGCTCGAGGACGTAGTCCGTCGCCGCCTCGGCCAGCACCTCTCTGCGTCCGCTCACGCCCGCCAGTGTAGCGACTGCTACAGACATCGTGTAGCATCTGCTACAGACAACGTCGGCGAACTGTGCGCGAGGGGAGGTCCGGAGATGGTGGTGGCGATGCTTCTGCTGCTGGTGGCGATCGGCCTGGAGGTGGGGGCGACCGCAGCCCTGCCCCGGACCGAGGGCTTCCGTGACGTGGTCTGGACCCCCGTCGTGCTCGTGCTGTACGCCGTCGCGATCTGGCTGCTCGCGATCGTGGTGCGCTCGGTTCCCGTCTCGGTCGCCTACGCGATCTGGGCCGGGCTGGGCACGGCGGCCATCGCCGTGGTCGGGGTGGTGCTGCTCGGCGAGCACTGGGACCCGGTGAAGATCGCCGCGCTCACCATGATCGTCCTCGGCGTGGTCGTGCTGAACCTGCAGGGAGCCCACTGACGGGGCACGGACCCTCAGCGCAGCGAGCGCAGCCCGGACTTGACCAGGGCCGCGTGCAAGCGCACCGAGAGCACGGCCAGCTCGTCCATCGTCTGCGCCGCACGCCCCTCGGCGCCGTCCTCACGGCTGCGGCGGATCGGCGAGACCACCTGCTCCACGAGCCCCACCTCGCGCTCGGCCGCCGTGCGGAAGGCGCGCAGGTGCCGGGGCTCGAGGCCGTAGGCCGCGAGCTCGCCGGCCACCTTGGCGATCACCAGGGCGTCGGCGTCGTAGTGCTTGGAGCCGGTGCGGGTGCGCACCAGTCCGTAGTTCTCCAGCTGCTCCAGCAGCTCCTCGTCGATCTCGGCGGTCTTGAGCAGCTCGCGCCGGGAGATCCGCACGTCGGGGCTGTGGGACAGCAGTGACTCCGCACCGGGGGCCGGGTTGGCGATCAGCGTGCCCGGGACGCTCGGCCCCCCGCTGAGCGGTGGCGGCTCCAGTCCGCGGTCCAGCGCGTCGAGGTGCTCGCGGATGACCTTGAGCGGCAGGTAGTGCTCACGCTGCGCACGGATGATGTAGCGCAGCTTCTCCATGTCCTGCACGGAGTACTTGCGGTAGCCGGACGGGGTGCGCTCCGGCTCGACGAGGCCCTCGTTCTCGAGGTGCCGGATCTTCGACTCCTTGATGTCGACGTCCGGGAACTCCGCCTTGAGGTCGGCGACGGCCTGGCCGATCGTGATCCGGCCGACCGCTGCGGCCGACTGACGCATGGACTCAGGCGCCCTTCGCGTCGCTGGCGAAGAAGATCAGCCGGAACTTGCCGATCCGCACCTCGTCACCGTTCTGCAGCGCGGCGTCGTCGACCCGGTCGCCGTTGAGGTAGGTGCCGTTGAGGCTGCCGACGTCGTGGACGCGGAAGCTCTCCCCCTCGCGCCGGAACTCGACGTGGCGGCGAGAGACGGTGATGTCGTCGAGGAAGATGTCGCTCTCCGGGTGGCGCCCCACGGTCGAGAGGTCGGTGTCGAGCAGGTAGCGGCTCCCGGCACCGGGCCCACGCTGGACCACCAGCAACGCGCTGCCGGCGGGCAGGGCATCGACGGCGGCGGCGTCGGCCGGGGCCAGCGAGGCCCGTTCGTCGGTCTCCGACCTCGGGGTGCCGCCGAAGGTGATGGTCTGCGTGGAGTCGCTGGCGCCGGGGTCCCCGCCCTGCTCGGCGGGAGGAGCCAGCGGGTTTCCGCACTGCGAGCAGAAGCGCGCGTTCTCGGAGTTCTGGCTCCCGCACTGCGAGCAATAGGGCATGTCTCGGTCTCCCGTCTGCGGTGGTGCCCGTGTGGTCCGTCAACCCTGAACCCTCGGTGGAGGGTCAGGGTTGTGGCGCCAACCTACCAGCGGGGTCCCGGCTCAGGCCTCGAGACCCGCCTGGTACGTGGCGGCGTCGAGCAGGTCGGCCGAGCCGCTGCTGTCGGGGACGATCTCGAAGAGCCAGCCGTCGCCGTACGGGTCGGTGTTGACCAGCTCGGGAGTCGCGTCGAGCGCCTCGTTGCGGGCGACCACCTCGCCACCCAGCGGTGCGTAGACCTCGCTGACCGACTTGGTGGACTCGAGCTCGCCGACCACCGCGCCCGCGGTGACGGACTCACCGACCTCGGGCAGCTGCACGAACACGATGTCGCCGAGGGCGTCCTGGGCGTAGCTGGTGATCCCCACGCGCACGGACCCGTCGGTCTGTCCGGGCTCGCGCAGCCACTCGTGCTCGGAGGTGTACTTCAGGTCTTCGGGAAACACGCTGCTCCTCGTCGTCGCGGGGGCACCCGGCCGGCGCCCGAACTGGCGCCTGGGCACCACCGGTGAGGTTACTGCCCGGGGACCGGTTCGGCGTAGCGGGGCTCGCTCGGCGTCCGGGTCACCGTCACCTCGATCCGGTCGCGCTGCTCGGTGTTGACGGTGCCGCCGTCCTCCTCCACGTCGGAGGTGAAGCCGTCGGGGATCACCAGGGCGCCGGCGAGGGTCTCGGGATTGCCGATCGCGTCGATGACGTACGGCGACTCCAGCAGCACGCCGTCGGCCCGGATCCCGTCGGCGCTGTCCTCGAAGGAGGTCTGGGCGATCACCCGGACCCGGTCGTTGATCTCCAGCGCCTCGACCCCGGCGTTGCGCAGCTCCTCGATGCCGTCGAGCAGGTTGTTCAGCGTCAGCGCGCCCTCGGGGTCGCGCACCGTGACCTCGATCCCCGGACCGGTGGCCGGGACGGTGCCGGCCAGCACGGCCAGTGTCTCCAGCTGCTGCTGCGCCTGCTCCAGCGCCGCGGCCCTGGCCTGGGTGCTGCTGCGCAGCTGGTCGCGCGTGGACTCCAGCTCGCTGATGTCACGCTCGGCCTGGCGTGAGGCAGCCTGCAGTCCGTTGAGTGCCTGGATCAGCTCGCCCTCGCGCAGGTTGGCGTAGGTGTCGTCCTGGTTGGCGAGGCGGACCTGGGTCACGGCGGCGAAGGCGAGCACGCCCACCAGCGTGGCGACCACCGCCTGTCCCCGGGAGGGGCGGAGCAGGGAACGCCGCAGCCGCTCGACGCCGGAGCGCTCGGTCGGACCCGTGCTCATGCGTGGAACAGATGTCGCCGGATGGCGGCGACGTTGGAGAAGATCCGGATGCCGAGGACCACCACGACCCCGGTGGAGAGCTGCGCGCCGACGCCGAGCTTGTCGCCGAGGAAGACGATCACGGCCGCGATGAACACGTTGCTGACGAAGGAGATCACGAAGACCTTGTCGTCGAAGATCCCGTCGAGAAAGGCCCGGAAGGCGCCGAAGACGGCGTCCAGCGCCGCCACCACGGCGATCGGGAGGTAGGGCTCGAGGGACAGCGGCACGTCCGGGGTCAGGAACAGCCCGAGGACGATGCCGAGCACGAGTCCGAGGATCGCGATCACGGGTCTCCTCCTCCTGTCTGCTCCTGGTTGGCGTAGCGGAGCGAGACCTCGGCGGCCGGGAGCCGCAGCGAGGACATCGGAGTGATCTCGAGCTGGAGACCCACCTCGCGCTGCAGGTCCAACCATGCCTGACCGCTCGTGGTTTCGGCGAAACGTGCGGGCAGCGTGTCCTCGTCGCCGAGCGCGGTGACGACGTACGGACGGCTCAGCGAGGTGGCGTTGACCGTGATCGCCGAGCCCGCCAGACGGATGGTGCTCAGGTTGGTCAGCCGCTGCCCGTTCACGGCGATCGCCTCGGCACCGGCCTGCCAGAGCCCGTTGACCAGCCGCTGCAGGTCGCTGTCGAGCACCTGGTTGCGGACCTCGGTGGCGCCCGGGGCGTCGTCGGCCACGATCCGGACTCCGGGTCCCTGGACCGGCACGGTGCCGGTCAGCGTGGACAGCAGCTCGATCGTGCCCAGCAGCCCCTGGGCCGAGGTGTCGCCCTCCAGCTGGCGGCGCTGCAGCCGGGACACCTGGAGCTGCAGCTCGTCCACCCGCTCCCGCTGGGTGTCGAGCCGCGACCGCGCGGAGTCGACCTGCGCGGCGAGGTCTCGACGGTTCTGCTCGTCGCTGGAGGAGTTGCGCGCGGTCTGCGCTGCCGCGGTCACCACGATCACGGCGAACAGCCCGAGCACCAGGGCCCCGATCACCCCGATCCGACGGCGGGAGCCACGCGGGGAGCCCCCTCGGTCCCGCTGCTCGGAGACGAAGGCGTAGTCCTCGTCCAGGGCGTGGGTGGTCAGGTAGTCGAGCAGCCCCATCGTGGCCTGCGGTGGCAACCGGGGAGGCGGGGGCTCGGGGTCGGTGTCCCGTGGAGAGCTCACGGCTCAGCCGTCGGCCAGGCTCGGGGCGCGACGTTCGCGGTCGGCCATCAGCTTGCGCACCTGCCAGGCGTAGAGCAGCCCCGCCCACCAGTACAAGCCGATCCCCCAGATCGCGAACGCCCAGCCGAAGACGTCGGCCAGCGTGGCGACCACGCCCTCACCGTCGCCGAGGAACAGCAGCGGGAAGGCGTAGAGCAGGGCCGCGGTCGCGGCCTTGCCCAGGTAGTGGACCGGCAGCGCGGAGTAGCCGCGGGTGCGCAGGAACGGCACCAGGCACCACAAGAAGGCATCGCGCAGGGGCAGCAGCACGGCCACCCACCACGGCACGATGTCGCGGTAGAGCAGTCCGATCACCGCGGCCAGGATGTAGAGCCGGTCGGCGACGGGGTCGAGGATCTCGCCGAGCTTGGACATCTGGTCCAGGCGGCGCGCCAGGTAGCCGTCGAGCCAGTCGGAGAAGCCGCTGCCCATCAGGACCACGATGGCCCAGGCATCGGCCTCGGGGCCGATCACGAGCCACAGGAAGAGGGGGACGCCGGCCAGCCGCACCATGCTGATGATGTTGGGGAGCGTCCACACCGCGCCGGTGCGCTCGCCCGTGGGCTGCCGAGCCACGTGTGCCTCCTGACGAGTGGTCGGAGGTCACCCTATCGGCGTGTCGTTCAGGTCAGGCAGCAGCCGCACCGCGGGCAGTGCTCGCGCTTGATCGTGCTGATCTCCTGGCCGCAGCGGCACACCTGGACCGTGGTCACCCCCGACCCGCTGGTGATGGTCGTGGTGCCGGACAACGCGGCTTCGGTGGCGATCATGGCAGTCCCCCCTCACAGGTACAGGACCATCACACGCCTCGTTCGGTGCGGTACGACCTCCAACACGCCCGAATAGTCCGAACGGGCCATACGATTTGACCCGGTCAGGTCACCCGGCTCGAAGCCCGGTCTGGACCGGTTCGCCGGATTTCGAGACGGGCCAACCCGTGTACGCCTCGGCCAGGAACCTGGATCCGGCCTCGGAGCCCACCAGCATCGCGAGCTCGCCCTCCTGGCGGCGTACGTCGAAGGCGCTGGCCTCGGGCAGGCGGTGCAGCATCGTGGTCATCCAGTAGGAGAAGTGCTGGGCCTTCCAGACGCGGCCCAACGCGCGCTCGGTGTAGTCCTCGAGCGAGTCCGCGTGGCCGGCGGTGATCGCTCGCTCGAGCTCCTCGGCGAGCACGCGGACGTCGGCGATCGCGAGGTTGAGCCCCTTGGCGCCGGTCGGCGGCACCGTGTGCGCCGCGTCGCCGGCCAGGAGCAGGCGGCCGTGCCGCATCGGCTCCTGGACGAAGCTGCGGAAGGGCAGCACCGAGCGCGAGGTGATCGGCCCCTCGTGCAGGGTGTGACCGTTGGCGCCGACCCGCAGCTGGAGCTCCTCCCAGATCCGCGCGTCGGGCCACTCCTCGACGTCCTCGCCGGGGTCGCACTGGAAGTACAGCCGCTGGAGGGTCTCGGTGCGCTGGCTGATCAGGGCGAACCCCCGCTCGGAGTGGTTGTAGATCAGCTCCGGGGCGCTGGGCGGCGCCTCGCAGAGGATCCCGAACCAGGCGAAGGGGTACTCCCGGTGGTACTGGCGCCGCACCGACTCGGGGAACGCCTGTCGACAGCTGCTGCGCGAGCCGTCGGCGCCGACGACGTAGTCGCAGCGGACCTCCTGCGCGCGGCCCTCCGCGTCGGTGAACACGATGCCGGGCCGGTCGCCGGTCACGTCGACCACCGAGACGTCCCGCACACCGAAGCGGACGTCGCCACCGTCGCGTTCGCGAGCGTCCGCGAGGTCGACGAACACCTCGGTCTGGGGGTAGAGCCGGGTCGCGGCGCCGACCAGGCCCGCGAAGTCGACCCGGTGCGCCCCACCGCCGAAGGCCAGCTCGATGCCGTCGTGACGGTCGCCCTCGCGCAGGACGCGGTCGGAGACCCCGCTCTCCACGAGCAGCCGCACCGTGTCCTCCTCGAGGATGCCGGCCCGGTGCGTCTCCTCGATCTCGCGCCGGCTGCGGAGCTCCACGACCACCGAGTCGATGCCCGAGCACGACAGCAGGTGGGAGAGCATCAGCCCGGCGGGGCCTCCGCCGACGATGCCGACACGGGTCCGGGTGGTGGTTGCCATGCCCGGGAGTGTGTGTCGACCCGAGCCCCCCGACCACCCCTGGCTTCCGGCCAGTGGAAGCAATCCGGGGGAACGCGTCGGGGTTCTAGCCGGTGGCCGACGACAGCGCGCGGCCGATGCCCCGGGCGGCCACCTGGAGCCCGCCGACGAGCCGGGACCGGTCTCGAGCCAGGCTGGGCAGCACGATGCCGAGGGCGGCCACCACCTCCTCGCGGACCCGGATCGGCACCGCCACCGAGCACGCGCCCAGGCTCATCTCCTCCACCGTGACTGCGTAGTCGTCACGCAGGACCCGGGCGAGCTGCCGGCGCAACGTGCCGGGCTGGACGATGGTGTACGGCGTGATCCGGGCCAGCGAGGAGAGCACCTCGGTGCGCACCTCCTCCGGGGCGTGGGCCAGCAGCACCTTGCCCACGCCGGTGGCGTGCATCGGCAGCCGCGAGCCGATCGAGCTCACCACCGGCACCGAGGCGTGCCCCGAGAGCCGGTCGACGTAGAGCACGCGGGTGCCGTCGCGCACCGCGAGGTGCACGGTGGCCAGCGTCGCGCCGTAGAGGTCGTGGAGGTACGGCGAGGCCAGCTGCCGCAGCCCCGTCTGCACCGGCGCCAGCAGGCCGACGTCCCACAGCCGCCGGCCCACGACGTACTCCCCCGAGCCGGTCCGGCCCAGGGCACCCCAGGCGACCAGCTCCCCGACCAGCCGGTGTGCCGTGGCCAACGGGAGGCCGGCCCGCTCGGCGAGCTCGCTCAGGGGCAGTCGCCGGTGCTGGGCGTCGAAGGCGGCGAGCAGCGACAGCGCCCGGCTCGTGACCGTGGCGCCGGGAGTGGAGACCCGTCCAGCCATCGGGCCATTCTTCCATCCCACCTTCCACTGGGTGGAAGCCAGGGTCGTCACCGGGTGGACCTGGCCGCGTACCTTCGGCAGCGTGAGCGAGACGGTGACCCCACCCCTGGACGCCCAGTCGGTGATCGACGAGGAGATCGCCCGGCTGCGCGAGACCCACGAGCGCTCCGGGACCCCGGAGACGCAGCCACGGCTGGACTACCCGCCGTACCGGAGCAGCCGGTTGCGCCATCCCACCAAGGACCCGCATCCCGTGGACCCCGAGACGATCGAGCTCGCCGCCCCGGTCTTCGGCCACCGCGACGTCGGGACCGCGGAGTCGGACCTCACCGTCCAGGGCACGGGCGACCCCGTCGGTGAGCGGCTGGTGGTCACCGGGCGCGTGCTGGACGGGGCCGGGCGGCCCGTGCGCCACCAGCTCGTCGAGGTCTGGCAGGCCAACGCAGCGGGCCGCTACCGCCACCTGCGCGACCAGCACCCCGCTCCCCTCGACCCGCACTTCACCGGCGTCGGCCGGACGCTCACCGACGCCGACGGCACCTACCGGTTCACCACGATCAAGCCGGGGCCCTACCCGTGGCGCAACCACCACAACGCCTGGCGCCCCGCCCACATCCACTTCTCGCTGTTCGGGCGAGAGTTCACCCAGCGGATGATCACCCAGATGTACTTCCCGGGGGACCCCCTCCACTCCCTCGACCCGATCTACCAGTCGATCCTGGACCCCGGTGCCCGTAGGCGCCTGGTCGCGACCTACGACCACGAGGTGACCGAGCACGAGTGGGCCACGGGGTACCGGTGGGACATCGTGCTGACCGGTCCGCACCGCACGCCGCTGGAGGAGGAACACCCCGGATGACCGACCTGGACCTGACCCCCACCCCGGGGCAGACCGTGGGGCCGTTCTACGGCGACGCGCTGCCCTGGCCCGGCGACTCCGAGCTGGTCGCCCCCGGCAGCGTGGACGCCGTCCGGCTGCACGGAACGGTGTACGACGGGGCCGGCGACCCGGTCCCCGACGCACTCATCGAGCTCTGGCAGGCCGACGCCACCGGGTCGGTGCCGCAGGTGGAGGGATCCCTGTGCCGCGACGGCTGGAGCTTCACCGGGTTCGGCCGGGCGGCCGTGGACGCCGAGGGCCACTACTCCTTCACCACGGTGTGCCCCGGGGCCGTCGACGGGAAGGCGCCGTTCTTCGCGGTGACCGTCTTCGCCCGTGGGCTGCTGAACCGGCTGTTCACCCGGGCCTACCTGCCGGGCGACGCCACCCTCGCGGACCCCGTGCTGCAGGCACTCCCCCAGGATCGTCGCGACACGCTGGTCGCCCGGCCCGACGAGCACGGGTTCTGCTTCGACATCCACCTGCAGGGGCCTGGCGAGACGGTGTTCCTGGACTTCGCGGGGGCCCGGTGAGCGACCTGTTCTGGCCCGGCGACGAGCGGGCGGGCCGCGTCTTCGAGCCCGGCGAGCTCCTCGCGACCATGGTCGAGGTCGAGCTGGTCTGGCTCCGCGTCCTGCACCGGGAGGGTCTGGCGCCGGCGGTGGACGACGCCGCGGTGCGCGAGCTGGTCTCCGCCGAGGATCTCGAGGAGGTGGCCGGCGCAGCCGAGGCGAGCGGCAACCCCGTCGTACCACTGGTCGCGCTGATGCGCCGCCGTCTCGCCGAGCGGGACGAACGGGCCGCGCAGTGGCTGCACCGGGGACTGACCAGCCAGGACGTCCTCGACACCGCGGTGGTGCTCTGCGCCCGGGCCACCACCGAGGCCCTCCGGCCCCTGGTGGAGGACCAGGTGGCGAGCCTGGCCCGGCTCGCCGACCGGCACCGCGGCGACCTGGCGGCCGGTCGCACGCTGACCCAGCACGCCGTACCGGTCACCTTCGGGCTCACCGCGGCCCAGTGGCTGCGCGGGGTGCTGGACACGCGCGACGACCTGGCCGCGCTCCGCTTCCCCGTCCAGGCCGGCGGAGCGGCCGGCACGTTGTCCGCGGTCGTCGCGCTCACCGGGTCGGTGGCGGCGGCCCGCCGGGTCGCGGACTCCCTGGCCGACGAGCTCGGGCTGGAGCCCGGCGGCCCCTGGCACACCTCGCGTGGACCGCTGACCCGGTACGCCGATGCTCTCGTCCGGGCCACCGACGGGTGGGGCCACGTGGCCAACGACGTGCTGCTGCGCACCCGCCCGGAGGTGGCCGAGCTCGCCGAGCCGGCCGTCGAGGGCCGAGGGGGCTCCTCGACGATGCCGCAGAAGACCAACCCGGTGCTCTCCGTGCTCGTGCGACGGGCCGCACTCGTCGCACCGGGTCTCGCGGCCCAGGTGCACCTCGCCGCGGCGACCACCGAGGACGAGCGTCCCGCCGGCAGCTGGCACACCGAGTGGTCGGCGCTGGCCACGCTCTCGCGGCACACGCTGACCGCGGCGTCCCAGACCGCCGAGCTCCTCGCCGGACTGCGCGTCGACACCGAGCGGATGGCCGCCCGGGTCCGGGAGCAGGCGACGACGCTGCTCGCCGAGCGGCGGGGCCTCGCGGCCCTCGCCGGTGAGCCCGACGCCGACCCGGCGCACCACCTCGGCGCCACCGACGAGATCATCGAGGCCGTCCTCAGCCGAGCCCAGGAGACCCCGTGAGCGTTCCCGTGATCAGCGCGACCCGGATGACCGGCTCTGCCCACCGCGCCGAGCTGCCGCTCCTCGTGCTCGGCCCCGCGCTCGGCACGAGCGCCGCCACTCTCTGGACGCGGTGCGCCACGGATCTCACCGAGGCGTTCGACGTGCTGGCGTGGGACCTGCCCGGGCACGGCCACAACCACGCCGTGCCCGACGAGGGCTTCAGCATGGCCGAGCTCGCCGAGGGCGTCCTCCGCGTCGTCGAGGAGGTGCTCGATCAGCGCGAGGAGTTCCGCGGCAGCTTCGTCTACGCCGGCGACTCGGTCGGTGGCTGCGTCGGGCTCCAGCTCCTGCTCGACCACCCCGACCGGGTCCGTTCGGCCGTGCTGCTGTGCACGGGGGCGAGGATCGGCGACCCGTCCATGTGGGCCGGCCGGATCGGCCAGGTCAGCGTGTCCGGCACGCCGGTGATGGTCGCCGGCTCCGCCGAGCGCTGGTTCGGTCCCGGCTTCCTGGACCGCGAGCCCGACACCGCGTCGTCGTTGCTGCACGCGCTCCGGTCCGCCGACGACGAGGGCTACGTGCAGGTGTGCCAGGCCCTCGCCGACTTCGACGTCCGGGACCGCCTCGGCGAGGTGGACGCTCCCGTGCTCGCGGTGGCCGGCAGAGCGGACGCGTCCACTCCGCCGGCGGCGCTGAGCGAGATCGCCGCGGGTGTCCGGCGGGGCCGCCTGGTCGAGCTCGACGGCGTCGCCCACCTCGCGCCCGCGGAGGCGCCCGGCCCGGTGGCGGCGCTGATCCGCGAACACGTCCTGGGCGAGCCGGCGCCCACCCCCACGACGGACTCTCCCGGGATGGTGGTGCGGCGCGAGGTCCTCGGCGACGCGCACGTCGACCGGGCCACCGCGGCTGCCACCGACTTCACCCGCGACTTCCAGGAGTTCATCACCGAGTACGCCTGGGGCGGGATCTGGACCCGACCCGGGCTCGACCGCCGCAGCCGGTCGATGATCACGCTCACCGCGCTGATCGCCCGGGGCCACCACGAGGAGCTCGCGATGCATGTCCGCGCCGCGCGCACCAACGGGCTGAGTGCCGACGAGATCAAGGAGCTGATCCTCCAGTGCGCCGTGTACTGCGGTGTCCCGGACGCCAACGCGGCGTTCCGGGTCGCGCAGCAGGTGCTGGACGAGCTCGAGAACACCCCACCAGGAGAGTCATGACCGCCGCCTTCCTCTACGACGCCGTCCGCACCCCGTTCGGGAAGTTCAACGGCGGGCTGGCCGGCGTACGCCCCGACGACCTCGCCGCGACCGTCCTGCGAGCCGTCCGCGACCGGACGCCGGGGCTCGACCCGGCCGCGGTCGACGAGATCGTCCTGGGCAACGCCAACGGCGCGGGCGAGGAGAACCGCAACGTCGCCCGGATGGCGGGGCTGCTCGCGGGCTTCCCGGTCTCGGTGCCCGGCTCGACGGTGAACCGGCTCTGCGGCTCGTCGCTGGACGCCGCCATGGTCGGTTCGCGGACGATCGAGACCGGCGATGCCGAGGTGGTGCTCACCGGCGGGGTCGAGTCGATGACCCGGGCACCGTGGGTGCTGCCCAAGCCCGACCGGGCCCATCCCGCCGGCAACCTCGAGGCGGTCTCCACCACCCTGGGCTGGCGGTTGGTCAACCCGGAGATGCCCTCGGAGTGGACGGTCTCGCTGGGTGAGGCCAACGAGCAGCTGCGCGAGGAGTACGGCGTCTCGCGCGAGCGGCAGGACGAGTTCGCCGTCCGGTCCCACGAGCTCGCGGACCGGGCCTGGCAGGACGGCTTCTACGACGACCTGGTCGTCGCCGTGCCCGGCAGCGACCTCGAGCGCGACGAGTCGGTGCGGTCGGGGTCGAGCGTGGAGTCGTTGGGCAGGCTCAGGTCGTCGTTCCGACCCGACGGCACGATCACGGCCGGCAACGCCTCCCCGCTCTCCGACGGCGCCTCGGCGGTGCTGCTCGGCTCCGAGGCGGCCGCGGACACGCTGGGACGCTCGCCCGTCGCTCGGATCGCCGGGCGCGCGGCGCACGCCCTGGAGCCGCAGCGCTTCGGGTACGCGCCGGTGGAGGCCGCCGAGAAGGCGCTGGCCCGGGCCGGCATCGGCTGGGGCGACGTGGGGGCCGTGGAGCTCAACGAGGCCTTCGCCGTCCAGTCGCTGGTGTGCCTCGACGCCTGGGCGATCGACCCGGAGATCGTGAACACGCGGGGCGGTGCCATCGCGCTGGGCCATCCGCTCGGCGCATCGGGTGGACGCATCCTGGGCACGCTCGCGGAGGTGATGCGCACCGGTGGGCACCGCTGGGGCGTGGCCGCCATCTGCATCGGCGTGGGCCAGGGCCTGGCCGTGGTGCTGGAGAACGTCACGTGACCGACGTGCTCACCGGCGCCGACGCCGCCGATGCCGCGGTGGCCGACATCCCCGACGGCGCGACTGTCCTGATCGGAGGCTTCGGCACCGCCGGTCAGCCGGTCGAGCTGATCGACGCGCTCCGCCGGCACGGGGCCGGCGACCTCACCGTGGTCAACAACAACGCCGGCAACGGCGACCACGGGCTCGCTGCGCTGCTGCGCACCGGTGCCGTGCGCAAGGTCGTCTGCTCCTTCCCCCGGCAGAGCGACTCCTGGGTCTTCGACGAGCTCTACCGCTCGGGCCGCATCGAGCTCGAGGTCGTGCCCCAGGGCAACCTCGCCGAGCGCATGCGCGCCGCCGGCGCGGGCATCGGCGCGTTCTTCACCCCCACCGGCGTGGGCACTCCCCTGGCCGAGGGCAAGGAGCAGCGCACGATCGAAGGTCGTGACTACGTGCTGGAGCACCCGCTGCGCGGCGACTACGCCCTGGTCAAGGCGCACCGCGGCGATCGGATGGGCAACCTCGTGTATCGCAAGACGGCCCGCAACTTCGGTCCGGTGATGGCCACGGCCGCCCGCACGACGATCGCCCAGGTGAGCGAGGTCGTGGAGACCGGAGCCCTGGACCCCGAGGCGGTCGTGACGCCGTGCATCTACGTCGACCGGGTGGTGGTCGCATGAGCGAGCCGCTGACCCGCGACGAGATCGCCCGGATGATCGCGGCCGACATCCCCACGGGTGCGTTCGTCAACCTCGGCATCGGCCAGCCGACACTGGTCGCCGACCACCTCGACCTCGAGCGCGGCGTGGTGCTGCACACCGAGAACGGGATGCTCGGCATGGGGCGTGCCGCCGTCGACGACGAGGTCGACCCGGACCTGATCAACGCCGGGAAGATCCCCGTGGTGGAGACCCCCGGGGCGTCGTACTTCCACCACGCCGACTCGTTCGCGATGATGCGCGGCGGCCACCTCGACGTGTGCGTGCTCGGCGCCTTCCAGGTCTCGGTCCGCGGCGACCTGGCCAACTGGCACACGGGCGCGGCCGACGCGATCCCGGCCGTGGGCGGGGCCATGGACCTCGCGATCGGCGCGAAGGACGTCTTCGTGATGATGACGCTCTTCGGCAAGGACGGGTCGGCCAAGCTGGTCCCCGAGTGCACCTACCCGTTGACCGGGGTGGGCTGCGTCAGCCGCGTCTACACCGACCACGCGGTCTTCGAGATCCTCGAGGAGGGCGTCGCCGTGCGCTCGACGCACGGACTGTCGGTCGAGGAGCTGCGCGACCGCACCGGCCTGGACCTGCTCACGCCGCACCGGCCCAGATGAGGTCGAAGGAGCGCTGCCGCCGGCTCCCCCAGGCGTCGCTGACGTAGACCCGGCCGTGGGGGCTGACCCAGGTGAACTGCCCGTGCCGCTGGGTCACCGACCAGCCTCCGTGGGTCTTGATCCGATGGTGATGTCGGGACAGCTTGCCCAGGTTGGCGAGCGCCGTCTGGCCCGGAGGCCCGGTGTCGGCGTACGGGACGGTGTGGTCACGGTCGAGCCTCCGGCTGGTGGACGCTGCGAACGGGAAGACGTCAGCCGGCCGGGCCAGCTGGAGTCGCTCGTCCACGGCGGCCGGCACTTCGTGGCAGTCGGCCGCCATGCCGTCGGCGAGGTCGATCACCGGTCGCAGGCTGACCTGGTGGTGACCGAGCAGGTCGATCAGCTGGCGCCGGGTCAGCGCGCCGAGCTCCTCCGCGCGGGCCACGCCGCCGCCGTTGAGGCACTCGGGCGTCAGGTGCAGGTAGGCGACGGCTGCCGGGCGGGTCCGCGACGGGGCGGCCGTGCGGACGGCCTGTGCCAGCGGGTCCGGCAGCTCCACCGCGGCGGCACCGACCAGGAGCTTGAGAGCCGCCAGCGGGCTGGCGAGGAGCTCGGCGGCCTCCGCGCGGAGCTCGTCCAGGGCGCGACTGCGCAGCTCGGGCTCGCCGTGCTCCTGCAGCAGGTGAGCCAGGTGGTCGATGGTCCCGTAGAGCGTCCGGACCCCGGCACTGCTGCCGCGCACCACCAGGGTGCCGGTCCCGGACTCCGGGTCACGGCCGAGCCAGACCGAGCGGGCCGCGGCGGCCTCCTCGGCCTTGCGGTCGGCCAGCGCCTGGTCGGCCTCGACCACCCGGGCGGCCACCAGCGCCAGCAGCCGGGCCGGCGGGAGGTGCCCCAGCACCTCGGCGACGGCGAGGTCGACCCAGCGCGCCTGCTCCTCGGCGAGGTCCGCGGTCGCTGTCGCGATCTTGCGCGCCACCCACAGCTCCATCCGGCCGGACTCCAGCGTGACCCAGACCGACGGCAGACGGTCGTGCAGGTCGACGGCGTCGGCCATCAGGCGGCGGCCGGCCAGCGGGTGCAGCTCGAGGGCCGCCGCCAGCTCGGCCGCGGCGTACTCGTCCACCGGCAGCCCCACCGCACCCAGCGGCGTCGGGCGCCGGCGCGGGTCGTCGAGGAGCTCGGGGTCGGTCACCACGTGCTCGAGCGCCCACGCCCGAGCGAGCGCCAGCCGCTCGAACTCGGCTGCCCGGACCGCGGACAGATTGACCTCCACCTGCCGGAGCAGCGCGTGGGTGCGCTTCGTGGGTGAGAACATGTTCCATTCTCACTCGAACACCTGTACGAGTCAAGGGGTGGATTCGAATGGTGGACGACCGGCGTTGATGCTTCGCTGTCGCCCCATGTCCTGCGGTCGAGGACCTGGCAGGGCTCCAGTGCAGTCCTGACTGGGTGCGCCCGTTTCGGCAGAGGGGGGTCCGGGGCCGCCAAGCGCACTCTCATGCCGATGAGCGGATGTCGGGGCCCAACATGCGAGCCAGCCTCAGCCTGGCGGGGCGGCACACTGATCCTGCAATGATTCACTGCTCCCGCAGAGAGTCATGGCCCACCGGATGGTCTCCCGGTACGGCTTGCCATTGGCCGTGTAGTCGACGGTCGCTGTGCGTACTTCGCCGCCTCGTGGCCCGGCTTCCAAGACAAACACCAACTGGGTGAAGCCTCTGTCCCATGCATTCGCATCTCGACAGGATTGGTCGACTCGTGCTCCGGCGACTCGCCTCTGCCACTCACCGCCGTAATGGGCGTCAGCGTAAGTTTCGCGCCAGTCGGGCGGCGAGCCGTAAGCGCTGATGAACCGCTCCTGGTCGCTCCCTGTCGGTACGCGTCTGATCCACAGCGCCACGGACTTAGGGGGAGCAGCGAAGTGTGGCTCGATCCGATCAATCGTGATCTTGGAATGCTCGAGCTTTGAGCAGAGCGTGAAGCCGAAGCTCTCGGACCAACTTGCCACCCTCGGAGGTGCCGAGGCTGCGAACCCTCCCACCGACGACGTCGTTGAAAGAGGTCCGTCCGTGCGGCGAGCCTCCGGAGTGTCGTGGCCATCCTCGGTCGAGCATCCCGCGGCACCCGCCAGAAACATCAACAGGATGGCCACGGGCAAGTGCCCGCGTCGTCTGCTTGGGCGCTTAGCCCGGCGCGCCGCATGCATTGGGCAATCTTCGCATTTGGTGGCGAAACTTCTCGCCTTAACGCCGGACATGCCGCATTCCGAGCGGGTGTCGACGACCACCACGGACGGGCGTCGGCCTCGCGGGCGGCCGCGTTCCGGTCGCGACCTCCCCCCGATCACCCCACCGCCCGGAACACGTACGCGAACGCCGGCACCGTGTAGGCCACCCCGCGACCGGAGGCGCGGACCAGCTCGGGGTCGTCGAGGTCGGGCCGCCTGGGCACCAGGTACCGCTCGAGGTCCTCGGTGACCAGTCGGTGCCGCCCGTCGCGCCGGGTCACCGCCGCGACCAGCCGGAGGTCCTCGTCGTGCGCGGCCAGGCTCGCGTCGCCGTGGCTGGCGTTGGCCAGGACCAGACCCCCTGGTCCTAGGTAGCGCCGGCAGTGGTCGAGGGCGGGCCCGGTGTAGAGCAGGATGAGCAGGTCGACGGAGGCGTCCGGGAGCGGCAGCGGCTCGGTGTAGTCGAGGGCCAGGAAGCGCACCTCGGCGGCGGCGCCCGGGAGGGTCCGGCCGGCCAGCTCGGCTGGCCACCAGGTCGGCGTCGGCGAAGAAGCGCACCGCTCGGGCGTCGGTGTCGGCGTACACGACGTCGGGGATCGCCGTGGAGGGTGAGAGGTCGACGTAGCTGCCCGGGTACAGCGCGCGCTGCGGCGCGAACCGCCGAGCGACCTCGGCGAACAGGTCGGAGCGGTCCCCGATGACCTCCCGGTACGCCGTCCACGACGCGGCGCCGCGGCTCACGTCCCGGCGAGCTCACCCAGGCGGGCGCGGAGCAGCTCGGCCTGGCCGTTGTGCCGCGCGTACTCGCCGATCAGCCGGAGCAGGTTCCACCGCACGCTGCGCCCGTTGGCACCGCCCGGGTCGTCGAGCGGGAGGGCACGGACCACGGCGTCGGTGCTCGCCTGCTCGTCGCGCCACGCCCGCATCGACGGCGCCACGTCGCCCGCGGAGCACTCGAAGCCCCGCTCGGGCGCCTCCTCGGTCGAAGGACCCCAGAGCAGCACGGGGGAACTGGTGCAGCAGTTCGCCCAGACCCCGTAGCAGCGCTCCATCTCCGCGAGGTGCCGGACGAGACCCAGCAGGCTGAGCGGGGAGGGCGGCAGCGCTCGCTGGACCAGCACGTCGTCCGGCAGGTCCGCGCACGCCGACCGGAGCGCCTCGCGGTGGACGGTCAGCCAGCCGAGCAGCACGGTGCGCTCGTCGCCGTCCGGAGGCAGGTTCACCCGTCCTGCCGGGGTACGACGTGGGCGTCGGCGCCGGGGTAGGTCAGCCCCTCGTGCCCGTCGGACCAGCGCACGACGAACGGCGGACCGCCCTCGTCGCCCTGGACCTCGAGGATCTCGCCGGTCTTGCGTGGCGAGTCCACCCGGTTGCTCTCGATGACCAGCCGGTCACCGACCTTCGCGTGCAGCATCGAACACCTCCGGAGCCGTTCCCTCCACGATGCCCCGACCCGGACCGAAGGGCAATCATCCGGACAGGTGGACCAGTCACATCTCCTCGTGCGTGTCCGGGTCGCCGCCGAACAGCCGACCGTCCGGGTCGGCCAGCCCACCGATGCCGGCCATCTCGGCGTCGTCGAGCTCGAAGCCGAACACGTCCAGGTTCTGCCGCTGGCGCTCCGGGTCGGCCGACTTGGGGATCGCCAGCGAGCCGAGCTGCACGTGCCAGCGCAGGATCACCTGACCCGGAGTCACCCCCAGCCGACTCGCCGGACCCGTGACGGCGTCCTCGTCCAGCGGTGCCTGCCGCTTGCCCATCGGGCTCCAGGCCTCGGTGCGGATGCCGAGCCGGTCGTGCACCGCGCGCATCCCGGCCTGCGGGAAGCGCGGGTGCAGCTCGATCTGGTTGACCGACGGGGTCACGCCCGTCGCCTCGATGATCCGGGTCAGGTGGGCCTCGGTGAAGTTGGAGACCCCGATCGAGCGGAGGAGCCCCTGCCCGCGGAGGTCGACGAGGGCCTGCCAGGCCTCGACGTACCGGTCCACGCTCGGGTTCGGCCAGTGGATCAGGTGCAGGTCGAGGTACTCCAGCCCCAGCCGCTCCAGCGACCCGTGCACCGAGGCGATGGCCGCGTCGTACGCGTGGTCGCGTCCGGGGAGCTTGCTGGTGACCCGGACCTCGTCGCGCCGGAGCCCGGAGCGGCGCAGCGCCTCCCCCACCTCCCGCTCGTTCTCGTAGTTCACGGCCGTGTCGAGCAGTCGGTAGCCCGCCTCCAGGGCGCCGAGGACGGCGGCGGTGCCTTCGTCACCCTTCAGCGGGTAGGTGCCGAAGCCGATGGCCGGCAGCGTGCTGCCGTCGTTGAGCGTGTAGGTCGCGACGGTGGTCTGGTCAGCCATGCGCCCACTGTGACAGGTGGCCGGAGAGGTACGCCGCCACCAGTCCGCCCAGGGTCGGCAGGTGGTAGCCGCCCTCCTGCACGACCACGCTCGGGAGCCCCAGAGCCCCGAGGATCGTCCCGGCGCTCCGGTAGCCGGACGCGGTCACCCGGAGCGGGCTCTCCGGGTCCTCGGCAGCCGCGTCGACGCCCAGCGAGACGACCAGGGCCGAGCACCCAGCCGCAACGACCCAGCTCGCGAGGTCCTCGACCTGCGCCAGCCAGGCTCCGTCGCCACTGCCCGGGGCCAGAGGACGGTTCCTCGTGCACCCGGACCCGGGGCCGGCACCGGTCTCGTCGGCGAAGCCGACGACGTGGGGGAACCAACCGGCTCCCGGGTCGACGTGCACGGAGGCGTAGAGCACGTCGGCCCGCTCGTGGAAGATCGCCGCAGTCCCGTTGCCGTGGTGCGCGTCGACGTCGACCACCGCGACGCGTTCGTGCCCCGAGCGCCGCAGCGCCTCGGCGGCGACCGCCGCGTTGTTCAGGTAGCAGGATCCGCCCGCACCGGCGCGGGTGGCGTGATGACCCGGCGGCCGGCACAGGGCGTACGCCACGGGTGCGCCCGCGACGACCCGGTCGACGGCGGTGAGCGCACAGTCGACGGCCGCGCGGGCCGCGGGCCAGGTGCCCGGACCCACGAGGGTCATCGTGTCGTACACGAACCGGCCGGCCTCGGCGTGCACCGACGACGCCTCCCGGGGCGACAGGCCGCCGGTCATCGCGGGCGTGGGGAACAGGTAGGGCACCACACGCTGCTGGCCCACGAGGTCGGCGTAGGGCCCCTCGGCCCAGCGCTGCGCGGCCGTCTCGAGGAAACCGAGCAGCGCCGGGTCGTGCACCGCGCGCAGCACCTCGTCGTCGTGCGCCGCGGCTTCGACGACGTCGTAGCCATCCCGGACCAACGCCTCGCAGATCACCTCGACCCGGGCGGGCACCTCGGTCGCGGGCGTCGCGACGCCGAGCCAGACCTCGTGGAGCGGGTCGTGCGCCACGGTGGCGGGCGACCAGACGACCGGCACCGTGTACTGATCCATGAGTCAGTATCTCACCACGTGACCCCCGGGTGCGGCAGGATGGCGCCATGCCCCGCGCTCGTGAGTCCGGGATCCGGATCGGTGACCTCTCCACCGGCCCGACCAACTCCGTGCTCGACGTGGCCGGTGTCGGCCTCGGTCATGCGACGGTGGTCCGGGACGAGCCCGCGCCACCCGCGGGTCGTGGCACCGCCCGCACGGGCGTGACCGCGCTGCTGCTCGCCGAGGACGCCTACGAGCGACCGCTCACGGCCGGGGGCGCGGTGCTCAACGGGGCCGGCGAGTGCACCGGCTTCCTCACCGCACAGGAGTGGGCACTGGTCGAGACGCCCGTCTACCTGACCTCGACCATGCAGCTGGGCCGGGTGTACGACGCCGCCTGCGAGATCGCCCTGGAGCAGCACCCCACGGTCGCCGAGGACGTGGTGATCCCCGTCGTCGCCGAGTGCGACGACTCCCACCTCAACGACTGCCGCAGGATGCAGGTGGGGCGGGACGACGTCCGCGTCGCCCACGTCCGGGCGCTGGCCTCCCGCGGTGGTGGCACCGCACCCGAGGAGGGCGCCGTCGGCGCCGGCACCGGCATGACGTGCCTCGGGTTCAAGGGCGGCATCGGCACCTCCTCGCGGGTCACCGCCGACGGCCACACGGTCGCGGTGCTGCTGCTGACCAACTTCGGCGAACGGCGCCGGCTCACCGTCGCCGGTGTGCCCGTGGGTCTGCGGTTGCCCGCGGACCCCGCTCCCCCACGTCCCGCGGGCTCGTGCATCGGCGTGGTCGTGACCGACGCCCCGGTGGCCGGCGGCGACTGCGCCCGGCTGGCCCGGCGCGTCGGCCTGGGCCTGGCCCGCACGGGCTCGACCGCGCACCACGCCAGCGGCGAGATCTTCCTCGCCGTGTCCACCGGACTGCGGGCCGAGCGCCGGGGCGCCGCCGCGGACGGCTCGCGGGTGGCGGGCCGGAGCCTCGACCCACTGTTCGAGGCAGTCGTCGACGCGACCGAGGAGGCGGTGCTCAACTCGCTGCTGCAGGCGGCGACCACCACCGGTCGCGACGGCCGCACCAGCGAGGGGCTCGACGCCGCGCGACTCCGGCGCCTGCTGGACGCCGGGGAGACCCGGTGACCGGCACCACCAGCGACATCTGGATCACCGTCCCGGACGGTGTCCGCCTCGCTGCGACGCTGTACCTGCCCGACGAGGCGCACGGCCCGCAGCCGTGCCTGCTCGAGGCGCTCCCCTACCGCAAGGACGACCTGACCGCGTCGTACGCCGACTCCTACGTGACCCTGCGCGACGTGCACCGGTACGCCGTGTGCCGCCTCGACCTGCGCGGTACGGGCTCGTCCGGCGGACGTGCCACCGACGAGTACCCACCGAGCGAGCTGGCCGACCTGGTGGAGGTCATCGCCTGGTTGGCCGCCCAGCCGTGGTGCGACGGCAACGTGGGCATGTGGGGGACGTCGTACTCCGGGTTCAACTCGCTCCAGGTCGCGTGCGTCCGTCCGCCGGCCCTCAGGGCCGTGTGCGCCGTCTACGCCAGCGACGACCGGTGGACCGACGACGTGCACTGGCGTGGTGGCGCGCTGCGCCTGGTCGACCTCGTCGACTACTGCCACTACATGACCCCGATGACCATGCTCCCGCCCGTCCCCGCCGTGTGGGGTGAGGACTGGCGCACCGAGTGGCGAGATCGCCTGGAGGCGCAGGAGCCGTGGGTGCTGACCTGGTTGCGGGAGCACTGCGACGGCGCCTACTGGCGCCACGGCTCGGTGCGCACCGACGCGGACGGCGGCGGCTACGACCGGATCGCCTGCCCGGTGCTGCTGGTGGCGGGCTGGGCCGACGGCTACCGCAACAACTCCTTCCGCACGGTGGAGGCCCTGCGGGCCGCCGGGGTGCCGCACCGGCTGATCGCCGGGCCCTGGGTGCACGCCGACCCGGCGAGCGCCTACCCGGGACCGCGCATCGACCTGACCAGGGAGATGGTGGCGTGGTGGGACCGCTGGCTCCGCGGGCACGACGTCCCCACCCATCGCGACCGGGTCGACCTGTTCGTGCGGACCTCGACGCGTCCCGAGCCGGACCTCGACCCGCACGACGGCTACTGGACGACAGGCCCCTGGCCCCCGCCCGACCTCACCTGGCAGCAGCGCGCGCTGCCGGGGCCACGCTCGCTCGCCGTCGACCCCGCGGTGGGGACCGCGGCCTGGATCGACTGCGCCGGCCACCTGCCGTGGGGCACCTCGCAGGACCAGCGCGAGGACGATGTCCGCTCGCTGGTGTGGGAGTGGCCGGTCGATCCGGACGAGATCGTGGGACATCCCCGGGCCCGGCTGCGGGTCAGCGCCGACGCGGCGGAGGCCTCGCTGTCGGTCAAGCTGTGCGACGTGTTCCCCGACGGCACGTCGGCCCTGATCACCCGCGGCAGCCTGGACCTCCGCTACCGCGACGGCGTGCACGCCCGGGTCGAGCCGCGTCCCCTCGTACCCGGCGAGGAGTACGACGTCGACCTGGTGCTCGACGCCTGCGCCTACCGTGCGGCTCCCGGCCACCGGCTGCGGCTCTCCGTCGCCGGCGCCGACTGGCCCAACACCGTCGCTCCTCCGGGCCCGGTCACCGTGACCGTGCACGACGGCACCCTGGAGCTGCCACGACGTCCGGGCTCGTCCGCCGCCGACGCCCCCCGCTTCGACGCCGGGGAAGCCACCTGCGGCGAGGACGCCGGCGACGTGACCTGGACGGTGACCCGCGACGTGCTGCGGCGGCGCACCACGTGCGCGGTCCGCCACGGCGCGGCGTACGACGTGCCGCACCGGGGCCGAGCCGTCGAGCAGTACGCCGGGGAGGTCGTGGTGGACCGCCGGACCCACGCCCAGCACGCCGCCGCCGAGTGCTCCTACGCCCTGAGCTGGCCCGGCGTCGCGGTCGAGGTCACCTCGACGATGAGGGTCGACGTCACCGCCGACGGGCACGAGGTGATGATCGCGGTCGAGGCCCGCGAGGACGGGACGCTCGTGGCCGAGAGGTCGTGGCACGAACGCTTCCGCCGGTGACCGAGTCGCTCGCTCAGGGCTCGAACCGTCCCACCGCGTAGGCCCGCCCGACCCGGCCCACCCAGTCGGCCACCGCGTCCTCGTTGGGCGCGAACGGGCCGGGCCGGAAGTGTGGACTGCCCAGACCACGTTGGACCGACTCGCACGCGGCCCAGTCCTGGCGGTTGGTGATCTCCCAGAAGTCCACGGCGCCGCGGGCCGGTGGCACGGTCCCGTCAGGCTGCGGCCGGACGTACCAGGAGCACTCCACCCAGGTCCGGCCCGGCGCCAGCGGCTCCAGCCGGTGGGCCATCACGTAGTCCGGGTGTGCCGAGACCAGCAGGTTGGGCAGCACGTGCAGGTACTCCACCCGCCGGGCGTCGACACCCGGCAGCGGGACGGCCGCGGCCTCGCCGGTGAGCGACATGGTCGCCATCCCCTCCCGCAGCACCATCGACCCGCCCACCCAGTTGCCGGGCAGGTCGTAGTTGTCGCCGGAGTCCGGCGGCGAGATCTGGCACAGCTCCGGGTGGATCAGTGGGCAGTGGTAGCACTCGTGGTAGTTCTCGGCGATCACCTTCCAGTTCGCGGCGACCTCGTAGGTGTGCCGGTCGGCGAGCACCAGGTCGACGCACCGGTAGGCCTCGAGGATGCCGGTGATCGACCCCAGGTGCGCGGCGAAGGACGGCGCCTCGGTGGTGCCGACGGCGTGCAGGCCGTGCCCGAACACCCAGCCCTGCCACTCCACGACCGGCAGCTCGACCAGCCCGTGGGCGGCGGCGTCGAAGCCGGCGTCGTCACGGAAGCCCTTGGCGCCGACGAGCGCACCCGTCAGGTCGTAGGACCACGCGTGGTACGGACAGATGATGCTGCGTCGGGTCGAGGTCTCACCGTCCCCCAGCAGCTCGTGGCCACGGTGCCGGCAGGTGTTGGCGAAGAGCCGCACGGTCCCCGCGTGTCGGACCAGGAGGGTCGAGACGTCGCCGATCCGGACGGCGCGCTGGGTCACCGGTCCGCGGTCCTCACCCGCACCGACGAGGTCCGCGACCCGACCCAGGCAGGTCCAGCTGCCCGCGAACAGGTGCCGACGTTCCCAGGCGAGGACCTCGGCGGAGGTGTACGCCTCCGCCGGGAGCATCCGGTGTGCCTCGACCGAGGTCGCGGAGAGCGGGCTGGGGGTGGTCGTCACGACGGCACCTCCGTCCTTCCTGGTCCTATGCTGCGCGACATGGGAGATCCGTGGTGAGCCGGCGCGGCCGCCGAGCCGTGGAGGTCCGTCGCGAGGAGATCCTGACGGCGACGACGGACCTGCTCGCTCGCGTCGGGCTGGCCTCGATCCGGGTCGCCGACGTCGCCGACGAGCTCGGTGTCAGCCCGGGCCTCGTCTTCTACCACTTCGGCACCAAGGACACCCTGGTCGCCGAGGCCTTCGCACACGCCGTGGACCGCGACCTGGAGCGTCTCGACCGGGCGACGGCGCGGGGCACCGACCCGCTCGACCGGTTGCGGCGGGTGCTCCGGCTCTACGGTCCGACGGGCGCCGCCGTCGGCTGGCGGGTGTGGATCGACGCCTGGGCCCTCGCCCAGCGTGAACCGGTGATCCGTCGGGTGCTGCGTCGCCTGGACCAGCGCTGGTCCGCGACCCTGCTCGAGGTCGTCGAGGACGGGGTGGCCTCCGGCGTCTTCACCTGCGCCGACCCGCGCTCGGCGGTCGCGCGGGTGTCGGCACTGCTGGACGGGCTCTCGGTCGCCACGCTCGTGTACCGGAGCGTGACCCGCCAGCAGCTGCGCGAGTGGGTGGCCTCTGCCGTGGCGTCCGAGCTGGGCCTCGACGCTGCGGCGCTGCTCTGACGAACTCCGCGACATGCATCCCACCTCAGACCAGCCCGTGCGCGCGGTGGTCCGGGTCGGTCAGCGCGGGTCGGTCCATCCGGAACGCGGTCGGGTCGATGGTCGTGCGGCCCTCCACCGCGAGGTCGGCGACGCACATCTCTCGCGGCAAGGCCGCCTGCAGAGCACCCTGCGCCATGGAGCCTCCGGGTCCGACGTGCATTACTGACTGGCGGATCAGTAGTGGCATCGTCGCACGTGGCTGGCCCGGCGCGCCAGAGCGACCTACTCCGCCCGCTCGAGCGCGCGGACCAGGTGACAGGCCGCCTGGTGCGGCCCGGTGGCCGGCAACGTGGGCAGCGGCAGCGACACGCACTGGTCGGCGACCCCGGCGCCGGCTGCGCGGCCGTCGGCCAGGGCCGGGCAGCGCGGATGGAACCGGCACCCCTCGGGGATCCGGGT
Organism: uncultured Actinomycetota bacterium; assembly: GCA_963815595.1. Classification (GTDB taxonomy): domain Bacteria; phylum Actinomycetota; class Actinomycetes; order Propionibacteriales; family Nocardioidaceae; genus Marmoricola. Next base: position 986,973 of record CAWFHA010000007.1, on the reverse strand, counting down.
CGGGTCCGGGATCTCACCGGTGAGGACCACCGGCTCGATCCGTTCGATCTCGGGCACCACGCTGAGCAGCGCGCGGGTGTACGGGTGACGCGGTGACTCCAGGACCTCCTCGGTCGTGCCCAGCTCCACGACCCGGCCGAGGTACATCACCGCGATCCGGTCGGCGATGTTCCACGCCAGTCCCAGGTCATGGGTGACCACGACCATCCCGACGTCGAGGTCACGGCGCAGGCCCAGCAGCAGGGCGAGGATCTCGCCCCGGATGGAGGCGTCGAGCGAGGACACGGGCTCGTCGGCGACCAGCAGCTGCGGGCGCAGCGCCAACGCCCCCGCGATCAGCACGCGCTGCTGCTGCCCCCCGGAGAGCTCGTGCGGGTAGCGCAGGAACAGTCGCTCGGGTGGGCGCAGCCCGGCATCCGACAGTGCGCCGGCCACCAGCTCGACCTCGGTTCGGGAGCCGTCGGCGGGGACGAGTCGGTGCAGCCGGATGCCCTCGGCCACCGACTCGTAGACCGTCTGCCGCGGGTTCAGCGACCCGGCTGCGTCCTGGAGGATCATCTGCACCTGCGAGCGCAGGGTTCGCTGTCCACGGTGCGAGTAGTCGAGGGGCCGGCCCTCGAAGACCACCTCGCCCGCGGTCGGCCGTTGCAGGCCCACGAGCGCGCGTGCCAGCGTCGTCTTCCCCGAGCCGGACTCCCCGACGATGGCGACGATCTCTCCCCGCGCGACCGAGAGGTCGGCGCGGTCGAGTGCACGGGCGACCCGTCCGCCTCGGGTGCTGAAGTCGACGACCACCTGCCGGGCCTCGAGGACGGCCGGTCCGACGCCGCGGGGCCCGGGGTGTGCGGTCACGGCTCCCCCACGCGTACGCAGGCGGCGGTGCGGCCGACATCGATCTCGACCAGGGGCGGCTCCCCCTCGCGGCACGCCGCGGCCGCCCGGGGGCACCGAGGTGCGAACGAGCACCCCGTCGGGGTCGAGCGCGGGTCCGGAGGGTCCCCCGCGAGCCCCGCGGGAGCGTACCGGGCGGCGGGGTCCCCGATCCGCGGGAAGGCGGCGGAGAGAGCTCGCGAGTAGGGATGTGCGGGACGGGTGAAGACCTCCTCCGAGGAGCCCGACTCCACGACGCGACCGGCGTACATCACCACGACGCGGTCGCAGACGTCGGCGAGCACGGACAGGTCGTGGCTGATGATCAGCATGCCGACCCCGAGCTCCCGCACCAGGCCGGAGAGCAGGTCGAGGATCTGGGCCTGGACCATGACGTCGAGAGCCGTCGTGGGCTCGTCGGCCACGATCAGGGCGGGACTGCAGGCCAGGGCCATCGCGATCATCACCCGCTGTCGCTGCCCCCCGGAGAGCTGGTGGGGGTACGAACGGCCCCTGGACCGTGCCAGGCCCACCTGCTCGAGCAGGTCGCCCACCCGGTCAGCCACCGCGGTCGCCGACCGGGAGGGGTCGTGCAGCCGGATCGGCTCCGCGATCTGCCGGTCGACCCGCTGCACGGGGTTGAGCGAGTGCAGCGCTCCCTGGAAGACGATCGAGGCCCCGGCCCAGCGCAGCGCCCGGAGCTCGCCCCACCCCATCGTCAGCACGTCGGTGCCCGAGACCAGCACCTCCCCGGAGACCTGGGCGTCCTTGGGCTGCAGCCGCAGCACGGTGCTGGCCAAGGTCGACTTCCCGCACCCGGACTCCCCCGCGACGCCGACCACCTCACCGGCATCGACCACCAGGTCCACGCCGCGCAGGGCGGGCAGTGGCCCCTCGCCGGTCGCGTAGGCGACGCTGAGGGCGCGGACGTCGAGCAGTGCCCGGTCGGTCATCTCATCGTCTCCGCAGCCGGGGGTTGAAGATCTCCTCCAGCGCCTGTCCGACCAGGTTGAAGGACAGCACGACCGCGACCACGCACAGTCCCGGCGGAAGGATGAACCACCAGGCGCCCGTCGTCATCGCCCCGACCCCGAAGGCGTCGTCGAGCATCGAGCCCCAGGAGACCCGGGTGGGGTCCCCGAGCCCCAGGAAGCTCAGCGTCGTCTCGGTGAGGATCGCCACCGAGACGGTGAGCGTGGTGTTGGCGAACACCATCGGCAGCACGTTGGGCAGGACGTGCCGGGTCATCTGGTGCCACCGCCCGGCGCCCAGCGCCCGGGCCCGCTCCAGGTAGGGCCGTTCCTTGACCGACAGGGTCTGGCTGCGGATCAGCAGGGCCGTGCTCGGCCAGCTGGTGATGCCGATGACGAGGACGATGTTCAGGAGCGAGCGTCCAAGGACGGCGGCCAGCACCAGCGCGAGCAGCAGGAACGGCATCACCAGGAACCACTCGGTGAAGCGGTAGAGGATGCGTGCGGGCCAGCCCTCGAAGAACCCGGCCATCAGGCCCACGGTCGTGCCGATCACCATCGAGATCGCCGTGGCCAGCAGACCGACGAACAGGGAGATGCGCGCACCCCAGAGACACAGGGCCAGGACGGAGCGGCCCGCGTCGTCGGTCCCCAGCCAGTAGCTCCCCGACGGCGGTTCGAGGATCCCTCCGGTCGCCTTGGTCACCTCGATGCTCTCCGGGGCCGCGAGGAGGGGGGCGAGCAGCGCGAGCAGGAGGAACACGACGAGGACCCCGAGACCGGCCAGCCCCGACCGGTGGCCGCGGAACAGGCGCCAGTTGCGTCGCCACGCGTCGGCCCGACGACGCCGGGCGATCTGCCGTGCCGAGACCGGGGTGCTCATGTCCGGACCCGTGGGTCGAGGAGGCCGTAGAGGAGGTTAGCGACGAGGTTGGCGAGGATGACGGCCCCCGCCGCGATCAGGAACGTGCCCTGGAGGACCCAGAAGTCCGGCAGCGCGAGTGCCTCGCTGGCCAGCAGGCCGAGACCGGGGATGGAGAAGATCGTCTCGATGGTGATCGCTCCCGAGACGACGAAGCCGATGTTCAGCGCCACCACGGTGGTGGTCGGCAGCAGCGCGTTGCGGACGGCGTGCTTGCGGCGCACGTCGACGTCGCGCAGACCCTTGGCCCGGGCGGTCACGAGGTAGTCCTCCCCGAGCTCGTCGACGAGCGAGGAGCGCATGATCAGCGAGTACTCGGCCAGGTAGGCCAGCGCGAGCGTGAGCACCGGGAGCGCGAGGTGCCACGCGGTGTCCGCCACGTAGGCGAACGTCCCCGGCGCCACGTCGACGGAGTGCAGTCCGCCGGTCGGGAAGACCCCGACGAAGGGGCCGAACCCCACCGCCAGGGTCGCGATCAGCAGCAGTCCGAGCCACCACTCGGGCATCGAGTACAGCGTCAGGGTGGTGGAGGTGGTGATCTTGTCGACCCGACGGCCACGGTTCCAGCCGCTGATGATGCCCAGGTACACACCGACGACGGACGCCAGGAGCGTGGAGACGCCCACGAGCAGCAGGGTGGGCCAGATCCGGTCCGCGATCAGCTCGGCGACCGGCGTGCGGTACCGCAGCGAGATCCCGAGCTCCCCGGTGAACGTGTTCTTGAGGAAGGTGAGGAACTGCTCCGGAAGGGTCTGGTCGAGTCCGTAGGTCCTACGGAACGCCTCGAGCTGCTCGGGGGTTCGGAACCTGCCTCGGCCCAGCGTGCGGGCGGGATCGCCGGGGAGGACGCGGAAGAGCAGGAAGTTGATGACCAGGACGAAGAACAGGCTGCCGAGCGCTCCCAGCAGCTTGCTGCCCGCGAACCGGACGTAGCTGCGCCTGCGTCCGGGGGCCGCAGCCGGGACGGCCGTGGCCAGGGTCGTCGTCACGTACGGGTCACTCGCGCTCGGCCGCGGTCGCCCGTCGACGTACCGCGGCGAAGCCGCCGCCGGCGAGCAGGAGCAGGAGCACGAGCCCGCCGCCGATCAGCAACGGGCTGCCCCCGTCCGAGTCGCCCGCCGTCGCGCCGGGTCCAGCGGTGGACCTGGCACCGACGGCCCGGGCGACACCGTCGCAGTCGCCGGCGTCGGATGCCGGTCGCAGCATCCGGTAGTTGGCCGACCCGTACTGCATCAGCAGCACCCCGTCCGGCTCGGGTTGGGGCACGAAGCAGGCGAACCGGTCGCTGCGGTAGGCCTGTCCGTCCGTGGTGTAGGCGAGCACCAGGTAGGGAGACTCCTCGAAGAGGATCTGCTGCATCTCCTTGAGCTTCTCGATGCGGCGGCCCTCGTCCACCTCGGCGCCCTGCTCGGCGTAGAGCCGGTCGTACTCCGGGTTGCAGTACCAGGAGTCCGAGGCGTTGCCGCGTTGGTCGCAGGTGAACACGTCGAAGATAGCCTCGGGGTCGGGCTCGACGTACCAGCCCCAGTGGAAGATGTCGAAGTCCCCGTCGAGGACGACGTTGGTGAGCCGGTTGCTCTCCATGACGGTCACCTTCGACTTCAGTCCGAGGTCGGCGAGCCACTCGCGGACGAAGTCCATCGTGGTCACGGAGCGCTTGTCCTCCGGGCGGGCGATGAGCCGCAGCGTCCCGATGGGCGTCCCGTCCGGCATCGTCCGGAAGCCGTCGGCGCCCTTCTCGTAGCCCGCCTCGTCCAGCAGCTCGCCCGCGCGCTCGAGGTCGAAGGTGAATGCCTCGTCCTCCGACGGCTCCCACCGGTAGTCCGGATAGGCGACGGGGACGATGGAGTCGCCCCGCTTCGCCGCACCCTGGTAGGCGGTCCGCAGCAGCTGCTCCGAGTCGATGGCGTAGCCCAACGCGTGCCGGAACTCGGGGTCCTTCAGGGCCGGGTTGCCGTCGCCCAGCGGCTTGCCGGACTTCGGGTCCACCGCCCCGGTGTTGAAGGCCAGCTCCTCGAAGTACGGCGAGACGCCGCTCAGCGAGGTGACCCCCTCACGGCCGTCCAGGGCCTTGACCTGCAAAGGACTGATGTCGTGAATGAAGTCCACCTCGCCCTTGATCAGTGCCTGCACCATCGGGTCCTCGGCCTTGAACACCCGGAAGACGACCTGGTCCACGTGGGGTGCTCCGCCCCAGTAGTCGGGGTTCGCCTCGAACCGGTAGGTCGCTCCACCGGCCTTGCCCTCCACGAGACGGAACGGGCCGGTGCCGACCACGGGCTGCTCCGCGCTCGGTTCCGCCGCGTAGGTGGCGACCTCCTCGGCGTCGACGTCCTTCCAGACGTGTTCGGGGAGGATCGGTATCGGCAGCAGCGGCAGCGTGGCGTTCGGCTTCTCCAGCCGGAGCACGACGGTGGTGTCGTCGGGGGCGGTCACCGAGGTGACCGCCTTCAGGTAGGACCCCCACAGCGCGGACTCGACGTCGCCCTCGAGGACCCGCGTGTAGGTGTAGGCGATGTCGGCAGCCGTGAACGCCTCGCCGTCCGACCACGTGACCCCCTCGCGGATGTCGAAGGTCCAGGTGAGCCCGTCCTCGGAGGTCTCCCACGCGGTGGCCAGCGACGGTGAGGGGGACATGTCGTCGAGCGAGTAGCCGACCATGGTGTCGTAGGTGAGGGCCCACATCTCGTACGAGGGCGCCTCGTAGCCCAGGAAGGGGTTGAAGGAGTCGACCTCGTTCTTCAGACCGACCCGGAAGGTCACGTCCTCACCCGACCCGTCCGCGGCGATCGCGGACGGCGAGGTGGCGATGACGGGCAGACCGACCAGCAGCACCAGGGCCGTGAGGAGCCGGAGAAGAGTACGGTGCCCGCTGTGAGGACCCCTCCGCAGGCGGCACAGGTCCCGTACGAGCACGCCGAGCACGGAGTCGCGCGGCGCGACCCGTACCACTGGATGCGCGACACCGGCTCTCCCGAGCTGCTGGCGCACCTGCGCGAGGAACGACGCTGGTACGAATCGGCCACCGGACATCTGGGCCCCCTCCTGGACGAGCTGCGGTCCGAGATGCAGAGCAGAGTGCCGGCTACTGAGCGGTCAGTCAGTTGGCGACATCAGGATTGTTATTACTACACCCGCCTGCCTCCGGGAAGGGAGTACACGCAACTGTTGCGTGATCTCGACCCGGTGGGACAGTCCGGTCGAGCGCACGTGCTGCTCGACGCCAACCTTCTGGCAGACGACTCCGGCCACCTCGAGCTCGGCCTGCTGGAGCTGAGCCCCGACGCACGGACGCTTGCGTACTCCGTCGATCGCACTGGTGACGAGGTCTACGAGCTGTGCTTCCGGGACCTCGAGCGCGACGAGGAGCTCGAGGACCGCGTGCCCCGGTCGTACTACGGCGGGGCCTGGAGCGCAGACTCCGCGACGTTCTTCTACACCGTCCACGACGAGGCCTACCGACCCCACCAGGTGTGGCGGCACGTGCTGGGCACCCCTCGGGGTGACGACGTGCTGGTGCTCGAGGAGCCGGACGAGCGCTTCGAGCTCGGTCTGCGCGGCACGCGCAGCGGCGGGTTGATCGTGATCTGGGCCGAGAGCAGGGACACCGGGGAGGTCTGGGTGGTCGACGCCCGTCGTCCGGACTCGCCGCCCCGGTCCGTGGGCGGGCGCCGCCCGGGGGTCGAGTACCACGCGGAGCACGCCGTGCTCGGCGACGGGAGCGACGTGCTCCTCGTCGTCACCAACGACGGTGCCCCCGAGTTCCGTCTGGCGTGCTGCGAGGTCCCGCGGGTGACGGACCAGGACCACCACGCCTGGCGTGCCGTCCGCCAGGAGGAGCCGACCGAACGCCTCGAACGCGTCGACGCCTTCGCCACCCACGCAGTACTGGGCTTCCGGTCCGCCGGCCGGCACCGGCTGCGGGTGGTCCCTCTCGACGACCTGGCCGGCGCGGGACTGGTCGTGGACCCGGCGTTCGACGCCGGAAGTGTCGCGGCGACCCACAACCACCACTTCGACGCCTCGGCGGTGACCGTCGTCGACCAGTCCTACGTGCACCCTCCGGTGTGGTCGGACGTCGACCTGGCGACCGGTGCGCGGCGCGAACGCCAGCGTGACCGGGCGCCGCACCACGACCCCGACCAGTACGTGTGCGAGATCCTCGAGTTCCCCTCGGTCGACGGAACGCGGGTGCCGGCCACGATCGTCCGGCGCCGGGACCTGCCTCTCGACGGCTCCGCCCCCGCCCTGCTGTACGGCTACGGCGCCTACGAGGCCGTGGACGAACCAGCGTGGGACCCGGCACTGCCGAGCCTCCTGGACGCCGGCGTCGTCTTCGTGCACGCCCACGTGCGCGGCGGCGGCGAGGGGGGTCGGCGATGGTGGCAGCAGGGGCGCCTCCAGCACAAGCAGAACACTTTCAGCGACCACCTGGCCGTCGCCGACGGGCTCGAGGGTCTGGTGGACGGCTCCCGGCTGGCCACCCGAGGTCTCAGCGCCGGAGGCCTGTTGCAAGGGGCGGTGCTGAGCCAGCATCCCGGGCGTTGGCGTGCCGTGGTGGCCGAGGTGCCGTTCGTCGACGTGGTGACCACCATGTTCGACGAGACGATCCCGCTCACCGTCGCGGAGTGGGACGAGTGGGGGGACCCTCGAAGGCGGGACGACTTCGACCGGATGCTCGCGTGGTCGCCGTACGACACCCCGCCGCCGGCCGGCGTCCGCCCCCACCTGCTGGTGACCGGCGCACTCCACGACCCGCGGGTGCTCGTGCACGAGCCGGCCAAGTGGGTCGCTCGCCTGCGCGAGACCGATCCGGCCTGGTCGCCTCGCTGCGTCTTCCGTGCCGAGACCGGAGCTGGTGCCCACGCCGGACCGTCGGGGCGTTTCGCGCGACTCGACTACGAGGCCGAGGTCTACGCGTGGGTCCTGGACGCTCTGGGAGCCACTAGCCTCGGAGCACCATGATCAAGACGACCCCGTTCCACGAGCGGCTCAGCGCGCTGAACACCCAGGGGCTGTACACGCACTGGCAGGGGCACCTGTCCGCGCTGCGCTACACCTCCGCGCCCAAGCACGAGTACTTCGCGGTCCGCAACGCCGTCGGCGTCTTTGACACCTCACCGCTCTACAAGTACCGGATCCACGGACCCGACGCGGAGCGGCTGCTGGCCGGCCTGCTCGTCCGTGACGTCCGGGCCTGCCGGCCCGGCAGTGCGCAGTACACGCTGTGGTGCGACGACCGCGGCTACGTGATGGAGGACGGCGTGGTCTTCCGGCACTCCGAGACCGACTTCCTGCTCACCGCTGCCCGACCCAACCTCGGCTGGTTCGCCGACCACCGGGGCCGCGCGCGCGTCGAGATCGAGGACGTCTCCGACGACTTCGGGATCCTCGCCGTGCAGGGTCCCTCGTCGCGCGCCGTGCTCGCGGAGCTGGCGCCCGAGGTGGCGTCGCTCCGGTTCTTCGCCCACACGTCCGTCAAGATCGGGTCCGTCCCGGTCACGGTGTCCCGGACCGGCTACACCGGAGACCTCGGCTTCGAGATCACGGTCGCGGCCGACCAGGCCGTCGAGGTGCTGGACGCCGTCCTGGAGGCCGGGCGTGACCGCGGTCTGCGCCCGTTCGGCGAGGAGGCGCTGATGATGCTGCGCATCGAGGCCGGGCTGCCGCTCGTCGACGTCGAGTGGCACAACAGCCGTACGGCGTTCACGGACGCCGCCCGCGTGACTCCCACCGAGCTCGGCATGGGCTGGATGCTGCGGGGCGTCGAGGGCGGCCGGTCCTTCGTCGGATCCGCCGCGATCCGCCGCGAGCTGGCCACGGGCTCCACCCGCTGGACCAGCGTCGGCGTCGTCGTCGACTGGCAGGCGTGGGACGCCGTGCACCGGGAGGCCGGCCTCCTGCCACCCAAGGACGAGCACCCGTTGCCCTACGAGTCGCTGCTCCACGACCGGCCCGACACCTCGCGGGCCAGCTCCGCGGGGTACGTCACCAGCTTCATGTACTCCCCCGTCCTGCAGCGTCACATCGGCCTGGCGCGCGTCCGTCCGGACCTGGCCGCTCCCGGCACCGGCCTGCACATGGAGCTGGCACTGGAGCACAGCACCACCACGGTGGCCGTGCACACCGCGAAGCTCCCCCTGTTCGACCCTCCGAGGAAGGCGGCCACCCCATGAGCGACCGACCCAGCGACCGCGGCAGCTACGACGCGATCGTCGTCGGCGGGGGCCACAACGGCCTGGTCCACGCGGGCTACCTGGCCCGGGCCGGTCTGCGCCCGCTGGTGCTGGAGCAGCGCGAGGTCGTCGGTGGCGCCGCGATCACCGAGGAGCTGCTCCCCGGGTTCTCCTTCACCACCTTCTCCTACGCGCTCAGCCTGTTGCGTCCCGAGATCATCCACGAGCTGGACCTGGTGCGGCACGGGTTCATGCCGCTGATGATGCCCTCGTCCTTCCACCCCACGGGTGACGGCGACTACCTCCTGCTCGGCGACGACCACGCCCAGAACCTCCAGGAGATCCGCCGGCACTCCCGCCACGACGCAGATGCCTACGAGCGCTACCACCACGACCTCGACCGGGTGTGCCAGGCGGTCCAGCCGCTGTTCGACAACGCTCCTCCCGACGTGTTCGGCAAGGACCCCGAGGACCAGGCCGACGTGGCCTGGCTCCTGGACCACCTGGGCGGGCTGGAGCAGAAGGTCGTCCACGACGTGGTCCGGCTGCTCACCGGCAGTGCAGCCGACTGGCTGGAGGACTACTTCGAGCACGAAGGGGTCAAGGGGTTCCACGCCTCCTCGAGCATCATCGGGTCCAAGCTGGGCCCGATGTCCCCCGGCTCGGGGCTGGTGCTGCTCTTCCACAAGATGGGCGAGCACGACGGCCACCTCGGCGCGTGGGCGTTCCACAAGGCCGGCAACGGCGGCTTCACCCAGGTCCTCGCGCGTGCCGCGGAGGCCCACGGGGCCGAGATCCGGCTCGGCGCACGCGTCCAGTCGGTGCTGACCGAGGACGGTCGAGCCCGCGGGGTCGTGCTGGAGGACGGCACCGAGCTGAGGGCCCCGGTCGTGGTGTCCGCCCTGGACCCCCGGCGGACCTTCCTCGAGCTCGTGGAGCCGCGGGAGCTGCCCGACGACCTCGTCGACAGCGTAGAGCGGATGCGCTTTCGCGGCGTGTCCGCCAAGGTGAACTTCGCCCTGGACGGGCTGCCGGTGTTCCCGGCCCTCTCGGAGACCACCGAGCACTACGGGGGCTTCTTGAACATCGGGCCCACCATCGAGTACGTCGAGCGGGCCTTCGACGCCGCCAAGTACGGCTGGTACAGCGAGCAGCCCTTCATCGACGCGGCGATCCAGTCCGTGGTCGACCCCGACATGGCTCCCCCCGGCAAGCACGTGATGTCGTGCTTCGTCCAGTACGCGCCGTACGAGCTGCGCGGTGGCGACTGGGAGACCGAGCGCGAGCGGTTCGGCGATCGCGCCCAGGCCGTCCTCGAGACCCACTTCCCCGGTTTCGGGGACCTGGTCCTGCACCGCGAGGTGGTCACCCCCGTGGACATCGAGCGGGTGACCGGGCTCAGCGAGGGCAACATCTTCGCCGGGGAGTTCCTCGCCCCGCAGATGTACTTCTTCCGCCCGGCTCCGGGATGGAGCCGGTACGGCACCCCGATCGAGGGCTACTACCAGTGCGGGTCCGGCACGCACCCCGGGGGCTGCGTGATCGGCTCCCCCGGCCGGTTGGCCAGCGAGCGCGTGCTGCGCGACCTGCGGGCCCGGACCTGACCCCACAGGGTCGTCCACAGCCGGGGTGGGGCAGCCGAAACTAGACCAGTCTCGACACGATGTCGTGGTTGCTGGTAAGTGCTCCCCCACCGAGCCGGCACCCGACGTGCCGGCGTCGCCGTCACCACGTCGTGACGGAGGAGGCCATCTGGGTGGCTTACCCCATGTTGACCTATTTCGAGACCCGCAATGCCCGGATATTTCCGTTGTTCTCGACAACGGCAAGAGCGGCGGTGGCACTCCGGCACGCAGGCCCCGAGCAGGGTGGCGCGACGGTCTTTGCACAGGTCAGGGGGCACTTGGCGACAGCGTGCACCCAGAAGTCCACAGGCACATCTCGATTTGCGTGCCAATAGCACGTTCGGGCTATGTTCGCGGCCCGCACGGGTCACTCAGACGGCGAGGTCGTCGGACCGACTCGGCGTGCGGATGTCCTGTTGCCGTACCCCCGAAGTGAGCTCATGCGAATTCGTCATGCCACCCCCCTGACCCTGGCCCTGCTGGTGCCGCTGTTCCTGGCCCTGCTCGGCCCGGCTGCGCCCTCGGGCGCCGCCAAGAAGACGACCCTCTCCAACGGCTGCGCCGTCAACGCGCGCGGCGTCCCCTCCTGCGGGGCCTACGTCGGCGGTGCCTACGGCGCCAACTCCGACGTGCGCACCTGGGAGCGCTACCTGGGCAAGAAGATCGGCGTGCACCGCACGTACTTCGGCTCCAAGTCGGTGAACTCCGCCGTGCGGATGGCCAAGACGGACCTCGCCAACAACCGCCTCCCGTGGATGAGCTTCAAGCCCCCGTACTCGTGGAAGCAGATGGCTGCCGGCAAGGGCGACGCCTGGGCCCGCAACCTGGCGACCAAGCTGAAGAGCGTCGGTGGTCCGGTGTGGGTCGCGGTCTACCACGAGCCCGAGGGCGACGGCGACATGCAGGTGTGGAAGAAGATGCAGGAGCGGCTCGCGCCGATCATGCGCAAGGCTGCCCCCAACCTGGGCTACTCGGTCGTCCTGATGGGCTACCACCAGTTCCACGGCGCCAAGAAGTACTCCCTGAGCGCCACCTGGCCCAAGACCAAGATCGACGTCGCGGGCTTCGACATCTACGAGAAGTACGGCAACAAGGGCTTCAAGACCTGGAAGAACTGGGACAAGGCCTACTTCAGCCGCCTGCAGAAGTGGTCCAAGTCCTCCGGTGTCCCGTGGGCGTTGTCCGAGACCGGCTACACGCACGCCGCGGCCAACAAGGACTCCCAGTGGATGAACAAGGTCTACAACTCCATGGTCAAGCACGGGGGCATCGCGTTCTCGTACTTCAACACCAACCTGCACAGCGCGTCGGACTGGCGGTTGAGCACCACCGCGAAGAAGAAGGCCATCACGGCTCTGAACAAGAAGGCGCCCACCCTGCGGTAGACGCCTGACCGGCCAGTCCCCTGGCCTGCCCTGCCGGGGTCGCGCGACAGCGCGGCCCCGGCAGTGTGCGTCCCGAGTGGACCACCCCTTCCGCTCACGCCTGAGCCACCTAGACTGGGTCGTGGTCCGGGGAGGGATCAGAGGGAGTGCAGTGCTGTGAGGGACGTCGAGGCCCAGCTCATCCATGACATGCAGAACACCGCCACGGTGCTGCGCGAGGCTGCGGCGGAGCTGCACGAGAACCGCGAGACGCTGCCGCCAGCGGTGGTCGAGCACCTGACGGAGATGCTCGCGCGACGCAGCGACATGCTGGTGCGGCTGCTCGGGGATCTCTCCACCTCCCATCTCGCCGACCGGGGCCGGCTCGACCTCTCGCTGCAGGCGGTCTCCCTGCACGACATCGCTCGGGAGCTGGTCGAGGAGCGGCAGCCGGCGATCGGCGCGCGGATCAGCCTCGACGTCGGCGAGGACGCCGTCATCCTGGCCGACCCGATGCGGATCACCCAGGTGCTCGACAACCTGGTCACCAACGCCCTGCGCTACGGAGGCCCCGACGTACGGGTCAGCACCGAGCACGTCGGCGCGCAGGTCCGCCTCCGGGTCAGCGACGACGGCGCCGGCATCCCCGAGGAGCTGCTGGGGAGCCTGTTCGAGGCCTACGTGCACGGCTCGGCCTCGCACCGGCTCGGCGGGAGCGGGCTCGGGCTGCTGATCGTGCGCCAGCTGTGCACCGCCATGAACGGCTCGATCGACTACGACGGCTCCTCGGGCACCACCTTCACCGCCACCTTCCCGGCGCTGCAGCGCCTCGAGGGCGAGACCGACCCCGACGTCGCGCAGTCCGGACGGCACTCCGTGGCCTTCTGGCACACCGAGGACAACCTCGCCGACAGCCTGGTGACCTACGTCGCCCACGGGCTCGCGAGGGGCGAGGCCGTGGTCGTGGCTGCCACCGCGGCGCACCACGCGATCCTCGAGGCCGGCCTCGGTGCCGTGGGCCTGGACCCGACGGCCGCCCGGGCGTGCGGGCAGTACCTGCCCCTGGACGCCGATGCCCTCCACCTCGAGCTGCCGCGCCACCAGCACGTGGACCCCGAGGCCTTCGACCGACTCATCGGCGGGGCGGTGGAGCAGGTGCACGAGCGCTGGCGCAGCTTCCGCGTCTTCGGTGAGATCGTGGACCTGTTCTGGAGGCGCCAGGACAGCCAGCTGGCCCTCGAGCTGGAGGCCTGCTGGAACAACCTGCGCTCGCGGATCCCGTTCCCGCTGCTGTGTGCCTACGAGCTGGCCCCGGGCGAGCACGCAGGGGCGATCTGCGACTGCCACGACTCCGTGGTCTCCGCCTGAGCCCCCGGTTCCCGCTGCGGGCGCCTGCTCGGCCATACTCGGCTGCGTCCCGGCGGTCAGCCGGGAGCGACGTCTTCGGGAGGGACCACGCGTGAACGGCGAGCCGATCCTCAGCGCACGCTCCGGACCGGAGCCAGACCGGACACCCGAACCGACACCGGACCGGAGCGCGTTCACCTACTCCGTGGTGATCCCGGTGTTCAACAGCGAGAAGATCGTGGGGCAGACGATCGACCGGTTGGTCGCCGTCTTCGAGCAGGCCGGCCTGCGCCACGAGATCGTGCTGGTCAACGACGGCAGCAAGGACGGCAGCTGGCAGGTCATCTCCGAGCGAGCCAGGAGCACGCCGGGTGTGGTCGCCCTGAACCTGCTGCGCAACTACGGCCAGCACCACGCCAACCTGGCGGGACTGCGCGAGGCGTCGGGCGACTACGTGATCACGATGGACGACGACCTCCAGAACCCTCCCGACCAGGCGCTGCTGCTGATCGACGAGGCGATGCGCGGTCACGACGTCGTCTTCGGCAGGTTCGAGACCAAGCAGGCACCCCGCTACCGCCGTCTGGGCAGCACCCTGATCGGACTGGTCAACCGGCGCGTGTTCGCGCAGCCGGCGGACCTGACGGTGTCCAACTTCCGGATCCTGAGGCGTGACGTGGTGGACCGGATCTGCGAGTCGCGCACGGCCCATCCCTACATCACCGGCCAGGCGCTGATGTTCTCCAACAACGCCGCCGACGTGCTCGTCCGGCACGAGCCACGACCGGTCGGGTCCAGCAACTACGGTCTGCGGCGCATCCTGACGCTCGTGCTGACCATCCTGTTCAGCTACTCGCTCTTCCCGCTGCGCGCGGCGGCGCTCGCCGGCTTCGTGGTGGCGCTCGGGAGCTTCCTGCTCGGCGTGTTCTACCTCGCCCGGTCGCTCTTCGTGGACACGCAGGTCGCGGGCTGGACCACGATCGCGGTGCTGCTCGCCCTCCTCAACGGCGTCGTCATCACCCTGCTCTCGATGCTCGGCGAGTACGTCGTCCGCACGCTGAACGCCGTCAGCGCCACGAACAGCTACCACGTCACCCAGCGGGTGACCCGCCAGGCCACCTCGTGAGCCGGCACCTGCTGGTGATCGGCGCGCAGCGGTGCGGCACCACCTACCTGACCACGGCGCTCGACGCCCACCCCGAGATCACCATGGCCCGTCCGGCCCGTCCGGAGCCGAAGGTGTTCTGTGACGACTCGGTCCTCGCCAGGGGCGCCGGCTGGTACCGCGACGAGTACTTCGCGCACGCGTCGGACGAGGCGGTCCTCGGCGAGAAGAGCACCAGCTACCTCGAGGACCCCGTGGCGCCGGCCCGGGCCGCCGCCGTGCTGGGCACCGCGCACGTCGTGGTGCTCCTGCGCGACCCGGTGGAGCGGGCGGTGTCCAACTGGCGGTTCAGCACCGAGCACGGCCTCGAGACGAGGCCGCTGGAGGTGGCCCTGCGCGAGAACCTGGCGGGTCGGATGCCTGCCTGGGACCCGGGACGGACGTCGGTCTCGCCGTTCGCCTACCTCGAGCGCGGTCGCTACGCCGACTACCTGGGTCCGTGGCGGGCCAGGTTCCCCGAGACCCTGCACGTGCTGTTCCTTCCCGAGCTCCTCGGCGACGACTCGCTCCCTGCACGGGCTCTGGGATGCCCTGGGCGTCGACCCGGCCCGCGACGCCGGAACGGCCCGCCCAGCCGGTGAACACCAGCGAGGGTCCGGCACCGGCGTCTGAGCCCCGAGCTGCGTCGGGCACTTGAGGAGTACTACGAAGTGAGCAACCGTGTCCTCAGCGCCGACCTCGGGCGGACGCTGCCGTGGTGAACCCCAGCGAAGGAGCCAGCATGTCCGACACCGGTGACGCGGACGGCCACGCCGGCTCCGAGCTCCCCGACATCCCGTTCAACCGGCCTTCGCTCGAGGGCCATGAGCTCCGCTACGTCCAGGAGTCGGTCAGTGGGGGCCATCCCTCCGCGGGGGGACCCTTCAGTGGGCGGGCAGCGGCCCTGCTCGAGGAGGAGACGGGGGCGGCCGAGGCGCTGCTCACCACCTCGTGCACGAGCGCCCTCGAGCTGTCCGCGATGCTGCTCGACCTCCAGCCGGGCGACACCGTGGTCGTGCCGTCGTTCACCTTCACCACCACGGCACTCGCCTTCTCCCGTCAGGGGGCCGGACTGGTCTTCTGCGACATCGAGCCGCGCACGCTCGGCCTCGACCCGGAGCACCTGGCCACCCTCCTCGACGAGCACGTGCGCGCCGTGGTCGTGGTCCACTACGCCGGCATCGCCTGTGACCTCGACGGCATTCGCGCCGTGCTGGAGGACTGGCCCGACGTGGTGCTGATCGAGGACAACGCCCACGGCCTGTTCGGCATCCTGGCAGGACCAGCCGCTGGGCAGCGTGGGCCGCTTCGCGGCGCAGAGCTTCCACGAGACCAAGAACTTCACCTGCGGTGAGGGCGGCGCGCTCCTGCTCAACGAGGCGCGCGACGTCGACCGGGCCCGGGTGCTCTACGACAAGGGAACCAACCGACGGGCCTTCATGCTGGGCCAGGTCGACAAGTACACGTGGCGTGACACCGGGTCGTCGTTCGGGCTCGCCGACGTCCTGGCCGGCTACCTGCTCGGCCAGCTCGAGCAGCGTGCGCAGATCCAGGCCAAGAGGCGGGCGCTGCACGAGCACTACCTGGCGGCGCTGGCGCCGATGGGCGAGGAGCTGGGGTTCGAGGTGATGCAGGTCCCGGCGGGCCGCGTCCCGGCGTACCACATGTTCTACGTGCTGCTCGCCGACAAGGACCGCCGCAACGACGTGCTGGAGGCGATGGGCAAGCGTGGCGTGCGCGCCACCTTCCACTACCTTCCCCTGCACCTCTCGGACGCCGGCAGGGCCTTTGCCGCCCGGACCACGCAGTGCCCGGTCTCCGAGGACGTCAGCGGTCGGTTGCTGCGCCTGCCGTTCTTCAACGACCTGGTCGGCGCTGAAGCCGACCGTGTCGTCTCGACCTTCCTGGACTCGGCGCGCGCCGCTCTGGAGTCCGCCGGACGACGACCGTGACCGTCCACGACCAGCCCGGCTCGGCCTCGATCACGCATCCTGACTACTGGTGGCACCGCGCGAGGACCGATCTGCTGTCCACCGTGTTCGCCCCGCACCTGGGCACCCCGGACCGGACCCTGGACGTCGGCAGCGCCGACGCACCCAGCGTGCGCTGGCTGCGCGGCCGACGCCAGAGCGTGTCGCTGGACCTGTTCCCCGACGGGTTGGTCCCCGGTGAGGGGGTGTGCGGTTCGGCCACGGCGCTCCCCTTCCCCGACGCCGTCTTCGACGTCGTGGCCGCGTTCGACGTGGTGGAGCACTGCGAGGACGACGCGCTGGCGGTGGCCGAGCTGACCCGGGTACTGCGTCCGGGCGGTCGGTTGCTGCTCTCCGTGCCCGCCTACGAGTGGGCCTGGACCGACCACGACGTGCAGGCCGGCCACCATCGTCGCTACACGCGGTCGCAGATCGTGCGCCTGGTCGAGGGTGCCGGCGTCCGGGTGCTGCGCTCGACGTACGCCTTCGCCTCGGTGTTCCCCCTGTTCGCGGCCGAGCGGGCCCGGCGACGGCTCCGCGCCCGGAGCTCCGCGGCTGGCCAGCCGCGGCTGCCGCAGGTCTCCGCCCGCACGGACCGAGCGCTGATGAGACTGTGCGCGGTCGACCGACGGCTGCTCGGCAGTCACGACCTCCCGTTCGGGTCGTCGATCTTCCTGGCTGCCGTCAAGGCGTGACGCCCGAGCCCGCAGCCCGACGCAGGTCTGCCAGGGTCGACTCGTCGAGCGAGCGTCGGGCGTACCAGGACCAGTCCGGCGCGTCCCCCACGTGCACGTACTCCTGGTCGAAGAAGGCCCGCCAGCGCGCGGTCACCCCGTCGCCGAACGCGATCAGGTCCGGGCTCTCCTTGATGACGTCGCGTCGGAAGCCATCCAGACCTCCCGGCCAGGTGTCGTCGAGGTAGTACTGCAGCCCGGTGCGGAACATCTGGTGCCGGGTGGGGTTGGTCCGCCGGGTCAGCACCAGTGGCTGCGGTGCCTCGATGGAGGTGATCGTGGCGTCGGCGGGCAGCTGCGCCAGGACCGCGTCCACCGCGCGACGCTGCTCGAGCAGCGCGTCGCTCCTGGTGCTGACGGCGTAGGACGCGGCGTACGCCGTGGCCAGCACCCCTGCCACCGAGGCCACCGCCGTGGCCGTGCGTGCCGGGACCCGCCGCCGCACGAGGTCGAAGACCGCACCGATCCCCACCGCGGCCAGCGGCAGGACGGGGAACAGGTCGGGCCAGGCGTCGTAGTCGCGCAGGTTCCACACCATCCCCGCGACGGCCCCGGCGGCCAGCGCCGCCACCATGGGCAGCGCCGGGTCGTGGGCCCGGCTCGCGCGGCGCGCCAGCGCCATCGATCGCAGGAGCAGGGCCACGAGTCCGCCGAGCAGCAGCCAGATCGAGGCTCCGTACGCCTCCCGCATGTCCTGCCAGATCGGCGCCAGGTTGTCGAGCATCGGATCGGGCTGCGTGTAGCGGGCGTTGATCAGCACGAACGCCTCGACCGACGCCGTCAGCGAACCGGCCAGGGCGAACCACACCGCCAGCACCGCCGCCGGGACCGCGGCCCCGAGGCCGACCCAGAACAGCGCGCGGACGCGGGCGCCACGCGCCAGCAGCAGGACTGCGGTGAACACCGCCACCGCCGAGGCGAAGAACGCGATCTGCAGGCACAAGGTGGCCAGGCTGACGAACAACCCCGCGGCGAACCAGCGCCGTCTCGTGGCCGCCCACAGGGCGAGCACGACGAACAGCGTCATCGGGGTCTTCTCCCGAGGACCGTTGGAGGCGTAGTGGATGAAGCCGGTGAACGTCAGGAAGCTCGCCGCGGTCACCACTCCCACGGTGCGCGAGGTGAACAGGTCCCTGCCCAGCACGTACACCGCGCCGAGACAGGTCGCGGCGAGGAGGCAGAAGAACATCCGCAGCGCCAAGACGTCGTCGAGACCGACGAGTCGGCCCAGGACGACCCCCAGGCCGGGGATGGCGTGGGCCAGTGGTCCGGCGCGGTTCATCACCCCGAGGTACGGCGGGACCCCGTCGGCCACCTGCTGGCCCGCGTAGCTGTACAGGGCGAGGTCACGGGTGAGCGTGCCCTCGAAACCGTGGAGCGCATAGACCACCAGGCCGGTGAGGGCGACCCCCGGCACCAGCGGGTCGATGCTCCGCAACCACCTCACGGTGCCACCGCGCGGACGACACGGGGGCTGGCTGGCACGGTGGCAACCCTACGGCCCCGGCAGCCGTGGCCGGCGCATCGGCCCCGGGTGCCGGGGTGGTCGAGGCTCAGTCGCCCGGCGTGGTGCTGACGACGATCGCGGCCGTCCCGACCAGCAGGTCGGCGGTCACGGCCTCGGTCTCGAAGACCTCGTTGAGCAGTCCGGCGGCGACCGGTGAGACGGAGACCTTGGTGCCCTCGAGGGTCGCGGTGCCGTTGCCGGTGCGCAGCGGCTTCAGGGTGCGACCGTCCAGGGTGAAGAGGTAGGCGCTCGTGACGACGGCCTCACCGTTGACGCTCACGTCGCCGTACACGCGCGAGACGCCGGGGTCGACGTTGAGGTTCGTCAGCTCGACCGAGGTCTTCCCGGTGGTCAGGGACAGGCCGGAGCCCTCGTGCTGCACCTGGCCGATCACGTACGGCGAGACCTGGCCCGGCTTGAAGACGGTCACGTTGCCACCGGTGACGGGGAAGCTCAGCGCGCCTTCGGCGAGCTCGGCGGTGCCGACGGTCCCCGGGGTCAGCTGCAGCGATCCGAGGGCGTCGACGAATCCCTGGTCGAGGGTGATCGTGGTGCTGTTGCCCGTCAGCGAGTCGATCGCGGCGACGGGCGAGGGCGCCCGACCCTCCGAGGCGGACGACGAGGCCGCAGCGGTCTCCTGCGTGGAGCCGCAGGCAGCGACCGAGACGCCGGTGGCGACGACCATCGCGGCGGCCGCGAGGGCCTTGCGGCCGCGGGTGGGGACGATGCTGCTCATGGGTTTCGGCTCCTGAAAGCATGGGGTGATCGGGCGTGCTGTCAGGGCGTGGTTCGGTACCGCGAACCCCACGGATTGGACCGCGCAGTCTCAACCGAGCCAGGGCGTGTGCCGCTGCCGGGTCCGGGGCCATGCGGCGGACTGCCCGGTGGCCGCGGCCGCGGCGTTGAACGAGCTCATCGCCGCCAGCAGCTCACCCTGGGCCTCCGGCGTCATCGCCCCGACGACCACGGCGAGCAGCTCCCGGCGCCGTTCCATCACCTGCTGCAGGAGCCGGCGTCCGTCGGGGGCGAGCGTCAGGGCCAGTCGACGCCGGTCCGTGGGGTCCGCCGCCCGGTCGACCAGCCCGCGACGGACGAGCTGGTCGCAGGTGCGGCTCGCGTTGGAGGGGTTGACCCCGAGGTCGTCGGCGACCTCGCTGAGGCTGGCACCGCGCAGCCCGGTCAGGATGACCAGGACACGCAGCTGGGGCACGGTGAGCTCCTCGTCCGCGGTGGCGAGGGAGCGCACGATGATCGCGTTGATGGTGCGTGTGGCCTCCAGCAGCGGATCGAGGTCCACCGTGACGGCCGAAGGCGGATCGGGACGGTTCACGGGCGTGAGGATACGCCGACCGTGGTTCAGGGAGCCCGTAGGACGATGCTGACACTCGCTCCCCGGGAGCTGGTGCTGTCCGCGGTCGCGGTCAACCCGCCGGCGGCACCCGACGGCACGGGGGCACTGCTGTCACCCAGCGCGCTGGTGATGTGTCCACCGCCCCCGCTGGTGGCACGTGCGCGCACCTGCACCTCCGCGGGTGTGTCGAGGGTGGTCGTGTCGCTCGACTCGTCGGCCCAGTAGGTCAGCAGCCAGCTGTCCTCCCCGTCGACGGTGACCGTGGGGCTCACGTGGGTGGCACCCGAGCCGTTGTCGAGGTTCCACTCCACCGAGTCGAGCGCGGGTGTGCCCGTGTCGGACCGGTAGGCGACGAGGGTCGCGTTGGACTTCGCGTAGGACGTCGAGGTCACGGTCACCGTCGTCCCGGGGACGTCGGCCGCGGTGGCGACCCGGGTCCACACGCGCAGCACGAACCCGCGACCGTCCTCGGCGACGACCTCGGTCCAGCCGTCCGGCCCGGTGTACGTCGGCCGGGTGGTGTTGCCGGTCAGGAACAGCACCAAGCGGTCCCCCTCCTGCACACCGGCCGGGACGTCCACCCGGTGCTGGACCCGGTTGCCGGCCGTTGCGTCCGCCTCCACGAACGCCACGTCACCCGTGCCCGGCGCCGGGTCGGTCGGCTCCGCGGTCACCTCGACCGAGTCGCTCTCCCCGTCAGGGTCGGTCACCGTCAAGGTCACCGTGCGCGGCCCCGCATCGGCATAGGTGTGCGTGGGCGAGACCTCCGTGCCGTGCGGGCTGGTGTCCCCGAAGTCCCAGTCATAGGTCAGGTCGTCACCATCAGGATCACTGGACCCCGACCCGTCGAAGTCACACTCCAGGTCGGTGCACACCGGCACCGCCGCAGCCGCCACCGGCGGCTGGTTGCCCGGCGCCGGGTCGGTCGGCTCCGCGGTCACCTCGACCGAGTCGCTCTCCCCGTCAGGGTCGGTCACCGTCAAGGTCACCGTGCGCGGCCCCGCGTCGGCATAGGTGTGCGTGGGCGAGACCTCCGTGCCGTGCGGGCTGGTGTCCCCGAAGTCCCAGTCATAGCTCAGGTCGTCACCATCAGGATCACTGGACCCCGACCCGTCGAAGTCACAGGCCAGGTCGGTGCACACCGGCACCGCCGCAGCCGCCACCGGCGGCTCGTTGCCCGGCGCCGGGTCGGTCGGCTCCGCGGTGACCTCGACCGAGTCGCTCTCCCCGTCAGGGTCGGTCACCGTCAAGGTCACCGTGCGCGGCCCCGCGTCGGCATAGGTGTGCGTGGGCGAGACCTCCGTGCCGTGCGGGCTGGTGTCCCCGAAGTCCCAGTCATAGCTCAGGTCGTCACCATCAGGATCACTGGACCCCGACCCGTCGAAGTCACAGGCCAGGTCGGTGCACACCGGCACCGCCGCAGCCGCCACCGGCGGCTCGTTGCCCGGCGCCGGGTCGGTCGGCTCCGCGGTCACGTCGACCGAGTCGCTCTCCCCGTCGGGGTCGGTCACCGTCAACGTCACCGTGCGCGGCCCCGCGTCGGCATAGGTGTGCGTCGGCGAGACCTCCGTGCCGTGCGGGCTGGTGTCCCCGAAGTCCCAGTCATAGGTCAGGTCGTCACCATCAGGATCACTGGACCCCGACCCGTCGAAGTCACACTCCAGGTCGGTGCACACCGGCACCGCCGCAGCCGCCACCGGCGGCTGGTTGCCCGGCGCCGGGGGTGAACCGGGCCGCAGCAGGACGCTGGCGGTGATGCCCCGGCCGGCCTGGTCCGCGGTGGCGGCCAGATCCCCGTGCGTCCCCTCCGGCACCATCCCGGCGGAGTCGGTGAGCAGCGAGATCATGTGACCGGTCGCGGGCGTCTGGCCGCCGGCCGAGCGCTCGGTCTGACCGGCCGGGACCGACCAGGTGGTCGCCGTCGAGGACTTCTCGGTCCAGAAGCTGACCAGCCAGCCACCGCCCGCCGGCACCTCCAGGGTCGGGGTGCGGTGCTCGACCGAGTAGCTGTTCTGCAGCAAGGAGGCGCTCAACGGCTCGCCGGAGGCGACTCCCCGGTACACGGCGAGGGTCACGTCGCCCTTGGCGTACGACGTGGACGCGATCGTCACCGTGGTCCCGGCGTCGTCGGCGTCGGCCACCTTGGTGTAGACGCGTCCGACGATGCCGGTGCCGTTCTGCGTCTCCAGCTCGGTCCAGCCGGCTGGACCGGTGTAGGTCGGCCGGGTGGTGTTGGCGCCGAAGAGGAGCAGCATCCGGTCGCCGGCACGGGTGTCGGCGGGCACGGTGACCCGGTGCTGGTTGCGGTTGCCCTCGGTGTGCGCCACGTCGACGAACTGGACCGGGCTGGCCTCGACGGTCGGGGAGACCGTGGTCGTCGTCGTTCCCCGGGCGCCGCGGTCGTCCTCGACGGTCAGCGTGACGGTGCGGGTGCCCTCGTCGGCGTAGGTGTGGGTGGGGCTCGGCTCGTCCGAGTGGTCGGAGCCGTCGCCGAAGTCCCAGTCGTAGGAGGCGATGGAGCCGTCGGGGTCACGCGACTCCGTGCCGTCGAAGGCGCACGTCAGTGCGGTGCACGAGACCTGGATCGACGCCGTGGGCAGGTCGTTGGGGGGCGGCGGCGGTCCCTGCTGGGGGAACATCACGCGAGACGCCCAGTCCTGGGTGTCGATGCCCGGCCCGGAGACCTGCACGGGAGATCCGGTGGGCCCCGTGGTGGTGCCGATGCCGCCCCAGCCCATCCGGTAGAGACGGCCCGAGGTGGTGGCGAAGTAGAACTGGCCGTCGGCCACGAACGCCCCGCGCACCGAGGAGTAGCTCACCCCGCCCGGCGCCGGGAGGCTGAAGCGCTGCTCGCCCACGACGTCGCTCTCCACCGAGAAGGCACGGCTGTACAGCTGGTTCTGCCCGCTGCGGGTGAAGTACATCCGACCCTCGGAGTAGAACAGGCTGGTCAGGTTGCGCACGTCGCCGTTGTGCCAGGTCGACTGGAAGACCAGCTGGTCGGCGACGTCGACCGGGGTGGGTGGCCCGTACGAGGTCCCGTCGAAGGACCGCTTGCTCACCGAGCCGTTCTCGTCGCCGACGTAGAGCTGTCCGTCCACCATGAAGGCGCCCAGGCTGTCTCCCCAGTCGGGGCGGTTGGTCGCCCCCGCCGCCCCCCTCTCGGAGGTGACGCCCGCGCCGTCGAAGGTGCGCCGGCGGAGCTGGGACTGGTTGGTGGCGACCGTGGCCACCTCGGCAGGCAGCGCGTAGGGAGCAGGCGAGGGCAGGCGCTTGCCGCTGCTGAGGGGCATCAGCGCGATCCGGGCGTGGTAGCGGTTGCCGGGAGTGGGCCCGATCAGGGTCGTGTCCGAGCCGACGTAGAGCCCGTCCTCGGTCGCGAGCATGTCCTGGACCCCGACCCCGCGACTGCGGGTCGGGTTCCACGAGAGCGGCAGGCCGGTGACGACGTCGAGGGCTGCGATGCCCTCCCGCTCGACGGCGCCGGGGCCGGGGCGGTCACCGGCGCCGGGGTTGTTCTGCCACCGCTGGTGTCCCCCGGAGTACACGACGTCGTCGGTCACCTCGACGGTCCAGACCGTGTCTCCGCCGGTGTACTGCGTCCAGGTGGGCCGGGCCGCGGGAGCCGTGCTCACCTCCTCGAAGCGGGCCACCACGTCGCAACCCGCTGTCCCGGCGTAGCTGCCGTTGCTGCCGCCGTAGGCACCGGTGGTGCCGACCACGAAGAAGGAGCCGTCCGGGGAGTGCTCGACGTCGCTCATGTAGGTCTCGAACGAGCGTGAGCAGGCCTGCGTGAACTGGTTGGTGTTCCATGCCGACAGGGCATAGGTGGGGCCGCCGATGTCGAACTTCGCGATCTGCGACCGGTTCTGGCCGTTGACCTGCTTGAAGTTGCCCACCGCCACCAGCGACGTCCCGTCGGGGGTGGCCGAGATCTGCAGGACGTTGGGCACAGACCAGGAGAAGTTGGGGTTGTGCACCCCACTCATCACCCCGGTGAAGTACGGGTCGTAGCGCCCCGTGGTGGCGTTCAGCGTGCCCAGGGCACGCTGCGACCGGCCGCCGATGTGGGTGAACTTGCCAGCCACCCAGAGGCGATCGTCGGTCTCCGCCACGTCGCGGACCTGGCCGCTCAGGCCGGGAGCGTCGAAGGCCGCGACGAGGTTCCCCGAGGCGACGTCGACCTTGGTCAGGTTCGACACCGCGATCCCGTTCGCGCGCGAGAACGAGCCCCCGACGTACACCGAGGTGCCGTCGGCCGAGGGCCGCACCGCGTACACGGTGCCGTTGAGACCGAGGTCGAAGTCGGTCGAGACCCGACCGGTGGCGGCGTCGAAGGCGAAGACCCCCCGGCGGTCGATGACCGCTGAGCTGTTCGGGTTCTGCACCTCGGTGAAGTTGCCGCCGACGACGATGTGCTCCCCGACCTGCGTGAGCGAGTTGACCGTGCCGTTGAGGATGTTCGGCGTGTTGCTCGCCGGCTCCTCGCTGACGATGCGACCTTCCTGCGGTGCCGCCCGCCCGGGCGCGGCTGCCAGCGCAGCGCCCGGCCCCCCGAGGGCGGCGCCGGTGAGCGCCATCAGCACCGCTAGAACTCCGAGAGCGGTCTTCCGCATGGACTTTCCCCCAACTCGGCAGGCCCTGGGCGGCACACCGTCGTCGTCCGGTCCGATCGGACCCCGACTTCACCGAGCCCCTCCGCCAGGAGCGACCCGGTCCGCGGGACTATACGGCGAGTTCACCGTCGTTTGCCCTGACGCAACGGTTGCGGACTGGACCAGGGCTTGACGCGTCGGGAGGGTGTCTCAGCCCTCTCGCTGGAGCAGCAGGGCGGTGAACTGCTGCGTGGTTCCCCAGGGCGTCACGTGGTCCTCCCCACTGGTGGAGAGCACCCGGAACCCGGGGAACTCCGCGGCGAGCTCGGCGTGGGTGTAGCGCACGATCGGCAGACCGCTGCAGGTCTCGGGTCCGTCGGGTCCGAACGTGGCCACGACGGCGTACCCGTCCGGACGCAGGCAGCGCGCGAGCGAGCTCCGGTAGTCGTCCCGCTCGTCCTGCTCGGTCAGGAAGTGGAACACCGCGCGGTCGTGCCAGAGCGCGAATTTCCGCCCCGGGCGGAAGTCCAGCACGTCCGCGACCTCCAGGACGACCGCGTCACCCGCCGGACCGAGCCGGTCGCGGACGGTCCGCAGGGCGGTCGCGGAGAGGTCGATCGCCATCAGGTCTCTGTAGCCGCGCTCGACGAGGTGGTCGACCAGCGTCGACCAGCCGGCACCGACGTCGATGACGGCCGCGTCGGTGCCGACCCCGGCCTCGTCCACGAGGTCGAGCGACAGCTCGGGCACCGACTGCCACCAGGAGACGCCGTCGACGTCCTTGCTGTCGTGCACTCCCTCCCAGAAGGAGCTGCGCCCGGCTGCGTCGTCGGGACGAGATGCGGTGTCGGCCATGTCGCGACGATACGACAGCGCCTGGGGTTGTGAGATCCCCCGATTTCCGTTGCGGTCTAGGGTGGGCTGGGTGGAGCACCCGCACCCGGCGTCGCCGCCGGAACCGCGTGGCGCCGGTCCCCTCGGGGACGTCGCCACCCTCATCGACGGTGGCGACATGGACTGCGGCAGCGGCCTGCTGCTGCTGATCACCCGGGCGATGCGCCGGCTCGAGCCCGGCGAGGTGCTCGGCATCCGCAGCGCCGAGGCGAGCGTGCTGACCGACCTGCCCGTCTGGGCCGAGCTGGTCGGCCACGAGGTCGCCGCGCAGGTGGCGGAGAGCGACGCGGGCCCGTGGTGGTTCGCGGTCGCCAAGGCCGGAGCGCTCACGGGTCCGAGCACGGTGTTCAGCCAGGGCAGCAGGACGCCCGTGGGGCGCCGGCTCTGGGCGTACACCAACTTCGACTGCAACCTCGCCTGTCTGTACTGCTGTGCCGAGTCCTCACCACGAGCCGCCGCCCGACGTCTGGACCCCGTGGTGAGCAAGGAGCTCTTCGACGAGTTCGCTGCCCAGGGCGGTCGGGAGCTGTTCCTCACCGGCGGTGAGCCGTTCATGCACCCCGAGCTCGGCGCGCTCGTCGACGCGGGCGCCGGGCTGGAGCGCACCATCTTGACCAACGCCATGATCTTCGGCCGCGGACGCCGGCGGGAGACCCTGGAGGGCCTCGACCGGTCGGTCGTCCTCCAGGTGAGCCTCGACTCGGCCACTCCCGACCTCCACGACCAGCAGCGCGGCGCAGGTTCGTGGTCGCGGGCGTTGGAGGGGATCGGCCTGGCGAAGACCCTGGGCTTCCGCGTGCGGGTGGCGGCCACGATGTTCGACGAGGACCCGGTCGGGGTGGCCGCACTCCACGAACGCCTCGAGTCCGAAGGCATCGCCGAGGAGGACCGGGTGATCCGTCCGGTGGCCCAGGAGGGGTTCGCCGAGACCGGCATCCACGTCTCGATCGACACCCTCGAGCCCGAGCCGGTCATCACGGCGGACGGGGCCTGGTGGCATCCGGTGGCGGTCACCAACCCGCACATGCGGATCGCCGACGCTCCGCTCTCGGTGGAGGAGATCTTCGGGGTCGTGCGCGACATCCTCGCCGTTCAGGGGGCGGCTGCGGCCAGCGGGCGCGAGGTGTTCCGCTGTGCCTGAGACCGGTTTCGTCGAGCGCGGGCGCAGCGCCGTGACCTGGCTCCTCGCCCCGGCCACCGTCGAGGTCCCCCGGTCGCAGGCCATGGGTGCCGCTGGGTTGCGCATCCTGCTCGGGCTGCTCTGGCTGTACAACGTGGCCTGGAAGCGCGCACCCGACTTCGGGCAGGAGGCCGGCAACGGCCTGTACAAGTTCACCTCCGAGGCCGTCGACCATCCGGTCTTCCCGCCGTACAGCTGGGTGGTCGAGCACGTCGTCCTGAAGGTCTTCGAACCGTTCGGCTGGGTGGTCCTGCTCGCGGAGACCTCGCTGGCGGTGCTGCTGCTCACCGGCACGTACGTGCGAGTGGCCGCGGCTCTCGGCGTGGCCCAGTCGGTGGCGATCGCCCTCTCCGTCGCCTACGCGCCCGGCGAGTGGCCCTGGTCGTACTGGTTGATGATCGGTGCGCACGCGCTGGTCCTCGTCAGCTCCGCCGGGCGCGTCCTCGCTGTCGACGGCGCTCGCGCGGGACTGCCCGTCGTGCGCACCTTGGGACAGGCGTGGGGCACAGCGGCCGTCCTGGTCGGCTTGTACAGCGTGCTGGGCTCCTTCGGCGACCCGCTGGCCAGCCGGGGACCTGGACTGGCCTCCGCCGACCCCTCGATCAGCTTCGGGCGCTACAACCTCGTCGGGGGTCTGGTCCTCGTCCTCGTCGGTGTGCTGCTCGTCCTCGCGGCTCGCGGTGGTCCACGACGCGCGGCCCAGGCCGCTGCCGGTCTCGCCGTCCTGGCCGCCCTGTCGCTGCACGCGCAGCTCGGCTTCACCGACCCGGTGCTCGGCGGCAACCCCACCTCGGCGGCCTGGTACCTCTCCGTGGCCGTCGTCGCGTTCACCGTGGGTGCACGCGCCCACGGCGCCACTCGACCCGTCGGCCGATCACGCGGCACCCGGGTGCGCCGTAGACTCGTGGGGTGCACCGCTTCGTGGCCTTCGTCGCCGTGGTGGCACATGTCCTGTTCATCGGGTTCACCCTGCTCGGCGGATTCCTCGCCTGGCTGATGCCGTGGGTGCTGGTGCCACACGTGCTCTCGGCGCTCTGGGGTGGGGTGGTGCTGGCCTGGCGGCGAGCGTGTCCGCTCTCGGTCGCCGAGAACTGGGCGCGGGCCGGGTCGGGCCGCCCGCGACTTCCCGAGCGGGGCTTCATCGCCCACTACTTCGAGGGCCGGGTCTACCCGGCCGCGTGGGCACGTCGGGTTGAGATCGCCTCGTGCGGCCTGGTCTTCGGCTCGTGGCTGGGCTTCGCCCTGCGCTGACCGCTCCGGCGTACGCTTCGGTGCATGCCAGCCCGTCCCGAGTGCCACGCACGCGGTGCGCGTGGGACCGAGCCGTCAGCCGCCCGGCCCCCGGCCGGCACGCTCGCGGCGACGTGGTGGGGACACTCGACGGTGACCCTGGAGCTCCCGGGAGTGACGGTGGCCACCGACCCGGTCCTGGCCAGCCGCGTCGTCCACCTCAAACGGCGCACCGGGGCGCCACCACCGTCGGTCGGTGAGGCGGACCTGGTGGTGGTCTCGCACCTGCACTACGACCACCTCGACGCCGGCTCGTTGCGCCGGTTCCCCGAGCAGACCCCGATGGTCGTCCCGGCCGGGACCGCCAGGGTGGTGCCCTCGCTGCGGACCCAGCACCTGGTCGAGGTCCGACCGGGCGACACGGTGCACGTGGCCGGGGTGCGGGTCGAGGTGCTCCCGGCCCACCACGACGGTCGGCGGCACCCCTGGGCCCGCTGCCGGGCGCCCGCCCTCGGCTTCCGGATGTCCGTGGCCGGCCGGACGGTCTGGTACCCGGGCGACACCGGGCTGCACGAGCAGCTGGCGCACCTGGATCCGGTCGACCTGGCGCTGGTCCCGATCGGTGGCTGGGGACCGAGCCTCGGTGAGCACCACTTCGACCCGCGCCAGGCCGCCGAGGCGGTCGCCCGCGTGGGGGCGCGCTGGTCGCTGGCCGTGCACTACGGGACCTTCTGGCCCTGGGGGCTGCGCACGGTGCGACCGCAGGCCTACCGACGGTTGTTCGAGCAGCCGCCGGCAGCATTCGTCGAGGCCGTGCGCGAGCGGCGGCTGCCCACCACTCCCCTCACCCCACCGTTCGGGCAGCGCCTCGACCTCTCCGACACCGATCGCGCCGACTGATGCCCCCGGAGCGCACCCGCGAGGCGGTGATCGGCGACGGCATCACCTGGCTCTCCCGGTGGAGCCTGCGCTGGGTCCTGCTCGCGGCCGGGGCCGTGCTGCTGGGTTACGTCGTGCAGACGCTGTGGATCATCCTGCTGCCCCTGTTCCTGGCCCTGATCCTGACGACCGTGCTCCAGCCCCCTGCTCTGGTGCTCGAGCGCCGGCTCGGTCTGCCGCCCTCGCTGGCGGCGGCCACGGCGATCATCGGCGCACTCGCCGCGATCACCGCCGTGGTCCTGCTGATCGCACCCTCGGTCGGCTCCCAGCTCGCCGAGATCGCGAACAGTGCCTCGGACGGTCTGGCCAGGGTCGAGCGCTGGGTCAACCAGAGCGACCTCGACATCAGCCAGGCCCAGATCGAGTCGGCCCTGAGCAGCGCCCAGGACCGACTGCGCGAGAGCGCCTCCAGCATCGCGACGGGTGTGCTGGTCGGAGTCAGTGCCATCAGCTCAGCCCTGGTCAACCTCGTGCTGACGCTGGTGCTCTCGTTCTTCCTGCTCAAGGACGGCCGTCGGTTCCTGCCCTGGCTGGCGGAGCTGACCGGTCAGCGGGTCGGCCGTCATCTGACCGAGGTGGGGCACCGGGCCTGGAACACGCTCGGCGGGTTCATCCGGACCCAGGCGCTGGTCGGACTGATCGATGCCGTCCTGATCGGCCTCGGGCTGCTCGTCGCCGGGGTCCCGCTCGCGATCCCCCTCGCCGTGCTGACCTTCGTCGGCGCCTTCGCCCCGGTGATCGGTGCGGTCGTGGTGGGCGCGCTCGCCGTGCTCGTCGCGCTGGTCTCGAACGGATGGGTGACCGCCCTGGTCATCCTCGCGCTCGTCCTGCTCGTGCAGCAGCTCGAGGGCAACCTGCTGCTGCCCTGGCTGCAGGGCAGGAGCCTGGACCTGCACGCAGCGGTGGTGCTGCTGACGGTGGTGCTGGGATCTGCCCTGTTCGGTGTCGCGGGAGCGTTCCTCGGAGTGCCCGTGGTGGCGGTCGCCGCCGTGGTGGTGCGCTACCTCAGCGAGATCGTGGACGAGCACGCGGCGGCCCCGCCGGGGCCGGAGCAGACCGACCAACCGGGTCATTGACCGCGTCGTCCCGGCCACCCATGCTCGAGGGGGGTGAGTCGGATGACCGGGAAGTCGTCGCGTTCGGGCGTCGTGGCCGCCGTCGGAGGTACGCCCGCGGTGGAGCTGCGCCGCATCCGTCCTGGATCGGGGTGTCGCGTGTTGGTCAAGCTCGAGGCAGCGAACCCCACCGGCTCGATGAAGGACCGGATGGCCGTCGAGGTCATCGCCGGTGCGGCCGAGTCCGGCAGGCTCGAGCCCGGCGGGACCGTCGTCGAGTACACGGCCGGGACCACGGGCATCTCGCTGGCCTTCGTCTGCGCGGCTCTCGGCTACCGGCTGCACGTGGTGTTCTCCGATGCCTTCAGCGAGGAGAAGCGGACCACGATGCGGGCGCTGGGGGCCGAGATCACCGACGAGCCGAGCGACGGCGGGCGGATCACCGAGGACCTGATCCGGCGGATGATCGAGCACTCGGCGAGGATCAGCGAGCAACCGGGGCACTGGTGGGCCGACCAGCTGAACAACCACGACGCGATGCGGGGCTACGAACCGCTCGGTGAGGAGATCTGGACCCAGTCCGAGGGTCGGGTCGACGCCTTCGTGCACACCGTCGGCACGGCTCACTCGATCCTCGGCGCCGGTGCCGTGCTCCGTCGGCACCGACCGGACGTCAGGGTGGTGGCGGTGGAGCCGGCCGAGTCCCCGGTGCTGTCCGGTGGGCCCACCGGCGCCCACCGCATCGAAGGGATCGGGATCGGGTTCCTGCCCCCGCTGTGGGACCCCACGAAGGTCGACGCGATCGACCGGGTGCCGAGCGTCGAGGCCCAGGAGATGGCGCGTCGGCTCGCCCGGGAGGAGGGACTGTTCGCCGGGACCTCGACGGGAGCCAACGTCGTCGCTGCGCTCCGGGTGGCCGAGGAGCTCGACTCCTCAGGCACGGTCGTCACCATCGCGGTCGACTCCGGTTTGCGCTACCTCAGTACCGCGCCGTACGGCTGAGGACGCGCGAGCCTGGCTGTCCGGCTCGCCGCTACGTCGGAACCCCGAGCGTCACCACGGCGATGTCGTCTCGTGCGCGCCCACCCTGGAACTCCAGCACCTCGGCCATCAGCTGCTCGGCAGGCTCCCGGGCGGCCAGGGCCGCCGGCATCGACCTCCAGAGCCGGCCGTCGCCGTAGAACTCACCATCGGCTCTGCGGGCCTCGGTCACCCCGTCGGTGTGCACCACCAGCAGGTCGCCCGGAGCCAACGTGAGCTCGTCGTCGGTGACGTCGACCTCGGGGAGGATGCCGATCAGGGAGCCGGCGACGCCCACCTGGCGCACCTCGCCCGACCCCGTCGCGGTGATCGGCAGCGGATGGCCACCGCACGCCAGCGTCACCGACCAGTCACCCTCCCGCCGGCGGAGCCGGAGCAGGACCAGCGTGGTGTACCGCTCGGTGCCGTGGGCGAGCAGCACCTCGTTGAGCAGCTCCAGGACCCTGGCCGGGCTGGGTTGCTGCACGGCCAGCGCCCTGATGGTGTGGCGCACGAGAGCGGTGACCACCGCGGCCGCCACCCCCTTGCCGCACACGTCCCCGAGGGTGACCACCCAGTCGTCCTCACCGATCTGGAAGACGTCGTAGAAGTCACCACCCACCTCCTCGCCGTTGCCGGCGGGCCGGTAGGCCGCGGAGACCGCCAGACCGGGAATCGTCGGCGGCTCCGGGGGGATCAGCGTGGACTGGAGGGTCTGCACGAGCTCCTGCGCGCGGCGCTCGGTCCGTTCGGCGCGCTCCTTGGCACGGAGGAGCTCCCGCTCGTACTCCCGGCGGTGGGTCGCGTCGAAGACCGCCAGGTGCACGCCGACCGGCTCGCCCGAGGAGGCGCGGGCCAGCGTCGCGTTGACCAGGACCGGGAGCCTGCTCCGGTCGGCGCGCACGAGGTCGAAGGCGACCTCACGGACGCGACCGTGCAGGTGCAGCATGGGTTCGTAGTGGGTCTCGTGGTAGATCCGCCCTCCCGGCGAGAGCAGCTCGGAGAAGGTGGTCCGCCCCTCGAGCTCCTCGGCGGTGTGCCCGGTGAGGGCGAGGAACGTCGCGTTCGCCCGCACCACGACACCGTCCAGGGTCGTGGCCAGGAAGCCGCACGGGGCACTGGCGAAGAGGTCGTCGTCCAGCAGGGACGCATCGTCCACGGGCGCGGCGCCCAACGCGCCGTGCTGCACCGGGACGCGCACGGTGGACGAGGAATCTGTGGACGAGGTGTGCAGCGGGGCGTTCACCGGACGGTCACTGCGCCGTTCACTGGGCCGTCACTGTGCTGCCTCACTGGGCGACCATGCTCGTGCGGACGAACGGGGTCATCGCGGCGATCGTCTCCTCCGGGGCGCTCAGGTTGGGGCAGTGACCGGTCGCGTCGAGGAGCACGAACTCCGCGTTGGGCATCGTGTCCGCGATGTAGCGCCCCACCTCGACCGGGGCGATCGCGTCGCGCCGGCACTGCAGCACCAGGGTCGGGGTCTGCACGCGCGCGAGGTCGGCCCGGTTGTCGGAGCGGAAGGTGACCTCGGCGAACCGACGTGCGATCTCCGGGTCGTTGCGGCAGAAGCTGCCGGCGAGCTCCTCCCCCAGCTCCGGCCGGTCGGGGTTGCCCATGATCGCGGGCGCCATGGCGCTGGACCACCCGAGGTAGTTGCTCTCCAGGGAGTCGAGCAGCTCGTCGATGTCCGCCTGGGTGAAGCCGCCGACGTAGTCGGTGTCGTCGATGTAGCGCGCGGAGGGCCCGACCATCACCAGCTTGGCGAACAGGTCGTCGTCGGTCAGGTCGGCCAGCAGCCCGATCATCGCCGAGACCGAGTGGCCCACGAGCACGCCGTCGGTGACCCCGAGCTCGTGGCAGATCTCCACCAGGTCGTCGGCATAGCCCTGCAGCGAACCGTGTCGCAGGGGGTCGTAGGCCCCCGGGTCGGCGGCACCGCAACCGGCCTGGTCGTAGACGATGACGCGGAACTCGTCCTCGAAGACCGGAGCCACGTAGCGCCACATGTGCTGGTCGCAACCGAAGCCGTGCACGAAGACCATCGGCTGTCCGTCGGGCCGGCCCGAGACCTTCACCTGGTGCCGTGCGACCGCGTTCATCCCGCGAGACTAGACCGGTCCCGGCGTGGGATGAAAGACAGGACACCTCCAGGGGCGCCTGTTCTAGCCCAGTGCGCGGCGTCCGTGACCTCGGATCAGTGGCACTCGGTCGTGCCGGAGTCGGCGTAGCTCTGGCCGGCGACGGGCACGAAGCGCCAGTCGTACCCGGTGGGCCGCAGGGTGAACTCGAGCACGCCGTACGCGGTGCTGTTGCGGGCCTCGCTCGCCGGGTGCGGGACGGCACCGAAGCCGTAGTGGCTGGCACCGCCCATGCCGGCGACGAACTGGCGCACGCCTCCCACCGGGTCGGGGGTCCCGGTGGGGTCGAGCGGGGCGAACCGCTCGTAGTGGTGGTTGTGGCCGGTGACGACCACTTCGGCACCGGCGTCGTGGAGCGCCTGGAACAGGGGTCGGGTGGCGGGGTTGCCCAGGTGGGTCTCGGCCGAGGTGAACAGCGGCTTGTGCCAGTACGCCAGCGTGCACGTCGCCGGGTTGGCGGCGAGGTCGGCCCGCAGCCACGTCTCCTGGGCCGAGCCGGCCGCCATGTCGACCTCCGAGTTCAGCGACACGATGTGCCAGGTGCCGAGGTCGTAGGAGTAGTAGCCCCGTCCCGAGGGACCGGCCAGCTCGCCGAAGTAGGCGTAGTACCCCGTGGCACCCGGGGTGTTGTACTCGTGGTTGCCCGGCGCCGGTCGGGTGCGAGCCCGGTGCCGGCCCCAGGTCGGCTCGTAGTAGCTGGTGAACTCCGCGAGCGTGCCGTTGGGGTAGGCGTTGTCCCCCGTGGTGTACACGGTCCCCGGGATCGCATCGAGCAGGTCCGCGGTCTTCGCCGCGTTGCCGGTGGCGTTCGCGATGTCCCCGGCGCCGACGAGGACCGGGTCCTCCGACGGACCGGGTGGTGGTGGCGGCGGCGGGGCCGGCGTCGTCGTGAACACCAGCTGCGGCGCGAACGAGCCGGACTCGCGAGTGTCGAAGGCGGCCCCGTCGGAGCTGGTGGTGGTGACACCGATGGACCAGGTGCCGTTGCCGGTGATCGTGCCGGTGACGTCGAGCTCGACCCAGGTGTTGCGGGCGACGGCACCGAGCGAGCCGAGCGCCACGCCGTCGATCGCGGGTTGTGAGCTCCAGGTGGGGCCGGTCTCCGTCCAGGAGGTGTTGCTCATCAGGCGGTAGGTGCCGCCGTTCTTGCTCTGGGCGTCCCGCACGTCGTCCACGTGCAGGCGGAGCCGCACGCTGGTCACCTGCTCGGTGATGCCGGAGACGGTGAACTTCACGAAGGCGCGCCGGGTGGGCGACCGGTCGATCCAGTACTGGCTGCGGGTGCCGAAGCGCGTTCCCGGTGCGTCCGCGGCCACGTAGGTGTCGGCCACGGGCGTGAAGGTGGCCGTCGCGGCCGAGGCGGGAGCGGTCGCTGCCCGGGGCCACGGTGCGGCGAGTGCGGCGAGTGCCACCACGGCGACCACGAGAACTCGCACCACGGGCATGACCTGGTCCTCTCGACAGCCGACGACGCGTCGGAGCCCGGGACGACAGCGGTCAGACTACGCAGCCGGGGAGCTCGTGCGCTACGGCTCGAGGGCCCGCACGACCTCCGCCACGATGTCCTGGGGGTCCTGCTCGATCCGCACCCGGACCGA
This sequence comes from uncultured Actinomycetota bacterium, assembly GCA_963815595.1. Classification (GTDB taxonomy): domain Bacteria; phylum Actinomycetota; class Actinomycetes; order Propionibacteriales; family Nocardioidaceae; genus Marmoricola. The sequence goes on along the minus strand of CAWFHA010000007.1, from coordinate 952,340 downwards.
GGGTTCGTCGGGTCCCGGCGGTTCGAGGGTCTCCAGCTGGCTGGTGAGCATGCTGGCGGGCATGAAGTGGCCGGTCCGCTCGCCCATGCGCCGCTCCAGGGTCGACCGCTCCCCGGTCAGGTGGACGAAGACCACGCCCGACCCGCGACGGTCCAGCACGTCGCGGTAGCCGCGCGTCAGAGCCGAGCAGGTGATGATGCCGTTGCTCCCTGCCTCGAGCCGCTCCTCGATCCAGTCCGCGACCTTCTCCAGCCAGGGCCAGCGGTCCTCGTCGGTCAGCGGCTCCCCCGCCTCCATCTTCTCGATGTTCGACCGGGGGTGGAGGGAGTCACCTTCCTGGAACGGCCAACCGAGGCGGTCGGCGAGCGCGGCCGCGACCGTGCTCTTGCCGCTGCCCGAGACCCCCATCACCACCAGGACCGTCATCAGACGACCACCCACAGCACCGCCGCGACGGCGAACGCAGTCAGGCCCAGGGTGGTCTCCATGACCGTCCATGTCTTCAGGGTGGTCTTGACGTCCATCTCGAAGAACCGGTTGACCAGCCAGAACCCCGAGTCGTTGACGTGCGAGAGCACGGTGGCGCCGGCCGCGACGGCGACGACCAGCAGGGCCACCTGGAGGTCGCCGAGCTCGGCGGACTTGACGGCCGGGGCGATCAGACCGCCCGCGGTGGTCAGCGCCACGGTGGCGGACCCCTGGGCCACGCGCAGCAGCGTCGCGATGACGAAGGCCTGCACCACCAGGGAGAACCCGAGGTCGGACAGGCTGGAGCTGAGCGCGTCCCCGATGCCGCTGAGCTCCAGTACGCCGCCGAACATGCCACCCGCGCCCGTGATCAGGATGATCGAGCAGATCGGGCCCAGCGCGCCGTCCAGGATGTCGCTGACGCGCCCCATCGAGGCGTTCGGCCGTCCCAGCACGAGCACCGCGACGAGCACGGTGATCAGCAGCGCGACCGGGGTGTACCCGACGAGGCCCAGGGCGTTGACCCAGCCTGCGTCCTCCTCCAGCACCCCGGCCGAGACGAGAGTGTCCAGGACGGTGCCCATCGAGATGAGCACCAGCGGGACCAGCAACAGCCCCAGCACGGTGCCGAACGACGGGGGCGCGTCCCCGAGCCGGCCCTCCCCGTCCTGGAGCTCCCCGAACAGCGCGTCGGGGACCGACACCTCGATCCGGCGACCGAGGAACTGGCTGAGGAGGAACACCCCGACGTACCACGACAGCACCGCGACCGGGATCCCGATCAGCAGGGTGACGCCGATGCTCCCGCCGAGGATCGTGGTCGCGGCGACCGGACCCGGGTGGGGCGGCACGATGGCGTGCATGGCGGCGAAGGCGCCCGCTGCGGGCAGCCCGTACAGCAGCAACGACCCACCGAACCGTCGAGCCACCGTGAGGATGATCGGCAGGAAGACGACCAGTCCGGCGTCGAAGAAGATCGGGAAGCCGAACAGCAGCGCAGCCACGCCCAGTGCCAGGGGGGCGCGCTCTCGGCCGAACCGGCCGATCAGCGTGTCGGCGAGGACCTGTGCTCCCCCGGTCATCTCGAGGAGCCTGCCGAGCATCACCCCGAAGGCCACGAGCAGTGCGACCGACCCGAGCGTGTCGGCGAACCCGAACATCAGCACGTCGGGTATGTCGGCGAACGGGAAGCCCACCGCGATCGCGGTGAGCACGCTGACCAGGACCAGTGCGATGAAGGCGTGCACCTTGGCCACGATGATCAGCAGAAGCAGGACCACCACGGCCGCGGCTGCGACGAGCAGCAGCACCGTGGTGCCGTACCTGGGGTCGATCGCTTCCATGCTGTCTCCTCTCCGTCCCGGTGCTCCTACCCACCGACCCGGCGAGGGACGCCGGGGACCCGGTCTCGATCCGGTCACGAGAGCTCGCGTCCGGGCGTCGATGGAAGGCTTGACGGTCGTTTCACGGACGACCTATGTTCGCCATACGCGCACGTCGGTTCGTCTGGTGAACGCCGTGAGCGACCATCGCGAGCGGGAGGAAGATCCATGAGACGTGCCATGAACCGCAAGGTGATGATCACCTGCGCCCTGACCGGTGCCGGTGACACGGTCGGCCGGTCCGAGCACGTGCCGGTCACCCCGGAGCAGATCGCCGAGTCGGGCATCGCGGCGGCGCGGGCCGGCGCCACGATCGTGCACGTGCACGTCCGGGACCCGCAGACCGGCCAGGGGTCCCGTGAGGTCGCGTTCTACCGCGAGGCCGTCGAGCGGATCCGTGCCAGCGACGTGGACGTCATCATCAACACCACGGCGGGCATGGGCGGCGACCTGGTCCTGGACCCGCAGGACCCGACCACGTTCGTGGAGGGCACCGACCTGGTCAGCGGGGTGGAGCGGCTCAAGCACGTCGAGGCGCTGCTCCCGGACATCTGCACGCTGGACTGCGGCAGTCTCAACTTCGGCGAGGGGAGCCTGGTCTACGTCAGCACCCCGGACATGCTCCGCGAGGGCGCCAAGCGCATCCAGGAGCTCGGCGTACGCGTGGAGATGGAGATCTTCGACACCGGCCACCTCTGGTTCGCGCGGCAGCTCGTCGAGGAGGGCCTGATCGACGCTCCCCCGATGTTCCAGCTCTGCATGGACATCCCGTACGGCGCACCGGCCGACCCCCGTCTCCTCGCGACGATGGTCGACCAGCTCCCCGACAACGCGGTCTGGGCCTCCTTCGCGCTCGGTCGCATGCAGATGCCCTGGGTGGCGCAGTCGGTGCTCCTGGGCGGCCACGTGCGTGTGGGCCTCGAGGACAACCTGTACCTGAGCCGCGGGGTGAAGGCGACCAACGCCCAGCTCGTGGAGCGGGCGCGGACCATCGTGGAGGCTCTGGGAGCCGAGGTGGCCACTCCCGACGAGGCCCGCGAGATCCTCTCCCTGAAGCCCCGGGGCTGACGTGCCGCGGCAGCCGAGCGGCCGGGTGGACCCCGGCGCAGTGCGGACGGTCACCTGTGTCGGCGCCGGCGTGATCGGCGGTGGCTGGGTGGCCTACTTCCTCGCCCGGGGCTACGACGTGGTCGCGTGGGACCCGGCCGAGGACGCCGAGGCCCGGTTGCGGCACCTGGTGGACTGCGCCTGGCCCGCCCTGGTCGACCTCGGGCTCTCGGACGGGGCCAGTCGGGACCGGCTGGTGGTCGAACCGGACCTGGCCGCAGCGGTGGCACACACCGACTTCGTGCAGGAGAGCGCGCCCGAGCAGCTCGACCTCAAGACCAGGCTCCTCGCCGACATCGACGCGGTCGCGCCGCCCCACGTGGTGATCTCCTCCTCCACGTCCGGCTTCGGGATGAGCGAGATGCAGGTGGCCTGCGCGCATCCCGAGCGCACCGTGGTGGCGCACCCGTTCAACCCGCCGTACCTGATCCCGCTGGTGGAGGTGGTCGGCGGGGTCGGGACGGCCCCGGAGGTGGTCGCCTGGACCTCGGAGTTCTTCCGCAGCGCCGGCAAGTCCGTGATCACGATGGACCGCGAGGTGCCCGGCTTCGTCGCCAACCGGTTGCAGGAGGCGCTGTGGCGCGAGGCGCTGCACATGGTCGCAGCCGGCGAGGCGACGGTCGAGCAGATCGACCAGTCGATCACCGACGGACCCGGGCTGCGCTGGCCGATCCAGGGCCCCTGCCTGACCTTCCACCTCGCGGGCGGCCAGGGCGGGATGGGGCACATGCTCGACCATTTCGGCCCCTCGCTGCTGTCACCCTGGACCCGGCTGGTCTCCACCGAGCTGACGCCGGAGCTCCGCGACGACATGGTCGCCGGCTGCGAGCGCGAGGCTGCCGGGCGCTCGATCGACGACCTCGTGGCCGAGCGTGACCGTGGGGTCATCGCGGTGCTGCGCGCCCTGGGGCGCGCGTGAGCGTCCTGTGGCGCGAACCGGTCCGGGAGGAGTGGATCGACTACAACGGGCACCTGTCCGAGCCGTACTACGTCCTGGTGTTCGGCCACGGCACCGACGCCGTGATGGAGCACGTCGGTCTCGGTCCTGACCACCGGGCCCGGGAGGGCACGTCGCTGTTCACCGTCGAGGCCCACGTGCGCTACCTCGACCAGGTGCCGCCCGGCGTCGAGCTCGAGGTTCGGTCCTCGGTCATCGGCGCCACCGCGAAGCTGCTCTGGATCTGGCACGAGCTCAGGGTCGACGGGACCCTGCGGGCCACCGAGGAGGTGCTCGGCGTGCACGTGGACACGCGGTCCGGACGCTCCGCGGCCTTCCCGGCCGCGGTGGCCGACCGGGTCGCCGGGTCGATGGTGACGCCCCCCGCCGAGGCGAGTGCGTCGATCAGGCTGTCCCGGAACCCCTGAGCACCACCCGGGCGTCGAGAGCCACGACTTCCTGGGGCCCGGCCAGCACGGGGTTGAGCTCGAGCTCGGCGATCTCCGGGTGTGCGGCGGCGACCCGGGAGACGGTGCTCACCACAGCTGACAGTGCGTCCAGGTCGACCGGAGCACGTCCCCGGGTCCCGGTCAGCAGTGCCGCTCCCCGCAGCGCGAGCAGCAGCTCGCGGGCCCGGTCCACCCCGACGGGGGCGAGCGACCGGACCGTGTCGGCCAGCACCTCGGTGTGGATCCCGCCCAGCCCCACCACCAGCACGGGCCCGAAGGTCCGGTCGCGTACGCACCCCACGAGGATCTCGACCCCCGCAGTCGGGTCCGCCATCGCCTCGACCGAGACCGCGGGCGGCGCGAGCCGGCCCACCAGGTCGTCGTACGCCGCCTCGACGGACGCCCGGTCGCACAGGTCGAGCACGACCCCGCCCGCGTCGGACTTGTGCTCGGCGCCGAGCGCCTTGAGGACCACGGGCAAGCCGATGTGCGCGACCGCGTCGCGGAGCTCCTCGCGAGTCGACACCGTGCGTGCTGCCGGGAACGTCACGCCGGCGTCGGCGAACAGCTCTCTGGCCGCGCCGTAGGAGATGTCCACGACCGGTGCCGCCGCCACGGGGAGCTCCTCGCAGGCACCCCGGGCGGGCCGGTGCGCCAGCGCGGCCAGCACCGTCGCCGCCCGGTCGACGTCCCGGTGGACCGGGACCCCGGCCGCTCGCAGTACTGCCGCCGTCGGTCCGCTCGGGAAGATCGTGTGCACCACCACGGGCTTGTCCTGGACTCCTGCCGCGTCCGCGAACCGCCGGGCGGCCGTGACCTCCAGCTCGCCCAGGGCGCCGGCGGCGGTGGAGTAGCCACCGAAGTACCCGGTGACCAGGACCCCGTCGACGTCCTCCCCGGCCAGCAGGGCCTCGACGGCCCGGGCATAGCTGGTCGGGTCCCGGTCCCCGGCACCGGCAAGGTCCACCGGGTTGGTCACCGTCGAGCTGGCCCACAGGCTCTCGGCCAGCAGTCGTCGGGTGGGCTCACCGAGGACCGGCACCTCGAGACCGGCCGCGACGAGGGCATCGGCGGCGACCGCAGCGTGGCCCCCGCCGTCGGTGAGCACGGCCACGGACCGCCCCGTCATCCGGGGCTGACCGAGCAGCCCCTCCAGGACGTCGGCCATCTGGACCGGGTGGTCGACGCGGAGCACCCCCGCCGCTGCGCAGGCGGCGTCCACGACCTGGGTCGGGCTGGTCATCGATCCGGTGTGCGAGACCGCGCTCCGAGAGGCGGCCGAGGACCGTCCCGGGGAGAGCAGCACCACCGGCTTGCCGCGGTCGGCCAGCGCCCGTGCGACGGTGACGAAGCCGCGCCCGTCGACCACGTCCTCGGCGTAGATCGCCACCGCTCGTGTCCGGTCGTGGTCGAGGCAGGCGTGCATCAGGTCGACCACGGTGAGGTCGGCCTGGTTGCCGAGCGAGACGAACCGGGAGACGCCCAGCTCACGCTGCGCCAGCAGCGCCGCGAGGTCGAGCACGAGGTTGCCGCTCTGGCTGAGCACGGCCACCTCACCGGGCGGGAGCACGGCATGGCTCAGCTGCAGCCCGGACGCGGTGTCGGCCACGCCCAGACAGTTCGGTCCGACCAGGACGGCCCCCGCCGAGCGCGTCAGGCTGACTGCCTGCGCCTCCACGGCGACACCCTCGCCACCGAGCTCGGAGAGGCCCGCAGTGATGGCCACCACCGCGCGGGCGCCGGCGACGACGGCGTCGGCGACGGCCGCGAGGAAGGCGCCGGCCGGCACGCACAGCACGACGAGGTCCACCGGCGCTCCGAGCACCCGGGTGGCCTCGGCGAGGGACGGGTGCGTCGGCCGGCCGAGCACCTCGGTCCCCGCCCGGTTCACCAGCGCGATCGCCCGGCCCCCGGGGGACTCCAGGGCCCGGCGACTGAGGATGTTGCCCCACTTGCCCGGGTCGTCGCTGGCACCGACGATCGCCACCGACCGCGGCTCGAAGAGCGCGGTCAGTGCGGCGTGCCGGGCGCCCGGCGGTGACCCTTGACGCGTCACGGGCGCGAGCCTAGCATCGCTGACTGACTGCACAGTCAACTGAAGTGGGGCAGCGTCGGTGGAGGAGCCCGAGAAGGAACCCAGTCGACGCGACGTCGCCGCCGACGAGGCCCGCCAGCGCATCCTGGTCGCCGCCGCCGACCGCATCGTGCACGTCGGCCTGGCCCAGGTCCGGATGGCCGCCGTCGCTCGCTCGGCCGGCGTCTCCTCGGGGCTGGTGCACTACCACTTCGAGACCAAGGAGCGCCTGTTCGCCGCGGTGCTGAGCCACACCAGCGCCCTGTCGCAGGCGCTCACCGAGGACGCCCTGGCCCGCGCCGGCACCCACCCCGCGCGCCGGCTCGCCACCCTCCTCGACCGGTGCCTGCCCATCGACGCTCGCCTGACCCGTGACTGGCTGCTCTGGCGTGAGCTCGACCTGCTGTGCATGCGGCAACCCGACCTCGCCGACGTCGCCGCCCACTTCTACGGGACGCTCCACCTCAGCGCCGCGGACATCGTCGTCTCCGGCATCGAGAGGGGCGTCTTCGACCTCGACCTGGAGCAGGCCCTACCGGTCGCCAAGACGGCCGTCGCCCTGTGCGACGGCCTCGGCTTCCGGATCCTGGCCCTGGGGTCCGGCCTGAGCCTGGACGAGGCCCGGCAGATGGTGGCCCTCTCCGTCGGCCGCCTGGTCGGGCACGACGGGCCACTCCCCCATCCGGCGGACCAGCGAGAGGAAGCATGATGGAGTTCGGTCTCTCCGACGAGCAGCGAGCGGTGATCGCCACCACCAAGGCCTTCGTCCGCCACGAGCTCTACCCCCACGAGTCCGAGGTGGAACGCACGGGGGTGCTCCGCCCCGAGCTCGCTGCCGAGATCGCCGCCAAGGCCGTCGAGGCAGGCATCCACGCCGCCAACATGCCCGAGGAGATCGGCGGCGCCGGCCTGGATGCGGTGACCGGGGTGATGTTCGAGAAGGAGCTCGGCCGGGCGAGCTTCGCGCTGCACTCGTGCGTGGGCCGTCCCTCGAACATCCTGCTGGCAGGGACCGAGGAGCAGAAGGAGCGCTACCTGTACCCCAGCATCGGGGGGACCCGCCGTGACTGCCTGGCCCTGACCGAGCCAGACGCCGGCTCGGACCTGCGTGCGATGCGCACCCGCGCGAGGCGCGAGGGCGACGGGTGGCGGATCAACGGGACCAAGCACTTCATCAGCCACGCCTCGGAGGCCGACTTCGTGATCCTCTTCGCCGTCACCGACGAGCCGGCGGACGGTCGCAAGGCGATGTCGACCTTCCTGGTCGACCTCGACACCCCCGGGGTCGCGGTGCACGACGGCTACCGCAACGTCTCCCACCGCGGCTACACCAACGCCATCCTCGACTTCGACTGCTGGGTCCCGGGGTCGGCGCTGCTGGGCGAGGAGGGGCACGGGTTCGACCTCGCCGGCACCTGGCTGGGCAGCACCCGGCTCCAGGTCGCGGCGAACTGCCTGGGCCGGGCCGAGCGGGCCCTGGATCTCTCGGTGCGGCATGCGGCCGAGCGGGTGCAGTTCGGTCAGACGATCGGCCGCTTCCAGGGGGTTTCCTTCAAGCTGGCCGACATGGCGATGGAGCTGCGCGCCGCCGAGCTGCTCACCCTGGAGGCCGCGTGGAAGCTCGACCACGGGTCGGCCACGGACGCCGACATGGCGATGGCGAAGCTGAAGGCCTCGGAGATGCTCGCGATGGTGGCCGACGAGGCGATCCAGATCCACGGCGGCATGGGCCTGATGGACGAGCTCCCCCTGGAGCGGATCTGGCGCGACGCCCGGATCGAGCGCATCTGGGACGGCACCTCGGAGATCCAGCGACACATCATCTCCCGGTCCCTGCTCCGCCCTCTGGGAGGCTGACGGCCATGAACGACGCAGTCAGGACCCGCCGAGTCGGTCGCATCCTCGAGGTCACGCTCGACCGGCCCAAGGCCAACGCCATCGACCTCGCCACGAGCCGGGTGATGGGCGAGGTGTTCGCGGGGTTCCGCGACGACCCCACCCTGCTGGTCGCCGTACTGCAGACGGCCGGTGAGAAGTTCTTCTCCGCGGGCTGGGACCTCAAGGCCGCCGCCGCCGGAGACGCCGTGGACGGCGACTACGGGGTCGGCGGGTTCGGCGGGCTCCAGGAGCTGCCCGGTCTGAACAAGCCGGTGATCGCCGCGGTCCACGGTCTGGCGATGGGCGGGGGCTTCGAGCTCGCGCTGTCCTGCGACCTGATCTACGCCTCGGAGTCGACCCAGTTCGGCCTTCCCGAGATCAACGCCGGCACGCTGGCCGACGCGGCCACGATCAAGCTGCCCAAGAGGATGCCCCACCACGTGGCGATGGAGCTGCTGCTGACCGGCCGCTGGATGGGGGCCGAGGAGGCCCACCGCTGGGGGGTGGTCAACGAGGTGCTGGCCGACCAGGAGGCGCTGGCCCAGCGAGTATGGGAGGTGGCGCGGCTCCTGGAGTCGGGGCCACCGCTCGTGTTCGCGGCCATCAAGGAGGTGGCGCGGGCAGCGGAGGGCGCGACCTTCCAGCGGGTCCTGGACCAGGTGACCTCACGCTCCCTGCCCGCCGTGGACGCGCTCTACGGGTCCGAGGACGGGCTGGAGGGCTTCAAGGCGTTCGCGGAGAAGCGCCCACCGGTGTGGAAGGGGCGCTGACCGCCTGACTCATCCGGTCCGGCGACGCCCCGCCCGGGTGGCGGCCATCAGCTCATGCTCCGCGTCCCGACCCGGCGCGATGCTCGGCAGCCGGAGTACCAGCACGAGGCCGGCCAGCCACCAGGCACCGAGGATGAGCCACTCGTAGGGCCAGATCAGCGCGGCCGGCATGCCGGGGAGGAACAGCACCCCGAGCCCCAACGTGAGCACGGCGGCGAGCGTGCCGACCCCACGCCCGCCGGAGACCCGGAAGGGGCGCTCCATGTCGGGCTCCCGGGTGCGCAGCAGCAGGAACGTCACGCAGACGAAGAGGAAGGCCACCACGATCGAGAAGCCACCCGCGTCGACCAGCCACACCAGCATCTGCCGGCCGAAGAGCGGCGACAGCACGGAGAGCGCACCGATGAACAGGATCGCGTTGCTCGGCGTGCGGTAGCGAGGGTGCAACCGGGCGAACCACGACGGCACCATGCCCGACTTCGCCATCGCGTAGAGCAGTCGGCTCGCACCGAGCAGGAAGCCGTTCCAGCTGGTCAGGATCCCGGCGATGCCGCCGGCGACCAGGATCTTCCCGAAGGTCGGACTGTCCCACAGCGCCGCCATGCCGTCGGCGGCGGACAGCTCGGACTCGGCCAGCACCGCCTTGGGGAGAGAGGACCCCACGGTGAGCATCACCAGGACGTAGAAGGCGGTCGCGGCCAGCACCGAGACGACGACGAGCTTGCCGATCTGACGGAACGGCAGGTTGATCTCCTCCGCGGACTGCGGGATGACGTCGAAGCCGACGAAGAGGAACGGCACGGCCACCAGGACCCCCACCAGGCCGGCGAAACCGCCACCGAACAGGGGCTGCATGTTCTCGGTGCTGCCACCGACGAAGGACCCCAGCAGCAGCAGCGCACCCACCCCCAGCAGGAAGATCACCGCGATGCCCTGGAAGACCGCGGCCGGCCGGATGCCCACGTAGTTGAGGAAGGTCATCGCCACCGCCCCGAGCATGCCCACGGCCACCCAGGAGGCGTACACGTCGTAGTCGGCGACCGACCAGAGCTCCCCGACGAGCATGTCCGGCGCGAGGTAGAGCACCGTCTGGGGCAGCGCCACGGCCTCGAAGGCCACCACCGAGATGTAGCCCAGCACCAGGCTCCACGAGCAGACGAAGGCCGAGCGCGAGCCCATTCCGCGCAGCACGTAGTTGTGCTCCCCACCGGCGTGGGGCATCGCGGAGACCAGCTCGGCGTAGGTGAGCCCGACCAGCGCCATGATCACGCCACCGATGACGAAGGCGAGCGCGGCTCCCAGGGTACCGGCGTCATCGAGGAAGCCGCCGGTGAGCACGATCCAGCCGAAGCCGATCATGGCGCCGAACGCGACCGCGATCACGTCCCAGCTGCCGAGAACCCGGGTGAACTTCGCCTCGCTGACGTCGCTGTCGGCCATCCATCGACCCTAGCGAAAGACGGCACCGCTGTCTGCGCCCACGCGGACGGACATCGACTCGGTACGGTGGAACGCGCCGAGCCTGACTCGAGGGCTCCTGGGAAACAGTGAGGGGCCACCCCCATGATCGAGTTCCGCTCGGTGGGCAAGCGCTTCCCCGACGGCACCGTGGCCGTCGAGGACTTCGACTTCGTGCTGCCGTCACACAAGACCACCGTGTTCGTGGGGTCGTCAGGGTGCGGGAAGACGACCCTGCTCCGGATGGTCAACCGGATGGTCGAGCCGACCTCCGGGCAGGTGCTGATCGACGACGTCGACGTGGCCGGCCAGGACCCGGTGCAGCTGCGCCGCAGCATCGGCTACGTGCTCCAGTCCTCCGGACTGCTGCCGCACCGCCGGGTGGTCGACAACGTCGCCACCGTCCCGGTCCTGAACGGCGTCGCGAAGGGCGAGGCACGAGCCGCGGCGCTCGACCTCCTCGACAAGGTGGGGCTCGACCGGAGTCTGGCCACGCGGTACCCGAGCCAGCTCTCCGGGGGCCAGCAGCAGCGAGTCGGCGTCGCCCGGGCCCTGGCGAGCGACCCGAACATCCTGCTGATGGACGAGCCCTTCGGCGCGGTCGACCCCATCGTCCGGGCCGACCTCCAGGTCGAGCTCAACCGGCTCCAGGGCGAGCTGGGCAAGACGATCGTCTTCGTCACCCACGACGTCGACGAGGCTTTCCGCCTCGCGGACATCGTGGTGATCTTCCGCAAGGGCGGCGTGATCGCCCAGGCCGGCTCGCCGACGGAGATCCTGGCCGACCCTGCGGACGAGTTCGTCGCCAGCTTCATCGGCGCCGACAAGGGCAAGCGGGACCTGTTCCTGCGCGACGCCGCACTCGACGGTGGCGGGCGACTCGTGGTCGACGCCGAGGGGCGTCCGGTCGGTGTCCTCGAGGACGACCGGGGCTGAGCGTGGACTGGACCCGCAACAACCTCGACCTCGTCCTCGAGCTGACCCTCGACCACGCCAGGCTCGCGGTGATCCCGATCGTCGCCAGCTTCGTGCTGTCGATCCCGCTGGGATGGCTGGCCAACCGCAACCGCACGCTGCGCTCGGTGGTCATCGGGGGTGGCAGCCTGCTCTACACGATCCCGTCGCTGCCGCTGTTCGTCATGCTCCCCCTGGTGCTGCCCACCCGGGTCCTCGACGAGACCAACCTGGTGGTCGCCCTCAGCATCTACGGGGTGGCGATCATGGCCCGCTCCGCAGCCGATGCCCTGGCCTCGGTCGAGGGTTCCACGCTCGACGCCTCTACCGCGATGGGCTTCTCCGGGACCTCGCGGTTCTTCCGCGTCGAGCTCCCCCTCGCCGGTCCGGTGCTGCTCGCCGGCATCCGTGTGGTCTCGGTGAGCACCATCGCCCTGGTGTCCGTGGGCGTGATCATCGGCTCGCGCAACCTCGGCACGCTGTTCCTCAACGGCAAGCAGCGCGGCATCCTCGAGGAGGTCGTGGTCGGGATCGGGATGAGCCTCCTGCTGGCCCTGCTCTTCGACGTGATGCTCGTGCTGGCGGGCAAGGTCCTGATGCCGTGGGCCCGGAAGGTCAGCGCATGAACTTCATCATCGAGGCGCTGCGCTGGATCTTCGACCCCGCCCACTGGCAGCCGGGCAGCCAGAGCCCGCTCCCGCTGCAGGACCGGCTGCTCGAGCACCTCGGGTACACGTTCGTCTCGGTGGGCATCGCCGCCGCGGTGGCGCTTCCGCTCGGCTTCTTCATCGGGCACACCGGCCGGGGTCGTCAGTTCGTCATCGCGTTCACCGGATCCATGCGTGCCCTGCCCACGCTGGGGCTGCTGTTCTTCCTGCTGATGGTCTTCGGTGACTTCATGTCCTACGACACCGCGCCGATCGTCGGGGCCACGATCGCCTTCGTCATCCTGGCGATCCCCTCCATGCTGGCCGGCGCCTACTCCGGACTCGAGTCGGTCGAGCGCGACACCGTGGACGCCGCCCGCGCCAGCGGCATGACGGAGTGGCAGATCCTCTTCCAGGTGGAGATCCCCCTCGGCCTGCCCCTCATCATCGGCGGGATCCGGGCCGGGACGCTGCAGGTCATCGCCACGGTCACGATCGCGTCGTACGCCGGGCTGGGGGGTCTGGGCCGGGTCATCACCTCGGGCATCGGCTTGAATGACTACGATCTGATCCTCGGGGGTGCCCTGCTCGTCACGGCGCTGGCCCTCGGCGTCGACGCCGTCTTCGCCCTGGTCCAACGTCTGGTCACCCCCGGTGCTCGTACCCGCACCCGTGCCAGCATCCGACGGGCACCACGCCCGACCACGCCAGAGAACGCGTGACACGAAGGGAAACCCCGCCCATGTTCACCTCCTCCAAGCTCCGCCTCGGCGCAGCGGCACTCACGTCCGGACTCGTCCTGGCCCTCTCCGCGTGCGGTTCCAGCGATCCCACCGGCTCCTCGGACTCCGAAGGCGGCGGCGACACCGTCGTCGTCGGCTCGTTCGCGTTCCCCGAGAGCGAGATCCTCGGCGAGATCTACGCCCAGGCGCTGGAGGCCAAGGGCATCACCGTGGAGAAGAAGTTCAACATCGGCCCCCGCCAGCAGACGATCCCGGCCCTGCAGGACGGGTCGATCAACCTGATCCCGGAGTACAACGGCAACCTGCTCGCCTACTACGACCCGGAGTACTCCGAGCGGACCACCGAGGAGGTCGACGGAGCGCTCGACGACGCCGTCGCCAAGGACAAGCTCCGCGTGCTGGAGTCGGCCGAGGCCGAGGACAAGGACGCCTACGTCGTCACCAGCGAGACCGCCGAGGCGGAGGGGCTCACCTCGATCGGAGACCTGACCAAGATCGAGCCGTTCAAGCTCGGTGCCAACCCCCAGTTCGGCGAGCTCGGCTACGGCATCCCCGGACTGAAGGGCGTCTACGGCGTCAAGGAGGTGACCTTCGTGCCGATCGAGGACTTCGGCGGACCGGACACCGTCAAGGCGCTGGTCGACGACAGCGTGCAGGTGGCCGACATCTACACCACGTCCCCCGCCCTCACGGCTGAGGACCTGGTCGTGCTCGAGGACCCCGAGAACCTGATCTCGGCGCAGAACGTGGTGCCGCTGGTGGCCGAGTCGGTCTACAGCGACGAGCTGGCCGAGATCCTCGACGCGGTCTCCGCCGAGCTGACCACCGAGGACCTGATCAAGCTCCGTGACCGTGTGGAGGGCGAGGAGAAGGCCGCGCCGAGCACCGCGGCCGAGGACTGGCTCGCCGAGAAGGGCCTGGACTGACCTGAGCCGGACCCCGGGTCGGGCCCGGGGTCCGGCGGGTCACTGCCCGGCGTCGAGGTGCCGTTCGATGGCCGCGACGATCTCGGGGCGCAGCCGCGCCGCCGGGATCACCGCGTCCACCGAGCCCACCTCGACCGCCCGGTGGATGTCGTGGATCCCGTCGAACTCCGCGGCCACCTCGCTGATCTTCTCCGCCCGGACGGCTGCCCGCACGCGGGCCTGCTCCACCACGAGGGCGACCCGCTCGGACCCCGAGGCCTGGGCGATCCGCTCGTCCAGCTCGCGCATCGGCGCGCTGGCCGCGGTCCGCTTGTCGACCTCGCCGGTGAAGACCACGGCCGCGGCCGGCGCGCCGCCGATCACCGAGGCGAACGAGCCCTCCAGCGCCAGCACGGTCATCTGCGGGTTGAGCTGCTTGGAGAACACCACGAAGGCGCCGCCGTGGTAGCGGGAGATCACCGTGAACACGATGGGCCCGCGGAAGTTCACGATGGCCCGGCCGATCTCAGCGCCGTACTCCAGCTGCAGGTTGCGCATCGACTCCGGTGAGCCGTCGAACCCGGAGAGGTTCGCCAGCACCACGAGCGGTCGGTTGCCGCTGGCCGCGTTGATGGCCCGTGCCGCCTTCTTCGACGAGCGCGGGAACAACGTGCCCGCCGTGTAGGTGTCCGGGCCGTCGGTCGGCGGGTAGCCCACGCGACGCACCGAGCGCGACTCGATGCCGAGCAGGCAGACCGGGTAGCCACCGATGTGGGCGTCCTGCACGACCGCCGTGTCGGCGTCGGCCATCCCCGCCCAGCGTTCGAGGGTGGGCCGGTCTTGGTCGGAGACCGCGCGCATCACCGTGCGGATGTCGAAGGCCTTCTTGCGGTCCGGGTTGGTCCGTGCGGAGAAGATCTCCCCGACCGTACGGAAGTCGCTGCCCTCCACCTCGTGCGGGTAGGAGGAGATGTCCCGGTCGGTCCGGTCGGTGGTGTTCACCCGGCGAGGGCCCTCCTCCCCCGGCACCACGTAGGTGTGCTCGTAGTGCGCCATCAGCACGTCCACAGCACCCGCCAGGTTCGGAGCCCAGTACTGCGCCTGCCCGTTGGGGCCCATCACCCGGTCGTAGCCGCCGATGCCGTAGTTGTCCTCGGCCGACACCCCGCCGGAGAAGTCCAGGGACTGCTTGCCGGTGAGCACCATGGCACTGTCCGGGGTCATCACCAGGATCCCCTTGGTGTGCATCAGCATGGTGGCCTCGGCGTTCCAGTACGGCTGGGCCCCGACGTTGATGCCGGCGACCACCACGTTGATCTCCCCTCCGTCCTGGGTGAACTCCACGATCCGGCGCAGCGCCGTGGCGACCCAGTCCATGTTCTCGGTGCCGGAGTCCATCGAGATCCGGGCACCTGCGGAGAGCGCGAACCACTCGACCGGGACCTGCATCCGCTCGGCGAGGTCGATCGCCGCGATGACCCGTTGGCACTCCGGTTCGGCGACCGAGCCGAGGGACTTGGTCGGGTCGCCGCACAGCACCACCCGGGTGACGCCCTCCGGGTGCAGGGTGGTCGGGGTCGTCACCACGGCGACGAGGATGCCCGCCTTGTTCAGCCCACGGGGCCGGTCGACGGGGACCAGCTCGCCGGTGTCGTCGAGGTCGTACTCGACCAGCGAGCCTCCGGGCCCGGTGAGGACCGAGGTGAGCTCGTAGGGGTAGACCAGGCCGCGGCGACGCATCCGGACCACCTTGGCCGCGTAGTCGTCGAGCGGCTGCAGCAGCTCGGTCGGCGGTTGCTCGACGCTGGAGACCACGCCGGCCCCCGGCTGGGCGCCGAAGCGGACCGCGACCGGGAGCGGCTCGCCGCCGGGGACGACCACCCGGCCCTGGGCGACGACCTCCTCGACGCCGGCGCCGTCGGTCAGCGGGCTGATCTTGGTCCCCAGCGCGGTCAGCGCATCGGTGTCGACGTCCACGACCGGCCAGACGTGGACCCAGACGTGGTTCATGTCGAGCTTCGCGCCCGCTGCCCCCCGGGCCACCCGGGCACGTCGGATGGCCTCCAGGCAGTTCTCCACGGCGCGCTCGGCGTGAGGCAGGGCGGTGATGGTGCCGTGCTCGTCGCGGACCGCCGACATCTGCCGCACCTGCGCGAGCGCCACCAGCCGGCGGTCGGCCGGGTTGCCGGGAGCCACGCACTCGTAGAGCAGCACGTCCTCCGGCGCCGGGACCCGGGTCACCGTGAAGTTCCGGAGCCGCCACAGGTTCAGCCGGCGTCCGACCATCGGGTGCACGCCGCGGGTGAGGTCGTCCTCGACCACGTCGCCGTGCTCGGTGGGACGGAACGCGTAGTACCCCACCGGGCGGTCGCCAGCCGGACACACGGCGATGCACAGGCGGCGCACCTCGCGGGCGACCGGCAGTGCGGACACCAGGGCCCGGAGCCGCTCGCTCGTCTCATCGGCGTCATCGGGGGCGTCGGCCCAGTGCAGGTACAGGTCGACCACCGCCTCGGGCTCGGTGCGCTCGGCCACGTGCTCGGTGACCCGGGTGACCAGCTCACCCGAGGGGTCCGTGAGGTCCTCGACCGTCCCGACCAGCGACACGAGCCGCGTCGGGCGGTCGTCGAGGGTGTAGCTGGCCACCACGGCCGGGCGCACGCTCGGCTCGACCGGGCGCAGGTCGTGCAGGTCGAACTCGCGGTAGTGGCGACGCGCCAGCACCTCGAGCATCGGCTCCCGATCGGGGACCCCCTGCTCGAGCCGCTCGGCCAGGAAGCGGACGATCTGCTCCGGGATGGCCGCGAGGGCCTCGATGCGCTGCGCCCGGTCGGCGAGCGCACCGTCGGCCGTGAGCGCCGCCAGCTCGTCGCGGACCCCGGCCAGGACGTCGGAACGCTCCGCGTCGACGGCCGGCTGGTCGAACCAGCGGAACCGGACGCTGCGCGCCAGGTCGCCGATCACCGGGAAGCGCAGCTGGGTGATCCGGCCCAGGCGCTCGAGCAGCAGCCGCGCCGGAGCCACCAGCGCACCGGTCGGGGGGATCTCGTCGATCCAGCGCCCCAGGATCGCGGAGACGATCGCGATCTCCGGCGTCGAGCGCTGCTGGGCCAAGAAGATGCGGAAGACCGCCGCCTCGAGCTCGGGGCCGCGCTCCATGTCCTCGACGCCGTAGTGCGCGAGCACCCGGCGCAGCCGGTCGCAGAACTGCTCGGGCAGGCCGCCCCGGTCGGCGTCCAGGCTCTGCAGGAAGGTGTGGAAGTGCTCCCTCGAGCTGTGCACCCGGAGCTCGGTGTGGCGCTCCTCGTCGACGGGACGGTTGCGGCTGAGCTCGGCGAGGTCGGCGAAGATCGAGAGCAGCGTCAGCTCCCCCGCGAGGACGGACTCACCCTCGGCCCGCATGGTGTCGCGCTGGGCGAGGTACTCCGAGAGTGCAGCGTCCTGGTCCTCGGGCGGGACGTCGTAGCCCAGCACCACCGCGGTCATGGCCGCCAGCGCGCGCTCTCCCCTGGTCCGTGGCGTGACCCCGTCGTCGGGGTCGGGCAGGTCCAGCGCCGGCCCGGTCTCGATCACGGTCTCCGCGGCGCCCTCACCGAGCGGCTCCAGCTTGATCAGGGGGGTGCCGGTCTCGACCTGGCTCCCGGTGATGACGAGCAGCTCCTTGACCCGGGCCGGGAACGGCGCGTGCAGGACGGTCTCCATCTTCATCGACTCCAGCACCAGGACGGCGGCACCGGCGTCGACCTCGGCACCCACTGCCGCCGGGGTGGCCACGACCAGCGCCGGCGCCGGGGAGCGCAGGACGCCGCCCTCGTCGCGGCTGACCCGGTGGGCCACGCCGTCCACCTCGACCAGCGTCGTCGGACCATGGATCGCGGTCACGACCTGGAACTGCCGGCCACCGACGACCAGGCGCCGACGCACGTCGTCGACGACCACCATCTCGGCGTCCACCGTCTGCTCGGCGGCTCCGCACGCGACCGTGACGCGGTAGCGACCGGGACCCGTGTTGACCGTGGACACCTGGTAGGAGGCACCGCGCAGCTTCAGCTCCACCGGGCGGCCGACCTCGTGGGCGACCGACGGGCGACCGCCGCGCGCGGTCTCGACCAGACGCGTCGTCTCCAGGCGCACGCGCTCGACGTAGGCCTCGATGGCGGCCGCGACCACGGCCACCCCGGAGTGTGCGTGCGAGGCCAGCCGGCCCTCGGCACGGACCCGGTCGATCCAGCCGGTGTCGGCCCAGCCGCCGTGACCGGAGACCACTTCGGGCTGGGCCAGCAGGTCGAGCACGAAGCTCTTGTTGCAGGCACCGCCCTCGATCACGACGGTCGTGGAGGCCATGGCGCGGCGCAGCCGGGCCAGGGCCTCGTCGCGGGTGCGCCCGTAGGCGATGATCTTGGCGATCATCGAGTCGAAGTCGGGTGGGATCGTGTCGCCCTCGGCGACGCCGGTGTCGACCCGGATGCCAGGCCCTGACGGGAGGTCCAGGCGGGTGATCAGGCCCGGTGCCGGGGCGAAGTCACGGTCGGGGTCCTCGGCGTTGAGCCGAGCCTCGACCGCGTGGCCGGCCTCGTCCGGCTTCTCCCCGTCCAACCGACCGCCCTGCGCCACCAGGATCTGGGACTTGACCAGGTCGACGTCTGTGGTCATCTCGGTGATGGAGTGCTCGACCTGGAGACGGGTGTTGACCTCGAGGAAGGCGAACGTCTGCTCGCCGGGGTGGTAGAGGAACTCGACGGTGCCGGCGCCGACGTAGCCGACGGCGAGCGCGAGGCGTTCCGCGGCCGTCTTCAGCTCGGCGGCCTGCGCCGGCGACAGGAGCGGTGAGGAGGACTCCTCGATCACCTTCTGGTTGCGGCGCTGCACCGAGCAGTCGCGCACGCCCAGGGCCCACGCGGTGCCGTGGGAGTCCGCGATCAGCTGCACCTCCACGTGCCGGGCACCCGTGACCAGCCGCTCGAGGAAGACCGTGCCGTTGCCGAAGGCACGCAGCGCCTCGTCACTGGTGCGCTGGTAGGCGTCCTCCAGGTCGGCGGCGGAAGCCACCATCCGGATGCCGCGACCGCCGCCCCCGGCGGTGGCCTTGAGCATCAGCGGGTAGCCGATGTCCTCGGCGGAGGTCAGGGCCCCGGCGAGGCTGTCCACGGATCCACGGCTCCACGGTGCGACCGGGACGCCGACCTCCTCGGCGATCAGCTTGGAGCCGATCTTGTCGCCCAGGCGCCGCATCGCCTCGGCGCTGGGGCCGATGAAGGTCACCCCCAGCTTGTCGCAGAGGTCCACGAACGTGGGGTCCTCCGCCACGAAGCCCCACCCCGGCCAGGCCGCGTCCGCACCCGTGTCCAGGAGAGCCTTCTCCAGGACTCCCAGGTCGAGGTACGGACGCGCGGAGGCCGGGCCGAGGTCGTAGGCCAGGTCGGCCTCGCGCACGAACATGGCGTTCGCCTCGCCCGTGGTGTGCAGCGCCACCGTCTGGATCGGTCCGGCGCCGGAGGCGTTGATCTCGCGTACGGCGTGGATCAGGCGCATGGCGGCCTCGCCGCGGTTGACGATCGCGATGCGGGCGAACGACATGGTCTCCTCCGTGGGGTCAAAACGCGAGGCTAGTCTCGCGCTTTGACCCCAACCTGTCATGTCGCCGGGGTTACGGGCGAGTCACATCTCCCGGGACGCTCACGCCACCATGCCGTGCGGGTCGATGACGTACTTCTTCGCCGCGCCCGCGTCGAACTCCTGGTAGCCGCGCGGCGCGTCGTCGAGACCGATCGTGACCGCGTTGACCGCCTTCGCGATGTGCGCCCGGTCGGCGAGGATCATGTTCATCAGCTGGCGGTTGTACCGCTTGACCGGGCACTGGCCGGTGACGAACGAGTGGGACTTGGCCCAGCCCAGCCCGAGACGGACTCCGATCTGGCCCTGCTGGGCGTTCTCGTCCACGCCGCCGGGGTCGCCGGTGACGTAGAGCCCGGGGATGCCCAGCGACGCGCCGGCCCGGGAGACCGACATGATGTCGTTGAGCACGGTCGCCGGTGCCTCCTCGGCTCCCTCTCCGTGGCCGCGGGCCTCGAAGCCGACGGCGTCCACAGCCGCATCCACCTCCGGCTCGCCGACGACCTGCTCGATCAGGCCGGCCAGGTCGTCGCCCGAGCTCAGGTCGACGGTCTCGCAGCCGAAGCTGCGTGCCTGCTCCAACCGGTCGGCGTTCATGTCCCCCACGATCACCACGGAGGCGCCGAGCAGCTGCGCGGAGTACGCAGCGGCGAGGCCGACCGGTCCGGCCCCGGCGACGTACACCGTCGAGCCGGTGGTCACCCCTGCCGTGTAGGCGCCGTGGTAGCCGGTGGGGAAGATGTCGGAGAGCATCGTCAGGTCGAGGATCTTCTCCAGCGCCGCGTCGCGGTCGGGGAACTTGAGCAGGTTGAAGTCCGCGAACGGGATCATCACGTACTCCGCCTGTCCCCCGTGCCAGCCGCCCATGTCGACGTAGCCGTAGGCGGCGCCGGCCCGGGCGGGGTTCACGTTGAGGCAGATTCCGGTCTTGCCCTCGTTGCACATGCGGCAGCGCCCGCAGGCGATGTTGAACGGGACCGAGCAGATGTCACCCTCCTTGACGAAGAGCACGTCGTCGCCCACCTCGACCACCTCGCCGGTGATCTCGTGCCCGAGGGTCTGGCCCACCGGGGCGGTGGTGCGCCCGCGGACCATGTGCTGGTCGCTGCCGCAGATGTTGGTGGTGACCAGCTTGAGGATGACCGCGTGCGGAGCCTTCTGCTTGATCCCCATCCCGCTCGCGACCTCTTCGGGGATCTCGAGCTTGGGGTAGTCGATCGACTCGACCGCCACCTCGCCGGGGCCCTTGTAGACGACGATCCGGTTGCCGTTCCCAGACATGTGCTCTCCTCACCGCCCCCGAGAACGGGAGCGTCCAGTTGGCTGCATCTCCTGGCGCGCGTGGGATGTGTCCCACGTCACACCAGTCGTTCCCACCCAAGCACGTGTCTCCAAGCCGTGCCCCGACCGCCGTGACGGGCGACGCCGACCGGCGCACGACGACCCCTATGCTGTGCCCACCCGTGCCCACCCACGACCAGGTGGGCCGAGCCGTCGCGGAGGTCCGACTCGACCATGCTGGTGTCCGGGAACCACCTGAGACGCGCGTTGCCGTTCCTGCGCTGGCGGCATCGGGTGACCAGGACCAGCACGCGTCACGACCTCATCGCCGGCCTCACCGGCGCGTTGATCGTGCTGCCCCAGGGGGTGGCCTTCGCGACGATCGCCGGGCTGCCACCCGAGTACGGTCTCTACGCGGCCATGGTGCCGGCCGTGGTGGGCGCCCTCTTCGGCTCCAGCTGGCACCTCGTGACCGGGCCGACCACGGCGATCTCCATCGTGGTCTTCGCCTCGATCTCCCCCCTCGCCGAACCAGGCTCGTCGAAGTACGTCGGACTGGCCCTCACCCTGGCCTTCCTCACCGGCCTGTTCCAGCTCGTCATGGGGCTGGCTCGTCTCGGCGCCCTGGTCAACTTCATCTCCCACACCGTGGTGATCGGGTTCACCGCCGGTGCGGCGGTACTGATCGCTGCCAGCCAGGTCAAGCACTTCCTGGGTCTGGACCTCGATCGCGGCCTGGCCTTCCACGAGGTGCTCTACCAGTCGGCGACGCGCCTCGGGGAGGTCGAGTACGCCGTGCTGCTGGTCGGCACCGTCACCCTGGTCACCGGCGCCGTGCTGCGGCGCCACCTGCCGAAGCTGTACATGATCGTGGCGCTGGTGGTCGGCAGCCTCGCGGCGCTGCTCCTCGAGCACTGGGCCGGAGTGCCGGGTGTCCCGACCGTCGGAGCACTCTCGACGCCGCTCCCGCCACTGCACGCCCCGGACTTCTCCGCCGCCGCGATCGGCGAGCTGGTCTTCCCCGCCCTGGTCGTGACGGTCCTGGGCCTCACCGAAGCGGTGTCGATCTCCCGCGCGATCGCCGCCAAGTCCGAGCAGCGCATCGACGGCAACCAGGAGTTCATCGGCCAGGGGCTCGCGAACCTGGTGGGCAGCTTCTTCTCCAGCTACCCCTCCAGCGGCTCCTTCAACCGCACCGGGGTCAACTACGCCGCCGGGGCGCAGACACCCCTGGCCGCGGTCTACGCCTCGGGGTTCCTGCTCCTGATCCTGGCCGCCGTCGCCTCCCTGGTCGCCTACCTGCCCATCGCGGCGATGGCCGGCCTGCTGTTCCTGGTCGCGTACGGGCTGATCGACTTCCCCGAGATCCGCTCGATCCTGCGCACCAGCAAGGCGGAGACCGTGGTGCTGGTGACCACGTTCGTGGCCACCCTGGTCGACCTGGAGAAGGGCATCTTCCTCGGCGTGATCCTGTCGCTGATGCTGTACCTGGCACGCACCTCCCGGCCGGACATGGTGCCGGTCGTCCCGGATGCCGACCCGACCAGCTACTACTTCGTGCCGGCCGAGGATCGCGAGGAGTGCCCGCAGCTGAAGATGCTGCGCATCCACGGCTCGCTCTTCTTCGGGGCCGTCAACCACGTCCAGGGTGAGCTCCACCGGATCGACGCGGAGAACCCGCAGCAGCGCCACGTGCTGCTCGCCGCTCGCGGTATGAACTTCGTCGACGTCGCCGGCGCGGAGACGCTCGTGCAGGAGTCGCGCCGTCGCCGGAGGCTGGGCGGCGGGCTGTACTTCTACCGCGTCCAGCAGGGAGTGCGCGACCTGCTGGCGCACGGCGGCTACCTCGAGGAGATCGGCGAGGAGAACCTGTTCCCGACGAAGTCGCACCCGGTCGACGCCATCTATCCCCGGCTGGATCCCGACATCTGTCGTGACTGCACCGCCCGGATCTTCCCGCAGTGCCACGTGGCCCTGCCGAACGGCGAACCCCGCTGACCGGTCCTACCCCTCGTCCAGGGCCCCGCCCGCCAGCCGGTAGCCGGTGGGCTGCGAGAACTCGGCACTGACCGCGAACCGGTCCCCCCGCACGAGCGTGTGCCGCCACTCCAGGGGCCGGCGCCCGTCGTGCGCCAGTCGCTCGATCGCCAGGGCCGCGACATCGGCGGGCATCTCCAGCATCTGCACCTCGGCGCGGGTGGGCACGACCGCTCGGAGGTGCTCGCTCCCACCGGTGAGGGACACGCCGCACCGGGCCCGGAGCTGCTCGTAGAGAGCGGTGTCGGTGAAGTCCACCTCGAGGAGCGGCCGGGCCACGTCGGCCGGCAGCCACACCCGGTCGAGCGCCAGCGGACGGTCGCTCGCCAGTCGCAGCCGCTCGAGGTAGAACAACGGCGAGGAGGCCTCCAGCGCCAGCCGCTGCGCCACCACCCCGTCCGCCCGCACGTCGCAGTGGCGCACGACGCTGCGCTGGGTCTGCCCGGCGGCCTCGACGGCGGCGAACAGGCTGTAGAGCGAGCCCAGGGCCTGGTCGATCTCCGCCGGGCCGGTGAGGCGTGAGGTGCGGCCACGCTCCCCGGTGACGACTCCGGCCTCGCGGAGCCGACGCAGGGCCTCCCGGACCGTGTGCCTGCTGACGCCGTACTCATCCACCAGGGCGAGCTCCCCGGGGAACGCGTCGCTGAAGTCGCCGGCACGGACCCGGCGGACCAGGTCGGCGTGCACCTGCTCCCACAACGGCGCCTCCAGCATCCGGTCCACCGGGTGGGGCCCGGGTCCTGGCGCGGCGGCAGTCACCCCTCGAGTCTGCCACCCGGCCCGGGCTCTTGCCCGGCCCCGTACGGCGTCGTACGGTGGCCCAAATGTCCGGTCATTGTGGAGGTGCACCCAGATGCTCGAGGTCGAGGTCATTGACACCAGCGAGCTCGGAGACCGCAGCTACGTGGTCCACGACGGATCCACGGCGCTGGTCATCGATCCGCAGCGCGACATCGATCGCGTGCAGGCGGTGCTCGACGATCACGGCCTGACCCTCGCGGCGGTCGCGGAGACCCACATCCACAACGACTACCTGACCGGCGGCCTCGAGCTGGCCCGGCAAGCGGGCGTCGACTACCTCGTCTGCGGCGAGGACGAGGTGTCCTTCGACCGGCGACCGGTCACCGACGGCGACGTGCTCACCTACGGACCGCTCGAGCTCCGCGTCATCGCCACTCCGGGACACACCCACACCCACCTCTCCTACGCCGTCACGCACCGCGACGACCCCGACCGGACCGCCGTGTTCACCGGTGGCTCCCTGCTCTACGGCAGCGTGGGTCGCACCGACCTGCTCGGCGAGGACGACACCGAGGAGCTCACCCGCGCGCAGTTCCGCTCCGCGCGCAAGCTCGTCTCCCTGCTCCCCGACGACGCCGGGGTCTATCCCACGCACGGGTTCGGCAGCTTCTGCTCCTCCGGCTCGGCGTCCGGCGGCGACTCCTCGACGATCGGCGAGGAGAAGAAGAGCAACGACGCGCTGACCGAGGACGACGAGGACGCCTTCGTCGCCTCCCTCATCGAGAACCTCACGGCCTACCCCGCCTACTACGCCCACATGGGTGCCGCCAACGCCGCCGGCCCCGGCCCGGTGGACCTCAGCCCCCCGGAGTCGGCCGACGCCGAGGAGCTGCGGCGTCGCGTCGACGCGGGCGAGTGGGTCGTCGACCTGCGCGACCGCAAGGTCTACCCGACCGGGCACCTGCGCGGCACCGTCGGGATCGACCTGGGCGGGCAGTTCGCCACCTACCTGGGGTGGCTGATGCCCTGGGGCACCCCGGTCACCCTGATCGGCGAGTCCGCCGACCAGGTGGCCGCCGCCCAGCGGGAGCTGGTGCGCATCGGCATCGACCGTCCGGCGGGGGCAGCCGCCGGCGAGCTGGCGGCACTGGTCCCCGACGAGGAGATCGCCAGCTATCCCTGGGTCACCTTCCAGGACCTGCACAAGGAGCTCGAGACCCCCGCCGGTGACCGCGAGGACGTCACGGTCCTCGACGTACGCCGCGACGACGAGCGGGCCGACGACGCCATCCCGGGGTCCAGCCACATCCCGATCCACGAGCTGCTCGAGCGGCTCGACGAGGTCCCCGACGGCCGCCTCTGGGTGCACTGCGCCAGCGGCTACCGGGCCTCGATCTGCGCCAGCCTGCTGGCGCGCGAGGGCCACGACGTGGTGCTCATCGACGACGAGTTCGACAACGCCGTGAAGCTGGGCCTGACCGAGTCGTCCGACTGAGGCTCGGGCCGCCGGCTCCGACCGGTCAGGCCTTCTTGACCAGGTAGCGGTGGACACCGTCCTCAGAGGAGCTGTCCAGCAGCTGGTTGCCGGTGTCCTTGGCCCAGGCCGGGATGTCGGAGCGCGACCCGCTGTCGGTCGCCTCGATGAGCATCACCTGCCCCGGGGCGAGCGTCTTCAGTGCGCGCGAGGCCAGCAGCACGGGCATCGGGCACTTCTGGCCCTTGGCGTCCACGGTCACGTCGGCGTTCATGTCCATCACGGGGTCTCCCATCGGATCGGCCGGGGGGTCTCCCCGGTCCTGGCAGGGTCGAGCTCGGTGGTGCTAGATGAAGAGGTTGATCTGGGAGCGGCTCATCTCCGAGAGCGCGCTCGCGGCGCCCACGGGGTCGCCGGCGCCCTCGATGAGCTGGTCCTGACGCAGCCCCATGAGCTCCATGGTCATCTCGCAGGGCCACAGGTTCACGCCGAGCTCGGTGCACATCTCCAGGAGCTCCTTGGGCGAGGCGACCTTGTTGTCCCGAGCCAGCTTCTTCATCATCCAGGAGCCGGCACCGCCCATCTGCATCTTGGAGAGCTTCATCTTGCTGACCCCGGGCGGGTTCATCCCGGCCAGGGCCTTGGTCATGGCGTTGGTGCCCGTGATGCGGACATCGTCACGCACCAGGGGGAACAGTCCCCAGAAGGTGAAGAAGATCGTGGTCTTCATCCCGTACGCGGCCCCGGTCGACCCCAGGATCAGGGTCGGCCAGATCTTGTCGAGGTCCCCGCTCCACGCGACGATCGTCATGCTCTGCGGAGCGTCGTCCTCGAGTGCCGGATCGGTCATGGCGGGTCCTCCAGCCGGTTGGGATTGCGTTGTGCTGCGCGTCACATTACATTCGAGTTGGCGCATACAGCAACCCTCTGCCGGCGCCAGTTGTACGGACATTGGAGGCGCACCACATGGAAGCCTGGACCATCTCACCCGCGGAGCTGCACGACGAGATCGCGCAGGGTCGCGTCCCGGAGATCCTGGACATCCGCAACAGCGAGGAGTTCGCGGCCCAGCAGATCGAGGGGCGCCGCAGCGTCCCCGTCCGGCACGCGGCCGTCTACGAGCTGCTCGAGGACCCCGAGCGGTTCGCGCAGGAGATCCCGGACGGTGCCGTGGTCGTGTGCGGCCAGGGCAACGGGTCGGCGCTCGTGGTGCAGGAGTTCAGCGAGCTCGGCAAGGAGACCCGGTCGCTGGCCGGCGGCATGGACGCCTGGGCCCAGCTGCTGGTGCCCGTGCCCGTCGCGGGCCTTCCCGAGCCGGTGCGCGCCTGGCAGCTGCAGCGCCCCGCCAAGGGCTGCCTGTCCTACGTGATCGGGGTCCCGGGCGAGAGCTGCATCGTGGTCGACCCGGCCCGGCACCACCAGCCGTACCTCGACCTCGCCGAGCAGCACCGGATGACGGTCACCCACGTCATCGACACCCACGTGCACGCGGACCACATCAGCGGCGGACCCGACCTGGCCCGGACGCTCGAGGTCGAGTACCACCTGCCGCCGGAGGACAGCGCCGAGCCGATCCCGTTCCCCAACCGGGCCCTGGAGGACGGCGAGGAGCTCCCCCTGGGCGGCGACACCGTCGTCCGTGCCCTGACCATGCATCTTCCCGGCCACACTCCCGGCACGACCGCACTGCTGGTGGGCGACCGGCTGCTGCTGGTGGGCGACACCATCTTCGTGCGCGGTTTGGGTCGTCCGGACCTCACCGGCCAGGCCGAGGACCTGGCCCGATCCCTGTTCCGCAGCGTGCACGACCGGTTGGAGCCTCTTGACCCGCAGACGGTGATCGCGCCCGCGCACTGGTCGAGCCCCGAGGAGTTCAACGAGCAGGGAGCGGTGACCACGACACTGGCCGAGGTCTTCGAGGCCACCTTGCTCAACGAGCGGGCGATCGAGCGCTTCGTCGAGGAGATCGTGTCCACGCTCCCGGACGCCCCGGAGGTGTACGACACGATCAGACTGGTCAACGCAGGCCAGCTGCGACCCGCAGCCGACGAGCTCGAGGTCCTCGACGTCGGTCGGAACCAGTGCGCGGCCTCGACGACCCTGCGATGAGCTCGTCGGAGGAAGGGCAGGACCCTCTCGGCGAGGATCCGGACTACCGGTTCACCCTGGCCAACGAGCGCACCTTCCTGGCGTGGGTCCGCACCTCGCTGGCGCTGATGGCCGCCGGGGTGGCGGTCATCCGGTTCGTGCCCGGCCTCTCGGTCATGCGACACGCCCTGGGCTTCCTGCTGATCGGCCTCGGCGGCCTGCTGGCCGCCGTGTCCTACCGGCACTGGCAGCGCAACGAGCGTGCCATGCGGCTGGGACGCCAGCTGCCGCAGTCCTTCGTGCCCCGGCTGGTGGCGTCGTCGTTGGTGCTCGCCGCACTGGTGGCGCTGGCCCTGGTGATCGCCGACCTGGTGGACTGAGCGGTGGGCTCCGGCTGGTTCCGCGGCGGCGACCGCAGCAAGCCGCACCACGACGCCGGTCTGCAGGCCGAACGCACCGCCATGGCGTGGCAGCGCACCGCGCTCGGGGTCGGGGGTGTCTCCGCCCTGCTGCTCCACGAGGCCGGCGGCCGGTTCTGGGCGGCCGTGCCCGGGCTCCTCGGCCTCGGGGTCACCGCCGCGCTGCTCGTGCTCACCGAGCTGCGCTACGAGCACACCGTGCACCGGGTCGGCGTCGGGCGGGACCCCTCCGCCGCCCGCCTGGCGCTGGTCCTGTCCGCCACGGTGACGACGTTGGCCGTCCTGGCCATCGGGCTGATAATCGTCGAAGGCACGGGCTGAGGAGATGACCGTGAACGAGGCACTGGAATCCGAGCTCCGTGAGCTGCACGAGCGCGTCTGCAAGGCGATCGCCGACCCCAAGCGGCTCCTGATCATCAACGCCCTGCGCGACGTGGAGCTCAGTGTGGGGGACCTCGCGGAGTCCCTCGGACTGAGCCAGTCCAACGCCAGCCAGCACCTCGCCGTCCTGCGCGAGCGGGGGGTGGTCACCACCCGACGGTCCGGCACGACCGTCTACTACTCGCTGCGCAGCGACAAGATCCTCCAGGCGATCGACCTGATGCGAGAGTTCCTGGTCGAGGCCGACGCCCAGCAGCAACCTCCCCGCGCGAAGGTCACCAGCCTCTTCCTGGGCTGAGGTCCGCCTCCTGCCCCAGGAGGTCAGGCCTGGTCAGGTCAACAGCCACCACACCGGGCCGGCCACCAGCCCCAGGACCACCGAGCCCGCGGCGGCAGCGAGGGCGACCCGCGCGGGGCCGCCCCTGACTCCTTCGCTCACCCCGACGCCCGAGGCAGGACGCACCGATGCCCGGATCCAGCGCAGGTAGTAGAAGAGACTCGCCAAGGTGTTGACCGCGAGTGCCACGGCCAACCACCACAGCCCGCCGTCCCAGGTGGCGGCGAGGGTGGCCAGCTTGCCGACGAACACGGCGGTCGGGGGCGTTCCGACCAGTCCGAGCAGGGCCACCACCAGGGCGGCCACCAGGCCGGGGCGGACGGCGGCGAGTCCGGCCCAGTCCTCGAGGGCACGCCGTCGTGGCTCCGCGGCGGTGACGGCGAAGGCGGCCAGGTTCGTCAGGGCGTAGCCGGCCAGGAAGAACAGCAGCGCCGGTCGAGCGAGCTCGGTAAGGGCGACGACCGCTGCCGCGGCCAGCAGGTAGCCGACCTGGCTGACCGTGGACCACCCGAGCAGCCGGCGTACGTCGGTCTGGGCGAACGCCGCGAGGTTGCCCACGGTCATGCTGGCCACGGCCAGGACACCCAGCGTCGAGGCCCACCGGAGATCACCGGGCAGCTCGACGACGAGCCGGGTCACCGCCACGACCGCGCCGACCTTCGGGACCGTGGTGAGGAACGCGGCTGCGGTCACCGAGGAACCCTCGGTGGCATCGGGGACCCAGAAGTGGGCCGGGACGGCGCCGGCCTTGAACAGCAGGCCCGACAGCACGAGCACTCCCCCGGCCGCCACCGCGGCCGGCGGGGCACCGGCGAGCCCGGGTCCCAGCGCGGCGTACCCCGTGCGGCCGGCCAGTCCGTAGAGCAGCACGGCGCCGAGCATCAGCACGATCCCGAACAGAGCGCCGAACAGATAGGTCTTCAGTGCGGCCTCGGGCGAGCGCGGGCGCGCGACGACGCCGACGAGGCCGTACAGCGGGATGCTGGAGAGCAGGAACGCCACGACCAGCAGCACCAGGTCCGTGGAGCCGGCCAGCAGCAGGGCGCCGGTGGCGGCGAACAGCAGCAGGCTGCACGTCTCGCTCTCCCGCGGGTGGTCGCGCAGGTCCCCCGAGGCCATCACGAGCAGCAGTAGCAGCGCGGTGGTCACGATCACGCGCGAGGCGCTGGTGGCGGCGTCGACGGTGAACGTCGCGGAGAACGCGGTGCGGTCCTCCCCCGCCCACGCGACCGCGGCCGACACCAGGGCGGTCGTCGAGGCCACCCCCGCCACGACCCGCAGTCGCCACTGCCTGGTGCGGGGGGTGAACGAGCCGCCCACCAGGCAGGCCATTCCCCCCAGGAACAGCAGCGCCTCCGGCAACAGCGCCAGGACGTCGGATCCCATCGACATCGCTCAGCGCCCCACCAGGGACGCGACCGTTTCTGCGGCGGGCTCGATCAGGTCCAGCAGCGGTCGAGGCAGCACCCCGATCAGCACCGACAGGGCGAGCAGGAGCGCCACCGGGGTCCACTCCCGGGCGGTCACGTCCGCGAACCCTCCGGAGTGCCCGGCGGTGGGGCCGGTGAACACGCGCTGCAGGGCGCGGAGGAACAGCGCGGCGGTGATCAGGATGCCCAGCGTGGCCACAGCGGTGACGGGCACGGTGGCGATGCTCCCCGCGAAGATCTGGAACTCCGCGATGAACCCCGAGAGCGCCGGGAGCCCCAGCGAGCCGAATGCGGCCACGGTGAACAGCGTGGCGTACCGGGGGGCCGAAGCCGCCAGGCCGCCGTACCGATCGAGCCCGTAGTCCCCGGTGCGCTCGTACATGACGCCCGCGAGCAGGAACAGCGCGGCGGTCAGCAGGCCGTGGCTGACCATCTGCGTGACGGCACCGGTGACGGCGACTCCCCGTGCCTGGTCCGCTCCGTCGGCCAGCACCCCCGCCGCACCGACGGCGAGCACGACGTAGCCCATGTGGTTGACCGAGGTGTAGGCGATCATCCGCTTCAGGTCCGTCTGCGCCAGCGCCACCAGGGCACCCCAGAGGACCGAGACGATCCCGACCGCGATGATCACCGGCGCCCAGGCCTGCCAGGCCGCCGGCAGCATCGGCATCCCGATCCGGACGAAGCCGTACGCCCCCATCTTGAGCATCACCCCGGCGAGCACCGCGGACCCGATCGCCGGGGCGTCGGTGTGCGCCGGAGGCAGCCAGGTGTGGAACGGGAAGGTCGGGGTCTTCACCGCCAGCCCGAGCAGCACGGCCGCCAGGACCAGGCCGCCCACCCAGCCGTGCCCCTCGAGCGGCGGGTCCGCGGCGAGCTCGAGCATGTCGAAGGTGTGCGGTGCCGAGGCGACGTAGAGGCCGACGAACCCGAGCAGGAGGGCCAGCGACCCCAGGAACGTGTACAGGAAGAACTGCAGCGCCGAGCGCGCGGCGTTGCCGTGGCCCCATCCGCTGATCGAGAAGTACATCCCCACGATCGAGAGGTCGAAGAAGACGAAGAAGAGGATCAGGTCCGCGGAGACGAACAGGCCCAGGCACACGGTCTCCAGGAACAGGAACAGCGCCGCCTGCAACCGCGGGCGGTCGGCCTCGCGCGACGCGAACACCGCACAGGCCAGGAACACCACGGTCGTCATCACCACCAGCGGCAACGAGAGCCCGTCCACGCCGACGTGGTAGCTCGACCCCACGCCGGGAATCCACCGGGCCCGCTCCTCCAGGGCGAGCTCGCCCGCGGCCGGGGCGTCGTACGCCGCCCAGGCGGCAGCAGCGAGGAGCACCTCGACGGCGGCCACCGACACGAAGACGGTCCGCGCCGTGCGTGCGCCGACCTGCGGCAGCAGGAGGAGGGCGGCGGCAGCCAGGGGAAGGAACACCAGGACGGAGAGCACGGTCACCTCACGATCACGAGGACGAGGACTGCCAGACCCAGGACGAGGAGGGCCTGCAGGTAGTACTGGTGGAGCTGACCGGTCTGCGGCCGTTGGAGGAACCGGCCCATGCTGCGGGTTCCCGCAGCCAGTCCGCGCACCCCACCGTCGATGACGACGTCGTCCGCGCGGGCCGACGACCGGGCGAGCCGGACCGTCGAGCGGGCCGCTCCGCTGACCCCCCGGTCGAGGACCGTGTCATCGACCCGCGCCAGCAGGTCCGCCAACCGGACGACGGGATTGACGACCCCGGCGTGTGTGATGCGCTCCAGGAACAGCCAGTCGACCAACGCCTCGGGCCACGCCCGGCCGGCATCGGCTCGACGGCGAGTCAGCACCAAGGTGACGGCGAACGCCGCCGCCGCCACCAGGGCCGAGACCAGCAGCTCGACCGCACCGGGCTCACGGACCGATGCCCCGACCAGCCGCCCGACCCGACCGGCCAGCGGTGGCAGTGCCAGCACCCCGAGCACGACCGCCCCCACGGCCAACGGGACCAGCGCCAGGCTGGATGTCGGGGACACCCTGCGGGTGCCGGCCCGCTCCTCGTCCCGTCCCGGCTCGAGGCCCCCACGGGGGCGACGGGTCACGACGCTCGCCGCCTTCGCGGCATAGCCGGCCGCCAGCGCGGCGCCGACCAGACCGGTCACGTAGAGCAGTGCCGAGTGCTCCCGGGCACCGACCAGCACGGCGTCCTTCGTGCTCCACAGCGCCAGGGGCGGCAGACCGGCCAGCGAGAGGAGTCCGGCGACGGCGCAGGCACCGACCACCGGCCAGGTCCGCGCCGCGCCTCCCAGCGCCGAGAGCCGCTTCGTGCCGAGTGCCTCGAGCCAGAGACCCGCCGCCAGGAACAGGCCGGCCTTGACCGCCGCGTGCGCCACCAGGTGGGCCGCTCCGGCCGCGGTCGCGCCCACACCCGCCGCGAGCACGACGTAGCCGAGCTGCGCCGCGGTCGACGCCGCGAGCAGCTGCTTGAGATCGCTCTGGGCGAGCGCGACCAGGCCCAGGAGCACGACGGTGGCCGCGCCCGCCCAGGCGGCCGCGTCGTCGGCCCACCCCGTCGCGGCCAGGGTCGGAGCCACCCGGAGCAGCAGGTAGCCGCCCATCGCGACCATGGCCGCCGAGTGCAGCAGGGCGCTGACCGGGCTCGGGCCGTGCATCGCGCGGGCGAGCCAGAAGGAGAACGGCAGCTGGGCCGCCTTGCCCAGCCCGGCCACCAGGAGCCCGGCGGCCACCGTGTGGCGCCAGCCCGCGGACGCGTCGCCCAGGGATGCCAGTCCCAGGCCCGCCCCGCCGGCCAGCGCCGCTCCCGCGGCCACGTACAGACCGAGGTCGGCGGCGCGGGTGGTCAGGAAGGCCGTCGTGCCCGACGCCGTGTTCTCCGGCTCGCGCCAGTGGTAGCCGATCAACGCGTAGGACGTCGCCCCCATGACCTCCCAGGACAGCAGCAGGGTCGGCAGCGTCACGGCCACCACCGTCATCAGGGCCGCGGCGACGAAGAGCAGCATCAGGCCGGAGAAGCGGGCGGTGCGCAGGTCGTCGCTGCCGGTTGCCGAGAGCAGCACCAGCAGCGAGACGGTCGCCACTGCCGGCAGCACGACGACCGCCAACCCGTCGACGGAGAGCGCCAGGTCCGAACCCACCAGGAACGGGGTCGCCACCGACGGTCGTGCCCCGCCCGGCGGGAACGCCACGACCACGGCCGCCAGCACGAGCAGCGCCGACGTGGCCACTCCGGTCGCGGCGGCGATCCGGTCGGCGACGCGGCCGGCGAGCAGGAGGGCAGAGCCCGCCACCGCGGGCAGGACGACGAGGGCGACGAGCGCGAGGTCGAGCATCAGCCGTGCAGCTCCGCGGCCATGTCGGTCATGTCGTGGCCCGCCTGGCGGTGCAGCAGCGTGGCCACGGCGAACCCCATCGCCATCTCCACGGTCATCGCCGCGATCACGACGAGCACCAGCACCTGGCCGGAGGGATCGGGGGCCAGGAACCACCACAGGCCGGCGCCGGCCAGGATGACCCCGTTGATCATCAGCTCCAGGCCCATCATCACCATGACCACCACCTGCTGGGACAGGGCGCCGTACACGCCTACCGCGATCAGGGCTGCAGCCACCAGGAGCACGGTCTCGAGCGTCATCGGCCCACCCCTCCCGGCTGCGGGTCGTCGGCGCGACGACGATCGAGGTCGTCCCCGAGGCGGTCGTAGCGGGTGCGGTGCGAGGAGAGCGCGACGCCGGCCACGATGGTCGCGACCATGACTGGGCTCATCGCGATCATCACGAGCATGTGCGACTCCATCAGCGCCTCGCCCAGGGCGGCCGTGACATCGGACGCCGGTGCTCCGCGGCGGCTGGGCCACGGCACCAGCAGTGCCCCCGCGCCGAGCACCAGGAAGGTCCCGACGGCGGCGAGGACCGAGGAGCGGTGGGAGTGCACCATGCTCATCGGCATCAGCGCCGGGTTCATGCCCATGAACATGACCATGTAGACGGCCATCACGGCCATCTCCATCACCATCATCAAGATCACGATCACGCCCATGTAGGCCTGCCCCAGGAGCAGCAGCGAGACCCCCACCGCCACGAAGGAGACGGCCAGGGCGTAGGTCGCCCGCGCCATGGAGTCGACGTAGAACACCAGCGCGCCCGCGACGACGGCGACGACCGCACACAGCCAGAACGCGACGTCGGACACCTCGACGATCACCGGGAGCTCCTTTCGACAGGGTCTGGGACTAGTGGACGACGACGGCGACGACCGAGACCACGAGGTCCTGGGCCACCACGAGCGGGAGCACGACCACCCAGCCGACCTCGAGCAGCTTGTCCGCCCGCAGGGTGGGCACCCGACGCCCCACGGCGACCAAAGCGAGGGCGAGCAGCAGGGTCTTGACCAGCACCCACGACCACGCCGGAAGGAGAGGGCCCGCTCCCCCGCCGAGGAAGAGCGGGACGGCCGCGGCCGAGCCGGCCACCAGCAGGCAGTGACGGCCGACGAGCACCAGGAGACGGTCGACCCCGGCCAGCTCGGTCAGGATCCCGCCGTTGACGTCGGTCCCGGCGCCCGGATCCATCGGCGGCCGGACGCTGAACCCCAGCACCCCCCAGCAGTAGGCGACGAACGCGACCGGCGCCCACACCACGAACCACAGCCCGTCCTGCGCGGCCGCGATCTCCCCGAGGTCCAAGCTGCCCGCGGCGATGGCGGGAGCTGTCAGGGCGAACATCAGCGGCAGCTCGTAGGCCAGCGCCAGGGCCAGGAACCGGTAGCCACCGACCAGGCTGGTCAGCGAGTTCGCTCCCCAGCCCAGCAGCCACATCACCGCCCAGGCCACGACGTCCAGGGCGTTGATCCACACCACGCCCAACGGGTGGGCGACCAGCGCCTGGTCGCCGAGCGGCACGAAGGCGACGATCAGCACCGCCAGCGGCACCACCGCCGAGGACGCGGCACGCCACAGCAACCGGTCGGCCGAGACGGTACGCCGAGGGCGCTGAACCAGCAGGCGCGCGGCCTCGCTCACCGGGGCGACGAGGCCCGATCTCAGGGACGCCTCCCGGTCCCGGGCCTCGAGCGCCGCGGAGAGCCCGGCCGCCGCGGTGGCGAGCAGCATCAGAGCGATCACGACGGGCACGGCGTACACGAGCGACAGCGATCCGCCCACGTCACACCTCCACCGGGACATCGTGGGTGAGGTCGCCGGCCCAGGCGGCCATCCAGAGCCGCACCGCAGCCAGCTCCTGCCCGACGAGCAGCCGCGCAGCCGAGTCCAGCGCCGGTACGCGCCGGTCCGTGGCCTTGCTGCCACCGGCGACCGCCGCCCGGGCCCGCTCGAGCAGCGCGGCGAGCTGGTCGTGCAGGCCCGCGGGCTCTCCGTCGAGCCCGGCGAGGACGAGGTCCTTCAGCAGCCAGCGCAGCAGCCGATGACGACGTACTCGGGTCTCGAGCTCCTCGATCGCCCCCGCGACGCTCGTCCCCGTGGCGCCGGCCAGGCAGCGGTCCCGCAGTCGACGGGCCCGGGCAGCCTCATCCCGAAGACCTGCCACGCTGAGCACCGAGGCCGCCGCGTCCAGCAGCCGCGCGGCCCCGGTGGGGCCGTCGTCCGCACGAGCGAGCCCCGCGGCCGGATCGAGACGTGCTGCCTCGGCATCGGCGACCACGTCCCCGTGCAGGGTCAGCCGCAGCACGACTCCGGGGGGCCAGTGCGCGAGCACCGGCCCCAGCGGCAGGTGCAGCACGTCCATCTCGAGGCCGTCGCGGTCCTCCGCCCCCTCGGCCAGGGGGATGCCGTCGGGGCTCATGTCGCCGTGCCCCTCGTGCCCGCCGTGCCCCTCGTGCTCCTCGTGCCCGCCGTGCCCCTCGTGCTCCTCGTGCTCCTCGTGCTCCTCGTGCTCCCCGTGCTCCTCGTGCTCCCCGTGCTCCCCGTGCTTTGCGGCGATCCGCTGCCGGTCGCGCTGCCGGGCCCCGGCCCGTTGCTCCTCCGAGGCCGACAGCGATCTCCGCGCCCGGGCGAGGGCGGGGCCGATGTCGTGCTCGCCGCGTACGTCGATGCGCGCCCTCGGCTCCGACAGCTGGTCCCAGGCGTGCTCGAGCACGGCGGACAGCTCGGGCCCGGGCTCCCCCACCACGGCGAGGACGTCGGCGTCGGCCACGGTGTCGGTGACGCGCCAGCCCGCTGCGTGCACGGCTCGCTCGAGGGCCACGCGGGTGCGGAACGCGCCCGGCGCCTCGGCGAGCAGCACGTGCGCCCGAGAGGCGGCCGCGCGCGAGAGCAGGTCCGTCAGGCCCATCGGAACGCCCCTTCGCGTCGGGCCCACCCCACGGCCAGGAGCAGCATCAGCAGGAAGCCGAACATCTCCACCACGGCACTCGGCCCCAGCCGACCGACCACGACCGCCCAGGGGTACATGAACAGCATCTCCACGTCGAAGGCCAGGAAGACCACGCTGGCGGTGTACCAACGGGCGTGGTAGCGCGACAGGGCGTGCTCGCTGGGACGGTGCCCGGACAACCAGGGCTCCACGACGAACGGGTCGGCCACCAGTGCCGTCCCCCGCGCCAGCATCCGCACGCCGGCCAGCCCGGCCAGGGTCAGCGCGAGGAGCAGCAGGAGCGAGGTCATCCCCCACCTCCTCCTTCGCTGCGGACCTGCCCAACCCTGTGCGAGTCCGCAACGTTACCCACCAGGCACACCCGCCGCCACGCGGGTCCCAGGGCACGCCCGGCGACGGCCACGACCAGGACGCCACGACCAGGACGCCACGACCAGGACGCCACGACCAGGACGCCACGACCCCCAGCCGCTGCGCGGCGCCGATCGGTCGACCCGGAACCGTCCGGCGTGACACAGTGACGCCCGTGACCGACCTCACACGTCACGATCTCGGGGTCACCGGATCCACCGTCGGCACGCTCACCGAGCGGATGCTGGTGCTACCGCGCGCCGTGATCGCCGTCGCCGTCGCGACGGGCGCGCTGTTCCTCGACGGGGTGAGCACCGCCCTCGTCCTGGTGTGCGCCGCAGTCCTCCTGGGCACTGCCGTCCTCGCTGCCGTGCGACTCTCCCGCGGCGACCGGGGCGTCTTCGTGTGGACCTCGGTGGCCGACGCCACGGCCTGTTCGGCGTTCCTGGTGATCACGATGCCGGCCCCGGCCGCGCCGGGTGCCCTGCTCTTCCCACTGCTCGCCTTCGAGCTCGGCCTCAAGCACGGACAGCGGGGCAGCGCGACCGCGGTCCTGCTGCTGTCGCTCGCCATCGGGCTGCGGGCGTCCGAGCGCAGTGCCGCCACCGGCCAGGAGCCGCGCGTGTGGCTGATCGGTCTCCTGGTCTTCG
The DNA here is from genome assembly GCA_963815595.1 of uncultured Actinomycetota bacterium. Classification (GTDB taxonomy): domain Bacteria; phylum Actinomycetota; class Actinomycetes; order Propionibacteriales; family Nocardioidaceae; genus Marmoricola. The sequence continues at coordinate 915,439 of CAWFHA010000007.1, read as the reverse complement.
CCACGGGCGCGTTCATCTGGATCGCTGGCACCGTGCGCCGGCTGCTGCTGGCCCGGGTCGCGGCCGAGCGCAACCGCGCGCAGCTGGCGGGGCTCTTGCGCCAGACGGTGGCAGCCGTGCTCGTGGAGGCCGGCATCCCCGAGCACGACCAGGACCACCGTTCGCTGCTGACCCTCGTCGACCAGGCCGCCGAGCACCCCGAGGTCATGCGTGAGGTCAACCGCCGCATCGCCGCGTCCGTGTCCCCACGCAACGGCGGCACGGCCGACAGCGTGCTGTCCCCGCGCGAGCTCGAGGTGCTGGAGCTGCTCGCGTCGGGTCTCGAGGACCGCGAGGTCGCCGATCGGCTGTTCGTCTCCCGGGGCACGGTCCGGGTGCACGTCTCCCACATCGTGCACAAGCTCCACGTCGGCGACCGGTCCGAGGCGGTCGACTGGTTCACCCAGCAGCGGCAGCGCCGCGACGCCTGACCCGCCGTTGGATCCGGTAGCCCGACCCCGGAGGGCTACGCCGGGTCGGGGGCCGCCTCCGGCGCCGGAGGTACGTCGACGCCGAGCGCCCGGAAGCCACGCAGCCGGAGGCTGTTGCTGACCACGAACACGCTCGAGAAGGCCATCGCCGCGCCCGCCAGCATCGGGTTCAGCAGCCCTGCGGCCGCCAGTGGCAGGGCGGCCACGTTGTAGGCGAACGCCCAGAACAGGTTGCCCTTGATCGTGCCGAGGGTGCGGCGCGAGAGCCGGATCGCGTCGGCCGCCACCCGCAGGTCACCGCGGACCAGGGTCAGGTCGCTGGCCTCGATCGCCACGTCGGTGCCGGTGCCCATCGCCAGGCCCAGGTCGGCCTGCGCGAGGGCGGCGGCGTCGTTGACGCCGTCACCGACCATGGCCACGACCCGTCCCTCGGACTGCAGCCGCTTGACCACGTCGACCTTGTCGGCCGGGAGCACGTCCGCGAACACGTCCTGGCCGTCGATGCCCACCTCGGCGGCCACCGACCGCGCCACCACGGCGTTGTCGCCCGTGAGCAGGATCGGACGGAGCCCGAGGCTGCGGAACCGGTCGATCGCCTCGGCCGAGGTCGGCTTGACCGCGTCCGCCACCACGATGATCCCGCGCGCGACGCCGTCCCACCCCACCGCCACCGCCGTACCGCCGCCGGACTGTGCGTCGTGCAGGGCCCTCTCCAGCTCGGGCGGGAGGTCCTGGGACCACTCCGCGAGCAGCTGCGGTCGGCCGACGACCACCAGGTGCGTCCCGTGGGCACCCTGGACGACCCCCTGCACGCCGAGTCCCTCGAGGTTGGCGAAGTCCTCGACCCCGGGGAGCGCGCCCGTCCGGTCACGGGCGCCGGCGACGACGGCCCGCGCGATCGGGTGCTCCGAGGCGGCCTCGAGGCTGCCGGCGTACCGCAGGACCTCGTCGGCCTCCTCCCCTGGAGCGGCGACCACGTCGACCAACGTCATCTGGCCCGAGGTGACCGTGCCGGTCTTGTCCAGGACGATCGTGTCGACGCGTCGGGTCGACTCGAGGACCTCGGGTCCCTTGATCAGGATGCCCAGCTGGGCGCCTCGACCCGTGCCCACCATCAGGGCCGTGGGGGTCGCCAGTCCCAGGGCGCAGGGGCAGGCGATGATCAGGACGGCGACCGCCGCCGTGAAGGCCGCTGCGAGCCCGGCGCCGCTGCCGATCCAGAAGCCGAGCGTGGCAGCCGCGAGGGTGATGACGATCGGCACGAAGATCCCCGAGATGCGGTCGGCGAGCCGCTGGACCTGCGCCTTGCCGTTCTGGGCGTCCTCGACCAGGCGGGCCATCTGGGCCAGCTGGGTGTCCGCGCCCACGCGGGTGGCGCGTACGACGAGGCGACCGCCGGCGTTGACGGTGGCACCGACCACCGTGTCCCCGACCCCGACCTCGACGGGCACGGACTCGCCGGTGAGCATCGAGGCGTCGACCGCCGAGGAGCCGTCCTCGATCACGCCGTCGGTGGCGACCTTCTCACCCGGGCGGACGACGAACTTCGTCCCCACGACCAGCCGGTCGGTGGGGATGCGCTCCTCGACCTCCCCGTCGGGGCCCTCCCGCAGGACCGCGACCTCCTTGGCACCCAGCTCGAGGAGTGCGCGCAGCGCGGCGCCCGCGCGCCGCTTGGACCGCGCCTCGAAGTAGCGCCCGGCGAGGAGGAACGTGGTCACCCCGGCCGCGGCCTCCAGGTAGATGTTGGCCGCGCCGTCGCTCCGTTGCACGGTGAGCTCGAAGGCGTGCGTCATCCCCGGGGTGCCTGCGGTCCCCCAGAAGAGGGCGTAGACCGACCAGCCGAACGCGGCCAGCGTGCCGAGCGAGATCAGCGTGTCCATCGTGGAGGTGCCGTGGCGCAGGTTGACCCAGGCGGCGCGGTGGAACGGCCAGGCACCCCACACCACCACCGGGGCGGCGAGGGTGAGGGAGAGCCACTGCCAGTAGGTGAACTGCAGGGCGGGCACCATGGCCATGGCGATGACCGGGACGCTGAGAGCCGCGGAGATCTGCAGCCGTCGGCGCAGCGAACGAGTCGGGTCCTCCTCGGCGGCCGTCTCCTCCCCGTCGCCCGCGCCCTGCGGGCGCGGGAGCTCCGCGGCGTACCCCGCCTGCTCCACGGTGGCGACCAGGTCCTCCGGTGCGATCTCCTCGCCATAGTCGACCTTGGCCTTCTCGGTCGCGTAGTTCACGGTCGCGGTGACGCCGTCGAGCTTGTTGAGCTTGCGCTCGATCCGGTTGGCGCAGGAGGCACAGGTCATCCCGCTGATGTCCAGCTCGATGCTGCGCGTGGCGGTGGTCTCCATGGGAACCCCCTTCGTGGTGGACACGGCGGTCAGTCGTCGTGGCCGGTGTCGTCGTGGCCGGTGTCGTCGTGGCCGGTGTCGTCGTGGCCGGTGTCGTCGCCCCGGTGTCGTCACTCGTGGCCGGCACCGCGAAGGACACCGTGCGGACGGTCCCGCGGTGCCGGAAGTCCAGGTAGAGGTGGTAGCTGCCGGCACTGGGCACCGCGGTGTGGAAGACCACCTCGGGCCCCGCGGGGGTGCTGCCGTCACCGGGGGCACCGTCGGGGTGGACGTGGAGGTAGGCCAGGTCACCGGCTCGGAGCGCGACGAGGTGACCGTAGGCACCCAGGTAGGGCTCGAGGTCGGTGACGGGCCGCCCGTCGCGCGTCACGGACAGCGTCAGGGTCGCCTCCCGGCCAGGCGTCAGGTCACCGGCCAGGCTCACCGTGTAGCCGCCGACCTGGGCCGTGCGCGTCTGCCCGGTGGGGGTCCCGGGGCGGTAGCTGCCGGGGACCGCGAGGTCGGAGCCGAGCGTGAGCGGGTCGGCTCCGCCGGGCTTGAAGTCCGCGAACAGTCGCCACTGGCCCGGGGTGAGGTCGAGCGCGGCGGACCAGGTGCCGTCGTCGGACAGGGTGGGGTGGACGTGCTGGAAGCCGGTGAGGTCGCGGCGTACGGCGATCAGGTGGAGCAGCTTCTCGTGCTGCACGTCGTACGCCGTGACGGGGCTGCCGCCCGGCCCGGTGATCGTGAACCGCACCGGCACCGATCGCCCGGGCTCGACCTCGGTCTGCGCCAGGTCGAGGGCGTAGCCGCCTTGCGAGACCGCCAGCCCCCCGGGTGCGCCGGCATCCGTCGTCGCGTCCGACCCGGGCCCCTCACCCTCGGCGGCGTGCGTGTCGTGAGTGCTCGGCACCGCGTCGCCGAGCGGACCGACGGCGTGCCCCACCCCCAGGGCCGCGGCGAACGCGGCCACGAGCCCGGCGAGGAACGCGACGACGCGCGCGGACGTGCTCATGCCAGCTGGTAGCCGGCCTCTTCGACGGCGGCCTGGACGGCCTCGCGGTCGACGGGGTCGGTGCTGGTGATGGTCACGGCGCCGGTCTCGAGGACCACCTCGACGTTCTCCACGCCGGGCAGCTCGTGGACCTCCTCGGTCACCGAGGCGACGCAGTGGCCGCAGGTCATGCCGGTGACGGTGTAGGTGCTGGTCTGGCTCATCGTGAGGGTTCCTCTCGAGATGGGGTGGTGGTCAGGAGCGGACGAGGCGAGCGATCGCGTCGGAGGCTTCCTTGAGCTTGATGTCGGCCTCCGAGCCGCCTTCACGGACGGCGTCGACGACGCAGTGCGCCAGGTGCTCGTCGAGCAGGCCGAGGGCCACGGACTGGAGCGCCCGGGTCATGGCCGAGACCTGGGTGAGGATGTCGATGCAGTACTTCTCCTCCTCGACCATGCGCTGCAGCCCCCGGGCCTGGCCCTCGATGCGTCGCAGACGCGCGAGGTACTCATCCTTGGTGTGATGGTGGATGTAGCCGTGCTCGTGGGTTGGTGCTGGCTCGGTCAAGGCACTGCCTCCGCTCGTTGCCCCCAAAGGGTACCCCCCTATGGTACCCACCAGTCAAGCCGGGACGGATCTCGAGACACACCGGGCCCGACTCAGACCGTGCGGCGGACCGGCATCTCGTTCTCGTGCGTCCAGCCGGTGCCGAGGCGACGACCACTGAGCTGGGTCCAGGGCAGCCGGACGTAGAGCGGGCGGGTGCCACTGGCCCACGGCCGCGGGTCCCAGGTGCGGGTGATCTGGTCGAGCACCTCGGGGTCCTCGACGCGCTCGCCGTGCCCGGTGGCCACGACGCTCCAGCCGCGCTGCTCGGCGTAGTCGACGTGGTCGACCTCGAAGGCGATCGGTGAGGACCAGTCGTGCGCGGCGACCACGCCGTACGCCGAGGTCCGGAACACCACCGCCTCGCCGACCACGCTGTAGTTGACCGGGAGGATGCGTGGCCCGTCCGGCGTGCACAACGCGATCCGGCCGACGACGCCGCCGGCGAGCAGGCCGCGGCACTGGGCATAGGACAGGTCCTGGAGGTCGCTCATGGAACCAGCGTGCCCGGCTGCGTCGGTGCGGCGTAGGGCCGATGGGCCCGGGTCGTGCGGCCCCAGGACCCGGTCCGCTCACCGAGCGAGCAGCACCAGCGCTCCGAGCGCCACCAGCCAGCTGACGAAGCTGCCGACCAGGAAGTACTCGGTCAGGCGGTGGATCCACTGTTGCTCGGTCTTGGACTGCAGCTCGGGCCAGCGCAGCAGCCCCTTCGCGGCGATGACGATGCTCGCGGCGGTCAGCTGGCCGGCCAGGCCCAGCCCGAGGATCAGCGAGCGTTCCATCGGCCCGAGGAGGCGTCCGCCCTTGAGGCGCTGTGCGGGGTCGTCGGGGGTGTCGTGCAGCGCGGGGTTCGTGGTGCCGGTCGCGGCGAGGACGAGGCGCACCACGACGTTGCCGGTGCTCAGCACGAGCAGGAAGGCGCCGGCGAGCAGCAGCGCCCGGTCCGGGGACATCCCACGCAGTGCCGGGACCCGGGTGGCCTCCAGCCACGCGCCGAGCACTCCCCCGGCGGTCCCGGCCCAGGCAGAGCAGAGCAGCGCGAGCGTGAGGGAGCCGGCGAGCACCAGCAGCGGCACCCCGGCCGGTCCCCCGGCGAACGCACGGGTGACGGTCTGGCCCCAGGCGAGCACCAGCCCCGCCACCACGAGCAGGGCGAGCAGGTCCGCCCAGTCGGTGAGGCCGGCCAGGAGGCCTGCCCACACCGCGACCGCGGCGCCGATCCCCTCGTTGACGAGGGGGACCGGTCGCACGGAGTGGGCGAGGTCGGCCACGGCCACCCCGATCAGCAGTACGGCGACCCAGCTCATGCCACACCCCTCAGCAGCTCGTCGGCCGCGACGATCACGGCCAGTCCGTCGTTGCGCACCCGTTGCGAGACCGCCGAGGCGGAGATGCCCTCCACCTCGGCCAGATCGGCCTGGCTGTGGCCGTCGAGCACGCCCGCCAGCAACCGCCACGACCGTTCCGAGAGCGAGCCGACCATCTGGTCCCGACACATCAGGGCGGCGTTGACGGCGTCGGGATCGGGGCCGGCGGTGCCCTCGGCGCGACGGTAGACCGTGCGCAGCAGCCGGGCACCGGCGTGCGAGGCCGCCTGCTTGGCCTCCTCGATGGCCGCCCGCGCGGCCCACCACCCCGGCCCGTCCTCGACGCGGGGCTCCTCGGCCAGCACGGTGACCTCGCCCCAGCCCAGCCCGTGGCGAAGGTCGACGGACAGGTGGAGCCGCAGCCACAACGAGGCGTGCACGGCCGCTCCCACCGTGGCGAAGCACCCTTGGAACTCGTCGCCGACGGTCACCCGGAGCGGTACCGTGGGCCGGAGGAGCGCGTTGGCGTCGTCGAGCAGGGCGTTGAGCCGGCGATGGAGGCGGGCCCGGTCGGGTGCCGACCGGGAACCGACGACATCGCCGATCACGGTCGCCACCGCCGTGGGTTCCTGCTTCACCGGGGCCATATGAAGACTCTAGCTTATTTCGGCTCTGATGTAGCCAGGCCCTTCACGACCAGAAGATGCGGTCCACGATCCCCCGCGCACGACGGGCGGCGCGCAGGTAGTCGTTGAGCATCACGTCGGACTGACCTGGCTCGTACTGCAGCACCGCCGCGACGGCGGCGCGCTCGCGCGCGTCCCGGGGCAGCATGTCCGCGGGCTTGCCCCGCACCTGCACGGTCGCGTTGCGGGCCCGGCTCGCGAACCGCCAGGCCTCGGCGAGCCCGGTGGCATCGGCGAGGTCCAGCAGGTCGTGCTCGACGGCGACCTGCAGCGCCTCCAGCGTCTTGGTCGTCTGCAGCTGCGGGACCTGCGCCGCGTGCCGCATCTGCAGCAGCTGGACGGTCCACTCGACGTCGGAGAGCCCGCCTCGACCGAGCTTGAAGTGGGTCGCCGGGTCGGCCCCTCGTGGCAGTCGCTCGGAGTCGACCCGCGCCTTGATCCGACGGATCTCCACCACGTCGTCGCGGGTGAGGCCACGCTCGGGAAAGCGCAACGGGTCGATCAGCTCGCGGAACCGCTCGCGCAGACCCACGTCGCCGACGATCGGGTCGGCGCGGAGCAGGGCCTGCGCCTCCCACACCACCGACCACTTCCCGTAGTAGGCGGCGTAGGAGTCCAGGGTGCGCACGAGCGGGCCCTGGCGCCCCTCGGGACGCAGGCCGGGGTCGATCTCGAGGGCGGGGTCGCGACCGTGCGCGGAGAGCAGGGTGCGGAGGTCGTTGACCACCGCCTGGGCCATCGACGCGGCCACCTGCGGGTCCGCCCCGGGCAGGGGCTCGTGCACGAACATCACGTCCGCGTCGCTGCCGTACCCCAGCTCGTAGCCGCCGTAGCGACCCATGGCGACGATCGCCATCCGGGTCGGCATCTCCTCGCCCCGGGCCCGTTCCACCCCGCGGGTCACCGCGGCCAGCGTCGCCTCCAGCGTCGCGGTGGTCACGTCGGTGAGGGCGTACCCCACCTCCGCGACGCCGAACGGCACGCACAGGTCGGCGACACTGATCCGCAGCAGCTCGCGGCGGCGTACGGCCCGGATCGCCGTCACCGCCTCCTGGGGGTCCTCACGACGTTCGGCCGCCGCCGTCATCTCGCTCAGCACCGCCTCGCGCGACAGCGGCTCGAGGCGCTCGTGCTCCCCGAGGATCGCCACCGCCTGGGGCTCGCGCTGGAGGAGGTCGGTCGCGTACCGGCTGGTGGCCAGGATCTGCGCCATCCGTTGCGCCGCCTCCCCCTCGTCACGAAGGAGCCGGAGGTACCACGGGGTGCCGCCCAGGGCCTCGGAGATGCGCCGGAAGCCGAACAGACCGGCGTCGGGGTCGGGGGCGTCCGCGAACCAGCCCAGCATCGCGGGCAGCAGGGTCCGCTGGATCTGCGCGGTGCGCGTCACCCCGGCCGTCAGTGCCTCGAGGTGGCGCAGAGCAGCCTGGGGGTCGAGGTAGCCCAGGGCCGCGAGCCGTGCCTTCGCCGCCTCCGGGCTCAGCCGCACCTCGTCGCCGCTGATCCGCGCGACGGCGGAGAGCAGGGGCCGGTAGAACAGCTTCTCGTGCAGCCGGCGCACCTCGCGCTGGTGGAAGTGCCACTGCCGGTCCAGCTCCTGCACGGGGTCCTTGGTGTAGCCGAGGGAGCGCCCGAGCCTGCGCAGCGAGGCCTCGTCCTCGGGCACCACGTGCGTGCGCCGGAGCTGGTAGAGCTGGATGCGGTGCTCCAGCGTGCGCAGGAAGGCGTAGGCCTCGTGCAGCGAGCGGCCGTCCTCGCGGCCCACGTAGCCGCCCTCGATCAGTCGGGCGAGCGCACTGAGGGTGGTCGGGGGGCGCACCTTTTCGTCGGTGCGGCCGTGCACCATCTGCAGCAGCTGGACGGCGAACTCCACGTCCCGCAGCCCGCCCGACCCCAGCTTGAGCTGCCGCTCGGCGTGGTTGGCCGGGATGTGGTCCAGCACCCGCCGCCGCATCGCCTGCACCTCCTCGACGAACCCCTTGCGCTCCGCGGCCGACCAGACGAGCGGACGGATCACCTCGGCGTACTCCTGCCCCAGGGTCGGGTCGCCGGCGACCGGCCGGGCCTTGAGCAGCGCCTGGAACTCCCAGGTCTTGGCCCAGCGCTCGTAGTAGCCCCGATAGCTGGCCAGGGTGCGCACCAGCGGCCCCGAGGTGCCCTCCGGGCGCAGGTTCGCGTCGACCGGCCAGATCGTGCCCTCGCGGGTGTGGTCGGAGCACACCTGCATGAGCGTGGAGGCGAGCTGGGTCGCGGCACGCATGGCCGGCTGCTCGTCGTACCCCGGCGCCGGCTCGGCCACGAAGATCACGTCGACGTCGCTGACGTAGTTCAGCTCGTGGCCACCGCACTTGCCCATCGCGATCACGGCCAGCCGACAGGAGGCCGACGCCTCCCCCACGCGTGCGCGGGCCACCGCGAGGGCCGCGTCCAGGGTGCCGGCGGCGAGGTCGGAGAGCTCGGCGGCCGCGTCGTCCATGCCGAGGTGGTGGGCCAGGTCGCGTGCGGCCAGCCGCAGGAGTCGGCGGCGGTACTCCACCCTCAGGGCGTCGCGCGCCTCGCGGTCGGGCAACGTCGCGACCGGGGCCGGGTCAGCGGGATCGGCGCCCACGGCTCCCAGGAGGTGCGCACGCAGCGCGTACGCCGTGGGACGGGTCGATCCGAGCTCGGGGTCGCACAGCTCGTGCCACTGGTCCGGGTGCCGGGCGAGGTGCTCGCCGAGCGCCTGGCTGGCCCCCAGGACCGAGAGCAGTCGCATCGAGGTGCCCTCGTCGTCGGCCACCTCCTCCAGCAGCTGCTGCCGGTCCTCCGTCGCGTCGGCGAGCCCGACGAGGGAGGTCAGCGCCTGGTCGGGGTCGGCGCAGCGGCCGAGCAGGGGCACGATCGGTGCAGCCGCCTCCCCCAGGTCCTCGAGGAGCGCGCGGGCCCGCTCGGCGTCCAGGAACCCCAGCCGGACCAGGGTGCCCTGGGTGATCTCACCGCGACCTGCCACCGGCCGAATGTATCGCCCCGGTGAAGCAGGCCAGCAGCGCCGCGAGCCCCACCAGGGCGACCATGACCCCGCCGAGGACGCCCACGACGGCCGGGCGGCCCTCGCCCGACACCAACAGGTAGGAGACCCACGCGATGCCCGCGCCACACGCGGTCAGTGCGGCGGCCACCCCGGCGGGATGACGCGGAACCATCCACAGCAGGACGCCGGCCAGCACGACCACGAACAGCCCGATCCCGGCCAGGCCGAGCCCGATCACGATGCCCAGCCCGTCGAGCATCTCGCCGCTCCTGCTCGCGTCCTCGAGCGCGACGGAGATGCCGAAGGTCGCCACGGCCAGCCCGGCCAGCGCCACACTGACGGCGGCCCCGCGCAGGGACCAGTGCACGGTCTCGGTGAGTGCCGGTGAGGTGGTCCCGGAGAGATGCACGGGCTGTGTCGGTGTCATGGCACCAGCGTGGCCGCGGCGGGCGGCTGCGGCATCCGTACAGGTACTCAGATGACCGGGAGCATCCGGTCCCGCTCGAAGGCGGAGACCTGGCCGCGGTACTCCTCCCACTCCGCTCGCTTGTTGCGCAGGAAGAACTCGTAGACGTGCTCCCCCAGCGTCTCCGCGAGCAGCTCGGAGTCCTCGGCGATCTTGATGGCGTCGTAGAGGTTCTTGGGCAGCTGCTCGAGCCCGAGTGCCTTGCGCTCGCGGTCGTTGAGCGACCACACGTCGTCCTCGGCCTCGCGCGGGAGCTCGTACTCCCCCTCCAGCCCCTTCATGCCGGCGGCCAGCACGACGGCGTAGGCGAGGTAGGGGTTGCAGGCCGCGTCGATCGTGCGCAGCTCGATCCGGGTGGACTGGCCCTTGTTGGGCTTGTACATCGGCACCCGGACCATGGCGGAGCGGTTGTTGTGGCCCCAGGAGATGTACGACGGCGCCTCGCCGCCGCCGATCAGCCGCTTGTAGGAGTTGACCCACTGGTTGGTGATGCAGGTGATCTCGCTGGCGTGCTGGAGGATCCCGGCGATGAAGTGCCTCGCTGTCTTCGACAGCTGGTACTCGGCCCCCGCCTCGAAGAAGGCGTTGGTGTCGCCCTCGAACAGCGAGACGTGGGTGTGCATCCCCGACCCCGGGTGGGTGGTGAACGGCTTGGGCATGAAGCTGGCCCAGATGCCCTGGCTCAGCGCGACCTCGCGTACCACGGTGCGGAAGGTCATGATGCTGTCGGCGGTGGACAGGGCGTCGGCGTAGCGCAGGTCGATCTCCTGCTGCCCCGGGCCGCCCTCGTGGTGGCTGAACTCCACCGAGATGCCCATCGACTCCAGCATGTTGATCGCCTCGCGACGGAAGTCGGACCCGCGCGACTGGGCGGTGTGGTCGAAGTAGCCGCTGCGGTCCACGGGGATCGGGTCCTCGCCGATCCCGGGGCGTCCCTGGAAGAGGTAGAACTCGATCTCGGGGTGGGTGTAGAAGGTGAAGCCCTTCCCCGCGGCCTTCTCCAGCGTGCGCTTGAGCACGTAGCGCGGGTCGGCGTACGACGGGGAGCCGTCGGGCATCACGATGTCGCAGAACATCCGCGCGGTCGAGGGGCCCTCGCCCCGCCACGGCAGCAGCTGGAAGGTGCTCGGGTCGGGGTGGGCGAGCATGTCCGCCTCGGTGACCCGGGCGAACCCCTCGATCGCGGAGCCGTCGAAGCCGATGCCCTCGGTGAAGGCGTTCTCCAGCTCGACCGGCGCCACCGAGACCGACTTGAGGTAGCCCAGCACGTCGGTGAACCACAGCCGCACGAACCGCACGTCGCGCTCCTCGAGCGCCCGGAGCACGAAGTCTTCCTGCTTGCCCATGGGTCGGAGCCTAGCGGTGCCCCCGGGCCTGCTCGGTCAGGCGCTGTGCCAGTGGGCGCCAGCTGCGGGCGAGCTGGTCGCGCGCGTGCGCGACCTGAGTCAGCGCCTCGTCGACGACGCCGTCGGCGTACCTGGGCCGGTCGTCCTCCGCCCAGACAGCGAGGATGTGCTCGTCGACCTCGGGGTGCAGCTGCACCCCCCACACCGTGGGGGCGAACCGCGCGGCCTGGAGCTCCCCATCGGCCGTGCGGGCCAGCGCGACCGTGCCCTCGGGCGTGCGCAGCACGACGTCGTCGTTCCAGAAGACACCGACAGCGGCGCTGCGGAGATCCCGGGCGAGCGGATCCTGCGCGGCGGCATCGGTCCACCCCATCGGCAGCAGGCCGAGCTGCTGCCCACGCGGGTTGCGGCCCGCCCGGCCGCCGAGCGCCACCGCCGCGAGCTGGTGGCCCAGGCAGATGCCGAGCGCGGGCGCGGCCCGCGCGGCAGCGTCGCGGACCAGCGCCTTGGTCGGCCCCAGCCACGGGTGCGCGTCGTCGTCGTGGGCTCCCATCGAGCCGCCGAGCACGACGAGCGCGTCGTGCCCGCGGAGGTCGTCGGGCAGAGCGTCCCCGGCGTACGGACGGCGTACGTCGAGCGCGCAGCCGGCCTCGACGAGCCAGTCACCCACCAGGGCGGGTGGGCAGTCGTCCTGGTGCTGGACGACCAGGAGGCTCGGAACGTCGGGCACGACCGCCTCCTCAGGTCGCCGGAGCGAGGAACCAGAGGACCTCGCACGGCTCGGACCCGGGGTTGCGCCACGTGTGCGGGGAGCCGCCCGGGAAGGTCATCGCGTCCCCGGCACCCAGCAGCTCGGCCCCGTCCGCCAGGACCAGCTCGAGGGTCCCCGACAGCACGTAGGCGCACTCGGCGTCGCAGCTGAGCGAGTACAGCTCCTCGCCGCCGTTGCCGCCCGGGGAGATCACCGAGTGGATGACCTCCAGGGCAGTCTGGGTGCCGGGCGTGACGAGCCGCTCCTCGGCCCCCTCGCCGCCGAAGTTGATCAGCCGGCCCTCGCCGGCCCGGCACACCGAGGTGCTGGGCGGGTCGAACAGCTCACCGACGCGCAGCCCGAGCACCTCGCAGACCGCGACCAGCGAGGCCACCGACGGGGAGACGTCGTCGCGCTCCAACCGGCTCACGAAGCCCTTGGTCAGGCCGGCCGAGCCGGCGACCTGGTCCAGGGTGAGCCCGCGGGCGGTCCGGGCCACGCGCAGCTTGCTGCCGATCAGCACCGTCGGGCGCTCGGGTGCCGGCAGCGTGGTGCGGGTACGCCGGCTGCTCATGGGCCCAGTTCTACCGCAACCGCGCGCACCGGGCCGCCGTCGGCCCCGGTCAGCCGGATCGGCGTGCACACGACGAGGAACTCCCCGGAGCCGAGCTGGTCGAAGCCGGTGAAGTTCTCGCCGATGACCCCGTCGAGCCGGGAGATCAGGTGGTGGCACGGGTAGCCCACGCCGGGGTGCTCGTCGTCGGGGGTCTCGTCGATGTTGATCGCGTCGATGCACACCGTGCGGACCCCGAGCTCGAGCATCCGCTCACAGGCCTCGGCGGAGAGGTAGGGGTGGTCGAAGTACGCCGGCGTCCCGTAGTGCCGGCTCCAGCCGGTGTGCAGCAGCACGACCACGCCGGGACCGAGCCGGGCGGCCACCGGCGCGACGTGCTCCCAGGTGATCTGCTCGCGCGCGCCGAGACCGACCGCGTCGACGACCACGCCCGGACCGACGAACCGCTCGACCGGAAGCTCGTCGACCCTCAGCCCGTCGGGCTCGAAGTGGTACGGCGCGTCGACGTGGGTGCCCGACTGGCTGCCGAGGTGGATCTCGAGCAGGTTGAACCCGTGCTCCGCGATGGTGCTGTGCACCTCGAAGGACGGGGCCGGGTCACCGGGGTACACGGTCGTGCCGGCGTCGACGGGCACGCACAGGTCCACGACGCGACTGACTCTCATGGGCAACAACTATTGCATGGTGGTAAACCGTGGTCTAGCGTTCCGGCATCCTCTCGGACCACTCGCGCCACGCCCAGGAGCACCCATGAGCAGCACCGAGCACGAGCCCGCCCGGATCGTCCGCCCCCGGGCGACCGAGGTCGAGCAGCACGGCATCGACACGATCCCGCCGGGGCACCGGCACTCGCGGCCCTTCGACCTGTTCCGGATCCAGTTCGGCGGCGCGAACACCTTCGCCACCGTCATCCTGGGCACCTTCCCGATCCTGCTCGGCCTCTCGTTGTGGCAGGCGGTCGCCGCCACCGTGGTCGGGGTCCTCGTCGGGTCACTGTTCCTGATGCCGATGGGGCTCTTCGGTCCGCTGACGGGCACCAACAACGCGGTGTCCTCCGGCGCGCACTTCGGGGTCCGCGGCCGTGTCGTCGGCTCGTTCCTCTCCCTGCTGACGGCGATCTCCTTCTACTCGATCTCGGTGTGGGTGAGCGGTGACGCCCTGGTCGGCGCGATGATCCGGCTCTTCGGCGTCACTGACTCAGACTGGCTGCGTGGCGTGATCTACGCCCTGCTCGGCGCGATGGTGATCGTGGTGGTCGTCTACGGCTACGCCTTCATGCTGCTGGTGAACAAGATCGTCGTCGTCGGCAACACCGTGCTGATCGCCCTCGGCGCCCTGGCCTACTCCGGCCGACTGGACTTCTCCTACGACCCGGGACCGGACGCGTACGCGCTCGGTGGGTTCTGGCCGACCTTCGTGCTCTCCGCGCTGATCGTGATGGGCAACCCCATCTCCTTCGGGGCGTTCCTCGGCGACTGGTCCCGCTACATCCCCGAGCGCACCGAGCCGCGGTCGCTGCTGCTCGCCACCCTCGCCGCCCAGTCGGCCACCCTGGTGCCGTTCCTCTTCGGTGTCGCCACCGCGACCATCGTGGCCGGCGAGAGCGACTACGTCGTCGCGCTGATCAACACCTCGCCGTTGTGGTACGCCGTGCTGCTGATGGTGGTCGCCTTCCTCGGCGGCCTCTCCACGGGCATCACCTCGCTCTACGGCACCGGGCTGGACTTCTCCTCGGTCTTCCCCCGGTTCAGCCGGGTGCAGGCGTCGCTGTTCATCGGCGCGCTCGCCTTCGTCTTCATCCTGGTCGGCCGACTGGCGTTCAACCTGATCGACAGCGTCAACGCCTTCATCGGGGCCATCGTCATCTGCACCACCCCGTGGATGATCATCATGGCGCTGGGCTACGTCGTACGCCGCGGCCACTACAGCGCACCCGACGTCCAGGTGTTCAACCTCGGCATGCGCGGCGGTGCGTACTGGTTCGACAACGGCATCAACTGGCGCGGCATGGCGGCCTGGATCCCCGCCGCGGTCGCCGGCCTGCTCTTCGCCAACTACCCGCCGCTCATCGAGGGGCCCTTCCGCAACGCCGCCGGCGGGGTGGACATCAGCCTCCCCGTCGCCATCGGTCTCGCCGCGGTGATCTACCTCGGCATGCTCTTCGCCTACCCCGAGCCGCGCTACGTCTTCGGGCCGGACGGTCCGCGCTGGGTGCCGAGCGTCGAGGCCGAGGTGCCGGCCGTCGTCGAGGACCCGCGGGCGTCGGGCCACCGACAGATCGCGCGCAACCGCGAGGTCGACGCCGAGGCCGTCGCCGAGCTCACGGAGACCCACCCGCATGCCTGACGCGAACCTCCCCCGGGTCGTCGAGGACGGACACGTGGGCCAGGTGGACAACACCCTGGTCCCGCGGTTCGCCGGACCGGCCACCTTCGCCCAGCTGCCCCGAGCCGACGAGGTCGGTGGCGTGGATGTGGACGTCGCCGTCGTGGGCATCCCCTTCGACGCGGGCGTCTCCTACCGGCCTGGCGCGCGCTTCGGCCCGGCGCACATCCGAGGCTCCTCCCGGCTGCTGCGGCCCTACAACCCGGCCACCGGGACCTCCCCGTTCGCCGTGCAGCAAGTCGTCGACGCCGGCGACGTCTCGGCCAACCCGTTCTCCCTGGAGGAGGCCGTCACGCAGGTGGAGCACGCCGCGCGCGAGCTGCGCGAGCGGGCCGGACGGCTGCTCGTGCTGGGTGGCGACCACACCGTGGCGCTGCCGTTGCTGCGGGCCCTGGGCGCTCCCGAACCGGTGGCGGTGGTCCACTTCGATGCGCACCTCGACACCTGGGACACCTACTTCGGTGCGGCCTACACCCACGGCACCCCGTTCCGGCGGGCCTCCGAGGAGGGCCTGCTGGACACCTCCGCCTGTGTGCACGTGGGGACCCGCGGACCGCTGTACGGCGCCCGCGACCTCGTCGACGACCGGGAGCTGGGCTTCGCGACGGTGCCCGCCACCGAGCTCGACGCACTCGGGGCCGCCGGCGTGGTGGAGCGCATCCGGGCCCGCGTCGGCGAGCGGCCGGTCTACGTGTCCATCGACATCGACGTGCTGGACCCCGCCTTCGCCCCGGGCACCGGCACCCCGGAGGCCGGTGGGATGACCAGCCGGGAGCTGCTCGCGATCCTGCGCGGGCTCGCCGGGCTCGACGTCGTCGGCGCCGACATCGTCGAGGTGGCCCCGGCGTACGACCACGCCGAGATCACCGGGATCGCCGCTGCGCACACGGCCTACGAGCTGCTCGGCGTGATGGCGGCCGCAGGAGGCCGGCGGTGACGCCCCAGGAGTTCGTGGACTCCCTGGTCGCGGCGTTCGCCAGCAGCGACGCGGAGCGCTACTTCGCCCACTTCCACCCCGAGGCGACGTTCCTCTTCCACGACGTCCCCGGCCGGCTGGAGTCGCGTGCGGCCTACGAGTCGCTGTGGCAGGAGTGGGTGGCCGAGGCCGGGTTCGAGGTCCGGGGCTGCACCTCCAGCGCCCAGCGGATCCAGGAGTACGGCGACCTGGCCGTGTTCAGCCACGACGTGCACACCGTGCGCGTGGTGGACGGCCTCGAGGAGGAGCTCTTCGAGCGCGAGACCATCGTGCTCGCCCGGTCCGGGGACGGCTGGACCTGCGTGCACGAGCACCTGTCCCCCGACCCGGACCGTTCCGATCCGCCCGCCTGACGCGCCCGGGTGAGTGGGGCGGCCGCTCAGTCCTGCGGGACGTTCTCCAGCTCGGCCAGCCACGCGGCCGGGCCGGCGTCGCTCGGCATCCGCCAGTCACCGCGCGGCGACATGGTCCCGCCGGGGCTGACCTTGGGACCGTTGGGCAGGGCCGAGCGCTTGAACTGGTTGGCGAAGAAGCGGGTGATGAACACCTCGAGCCAGTGCCGGATCTCCGCGAGCGTGAACTCGCGGCGGCTCTCCTCGGGGAAGTTCGGCGGCCACTCGCCACGGGAGGCGTCGGACCACGCGCGCTCGGCGAGGAAGGCGATCTTGCTGGGCCGGAAGCCGTAGCGCAGGACGTGGAACAGGGTGAAGTCGTGCAGCGAGTAGGGCCCGATGGAGCCCTCGGTCGCCTGCGGCTCCTCCCCCTCCTTGGTCGGCACCAGCTCGGGGGTGATCTCCTGCCCGACGATGTCGGTGAGCAGCTCGTTGACCTCGCTGTCGCGCTCACCGAGCTGTTCACTGTCGACCACCCACCGGATCAGGTGCTGGACGAGCGTCTTCGGCACCCCGGAGTTGACCGTGTAGTGCGACATCTGGTCGCCCACGCCGTAGGTGCACCAGCCGAGCGCGAGCTCGGAGAGGTCACCGGTGCCCAGGACGATCCCGCCCCGCTGGTTGGCGATCCGGAACAGGTAGTCGGTGCGCAGCCCGGCCTGGACGTTCTCGAAGGTCACGTCGTAGACCTCCTCGCCGCGGGAGAACGGGTGGCCCATGTCGGAGAGCATCTGCCGGGCCGCGGGCTGGATGTCGAGCTCCTCGAAGGTGACGCCCAGCGCCTTGGACAGCCGGGTGGCATACGACTTCGTCGTGTCGCCGGTGGCGAACCCGGGCAGGGTGAAGGCGAGGATGTCGCTGCGGGGCCGGTCGAGGCGGTCCATGGCCTTGGCCGCGACGATCAGCGCGTGGGTGGAGTCCAGGCCGCCGGAGACGCCGATGACGACCTTGGGCTGGCCGATCGCGCGGAGCCGCTGCTCGAGACCGGACACCTGGATGTTGTAGGCCTCGAAGCAGTCCTGGGCGAGCCGGTCCACGTCGTCGGGCACGAACGGGAAGCGGTCGACCTTGCGGCGCAGCCCGATGTCGCCGCCGGGCGGGTCGAGGCTGAACTCGATCTCGGCGAAGTCGCCGGTCCCGACGCGCGCCTGGTGGCGGTTGTCGTCGACGGTGCCCTGCCGCATCCGCTCCTGGCGGATGCGGTCGAGGTCGACGTCGGCCACCGAGCGGTGCGCCCGCTCCGGGAAGCGCGCGCCCTCGACCAGCATGTCGCCGCACTCGTAGATCATCGTCTGGCCGTCCCAGGACAGGTCGGTGGTCGACTCCCCCGGGCCGCCGGCCGCGTAGACGTACGCCGCCGAGCAGCGCGAGCTCGCCGAGCGGACCAGCTGGCGGCGGTCCCGGGCGCGACCGATCGTGATCGGGCTGCCGGACAGGTTCGCCAGCACCGTGGCACCGGCCAGCGCGGCGTACGCACTGGGCGGGATCGGCACCCACATGTCCTCGCAGATCTCCACGGCCAGGGTCAGGCCGGGCACGTCCGCGGCCCGGAAGAGCAGGTCGCGTCCGAAGGGGACCTCCTCGTCGTGGAGGTCGATCGTCTCGCCGAGCTGGTCCTCACCCGAGGCGAACCAGCGGGCCTCGTAGAACTCGCGGTAGGTGGGCAGGAAGGACTTGGGCGCGACGCCGAGCACGGTGCCGCGGTGGATCACGACCGCGCAGTTGTAGACCCGGAGCCCCTTGCGCAGCGGGGCACCGACGACCAGCACGGGTCGCAGCTCGGTGCTCGCCGCGACGAGGTCGTCGATCGCCTGCAGCACGGCCTCGAGCAGCGTGTCCTGGAGGAACAGGTCCTCCACGGAGTAGCCGGTGAGGCACAGCTCGGGGAAGATCGCGACCGCGACGCCGTCCTCGTGGCACTCGCGGGCCTGCTCGAGCACGGCGGCGGCGTTGGCGGCGGGGTCGGCGATGGTGATCGGCACCGTGCAGGCGGCGATCCGGGCGAATCCGTGGGCGTAGGCCGAGGTGAAGTCCACGCCCCCAGTCTGTCATCACGTGAGCCACGACACAGGCGCGCCCGGCGTCGTACCGGGCTAGCGTGGTCGCCATGAGCGAGGAGACGGCGCCGTACGGCGGCGGCACGGCCCGGCCGGCCCCGGTGAAGCGCGTGCGCACCCAGCACCTGCGGGAGATGAAGGAGCGCGGCGAGAGGTTCGCGATGCTCACCGCCTACGACATGTACACCGCGGAGATCTTCGACGAGGCCGGCATCGAGGTGCTCCTCGTCGGGGACAGCGCCTCGAACAACGTCTACGGCAACGAGACCTCCCTGCCGGTCACCGTCGACGAGCTGCTGCCGCTCACCCGGGGTGTGTCGCGCTCGGTCTCCCGCTCCCTCGTCGTCGGCGACCTGCCCTTCGGCTCCTACCAGCGCTCGCCGGAGCAGGCCTACGACACCGCCGTCCGGTTCATGAAGGAGGGCGGCGCCCACGCCGTCAAGCTCGAGGGCGGGCGCGAGATGGCACCGCAGATCGAGCTGCTCAGCCGCGGCGGCGTGCCCGTGATGGCCCACATCGGCTTCACGCCGCAGAGCGAGCACGCCCTCGGCGGGTACCGCGTGCAGGGGCGGGGTGAGGCCGCGGAGCGCGTCCTCGCCGACGCCCGCGCCGTGCAGGACGCGGGCGCGTTCGCCGTGGTGATGGAGATGGTCCCGGGCGACGTGGCCGGCCAGGTCACCGCCGAGCTGACCATCCCGACGATCGGCATCGGGGCCGGCAGCGCGTGCGACGGCCAGGTGCTGGTCTGGCAGGACGCCTTCGGCCTGCGCGGCGGCAGGATGGCCCGCTTCGTCAAGCAGTACGCCGACGTGCGGGGCGCCCTGCTCGACGGCGCCCGCGCCTACGCCGCCGAGGTCCGCGACGGGGCCTTCCCCGGGCCCGAGCACACCTTCTGAGGGCACAACTGTCCTTTTTGGGCTTTTTCTGGCATTTGTTGTCAAAGCAGCCGGTTTCCTTGGCACGATGAGGGGCCACTGACCACACCGGCCTGCGAGGGACCTCGATGGCGATCGCCAGCCTGAAGAAGCGCAAGCGGCGCACGAAGCGCCGTCGGCACCCGATCCGGGGCAAGCGTCGTCCCACTCCCAAGGCCCGGCCCAAGCGCAGGCCGAAGCCCAAGCCGAAGCCCAAGCCCAAGCCGAAGCCACAGCCGCCGGCACCGGCGCCGCAGCCGCCGGCCGGCCCGAAGCCGACCTCGCCCAAGCCCGGGTCCACGCCGTCGGCCACCACGCTGCAACCGATGGGGGTGGCGGGCACCTCGCGCGAGCGGTTGTTCCTCAACCGGTTCGGCACCGGGTTCACCCAGGCGTCGCTGGCCCAGCTGCGTGCGGCCGGGACGCCGGAGGCGTGGCTGGAGGCGCAGCTCGACCCCACCTCGATCACCGAGGCCGGCAAGGTCGCCGACGTCGACTCGTGGTTCGCCCACCTGTGGCTGACGCCGGGCGAGAAGTACGCCACCGACCGGGCCAAGACCCGGTCGGCCTGGGAGTACGGCCACGACCTGGGCAACTGGTCGATCCTGCGGCGGATCTACTCCCGGCGCACCGTGCTGGAGACGATGACCGACTTCTGGTCGACCAACCTGCACATCCCGGTCCAGCACGACCGGGCCTGGGTGTGGCGCTTCGACTACGACACCACCATCCGCACCCACGCCCTGGGCCGGTTCGAGGACCTGCTGGTCGCCTGCTCGCTGCACCCGGCGATGCGGGTCTACCTCGACAACTGGAGGTCGGTGAAGGACAAGCCGAACGAGAACCAGGGCCGCGAGCTGCTCGAGCTGCACACCGTGGGCGTGGGGGCCGGCTACACCGAGGCGATGGTCAAGGCCTCCGCGGTGCTGCTCTCGGGCTACACCGTGGACTGGGGCACCACCTTCGCCGCGCGCTACGACTCCGCCAAGCACACCACCGGTGCCGTGCAGGTGCTCGACTTCACCCACGCCAACGCCAGCGCCGACGGGCAGGCCGCGACCATGGCCTACCTGTCCTACCTGGCCCACCACCCGGCCACCGCCCGCACCCTGGCGCGCAAGCTCGCGACGTACTTCGTCTCCGACGCCCCCAGCGACGGGCTCCTCGACGCACTCGCCGCGGCGTACCTGGCCTCCGACACCGACGTCACCGCGATGCTCCGCGTGCTGATGGCCCACCCGGAGTTCCTCACCTCCGAGGGCCAGAAGGTCCGCACCCCCATCGCCGACCTGGTCGCCACCGCCCGCGTCCTCGACGTCGACGTGCAGCCCCCGAAGGACGACAACTCCTACACCCGGCACGCGAACTGGACCCACGGCGGCGCGACGCTGTTCTCCTGGCCGCGGCCGGACGGGGCGCCGGTCGTGGCGCGGGCGTGGTCGTCGGCGTCCCGGCTGTTCGCCTCCTACGAGATGCACATGAACCACGCCGGGGGGTGGTGGCCGAAGGGGGCCACGTACCGTGCGCCCGCCTCGTGGTTGCCGGCCACCTCGATCCGCTTCGACGCCTACGTGGACCACCTGTGCAAGACCTGGTTGGGCCGGGCGGCCGACGCGCGCCTGCAGAAGGCGGCGCTGCAGGCCGTCACCGGACCCGAGTCGTGGGCGGTGGTCACCGCCTCCACCCAGGTCACGGCCAAGCACAACCTCGGCACCTGGCTCTTTCCCCGGCTGGTGATGGCCCTGCTCGACACCCCCGACCACATGACGACCTGAAGGCAGATCCGATGACCGAGACCACGTGGGCCCGCAACCCCAGCGGCGACCCGACCGGTGACCCGCACGGGGACCCCAGCCGCGACCCGGCGGGGTGCGGCTGCCCCGACTTCGACCGCGCCCGCCTCTCCCGGCGCTCGCTGCTGGCCGGCGCCACTGTGCTCGGCGGCACGCTGGCGGTCTCCCAGATGTTCGGCGACGCGATGATGCAGGCCACCTTCGCCGGGACCAGGGGCGGCAACACCCTGGTGGTGATCAGCCTCCGCGGCGGCATCGACGGCCTCGGCGTCGTCGTGCCGCACGGCGACCCCGGCTACTACAAGGTCCGCCCCTCCACCGCGGTGCCCGCGTCCTCGCTGGTCTGCGCGGACGCGATGTTCGGCCTGCACCCCGCGATGGCGCCACTGGCCCCGCTCTGGGCCTCCGGCGAGCTCGCCGCCGTCCAGGCCACCGGGCTCCCCGTGGTCAACCGCTCCCACTTCGCGGCCATCGAGGAGGTCGAGGACGCCGATCCCGGCTCCTCGACCCGCTCGGGCTGGATCAACCGGATGATCGGACTCGGCTCGGGCACCAGCACCACCGACGGGGTCCAGCTGGGCCAGAACTTCCCCACCACCGCGACCAGCGGCGACGCGCCAGTGCTCTCCACCGCGAGCCTGGACCGGCTCCAGGTGTGCGGGCTCGACGACCGCAGCACCCAGCGCTACGGCTCCCTGGGCACCGCCTGGGCCGGCGCCACCGGGCCGCTCGCCCGGGCCGCGAACGAGGCGGTCACCCTCTCCAGGACCGCGGGCGCCCAGCTCAAGTCCATGCCGGCCTCCACCGCGGCGTACCCCACGGTCTGGAACGCCTCGCCCTTCGCGACCCCGCTGAAGAACGCGGCGAAGCTGATCCGCGCCGACCTGGGCACCGACGTCATCGCCATCGACGCGGGCAACTGGGACCTGCACACCAACTACGGGACGCTGCAGTGGGGCGCGATGCAGTCCAACGTCGACGGCCTGGCGCAGTCGCTCGCGGCCTTCTTCGAGGACCTCGGGGCGCTGCGCAGCCGGGTCACCGTGGTCACCATCTCCGAGTTCGGCCGCCGGGTGGCCGAGAACGGCAGCGCCGGGTTCGACCACGGCTGGGGCAACATGATGCTCGTCGCGGGCGCCGGGGTGAAGGGCGGCAAGTACTACGGCCGCTGGCCCGGCCTGGACGCCAACGCCCTGGCCGACGGGGACCTGAAGGTGACCACCGACTACCGCAACGTCCTCGGCGAGGTCGTCGGCCGCCGGTTCCCCGACCGCTCGGTCGGCACGCTGTTCCCCGGCCTGTCCTACGACCCGCTCGGGTTCATGGTCTGAGCCCGGCCCCTGCGTCTCCGGGGCGGGTCACCCCCAGCCGAGCTGCCGGGTGCCGAGCACGATCGTGGGCAGCCACACGACGAACGCGATCGCCGGCAGCCACGGCACCCGCTCGGGCCGCGGGACGAACCAGCGAGCCGCCATCGCGAACAGGACCAGCCAGAGCAGCAGGAACAGGGTGGTCACCCACCACGGGGCGATGTTGGCCGTGCCGAGGTCCAGGAACAGCACGCACGCCAGCCCACCCATCCCGACGAACCCCCACGGGGAGACCTTGCGCGGCGCCACGCCGGCAAGGGTAGGGGACGCGCTCAGTCCTCGAGCTGCTCGTCGTTCCAGGCGGGGTCGCTGTCCCACTCCTCGTTGCGCTCCTGCACCTTCTCCAGAGCCCGCGCGGCCTCGGCCTCGGTGTCGTACGGACCGAGCCGGTCGGCGTTCTTGCAGCCGTCCCGGCCCTCCACCTCGTGGTGGGTGAGGCAGTACCAGTACTCACTCATGGGCTGAAACTACACTCGCCCGTGTGAGTGCCATAGCCCCCGGAACCGTCTCGGCCCGACGTGCCGTCCCCGCCCACATCCCGCGCCCGGAGTACGTCGACAAGCCGGCCCCCGAGCCCTTCACCGGCCCCGAGGTCAAGGACTCCGACACCATCGAGCGGATGCGCCGCGCCGGCAGGCTCGCCGCACAGGCGCGCGACCTCGTCGGCTCGCACGTCGCCCCCGGTGTCACCACCGACGAGCTCGACCGCATCGGTCACGAGTTCCTCTGCGACCACGGCGCCTACCCCTCCACGCTGGGCTACAAGGGGTTCCCCAAGTCCTTGTGCGCGAGCGTCAACGAGGTGGTCTGCCACGGCATCCCGGACAGCTACGTCGTCCAGGACGGCGACATCGTCAACATCGACATCACCGCCTACCTCGACGGTGTCCACGGCGACACCAACGCCACCTTCCTCACGCCCGGGGTGACCTCCGAGGTGCGCGACCTCGTGGACCGGACCCGCGAGGCGCTGCGACGGGCGATCAACGCCGTCAAGCCCGGCCGCCAGATCAACGTGATCGGCCGGGTCATCGAGTCCTACGCCAAGCGGTTCGGCTACGGCGTCGTGCGCGAGTTCACCGGTCACGGCATCGGCACCGCCTTCCACTCCGGGCTGGTGATCCCCCACTTCGACGACCAGCACTACAGCGACGTGATCCAGCCCGGCATGACCTTCACGATCGAGCCGATGCTCAACCTGGGCACGCACGAGTGGGTCATGTGGGACGACAACTGGACCGTCGTGACGCGCGACGGCCGCGCCAGCGCGCAGTTCGAGCACACCCTGCTGGTGACCGACGACGGAGCCGAGGTGCTCACCCTCCCCTGACCCGGCGCCCCGCCGGCCTCGCTAGGGTCGGACGGTGGACAGCATGTTCGAGGGCTACGAGACCGGCATGGGCGCGGCGTACGACGAGATGTACGACGCCGGGCCCGCACTGCGCACGCCGTACAGCCAGCTGCAGCCCTCGCTGCAGGAGATGGGGCAGACCGAGCTGCAGACCCGGGTGGAGGCGCTGCAGTCCAGCTACCTCGACCAGGGCGTCACCTTCGACATCGGCGGCGAGGAGCGGGCGTTCCCGCTCGACGTGCTGCCCCGTGTCATCGAGATGGACCAGTGGGCCAAGGTCGAGGCGGGTGTCCAGCAGCGGGTGCACACGCTGGAGCGCTTCCTCGACGACGTCTACGACGCGGGCGAGGTGCTCCAGGACGGGGTCGTCCCCCGCCGGGTGGTCACGACCTCCTCGCACTTCCACCGCGCCGCGGCCGGCATCGAGCCGCCCAACGGCGTGCGGGTCCACGTCAGCGGGATCGACCTGATCCGCGACGACGCCGGCGAGTTCCGGGTGCTCGAGGACAACGTCCGGGTCCCCTCCGGGGTCTCCTACGTGATGACCAACCGGCGTGCGATCGCGGCCGCCCTGCCCGAGACCTTCTCCGAGCACCGGATCCGCCCGGTCAACGGCTATCCCCAGAAGCTGCTCACCGCCCTGCGCGCCGCCGCACCCGCCGGCGTCACCGACCCCAACGTCGTGGTGCTCACCCCCGGGGTGTTCAACGGCGCCTACTTCGAGCACGCGCTGCTGGCCCGCACGATGGGCGTCGAGCTCGTCGAGGGCCGCGACCTGGAGTGCCGCCGGGGCCGGGTGATGATGCGCACCACGCACGGCCTGGAGCCGGTGCACGTGATCTACCGCCGCGTCGACGACGAGTTCCTCGACCCGGTGCACTTCCGCAGCAACTCGCTGCTCGGTTGCTCCGGCCTGCTCAACGCCGCCCGGGCCGGCAACGTGACCATCGCCAACGCGGTGGGCAACGGCGTGGCCGACGACAAGCTGATCTACACCTACCTGCCCGACCTGGTCCGCTACTACCTCGGCGAGGAGCCGATCCTCGACAACGTCGACACCTGGCGGCTCGGCGACGCCGACCACCGCGAGGAGGTGATGGACCGGCTCGACGAGCTCGTCGTCAAGCCGGTCGACGGGTCCGGGGGCAAGGGCATCGTGATCGGGCCGCAGGCCGACCGGACCGAGCTCGACGAGCTGCGGGCGCGGGTGCTTGAGGACCCGCGGGCGTGGATCGCGCAGCCGGTGATCCAGCTGAGCACCGTGCCGACGTACGTCGACGGGCGGATGCGGCCCCGGCACGTGGACCTCCGGCCGTTCGCGGTCAACGACGGCAACCGGGTCTGGGTGCTGCCCGGCGGACTGACCCGGGTCGCGCTCGGCGAGGGCGAGCTGATCGTGAACTCCTCGCGCGGGGGCGGCTCGAAGGACACCTGGGTGCTGGCCGGCCACGGCCGCCACACCGTGCGCGCCGAGCCGGAGCGGGTGACGATCCACCCCACCCCGCAAGACGTCGGCCCCGCACTCGACGCGTTCTCCTCCCAGCAGGACCAGCAGCAGCAACAGCAACAGCAGTCCTGCGGAGAGGCGGCGTCGTGCTGAGCCGGATCGCGGAGTCGATGTTCTGGATCGGCCGCTACGTGGAGCGCGCCGAGGACACCGCCCGCATCCTCGACGTACAGACCCAGCTGATCCTCGAGGACCCGGGTGTCGACGAGGCCACCACCTGCCACAGCCTGCTCTCGATCATGGGCGTGGAGGTCGACGACGACACCCCCATCGACACCGCCGAGGTGCTGCGGGTGCTGTCCTACGACACCTCCTCGCCCACCTCGATCGCCGCCACGCTCGCCGCCGCGCGGGAGAGTGCCCGGCGGGCCCGCGAGACGCTGTCGACCTCGATGTGGGAGGCCATCAACACCACCTTCCGGGCGATCCCGTCGGGGCACTACCGCTCGATGCGCCCGCCGGTGGCCTTCCGCTGGGTGCGCGACCGGGCCGCCCAGATCAACGGCATCGCCGAGGCCACGATGACCCGCGACGAGGGCTACCAGTTCCTGGTCCTGGGCCGGTCGATCGAGCGCGCCGACATGACCTCGCGGCTGGTCGCCACGGCGGCCCTCACCTCGGGCTCGGCCTGGGGCACCTCGCTGCGCGCGTGCGGGGCCTACGAGGCCTTCCTGCGCACCTACAAGGGGCTGGAGACCGAGCGCGGCGCGGCGGAGTTCCTGCTGCTCGACCGGCTCTTTCCCCGGTCGGTGGTCTTCGGCCTCAGCCAGGCCGAGCGCTCCCTGGAGCGGCTGGAGTCCGCCGGCACCCGCGCCGGCTTCCAGAACGAGGCCCAGCGCCTGCTCGGGCGTACGCGCGCGGAGCTGGAGTACCGCTCGCTCAGCGACGTCGTCGCCGAGCTGCCGAGCGAGATGGAACGTCTCCAGCGCACCTGTGCGCTGGCGACCGACGCGATCACCAGGCGCTACTTCGCGGGCGCCGAGGCAACCGAGTGGCACGGAGTCCGGTCATGAGCATGCAGCTGAGGATCGCCCACACCACGGGCTTCGAGTACGACGGCAAGGCGAACACCTCGTTCAACGAGGCCCGGCTGACGCCGGTGACCCTGCCCGGCCAGATCGTGGTGCACTCGCGGGTCGATGTCTCCCCCACGCCGTGGGTCTACACCTACCGCGACTACTTCGGCACGCAGGTCACCGCGTTCGAGGTGCTCGACCCACACCAGTCGCTGACGGTGACCGCCTCGGTCACGGTGCACACCGACCGGACGCCGTGGGGTCCCCCCCAGATGACCTGGGAGGAGGTCCGGAGCGAAGCCACCGCGGACCTGCACACCGAGTACCTCGCCCTGAGCGAGCGGGTCCGGCCCGAGGCCGAGCTGGTCGACCTCGCCCGGGAGATCGCGCAGAGCAGCGAGTCGCCCGGCGACGCCGCCCGGTCGATCTGCGCGCTCGTCTACGGCGAGGTCAAGTACGAGACCGGCTCCACCACCGTGGACGCGTTCGCCGCGCACTCCTGGCGCGAGCGGCACGGGGTCTGCCAGGACATGGCCCACATCGCCATCGGCGCGCTGCGCTCGGTCGGCATCCCGGCCCGGTACGTCTCCGGCTACCTGCACCCCCAGGGCGACCCGGAGATCGGCGTACCGGCCAAGGGCGAGTCGCACGCCTGGGTGGAGTGGTGGGACGAGGGCTGGCGCGGCTTCGACCCCACGAACGACACCGAGCCCGGCGACCGGCACGTCATCGTGGCCACCGGTCGCGACTACAACGACGTCAAGCCCCTCGCCGGCATCTTCTCCGGCACCGGCACCTCGCGCATGTTCGTCGACGTCCAGGTCACCCGCCTCCACTAGCGTCGCCGAGCGGGCACTGCATGCACGCCGTACGACCCCGAGCGGGCACTGCATGCACGCCGTACGACCCCGAGCGGGCACTGCATGCACGCCGTACGACGCCGAGCGGGCACTGCATGCACGCCGTACGACGCCGAGCGGGCACTACATGCACGCCGTACGACGCCGAGCGGGCAGAACCGGTACGCCCCTGCCGTTGACACCCCTCCCCACCGAGGCCAGCGTGGACCACGGAGGCCGGCCGAAGGAGGAGACGTGAACTGGAAGCGCTGGACGGTCTGCCTCGTGCGCAACCACCGCTGGAACAAGATCGCCTACGGCGACCACGACGACAGCGGGTACTTCGTGCGCTGCCGGGTCTGCGGGCACGAGAACCACGAGGGCACCTCGATCAACCCCACGATCATCTGACCGCGGGCGTACGTCCACTGCCCGCTCGGCGCACTCCCACGTACGTCCACTGCCCGCTCGGCGCACTCCCACGTACGTCCACTGCCCGCTCGGCGCACTCCCACGTACATCCAGTGCCCGCTCGGCGCGCTCCCGCGTACATCCAGTGCCCGCTCGGCGGGCTCGCGCGTGCGCCCACTGCCCGCTCGGCGCACTCCCGGCCGTGACAGGTGTCATGCCCAGGTCGTGACAACTCCCCCGGGACTCCTCACGCGCCGAGGTGGACCGTATGAGTCATGACCACACCAGCACTCCGGGCCACCGGCCTGACGAAGCGATTCCGGGGACCGGGCGGCGAGACCATCACCGCCGTCGACGGCGTCGACCTGACCGTCCACCCCGGCGAGATCGTCGCCTTCCTCGGCCCCAACGGCGCCGGCAAGACCACCACCGTGGACATGTTCCTCGGGCTGACCTCACCGACCAGCGGGACCATCGAGGTGTACGGCGAGACGCCGCAGCGTGCGGTCGCGGACGGACGGGTCTCCGCCGTCATGCAGACCGGGGGCCTGCTTCCCGACTTCACCGTGCGCGAGACCGTCCGCGCGATCGCAGCGCTGCACGGCCGACCCGAACGAGTCGACGTCGTCGTCGAGCGCGCTGGGCTCGGCCCGCTCGCCGACCGCCTGGTGAAGGCGTGCTCGGGAGGCGAGCAGCAGCGGCTGAAGTTCGCCCTCGCGCTCGTCGCCGACCCCGACCTGGTGATCCTCGACGAGCCGACGACCGGCATGGACGTGGGCGCGCGCCAGGAGTTCTGGGACGCGATGCGTGCCGAGGCCGCCGACGGCCGCACCATCGTCTTCGCCACCCACTACCTCGCCGAGGCCGATGCCTTCGCCGACCGGACCGTGCTGATGGCCCGCGGCCGCATCCGGGCCGACGGACCGACCGCCGAGGTGCGGGCGACGTACGGCGGCCAGACGATGACCATCCGACCCCCGGCGGACGTCGTGGGGGTCCACGGCATCGACCGAGCCTGGCTCGACGACGTCCGGAGGGCCGTCGCACCCCTGGGCATCAGCGACGTCGAGGTGTCCAGCGCCAGCCTCGAGGCGGCGTTCCTCGCGCTGACCGGTCCGGAGCCGACCGGCACCGGACCGACCGGCGCGTCCCACGAGACCGAGGAGGCCCTGCGATGAGCACCACCACCGCCGACCGCGCGACGACCGCCCCCCGTGCGGCACGACCCATGTCGATCGCCTACGCCGGCCTCGACCTGCGGCGCCAGCTGCGCGACCGGATGGGGATGTTCTTCATCGTGGCCCTGCCCGCGTTCTTGTTCTTCGTCTTCGGCATGGGCGACGACGAGGCGTACGGCAGCGCCAACGTCGCGATGTACGTCATGGTCTCCATGGCTGCGTACGGCGCCGTCACGGCGACCACGACCGTCGCCGGCTCGGCCGCCACCGAGCAGACGATGGGATGGGGGCGGCAGCTCGCGCTGACACCGCTGCCGTCGTTGACCTTCGTCGCGATCAAGGCGGCGGTGGCGATGTCGGTCGCGGCCGTCCCGATCGCGCTGATCTACGGGATCGGCGCGGCCACCGGTTCATCGGGCAACGCCTTCGACTGGCTGGCCAGTGCCGCCATCGTGTGGCTCGGCTCGGCGCTGTTCGCGGTCTACGGCCTGGCGATCTGCCTGGTCTTCAAGGGCGAGAACGCCGCCGGCATCGCGTCCGGGCTGGTCGTGATCATGAGCTTCCTGGGCAACGTCTTCACGCCGATGGACGGAATCATCCTGGAGGTCGGCCGCTTCACCCCGCTCTACGGCTATGCCGGACTGGCCCGCTACCCGATCTCCGAGGGCCACCTGCCGATCGACGCCGGACACGACTCCGTGTGGCTGCTGCTCGCTAACGTGGGCTCGTGGACGGTGATCTTCGCGGCGCTGGCGGTGTGGGGGCTGCGCCGACGCCGGGAGCGCGTGTGAGTCACTCGCTGGCCACGACCGGGGCGCCTCACTCCCCGTGGGAGCGGTGGGCCTGGGTGATCGCGGCGATCTGGTTGGTCTTCCTCGCCTACCCGGTGACCGAGACCATCCAGACCGATTCGTCGGCACCGGTCAAGGGGCTGGTGCTGTCCCTGATCGCGGCCTACGCGGTGATCTACCTGCTCGGGTGGAGCGTGTGGCGCGACCACGCGCTGAAGATCTGGTTCGTCATGCTGCTGCTCGGGCTGGCCACGGTGCCGGTGATCGGCATCGAGGCCATCGGCCTCACTCCCTACCTCGGCGCGTTCTCCGCACTGATGGTCCCCGCGCCGTGGTGGAAGTGGACGACGGCCATCAGCGCCCTGCTGCCGGTGCTCTCCCTGGTCGGCGGCGACTTCCCGGCGTTCTTCTTCCTGATGGTGTGGCCGCTCATCGGGTTCTTCACCGCGATGCGGGTCTTCGCCGAGCTCGAGAGGCAGTCCGAGGAGGCGCGGGCAGAGATGGCACTGGTGGCCGAGCGTGACCGGGTCGCACGTGACGTGCACGACGTGCTCGGTCACTCCTTGACGGTGCTCTCGATCAAGGCCGAGCTCGCCGCCCGGCTCATCGACGTCGACCCCGCACGAGCCCGCACCGAGCTCGCCTCGATCCAGGAGACGGCCCGGCAGGCGCTCGCGGAGGTCCGATCGACCGTCGGCGGCCTGCGCGCCGCCAACCTCGAGGCCGAGCTGGCTGCCGCGCCCCGCGTGCTCGCCGACGCCGGCATCGAGACGAAGCTGGTCGGCACCGTCGCCGACACCGATCCGCGGCACCGCACCCTGCTGGCCTGGGTGCTGCGGGAGTCGGTGACCAACGTGGTCCGGCACGCCGGCGCTTCCACGGTCTCGATCGAGCTCTCGCCCAACGGTCTGGTCGTCGCCGACGACGGCACCGGGTTCGAGGCCGACGGAGGCCACGACGGCAACGGTCTGCGCGGCATGCGCGAGCGCGTGTCGGCGGCAGGAGGCACCCTGCGTCTCCCGCCGGGCCCCGGCACGCGCGTGGAGGTCGTCCTGCCGTGATCCGGATCCTGCTCGCCGACGACCAGGCACTCGTCCGGGGTGCGCTCGCGGCGCTGCTCGACCTCGAGACCGACCTCGACGTGGTCGCCCAGGTGGGCCGTGGTGACGAGGTGGTGGCCGCCGCGCGCACCTCGCGGGCCGAGGTGTGCCTCCTCGACATCGAGATGCCGGGCCTCAGTGGCCTCGAGGTGGCCGAGCAGCTGCGGTCCGAGCTGCCGGGCGTACGGTCGCTGATCGTGACCACCTTCGGCCGGCCCGGTTACGTCCGGCGCGCCCTCGACGCCGGCGCCGCCGGCTTCCTGATCAAGGACACCCCCGCCCGCGAGCTCGCCGACGCCGTACGGCGCGTGCATGCCGGGCTGCGTGTGGTGGACCCGAATCTCGCCGCCGAGTCCCTGATGTCGGGCCCGTCTCCGCTCACCCCCCGGGAGGCCGAGATCCTGTCGCTGGCGCTCGACGGCGCACCCGTCGCGGTGATCGCCGCACGCGCCCAGCTCTCGGTGGGCACCACCCGCAACCACCTCTCGTCCGCGATCGGCAAGACGGGTGCGTCGACCCGGGCCGAAGCGGCGCGGCTGGCCCAGTCGAACGGATGGATCTGAGCCGACGGTCGTCGCTGCGCGCGCACACCAGCGCGCTCCCGCGTACGTCCAGTGCCCGCTCGGCGTCGTGCGGCGTACGTCCAGTGCCCGCTCGGCGTCGTGCGGCGTACGTCCAGTGCCCGCTCGGCGTGGTGCGGATGGGCTGGCTCATAGGCCGGGTTCTGTTCGCCGGACCGCCTCGCGACGGCCCGGTTGGCGACCATCCATCTCGGGGAGCCGTTGCCGACCCCCTCCAGCGACCTACCCGCGAGCTCGGGCGGACCACCCTCGAGCGCTCGCTGTCTGGTCTTGCTCCAGGTGGGGTTTGCCGAGCCGCGACGGTCACCCGCCGCGCTGGTGGTCTCTTGCACCACCGTTTCACCCTTACCGGCACCCGGAGGTGCCGGCGGTCTGTTCTCTGTGGCACTGATCCCGCGGGTCGCCCCGGGTGGGTGTTGCCCACCACCTCGTCCTGTGGAGCCCGGACCTTCCTCGACGCCTCCCGTTCCCGAGAGGCGACGCGGTCGCCCGGCCAGCCCATCCGCCCGCCAAGGATAGGGCACGGGACCGGTGCGATGAATTCAGACATTTGCCTGCGGCAACCAGTTCCTCGACCTACCTTTGTCCCCACGGGGGGTGACATGACATCCACTGAGTCTTCGCCAGCGGTCCTGGCGGGTTCGGTGACGACGCCGGGTTGGCGGGCGCCGGACACACTGCTGCAGAACCTCCAGCTGATCGCCGACGGGGTGGTCGCCGTCGCCGGCTTCGCCGTGGCCGCCATCCGCGTACGTCGCGGGGACCACCTCGAGCTCGTGGTGGACACCGGGCTGCCCGAGGAGGTCGGGGCCCGGATCCCCGTCCAGTCGATGCTCGACGAGCTCGCCGTGGCCGAGGACTGGGGCCTGCTCCAGTTCGTGCCCTACCACCCGGGCGACGACGAGTCCCCCGGCTGGGTCGTCCCCGACGTGGCGGTCTCCGACGAGCCGGACGCCTGGCACCCGCTGGACATGCTCGTGGCCCCGCTGTACGACGCCCAGGGCATCCTGCGGGGGACCCTCGCCATCGACGAGCCACTCGACGGCCGTCGTCCCGACCCGGAGCGCCGCCGCGTGGTCGAGCGGTTCGCCGTACTGGCTGCCCGCGCCGTGCTCGCCTCGGTGGAGCGGGAGCAGCTCGCCGAGCAGGTGATGATGGCCGACACCGTCAAGGCGATCGTCCGTACCACCAGCGCCCAGCTCAGCCTCGAGGGTCTGCTCGAGGCGAGCGAGCACACCCTCCTCGAGGGGTTCGCCGCCCAGCGTCTGTGGATCAAGACCGTCGGGGACGAGCGCGGGTCGAGCAGCGAGTTCCTTCCCGAGGACCTGTCGCTCGCCCTGCCCACGGACATCGTGGCCTTCGCCGAGGAGGCCGCACGCTACTGCTGGCACCACCAGGCCGTGATGACCGTCGGCGAACGGCTCCCGGTCCCGCCCGAGATGGACCGCAAGCACTTCGAGGCGATCACGGCCATGCTGCGGGGCATCTCGATGGCCTCGCTCGTCTTCGTACCCCTCGGCGCCGGCCCCGAGTGCATGGGCAGCCTGGTGCTGATGCGCAGCGACCCGGCCCGCGAGTGGACCGAGATCGAGTGCGCAGCGCTGCTCGACATCGGCCACGACCTCGGTCGCGCCGCCCTCAACGCTCGCACCTTCGAGCGCGAGCACGCCCTCGTGACCGAGCTCCAGGCGCTGGACAGCTACAAGAGCCAGCTGATCGCCACCGTGTCGCACGAGCTGAAGAGCCCGCTGACCACGGTGGCCGGCCATCTCGAGATGCTCGAGTCAGGGACCGTCAGCATCGGCGAGCAGGCGCGTGCCTCGCTCTCGGCCATCGGCCGCGCCTCGGACCGGATGTCGCGCGTCATCGAGGACCTGCTGCTGCTCCGCAAGGTGGGTGAGGCGCGCAAGCCGCTGCGGCGCGACCCGGTCGAACTGGTCCACCTGGTCTCCGACGCCGTGGCGCTGACCGCCCTGACCGCGGCCGACAAGAACCTCGACGTCCAGGTGCTGCGGCCTCCGCACCCCGTGCACGCCCTCGGGGAGCGAGACGAGCTGGACAAGCTGGTGCACAACCTGGTCAGCAACGCGGTCAAGTACACCCCGCGCGGCCGTCGGGTGCAGATCGAGGTGGGGTCCGGCGACGACGAGGCCGTCCTCTGCGTCCGCGACGAGGGTCTCGGGATCTCCGTGGAGGACCAGGCCCAGCTGTTCACCGAGTTCTTCCGCTCCTCCAACCCCGAGGCCGTGGCGCTGCCCGGCACCGGGCTCGGGCTCGCGATCGTACGGCGCATCGTGGACCGGCACGGCGGGCAGATCGAGGTCGAGTCGACTCTGGGCCACGGCAGCACCTTCACCGTGCGCCTCCCGGCCGTCGTCGACGCCGAGGACTCCGCCCACGCCCGGTCCATGGCCTGACCCGACTCAGGCCGGCCCTGACCCGGCCCTGACCCGGCTCAGGCCGTCTCGGCCGCCGCCTCCCCCGCCAGCGTGAAGCTGACCAGGCGCTGGTCCGGGTCGGCCTCGGCCAACCTCACCCGGACGTCCTCGCCGACCGGCAACGGCGAGGTGGACGAGACACGCGCCTCGACGGCGGGCTCGCGCAGCATCACCGTGCCGTCGCGCTCGTCGTCGTGCTCGACCTCCAGGACGACCCCGTCGAAGACCTCCCCCACCCGGCCGTGCAGGGTCAGCGCCTCGACCAGGTCGAGCACTGCGCGCTCGTAGGTCCGAGACGTCCGCGTCGAGGTGCTCATCACCTCGGGCAGCCCGTCGAGCCCGTCGAGCACCCACGCCGGGACCGGGTCGCCGGCACACAGCGCCGCACAGGTCTCGAGGCCGTACCGGTCGACGAGCCGCCGCAGCGGCGCCGTGACGTGGGCGTAGGAGGAGGCCAACGCGGCGTGCTCGGTCAGCTCGGGCAGGTGCCCGTCGCGGAACGCGGCGTACCCGGCCCCGCGCAGCAGCGTGGTGCTGGCCACGACCATGGCCGCGTGCGTCGGCCGGGACGGGTCCAGCGTGCGGATGAACTCCGGGTGCGCGACGGACCGCGGCCAGTCGATCCCCAGCGCCCGCGCCGTACGCCGCAGCCGCTCGACGGCGTCCTCCGGCGGCGGGGGCAGCGTGCGCACGATGCCCACCCCGCCCTCGAGCATGATCGAGGCCGCCGCGAACCCGGTCAGCAGCGAGAGCTGCGCGTTCCACGTCTCCGCCGGGAGCATCTCGCGGTACTCCAGGCGGTAGCGCTCGTCGGCGACCTCGACCTCCTGCGCCGGCATCGGCAGCGACACCCCGCCGCGCGCCACCTCCTGGGCGATCCGGAGCTCGCCGACCACGGGCAGCAGGTCCAGGGTGGATCCCGCAGGCGCGCGCCCGACCTCGCGCTGCACCTCCTCGTAGTCCAACCGCCGGCGCGAGCGCACCTGCGCCCGCCGCACCGTGGCGCCGGTCACCGAGCCCTCGGCGTCGAGGTCGATGGTCCACACGAAGGCCTGACGTTGCTCACCGGGGAGCAACGAGGCTCCGGACTCGCTGAGCACGGTCGGGTGCAGCGGGACGCTGCGGTCGGCGCCGTAGAGCGTCTGCCCCCGCTCGTGGGCCTCCCGGTCCACCGGGTCGCCCGGTGCCACGTAGGCCATCACGTCCGCGATCGCGTAGTGCACGACGAAGCCGTCACCCTCACGCGCCAGGTGCATCGCCTGGTCGAGGTCCATCGCCCCCGGCGGGTCGACGGTCAGGAACTCGAGGTGGGTCAGGTCGTGCTCGACCACCCGTGGCCCCCGCTCGACCGCCGCGGCAGCGGCAGCCTCGACGTCGGCCGGGAACTCGGGCGTCACCCCGAGCTCCTCCTGGATCCGCGCGACGCCGCTGCGCAGCGCCTCGTACGCCGCGGCGCGTGCGTGCAGCACCCGGTCACCCACCGGCACCTCCTGGTCGTCGGAACTCCTCGCCAGCCTAGGGTGAGCCCGTGCTGATCCTGCTGCCGCCGTCGGAGGGCAAGGCCACGCCCCGGCGGGGCGCGGCCCTCGACCTCGACCGGCTCAGCGCTCCGGAGCTGACCCCCGCACGCGAGCAGGTGCTGGACGCCCTGATGACGCTGTGCCGCGACGAGCCCGACCGGGCACAGCAGGTGCTCGGGCTCGGCCCGACCCAGGCCGAGGAGGTACGCCGCAACGCCGCGCTGCGCGAGGCGCCGACCGCGCGCGCCGACGCCATCTACACCGGGGTGCTCTACGAGGCCCTCGACCTGGCCTCCCTGGGAGTGGCCGCGCGCCGCCGCGCCGCTCGCCGGCTCGCGGTGACCTCCTCGGTCTTCGGCCTGGTGCGGCCGACCGACCGGATCCCGTCGTACCGTCTCGCCGGCGGGGTCAACCTGCCGGGGCTCGGCGTCGTCTCCGCGCACTGGCGCTCCGCCCTCGACCCCGTCGTGCGGGCCGCGGCCGGCACCGGCCTCGCCGTCGACCTGCGCTCCTCGACGTACGCCGCGTTCTGGCGCCCCGCCCGCGACCTGGCGCCGCGGGTCGCCACCGTGCGCGTGCTGCAGCAGGTCGGCACCCGACGCACCGTGGTCAGCCACTTCAACAAGGCCACCAAGGGCCGCCTCGTCCGGGCGCTGCTGGAGGACGGCAGCACCCCCCGCACCCCCGCCGCCCTCGCCGACCTGATCACCGCCCTCGGCTGGAAGGTCGAGCTCGCCGACCCCGCCCCCGACGGCCACCGCCTCGACGTCGTCGTCGAGGACCTCTGACGTCCCGCCGGCCGAGCCCCTCGGTGGTCGAGACCCCTCACTGGTCGAGCCCCCTCGCCGGTCGAGCCCAGTCGAGACCCCGTACGCCGACCGATGCCGGTCGAGCCCAGTCGAGACCCCGTACGCCGACCGATGCCGGTCGAGCCCAGTCGAGACCCCGTACGCCGACCGATGCCGGTCGAGCCCAGTCGAGACCCCGTACGCCCACCGATGCCGGTCGAGCCCAGTCGAGACCCCAACCCCACGCCGGTCGAGCCCAGTCGAGACCCCGTACGCCGACCGATGCCGGTCGAGCCCAGTCGAGACCCCGTACGCCCACCGATGCCGGTCGAGCCCAGTCGAGACCCCCAAACCCCACGCCGGTCGAGCCCAGTCGAGACCCCGTACGCCGACCGATGCCGGTCGAGCCCAGTCGAGACCCCGTACGCCGACCGATGCCGGTCGAGCCCAGACGAGACCCCGTACGCCGACCGATGCCGGTCGAGCCCAGCCGAGACCCCGTACGCCGACCGATGCCGGTCGAGCCCAGACGAGACCCCGTACGTCGGAAAGCAGCCCCAACCCACGCTGGTTGAGCCTGTCGAAACCACGCCGCAGCCGCCGGTCGAGCCCAGTCGAGACCCAACCCCACGCAGGTCGAGCCTGGGCTCGAGACGACATCTCGACCTCACGCGGGTAGTTCTCCACAGATTCGCACATCCTATCGACTGTGTCAGTGGTCGGTGCTTGAATTGCTCCATGACCAGCCGACCGATCGACCCGCGCGGCGCCACCGGTGACACCGGGGTGGCGGCCGCGCTGGCGAGGGTGCGCGGGGAGGTGCGCGAGCTCTCCGGCGCGCTGCTCGCGGCCAGGCCTCGTACGGAGCTGATGGACGCGGTCGGCGAGATCGAGTCGCTGAAGTCCACACTCGATGCGTTTGAGCTGGCCATGGTGCGCGAGCTCGAGGCGACCCACGCGGTCCAGGAGGTCGGCTGGGCCTCGACCCAGGACTTCGTGACCTCGGTCGTCGGGGGCCACAAGGGCTCCGGACCGGCCGCGGTACGACTGGCGAGGGCGCTCGAGGGGCCGGTCCTGGTGCCGGTCGGCGAGGCACTGGCGCAGGGATGGCTCTCGACCGCGAAGGCCCAGGTCATCGAGCGCGCGGTCGACGCCCTGCCCGGTGAGCCCGACGTACGCCGCCGCGGGGTGGAGGTGCTGCTGCGCGAGGCGAAGGCGCTGGACGCCACCGAGCTGCGCAAGCTCGCCCACCGCCTCCTGGAGCTGATCGACCCCGACGGCCAGGACCGGCGCGCCGAGCGTGCACTCGACCGGGCCGAGCGCGCCGCCCACCTCGAGCGACACCTCACGATCAGCGACGACCAGTGCGGAGGTGCGTGGATCCGCGGCCGCTGCAGCACCGAGGACGCCGCCCTGCTCAAGGCAACCCTGATCCCGCTGGCCCGACCCCACCCCACCGAGATGGTCTGTGATCGCGCCACGTGCCAAGAGCCCGGCTGTGGCCACGACGGCCGCGACCCGCGCGACCACGGTGCCCGCATGCTCGACGCGCTGGTCGAGGCCTGCCGCCACCTGCAGACCGTCGAGGTGCTCCCGGACTCGCACGGCGCGACCCCCCGGGTCACGGTGACGATGCCTCTGTCCGACCTGCAGCGCCTCTCGGGGTTCGCCACCACCGAGACCGGCGAGCAGCTCTCACCGGCGGCCCTGCGCCGGCTGTGCTGCGACGCCGATCTGATCCCGGTCGTCCTCGGCGGAGCCGGCGAGGTCCTCGACGTCGGCCGCCAGATGCGGCTGGCCAGCACGGCGATCTGGAAGGCTCTCGTCGCACGCGACCACCACTGCAAGTTCCCCCACTGCACCCGACCGCCGGTGATGACCCACGCCCACCACATCCGGCACTGGGCCGACGGCGGCGAGACCTCCCTGGCAAACCTGATCCTGCTCTGCGGTCACCATCACCGCCTCGTTCACGCCGGACCGTGGCAGATCAGGCGCACCGGACCTGCGGCGTTCGAGTTCCACCCACCGCCCGCTCGCGCGACGACGGACGATGCTCGACCGCCACCCGACGGCTGAGTCTCTCGAAGATCGGCGAGGCCGGAGAGAGCCCGAGTCTCACCCCGTCAGAGCCGGCTCTCCCCCGCGCCCTCGCCGCCGAGCTTCTGCGCGGCCCAGACGGGCAGGATGGAGACGATCACGAGCACGACGGCCACGACGTTGACCACCGGGGCCTGGTTGGGCCGGAAGAGGTTGTTGAAGATCCAGATCGGCAGCGTGGGTGTACCAGGCCCGGCGGTGAACGTGGTCACCACGATCTCGTCGAAGCTCAGGCCGAAGGCCAGCACGGCTCCGGCGACCAACGAGGAGCGCAGCAGCGGGAAGGTCACCAGCCGCATCGTCTGCAGCGGCCGGGCGCCGAGGTCGGCGGAGGCGGCCTCCAGCGAGCTGCCCATCCGGCGCAGCCGGGCACCGACGTTGTTGAAGACCACCACGATGCAGAAGGTGGCGTGGCCGACGATGATCGTGAACAGGCCGGCGTTGATGCCGAAGACGGGCTGCAGCACGTTCTGGATCACCGACTGCAGCGCGATGCCGGTGACGATGCCGGGCAGCGCGATCGGCAGGATCACCAGCAGGTTGATCGTGCGTTTGCCGAAGAAGTCGAAGCGGGTCAGCGCCAGGCTGAGCAGGGTGCCCAGCACCAGCGCGATCACCGTGGCGCCGACCCCGGCCTTCAGCGAGGTGTAGAGCGCCTCCCGCGGTCCCTGGGCGTTCAGCGCCAGCTCCCACCACCGGAGGGTGAACGAGGGCGGCGGCCAGCCGAAGGTGCGGTCGGCGTTGAAGGAGTTCAGCCCGACGATGGCCAGGGGCACGTAGACGAAGGCGAGGACCAGCCCGCAGAAGCTCCACAGGGCGGCCCGGGCGCCGCGGCTCAGCAGCATCGGCGTACGCCTCCTGTCCGGGCGACCCGCCCGGCTGCCGGCGCGCTCACAGGCTGTCCAGGGCGCCGGTCCGGCCCGCGAGCGTGAGGTAGATGACCATGATCACCGCGGACGCCGTGCCGAGCGCGGCGGCGAACGGCAGGTCGAGCACGATGTTCTGCAGCACGGCGGTGCCCAGCATCTGCAGCTTGCCGCCCACGATCTGCACCGCGATGTAGTCCCCCAGGCTGAGGGAGAAGGTGAAGATCGAGCCCGCCACGATCGACGGGGTCAGCGAGGGCAGCACGATGTTGCGGAAGGTCGACAGCGCGGACCCGCCGAGGTCGGCCGCGGCCTCGAGGTGCGCCTCCGGCAGCCGCTCGAACCCGCTGTAGACCGGCAGGATCATGTACGGCAGCCACAGGTAGGTCAGCGTCAGCACCACCGCGACCAGGCCGTAGCCCGTCGTGCTGCCGAAGACCGACTCCATCACCCCGCCGGGCTGGAGCATCGCCCGCCAGGCGTAGGCCTTGACGAGGTACGACGCCCACAGCGGCACCAGCACCGCGGCGACGAGGAGACCCCGCATCCGTCGCGGTGCCACCCGCGCCATGAAGAACGCGAATGGCACCGCGATCAGGATGCACAGCACCGTCACCGAGGCGGCGATGAGCAGGGTGCGCCCGATGATGGTGAGGTACGTCGAGGAGAAGAGCAGTGAGTAGTTCTCCCAGGAGAACGTCCGCACCACCTTGTTGGTGAACGGGTCGGTGGTGAAGAACGCCGTCGCGAAGATCACCGCCAGCGAGCCGAGGTAGGCCACCACGAGCCACGTCATCGGCGCGGCCAGCAGTGCGACCGGCGTCCGGCGCTGGTTCACCCGTTCCTCCTCCCTGACCTACGTCAGGCGCTTTCGCCCCGACGTACGTCAGGCGTTCGGTCGTGCTAGCCGCGGATCTCCGACCAGCGCTTGGTCCACTCGGCGTAGTCGGTGCACTTCACGTCGGTCCGGCCGTCCAGGCAGGCGCTGATCGGCGTCGTCCAGTACCAGACCTGCGAGAAGTAGTCCTCGTCCTCCGCGTGGTAGACCTCGCAGTGGTTGGGGTCGGTGGTCTTCTCGCAGGCGAGCCGGTTGCCCGGGGCCTCGCCGAAGTACTCCGCGATGGCCGCGTTGGTCTCGGGCGAGACCAGGTGGTCGATGAGCTTGTAGGCGCAGGTCTTGCGCTCGCTCTTCGCCCCGACCATCCAGGTGTCCGACCAGCCGGTCGCACCCTCCTTGGGCAGCACCGCCTCGACGGGCGCCTTCTCGCCCTGCGCGACGTTGGCGATCACCTGCCAGGTGGTGCCCACGACCGTGGAGCCGTTCTTGAAGGCCTGGACCTCCTTGAGGTAGTCCGACCAGTACTCCCCGACGTTCTCGCCCTGCTGCTTGAGCAGGTCCACCGCCGCGTCGAGCTGCTTCTCGTCGAGCGCGTAGGGGTTCTCGATGCCGAGGTCCGGCTGGGTCTTCATCAGGTACAGCGCCGCGTCGGCGATGTAGATCGGCGAGTCGTAGGCGGTGACGTTGCCGGAGTACTGGTCGGACTCGTCGAAGACGACCGACCAGGAGTCAGGAGCCGGCTTGACCTTGTCGGTGCGGTACATCAGCAGGTTGGCGCCGCGGCCGTGCGGGGCGCCGTACATCTGCCCGTCGACCGAGTTCCACTTCTGGTCCTTGAGGGAGTCGAAGATGTCGTCGTAGTTGCTGATCAGGTCGGTGTTCATCGGCTCGACGTCCCCGGCCGCGATCATCCGCAGGGAGGCGTCGCCGGAGGCGGAGACCACGTCGTACTGGCCGGTGCGCATCAGCTGGACGGCCTCGTCGGAGGTGCCGAAGGTCTTGATGGTGACCTCGCAGCCCGAGTCCTTCTCGAAGTCGGAGACCCAGTCGACGTTCGGGTCGTTGGTGCCGTCCTCCACGTAGCCCGGCCACGCCAGCACGTTGACCTTGCCCTCCGACTCGCCGAGCTCCTTGAGCGGCTCGAGGTCCGGGGCGGTGAAGCCGCCGGAGCCGTCACTTCCCGAGGACCCGCCGTCCGAGCCGCAGCCCGACAGGGTGAGGATGGCGCACGCGAACGCGGCGCCGACTTTGGTGGTGGTTCTCACGGGGAACTCCTTTGTGCGGTGGACGGTTCGGACGTGTGCTCCGGCACCTCGATCAGGTGCTCCCTGCGCCACAGCAGGTCGACGGGGTCCCCGCGACGCAGCTCGGTGTGGCTCGCGCTGTGGCCGTTCTCCTCGAGGGCGATCAGCCTGCCCCCGCTGTCGAGGTCGACGACGAACTTCGTCACCGGGCCGGCGTAGACGACCTCGGCGAGCACGCCGCGGGCTGCCTCGGAGCCGTCGGGTCGGTCGCCTCCGGGCGCGGCGAGGGTGAGCTTCTCGGGTCGGATGCCGAAGGTGCCGCGTCGGCCGGTGGCGCGCTCGGCCTCCTCGCCGCGCAGCAGGTTGGAGGTGCCGACGAAGCCGGCGACGAAGGCGTTCGCCGGCTGCTCGTAGATCTCCCGGGGCCGGCCCACCTGCTCGATGCGCCCGTCGTTGAAGACCGCGATCCGGTCGCTGAGGGTCAGCGCCTCGTCCTGGTCGTGGGTGACGAAGACGAAGGTGATGCCGACCGCGCGCTGGATCTCCTTCAGCTCCACCTGCATCTGCTCGCGCAGCTTGAGGTCGAGCGCACCCAGCGGCTCGTCGAGCAGCAGCACCTTCGGCCGGTTCACCAGGGCCCGGGCCAGGGCGACACGCTGGCGCTGGCCACCGGAGAGCTGGTGCGGGCGACGGTCCGACTTCTCCGCGAGCCGAACCTGCTCGAGGGCCTCGACCGCACGCCGCTGGCGCTCGGACTTCTCCACCTTCTTGACCAGGAGTCCGTACTCCACGTTCTGCTGGACGTTCATGTGCGGGAACAGCGCGTAGTCCTGGAAGACCGTGTTCACGTCGCGGGCGTACGGCGCCCGGTCGGTCACGTCCTCGCCGTCGAGCTCGATCCGGCCGCGCGTGGGCCGTTCGAAACCGGCCACCATGCGCAGCACGGTGGTCTTCCCCGATCCGGAGGGACCGAGCATGGAGAAGAACTCACCGGCCCCCACCTCGAGGTCGATGTCGTTCACGGCGACGACCGGAGGCCGTCCGGGGAACTCCTTGCGCAGCCCCACCATCCGGACCGCAGGCGTCGACCCGCCCGAGCCAGGCGTAGCGGCTGCCGACGACATGCGCCTCCTCACGAGGTTGCACCGGCGGGGGAACCGATGCTGGCAACAAAACCTATGGCCCCATATGTTTGGAGCGCAAGACCCGTCGGCCGAATGTTCCCGGCGTGTCGCACCGGCCGTCTCGACGACGTCCGCAGGAAGGAGGGGCCGCATGGCTGATCTCTCGCTGGGGATCGGCACCTACGCGTCGGTCTTCGCACCCGTCGAGACCGTCGGGCGTGTCGAGGTGGTCACCCGCCGGCTCTCGGACGCGATCAGCCTCGGTGTCCTGCCCGACGGCCTGCTGCTGCCCTCCGAGACCGAGCTGGCCGAGCGTCTCGGGGTGTCCACCGTCACCGTGCGCGAGGCGCTGCGCGCACTGCGCAAGGACGACCTGATCCGCACCCGGCGAGGTCGCCACGGCGGCTCGTTCGTGTGCTCCCCCGCCGACGGGGGCCGCGCGGCGCTGCTCGGGCGGTTGCGAAGCCTGGGGCAGGGCGAGCTCCGGGACCTCGGCGACCACTACGCCGCCGTGGGGGGCGCGTGCGCCGTGCTCGCCGCGCAGCGGGCGGACACCGGCGACGTCACCCGGCTGGCGACCCTGGCCCCCACCGTCAGCGAGGGGCGCAGCGCCAGCGAGTGGCTCCGGGCCGAGGGCACCTTCCACCTCGAGCTCGCCGTCGCCGCCCAGTCGGCCCGGCTGGCTCGGGAGGAGATCGAGCTGCAGGCCGAGATCGGGCCGCTGCTCTGGCTCGCCCACGCGCATGCCGGGGCCCACGACGACGCCGCGGAGCGGCACGTATGCCTCGCCGACGCGGTACGGTCCGCGGACGCGATGGAGGCCCGCACGCTCCTCGAGGACCACGTGCACGAGCTGGTCACGGCGCTCCGACCGCTGCACCGCGAGGCCAGGAGGACGCGATGACCGACCCGACCCGCGAGCTCGCGGACGCGGTCGCCGACTTCTGCGAGCGACGCTTCGTCGAGGTGCACGGCATCCTCGACCTCGCCGTCGGTCCGCTGTCCGCCGCCGTACCGCACCGTGCCGAGCTCGGCATCGAGGATCACGTCCTGCGCCTGCTCGCGGCCAGCGACCCACCCCTGGCCGGGGCCGGCGTGGTGGTCGCCCCGCACGTGCTGCCCGAGGACCCCTACTGGCTGGAGTGGTGGCTGGCCGGTCCCGAGGGAGACCCGGCCGCCGCCTCGCGGCTCGCGGTCGACGTCAACCCGGACTCGGTGTCGTTCCGCGACTACTCCACGCTGGCGTGGTTCGAGGAGCCTCGGCGCACCGGGCAGAGGTGCATCACCGGCCCGTACGTCGACTACCTGTGCACCGACCAGTACGCCCTGACCTTCACCGTCCCGGTGGTGGCCGGCGAGCGGTTCCTGGGCGTGGCGGGGGTGGACGTGCTGGTGCGCTGGTTCGAGGAGTACCTGCTGCGCCACCTCGACACCCATCCCGAGCTCGAGGAAGGCTGCGTCGTCGTCAACCACAACGGCCGGGTCGTGGCCAGTCCCGACGACACCTGGGTGACCGGCGACCTCATCCGCGAGCTGGGTCCCGGGGGCGGTCCTCCCGAGCAGTGGCAGGTGACGCCGTGCGGCGCCACGCCGTTCGTGGTCGCGCGGCCCGCTGACGTCATCCGACCTGGTCGCGCGGCCCGCTGACGTCATACGACCTGGTCGCCAGGACAGCCAGCTCGTATGACGTCCCGCGGTGACGGCCGGCTGCTAGCCGAAGACCTCGGTGGGGCGGGCGTTGTAGAGCCGCAGGTTCGCCATCGGCCAGTCCCCGTCGGGACCGCCGTGGAAGTAGGAGATCGCCGAGACCGAGGCCGGCGCCAGCTCCATCCGGTAGACCGCGTCGAGCGGGGCACCGAGGGCGTCCGCGACCAGGGTCTTGATCGGGGTGACGTGGCTGACCACGACCACGGTGCGGCCGGCGTACGCCGCCACGATCCGGTCGCGGCCCTCCAGCACGCGCTTCTCCACGGCCCGGAACGACTC
This sequence comes from uncultured Actinomycetota bacterium, assembly GCA_963815595.1. GTDB lineage: Bacteria > Actinomycetota > Actinomycetes > Propionibacteriales > Nocardioidaceae > Marmoricola. The sequence goes on along the minus strand of CAWFHA010000007.1, from coordinate 871,340 downwards.
GCCCCCGTGCGGCGCCGACTCCAGGTCGCCCAGCCAGGCGGCCAGCTCGTCGGGCCAGGTGGCGTGGACCTCGGTGAAGCTCAACCCGTCCCAGGCGCCGAACTCCATCTCCGCGATGCCGTGCTCCTCCTCGACCCCCAGGTCGAGGAACTGCGCCAGGATGTCGGCGGTCTCCCGCGTACGACGCACCGGTGAGCTGACCAGCGCGTCGAAGGTCCCGGCCAGCGGCGCCAGCCACTCCCCCGTGGCCCGCGCCTGGGCGCGACCCTCGTCGTTGAGCGGCGGGTTGCTGCTGGCCAGTCCTCCGGAGAACAGCTTGCCGACGGTCGCGTCGGTGACCCCGTGCCGGACGAGGACCAGGGTGGTCGGCGTGCTGCCCGGGGGGCCCCAGCCGCGCGCGGGCGCGGGCTGCTCGTCCGTGCGACCCGATGCGGTGGTGCCCGCGGCCGGACCGGAGGCGTCCCGGAGCCCGTCGAGCGCCTCGTTGGCCAGCCGGTCGGCGTGCGCGTTGTCGGCGCGCGGCACCCAGGTCCAGGTGGTGCCCTCGGGTGCGAGCCGGGCGGCCTGCGCGGCCAGCGGCTTCATCGAGGGGTGCTTGACCTTCCAGTTCCCGGCCATCTGCTCGACCACGAGCTTGGAGTCCATCCGGACCTCGACGTGGGCGCCGGGGGCGTGCTCGGCGGCCAGCTCCAGGCCCGCGATCAGTCCCCGGTACTCCGCGACGTTGTTGGTGGCGGTGCCGATCGTCTCGCCACGCTCGGCGAGCACCTCACCGGTCTCGGCGTCCTTGACCAGCGCGCCGTACGCCGCGGGACCGGGGTTGCCCCGCGACCCGCCGTCGGCCTCCACCACCACCGACCGGGGGGCACTCACAGGCCGGACTCCCCGGTCCGCACCAGGATCCGGTTGCACTCCTCGCACCGGACGACCTCGTCGGTCGGCATCCGGGCGATCAGGCTCAGGTCCGAGGCGTTGAGCGTGAGCCGGCAACCGCCGCACTCGCGCCGGCGCAAGGGGGCCGCACCGACCCCACCCTTCTGGGCCCGCAGCTTCTCGTAGAGCGCCATCAGGTCCTCCGGGATCCCGGACGCGGTCGTGTCGCGCTCGGCACGCACCTCGGCCAGCTGGCTCTCGAGGTCCTGCGCGGCCTGCTCGGCGGCGGCGCGCACCGTGGCGCACTGCTGGTCGAGCTCGGCGAACTCGGCCTCCCGTCGCTCCAGCGCCTGCTGGGTCTCCTCGAGCCGCTCCATCACCTCGATCTCGACGTCCTCGAGGTCGCTGATCCGCCGGTTGAGCGACTGCAGCTCACCGAGCATGCGCTCGAGTGCCTTGGGGTCGGCGATCTGACCACCGTCGACCATCCCCTGGTCGCGGGCCCGTCGTGACTTGACCTGCTCGACGTCGACGTCGGCCCGCTTCTGCTCGGCCACGAGGTCGTCGGCCTGGATGCGCAGGTCCCGCACCGCGTTGTCGACCTGCGTACGGCGCAGGGTGAGCTCGCGGAGCCGACCCACCTCGGGGATCGTCTCCACCTGGTGGGTCAGGGCGTCGATGCGCGAGTCGAGCTCCTGGACGTCGAGCAGCCGCAGCTGCACGAACGGGTCGGCTTTCAGAGTGTGCTCCTGGGGTGTCGGCCGGGGTGCGTCCGGGGCGTGGGTCGGGGTGTCGAGCGGTCAGCAGCGGAAGGTCCACGGGTCCGTGGGGGTCGTGCTGACGCGCACCTCCACCGTATCGCCCAGCGCGACGGCCAGCCGATCCCGGAGCACGGGGAGCCAGGTGCTCTCCGCCGCCCAGTGGGCGACGTCGACCAGGGCCAGGTCGCCGTGCTCGCGCAGCTCCGAGGCGGGGTGGTGGCGCAGGTCGGAGGTGAGGTAGACGTCGGCGCCCACAGCGCGGGCCCGGTCGAGCAGGAAGTCGCCCGCCCCACCGCACAGCGCGACGGTCTGCACCCGCTGGTCCGGGTCGCCTGCGACCCGGACCCCGCCGGCCGTGGCCGGAAGCGCCGAGGCGACGTGCTCACCGAACTCGCGCAGCGACATCGACGACCGCAGCCGACCCATCCGTCCCGAGCCCCGGTCGGGCGCCGCGGCAGGGGCCAGCTCGATGACGTCGAAGGCCGGCTCCTCGTAGGGGTGGGCCTCCCGGAGGGCGTGCACGACCTGGTCCCGGAGCCCGCGCGGACTGACCACCTCGATGCGTACCTCCTCGACGGCCTCGGGGCGGCCCACCACGCCCACCGCGGGGTTGGCTCCGGCCAACGGTCGGAAGCGACCCACACCCGGCGTGCTGAACGAGGCCTGGTCGTAGTCCCCGATGCGTCCCGCCCCGGCGTCCGCGAGCGCGTCACGCACCCGCTCGGCCGCATCGAGGGGCACGAACACGACGACCTTGTCCATCGGCGGCGAGGGATCGGCCTCCAGCGGACGGACGTCCTCGAGCCCCAGCGCGTGCGCGAGCGACTCGGAGACCCCGCCGGCGGGCGAGTCGGCGTTGGTGTGTGCGGTGAAGAGCGCGCAACCGTTGGTCAGCAGCCGGTGCGCCACCCGGCCCTTGGGGTCGGTGGCGGCGACGCCGTGCACGCCCTTGAGGAACAGCGGGTGGTGGCACACCACCAGGTCGACATCAGCGGCGAGGGCCTCGTCGGCGACCGCAAGCACCGGGTCGACAGCCAGCAGGATCCGGCGTACGTCGGCGGCCGGGTCGCCGAGCACGAGCCCGACCGCGTCCCAGCCGTCGGCGTGCCCCGGCGGGAACCACTCCTCGAGGAGCGCGGTGACCTCACCCAGCGTCGGCATGGGGCGAGGGTACCGACGCCGGTCCGCCTCCGGAGAGGGCGTCGCGCACGATCGTCGCGTGGTCGAAGGCCAGCTCGCCGTCGAGCAGCTCGACGACCGGCAGCCACCGGGCCTCGGCGGCGTCGGAACCGCCGCGTGCCTCGCGGGTCGTGTCCATCCGGACCACGTGCGCGAGGCTGATCGTCCGGCCGCGGGGGTCCCGGTCGGGCGCCCCGTAGGCGCCGAGCTGGACGAGCTCGGTCGGGGGGACCTCGACGCCGGTCTCCTCCGCCAGCTCACGCACGGCACCGGCAGCGACCTCCTCGTCGACCTCGAGGAAACCGCCGGGCAGGGCCCACTTCCCCTCGTAGGGCGGGTTGCCCCGGCGTACGACGAGGCAGTGGTCCTCGCCGTCGACCTCGGCCAGGGCGACCACGTCGACGGTGACCTCGATCCGGGGGTGCTCGCTCACGACGACCTAGTTGACCTGTCGCTCCCGGCCCTCCCAGTAGGGCTGGCGCAGCTTGAATTTCTGCAGCTTGCCGGTCGCCGTCCGGGCGAGCTCCTCGCGGAACTCCACCGACGAGGGCGCCTTGTAGCGGGCGACCTTGGACTTGCAGTAGTCGATCAGCTCGGCCTCGGTGAGCTCCGACCCCTCGGTCCGCACCACCAGCGCCGTGATGGTCTCCCCCCACTTCTCGCTGGGCACGCCGATCACGGCGACCTCGGCGACCTCGGGGTGGGAGAAGATCACGTCCTCGACCTCGATCGAGGAGACGTTCTCGCCGCCGGTGATGATCACGTCCTTCTTGCGGTCCTGGATCGTCAGGTAGCCGTCGTCGCCGATGACTCCGCCGTCGCCGGTGTGGAACCACCCGTCGCGCAACGCGGCCTCGGTCTCCTCCGGCTGCTCCCAGTAGCCCTCGAGGACGACGTTGGACCGGGCGAGCACCTCTCCGTCCTCCGCGATCTTCAGGCTGACCCCGATCGCCGGCTGGCCGGCGCGGGTGAGCCGGGTGGCGCGCTCCTCGGCGTCGAGGTCGTCCCACTCGGCCCGGGTGCGGTTGACGGTCAGCACCGGCGAGGTCTCGGTGAGGCCGTAGATCTGCATGAACTCCCAGCCGAGCTCCTCCTCGACGCGGGCCACCGTGCGGGTCGGCGGGGGTGCTCCGGCGACGATGATGCGCACCCGGTCCCGGCCGGGGATCTCGCCCTCCCAGGACTCGGCCGCCTCCAGCACCGAGGCGACGACCGCGGGCGCGGCGCACATCACCGTCACGCCGTACTTCTCCACGCGGCGGAGGATCTCGGCGCCGTCGATCTTGCGGATGACCACCTGCGGCACGCCGAGCCCGGTCATGGCGAACGGCATCCCCCAGCCGTTGGCGTGGAACATGGGCAGCGTGTGCAGGTAGACATCGCGGTCGGTCACCCCGGCGTGCAGCGCGAAGGTGACGGCGTTGGTCCAGATGTTGCGGTGGGTGATCTGCACGCCCTTGGGTCGTGCCGTGGTCCCGGAGGTGTAGTTGATCGTGGCCGTCGCGTTCTCCTCGTGCTCCCACGGCTCCGGGTCCCGCCCCTCGAGGTACATGTCCTCGTCGCGGCCGATCACGAACTTGTGCTCGCACTTCACCTCTGCCAGGGCGTCCTCGAGCTCGGGGTCGACGTAGAGCACGCGTGCTCCGGAGTGCTCGACGATGTAGGCGACCTCGTCGGCGGAGAGCCGGAAGTTGATCGGCACGAGCACGCGACCGTAGCCGGTGACGCCGAAGAAGGCGGTGTAGAGCCGCGCGCTGTTGTGCGAGACGTAGGCCACCCGCTCCCCCACCCCGATGCCGAGGTCGTCCAGCCTGGCGGCCTGGGCGCGGGCCAGCTCGGCGACCCGGGCGTAGCTCAGCTCGCCCAGCGACGGCGCCGGCTGGTCGGGCTCGTCGACGATCCCGGTGCGCTCGGCGTACACCGCCCGCGCACGGTCGAGGAAGTCGGCGGAGCAGAACGGCACGAGCACGGAAGTGACCTTTCTCCGGGGGTGTGAGCCTGTGCCCGGGTGACCGCGGAACACGTCCCGAGGTCCTGCCGGGTCACCTGGCCAATCTAGCGAGCGACCACCGAGGGGTCGAGGTGCGTCCTGTCCTGTTCGGGACCTTGGTCCGTGGTCGGACCACGGTCGGACCCGGAGACTGCAGTGGTGCCTCACGACCCGGAAGGGCCTTCGCCGGCAGCTCTTGCCTCGGCGGACGAGCGCCTGCGCGCCCTGTTCGAGCACCTCCCGGCGCTGGCCGCCTACTGGGACCGCGACCTGCACAACGTGCTGGCCAACCCGGCCTACCGCGAGTGGCTGGGACTGACGCCGGAGCAGATCCACGGCCGCCACATGAGCGAGGTACTGGGACCCGTGGCGTTCGAGCAGGTGCTGCCCTTCGTCCGGGGCGCCCTGGCCGGGCAGGAGCAGACGATGCTCCGCACCATCGACGACGGCGCCGGGCACACCAGGGAGGCGCAGACCAGCTACGTGCCGGACGTCGTGGACGGTCGCGTGCGGGGCCTGTTCATGCTCGCCACCGACATCACCCAACGCATGGTGCGCCAGCGTCAGCTGGAGGACGCGCAGCAGCTCGCCGACCTCGGCAGCTGGTCCCTGGACACCACGACCCGGGAGATCAGCTGGTCGCCCCAGATGTTCGACATCGTCGGTCACGACCCCGAGCAGTTCGAACCGAGCTGGGACTCCCTGATGCCGCGGATCCATCCCGACGACCGGGAGCGGGTGGTGGCGACCTCGACCGCGGCGATGGACGCCGGCGTCGACTACGAGATGGACTACCGCATCGTGCGTCCCGACGGTCAGGTGCGCGAGGTGCACAGCAAGGTGCGGGCCGTCCGGGACGAGAGCGGCCGGATGCTCCGGCTGGTCGGCACCATGCAGGACGTGACCGTTCGGGAGGCGCTCCTGCGCGACCTCGCCCGGACCAACGACGAGCTGCAGGCGATGAACCGGCTCAACGAGGACGTCCTCGCGCTCGTCGGTCACGACGTGCGCCAGCCCCTGGGCGTCATCCTGGGCCACCTCGAGGAGCTGACCACCTCCTGGGACGAGACGAGCGACGCCTCCAAGCGCGAACGCGTGCGCACCACCTACCTGGCGGCCCAACGGATGACCTCCCTGATCGAGAACATCCTCGCCATGGCCGGCGGCGGTGAGACCGCCCTGCCCACCCAGCCGGTCCCGCTCCGGGTCGCCGACCTGGTCGAGGAGGTCCTGGGCGAGCTGCCGGAGAACCACCGCGCCGAGAAGGTCCTGGGCCCGGGGCCGGGCGTCGCCCTGGCGGACCCGTTCCACCTGCGGCAGATCCTCACCAACCTGATCTCCAACGCGTTCCGCTACGGCCGGCCGCCCGTGGTGGTCGAGGTGACGACCGCCGAGGCGGAGGTGACGGTCACCGTGAGCGACTGCGGGGCGGGTGTTCCCGAGGAGTTCGTCCCGTTCCTCTTCGACCGACTCACCCGCGCGGGGAGCGGGCGCGCGGGGGCGACAGCCGGGGCGGGTTTCGGGCTCTACATCGTGCGCCGGCTCGCCGAGGCCGGTGGTGGACACGTCGAGTTCCGTCCGGGCCGGCCGACCGGGGCCTGCTTCGTGCTGCACCTGCCCGTGCCCTCGCGGTGAGCCGGGACCCGGGCGACCCCGGGGCCAGTGCGTGGACGTGCGGTGGCGGTGGGTGGGCGCAGCAGGGATCGAACCTGCGACCACCTCGTTGTAAGCGAGGTGCTCTACCGCTGAGCTATACGCCCCGGCGCTCCCGGCTGGCGACGATCTGGACCGGGGACCGGTCGGCGTCGAATCGCCGTGCGGAGCGCGGTCAGACTACGGGAGTACGACGTTGCGTGCCCCATCGGTCCGCAATTCGCCTGCTCTGCGCCGGACGGGAACGCAAAGTCGCGCCGCTGGCGTCTCGGGTCACCAGCGGCGCGACACCCAAAGCGTGCCGCACGGAGCGCCGCGAGCCAAGTGATTGATGCAATTTTCTACTAAGGACTAGACCAGTGCCTTGATCGCGGCCGCGTGTGCGTCGAGGTCGCGGGCCTCGCCTCGGGCGTTGTGCACCGACCAGCGCACGACCCCTTCCCGGTCCACGGCGAACGAGGACCGCTTCGGCCCGCCCGAGATCTCGTCGAAGACGCCGTAGGCCCGGGCGGTGGCTCCGTGCGGCCAGAAGTCGCTGAGCAGCGGGAAGAAGATCCCGTCGCGGTCCGCGACCGCCCGCTGGGTGTACATCGGGTCGCAGCTGAGGGCGATCAGCGTCGAGCGGTCGGTCTCGAAGTCGCCGAGCCGGTCGCGCAGCCCGATGAGCTCGCCGGTGCACACCCCGCTGAGGGCGAACGGGTAGAAGACGATCAGCGCGGCCTTGTCGCGCGCGTACGTGGACAGGGTGATCTGCTGGCCGTGCTGGTCCCTCAAGGTGAAGTCCGGGGCCTGGTCGCCGATCGCCAGGGTGCTCATGGCCTCATCGTGCCAGCCGTGGTGCAGGCCCCCGTCACGAGTCCTTCTCGGAGCCGGAGCCGTCCGACTCCTCGGAGCTGTCCGTGCCGTCGACGTCGTAGTCCTTGAGGTCCTTCTTGAGCACCTTGCCGGTGGCGTTGCGGGGCAGCTCGTCGAGGAAGACGATCTCGCGGGGCACCTTGTAGCGGGCCAGGTTGTCCTTGACGTACTTCTTCAGCTCATCGCCGAGCTGGCCGGTGTCCGCGTCGCCGTCGACCACCACGAACGCGCGCAACCGCTGGCCGTAGTCCTCGTCGTCGACCCCGATCGCCGCGACGTCCTGCACCGACTCGTGGCGGGCCAGGCAGTCCTCGACCTCCTTGGGGAAGACGTTCTCCCCGCCGGAGACGATCATCTCGTCGTCGCGTCCCTCGACGAAGAGCCGCCCCTCCTCGTCCAGCCGGCCCACGTCGCCGCTGGACATCAGGCCGTCGATCATCTCCTTGCCCTCGTCCTCGTCGCCGGTGTAGCCGCCGAAGAGCATCGTGTTGCCCACGAAGATCCGACCGGACTCGCCGGTGGGGAGCGGGTTGCCGTCGGTGTCGTAGATCCGCACCTGGGTGGCGTACGGCGCCCTGCCGGCCGTGCCCGGTGCGGCGCGCATGTCGGCCGGCTGGGCGATCGTCGCCCAGGCCACCTCGGTGGAGCCGTAGGTGTTGTAGAGGTTGTCGCCGAACGCGTCCATCCAGTCGGTCGCCAGGTCGCCGGGCAACGCACTGCCGGAGGCGGCGACGACGCGCAGGCCCGACCAGTCGCCGGAACGCTCCTCCTCGGGGAGCTTCATGATGCGCTGCATCATCACCGGGATGACCACCAGCGCGTCACAGTCGTGCTCCTGCACGGTCCGCAGGCACTCCGCGGGGTCGAACTTGCGACGCAGCACGATCGTCGACCCCAGCAGCATCGCCAGGTTGAGGTGGGCCCAGCCCCACGTGTGGAACAGCGGCGCGGCGATGTGCGTGGTGCCGGCGGCCTTCAGCGGCATCTTGGAGAGCAGCGCCACGGCGCCGTCGATGCCCGACTCCCCGCGGGGTGCACCCTTCGGGGTCCCTGTGGTGCCGGAGGTCAGGATCACCGGCCGGGTGGTGTGCCCGGGGACGGGGTGCCGGTCGGTGGACCCCTTCTCGATCAGCTCCTCCACCGACGGCACGTCCCCTGTGTCGGCCTCGTGCCAGGCGACCACCCGGGGCAGGTCGACCCCGGAGTCGTCGATCAGCTCGGTGAACTCCTCGTCGTAGACGATGGCCGCCGGCTCCTCGCGGTCGCAGACCTCGCCCAGCTGGGTGCCCGAGAAGGCCGTGTTGAGGTAGAGGATGTCCGCGCCGAGCTTGGAGAGCGCCGTGGAGACGTCCAGGAAGTAGCGGTGGTTGCGGCACAGCACCGCGACGCTGTCGCCCTCACCGACCCCGAGGTCCTGGAGCCCGTGGGCCAGCCGGGTGGCACGCTCGTCGATCTCGCGCCAGGTCAGCTCTCCGAGCTCGTCGACCAGTCCGGTGGCGTCGGGAGCCCGGACCGCCAGGGCACCGACGCCGCCCGCGAAGCCGATGCCCCAGTCGTAGACGGTGCGGCCGATGCCGGCCAGGGTCAGCGGGCCGTAGGGACGGATGACCTTGGAGGCGGCCATCACCTTGACCATCCGGGCGTGCCGCAGTGCTTGTCTCCCGAGTTCCTGGAACATGGTGGGTGGTGCCTCCTGTGCGTGGGTCAGCGCGTCTTGGGGGCGACCAGCCGGGTCGCCGTCCACTCTGTACCCACTGCAACGGTCGTCGTCGTGGAAAGTCCCGCGATCGGCGCTGCCTCGGCGACGTCCGCGGCGTCCACCGCCCCGGGCCGCCCCACCTTGGGGGTCAGCAGCCAGATGGCCCCGCCGCCCACGAGGTCGGTGAGCGAGTCGACCAGGGCGTCCACCAGGTCGCCGTCCCCGTCACGCCACCACAGCATCACCATGTCGACGACGTCACCGTGGTCACCGTCGACCATGTCGGCGTCGATGGCGTTCTCGATCATCGCGCGGACGGAGTCGTCCACGTCCTCGTCCCAGCCGAGCTCCTGCACGACCATCCCGGGCTTCAGTCCCAGCCGATCCCCCAGCTGGACGTCTGCGCCGCCTGCGCTCGGGCTCAACTGTCTGCCTCCACTCGAGTCGTTCGTCGTCTGCACCACTGCCACGGTTCTCCGGGCCCGGTCAACGTAGTCCACTGGCTTTCGTAGCGGAGCGCAACCCCATCTCCCCGTGTCCCACGACGTGTCCCGAGACGTGTCCGGCCGAGGTGCCGTCCGAGGTGCCGGCTGACCACCTACTCATGGGTAGATTTCATGTGCTTCGCAGAAGTGACACGATTGCGGCGTGAGCGACTCCGACGACACCACCCGGGCCACCCCGCGCGCCTCCGTGATCCACGAGGGGCTGCCGACGCAGCTGCCCGACATCGACCCCGACGAGACCCAGGACTGGATGGAGTCCTTCGACGCGCTGGTCAGCGACCGGGGCCGCGACCGCGCGCGCTACCTGATGCTGCGACTGCTCGAGCGGGCCCGCGAGCAGCAGGTCGGCGTCCCGGCGCTGCGCAGCACCGACTACATCAACACCATCCCGCCGGAGCGTGAGCCCTGGTTCCCAGGAGACGAGGAGACCGAGCGTCGCATCCGCGCATTCCTCCGCTGGAACGCCGCGGTGATGGTGTCCTCCGCGAACCGCCCCGGCCTCGAGGTCGGTGGTCACATCGCCACCTACCAGTCGGCGGCCAGCCTCTACGAGGTCGGCTTCAACCACTTCTTCCGCGGCAAGGACCACCCCGGCGGCGGCGACCAGGTCTACATCCAGGGCCACGGCTCCCCCGGCATCTACGCACGTGCGTACCTCGAGGGCCGTCTCACCGAGGACCAGCTGATGCGCTTCCGCCAGGAGGTGCAGCACGGCGTGGGGAAGGGCCTGCCGTCGTACCCGCACCCGCGGCTGATGCCGGAGTTCTGGGAGTTCCCCACGGTCTCGATGGGGCTCACCGGGATCAACTCGATCTACCAGGCTCGCTTCAACCGCTACCTGCAGCACCGCGGCATCAAGGACACCTCCCAGCAGCACGTGTGGGCGTTCCTCGGCGACGGCGAGATGGCCGAGCCCGAGTCGCTGGGCGCGATCGGCGTCGCCGCGCGCGAGGAGCTGGACAACCTCACCTGGGTGATCAACTGCAACCTGCAGCAGCTCGACGGCCCCGTGCGCGGCAACGGCAAGATCATCCAGGAGCTCGAGTCGCAGTTCCGCGGTGCCGGGTGGAACGTGATCAAGGTGATCTGGGGACGTGAGTGGGACGCCCTGCTCGCCCAGGACGTCGACGGCGTGCTGGTCAACCAGATGAACAGCACCCCGGACGGGCAGTTCCAGACCTACTCGGTCGAGGACGGCGCCTACAACCGCGAGCACTTCTTCGGTGCCGACCCGCGCCTGCGCAAGATGGTCGAGCACATGACCGACCGGCAGATCGCCAAGCTGCCGCGAGGCGGCCACGACTACCGCAAGGTGTACGCCGCGTTCGACGCCGCCGCCAAGCACGTCGGCCAGCCGACGGTGATCCTGGCGCACACGGTCAAGGGCTGGACGATCGAGTCCCTCGAGGGCAAGAACGCCACTCACCAGATGAAGAAGCTCAAGAGCGACGACCTGAAGAAGTTCCGCGACCGGCTCTACCTGCCGATCAGCGACAAGGACATCGACGACGCCTACGAGGCGACCGGCGCCGCGCCGTTCTTCCACCCGGGCGAGGACTCCCCGGAGATGGAGTACATGATGGAGCGCCGCCGCCAGCTCGGCGGCTCGCTGCCCAAGCGGGTGGTGCGCGCCAAGCCGCTGAAGGTGCCCGACCCGAAGCTGTACGACGAGCTCAAGCAGGGCTCCGGCAAGGCGAAGATCGCCACCACGATGGCGGTCGTGCGCTTGCTGCGCGACTGGATGAAGGACCCCGAGGTCGGCCCGCGCATCGTGCCGATCGCGCCCGACGAGTACCGCACGTTCGGGATGGACTCGATGTTCCCGAGCGCCAAGGTCTACAACCCGTTCGGGCAGACCTACGAGTCGGTGGACCGCAAGCTGCTGCTGAAGTGGCGCGAGGACCAGCAGGGCCAGCTCCTGCACGAGGGCATCTCCGAGGCCGGCGCGATGGCCTCGGCCACGGCCGCCGGGTCGGCGTACTCCACGCACGGCGAGGTGATGATCCCGTTCTACATCTTCTACTCGATGTTCGGGTTCCAGCGCACCGGTGACTCCATCTGGGCGATGGCCGACCAGCTCGCCCGCGGCTTCCTGATCGGTGCCACCGCCGGGCGCACGACCCTGACGGGCGAGGGTCTGCAGCACGCAGACGGACACTCCCCGCTGCTCGCGGCCACCAACCCCGCGGTGGTGCACTACGACCCGGCGTTCGCGCACGAGGTCGCGCACATCATGGAGGACGGGATGCGTCGCATGTACACCGTCAGCGACGAGCACCCGCAGGGCGAGGACGTGATCTTCTACCTGACCGTCTACAACGAGCCGATGATCATGCCCAAGGAGCCGGAGGACCTCGACGTGGAGGGCCTGCTCAAGGGCATCTACCACTACGCCGACGCCCCCGAGGTCTCGGGCAACGGCGACGCCCCGAGGGTCCAGCTGATGGCCTCCGGTGTCGGGTTCCCCTGGATCCAGAAGGCCCAGGACCTGCTCGCCGAGGACTGGGGCGTGGCCGCCGACCTGTGGTCGGTCACGTCGTGGAACGAGCTCGCCCGCGACGCCGTGCAGGCCGACGAGTGGAGCCTGAACCACCCCGGCGAGAAGGCCCGGGTGCCCTACATCACCACCACGTTGGAGGACGCCGCCGGTCCCGTGGTCGCGGTCAGCGACTACATGCGAGCGGTGCCCCTGCAGATCTCGCACTGGGTCCCCGGCGACTACCACGTGCTCGGCACCGACGGCTTCGGCTTCGCCGACACCCGCCCGGCTGCGCGCCGCTTCTTCCAGGTCGACGCCGAGAGCGTCGTCGTGGAGGCGCTGCGTGCACTCGCCCTGCGCGGCGAGGTCAAGCCCGACGTGGTCGCCGAGGCGTTCGCGAAGTACCGGATCGACGACCCCACCGCGGTGGCCGACGTGGCGCAGGAGGGCGGCGACGCCTAGCGGCGCAGGGGCTCGCTCAGGCTCCGCGGCGGCGGGGCAGCCGGGCGACCGGTGCGAGCGGGCGGTCGCCCGCCTCGGCCCGGTTGGCCGGCTCGGTGGGGCCGTGGCGCAGCAGCTGGCGCCACCGGCCGCGGTGGTAGGCCGCCGGGTCGGTGGCCCGCACGAAGGTCTGCACGATCTTCACGAAGCGGTCGGGGTGGTCCTTGTGCGGGAAGTGCCCGCTGTTCGGCAGCACCTCGACCACCGCACCGGGTGCGATCCGAGCGGCGTGCTCGGCGTGCTTGGCCGGGATCACCAGGTCGTCGGCGCCCCACACGACCAGCATCGGCATCGCCTGCGTCAGGTAGGCGCGGTCCACCATGGTGACGATCTGGCCCTTGGCGTCCACCACCGCGCGGACGACGTGGCGGATCGCCGCCCGGGCACGCGGGTCCTTGAACGACTCGTAGATCTCGGCCACCTCGGCCAGGTCGCGGGTGGCGTTCAGCCCCGTGCGCGAGAGCAGCCGTAGACCGGCCTTGCCCACGTGCCGTACGCCGGGGACGGTGGCCACGCCCATGGCCTGGTGGAAGCCGGGCAGCGTGATGGCCCGGATCGCCGGCGTGACCTCGGGACCCAGGCCCCCAGGGGCGACCAGGATCATCCGCTCGGTGCGCTCGGGGAACTGGTAGGCGAACTGCATCGCGATGCCGCCGCCGAAGCTGTGCCCGACGACGGTGACCTTGTCGACGTTGAGCACGGTGAGAAGGTCCCGCATCCCGTTGGCGTAGCCGCCCACCGAGTAGTCGGCCCTCGGCTTGGCGCTCAGCCCGTGGCCGAGCAGGTCGGGAGCGATGACCGTGAAGTGCTTGGCGAGGTCTCGGATGACGGGCAGCCAGGTGGTGTGGTCACACCCCAGCCCGTGCAGCAGCAGCAGGGCCGGGCCCTGGCCGACCTTGACGTAGGCGCGCTCGTGGCCGTGGATCGTGACCCGCTGCGGCACGAGGGAGAGTTCCGGGTCCTGCTCCACGTGCACTCCTCGGGCCGGGGACTGGGGCTGGGGCGCCATCTGGAGCAGTCAACCAGAACAGGTTGTCCGAACAACCGATCACCACTCCATTGTGATCATTCCGTGGTCCTCGGGCGTTGAAACCCCTGTGGCGTGGGCCTGTTGAGCCTCGCACCGCGACCCGCGACGGGGCGCGACCGGAGCGTACGCCGGACCGCAGGACCGGGTGGTGGCCTGCGGGGCGTCCGCGCCGCCACTAGCATCGTGGGCATGTCCGGGCCGACCGATGCACCGCTCCCCCAGGGCGAGGAGGTGCTCGAGCAGGTTGCCGCCCTCGTGTCCGCCGTGACCGGGCTGGCGCCGGGCGAGGTACGTCCGGACCGGGCGTTCGTCGACGACCTGCGGGTCGACTCCCTGGCCATGATGGAGATCATCGAGGGCGCCGGGGCTCGTTTCGGCATCCGGATCGAGGACGAGGACACCCGTGGCTTCGTCCGCGTGGCCGACCTCGCGGCCTACCTCGCCGAGCGCACCCGGGGCTCTGCGTCCGAGCAGTCGCTGCGGGGCTAGACGACCTGGTGCAACCAGCGGACCGGGACGCCCTCGCCCGCGTGGCGGAAGGTCTCCAGCTCGTCGTCCCACGGCTTGCCCAGCAGCTTGTCGATCTCGAGCTCGAGCGTGGTCTCCCCCAGCGAAGCCTTGACCAGGGCGGCCTTGAGCCTGTCCTCGGGGATCATCACGTCGCCGTGCAGACCGGTGACGGCGTGGAAGACGCCCAGGTCCGGCGTGGCCGAGAACCGGGCACCCTCGGTGCCGGTGGCGCCCTCCTCGGTCACCTCGAAGCGCAGGTGGTTCCACCCGCGCAGGGCCGAGGTGATGGCGGCGGCCGTGCCGGGGTCACCGCTCCAGAGGTACTCCGTGCGGTAGCTGCCGGGCTGGGCCGGCTGTGGGGTCCACTCCACCTGTGGAGGCGTGCCGAGCACGCCGCCCACGGCCCACTCGATGTGCGGGCACAACGCGGACGGCGCCGAGTGGACGTAGAGCACTCCACGAGTCGCTGTTCGAGCCATGACGGACCTCCTCTGCTCCGGCGTCGAGATACGCCTTCCCCAGCGGTCTCGTCAGTGGAGCAGCACGGTCGGTCGTCACGACCGGGTGTTGCGCGTGTGAACTTGTGAGCCCATTGTGACCCACGCCGGGCCGTTCCGCCAGCGAATGGGCACTTCGGACGTTTCGGCGTGTCCCCGATGTCGGCTATGACCAAACTTGCTGGGTGGCCGCCTCAGGCACGGGGCGAGCGACTCAGGCGCTGTGCGAGACGCGGACGGCCGCGGGGTCGACCACGTTGCCCAGGTCGCGGGCGGCGCCCACCAGGACCCCGTCGCTGGCCACCGGGGGGCCCTCGACCACGGTGGCGAGCAGGCAGGTGATGTTGTCGCGGCCCCCGGCGACCAGGGCCTCGTCCTGCAGCGAGGTCGCTGCCGCGTCGTCGTGGTGGCGCCGCAGGAGCTCCTCGATGCGCGCGTCGGGCACCAGGTCGGTGAGCCCGTCGCTGGCCAGCAGGACCCGGTCGCCGGCGACGAGCGGCAGCTCCTCGACGGTGCCGAGGTCCTCGACGTCGCCGTTGACGCTGCGGGTGACCACGTTGCGCCAGGGGTGGCGTGCCGCCTGCTCGGGCGCCAGCGAGCCGTCGTCGACCATCCGCTGCACCAGCGTGTCGTCGTGGGTGATCCGGGTCAGCGAGCGGTCCCGGAACAGGTAGCCGCGGGAGTCCCCCAGGTGCGCCAGCGCGAACCGGACGCCGTCGGTCACGATCGCGCTCAGGGTGGTGGCCATCCCTGCGCGGGTCGGACGCCTCTGCACCCCGAGCGCCACCTGCTGCTGGGCGAGGCGCACCCCGGCGCGCAGCACGCGGGCCGGATCGCTGCGCGGCTCGGCGAGCGCCATCGCCGAGACGACGTACGTCGCGGTGGCGGAGGCCACCTCGCCTGCGGCACCGCCGCCGACGCCGTCGGCCACGACCATGCAGCGCGGCGCCAGGAAGCCGGAGTCCTCGTTGCCGGAGCGGACCAGCCCGACGTGGCTCAGGGCGACCCCGGAGAGCCTCAGCACGCGCGCCACCTCCTCTGCACCGACACCCAGAGCCTCTCACGCAGGACCCCCGGGTGTCCCGAGGTCCGGTGATCCGGGCGGACCCGACACAATGGGCGCATGGAGTGGCTGCTGCTCGCGATCTCGGTGGGCCTCGTGCTCGCGTGCGGCGTCTTCGTCGCCGCCGAGTTCAGCTTCGTGACCGTGGACCGGTCGGCGGTCGACCAGGCGGCGGCGGCCGATGACCGGAGGGCCCAGGGCGTTCAGCGGGCCTTGCGCTCCCTGTCCACCCAGCTCTCCGGCGCCCAGGTGGGCATCACCTTGACCAACCTGGCGATCGGCTTCCTCGCCGAGCCGGCGATCGCCCGCATCATCGAGCCGGTGCTGGAGGCGCTGGGCACCCCCGCGTCGGCCACGACCCCCGTCGCCGTCACCCTCGGCCTGGTGATCGCCACCGGCGCCACGATGATCTTCGGCGAGCTGGTCCCCAAGAACCTCGCGATCGCGCTGCCGCTGGAGGTCGCCAAGGCCACCCAGGGGGCCCAGCGGCTGTTCACGACCTCGATGGCCTGGCCCATCCGCACCCTCAACGGGTCGGCCAACGCCCTGGTCCGGGCCCTGGGCGTCGAGCCCCAGGAGGAGCTGCGCTCGGCCCGCTCGGTCGACGAGCTCGCCTCGCTCGCCGGCCACTCGGCCAACGAGGGCACCCTGGACACCGACACCGCGCACCTCGTGCAGCGATCGGTCGCCTTCGGCCCACGGACGGCCGGGGAGATCATGACCCCCCGCGTGCAGATGGCCTGCGTCGACACCACCGACCCGGTCAGCGAGATCATCGACCTGTCCATCACCACCGGGTTCAGCAAGTTCCCGGTCATCAAGGGCAGCCCCGACCAGGTCGTCGGCTCGGTGCACGTCAAGCAGGCCCTGACCGTGCCGCGGTCCGAGCGCAGCGACACCCTGGTGCGTGAGGTGATGGTCGAGGCCACCGTGGTGCCGGAGTCACTACGGCTGGACCCGCTGCTCTCGCTGCTCCGCGGCGAGGGCTTCCAGATGGCGATCGTCTCCGACGAGTACGGCGGGACGGCGGGCGTGGTCACCCTCGAGGACGTGGTGGAGGAGATCGTCGGTGACATCGCCGACGAGCACGACCGCTACGGCTCGCGGCTGCGGCGCCGGCCCGACGGCTCCTGGATCGTCTCGGGTCTCCTGCGACCCGACGAGGTCAGCGATGCGACCGGACTGGGTCTGCCCGAGGACGAGAACTACGACACGGTGGCCGGCCTGCTGGTGCGCGAGCTCGGCCGGATCCCGGAGCGGGGCGACCGGGTGGTGGTCCCGCTGCCCGTCGAGGTCCCCGAGGAGGACGACGAGGAGCCAGTGCAGGAGCACGTGCTGATGCGGGTCGAGCGGATGGACGGCCTGCGGGTGGACCGCATCTCGTTGCGTCGCCTGACCCCCGAGGCGGGTGAGGAGCAGTGAGCACGACCACGGCGCTGGTCCTCGGGATCGCCCTGCTGCTGGGCAACGCGTTCTTCGTCGGGGCGGAGTTCGCCCTGGTCTCGGCGCGGCGTACCCAGATCGAGCCCCGCGCCAAGCAGGGCTCCCGGATGGCCCGCACCACCTTGAAGGCGATGGAGAACGTCTCGCTGGTGATGGCCGGCGCCCAGCTGGGGATCACCGTGTGCTCGCTCGGTCTCGGAGCCGTCGCCGAGCCGGCCCTGGCCCACTTGATCGAGCCGCTGATCCACGCCCTCGGCGCCTCCGACGCCTTCGTCCACCCCATCGCCTTCGTGCTGGCGCTGATCATCGTCGTCTACCTGCACGTCGTGCTCGGCGAGATGGTGCCCAAGAACCTGGCCCTGGCCGGCCCCGAGCGCGCAGCGCTCGCCTTCGGTCCGCCGATGATGGCCGTGATCACCGTGCTGCGCCCCGTGGTGGCGCTGTTCAACGCGATCGCCAACGCGATCGTGCGGCTGCTGCGCATCGAGCCCCGCGACGAGGTCAGCTCGTCCTACACCCGCGAGCAGGTCGAGGCCATGGTCGACGAGTCGCGCGCCGAGGGCCTGCTCGAGGAGCGCGAGTACGAGCGGCTCGCGGGCGCCCTCGGCTTCACCTCGCGCACGGTCGCGCAGGTGCTGCTCCCGTTGGACGCCCTCCAGACCGTCCGTCGCGGCGCCCGGGCGACCGACGTCGAGGTGATCTGCGCCAACACCGGCTACTCCCGCTTCCCCGTGCTCGGCGACGAGGACGAGCTGGTGGGCTACCTGCACATCAAGGACGTCCTCCAGGCCGACGCCCACGGGCGGGCGCGGATCGTCGAGGACAAGTGGATCCGCCCGTTCGCCGGGGTCAGGATCGAGGACACTCTGGTCAGTGCCCTGCAGACGCTGCAGGCGAAGGGGGCCCACCTCGCCACCGTGGTCGACGACTCCGGCCAGGTCATCGGGGTGGTGACCCTCGAGGACGTCATCGAGGAGCTGGTGGGCGAGATCCGCGACGCGGCGCACGCCGACGGTCACTGAGCCGCGGGGAGCACCCAGCCGAGGGACCAGCGCCGTGGTAGCAGATCCCCCGGCCAGGCTCTGAACGCCGAGACGCCCCCCGCGGGCACTCTCGGCGCGAGGACAAGGTACCCAAAACCAGCGCGCAGTACATTCGTTGCGAAAAGGTTTTTACGGACAGTTTCGGTGCCGCGGGGAATCGGGCCGCTCCGGGACGTCTCCTGTTCATCCCGGTCAACGAGATTTCCCAACAAAAGTCACGGAACGGACACGACGTCCGGAGCCTCCGCGGCCGCGGCCATCGCCGCGACCCGGTCCGGCTCCCCGGCCACGACGAGGTACTCCACGTTGCGCAGCCGCTTGACCTCGCCCACCCGCTCGCCGGTCGGGCCGTGGACTCCGATCTGGGCCCCGACGTACCGCTTGGAGTCGAAGGCGACCACCTCGACGCCGCTCCGGCCGGCCGCCCGCAACGCTGCGATCACCTCCTCCGGACCGACCCAGGACTCGTCGGTGCACGAGACCACCAGCACCTCGGCACGCGCCCGTGCCAGCAGGTCGGTCAGGGCCCCGGGCATGGTGGCCTTGCGGTTGAACACGCTGCGGGTGGCCTCGTCCCGCGCGTCGACGCGCTTGCAGGCGACGCCGTAGTGGGCGGGCTCGTCCCAGCGCACCAGGGTCTCCCACACGTGGTAGTTGGTGAAGTAGCGGTGCTGGTTGTACGGCGGGTCGAGGTACATCAGGTCGACCGCCGGGAGCCGGTCGATCGTCCGCACCACGTCACCCCGGACCGTGTGACCGGTCCCGGGCAGTAGTGCCGGTTCGGCCAGGTGCAGCTCGCGCGCCGACCGCGGGGACCAACGCTTGAGGTAGGCCATCTGCAGCCCGGTGGTCGAGTCGACCCGGTCGGCAGCGATCAGCAGCGCCGTCAGCAGGATCGGGCGCAGCGGCCCGGACGGGTGGTCGCGCTCGATCGCGCTGCGGATCGCGTCGATGCGGGCCCCGTTGTGCGGCTGGAAGTACCTCGACTCCTCGCAGAAGGTGCGGGTGACGTAGCCCGGATCCCCCGGCAGGGCGTCGAGCCGGGCGAGCTCGGCCCGCAGCGCGTCCCGGTCCACCGAGGCTGCGTCGGTGGCGACGTAGCAGTCGCTGAGCACCTCGCTGTAGGTCGCCAGGTCGGTGGCGGTGACCTCGATGCCGCGCCGCTTGAGCTCCTGGGCCACCCGGGTGGTCCCGGTGAACAGGTCCACCGCGGTGCGCGCCTCGGCGGCGGCGGCCATCCGGCCCAGCACGGGCACCAGGAGCCGCTTGGACCCCAGGTACTTGATCACCCGCTGATCGTAGGGCGGCGACCGGCCGCAGTCCGGGAACGCCCCGGCCCAGGCCGTCACATCTCGCAGTCGGACTCGCCGGCCAGGTCGACCAGGTCCGCGATGGACTCGATGATCCGCGTGGGCCGGTAGGGGAAGGACTCCACCTGGTCGGGACGGGTCGAGCCCGTGGTCACCAGCACGGTCCGCAGGCCCGCCTCGAGCCCGCTGATGATGTCGGTGTCCATCCGGTCGCCGATCATCACCGTGGTCTCGGAGTGCGCCTCGAGACGGTTCAGCGCGCTGCGCATCATCAGCGGGTTGGGCTTGCCCACGAAGTAGGGCTGGCGTCCGGTCGCGGTGCTGATCAGCGCCGCGACCGAGCCGCAGGCCGGGAGCTTGCCGGCCTGGCTCGGACCGCTGGCGTCGGGGTTGGTGGCGATGAAGCGTGCCCCCGCGTCGATGAGCCGGATGGCCCGGGTGATCGCCTCGAAGGAGTAGGTGCGGGTCTCCCCCAGCACGACGTAGTCGGGGTCGCGGTCGGTCATCACGTAGCCGATGTCGTGCATCGCGGTGGTCAGACCGGCCTCGCCCACGACGTACGCCGTCCCGTGCGGCCGCTGGTCGGCCAGGAAGTCGGCGGTGGCCAGCGCCGAGGTCCAGATCGCCTCCTCCGGGACGTCGATCCCGCTGCCGAGCAACCGGGCGCGCAGGTCGCGCGGGGTGAAGATGGAGTTGTTGGTCAGGACCAGGAACTTCTTGCCCGACCGCTTGAGCGCCTCGACGAACTCGGTCGCCCCGGCGATCGGCTCCTCCTCGTGCGCGAGCACGCCGTCCATGTCAGTGAGCCAGGTCTCGATCGGCCGCGGGTTCTCCATGGCGTCATCGTGACAGCCCCAGGGTCACGAGGCGACCGGGGTGCGGACTCCCTTGACGAGCAGCCATCCGGTCAGGCCCACCTCGCCCACGACCGCCGGCGTCAGCAGGACGGCCGGCAGGACGCCGCCGTACCCGGACACCGTCAGGCTGGCCAGGCTGTCGACGACATAGCCCACCCCAGCGGCGACCAGCAGCACGGCGAGCAGCCGGGGGATGTAGCCGGAGCGGTGGAAGAGCACCCCGAGCACCACCAGGTGCGCGCCGAAGAAGACCAGCGCGACCAGGAACCCGGCACTGAACAGCTCCAGGTCGAGCAGAGCCCGCTGCTGGTCCGAGGTGCCCGCACCGCCTCCGTCCAGCGCCTGGCGGGCGGTGAAGAGGTGCACCAGCAGGGCACCGAGCACCACCGAGTAGACGATCCTCAGGGCGGCCGCGGTCGCGGACAGGACGCGACCGGCCGGGGCCAGCAGGACGTAGAGCGTCACCGAGATGACCACGTCGACCACGACGATGACCAGCCACGCACCGAGGCTGAGGTCGAACAACGTCGCCGAGCCGGCCACGGCGGCGGCGGTGGCCGCGGCGTCGCCGGGGACCAGCAGCGACTCCAGGGTGAGCGGCCCCAGCATGCCGAGGACCACCAACGAGACGTACAGGGCACCGGTGATCCGCGCCAGGCGCTGCGGTGTGGGGTCGGTACGCCGGGACGCCAGCACGAACGGGTCGGGCACCTGGACCCGCTCCCGGGTCGGCGCGCTCATGCCGCACGCTCGGGGCCGTGCGCAAGAGCCGAGGGGCTGAGCCGGCCCACGATCGCCGGCGCCTGCTGGACGAGGTCGTCGTCGTCGATGGCCTCGACCATGAACAGCGCGAAGTCGACCCGACGGGTCAGGTTGCTCTCCAGCACGGGGTCTCCGACGTGCTCGCTCCACACCGGGAGACCCTGGCTCTCGCCCTCCTCGAGGTCGCTGCCGCGGACGACGGTCCAGCGGGTGTCGCTGGCGAAGATCCGCCGGCAGGCCTCCACCTGGTCGTCGAGGTCGACGACCCGGGCGATCCTGGCCAGGCGACCGAAGACCGCCACGAACGCCCGCAGCCGGCGGGAGTACACGTCCTGGCCGTCGCGGGTGATGTGCCAGCCGCAGGAGAACACCAGCCGGGCTCCATGCGGTGCGAGGTCGAGCACCGCCTGCGCCGTACCGGAGGCGTAGTGGTGCATGCCCCACGGCACGAGCACGGTCAGGACCGCGTCGCACCCGGCGACGGCCCGCGCGATCACCTCGCGGTCGTCGGTCTGCCCCGGCACCAGGGTGATGCGCCCCGCGAAGTCGTCGAGCTTGCCCACGCTCTGCTCGCGGCACACCGCCACCACCTCGTGGCCACGGTCCAGCGCGTGCTGCACGAGGTAGCGCCCCAGCTTGCCGGAGGCCCCCACGACGCACACCCGTGCGGGGGTGCCCGGTCGGCCGTCTGCGTGTGTCTGCATGTGGTTCCTTCCCTCTCCCCGAGATGTGTCTGCCCGCGGGGGGTAGCCCTCGGGCGGTCGCGAACTTACGGTGTAAGGTAGCCTTACACCGTAAGATCGTCAAGACCCTCAGGAGGACCGGTGCCCCGAGCCGCCCGCACACGTCACGAGCCCCTCACCCGCGCCCTCGTCCTCGCCCGCGCCGTCGAGCTCGCCGACCGCGACGGCGTCACCGGCCTGTCCATGCGCCGCCTCGCCGAAGGCCTGGGTGTGGAGGCCATGTCGCTCTACCACCACGTGGCCAGCAAGAGCGACCTGCTCGACGGGATGGTCGACGCGGTCTTCGCCGAGATCGAGCTCCCCTCCCCCGGCGCCGACTGGCGGACCGCGATGCGCGACCGTGCCGAGTCCGCCCGGGCCGCACTGACCCGTCATCCGTGGGCGGTCGGGTTGATGGACTCGCGCACCGACCCGGGCCCGAGCACCCTGCGCCACCTCGACGCGGTCCTGGGGAGCCTGCGTCGCGGCGGCTTCACCCTCGTGGGCGCCGCGCACGCGATCTCCCTGATCGACAGCTACCTCTACGGCTTCGTGATGCAGGAGCTGGCGGTGCCGTTCGACACCTCCGGCGCCGATGCCGAGCAGCTCGCGGCCCTGGCCGAGGGCATCCTGGAGTCGATGTCGCGAGAAGCGCTCCCCCACCTCACCGAGATGATCCTCGACCACGCCCTCCAGCCCGGCTACGCCTACGCCGAGGAGTTCGCCATCGGCCTCGACCTCCTCCTCGACGGTTTGGAGCGTCGCCGCGCGGAGTGGTGAGCAGGGGTGCATGAACACCCGGTTAACCGGGGATCCATGGCTTCTTCGGGCGTTGCAACACCCCGATCGACCATGAGTACCCGGTTGACCGGGTATTCCGGCACCCCTCAGAACAGCCCGGGGTTCAGGGGAGAGGCAGCGGTCAGGCCGCCGTCGACGGTGAAGCACTGGCCGGTGACGTACGCCGCCTCTTCGGAGGCCAGCCAGGCCACGAGGTTGGCCACGTCGGCCGGCCGGCCGAGCCGACCGGCCGGATGGCGGGCCAGGGCATCTCGCTGGGCCGCCTCGGGGTCGGCGGCGAGCGCGAACGCGTCGGCGGCCATCTCGGTCATGATCCAGCCGGGCGAGACCGCGTTGCAGCGGACCCGGGGGCCGTGGTCGACGGCGACGGACCGGGTCAGTCCGTGCACGAACGCCTTGGAGGCGTTGTACAGCGCCATGCTCGGGTCGGCCACGCGGCCCGAGATCGACCCGACGTTGACGATGCAGCCGCCGTGCTCGGTCATCTGCGGCAGCACCGCGCGGGTCATGGAGAACACACCCCGGCAGTTCACGCCGACCACGAGCTCCCAGTCCTCGTCGGTGGAGTCGAGCACGGTCTTCTCGACCTGGACCCCGGCGTTGTTGACCAGCAGGGTGACCGGCCCGAACGCCTCGCCCGCGGAGGCCACGACGGCTGCCGCCTCGACCGGGTCCGACACGTCGCCCCGGACCCAGTGGACGGCGTCGGGCAGGTCCCCGGGTCGTACGCCGCGCCCGCACGCCACCACGCGGGCCCCGTCGGCCAGCAGCCGGTCGACGACCGCCCTGCCGATCCCCCGACCCCCGCCGGTGACGATCGCCGTGTGCCCGCCCACGTCGGTCACAGCCGCATCTGCTGGACCTGGGCGGACAGGCCGCCGTCGAGCACCCACAGTTGCCCGGAGGCGTAGCGGGCCTCGTCCGAGGCCAGCCAGTTGACCAGGTTGGCCACGTCGTCCGGCGTGCCGTACCGGCGGATCGGGTGCACCTCGCGCACGGCCTGCTCGAGCTGCTCGATCGTACGGCCGCTGCCCCCGGAGCCCGCACCGTCGAAGAACCCCTGCAGCATCGGCGTGTCCACGTAGCCGGGGCAGACGGCGTTGACCCGGATGCCCTCCGGCCCGTGGTCGCAGGCCATCGCCCGGGTCAGGGCGTGCACCGCGCCCTTGGTCGCGCAGTAGGCAGCGAGTCCGGGATCGGCGATGAACCCGTCGTAGGAGCCGAAGTTGACCACCGACGCGGTGTGGCCGGTCGCCGCGGCCGCTCGCAGCAGGGGCAGGGCGTGCTTGGTGGTCAGGAAGGTCCCGGTGACGTTGACCGCGAAGGAGTGGTTCCACTCCTCGAGGCTGGTGGTCTCGATCGCCTTCTCCAGCTCGATGCCGGCGGCGTTCACGAGTACGTCGAGCCGGCCGACCTGCTCGCCCACGGTCGCCATGGCGACTGCCACCTCGGCCTCGGAGGTCACGTCCATCCGCAGGAAGACCGCCTCGTCCTCCGCGGGGGTGCTCCCCGACCCGCCCTCGGTCAGGTCCGCCGCGTAGACGGTGGCCCCCTCCTGGACGAAGCGGGCGACGACGGCGCGGCCCACTCCGCCGCGCCCTCCGGCGACGAGCGCGGTCCTCCCGGCCAGCGTCATCCGCGCAGCTCCTGGGTCGCACGGACCGTGGCCGCCAGGGCGGCGTCGCGCCGGCTGGAGAGCTCGCCGACCGACCGGCCGTGGGTCGCCGGGGTCAACCCCTCGACGAGCCTGCGCGCGGTCTCCTCGTCCAGCACCGGCGTGCCGAGGTCCTCCCACCAGCGGTTGAAGCTCTGCTCGTAGCGCTCGCAGAACTCCGCCAGTCCTCCGGGGCCGGCCGCGAGGTGGAACAGCATCGTCGGCCCCATGACGGCCCACCGCAGCCCGGGTCCCGCGGACACCGCGGTGTCGACGTCCTCGACGCTGGCGACTCCTTCGTTGACCAGGTGGATGGCCTCGCGCCACAGCGCGGCCTGGAGCCGGTTGGCCACGTGCCCGGGGACCTCTCGCCTGACCTCGATCGTCACCTTGCCGATCGACTCGTAGAACGCTCGTGCCGTCTCGACCACCCCGGGGTCGGTGCGCGTGTTGCCCATGACCTCGACCAGCGGGATCAGGTGCGGCGGGTTGAACGGGTGCCCGAGCACGAAGCGACCCGGGTCCTGCCAGCCCTCCTGGAGCTCGCCGAGGGTCAGTCCGGACGCCGAGGAGCCGACCACGGCCACGGGGTCCAGGGCCGGCTCGATGGCGGCGTACAGCTCGTGCTTGGTCCGCGGCCGCTCCGGCACGCTCTCCTGCACGAACCGCGCTCCCTCGACCGCGGCCCGCGCGTCGGGGTGGAACCACAGCCGGTCCGGCTCGCCGTGGCGGGTGAGACCCAGCTCGGTGAGCACCGGCCAGGCGGTCTCCACCGCCTGTCTGACCCGGGTCTCGGTCTGTGGATCGGGGTCGAAGACGGCGACCGAGCAGCCCGCGGCGAGGAAGAGCGCTGTCCAGCTCTGCCCGATCACCCCGGCACCGAGCGAGGCCACCCTGGTGTCGGCGAGGCCCGTGCCGCTCGACGGCTCAGAACCCGACACGGTCCGCCCCCTTCAGCCCGAGGCGCTGCCGGGCCTCGGCGGGGGTCGCCACCTGACGGCCGAGCGACTCCACGATCCCGCGGATCTTGGTGACCTGGCTGGCGTTGGACGGGGTGAGCTCGCCGGGACCGATGAACAGGCTGTCCTCCATGCCGACCCGGAGGTTGCCGCCCAGCATGGCCGCCTGGGTCGCGAAGGACATCTGGTGGCGGCCTGCGGCGAGGACCGACCACTCGTAGTCGTCGCCGAAGAGCTTGTCCGCGATCGTGTGCAGGTGCATCAGGTTGTCGAGGTCGGCACCGGCGCCGCCGAGGATGCCGAAGACCAGCTGCACGAAGAACGGCGGCTCGACCCACCCCTGGTCGACCAGCCAGGCGAGGTTGTATAGGTGGCCCAGGTCGTAGCACTCGAACTCGAACCGGGTGCCGTGGTTCCCGCCCAGCTCCTTCACGATGTACTCGAGGTCGGCGAAGGTGTTCTTGAAGACGAAGTCCCGGGTCATCTCCAGGAACGCGGGCTCCCAGTCGTGCTTCCAGCTGTCGTACTTGTCCAGCATCGGGAACAGCCCGAAGTTGAGCGAGCCGACGTTGAGGGAGGCCATCTCGGGCGAGGTCCGTACGGCGGCACGCAGCCGCTCCTCGCGCGTCATCCCCAGCCCGCCGCCGGTGGAGACGTTGATGACCGCGTCGCACGCCGCGGAGATCCGGGGCATGAACTCGGCGAACAGCTCCGGCCGCGGGTCGGGTTGTCCGGTCTCGGGGTTGCGGGCATGCAGGTGGATGATCGCGGCCCCCGCCTCGGCGGCCTCGATGGAGGCCTGCGCGATCTCCTCGGGGGTGATCGGCAGGTGCGGGGACATGGTCGGGGTGTGCACGCCACCAGTGGGCGCGCAGGTGATGATCACGGGCTCGGACATCCCGCTCCTCAGCCGTGCGCCGTGAGCGCCGTCGTCACCACGTGGGGTGCGCTGGGGACGGCGGCCGGGCCCTCGACGGCGCCGGCGACCAGTGACCGGTACGCCTCGAGGACCAGGCCGTGGAAGTGGTGCACGCCGTGCTCGGAGAGTCCGGACCCCTCGGGGTCGTAGACGATGCGGCCCTGGTCGAACGCCGGGGTGCTCATCCCCCGCTGCACGCTCTCCACGAGGTCGATGTCCTGGACCTGGAGCACCTCGTCGACGTACCGGACGGACTGCTGCTCCGCCTCGTCGAGCTCGGTGTCCTCCAGGAAGAAGTCCCAGGTCTCCAGGGTGCGGTCGGGACCGGCGGGGACCACCTGGAAGACCATGAAGTTGCCCCGCCCCGGGTAGCGCAGCAGGCAGGTGTTCGGCCACAGCCACCACACGGCGTGCTCGGTGACGGTCGCGTCGGAGACGTCGTACGCCGCGTTCTGCTCCTTGCCGGCCTCGGCGAAGTGGCTGGACCAGATGCCGTGGGTCACCACCTCGTAGGTGCTCATGTCCACGAGCGAGACGAACTCCTTGTGGGCGACGTGGCAGTGGTAGCACTCCAGGAAGTTGTCGATGACGTTCTTCCAGTTGGTGCGCACGTCGTAGGTCAGCCGCTTGGCGTGCGTGAGGCCGGCGACGTCGGGGGCCCACCGTGCGATGTCGGCAGCCAGGTCGGGAGCCTGCTGCACCAACGGGGTGGCCGTGGGGTCCAGGTTGACGTAGACGAAGCCCCCGAACTCCTCGACCTGGATCCGGTCGAGACAGATCTCGCTCTTGTCGAAGGTCTCCATGCCGCTCGTGCGGCGGGCGCCCTTCAGCTGTCCGTCCAGGCCGTAGGTCCACGCGTGGTACGGGCACACGATGGCGCGGGTGGTGCCGGAGCCGGAGAGCAGTTCGTGGGCCCGGTGCTTGCAGACGTTGTAGAACGCCCGCAGCTCACCGGACCGGTCCCGGACCACGGCGACCGGCATGTCGGCGACCACGGCGGAGAGGTAGCTGCCGGGCTCTCCCAACTTCTCCACGTGGCACACCCACTGCCAGGTGCGTCGGAAGATCGCCGCGAGGTCCGCCTCGAACCAGCGGGGCTCGGTGTAGGCCTCGGCCCGCAGCGACATCGAGCGACCGGGGTCAGGGTCGTGGCCGGTGGCCACCCGCTGCACGTCGCTCGTCGTGACCTGTTCCATGGCCCGACGATAGGCGTGCTCGAACGATCGTTCAATAGGTTCTTGAACATTCGTTCAACCGCCAGCCGTGGCTTCTGTACCCTCGTGCACGTGCCCGACATCCCCGACCCCGAGGACAGGGTCGACCGCCAGCAGCAGATCCTGGACGCGACCCTCTCCCTGCTGTCCCGTGGCGGGATCTCGTCGGTCAGCATGCGCGCGGTCTCGCGGGAGGCCGGAGTCGCGCTGGGCCTGGTCAACTACCACTACTCCGACAAGCACTCCCTGATCGCGGCCGCGCTGCACCGCATCAACGAGCAGGACGTCGCCATGGTCGATGCGGACCTCTCGCTCCCGCCCGAGGAACAGCTGCGCGCCGTGCTCCGCCGCGTCGCCGAGCCGGCGTACCTGACCACCGAGTACCTCTCGCTGCGCCTGCAGCTGTGGGCCCTGGCCCAGGCGCACCCCGACTTCGCCCGGATCAACGCCACCGCCCAGAAGCGCTACCGGCAGGGCATCGCCCGCCTGATCCGCGCGGCCCGGCCGGCGATGGCCGCACGCGAGGCCGGCCGGCGCGCCGCCGACATCGACGTCGTGCAGAACGGCATCTGGCTCACCGCCCTCCTCGGCCTCGACCGCGCCGCCGTACGCCGCAGCGTCCGGCGCTGCGAGGAGATCGCCCTCGCCGACTGAGATGGTCTCGGCGGGCTGCATGAACACCCGGTTACCCGGGGATCCATGGTCTCTTCGGGCGTTGCAACACCCCGATCGACCATGAGTACCCGGTTAACCGGGTATTCCGGCACCCCTCACCCCGCCGGCCGCACCAGCCCCGACTCGTAGGCCAGGACGACGGCCTGGACGCGGTCGCGGACGCCGAGCTTCATCAGCAGCGTGGGCGACGTGGGTCTTCACGGTGTTCTCGCTGAGGAACAGGTCGCCCGCGATCTCGGCGTTGCTCAGCCCGCGGGCGACCAGTCGGAGCACCTCGTGCTCCCGGTCGGTGAGGGCGGCCAGCTCGGGAGCGGGTCTGGCGTCGGTACGCCGGGCGAACTCCTCGATCAGCCGCCGGGTCACCGAGGGGGCGAACAACGAGCCGCCCTCGGCCACGACCCGGATCGCGGTCGTCAGCCGTTCCTCCGGGGCGTCCTTGAGCAGGAAGCCGCTGGCGCCCGCACGCAGGGCGTCGTAGACGATCTCGTCGAGGTCGAAGGTGGTGAGCACCAGCACCCGGGGCGGGTCGGCCTGCCGGGTGACCACCCGCGTCGCCTCGATGCCGTCGACCCCCGGCATCCGGACGTCCATCAGCACCACGTCCGGGGTCAGCTCGGCACAGGCCGCGATCGCCTGCCGACCGTCGGCCGCCTCCCCCACGACCTCGATGTCCTCCTCGGCGGCGAGGATCATCCGCAGCCCGGTGCGCACGAGCGGCTGGTCGTCCGCGAGCACCACCCGGATCACGAGACCTCCACCGAGAACGGGAGCCGGGCCCTGACCTCGAAGCCGCCGTCGAGCCAGCGGGCCGGCAGTCACCTCGCCGCCCACCACCGCGACCCGCTCCTGGATGCCGATCAGCCCGTGTCCCCCGCCCTCGGCGTCCAGCGGACCGGGGATCCCGTCGTCCAGGACCGTGACGCCCAGGGCGTCCGCGCCGTACTCCAGCACGACCGTGACGCGTGCCGACGCCGTGTGCTTGAGCACGTTGGTGAGCGCTTCCTGGACGATCCGGTAGGCGGAGAGGTCGACGCCCGGCGGCACCGGCTGCGGGTCGCCCCTGACCTCCAGGGTCACTGGGACACCGGAGCTGCGCACCTGGTCCACCAGCTGCTCGAGATGCTCGAGCGACGGCTGCGGCTCGCGGCCCGGCCCACCGGCGGTGCCGGACGTCGGCTCGGGCTCGGTGTCGCGCAGCACGGCCAGCAGGCGGCGCATGTCGCCCAGCGCCGCGGTGTTGGTCTGCTCGATCGCGTCCAGGGCCTCTCGCACGGCCTCCGGGTCGGCGGCCAGCGCCCGGCGCGCACCTCGCGCCTGCAGGACGGTCACCGAGATGGCGTGCGAGACGACGTCGTGGAGCTCGCGGGCGATCCTCGAGCGCTCCTCGGCCACCGCGCGTCGCTCTCGGGCCTCCTGCTCGCGGCGCAGCCGCTCGTTCTCCGCGTTGAGCTCGGTCTCGCGCTCCTGGCGCAGCCGCAGGTCAGCCCCGACACCCCACGGTGCACCGACGAAGCCCAGCAGGAACGCGATGTCGCCGAGATCGACCTGCCCCAGCCCGCCCTCGCTCTCGGCGAAGAGGAACATCGCCGCCAGGACGCCCAGCGCTCCCAGCCAGGCCTCCAGCCCCGAGGCGTGCCGGCCGAGTGAGTACAGCGTGAGGAAGAACGCCACGACGAAGAACATCGAGTCGTTGTCGAAGCCCGGCTGCACTCTGCCCAGCAGCTCGATGCCCAGCATGACCAGAACGAACGAGACCAGCGGCGTACGGCGCCGCACCGCGAACGGCAGCGTGGTGAGCAGCCCGAGCGCCAAGGCGGTGGGCAGGCCGTCTCGGACCCACGCGCGGAGCTCGAGGCTGATCCCCACGGCGAGCACCAGGGCCAGCGCCAGGTCGCCGTAGCGCCGGGCGAGGTCGCGCACGTCCATGACGCCCACGGTAGGACTCCGCGACGCCTCGCGTCGTCACTCCGGCGGACTACGCGCGGATCACCCGGGCGGGTCGCTCGAACCACTCCTCGGCGTGACGACCCGGACGCTGCGGAGCCGAAGACTCAGGGCATCCGAACACCACTCCGAGAGGAACGACCATGACCACCACCACCGCCACCACCCACCCCCACAGCTCGACCCGCCTCTCGAGCGGCAGCATCGCCGGGACTCGGCGTCGCGAGCCTGCCTCGTCGCCACCGCGGGAACGATGTACGGCGCCCACGACTGGGGCGAGATCATCACGGTCCTCGCCGCCATCGTCATTGCCGGCGCGGTCGCGTTCGGCCTCGTCGTGCCCCGGGCGCTGCGCAGGGAGAGCGCAGGCGGTGCCGCCCTCGGTCTCTCGGTGCCCGCCGTCCTGCTGCTGCTCCCCGCGTTCTGGTCGGGGCTCCCGCTCGTGCTGGGGGTGGCCGGATTCGTCGTCGGCAACGCGGGCCGACGCGCCGAGAGGGGTGCAGGCGCCTGCATCGCCGCGACCGTGCTCGGCGCCCTTGCTGCCGTCGGCTACCTCGCCGTCTACGTCTCCGACGGCCTCAACGGCGGGGCCGGGTTCCTGTTCGACTGAGGGTCACGCGACCTCGCCACCGGCAGGACCGGCACCTCGTGGGGCGGGTGGGGCTCGAACCCACGACCCAAGGATTATGAGTCCTCTGCTCTGACCGACTGAGCTACCGCCCCTCGGCGGGCGAGCCTATCCGCCCCCGTGACCACGGCCCGTAGGCTGCCCCGGTGACGGTGAAGCTCGTGGTCCTCTACGCCCAGCCCGACGACGTCGCGGCGTTCGACGAGCACTACCTCGGGGTGCACGGCCCGCTCGTGGACCAGGTGCCGGGTCTGCTGCGGTGGGAGAGCGCCCGGGTCACCGGGGCAGCCGACGGTCTGGGGCTCTCCTACCACCGGATGGCCGAGCTCTGGTTCGAGGACCAGGAGTCGTTGCAGAAGGCACTGGCCACCGACGCCGGGCGGGCGACGGGGCGCGACTACCGGCGGATCGCGCCGCCCGGCTCGCGGATGTTCATCGCGGCGACGGACTGAGTCCGGCTCAGCTGTTCTTGTGGCGGGGCTTCTTGCCGCCGGCGCGAGGCCCGCGGTCGTCGTACCGCTTGGGCGGCCCGGAGCGCGGGGCCGGGCCCTTGTCGAGCTGCAGGTCGATCAGGATGCCCGGAGATCCGGGTGTCGGCCAGCTTGTCCGAGGGTCTCGCGCGAGAGGTCGGGCGGCAGCTCGACGAGGGAGAAGTTCGGCTTGATGTCGATGCGCCCGAAGTCCGACCGCTTCAGCCCGCCCTCGTTGGCGAGGGCGCCGACGATCTGGCGCGGCTCGACCCGGTGGCGCTTGCCGACCGCGATCCGCCAGCGCACCAGTCCCCCGGCCGGCTCGCGGCGCTCCCGGCGCTCCGTGCGTGGCTCGGGCATCTCCTCGAGGAACAGCGGCTCGCCGTCCTGCGCGAGTACGGCGACCGCGGCCGCGATGTCCGCGGCCGGCACGTCGTGCTCCTGCTCGTAGGACTGCACCAGCTCGCGGAAGATCCCGAGCTGCGGGTCGCCCAGCGCCTGGGTGATCGCCTCGGTGAACTTGGCGACCCGGAAGGCGTTGACGTCCTCGACCGTGGGCAGGCTCATCTGCTCCAGCGTGGTCCGGTTGGCCTTCTCGATGGCCTTGAGCAGGTAGTTCTCCCGCGGGGTGACGAACGAGATCGCCTGCCCGCTGCGACCGGCGCGGCCGGTGCGCCCGATGCGGTGCACGTAGGACTCGGTGTCGGTCGGGATGTCGTGGTTGATCACGTGGCTGATCCGCTCGACGTCGAGCCCGCGCGCGGCCACGTCGGTGGCGACCAGGATGTCGAGCTTGCCCTTGCGCAGCTGGTCGATCGTGCGCTCGCGCTGCACCTGCGCCACGTCGCCGTTGATCGCCGAGGCCGCGAAGCCGCGGGACCGGAGCCGCTCGGCGAGCTCCTCGGTGGCGTGCTTGGTGCGCACGAAGACGATCATCCCGTCGAAGTTCTCCACCTCCAGGATCCGGGTCAGCGCGTCGAGCTTCTGCGGGTGCGCGACCTTGAGGTAGCGCTGGGCGACGTTGGTGGCCGTGCCCGACTTGGACTTCACGGTGATCTCGGTCGCGCCCGGCGCGTAGCGCTTGATGATCCGCCGGATCTGGGCCGGCATGCGTGGCGCTGAACAGGGCGAGCTGCTTGTCTCTCCGGCGTGCCCGCGAGGATCGTCTCGACGTCCTCGGCGAAGCCCATGTTGAGCATCTCGTCGGCCTCGTCGAGCACGACGAACCGCAGCTCGCTGAGGTCGAGCGTCCCCTTCTCCAGGTGGTCCATCACCCGACCGGGGGTACCGACCACGACGTGCACGCCACGGCGCAGGGCGGAGAGCTGGACGCCGTACCCCTGACCGCCGTAGACGGGCAGCACGTGCAGCCCCTTGAGGTGCGTGGCGTAGCGGCCGAACGCCTCGGAGACCTGGAGCGCCAGCTCACGGGTCGGCGCCAGGACCAGCACCTGCGGGGTCGACTGCGAGAGGTCGATGCGGGAGAGGATCGGCAGCGCGAAGGCCGCCGTCTTGCCGGTGCCGGTCTGCGCGAGCCCGACGACGTGCTTGCCCTCCAGCAGCGGCGGGATGGCCTCGGCCTGGATCGGCGAGGGGCTCTCGTAGCCCACCTCGCGCAGGACCTTCTCCACCCGGGGGTCCAGCCCCAGCTCGTCGAAGGCGGGGACGGTCGGTGTACTGCTCTCACTCACCGACCAAGGGTAGTGGTGGTGGGCGGCTCGGGCCTATTCGTGCGCGACCAGGAGTAGTTTCGGCCCATGGACGCAGCGAAGCCGGAGCCCCTCGAAGCCCTCGACGAGAGCTGGGAGCGGGCGCTGTGCATCGTGGCCCACCCCGACGACATGGAGTTCGGTGCCGCCGCCGCCGTGGCCCGTTGGACGGGGCAGGGCAAGTGGGTCGGCTACACGATGGTGACCAGTGGCGAGGCGGGCATCGACTCGATGCCCCCCGACGAGTGCCGCGAGGTGCGCGAGGCCGAGCAGGTCGAGTCGGGCCGGATCGTCGGGGTGGAGACCGTCGACTTCCTCCGCCAGCCCGACGGGATCCTCGAGTACGGCGTCGCGATGCGCCGCCTGCTGACCGCGGAGGTACGCCGCCATCGGCCCGACGTCGTGATCACCGGGAACTTCCGCGACACCTGGGGCGGGAGCAACCTCAACCAGGCCGACCACATCGCTGTCGGCCGGGCAGTGCTCGACGCGGTCCGCGACGCGGGCAACCGGTGGGTGTTCCCCGAGCAGCTCGAGGACGGCACCGAGCCCTGGGGCGGCGTACGCGCGGTGTGGGCGTTCGGCTCGCCCGGCTCCACCCACGCGGTCGACACCACCGACACCTTCGACGCGGGGGTCGAGTCGCTGCGGGCGCACCAGGCCTACATCGACGGCCTGGGCTGGGAGAACTGGGACCCGCGGGAGTTCCTCGAGGGCATGGGCCGCGGCACCGGCCAGCGTCTCGGGGTCGCCTTCGCCGCGCCGTTCGAGGTCTTCCCGATGGGCTGGGGCGAGTAGTCGGGGCGACCTGGCAAGGGCGATGAGCGCGGGGCCTAGGCAGGCCGGGTGTCGCGTCGCCTCGAGGAGCTGGACTGGCAGCAGACCTCCATCGGCGAGATCAGCCTGCGCGCCGGCGCGACTCCGTGCTCGGGGAGGTCTACGAGGCCCGGTGGACGACGAGTACCTGATGTCGACCGCCTTCACCGCCTCCGAGAGCGAGCTCAGCCGCGCCGCCCTGGGCATGCTCGACGGCGACGGCTGGCGGGTCCTGGTGGGTGGTCTCGGGCTCGGCTACACCGCGGTCACGGCGTTGGAGGACCCGCGGGGTCGCCTCGGTCAACGTGGTCGAGGCGCTCGCACCCGTCATCGACTGGCACCGCCGCGGGCTGCTGCCGGTCTCCGGAGCCCTCGTCGGCGACCCGCGCACGCTCCTGACCCGCGCCGACTTCTTCGCGGTCGTCGGCGGTCGGTCGGAGGCCGCGGGGGTCACCGACAGCCGGTTCGACGCGGTGCTGCTGGACATCGACCACACCCCGAGCCACGTGCTCCACGAGAGCCATCGCTGGTTCTACACCCCGGCCGGGCTCGACCGGATGCGCGAGCTCATCGAGCCCGGCGGCGTGCTGGGCGTGTGGTCCGACGACCCGCCCGACAAGGACTTCCTGACCGCCCTGCGTGCGGCGTACGTCGACGTGTCGCCGAGGTGGTGACCTTTCGCGACCCGCTGACCCGCGGCGAGTCGTCGTGCACCGTGCACCTGGCCCGACGACCCGGCTGAGCGCACTGGGGACGGACGCGAGGAGGCCCCGATCCGGGCAGGATCGGGGGCCTCGTCGTCGGCTCCCCCGGTTGGCCTCGAACCAACACTCGGCAGTGTTGCACCCGGTGGACACGAGCAGACACTCACGCCCCTGACCTGCGGAAATATGGTGGATCCCCTGCAATCCAACAGGTCACATGTGGTCCGGAAATGACGCACGATCCGATGCATGGCCGTTTCAGGGTGCGCCCGTCCTGGGGGCTTTGTCACCGACGCAACCGTGGCGGCCTCGTTCTGCATGACGTGTATGTCGAATAGGACGGGCGGGCTCGGGCCAGGAGGGGCGCAGGACGGGCGATGGGCGTCACGACAGCGTCGAACAGGGAACCCGGCGTCCAGCGTTCGTCGGTGACGAACGCCCCGTAGTTCGTGACGGCATCTTCCAGCGACAGCAAGTGAAAGCCAGGAAGCAGCTGGATATCGTCGAGGCTCGCGGGATGTCAGACGCGGTCCCGTTGCGCCAGCCGTACATGGCCACCAACTCGGGCGTAGACGGCAGGCCAATCGAGTCGAGCGTCGACTGCACAGCGCCTGCCGCGAGGCCAGGCTGCAGCGACTGCACGGCAAACATCACGTCACGTGCTTCCCCGCTGAATCCAGACCGTTAGCTCGGCCTGATAGTCGGCGCCCGACACGTGCTCATGACGCTCTCCCGGATCCCTCAACAGCAGGTCCAGGGTGTCTCGCAACTCGTTTGCCTCAGCTTCGGTCAGCCCTAGGCCGACGTGCGCCAGCTGCCGACTTCCATTGACATCATCGATTCGCATTCCTTCACCTGCCGGGTACGTCGGAGGGGTAGATGGGGCCGGACCTGACCCATTTCCCGTCGATGAACTCCTTGACGTGGGCATGTCCGAATTCGTGCGGATAGGGCCTCTTGATGTCCACGCGAATCCGTCGGAGGCCATTCTGTGACAAGAAGATCTTGTCACCGGCATCGTTCGTGATTGCGCGACCACCGGGGCCTAACCACTCGCGAGCGTCAGCGACGGTTCTTGTTACGAGGCTTGACGCCTCGTCCGCGCTCTTTGCGGCAACCACCGCGCCGGTGGTGGAACGAGAGTCCCCGTCAGTCGCCTCAGCGCGCCGACCCGTCGTAGGTGTAGCCCATGCAGTCTGCACAAGCGCTGCGAAGGCGGCGTAGTGGGTGCTGGCCGTCGGGGTAGGTCCGTCCGGGCGCGCCGATGACCCACGCGACCAATGGCCGGCGGGGTCGTAGGCGGTGCGGCCGTACTTCACCGGCGGTCCACGCTCGCTAGTGGCGTGCGTCAGCCCGGCGGTGTGGTGCTGGCTCTCGTAGAGGTAACCAGTGGAGGCGAACGACGGCACATCAGCGCTGGCGAGCGTCGGCGCTGCCGTCCAGCCGAAGACCGCCATCATGGTCACCAGCGCGGCGTGGACGAGACACCTGACCGTCATCACGGCGGGTCGCCTGTCTCATCCGCTAGTTCTGACAAGACCCTGCCCGAGCCCACGATCCGACCGGAGTACCAGAGTCGGAATTCAGTGCCAGGGGTGGCATATACCCGCCCCACGTCCTCCCAGAAGGTCACCTGCGCTCCGGTGACGGTGCCGGGGACGAGCGCAGCGGGCCCACTGATCATGGCTCCAATCTGAAGCTCGTCTTGCCCATGGTTCTCTATCGCCACGGAGAAGATCAGAAGCAGCGACGGCGTCGGCGCCGGCATGGGTTCTAGCAGTCCGCCCTCGGCGCTGGGCGACAACTCAAGTTCGCAGTCGACGGCGTAGGGGGTCACGGGATGATCCCCAGACACTGGACGTTGCAGATGTTCGGGATATCGGGTGAGCGGATGAACCATCCGGGACCTTCGGTGCCGGCGTTGACCGATTCCGCTCTCGCGATGACACTGCGGGGAACCTGCCCACCCGTGAGTGTCTGCGGCCCCGGCCAGTTCGCCTTGTTGTACATCTGCCCGAGGTTCTCGGCCTGTCCACTCGTGGGGAAGAAGTACTTGCCCTCGCCGCCAGGCTGGACTCGGTAGCCGCCCGTTCTCGCGATATCAGCCGCCTCGTCAGGACCTACGACCCGCCATACGTCGACGAGGTCGTCTCCCTTGTTTGCGGCACCACCGGTCGGCTCGAAGACGACGGAGTTCCCATCGGTGACCTGCGCGATCCGGTCGGTCGTACCCGCAGTCCGTGCGATCTGAACGAGCGCCGTGGTCCGGTCGTAGGTCGTGATCGCAGGTGATGTGGCTGTAGCCGAGCGCGCCGAAGCGCCGTGCGACCCATAGTCGACGGCGTCGTCAGTGGTGCCGGAAGGGTCGTATCCGGGAGAACCACGTGCGGTCACTGTGTCAGTCATCGACGCGGACTGGGGGTGTACGTCGCAAACACGAACACCCACGGTCGCCGAAGTCGGTACGGCCGCCGCAGACGCTGACGTAGCGCCCATCAGGATCGCCGCCAGGGCGCAGACCAACGCGATGAGGAACGTAAGCGCTCGAGACTGGGCCGCGGGACTCATGGGTTCCGCTCTCCCTCGCGCCTTCTGTCATCACGAACGTCTCGCGTCAGGTTCTGTCTCGTTGATTCGGTCCGTGAGTTCATCTCCTCCCAGGTCAAGTTGACCCACAGGTCGAGGTCACCCGAATGTGAAATGAGGATGTCCGTCACGAGGCGAGTTGCCTCGGCAAGGCGAGCTGCAGACGGTCCCGGAGGAATCTCGTGCTCGGTCCAACCGATAACCGTCGGCGGTGAATCTTCGGTTTCAAAGCGCCAAAGTTCGGCGCCGAGAACGACCAACCCGAGACGTTGGAGAGCCTCGACGACTGAGAGTGCCTCTGTAGCCGGCCAACAGAATTCTTCGCCGACACGTCGAGCCGATCGGAGGAGATGCGGTAAGGACTCGTGGCTCATCAGTATCGGAACCCCGGGCCGCCAACCTGGATGATCTCGCCGGTCGCGTTGTCGATGACAACCGACTGTCCGGTCCTCGGGTGGACGTACCGCGTCGCTGGCGTGTTGGCGCCACCGAGCTTGTTCACCGCTGGGAAGGCTCGGCCTTGGAGGACGGCCTCGTCGATGAGACCAGGAGTCCATCCTCGAGTTCCCATCTGACGCTGGATCTTGGACGACATACCCGGCACGTCGGGACGGACCACTGGCGACCGGACCGCGTCGTCGAGGAACTCGCCTCCGTAGTTGTCGAAGTTGCGTCCCGTCTTTGCGGCAACACCGGTAGCCACCACGATTTTGGCCTGCGGAACGTCTTTCCCTAGCCGCTGACCTGGGCTTTCGCCCTGCGGGGGCTCGACGAGGACCTCGCCGGCAACGTTGAAGGCCCCGACGCGAGTTTCAGCCCCGACCGTCGCGGACGCGGATGCGGTTGTGCCGAGCAGGATCGCCGCCAGGGCGGCGATCAGAGCGGCTAGGAAAGGAAGCAGCCAGCGACGCGAGTTCGTCTGCTGGCTGCCGGTGGTCATGGGGTCAGTCTTCCAGCCACCGACGACGACGGCTGTGAGCGACTCGGTGAGCCTGAAGGCTCGCCCGTGGCCGGTGTCGGCTCGCCCGTGGTGGCGGGTTTCGTCGCCGACGCAACTGAGCGGCCCTCACGGTGCCACGGATCCACTCGCTTGAGTTCCGGGCCGAGCAGGTCTCGTAGTTCGGATCCGGGCTGCCCAGGGTCAGGAATCATTTCGACGCCGCTGACAGCGATGAGTCCACGGACTTCCTCTGGGCCACGCGTGTACTCGCGTTCAAGCCACTCGAGGATCGACTGACAGGCGTCAGGATCAGTGACTCGGTGATCGACGAGCCAACGAACAATGTCGGCCATGACGAGGTGCGGCAACAGTTCGCCATCGTTGTCCTCAAGGTGTTCGTCCAGGACCGGAGTGAGCTCGCGATAAGCATCGACGAGCGCCCCGATCGCGGCGACCGTGCTGGCGCTCATCCGGCACCTCGCAGCACGAGGGACAGCTCGTCAGCGAGGCTCTGGGCGACAAGTCGGTCGTAGTAGTCGGCGTCCTTGTTTCGTCGCAGCCAGTTGTTCAGTCCGTTGAGGGTCTCCTGTCCCTTGATCGTGTGCATACGCCCGCCGGTCGGGACGCCCGTGGCGATCTCGTTCCGGATGGCATCCATGGTCGTGCCGTTCCCAACTCGGTTCGGATTCGTCGTGCCCTTGTAGAGGTTGTTGACGAGGTTCTGGAGCTTCGTGCTGCCGACCTGTGGCGTCGGCAGGATGTCATCAACAGTCTTTGCGGCAACACCGGTAGCCACCGCATCTACGACCCCCGTGGCCGCTTCCCCTAGCCGCTGACCTGGGCTTTCTTGTTGTGGGGGCTCGACGAGAACCTCGCCTGCAATGTTGAAGGCCCCGACGCGAGTTTCAGCTGGGAGCGCCGCGGACGCCGACGAGCTGCTTCCGACCGCGACTGTCGTGAGCGCGACCAGCAGGAGTGCCAGAAGGTTCGGGGACGCCTTGCGAGTCACGATAGGTAGTCGTCCAGTGCGACGATGGCATCCAGGCGCCACCGCCTGTCGACGGCCAGTATGCAGCGCCGCAACTCGTCGAGCGTCGCGATAGCACTCCCGAGGAGTTCCGACGGCGGAGCCATGCCCTCGAACCTGCGTTCCCGGGCATCGGTCTGCATGGTCGCCAAGTGCTCCCGGTAGAACAGGTCCTCCTGCTCAGAGATCACATCAGAAACCTCCTCGGCTTGCTCGCCGATCAGATGGTCCAGACTCTCGCGGAAGTCATCTGACATCAGCTCTGTCGGGTCGGGCACCGCGACAGTGTGACAAACCCCTTCGGCATCAACCCACATGATCGTGACCCCTTAGCGCGGGAAGTAGTAGTGGCGTGTGTGCATAAGGAAGCCGTTGATCTCCTTGTCGACGTGATAGTGATCACCAGCTCCGCAGAGGCCCCGGAACGTGCAGGAGCTCGGGTGCTTGGCCGCGTACCGCTCCGCAGCACGCCGGGCCGCGTCCTCGGAGTCGTACCACTTCCCGGAGTAGCGGGCCCCTCGATTGCCGGCCTCGGTCGTCCCCTTGCCGAAGGGACCGATTGAGCCTCGCTCGTCTCGCACACGATTTCCGAGAAGGCGCGAGAGCGGACCTTCAGACTTTGCGGCAACACCGGAACGCGCAATCGACGAAACTTCCCCGTCAGATCGCCGGGCTTGCTCGTGGGTTGTACCCATAGGCTGCGCGACCTGCACGAGCCAGACGGCGTCGTTGTAGATGATCGCAGCGCGGGGTGTGGGCCCGTCTGCGCGCGCCTCAGCGCCGCGGGACACGCGGTCGGCGGCGTTGTCGATGTCGTCCTGGTCTCCGCCCGTGGGCGGTCCCCGCTCAGTGGCGGCGCGAATCGGTGGAGACATGCCCCCGGCGGCGTCATAGGTGTAGGCCGCCATGTTCGAATCGGTCAGCGGGGAGACTGCGTCGGCTGACGCGAAGCAGAACCACGCGACGAGCGCGGTGGCGAGTAGGCGCAAGGACGTCATCAGTCCCCTACGAACCTGAGCTCGGCGGCAGGCGCCTTCATCCCCGCCTCGCACAACGAAACAAGGTCGCTGGTGATCGCCACTACTGCTGGTGGCCCCTCGGCTGCAAGGCGTTGAAGTTCCTCTGCGAGTGGCCCTAGTTCTGCTTGAGTGAAGACTGCGTCGCCATACGGATCTACCCGCCAGAGCAGCGGGAACGTGCGGCGATCAGGGTCCACTTTGTATAGGTTCACCTCGACGAAATCCCACCAGTGCTCAGCGCCGCCGGCCAGCCCCTCGGACGTCCACAGTTCGATCGAGAGTGCCATCGCGATCAGCCCATCGGACTCGTGCCGGGGAACATGGTGACGACGCTTCCGTCGGGGCGTCGAATGACGGTGAAGACGTCCGTGGGAACGCCTGTTGAGCGATCGACCCCCACGCCTCCCGGATGTCGCAGGACGTAGCGGGTGTTTCCGTTTGGCTGGAGGAATCCATCCATGCCCCTCGTCCTCGATGACAGTGCGCCGAGGTCGATGTCATCGAAGAACTGGCTCTTTCGCGGAAGGGTGTTGGGGAACTGGTGACGTAGTCCTGCGTGCCCGATGTCAGCGACCTCGTCGCCGGACTTTGCGGCAACACCGGTAGCCACCACGATTTTGGCCTGCGGAACGTCTTTCCCTAGCCGCTGACCTGGGCTTTCGCCCTGCGGGGGCTCGACGAGGACCTCGCCGGCAACGTTGAAGGCCCCGACGCGAGTTTCAGCCCCGACCGTCGCGGACGCGGATGCGGTTGTGCCGAGCAGGATCGCCGCCAGGGCGGCGATCAGAGCGGCTAGGAAAGGAAGCAGCCAGCGACGCGAGTTCGTCTGCTGGCTGCCGGTGGTCATGGGGTCAGTCTTCCAGCCACCGACGACGACGGCTGTGAGCGACTCGGTGAGCCTGAAGGCTCGCCCGTGGCCGGTGTCGGCTCGCCCGTGGTGGCGGGTTTCGTCGCCGACGCAACTGAGCGGCCCTCACGGTGCCAGATGTGTGGGCACGATCGGCTGTAGGTCGCCCGTGGTGGATCGTCCGGCGGTCTGGTTCAGGGGCGAGGATCGGCGCGGTTGGCGGAGCGGGCGAACGCTTCGCTGAGGAACTCGGTGGATGTGACGAGGTCCCAGAAGGCGTCGTCGGCTGGGGTGATCCGCTTCGACCCGACCTGCCGCGACAGTCCGATGAGGACCTTGCGGGTCAGGGCGGGGTCGGCCAAGACCATGGTCACGCACTCGGTGGGCGGGTGCTGCACGCGTTCGACCCGTTCGACGGTCCGGGTGATGATCCGGTCGACGAGCTGCACTTGAACGGCTCCGTCGCGGCCGGCTCTGCGGTCCTCGTAGGCGGCCTTCCTGCAGGCAGCCGAGCAATAGACCCGCGGCCGCCCGGTCGACGCGCTGGCGGGCAGTGTGGTGCCGCAGCGGGCGCACTCGGTGAGTGGCTGACGCTGCTCGTCGACGACCTTCTCGGTCACGGCAGGCTTCGGCGCCGGACGCTTCCTGTGCTTGCGCTTGAGGTGGGCGGGCATCCGTCGGCGGTCACCACCGCGCACGTAGTCGAACGCCGGGTCAGGCGCTGGGACGGGCAGTGGGTCTGGCTCCGAGGTGTCCATGGCTTCGATGGTGCGCCCGTCCTAGGGGTTTTGTCACCGACGGAACTGAGTCCGCCTCGTTCTGCATGACGTGTATGTCGAATAGGACGGGCGCAGATCAGCGACGAGCTAAAAGGGAGGGGCGCTGGACGGGCGCAGCAACTTCAAGCGGCTGGGAAGAGGACGGGCGCAGCTCTTGGATGGGCGGTCAGGAGGCTGCGTAGCGTTGTCGGGCGGCTTCTCCGGTGGTGCCGATGGCTTCGCCGACCTGGCGCCAGGACAGGTGCGCTTGCCGGGCGGCGGTGATGGCTTCGGCGAGTTCCTTCTCCGCGGCCGCGCGACGGAACGCGGCAAGCTTGACCGCCATCAGCGGCGGCAGGGGCGCGTCGAAGTCCTCAGGCGCGGGGTCGTGGTTCTCGAAGGCGTCGGCGAGTTCGTCGGCGTGGGCGATCAGGTCGGCCAGGGATCGTTTGGTCATCTCGGGTGTCACCTCTTCAGATACTTCTCGCGGGCGGGGCTCATGGCGTGGACGATCGCGAGGATGCCGTGCCAGGTCACGACACCGACCTCGACCAGGTTCCCGGCCCGGTCCGGGCCGATGAACATGACCATGTCGTCGTCTTGGCGAACGTGAGTGATCGCGAACCGCAACGCGTGCAGCATGTCGGCCTCGGCGACCCCGTGACGGTGCGCCGACTCGACCACGACCGGCTCCTCGATCTCCTCGTGAGCATCCTCGGGGCCGTCCTCGGGCTGCTGTTTGCCCACCACTCACCCTCCTCCATGATGACAAGGTTACTTGCGACAAGGTTTCTTGCCTAGCCGCTCGATCCGGCAGGCCCGCGGTTCTCTTCTTCGATTTCAGAGTCAAGAGCAGCCAACAACTGACTGGCACTGACCTTGTGGACCGGCTCTGAGGTCACCGGCACCAACGACGGACCACCACGGCGTCTCGGGGCGTTGGATGCTGCGGGGAACGTCGCAGCGTGCACCGCCTGCAACGCCCTGATCGACACTTGGGTGTAGATCTGGGTCGTGGACAGTTCGGCGTGACCGAGCATCGCTTGGATGTAGCGGATGTCGGCCCCACCTTCGAGCATCAGCGTGGCCAACGTGTGGCGAAACAGGTGGCAGGCACCCTCCTTGTCGGTCCCGGACGCCTTCACGTAGTCGCGGACCAACTGGGTCAGCCGGTCCAGGCTGAACGGCGTGCCGTCGACGGTGAGGAACAACGTCCCGTCGTCCGGTTCGCCCGCCCACCGTGGTCTGGCCTCGGTGAGGTAGCGCTCGATCCAGGCGATCGCCCGCGACCCGATCGGCACCATCCGGTCCTTGCGCCCTTTGCCCTGCCGGACCATCAACGTCCGTCGCTCGATGTCCAGGTCGCGCCAGTTCAGGCGAGCCAACTCGGATCGTCGGATGCCGGTGCCGTAGAACGTCTCCAACATCGCCCGATCCCGCACCCCCGTCGGCGTGCCCAGGTCCGGGATCGCCAGCACCGCCTCGGCCTCCTCGACCGTCAGCGCGGCCTTCGGGAGCCGCTTCTCGACCTTGGGCAGCTCCAGCTCGGATGCGGGGTTCGCTGCGACATGGTCGTTGCGGACCGCCCACTTGAAGAAGGCCCGCACTGGCAGCAGTTGCGCGTTCTGCGACCGGAACGACAGGGGCTCGCCGTTGGGTTTGCGGTAGTGGAACAGGTGCCGCTGATAGCGGACCAGCATCGGGCGGGTGACCTGGACCGGTTGGGTGACCCCGCGGTCGGCCAGCCAGGCCGACAACGCCGCCAGGCACTGCCGACGTGCTCGGATCGTGGCCGGGCTGTAGCCGCGTGCGCCGAGGTCGGTGAGGAACTCCTCCACCAGCGCGGGGAACCCATGAGCATCGGTCGGGTCGCCCGGGATGCGTTGCGGCGTGTGCTGCCCTCGTTTGCCCATCAGCGGCCACCCCCGGACGCGTATCGCAGCAGGTCAACACCCTCGTCAGGGTCGTCCTCGACGCCCTCAGGTGGGTCCGACCGGGGGCCGACCACCCCCCGACCGGGCCCCGACCAGGGGCCGACCAGCGGCGCTTGTGCCCCGACCGGTTGTGGGTCGTAGGCGTGGATCTGGCCCTCGGGGCCGACCGGTTCTGTGTCGTAGGTGGTCTCGGGCCGGTCATCGAGCAGGGTGGCCGGGTCGGTGAGGCCGGCGAGGAACCTGCCACCCTCGTCGTAGCTGCTGGTCTCGCGGGGTGGGTTCCAGGTGAGCTCGTAGCCGTAGCTGCCGGACTCCAGCCGGTGGGCGACGACGAGCTCGAGGTCGGCCAACCGGGCCAGGTGGACCTTGAGCTGGGTGTCACCCCAGCCCGCTCCCGCGGCCGCCAGATGCTCGCGGAGTTGCCTGCGGGTGAACCGCACGAGGTCGAGCGGGATCGCGTGCCGCTTCGCCTCGTCCGTGGCGAACCGGTGGACCGCGGTGAGCAGCCGGCGGGTCTGCGGCGGCAGCTCATCCAGTGACTGACCGAGCACAGCGTGCGCGAGCCGGTGCGCGACCTCGATGTCGCCGATCGTGGTCTCCACGTAGGCGACCACCCGACCGTTGATCGTGGCCGTCTTTCGCGGCCTCTGGTGCTGGTGCAGCAACGTGACCGCGCTGATGAGCCCGAGATACTTCCCGTGGTCGCGGCGGGTCCGGGTGCGGCCGTCGGCGAACGTCAACCGGTCCGCGAACGGATTGACCACCGCCAACGGCTCCAACAATCGCTGCGCATCCCGATGCAAACCGACGATCTGATCGCGCTCGGTCCGCGCCGCCAAGCCCTCCA
Source organism: uncultured Actinomycetota bacterium (assembly GCA_963815595.1). Lineage (GTDB taxonomy): Bacteria > Actinomycetota > Actinomycetes > Propionibacteriales > Nocardioidaceae > Marmoricola. Next base: position 827,156 of record CAWFHA010000007.1, on the reverse strand, counting down.
ACGTCTGCGCCCTGCGTTGCGCGGCGTGGATGGCGCGGGTCTGGTCGCGGTCCTCATCGACCGTGAGCACCAGGCACCGGTTGAGCAGCTCCTCATCGACGTCGATCGCCGTCGTGGTCAACACGATCGCGGTCGGGCCGGTGACCTTGTAGGTGTGCGTCACCAACCGACCCGAAGCGGTGTCCTTCCCGGTGCTGGCGATCGACAGCTCGCCCTCACTCTGGAGCAGCTTCAACGCGTAGGCGGCTCTGCTGGCGCCTTCCTCCTCGGCGATGCTGAGGACCTTGTGGGCCAGGTCGGACTCACCCAGATAGAACAGCGACTGCCCGGTCATCGCGCTGAAGCTGACGCGGTCCTCGTCCGGGACGAACCCCAGCACCGACTCCATTACCGCGGACTTGCCCGCGGCCGAGGTGGACTGCACGATCACAGCGAGTGGGCTGGGCAGCAGCCGGGACACCGCGGTGAGGTAGCCGACCATGCAGTTGACCTGCTCGCCGACCATCCCGACGCGGGCGAAGTCCTTCTCGATCCGGGCGATCAGGTCCGGGTCCCGCAGCAGATCCAGCGCGACGCCTCGCTGCGCGCTCGTGAGCCGGACCTCGGACTTCGCGGGTTGCTGGGCGGCGGCGATGACCTCCTCGGCCTTGGACTCACACGCCAGCAGCACCCGGCCCAGGTCGGCCTTTACGACCTCCGGGGCCAGGCGCAACTCGCCCGCGGCCGCGGCCACGAACGCCGCCCGTGCCCGCGCCGAATACAGATCCAGGGTGTCAACATGGAAACCCGACCCCGACGACGGGGACGACCCCTCGGGCCGACCGCTCACGGTGACCAGGAGGTTGACCCGCAGCACGTCGAACGACGTGACCTTGTCCAAGCCCCTCACCCGCCACCGCCGTTCCGCGAACTCCACCAACAGCTCGCGGCCCACCACCAGCGACGGATCCGCAGGAGTTGAGGAGTCGTCGGGCTCGGTCGCGTCGTCGACCAGATCTTCGACCTGGACCTCGGCGGGAACGACCACCGGTGCCGGCTCGACGGGCTCGACCGCGTGGGCGGGCGAGTCCAACCCGGGCGGCACCACCCGAGCCGGCTCGACCGCAGGTGTCGGTTGGCTGGTCTTGGCGCCGCCCATCCACGCGGCCTTCCGCAGATAGCGGCCCAACGCGTCGGTCGGGTTCTTCGCCTCGGTCGCGACGTCGTTCACGTCGGCACCGCGCGGCAACTCGACCCGAAACACCTCGACCCCGGCCGCGCTCAACTCCTGGGCGAGGGCCTTGGCGCCGCGGTCGCCGGCATCGTCCCCGTCGAACGCGACCAGCACCCGCTTCACCCCATGCGCCACCAACGCTTGCTGGTGGTCGGGGCCCCAGCCGTCGACCCCATAGGCCGCGGTCACGTGCCGGAATCCCGCGCACCACAACGTCAACGCGTCGATGACCGATTCACAGATGATCAGCTCCTCGACCTCGAACGCGGCCCGGTTCCAGACCCCGCGATGCGGGCCAGGCAGGTAGAGGTGCCGCGGGGTGGCGTGCGGGTCGAGCCGCCGACCGTAGACCTCACCGACCTGGCCAGCGGCGTCGAGAATCGGGAAGGTCAGGCAACCCCGGAAGTGCTCATGCCCACTGGTCTTGATCACGCCCAGGTCCCGCAACCGACCCCGGACCCGCGCCCCGTCGGCGGTGCGCGAGTGCGGGATCCGGTAACCCAACGTCCGATCACCGAACCCGATCCGGAACGCCTCGATCGCTTCCGGGTCGTCGATCCTCCGGCGGGCCAGGAACGCCAGGGCGTCGCCGTGACCGGCCAACGCCTCCGCATAGTGCCCGACCACCAGGGTCAGCAGCTCCTGGTCAGCGGCGTCCGGAGCCACCAGCGACGGCAGCTTCGCCGCCTTCGGCCGCGCCACCGGTCCCGGTGCCGTGGACCGCGGCCCAGGCTGCGCCAACGACGCCAGCGCCGGGGACGACTCCCGCAACAACTCCACCGCATGCCGGAACGAGACCCCTTGAGCGGTCATCACCCAGTCGATCGGCCCACCACCACGACCGCACGCCCCCAGGCAATGCCACAGGTTCTTCGCCGGGGTGACCACCAGGCTCGGGGAGTCGTCGTCGTGGAACGGACAACACCCGAGCAGGTCCTTGCCCTGCTGACGCAGGACGACCCCGCAACCCTCCACCAGCCGCTGCACGCTGACCTCGGCCTTCAACCGGGCCAACTCGGCGTCAGGGATGCGTGCCACGCCGACCTCCTGAAAGAATTTCTGACTTACACTCTCAGGCAACACGATATGCCACGTAGTGCATTCTCGTGCAAGGCGACAGGCCAGCGGAGGCAACCATGACCGTCATCGACGCAGCACAATGGGCATCACCTGACCCGAGCGGAGGCCACCTGATGCCCAGCCCCTTCCACGGCGAGCGCCTCAAAGCGCTGCGCACCGAAGCCGGCTGGTCCCAAGCCGAGCTGGCCGAGAAGATCGACTCCGACGCCCGCCAGGTCTCCCGCTACGAGAACAACAAAGTCGCCCCCGGCCTCGAAGCCGTCATCCGCATGGCCCAGGTCTTCAACGTCACCGTCGACTACCTGCTCATCGACGACGCCGATCGACGGCCCCTCAACGCCCCCAGCAGCCACGTCGACGCCCGCCTCGCCGACCTCGACCAACTCACCGACGAAGAACGCGCCACCATCACCAACGTCATCGACGCACTCGTCACCAAAGCCAAGCTCCGCCTCATCACCGGCGGAGCCGGCTGATCACTCGGCCGAACGGTCGCGCAGAATCTTGACGAAGTACTCCACCCGCTCGTTGGGCCGGACGAGGTTGAGGCGGGCGGCCTCCGCGTCCGCGTCCCCGGGATTCGCGTGCCAGCTCATCAAGGCCACGCACTGCTCGGGCGTCGCGCCGTCGTATCCCGTGTAGCGAACCACGACGGCCACCTCCCGCGACTCACCCGCCATGGACGATGCTCCCGATCAGTTCTCCCGTTCGCGGATTCCACACGTCACCGGTCGGCCCGAACGACAGGTTGAAGTCCGCCGGGAGATTCTCATTCCGCTTGATCATGTGGATCTGCTCGCGGAACTCGACTCGAGTGACCCCGTGGTTCTGACTGAGCCGCGAGAACGCGTAGTTCGAGTCCTCCGTCAAGTTGCGAACAGCGCTAGCAGGCAGGTCCGCAATGTTGGTACAACCCGAGTTGTGGACGAGGACCGCATCCTCGCCTGCGTAGTAGGTGTGCAAGCCCGCAACTGTGAGGTTGTAGGCGGTGAGGTCCTGCTCGCTGATCCCAACACCCGCTACGGCGATCAGATCCCCACTGGCATCGACGACGATATCGCCGGGCTTGAGGTCGATCGCGTCGACCCATGCATCCCGGGACTCGACCCAGAAGGGGTGCTGAGCGGTGGCGTCGATTGTGGCCCCGTCGGCCAGCCGCACGGCAACCATCGTGTGCGGCCCGGAGTGGCGGATCAGATCAACGACCTTGCGTGGCCCGCTCTCTCCGGTCTCGGGATCGGTGGCCATCACCGTATCGCCGAGCTCGACGTCCTTGATCGGCTTCTTGGTGCCGTCGCCCATGAGCACGAGCGTGGTGCCGGTGAAGCTGTTGAACTTGCAGACGTCGCCCGCGGTACTGAGAACGCGTGATTCGGTCTTTGCGGCAACGTCACTTCGCGCGAGCGACGTCAGAGCCCTGCCATCGGCCTCAGCTTGCTCCTTGGCCGTACTCGTCCCGAGGGCGACCAGCACGAGCCGAGCGGTGTCGCCGTAGGTGGTCACGGCGCGAGAGAAAGTGTGGCCCGACCATGCCGAAGCGCCGCGCGACCAACGGTCGACGGCGCCGTGCGTGGTGTCACGGTCTAACGCTGCGGGCGGACCGCGCTCGGTCTGCGCAGTCGGACTGTCCGACGAGTGGTGAGGGTCGTTGTAGGTGTAGGCCGTCGCGGAGCCTTGGTCGGGGCTTGAGGTGGCATTGGCGGGCGAGGCGATTCCGAGGACCAACGCCAGTACGCCGGCGAGGACGGCGATCAGACGAGCCACGGATCCACTCGCTTGAGTTCCGGGCCGAGCAGGTCTCGTAGTTCGGATCCGGGCTGCCCAGGGTCAGGAATCATTTCGACGCCGCTGACAGCGATGAGTCCACGGACTTCCTCTGGGCCACGCGTGTACTCGCGTTCAAGCCACTCGAGGATCGACTGACAGGCGTCAGGATCAGTGACTCGGTGATCGACGAGCCAACGAACAATGTCGGCCATGACGAGGTGCGGCAACAGTTCGCCATCGTTGTCCTCAAGGTGTTCGTCCAGGACCGGAGTGAGCTCGCGATAAGCATCGACGAGCGCCCCGATCGCGGCGACCGTGCTGGCGCTCATCCGGCACCTCGCAGCACGAGGGACAGCTCGTCAGCGAGGCTCTGGGCGACAAGTCGGCCGTAGTAGTCGGCGTCCTTGTTTCGTCGCAGCCAGTTGTTCAGTCCGTTGAGGGTCTCCTGTCCCTTGATCGTGTGCATACGCCCGCCGGTCGGGACGCCCGTGGCGATCTCGTTCCGGATGGCATCCATGGTCGTGCCGTTCCCAACTCGGTTCGGATTCGTCGTGCCCTTGTAGAGGTTGTTGACGAGGTTCTGGAGCTTCGTGCTGCCGACCTGTGGCGTCGGCAGGATGTCATCAACAGTCTTTGCGGCAACACGGCAGGGCGCTAGCGAAGGAAAAGTCCCCACGTCGCCCTCAGCACCCGGCCGGGTCGTACCCGTAGCCCGTGCGACCTGCACGAACTCGGTGGGGGTGGTGTAGGTGGTCGTAGACCGAGGCGCCAGCCCGTCCGGGTGCGCCGTGGTGCCGCCCAACCAACGGTCGACGGGGTCGTTCACGGAGATGTAGTTGTAGTTGGCGGGCGGCCCGCGTTCCGTCGCGCCATCCTTCGTAGAGGCAGACTGGGTGACGTCGTCGTAGGTGAACGCTGCGCATGTAACCGTAGGCGAAGGGAGGCTCAAAGCCTCCGCCTGGGAAACGATCCCAAGCCACGAGATGATCGCGGCCAGCAGGACAGTGATCACCCGGAAGCGGACCCCCGCGACGCCGCCCATCAAGACCCCTCGTCAACGTGAAGATTGTCAACGTTGACGTAGTAGACCCGTCGTGACAGGTCACTTGGACTGTTGAAGTGATACTGGCCGGGATCCTCAACCAGTGATTCAGCCAGGGGCCTCGCGATGAACTCGGGCTCGGCTGGCCATTGCCCCGCCCAGATTTGGATGCGACCTTGCCGGACGAGCGCTCCGATCGCGGCGGCCACCTCAGTGACGTTCGAAGGCGACTTCGCGAGCCCGCGCATCTCGACTGTCTGAACGATCTCGGGCAGCGGGATTAGGTCCTCCAGGCCCTCGTCGAGGATGCACTGCTCCAGCGGCGTGGCTTGCGCGTTCACGGCATCCCCAGTTGAACGGGTGTGCCATGGAGGGGGCCACCGAAGTATTTGAGGTACGCACCACTCTTGACTCCCGGCTGGCCCGGAACGCCCTGCGGAAGGACCCTGAACCCCTGAGAACCGTTTGTGCCCGGTAGATAGTAACGAGTCGCAGGATTCTTGGCAGAAGCGCTACCGGCTCGAATTTCGAAGCCAGCGTTGCGAGCGAGGTCGTCAATCTGGCTTGGCGCCAGGCCCTCAAGTGACTTGGGGTTTTTGAGCGCATCGAGTGACGTGAAGCAGCTGTTGTGGACGAGAATCTCGTCGTCACCGACGTGGTATGTGTGGATGCCCTGGACGCTGAGGTTGTAGGCCAAAGCCTCGCGAGCCGTTCCCAGTTGAAGACCGGACACCGTGATCACACGTCCGTCGGCGCCGAGGACCTTCTCCCCGGGCGCCAGTTCGTCAGCTCGCTCGAACCGCTGGTCGGTCACTGACCAGAACGGATGGTCCTCGGTGGTGGTGATGACCTCGCCGTCGACCACCAGGTCGATGACGGTGTCTTCGTGAACGAAGACGTGCTCGACCCTCTTCGCGACCTGCTCTCCGGTCTCGGGATCGGTCGCGACGACCTCGTCACCGACCTCGACATCCTCGATCGGCTTCCGGCTGCCGTCGGCCATGAGCACGGTGGTAGCACCAGCGAAGGAGCATGCTCGGGCTGCTGTGTTTGCGGCAACACCGGTAGCCACCGTCGTCCCCGGCCCCAGGGCGTCCTTCCCTAGCCGCTGACCTGGGGTTTCGCCCTGCGGGGGCTCGACGAGAACCTCGACCACCACGGCGTGAGGCCCGACGCGAGTTTCAGCGACACCAACAGCGGACGCGGAGGCCGTAATGACGCCGAGGATCGCCGCCAGAGCGGCGACGAAGATGGCTAGGCCGACGGCGACCAGCCTCCGGTCGGGTCTACTCATCGGGATCTCTCACGCGCTCTCGTGCCGCCAGCAGCCGGCGCCTGTAGTCGCCTGCAAAGACGGCAGGATTGGCGGACTCCAGCGCAGCCTCCAAGTCCCATGCGGCCCGCTGCTCAGCCTGGTCCTCAAACTCGACCTGGGGATTCTCATTGATGCGGTGGAGCCACTCGAAGAGGACGAGCACCTCGTCTTCCGACAGTTCGATCGATACCTTTCGAGTTGTCACCAGAGCCTCCCGGTTGTGAGGACGTCATTGAGCTGACCGGCGCCGAGTCGGAACCCAGTGATGAAGTTGCCATCGAGGTCCGACAGGACATTCAGGCCCGTCTTCGGGTCCAGGTAGTGCGTTGCCGGCGCGTTCCGATACGTGCCAACGATTCGTTGGGTGCCAGAGGCGTTCATGTGCTGATGCATCGCTGCGCTGAACCTAGACGCGTTGGCCTTCGAGTAGCCACCGGTCACTCCGAAATCGCCTGCGTGCTTGAACTTCTTCTGTAGCTGCAACGGTGTCCGCATGAGGACAGTGCTGACGTCACCCGCGCTGTTTGCGGCAACACCGGTAGCCACCACGATCTGTTGCCCTGCGACCGCTCTCCCTAGCCGCTGACCTGCGACAACAGAGTCCGGCGGCCCGACGGGAACCTCGACCACAACGCTGGATGCCCGGACGCGAGTTTCAGCCCCGGCGGTGGTTGCGGCCGATGCTGTAACGGCGCTGAGGATCGTGGCCAGGACCGCGACGAGGGCGGCTAGGAAGTCAAGCACCCAGCGGCGTGTGCTCAGCTGCTGGGTGCGGGTGGTCATGGGGTCAGTGTTCCAGCCGTCGACGACGGTCGGTGTGAGCGACTCGGTGAGCCTGCCGCTCATCGGTAGCGGCCGCGTTGGGGGCCGATGATCGCCTTGTTCAGGTCCTCGATCGCGCGGACGACGGGCTGCCACTTCGGGTCCTCGAGCAGCTGCTTGTTGCGGGCCATGCCGGCCAGGTGGGCGACCACGTTCGCGCACGTCCGCGGCGACTGCGCGACGTTGAGGACACAGGTCACGATCCCGTGGCCCTCGTCGACCACGCGGACGGTCTCGTGGGTCTCGACGATGACCCGGTCGACGAGCTTGATCAAGGTGGCGTCGGGCTTCCTGGCGCGGCGCATCTCGTAGGCGGCCTTGCGGCACGCAGCTGTGCAGTAGACCCGCCGTCGGCCGGTGCTCGCGGTCGCCGGCATGGGGCCGCCGCAGTGCTGGCACTCATCGATGGGCTGGTAGCTCCGAGTGGTTCCCCTGGTCGTCTCCCGAGGACTGTGCCGACTTCGCTGCCGTCTGCTGTCCATGGTGGACCCGACCACCGACGTTTAGTCACCGACGGGTGGACCTCGCCCCGGCCCGGTCACTGGGTGCAAAGGGTGTGTGTCAGTTGTCGTTCCGCGAGAAGTGAGCGCGCCCGCGGCGCGCCGCGGGGACCGCAGTTGAAGCGGCTAGGAAGAGCGAGCGGTTGCGTCACCGTCGAAACGCCTCGGGCCGGAAGTGCATGAGGTGCGACGTGCTTCTCCGGGGCGCTCGGTCAACTCTGAGTTGCGTCACCAACGAAAGCCGTGTCCTCGATCTGCAAACCGTGTGAAGAAGAAGAAGTAGGGGGAACCTGGATGGAAGTCAGGGTGATGACGGGGTGGGGCGAGGGCGATGAGGAAGGTGAAGGTGGCGGTGAAAGCGAGGAAGAGCAGCTAGGAAGAAGGGGTCAGGGGTGGGCCGAAGAGGCCCAGGTGAGTGCCTGTTGAGCGGCATCGACCCGGCGGCTGAGCTCGGCCGCGGCACCACTCGCGGCCGCCAACCAGTGTCCGGCGATCGCCGCGACGGCGACCGGATCACCCACGTTCAGACCCTCGACGATGGCGACTTGGTCGGTCTCGACGAGGTCGTCGACGAGCTGCCCGAGTTGGCCCAGTAGCTGGGGTAGCCGGCCCGCCAGCACCGCCAGTTCGGCGAGCAGGTCATAGACGTCCACCACGTCGATCTGAGCCGCGCCAGGACGGGTGGCGTGGTTGAGGAACCTGATCGCCTCGGCCGACACGATGTCTCAAGACATCGGAAACATCCGGGGGGCGCTTGATGCTCCCCATGTCGAACAGCACGCCTGGGCATCACCGCCCTGTTCGTCGACCACCAGAGCCCGCCGAGGTCGCCGCCGGCTACGGCGTCCACCGCGCCTGGATCTACAAGGGCGCGCATCCTACGAAGGACGTAGATGGGTCACGCCGTTTGGGCGTGCTCACTCTCGCGACCGGGACCGGAACCTCGGAACGAGGCATGGCCGATGCACCATCCGAGCAGAAGAGCCGGTGATCTGCGTTTCCGCAGGTCACGGGCCCTTCTCGTTGGCTCCCCCGGTTGGACTCGAACCAACAACCCTCCGGTTAACAGCCGAATGCTCTGCCAATTGAGCTACAGGGGATCGCGCCCGCAAACACTAGCAAGCCCGGCGGGCTTCGCTAAATCGGGTTCTCGGTCTCGCCGATCTCGGCGCGGGCCTCGCGGAGGGCCTGTTCGGCGACGACCACGACCTCGGGATCGTCGGGGTCCAGCCCGGCGTCGTAGCTGTGCATCCAGGCCACTGGACCGCCGACCGGGCTGCGCCGGCCGATGACCACCAGGCCGAGGCCACCCCGGACCGGGACGCGTCGCTGGAGCACGATGCTGGCGGTCACCCGCTCCCGGACGAGCTGGAGCAGGTGCCGGGGATCCTCCACCTCGACCTCGTACGACGGACGCGGCCGGCCGAACTCGCCGATGCCGGTGACGCGCAGCCGGGAGGTCTCCCGGTCCCACTCGGCGTCCTCGACCCGCTCCCAGGGCAGGTGCACCACCCGGCCGTCCTGCACCAGCACGACCTGCCGCCGGGTGCCGAGCACCCAGGTGCCGTCACGGGCCTCGGTGTGCGCCAGCACCTTCTCCGCGCTCGGCAGGGCCGCGCGCGTGCGCACCTCGGCAGGGACTCCCCCGCCGCGCCGGGACAGCCTCACTGGGACTCCAGCGCCCGCTCGCGCAGGGTCCGGCGGTGCTGCTCCAGCGCCACCAGCTCGCCGAACATCCGGTTGTACTCCGTCGCGTGCTCGACCGGGTTGGTGCGCTGCAGCCGCGACTTGAGGTCGGCGATCCGCCGCAGGGCGGTCAGCTCCCGCAGGCGCAGGACGTGCTGGCTGGCGTACGCGTCGTCGGGCTCCTTGGCCGAGTGCAGCGGCTCCACGGCCAGCGCGCTGAGCAGCGCCTGGAGCCGGGCGTCCTCCTGGCGGTCCCGCAGCGTGGTCGCCCAGTGCGCGTCGGCGGCGCCCGGCCCGCCGGCGGCGACGACCCCCTGCCACAGGGCTCGGTAGGCGCCGTGGGTGAAGTCGTCGGCGTCGAGGTCGCGGGCCGACCGGGCGACGGCCTGGGGGTGCTGGACCACGAGCTTGAGCGTCTCGCGCTCGAGCAGCAGCCGGGGGTCGCGCGGATCGGGCAGGTCGGCTCCCCTGCGAGGGCCGGCGGCGGCCGGGGAGGTGGCGGGCCCGGCGCCGGGCCCCCCGGCGGACCCACCCTTGGCCGCGGCGCGGCGTACCTCGCGCTGGACGTCGCTGGGCTCGATGCCCAGCATCCCGGCCAGCTCGCGGGCGAACGCGTCGACCTTCGAGCGGTCGCGGATGCTCGTGACCAGCTTGGCGGCCTCGCGCATCGCGTCGATGCGGCCGTCGGCACGGTCGAGGTCGTAGCGCTGGACGACGTTGGCGAGCACGAACCGGTACAGCGGCACCCGCCGGGCCACCAGCTCGCGGACCTCCGCGTCGCCCTGCTGCAGCCGCAGGTCGCAGGGGTCCAGGCCGGTCGGTTCGACGGCCACGTAGGTCTGCCCGGCGAAGATCTGGTCGCCCTCGAACGCACGCAGCGCCGCCTTCTGGCCGGCCTCGTCGCCGTCGAAGGTGAAGATCACCTCGCCGCGGAACTCGTCGTGGTCGTGCAGGAGTCGCCTGATCACCCGGGCGTGGTCGTCGCCGAAGGAGGTGCCGCAGGTCGCCACCGCCGTCTTCACCCCGGCCAGGTGGCAGGCCATCACGTCGGTGTAGCCCTCGACGATCACGGCCTGGCTGGCGCGGGCGATCTCGCGACGGGCCAGGTCGATGCCGTAGAGGACCTGGCTCTTCTTGTAGATGGGGGTCTCGGGGGTGTTGAGGTACTTCGCCTCGATGCGGTCGTCGTCGAAGATCCGCCGGGCGCCGAAGCCGATCGGGTCGCCGCTGCTGTCGCGGATCGGCCACATCAGCCGCCCCCGGAAGCGGTCGTAGAGACCACGGTTGCCCTGGCCGGCGACGCCGCTGGTGACCAGCTCCTCGTCGGTGAAGCCCTTCTGCCGCAGGTGGCGGACGAGGTCCTCGCCCCCGCGCGGGGAGAACCCGACGCCGAAGTGCGCGGCCGCGTCGGGGTCGAAGCCCCGCGAGTCGAGGAACTGCCGGGCCGCGAGCGCCTCGGGGCCGGCGAGCAGCTCGGAGTACCACGCGGCGGTCACCTTGTGCGCCTCGATCAGCCGTGGCCGCTGCGGGCCGCCACGCGGGCGCGCCGGGCCGCCCTCCTCGTAGCGGAGCTGGACGCCGACCTTCTCGGCGAGTCGCTCGACGGTCTCGGAGAAGCCGAGCCCGTCCATCTCCATCACGAACTTGATGACGTCGCCGCCGGCGCCGCAGCCGAAGCAGTAGTACATGCCCCGGGCCGGGGTGACGTTGAAGCTCGGGGACTTCTCGTCGTGGAACGGGCACAGGCCCTTCATCGACCCGCCGCCGGCGTTGCGCAGCGTGACGTAGGAGGAGACCACGTCGTCGATGCGCGTCTTCTCGCGCACCTCCGCGATGTCGTCCTCCCGGATCCTGCCCGCCACGAAGCGGAGTCTACGGGTCCGGCGACCACGGGGCCCGGCGGGTCTCCACCGGGGTTTGAAACTCGCCCGATTGGCTACGTGGACCCCATGACCGAGCCCACTTCCCCCACCCCCTCCTCCCCGACCGGCGACGCCCGGCCGGACGAGGCCCGGCCCGAGAGGACAACGACGGCGCCGACCCAGGCAGACCCCACCATCGGCGCCCTGGTGCACGACCTGACCACCCAGCTGCCCGAGCTCGTCCGGGCCGAGATCCGGCTGGCGCAGGCGGAGATCGCCGAGAAGGGCAAGCGGGCCGGGATCGGCATCGGCATGTTCGGCGCAGCGGGTCTGCTCGCGTTCTTCGGCGCCGCTACGCTGGTCACGACCGTCGTGCTCGCGCTCGCTCTGCTGGTGCCGGCGTGGCTGGCCGCGCTGCTGGTCACGATCGTGCTCCTGGCGGCGGCGGGTGTGCTGGCCCTCCGGGGACGGTCGAAGGTGCAGGAAGCCTCTCCGCCGGTCCCGGAACGCGCCGTGGCCGGAGTCAAGGAAGACATCGCCACCGTGAAGGGACAGCGCCCATGAGCACCCCCGCCGAGATCCAGGCCGACATCGAGCGCCAGCGTGAGCACCTCGCGCAGACCGTGGACCAGCTCGGGCAGAAGCTCGACGTGAAGTCTCGGGCCAAGGGCAAGGCCTCCGAGCTGCGCGACCGGGCCACCACGGCCGACGGCAAGCCTCGTCCGGCCGTGCTCGGAGCGGCCGCCGGTGTGGTGCTGGGGGTGGTCCTGGTCGCCGTGTGGCGACACCGACGATGACGGCCTCCGACGAGCGCTCGACGTCGCCTCGCCCCACGGCGGAGGACGACGCCGACACTCGGCCGGTGGCCGACCACACCCCCTCGCCGCAGCCTGCTCCAGCGGCCCGCGACGACAGCTCCTCTCCGGAGTCGGCTCCCGCGAGCCAGGAGGAGGAGAAGCCCGCGGACCCCACCGACCTCGACGCCCGCTCGTGGAAGTACGTGCTGCGCAAGACCCTGCACGAGCTCACCGACGACAAGGTCCCCGACCTGGCCGCCGCACTGACCTACTACGCGGTGCTGTCGATCTTCCCGGCGGCGCTCGCGCTCGTCTCGCTCCTCGGGGTGATCGGCCAGGGGCAGCAGTCGGTCGACACCGTGCTGCGGGTGATGTCCCCGCTCGTGTCCGAGGAGATGCTGGGCACGGTCCGACCGGCGCTGACCCAGATCGCGGACTCCGACGCGGCGGGCTTCGCCCTGGTGACCGGTCTGCTCGCGGCCCTGTGGACGGCCTCCGGGTACGTCGGCGCGTTCGCCCGGGCGATGAACCAGATCTACGAGGTCGAGGAGGGCCGGCCGTTCTGGAAGCTGCGCCCGATCATGATGGGGCTCACCCTGCTCGCCGTCGTCCTCAGCGCCCTGGTCCTGCTGATGCTGATCGTCTCCGGCCCGCTGGCCGAGTCGATCGGTGACGTGCTCGGCCTCGGTGGCGCCGCCGTGACCACCTGGTCGATCGTGAAGTGGCCGCTGCTCGGGGTCTTCGTGGTCCTGATCGTGGCGGTGCTCTACTACGCGACCCCCAACGTCCAGCAGCCGAAGTTCCGCTGGATCTCGGTCGGTGCGGCCGTGGCGATCGTGATCTGGGTGCTCGCCTCGGTGGCGTTCAGCTTCTACGTCGCCAACTTCGGCAGCTACAACCGCACCTACGGGTCGCTGGCCGGCGTCGTGGTGGCGCTGCTGTTCCTCTGGATCACCAACCTGGCCCTGCTGTTCGGCGCCGAGCTCGATGCCGAGCTCGAGCGCGGCCGGCAGCTCGAGGCGGGGATCGTCGCCGAGCACGACATCCAGCTGCCGGTGCGCGACGACCGCAACATCCACAAGAGCCGCGAGCAGCGCGCGGAGGACGTCGCCGCGGGCCGCCGGATCCGCCACGAGGCGATGCGGGACAACGACCGGAACGACCAGCACGACCAACGCTCCGAGGTGGAGCAGAAGGAGGAACGACGATGAAGAAGCTGCTGCTGCTGGCTGCCGGCGGAGTGGGCTACGTGCTCGGGACGAGGGCGGGCCGCGAACGCTACGAGCAGATGCGCTCGGCGTACGGCAAGGTCAAGAACGACCCCCGTGTGCAGGAGAAGACCCACCAGGCCGCCGACCTGGCACGTGAGAAGGCTCCTGTGGTGAAGGAGCGGATCACCGAGGCCGCCGGTGCGGCCGGCGAGAAGGTGAAGTCCGCGACGTCGGGCTCCGACGACGTGGGCGACCAGCTCAACCCGGACAGCCTGCACTTCCAGGAGGACTCCGGTCCGAAGGGCGACCTGCCCTAGGGGTCAGTACTCCCCCGTCATCACGTTGGCGAGCGGCTGCCCGGTGGCGAACCGGTGCAGCTGCTCGCGGACGAGACGCTGCGCGCGGGGCTCCATGGCGGTGCTGTTGCCGCCGACGTGCGGGACGAGGAGCAGCTGGGGCGAGCGCCACAGCGGGTGGTCGGGCGGCAGCGGCTCCGGGTCGACGACGTCGAGGGCGGCGTGGATCCGACGCCGGTCCAGCTCGCCGACCAGGGCGTCGGTGTCCACCACCGGCCCACGGGAGACGTTGACGAGCAGGGCCCCGTCCTTGAGCCTGGCCAGCATCGCGGCGTCGAAGAGCCCGACGGTCTCGTCGGTGCCGGGGACGACCAGCACCACCACGTCGGCCTCCGGCAGCAGGGCAGGCAGCTCGTCGATGGCGTGCACGCCGTCGCGCGCACGCCGCGCCACCCGCACCACGGTGGCCTCGAACGGCAGCAGGCGGGCCTCGATCGCCGCGCCGATCTGGCCGTAGCCGACGATCAGCACCTGCTTGTCGGCGAGCGACTCCCGCCGCTCCGGCGCCCACTCGCACCGCTCCTGGGCGCGCACGAACTCCGGGACCCCGCGCAGGCTGGCGAGCACGAGCGCGACCGCGAGCTCGGCGGTCGAGGTGTCGTGGATGCCGCGTCCGTTGCACAGCGTGACCCCGTCGGGGATGTAGCCGGTGATGTGCTCGACGCCGGCGGTCAGGGTCTGCACGACGCGGAGCCGGGGCAGGTCGGCCAGGGCCTCCCCGTCGCCCGGGCGGAAGCGGTAGGGCAGCACGTAGAGCTCGACCTCCGCAGCACTCGCAGGGAGTGCGTCGGGGTCGATGTGCTCGTAGCGCAGACCGGGCGGCAGGTCGCCGAGGGACTCGGGGGCGAAGGGCAGCCAGACCAGGGGTTCGCTCATGTCACCAACCCTCTCGCGCTCGTGCCCCGCCCGCCCGTCAGGACCGCATGGCGAGCCACCGCGGAGGCGTCGGTGAGGCTGGCGATCTGGTCGAGCACCACGCGGGTGCGCGCCGCGTCGTCGACGGCCTCCTCGAAGTCCTCGTGGAACGCGGGGTCGAGGGCCTCACGGCCGCGCTTCCACAGCTCCTCGAACAGCTCGTGCAGGAGGCTGCGCTGCCGCACCATCAGGTCGAGCCGGTCCTGGCTGCGCATCACGTAGTGGGCGGCGATGCCCTTGAGCACACCGATCTCGTGCCGGGTCACGTCCGGGACGACCAGGTCGCCGTGGTGGCGCAGGAGCGGCTCGTCGCCGTGCGCGGCCCGGGTGGCGGTGTGCACGCTGCCGCAGAAGATCCCGATCAGGTCGCTGGTGAGGTTCTTCAGCGCGGCGAGGTGGCGACGGGTCCCGTCGTACGACGTGGTCGGCCAGGCGGCGACCGTGCGTACCCTCGCCAGGGCCTCGTCCAGGACGGCGTCGTCGGCCTCGGGGAGGTACCACTCGCGGACGGTGGCCCAGGTGGCCGCCCGCTCGTCGGGGTCGTCGAGGCGGGCGAGGTCGATCCGGCCGCCGACGACGCCGTCCTCGAGGTCGTGCACGGAGTAGGCGACGTCGTCGGCGAAGTCCATCACCTGCGCCTCGACGCAGCGACGGGTGCCGGTGACCGGCTCGCGCATCCAGGTGAAGACCGGCTGGTCGTCGGCGTACACGCCGTACTTGGGGCCAGTCGCGGCGCTGCGGGGCCAGGGGTACTTCGTGCAGGCGTCCAGGGTGGCGCGGGTCAGGTTCAGGCCGACCGAGCGGCCCGAGGCGTCGGTGGACTTGGCCTCGAGCCGGGTGAGGATGCGCAGCGTCTGGGCGTTGCCCTCGAAGCCGCCGCACTCGGCGCCGAGCTCGTCGAGCGCCGTCTCGCCGTTGTGGCCGAACGGCGGGTGCCCGAGGTCGTGGGCGAGCGCCGCGGTCTCGGCGACGTCGGGGTGGCAGCCCAGCGGGTGCGCGAGGTCGCGGGCCACCTGGGCCACCTCGAGGCTGTGGGTCAGCCGGTTGCGCACGAAGTCGTCGGCCTGCGGCCCGAGGACCTGGGTCTTCGCGGCCAGCCGGCGCAGCGAGGCGGAGTGCACGACCCGGGCCCGGTCGCGCTCGAAGGCGGTGCGGACCGGCGCGGGCACCCGCTTGGCCGGCTCGTCGACCAGCCGCTCGCGCGCGACGTCGTCGTACAGCTCCTCCCAGCTCACCCGCGCCACGTTAGTGCTCCCCCGCCCGGTCCGCCGAGCGGGCACTGCACGCACGCCGTACGACGCCGAGCGGGCACTGCACGCACGCCGTACGACGCCGAGCGGGCACTACATGTACGCCGTACGACGCCGAGCGGGCACTGCACGCACTGCACGCCGTACGACGCCGACCGGGCACTGCATGCACAGGTGACGTACACGGATTGCCCGCTCGACGCACCACGACGTACACGGACTGCCCGCTCGGCGCACCACGACGTGCACGGACTGCCCGCTCGGCGCACCACGACGTACACGAACTGCCCGCTCGACGACGCTAGAAGCCGAGCTTGCGCAGCTGGCGGGGGTCGCGCTGCCACTCCTTGGCGATCTTGACGTGGAGGTCGAGGTGGACCGGGGTGCCGAGGAGGGCCTGGATCTGCTGGCGGGCGGCGGTGCCGACGTCACGCAGACGGGATCCGCGGTGGCCGATGACGATCCCCTTCTGCGAGGAGCGCTCGACGAAGAGGTTGGCGTGGATCTCCAGCAGCGGCTTGTCCGCCGGGCGACCCTCCCGCAGGGTCATCTCCTCGACCACGACCGCGATCGAGTGCGGCAGCTCGTCACGCACCCCTTCGAGGGCGGCCTCACGGATCAGCTCGGCGACGAGCACCTCCTCGGGCGCATCGGTGAGCTCGCCCTCGGGATACAGCGGCGGCCCCTCCGGCAGCCGGGCCACCAGCAGGTCGGCGAGCAGGTCCACCTGGTCGCCGTTCTTCGCCGACACCGGCACGATCTCGGCCCAGTCGGTGCCGGTCTCGGCACCCAGCGCGGCGATCGCGAGCAGGTGCTCGGCGAGCGCGGCGGGCGCGACCAGGTCGCTCTTGGTGGCCACCGCCAGCTTGGGCGTACGCCGGACCTTGGCCAGCTCGTTGACCAGGAACCGGTCGCCGGGGCCGGGCTTCTGGTCGGCCGGGAAGCAGACGGCCACCACGTCGACCTCGGCCCACGTCGTGGTCACCAGGTCGTTGAGCCGCTCCCCCAGCAGCGTCCGCGGCCGGTGGAGGCCGGGGGTGTCGACCAGAACCAGCTGGGCGTCCGGCCGGTGCACGATCCCGCGTACGGCGGTCCGCGTCGTCTGCGGCTTGGAGGAGGTGATCGCCACCTTGGTGCCGACGATCGCGTTGGTCAGCGTCGACTTCCCGGCGTTGGGCCGGCCCACGAAGCAGGCGAAGCCGGAACGGTGCTCGGCGGCGCTCACGCGCGTCGTCCGGCCGCGGCGTCGTAGTCGTCCCAGATCTCCGCGTCGGACTTGCCGGCCGCCCTGCCCGCGGCGTAGATCGGCCCCGGGTCGACCCGGCGCGCCTGCCGGCCCCGGTCGAGGCTCCAGTAGCCCATGACGTCGAAGTGGCGGACGTCGCGGTCCAGGTCGCGACGCAGGTGACGGCGGATCTCCCGCATCTGGGCCGACTCCCCGCCCATCCAGAAGTACCCGGGTCCGTCCGGCCACGCCAGACCGGCGACGACCGCGGCCAGGTCGCTGTGGCCGGACTCCGCGACGTGCCAGGCCACGTCGCCGTCGAGGTAGGCGTGCAGCTCGGCCTCGGGGACCTCCGCGTGCACCGACACCGGCAGGTCCACGACGCTCTCGGTGATCCGGGCCATCGCGGGCAGCGCGGTCAGGTCGCCGGCCAGCAGCACCCACTGCGCGTCCTGCGGCACCCGGAAGGACCCCTTCGGAGCCGACAGCCCGACCACCTCGCCGACGCAGTCGGTCTGGGCCCACTCGGTGACCAGTCCCTGCTCGTGCACCACCACGTCGAGGGTCAGCGCGCCGTCGGTCAGCGCCCGCACGGTGTAGTAGCGCGTCTGGAACTGCCCGGGCACGGCGAGCGCGAGCCACTCGTCGGGCACCCCGGTCGAGACGAGCTCCGGCGGCGCCTCCAGCACCAAGCGCACCAGGTGCTCGCTGAGCACGGTGCGCTCGCGCACGACAGCCTCGAAGGGGGTCCGGGAGCTCACCGGCCAAGGCTAACGGTGCCGCGGGACGTCAGTACCGCCGGCGCAGCACCAGCGCCCCCGCACGGCCCTGGCCCAGGGTCGCGACGTACAGCCGCCGCTGCGGGCAGCCGGCGGCGGTGTCGACGCACCCGGGGTCCTCGGTGGTGCCGACGTTGCCGGTGCGCCAGGCGTGGTACGCCAGCCGGAGCCGTCCCGACCGGTCCAGGAACGGCGTGGCACCTCCCGGTCCGGCGAGGTGGGGCCCGGTCGCCAGGAGCCGGCCTCGGCGGACGCAGGGACCGGTCACCGCGCGGCACTCGGCGTAGCCGGTCGCGTAGCGCGCGGAGGCGAACCCGTTGGCGGAGTAGAACAGGTAGAGCCGGCCGCCGGAGCGGATCATCGCCGGGTTCTCGACGATGGACCCCTCCCACTTCGTGCGCGGTGCCAGCAGCGGGTAGTTGCGGCTGCGCGGCCCGAAGCCGCTCGCGGACGCGGTCATCCGGCGAGCCATCAGCCGGTCGGGGCTCCCCTCGACCTTGTACAGCAGCCAGACGGCCCCGCGGTCACGGAAGACCTGCGGGTCGATCGCCCCCCGCCCGCCCAGGCAGGTCAGCGGACGGGTGCTGCGGTCGACGAACGGCCCCAACGGATGGCTGGCCCGCGCCAGGGAGATGCAGCGGCGACCGTCGCTGGCCCGTGGCACCGAGTAGGCCAGCACGAACCGGCCCGGCCCCAGCCGGGCCACCGACGGGGCCCAGGTCGGCAGGAAGGTCCGTCCCTTGCCGGTCTGCTTGGTCAGCGCCCACGCCGGCCGTCCCGGCATCGCGTCGTTGTCGAAGGGCCGCTCGGCGTCGTAGGGCCGCCGGGCCGTCCAGGTGCGCAGGTCGGTGGACGAGGTGGCCGGCAGGTTGAGCCCGCCGACGGTGGTGGCGTGGGCGTAGAAGGTGGTGCCCACCCGCAGCACCGTGGGGTCCGGGAAGTTGCCCGAGTACGCCGACCCCCCGCGGAACGGCTCGTTGCCCAACCGGGCCGCCGCTGCCCCGGCCCCGGGCGACGCCCAGGCGCCCGTGGACGAGCCGAGCAGGCCGACCACGAGTCCGGCACACAACCCACCCGCCAGCAGGGCCCGGCCGCGGCGAGTCCAGCGCCTAGCCACGCGCCGTCACCACGAGGTTCCCGTCCGCCTCCACCCCCAGGGTCGCGATGTGCAGCTTGCGCTGCGGGCAGCCCGCGGGACGACGCCGGCAGGCAGCCGTCTGCGGGTAGCCGGTGTTGCCGAGGTCCCACGCGGCGTACGCCAGCCGCAGCCGCCCCGCGTGGTCGACGAACGGTGCCGCGCCACCCGGCCCGGACACCCGCCCGCCGGTGGCGAGCAGCGGCAGGTCGCCGGCCCTGGTGCACGGGCCCGTGGGCGAGGCGCACCGCGCGTAGCCGGTGGCGTAGGAGTCGTCGGCGTAGCTGCCTCCGGAGTAGAAGAGGTAGTACCGCCCTCGGTAGCGGACCATCGCGGGGTTCTCGATCAGCGGCGCCTCCCAGTCCTCCTGGGTGGTGAGCAGGTGCACCGGTGCGCCGATCACCCGCTGGCCGTCGCCGGAGAGCCGGCTGATGAACACGTGGCTGGGCGAGGTGGGCTGCTGCTCGCGCTTCCACACCAGGTAGCGACCGCCGCTGACGCCGGTGAAGAAGGCGGGGTCGATGGCCCCGCGGGTGCGCGGGCAGATCAGCGGCGTCCGGCGGCGGTCCACGAAGCCGCGCAGCGGCGAGGTGGACACCGAGGTGGAGATGCACATCTTGCGGGGGTCCTGTCCCCGCACCGGGGTGGCGTAGGCGTGCACGAAGGTCTTCCCGAAGCGTCCGACGGCCGGCGCCCACGTGGTCGCGACGCTGCGTTTTCCGACCGGGCGCGACTGTGCCCACCGGGCGACCCGCATCAGGCCCTCCCCGCGGGCCCGCCAGTGCACGAGGTCCCGGGAGGTCATCACCGGCAGGTTCAGCGAGGAGATCGTCGTGGAGTAGGCGTAGTAGACCTGCCCGAAGCGCAGCACGGTCGGGTCCGGGAAGTCGCCGCGGTAGGGCTGCCCGGAGGCGAAGCGGTCGCTGCCCACGGGGTTCGGCCGGCCCGCGCGGGCGGAGGCGTCGGGCAGCGGCGCCAGCCCGAGCGCGACCAGCACCACGAGGCACGCGACCGCCAGCAGGCGGGTGTGCGAGGCGGTCGCAGCGGACATCGAGGGGCTCCCGGGAGGATCGGTGACGTGGGGGCACTATCCCGCGCACGACCCCCGCCCGTACGCCGAACCGGGCAAATGCCCCCGGACGGGGACCTACCTCACCAGCCGGGCCTTCACCCGCCGGGCCTCACCAGCCGGGCCTCACCAACCGGGCGTCACCCGCCGCACCTCACCAGTCGGGTCGCAGCGGGAAGCCGCTCGCCCCGTCGTCGTCGGTCCGCGTCGCCAGCACCTGGTGCAGCTGGATCTCGTTGCGCTCGAAGCCCATGCGCGACCCGGCCATGTACAGGCCCCACACCCGCGCGGTGCCCTCGCCGACCTCCGCCACGCACTCGTCCCAGTGGGTCTCGAGGTTGGCACCCCAGCCCGCGAGCGTCTTGGCGTAGTGGATGCGCAGGTTCTCCTCGTGGTGCACCTCGAGGCCGGCGTTCTGGGCCTCGGTGATGATCTTGCCCGAGCCGGTCAGCTCCCCGTCGGGGAAGACGTAGCGGTCGATGAACGCACCGGTCTGGGTGGCCTTGTTGTCCGGCCGGGTGATGCAGTGGTTGAGCAGCCGACCGTGGGGACGCAGCTTGCTCCTGAGGAAGCCGAAGTACGCGGGATACTGGTCGACGCCGATGTGCTCGGTCAGCCCGATGGAGCTCACCGCGTCGAAGCCGGTCTCGACCACGTCGCGGTAGTCGAGGTGGCGGACCTCGGCGAGGTGGGTCAGACCCTCCTGCTCGATCGCGCGCTGGCCCCACTCGGCCTGCTCGCGCGACAGGGTGACGCCGAGAGCACGGACGCCGTACTCACGCGCCGCGTGACGCACCATCCCGCCCCAGCCGCAGCCGACGTCCAGCAGACGCTGTCCCTGGGTGAGCGCGAGCTTGCGGGCGACGAGGTCGTACTTGGCGTGCTGGGCCTCCTCCAGGCTCGCGTCCTCGGTCTCGAAGAGCGCGCAGGTGTAGGTCATCGACGGACCGAGCACCATCTCGTAGAAGCGGTTGGACACGTCGTAGTGGTGCTGGATCACCTTGCCGTCGCGCTCCGGGCTGTGCCGCAGCCCCTCGACCAGGCGGCGCCAGCGGGGCAGGTGCTCCTGCGGCGGCGGAGGCGGAGGCAGCATCTGGCTCAGCCCGATCGAGCGGAGCAGCTGGACGACCTGCGCCGGAGACGGCTTGCGGAAGCGCATGGCCCGCAGCAGCAGCACCATCCCCTCGTAGGGGTTGCCGGGGTGGATCCCGTGCAGGTCCAGGTCTCCCGAGACGTAGGCGCGGGCCAACCCGAGGTCCCCGGGAGCCGTGACCAGGTAGGCCAGCCCCCGCTCGTTCTTCAGCTCCAGCCTGATCCCGGCGTCCTCCGGTCCGTAGGAGCTGCCGTCGTAGGCCTCGAAGCGCACCGGCACCGGCCGTGCCAGCAACGACTCGAACACCTCTGCCAGGGTGAGCCGGGTCGTGGTGCGTCCCGTGGTGAGGTCATCGGTCTGCGTCATCGTGCGTCCACCGCCTAGTCTGCGAGCTCGTCAACTGCCTGGGGCCGCTCGTGGACCCACCCTCAGGTTAGGCCCGTCGGTACCGCCGCGCCTCGGCGGCAGGCCGCACGCTCGCACGCGATCGGTGTAGACCAGGGACGTGGTCGGGCTCGATTCACGGCCCGAGCCCGCACGCTCGCTCTAGCCTCTGACCAGCGCTCGAGGGGTGGGGGGCAGGGCATGGACGAACGGCGCAGCGTCATCCGGTCGGCGATGCTCGTGGTCGCACTCCTGGGGCTCGGCCTGGTGGCGTCCCCAGCGCAGGCCGAGGACACTTTGCCCCAGGGAGACTTCGTCGCGACCTACACCGGGACGCTGTCCGGCACCCCGGGCCCCCGCGAGTCCGACGCTGCCGAGGTGGTGCTGACCTGCCGAGCCGGCTCGTGCACCTACGTGGAGATCGCTGCCCCGCAGCCGCGACGCAGCGCGCCGACGGCGCAGGGCCCGTCGGTCTCGCAGAGCAGCACGCGGGTCGAGAAGCGCGGAGCTCGCCTCGGCTGCCCCGCCATGCAACGGCCTGTGACCACGGTCTTCGCCGCCGACAACCGGCAGGCCACGATGCGGAGCACGGCGCCCCGCGTGCGCAAGACGGTGCCAGGAGGCTGGTGCCAGCTCAACCGGCACGACCTGCGCTTCGAGGGCAGGCTCGTCGACGTGCAGGCGGACGGTTCGGATGAGCCCGGCGGTACGAACGAGGACCAGGACACGGCTGGATCCGGCTCCGAGGAGAACCCCGTCGGTGTGGGTGCGGATCGCACGGACGGCGGTGCGGGCTCTGGCACGGGAGGTGTGGACGTCACGTCGAGCCGGTTGGACTCGGGGTCTGCTGGTGCTCCCAGCGTGCTGAGCGCGCTGCCCACCGTGCAGGACGCCTCGCTGGGCGCGGGCCGAGCGCTGGCCCTGGCCCTGCTGGTGATCATCCTGGTGCTGCTGGTCGCCTTCCCCACCCACCTGCTCAACTCCGCCGTCGAGGCCGGCCACGAGCGGCTCTCGGCCTTCCGGCGCCGCCGACTCGGCCTGCCACCGCAGGCGGACGACGCGCCGCCGGTCTCCTCGGTCCGCACCTGGGCGCTCGCCGCGGGCGTGGTGCTGGCCGCCTCGGTCGTCTCCGCGTTCGTCGACCCCGAGTTCGGCCTCAACGCCGGCAGCCTGCGCGTGCTGGCCTCCCTGGGACTCGCGCTCGCCGTCGAGACGCTGCTGGTCTGGTGGCTGGTCATCACCGTCACCCGCCGCGTCAGCCCCGGCACCATCGCCGGCTTCCACGCCGCCCCCGCGACCCTGGTCGTGGTCGTGCTCGCCGTCGTGCTCACCCGGCTCACCGGCTTCGAGCCCGGCATCATCTTCGGCCTCGTCGCCGGAGTCACCTTCGCCGCCGCCGCAGGAACCACCGGACAGGGCAAGGTCGCCCTCGCCGGCACCGCACTCGCCTTCGGCCTCGCGCTCACCGGCTGGGTCGGCTACAGCCTGCTCGGCCCCGCCACCGCCGGGGCCGGGCTCGGCCGGACCTTCCTCACCGAGACCCTCTCCAGCCTCGCCATCGCCGGCATCGCCTCACTCCCCCTGGCCCTGGTCCCCCTGCGCGGCATGACCGGACACACCCTCTACACCTGGAACAGGCCACTGTGGGCCACCTGCTACGCCACCGGACTGGTCGGCTTCTTCCTCGTGCTCATGCCCATGCCCTTCTCCTGGTCGGCCGTGGACACCCCCCTACGCACCTGGGTCCTGCTCTACCTCGCCTACGCCACCACCGCCGTCATCGCCTGGGCCGCACTCACCCAACCCTGGCGCAAGGACACCCCCGCCCCCGCCACCTGAACAAGCCGCCTGAACACCACCACGATCCCGAGCGCTCAGCCCTCCAACCGACCAGCCGACCGGCCGACCGGCCGCTCAGCCGCGACGGACCGCCTTGTCGTACAGGCTGGTGAGCCGGTCCTCGGGGTCGTAGCGCTGCTTGACCCGCGCCAGGTTCGCCCCGTCGTAGAGGTGGTCGAAGGTCTCGGCGTCGTAGAACGACTCGGAGTACAGCGACTTGTGCCCCTCGAGCTCGGCGACCTTGGCCTCGACGGCCCGGTTCAGCGGGCTGTGCGGGGCGTCGTCGCCCACCGGGACGGCGCCCCAGAAGCCGACGTTGACGTAGGTGCGTCCCGGTGCCAGCGGGTACGACGGCCACGCGGTCTCCCCGCGCAGCCGGAGCGGGCACAGCCACACCGGGCGCATGCCGACCGTCTCGTCGAACCAGTCGAGGAACTCTCCGAGCCGTTCGACGGGCACCTCGACGTCCTGCACCACCCGTTCGCGCTGCGGCCGGCCGGCACGTCGGTCCAGCCGGTCCATCACCGAGAACCGCTGGTCGAGACCGACGAGCCGGTGGTAGGTGTCCGAGCGTCGCCACCGGCGCGGCCACAGCCGGCGCACCAGGGGGTGCTGGGCACCGAAGGCGCGCGAGCACCAGAACCAGTCGGTGTCCCAGCGCCAGAGGTAGTCGTAGGTGGTGAGCAGGTCGATCTCGCGGCGCTGGACGGATCGCCAGTAGACCTCCTGCCCGGCGTAGTCGCTGGACTCGCCGGTCGCCTCCACCCAGCGGCCGAGGGTGAGGTAGTACTCGCCGGGCTCGAACGCCGTGCCGTCCACCGCGTCGACGCGTTCGTCGTGCCAGGTGCCGGTCTCGGTGATCTGGGCGATCGCCCGCTCGAGCGCGCCAGTGTCCCCGAACCGGACGTGCCGCAGCGCGACGTGCGAGGCGACCGGCTCGAGCTCGATGCGCAGCCGGGTGGCGTACCCCAGCGACCCGTAGGAGTTGGGGAAGGTCGCGAACAGGTCCGCGTGCTCGTTGTCCGGGGTGCAGGTGACGACCTCGCCGGCGCCGGTGAACACATCCATCTCCAGCACCGACTCGTGCGGCAGCCCGTTGCGGAACGAGGTGGACTCGATGCCCAGCCCGGTGACGGCACCACCGAGGGTGATCGTGCGCAGCTGGGGGACGACGAGCGGGATCAGCCCGTGGGGCAGGGTCGCGTCGACGAGGTCCTCGTAGGTGCACATCCCCTGGACGTCCGCGGTGCGCGCCTCGGCGTCGACGCCGATCACGCCGTCGAGGCCCGAGACGTCGAGACCCGCGACGTCGACCGCCGTCCTCGGCCGGAACAGGTTGGAGGTGCGCTTGGCCAGGCGCACCGGCGCGCCGGGCGGCAGGGCGTCGTACGACGCCTGCAGCCGGCGCACGGCCTCCTCGTGCTGCGTCGTGCCGGTCACGCTGACGGTCATCGCGCTGCTCACCTCCGCTGGCCACACCGTCCCGGTGGGCCTCGTCCCCGATCCTGCCACCTGCGGACCGCGGGCGACCTACGTGGTGGTCGTGTCCTCGACCGAGCCGGCAGGCGTGCCCCGGTGCACGGGGACCCCGGCCCCGGCGAAGTCGCGGAGCGCGTCGAGGTCGCCGGTCTCGACAGTGCCGTCGGTGAGCACCACCGCGGCCTCCGCGCCCTTGGCCCCGCTGGAGACGGCCATGGCGATGGTCACCGCCAGGGCGGAGACCTGCAGGCTGGGCAGGTCCACGGTCGCCCCGGCGTAGGTGCGGCCGTCGAGGTCGCGCAGGGCCGCGCCCTGCGCGGCGCCGGTGCGGGCGCGGGTCGCCCGGGCCAGCACGACCAGCTTGTTGTCCTCGGGGCTCAGTCCACTCACCCGCTCATCCTAGGAACTCGGCGATCGCCCGCGAGACCGCGTCCGGGTTGTCCTCCGCCTGGTGGTGGCCCGAGTCGACGCGCGCGCCGGTGAGCTCGGTGCACCAGGGGCGCCACACCTCGAGCGGATCACCGTAGAGGTCCTCGAGATCGTCGTGCTCGGACCAGAGCAGGAGCGTCGGGCACTGCACGGTCCGACCTGCGGCGCGGTCGACGCGCTCGTGCTCCGCATCGACCCCGAGGCCCGCGCGGTAGTCCTCGAGCATGGCGCGGACGGTCTCCGGGTCGCTCACGGCCCGCACCCACTCGGCGTGGTTCTCGGCACCCATCCGGACCGGGTCGTGGTCGTACCACGCGAGCGGGTCCGCGTTGATCGCCCGCTCGGGCTTCTCCGGGACCGCGAACCAGAACCAGTGGTACCAGGCTCGGGCGAAGCGAGCGTCGCACCGGTCCAGCGCCTCGCTGATCGGCACGGCATCCATCACCACGAGGCGGTCCACCAGACCGGGGTGGTCGAGCACTAGTCGCAGCGCCACGTAGGCGCCACGGTCGTGACCCACCACGGCGAAGGACCGGTGGCCGAGGCGCCGCATCAGCTCCGCGAGGTCGGCGGCCACGGCGCGCTTGGACTGCTGGGCGTGGTCGGGCTGCACGGTGGCCTTCGAGGACCGGCCGTACCCACGCATGTCCGGCACGACCACCGTGTGCCCGGCACGCACGAGTCGCGGGGCCACCTGGTGCCAGGTCGACCCCGTGCGCGGATGACCGTGGACGAGGAGCACAGCGGGTCCGCTGCCCCCGTGGCGGACGCGGAGGACCACCGGTCCCACGTCCACGCACTCGTCCCGGAATCCCTCGAACACGGCCGTGCCTAGTGCTGGACCTTGCGGGGGACGCCGGGACGCTCGCGCTCCTCGTCGTGGCGGTTCCCGGGGGTGTCCTCACGACCGTTCCTCCGGCCGGACCCGTGGTCCTCCTCGTCGGCGGCCTCGTCCTCCGGCTCCTCCGGGCGGGTGACCGGGCTGATCACCACGGTGCCGATCCGGTTGCGGCGGCCCTTGACCTCCTCGGCGCGGAACTCCCAGCCCCGCAGCTCGACCGTGGACCCGGCGATCGGGACCTTGCCGAGGTGCTTGGCCATCAGGCCGCCGACGGACTCCACCTCGTCGTCGTCGAAGTCGCGCCCCAGGATCTCGTGCAGGTCGTCGACCGGGAAGCGTGAGGAGACCCGCTTCGACCCGTCGGGGAGCTCGTCGACCCCGGCCTCCTCGGCGTCGAACTCGTCGGTGATCTCCCCGACGATCTCCTCCAGGATGTCCTCGATCGTGATGATGCCCGCGGTGCCGCCGTACTCGTCGACGACGACGGCGATGTGTCGCCGGTCCTTCTGCA
The DNA here is from genome assembly GCA_963815595.1 of uncultured Actinomycetota bacterium. Taxonomy (GTDB): domain Bacteria; phylum Actinomycetota; class Actinomycetes; order Propionibacteriales; family Nocardioidaceae; genus Marmoricola. The sequence goes on along the minus strand of CAWFHA010000007.1, from coordinate 800,556 downwards.
TCTCGCGCAGGAGGTCGTCGACCGGCTTGGAGTCGGGCACGTGGAAGACCGGTCGCATCACCGACTCGACCTGCTCGGTCGTCTGCGCGGCCTGGCGGTCGAAGACCCTCTTGCTCACGTCCTTGAGGTAGGCGAAGCCGACGATCTCGTCGAGGTCCTCCCCCGTCACCGGGAGCCGCGAGTAGCCGCTGCGCAGGAACAGCGACATCGCCTGGCGCAGCGTCTTGGTGCGCTCGATGTAGACCACGTCGGTGCGCGGCACCATCACCTCACGGACCGAGGTGTCCCCCAGCTCGAAGACCGAGTGGATCATCTTGCTCTCGCCGGACTCGATGAGGCTGGAGGCCTCGGCGAGGTCGACCATCTCGCGCAGCTCGGCCTCGGAGGAGAACGGCCCCTCGGAGAAGCCCTTCCCGGGGGTCAGCGCGTTGCCGACCATGATCAGCAGCCGGGGCAGCGGGCCCAGTACGCGGCTCAGCGTCAGCACCAGGCCGGCGATGGCCAGCGAGACCGCCTCGGCCTGCTGACGGCCGATCGTCCGCGGGCCCACGCCGACCAGGACGAACAGCACGAGGAACATCAGGCCGATCGCCACGAGCACCGAGGTCCATCGACCCGGCCCGAGCAGGTCGAGCACCATGGCGGTGGCCAGCACCACCGCCGAGGTCTCGGTCAGCAGCCGCAGCACCAGCACCACGTTGAGGTGGTGGGCGGGGTCGTCGAGCAGGCGCAGCAGTCGCAGGGCGCCGGGCCGCTGCTCGTGGGCCAGCTCGAGTGCACGGGCGCGGGAGAAGGAGGACAGCGCCGCCTCCGCGGTGGTCAGGGCAGCAGCCAGCACGACCAGGGCGACGACGAGGACGACGAGGCCCGGACTGTCTCCACTCATCTCTGGCTCACGCCTGCCCAGGGGAGCTGTCGGAAGCGCGCTCGGCCTCGGCGCGACGCCACTCGCCGAGGATCTCCTCCTGCAGCCCGAACATCGCTCGGTGCTCCTCGGGCTCGGCGTGGTCGTAGCCGAGCAGGTGCAAGATGCCGTGCACCGTCAGCAGGTCGAGCTCCTGGGCCGTGGAGTGCCCGGCGGTCCGAGCCTGCTCGGCCGCCACGGTGGGGCACAGCACCAGGTCACCGAGCACGCCCTCCTCGGGCTCCTCGTTGACCAGGCCGGGTCGGAGCTCGTCCATCGGGAAGGCCAGCACGTCGGTCGGCCCCTCCTTCTCCATCCAGCGCGTGTTGAGCTCGGCGATCGTGTCCTCGTCGACCACGGTGACCGAGAGCTCCGCGAGCGGGTGGACCCGCATCCGGTCCAACACGAACCGCGAGAGCCGCTGCGTGCGGAGCTCGTCGATCTCGGTCCCGGACTCGTTCTGCACCTCGATGGTCACGAGCGGCGTCCGTCCGGTCGCTGCCCGTCGCGAGGCTGGCGGGAGTCGAAGTCCTCGTACGCCGCGACGATCTTGCCCACCAGCCGGTGCCGGACGACGTCGGAGGAGGTGAGCCGGTTGAAGCTCAGGTCCTCGACCCCGTCGAGGATGTCCTCGACCACGCGCAGCCCGCTGCGCATCCCGCTGGGCAGGTCGACCTGGGTCACGTCGCCGGTGACCACGATCTTGGACCCGAAGCCCAGCCGGGTGAGGAACATCTTCATCTGCTCCGGCGAGGTGTTCTGAGCCTCGTCGAGGATGATGAACGCGTCATTGAGGGTGTTGTGGGTGACGAGGAAGTCGTCGGTGACGTAGAGCGAGTCGGACGCGGCGACCTGGATGCACACGGTGTCGCGCACGCCCACGGGCGTGATGCTCTCGACGTAGCGCGCGGGTCGGCCACCGGTCGCGGACTCGTACTTCTCGCGCTTGCGACGCAGCCGGAACGGCGGCACGCCCGCGGGCAGCCGGATGTCGAGCACGAAGGCGTCGTGCGTGTGGCGGACCGGACGTCCGTTCGCCATTCCCGGCGCCTGGCCGGCCGCTGCCCTCGTGCGTACGTACGCGACACCGCCGAGCGAGCGGACCAGGTACTGCACGTCGTCCCGCAGCCCCGGCGAGGTGGTCGCGTACTGCACGCGGCAGGTGCGGCCCTGCTGGGTGACCGGCCCGCCGTCGGTGTCCAGCAGCCCCTGCAGCAGGGCCAGGCGTACGTCGAAGGAGTTTTCGAGGTAAGCCTGCGGGACGAACTTGGTGGCCGAACGGGTGCCGGCCAGGCCGGTAGCGCGCAGGACGGCGGTGACCGGGTTCTCCACGATGACCCCGCCCCGGGTTCCGCCGCGACGGCGCAGGACGTAGTCGACGCCGCTCTTGTGCGTCACCTCGACCCCCAGCACCTCCAGGCTCTCCTGCAACCGTCCGGCGAGCTCGGGGTCCGCAGTGGCGAACGCCGGCGTCGTCGACGTCGTGAGGCACCCGTCTCCCAGCAGCAGCCCCATCGCGTAGGGCTCGAGCGGGACAGGTCGCTCCTGCGGGTTCGTGCCGGCCATCATGGGTAGCTGGTAGCGGTGCGCGTGACCGCGGCGGAGGTTGCCGATCATCTCCTGGGTCTCGACGACGCGACTGCGGAAGTGCCGGGTGTCCTCGGGTGTGCTGACCTGCCACAGGTGCTCGCCGCAGCACAGCGTGGAGGCTCCGTCCGTGGCGGTGACCCGGAACACCTCGCGCTCGCCCTGGGGGTAGATGCCGAGGACCGGAGTGGACTCGCCGTCGCTGCCGATCACCAGGTCACCGACCGACAGGGCACCGATCGCGCGAAAGCCCGTGGGTGTGAGGACCTGGGCGTCGTACGGCTGCGCACGACCCCGCATGTAGGCCAGGGGTGCGACCTCGATCGTCCCGGCCGCCAGGAGCTTGGGGATGGTCTCGGGGTCGAGCATGTCGTGCAGGGCGTCGTAGAGCGGTCGCAGGTAGGGGTCGATCTTCTCGCTCAGCGTGCCGGGCAGGTAGCCCAGCCGCTCGCCGGCCTCCACGGCCGGCCGGGTCAGGATGATCCGGTTGACCTTCTTGGCCTGCAGGGCCTGCACCGCCTTGGCCATGGCGAGGTAGGTCTTGCCGGTGCCCGCGGGACCGATGCCGAAGACGACCGTGTGCTTGTCGATCGCGTCGACGTAGCGCTTCTGGTTCAGCGTCTTGGGTCGGATGGTGCGGCCCCGGTTGGACAGGATGTTCAGGCTGAGCACGTCGGCGGGGCGCTCGCTGGTCTCGGCGCGCAGCATGGTGATGACCCGCTCCACCGTCTCCGGGCTCACCCCCTGGCCGGTGCGCAGGATGGTCACCAGCTCGTCGAGCATCCGCTCGGCGAGGGCGACCTCGGCCGGGGTGCCGCGCAGGGTCACCTGGTTGCCGCGCACGTGCAGGTCGGCGTCGAAGGCCTGCTCCATCAGAGCGAGGTGCTCGTCCCCGGGCCCGAGCAGCGCGACCATGTTGATGCTGTTGGGGACGACGACGGTGTGCAGGGTGGAATCCTCCGGCTCGCGCCGGGTGGGCCCCGTGCCGGTCACGGGCCCCGTCTCGCTGGTCTCAGTCATGGTGCCCGGACGGGCGACCCTTCTGGTCGGGAGAGGTTGACGTGCCAATGCTACGGGAGGAGGCGTGGCCGGGGCTCATCCCGGCGGCCAGGTCATCACCCGTCCCCCGAGGACGTGCAGGTGGGCGTGGAAGACGCTCTGGTGGGCCTGCGCACCGGTGTTGAACACCAGCCGGTAGCCCTCCGTCAGCCCCTCCTGCTCGGCGACCGCGGCGGCGGCGTCGATGAGGTCGGTCACCGTCGCGGGCTCACCCGCGGCGAGGGCGGCGGCGTTCGGGTAGTGGCTGCGCGGGATCACCAGGACGTGGGTGGGTGCCTGCGGCTCGAGGTCGCGGAACGCGACGGTGGTCTCCGACTCGTGAACCACGTCGGCGTCGAGGTCCCCGGCGGCGATCGAGCAGAACAGGCAGTCCGAGTTCGCGGTCATGGCGCCCAGCATGCCCGATCCCGGGCAGATCGATCGGCCCGGCGTGTAAACCACCGGGACGGGGCGGGCGTCCTACTACCGTGACCACAGCCCTGACCCGAGGAGTGCTCATCGACGACGCCGACGTCGCACTGGAGCGGCTGTACGACGAGCACTACGTCCGGCTGGTCCGGCTCGCCGTCCTGCTGCTGGGCGACCCGGGCCGCGCCGAGGAGGTCGTCCAGGACTCCTTCGTCGCGGTCTACCGCCGGTGGGACCGTCTCGAGGGCGCGGATCTCCCGGCGTACCTGCGCCAGACGGTCGTCAACCGCTCCCGCTCGGTCCTGCGCCACCTCGTCGTCGTGGCCCGCCACCAGCCGGAGCGTCCCCTGGACGGGCCCGGAGCCGACCAGGACACGCTGCGCCACGACCAGCGCCGCACGGTCCTCGACGCCCTGCACGGCCTCCCCCGCCGGCAGCGCGAGGTGCTGGCGCTGCGCTACTACCTCGACCTCTCCGAGCGGGAGATCGCCGAGACCCTCGGGATCAGCGCCGGTGCGGTCAAGAGCCACGCCTCACGCGGGGCCGCGGCCCTGCGCCGATCCCTGTCCACCCTGATGGAGGAGACCCCATGACCGGCCGCGAGCACCACGAGCCCGACTCCGACCTGCGCCGCCTGCTCGACGCTGCGGTCAGCGACGTCCACCCCGAGGGTGGGCCCGACGAGATCCGCGCCCTGGCCCGCCGGCCGTCGGGACGCCGCTGGGTGCCGGTGAGCCTGGCTGCGGCGGCGGCGACCGCGGTGGTCATCGGCGGTGGCGCGTGGCTGGCCCAGCAGCGTCCGGCCGAGCCCCCTCCTGCGGCCGGCCCGGCACCGGCCGGCGAGCCGTCGACGCCGACGGACCCCGACAACGCGACCGACCCCGGCGCCGAGGCCCCCGCGGAGGCTCGGACGGTCGAGACCACGGTCTACTTCGTGGGCGACACCGCCGCGGGCCAGCGGCTGTTCCCCGAGCGCCGTCGGATCGACGACGCCACCGGCACCGACCTGCAGGCGGCGGTCACCGAGGTGCTCTCGGCACGTCCCGAGGACCCCGACTACACCAGCCCGCTGGCCGACCTCGGCGCCACCGCCACGGCCACCGTCTCCGAGGGGGCTGTCACCATCGACCTCGCCGCACCGCTGCCTCGCCCCTCCGGCATGGACGAGGAACAGGCGACCCAGGCCCTGCAGTCGCTCGTCTGGACCGCGGACACCGCTGCCTCGGTGGCGGGCCCGGTGACCTTCACCGTCGGGGGCGCCCCGGCCGGGGAGGTGCTCGGCCTCGACGCCAGCAGCCCCGTGGAGCGTGCGGGTGAGGACTCCGTGATGGCCCCGGTCCTGGTCGACACTCCGGGCCAGGGCGCCACTGTCCCGACCACGTTCACCGTCACCGGGCGGGCCGCCACCTTCGAGGCCAACGTGGTCTGGGAGCTCGTGGCCGACGGGGAGGTCGTGCGCGACGGGTTCACCACCGCGGAGGAGTGCTGCACGCTCGCGCCGTACTCCTTCGAGGTCGAGGCCCCACCCGGCGAGTACACCCTGGTCGTCCACGACACCGACGAGTCCGACGGCGAGGGGATCGGCACCAGCCAGGACACCAAGGACATCACCGTCGAGTAGGACTCCGCACATCCGGCCGCACGCGCCCCCGTGAGCCTGCGGCCGGGATGCCTGTCGTTCGCTCAGTGCACGGGAAGCAGCGAGATCTTCTGCCAGATCCGGGCGCTCATCTCCGCGGTGAGCGTCTCGATCTCGCTGACCGTGTTCAGCACCACGGGGTCGGAGGTGCGCTCGGCACACAACGCCGCCGTCTTGGCGACCAGTGAGACCAGCTCGCTGCAGTAGTCGAGGTAGTGGTGCAGCGCCTCGGCGTCCATGATCGGCCGCTGCGGGCTCATCGACGTGGGCCGGTACTCGGCACGCGTCTGCTCCGGGTCCTTGTCGAGCTGGTGCATGTCGACGACGTGGGCCAGTGAGCGCAACCGGTGCAGCAGGTCGAGGAGGGTACGCCGCTCCCACCGCTCCGGCAGCGCCCACAAGAAGAACACCGCCAGTGCGGTGAAGACCAGGTCGTTGATCAGGCTCTCCCCGAGCGGCACCCAGTCGAAGGAGTTCGCCGGACCCCGAGTGACGGCGTCCCGCAGTGCGAGAGCGAGACCCACGAGCGCGAGCACGACTACGACGACCCCGGCGAGGCGCGAGAACAGCCACACCTGTCGCCGCCGTGCCTTGGACTGCTCGAAACCGTCCCGGATCTCCGGGACGGCGGAACCGAGGTCGGCAGCCACGCTGCCCAGCCTGCGATCGGGGAAGCGGGCGCGGATCCTGGCCTCGAGACGGCCGACGGTGTCGGCGACGTACTCCGCCTCCAGGCGAGGCCGCAGCTCACTGCTCACCTGCGACACGATAGGGCCCGGGGCCGGGGTCCCGTGGAGGCGACTCGGACTCCGGTTCGCAGACAGCTGGCGGAGATCAGCCCGCTCTTTTTTTCCTACGCAAAGGTTGCGACTCGGTCACGGATGTTGCGCAGGTCACACTTTCTCCGCTTGGGTCAATTCGCATGACGCTGCCCACGTTCTTGCCCCTGGTCGACGAGCCCGCCGAGTCCTGGGAGTGGCTCTCCTCGGTGGAGAAGGCCATCAACTCGGCGTTCGACCCGATCAGCAGCGCCGTCAGCGGCGTGATCTTCTACGCGCCGAGCATCTTCGGGGTGGACATCCCCCTGATCGTGTTCTGGCTCGTCATCGCCGCTGCGGTCTTCACCGTCTACTTCCGCGGCATCCAGTTCACCGGGATGCGCACGTCCTTCGACCTGGTCCGTGGCAAGTACTCGCGCGACACCGACCCCGGGGAGGTCACCCACTTCCAGGCGTTGTCCTCAGCGGTCTCCGGCACCGTCGGGCTGGGCAACATCGCCGGCGTGGGCGTCGCGGTCACGATCGGCGGCCCGGGTGCGACGTTCTGGATGATCATCGCGGGCCTGCTGGGCATGTGCACCAAGTTCGTCGAGTGCACGCTCGGCGTGAAGTACCGCGAGGTGCACGAGGACGGGTCGGTCACCGGTGGCCCGTTCCGCTACCTCGCCGTGGCCTTCGAGCGCTTCGGCGCCGCGCCCGCCAAGATCCTCACGGTCATCTTCGCCGTGGCGCTGTTCTTCTTCGGCGCCGTCGGCGGCAACATGTTCCAGGCCAACCAGACCTTCGCCCAGGCCCGTGAGGTCACCGGCGGCGAGGACGGGTTCCTCGGCAGCTCCGGGTCCGCGCTGATCTTCGGCATCGTGCTGGCGCTGCTGGTCGGTGCGGTGATCCTCGGTGGCATCACCTCGATCGCCAAGGTCACCTCCAAGCTGGTGCCGCTGATGGCGATGCTCTACCTGGGCACCTGCCTGCTGGTGATCATCGGCAACATCGTGCACATCCCCCAGGCCATGGTCGACATCTTCTCCGGGGCGTTCTCGCCCGACGGGGTCGCCGGCGGCTTCATCGGCGTGCTGATCGTGGGCTTCCAGCGTGCGGCCTTCTCCAACGAGGCCGGCGTCGGCTCGGCGCCGATCGCCCACGCGGCCGTGAAGACCAAGCACCCGGTCAGCGAGGGCTTCGTCGCCCTGCTCGAGCCGTTCATCGACACCGTGATCGTGTGCACCATGACGGCGCTGACCATCGTCATCGCCGACACGCAGTACTTCGCGGACGCCCAGCAGACCGTCCGGGACGGCGGCGCGGCACCGGACGGGGTCGTGGTCACCTCGCGGGCCTTCGAGACCTTCCTGCCGCAGTTCCCGGTGATCCTGGCCATCGCGGTCGCGCTGTTCGCGTTCTCCACGCTGATCACCTGGAGCTACTACACGATGAAGGCGTGGACGACCCTGTTCGGTCGCAGCGCCCGCAGCGAGCTCACCTTCAAGGTGGTCTTCTGCACCTTCACCGTGATCGGCTCGGTGCTGACCTTCGACGCGGTCCTCAGCTTCGCCGACTCGATGCTCTTCGTCTGCGCGATCGTCAACCTGCTGGCCTGCTACATCCTGCTGCCGAAGGTCAAGGAGGAGCTCATCTCCTTCCGCGCCGGGCTCAAGTCCGGCGAGATCGCCGTGGTCCCGGTCGAGGAGCGCGCCACCAACTGAGCCGGAGGGCCGCGGGCTCGCTCAGGCCCACCGCGGGGTCTGGGCGAGCAACGCGGCCACGGCGGCCACCCCAGCCGTCGAGGTGCGCAGCACCGGCTCACCCATCCGCACCACGTGGGCCCCGGCGAACGACGCCAGCTCCTCCTCGTTCAGCCCTCCCTCGGGACCGACGACCACCACGATCGAGCCGACGCCCTCGAGGGACAGCGAGGGCAGGGACTCCGCACCCTGCTCGTGGAGCACCACTGCCAGGTCGGCATCACCGAGCAGGTCGACCACGGCGGCCGTGCCGGCCTGGTCGGTGACCTCGGGGAACCACACGCGACGCGACTGCTTGCCCGCCTCGCGCGCCGTGGCCCGCCACCTCGCCAGTGACTTGGCCGCCCGGTCGCCTCGCCACACGGCCACGCAGCGGGCGGCCGCCCACGGGACGATGCGGTCGGCGCCGATCTCGGTGAGCACCTCCACGGCCAGCTCGCCGCGATCGCCCTTGGGGATCGCCTGCACCACGGTCACCGACGGCTCGGGAGGACGTACCGAGGTCACCGAGGAGACCTCGACGCTCATCGTCGTCCGGCTGCTCTCGACCACGGTGCCCGTGGCCGAGGTGCCGCGGCCGTCGACCAGCACCACCTGCTCACCGACACGGATGCGGCGTACGACGGCCGCGTGCCGGGCCTCGTCGCCCTCCAGCGTCACCGTCGCTCCGGCCAGGACACCGTGGACGGGGGCGACGAAGACGGGGAGCGTCACGGCTCAGCGCGGGTTGAACGCGTCCCGGAGCCGGCCGAAGACCGACTTGTGCGGGGTCTGGATCTGGCCGTCCGGGGACTCCTCGTGGCGCAGGGCCGCCAGCTCGCGGAGCAGCTCCTCCTGCCGTTCGTCGAGCCGTCCCGGGGTCTCCACCTCGACGGTGACCACGATGTCGCCGCGGACCTGGGAGCGCAGGTGCGGGACCCCGCGGCCCCGGAGCACCTGCTCGGTGCCGGACTGGGTCCCGGGCTTGATCTCCAGGTCGATCCAGAGCTCGGCCTCGGAGTCCTCCCGGGCCACGTCGGCCTCGAGCAGGGGCAGCTGGATGGTGGTGCCGAGGGCCGCCGCGGTCATCGGCACGGTGACCCGGCAGCGCAGGTCGGTGCCGTCACGGGTGAACACCGGGTGCGGGGCGACGTGGACCTCGACGTAGAGGTCCCCGGCCGGTCCGCCGCCGGGGCCGATCTCGCCCTCGTTGGCGAGCTGGACGCGGGTGCCGGTGTCGACGCCGGCAGGGATCTTCACGGTGATCGAGCGACGGGAGCGGACCCGGCCGTCACCGGCGCACTCGCGGCACGGCTCGGGGATGATCTCGCCGAACCCGCGGCAGGCGTTGCACGGGCGCACGGTGCGGATCTCGCCGAGGAACGAGCGCTGCACGTGCTGCACCTCGCCGCGACCGTGGCAGGTCTCGCAGGTGACCGGGTGCGAGCCGGCGGCGGCGCCGCTGCCGTGGCACACCGAGCACAGCACCGCCGTGTCGACCTTCAGCTCGCGCGTGGTCCCGAACGCGGCCTCGGCGAGCTCGACCTCCAGCCGGACCAGGGCGTCCTGGCCGCGGCGGGTGCGCGGGCGCGGGCCGCGGCCCTGCGCGCCGGCGCCGGCCTGGCCACCGAAGAAGGCGTCCATGATGTCGGTGAACGAGAACCCGGCGCCCTGGCCCCCCGCTCCGCCGCGCCCGAAGGGGTCGCCCCCGAGGTCGTACATCCGGCGCTTCTCGGGGTCCGAGAGCACCTCGTAGGCGGCGGAGACCTCCTTGAACCGCTCCTGCGTGGCCGGGTCGGGGTTGACGTCCGGGTGCAGCTGGCGGGCAAGGCGGCGGTAGGCCTTCTTGATCTCGTCACCGTCGGCGTCGTGGGAGACGCCGAGGATCTCGTAGGGGTCCTGGCTCACGTGGTGTCTTTGCTCCTGCACTCAGGCTTGGTCGAGGATGGTGGAGACGTAGCGGGCGACGGCACGGACGGCGGCCATCGACCCGGGATAGTCCATGCGGGTGGGCCCCACGATGCCAAGCGAGCCGACGGCTTCCTCACCGGGGCCGTAGCCGGTCGCGACGACCGAGGTGGTGGCCAGCTCCTGGTAGGGGCCCTCGTGGCCGATCCGCACCGTGATCGAGTCCGGGGAGGTGGCCTCGCCGAGCAGCTTGAGCAGCACGACGTGCTCCTCCAGAGCCTCGAGCATGGGCTTGATCGAGAGGTCGAAGCCGTCGCCGAAGCGGGCCAGGTTGGCGGTGCCGCCGACGACCACGCGCTCGTCGTTGCGCTCGTTGGACATGGACTCGACGAGAGCGGCGGCGATCACGGCCATCGGGCCACGGTCGGGGGCGGCCACCTGCTCGGTGATCCGGCTCAGCGCCTCGGCGGCGTCGCTGATCCGCTGGCCCACGACCGCGGTGAGGATCCGCGCGCGCAGGTCGGCGAGCGTGTCCACGGCGAGCTCCTCGGCCGTCTCGACCACGCGCTGCTCGACGCGGCCGGTGGAGAGGATCAGCACGACCAGCAGCCGGTGGGGGGTCAGGGCGACCAGCTCGATGTGTCGTACGGTCGAGCGCGCCAGCGTGGGGTACTGCACGATGGCGACCTGCTGGGTGAGCTGGGCGAGCACCCGCACGGACCGCTGGATCACGTCGTCGAGATCGTGCGCTCCCTCCAAGAAGCTGGAGATCGCCCTCCGCTCCGCGGCTGACATCGGCTTGATCTGGGTGAGCCGGTCCACGAAGACGCGGTAGCCCTTGTCGGTGGGGATGCGCCCGGCGCTGGTGTGCGGCTGGGCGATCAGCCCCTCCTCCTCCAGGGCGGCCATGTCGTTGCGAACGGTGGCCGGGGAGACCCCCAGCCGGTGACGCTCGACGAGCGCCTTGCTGCCGACCGGCTCGCGCGTGGACACGTAGTCCTCGACGATCGCGCGGAGCACGGCGAGCTTGCGGTCCTCCTGCATCTCGCCTCCTTCGGACGGGTCTGACCGTGGGCGACCAGGTTGGCACTCAGTCGTCCCGAGTGCCAAGGATACAAGGAGTCCGTAGGCTCGCGGACGTGTCGGAGTTCACCGAGGTCGGCGACCGGATCTGGCTCGCCCGGTACGCCTGGTACGACGTCAACGTCACCGCCATCGAGGGCGAGGCGGGCCTGCTCGTCGTGGACACGCACGGGTCGCTGGCGGCCGGACGGGCAGTGCTCGCCGACCTGCGCCGGGTCTCCGCCGGCCCGCTGGCCGGCATCGTCAACACCCACGCACACGTCGACCACGTCCTGGGCAACGCGGCGTTCCTCGAGGAGCGGTCGGTCCCGGTGACCGCCCACGAGACGGCCGCCGCCGACACGCCGTCCGCCGGCGAGCGCGCCCGTGCGGCCGCCGCGTCGGGGAAGGACGAGCACTCCGCGCAGGTCGCCGCCACCCCGGTGGTCGCGGCGGACCGGACCTTCTCCTCGGTGACCACCATCGACCTCGGCGACCGGGTGGTCGAGCTGGTGCACCCCGGCCGCGGCCACACCGGCGGCGATCTCGTCGTACGGGTCGAGGATGCGGACGTGCTGCTGGCCGGCGACCTGGTCGAGGAGGCGGGCCCGCCGGCGTACGGCGAGGACTGCTACCCGCTGGAGTGGCCGCACTCGCTCGACCTGGTGCTCGAGCTGGTCGGGCCCGGCACCGTCGTGGTGCCCGGGCACGGCGTGCCCGTCGACCTCGACTTCGTGCAGGAGCAGCGCGCCTCGATCGGGATCGTCGCCCAGAACGTCCGTGACCTCGCCGGGCGCGGGGTGCCGGCCGAGCAGGCCCTGGACGCCGGGGAGTGGCCGTACGCACCCGAGCACCTCCACCACGCCGTGGCCCGCGGCTACGCCCACCTGCCGCCGGGCTCCCGCCGGCTGCCCCTGGCTGGCGGGGCCTAGGAACGGGCGGGACCCGTCCCGCGGACGCGGCGGGAACCATCACGGTCGGTGGCCCGCTCGACCCCGGCGGCGCGCTGCTACCCGGCTAGCGGCGGCGGGGGCCGCAGGCGCCTCTGCCCGGGCCGAACCAGAGCAGCGCCACCAGCAGGAACAGCAGGAACGGGACGTGCAGCAGCACGGCGAGAGCCACCAGGGCGACCACGACCGGCGCCAGCGGCAGGAGGCGACCGCGACCCGGGCCCCGGCCGCGGGCCCGGCCGGCGGGCGGCGAGTGCCCCGTCCCGGGCGTGCGCACCGGCAGGTCGGCGAAGACGGTGGCGAGATCGCCCCGGGTCCTGGCCGACCAGACGGCGTCGCTGCGCTCGTCGAACTCCTCGCGCGTCAGCCGGCCCAGGGCGTAGTGCTCACCGAGCAGGTCGACGGCCGACTCCCGGTCGGCGTCACCGATCCGCAGCGTGTCCATCACTCCTCCTCGAGGTACTCGTCGAGCGCGTCCTCCGCGGCCACGTCGGCGTCCTCGACCGCGCCGTCGGAGGTGTCCTCCGACGTGCCGTCGGGTCCCTCGGCCAGCAGCCCGTAGAGGCGGCGCCGGGTGTCGCGCAGGATCTCCATCGCCTGGTCCCGCTGCTCGGCGGTGCCGGTCGTGGCGACCTGCACGATCGCGCCGACGGTCTGGCCGATGACCTGCTTGAAGTTGACCGCCTCGTCGTCCTCCGCCTCGGCGGTGAACGGCGCCCACACCGCGGCCATCTCGCGGGCGTGCCGCTCGACGTAGCGATGTCCCTCGTCGGTCAGCTGCAGCGCCTTGCGGCCCGAGGGCGCGTCCTCGACGAGCCCCTCGTCCTGCAGCTGCGCGATCGTCGGGTAGACCGACCCGGGGCTGGGCTTCCACAGCCCGTCGGTGCGCTCGGCGATCTGCTGGATCACCTGGTAGCCGTTGATCGGCTCCGCGGCCGAGCCGAGCACGTCGAGGATCGCCGAGCGCACGTCACCGCGGCGTACCCGTGGTCGGCCTCCGCCCCGACGGCTCGGGCCGCCGGCGAAGTCCGGGCCGAAGAGCTGCTTGACCCACGGCGGCGGACCACCCATCGGGCCACCCCAGGGGCCGCTCCACGGGCCGTAGCCGCCGTGGCGGCCCCGCCCCCCTCCCGAACCGTGCCCGCCGTGCTGGCGCCGCGCCGGCTCGTCCGCTCCTGCCCACATCCCGTGTCCCATGATCGTCTCCGTTTCTCCGCGAAGCCCGCCGACGGGGCGAGCACTCGCGACACTGTCTCGATATGTTGACGATATATCGCGAGAGGTCGTTGGACAAGGGGTGGGGGCGGAGTGGGTGGGGCCGCGGCCACCGAGCCGCCAGGCAGGCGAATGTGACGAATGGTGCTGAGGTGGCGTACTGCTGCCCCGCGCGCGACATTCGCATCTCGGTTCTCCGTGCCGGGCGCGCCGACCCCCGACGCGAGCCAGGACTGCCTAGCGTTGGCCGGGTGACTCCCCCCACCCACGACCGCTACGGCGGCGACGTCCTGGCCACCGACTGGCGCGTGCCGCGCAACGGTCGCTCCGTGGAGATCGACGCCGACCTCGGCCTCGTGGTGGAGGAGGTGTCGACCGACTGGTGCGGGGAGATCGTGCGCGTCGAGCGCGACCTCGGCACGGTCACCCTCGAGGACCGCCGGCGCCGGCAGCGCACGTTCCCGCTCGGGCCAGGGTTCCTGCTCGAGGGCCGGCCGGTGGTCCTGGTGGCGCCGACCCGCGCCGCGCCCCAGGCACCCACGCGGACGGCCTCCGGATCGGTCGCCGTGCGCGGCGCGAAGGCCCGGGTCGCGCGGGCGAGCCGGATCCTCGTCGAGGGTCGTCACGACGCCGAGCTGGTGGAGAAGGTCTGGGGCGACGACCTGCGGGTCGAGGGCGTGGTCGTGGAGTACCTCGACGGGGTCGACGACCTCGGCGAGAAGCTGCTCGCGTTCCAGCCCGGGCCGGCGCGCCGGGTCGGCGTACTGGTGGACCACCTCGTGCCCGGGTCCAAGGAGAGCCGGATCGCGCAGTCCGTGGCGAAGTCCCCGGTGGGCAAGCACGTGCTGATCGTCGGCCACCCGTTCATTGACATCTGGGCGGCGGTGAAGCCGCAGCGGCTGGGCAAGCAGGCGTGGCCCACGGTGCCGCGCAACGTGGAGTGGAAGCGCGGCGTGTGCCAGCAGTTCGGGTGGCCGCACCGCGACCAGGCCGACATCGCCCGGGCGTGGAAGCACATCCTGGGCGGCGTACGCGGCTTCCAGGACCTCGACCCCGCGCTGCTCGGCCGGGTCGAGGAGCTGATCGACTTCGTCACCCAGCCCGAGGGCTGAGCACGCTCTGGTCGCTGCTCCCCCTCGCGTCGTACGGCCGGGCTGACGGGCAATACCTGCAGCGGACAGGTGTTGCTTCGCCTGTCCGGGTCAGGTTTCCCCGGGCGCCCGGGGAAACCTGCACCCCCCCTACACCAGCTCGCGCACCACCGCGTCGCCGAGCAGGCGGCCGGTGCGGGTGAGTACGAGGCGTCCGGAGGTGCGGGTGGCGAGGCCGCGCTCGACCACGCTGCCGACCCGGGCGGGGTCGACGAGGTCCAGGGGGAGGCCGTCGCGCAGGCGGATCTCCAGGAGCACCCGCTCCACGGCCCGGGTGGCCTCGTCGAGGTCCTCGCCGTCCTGGGCGGGCGACTCCCCCGCCGCGAGCCGGGCAGCGTAGGCACTGGGGTGCTTGACGTTCCACCAGCGCCGCCCTGCGAGGTGCGAGTGCGCCCCGGGACCGACCCCCCACCACGAGGCGCTGGTCCAGTACAGCTCGTTGTGCCGGCACCGAGCCGCGTCGTCACGGGCCCAGTTGGAGACCTCGTACCACTCCAGCCCCGCCGCGGTGAGGGTGTCGTCGGCCAGCGCGTACTTGTCGGCCAGGTCGTCGTCGTCCGGCGCGGGCACCGCCCCGGAACGGACCTGCCGCGCCAAGCGGGTCCCCTCCTCCACGATCAAGGAGTACGCCGAGACGTGGTCCGGCGCGCAGGCCAGGGCCACCTCCAACGAGCTGCGCCAGTCCGCGAGGCTCTCCCCGGGGGTCCCGTAGATCAGGTCCAGGCTCACCTGCTCGAAGCCCGCCTCGCGCGCCCACCGCACCGCCTGCGGCACGCGGTCGGGGTCGTGGGTGCGCTCGAGCACGCGGAGCACGTGCGGGACCGCCGACTGCATCCCGAAGGAGATGCGGGTGAACCCGCCGTCGCGCAGGCGCTCGAGCGCCTCGGGGGTGACGCTGTCGGGGTTGGCCTCGGTGGTCACCTCGGCCCCGGGCGCCAGGCCGAACCGCGACGAGACGGCTCCGAGGATCCGCACCAGGTCCGCGACCGGCAGCAGGGTCGGGGTGCCGCCGCCGAAGAAGACGGTGGCCGCCTCCGGCCGGTCCGGCCCCAGCACCTGGGCCGCGTGCTCGACCTCGGCGACCGCGTGGCCGGCGTACGCCGCCTGCGACCCGCCCCCACCGAGCTCGGTGGCCGTGTAGGTGTTGAAGTCGCAGTAGCCACAGCGCACGGCGCAGAACGGCACGTGCACGTAGATCCCGAAGGGGACGCCGGAGGAGAGCCCGGTGGCGTTGGGTGACACGGCCCCATTCTCACATCGGCCAGTCGCACATCGACCAGTCGCACATCGGTCGGAAGCCCACCGCCCCCGGCGGGCACCGGACCAGTCCACGACTACCGGGCCTCGGGACCCGGGTCTAGTTTCGGAACCGGATCCGACCAGGGAGGCTCCCATGTCCGCACCCGTTCCCAGTGTCCGCCTCGCGCTCGCCAGCGTGCTCGCCGTCGCCCTCACCGCGTCGAGCGGCACGGCCGTCTCGGCACATCCCGTCGGCCACCACCGCTCACCACTGCCTGACCGCATCGAGCTGCCCGACGGGTTCGCCCCCGAGGGGATCGTGTCCGGTCGCGGCCCCACGGCGTACGTCGGGTCGCTCGCCGACGGCGACGTCTACAAGGTGAGCCTCCGCACCGGACGCGGGCGCGTGATCAGCCAGGGCGACGGCACTCCGTCGGTCGGCATGCGGCTCGACCGTCGCGGCCGGCTGTGGATCGCCGGGGGCGACAACGGCACCGCCGACGACGGCGACGGGGACGCCAAGGTCGTCGACACGCGCACCGGCAAGGTCCTGGCGCACCTCGACCTCGGTGGCGGGTTCGTCAACGACGTCATCCTCACCCGCAGGGCGGCCTGGTTCACCGACTCCCAGCGTGCCGTCCTCTACCGCGTGCCCGTGAGCCGGGCCGGGAAGCACCACACCCACCGCGTCGGCAGCCGGTTCTCGGTGCTGCCGCTGCGCGGCGCGTGGGAGCAGGTCCCGAACGCCTTCAACGCCAACGGCATCGCCACCACCCCCCGCGGCAAGGCACTGCTCGTGGTCAACTCCACTCTCGGCACTCTCCACCGGATCAACCCCCGCACCGGCCGGGCCCGCGTCGTCGACCTCGGGGGTGCCACCCTGGGCAACGGGGACGGCCTGCTGCGCCGGGGACGAGTGCTCTACGTGGTGCGCAACCAGCTGGGGAAGGTGGCGGTGCTCCGGCTGAACCGTGCCGGCACCCGAGGACGACTGGTCACCGAGCTGACCTCCGACGACTTCGACGTCCCTACGACCGTGGCGAGCCATCGCGGCAGCCTGTTCCTGCCCAACGCACGGTTCGGCACGCCGCCCACCCCGACGACCGAGTACTGGATCACCCGGGTCGCCAGGTAGCCCTCGACCGGCCCGGCCTCACTCGAAGGCGGGGCGACCGGACCCGGGCCGGCTCAGGCGTAGAGCCGGTCGATCAGGTCGGCGTAGTTGCTCTCCACGACGTTGCGCTTGACCTTCATCGAGGGCGTCAGCTCACCGGACTCGACGGAGAGATCGTGGTCGAGCAGCTCGAACTTCTTGATGGTCTCCCAGCGGTTCAGCTCGAGGTTCAGCTGGTCGACGTACTCCTGGACCATCTCGCGGGTCTTGGGGTCGGCGACGATGGCGGAGTAGTCGCCGCTGATGCCGTGGCCCTTGGCCCAGTCGGCGATGGCGTCGGGGTCGAGGGTCACCAGGGCGACGCAGTAGTTGCGCTGGCTGCCGAAGACCATGAACTGGCTGGCGTAGGGACACACGGCCTTGAACTTGGCCTCGATGGCGGGCGGGGCGATGTACTTGCCGCCCGAGGTCTTGAACAGCTCCTTGATCCGGCCGGTGATGGTCAAGAAGCCGTCGGAGTCCACGGCGCCCTTGTCGCCGGTGCGCAGCCAGCCGTCGTCGGTGAGCGCCGTGGCCGTCTCGTCGGGCAGGTTGTGGTAGCCGTCCATCACACCCGGGCCGGCGATCTGGATCTCGTCGTTCTCCCCGAGGCGGACACGGCTGCCGGGCATGACCGGACCGACCGTGCCGAACTTGTAGTGCTCGGGGTGGTTGACGAAGGAGCCGGCCGAGGACTCGGTGAGGCCGTAGCCCTCGAGGATCAAGATGCCGGCGGCGTGGAACCACTCGGCGATGTCCTGGTTCAGTGCAGCGGCGCCGGAGATGAAGAACCGCACCCGGCCGCCGAAGCGCTCCCGGATCTTGGAGAACACCAGGCGGTCGAAGAGGGCGTGCTGCACCTTGAGCGGCAGCGGGACCGACTTGCCCTCGCGCTGGAGCGCGTCGACCTTCTTGCCCACCGCGAAGGCGGCCTTGAAGATCTTCTCCTTGGCGCCGCCCTCGGCCGCCTGCATGGTGACGATCCGCGCGTGTGCCTTCTCGAAGATCCGCGGGGCGGCGCCCATGAAGGTCGGCTTCACCACCGCGAGGTTGTCGATGATGCGCTCGACCCGGCCGTCGACCGCGGTGGCGAACCCGCAGGCCAGCTGGGTCGAGAGCAGGACCTTCCCGAACGAGTGGGCCATCGGCAGCCACAGGAACTGCACGTCGTCCTCGCTGAGGATGTGCTGGGCCTGGATGGCCGCGCCCTCGTAGGTCCACGAGGAGTGCCGCAGTCGGACGCCCTTGGGCCGCCCGGTGGTCCCCGAGGTGTAGATCAAGGTGGCGAGGTGGTCGGGCTCGATGGCGTCGATGGCCGACTTCACCGCGTCGGCGTTCTCCGCGAGGTGCTTCTCCCCGAGGGCGGACAGGTCGTCGAGGCCGATGACCCAGTCGCCGTCGGCGGCGCCGTCGGCGTCGAAGAGGACGACCTTCTCCAGGTGCGGCAGCTCCGAGCGGTGCTCCTTGAGCTTGGCCAGCTGGGCCTCGTCCTCGGCGAAGACGACCTTGCTCTCGGAGTCGGCCAGGATGTAGGCGACGTCACCGGCGATCGTGGACGGATAGACCGTCGTCGTGGCGCCACCGGCGCACATGACGGCCAGGTCGGCCAGGATCCACTCGACCCTCGTGTTGGACGCGATCCCCACGCGCTGCTCGGACTCCACGCCGAGGGCGAGCAGGCCGGCGGCCAGCTTCTCGACCCGGTCCCCCGTCTCCTTCCAGGTCATCGACACCCACGGCTCGTCGTCGCCGGCGGGGTAGCTGTAGGCCTCCCGCTCGGGGGTGCTGTGCACCCGGTCGCGGAACTGGACCGCGACGTTGGGCGGGCGGTTCTCGATGAAGGAGGTGTCGTAGTTCACGGGTGACATTGGAGCTCCTGAGAGGCGGGTGCCGAGGTCTCGTCGGGCGGGGCGGGCTTCGGTGACTTGGCAGTAACCTAGATCACGGCCGCACCTCCTGGCACGCCCGGGCGCGACATGGTGGTGTGGGTCAACCAGTACGGCCCGCTCATCCGGCGTACGCCTCCAGGCGCCGGCGGGCCACCGTCGCGAGGTTCTCCACCCGGGCCAGCTCGGGCAGCAGCGCCCGGTCGGTCATCAGGGCCCGGAACATCAGGCTCACGGTGACCCCGTGACCGGGCTGGTGGACCACGGCCAGCTCGTCCCCGGCACGGATCTCCCCCGGCTGGAGCACCCGGAGGTAGGGACCGGGGCGCTCGTGCCGGGCGAACCGGCGCACCCACCCGCGGTCGTCGTACCCGTGCAGCCCCAGCCAGGTCTTGAAGTCGTTGCACGGGGTCCGGACCATCGCCACCTCGAGCAGCGCGGTGCCGACCCGCCACCGCTCCCCCACCTCCGACTCGTTGACGTCGAGCCCCCGGGTGGTGAGGTTCTCGCCGAACTGTCCGTCGCGGATCTCTCGACCCAGCTCGCCCTCCCACCAGTCCAGGTCCTCGCGGGCGAAGGCATAGACCGCCTGGTCGACCCCACCGTGGTGCCGGGTGTCGGAGACCTGGTCACCGGCCAGTCCGGTGCGCTCGACGCGGACTGCTCCTCCGACCGGCTGCTTGTCGATGGAGGTACGTCCGATCCCTGCCCACGACGCCACGCGGGGCAGCCCCACGTTGACGGAGATCACCTCGGCCATGTCCCGATCGTCGCAGAGATCACGTCTGTGGACGCAGCAGGATCGTCCACATGGTGGCCTTGTTGGCGGAGGCGTCGGCCACGGCCGACAACCCGCCCGTGGTCGGCGGCGCACCAGCAGTCAGCGGCGCGTCGGCGTCGGTGAGCAGGCTGCTCACCCGGCCTCCTCCGGTACCGGACGTGGTCGCCCGGACCACCTCGCCGGACGGTGCCGCCCAGGAGGTCGTGGAACCGTTCTTGTCCGACCAGTACGACACCCGCCACGCGCCGTCGGTGGAGTTGGCGAGAGTGGGTGTGGTGTGGGTCGCCGTGGACCCCGGCTCACCGGTCACGGCCACCGCGAGGACCGGGTCGGTGGCGTCGGTCCCGCGGTAGGCAGCGAGGGTGAGCGCCACCTTGACGTACCTGGTCCCGCTGGCGAGCCGCACGGTGTCGCCGGCATCGGCCGTCGTGGCCACCTTGCTCCACACCGTGGTGACCTGTCCGTCGGCCTGCTGGCCCAGCTGGATCCAACCGGGACCCGGCCCGGTGAGGACGGCGCTGCTCCCCCGGGAGGCGACGAGCAGGAGCAGGTCACCCTCCTGCACCTGGGTCGGCACGCCGACCTCGAACGTCGTCCGGTTGGCGTTGGAGGTCTCCTGGCCCACGAAGCCGATGTCCGGTGTCGTCGGCGGCGGGGGTGGCGGCGGGGGTGGTGGTGGCGTACCGACGACGAGCGTCACGGTCGCTTCGTCCTCGACTCCCTCCTCGTCGGTCACGGTCAGCGTCACGGTGAACTCGTCGGCGCGCGGGAACGTGTGCTCGACCAGAGGGCCTTCGTCGGTCCCGCCGTCGCCGAAGTCCCAGGTCCACGACTGCACCCCGTCCTCGGGGTCGGTGGACTCCGAGCCGTCGAAGGTGCAGGTGAGGTCCGCGCACTCGTGGGTGATGACGGCTTCGGGCGGCTCGTTCTCCGCCGGGGGGTCGGGCGGCGGGTCCGAGGGCGAGTCCGTTCCCGGGCGCAGCAGGATCGTCCACATCGTCGCCTTGCTGGCACTGGAGCTCGCCCTCGCGACCAACCCACCCGTGGTGGCCGGCGCTCCCTCGGCCGTCTGGTCGACGGGATCGGTCAGCAGGGTGCCGATGCGTCCGCCCCCACTGCCCGTCGTGCTGGCCCGCACGGTCTCGCCCGCGGGGGGCGTCCACGAGGTGGTCCCGCTGGTCTTGTCCGACCAGTAGGACACGCGCAGCAGACCGGCAGACGAGGGGACCACGGGAGTCGTGTGCGTCGCACTGCTCCCCGGTTCCGGTGCGGCCTGGACCGACTGGATCGGATCGTCGGGGTCCGTGCCGCGATAGGCGGCCAGGGTCAGCCCGACCTTGGTGTAGCCGTCGCTGCTCAGCCCGACAGAGGTCCCCGCGTCACCTGCCCCGGCAGTGCGTCGCCAGACCGTGGTGGCGTGGGTGCCGTCGACCTGCCGACCGAGCTGCTCCCAGGCGGCCCCAGGCCCGTCCAGGACGGAGGTGTTGCCGGTGGAGGCGAACAGCAGCAGCTCGTCTCCGGCTTGCACGCTCCCCGGCACCTGGACGCTGAACGCGGTGCTGTTGGAGTTCGAGGTGTCCTGGCCGACGTGCTCCACCGTTCCCGTTCCCGCCGGCGGCGGTGGCGGAGGTGGTGGTGGCGGAGGTGGCGGCGGTGGCTCGTCGCCGCCGTCGAGGTCCACGACCCGGTCCAGACGCACCATCTTCAGGTCCTGGTGCCCGGCCGTGCCGGGGAGGTCGTTGTTGTTGTCCTGGCAGACGAACATCCCGCGGGGGAAGTCCGCACCCAGGTCGGCGGTGACCGCGGTCACCCCGTCGGTGCGGTCGCAGTCGTCGGACTCGGTGCCGTCGGCGACCCGGAACGACTTGACGAAGGCGTTGGACTGACGGGTGTAGACGCTGAACCACGAGTTGTGCGGGTCCGGAGAGTTCTGCACCGAGACGATGACGAAGCCGCCTCCGTCCGGCTGGTCCACCAACGTCACGCCCTCGATGTCGTGGACCAGGCGTCCTCCGGCCGAGGCGACGACGTCGACCGCCGTACGGGCGGTGCCGTCTCCGGGCTCGGCGGAGTAGCGCCACAGGGCGACGTTCTCCTCGCTGATGTAGAGGGCTCCGGTGTCGTCGTCGGCGACGCAGCCCTCTGCCTCCGAGCCGACGGCGAACGTGCGCACGGTGGTGCTCTCCAGCAGGCCGTCGGCGTCGGTGTCGGTCAGCTCGAACTGCCTGACCGTCCCGGAGATGGCGATGGAGATCCCGTAGACCTTGGCGGTGGTCGGGCTCTGGTAGAGACAGAACCCCTCACCGTTGGCGCCGATCGGCGCGGCGTCCTCGGTGACCGGCGAGAGCAGCCGGGTCGCCGGGTCCGGGCTGTAGAAGCGCACCCCTCGCTGGACCACGCCGACGAGGTCGTGGGTGGTGCCGTTGATCGTGACGCCCTGGCGGACGTCGACGTTGCCCCAGAACTGCGTGCCGAACTGCAGCCGCTGCACCAGCGAACCGTCGAGGTCGTAGGTCTCGAACCCCCCGCGCTTGTCGTTGGCCATCAGCAGGGAGCGCGTCGGGTCGGTCGGGTGCACCCAGATCGCCGGGTCGTCGACGGCGTCGCCGGAGGAGAACACCGGAGCGGTCTCCCGGTCCGAGGAGATCAGCTCAGGCGTCTCGGCTGCGCTCGAGGGCGAGCCGGAGCCCGTCGCCACCAGCAGGGTGGCCGCGAGCACCGTCGCGACGAGGCCGATCGTCAATGGGCGTGCTGCGCGCAACGACAAGGGATCCCCCGAACCTGGGCGTACGTCCGAAACTAGGTCGGATGCCACGTCGGCTCAACGGTGGGTGCGGTCGCGGTCGGGTTCTCTGCGCACCGGTCTGCACCAGTGCAGGCAGACGAGGGTGCGCTCCCTGGCTCAGTGGGCGCCGGCGTGATAACACAGCGCGCGCCAGCTGAGCCGACGCACCACCACCCAGGCGAGGATCGCGGCCAGGCCCCAGGCGACACCCAGGTAGGCGTCCGGTGCTGCGCCGGCCAGCAGGGTGCCCAGACCGGCCACGCCCAGCACGGTGGAGACCAGCCAGCACGCCCACCAGGGCAGGACCAGCGGGATCCCCTGACCTCGGCCTCGCGGGTCCGGGGGCTCGTAGGCGTGCCACAGCTCGACCATGTTCTGGATCGGCACCCACAGGTTCATCACCGGCACCAGCCAGGCGACCACGTGCATGCGTGGAGCCCACCGCAGCCGGTCGGGCGAGGAGGTGGCCAGTCGCCACTGCCAGGCACACCACACCAGGGCGGTCGGCGCGAGCAGGGCCAGCGCGAGCAGGGCCAGGAGCTGCGACAGGGCGCGACCGGGTGCCACCTGCTCGATCCCGACCGTCAGCAGGCTCAACGCGGCGTTGGCCAGCAGCAGTCGTCCCAGCAGGTCGCCGAGGACCGCGAAGCGCTCACCCAGCGGGGCCAACGGCTCGGGCTCGGCGGCGAGTGCGCGCCGCCCGGTCCACTGCTGCCCGTCCCACCACCGCTGCCCCTCGGCGGCCATGGGGTCGGGGAACCAGCCGGGAGCGCGTGACTGAGTCGTGGAGGTGCTCACATGGTGATTGTCTCGACTTGTAAGACATTTCGTGCAGAGCGCCACGAAGCGATCTAGACCACCTCAGACCGTACCCCCGGGGCCTTCAGTCCTGGACCGCCTTGGCCACCGCGATGCACCGGGTCAGGTGGACGTCGCGATCCACGCCCGGCCCCGGGCCGGAGACTGCGTGCTGCACCGCGCGGACCACCACCCAGTCGCGCGTACGGTCCTCATCGAGGCCGGCACCGTCGACGAGGGCGTGGAAACGGCGCCGGATGCCGTCCCGGACGCTCAGCCCTCCCGCGCCCAGCTCCTCGAAGCGCTGCCAGAGCATCGGGGCGGGCTCGACGTGCGGGTCGCCGTTGAGCGGCCTCGGGGCCACCGCCAGCCAGGGCGCGCGTCCACCTGCCCGGACGTGGGCGTAGTGCAGGTCGCCGTGGACCAACGTGCCGGTGCTGTCGGAGTCGGCGACCAGGTCCCGGGACAGCGAGACCGCCTGCTCGACCAGCCGTCGGGGAAGGGGCACGGTTCGAAGCCGCTCGACGAGGCGATCCGCCCACTGCTCGACGTGCTCGGTCAGCGGCCGCAGCTGCGGTGGGGCGGGCACGTGCAGCTGACCGTAGAGGGCGGCCACCACCTCGCACGCCTCCACGTCCTGGAGCTCGGCCAGCGACACCGGGTGCAGTCGCTCCAGGAGCAGCGCACGGCGGCGCGGGTCGGCCCTCAGCAGGCGCACCGCTCCGCGGCCTCCCCAGTGCTGCAGGGCCAGGTGCTCGTGGGCCGTCGCCTCGGCGGGGAGGCCGAGCTTGAGCACGGCGGGTCGTCCGGCCGTCGTGCGCACGGGCACCACCAGGGCGTCGGCGTCGGTGTCGGTCACTCCGTCCCGGACGAGCTGCCACTCCTCCAGGAGGCTCCGGAGCAGGCCCGGCAGGGTCTCGGCCCAGGCCCCCCGCTCCGGATCGGGCGCGGTGGCGGCTACTTCTTGCCCTTCTCGGTCGGTGAGCCGGTGGACAGCGCGGCGATGAAGGCCTCCTGCGGCACCTCGACCCGGCCCACCATCTTCATCCGCTTCTTGCCCTCCTTCTGCTTCTCCAGCAGCTTGCGCTTACGGGTGATGTCCCCGCCGTAGCACTTCGCGAGCACGTCCTTGCGGATCGCGCGGATGGTCTCCCGGGCGATGACCCGGGCGCCGATCGCCGCCTGGATCGGCACCTCGTACTGCTGGCGCGGGATCAGCTCACGCAGCTTGCCGGCCAGCATGACGCCGTAGGCGTACGCCGCGTCGCGGTGCACGATCGCGCTGAACGCGTCGACGGTCTCGCCCTGGAGCAGGATGTCGACCTTGACCAGGTCGGCCGCCTGCTCGCCGGTGGGCTCGTAGTCGAGCGAGGCGTAGCCCTTGGTCTTCGACTTCAGCTGGTCGAAGAAGTCGAAGACGATCTCCCCCATCGGGAGGGTGTAGCGCATCTCGACCCGGTCCTCGGAGAGGTAGTCCATCCCCTCGAGCTGGCCGCGCTTGGACTGGCAGAGCTCCATGATCACGCCGATGTAGTCGCTGGGGCTGAGGATCGTGGCCTTCACCACCGGCTCGCGCACCTCCGCGATCTTCCCGTTGGACGGGTACTCGCTGGGGTTGGTGACCTCCAGCTCCGAGCCGTCCTCCATCAGCACGCTGTACACCACGTTGGGGGCGGTGCTGATCAGGTCGAGGTTGAACTCCCGCTCGAGCCGCTCCCGGACGATCTCCATGTGCAGCAGGCCCAGGAAGCCGCACCGGAAGCCGAACCCCAGCGCCCCGGAGGTCTCCGGCTCGTAGGCCAGGGCGGCGTCGTTGAGCTGCAGCCGCTCCAGGGCGTCGCGCAGCGTCGGGTAGTCGTCGCCGTCGATCGGGTAGAGCCCCGAGTAGACCATCGGGTTGGGGTGCTTGTAGCCGCCCAGCGGCTGTGCGGCCCCGTGGTGCTGGCTGGTCACCGTGTCCCCCACGCGCGACTGGCGCACGTCCTTCACGCCGGTGATCAGGTAGCCCACCTCGCCGACGCCGAGGTCTCCGGCCTTGACCGGCTCGGGGCTGATCACGCCGACCTCGAGCATCTCGTGCACGACACCGGTGGACATCATCTTGATCCGGTCGCGGTGGCTGAGCCGGCCGTCGACCACCCTGACGTAGGTGACCACCCCGCGGTAGGTGTCGTAGATGGAGTCGAAGATCAGCGCCCGCGGAGGTGCGTCGGCGTCCCCGACGGGGGCGGGGGTCTGGGCGACGATCTCGTCGAGCAGGTGCTCCACGCCGAAGCCGGTCTTCGCCGAGACGTGCAGCACGTCGGTGACGTTGCAGCCGATGATCCCGGCCAGCTCCGCGGCGTACTTCTCCGGCTGGGCGTTGGGCAGGTCGATCTTGTTCAGCACCGGGATGACGTGCAGGTCGGCACCGAGCGCGAGGTAGAGGTTCGCCAGCGTCTGCGCCTCGATGCCCTGGGCGGCGTCGACGAGCAGGATGGCTGCCTCGCACGCCTCCAGCGATCGGGAGACCTCGTAGGTGAAGTCCACGTGGCCCGGGGTGTCGATCATGTTCAGCACGTAGGTGCCGGGTGCGGCGAGCGCCTCGTTGTCGGGCTGCACCGTCCACGGCATCCGCACCGCCTGGCTCTTGATGGTGATGCCGCGCTCGCGCTCGATGTCCATCCGGTCGAGGTACTGCGCCCGCGCCGCGCGCTCGTCCACGACGCCGGTCAGCTGCAGCATCCGGTCGGCCAGCGTCGACTTGCCGTGGTCGATGTGGGCGATGATGCAGAAGTTCCGGATGATCGCGGGATCGGTCCTGCCCGGAGGGGGCGCGACGTTGTTCGGGGACACAGACTGCTCTCGATCGGGGCGGCTCGGACTCGGTGCGGACGAATCGCCATCTTCCCACGCCGCGGCGGGCGAGCCGAACCCAACGCTCAGTGCACCGGGAGGTGCTCGCCCCACCAACGCAGGATGTGCTCGAAGCGCTGCTTCCGGTGGCGTGGTCGACCGCTGCGGCTCAGCTCGTGGCTCTCCGCCGGGAACAGCAACAGCTCCGTGGGCACACCGCGCGACTTCAGCGCGGTGAACCAGCGCTGCCCCTGCTCGACCGGGGTGCGCCAGTCGGTCTCGGAGTGGATCACCAGGGTCGGTGTGGTGACCTGCGCGACGTGAGCCATCGGGCTCTGCTCCACCATCGCCTCGGCGGCGCCGTGGTACTGCTCGGGGAAGAACCACCCGATGTCGGAGGACCCCACGAAGGAGGTGGCGTCGAGGTAGCCGCGCTCGACCACCGCAGCGGCGAAGCGCTCGGTGCGGGTGGTCAGCAGCGCCGTCATGTAGCCGCCGTAGGAGCCACCCATCACCCCCACCCGGTCCGGGTCGACCGGCAGCTCGTCCTGCGCCAGCACGTGGTCGAGGAAGGCCAGCACGTCGTCGGCGTCCAGACTGCCCATGGCATGCCTGATCGAGCGGCCGTGCTCGAGGCCGTAGCCCTGAGAGCCCCTCGGGTTGCACATCACCACGGCGTAGCCCGCGCCGGCGTACACCTGGGCCTCGTCGAACAGCGCCCAGTCGTACTGCGAGAACGGGCCGCCGTGGATGTTCAGCAGGACCGGATGAGGACCCGCCCCGAACGACTCCGGGTCCGGGAGCACCACCCAGCCGTGCACCCGGTGCTCGTCGGTCGAGCGGGCCTCGAGCTCGTGGAGCGGGCGGACCCCGGCGGACCGGAGCCGGGCGCTCACATCGGTGAGCCAGTGCGCCCGGCCGTCGCGCACGAGCGCGAGGTCGCCGCACCGCTCGGGGTCGGCCACCACCGCCACGAGGGTGGTGCCGCCGGCCGAAGCGGTGTGGGCGCTGACGACGAGGTGACCGTCGAGCAGCACCTCGGGGTCACCGGGCGCATCAGGCTCCACCGCCAGCAGGCGCACGGCGCCGCGGTGCACGTCTCGGACGACGACCCGGTCCCCGAGCAGCACGAGCCCGGACGAGCCGGCCTCGACGTCGGTGTCGCGGTCCGTGGTCAACGCCCGCACGTCCGAGACGCCCGTCTCCAGGGTGGCCGGGGTGGTCGTCACCCACAGCTGCCCGGGACGACCCACGAAGTCGCGCCCTTCCTGACCCAGGTCGCTGCCCGCGAGCACCAGCCGTCCGTCCGGCAGCCACTGCACCTCCGCGACGGCCAGGTCGCCCGCGGTGGCGGCGGGCGGCTGGGTCACCGGCTCCGTGGCATCGGCGGCGACGAGGTGCACCTCCGAGCGCAGGTCGCTCTCCCGGCTCTCGTGACGCGAGGACACGAAGGCGAGCAGCGTGCCGTCCGGGCTCCACACGGGACCGGAGTCGTCCTGGTCCCCGGTGGTCAGCTGGCGCGGTTGCGGGGCGTCCGGTGGAGCCGCTCCGGGGTCGGTGGCCGGCGCCGGCACGTCGAGGACGAACAGGTGGCGTCGCCGGTCACGGGTGTAGCCGAGGTCGTCGACGCGGTAGGAGAGCTCCCGCACCAGCCGTGCGGGCTCGGCCTCGGGGGCCGGCTGCCGCCCCTCGGCGTCCTCGGTGCCGTAGCGACCTGGCTCGGGGACGCGAGCGGTGTAGGCGAGGCGGCTGCCGTCCGGGCTCCACACCGGCTCCCCGGCGCCCAGCGGGTGGTCGGTGAGCCGCACCGGCTCGCCACCGTCGATGTCGGTGAGGTGTATCTGCGGCGGCACCCCGTCCGCGGCCCGCAGGAACGCGACCCTCCGTCCGTCGGGGCTCACGACGGGAGCAGTGTCGCGCTGACCGTTGGTCAGCCGGGCCGCTGCTCCCCCCTCCGTGGGCACTCGCCACAGCCCACCGCGATAGGTGTCGGAGGCCAGGTCGGGGCCGATCACGGCCACCACTGCCGAGACGCCGTCCGGGGTGAGGTCCGGGCGACCGCACGCGTACGTCAGGTCCAGGTCGTCGGGTTGCACCCGGCCAGCGTGCCACCGAGGTGACCCGGGGGCCGCAGGGGGGCGCGCGCTCGGGGCCGATGATCTGTAACGTGGTCTGCCTCTACGAGACAGCGTCGTGGCGTCGCCGGGGCGGCCTGTCCGTGCCCTGGAACCCGGCGGCGACGACGGAAGGACTCGGCTGTGCGTGACTACCTCAAGGAGCACACCAATCCACCGGTCTTCGTCGGGTCGGCGGTCGTGGTGCTCGGTTTCGTGCTGTGGGGGGTGGTCGCCCCGACCACCGTCAGCTCGGTGGCGGGCTCGGTCAACAGCTTCATCACCTCGAACTTCGAGTGGCTCTACATCTTCGGCGCCTCGGCGTTCGTCCTGCTGATCCTCTGGCTGATGCTCAGCCGGTTCGGGTCGATCAAGCTGGGCCCGAACGACTCGGAGCCGGAGTACGGCAACCTGTCCTGGTTCGCCATGCTCTTCACCGCGGGCATGGGCATCGGCCTGGTCTTCTACGCGGTCAGCGAGCCGGTCACGCACTTCCTGACCCCGCCCACCGGGGAGGGCGGGACCCCCGAGGCCGCGCAGAACGCGATGAACTACACCTTCTACCACTGGGGACTGCACCCCTGGGCGATCTACATCGTGCTGGCGGTCTCGCTCGGGTACTTCTCCTTCCGGCGCGGGCTGCCGCTCCGTCCGGCGTCCGCCCTCTACTCGCTCCTCGGGGAGCGCATCTACGGCTGGCCCGGTGCGCTGGTCGACGTCCTCGCCGTCTTCGGCACGCTGTTCGGCCTGGCCACCTCGCTGGGCATCGGCGGCAAGCAGGTCGGGGCCGGGCTCGAGACACTCTTCGGGATCCCCAACACCACGTTCGTGCAGGTGCTGATCATCATCGCCATCACCTCGGTGGCCGTCGTCTCGGTGATGCTCGGCATCGACAAGGGGGTGCGCAACCTCTCGCTGCTGAACCTGTGGCTCGCGTTCGCCCTGATGGTCTTCGTCTTCGTCTTCGGACCCACCCGGGACCTGATCAACGTGCTCGCCGCCAACGTGGGCAACTACGTGCAGACGCTGCCGAGCCTCGGCCTGGAGACCTTCCCGAACGGCGGTGAGCAGGCACAGGGGTGGCAGGACGGCTGGACGCTCTTCTACTGGGGCTGGTGGATCTCCTGGGCCCCCTTCGTCGGCATGTTCCTCGCGCGGATCTCCTACGGACGAACCATCCGCGCGTTCGTGGCCGGTGCGCTGTTCGCCCCGGTCGGCGCCTCGATGGTGTGGCTGACGATCTTCGGCGACTCGGCGCTGAACATCCTCCTGGAGGACCCCGGCAACGCCCTGGCGGATGCGGCCCCGGAGAACAGCCTGTTCCTGCTGCTCGAGCAGCTGCCCGTGGCCAGCTTCGTGGCCACGTTGGCCTCGGTGCTCGTCGTCGTCGTGGTCGTGCTGTTCTTCGCGACCTCCTCGGACTCCGGCTCGCTGGTGGTGGACATCCTCACCAACGGTGGTGATCCCAACCCCAAGTGGCAGCAGCGCCTGTTCTGGGCCGTCCTCGAGGGGGCCGTCGCCGCGGTGCTCCTGGTGGCGGGTGCGGTGTCCGGAGGTGACGCCCTCTCGGCGCTGCAGGCGGCGTCCATCGCCGCCGGCCTCCCGTTCTGCATCGTCCTCGGCCTGATGGGCATCGGGCTGGTCAAGGCCCTCGCCGGTGAGCGGATCGAGCGTCCAGGAGTGGTCGAGCCGCCGCCGATGGCCGCGATGCGGGACTACGCCCGGATGACCGCACCTCCACGTGCCGGCGCCATGGGCGAGGAGGCCCGCGACTCCGAGGCCGAGGTCCGGGAGGCCCACGAGCGCCAGGAGAGAGCCGACCACATCTGAGGTCTGGCGGGCGTCCACGAGGCGCCCGCGGCTCCCGGCGGAGCCCGCCGGCGCTCGATTTGGGGCGCTGGCGGGCCCGCTGATAAAGTGACCGCTTGTGTCTGGACCGATGTCCGGACCCCCGAACCTTCACCCAGCATCCACCGTAGACAGACGAGGCGAGCCTGACGTGGCGAACATCAAGTCCCAGATCAAGCGCAACCGGCAGAACGACGCGGCCCACGAGCGCAACAAGGCCGTGAAGTCCGGGCTCAAGACGGCCGTGCGCAAGTTCCGGGAGGCTGCCTCGGCCGGCAACGCCGAGGAGGCCAAGGCCGCCGCCGCCGTCGCGGCGACCCAGCTCGACAAGGCCGCCTCCAAGGGCGTCATCCACAAGAACCAGGCCGCCAACCGCAAGTCGGCCATCGCGAAGAAGGCCTCCTCGCTCTGAGCGAGTCCTCCTGACGCAGAGCAGGCGTCGTACCCGTCCGGGTGCGGCGCCTTCGCTTTCCCCTCAGGTGCGGGGCCGGGCGCGGACGACGTCCAGGACCATCTTCTCCAGGGCGTACGACGGATCGCTGGCCTGCCCCTTCACCGCGGCGTCTGCGCGCGCCACGGTGCGGATCGCGGCACCCACCCCGTCGAGGTCCCAACCGTGGGACTGTCGTCGCAGGGTGTCCAGCTTCCAGCCCGGCACCCCCACCTCGCGCATGAGGTCGGTGTTGCGCATGCCGCGAGGCGCACTCATGAACTTGCCCAGGCTGCGCAGCCCGCCCGCCATGGCGCTGGTCACCAGCACCGGCGCGGTGCCCCGGTCGAGGGCCCAACGCAGCTCCTCGAGCGCTTGGGCGGCCCGGCCGTAGAGGCTGTGGTCGGCCACCGCGAACGACTTGGCCTCGGCGCGCCCGCCGAAGTAGCGCTTGACCATCTCCACGGTCAGCGGCTGGCCCTGGAAGTCGTTGGCCAGCTGGCTGGCCGCCGCGGCGAGCGAGCGCAGGTCCTGGCCGATCGCCTGGACGAGGAAGTCCGAGGCGTCCGGGTCGATGCGCACCCGCAGCGCCCGCAGCTCGTTGACCACGAACCCCGGGAACTCCCGAGCCGTGAGGGACGCCGACTTCACCTCGGTCACCGTCTCCAGCTTGCGCAGGCGGGTGAGCAGGCCGCTGCCCTTCTGTCCGCCGCCGTGGGCGAGGACCAGGGCCACGTCCTCGGCCGGGGCGGCCGCGTAGTCCAGCAGGCCGGACGCGGACTCCTCGGGCAGGTCCTCGAGCCCGCGCACGACGATGCATCGCGTGGAGGAGAACAGCGACGGGGACGCCAGGTCCCCCAGCTCGCCCATGGTCAGGGCCGCCGCCATCGTCTCGGAGAACTCGGCCTCGGCGTCGTGGCTGCGGACTGCTGCGCGCACCGCTCCTATCGCGCGCTCGCCGAGGAACTCCTCCGGCCCGGTCACCAGGGTCAGTCGACCCAGCACGTCCTGTGGCTTCGGGGTGGCCATGGGCGCAGCCTCTCACGGGGCTCGGACAGGAGGAGGCCCAGGCCAGCGGGTGCCACGGGTGGGCCGCGGCGACGGGTCAGAGGTCGACGATCCCGCTGAGGACCGTGCGGCTCGTCCCGGCCACCCACACGGCTCCGTCGCCGTCGGTGCTGACCCGGACGCGGCCGTCCCGCCCGACCGCGGTCCCCTGGCGTGCCACGTAGGAGCCCGGCAGGTAACCCTCACGGGTCAGCCAGACGGCCAGGCCGGCGTTGAGGCTGCCGGTCACCGGGTCCTCCGGGACGGCCAGCTCCGGGCAGAAGGCCCGGACCTCGTAGTCCGCCCCGCAGTCCTTCGACTGGTCGATGTCCAACCTCCCGATGACGCCGACCTGCAGGTCGCCCATCGCCGCGAAGTCGGGGCGCAGGGCCAAGACGTCGTCCGCACCGCGCAGGTGCAGTCCCAGCCACCCGGGCCCGTTGTCGACCCAGTTGGCGCGCAGCACCCGGTCCCGGCGTACGCCCAGCGCCGTGAGCGCGCGTTCGAGGGTCACGTCGTCGACCTCGCCGCCGCGCACCAGGTCGGGGGCCTTGAAGCCGAGGTCGGAGGTCCCACGGCGCAGCTCGACGAGCCCGAGCCCGCACTCCTGGACGACGCGGTCGCCGTCAGCCGGCACTCCTCCGGCCTCCAGCCACGCGTGGGCGCTGCCCAGGGTGGGATGGCCGGCGAAGGGCAGCTCGGTGGCCGGGGTGAAGATCCGCAGCCGGTAGTCGCCCTGGTCCTCGGGTGGCAGCAGGAACGTGGTCTCCGACAGGTTCGTCCAGCGGGCGAAGTCCGCCATCTGCCCGTCGTCGAGACCGGCCGCGCCGTGCACCACCGCTACGGGATTGCCCGCGAGCGGGCGGCTCCCGAACACGTCGACCTGGGAGAAGGTGTAGGCGGCCACGAGGCCAGCCTGCCAGTCCGGGGGTGACGGCGGCCGGGACCTGGCACCGATCCGACGCCGCACAGATCCTCCGACTAGCCCGGAGAACTCACCGCTCGGGCGTGGATCTCCAGGGTGAGCCGGTGCACCTCCTCGGTCAGCGCGGTGTTGGCGCGGATCAGGTCGGCCTGCATCTGCGCGAGCTCCTCGCGGTGGCGTGCGTCTGCCTCCTCCCGGGCCGAGTCGCGTCGTGCCTGGGTCTTCTGCGCGATCATCACCATGGACGCGGAGTAGTACGCCACTGCCGAGAACACCAGGTTGAGCAGGATGAACGGTGCCGGGTCGAACCCTTGACCGTCGAGCAGTCCCTTCCACGAGGTCCGCAGGAAGGTCAGCACGTGGTTCACCAGCATCCAGGCCAGGATCACCACGGTGGAGACGGTCACGAACTGCACGGTGCCCATCGCATCGGCGACCTTCTCCGCGATCCGGGGCACCAGGCCCTCGCCGAACGCGTTCTTGCTCCGGTGCCGGCGGTGGTGACGAAGCGGGTCGAGGGTCATGCTGCCTCCTGCGAGCGGGACCGGGCGGACACCTGAGTATCGCCCTGCAGCCACGGCGCCCTACCTACGTCCGACCTTGCAGCGGCACGTGCTCGGGACCTCACTCTCGTCCCGGTGTCGGGTCCATCTCGAGGACCCTCGGCGCAGGGCGGTGCCACTGTCCCCGGCAGGACCGGACCGCTCAGTACCAGCCGTAGGCGCGCAGCTGCCCCTCGCTGAGTCCGAGCGCGTGGCCCACCTCGTGACCCAGCACCTTCAGCACCCGCCCCGGTACCTCGTCGGGGGTTCGGCAGACCCTGAGGATGGGCAGTCGGTAGAGCGTGATCAGGTCGGGCAGCGTCCCCGGGACGCGACCCCCCGCACGGGTGCGCGCCACTCCGCGGAACGAGCCGAGCAGGAGCCGGTCGGGTTCGGCGTCACCGGGATCGGGCAGCTCACGCACCACCACCGCCATCTCCGAGACGAGCCCAGCGGCCTCGTCGGGGAGCTGGTCGAGCGCCTGGCGGACCAGCTCGTCGAACTCCTCCGGGCTCATCTCGTCGGCGTCCATCCCCCCATTGTGTCGGGGCGCCCCCTCCAGGGATCCCCCTCGCACCGCCGCGAGCACACGGGTTCCTCGGGCTGGACCCTCCCGGGTCGCGTAGTCCGCGCGTGGGTGGGTACGACTGTGTCGAAGACACACGACGCGAAGGGACCCCATGCAGCCCGACCGGATCGGCGGCCGCTACCGCATCGACCGCGCCATCGGACAGGGCGGCATGGGCGAGGTGTGGCTCGGCCGCGACGAGACCTTGCGCCGGGAGGTCGCGATCAAGCGGGTGGGCCTCGCTCCGGGCGCCAGTGCCACCGACTCCGCCAGGGCCCTGCGCGAGGCCAGGTCGTCGGCCGGGCTGAGCCATCGCAACGTGGTCACCGTCTACGACGTCCTCGAGGAGGACGACCAGATCTGGCTGGTGATGGAGTTCGTGCCCGGTCGTTCGCTCTCCGAGATCATCAAGCAGGACGGACCGGTCGACCCGGCCGTGGTCGCCGACATCGGGGCCCAGGTCGCGGACGGGCTGGCCGCCGCCCACGCCGCCGGCACGACGCATCGCGACGTCAAGCCCGGCAACGTGCTCGTCTCCGCGCAGGGCGTGGCCAAGATCAGCGACTTCGGCATCGCCCGCATCGAGGGAGACCCCGCCCTCACCCAGTCCGGCCTGGTGAGCGGGACGCCGGGCTACTTCTCGCCCCAGCTGGCCCGCGGCGGCGCGCCGGGGCCGGCTGACGACGTGTGGGCTCTGGGGGCCACGCTGTACGCCGCCGTCGAGGGCCACCCCGCGTATCGGCACCGGACCAACCCCGTCGCCGTGCTGCACGACATCGCCTCGGGTCCTCCCCCGGACCCACAGCGTGCGGGGTTCCTCGCCCCGGCGCTGGAGCGGATGATGGACCGCGACCCCGCGTCGCGGTGGGCGATGGCCGACGCCGCGCACGTCCTGCGTCGACTCGCCACCGAGCACGCGGCCGACGCCACCCGCGAGCAGACGGTGCCCGGCTCTGCTGGGCCGGTCGCTGCTGGGCCGGCCTCGTCCGGGCCACCCGACCGCGATCCGCCGGCACCCACGCCCGCCCCGGTCTCCGCCCCGGCACCGGCCCCGACACCGGTGGCACCGCCACGCCGCCCGCTCCGGCGATCTCGGCCGGTGGCTCCCACGACGGTCGGGCTGCTGGCACTGGTGCTCGTGCTGGTCCTCGCCGGTGGGGCCTGGTGGCTGCTGCGCGACGAGGGTGGCACCTCCGGCGCCGGCACCTCGGCCACCGACTCCGGCACCCGGGATTCCACGGAGGGTGGAACCGGTGGGGCAGGACAGGACGAGGGGTCCGGCGAGGGGAATCCGGCGAGGGGTCCGGCGAGGAGCAGGCCAAGGAGCAGCTGGTCCGGGACTACTACGAGACCGCGCCGGGCGGCAGCGACGAGGCGTGGGCCATGCTGGGGCCGGAGATGCAGTCGCAGGGCCGCGAGTCCTACGACGCGTTCTGGCGCACGATCGAGGACGTGACGGTGGAGTCGGTGCGGGCCGAGCCCGGCAGCGACGACGTACGCGTCACGCTCACCTACACCACCGTCAAGGGGCGCACCAGCACCGAGCGCAAGGTCGAGGGTCTGGTCTCCGACGGAGACGGTGGCTACCTCATCGACTCCGACGAGCAGGCCGGGTGACCACGAGGATCCGGCCCTGACGGACCACGACCGCCACGTCGCCGTCCCGGTCGGTGCGCGCCACCCGCATGCCGGCGTCACGAAGCAACGCCACCAGCGAGGGTGCCGGGTGCCCGTAGTCGTTGTCGACCCCGACGGACACGATCGCCAGCCGTGCGCCGGTGGCCCGCACCAGGTCGGGGTCCTGCCGGGCGCTGCCGTGGTGCGCGACCTTGAGCACGTCGGCGCGCAGCCCGCCGGTCTCGCGCCGTAGCCGCGCCTGTGAGCCGGTCTCCTCGTCCCCGAGCAGCAGGAGGCGGATGCCCCGGGTCTCGACGAGCAGCACCACGCTCGCGTCGTTGGGCGGCGACGCGGAGTCCCCCGGCGGCGGCCGGGAGGGCGCCACCACCTGCCAGGTGAGCGGCCCCAGCACCCGGGTCTCGCCGTACGACGCGACCCGGAGCGGCACCCCCGCCCGGTCCGTCAGCGCCTGCACCCGCCGTACGCCGGCCACCGGATCGGGCAGCGAGCTCATCACGACCGTGCCCACCGACCTCGAGCGGAACACGCCGGCCGCCCCGTCCACGTGGTCGGCGTGGAAGTGGGTCAGCACGAGCACCTCCACGCGCTGCACGTCCAGAGCACGCAGGCACCGGTCGATCGCGACCGGGTCGGGGCCGGCGTCGACGACGACCGCCGTCCCGGGCCCCGCTGCGAGCACCAACCCGTCGCCCTGCCCGACGTCGCAGGCCACCATCACCCATCCGCGCGGGGGCCACCCCGGCGACGGAAGTGGCACGAGCATCGTCATGACCAGGAGGGCCGAGGAGCCCAGCGCGGCGACCCGTCGCTGCAGGATCGGCCCGATGACCAGGGCCAGGGACAGGCAGCCCACCGTCAGCGCGCTGATGCCCACCCAGCCGTCGGACCACCCCACGGCTGCCACGGGCAGGTCGGCGCTCCGCCGGGCCACCGCGATCACCCAACCGGCGCACCACGCGGCGGGAGCAGCCACCCAGCGACCGGCTTCCGCCCACCCCAGGCCGACCACCCCGCCGGCCAGGCCGAGGACCGTCGCCGGACCCACGGCCGGAGCGGCGAGCAGGTTGGCGACCACGGCCACGAGGGAGACCTGGGCGGAGATCGCCGCCACCAGCGGCGTGCACGCCAGCTGTGCGGCGAGCGGCACCGAGACCGCCTCGGCGACCCACCGCGGCAGCCAGCGTGCCATCCGGTCCCGCCACCCGGGCGCCAGCCAGATGATGCCCGCCGTGGCCAGCACCGAGAGCGCGAACCCGGGGGCCACCGCGAGCCAGGGGTCGACCAGCAGCAGCAGGAGGACCGCTGCACCGAGGGTCCGTGGGCCGCGACGTCGCCCGTGGGGGCCCAGGCCCACCAGCGCCACCGAGCCCATCACCGCCGCCCGCAGCACGCTCGGCTCGGGCCGGGCGAGCAGCACGAAGCCGACGACACCGAGGGCACCCACGACGAACAGTCCCCGGGCCCGGACGCCGAGCCACCTGGCCAGGACCAGCAACGACCCCACGACGAGGGTGAGGTTCGTCCCGGAGACCGCGAGCAGGTGGGTCAGGCCGGCGGTGCGGAAGTCCGCGGCCGTGGCCGGCGAGATGCCGGTCTCGTCGCCGTCGACCAGCGCCGGCACCAGGGCGCGTGGCCCCGCCGGCTGTCGCTCCACCGCCGCCCGGACCGACGCCCGCAGACCCGCCGCCCCGCGCAGCAGCACCCCTGGATGCGCGAGGACCGCCGGTGGTCCCCGCGGGGTGAGCACGGCCGCGAGGTCGCGGGTCCGGGCCGGCTGCAAACGACCTGCGGTGCGGATCTCCGACCCCAGGCGCACCCGGCGCCAGCGCGCGTCGGCGAGCACGAGGACCGGTGCCCGCACGCGGACCACGCGGCCGCGTCCGGTCACGAGGACCGCGCGCCCGCGCACCACGACGTAGTCCTCGCGCCGCCCCTGACGCAGCACGGGGTCGGAGGTCACCACGAGACGGACCTGCACCGTGGCCCGCTCGTCGGCCAGCGTCGCGACCGGGCTCTCGGCCACGGCCTGGGCCCGCAGGATCGCCGAGACCGCCACCCCGGAGCCGGTCACCAGCCAGCCCAGGACCGTCAGCACCCGGCGACCCCGCCACCGGCGCCACCCCAGGTACGCCGCAGCGCCGGAAGCCAGGCCGAGCAGGACCCACGCCGGCGCCCGCAGCGCTGCCACCGCGCACAGCCAGGCGACCGCGCCCAGCACGGGCATCCGCAGGTCGGTCGGCTCGACCGGCTCGCTCGCCCCGGGGGACGCCGGAGGTCCCCCGCCGGGTGGCCCGGTCACACGGTGGCGTGCGGGGCGATCTCGGCGAGGGTCTTCTCACCGATGCCGTCCACCTCGAGGAGCTCGTCGACCGCGGCGAACGCGCCGTGGGCCGCCCTCCAGTCGAGGATCTTCTGTGCGGTCACCGGCCCGACCCCGGGCAGGGTCTCGAGCTCCTCGCCCGTGGCGGTGTTCAGGTCGACCAGCGCTCCGGGCGGGTCGGGGGCGCGGGTGCTCGTGCCCGCCGCGATCCCCCCGGCCGGGACCGGGCCGCCCACGAAGACCTGCTCCCCGTCCACGAGCACCCGGGCCAGGTTCAGCGATCCGAGGTCCACCCCGCGGCGGGCACCCCCGGCCCGGCGTACGGCGTCGACGACCCGGGATCCCGCGGGGAGCGTCCGCACCCCGGGTCGGCGTACCTTGCCGGCGACGTCCACGGTCACGGCCGCTGCGGAGGCCGCTGACGTCGGCGACGGCGTGGTGCTCACCAGCGGGGCTCCGCTGGTGGGGGCCCGTCCCGCCGCGGGCACCGGCACGGGCTCGGACCGGCTGCGCAGGACGACGTGCACCGTCCCGATCACGCCGAGGGCCACCAGCGCCACCACGAGCAGCACGGCGGGCCGGGCCAGCTCCGTGGGCCCGCGCAGCGTCTCCGGCACCAGGCCGGCGAGGCGGTCACCCCACCGGCGGTCCCGGCCGCGCCTCGGACCACGCAGGTGGCGGCCCGCTGGCGCCACCACGCGGGGCCCGGGAAGGGGCCCCGGGGGCTGCCCCGCGTGCTCGTCGAGGCCCTCGTCGATGCGACGCAGGCCCGCCTGCTCGAGCTCACGACCCAACAGCTCGAGCCGCCGCTGGGCAGCGGCCGAGACCTCCTCGTGCGACTGCCGGTGCATGGCCCGACGCTAGGCAGCCGCGGGTCCGGGCGGGAAGCGCCGGCCGGCGGGCTGTGGACAACCCCGGGCGAGGACAGGCTGTGGAGCCTCAGCCCCGGGGCGCCACGGTCACCGCGACCATGCCCGGACCCACGTGCGCACCGAGCACCGCACCGACCTCGCCGACGCTGACCTGGCGTCCCTCCAGCTCCGCGGACAGCCGCTCGGAGAGCCGCTCGGCCAGGTCGCCGGCGCGATCCGGGTTGGCCAGGTGGGCCACGGCGACGTCGACCGCCTCGCTCCCGGCCGCCTCGCAGGCCAGCTCCTCGAGCCGCGAGAGCGCCTTGGCCGACGTCCGCACCTTCTCGAAGGGCCCGACCCGACCGGACTCCAGCCGGAGGATGGGCTTGACCGCCAGCGCGGAGCCCAGCAGCGCAGCGGCCGCGCCGACCCGGCCACCGCGCCGGAGGTACTCCAGGGTGTCGACGTAGAACAGCGACGTGGTCCGTGCCGCGCGCCTGCGGGCGGCGGAGGCCGCCGTCGCCGCGTCGGCACCGGACGCGAGGGCGTCCGCGGCCGCGAGCACGGCGAAACCGGTGCCCATCCCGACCTGTCGTGAGTCCACCGGCACCACCGGCACCGACGCCCGCCGCGCGGCGAGCTGCGCGGACTCGAAGGTCCCGCTGAGCTCCCCCGAGATGTGCACCGAGACGATCTCTTCGGCCCCCTCGGCGGCCAGCCGTTCGTAGACCTCCAGCACGGCGTCGGGGTTGGGGCGCGACGTGCTCACCGGCGTCCAGTCCCGCAGGGCCTCGGCCAGCACCTGCGGGGTCACCGACGCCTCGACACCCTCGTCGTAGGCCGTGCCGCCGATCACCACCTGCAGCGGGACGACCGTGATCTTCCGGTCGGCGACCGTCGGAGCCGGCAGCGAGGCGGTCGAGTCGGTGACCAGGGCGACGGACATGGGCCACAGGCTAGCCCCGCGACCGGCGGCGACCGGCGGGTCGGTACGGTCGAGGAATGCGCATCGTCATCGCAGGTGGCCACGGTCAGATCGCTCGTCAGCTGGGACGCCTGGTCACCCAGGCCGGGCACGAGGCGGTGGGTCTGGTGCGCAACCCCGACCACGTCCCGGACCTCCAGGCCGACGGGATCGGCGCCGAGATCATCGACTTCGAGCGGTCCAGCGTCGAGGACCTGACCGAGGCCGTCCGCGGCGCCGACGCGGTGGTCTTCGCTGCCGGCGGAGGCGGCGACGGCAACGCCGAGCGCAAGGAGACCGTGGACAAGGGCGGCGCGATCATGCTGGCCGACGCGGCGGAGGCCGCGGGCGTACGCCGCTACGTGATGATCTCCTCGATGGGCACCGACCAGGCCGACCCCGAGTCCGAGGAGGTGTTCCAGGTCTACCTGCGGGCCAAGAAGGCCGCCGACGAGGACCTGCGCTCGCGCGAGCTCGACTGGACCATCGTCAGGCCGGGAGCCCTGACCGACGAGGTGCCCACGGGTCGCGTGCAGGTCGGCGACCTCGGTCGCGGCTCGGTGACCCGCGGTGACGTGGCGCACGTGCTCGCCGAGGTGCTCGAGGCCGAGAACACCGTCGGCAAGACCTTCGAGGTGCTCAGCGGCGACGTGCCGGTCACCGAGGCCGTCGCCCAGCTCTGACGCGCCCCGTCCGACACCGCCCGTCGGAGTCAGACCCCGACGCACGCTCAGCCGGGGTCAGCCGGCGACGATGTTGACGAGCTTGGGCGCGCGCACGATCACCTTGCGGACCGTGCGTCCCTCCAGCGAGCGCTGCACGCCCTCGTCGGCCAGCGCCGCCGCCTCGAGGTCGGCCTCGCTGATGTCGGGTGACACCTCCAGCCGAGCCTTCAGCTTCCCCTGCACCTGGACGACCGCGGTCACGCTGTCCTCCACCAGGAGCGCCTCGTCGACCGAGGGCCATCCGGCCCGCGCGACCGTGGGCTCGTGGCCCAGCCGCTCCCACATCTCCTCGGCCGTGTAGGGCGCGACGAGGGAGAGCAGGATCGCCACCGCCTCGGCGGCCTCGCGCACGGCCGGGTCCGCCGCGCCGCAGCCGGAGTCGATCGCCTTGCGGGTGGCGTTCACCAGCTCCATGGTGCGCGCGATCATCACGTTGAACCGGTGCGACTCCACCAGCGTGGCGGCGTCGTGCAGGGTGTGGTGGGTGACCTTGCGCAGGGACACGTCGCCGTCGGCCGGCGAGGTGCCCACCGCCGAGGTCACGTCACCCGCCAGTCGCCAGGCGCGCTGCAGGAAGCGCAGCGACCCGGCCGGGGAGAGGTCGGCCCAGTCGATGTTGTCCTCGGGCGGGCCGGCGAAGACCAGCGTCAACCGGATGGCGTCCACACCGAACTCCGCGAGCTGCTCGCCCAGGTTGACGCCGTTGCCGAGCGACTTGCTCATCTTCTTGCCCTGGTTGATCACCACGCCCTGGTTGAGCAGCGCCGTGAACGGCTCCTCGAAGTCCACCAGGCCCATGTCGAAGAGCACCTTGGTGAAGAACCGGCTGTACATCAGGTGCAGCACCGCGTGCTCCACCCCGCCGACGTACTGCTCGGCAGGCATCCAGCGCCGGACCAGGTCCTGGTCGAAGGCCTGGGTGTCGTCGTGCGGGGAGCAGTAGCGCAGGAAGTACCAGCTGGAGT
This sequence comes from uncultured Actinomycetota bacterium, assembly GCA_963815595.1. Lineage (GTDB taxonomy): Bacteria > Actinomycetota > Actinomycetes > Propionibacteriales > Nocardioidaceae > Marmoricola. The sequence continues at coordinate 759,759 of CAWFHA010000007.1, read as the reverse complement.
CGACGAAGGTGTCCATCGTGTCCGAGTCGCGACGGGCCGGGCCGCCGCAGCGCGGGCAGTTCACGTTGACCCAGTCCTCCGCCGCCGCGAGGGGTGAGACGCCCTTGGGCTTGAGGTCGGCGCCCTTCAGCTCCGGCAGCACCACCGGCAGCTGGTCCTCGGGTACGTCGACCTCGCCGCAGTCGGGGCAGTGCACGACCGGGATCGGGCAGCCCCAGAACCGCTGACGTGACAGCAACCAGTCGCGCAGCCGGAAGTTCACGGCACCGCGGCCGGTGCCCTGGCCCTCGAGGTAGTCGATGATCGTCCGCTTGGCCTCGTCGACCTCCATGCCGTCGAGCGAGACGGTGTCGTTGGCCGAGTTGATCGCCGGCCCGTTGCCGGTGAACGCCTCGCCCTCCCAGCCCTCGGGCGGCTGCACGGTACGCACGATCGGCAGGCCGAACTTCGTGGCGAAGTCCCAGTCGCGCTGGTCCTGGGCGGGCACGGCCATGATCGCCCCGGTGCCGTAGTCGGCCAGCACGTAGTCGGCCGCCCACACCGGGACCCGCTCGCCGTTGACCGGGTTGACCGCCGTGGCCCCGAGGAACACCCCGGTCTTGGGCCGCTCGGTGGACATCCGGTCGATGTCGGAGGCCTTGCGGGTCTCGGCCAGGTACTCCTCGTACGCCGTCCGCTGCTCGTCGCTGACGATCTCCGCTGCCAGCCGTGCGTCCGCGGCCACGACCATGAACGTCGCCCCGAACAGGGTGTCCGGCCGGGTGGTGTAGACGCCGACCGTCCGGGTCGCGCCGGTGCCGTCGGTGGTGACCTCGAAGTCGACGTGCGCACCCTCGGAGCGCCCGATCCAGTTGCGCTGCAGGGTCAGCACCCGGTCGGGCCAGTCCAGGCCCTCCATGTCGTCGAGCAGCCGCTGGGCGTAGTCGGTGACCTTGAAGTACCACTGGGTCAGCTCGCGCTTGGTGACCTCGGCACCGCAGCGGTCGCACATGCCGTCCACGACCTGCTCGTTGGCCAGCACGGTCTGGTCGTTGGGGCACCAGTTCACCGGGCTCGACTTGCGGTAGGCCAGGCCCCGCTCACGCAGCTTGAGGAACAGCCACTGCGTCCAGCGGTAGTACTCGGGGTCGGAGGTGTGCAGCCGGCGGGACCAGTCGAAGCTGACGGCGTACCGGCGGAACGACTCGGCCTGGGTCTCGATGTTGGCGTAGGTGAACGTCGCGGGGTGCTCGTCGCGCCGGATGGCGGCGTTCTCCGCGGGCAGGCCGAAGGAGTCCCAGCCGATCGGGTTGAGCACCTCGTAGCCGCGCTGCCACCAGTAGCGGGCGATGACGTCGTGGATCGCGGTCACCTCGGCGTGGCCCATGTGCAGGTCGCCGCTGGGGTAGGGGAACATCGTGAGCGCGTAGCGCTTCTCCCGCGGACTGTCGTCGTCGGCGCGGAACGGGTCGAGCTTCTCCCACACCGGCAGCCACTTGGCCTCGGTGGCGTGGACGTCGTACCCGGCGCCCCGGCCGGTGTCCTGGCTGGTTTCCTGGCTGGTGTCCTGCTCTGTCATCTGCGCTGCTTCCTCGTCTCGTCCGGCCGCCGGTCCTGGCTGCCCCGGTGCGTGCCCACTGGTGGCGCGGGCACGAAAAAGCCCCTCGCGCAGAGGGGCGGCCGCGTCGGATCTCGACGCGGCTAGCGAAGCAGCAGGACCTGGTGCACGGGACCATCGTACCCACGAACCTGCGGCCCGGTGCGGTGCGCTTCGGCGCCGCGACGTCTTCGGCGTGGACGTACGTTGGGGAGCATGGTCCCCGCGACGCGCTGGCTCGTCGTCGGCCTCCTCACGCTGGGCGTCGCGCTGCCGCCGACCCTGGTGCGGCTGCTGCCGGCGGAGGGGTCGTCGATCGGCGCCGGCGCACTCGCCGATCGGGTCCGGGGAGCGGCGGGGATCGCCTGGACCGGCGAGGTCCGGACCCAGGGGATGCTCGACCTGCCGGTCGGCGGCTCGAGGTTCGGCGGGGTCGCCCGGCTGCTCGGGGAGACCTCGGACCTGCGGGTGTGGTGGCGAGACGACCAGCACTGGCGGATCGACCGGCTGCGGCCGAGCGGTGAGACCGACCTGGTGCGAGACGGCGGCCTGTCGATCCGGTGGGACTACGAGGAGTCCACGGCGCGCTTCGCGGCGTACTCCCCCGTGCGCCTGCCCGACGACAACGACGTCCTCCCGGCCACGCTCGCCGCCCGCCTCCTCGCCGGAGCGGGTGCCGGTGAGCTGTCCCGGTTGCCCGCACGGCGCGTGGCCGGTCACAGCGCCGCCGGCCTGCGCCTGGTGCCCGCGGACCCCGCCTCCACCGTGGAGCGCGTCGACGTCTGGGCCGACAACGACTCGGCCCTGCCCCTGCGGGTGGACGTGTACGGCGGCCGCGGGACCCGACCCGTCCTCGTCAGCGAGGTGCGGACGTTCACCCTGCGCGACCCCACCGACCGCGAGATCGGCTTCGAGCTGGCCTCGGCGGCCGACTTCACCCAGGCACCGACGCTGGACGACGTCGCCAGCGCCAACGCGTTCGCGCCGTTCGCCCTCCCCGGCGAGGTGGCCGGCCTGTCCCGGCGTGGGCTGGAGTCCGGCCTGGGCGCCGTCGGGGTCTACGGTCGCGGGCCCACGGCGTTGCTGGCCCTCCCCCTGCGCGACGGCGCCTCGCGGTCGCTGCGCCGCCAGCTGGCGGAGAGCCGGTCGGCGCGCACGACGGGCACGCGGGTGGCCCTGGAGGTGGGCCCGCTCTCGCTGCTGCTCGTGCACGGCGAGCGCGCGAACTTCCTGCTCACCGGCACGGTCACCCCGGCGACGCTCGAGCGCGCCGCGGACGACCTCGAGCGCGACGTGGTACGCCTCCGGTGAGCGCGCCGCCCGGGACGCACCGGAGCCCCGTGATCGCCACGCGAGGCCTGACCAAGCGCTACGGCGCCGTGCGGGCCGTCGACGGTGTCGACCTGGAGGTCCGCGAGGGCGACGTCTACGGGTTCCTGGGCGCCAACGGGTCGGGCAAGACGACCACGGTCCGGCTCCTGCTCGGCCTGGTGCTGGCCACGGCCGGCGAGGTGGAGCTCTTCGGGCAGCCGATGCCGCGCGCGGCCGGTGTGGTCCTCCCCCGGGTCGGGGCGCTCATCGAGGGCCCGGGCGCCTACCCGCACCTCTCCGGCTCAGCGAACCTGGCCCTCGTCGACGCCGCTGCCGGACCCCGCCGTCGACGTGCCGACCGGCGCCGGCGCATCCACGAGGTCCTCGACCAGGTGGCGCTGGACCCCGATGACCGTCGTCCGGTGCGCACCTACTCGCTGGGCATGCGCCAGCGGCTGGGCCTGGCGGCCGCGCTCATGCGCCGTCCGCCGCTCCTCGTGCTCGACGAGCCGACCAACGGACTGGACCCCCAGGGGATCCGCGACATCCGCGAGCTGCTGGTCGGGCTCAACCGCACGGGAACGACGATCTTCCTCTCCAGCCACCTGCTCGCGGAGATCGAGCAGATGTCCACGCGGGTCGGGGTGCTGGACCGTGGTCGCCTCGTGCTCCAGCAGGACATGACCGCCCTGCGCGCGGACACCGGCCTGGTACGGGTGCGCACCCCCGACGCCGCCGCCGCGGTGGCGCTGCTCGACGGCCGGGTGGAGCACCGCGAGCCAGACGCGATCGTCGTCCGCTACGCCGACCCGGCGGCGCTCAACGCCCGGCTCGTCGAGGCCGGCGTCCGGGTCTCCGCCCTGGAGCCGGTACGCCGCACCCTGGAGCAGGTCGTGCTGGAGGCGACGGCACCGTGATCCGGGTCGAGCTCGTCAAGCTGCTGCGCCGGCCGCGCACGTGGGTGACCATCGCCGCGCTGAACGCCCTGCCCACCCTCGTCGCCGTCCTGCTGGCGCTCACCGACCTGGGGCCGCGTCCGGGCACGGGACCGCCGTTCCTCTCGGCGGTGCTCAGCGACGGGACGCTGTTCCCCCTGGCGGCGCTGGCCATCGTGCTCCCCCTCTTCCTGCCGGTCGCCGTCGCGGTGGTCGGCGGGGACGCCATCGCCGGCGAGGTGCAGAGCGACACCCTGCGCTACCTGCTCGTGCGGCCGGTCTCCCGGCTGCGGCTGCTGGTGGCCAAGCTGGTGAGCATCGTGGTGTTCGTGGTGGTGGCGACCCTGGCGGTCGCCGCCGTGGCCTACGTCGAGGGGCGCCTCCTGCTCGGCAACGCGCCCGCCACGGGCGTGGTCAGCGTCTCCGGCACGCCCCTCACCGAGACCGAGATGTTCCAGCGCACGCTGCTGGCCTTCGCCTACGTGGTGCTCGCGATGCTCGGCCTGGCGGCGATCGCGCTGCTGTTCAGCACGCTCACCGACTCCGCCGTCGCCGCGGCGCTGGGCACCATCGGGTTCCTGATCGCCTCGACGGTGCTGCTCGGTCTCGATGCCGCGGAGTCCCTGCGCCCCTACCTGATCACCCGGCACTGGCTGGCGTTCGTCGACCTGTTCCGCGACCCGATCCGGTGGCGCGACCTGACCCATGGCGTCCTCACCCAGCTCGCCTACCTGGTGGTCTTCGCCGGCGCCGCATGGGCCAACTTCGCCACCCGCGACGTCAACAGGTGACGGTCGCCGGCGCCCGGGGCGGACCGGCACCGAGGGCACTGCCCAGCGCGGCCAGCACGACCGGGTCGCCGGGGAGCTGGTCGTGCGAGGTGGTCGCGCCCGGGCACAGCTCCTGCACCTCGAGGTTGAGGGCCCCGTCGAGGACGGCGGAGTCGGCGGGGGTCACGGTCGTGTCCTGCTGGGTGCGCACGGTGATCCACCGTGGTCCGGGCGGGGTCTCGTCGCCGGCGTTCAACCGGCGCAGGAGGTCGCTGCCGGTGGCGAGCTGCTCGCACGCGGTGGGGCAACCCCCCGCGACCTCGGCGGCCAGCGCGGCGACGTCGGTGCCGTGGTGCGGCGAGCCGAGGGTCAGCACGCGGCGTACGACGGAGGTGCCGCCCTCGTCGCGGACCAGGAGGCGCGCCACCACGCCTCCGGCGGAGTAGCCGACCACGTCGACCGACCCGGTGCCGCCCTCCTCGGCCGCGGCGGTGGTCGCCTCACCGAGTCGTGCCGCCTGGGTCCGCAGGTCACCGGTCCCGCCCTCCGTCGGGGTGAACACCACGACCTGTCGACCGTCGGCGCGCAGCCGCGCGACGAGCGGGTCGAGGCTCCTCACGTCGCCCCCGTAGCCCGGCACCACCACGACGGGGCCCGGTCGGCTCTGGTCGACAGCTCCCTCACCGTCGTCGGACCCGACCACGACCACCACGGCCACCGCGCCGGCCAGGACCGCCGCGGTGAGGACGCCGAGGAGTCCCAGGACGAGCCGGCGCCGCGCCGGGGCGAGCTGAGCGAGCCGGTCAGCGACCCTGCTCGTCGTCATCGCCTCCGGGCTCGTCCGGCACCACGATCGGGCGCAGTCGCACCCACAGCAGGAAGGCGGCCGAGACCACGACCAGCCCGATCCCGGCGATCACGTTGATGTTCAGCCCGTCGGCCTTCTCCACCTGGGCATCGCTGGTGAAGAGCCCGGTGAGCACCAGGATCACGCCGTACAGGCCGATCAGCGCGGCGATGATCGTGCGGATGTCGAAGAGCCCCGCGCGGTGCCGGCTCGTCGAGGACTCGGTGGAGCTGTCGGTGTTCTCGGACATGCGTGGCTCCTACCAGAAGATGATGTTGAGGATCACGACGAGCACGACGCCGACGCTCGCGAGCTTCGTCGGCTGCTGGTACCAGGACAGCACTCCCTCGTCGGCGTCGTGGAAGTCGGCCTTGGGGGTGAGCGACCAGACCAGGCCGCGCAGCTCGGACTCGGCACGAGGTCGGGTGTAGAGGGTGACCACGATGCTGACCAGGATGTCCACCACGAACGCGGCACCCGCGGCGACGAAGCTGGCCCCCTGGCCGCTGAGACCGATCACGCCGACGGACAGCGGACCCAGTGCGTCCTGGCTGAGCACGCCGACCACGACCGCTGCCCCGGTGCCGGCCACCAGGCCCATCCAGCCGGCTGCGGCGGACATGCGCTTCCAGAACATGCCCAGGATGAACGTGGCGAACAGGGGCGCGTTGAAGAAGCCGAACAGGGTCTGCAGGTAGGTCATGATGTTCTGGTAGTTCCGGGCGAACAGGGCGGTCCCGATCGCGATCACGGTGGCGGCCACGGTGGCGACCCGCCCGACCCGCAGGTAGTAGTCGTCGCCGCGCCCCTTGATCACGTAGGTCTCCCACAGGTCGTAGGAGAACACCGTGTTGAACGCGGAGACGTTGGCCGCCATGCCCGCCATGAACGACGCGAGCAGACCCGCGATCGCGACTCCCAGCATGCCGTTGGGCAGCAGGTCCCGGATCAGGTAGAGCAGTGAGTTGTTGTAGTCGAAGCTCGGGTCGCTGGTCGCCTTGGCCCGCGCCACCTCGGAGGCCACGACCGCGGCGATCATGCCCGGGAAGATGACGATGAACGGCACGAACATCTTCGGGAACGCCCCGATGATCGGCGAGCGCTGCGCCGCGGAGATCGAGCTGGACGCCATCGCTCGCTGCACCTCGACGAAGTTGGTCGTCCAGTAGCCGAACGACAGCACGAAGCCGAGTCCGAAGACCAGTCCGATCACCGAGAGCACCGGGTTGTCGATGCCGGTCAGGTTGGTGCCGGGCCACGAGGAGAGCTGGGCGGCCCCGTCACCGGCCGCGGTGATCTTCTCCCGCAACCCGCTGTACCACCCGACCTTGTGCAGCCCCACCAAGGTCAACGGCAGCAGCGCCGCGACGATCACGAAGAACTGCAGGACCTCGTTGTAGATGGCCGCGGAGAGCCCCCCGAGCGTGATGTAGGAGAGCACGATGATCGCCGCCACGACGAGCGAGACGTAGATGCTGACGCCCAGCAGGATGTTGACGATCTTGGCGAGCAGGAACAGGTTGATGCCGGCGATCAGCAGCTGCGCGAGCGCGAAGCTCAGCGCGTTGACCAGGTGGGCTCCGGTCCCGAACCTGCGGAGCATGAACTCCGGCACCGAGCGCACCTTGGAGCCGTAGTAGAACGGCATCATCACCACGCCGAGGAACAGCATCGCCGGCACGGCGCCGATCCAGAAGTAGTGCACGGTCGGGATGCCGTACTGCGCCCCGTTGGCCGACATGCCCATGATCTCGACGGCGCCGAGGTTGGCGGAGATGAAGGCCAGGCCGGTCACCCAGGCGGGTAGCGAGCGGCCGGAGAGGAAGAAGTCGATGCTGCTGGAGACCGAGCGCCGGGCCATCACGCCGATGCCCAGCACGAAGGCGAAGTAGATGGCGACCAGGAGGTAGTCGATCCAGTTCGCGTCCAGCCGGAGCTGGCTCTCCGCTGCAAGTACCATCGTGCCTCCCGGATCGGTTCTGACCGGTCGGCACGTTACTCCCTGCCCGTGGCGGATCTCGCGGGACACATCGAACGAGAGGACGCCTGCATGTCGTGGATGGTGACCGGAGGAGCCGGCTACATCGGCGCGCACGTGGTCCGGGCCTTCGAGGACGTGGGGCTCGACGTCGTGGTCGTCGACGACCTGTCCAGCGGGCACCGCCAGTTCGTGCACGACGGCGTCCCGTTCGTCGAGGGCAGCATCGTCGACACAGCGCTCATGGAGCAGGCCATGCGCGACCACGCGGTCGAGGGCGTGGTCCACCTCGCCGGCTACAAGTACGCCGGTGTCTCGGTGGACCGGCCGCTGCACACCTACACCCAGAACGTCACCGGCACGGTCAACCTGCTCGAGGCCATGGCGCGCACCGGGGTGCAGTCGATGGTGTTCTCCTCCAGCGCGGCGACGTTCGGCACTCCCGACGTGGACCTGGTCACCGAGGAGACCGAGACACGACCTGAGTCGCCGTACGGCGAGAGCAAGCTGATCGGCGAGTGGGTGATCCGCGACCAGGCCCGGGCCAACGGGCTGCGGCACACCTCGCTGCGCTACTTCAACGTCGTCGGCTCGGGTGCACCGGACCTCTACGACACCAGCCCGCACAACCTGTTCCCCATCGTCTTCGAAAAGCTCCTGGCCGGGGACGCGCCGCGCATCAACGGCGACGACTACGACACCCCGGACGGCACCTGCGTGCGCGACTACGTGCACGTCGCCGACCTGGCCTCCGCACACGTGGTCGCGGCCCAGCGGCTGGCCAAGGGGGACGACCTGCTGCCCGTCTACAACCTGGGCAGCGGCACCGGGTGCTCGGTGGCCGAGATCATGGCCGCCATCCGCACGGTCACCGGCATCGACTTCACCCCGGAGGTCGGACCCCGCCGCGCCGGGGACCCGGCCCGGATCGTGGCGACGGGCGAGGCTGCGGCCCGCGACCTCGACTGGGAGATGCGCCACGACCTCGAGGACATGGTCCGCACCGCCTGGCGGGCGCGGAGCGCCTCTGCCGGCTGATCGGCTGCGGTGCTGCCTGCCATGATCGGCCGATGACCTCCTCCATCACCGACCTGTTCTCCCTCGACGGCTTGGTCGTCGTCGTCACGGGCGCGTCCTCCGGGCTGGGTGTCGCGTTCGCCCAGGGGTTCGCCGAGGCCGGCGCCGACGTCGCGCTCGGGGCCCGTCGCGTCGAGCGGCTCGCCGACACCGCGGCCCTCGTCGAGGCCGCCGGCCGGCGCGCCGTCTCCGTCGAGACCGATGTCGCCTCCCCCGAGGCCTGCCAGGCGCTGGTCGATGCTGCGGTGCGCGAGCTCGGCCGAGTCGACGTGCTGGTCAACAACGCCGGCATCGGCACCGCCGTACCGGCCACCCGTGAGTCGCCCGAGCAGTTCCGCCAGGTGATCGAGGTGAACCTCAACGGTTGCTACTGGATGGCCCAGGCGTGCGGCCGGGTGATGGAGCCCGGCTCCTCGATCATCAACATCTCCTCCGTGCTCGGGCTGACCACGGCCGGCCTGCCGCAGGCGGCGTACGCCGCGTCGAAGGCCGGCCTGATCGGCCTGACCCGCGACCTCGCCCAGCAGTGGACGCGCCGCAAGGGCATCCGGGTCAACGCCATCGCCCCGGGGTTCTTCGAGTCCGAGATGACCGACCAGTACCCCGAGGGCTACCTGGAGTCCCAGGAGCCGCGCATCCCGGCCGGGCGCAAGGGCGACCCGCGCGAGCTCGCAGCGACGGCGGTGTTCCTCGCCTCCCCCGCCGCCGGCTACATCACCGGCCAGACGCTCCCGGTCGACGGTGGGATGACCATCACCTGAGCCACGCCTCGGCTCCTCGCGTCATCCTCTGGACCGATCGGGTGGTCACGAAGATCAGCCTTATGGGGGATGTACGAGGAGCCCCGGGCGCGGTCTGCTGGTATCCGACGACACGTCCTCGGTGCCCGGGAGGTGACCCATGCGGTTCAGCGGCGAGCGCGCCCTGCACACTCCGCCCACGCAGGTGTGGGTGGCGCTGCACGATCCCGACGTGCTCCGGACGACCATCCCCGGCTGCGTCGAGCTCGTCCCGCTCGGGCCCGGCCGGTACGCCGCCACGCTCGCGGCCCGGGTCGGGCCGCTGGCCGACACCTACCGCGGCGCCTTCACCATCGAGGACCTGCACCCCGGTCGCGCCCTCCGGGTCCGGATCGAGGGCCGCGGCCGCTGCGGCCGACTGGACGTGGACCTGTCGGTCCGGCTCGCCGAGGGACACACCGCCCCGACGACGTTGCGCTACGACGCCGAGGCCTCGGTGCGCGGCCTCGTGGCGCGGCTGGGGCAGGCCACGCTGTCGGTGGCGGGTGGACACCTGACCGGCTGCTACTTCCGCGACCTCGACCGGGCCCTGCGGCACCGGGCGCGGTCGACGTCGCCGATGTCGTTGGCCTGACAGCTGGCGGGATCCGGGGTCGCGCTCAGCGCGCTCCCGGCTCCGGCTCTGACTACGCCTGCGCCTCGGACTGCGACTGGGACTGGGACTGGGACTGGGACTGGGACGTGCGAGCCCGGCGGCGGTACATCCAGTAGGTCACCCAGCCGATGAGCAGCACCCACCACACCGCCAGCTCGACCGTGCCGATCATCCCTCCGACCGCGGCCACCAAGGCCATGGGCACGGCTACGACCAGGAAGATGCCGTACCAGAGCGAGGCCGTGCTCAGCGGCCCGCGAACGGCCGGCGTCGAGGTGCGTTCGTCCATCCTCGAAGGGTAGGCGCCCCACCGCCCCCCGGCCCTGGCCCACCCGCCCCGGTCTGGTCCGGCAGCAGGCCACGAAGGGCTCGGAGCTCGTGCCACCGCCACCACACGACGGGTCGAGCAGCGCGTGTCCTGAGCCTGTCGAAGGGAGCGACCTGGTTGCTGGTCGAGCAGCGAGCGGAGCGAGCGATCAGTCGAGACCCCGTACGCCGAGAAGCAGCCGCGACCACACGCCGGTTGAGCCTGTCGAAACCAAGCTGTAGTCAAGTCCTTTGAGGTGGTGTACGACGTCTCGTGATTCGTCGTTGTCTGGTTAGGCGCTGATCGCGCCGATGGTCGCCCCCTTGTTGTCGTCGGTGGTGGTGATCAGGGCGAGGCGGCTCTTGGCGAGGATGTCGAGGCCGAGGTAGCGGCGGCCCTCGGACCATTCGTCGTTCTGCTCGGCCAGGACGGCGCCGACCAGTCGGATGATGGATCCTCTGTCGGGGAAGATCCCGACGACGTCGGTTCGCCGGCGGATCTCCCGGTTCAACCGCTCGTTGGGGTTGTTCGACCAGATCTGGCGCCACAGGCCCTTGGGGAACGCGGTGAAGGCCAGGATCTCCTCGCGGGCGGCGTCGAGGTGGGCATGGACCTCGGGCAGCTGCTCGACGTTGTCCTAGAGCTTCTCGAACTGGGCGTGGACCGACTCGGCGTCGATCTGGTCGAACACGCGAGTGCAGCATCGCCTTGACCCCACCCCAGGCGTGCTTGGGACACACCGCCATCAAGTTGACCGTGTAGTGGGTCCGGCACCGCTGCCAGCTGGCTCCGGGCAAAGTGGCGCCGATCGCCTCGACCAGGCCGGTGTGGGCATCGGAGGTGACCAGCGCGACCCCAGACAGGCCACGGGCCACCAGGTCGGCGAAGAAGCTCCTCCACCCGGCGCCGGACTCAGCGGTGCTCGTGGCGACGCCGAGGATCTCGCGGAAACCATCGGCGTTGACGCCGGTGGCGACCATCACCGCGACCTTGATGACCCGGCCGCCCTCGCGGACCTTCATCGTCAACGCGTCCGCGGCCACGAACGTGTAGGGGCCGGCGTCCAGGGGCCGCTCGCGGAAGTCGCGGACCAGCGCGTCGAGATCACGGGCCATCACCGAGACCTGCGACTTCGAGAGCCCCGTGATCCCCAGGCTCTGGACCAGCCGGTCCATCCGGCGCGTGGAGACGCCAAGCAGGTAGCAGGTCGCCACCACCGAGGTCAGTGCCGCCTCGGCCCGACGCCGCCGCTCGAGGAGCCACTCGGGAAGTAGGAGCCCTCGCGCAGCTTGGGCACCGCGACGTCCAGGGTCCCAAGCCGGGTGTCGAGGTCGCGGTGCCGATACCCGTTGCGGCGGTTGGTACGAGCCTCGTCGCGGGCACCGTAGGAGGCACCACACACGCTGTCGGCATCGGCCGAGAGCAGTGTGTTGATGAAGCCACCCATCAGCTCGCGCAGCAGATCAGGACTGGCCTGGGCCAGGTGCTCGTGCAAGAACTCGGCAGGGTCGATACTGGGTTTCGCGGTCATCGCAGTGCTCTTCTCTTCGAGTGGGTTGTGAGAGATTCCTCGAAGAATCACGCGGTGACCGCACCCATGTCTACGACCGGGACGCCATCACCACGTCGTACACCACTCTGCAGTCGAGACCCCGCACCCCGACAAGCCGCCGCAACCGACGCTGGTGAGCCTGTCGAAACCAAGCTGTACGCCGACCCGCCGACGGTCGAGCAGCGAGGAACCCACTTGCAGGTCGAGCAGCGCTTCTCCTGAGCCTGTCGAAGGGAGCGACCTGGTTGCTGGTCGAGCAGCGAGCGGAGCGAGCGGAGATAGTCGAGACCCCGTACGCCGAGAAGCAGCCGCGACCACACGCTGGTTGAGCCTGTCGAAACCAAGCTGTACGCCGGCCCGATGCTGGTCGAGCAGCGCTTGTCCTGAGCCTGTCAAAGGGAGCGACCTGGTTGCTGGTCGAGCAGCGAGCGAAGCGAGCGGATAGTCGAGACCCCGTACGCCGAGAAGCAGCCGCACCCCACGCTGGTTGAGCCTGTCGAAACCAAGCCGTACACCGATTCGCTGATCGTCGAGGAACCCACTTGCAGGTCGAGCAGCGCTCGTCCTGAGCCTGTCGAAAGGAGCGACCTGGTTGCTGGTCGAGCAGCGAGCGGAGCGAGCGGAGCAGGAAGTCGAGACCCCGTACGCCGAGAAGCAGCCGCGACCACACGCCGGTTGAGCCTGCGAAAGCCAAGCATGAGAAGTTACACACAGATTCGAAAACACTATCGATACTGTCAGTGGTCCCCTCTAGCATTTCACCATGGACACCACCCCGGCTCCTCCCACCGCACGGGTCGTCGGCCTGTCCGCGGCCCAGGTGCTCGACGGTGTCCGCGCCGCCCGGACAGGCCCACCACGCGCGCGGTCGAGGAGATCGAGCTCGCCGTCCAGTGGGCCCACCTGCACCCCTGCGCAGCGGCGAGACCCCCGCAGCGTGGGCGCACGCCGACGGCCTGTTCGGTGAAGGCCATGCTTCGTTGGCCGGTCCGGGGACGCCGGAGGTCGCCGAGTTCGCACCCGCCACCCTGGCCGGCGCCCTCCAGATCAGCCTGGATGCCGGGCGGCAGCTGATCGCCGACGCCCTGGAGCTGACCTACCGCCTGCCCCGCCTGTGGGACCACGCCCGCGCCGGGCGGGTGCCGGTATGGCGAGCCCGGCAGATCTCCCGCGAGACCCACGACCTGTCCTTGGAGGCGGTCGGGTTCGCCGACCGGCTGATCTCCGCCACCCCCACCAAGATCAACCAGGTCGACGCCACCCGACTGGTTCAGGAAGCCCGCCTCTACTTCGACCCCGACCGCGCGGCAGCCGACGAAGAAGCAGCCCTCGCCAGCGCGGCGTCTGGCTACGCTCAGGCGGCGCGCCGGCGACCACCGAGGTGTTCATGACCCTCGACACCCCCGACGCGCTGCTGTTCGACCAGACCGTCTCGAGAGTTGCCGGTGACCTCAGGCAGCTCGGCGACACCGACCCCCTCGACACCCGCCGCGCCCGCGCCGTGGGGATCCTGGCTGACCCCCAGTACGCCCTGGACCTCATGTCCGGACGCGAAGGCGCCGCACCATCCCCGGGCCGGGGCGGGGCGTTCGCTGCCGCGAACCTCTATGTGCACCTCACCCCGCGCGACCTCGTTGATGGAACTGGAGCGGTGAGCATCGAGCGTCTCGGCGCGGCCACAACCCGGCTGCTCACCGACTGGCTCACCCGCCACACCACCACCGGGGGCCGGGTGATCGTGCGCCCGGTCCTCCACCCCACCGACCCCCGTGCCGTCGATGCCCACGACCCCCCGGACTGGATGCGCGAAACCGCGACCCTGCGCGACGCCACCTGCGTCTTCCCCGGCTGCACTCGCGACTCCCGGGCCTGCGACCTCGACCACATCAACCCCTACCAACCCCTCGACGACGGCGGACCACCCGGCCAGACGCGCCTCGCGAATCTCGCGCCCCTGTGCCGCACCCACCACCGCGTCAAGACCCACAGTCAGTGGACCTACCGGCGCAACCGCGACGGCACCTACACCTGGACCGCACCCACCGGCCACCAACTCCAGGTACGTCCACCCGACCGACGCCCACCACCACGACCCGTCGCCACCCCGCCAGCAGCCAACCCGGCCATCCCCGCACCCCGTCGACGAACCTGACCACCCCGGACCCCGACCACCCAGCCCAGGTCGGGGCCACACCCACGCCCAGACGTGGTTTCGACAAGCTCAACCACCGATGGGCCGCGGATGCTTCTCGGCCCACGGGGTCTCGACTGCGCTCGACCAGCACGTCGCGTGGTTTCGACAGGCTCAACCACCGGTGGGCCGCGGCTGCTGCCCGGCGCACGGGGTCTCGACTGCGCTCGACCACCAAGACGAGTGGTTTCGACAAGGTCGACCTGCGAGGGTCATCACTGCTTCTCAGCTCCCGAGGTCTCGACTGACCGCTCGCTTCGCTCCCTGCTCGACCAGCGAGGGTCACCGCTGCTGCTCGGCTCGCCGGGTCTCGACTGCGCTCGACCAGCAGGCACGTGGTTTCGACAAGCTCAACCAGCGTGGGGTCACGGGTGCTCCTCGGGCCTCCCGGTCTCGACTGCGCTCGACCGACAAGAGGCGGGGTCTCGAGTGCGCTCGACCGACTCGAGGCGGGGTCTCGACTGCGCTCGACCAGCAGGCACGTGGTTTCGACACGCTCAACCAGCGTGGGGGGCACTTCTGCTGCCTCGGCTCACCGCGTCTCGAGTGCGCTCGACCATCAGGTGGTGCGACAGCGACTCGCTGCTCGGGCGCATGGTGACCTTCCACGTCGCCCAGCTGGTCGACGACTGACCGGTCGGGGGCAGCGCTCCCACCGGTTTGCGAGACTGGCGGCATGAGTCCGCAGCAGAACTTCCGCGTCCCCACGTCGTCACTGACGCTGGACTATCCCCTCTCGCTCGGTGTCTACGACCGCTACGAGCAGGCTCAGCAGGCCGTGGACTTCCTCTCCGACCACGAGTTCCCGGTGCAGAACTGCATCATCGTCGGCACCGACCTCCGGCAGGTCGAGCGGGTCACCGGACGACTGACCACCGGCAAGGTCGCCGCCGGAGGTCTGCTCTCCGGGATCTGGATGGGCCTGTTCGTCGGCCTGATCGTGTCTCTCTTCGGCACCGGAGAGGCGCTCGCGATCATCGTGTCCACCATGCTCTTCGGCGCCGTCTTCGGGTTGGTCTGGGCCGTGGCCGGGTACGCCGCCACCCGCGGTCGCCGCGACTTCACCTCGATCACCCAGGTCGTGGCCACGCGCTACGAGGTCCTGGTCGAGCACAAGTACGCCGAGCAGGGCCGCCAGCTCCTGGCCACGATGACCGACCCACGGATCTGACCACCGCACCCGGAAGCGGCCGGGCCCCCCGCGGGTCGCGTGGAGCGCCGCCGACTGGGTACTGGCAGGACTCACACCCACCCCGGAGGTAACACCCGCCATGCGCCTTCCCCTCGAGCGCGGTCCCCTCAGCCGGCACGTCATCGAGTCCCTCTCCACCCCGGTGGCACCGCACCGCCCCGTGGCCGTCGGCACCGAGCCGATCCTGGACGACGACGACGCCCAGCTGGCTCTCTGGATGCTCTACGAGCTGCACTACGGCGGCTTCGACGGCGTCCCCGACGACCGGGAGTGGGACCTCGCCCTGCTGGAGCTGCGCCAGACTCTGGAACGCCGCTTCGAGGGCGAGCTCCGGGCAGGCTCTGCCCGGCTCCTGGACGCCGTGCCGACCGACGGTGAGGTGAGTGAGCAGGTCTTCGCGCTCGTGGCGGCCGACGACAGCCCCTCCCCCGCGGCGTACCTCCAGCGCGACGCCTCGCGCGAGGAGCTGTTGGACTTCTTGCGCGAGCGCAGCGTCCAGCAGCTCAAGGAGTCCGACCCGCAGTCGTTCGTGCTGCCCCGGATCGGCGGCGCCGCGAAGGTCGCGCTCGCCGAGATCCAGTACGACGAGTACGGCGGCGGACGACCCGAGCGGCTGCACGCCACCCTGTACGCCGACGCGCTGGAGGCGGCCGGGCTGGACCGGCGACCCGGGGCCTACCTGGACCAGGTCTCGGCGCTCTCGCTGGCCTCGGCCAACGTGATGTCGCTGTTCGGTCTCAACCGTCGCCTGCGCGGCGCGGCGATGGGCTACCTGGCCGCCTTCGAGGCCACCAGCTCCGCGCCCTCACGCCGGATCGCGGCCGGGATCGAGCGGCTGGGCTTCCCCGAAGCGGTGGCGGCGTACTTCCACGAGCACGTGGAGGCGGACGCCGTCCACGAGCACGTCGCCGCGCGCGACATCTGCGGCAACCTCGTGGCCGAGGAGCCCACGCTGCTCGACGACGTCCGGTTCGGTGCCGCGGCCTGCCTGTTCGTCTCCGGGCTGTGCAGCGCCGAGCTGCTGCGCCGCTGGTCACCCGACCTCGAGGTGGCCTCGTGAGCACCGTGGAGGGTCCGGACGTCAACACGCGCCAGGTGCCGGGCGGTCCGCTGCTGGTCCGCGGCGCCGAGTGCGTCGTCGACGACGACGGCACCACCCATCCGGTCACCCGGCCGGTCGTGGCGGTGTGCGCCTGCGGCAAGTCGGGCCGGCTGCCCTGGTGCGACAGCACCCACAAGTCCATCGTCCGGGTGGCCCGATGACCGACACGGTGAGCGGCCCCCAGCCGGGGCAGGAGCACGCCCGCACGGCCTCGCCCGGGTCCGGGACGCCGCCGGAGCGCGAGACCATGGACTTCGGCGGCCTGGAGATCGCCTTCGACGACCGGGTGCTCCGGCCCCGCCCCTGGACCACGGCGCAGTCCTGGTGGGCGGGCGCGCTGATGCGCGAGGTCCCCGAGGGGCCGGTGCTGGAGCTGTGCGCGGGTGCCGGGCACATCGGGCTGTTGGCCGTGGCGGACTCCTCGCGCGACCTCGTGTGCGTGGACGTCGACCCCGTCGCCGCGGCGTACACCCGCGCGAACGCGGCCTCCGCCGGACTGGGAGACCGGGTCACGGTCCGCGAGGGACGGATCGCGGACGTCCTGCGGCACGGCGAGCAGTTCCCCCTGGTGATCGCGGACCCGCCCTGGGTCCCTCGCGCCGACACCGGCCGCTTCCCCGAGGACCCGACGCTGGCCATCGACGGCGGCGCCGACGGCCTCGAGGTGGCTCGGGAGTGCCTGCGCGCCGTGGTCGCCCACCTGGCGCCGGGCGGGTACGCCGTCCTCCAGCTGGGTACGCCGCAGCAGGCTCGTGTCCTGGGCGAGGAGCTGGCCGACACCCCGCTGCGCCCCGGCGAGCTGCGGGAGTACGGCGAGTCCGGGGTGCTGCTCCGCATCGACCACCCGGCCTGAGGATCGGGGCGGGCGGCCCCTCAGTGGCCCGTCTGTGGGCCCCTCACTGGGTGTCGAGCAGGTCCTCGAGCAGCACGAGGGTCTCCTCGACCGTGCCGGTGAGCACGTCGTCGGGATCGCCCTCGAGCGCGAGCTCCTTGACCGTGGTGCCGTCCGGGGTCGCCACGGCCACGAAGACCGTGCCGGGTGGCTTGCCCTCGCTGGGGTCCGGGCCACCGACGCCGGTCGCGGAGACCGCGATCTCGGACCCGAAGAGCTCCTGGGCGCCCCGTGCCATCTGCTCGGCGCACTCGGCGGTCACCACCGGCCCCTCGCGCACCCCGAGCACCCCGAACTTGACCCCCTCCTGGTAGGCGACGATGCCGCCGGCGAACCACTCCGCCGACTGGGGGCCGGCTCCCAGGGTCTTGGCCACGGTGCCTGAGGTCAGGGACTCCGCGGTCACCACGGTCCAGCCCCGGTCCGAGACCAGCCGACCGATGCGCTCCACGCGGTCCATGTCCTCACTCACAGCTGCCTCCCTGACGTCGCGATCACTTCCTGCGGCGTGGGGTTACCCCGTGGACGCCTGGTCATGCAGCCGGCGGCGCAGACGGGTGTTGGCTGCCTCGAGACGAGCCAGCTCGGACTCCAGGGCCACCACCCGGGCGACGCCGGCGAGGTTGAGCCCCTCGGCCAACAGGTCGCGCACCCGGCTCAGCCGATCGAGGTCCTCGTGGCTGTAGAGGCGGGTGCCGCCCGGCGTGCGGTCCGGCTCCACCAACCCGTGACGCTCGTAGACGCGCAGGTTCTGCACCTGCATCGACAGCATGTCGGCGGCCACCGAGATCGCGAACACGCCGACCTGGCGATCGGTCATGACTTCCTCCTCGAGATTCCTGGAGCCGGGACTTGATTGTTCCTCATTCGTGGACTATAAGAAACCTGTAATCACGAATACAGATTCCGAGCGAGAGCGATCTCGCCGGTTCTCCCCAGGATCAGGAGGAGCCATGTTGCTACGAAACACCGACCCGTTCCGCGACTTCGACCGCCTGACCCAGCAGCTCCTGGGCACCACGAACCGTCCCGTGGTGATGCCCATGGACGCCTGGCGCGAGGGTGACCGCTTCGTCATCGAGTTCGACCTGCCCGGCGTCAGCCCGCAGACCCTCGACCTCGACGTCGAACGCAACGTCCTGACCGTCAGCGCGGAGCGCCTGGGCCGTGAGGGCGACTGGGAGATGCTCGCCAGCGAGCGTCCCCGCGGCCGGTTCAGCCGCCAGCTCGTGCTCGGCGACAACCTCGACCTCGACCAGATCGAGGCGTCCTACGAGGGCGGCGTCCTGCGCCTGACGGTCCCGGTCGCCGAGAAGGCCAAGCCGCGCAAGATCGAGATCACCCACAACGAGCAGGGAAGGGAGGCCATCGAAGCCTGAGCGCGGCCTGCCGGAGGGCCACCCACGCACGCCGTGGGTGGCTCTTCGCCTGCTCGTCAGAGCACGAGGTCCCGGGTCACCTGTCGATGGTGTCCCGGGACCTCGTCACCGGTGGAGCTGAGGGGATTCGAACCCCTGACCCCTTGCATGCCATGCAAGTGCGCTACCAGCTGCGCCACAGCCCCAGTGGGTGTCTCGCCCTTCCGGGCAACGCCGGAAATCCTAGCGGTCGGCTCCCACCGATGACCAATCGGGGTCCCCCGCCCCCACCGTGGTGTTGTACGACGAGAGCCGCAGCCGCCCGCGCCCGTGCTCGACCAGGGCCGCCCAGGCGCAGTTGCGCATCGCCTCGAGCGTCTCCGCCGCGTCCAGCGGCCAGCCCAGCAGCCCGGCCACCGCGACCCGCAGGGCCGCGCCGTGCGTGACGACGACGGCGGTCTCGCCCGCGGCCAGTCCGGACAGCACCGTCCGCGTGGCCGGCACGATCCGGGCCGCCACCTGCTCGAGCGTCTCCGCACCGGCGGCATCGACGTGGGAGTGGACGTCCCAGGCCCGCGCGGCCTCCGGGCCGAGCCGGTCGGCGAACTCCGCGCGGGTCAGGCCGGTGCGCTCCCCCACGTCGTACTCGCGCAGGCGGGGGTCCTCCTCCGCCCCGAGCCCGGTCGCCTTCTCCAGGAACGCGGCCGTCTCCCGGGCCCTGGTGAGGTCGCTGCTGACCAGCACGGCCGGGTCGAGGGCGGCCAGGACGGGAGCCACCGCCTCGGCCTGCCGTCGCCCCTCGGCGTCGAGCCCGACGTCGGCGTGCCCCTGGGCGCGACCCTCCTTGTTCCAGGCGGTCTGCCCGTGGCGCAGCAGGATCAGCCGGCGCCCGGCAGCCTCAGCGGCCACGGCCGGAGGACACGTCCGCGGGCAGGGGGATCACCGGGCAGTCGCGCCAGAGCCGCTCGAGGGCGTAGAACTCCCGCTCCTCGGTGTGCTGCACGTGCACCACGATCTCGGCGTAGTCGATGAGCACCCAGCGTCCGTCCCGCTCACCCTCGCGGCGTACCGGCTTGGCGCCGATCTCGCGCAGCTTGTCCTCGATCTCGTCCACGATCGACTTGACCTGACGCTCGTTGGTGGCCGAGCAGAGCAGGAACGCGTCGGTGATGACGAGCTGCTCGCTCACGTCGAAGGCGAGGATGTTCTCGGCGAGCTTGTCCGAGGCGGCCCGGGCCGCGGTGTGGACGAGCTCGACGGCGTGTTCGGTGGCGGTCATCGGTGATCCTGCTCCGAGAGGCTGGTGGGGGCGTAGAGGTCGTGCTTGGCGATGTACTGGACGACGCCGTCGGGGACGAGGTACCAGACCGGCTCCCCCTTGGCCCGGCGCTCGCGGCACTCGGTGGAGGAGATGGCCAGCGCCGGGATCTCCAGCAGCGTCACCCGGTCGCTGGGGATCGCACCCAGCGCGCTCGGGTCGGTCTCGTAGCCGGGTCGGGTGCAGCCCACGAAGCGCGCGAGGTCGAAGAGCCCCTCGGCGTCGCGCCAGGTGAAGATCTCCGCCAGGGCGTCGGCCCCGGTGATGAAGTACAGGTCCGTGTCCGGCATCGCCTCGGTGAGGTCGCGCAGCGTGTCGACGGTGTACGTCGGTCCGCCGCGGTCGATGTCGACCCGGGAGACGGTGAACCGCGGGTTGGACGCGGTCGCGATGACCGTCATCAGGTAGCGGTGCTCGGCGGGCGAGACCACCCGGTCGGACTTCTGCCAGGGCTCACCGGTCGGGACGAAGACGACCTCGTCGAGGTCGAACCACGACTGGACCTCGCTGGCGGCCACGAGGTGCCCGTGGTGGATCGGGTCGAAGGTGCCGCCCATCACGCCGACACGTCGACGGCGGTGGGCGGAGGCCTCGGTCGTGGTGCTCAGGAGTGCTCGCGTCCCTTGCCGAAGGCCAGGATCCCGAGCAGGGCTGCGAGCAGCAGCACGAAGGAGCCGATGCCGATGGCGTAGGGCATGATCCCAGCGCCCTCCTCGGCGGCCAGCGGCAGCATCATCACGATCGACATGAGCCAGATCCTAGCGCCGTCGCGGCCCGTCCGCGGCGACCGGGTCAGCGGAAGATCAGGCCCACGCCGAGCAGCCAGGCGAGGAAGAACAGGGTCCGGCCCACCAGACCGGCCACCACGAACACCACCACGTTGACCCGCAGCGTGCCTGCCACCATGGCCATCGCGAAGAACGGGGGGAAGCCGACCGCGGCGGAGACGAACACCAGCAGCCCGCTGACGACCGGCCGTCCGCGCACGTAGTCGCGCCAGCGCTCGAACTGCGCCTGGCGCTTCGGGGTGCTCATCCGGCGGGTCAGCCACGGGACGTCGACGACGCCGCGGGCCACGTAGTACCAGACGAGCTTGCCGACGTTCTGGCCGACCGAGCCGACCAGCGCCAGCTCGAGGGCCGAGTGCTGCCGCGAGCTGGCGTAGACCACGGAGATGTAGGCCTCCATGTTGAAGACCGGGATGATCGCCGAGACCGCACCGAACCCGAAGGTCAGCAGGAGCAGCCTCACCGCACGTGACCGGCTCCCGTGACGACGTACTTGGTCGACGTCATCTCCGGCAGGCCCATCGGGCCACGGGCGTGCAGCTTCTGGGTGGAGATGCCGATCTCGGCCCCGAAGCCGAACTCGCCGCCGTCGGTGAACCGGGTGGAGGCGTTGACGAGGACGGCGGCGGAGTCCACTGCCGCGACGAACCGCTGCGCGCTGGCCTGGGAGTCGGTGACGATCGCGTCGGAGTGGGCCGAGGAGTAGGTGCGGATGTGGTCGATCGCCGCCTCCAGCGAGGGCACCACCGCCGCGGAGATCTCCAGCGCGAGGTACTCCGCGCCCCAGTCCTCCTCCGTCGCCGGCTCGACACCGGGCTGCTCGGCGAACCGCGCGTCACCGTGGACGGTCACCCCCGCCTCCTGGAGCGCGCGCACGATCCGTGGCACGAACTCACCCGCCACGTCCTGGTGCACCAGCAGCGACTCCGCGGCGTTGCACACCGAGGTGCGGTGCGTCTTCGCGTTCAGCACGATCCGCTCGGCCATGTCGAGGTCCGCGGTCGCGTCGACGTAGACGTGGCAGTTGCCCACACCGGTCTCGATCACCGGGACGGTCGACTCCTCGACGACCGACCGGATCAGGCCGGCTCCGCCGCGCGGGACGAGCACGTCGACCAGACCCCGAGCGCGCATCAGCTCCTTGACCGAGTCGTGACTCTCGCCGGGCACCAGCGAGACGACGTCCTCCGGCAGACCGGCGCCTGCCGCGGCGCGCCGCAGGAGGGTGACGATGGCCGTGTTCGACGCCCGTGCACTGGAAGAGCCGCGCAGCAGCACCGCGTTGCCGCTCTTCAGGCAGATGCCCGCCGCGTCGGCGGTCACGTTGGGCCGGGCCTCGTAGATGATCCCGACGACGCCGAACGGCACCCGGACCTGGCGCAGCTGCAGCCCGTTGGCCAGCGTGGACCCGCGAACGACCTCGCCCACCGGGTCGGGCAGCGCGGCGACGTCGCGCAGCCCGGCGGCCATGGCACCGACCCGGCCCGCGTCGAGACGGAGCCGGTCGACGAGGTGCGCCGGGGTCCCCCCGGCCTCGGCAGCCGCGACGTCCTCGGCATTCGCTGACAAGACGTCGCCGACCGCAGCCTCGAGCGCGTCGGCCATGGCGTGCAGTGCCGCGTCCTTGGTCTCCCGGGTGGCCACGGCCAGCACGGTCGCCGCCGTACGGGCCTGGGTCGCCACGGTGTGGAACGCGCCGGCCTGGGGGCTCTCGGACATGCGCCCAGCGTATCGAGGGACGGTCTCTGCCCCCGGAACGGTGTCTAGACGCGTTGCTCGAAGGCAGTCCTGCTCTCGAGCACGGACTTCTCCAGCACCTCGAGCCCGACGACCTCCCAGCGCGGGAGGTGGGCGGACTCGCGGTGCTCGTTCCACATGCGCATGGCCAGCGAGGCGACGTCCAGCATCGTCTCGCCCTGGTCCCAGTAGCGGATCTCGGCCGAGTCGCCGGTCGAGGTGATGTCGTCCAGGAACATGTGCTGTTCGGCGAGGCGCTGCACGGCGGCGCGGACGATCAGCGGCTCGACGGACTCGCCGGCCAGGGTCAACGTCACATGCCAGTGACGCACGATGGTGTTCAACCGCTCTCCTTGCCGATTCGGGCGTGGCACCCCGGGAAGGCAAGTGTCACCGATACGGGGGTCCCCGGGCACCGAAACCGGCAAACTCGAGCCAGGTCGTCGCCTCGTGGTGGGATCCTCGCTGTCATGACGGGTGGAGCGTCTCGGAGCCCTGAGCTCGTGCTCGAGACCGAACGGCTGCGGCTACGACGTCGGCGCGTCGACGACGCGGCCGTCCTGCGCGAGCTGTGGGCCGAACGCGATCCACGCGTGCCGCCGCACCGACGCCTCGACGCCGACGGGCACCCCACGGTCGCCGAGCTCGCTGACTCGATCCGTGCCGACACGATCCGCGCCACCCAGCCGGCATCGATCGGGCTGCTCACGGTGGTGCGCAGGCGCGAGGGCGACGTGATCGGCTACTGCGGGCTGGTCGACGGCGGGCCGGGGGCTGCCGCGGAGCCGGAGCTCGCCTTCGAGCTGCTGCACCGGGTCTGGGGCCAGGGCTACGCGACCGAGGCCGCGCGGGCGGTCGTCGACTGGGCGAGGGAGTCGCGCTACGAACGCCTGTGGGCCACCGTGTGGGAGTGGAACACCGCGTCCCGCCGAGTCCTGGCCAAGGTCGGCTTCACCGAGACCGGGCAGCAGGACGCAGACCCGGTCTCCGGGACCACGCTGGTGACCAGCAGACGGCTCTGAGAGCCGCTCAGAGGACGACCAGGTCGTCGCGGTGGACGACCTCGCGCTCGTAGGCCGCCCCGAGCTCGCGGGCCAGGTCGCGGGTGGAGCGGCCCAGGAGCCCGGGCAGCTCCTCGGAGTCGTAGTTGACCAGTCCGCGAGCGAGCACGCGTCCGGTCTCGTCGGTGAGGTCGACCGGGTCGCCCGCGGCGAAGCTGCCGCTCACCCCGCTGATCCCTGCGGGCAGGAGCGAGGCCCGCCTCTCGGTGACCGCACGCACCGCTCCGGCGTCGAGGACCACCTGGCCCTTGGGCTCGGTGGCGTGCGCCAGCCACAGCAGCCGCGTCGGCCGGCGGCGACCCGTCGGGTGGAACAGCGTGCCGACCGCCTCACCGGACAGCGCCTCGGGTGCGTGGGCCATGTCGGTGAGCACGACCGGGATGCCCGCCCCGGTGGCGATCCGGGCGGCCTCGAGCTTGGTCGTCATCCCGCCGGTGCCGAGCCCCGCTCCCCCGCTGCGACCGACCCGGATCCCGTCCAGGGCGCCGAGGTCGGTGACCTCGGGGACCAGCCGGCTGCCGGGTCGGGTCGGCGGCGCGTCGTAGAGGCCGTCGACGTCGGAGAGCAGCACGAGCAGGTCGGCGTGCAGGAGGTGCGCCACGAGCGCGGCGAGCCGGTCGTTGTCACCGAACCGGATCTCGGAGGTGGCCACGGTGTCGTTCTCGTTGACGATCGGGACCACGCCGAGCTCGAGCAGGGTGGCGAAGGTGCGCTGCGCGTTGCGGTGGTGGCTGCGCCGGGTCATGTCGTCGACGGTGAGCAGCACCTGGCCGGTGACCTGGCCGTGGCGGGCGAACTCCTCGGTGTAGCGGTGCACGAGCAGCCCCTGCCCGACCGAGGCGGCCGCCTGCTGCCGGGCGAGGTCGCGCGGACGGGTGGTGAACGACAGCGGCGCCAGCCCGGCGGCGATCGCACCGGAGGAGACGAGGACCAGGTCGGCGCCGCGACGGCGTACGCCGGCCAGGCCGTCGACCAGGTGCCGGACCTGCTCGGGGTCGATCCCGCCGGCGGCCGTGGTCAGCGACGACGACCCGACCTTGACCACCACCCGCCGGGCGGCAGTGACGGCGGCCCGGCTCATTCGTCGTCGTCCCAGCTCTGCCCGGTCAAGCCGTGCTCCTCGTCGTAGCGGCGGGCGACGTCGGCGCGGGTCTCCCCCTCGGCCCGGTCCTCCATGGCCTCGTCGATCGCGCGACGTCGCTGGGCGGCCACACGCGACTCACCGAAGCGCTGGTCCTCACCCCGGCGTCCGAGCATCTGCGCCCCGGCGTCGATGCCGGGCCTGAAGTCGAAGACCACCGCGTTGTCGGGGTGGCCGATCAGCACCGGGTCGCCCTCACGCGCGCCGAGTGCGACCAGCCGCTCCTCGACGCCGAGGCGGTTGAGCCGGTCGGCGAGGAACCCGACGGCCTCGTCGTTGCTGAAGTCGGTCTGCCGGATCCAGCGCTCGGGCTTCTCCCCGCGCACCCGCCACGCGGGCCGGCCCGAGCCGGTCGGGTCCCCGGTCTCGGTGACCGTGAACTCGGCGGCGCCCTTGGCGGGTGCCGGCCGGATCACGATCCGGGTGGTCTCGGCGCGCGGTGTCGCGGCCCGACGGGCGGCCACGATCTCGGCCATCGCGAACATCAGCTCCCGCAGGCCCTCGTGGCTCGCCGCGCTGATCGGGATCACCGGCCACCCCCGGGCTGCGACGTCCTCGGCGACGATGTCGGCCATGTCGCGGCCGTCGGGGACGTCGACCTTGTTCAGTGCGACCAGGCGGGGGCGGTCCTCGAGGCCGCCGTACCGGGCCAGCTCCTGCTCGATCACCTCGAGGTCGCCCACCGGGTTTCGTCCGGGCTCCAGGGTGGCCAGGTCGACGACGTGCACGATCGCCGCGCAGCGCTCGATGTGGCGCAGGAAGTCGTGTCCCAGGCCCCGTCCCTCGCTGGCGCCCTCGATCAACCCGGGGACGTCGGCGACCGTGAACGTGGTGTCCCCGGCCTTGACCACGCCCAGGTTGGGCACCAGCGTGGTGAACGGGTAGTCGGCGATCTTCGGCCGGGCCCGCGAGAGCGCCGCGACGAGACTGGACTTGCCGGCGCTGGGGAACCCGACCAGGCCCACGTCGGCGACGACCTTGAGCTCGAGGGTGACCACGTGGTCGTCCCCCGGCTCGCCGAGCAGCGCGAAGCCGGGCGCCTTGCGCTTGGCCGAGGCCAGGGCGGCGTTGCCGAGGCCGCCGCGGCCGCCCTGGGCCACGACCAGCTCGGTGCCGGGGCCGACGAGGTCCGCCAGGACCTCACCGGTCTCGTCGGTGACCACGGTCCCGTCGGGGACGGGCAGCACCAGGTCGTGGCCGTGTCCGCCGTTGCGGTGCCCGCCCGCGCCGTGGCCCCCGTGCTCGGCCTGACGCGTGGCGTTGTGGTGGTAGTCGATCAGCGTGGTGACGTCGGGGTCGACGCGCAGGATCACCGAGCCGCCGGGGCCACCGTTGCCACCGTCGGGCCCCCCGAGCGGCTTGAACTTCTCCCGGTGCACCGAGGCCACCCCGTTGCCACCGCGTCCCGCGATGACGTGCAGCGTCACCCGGTCGACGAAGGTCGGCACGGCCATCTGGGGTGTCCTTTCAGCACGAAGGGCGTCCCTGATGCTCTCAGGAACGCCCTCGGTGGGTGGTGCTGGTCAGCGGAGGAGGTTCACTCCGCGGCCGGAGTGATGTTGACGACCCGGCGTCCGCGCTTGGTGCCGAACTCCACGTTGCCCGCGATGAGGGCGAACAGGGTGTCGTCGCCACCACGGCCCACGCCGCTGCCGGGGTGGAAGTGCGTGCCCCGCTGCCGGACGATGATCTCGCCGGCGGAGACGATCTGACCGCCGTAGCGCTTCACGCCGAGGCGCTGGGCGTTGGAGTCGCGACCGTTCTTGGTCGACGCTGCTCCCTTTTTGTGAGCCATGAGCTGTCCTTGAGGTGATGCTGACGGGTGAGCGTCAGACGGTGATGTCGGTGACCTTGACCTGGGTGTACTTCTGGCGGTGACCCTGGCGCTTCTTGTAGCCGGTCTTGTTCTTGTACTTCTGGATGACGATCTTGGGGCCCTTGGTCGCGCCGAGGACCTCGACGGTCACCCCGGCCTTGTCCAGGCCCGAGGCCGTCACCGTCTCGCCGTCGACGACCATGACCACGGGGAGCGTCAGCGAATCGCCGACCCCGCCGTCCACCAGGTCGATCTCGATGACGTCGCCGACGGCAACCTTCTGCTGCTTGCTGCCAGCGCGCACCACTGCGTACACGGCGGACTCACTCTCCTCGGGGGTTCTACGAACGGCTGAAAAGTCTCAGGTCGGCGACGGCGCACCGGCCACCGGATCGGACCGGTGTGTGGTGCGCTGCGCGCAGACGGGTGCGCAGGCATGCACACCAGAGACCGACTTTACTGGCTCGCCGGTGGCAGGGTCAAAACGACTCCCGCTCCGGCTGAGCCGGACCATGCTCACTTCCGGGCTCAACGCTTCCGCGAGCCCTTGCGCTTGATCGGCACGTGGAGCAGCGAGAAGCCCGACCCCGACTCCTCGGAGTCGTCGTGCTCCGCGGAGTCGTCGTGCTCGGCGTGCTCCGGCTGCTCGTGGTGCTCGGCGTGCTCGGCGTGCTCGGGCTGCTCCGCCCGGGGGTCCGGGGTCGCCACCGGGTCCTCGGTCGCGGTCGGGTCCGTCGACGCGGGCTGGGCCACCTCGGGGGCCGACCGGCCGCCGGCCGGGTCCACGGGGACCTCCACCGGCTCGGCCGAGGGTGGCGACTGCCTCCCGGCGCCCGGCAGGGACTCGCTCGCGTCCGTGGTCGCGGGCGGCGGACCGGCGGGCCGGCGCGCCGTACGGCGCCGGGTGCTGGTCACGACCCGGGGCGGCTCGGGTGCGGTGTCGGGGCCCGCGGACGGAAGCCCTGCCTGCTCCGGGGCCTCCTGGGATCCCGGGGCCCGGTGCTCGTGGGACTCCGCGGACGAGGAGGGCACGTCGACGGGCTCCTGGCCCGCCGGGGTGCCGACTCCCGCCACGTGGGAGTCGCTCTGCTCCCCCTGGTCGTCGTCGTCCGCGGACTTCTCCGGAGGACGGGAGTGGGCCAGGACGGCCGGGGACGGCGTCCCCGACGCAGCGCCGGAGGACCCCCGGCCACCGTTCCCGGAGCGGCCGCCGTTGCCGCCGTTGCCGCCGTTGCCACCGTTGCCGCCGTTGCCACCGCCGTCGCCGTCGGCACCGGAGCCACCACGACCGCGGTTGCGTCCGCCGCTGCGACCTCGGCGTCCGCGCGGTTCGTCGTCCTCGGCGCGGCTGCCCGGCTCGACCGGGTGGTCCTCGATGACCACACCTCGGCCCTTGCAGTGCTCGCAGTCGCGACTGAACGCCTCGAGCAGGCCGGTGCCGATGCGCTTGCGGGTCATCTGCACCAGACCCAGGGAGGTGACCTCGGCCACCTGGTGCCGGGTGCGGTCGCGGCCCAGGCACTCCACCAGCCGGCGCAGGACCAGGTCGCGGTTGGACTCGAGCACCATGTCGATGAAGTCGATGACGATGATGCCGCCGATGTCGCGGAGCCGGAGCTGGCGGACCATCTCCTCGGCCGCCTCGAGGTTGTTCTTGGTGACGGTCTCCTCGAGGTTGCCGCCGGACCCGGTGAACTTGCCGGTGTTGACGTCGACGACCGTCATCGCCTCGGTGCGGTCGATGATCAACGAGCCGCCGGAGGGGAGCCACACCTTGCGGTCGAGGCCCTTGGCGATCTGCTCGTCGACCCGGTAGGTCGCGAACAGGTCCTTGCCGGCGTGCTTGCCCTCCTCGGCGGGTTCGAAGCGCTCGAGGCGGTCGCGCAGGTCGGGGGCGACGTGGGAGACGTAGCCGTCGACGAGGTCCCAGGCGTCGTCACCCTGGACGACCAGCTTGCTGAAGTCCTCGGTGAACAGGTCGCGGACCACCTTCAAGGTGAGATCCGGCTCGCCGTACAGGAGCTGGGGGGACTTGCCGGCCTTGACCTTCTCCTCGATGTCGCTCCACCGAGCGGTCAGCCGCTCGACGTCGAGCGTCAGCTCCTCCTCCGAGGCGCCCTCGGCGGCGGTCCGCACGATCACCCCGGCGGTGTCGGGCACGATCTGCTTGAGCAGGGTCTTGAGCCGGTTGCGCTCGGTGTCGGGCAGCTTGCGGGAGATGCCGGAGGTGTTGCCCTCGGGCACGTAGACCAGGAACCGGCCCGGCAGGCTGACCTGGCCGGTCAACCGGGCGCCCTTGTGCCCGACGGGGTCCTTGGTGACCTGGACGAGGATCGTCTGGCCCGAGGAGAGCACCGACTCGATCTTGCGCGGCTGGCCGTCCTGGTGGCCGACGGCCGACCAGTTGACCTCGCCGGCGTACAGCACGGCGTTGCGGCCCTTGCCGATGTCGACGAACGCCGCCTCCATCGAGGGGAGCACGTTCTGCACCCGGCCGAGGTAGACGTTGCCGATCAGTGAGGTCTGGGACTCGCGGGCGACGTAGTGCTCGACCAGCACGGAGTCCTCGAGGACGCCGATCTGGGTGAGGTCGTCCTTCTGGCGGATCACCATCACCCGGTCGACCGACTCGCGGCGGGCGAGGAACTCGGCCTCGCTGACGATGGGCGCACGACGCCGACCGGCCTCCCGGCCCTCGCGGCGCCGCTGCTTCTTGGCCTCGAGTCGCGTGGAGCCGCCGATGCTGGTGATCTCGTCCTCGGGGCTGCGCTGGTTGCGCTGGCGGTTGCCACCGCCCGAGTCCTCCTGACCTCCGCCGGAGTCGTCACCGGAACGGCGCCGGCGACGTCGGCGGCGCGAGCCACCGCTGCCACCCTCGCCGTCGGATCCCTGCTCGTCGTCCGACCCGGCGCCGGAGTCCCCCGTGTCCTGGCGGTCGCCCTCGTCGCTGTCGTCGCTGTCGTCGCCGTCCTGGGCGTTGTCGCCGCCCTCGGCACCGTCGGAGGGGCGCCGGCGTCGACGGCCACCGCGCCGGCGTCGCCGACGGGCGGCGCTCTCCCCGTCACCGGAGTCCTCGGAGTCGCTGCTCTCGTCGTCGGAGGCGTCCTGGTCGGGCTGCGCGGCGTCGGTGGACTCCTCGGCGAGGGACTCGTCGTCCCCCGAGGCGGCGGACTTCTCGCCCTGCCTCGTGGAGCCCTGCTTCTTGCCCTTCTTGGACCCCTTCTTCGGGCCCTGCTTCGCCTCGCCGTCCCCGGAGCCGGGAGCGGACTCGTCGGTGGATGCAGCAGACTCGGCAGCAGGCTCCTCGGCCGATCCGGAGATCTCGGTGTCGCTCTCGGCCGGCTCGGCGGCGGGCGTGGTCTTCTTGGCGGCGCGCTTGCGCGGCGCGGCCTTCTTCTCCGGCGGCTGGAACAGCACGGGCGGAGCCGCGGGGACCTCGGACTGGTCCGTCCCGCCGGTCTGGTCACCGGTCTGCTCACCGGCCTCGGGCTGGTCATGGGCCTCGGAGGTCGCAGTGACGTCCGGCTTGGGCGCTGCCTTCTTCCGCGGCGCCGCCTTCTTCTTCGCCTTGGGGGCGGTGCCCTCCGGGGAGTCGGTCTCCGAGGCGGCACCCGGCTCGGGCTGGACGCCGGCGTCGGCGTCGGGGGTGGCCGCGGTCTTCTTGGCGGTGCTCTTGCGCGCGGTCTTGCGGGCCGGGGCCTTGGCCGCCTTCTTGGCGGTCTTCTTCGCCGGGGCATCCGCCGAGTCTGCGGCCGTGTCGCCGGACGCGTCACCCGGGTTGTCGGCGGGAGCGCTCTCGGGCGTGTCGGGCGCGGCGCTGCTGCCCTGCGTGGTCTCGCTGGTGGTGGTGTCGTCGTTGTCGGGCACTGAGTAGCTCCTCATGCCCCGTCGCATCGGTGCTGGTTGCTGCGACGGTGCTGGTCGCGGCGTACGGCGCGGGGCGGACCCTGCGGCGTACGACAAAAGCCTTCGGTCGGCGACGACACCCTCCGCGTGACCGCGTCATGTGCGTGGATCCTCCGTCATCAACCGCGGTCGCTGGGCCGGTGTCACGCAGTGAAGCTGTCACCTTCACTGCCCTGCCGCGTCGCGGTCGGGTGTCAGAGGATCCCCCACCGTGCCGACTTCGGAGTCCCACGGTCCCTGGGCCAGTCGCTGCTGCAAGGCGGCGGTGACCCGGAGCCCGGAGGCCAGGTGAAGTGCGGCGAGAACGTCGTCGGGTCTCACGGACGGCGAACCGTGCCGCAGGACCACCTCGAGTATCGCACACGGTTCGGACGCCAGGGGCGAATCGGCGTCGCGCCCCGGCTCGTCCTCGACCGACACGGTCGTGATCGCGGCGCGGGCGTCGAAGGTGCGCAACCCCTTCTTGGTCATCCGCTCGACCACCACCTCCTCGGTCGCCAGCAGCGCCGCCACGGCGTCACGTGCCTCCTGCGGCGTGACCCCGGTGAGCGTGAGACGCCAGCGGGAGACCTCCAGCCGGTCGGCCAGCGACCCTCCGGCGCTCGGCACCACCTCGAGCACGTCGAGGCCGGGCGGCAGCGCCTCGTCGAGGTCGGCGTGCACCTGCACGGGGTCCACCGACTCGGCCAGCGCGATCTCGAGGTACTCGGCCTCGCTGGCCGACCCGGTCGGCGCGGCGCCCGCGTAGGAGATCCGGGGGTGCGGGTTGAACCCCGAGGAGTAGGCCATCGGGATCCGCGCCCGGAACACCGCCCGCTCGAAGGCCCGGCTGAAGTCCCGGTGGCTGGTGAAGCGCAGCCGCCCCCGCTTGGCGTACCGGACGCGCAACCGCTGCACGGGGGGCGGCTGCTGCTGGGGCTGGTCACGCACGGGGGGTGACCCTACCCGGGCGGTGCCGCTGCGCCCCTCAGGAGCCGGGGCACACGGTGACCGGGCCGGTCGGGAGGGTGACGCGGAGGCGGGCGTCGGGGGCGACGGTGCCGACGTGGACCTCCGCGCCCGACCGGAGCGGGTGGCTCCACGGCACCGAGGCGAGGCCGTCGCGCACGAGGCTGGTCGTGATGCTGCCTCGGGTGCCGGTGATCGCCACCTGGCTCCCCGACGGCGTGGTCGCCAGCGTGACCGTGGCCCCGGCGCGGGCGACGGACCTCCGGCAC
Organism: uncultured Actinomycetota bacterium; assembly: GCA_963815595.1. Lineage (GTDB taxonomy): Bacteria > Actinomycetota > Actinomycetes > Propionibacteriales > Nocardioidaceae > Marmoricola. Next base: position 728,292 of record CAWFHA010000007.1, on the reverse strand, counting down.
GCGCCGTCGGAGTCCACGCGCACGGCTCGGTCCAGCCGGAGGCCGCGCGCCGGCGGGAGGCCGAAGGAGTCCCGCCCGACGCCGACCTGGAGGTAGCCGGCGGTGTCCAGCGACTCCTGCGGCGTCGGGACCACCCGGGGCAGCCGCTCACGCACCTCGGGTCGCGCCAGGGAGCCGGAGTCGATGTCGATGGCGCCCGTGGGGTCCACCAGGTCGGAGAGCAGCGGGGCATCCTCGGCGACCAGCGTCGCGGCGGCCACGACCCGGCCGCGTGAGCCTTCGACCCACTGCTCGTGCAGCTCGGCGTCCCCGCGCAGGAGCTGGGCGCCGGAGCCGACGAACAGCACGACCAGCGTCACCGACAGCAGGGCGCGCGGGCGCGGGAAGTCCGCCAGCCGCTCCCAGGCCAGCTGCAGGCTCAACGCGACGGCCGGCAGGGTCAGCAGCACGCCGACGTAGAGGTAGCGCGTCGAGGTCGCCTGATCCAGCCCCCACCCGGCCCGGGACAGGGCGAGCAGCAGGTAGTTGAACACCAGCGCCAGCAGCCCCGCCGCGGCGAACGCGCGGAGACGCGCGTGCTGCCGCGCGGCCACCGTGGCCAGGGTGATCACCACCAGGACCACGACGCCGAGCCCGGGCAGCGGCACGACCGTGTCCCACAGGTTGGTGAGCCCGCGGAGCATGTAGGGCAGCACCAGCCCGGGCGGAGCGGGCGGTGCCGGCGAGTTGCCGCGGCCGTAGGCGAGGTACCAGCCCAGGTACACCAGGGTCGGCAGCGAGCCGACGACCACGGCGGTCCGCAGCCCCCGACGCAGCCAGGTGTACGCCGCGACCCAGGCGACCGCGGTGAGCCCCGCACCCGAGCACATCAGCGCCGCGACCAGCAGCGTCCACACCGGCAGCGGATGCAGCCGTTCGTCCGGGCGACGGTCGACCACCAGCAGGCCACCCAGAGCGAGCGCCATGGGGCCCAGGAAGCCCATCTGGAAGTCCCAGAAGATGTTGATCCCGCCGGGCCCGAAGAACGCCAGGACAGCAGCGAGCACGACCCCCACCCACGGGTCGGCGCCCGCGCGCCGCGCAGCGATGACGAAAAGAGCACACACGAGCACGTGCAGCCCGATCGTGACCATGACGTAGGGCAGGTAGTGCCCGACCCCGACCACGTGGAACAGGCCTCGGAAGACCAGGATGGGCAAGGTCCCCCAGTGCTCGTTGTGCGGCTGGAGCAGGGAGTGCTCACCGGTGAGCGTGACCCCCCGGTGGAGCAGGAACTCCCAGTCGTCGAGCAGGAACCACAGCGGCCGGGCCAGCCAGACCAGGTAGAGGCCGCCGGCGACGATCAGCCCGGCGGAGACCAGGCCCGGAGCGGAGACCCGGCGCCGACGCCCCTGCTGGGCACCCGGCCCCGCCGGCGGCCCCACCGCGTGTGGCACCGCCGGGGCAGGCGCGTCGAGCGTCGCCACGTCGCGCTGCGACACCTAGAGCCGTCCGTCCTCGACCGCCCGGGCCACCCAGGGGATGACCTCGTCCAGCATGTCCTCCAGCGACGTGGTGCACTCGAAGCCGAGCACGCGCCGGCTCTTGTCCACATCCGGCACGCGCCGCTGCACGTCGTACTCGTAGGCCGGGTCGCAGACCAGCCGCAGCGGGGCGTCGCCCTTGATCTTGCGCCAGATGACCTCGGCCAGCTCCCGCACGGTCGTGGACTGTGCGGTGGAGATGTTGAAGTCCTCGTTGAGCGCCGCGGGCTGGCTCATGCACTCGACGATCCCGCGGGCGAGGTCCCCGCCGTAGGTGTAGTGCCGCACCTGGTTGCCCTCGCCGAGGATGTGCAGCGGGTCCTGGCCCTTGAGGACCTTCTGCACCAGGTCGGGGACGACGTGGCTCATCGCCAGCTTGACGTTGCCGGAGGTCACCTCGACCTCCCCGAGGGCCCGGCCCTCCCCGATGCCGACGCAGTTGAACGGGCGCACGATCGTGTACGGCAGCCGGTACTGGTCCCACGCGGCCTTGGCGAAGTACTCGACCGCGAGCTTCTGGAAGCCGTACGACGACAGCGGCGGCGGGATCGTCCGCTCGTCGCCCTCGCGGGAGGGCCAGTGCTCGGTGGACTCGAAGACCATCGAGCTCGACAGGTAGGTGACCTTCTGCAGCCGGCCGCCGCGGTGGGCCTCGATGGCCGCGTCGCACTGCGCGGCCATGATGCGCTCGTTGGTGGCCAGCAGGTCGTAGGCGTAGGCGTGGAAGTAGGAGATGCCACCGATCAGCGCGGCCCCGGCGACGAAGTGGTCGCAGTCGGCGAGCAGCTTGGTCAGCAGCCGTACGTCGCGGGCGTCGTCCTCCACGAACTCGTACCGCGGGTGGGAGTCGTAGGACTTCTCCACCGGTCCGTACTTGGAGTAGTTGTCGACACCGACCACGGAGTAGCCGCGCCGCAGCAGCTCCTCGACCACGTAGCCACCGATGAAGCCGGCCGACCCCGTCACCAGGACCTTCTGCTGCTCCGCGCTCATCCTCGCGCTCCGTTCGGGTAGTTCAGGGCCGCGATGTGAGCGGACCGTCGGGCGAGCTCCTCGAGGGTGAGCGGCGGGCCGAAGGCGAATCGGTACCACCGCAGGTACTTCGGGATCCAGGCCTTGAGCTGGAAGTGGCTCTCCCCCAGGTCCCGGTCGAGCCAGATGGTGGGCAGCTCGGCGACCGGGCGTCGAAGCCGGCGGGCCTTGGCGGTGAGCTCGAGCCCGATCTCGAACCCGCTGCAGCTGTGGATGCCGACCTCGCGGACGAACTCGGTGGAGTAGGCCTTGAAGCTGTTGGTCGCGTCCCGGGTGCCGACCCGACCGAAGGTGCCCAGCGAGCGTCCCGCACCGCGGGAGAGCAGTCCCTTGAGGGCCGGCCCGCCCACCTGCTGGCCCCCCGGGCTGTAGCGCGACGCGGCGGCGACCACGACCCCCCGCTCGACCAGTCGGGCCAGGTCGTCGATCTGGCGGGGGTCGTCGCTGCCGTCGGCCATGGTGACCACGACGACCGGGCTGCTCACCTGGTCGATGCCGTAGCGGATGGCGTGGGCGGGTCCGCGGCCGTAGGTGCTCACGACGTGGCGTACGCGCGGGTCGCGGGCCCCGAAGCGCTCCACGACCGGCACGGTGCTGTCCTCGGGGAAGTCGACGACGACGATCACCTCGCAGTCGGACTCCACGGCGTCCAGGATGCGCTCGAGCACCGGCACCACCGCCTCCGACTCCTGGTAGGCCGGGATCACGACCGAGACGGCCGGGCTCATGCGGCGCTGCCCTGACCCCGCAGGTTCCACACGTCGACCACCGGCAGGTCGGTGGTCAGGCCGGCGTAGACGGCGTGCGGGGCACCGACGATGAGGAGGTCGCACTCGGCGAGCACCCGGTCCAGCGAGACCAGGGTCGGGTCGAGCGTGACGTAGGGGTCGGTGCACAGGACCTCGCGGGCCCGGAACTCCAGGATGCGCTTGAGCTTGTAGGACAGGCTCGAGCGGATGTCGTCGCTCTCGCCCTTGAAGGCCATGCCGAGGATGCCGACCCGGAGTCCGGCGAGGTCGTGGCTCTTCTCCAGCTGGGTGACCAGGTAGAGGGGCAGCCCCTCGTTGACCAGCATCGCCGCGTGGCCCAGGACGAAGGAGTTGTCGGTGAACGCCGCCAGCTGCATGGTGTCCTTGAACAAGCACGGGCCGGCCGCGAAACCGGCGCCCGGCATGTCGGCGGCCCGGGGGTAGTCCTGGGCCAGGGCCGTGCGGATGCGGTCGAACTCCAGGCCGTGGTCGTTGGCCATCACGTAGAACTGGTTGGCGGCAGCGAACTTGATGTAGCGCCAGGTGTTCGTGAACAGCTTGGCCAGCTCGGCCTCCTCCGGCTCGAGCTCGACGACGGTGTCGGTGAGCGTGCGGAAGAGCCTCGCCGCCCGGTCACGGACGCGCTGGGTGCGACCCGAGACGATCTGCGGGAGCGTGAACAGCTCCTCCATCGCCCGGCCCTCCGCGATCCGCTCGGGGCAGAAGGCCACGTCGACGTCGAGCTCGTGCTCGGCGAAGAGGCGCTCCACGCAGCGGGTGACACCCGGGTAGACGGTGCTGCGCAGGACGAGGAGCTGTCCGTCCTCGAAGTGGTCGATCGTCTCGCGCAGGGCCCGCGACACCGCGTGCGGGTTGGGGTTCAGGTGCTCGTCGACCGGGGTGCCGATGACGACCACCACCGCGTCGGCCTCGGCGATGACGGCCGGGTCGGTGCCCGCGGAGAGCCGCCCCGTGGCCAGGCCCCGGAGCAGCGGCTCCTCGGCGCCGTGCTCGAGGAAGGGGAGCTCGCCGTGCTCCACCTGCTTGACCGCCTGCTCGTCGACGTCGTAGATCGCCACCCGCAGGCCGCGGTCGGCGAAGGCGATGGCCAGCGGGAGGCCGACGTGCCCGCAGCCACCGACCACCACGACGTCGTGGCGGCGACCGTGCGTGCGCTGCGGTGCCATCAGACCTCCAAAGAAGTTTTGTCCAGGAATGTCCGAAGTCTAGGGAGCGCACGACGGCCGCGAGGCCCAAACGCGACAATTCGAGCCGCAGGGTCAGGGCGTCCGTGCCGATTTCATCAACGCCGAGGGGTACACCGTGGACACCCGGTCACCGGCGAGCCAGGCCGTCAGCCGCTCGGCCTCGCGGTCCAGCGCGGTCCGCGCCTCCTGCCCGGGGTCACCCACGGGCACCACCGCCACCACCCCGTCGGGATCCTGCACCCAGCAGCCCACGATCCGTCCGCACCACCAGGCCGTCGTGCCGCCGTTGCCGTTGCCGTCGAAGATCGCCGGGCGATCGTCGGGGTGGAGGTAGAAGTCGCGCTGCCGCCACCCCATCGTGGCCGGGTCGAGCACGGGGAGCAGAGCCGCCCAGGGCACGGGCTGCGGCACGTCCTCGACGTCGTCGGGCAGCAGGTACCCGACACCGCCCGCCACGGCCACCTCCACCGCGGCCAGGTCCACCAGGGCACGGCGCACCGCGGCCTTGGTGGCCCCCAGCCACCAGACCAGGTCGGCCTCGGTGCCGGGTCCGTACTGGGCCAGCCAACGACCGACGAGCTCCCGGTACCCCTCCTCGGGACTCACCTTCCTCGCAGGCGCGCCGAGCCAGTCCTCGCACAGCGTCCAGCGCGGCCGGGAGGTCCGCCAGTCGCCCTCGTTGGTGCCGCGAAGCACCTGTCCCGTGGCCGCGAGCGTGGCCAGCACCCGCGAGGCGACCGGGGTGGCGGTGGCGTACGCCGTGCCCGGGGCCAGCTCGAGCCGGCGGGACATCGCCGGGATCGCCTCGCGCAGCTCCGCGGCCGTCGCCGGACCCGACCGCCCGAGCGTGTCCAGCACCGCGCCGCAGGTCCGGCGCAGCCACAGGTCGCCACGCTTCGCGATCCCGGCGGCCTCGACCTCCCGGGCGAACCGGGTGTGCAGCTGGGTCGCCACCCGGGCCGAGGCACTGCCCCACACGTGCGGCAGCAGGTCGCGCGGGAAACCGAACAGGGTGCGCCGCATCGCCAGCTGCTTGACCACGCTCCGGTCCTCGTACAGCGCCGCGGCGATCTCCTCGCGCGAGACCTCGGCCCGCGCGGCCACCGACAGGTAGACAGTGGCCGGCTCGGTCGCGTGCAGGCAGGTCACCGCTGCCACGGCCTCCTCCACCGAGCCCGTGCGAGCAGCCAGCGCATGGCGCTGCCCCAGCCGCGCCCGGCGCTGGTCGTCGGTGATCCTCCGCACGCCCAGGATCCTGCCAGCGGCCGCCGACAACCACAGGCACCCGGGGCCGACCTCCGCAGGACCATGGCGGGGACACCCCGGCGTCACCGTCGAGCACGCACGGTCGGGCCACTGCCGGGGGGCCGGGTGCGCTGGGGCACGATGCTCCCGTGACCACCGAGACCTCCACCCGCTGGCAGCGCGTGCTGGTGGTCGTCGGGATCCTCGTGCTGGCCTTCAACCTGCGCCCGGCCGCCCTCAGCATCGGGCCGGTGCTCGGGGAGGTCAGCGACGGGCTGGGCATGTCGACGGCGCAGACCGGGATGCTGACCTCGTTGCCGGTGCTCGCCTTCGCCGTCTTCGGGGCGCTGGCACCCCGGCTGGCCCGGATGGTCGGCCTGCACCGGGTCACCCTGGTGTCCCTGCTGGCCGTCACCGGCGGGCTCGGCGGGCGCGCCGCGGTCGAGTCGCCGTCGGTGTTCCTGGCGCTCTCGATGCTCGCCCTGGCCGGCATGGCCACCGGCAACGTGGTGCTGCCCTCGCTGGTCAAGCTGCACTTCCCGCACCGGATCGGGCTGCTCACCGCCCTGTACAGCACCGCGCTCGCCGTCGGGCTCACTGCGGCCTCGGCGCTCACCGTGCCGATCAGCGACGCCGCCGGTGGCTGGCGGGCGGGCCTCGCGGTGTGGGCGGTCACCGCCGGCATCGCCGCCCTCCCGTGGCTGGCACTGGTCGCCCACGACCGGCGGCCGGCCGAGGCGTCGGGGACCGTGGGCCTCCTCGACGTCGCCCGCACCCGGCTGGGCTGGCTGCTCGCCCTGTTCTTCGGCCTGCAGTCGCTGCAGGCCTACGCGGTGTTCGGCTGGTTCGCCGAGCTCTACCAGGACGCCGGCTTCTCCGACGCCGCCGCCGGGTTCTATCTCGGGGTGATCACCGGGATCACCATCCCGTTCTCACTGCTGATCCCCACCCTGGTGGCACGGCTGGAGAACCAGACCGTGCTGATGTGCCTGCTGATGGGGTGCTACCCCCTGGGGTACGTCGGCCTGATGGTCGCCCCCCGAGGAGGTGCGCTGCTCTGGGCGATCCTCGTCGGCATCGGCACCACCACCTTCCCGCTCATCCTGACCCTCCTGGGGCTGCGGGCACGCACGTCGAGCGGCACCGCCGCCCTGTCGGGCTTCGCGCAGTCCACCGGGTACCTGATGGCCGGGATCGGCCCGTTCGGGGTCGGCCTGCTGCGTGACCTCTCCGGAGGATGGACCCTGCCGCTCGTGGCGCTGCTGGTGCTGCTGGTCCCCCAGCTCTGGGCCGGGCTGGCGGTGGCGCGACCGGCGTACGTCGAGGACGAGCTCGACGCCGCCGGCCGTGCCGGTCCTCAGCGCGGGAAGCGGTAGACCCCTCCCGGTCCGTTGACGTCGCCGGTCTCGAAGTCGATGTCGGCCAGCTGCCCCACGTAGAGGTGGCGCCTGGTCACCTCGACCGCGACCGGTCGGTCGATCCTGCGCACGGTCACGACCCGGTGGCGACGGACGGTCGAGATCCGGCCGGCGAACAGCTCCGCGACGTAGACGCGACCGGACCGGCTCACCGCCAGGTTGGTGGCGCCCAGGAAGCCGCCGAACATCCGGCGCACGGAGCGGTGCTTGGTGATCTTGTAGACCGCGCCGCGAGCACCGAGGCTCGGGTCCTCCGGCCCACCGGGGAGCACCGAGACCCACAGGTTGCCGCGGCGGTCCCGCTCGACGTCGGTCGGCACCGGCTCGAAGGCGTAGCGCACGCCGATCAGGCAGTCGGGCGCCCCGAGTGCCCGGGCCTGTGCCTTGGTGATCGTCAGCTCCTGGCGCGGCAGCACGGCGATCGTGGAGACCCGACCGCGCTTGTCCACCCGCAGGATGGCATTGGCGGCGGCGTCCGCCACGGCCCACGCACCACCCGGGAGCGCCTCGACCTGGTAGGGGTGGGAGTCCACGATGCCGGTGTACCGTGCCGGGCCGCCCATCTGCTCGAGGTAGTCGGCCGCGCACTTGCTGTACTTGCGGATGATCCCGTAGTGCACCCGACCGTCGGGGTTGCGGGTGCGCTCGTAGTGGCTCAGGTTGGCCACGACCGGCTTCTTGCCGCGCTGCCGGATGGTCAGCCGGGTGAACCGGCCGTTCGGGGAGCTGGCGTAGGCCAGCCTGCGACCGGCGAGGGCCACCCCGGCGATCTCGCCGTCGACCTTGGCGATCACCTTCGTGGCGCCGTTCGGCGTGCGCCGGGTGAGCGTGCCGGCGAAGCCGTCCGCCCAGTAGACGGTGCCCCGACGCACGGCGACCTGGAACGGTGCCAGCGCGGAGGAGTCGAGCTTGCGCTCCGCGCTCGGGGCCTTCTTCGCCGAGGCCGGGGCCGCCGCCAGCGCTCCGAGCACCAGGGCCCCCACCACCGTCGCGACGGCAGCGGGCAGGGTTGTACTGCGCAGTCTCATGGGTCCTCCCCGTGACGAGTACCGCACCGGGCCGATCCCGGTACGACCCGACTGCCGCGCCCGGCCGGTCGGACGCGGGGACGCTACGCCGCAGGCACGCGGTTCGTCTGCCCCGTCCAGGCGAACTGGGCGGTCCTGCCCGATTGGTCGGCCCTCCCGGTCTACACCGCGCAAGCCCCCCGGACGGGGCGGTTCAGAGCAAGCTGCTCAGACCACGCTGAGCGGCAGCAGCTGCTGGCCGGTCGGCCCGACCTGGATGTCGGTGCCGAGCTCCGGGCACACCCCGCAGTCGTAGCACGGTGTCCACCGGCAGTCCTCGACGTCGACCGAGTCGGGGTCGAGGGCGTCCTCCCAGTCCTGCCAGAGCCAGTCCTTGTCGAGGCCGGAGTCGAGGTGGTCCCACGGCAGGGCCTCGGCGTACTCGCGCTCGCGGGTGGTGAACCACGCCAGGTCGACCCCGGTGCCGGTGAGGGCGGTGTCAGCGGCGGCCACCCAGCGCTCGTAGGAGAAGTGCTCGCTCCAGCCGTCGAACCGGCCGCCCGCGCGCCAGGCCTCCTCGATGACCCGGCCGACGCGCCGGTCGCCGCGGGAGAGCAGTCCTTCGATGATCCCGGGCTTGCCGTCGTGGTACCGGAAGCCGATCGCCCGGCCGTAGCGGCGGTCGGAGCGCACCTCCTCGCGCAGCTTGCGCAGCCGCTCGTCGGTCGTCTCGACGTCGAGCTGGGCAGCCCACTGGAACGGCGTGTGCGGCTTGGGCACGAAACCACCGATGGAGACGGTGCACCGGATGTCGTTGTGCCCGGCGACCTCACGCCCCTTGGCGATCACCTTCTTCGCGAGGTCGGCGATCGCCAGCACGTCCTCGTCGGTCTCGGTGGGCAGCCCGCACATGAAGTAGAGCTTCACCTGCCGCCAGCCGTGGGAGTACGCCGCCGCGACGGTGCGGATCAGGTCCTCCTCGGTGACCATCTTGTTGATCACCTTGCGCATCCGCTCCGACCCACCCTCGGGCGCGAAGGTCAGGCCCGAGCGTCGTCCGTTGCGGGAGAACTCGTTGGCCAGGGTGATGTTGAACGCGTCCACGCGGGTGCTCGGCAGGGAGAGCGAGACGTTGGACCCCTCGTAGCGGTCGGCCAGGCCGGTGGCGACCTCCGCGATCTCGGAGTGGTCCGCACTGGAGAGCGAGAGCAGCCCGACCTCCTCGAAGCCGGTCTTGCGGATGCCGTTCTCCACCATCTCGCCGATGGTGGAGATCGAGCGTTCGCGCACCGGCCGGGTGATCATCCCCGCCTGGCAGAACCGGCAGCCCCGGGTGCAGCCGCGGAAGATCTCCACGCTGAACCGCTCGTGCACGGTCTCGGCCAGCGGGACCAGCGGGTTGCGCGGGTAGGGCCAGGAGTCGAGGTCCATCAAGGTGTGCTTGCGCACGCGGTCGGGCACGCCGGGCCGGTTGGGCGTGACCGCGACCAGCCGACCCCGGTCGTCGTACGCGGCGTCGTAGAAGCGCGGCACGTAGACGCCGCCGCTGGCCGCCAACCGCATCAGCACGCCGTCGCGTCCGCCGGGTCGCCCCTCGGCCTTCCACTCGCGGATCACCTCGGTGATGGCGAGCACCACCTCCTCGCCGTCGCCGAGCACCGCCGCGTCGAGGAAGTCGGCGATCGGCTCGGGGTTGAACGCGGCGTGCCCTCCGGCGAGCACGATCGGGTCCTGGTCTCGCCGGTCCGCCGCGTGCACCGGGATCCCGGCGAGGTCGAGGGCGGTGAGCATGTTGGTATAGCCCAGCTCGGTGGAGAACGAGAGGCCGAAGACGTCGAAGTCGCGCACCGCGCGGTGGCTGTCCACGGTGAACTGCGGGAGGTCGTGCTCGCGCATCACCGCCTCCATGTCCGGCCACACCGAGTAGGTGCGCTCGGCGAGGACTCCCTCACGCTCGTTGAGGATCTCGTAGAGGATCTGCACGCCCTGGTTGGGCAGACCGACCTCGTAGGCGTCGGGATACATCAGCGCCCAGCGGACCTCGGCCTCGGCCCACGGCTTCTGCACCGAGTTCAGCTCACCGCCCACATACTGGATCGGCTTGCTCACCCCGGCCAGAAACGGCTCGAGTGCTGCGAAGATCGACTCACCAGCTGAGACGGGCATGCATATCCTTTCCAGAACCGGGGGATGCCCACAGGGTACGTGTCCGCCCAGGCACATGCCCGAGCACCTGCACGACCGAGCACGACACTGCATACTCATACCCGAGCACCGAGGGGGGTCGGGTGCGCGACATCGCCATGACGTGGCGTCCTTCGCGACGCCTGGGCGCCCGAGCCATGTGGAGCCTGTGGCTGGTGTGCCTGGGGCTCACTCCTGTGGCGCTGGTGCTGCAGCACGTGACCGCCCTGCAGCTCGATCGGGTGAGCTCGATCCGGGCCGGCGGGCTGATCGCGTTCCTGTGGCTGATGCTCGCGTGGCTGTGGCCCGAGCGCACCCGGCGCACCTCGATGGTGACCCTGACCCTCGGCCTGGCGCTGGTCGTGCACGCCGTCACCGGCGTGCTGCTGGGACATGCCTGGCTCGAGTCGGCCCGGATCGCCGCGGCGGTGGTCGCGCAGGCGGTCATCACGCTCGCGGTGTACCGGTGGCGCATCGGTGACGACAACCTCACCCCGCACCGCCCCGGAGACATCGTGGCGCTCGCGCAGGCCAGCGTGCTCGGGTCGGTCGCGGTGATCCCGCTCGGCCCCGCGCCGGGTCTCTGGGTCACGAGCAGCACCTTCGACCTGTTCTGGTGGGGCGTGCTGAGCACGGCGTACATGTTCGTCGGCGGCGCCTGCGCGTTGCTCCTGGTGCAGCGTCGCCCACGCACCGAGGCCATCCCGACGCGCCTCCTCGACGTCTACGTCCAGCTCGTCGTCACCACCGCCTCGCTGGGGGTGGTCTTCACCTTCAACGACCTGCCACTCACCTGGATCGTGCTGCTGCCGGCCATCTGGGCCGGCCTGACCATGGGGCCGTGGACCTCCGCGGCCTACAGCCTGACCGGCACCCTCGCGGTGATCATCGCCCAGACCGTGCCGGCGGCCGTGCGGCCCCTCAGCGACGGCGAGCTCGCCAACATCCTGCTGCTCGACAGCCTGATGACCGCGTTCGTCTTCGTGGTGCTGCTGCTCTCCCTGGTGCGGGACCAGCGCGCCTACCTGGCCAACGAGGTCGTCCGCCGCCGCCAGGAGGCGGTGGACCAGGCGGGGCTGCTGGGCACGGTCTTCGAGTCGATCAACGAGGCGCTGGTGCTGATGGACGGCCTGGGCGCCGTGCAGCTGCACAACGCGGCGGCGGTGCAGATCCTGGGACGCGAGAAGCTCACCACCGAGCCGACCCGCTGGCTGCGCCGGATGCAGGAGTCGCCGTCGTTCACCTACGGCTACAACCGCGACGGCTCCGAGGACGGGCTGCGCGTGCTGGCCGTCCAGATGGCCAAGGTCACCTACGCCGGGTCCGACAGCGTGGTCGCGATCGTGCGCGACGTCACCTCCGAGCAGCGCCGCATCGAGGAGCTGGCCAGCTTCGCGGCCGTCGCCGCACACGACCTGAAGAGCCCTCTCGCCGCCGTCCAGGGCTGGCTGGAGGTCGCCGAGGACGTGATGGAGGTCGACCCGAAGATGGCCGCGCAGGCGATGGAGCGCGGCCGGCACGCGACCGACCGCATGTCGGCGGAGATCGAGGACTGGCTGACCTACAACGTCGCCCGTGAGGGCGTGCTCCAGCCCGAGCCGGTGGAGCTCCAGCCGGTGCTCGACGCCCTGGTCAAGAGCTACCCCGACGTGGACTTCCTGGTGCGCACTCCCGACACGGTGATGGCCGACCGCACGCTGCTGCAACACCTGCTGGTCAACCTCGTCGGCAACGCGGTGAAGTACACCCTGCCGGGCGAGCGGCCCTCGGTCACGATCCGCAGCTTCTCCGGGGGTGAGCGTGGCTGGGTCCGCCTCTACGTCGTCGACGCCGGCATCGGGATCCCCGAGGGCGAGGAGACCACGGTCTTCGAGCCGTTCCGCCGCGCCTCGACGGTGCGGGACACCTACGAGGGCTCGGGACTGGGCCTGGCGCTGTGCAAGCGCATCGTGCGCCGCCACGGCGGGCTGATCAGCGCCCAGCGCAACGAGGGCCCGGGGACCACGATCACCGTGACCCTCCCCAGCGCCTGAACCCAGCGCCTGAACCCAGCGCCTGAACCCGGGGGGCCGCGCCCCGGGGAGGATCGTGGCAATGCCGAGACGCCTCCGACGACGATCCCTAGAATCAATTCCGGCGAAAGGTACAAATGCGACGCGTCGTCGAGACCACGGAGGCGGCCCCGCACGGCGGCGGCGCCTCCACGGTCATGCCCCGGCGACGGCTGCTCCCGCTCGCGCTCTTCGCTGCCGCCTGCTACGCCGTCGCGCCGTACCTCGGCCTGGACAGCTTCGCGGTCGACCCCCGCATCGCCGAGGTCTGGCCCGCGGGAGGCGTGGGCTTCGTGCTGCTGACCGCCGTCTGGTCCTCCGGCCGGCGCGCCGTCGCGGCGACGGTCGGCTACATGGTGCTGGTCTTCGCCTCCACCTCCGTCCTGCTGGGGCAGGACCTCTCGCCCTCACTGTGGATGGGGCTGCTGAGCGCAGGACAGTCGCTGCTGATGACGGCGATCTACCGCTATCGGCTCGGCCACCCCGGCTGGGCACCGGAGCGGCCGGCCGACCTCGCGAACCTGCTGCTCGCGGCGCTCGGCTCCTCGCTGCTGCTCGCGGGCCTGGGTGGCTTCCCGCGGCTCGGCCTCGACGAGCTGGGCACCCAGCTGCTGTGGTGGTGGGTGCTGCGCAGCACCGTGTTCTGCTTCGTCGGCGGCGTCACCTTCATGGTCATCTTCCACGCTCGACAGCGAGGCTCGCTGACCCCCAGCCCCTGGTCCAACCGCCTCGCCCTCCTCGCCGTGACCCTGCCCTGCATCTACGGCAGCTACCACGCCCCCACGCTCCCGTTGTCGTGGCTGCTCATCATTCCCAGCGTGTGGGGCGGGCTGACGCTGACCGTCCGCGGTGCGGCGTACCTCGCCCTGGGGATCGCCCTGATCGCGGCCTCGATGACCTACCTGCCGGCGAACCAGTTCGGGTACGACGGCCTGCTCCCGCCCGCCTCGATCATGGACCTGCTGGTGATCGTGAGCTGCGGGCTCACCCTGCTGCTGGCCCTGCTGCGCGAGCAGCGGGCCTCCCTGATCGGCGAGCTCGAGCGGCGTCGGATGGAGTCCGAGGGCAGGCGCCGCATGCTGGAGACCGTGTTCGACTCGATGAGCGACGGGGTGGTCATCGTCGACGACGAGCGCGTGTCGATGTACAACGCCGCCGCCCGGCAGCTCCTCGGCCGGCCGATCCCGGCCGACATCCCCGTCTCGTGGGCGCGGGAGTTCGGGCTGACCGACGGGCGCGGCCGACCCGTGGTCGACGAGGACCTCCGCACGGCCCTGACCCCGACGCCCGACGACCCGCGACGGGTGCCCACCCTGGAGCTGCACGTGGGCCAGGACGACGCGCGCCGGGTGGTCGAGCTCTCGGCCCAGCAGCTCGGAGAAGCCGATGACGCCTCCACCCTGGTGCTCCTGCACGACGTCACCGCCCAGCGCGCCCGGCTGCGCGAGCTGAGCGACTTCGCCGGCATGGTCGCCCACGACCTGCGCGGGCCGCTCACCGTCCTGCACGGCTGGCTCGAGGTGGTCGAGGACGGCGACCCCGTCCGCGATGCCGGGCTGGTCCACGACGCGGTGCGCAAGGCGAGCGACTCCAGCCGCAGGATGCGCCAGGTGATCGACGACTGGCTCAACTACGCCGTGGTGCAGAACGGCGAGCTCCGCCCTCAGCCGGTCGAGCTGCTCGAGGTGAGCGCCGAGATCGTCGACGGCCGGCGGACGACCGGCGCCGGCTCCCGGGAGCCGGAGTTCGTGCTCGACGTCGAGCACAGCGTGCACGCTGACCCGGGGCTGCTACGACAGCTCCTGGACAACCTGGTCGGCAACGCGATCAAGTACACCCCTCGTGAGGAGCGCCCGTGGGTGCGGATCTCCTCGCAGCAGGACGACGAGGACGGCTGGGTGCGCGTGGACGTCGCCGACCGTGGCGTCGGGGTGCCTGCGGGCGAGGAGGAGCGCATCTTCGACGCCTTCCACCGCGGCCCCGCGGAGGGACGCTCACCCGGCACCGGCCTGGGACTCGCGCTCACCCGCCGCATCGTGGCACTGCACGGGGGCCAGCTGCGCGCCAGTCGCAACCCCGGCCGGGGCTCTACGTTCAGCTTCACCTTGCCCGCGGGGTAGTGCCCATCGCCCGGGAGACGGTGCTGCCACGCATGGCGATGTTCTGCAGCAGGCCCACGGCCATCATCGAGGCGAACATCGAGGAGCCGCCGTAGGAGACCAGCGGCAGCGGGACACCGGTCACCGGCATGATGCCCAAGCACATCCCGATGTTCTGGAAGGTCTGGAACGCGAACCAGCAGCCGATGCCGGCGGCGGCGACCCGCCCGAACATGTCGTCGGCGTGCAGCGAGATGTGCAGCGCCCGCCACAGCAGCACCGCGAACAGCACGATGAGCAGGCCGGCCCCGAGGAGGCCCAGCTCCTCACCGGCCACGGTGAAGATGAAGTCGGTGTGCTGCTCGGGCACGAAGCGCGACCGTGTCTGGGAGCCGTCGAAGAGCCCCTGGCCGAAGAGCCCGCCGTTGCCGATCGCGATGCGCGCCTGGGTCGTGTTGTACCCGGCGCCGCGCGGGTCCAGGCCGGGATCGGTGAACGCCATGAAGCGGTTGACCTGGTACTGCTTGAGCAGCCCGGCCATCACCGCGAGCGTGGCCAGGCTGACCCCGGCCGCGAGGAGCGAGAGCAGCCAGCGCCGCGGCACCCCGGCCACGGCCAGCACGCCGAACACCGTGGCTGAGAGCACCAGCATGGTGCCCAGGTCCGGCTGCAGGACGATCAGCACCGCCGGGACGCCGGCGATCGCCCCCATCAGCCCGACGTCGACCAGGCCGACCCGGCGTTGGCGGGAGTTCTCGACCCGTTCGGCGATGATCATCGCCATCCCGATCACCACTGCGAGCTTGGCGAACTCCGCGGGCTGGATCGACAGCCCGCCCAGCATCAGCCAGGAGCGGGAGCCGTTGATCGTCGTGCCCATGACGAGCACGAGCAGCAGGCCGACGACCGAGGCGACGTACACGAGCGGAGTGACGATGCGGACCCAGCGATGGTCGGTGGCCATCACCGCGGCCGCGAGCACCAGCCCGATCATGATGTTGACCAGGTGCTTGTGCAGGTAGGCGGTCGGCTCGCCGCGGGTCAGCACCTCGTTGCTCGAGGTGGCCGACCAGACCAGCAGCGTGCCGATGGTCAGGATCAGCCCGGCGCTGCCCACGAGCAGCCAGTCCAGCCGGGGTACGGCGGCCCGGCTGCGCGCCACCGCCAGCCGGCTCATCGGCAGCACCGTCATCAGCGACCACCCTTGGAGTCGCGCGGCCGCACCGGGGGCAGGATCGACCCGTCGCGGGCGAAGACCGGCAGCTTGGCCGGCGGCGTGGTGCCCGTGATCGCCGCCTTCGCGGCCTGCACCTTCTCCCCCTTGACGCCGTAGAGGTACTCCCAGATCTTGCGGATGTAGGGACCCGAGGTGCCCGAGCCGGTGCCGCCCTGGCTCACGGTCATCAGCACCACGTAGTCCTTGGTGTAGGAGGCCACCCAGGACGTGGTCTGCTTCCCGTAGACCTCCGCCGAGCCGGTCTTGGCCCGCACCGTGACCTTGTCGAGGGGGAACCCGACCAGGCGCCACGCCATGGTGCCGTCGGTGGCCACACCCTTCAGCGCGTCGTCGATGTAGCGCAGGATGTCCTTCTTCACCGGCACCCGGGCCTGGACCTTGGGCGCGAACTTCTTGATGACCTTGCCCTCGGGGCTGACGATCGCCTTGGCGACCCGCGGTTCGTAGAGCGTGCCGCCGTTGGCGAGCGCGCCGTACGCGCGGGCGAGCTGCAGCGGGGTCACCGCGGTGTCCCCCTGGCCGATCGCGAAGTTCACCGCGTCACCGGCACGGTAGGCGAAGCCCTCGACGCAGAACTCCCGGGCGAACCGGTGCAGGAAGTCCGACCCGGGCTTCTTCCCGATCTTGCAGTAGTAGTCCTTCATCGACTTCCAGTACTCGCGCTTCCACGCGCGGTCCGCGATCCGACCGCTGGCCTCCCCGGGGATGTCGATCCCGGTGGTGCTCCCGAAGCCGAACTTCTTGGCCATCGACACGAGCGGGTCCTTGGCCTGCACGTCGGCGACGTCGCTGCCGTACTTCTGCCAGTAGCCGAAGCCGATCCGGTAGAAGAAGGTGTTGCACGAGACCTCGAGCGCCTTGGCGAAGTCGATGTAGCCGTAGGCACCGGACTCGTAGTTCTTGAAGGTGCGGTTGCCGACCTGGAACCCCGAGGAGCACTGCAGCCGCGTCTGCGGCCCGTAGCCGTGGGACATGGCGGCCGCGGTCATCATCGGCTTCCACGTCGACCCGGGGGCGAACTGGCCCTGGGTGGCGCGGAAGAGCAGGGGGGTGCCCGCCTTCTCCGAGTAGAGCCGCTTGAGCTGCTTGCTGCTGATCCCGCCCGACCACACCTCGGGGTCGTACGTCGGCTGGCTGGCCATCGCCACCACCCGGCCGGTCTTGGCCTCCAGCACGACCGCCGAGCCGCTGTCGGCGGCGTACTTGCGCCCGGTGACGGTGTCGGTCGTCCGGCGCGCGGTCTGCATCGCCTGGTTGAGCTGCTTCTCCACGTAGGCCTGGACGTTGGCGTCGATGGAGGTCACGAGAGTGTCCCCCGGCTCGGACTCGACCTCGCCGGAGTCGCCGAGGACGCGTCCCATCGAGTCGACGGCCACCTTCTTGTAGCCGGGCTCGCCCCGCAGCCAGGCGTCGTAGGCCTTCTCCACACCGGCCCGGCCGACGACCGAGGCCCCGTTGACCGAGTCGTCCCCGTCGTCCTCGGCCGCCTCGAGCTCACCGTCGGTGATCGGGCTGAGGTAGCCGAGCAGGTGCGCGGCGTTGACGCCGTACGGCGAGGGGTAGGCCCGCACGCTCTCCTGCTGCGCCAGGACACCGGGGTAGTCCTCGGAGCGCTCGAGCACCTTGACCGCGACCTTCTGCGGCACGTCGCGGGCCACCGGCACCGGCTGGTACGGCGAGCCGTTCCAGCACGTTCCCCTCATCGAGCCCGGTTGCCCGCACAGCAGCATCCGCTCGGTGATCTTGGCGTAGGGGACCTTGACCACCCGGGACAGCTTGCGCAACGTGGCCTCGCGCACCGCCGCGGTCTGCTTGCCCATCAGGGTCCGGTCCACGGTGACCACCCAGCTGGTGCGGTTGGCCACCAGTGGACGGCCCATGTCGTCGACGATCAGGCCGCGCGGCGGCTGCACCACCACGTCACGCACGGACTGCTCCGCCGCCGCGACCCGGTAGCCCTCGCCGGTCAGCACCTGGAGGTACCACAGCCGGCCGAACAGGGTCACGAAGAGCGCGAGGACGAGCGCCTGGACGACGAACAGGCGCAGTCGGCTGCGTTGCGAGGCCGAGGGCCGGATCAGGACGGCAGCCATCGCTCAGGCCGTCAGCTCGACCGGTCGCGTGCGCTCGAAGAGCGACATCAGGCCGGGCAGCAGCAGCGGGGCGACCACGACGTCCCAGAGCAGCGCGATCGAGATCACCTGCACCATCTCGCCGGCCGGCAGCGCGTTGTCACCGAGCAGGACGCCGCTGAAGGCGAAGACCGAGGTGGCCACGAAGGAGCACACGGCCACCGTCGCGAGCCCCGCCAAGGGGCTGCGGCGTGCGTCGTGACGCACCCGTCCGGCGAGCACGGCGACCAGGACGAGGGCGAGCGCCCAGCGGCCGGCCACGTGGTCGGCCGGGGGCGCGAGGTCGAGCAACATGCCGGCGGCGAAGCCCACGGTCGCCCCGAAGGCCGGCCCGCGCGCGATCGCGGCGGCCACGACGACGAGGAGGGCGAGGTTGGGCACCACGCCGTTGACCGCGAACAGGCTGAAGACCGCTGTCTGCAGCGTCACCGCGAGGACGACGAGGAGGGTCACCATGCCCAGGCGGGTGAGGTTCACCGGGTGCCTCCCTGGCCGTTGATGACGTGCCGGTCGCCCTGGGTGCGGCGGGGTACGACCACCCCGACGACGTCCAGGGAGGTGAAGTCCACGAAGGGGTCGATCACGGCGTGCTTGGCCAGCTCGCGCGGCGTGGAGTACACCGACTCGACCTTTCCGATGGGGATCCCGGCCACGTAGGGAACGCCGTTCTGGCTGCCCCAGGTGACCACGACGTCGCCGATCGCGGGCGTGACCGAGTTGTCGACGAGGTCGAGGTCGAGTCGGCCACGCTGACCGGTGACCCCACGGCCGCGCATGAAGCCGATCTCGTTGTTGGAGCCGAGCCGGCCACCGACGACCGAGTCGGTGTCGAGGACGAGCAGCACCGTGGCCGTGGACCGGGTCGCACCGATCACGCGGCCGACCAGTCCGTCGTTGTTGAGCACGGTCATGTCCTCGCGGATCCCCGAGGAGGTGCCGGCGTCGATCGTGACCGTGCGCGAGAACGACTGCATCGGCCCCATGCCCACGACGCGCGCCGCGACCAGCGCGTGGCCGGTCTCGTTGGCCGTGCGGGTCAGGCCGTCGAGCTCCGCGAGCCGGTTGCGGTCCAGGGGGACCTGCTCGACCTCGGAGCGCAGCCGCGAGTTCTGGGCGGAGAGACGGGCGACGTCACGACGCAGCTCCTGGTTGTTGCTGAAGTAGGCCAGCGTCTCGCGCATCGGCCGGGACGCGGTCGCGGCCGTGGTCTCCACCGGACCGATCACGCTGCCCACGACCCGGCGCGCCGGGTCGACCGGCGAGCTCTCGCCTGCGGCGGCGTCGACGGTGATCACGGTCACCGAGGCGGCCACCATCAGGGCCACCACGAGTCCGGACGAGCCGCCGCGGGCCCGGCCGAATCCGGGCCGGCCACCGTCGTCGGTGACGGCTCGACCGAGCGAGGGCCCCATGCTGCCCCGCGGGGAGCGCAGTCGCTGCCTGGCCACGCGCTACCGCCGGTGGTCCGAGACGAGGACCTGCTGGAGCGCCTCGAACTCCTCGACACACTTGCCGGCGCCGAGGACGACCGAGGTCAGCGGGTCGGCCGCGAGGTGCACCGGCATGCCGGTCTCGTGCCGGATCCGCTCGTCGAGCCCGAGCAGCATCGCTCCCCCTCCGGTCAGCACGATGCCGCGGTCCATGATGTCCCCGGCGAGCTCGGGCGGCGTCTGGTCGAGCGTGGCACGGACGGCGTCGACGATGGCGTGCAGCTGCTCCTCCATCGCCCGGCGGATCTCCGGGCTGGAGACGGTGACCGTGCGCGGGAGCCCCGAGACCATGTCGCGACCGCGGACCTCGGCCTGCCGCTCCTGGGGCAGCGGGAAGGCCGAGCCGAGGGTCATCTTGATCTCCTCGGCGGTGCGCTCCCCCAGCATCAGGGAGTGCTCCTTCTTCATCCACGACACGATGGCCTGGTCGATCTGGTCGCCGGCGGTGCGCACCGAGAGGGTGGTCACCAGGCCGCCGAGGGAGATGACGGCCACCTCGGTGGTGCCTCCGCCGATGTCGACGACCATGTTGCCGGTGGCCTCGTGCACAGGCAGCCCGGCGCCGATCGCGGCCGCCATCGGCTCCTCGATGATGTAGACCCGACGCCCGCCGGCCTGGTAGCCGGCCTCCTTCACCGCACGCTGCTCGACGGCGGTGACGCCGCTCGGCACGCAGATGATCATCCGCGGCCGGGCGAAGTAGCGCCGGCGGTGCACCTGCTGGATGAAGTGCCGCAGCATGTGCTCGGTGGCGTCGAGGTCGGCGATGACGCCGTCCTTGAGCGGCCGGATCGTGGTGATGCCGTCCGGCGTACGGCCGCTCATCCGCTTGGCCTCGTGACCGACGGCCAGCACCTCGTGGGTGTGCTCGTTCATCGCCACCACGGAGGGCTCGTCGACGAGCACGCCCTTGCCCCGTACGTAGACCAGCGTGTTAGCCGTTCCTAGATCCACCGCCATGTCGCGGCCGATGAGACTGTTGGCCATCCGTTTCGCCTCGCAGGTGCAGTGAAGGGGAAGAGGGACGGCACCGTGCGCCCATCCGCTACGCAGACTAGGAGCGAAACTGCTGGTTGCCGCGACGACACGCGGCAGTCAGACCCCCGAGTGGGGCAAAGCGGGCCCGCCGCCACTCAGAGGTGGGGGAACCAGAGCGCGATCTCGCGCTTCGCGGACTCCTCGCTGTCGGAGCCGTGGACGAGGTTCTCCCGGTTGGACATCGAGAGGTCTCCGCGGATCGTGCCCGGGGCGGCCTTGCGCCCGTCGGTGGCGCCGTTGAGGGCACGGACGACCTCGATCGCCTCATCGCCCTCGAGCACTGCCGCGAGCAGGGGGCCGCTGGTGACGAAAGCACGCAGCGGCGGGTAGAAGTCACGCTCGACGTGCTCGGCGTAGTGCGCGTCCGCCTGCTCGCCGTCGATGTGCCGCAGCTCCAGGGCCACGAGGGAGAGGCCCTTGGACTCGAACCGGCCGAGGATGTTGCCCACGAGCCCGCGCCGGACCGCATCGGGCTTGAACAGGACCAGGGTGCGCTGCGACATGGCAGCAACCTAGCCGAGGCCCACCGGGGCGGCGGGGGCGGCCCGTTGGCGGCCCGGTAGCGGCCCGGTAGCGGCCCGGTAGCGGCGGTGGCCCCTCAGGACTCGGGCTGGGCGGGATGCCCGGGGTACTCCCCCGTGGACTCCCAGGCGCGCCGCTCGACCTCGATGCGCCGGCCCAGGAAGTAGGCCGTGGCCCACAGCGCGAGGAACACCGCTCCGAGGAAGAACATGGTCGGTACGACGAACCCGACGGCGATCGCCGCGACCTGGAGTGCCCAGCCGGCCCAGAAGCCCCAGGCGAACCGGAGCGTGCCCGCCACCAGCAGGCACCCGAGCATCAGGCCGAGCCCGATCCCCAGTGAGGGGACGGTGCCGACGTCGGCCACCGAGATCAGCACCGGGGTGCTCAGTCCGAACGCGATCGCCTCGAGGAGGAGGATCGCGGCGCAGAGCCGACGCTGCATCAGCCGCGCTCCCGACGCGACCGCAGCATGGCCCGGGCCTCCCCGACCGTGACCACCGAGCCGGTCACCAGCACGCCTCCGGAGCCGAGACCCTCGCCGAACACGCCACCGGCCTCCGCCAGGGCCGTGGCCTGGTCGATCGCGTCGGCCAGGGAGTCGGTCTCGAAGACCCGGTCCTGGCCGAAGATCCCCCGCGCCACCTCCGCCAGCTCGGACGCGGGCATCGACCGGTCCGAGGAGTTCCGGGTGCACACGATGTGGGCGAGCTCCGGCTCGAGGACCGAGAGCATGCCCTCGTAGTCCTTGTCCGCCATCACGCCCATGACGCCGATCAGCGGCGAGAACGTGAACGAGTCCTCCAGGGCGACCACCAGCGCCGCGGCGCCGTGGGGGTTGTGGGCCGCGTCGAGCACGATGGTCGGCGACCGGCGGATGATCTCGAGCCGGCCCGGTGAGACGACCTCGGCGAAGGCCTCCTTGACCACCTCGGCGTCGAGCGCGTCGTCACCGCCCACGAACGCCTCCACCGCGGCCAGCGCCAGCGCGGCGTTCTGGGCCTGGTGCGCGCCGTAGAGCGGGAGGAAGACCTCCTCGTAGCTCCCGCGCAGCCCCTGGAGCCCGAGCAGCTGCCCGCCGACCGCGGGGACGCGGCTGGTGACGCCGAACTCGAGCCCCTCGCGGGCCAGGGTGGCCCCCACCTCCGCACAGCGCTCGAGGACCACGGCGGCGACCTCCTCGGTCTGCACCGCACTGACCACCGTCGCTCCCGGCTTGATGATGCCGACCTTCTCCTGGGCGATGACCGCCGGGGACTCGCCCAGGTAGCCGGCGTGGTCGACGGCCACCGGCGTGAGGACGGCGACGTCGGCGTCGATCACGTTGGTGGCGTCCCACGCGCCACCCATCCCGACCTCGACCACGGCCACGTCGACCGGGGCGTCGGCGAAGGCGGCGTACGCCATCGCCACGATCGTCTCGAAGAAGGACAGCGGGTGGTCGTGCTCGTCGTCGACGAGGTGGGTGTAGGGCGCGACGTCGTTGAACGCCCGGACGAACGCCTCCTCCCCCAGCGGCTCGCCGTCGAGGCTGATCCGTTCGGTCATCGACTCCAGGTGCGGGCTGGTGAAGCGCCCGGAGCGCAGCCCGAGGGCTCCGACCAGCGTCTCGATCATCCGCGCCGTCGACGTCTTGCCGTTGGTGCCGGTGAGGTGGATCGAGGGATAGCCGCGCTGGGGGTCCCCGAGCACCTCCATGATCGCCTCGATCCGGTCCAGCGTGGGGTCGAGGCGGGTCTCGGGCCAGCGGCTCAGCAGCGCGTCCTCGACCTCGGCGTAGGTCTCGGCCAGCCGCGCCTGCGGCTCGGGGCTCTCGGGCGTCTCGGTCACCGGCCCGAGTCTAGGCGGCAACCGCACCCCGCTCCCGCCCGGCCCGACCCTCCACGTTGTCACCGGCCCCGGTGGTCTCCGTAGGATTCGGGCCATGACTGACGCCCGCCTCACCGAGCCGTCCCAGCAGACGACCGCACCACCCGCGGCCGTCGTACCGGACAAGGCCGCGCTGGAGGGACTGGAGGCGACGTGGTCGGCGCGGTGGAAGGCCGAGGACACCTACGCGTTCGACCGGAGCCGGCCCCGCGCGGAGGTCTACTCGATCGACACGCCGCCCCCGACGGTCTCGGGCTCGCTGCACGTCGGGCACGTCTTCTCCTACACCCACACCGACCTGGTCGCGCGCTACCAGCGGATGCGGGGCAAGTCGGTGTTCTACCCCATGGGCTGGGACGACAACGGGCTGCCCACCGAGCGCCGGGTGCAGAACTACTACGGCGTGCGCTGCGACCCGTCGCTCCACTACGAGACCGACTTCACCCCGCCGGAGAAGCCGGACCCCAAGCGCCAGCTACCGGTGAGCCGGCCGAACTTCGTCGAGCTGTGCGAGGAGCTGGTCGAGCAGGACGAGCAGGTCTTCGAGAGCCTGTGGCGCACGCTCGGCCTCTCCGTGGACTGGTCGCAGCACTACACCACGATCGGGCCCAAGGCGCAGACGGTCAGCCAGCGCGCGTTCCTGCGCAACTTCGCTCGTGGGGAGGCCTACCTGCAGGAGGCGCCCACCCTGTGGGACGTCACCTTCCAGACCGCGGTGGCCCAGGCCGAGCTCGAGGCGCGGGAGTACGCCGGGCACTACCACCGGGTGCACTTCCACGGCCCCGACGGCCCGGTCCCGATCGAGACCACCCGCCCCGAGCTGATCCCCTCCGTGGTGGCCCTCATCGCCCACCCCGACGACGAGCGCTACCAGCCGCTGTTCGGCACCACCGTCACCTCGCCGGTCTTCGGGGTGGAGATCCCGGTCCTCGCCCATCCCGCGGCGGAGCCCGACAAGGGCGCCGGCATCGCGATGTGCTGCACGTTCGGCGACCTCACCGACGTCACCTGGTGGCGCGAGCTCCAGCTCCCCGTGCGCACGCTGATCGGCCGCGACGGCCGGATGTCGCGAGAGACTCCCGAGTGGCTCGGCACGGACGAGGCCGCGGCGGCGTACGCCGAGCTGATGGGCAAGACCGCCTTCAGCGCGCGCGAGGCGATGGTGGCCCTGCTCCGCGAGAGCGGCGACCTCGAGGGCGACCCCACGCCGACGCAGCGGATGGCGAACTTCTACGAGAAGGGCGACAAGCCGCTGGAGATCGTCGCCACGCGCCAGTGGTACATCACCAACGGTGGTCGCGACGCCGGCCTGCGCGCCGAGATGCTCGACCGCGGCACGGAGATCGAGTGGGTCCCTGCCCACATGAAGCACCGCTTCGACAACTGGGTCAGCGGACTCAACGGGGACTGGTTGATCTCGCGCCAGCGCTTCTTCGGCATCCCGTTCCCGGTCTGGTACCCGCTCGACGAGCAGGGTGAGCCCGACTACGACCACCCGCTGCTCCCGCGCGAGGACCAGCTGCCGGTCGACCCCTCCACCCAGGCGCCGTCGGGCTACTCGGAGGACCAGCGCGGCCGCCCCGGCGGTTTCATCGGGGACCCCGACGTGATGGACACCTGGGCGACGTCCTCGCTGACCCCCCAGATCGCCGGCGGCTGGGAGGAGGACCCGGACCTGTTCGACCGGGTCTTCCCGATGGACCTGTGCACCCAGGCCCACGACATCATCCGCACCTGGCTGTTCTCCCGGGTGGTCAGGGCGCACTTCGAGAACCACGCCGCTCCGTGGTCGCACGCACTGGTCTCCGGCTTCATCCTCGACCCCGACCGCAAGAAGATGTCGAAGTCGAAGGGCAACGTCGTGGTCCCCACCGACATCCTCGAGCGCTACGGCGCGGACGCGGTCCGCTGGCGCGCGGCCATGGCCCGTCCGGGGCTGGACTCGCCGTTCGACGAGTCCCAGATGAAGGTCGGCCGCCGGCTGGCGATGAAGGTGCTCAACGTCTCCAAGTTCGTCCTGGGCAGCGTCGGTGCCGTCCGGGTCGATCCCGACGCCGTGCGCGAGCCGGTCGACCGGGCGCTGCTGGCCGGACTGGCCACCGCCGTCGAACAGGCCACCCGAGCCTTCGAGTCCTACGACTACACCACCGCGCTGGAGACCGCCGAGCGCTTCTTCTGGGACTTCTGCGACGACTACGTCGAGCTGGTCAAGGAGCGGGCGTACGGCGACGACGGCGACCCGGCCACCGAGTCGGCCCGAGCCGCGCTGGCCACCGCGCTGCACGTCCAGCTGCGCCTGTTCGCGCCGTTCCTGCCCTACGCGACCGAGGAGGTCTGGTCGTGGTGGCAGCCCGGATCGGTGCACCGGAGCACGTGGCCCGAGACCGGGGAGCTCGGCGCGGCCGCCGGGGAGGACCCCAGCGGCCTGGCCGCGGTGGCCGCCGTGCTCGTCGGCATCCGCGGCGCCAAGTCGACGGCGAAGGTGGGCATGCGCACCCCGGTCGAGCAGGCGACCATCACCGGCCCGTCAGCCGCGCTGGAAGCGATCCGCGCGGCGGAACGCGACCTGCGGGCGGTGGGCTCGATCACCGGCCCCCTGGAGCTGGTGGCCGACGAGACCGTCGAGGTCACGGTGTCGGCGGTGCTGGGCGAACCCCCGCCCAAGCGCTGACCGCTCGCCGTCCCGGCTCGCCCACCTGCGGTGGTCCGCCGCGCCCGGACCTCGCCCGGTGCGGGGTCCGGCGTGCGCACGACGCTCATCGTGCCCACGCTCCCGGGAGCGGTCGGGGCGGTCGGAGCGGTCGGGGCGGTCGGGGCGGTCGGAGCGGTCGTGCTCGAACCGGCCCCGGCGTCGCGGCTCGGCCTCCTCACCCACGGCGGCAGCCTCCGCGTCGACCACGACGGAGAGCCTGCGGGGGGCAGCCGGGACAGCAGGGAGGGGCACCTCGGCCCGGGGCACCGAGGAGCGGTCCGCGGGCTCGGCCGGTGCGTCCGGTGCGTCCGGTGAGCCCGGCGAGTCCGGGGAGCCCCGGCCGGTGCGCGGGCGCGGCGCGGGGGCCGAGCCGGTCGGCCGGGTCACCGAGGCCGGTCGCGAGTCCGGCTGCTCGCGCACCACGGCCGGTGAGACCGGCACGAGGCGGACCACGGTCCCCGGATCCGTCGGGCGCACCGACGTCGTCTCGGGACCACGGGCGGGCTCCGGAGCCGGTGCGCGCGGGATGCCGCGCAGCGTCTGGCCCAGCAGGATGTCGGGGACGGCGGCTCCGAGCAGGGGGCGTGGCGCGCCGGCCTCGACGACCACCTCGGTGACGCGCACCCGCAGCTCGCCGGCCATCACCACGCAGGCGAACGCGAGGACCAGGCCGAACGCCGCGAGGGGCGCCCGGTGCTCCGCGTTGATCATCGTTGTCCTTCTTGGTCCCGAGGATGTCCCGCGAGGGGAGCCCCCATCCCCCGAGGACGGGCCTGAGGGTTGGGCGAAATGTCCGCTTCAAGCATACGGAGTCCGGCTCCGGCCCGCCCGCTGGTCTAGGAAAGCGGGACCACTGGTCTACCCGGAACGGTCGACGCCGCCGGGCCGCCCGGCGAGAGGCGACGGGCTGGGGCGGTGGGTCAGGCCGACTTCTTCTTCTTCGGCTCGGCCTCGCGCGGCACCAGCGTCGGGTTGACGTTGTCGGAGACGACCTCGCCGCTGACCACGACCTTGCCGACGTCCTCGCGCGACGGCACGTCGTACATGACGTTGAGCAGGACCTCCTCGATGATCGCGCGCAGCCCGCGTGCACCGGTGCCCCGCTCCATCGCCTTGTCCGCGATGGCCTCCACGGCGTCGGTGGTGAACTCCAGCTCGACGCCGTCGAGCTCGAAGAGCTTCTGGTACTGCTTGATCAGCGCGTTGCGCGGCTCGGTCAGGATCTGCACGAGGGCCGCCTGGTCGAGCTTGTTCACGCTGGCGATCAGCGGCAGTCGCCCGATGAACTCCGGGATCAGGCCGAACTTCACGAGGTCCTCGGGACGGACCTGGGCGAACATCTCGTCGGACTCGATCTCGCTGGAGCTGCGCATCTCGGCGGTGAAGCCCAGGGTCTTCTTGCCCACCCGCTGCTCGACGATGTGCTCGAGACCGGCGAACGCCCCGCCGACCACGAACAGGATGTTCGTGGTGTCGATCTGGATGAACTCCTGGTGGGGGTGCTTGCGCCCGCCCTGGGGCGGCACCGAGGCGGTGGTGCCCTCGAGGATCTTCAGCAGCGCCTGCTGGACCCCCTCCCCGGAGACGTCCCGGGTGATCGACGGGTTCTCCGCCTTGCGCGCCACCTTGTCGATCTCGTCGATGTAGATGATGCCGGTCTCGGCCTTCTTGACGTCGTAGTCGGCGGCCTGGATCAGCTTGAGCAGGATGTTCTCCACGTCCTCGCCCACGTAGCCCGCCTCGGTCAGCGCGGTGGCGTCGGCGATGGCGAACGGCACGTTGAGCATGCGGGCCAGGGTCTGGGCGAGGTAGGTCTTGCCGCACCCGGTCGGTCCGATCACCAAGATGTTGGACTTGGCCACCTCGACCGCGTCCTCGCGGGAGTGCTTGGTGCCGGTGGCGGTCCCGCTCTGCACCCGCTTGTAGTGGTTGTAGACCGCGACCGCGAGCGACTTCTTCGCGGTCTCCTGGCCGATCACGTAGGAGTTGAGGAACTCGAAGATCTCCCGAGGCTTGGGCAGCTCGTCGAGCCCGACCTCGGCGGTCTCGTTGAGCTCCTCCTCGATGATCTCGTTGCACAGGTCGATGCACTCGTCACAGATGTAGACACCCGGACCCGCGATCAACTTCTTGACCTGCTTCTGGCTCTTTCCGCAGAAGGAGCACTTCAGCAGGTCGCCACCGTCACCGATCCGTGCCATCCGTCCCCGTCCCTCAATATCCCTCAGGTCGGATCGAGCTCCGACTCACTGCTCTTGGCCAGTTGCAAAACCGTACTCCGAGATCGCGCTCCGTGGGGGAGGACACGACGACCGGAGCCGGTCCGCGCGATCACCCCACCGGGGTGGCCTTGCGCGACTCCAGCACGGAGTCGATCAGGCCGTACTCCACGGCGGCCTCGGCGGTCAGGATCTTGTCGCGCTCGATGTCGAGGCTGACCTCCTCGGCCGTCTTGCCCGAGTGCTCGGCGATCATGGTCTCCAGCAGCTCGCGCATCCGCAGGATCTCGTTGGCCTGGATCTCGATGTCCGAGGACTGGCCGTAGGTGCCCTCGGTGTAGGGCTGGTGGATGAGGATCCGGCTGTTGGGCAGCGCCAGCCGCTTGCCCTTGGCGCCGGCGGCGAGGAGGATCGCGGCCGCGGAGGCGGCCTGCCCCAGGCACACGGTCTGCACGTCGGGCTGGATGAAGCGCATCGTGTCGTAGATCGCGGTCATCGCCGTGAACGACCCACCCGGGCTGTTGATGTAGATCTGGATGTCGCGCGAGGGGTCCATCGACTCCAGGCACAGCAGCTGGGCCATCACCGCGTTGGCGATGTCGTCGCTGATCGGGGTGCCGAGGAAGATGATCCGGTCCTCGAAGAGCTTGGCGTAGGGGTCGATGCGGCGGACGCCGTAGGAGGTGCGCTCTTCCCACTGCGGGATGTAGTAGTTCATCTGGTGGCTCGATTCTTCGAAGGCGGGGCTGGCGGGGGCTGGGTCGGGGCGGTCTGGCCCGGGGTCACTTGCTGCGGGCCGGCCGGCCCTCGTCGGCCGCCTCGCGCGCGCTGGTGATGACGTGGTCGATGAACCCGTAGTCCTTGGCCTGGGAGGCGGTGAACCACCGGTCGCGATCGGCGTCCTGCTCGACCTGCTCGAGCGGCTGCCCGGTGTGCTCGCTGATCAGCTCGAAGAGCACCTTCTTGATGTGCAGCGACTGCTGGGCCTGGATCTTGATGTCCGAGGCGGAGCCGCCCATGCCACCCGACGGCTGGTGCATCATGATCCGCGCGTGCGGGAGCGCGTAGCGCTTGCCGTGGGTCCCGGCGCACAGCAGGAACTGCCCCATCGAGGCCGCCAGTCCCATGCCGACGGTGGCCACGTCGTTGGGGATGTAGTGCATCGTGTCGTAGATCGCCATCCCGGCGTCGACCGAGCCGCCCGGGCTGTTGATGTGCAAGAAGATGTCAGCGTCGGGGTCCTCGGCGCTGAGCAGCAGGAGCTGGGCGCAGATCGCGTTGGCGTTCTGGTCGCGCACCTCCGAACCGAGGAAGACGATGCGCTCGCGCAGCAGGCGCTGGTAGATGTGGTCGTCGAGGCCGTAGCCGGCCGATCCGCCGTTGCTCTGCGGAGCGGTGTGGTCCGCGGGGGTGGAGTTCTCAGTCACGCGACCGACCCTAGACGCCACCTCCGACATGTTCACGGGTAAACCCCCCGTGTTCGCCCACAGCAGACTGCCGGGTAGCCCACAGCGGGCTGCCGAGCGACGGCAGGTCAGTCCTCGACGGCTCGACGCATCCGCTCCAGGGTGGTGCGCAGCCCCTCGGCCAGCTCGGCGTCGTGACCGTCCGCGCTACCGAGCAAGGGCCCCATCAGGGAGCTGAGCCCGGTGCGCCGGACCAGCGTCCGGCGGGCCCTGACCTCCGTCCCGCCGTCGACCGGGGCGAGCTCGTAGACCCAGGTCGCCCCGCTCTCCCGGGTGCGCCACGCCACGGCCCGCCCCGGCTCCCAGCGCACCACGGTCGAGGTCGTCGGCCACACCACCGCACCACGACGGTTGACCCCGATGACACGGGCGCCCACCCCCGGGCGGCCGATCACGAACGCCTTGCGCAGCTCCGGGCTGAACTCCGGCATCCGGGCCAGGTCGGAGACCAGCGCCCACACCTTCCCCGGCTCCGCCGCCATCCTCACCGTCGCGGCCACCGGAGCAGGCTCGGTCATCCGGAGGCGCTCTCTTCCTGGGTCGGCGGGTCGGAGCGGTCACGCAACCACTCCCGCAGCGCAGCGTAGACCGCGTCGTGGTTGAGCAGGTCGAAGTGGTCTGCGGACGGGACGTGCAGGGTCTCGGCGCCCGGGAACATCTCGGCCCCCTGCCGGGGCCGGCCGAGCGCCGAGCCGTAGGGCACCAGCAGGTCACCGACGGTGCCGGCCGCGACCGAGCGCGGGGAGCGGGTCAGCGTCGCCGCCACCAGGCGGTAGCGGGCGTTGGGCAGGTTCTGCACGTCCGGGGCGAGGCCGTGGCGCAGGTCGAGGATGCCGACCGAGCGGTACTCCAGGATCCGGCCGAACGGTGCCGACTCCGGCAGCCGGCCCAGCGCGGCGACCCCCCGGTCGACCACCCGCTCGAGAGGGGCGCCGAGGTGCGGAGTCCCCAGGCACACCACGTCGGTCACCAGGTCGGTCCAGGGGGAGTCGCTGTCGGTCGTCACCGCGCAGGCGGCACGGAGGATCAGTCCACCCATGGAGTGACCGACCAGCGCGAGACGGCGTACGTCGACCGGCCAGGCGCGGACCAGCCGGTCCAGGAGCGCGGCCAGCGCGACCCCGTTCTCCGCGATCGGCAGCCCGGTGTTCACCCGCAGGAACACGGGGGTCCACCCCTCCTCGACCAGCCGCTCGCCGTAGCTGCGGCGGTCGGGCTGCTCCCGGCGGGGACGAGCCGCCCGGGACCAGTGCCCCTCGTGCTCGCTGAGCCCGTGCACGAACACGGCCACTCGTGGGGAGGCCGCCGGGAACGCCGCGGCCAGGCCACCACGGTCCAGGTCGACGTCGCGCCCGGCGACGCGGACCCCGAGGTCGAAGGCGAACTCCGAACCCTCGTCGCGCAGCCGGTCACCGATCAGGCCGTTGACCGCGGCCCGCAGGAAGCGTCCGTGCGGGCTGGCCTCGAGATCGCCGCCGAGGCCCGCCCGGCTCGCCGCACGCAGCCCCGAGGAGCCCGCCTTGAGGCTCGCCCGGATGCTGCCGTAGACCGCCCACGAGATGCCGTCGTGCAGGCGGTGACCCACGGTCGGACCGCCGCCGTTGAGTCGGTCGTTGAGGCCGTGGACCCGTCCGGCCACGGCACCGTGCACGTCTCGCACGGTGCCGACGACCAGGTCCTCGGCGTAGTCGGCCGCGAGGGCGGCCGCGTCCAGGGTGCTCACCTGTGCCCGTCTCACAGTGAACGAGTGTTCACTGAGATTCGGGGCGGGTCAACGACCCGCGAGGATCAGGCCTTCGTGTCGCTCGGCTCCGCAGCCTCGTCAGCCTCGTCGGTCGCAGCCTCGTCGGTGGCGGTCTCGTCGACCGGGACGGTCGCGGCCTCGACCACGTCGGCGGGCGTCACCGGCTGGGCCTCTTCGGCCGGGTCGCCGATGCTGCCGTCGGGACGCAGGTTCTTCAGGTCCACCTGGTTGCCCGACTCGTCGGTCACCGTCGCACCCTCGACGATGTGAGCCAGCGCCTTGCCGCGCACGACCTCGGCCACCATCTCGGGGATGTGGTTGTGCTCGAGCATGTGCTGGAGGAACTCGTCGGGGTTCTGCCCGGACTGCTGGGCACGACGCATGAGGTGCTGGGACAGCTCCTCCTGCTCCACGCCGATCTCCTCGGCCTTGGCCACCTCGTCGAGCAGGAACTGCGAGGCCATCGCGTCACGGACGCGCTTCTCGAGCTCGGCCTCGAACTCGTCGGCCGTCTGCTTCTCGTTGTCGAGGTACTGCTCCATGGACAGCCCGGCGTACGCGAGCTGCTGCTCGATCTCCTGCCGGCGGCCCGCGAGCTCCTCGGTGACCACGCTCTCGGGCAGCGGGATCTCGGCGGCGTCGAGCAGCTGCTCGAGCACGGCGTCACGGGCGGCCGCAGCCTGCTCGAGCCGCTTGCCCCGGGACAGCCGGGTGGCCACGTCCTCGCGCAGCTCGGCCACGGTGTCGAACTCCGAGGCCGTCTGGGCGAAGTCGTCGTCGAGCTCGGGCAGCTCCTGCTCCTTGACCGCGGTCAGCTTGACGGTGACCTCGACCTCCGCGCCGGAGAGCTCGCCGCCGAGCAGGGTGGAGGTGAACGTCGTCTCCTCGCCGGCACTGAGCCCACGCAGGGCGTCGTCGATGCCGTCGAGCATGTCGCCCGAGCCGACCTTGTAGGAGTAGCCGCTGACCTCGCCGCCCTCCACGGGCTCGCCGTCCTGCGTCGCCTGGAGGTCGATGGTGGTCAGGTCCCCGTCCTGGGCCGGACGGTCGACGTCCTTGAGCGTCGCGAAGCGCTCGCGCAGCACCTCGACCTGCTCGTCGATGTCGGCCTCGGAGACGGCCACGTCGTCGACCTGCACGCTGAGCCCGTCGTAGGTCGGCACCTCGATGCTCGGGCGCACGTCGACCTCGGCGGTGAACTCGAGCAGGGTGTTGTCCTCGAGCTTGGTCACGTCGATCTCGGGCTGCGCCAGCGGCTGGAGGTCGTTGTCCTGCAGTGCCTGCACGTAGAGCTTCGGCAGCGCGTCGTTGATCGCCTCGTCCAGCACGGCCCCGCGGCCGACCTGCCGGTCGATCACCGGCGGCGGCACCTTGCCCTTGCGGAAGCCGGGGATGTTGATCTGCTTGGCGATGGCCTGGTACGCCGCGTCGAGGCTCGGCTTGAGCTCCTCGAAGGGCACCTCGACGGTGATCTTGGCCCGGGTCGGGCTCAACGTCTCCACGGCGCTCTTCACAGGTGTTCTCCTTGGTCGTTTCGGGTGCGTTCGGGTCGGTGGGAAGTCGGGGCGACAGGACTCGAACCTGCGATCTCCTGCTCCCAAAGCAGGCGCGCTAGCCACTACGCTACGCCCCGCCAGAAGGCTCCTGACGAGGCTGCCGGGAGCTCCTGAGAGCGGATGACGGGAATCGAACCCGCGTCATCAGTTTGGAAGACTGAGGCTCTACCATTGAGCTACATCCGCGCATGCCCGGACGCCGTGTCCAGCGCGGGCGGGGACCATCGTGCCACAGCGGGGCCTCCGGTCACGAACCGGCGGTCAGGAACTGCGCGAGCCGCTCCGGCGCCGGTGCACGAGCACCAGGGCGCGGTCGTCGCCGGTCTGTTCCATCGAGCTCACCAGCAGCTCCGCGCCCCCGTCGAACCCGCGCTGCACCAGCCGTTCGCCGATCCCGGCGAGCTTGTCGATGCCCAGGGAGATGTCGCGCTTCGCGGTCTCCACCAGGCCGTCGGTGAACAGCAGCAGCCCGTCACCGGGAGCCAGGTGGCCCCGCACCGGCTCGAACTCGGCGTTCTCCACCAGGCCCAGTGCCGGTCCGTCGGAGTGCAGCACCGACCACCGCCCCGACCCGGCGTGCAGCCACACCGCCGGCGGGTGTCCGGCCTTGCGCAGCTCGAAGTCCCCGGTGGCCAGGTCGAGGTGCAGGTGGATGGCGGTGGCGAACCCCTCCCGCCAGTCCTGCCCGTTGAGGTAGTCGTTGGCCGCCGGCAGGAACTGCTCGCCGGGCAGCGCCGAGACGATGCCGTTGAAGGCGCCGGAGAGGAACAGCGACCGGGAGCCCGCCTCGACACCCTTGCCGGAGACGTCGACGACGACCAGCTCGAACCGGTCCGCCGAGCGCCGGGCGACGATGAAGTCGCCCGCGAAGGCGGTGCCACCCGCGGACCTCACCACCGCTTCCACCACCCAGTCGTCCGGCAGTGCGGGCAGGTTCCCCTGCTGGGAGATCCGGTCGCGCAGGTCGACGAACATCGACTCCCCCATCGGGCCGGACACGCCGAGCCGGCTCCGGCGGAACGAGGTGGCCATGATCAGCAGGGCGATGGCGAAGGTCACGGCCGCGCGGGAGACCGAGCGCAGGTTCACGTCGGGCTCCCCGACCAGCACGATGCTGAAGCACGCGCACACGAAGACCACGAACCACGGCAGCGAGCGCGGCCCGAGCCACAGGCTGCCGATGAACATCGGCAGCAGCAGCGTGGTGCCGGGGACGAACCTGGGGTAGAGCAGCGCACCGAGCAGGGTGAGCACGCTCAGCAGCACGAGGAACACCAGGGCGGGGCGGTCGGAGACCGACATCTCTCGACGGATCCGTAGCGAGAGGCCGCGCCAGGGCAGCACTCGGTGAGCCACGTCGCCTCCCCGGCGTCCGAATTGTGATTGCTAGCGTACGGCGCGCGAGCGGAACGCGGGCTGACAACGCGGACACCAGAACAGATTCCTGCCCGCCAGCTCCGAGGTGCGCACCGTGCCGCCGCAGACCAGGCACGGCTGACCCGTGCGGCGGTAGACGTACACCTCTCCCCCGTGGTCGTCGACGCGAGGGGGGCGCCCCATGGCCTCGGGGGTGTGCCGGGAGTGCACGGTGTCGATGCGCCCGACCCGGACGCCCTCGCGCATCAGCCCGACCAGGTCGTCCCACAGCGCCCTGAACTGGGAGACCCGCAACGTGCGTCCCGGCCGGAGCGGGTGCAGGCGGTGGCGGAAGAGCACCTCGGCGCGGTAGACGTTCCCGACGCCGGCCACCACGGACTGGTCCAGCAGCAGGTCGCCGATGGGCCGGGCGCTGCGCCGGATCCGCTGCCAGGCCGCGTCGGGGTCGGCGTCCGCGCGCAGCGGGTCGGGGCCCAGGGACGCCACCACGTCGTCGCGCCGCTCACGGCCCACCAGGTCGCACACGATGGCACCGCGCAGGTCGGCGTACGTCGCATGGTCGGCCAGGCGCAACCGGACCTGGCCCACCGGCGGCGGCACCGGCCCCGGCCTGATGTCGAAGCGGCCGATCAACCCGAGGTGGACGTGCACGAACCGCTCCCCCTCGAACTCCACGAACAGGTGCTTCCCGGCGGAGTCCGCGCCGACCAGGACGGCGCCGTCCAGGACGCCGGCGTCGGCGGCGAAGCGCCCCTGCGGACTGCTGACCGAGACGGCACGGCCGGCGAACGCCGCGGTCAGGTCGTCGGCCAGCCGACGCAGGGTGTGCCCCTCAGGCACGGAGACCGGTGCTCACGAGCCCTCGGGGCCCAGGGCCGAGTCGGGCAGCGGGGGCAGGTCACCGGTCGCCTCGTAGCCCGCCAGCATCGCGATCCGGCGGACGTGACGTTCCTCGCCGCTGAAGTCCGTGGCCAGGAACACCTCGACGAAGCGGGTCATCTCCTCGAGCGTGTGCATCCGACCGCCGACGGAGATCACGTTGGCGTCGTTGTGCTGCCGGGCCAGGGTCGCGGTCTCCTCGCTCCAGACGAGCGCGGCCCGGGCGCCCGGGACCTTGTTGGCCGCGATCTGCTCCCCGTTGCCGGAGCCGCCGACGACCACGCCGAGGCTGCCCGGGTCGTCCACCACCGCCGCCGACGCGCGCAGGCAGAAGACCGGGTAGTCGTCGAGCGCGTCGTAGACGAACGGCCCGTGGTCCACCGGGTCGTGGCCCGCGGCGCTCAGCCACCTGACGAGGTGGTCCTTGAGCTCGAGCCCGGCGTGGTCGGAACCAAGATGCACGCGCATGGCCCGAAGGTTAGCGGGGCACCGTCCCTGCTCCGGAGCGTGTGGTCAGCGATGGCTGCGGACGAAGCCCGCGACCTGGGCGGTCAGGCCGTCCGCCGCGTCGAACACGTCCGGGTGGCGCAGGAAGCCGTGCAGCTGGCCCAGGTAGCGCGTGGCCACCACCGTGACGCCGAGCTCGGCCAGCCGCAGGGCCAGCAGCTCGCCCTCGTCGCGCAGCGGGTCGTGCTCCGCCGTGGCGACCAGGGTCGGGGGCAGGGTCGCGAGGTGCGGCGAGCGCAAGGGCGCCAGGTCGGGGTCGAGCAGGTCCTCGGTCGAGGCGGCGTACTGCTCCCAGTACCAGGCGGCCTCGGCGGGGTCGAACCCCGCGTCGCGCATCGCGTAGGACTCCCCCACGGCCTCGGGGTCGAGGAACGGGTAGGTCAGCGCCAGGGCCCGGATGCGTCCCGGGTTGCGCAGCGCCGCCACCAGCGCCAGGTTGCCGCCCGCGCTGTCGCCGTGGAGGTACGTCGGACCGACCAGCCCCTGCTCCGCACCGGACTCGCCGAGCCACGCGAGCACGGCGTCCACGTCGTCGGGGGCGGCGGGGAACCGGTGCTCGGGTGGGCGGCGGTAGTCGACGCTGAGGACGCTGATCCCCGAGGCCCGGGCCAGACGTCGGGCGAGGTTGTCGTGCACGTCGACGTCGTGGAAGACGAAGCCACCGCCGTGCAGGTGCACCAGCACCCCGGGCGCCGCCCCGTCGGGCCGGTAGCTGCGACAGGGCACTCCGCCTGCGTCCACGTCACGCACGGCGGCGACCGGCACCCGCGGTTCGGCGGCCGCCTCCTCGCGCGCCCGGCGGCGGGCCTCGCTGATGTCGAAGCCGTCGGCGTGCACGGGCTGCTCGCCGGCCGACGCTTCGAGTGCCCGTCGGGCCTGGGGGTGCAGCATGCGTCAGGCTCCTCTGCCGCTCACCCGGCGAGCCGGGCCAGCTCCTCGTCGACGACGGCCGGGTCGAGCTTGGTGAACACCGGCGCCGGCTTGGCGATGGGGGTGCCGGGCACGACGGGCCTGCGCTCCCACCGGCGGGCACCGGTGTAGTCCCCGGTGATGATCGGGTAGCCGGGACCACCGTCGAGGTCCTCGACCTCGTGCAGCGACGGCATCGGCTGCACGTCTCCCGCACCCCCGAGCACGGTGTCCACCGCGTTGGCCGAGAACGGCAGGAACGGGGAGAGGATCGTGTTCAGGTCGGCGACACACTGCACGACGACGTGCAGGATCGTGGCGAGGCGCTCGCGCTCGGCCTCGTCCTTGAGCTTCCACGGCTCGGAGTCCGAGACGTACTTGTTCACCTCGGCGACCGCCCGCATCGCCTCGCCGACGGCGGCCTTCTGCCGGTGGCGCCCGATGAGGTCGCCGACGGTGTCGAAGGTCTCCGCGACGTGGTCGAGCAGGGCACGGTCGGTGTCGGTCAGCGTCCCGGCGGACGGGATCTCCCCGAAGTTGCGGGCGATCATGGTCGCCGCCCGGTTGACCAGGTTGCCCCAGCCTGCGACGAGCTCGTCGTTGGTGCGCCGTACGAACTCGCTCCAGGTGAAGTCGGAGTCCTGGTTCTCCGGCCCGGCCGCGGCCACGAAGTAGCGGAACGCGTCCGGCTGGTAGCGGCTGAGCAGGTCGCGCACGTAGATCACGACCCGCTGGGAGGAGGAGAACTTGCGGCCCTCCATGGTCAGGAACTCCGAGGAGACCACCTCGGTCGGCAGGTTCAGTGCGCCGTACGCCCCCGGTTCGCCGCCGCGATCACCCCGGCCCGAGTAGGCGAGCAGCTCGGCCGGCCAGATCTGGCTGTGGAAGGTGATGTTGTCCTTGCCCATGAAGTAGTAGGACAGCGCCTCCGGGTCGTTCCACCACTCACGCCACCGGTCGGGCTCGCCGAGCCGGCGGGCCCACTCGATCGATGCGGAGAGGTAGCCGATCACGGCGTCGAACCACACGTAGAGCCGCTTGGTGGGGTTGTCCCGCCAGCCGTCCAACGGCACCGGGATCCCCCAGTCGATGTCGCGCGTCATCGCTCGCGGACGGATGTCCTCCAGGATGTTCTGGCTGAAGCGGATGACGTTGGGGCGCCAGGTGCCGCTGGCCTCCCGCTCGTCGAGCCAGGCACCGAGGGCCTCGGCGAGGGCCGGCAGGTCGAGGAAGAAGTGCTGGGTCTCCACGAACTCCGGGACCTCGCCGTTGATGCGGGACCGGGGGTCCCGCAGGTCGGCCGGGTCCAGCTGGTTCCCGCAGTTGTCGCACTGGTCGCCGCGGGCCCCTGCGTACCCGCAGATGGGGCAGGTGCCCTCGATGTAGCGGTCGGGCAGCGTGCGCCCGGTCGAGGGGCTGATCGCGCCGAAGGTCGTCCGTTCGATGAAGTACCCGTTGGCGTGCACGCCCGTGAACAGCTCCTGCACCACCGCCGTGTGGTTGCGGGTCGTGGTGCGCGTGTACAGGTCGTAGGAGATCCCCAGGGCCACGAGGTCCTCCGCGATGAGCCGGTGGTTGCGGTCGGCCAGCTCCTGCGGGGTGACCCCGGCCTCGTCGGCGGCGATCAGGATCGGCGTGCCGTGCTCGTCGGTCCCGGACACCATCAGCACCTCGTGCCCGCTCATGCGCATGTACCGGCTGAACACGTCCGAGGGCACCCCGAAGCCCGCCACGTGACCGATGTGGCGCGGCCCGTTGGCGTACGGCCAGGCCACGGCGGACAGCACTCTGCTCATGGTCGGGAATCCTAGGGGGGTCGCCGGAGGTCGATCGACGGGGCCGTCCCCGCTACGTCCCGGAGCCGCCGCCGGTCAGCTGAAGTCGAGCTCGGCCGTCCTGCTGCGCTTGAGCTCGAAGAAGAAGGGGTAGTCCGCGACGGCGACACATCCGTCCCACAGCCGGGTGGCGTCCTCGCCGCGGGGCGCCTTGGTGAGCACGGGGCCGAAGAAGGCGACGCCGTTGATGTGGATGGTCGGCGTGCCGACCTCGTCGCCGACCGCGTCCATGCCGGCGTGGTGGGACTCGGCGACGGCCTCGTCGAGGAACGTGTCGTCCATGGCGTCGGCCAGGCTCGGGTCCAGCCCGGCCTCGCGCAGCGAGTCCTCGACCATGGTGCGGTCGCTCGGCCGCTCCTCGAGGTGGAGGCGCGTGCCCATGGCGGTGTAGAGCGGCAGCAGCACCTCCTGGCCGTACTTCTGCTCGGCGGCGACCAGCACCCGGACCGGGCCCCAGGCCGACTCGAGCATGCGGCGGTAGTCCTCCGAGACGTCCTTGTCCTGGTTGAGGTACGCCAGGCTCATCACGTGCCAGCGCACCTCCACGTCGCGCTGCTTCTCCACCTCCAGGATCCAGCGGGAGGTGATCCAGGCGAAGGGACACCGAGGGTCGAACCAGAAATCTGCCTGCGTAGCGGTCATACCCGTCCCAACGGTCCGCGTCCTCCGGATCATCCCGTTGTCGTCGTCAACCTCGGATCGATCTTCCGGGCCGGTTCCTGGAACCAGTTCCCGGGCCTGCCGATGGGCGAGCCTCGCCGAGTTGGGAGCGACGCCCGCACGGGTGCAATGATGCCGCCCATGCCAGGAACCAACCTCACTCGCGACGAGGCGCAGACCCGCGCCCGGTTGCTCGACGTCGACTCCTACACCGTGGAGCTCGACCTGACGACCAGCGAGACCACCTTCTCCAGCACCACGACCCTGGTGTTCACGTGTCGCGAGGACGGGGCCGAGTCGTTCGCGGACCTGGTGGGTGCCACCGTCCGGGAGATCACCCTCAACGGCCGCTCCCTCGACCCGGCCGAGGTGTACGTCGACAGCCGGATCCGGCTGAGCGACCTGCAGGAGCACAACGAGCTCGTCGTCCGCGCCGAGTGCCCCTACTCGCGGACCGGGGAGGGGCTGCACCGCTTCGTCGACCCCGCCGACCAGCGCGTGTACACCTACACCCAGTTCGAGGTGCCCGACGCGCGCCAGGTGTACACCACCTTCGAGCAGCCCGACCTCAAGAGCCGCTTCACCTTCCGGGTGACGGCGCCCGAGCACTGGGTCGTCGTCTCCAACGCACCGACCCCGGAGCCGCAGCCGCTCGGCGACGGGACCGCTCTGTGGGCCTTCCCGCCGACCGAGCCCATGTCCACCTACATCACCGCCGTCGTCGCCGGCGAGTACCACGCGGAGTTCGCGACCTACTCGGGCGCCCACGGCGAGATCCCGCTCGGCCACTACTGCCGCCAGTCGCTGGTGGAGCACATGGACACCGAGGAGCTGGTCAAGCTGACCAGCCAGGGGTTCGCCTTCTTCGAGGAGGCGTTCGGCTACCCCTACCCCTTCCACAAGTACGACCAGCTCTACGTGCCGGAGTACAACATGGGCGCGATGGAGAACGCCGGCTGCGTGACCCTGCGCGACGAGTACCTGCCACGAAGCCGCCAGGATGCGTCGTTCTACGAGTTCCGCTGCTCGGTCATCCTGCACGAGATGGCGCACATGTGGTTCGGCGACCTGGTGACCATGAGGTGGTGGGACGACCTGTGGCTCAACGAGTCGTTCGCGGAGTGGGCGTGCTACCACGCCGCCGTGGAGGCCACCGAGTTCGACGAGTCGTGGACCGGGTTCACCAACGCCCGCAAGAACTGGGCCCTGCGCCAGGACCAGCTGCCCAGCACGCACCCGATCGCCGCCGACAACCACGACCTGCGCGCCGTCGAGGTCAACTTCGACGGGATCACCTACGCCAAGGGCGCCTCGGTCCTCAAGCAGCTCGTCGCGTGGGTGGGCCTGGAGAACTTCCAGGTCGGGCTGCGTCGCTACTTCGAGCGCCACGCGTTCGGCAACTCCGAGTTCAGCGACCTGCTCAGCGCGCTCGAGGAGTCCTCGGGTCGCGAGCTCGACTCCTGGGCCAAGGAGTGGCTCCAGACCAGTGGCGTCAACACGCTGCGCCCCCGGTTCGAGATCGACGACCAGGGCTGCTACCGCGCCTTCTCGGTGGTGCAGAGCGCCACCGTCGAGCACCCGACGCTGCGCCGGCACCGCCTGGGCATCGGGCTCTACGACCTGGTCCCCAACGAGGACGGGGTGGAGCGGCTGGTGCGCCGCACGCACCTCGAGGTCGACGTCGAGGGCGAGCACACCGCGATCGAGGAGCTGAGCGGCGTCCGCCAGCCAGACCTGCTGCTGCTCAACGACGGCGACCTGACCTACGCCAAGATCCGCCTCGACGACCGTTCGCTGGAGACGGTCATCGCGGGTCTCGCCAGGCTCGACGACTCACTCGCCCGCGCGCTGTGCTGGGGTGCCGCCTGGGACATGACGCGTGACGCCGAGCTGAGCGCCACCGCGTTCGTCACCCTGGTCCTCGCCAACATCGCCACCGAGACCGACGCGTTCGGCTCCTCGCGGATCCCGGGGTACGCCGCCCAGGCCGTGAGCCACTTCTCCGCACCGGCGCACCGGGCCGAGCTCCGGGCCACCTGGGAGCGCGGCATCCGCGACCTCCTCGACCGGGCCGAGCCCGGGAGCGACCACCAGCTCACTTTCGCGCGGGCCTTCGCCGGGGCAGCGCACACCGAGGAGGCCCTCGACGAGCTCGCCGGCCTCCTCGACGGATCGCGGCAGATCGACGGGCTCGTGGTCGACACCGACCTGCGCTGGACCCTGCTGGGCGGTCTGGCCCGCGGCGGCCGGGCCGACGAGGCCCGCATCGCCGAGGAGCTGCGCCGCGACAACACGATCTCGGGTCGCGAGCGCGCCGCCGGCGCACGGGCTGCCCGGCCGTCCCCTGAGGCCAAGGCGGAGGCCTGGGAGCTCGCGGTCGTCCGCAACGACGTCCCCAACGAGACGCAGCGCAGCGTGGTGCTCTCCTTCATGCAGCCCTCGCAGGCCGACCTGCTGGAGCCGTACGTCGAGAAGTACCTGACCATGGCCGACACGCTGTGGGAGGAGCGCGGCACGCAACGCGCCTCGACCGCGCTGGAGTTCCTCTTCCCCCGGCCCCTGGCCTCGCCCGCCCTGCTCGAGCGGGTGAACCGCTGGCTCCAGGACTCCCCCGCCAACCCGGCAGCCAAGCGCTACGTCCGGGAGGGCGCCGCCGACGTGGAGCGCTACCTGGCTGGACAGGCCGCGGACGCCGGACGGACGTGAGGCCGGCCGGTGCGGGGCTCCGCCCGTGTCCTCAGACGCGGGCGACCTGCCAGGTCACTGGTGCAGGGTGGCCGGGCGGCGCGCCGCCTCGGCCAGCTGCCCCACACCGTGCTTGACGCCGCCGACGAGATCGCCCCCGGCGAACGCGGACTCCATGCCGGCCACGGCGAGGCGCACGGCCTCGTCGCTCAGTGAACGGCGCACGACCTCGCCGGTGACGACCTCGAGGAGGCGCGACGCCGGGTCGACCAGGATCAGCACGCTCCGCGCCGGCGAGGCCAGGGCCGCGTGCAGGCGCTGGGCGTAGGGCCTGGACTCCCCGGACGTGGGACCGACGTAGACCGAGAACTCGAAGCGACAGACCGTCTCGGCCGAGCGGATCGCCCGGTCGATCTCGGCCTCCTGCGCCGAGGAGAACTCACCAACGCCCACTGACGCCTCCTGCGTGCTTCGAGCTCTGCTCGATCTGCTCGGGGGTCACCTCGTCGGCCGCCCGGACCCCCTGCGTGGGCCCACCGAACCACTCGGTGTCGCCGCGCCACGACTGCCCGGGCTCGTAGCCGCGGTCGTTGGCCAGGGAGGGCAGCACCGCCAGCAACGCGATCACCAGCGCGGCCCCCAACGGGATGATCAGCAGCACCAGCAGGAACCCGAGGGGCGACACGTCGGGCGCCTGCTCCCAGCCCTCGGGCGTGTCGGCCCCCGCGGGCGCGGCCAGCGCGCCCAGGATCCAGACGGTGCCGAGGAGCAGCAGCAGCGGACGGAGACGGCGTCGGACCGAGTGGTGAGTGATCACACAGGCAGGATACCGATCCTCGACTTGGTCAGCCTCCCGGCTCCTCATAGCCTGCGGGGATGCCTTCCCTCACATCTGCCCCGTGGAGTCTCGTGGACGGCCGCCTGTTCGACATGCCCGCCTTCTGCGACGACAGCGAGACCTGCGCCGCCGTCTACAGCTGGACCGACAACGAGACCCTGTCGCGTACGGCCACCTGGTTGATCGGCAAGCCGCTGGCGATCGTGGTGATCCTGCTCGGGGCCGTGCTCGTGCGCTGGATCGCCGGCAAGGCCATCGACCGGGTCGTGGCCCGCGCGGAGACGACGCCGCTGCCCGGCGCTCGCCATGCCTTCAACCGCCGTGCGCAGCGCGCCAAGAGCCTCGGATCGCTGCTCAAGAGCATCACCACCACCGTCATCTTCGGGATCGCGATCGTGATGGTGCTCTCCGAGGTCGGCATCAACGTCGCTCCGATCCTCGCCAGCGCGGGTGTGCTGGGCCTCGCGATCGGCTTCGGCGCGCAGAACCTGGTCAAGGACTTCCTGTCCGGCGTGATGATGATGGTCGAGGACCAGTACGGCGTCGGGGACGTCGTCGACCTCGGCGAGGCCATCGGCACCGTGGAGAACGTCGGGCTGCGCGTCACCCGCGTCCGCGACATCGACGGGACCGTCTGGTACGTCCGCAACGGCGAGATCCTGCGGGTGGGCAACCAGAGCCAGAACTGGGCGCGCACCGTGCTCGACGTCAGCGTCGCCTACGCCGAGGACCTCGTCCGGGTGCGCCGTGTGCTCCAGGAGGTCGCGCACAGCCTGTGGGAGGACGAGGACTACCAGGGCGTCATCCTCGAGGAGCCGGAGGTCTGGGGCGTCCAGGAGCTCGGCCCCGACTCGGTGCTCGTGCGGGTGACCTTGAAGACCGCTCCGATGGAGCAGTGGCAGGTGGCCCGCGAGATGCGGGCCCGGATCAAGGCCCGGTTCGACCACGAGGGCATCGAGATCCCGTTCCCGCAGCGGGTCATCTGGCACCGCGGCGGCCCGGAGACCGCGGCCGAGGAGCCCGTGCGGTCTGAGTAGCCGTACTCAGGGGGGTTGAGTCGCGCGCCTGACGCACCCTCGGGCCCCGGAGCGGGACCATCGAGACATGAGCACCCTCGTCGACCCCACCCTCTGTCCCGACTGCCGGGCCCGGTTGGACAGCAACGGCGCCTGCCCGGGCTGCGGGCTGGTCCTGCAGGGTCCGCTGGCGGCCCAGCTGTGGCGGCTGATGGTCGATGCCGACGCGGTCATCGCCCAGCTGCGCGCGGCCCGGGTGACCTCCGGGGCAGCCTCCCCCGGCGTGGCACCCGGCCTGGCACCCGAGCCGGCACCCGGAGCGATGCCCGGACCGACGCCGGGCGCACCGCGTCGCTCCTGGCGGCTCCCGTCGGCGTCGGTGCCCGTCGTGCTCCTGTCGCTGGGGGCTCTGTGCCTGCTCGTCGCCGCGGTCGTGTTCGTGGCGGTCACCTGGAGCCTCCTCGGCATCACCGGCCGCACCCTGGTCCTCCTCGGGCTCACGGGTGTCCTCGCCGCGGTCGCCGTCGTGCTCACTCGGCGCGAGCTGCGGGGGGCCGCCGAGACCTTCTGGCTCGTCGTGGCCGGCATGCTGTGCGTCGACGTGCTGGGGGCCAGGTCGGCCGGTCTGTTCGGGCTGGACTCCTTGGGCTCGCGCGGTACGGGCGCGGTGCTGGGCACCACGTTGCTCGTCTTCGGCGTCACCGTCGGCCTGTGGGTTCGCAGCCTGCCGCTCGCCCGGCTCCACGGCGTCGC
The DNA here is from genome assembly GCA_963815595.1 of uncultured Actinomycetota bacterium. GTDB lineage: Bacteria > Actinomycetota > Actinomycetes > Propionibacteriales > Nocardioidaceae > Marmoricola. The sequence goes on along the minus strand of CAWFHA010000007.1, from coordinate 684,352 downwards.
GGCGGTCGCCGTCGCGGGTGCCCTCGTCGTGACCAGCACCAACGGCTGGCTGGCCGCGGACCAGGCGGTGGGCACGGCGGTCGCGGTTCCGACGCTGGCCGCCCTCGCCGCGCTGTTGCACCGGCGCCTGTCGACCACGGCGTACGGGCTGGCCGGGTTGGCCGGGGTGTCCTGGCTGATGCTCCTGGCGGTGGGTTGGTCCCGCGCGTTCGAACCCGGCGACCTGAGCGACTGGTGGCTGCGGCTGGGGGTCTGGCCGCTGCTGGTCGCCGCAGTGCTCATGGCTCCCGGGGTGTACGCGCGGCCCGTTCCCGAGGGGCTCCGCTCGGTGGCTGCCGGGCTCACCTTGGTGCCGCTGGTGCTCGCCGCCGCTGGTCCCCAGTGGGCGAGCACGGACACCCGTGACGCGGTGGTCGCCAGCGCGTTGCTGCTGGCGCTCGCCCTCCTCGCGGCTCTCGGTCCCCGCCACTGGGCCCGTGGGGCTGCCGTGCTCGCCGGGTTGGGCGTGCTCGGGGTCGGGCTGGCGCTCGCGGTCGGGCCCTGGGAGGTCCTCTCCCTCCTGGAGCCGGTGGGTCGCACGTCCCCGACGCTGCGACTGCTCGCGCCGGACGACCCGGCGGCGTGGACGTTCGGCGTCCTGGGCCTGTCGGTGGCGGGCGCCGGACTGCTCCTGCTCCGCCACGTCCCCGCACGGCACCTGCCCAGCACCGCGCTGTCCGTCGGGGCACTGGCACCGACCGCGATCGCGCTCGGCGGGCTCGGCCTGGTGCTGTACCTCGAGCCCACCCTGTGGGGGGCCACGCTCGCCGCGGGCGTGGCGACGGCGGTCGCTGCCGCCGCGGCCTGGTGGGTCCGCACGGACGCGGTGGCCGGTTGGGTCGGCGTGACGGCTACGAGCTACCTTGCGGGACTGACCCTGTGGGCAGCAGCAGCCGACGACCTGCTCTGGCCGATCACCCTGTCGGTGGGGTTCGTCGCCCTCGCGGTCGTGTACGGCCTGCGGGAGCAGTCCGGCAGCGCACGCTCCGCGGTGATCAGCGGTGTCCTCGCCGCTCTCGCGGGTGCCGTCGCGCTGGACGGCTGGGGCCGGTGGACCGGCGCCGACGTCGACGAGCGCGCCGTGGTGGTCGCCGTGTACGCAGCCCTGGTCGGCCTCTTCGCCAGCCCGGGCAGCCGGCGTACCACCTCGCGGATCGGCTTCGAGGTCACCGGGCTGCTGGTCGGCGTGCTGGCCACCGCCACCGCGGTCGACCTCCGTGCCAGCGCGATGGCACTCACGGTCATCGGCACCGCGGTGTGCGTCATCGGGGTCGCGTACCGCGACCGCGAGGGACTGGGCTGGGTGGGGGCGGTCCTCCTGGGGGCTGCCACGGCGGTGCGGGTACTGGCCGACGTGCAGGCCCCGGAGCTGTACACGCTTCCCGCCGCCGCGCTGCTGGTGGCCGTGGGGGCCTGGCGGCTGGCCGGGGACCGCGAGGCGAACAGCTTCCTGGTGCTGGGCAGCGGGTTGACCCTGGGTCTGCTGCCCAGCCTGCTGCTGGCGCTCGAGGAGCCGGTCTCCCTCCGCGGGGCTCTCATCGGTGCCGCCGGGGTGGCCGTGCTCGCTGCGGGTGTGTGGCGCCGACTGGCCTCGCCGTTCGTCCTCGGCGCGGGCACCACGGCCCTGCTGGCGCTGAGGCACCTGCAGCCCTACGCCGACGCCGTGCCGCGGTGGATGTCCCTCGGAGCCGTGGGCCTGGCCCTGCTCGTCGTGGGAGTCACCTGGGAGGCCCGTCGCCGCAACCTCCAGACCGCCGGGCGCTACCTCGGCGAGCTCCGGTGAGCAGGGGGCCCGGGCGTGGCGCCGAGGCGGTCGGCACAATGGCGGCATGAGCACCCCGTCCCACGCCACGTTCTACGACGAGATCGGCGGCAGCCCGACGATCCGTGGCATCGTCAAGCGGTTCTACGAGGGGGTCGCCACCGACGAGGTGCTGCGCCCGCTCTACCCGGAGCCCGACCTGAGCGCCGCCGAGGACCGGTTCGCCATGTTCCTGGAGCAGTACTGGGGTGGGCCCACCACCTACTCCGAGCAGCGGGGACACCCCCGGCTGCGCATGCGGCACGCGCCCTTCGCCGTCACCCTGCTCGCGCGGGACCACTGGTTGCACCACTTCCGGGCGGCGCTCGACGAGGCCGAGCTCACGCCGGAGCAGGACGCCCAGTTCTGGGCCTACGTCACGCACGCCGCCCAGTTCATGGTGAACACGCACGACGACCCGGCGCCCACACCGGGCCCGGGCACGGGTCCGGGACTGCTCGGCTAACCCGTCACCGGAGTCGGCTCGAGCTCGCGGCACAGCCGCTCGCGTTGGGAGGCGGTCATCTCCTGCGGCCGCTGCGAGTCGGTGTCGAAGGTGACCAGCACGACCCGTGCCCGCGCGTACACCCGGTCCTCGTCACCCAGCTCCGCGCCCATCGTGAACGACCGGCCGCCCACGTGCTCGACCCACGACCGCACCTCGCACGGCTCCTGCCGGTACCGCAGCGGAGCCAGGTAGTCGACGTCGGTGCGGGCCACCACCACGTGGCTCCACTCCTGTCCGCGCGTGTGCAGGTTCATCAGGTACTGGATCCGCGCCTCCTGGAAGTACTCCACGACGGCCGCGTCCCGGACGGCTCCGGTCTCGTCGAGGTCCCCGCGGCGCAGGGTGAGCCGGTAGGCGTCCCGACTCCCCTGCCCGCCCCCGTCCGGGCCTCCCGGCATCGGTCGCCACTCGTGGTCGTCGGCGCGCAGGTCGCCGAGGTCGAGGCCGTCGAGGCGGTCAGCCGTCACCCCCAGCACCGTGGAGATGCGGGCGTACGTCGTACGCCCGCCCTCGGGCCCGTAGACCTCGTGCCCGAGCGACAGGGTCTCCGCCGTGGTCGCGGCGACCCAGGTGTCGACGAGCACCGGCTCGCGGCGGAACACCAGTGGGGCCACGAACGCCACCCGGTGCCCGAGGACGGAGGCGCGCCCGAGCGCACTGTTCGGGGCGACGTGGTCGCGCGCCTGGGCGGCGTACTCGAGGTAGGTCACGTTGTTGACGTGGCCGAGCAGGTCCATGTCGGCCCAGCGCATCGGGCACTCGAAGGTGTGCGGCACCGGGTGATCGTCGCAGTCCGGGAGGGGCGGCACGGCGGAAGGTGTCCAACCGCACAGCGACGGCCGGATGCGGCACATCTAGGCTGGTCTGCGGACATCGCGGCGCCGCACCGACGCCGTCCCCACCGACGAGCAGGAGTTGCACGCATGCCCGAGGCAGTGATCGTTTCCGCCGCCCGCTCCCCCATCGGCCGCGCCAACAAGGGGTCGCTGAAGGACTTCCGTCCCGACGACCTCAGCGCACTGGTGATCCAGGCCGCCCTGGACAAGATCCCCGAGCTCGACCCGAGCACGATCGACGACCTGATGCTGGGCTGCGGTCTTCCCGGTGGGGAGTCCGGCAACAACATGGGCCGCGTCGTGGCCACGTTGCTGGGTCACGACGAGATCCCGGGCACCACGGTCACGCGCTACTGCTCGTCCTCGGTGCAGACGTCCCGGATGGCGTTCCACGCCATCAAGGCCGGTGAGGGCCACGCCTTCATCTCCGCCGGGGTCGAGACCGTCTCCCGCTTCGCCAAGGGCACCTCCGACCACCTCCCCGACACCCGCAACCCGCTGTTCGAGCAGGCCGCGGCCCGCACGGAGGAGCTGGCGCAGGGCGGGCAGGACTGGACCGATCCCCGCGAGCAGGGGAACCTGCCCGACATCTACATCGCCATGGGGCAGACGGCCGAGAACGTCGCCCGGCTGCGCGGGCTGGACCGCAAGGAGCTCGACGAGTTCGGGGTGCGCAGCCAGAACCTCGCCGAGAAGGCGATCAACGACGGGTTCTGGGCCAACGAGATCACCCCGGTCACCACACCGGACGGCACCGTCGTCTCGGCCGACGACGGCCCGCGGGCCGGAGTGACCTACGAGGCGATCGCCGACCTGAAGCCGGTCTTCCGCCCCGACGGCGTGGTGACCGCCGGCAACTGCTGCCCGCTCAACGACGGGGCCGCGGCCGTCGTGGTCATGTCGGACACCCGCGCGGCCGAGCTCGGGCTGACGCCGCTCGCCCGGATCGTGTCGACGGGGGTGACGGGCCTGTCTCCCGAGATCATGGGTCTGGGGCCCGTGGAGGCCACGCGGCAGGCGCTCGCGCACGCCGACATGACCATCGACGACATCGACCTCGTGGAGATCAACGAGGCGTTCGCCGCCCAGGTGGTGCCCTCCTACCAGGACCTCGGCATCGACCTGGACCGGCTCAACGTCAACGGCGGCGCGATCGCCGTGGGTCACCCCTTCGGCATGACCGGCGCCCGCCTGCAGAACACGATGCTCAACTCGCTGAAGTGGCACGACAAGTCGACCGGCCTGATCACCATGTGCGTCGGTGGCGGCCAGGGCATGGCGATGATCCTGGAGCGGCTGTCCTGAGCCGACCTCTTGTCGCCGACCAGGACGCGTCCGCCGTCGAGCGGGACGTCGAAGTCCGCGCCCCTTGCGGTTGATCACGGTCGTCGCCCCGAAGCCGAGCCGGTCGTTGCCCCACGGGTCCTGACCGGTGCCCGAGGAAGTCGACCTCGAGCTCGACCGGGCCGCGTCGCGGGTGTCGATGTCGAGCCGACGCGGCGACTGTTCCCGGGGGACCACGGATTTCCCCGGCGGCGGTCCTACACTCCGGGGCATGGCATCTCGGAGCGACGTCCACTGGTTGACTGCTGCACAGCAGAACTCCTGGCGCGCCTACATCATGGGAACCGAGCTCCTGCGCCACCAGCTCGACCGTGAGCTGCGCGAGGAGCACGACATCTCCACCAGCGAGTACGAGATCCTGGTCCGGCTCTCCGAGACCGCTGACGGTCGGATGCGGATGGCGATCCTGGCCGACGCGATGTCGCACTCGCGCAGCCGGGTCACCCACACCATCAGCCGGATGGAGCGCGCCGACCTCGTCGTGCGCGAGGCCTCGCAAGCCGATGGCCGCGGCGTGGAGGCCGTGATGACCGAGCAGGGACGACGCGTGCTCGTGGCGGCCGCTCCCACCCACGTGCGCGGTGTTCGCGAGCACCTGGTCGACCTGGCCACCCCCGAGGACTTCGCAGCCCTGGGCCGGATCTTCAACGAGGTCAGCGAGCGCCTGCTCCAGGGCATGCCCGAGGAGACCGACATCCGCTGACCTCTCCCGCGCGGTCGACCCGGTGGGGGGCCGGGGTGGGGCTCAGTCGCGGGTGAGGCGGCGGTGGGTGACGCGGTGCGGACGCGCCGCCTCCGCGCCGAGACGCTCGATCTTGTTCTCCTCGTAGGAGGCGAAGTTGCCCTCGAACCAGAACCACCGGCCCTCGTCCTCCTCGTCGCCCTCCCAGGCCAGGATGTGCGTGGCCACGCGGTCGAGGAACCACCGGTCGTGGGAGGTGACCACGGCGCAGCCGGGGTACTCGAGCAGGGCGTCCTCGAGCGAGGACAGCGTCTCGACGTCGAGGTCGTTGGTGGGCTCGTCGAGCAGCAGCAGGTTGCCGCCCATCTTCAGGGTCAGGGCCAGGTTGAGCCGGTTGCGCTCACCACCGGACAGCACACCGGCCTTCTTCTGCTGGTCGGGGCCCTTGAAGCCGAACGACGCGACGTAGGCCCGGGAGTTCATCTCGAAGTTCGCGACCTTGATGAAGTCCAGCCCGTCGGAGACGACCTCCCAGACGTTCTTGGTGGGGTCGAGGCCACCACGACTCTGGTCGACGTAGGAGATCTTGACCGTCTGCCCGACCTTGAGCTCGCCCTCGTCGGGCTGCTCCTGCCCGGTGATCATCCGGAACAGCGTGGTCTTGCCCACGCCGTTGGGGCCGATCACACCCACGATCCCGGCCCGTGGCAGCGTGAAGGACAGGTCGCGCATCAGGGTGCGGTCGTCGAACCCCTTGTGCAGGTGGTGCGCCTCCAGCACCACGTCGCCCAGCCGAGGCCCCGCGGGGATGTTGATCTCGGAGGTGTCGATCTTGCGCATCCGGTCGGCCTCGGCCGCCATCTCCTCGTAGCGAGCGAGGCGCGACTTGCTCTTGGCCTGGCGGGCCTTGGGGTTGGACCGCACCCAGTCCAGCTCGCGCTCGAGCATCTTGGCGCGCTTGGCGTCCTTCTGGCCCTCGATCTTGAGCCGGTCCTTCTTGGTCTCCAGGTAGGTGGAGTAGTTGCCCTCGTAGGGGTGGGCCTTGCCGCGGTCGAGCTCGAGGATCCAGCTGGCGACGTTGTCGAGGAAGTAGCGGTCGTGGGTCACGGCCAGGACGGCGCCCGGGTAGGCGGCCAGGTGACCCTCCAGCCACTGCACCGACTCGGCGTCGAGGTGGTTGGTGGGCTCGTCGAGCAGCAGCAGCGAGGGCTGCTGGAGCAGCAGCTTGCACAGCGCGACCCGACGCCGCTCACCGCCGGAGAGGTTGTCCACCGGCGCGTCCGGCGGCGGGCAGCGCAGCGCGTCCATCGCCTGGTCGAGCCGGCTGTCGAGGTCCCACGCGTTGGCGTGGTCGAGATCGGTCTGCAGGTCGCCCATCTCGGCGAGGAGCTTGTCGTAGTCGGCCTCGGGGTCGGCGAGCTCCTCGGAGATCGCGTTGAACCGGTCGAGCTTCGCCTTGGTCCCGGCCACGGCCTCCTCGACGTTCTCCAGCACCGTCGCGCCCTCGGTCAGCGGCGGCTCCTGCTGGAGCATCCCGACGGTGGCCTCGGGGTCGATGATCGCGTCACCGTTGCTGGCCTTCTCCAGGCCGGCCATGATCTTCAGCAGCGTGGACTTGCCGGTCCCGTTGGGACCGACCACGCCGATCTTGGCGCCGTGCAGGAACGAGAGCGTCACGTTGTCCAGGACGACCTTGTCGCCGTGGGCCTTGCGGACGTTGCGGAGGGTGAAGACGTAGTCAGCCATGATCCGCCCAGACTAAGGGGGCGCGCCCCACCCGGCCGACACGGGTCAGGCCGCGGTGGACCCACTGCCCGGGCGCGCGTCCGAGGCGGTCCCAGGACCGGTCTCGGCATCGTCCTCGGCACCGTTCTCGGAACCGGTGGGGACCGGCTCGCCCGCTGCGTCGAGCTGGGGACCGTCCGGCTCGTAGGCGTGCACCATCTCGCGGACCGACTCGGAGTCGCGAGGGTCGCGCTGCGCGCGGGCGGTCTTGACGAAGCTGCTCGTGCCCTTGGTCAGGTCGTGGCCGACGAAGGTGGCGTCGATGATCCACGTGACCGAGCTGGGCTGCCCCTCCCGGGCCCAGACGTCGACGCGGACCCGACCGTGGACGACCACCGCGTCGCCGCGCTGCAGGCTCTCGGAGACGTTGCGGCCCAGACCACGCCAGCAGTTGACCGTGAACCACGACGTCTGGCCGTCCACCCAGCTGCCGTTGCGCAGGTAGCGGGGGGTCGACCCGACCCGGAAGGACGCGCACTGGGTCTCCCCCACCGTGCGGACGTCGACGGCTCCTCCGACCCAGCCCTGCAAGGTCACGTAGGACTCGTTCATGCACCTGCCTCCTGATCAGCTCGTGGGAGAGCCAGTCCAGCCGCCACCGTGCTCGTGGGCAGGCGCTGCCCGGCGTCCTGTGGACACGTGGCCCGCACGGCGGGTTGTGGACACCAGCCGGTCAGGCGCGTGCGGCCCGCAGGCCCTCGGTCGTGGCGCGATGGGCAGCCAGCTCGCCCGCCATCGGCTCGACCACGAGCTCGGTGCACACCGACGTGACTGCCTCACGGAGGCGTCGCTCGGCCCGGCGTGACCTGGACCGGGCCCCCACCGCGACCAGCACACGCGCGAGCATCGCCAGCAGTACGCCCGCGCCGACCCCGAGCACCAGCAGCACGGTGGGGACCGGGAAGCCGCCCCAGTCCGGGGTCGCCGGGGCTGGGAGCTGCAGGTAGCCCGCGCCGGCGAGGACGCCGAGCCAGCCCGCGCCCACGACTGCGCCGAGCAGCAGCACCCACTGCAGGACCCGCACGGCCCGACCCCACACGGGTACGCCGGAGACCTGCAGGTCGGTCGAGGCCACGGCGTGGTCAAGACGGTCCTCGAGGTCCGCGAACCGGGAGGTGGAGGCGGCGCGCACCGCGCGGACCCAGGGCTGGGACAGCCCCTGTGACACCTCGTCGCACAGGGACCGGACCGTCGTCTCCACCCTGGCCCTCTGCACGTAGTCGGTCGCCGGCATCGAGGACCTCGCGGCCGCGATCACGTCCCGTCCACGGGTGCCGCGGTCGAGGTGGAGACGCCGCAACGGATCCGGTCGCAGCCGCGAGAGCCAGGCGGTCAGCGGCCAGCCGGTCGCCTGGCGCCCACGAAGGGTGGCAGCGCGCCGCACCGCCTCGACGACGATCGGGACCCCCGCGGCGTCCGCGAGCGCGTCGACGAGCTCGCGGCGCCCCTGCTCGTCCAGGTCGCGTGGTGCGGCGTCGCCGTGCACCGCCGAGAGGCGGGCGACCGCGGAGGAGACGTCGCCGGCCAGTCGGTCCCGCCACGCCGCCTTGTCCGCGACCCGCTCGCCGATGAGCCGGCCCAGCTCGTCGATCCCCGCGCCCGTACGGGCGGACGTGGCGAGCAGGGGCACACCCTCCAGCCCGTCGGCGTCCAGCAGCCGACGCACGTCGGCGAGCATGGGCTCCCGCGCGGACGGGTCGACCTCGTCGACGTGGTTGAGCGCCACCAGCATGACGTCGCGGTGGGCGGCCATCGGTGCGAGGAAACGGCGGTGGATGGCGGCATCGGCGTACTTCTGCGGGTCCAGCACCCAGACCATCAGGTCGGCGAGGCCGACGAGCCGGTCGACCTCGAGGTGGTGGCTCACCTCGGTGGAGTCGTGGTCGGGCAGGTCGAGGAGCACCAGGCCCGCGAGGGCCTCGTGGTGGCCGCGGTCGAGGGTCGAGACGTGGGTCACCCGGTGCCGGGGCGGGATGCCCAGCCAGTCGAGGAGGTCGTCGGCCGGGTCCTCGCCCCAGATGCAGGCCGTGGCGTGCGAGGTCGTGGGGCGTCGTACGCCGACCGCCGCGAGGTCTAGGCCGGCGATCGCGTTGAACGTGGAGGACTTGCCGGAGCCGGTGGCACCCGCCAGGGCCACGACGGTGTGCTCGGCGGACAGTCGCAGGCGCTCGCCGGCGCGGGTCACGACCCCACCGGCATGGTCCACCGTCTCCGGGTCGAGCCGGCCCCGCGCGGCGTCCACGGCGGCCTGCAGGCCCTGCAGCCGGGCGTCGAGGGTGGGCTCCCGGCCCAGGATCCTGCGGGCGCCCGCGACCAGCCGGCTCACGATGCGGACCCCGGTGCGGACCCCGGTGCGAAGCGGAGGTCGTCGATCCGGCGGGCGAGGTCCCGCAGCCGGTCCACCGAGTCCGCGGGCACCTCGACGGAGTCGAGGAGGGTCAGGAACCGGCCGCGCTCCTGCTCCATCAGCACGTGCACGCGCTCGGTGAGGTCGGCCCGGGCGGTCCGGGCCAGTCTGCGGACCGCCTGGTCGCCGAAGACCGCCTCGAGCAGCTTCTGTCCCACGACGGCCGAACCGCCGGCGATCCCGACCTCGGCGCCGGTGACTCCGCCGGTGGAGGCGAACACGACCACCATCAACGCCACGGAGAGCCCGTTGACCCCGAACGCGAGGAAGCGCGCCGTGCTGCGCCGGTCACCACCCTCGGTGCGCACCATGTCGAGCACGCCGCCCTGCCAGTCGCGGACCATCCGCTCGGCGCGCTCCCGGAAGTCGCGCGAGGCCCGGGACAGGTCCACGCCGTTCTCCTCGAGGACGGCGGCACCCGCGTCGACCGAGCGCCAGGACGCGTCGGCGCGCTCGGCCGCCGCCTCGGCGTGCTCGAGCAGCAGGGTCTGCAGCCCGGACTCCACCGCGACCGTGACCCGCTCGGCCTGCTGCGGCTTGCCGCGGACGGCGTTGGTGATCCGGTCACGCAACCAGCTCACCCGTGACTCCAGCGAGCGGAGCAGCTCGCCGGTGCCGACGAAGTCCTGCCAGCGGGCGAGCACCTCGCCGCGCAGCAGGGTGCCGTCGGCGCAACCGGTGTCGACGTCGACCACGGCCCGGTCGTAGGCGGCGTCCACGTCGCGCGCCAGGCGGGCGCGGACGGCGACCTGGGCCTGGCAGGCGTCGGCGAGCTCGTGGGTACGCCGACCGAGCGCGCGCACCGCTCCGTCGAGGGTCTGGCGGACCACCGCGTTGCGGGCCTCCGCGTCGGCGGCCAGCTCGTGCAGCCAGCCGCGGATGTCGGCCACCACCGACGCCGGCAGCAGACCGCGAGCGTCCAGCGGGCTCTCGGTCACCGTGAACAACGGGGAGTCCCGCAGGCCTCGCGAGGTCAGCATCCGGGCGAGGTGGCCGCTGACCTCGGCCACGGCGGTCGGCGGGGTCCGGTCGAGCACGATCGCCACGGCTGCGCTCCGCTCGGCTGCCTGCCGCAGGAAGTCCCAGGGCACCTGGTCGGCGTAACGGGCCGCGGAGGTGACGAAGAGCCAGAGGTCGGCCGCTGCCAGCAGCTGGGCGGCCAGGGTGCGGTTGCGGTCGACCACCGAGTCGATGTCGGGGGCGTCCAGCAGGGCCAGCCCGGCCGGCACGTCGGTCGAGGCCACCAGCTGGAGCGCACCGGGGTCGGGGGTGGACCTGGTGGTGCGTTCGAGCTCGGGCAGGATCCGTTGCCGGTCGAACCACTCGCTGTCGTCGGGGTGGTGCACGAGGACCGGCGACCTGGTGGTGGGGCGCAGCACGCCCGGCTCGCTCACCCGCTCGCCGACGAGCGAGTTGACCAGGGTCGACTTGCCGGCGCCGGTGGAGCCCCCGACCACCGTCAGCAACGGGGCGTCGACCTCCCCCAGCCGGGGCAGGACGTAGTCCTCGAGCTGGTCCACCATCTCGCTGCGGTGGGCACGGGCCGCCGCGATCCCCGGGGTCTCCAGAGGCAGCCGGACCGCCTGCAGGACCGCGCGCAGCTCGGTGAGGACGGCCAGCATCTGCCCGGACCCCTGACTCCAGTGCGAGTTCCCGGGCGGCTCTCCCGACGAGTGCCCGGCGTGCGTCACTGGGTACTGCCCCGTCCGGACTGCGACCACGGGTCCGACCCCGGGGCCGCACCCGGCGCGCCGGGCACCGCCGAGAGCTGGGAGGGCGGGCCACCCGCCGAGCGCTGGGGCCACAGCAGCCCGGGTCGGAGCGCGCGCATCCGGTCGACGTGCTGCTGACCGAGGGCCGCGAAGTCGGGGGGTGCCACCCCGCGAAGGTAGCGGCTGTGCAGGAAGCCGAGCTCGACGGCCTCGTGCTGGTAGGCGACCATCACCCGCCTCGCCGGGTGACCGCCCGCCTTCTCGGCGTACCGGCGGGCGAAGCGGCGGGCTGGGATCCGGGCCAGCCACGGGATCTCGGCCGGGTCGAGGAAGCCGCGCTGCGCGCAGTCGGTGAGGGCCACCGTCAGCACGGCACCCTCGCGCCGACGCGACCACACGGCGAAGCCGGTGAGCAGGAGGAACGCCGGCACCATCAAGAAGAGGTACGCCGCGACCGCGTTGCGCCCGCCGGCGTACATCAGCGAGCCGTTCCAGGCGGCGTGAGCGGCGACGGCGAGGACGTAGCCGAGGACCGGCGCCAGGATCCGCACCCCCTGGTGGCGGGATCCGACGGCGATGCCGATGCCGATGCCGATGAAGGCGGTGAAGAAGGGATGGGCGAAGGGCGAGAACAGGCAGCGCACGATGAACAACCCGACAGCCCCACCGATCCCGCCCGCCTGGCCGTCCTCACCCATGTAGGCAGAGGCCAGGTAGAGGATGTTCTCGGTGAAGGCGAACCCGATGCCGACCATCCCGGCGTAGACGAGGCCGTCGAGGATGCCGTCGAGCTCGTGCCGGCGGTAGAAGAGCAGCAGCAGGATGAACAGACCCTTGGCGGCCTCCTCGGTGACCGGTGCGACCACCACCGAGGTCCACACGTCGTCGCTGGCGAAGACCAGCGTGTCGAAGAGCTGGAGCAGCAACGCCGCCGAGGTGGCCACGAAGGCGCCCCACCCCAGACCGAGCACCAGCAGCGAGCGCGGCTCCGGCTCGTAGCGGTCCAGCCACATGTAGACCCAGATGAGCGGCGCCAGCGGGATCGAGGCCAGCACCACGCCGACCACCAGGGCCATGGGGGCCCCCGAGAGCAGGAGCACCAGCCCCATCACGAGGGCGCCGAGCAGCATCACCAGCGAGACGACGACGGTGAACGCGGCGGAGCTGCGGGGACCCTGCATGCGCGTAGCGTAACGAGGCCGCACACGTAGAGTGGACGGGTGAGTGACGACCTCGACAGCCAGCCCGAGACCCTGCCCGAGACCCAGCCGCATGCCCAGCCGCATGCCCAGCCCGCGGCCGGGAACGACCAGGCTTCCGATCCGGTCACCGAGAGCCACGACCCCCCGGTACCGGAGGCCTACTCGACCTTCATGCGCACCGGCTGGGGTGACCGGGAGCTCGACCTCCCGGTCCACCCCGTGGCCCCGTGGGCCCGGGCACGACGGGAGCGCGTGGCCGAGCAGTTCGCCGGCGAGCGCCTGGTGATCCCGGCCGGTGGCTTCAAGGTGCGCGCCAACGACACCGACTACCGCTTCCGGGCCGAGACGGCGCACACCTACCTGTCGGGCAACCAGACCAGTGACGCCGTGCTCGTGATCGAGGGCGGCGAGTCGGTCCTCTACGCCCGACCACGCAGCTCGCGGGAGACCGACGAGTTCTTCCGGGACCGTCAGTACGGCGAGCTCTGGGCCGGTCGACGTCCGTCGCTCCGCGAGATCTCCGAGTCCCTGGGCATCGAGACCCGCCACCTCGACGACCTCGAGACGCGCCTCGGGTCCTCGGCCAAGACCCGGGTCCTGCGTGGTGTGGACACGCGCGTGGACGCCCTGGTCGCCGGCGACGAGGGCCAGGACCGGGAGCTGGCCCGGGTGCTCTCCGAGGCGAGGCTCGTCAAGGACGAGTGGGAGCTCGCCGAGCTCCAGCACGCCTGCGACATCACCACGCTGGGCTTCGAGGACTCCGTGCGCGAGTGGGACCGGGTGCTGGAGCACGGCGAGCGCTGGTTGGAGGGCACCTTCTTCCGCCGCGCACGCGCGATGGGCAACGACATCGGCTACGACTCGATCGTCGGCGGTGGATCGCACGCCACCACGCTGCACTGGACCGAGAACAGCGGCCCGATCACCCCGGGCGAGCTCGTGCTGCTCGACATGGGTGCCGAGGCCACGTCGCTGTACACCGCGGACGTGACCCGGACCCTGCCCGTCGACGGGCGCTTCACCTCGCTGCAGCGCGACCTGTACTCACTGGTGCTCACCGCCCAGCAGGCGGGGATCGAGGCGGTGCGACCCGGTGCTGCGTTCCGCGCCCCGCACGAGGCCGCGATGTCCGTCCTGGCGCACGGGCTCGAGGACCTGGGCCTGCTCCCCGTCAGCGCGGAGGAGGCGCTGTCGCCGGACAGCCGCGTCTACGCCCGTTGGACGCTCCACGGCACCAGCCACATGCTCGGACTCGACGTGCACGACTGCGCAGCAGCCGACACCGGGATCTATCCCGGGGGTGACCTCGCGGAGGGGATGGTGCTGACCGTGGAGCCCGGGCTCTACTTCCAGGAGGACGACCTGCTGGTCCCGGAGGAGCTGCGCGGCATCGGCATCCGGATCGAGGACGACGTGACCGTCACCGCCGACGGTGTCCGCAACCTGTCGGCAGCGCTGCCCCGCGAGCCGGACGACGTCGAGGCCTGGATGGACCGGCTGCGCTCCTAGCGCAACCCACGGGTCCGCGACGGGAGTGTGACCACGGGGGCTGGAGCGGACTAGACGGGTGGATGTCGCTCATCGTCACCGTCCGGTATTGCTCCTACCCTCCCCATATGTCGCACTCTTTCGGTCTTCGTCCCCGACGTTCCTGGACGGCACGGGCCCTGCTCGCCCTGGCGCTGGCGACCGCGGCGATGCCGGCAGTCCCGGCGTTCGCCGACTCCGGCGCGACCACGATCACCGGGCAGGTGACCTTCTCCACCGCCGACGGTGCCGACCGGACCCTGTCGGTCTACCGGGAGACCGCGGGGGACACCTGGACCGAGGACCCCGCTCTGGAGACCCCCGTGGCGGCGGACGGCAGCTACGTGCTGCGCGCACCCGCCGGTGTCCCCGTGCGACTGCGCACGTCCTTCGGCCCCGGCTACGGCTACTGGTACGGCGACGTGTTCTCCGCGGAGCTGGCCACCTCGGTGACGGCGGCGCCCGGCGAGCAGGTCGACGGCATCGACCTGGTCGTGCCCGTGCCGGTGAGCTACTCGGGCCGGCTGCTCGACCGCCGGGGCAATGCCGTCGCGGGCCGCGTGATCCCCACCGTCAACACCGACGGGGCGAGCCAACCGCTGGGGGCCGCTGTCCCGGTCGGGGCGGACGGCCTCTACGAGGTGGTCCTCCCGGCCCGCCACGGTGGGGTCTACGAGGACGGGGTCCTCGGCGTCGACACCAGCGGCGTGGCGGCGGCCTGGCTCGGTGGGGGCGAGGGCTACGAGCCGGACTGGTACCTCAACCCGCTGCCGGGAGAGGTGCACACCGGTGAGGACATCACCCTGCCGCTCGGCTCGGCGCCCTCCGTGGTGCCGGTGACCGGGCCGACCAGCAACCCTCCGGCCACCAACCCTCCGGCCTCCAACCCCCCGGCCACCACCGTCCGCTTCCGGTCGACGCACTCCCCCGTCGTCCGCGGCGCCGCTCGGAGAGGCGCGCGCCTGCACGCCACGTCCGGGCGCTACACGGTCCGCCCGGCCGCCGTCCGGTACCAGTGGCTGCGCAACGGGCACGCGATCAAGGGCGCCCACCGGGCGACGTACCGCCTGCGCAAGGCCGACGTGCGCAAGCGCGTCAGCGTCCGGGTCACCGCCTGGCGCAGCGGCGACCGGGTGCGCGCGACCTCGTCCCGGACCCGGCCGGTTCGCCGTCACTGACGAACGGGTGTGACGATGTGACCCGTTCGGGTGGCAGCCGCGCCGTCCCTGCCCTGACAGGATTGCCAGATGCCGACACCGGGAGCGCCCGCGTGGCTCCGGGACCTGGAGCACTTCGAGGGGCTGGCCGAAGGCGTGCTGGTCATCGACCAGGCAGGCCTGGTCGCCTACGCGAACTCCGCCGCCCAGCGGCTGCACGACCTGGGTGACCTCACCTCCCCACGCACCCTGGCCGACGTGCTGCTCCCGGAGGGCGAGGCCGATCTCTTCGCCGAGATCGTCCCCGCCGTGCTGGCGGGTGGCCACTGGAGCGGACGGCTGCAGGTGAGATCGTCCGACGGATCCGTCCGCACCGCCGATGTCTCCTGCCTGCCGCTGCGGCACGCGGGTGTCGTCTCCGGCCTGGTGTGCGTGGTCGACGACACGGGCGGTCCGCGTGGCGAGGGACGCGAGTCGCGTCGTCTGGAGGACCGTCTCACCCGGCTCGCGCGCGTGGCCGCGGACCTGGGGGCAGCCGCCGACGTCGACTCGGTCACCGAGGTCGTGGTGGCTCAGGCCGCCGACGCCGTCGGGGCCACGGTGGCCTCGCTGTCGGTGGTCGTCGACGACGACACCCTGGCGCTGGTCGGCATCCGGGGCGCCCGGGCCGGGGTGGCGCAGCGCTGGGCGCGGTTCTCCCGTCATGCACGGACCCCCGCGGGCGACGTCGTCCGCACCGGACGAACGCTGGTTCTCGTCGGCGCCGGGGCCATCGCGGCGGAGTACCCCGACCTCGAGCGCGCGGCCGAGGGGGCCCGCACCATCGTCGGCCTGCCGCTCAGCGTGCTGGGTCAGACCCTCGGCGCAGTCACCCTCTCCTTCCCCGGCGAACGGCAGCTGACTGCAGCGGAGCTGGAGTTCTTCGGCATCCTCGCCGACTCCTGCGCCCAGGCCCTCGAGCGCATCCGCGCCCGCGAGGCCGCCGAGGCGCAGGCGACCCGGGTCCGGTTCCTGGCCGACGCCGCCGCCGAGCTGTCCAGCAGCCTGGACTACGCCCGCACGCTGCGGGCGGTGGCCCGGCTGGCGGTGCCGGAGTTCGCGGACTGGTGCGCCATCGACCTCGTCGAGGACGACCGGCTGCACCGGCTGGCGGTGGAGCACGTCGACCCGGCGAAGAGACAGCTGGCGGTCGAGATCGAGCAGCGCTACCCCGCCGCCCGGGACGTGCCCGGCGGGACCTGGGAGGTCCTGCGGACCGGGCGCAGCAGCCTGCTGGCGGAGATCACCGACGACCTCCTCGTCGCGGCCGCCCGCGACGAGGAGCACCTGCGGCTCATGCGCGACCTGCAGCTGCGCAGCGCGCTACTCGTCCCCCTGGTCGCACGCGGCGAGGTGCTGGGCGTCATCACCTGGGCCACGGCTGCGGCCGAGCGCCGCTATGACGCGACCGACGTCGCGTTCGCCGAGGACCTCGCCCGTCGCTGCGCCGTCGCCATCGACAACTCGGTGCTGCACAGCCAGACCCAGCAGGTCGCCGCGCAGCTGCAGGAGGCCGTGCTGCCGGACCTCTCCGCGCCCATCGAGGGCTGGGAGGTCGTCCACACCTACGACCCGGCCGGCCGGACCGAGGTGGGTGGTGACTTCTTCGACGCCTTCGAGCTCCCCGACGGACGGTTGGCGGTGTTCGTCGGCGACGTCATGGGGCGCGGCGTGGCGGCGGCAGCAGCGATGGCGCAGATGCGCGCCTCGATGCGCGCCTTCATCGCGGTGGACCCGACGCCTGACGTCGTCCTGCACAAGCTCGACGTGCTGTTCACCACCTACGGCATCACCCAGCTGGTGACCATGGTCTACCTGGTGGCCGACCCCGAGCGCGGACAGCTGGTGCTGGCCAACGCCGGGCACCCGCCGCCCGTGGTCCTGCGCGCGGACGGTAGCGCCGAGCAGCTGCCCCTTGCCGAGGGGGCGCCCGTCGGCGTCGTCGTCGGCCAGCGCTCCGCCCAGGTGGTGCGCTTCTGGCCCGGAGACGCGGTCGTGGCGTTCACCGACGGGCTCATCGAGCGCCGTGGCGAGGACATCGACGTGGGGCAGCGGCGGCTGCTCGACGCCGTCGGGATGCTCGCCGACGGTCCGCTCGACGAGGCGCTCCCCCGGCTCGTCGAAGCCGTGCGCGACCACACCCGTGAGGACGACGTCGCCACCCTGGTCGCCCGCCGCCTCGACTGACCGGCGCTCACCCACCTGCTGGTCGATGTGGTCCAGACCACACGTCCGGGGACCAGACCGATCTGGTGGGTCTTGCGCGCATATATCAACATCGCGTTGAGATTTGTGTTGAGTTTCTTGCCGGCACCCCCATCCGCGGGAGCGCTGGGCCCGAATCGCGGTCAGGGAACCTCCCCGACCGAAAGGACACACATCATGAGACGCACCATCGCAGCAGCGGCCGCCGGAGTGGTGGCCCTCCTGGCCGCCCCGGTCGCCCCCGCCTCCGCGGCTGACGACGCCACCGTGTCGGTCCTGCACGCCGTACCCGGCCTGACCGTCGACGTCTACGCCAACGGTGAGGAGCTGATCCCCGACTTCGAGCCGGGCACGCTCACCGACCCGCTCAGCCTGCCCGCCGGCAGCTACGACCTCGCGGTCTACGCCGACGGCGACACCCCGGACAGCGCCGACCCGGCCATCGAGAAGTCCGGTGTCGAGGTCCCCGCCGGGGCCAACGCCACCGTCGTGGCCAACCTGGACGCCGACGGCAACCCGGCCCTGAACGTCTTCGTCAACGACACCTCGGCCACCGGCGCCGGCAACGCCCGGCTGACCGTGCGGCACACCGCCGCCGCCCCGGCCGTCGACGTGCGTGCGGACGGCAACGCCCTGGTCGAGGGCCTGACCAACCCGGACGAGGCCGTCGCGGAGGTCCCGGCCGGCTCGTACAGCGCCGACGTGGTCCTGGCCGGCACCGACACGGTGGCCATCGGCCCGGCCGACGTGAGCCTCGGTGAGGGCACCAACACGATCGTCTACGCCTGGGGCAGCGCCGCCGACGACAACCTGCAGCTCGCCGTCCAGACCATCGACGGTCTGCACTCGGCGCCGGGTGGAGTCCCCGGTGGCCAGGTC
Source organism: uncultured Actinomycetota bacterium (assembly GCA_963815595.1). Taxonomy (GTDB): domain Bacteria; phylum Actinomycetota; class Actinomycetes; order Propionibacteriales; family Nocardioidaceae; genus Marmoricola. Next base: position 666,229 of record CAWFHA010000007.1, on the reverse strand, counting down.
GGTCTGGCCCCTGAGTCCGGCGCGGTCCCGACGTGGGCGCTCGGTCTGGGTGGCGCCTCGCTGCTCGCCCTGGTGTTCGCGGGTCGTCGACTCGCACCGGCCCTCGCCCGCCGTTGATCCCACGGCACCGCGAGACCATGAGCAGACCGACGGCAGCCGCGCTGGTGACAGCGCTGGCTGTCGTCGGTCTCGTGGTCAGCCTGACCGCCGCACTGCCCGGGCTCGCGGCCCGGCCCACGGACCGGGTCGCCGCGTCCGGACGTGCGGTTGCGGCGCAGCCACAACGGGTCGACACCGGACCCGGGGCGCCCCCACCCGCGCGACCAGCCCTCGGGCGGCCGGATCCCGGCGGGACGACCGGGCGGAACGCCGACCGGCGGACGACGCTGCCCGAGGTCGGCCGCTCCGACGCCACCGCGCTCCGCTCGGCCGCCAGCCAGCGGCGTACGTCACGGCCGGTCCGCGTGGAGCTCGGCTCGGTCGACATCGACGCGCGCGTACGACCGGTCGGGGTCAGCCGTGACGGGCAGATGCAGCTGCCGCGCGATCCACGGGAGCTGGGCTGGTACCGGTTCGGGATGTCTCCCGGAGCCGGTGGTGGCACCACCGTGCTGGCCGGCCACCTCGACGCCGAAGGCTTCGGCCTCGGCCCGCTGGTCCGGCTGCGCGACGTGGAGGTCGCCGACGTGCTGACGGTGCAGGTCGCCGGAGGAAGGACCCGCACCTACGAGGTCGCCAGGATCCGGCGTTTCGACCGGCAGGGCCTGCCCTCCGGTCTGTTCTCGCGCCGCGGTCCCGAGCGGCTGCACCTGATCACCTGCGGTGGCGCCTACGACGCCGACAACGGGGGCTACCAGCAGAACCTCGTGGTCACGGCGGTGCCCGCGGGCTGAATCCGTCATCGCCTCCGGATTGCGTGGTGGGGCTGCTGGGTATCCGTCATGCATGGACAGCGGGCACGACGCGAGGGACCTGGAGCCCGTTCCCGAGACCCGGGAGGCCTTCGACTGGCTGGGCACCTTCGGTGACGGCGGCATCGAGGAGTCGATGATGCGCATGTCGCGCCGAGTGCGCGAGATCGCCCCCGGCTGCGTGGCGATGAGCCTCTCGGTCGTCGACGACGACCTCACCTTCACCCTCCAGGTCGACCGGTCCGGAGCGTCCCTGCTCGACGCCGTGCAGTACCTGGACGATGGACCGTGCCTGGCCGCCATGGCTGGAGACCGGGTCGAGCACACCGCCGACCTGCCGCTGGACGAGGGAGAGTGGCAGATGTTCGCCCGGGCCGAGGCCCTGGCCGGGATCTCCAGCACGCTGTCCCTGCCGATCCTCGGCGACGACCACGTGGTCGGTGGGATCAACCTCTACGGCGCGACCTCGGACGCGTTCGACGGCCACCACCAGGAGCTGGCGGACGCGTGCGGCGCGTGGGCCGCGGGTGCCGTGACCAACGCCGACCTCGGGTTCCGCAGCCGCCTGCGGGCCGCCGCGACCCCCGGCCGCCTGTCGGACAGCGGGGACATCAACCTCGCCACCGGGCTCGTCGCCGAGATCCAGGGGCTGAGCGTCGAGGCGGCCGGCCGGAAGATCGCCCGAGCAGCCGCCCAGGCCGACGTGTCGGAGGCAGAGTTCGCGCGCTTCGTCCTGCAGTCCCACGCCGAGGACATCGACCGTGCGGCCGGCGACGCCACCAGCTCTCGCTGACGGCGTCGGGTGTACGGCGTACCCGAGCTCGCGCCTCCGCGTCTAGGGCATACTGCGTCGCGGTGGGTCGCCGTACTCCGAGCAGACGACACGGGTCTTCCCAGGTTCTCGCGCGAGGTGGCTCCCGACCCCCCGCCCTCGTAGCTCAGCTGGATAGAGCAAGAGCCTTCTAATCTCTAGGTCGCAGGTTCGAATCCTGCCGGGGGCACCGGACCTGTGTTTTCGCTCCTGCTTCAGGACGTGGCCTCCACCGCGGCGCTGTCCGCGGGTACGGCCCCGGAGCGGGCCAGCAGCCTGCGACCCCAGGCGCCGCTGCCCAGCACGAGGAGCACGAAGACCGAGCCGGCGGCCAGCAGCTTCCAGGGGTCCGAGCCGTAGGCACCCACGGCCACGTAGGCGATCACGCCCGGCAGCATGCCCACGGCCGAGCCGAGGAGGTAGTCGCGCCGCCCCACGCCGGACAGTCCGGCCGAGTAGTTGACCGCCGCGAACGGCAGCACCGGGAGCAGCCGCACGGCGACGACGGCCGCCAGACCGTGGTGGCGCAGCAACCGGTCCACGCGGCGCAGGCGGCCTCCCGTGAGCCGGGCCACGGCGTCGCGCCCCAGCAACCGGCCGATCTCGTAGGAGAGCCAGGCCCCGAGCAGAGCAGCCACCAGCACCAGCGCCGTGCCCTGCCAGAGGCCGAACAGCGCCCCACCCGCGATGGTGAGCAGACCGGCCGGGGAGGGCACCTGCACGATCAGGGCGTACCCGAGAACGAAGACGAGCGGCCCGGCCGCCCCGGTGGCGTCCACCTGCTCGCGCAGGACGGCGACGTCGGGCCATCCGTGGACCCGGAGCAGCACCACTGCGGTGAGCACGAGGGCGACCACCACCCCGGCCCGGAGCATCGCGGTGCGGCGCATCGGGTCGCTTTCGTCGGGTGCATCCGTCGACCGCTGCGCGGCGCGGCGTACCGGGACCGGTACGCCGCCAGTGTTGCGGGGCTCTCCAAGCCGGTGGGACCGCGTCGACCGGCCGGGCGACGTCACGAACAGGTCGCGCCGGCCGGTCGGGTCCGCTGCCTCAGCCAGCCGCGCCCGGCTTGAAGACCACCTTGAACGTCTCGTCGGACTTCTTCTGGAACTGGTCGTAGGCCTGCGGGGCCCGGTCCAGCGGCATGGTGTGGGTCACGAAGTCCTCGGTGCCGAGCGGGTCGGCGTCGTCGACGAGCAGGGGCATGATGTCGTCGGCCCAGCGCTTGACGTTGGCCTGGCCCATCCGGAACTGCAGCTGCTTGTCGAACATGGTGAGCATCGGCATCGGGTCGCTCTGGCCGCCGTACACCCCGATCAGGGAGACGGTGCCGCCGCGACGTACGGCGTCGATGGCGGTGTAGATCGCGGCCATCCGGTCCAGCCCCACCTTGCTCATCAGGGGGGCGGTGAGCCGCTTGGGCAGCGCGTTGAAGATGCGCTGGCCGACCTCGGCCACCGGCGACCCGTGGGCCTCCATGCCCACCGCGTCGATCACCGCGTCCGCACCCCGCCCGGCAGTGCGCGCGCGGACCTCCTCGCCGACGTCGTCGACCTCGTCGAGGTCGATCACCTCGACGCCACGGGCCGCAGCGCGAGCCAACCTGTCCGCGACCCGGTCGACGGCGATGACCCGGCGGCCGTGGTGGACCGCGATCCGGCACGCCATCTGACCGATCGGACCGAGGCCGAGCACGAGCAGGGTGCCCTCCTTGGGGACGTCGGCGTACTCCACCGACTGCCAGGCCGTGGGCAGCACGTCGGAGAGGAACAGGAACCGCTCGTCCGGCGGCCCCTCGGGCACGGTGATCGGCATGTACTGCGCCTCCGGGACCCGGAGGTACTCCGCCTGCCCGCCCGGCACCTCGCCGTACAGCTTGCTGAAGCCGAACAGCGCCGCCCCGGTCCCCTGCTCGCGCACCTGCGTCGTCTCGCACTGCGTGTGCAGCCCCTGCTGGCACATCCAGCAGTGGCCGCAGCAGATCTGGAACGGGATCACCACCCGGTCGCCGACCCGGAGGTCGCCTGCCTCGGGACCGACCTCCTCGACGATGCCCATCGGCTCGTGGCCGAGCACGTCGCCCTCGCCCATGAACGGCCCGAGGGTCTCGTAGAGGTGCAGGTCGGAGCCGCAGAGCCCGCTGGAGGTGATCCTCACGATCGCGTCGTTGGGTGCGGAGATGACCGGGTCAGCGACCTCCTCCACGCGTACGTCCCGTCGTCCATGCCAGGTCACGGCCTTCATCGTTGCTCCTCACGTGTGGGGGGCAGGCCGGGTGCGGCCCGCGACCCCGTGGCAGTACCCGCGGACCGCGGTCCGACACGGGGGCCACGTCCCGTGCGAGGGGCCGGAGCCGTGTCGCTGCCCGGTTGCGAGCCCGCGGCGCCGTAGAAAAGGAAGCGGCCCTGGGAGGTATGAGCTCCCAGGGCCTTCGGCTGCCGCGGGGCTGGGTGGCGACGAGCTAGCCCGACGCGAGAACCGCGTCGATCTCCGCCGTGACCCGCGCCTTGACGTCCTCGGGCGCGAAGGAGACCTCCACCGCCGTCCGGGCCAGGTCCGCGAGGCCCGCCTCGTCGAGGTCGAGCAGGCCGGCGGCGATCTCGTACTCGCGGTTGAGCGTCGTGCCGAACATCGGCGGGTCGTCGCTGTTGATGGTCACCACGACGCCGGCGTCGCGGAACGCGCGGAGCGGGTGCTGGTCGAGGGTCTCCACCGCCCGGGTGGCGATGTTGGACGAGGGGCAGACCTCGAGGGGGATCCGGTGCTCGGCCAGGTGCGCCAGCAGCTCGGGGTCACGTACGGCGGAGGTCCCGTGCCCGATCCGCTCGGCACCGAGGTGGCGCAGTGCATCCCACACGGTCTCCGGCCCGGTGGTCTCCCCGGCGTGCGGCACGCTGCGCAGCCCGGCGGCGCGGGCGGCGTCGAAGTGCGGCTTGAACTGCGGGCGCGGTACGCCGACCTCGGGGCCGCCCAGCCCGAAGCCGATCAGCCCCTCCGGCGGGTGCTCCAGCGCGTAGCGCAGCGTGTCGTCGGCGGCCGGGATGCCGCTCTCCCCCGGGATGTCGTAGACCCAGCGCAGCACGATGCCCAGGTCGCGCTCAGCAGCGACCCGCGCGTCCTCGATCGCCTCGGTGTAGCCCTCGATCGGCACGCCGGCGGCCACGGAGGTGAACGGCGTGCAGGTCAGCTCCGCATAGCGGACCTGCTGGCCCTCGGCCATCTCGCGCGCGATCTCGTAGGTGAGCAGGCGCACGTCCTCCGGCGTCCGGACCAGGTCGACGACCGCGAGGTAGACCTCGATGAAGTGGGCGAAGTCACGGAACGCGAAGAACTCGCGCAGCTGCTCGGGGTCGCTCGGCACCCGGCCCGGGTGACGGGTCGCCAGCTCCGAGACGATGCGCGGCGAGGCGGAGCCGACGTGGTGCACGTGCAGCTCGGCCTTGGGCAGGCGGGTGATGAATCCGGCGAGGTCGGCTGGGCTCGGAGGCATGGCGCCCAGCATGTCAGTCGAGCGCCAGCAGCGCGCGCTGCAGTCGCTCGGCCATCGCCACCGGGGTCGGGCCGGTGACCGGCTCGCCCGTCGAGCAGCACCACGGGCGCACGTCGTACGCCGGCCTCGGCCGCCGCGGCACCGGCCCGGGCGACGAAGCCCCCATCCGGGCTGTCGATCGCCTCGAGGGCATCGGGATCCTCGATCCCCGCGTCCGCCGCCCACGCCAGGAACTCGTCCGGGGTCGCGCTGCCCGGGTCCGGTTGGCGGTCGACGAGCACGTCGTGGAAGGCGAGTGCCTGCTCCGGCGTACCCCGCGTGGCGATGCCCGACCACGCCTCGAGAGCTGCCACCGCGTAGCCGTCGTCGTCCGCGGCGAACGGCAGGTAGCGGACCTGTACGACGCCGCGCGCCGCCTCGATCCGCAGGAAGTCGCGGGAGGCGATGTCGAAGGCACGGCTCTCCGGGCTCCCGAAGTCCTCGTGGACCACCACCGTGGCCCGTGCGTCGTCCGGACCGACGACCAGCGCCCGGTCCTCGACCGCAACCGCTGCCGTCGGGGCGGGAGGCGTGGCCGGCTCGCTCCCACCGGACAGGACGACCAGGCCCGCGATCACCACGGAGACGGCGAGGAGGATGCCGACCACCAGCAGCACGACGGTCTTGCGCTCGCGTCGCGCGTCCTCCTGCGGCGCGGCGTACGACGAGGGGCTGGCGGGCACCGGAACAGCGTAGAAGCCGCCCCCAGCCACCCCACGCGCCACCTCCGCTCCGAGGGCAGCCGAGTAGGCTCGGCGCTTGTGACCGAGCGACTTGTCTGGATCGACTGCGAGATGACCGGCCTCGACCTCCAGGCGGACGCCCTGATCGAGGTCGCGGCGCTGGTCACCGACTTCGACCTCAACGTGCTCGGTGACGGCGTCGACATCGTGATCAAGCCGCCCAGCGAGGCGCTGGACCAGATGGTCGAGTTCGTGCAGCAGATGCACGCGACCTCAGGCCTCACCGAGGAGCTCGACAACGGCACCACCTTGGAGGACGCGCAGGCGCAGGTCCTCGCCTACGTCCGCGAGCACTGCCCCGAGGGCAGCCGCCCGCCGTTGGCCGGCAACACCGTCGCCACCGACCGCGCGTTCCTCGCCCGGGACATGCCCGAGCTCGAGCAGTTCCTGCACTACCGGATCGTCGACGTCTCCTCCATCAAGGAGCTCGCCCGGCGCTGGCACTCGCGTGCCTACTACAACGCGCCGGCCAAGGGCGGCAACCACCGAGCGCTCGCAGACATCCGGGAGAGCATCGAGGAGCTGCGCTACTACCGCGAGGCCGTCTTCGTGCCCTCCCCCGGCCCGGACTCCGCCACGGCCAAGAGAATTGCCGCCCGGCACCAGGGCTCGCTGACCGGGAGCAAACCCGGTTCGGAGCACACCGAATGACCCGTTAGACTCTCGTCCGGCCTCCTCGCGGGAGGCCTCCTGGTGGGTGTAGCTCAGCTGGTAGAGCATCGCGTTGTGGTCGCGAGGGTCGCGGGTTCAAGTCCCGTCACTCACCCCAGACCGAACCGCAGGCCGGACCCCCGGCCTGCGGTTCGCTGTTTCCCCAGGTCCCGGCCCCCGGACCGGATAGTCCGTGACGTTCGACAGGCCGAAACGACCGCGGGGCCTGCGAAACGTCGCGGACTATCCGGATTCGCGAGCGCCACGGCGTACGTCCAGTGCCCGCTCGGCGACCCACGACGTACGTCCAGTGCCCGCTCGGCGCGCTCCGACGTACGTCCAGTGCCCGCTCGGCGTCTCCAAGGAATGCCCAAGGTGGCGAACGGATGGTGGGCCCCACGTCTATCCGTCCGGCAACATGCAGCGCTCGAGGTGGGTCATCATGAATGGAATCCGGAAGCCGATCGCCGTCAGGTCGTCGCGGAGGTCACGCCGGAGGCGGTCACCCGCCGTCGTCGCCACGCTCGCCGTGGTGTGCGCGCTGCTGGCTCCCTGGGCGGCGACCGCGCCGGCGAGCGCAGCACCGGTCGGGCAGGGGTTCAACCTGAACGCCTCCGACCTGAGGTTCATCCTCAAGCAGATCAAGATCGCGGAGTACCACGTCGCCAACACCACCCCCGCCACCGGCCCGTGCGGGGCACTGCTCGGCAACGACGTGGACCAGATCCCGAACAACGGCGTGGGGGTGACCCTGCCCTGGGGCCTGCGCACCGTCAGCGGCGTGTGCAACAACATCGAGGTCGACCAGGCCGACTACGGCAAGGCCGACCGCAAGTTCCCGCGGCTGGTGCCCAAGAAGCTGCGCGACGCCGAGAGCGGCGACCCCGACGGTCCCGGGCCTGCCCCCGACGGCCCGACGAGCTATCAGCAGAACAACGGCTTCGTCATCGACTCCCAGCCGCGCACGGTCAGCAACCTGGTCGTCGACCAGACCGCGAGCAACCCGGCAGCCGTGGCCGCCGGTGGCGAGAATCCGGTGGTGGACACCAGGACGGGCTCCATCTCCATCCCCAACGTCGCGCCCGACACGGGTCTCTCCGCTCCCTACAACTCCTGGTTCACCCTCTTCGGCCAGTTCTTCGACCACGGCCTCGACCTGGTGAACAAGGGCGGCAACGGGACCGTGTTGATCCCGCTGAAGACCGACGACCCGAAGTACCGCCCGGGCTCCAGCACCAACTTCATGGTCCTCACCCGGGCCACGCACGACGGGGACCACGAGGCGAAGAACAAGACCTCACCGTTCGTCGACCAGAGCCAGACCTACACCTCGCACCCCTCCCACCAGGTCTTCCTGCGTGAGTACGAGCTTCGAGCCGGCAGCCCTGTCGGCACCGGACGCATGCTCACCGGGACCGGAGACGGCATGGCCACCTGGACCAGGCTCAAGGAGCAGGCGGAGACGGTGCTGGGGATCAGGCTCGTCGACACCGACGTGGACAACGTTCCGCTGCTCCTCACCGACCCCTACGGCCGCTTCACCCGCGGTCCCAACGGCTTCCCCCAGGTCGTCCGCGCAGGGGCGGACGGGGTCGCCGGCACCGCGGACGACGAGCTCGTGGAGGGCAACCCCTCTTCACCGGTGAGCACCGCTGGGGCTGCCAGGACCGGGCACGCCTTCCTCGACGACATCGCCCACCACGCGGTCCCGGTCGGCGACATCGACCCCAGCGACGGGCCGAACCAGATCGTCCCGCTGACCCCCGACTCGGATCCGGGGACGGGCGACGACGGCCTCCGCACGACGTACGACGACGAGATGCTCGGCGCCCACTTCGTCGCCGGTGACGGACGGGTGAACGAGAACATCGGCCTGACCGCCGTGCACCACGTCTTCCATTCCGAGCACAACCGGCTCACCGGGGAGATCTCGACCATGATCGACACCCTGCCCTCGACCCAGCAGGCCGACTGGCGCGCCACCCGCGCGAGTGGGTGGGACTACGAGGAGCGGCTCTTCCAGGCGGCTCGCTTCGTCACCGAGATGGAGTACCAGCACCTGGCCTTCGAGGAGTTCGCTCGCAAGGTCCAGCCGATGGTCAACGCCTTCGGCGAGGGTGGCACCGGCTACCACAGCAACCTCGACCCGGCGATCCGGGCCGAGTTCGCCCACGCCGTCTACCGCTTCGGGCACTCGATGCTCACCGAGTCGGTCGACCGCGTCACCGCGAGCGGTGCCAAGCGCAACATCGCCCTGCTGGACGCGTTCTTGAATCCACCCTCCTTCCTGGCGGGCGGAAGCGATCCGGAGGCGGCCGCCGGCGACATCGTCCGCGGCATGACGCGACAGATCGGCAACGAGCTCGACGAGTTCGTCACCGAAGCGCTGCGCAACGAGCTCCTCGGGCTGCCCCTCGACCTGGCCACGATGAACATGGCGCGTGCCCGCGAGAGCGGCGTGCCCACGCTCAACGAGGCGCGTAGGAAGTTCCACGCCGACACCTCGGACTCCGCGCTGGCTCCCTACACCAGCTGGGCAGACCTCAAGTTCAGCCTCAAGCACCCGGAGTCGCTGGCCAACTTCATCGCGGCCTACGGCACGCACGGCTCCATCACGGATGCGACGACCCTGGCCGGCAAGCGCGCGGCCGCCGAGGCACTGATCGAGGACGCCGCCGATCCGGACCCGCTGGTCAGCGAGGACCCCTACGCGTTCCTCAACAGCACGGGCGCCTACGAGAGCCGTCCCAACGGGGTCACCACCACCGGGGTCGACGACATCGACCTGTGGGTCGGTGGACTGGCCGAGAAGCAGATGGTCTTCGGCGGACTGCTCGGCCCCACCTTCAACTACGTCTTCGAGGGACAGATGGAGGACCTGCAGGACGGCGACCGGTTCTACTACCTCTCCAGGACGGCCGGCCTCAACCTGCTGACCCAGCTCGAGGGCAACTCGTTCGCCGAGCTGATCCAGCGCAACACCGACGTCGAGGGCCTTCCGGCTGACTCGTTCTCCCGCCCGGACTACGTCTTCAACGTGGCCAACCTGGGGACCAGCGGGCCGATCCCGGACGACCCGACGACCGAGGACTGGAACGAGGCGAGCCAGCTGACCCGGACCCCGGACGGCACGATCCGCTACGGCGGACCGGCGCACGTGGTCTTCAACGGCAGCCCCGGCGACGACCGGGTCCACTCCAGCGAGGGTGACGACACGATCCGCGGCAACGACGGGAACGACCGGATGGAAGGTGGCGACGGTGCCGACAACCTGATCGGCGGCCTCGGCGACGACATCCTGACCGACCTGTTCGGTGACGACACCCTCAAGGGCGGCGACGGCAACGACGCCCTGTCCTCGGGCCGTGGCTTCGGCGGCGACCTGAACCAAGGAGGTCGTGGCAGCGACTTCATCGTCGGCGGCAACGACATCACCGAGACGTTCGCGGGTCCGGGCGACGACTTCGTCTTCGCCGGCGACGCCGAGGACACCGTCTTCGGAGACGACGGCGACGACTGGATCGAGGGCGGCAAGGGACCGTTCAACCTGCTGCAGGGCGACAACGGCGCCCCGTTCCAGGACGACCCCAACGAGCCGGGTCACGACGTGATGTTCAGCTACGGCGGCGAGCAGGACTACGACGCCGAGGGAGGCGACGACGTCATGCTCATGGGGCCGGGCATCCAGCGCGCGGAAGGCATGCTGGGCTTCGACTGGACCAGCCACAAGAGCGACCCCCAGGCGGGCAACTCCGACATGGACATCACCGGTCTGCTGCCGCCCAGCGTGGAGACCAACCGCGACCGCTTCGACCTGGTGGAGAGCCTGTCCGGCTGGAAGTTCAACGACACGCTGCGGGGTGACAGCCGGGTGGCCGGCGACATGGTGGGCCACGAGCTCGACGCTGCGGGCATCACCCGGGTCGCGGGCCTGTCGGCGCTGCTGGGCGGAGCCACGTCCTTCACCGGAGGAAACATCCTCCTCGGAGGTGAGGGCGACGACCTCATCGAGGGCCGCGGAGGCGACGACCTGATCGACGGTGACGCCTGGTTCGACGTGCAGCTGCGGGCACCGGACCTGGTCAACGGAGGCACCAAGCTGGTGGACGACCTGTCGAGCCTGCGGGCCGACGTGTTCGCCGGCCGGATGAACCCCGGGGACATCTCCATCGTGCGGTCGATCAAGCCCGGAGCCACCGGGACCGACACCGCGCTGTTCTCCGGCCCGCGGGCGGACTACGACATCACCCCCGGACCCGACGGGGTGACGGTCGACCACGTCCGGGGCCTGGCCACCGACGGTCGGGACCGGCTCCGCAACGTCGAGCGGCTGCAGTTCACCGACCAGACCATCACCGTGGCGGCTCCGTCCGCTCCGACGGTCGGGACGGCGGCAGCGACGGCCACCCAGGGCAGCGTCAACGTGCCCTTCACCGCAGCGGCCGGTGGCCCAGCAGCCACCAGCTTCACCATCCAGGTGCGGCAGGCAGGCGTCGCGATCAGGACCGTGACCGTGAGCTCGGGGACCGCCACCAGCGGCCTCGTCACTGGGCTCGCGCCCGGGACCTACACCTTCGCGGTCGGTGCGGTGAACGAGTTCGGGCCCGGCCCGTTCTCGGCGGACTCCAACCCGGTGACCATCACCGCAGCACCGGTGGCGCCCTCGGCGCCCACGGCGCTGACGGCGACCCGAGGCAACGGGTCGGCGGATCTCACCTGGACACCCGGGGCCGACGGCGGGTCTGCGATCACCGGCTACATCCTCCAGGTGCGAAGGGGGACGACCGTCGTCCGGACCCAGACCATCTCCACGGTGCAGCCGGCCGTCATCACCGGGCTCACCAACGGGACGGCCTACAACTTCCGGTTGCGTGCGGTCACGGCGGCGGGCGCCAGCCCGCTGTCGGCACCGTCCAACACGGTGACGCCGGCGACCGTCCCCGGACAGACCCGCATCCTGGCACCTGCCAGGGGCGCGGTCGGTGGGCCGGTGACCGCGATCGCCAACTGGAACGCCCCGCTGACGACCGGGGGCTCGCCGATCACGAGCTACCAGGTCAGGCCGCTGCGGATGGCGGCCAACGGCACCACGGTGCTCGAGTTCATGCCGGTGGTGACCGTCGCGGGCACGGCTCGGTCGGCCAACATCGTGCTCCCGGCCAACAACCAGTACCGGTTCGAGGTCAGGGCCGTCAACGCGGTCGGGCCGGGTGCGGTGTCAGCGCGTTCCGCGCTGGTGGTGCCCCGCTGAGAGCCGCCGCCAGGACACCCCGGGACCACCAGGTCCCGGGGTGTCCTGGTGTCCGGAGCTGCTGACCCCGCGGGGCTGCCAGGTCCTCAGCTGCTGGCGTCCTCGACTGCCGCGTGCTCACCTGCCGCCAATCCCAGCTCCAGGTGCGCTCGGTTGCTCCGCGAGCGCGACCGAGCTGCCAGATGCCGGCAGACCGGGTCACCGACCTGAACCGGAGTGGGCAGGGGTTGACGGCGAGACCGGTCGGGGGTGTCACGGTCTCGCCGCCAACGACCGGGGGGCTCCGCGAGCACGGCCACACGGGCCACCCGCTCACCGGGCCACGAGGATCGCTGTCCGAGGTCCTCAGCGTGACATCGGGACCTTGTGTCCGCCTTGGGTGCAGTCACGTGCCTATGTCTCCACGACCGAGCGACCTCGCACCCGCCCGCCTCCGGCTCCAAGAATTCCGCAAGGGACCGGCACCAGTCTGGAGCCGGAAGGGAGACCGAGATGGAACTGTCGAGGCGTGACTGGCTGAAGATGTCTGCGTTGGGAGCCGCTGCCGTGGCCCTGCCCGTCCAACGATCGGTGAGCGGCCTGTCGGCGCTGTCCTCGCGGATAGCCGAGCGTGCCCTGCCGGCACCGTTCACGACTCCGTTCGCGATACCGCCGGTGCTCGACCCGGTGCGGTCCGACGCGACGACCGACTTCTACCGGGTCTCGATGGAGCCCACGTCCATGGAGATCATCCCCGGGCTCCGGACCGAGATGTGGGGGTACAACGGGTCGGTCCCCGGCCCCACCTTCCGGATCGCCCAGGGACGTCGAGCCGTCGTGCGGCAGGTCAACAACCTGCCCGCGGTCCACCCCACCCTGAAGTACACCCCGTGGACCTCGGTCCACCTGCACGGGTCCGCCTCGGACCCCCAGTTCGACGGGTACGCGAGCGACATCACCAACCCGGGCCAGTACAAGGACTACCACTACCCGAACTGGCAGCCCGCGAGGACGCTCTGGTACCACGACCACGGCGTGCACCACACGGCCGAGAACGTCTTCATGGGCCTGGCCGGCATGTACGTCATGACGGACCCCCTCGAGCAGAGCCTCCCGATCCCGCACGGCGAGTACGACGTCCCGCTCATCCTCTCCGACGCGATGTTCAACTCCGACGGATCGCTGCTGTTCACGCACAACGACCAGTCCGGCTTCTACGGCGACGTGATCCTGGCCAACGGCCGCCCCTGGCCGGCGATGCGCGTGCAACGGCGCAAGTACCGCTTCCGCGTCCTCAACGCCTCGGTCTCCCGCGCTCACATCCTCTCGCTCAGCACCGGGGACCAGGTCGCGGTGATCGGCACCGACGGGGGGCTGATACCCGAGCCGCAGTACGTCCGCAGCTGGCGGCACGCCCCCGCCGAGCGCTACGAGATCGTGATCGACTTCGCGAAGTACAAGCCCGGACAGCGCGTGGTGCTCCGGAGCACCAGGATGAAGAACCAGATCGACTTCACGCACACCAACAAGGTCATGGCCTTCGACGTGACCGACGACGGCTTCGACCCGGTGAACAACGCCGTCCCGGAGGTCCTCAACCCGCTGCAGCCCACCATGGCGCTCTCGGAGAGCGACGCCGTCACCACCCGCAAGATGGACTTCAAGCGCAAGAGCGGCCAGTGGACCATCAACGGCACCACCTGGGACGACGTGGTCCGCAGCCGCTTCCGGAAGGTCCTGGCCTCGCCCAACCACGACGACGTCGAGATCTGGGAGCTGAGCAACCTCCACGGCGGCTGGCACCACCCGGTCCACATCCACCTGATCGACTTCAAGGTCCTGACCCGCAACGGCAAGCCCCCGCTGCCCTACGAGCGTGGCGCCAAGGACGTCGTCCTGCTCGGCGAGAACGAGACCGTGCGCGTCCTGATCAAGTTCGAAGGGGGACGGGGCAGGTACATGATCCACTGCCACAACCTCGTCCACGAGGACCACGACATGATGGGTCAGTTCGAGGTCCTGGACGCCGAGACCCCGGCGTACGACCCGCTGGGCACGGTCTCCTCGTGGCTCCCGGAAGTGGACCTGTGAGGCGGTGATGACCACCCACGTCCTGGTGTCGTCCCCGCCGGCGGAGACGCGCTCCCCCGAGCGGACCTACCGGAGGGTGGCGATCGCGTGCGCCGTCCTGGCGGGCACCGTGCACGCGGTCGTGGTCCCCCAGCACCTGGCCGAGGCCTGGTACGTCGGCTTGTTCTTCATCCTCGTCTACACCGGCCAGCTCGCGCTGGCGCTCGTCCTCCGGACCACCCCGAGCCCACGGTTCCTCGTGGGCGCGATCGCGGCGACCGTCGGCCTCGTCGTGCTCTACGTCGCGAGCCGGACCGTCGAGCTGCCGTTCGTCCACGGTCACGACCACTCCGAGCACGCCGTCGAGCACCTCCCGGTCGCGGGTGGGGTGGGCGACGGGACACCGCAGTACCCGATCTCGGGGATCGAGCCCGTCGGTGTCCTCGACCTGGTGTGCCTCGCAGCCGAGCTGGTGCTGATCGCGATGCTCGTCGGTCTGCTCGGCGGCCGGCTCCGTCGCGTCGTGGTGGACGTGCTGCTGGTCCTGGGGCTGCTGGCTCTGGCCGCACGCGCCGTCGGTCTGCTGGGGTGACCGGTGACGGCCGAGGCCAGCCGACCGCCGCGGAGGACGACCACGCTGCTCGTGCTCGGCCTGGCGGCGCTCGCCGGTGTCTTCTGGGTGGTGGAGCCGATGCGGGTGTCCTCGGCGTCGATGGCGCCGGCCTACGGCGCCCAGGACCAGGTCCTGGTCGCCAAGGTCGGCCTCCGTGCGCGTGACCCGCGCCGGGGCGACGTCATCGTGCTGCGAGCACCCCCGCAGGGGCACTTGATGATCAAGCGCGTCGTCGCCGTGGGTGGCGACCGGGTCGCCATCGTGGACGGGGTGCTCGTCGTGAACGGCCGGCGCGCCGTCGAGCCGTACGTCGACCCCACGCGGGTGGACGGGACCTACGTCGGCCCGATCCGGGTCCGCCACGGTCATGTCTGGGTGCTGGGGGACGACCGCGCCGACTCGGTGGACTCCCGGACCTTCGGCGCGGTGCCCGCGGACGCGATCGTCGGCCGCGTGCTGGTGCGGTTGTGGTAGCCGGGCGGCGGCGTCGTGCCTCCCCGGGAGCGGTGCGGACGGGCAAGACCCTGACGCCGGGCGGGTGACAGCGCTAGCGTGGCCACGTGGTTCCCGATCCGGACGCGGACGACGGGACGGTCACCGACTTCCTCGACCGTCTGGCCGCCCGGAGTCCCACCCCCGCCGGTGGTTCGGTCGCGGCCCTGTGCACGGCACAGGCCGCGGCCCTGGTCGCCATGGTGGCGCGGTACTGCGAGG
This sequence comes from uncultured Actinomycetota bacterium, assembly GCA_963815595.1. Taxonomy (GTDB): domain Bacteria; phylum Actinomycetota; class Actinomycetes; order Propionibacteriales; family Nocardioidaceae; genus Marmoricola. The sequence goes on along the minus strand of CAWFHA010000007.1, from coordinate 650,957 downwards.
CCGACTCCCTCGTCGGACGGGCCGAGGGACTGGTCGCCCGGTCGCGACAGCTCGCGCGCGACGACGAGCAGGCCTTCAGCGAGGTCGCGGCCGCGTGGGCCCTTCCCCGGGAAGACGACCAGCAGGCACGACGTACGGCGATCGACACCGCGCTGCTGCACGCCGCCGAACCGCAGGCCCGGGTCGTGGAGACCGCCATCGACATCCTCGTGCTCATCGACCAGCTGCGGCACTCGGCCCGCCCGGGCATCGCCGCCGACCTCGTCGCCGCCGCAGAGGTGGCGCGCGCCGGGTCGGCCATCGCCCGGATGAACGTCGAGTCCAACCTGCGCACGCTCCCCGACTCCGAGGAGCGCTCGGGCCTGCTCAGACGCATGGGCGTCGCCACCGGAAGGACCTGAATGCTGTCGGACATCGAGATCGCCAACGCCGCCGAGCTGCAGCCGATCCTGGCGGTGGCCCGCGACGAGCTGGGCATCGATGCCGCCCACCTCGTCCCCTACGGCCACTACAAGGCGAAGGTCGACCTGGGCTATCTCCAGTCCCTCGAGGACCGCACTCCCGGCAAGCTGATCCTGATGACCGCGTTGTCCCCGACTCCGGCCGGTGAGGGCAAGACGACCACCACGGTCGGGCTCGCTGACGCTCTGCGACGGCTCGGCCACCGCTCGATGGCCTGCCTGCGGGAGCCCTCGATGGGTCCGGTCTTCGGGATGAAGGGCGGTGCGGCCGGCGGCGGCTACGCCCAGGTGGTGCCGATGGCCGACATCAACCTGCACTTCACCGGAGACTTCACCGCGATCGCCGCGGCCAACAACCTGCTCTCGGCCCTCATCGACAACCACCTCCACCACGGCAACGCCCTCGACCTCGACGTCCGCTCGGTGAACTGGAAGCGCGTCCTGGACCTCAACGACCGCGCCCTGCGCGACGTGGTCGTCGGCCTGGGTGGGCTGGCCAACGGCTACCCCCGCGAGGACGGGTTCGACATCGTGGTCGCCTCCGAGCTGATGGCGATCTTCTGCCTCACCGAGTCCTGGGCCGACCTCAAGCGCCGCATCGGCGACATCGTCGTCGGCTACACCCGCACGAAGAAGCCGGTCACCGCCCGCGACCTCGAGGCCCACGGCGCGATGGCGGCGCTCCTGCGCGACGCGCTCGCCCCCAACCTGGTGCAGACCCTCGAGCACACACCGGCGTTCGTCCACGGCGGCCCGTTCGCCAACATCGCCCACGGCTGCAGCTCGGTGATCGCGACCCGAGCGGCGCTGCGGCTGGCCGACTACGTGGTGACCGAGGCCGGGTTCGGCGCCGACCTCGGGGCAGAGAAGTTCGTCGACATCAAGTGCCGCAAGTCCGGCCTGCGCCCCGACGCGGCGGTGGTGGTGGCGACGGTCCGCGCGCTGAAGTACCACGGCGGCGTCGAGGTGGCCGACCTCGGCGGAGAGGACGTCGAGGCCGTCGAGCGCGGCATGGAGAACCTCGCCCGCCACCTGCGCAACGTGCGCGAGGTCTACGGCATCCCCTGCCTGGTCGCACTCAACCGGTTCCCCGCCGACACCGACCCCGAGGTCGCGCGCGTGACCGAGCTGGTCGAGGCGCTCGGCGTACGCATGCATGCCGCGACCCACTTCGTCGACGGCGGAGCAGGTGCCGAGGACCTGGCGCAGGGCGTGCTCGACCTGGTGGCGGAGACCGACACCTCGTCGTTCGCCTTCACCTATGCCGACGACGTCTCACTGGTGGAGAAGGCCGAGACCCTGGCGCACCGGTTGTACGGCGCGTCCAGCGTCACCTGGGACCGCAAGGCCCGGCGACGCCTCGACCGGTTGGAGTCCGACGGGTACGGCGGACTGCCCGTCTGCGTGGCGAAGACGCAGTACTCGTTCTCCACCGACGCCACCCTGCGCGGCGCCCCGACCGGGCACGAGCTCCTCGTGCGGGAGGTGCGACTCTCGGCCGGAGCCGGCTTCGTCGTCCTCGTGTGCGGAGACGTGATGACCATGCCAGGCCTGCCCGTGAGCCCGGCCGCCGCCCGCATCGACCTGCTCGACGACGGCACCATCGTCGGCCTCTCCTGAGCGCCTGTCCGCCGGCGTCCTGAGCCCGGACCACCCGTGGGGCCACCCTGCGGATCTGTGCAATACACCTCTCTGAACGACACATCTTCTGTACTCGCGGCGTCGCGGCCGCAAGTCTTGCGCCTCATGCGTCACTCCCCTCCGTCCGGTCTCGGGTACCGCGACGGACGGCGCATGCCGGTCCGCGACGTCGCACCCGACGCCCCGGGCCAGGCGCGGGCAGATCGCCGGCGCCAGCGAGACGGAGGAGACAGATGAAGCGCACCAGAATCGCCCAGCTGGCGGTGGCCGCCACCTGCGTGCTGGCGGCCGGCGTGGCCGCCACGCCGGCCGGGGCGGCATCGAGCAGCAACGGCGACCGGTCCGAGACCCCGAGCTTCCAGGAGTTCAGGGCCTCGACCTTCCGGGACGTGGACCAGCAGTACGTCGTCAACGGCGACGAGGCGCTGGGAAACACCAAGAAGCTGCGCGAGTACTACGACTACATGGTCAGCCACGAGGACGGGAACACCCCGAAGGAAGGTCTCGTGGTCAACCGGGTCTACGGATTCGACGACGTGTGGTCCTCCTCGCAGGCCAAGAACCTCACCTACTGCGTCAGCACCAAGTTCGGCTCGCAGCAGGCCAACGTGATCAACGCGATGGCCCAGGGCGCTGCGCTGTGGGAGAACGCCTCCTCGGGCGTCGACTTCAAGTACGTCTCCTCCGCGAACTCCAACTGCCGCACGAGCAACAACGCGGTGCTCTTCTCCGTGGAGCCGACCTACACCACGCAGTACATCGCGCGGGCGTTCTTCCCCAGCACCTCGGACTCCCAGCGCAACATCCTGGTCAACGCGTCCTCGCTGATGAACTCCGGCTCCTGGACGCCGGGCAACATCTTGGGTCACGAGCTCGGGCACACGCTCGGGTTCCGCCACGAGCACACCCGTCCGGAGGCGGGCACCTGCTTCGAGGACAACAACTGGCGACCGCTGACGCCGTACGACTCGGCGTCGATCATGCACTACCCGCAGTGCAACGGGACCTCGGACGACCTGAGCTTCACCGGCTACGACGGTTCGGGTGTGCGGTCGGTCTACGGCGGCTGACCCTCCACCGAGTGTGCACACGACCCTCCCTGGGCACCTGCCCGGGGAGGGTCGTGGCGCATCGCTCACTCGTGCGTGGTCACCGGGGTCGTCGGTGCGCCGTGCACGCTGGGGATCGTGCCGAGGCGGCCCTTCTGGAAGTCCTCGAACGCCGCCATGACCTCGGCCTTGGTGTTCATGACGAACGGGCCTGCCCAGGCGACGGGCTCGCGGATCGGCTGCCCGCCCAGGACGATCACGTCCAGGGCCGGGCTGCGGCTCTCCTGCGTCCCGCCGGCCTGCACGGTCACGAAGTCGCCGGCGCCGAGGACGGCGAGGTTGCCCGTGCGGATCCCGACCCGGTCGTCACCGACGGACCCCTGGCCGTTGAGCACGTAGACCAGGGCGTTGTAGCCCGCGTCCCACGGCAGGTCGAGACGCGCGCCGGGCTCGACGGTGGCGTGCACCATCGTCATCGGGGTGTACGTCGACCCCGGGCCGCTGGTCGGGCCGACCTGTCCGGCGATGACACGCACCAGCGCGCCCGCGTCGGCGGAGGTGGCCAGCCCCACCTGGCCGCTGCGGATGTCCTGGTAGGCCGGCGTGCTCCACTTGGCGTCGCGGGGCAGGTTGACCCACAGCTGGATGCCGTGGAACAGGCCGCCCTTCTGCACCAGCCACTCCGGCGGTGCCTCGATGTGCAACAGGCCGCTCCCGGCGGTCATCCACTGGGTGTCGCCGTTGGTGATGGTGCCCCCGCCACCCTGGCTGTCGTGGTGGTCGAAGACGCCGTCGATGATGTAGGTGACGGTCTCGAAGCCGCGGTGCGGGTGCCAGGGAGTGCCCTTGGGCTCACCGGGTGCGTACTCCACCTCACCCATCTGGTCCATGTGCACGAACGGGTCGAGGTCGCGCAGGTCCACACCGGCGAAGGCGCGACGTACGGGGAAGCCCTCCCCCTCGTAGCCCTGCGGTGCCTCGATCAGCTGCTTGACCGGGCGCACGGTGTCACCCAGCGCGGGGGTCCTCAGGCGGTCCAGGACGGTCAGGTCGTCCACGGTCACAGCGGGCATCGCACACCTCCGGTGGTAGCAGTATGCGGTCACAACCTTAGTTGAACCTTCAATATTCCGGTAGGGTCGGGGATGCTCTCGAGATGTGCTGCAGCGCACTCGTTCCCGATTTCGTCGGCACTCCGAGCGACTGCTAAGGTTCCAGTCGCTTCAACGCGCTCGCGCCATTAGCTCAATTGGCAGAGCAGCTGACTCTTAATCAGCGGGTTCGGGGTTCGAGTCCCTGATGGCGCACCAGAAGCATTGCAGGCCCGAGGCCCGCTCCGATCGCATCGGGGCGGGCCTCGGTCACCTCCGCCCAGCACCGGTGCCACCCACCGCCGGGCTCTGGGCACCGTGGTCACCGCAGATGGGTCCCCGGACCCATCGGTTCCGGCGGCCACGGGTCGGGCACCGACCCTCGGCAGCAGGCTTCTCGCACCGACTCCACCAGCGCTGGTGCCCCGACGCTCTTGTGCACGAAGCTGCAGGCGCCGGCCTGCATCGCTCGCTCGATCAGTCCGGCCCTGGACTGCCAGCTGAGCACGACGATCCGGCAGTGGGGCAGGTGCGACGTGATGGCTCTGGTGGCGGCCAGGCCGTCCATGCCCGGAAGCGAGATGTCCATGATCACCACGTCGGGCGCCAGAGCGACCGCCATCGCCACGCCGGTCTCACCGGACTCGGCCAGCCCGCACACGTCCAGGTCGGGCTCGGCGTCGAGCACCGCCCCCAGACCCACCCGGATGCTGCGGTGGTCGTCGACGATCAGCACGCGAGACATCGGGACTCCCAGACATAGGCGGCGAGACGTCTTTCGAGGGTGCACGACCGTGCTGGGAAATACCTTGGGCCGCTCAGCCCCCGGTGAGCACGCGCGGGAAGCGCAGCTCCAACACCGTGCCCCCGGTCGCCCCCGCGAGCACCGACAGCGAACCCCCCAGCTCGGCGACCGTGTCGTGCAGCAGCTGCAGCCCCACGTGGCCCTCCTCGGCCACGGCCTCTCCGGGACCCCGTCCGTCGTCTCGGACCGTGACCTCGACCATCGTCCCGGTGCGCCGCGCCGAGACCTCGGCGCTCCGCGCCCCGGAGTGGCGCAGGACGTTGCTCAGACCCTCGCGGATCCCCCGGTAGCTCAGCTGCACCACTTCCGGGGACTCACCGGCCATCCCGTGCACATCGACCCCGACCCGCACCCCTCGCTCGTCGGCCTGTCGGGCGAGCTCCTCGACCGCCGCCTGGAGTCCGTGGGTCTCGAGGTTCGGCGGATAGATGTCGGCCATCGTCGAACGCAGGGAGGTGCCGATCCTCTGGAGCGACTCGAGCGACTCACCCACCAGACGCCGTGGCAGCTCCGGCCCGTCGGCCATGGCCGAGGCTGCGGCCGAGAGCGCGTAGCCGGCGCCACTCACGTCCTGGAGGACCCCGTCATGGAGATCGCGAGCGATCCGTCGGCGCTCGAGGTCGGAGGCCGCGAGTGCGTGCCGTACGAGCACACCGTTCTCACCTTGGATGCGGTCGACGCGAGCCGCCAGTCGCCAGGCGAGCGGAAAGACCAGCAACGAGAAGAACCCCAGTGTCCCGAGCGAGAGCGGCACGAGACGACGCATCACCGCGCGCGCGTCGTCGTCCAGCCTCTCGGTCGACCAGTACGACTCGACCACCACGCGCGCGCCGTCCGCGGTCGCGGCCGCGGCGTAGACCTCGAGGAGCTCGGCATGCTCGCGCCGTTCCAACACGTTCTCGGACTCGTCGAGTGTGGAGAGCTCGCCCACGGCACCGCCCTCGGCGAAGAGCTCGCGCACCTCGGGCTCGAGGTCGAAGAGCCGACCGATCAGGCCGGACTGGTCGGACCAGATCACCTGACCGTCTGAGTCCCACACCTTGACGTGCACCATGGACCCGTTGCGGAGGCGGTTGTCCATCACCTCGGCGAACGCCGCGACACTTCTCGGGTCGGCCTCCCGGAGCCCCGTGCTCACCAGCGGACCGGCGACGCCCCGTGCGAAGGTCCCACCCCGGTTGACCGCGTCACGGAGGGCGATGTCCCGGCTGACCGTGTTGGCCACGTAGATGCTGGCCACGCCCACGACCGCCATGCCCAGGGCCGCCATGGCTGCGAATCTGAGCATCGCACGCCGAGCGACCGAGTACTGGCGTGCGTGACCCCGCTCAGCTCCTGATGCCGACATCGATCAGACCGAACCTCATCGCACGGGCGACTGCCTCGAGCTGGGAGTGCGCCTCCAGCTTGGCCAGGATCGCCTTCACGTAGCCCCGGCAGGTGTGCACCGACACCCCGAGCTCACGAGCGATCAAGCGGGTCTCGAGGCCCGAGGCCAGCAGCTGCAGCACCTCGCGCTCCCGGCGGGTCAGCACCGGCAGCGGCTGCTCCGGCGACGCCGAGCGAGACACCAGCCGGTGGAGCAGCTCGGGGTGGATGGCGAAGCTGCCCCGGGCCGCTGTCCGGAGGACCTCCAACATCCCGGCCAGGTCACCGTCCTTCGGGAGCAGGGCACAGGCATCCGCCTCGGCCGCACGTCGCATCAGCTCCGGGTCGACGTGGGCGGTCAGGACGACCACCCGCAACGCGGGGTCCCGCCCCGTGAGCTCAGCGGCGGCGGCGATGCCGTCACCGTCACCCAGCTGCACGTCCATGATCACGACGTCGGGGTGCAGCTGCTCGACCATTTCGAGCCCAGCAGCCACCGTCTGTGCGTGTCCGACCACCTGCAGGTCGGGCTCCGCCTGCATCGCGAGCTCGAGCAGCTCGGCGAACACTCTGTGGTCGTCGACCACGACAACTCTCTGCATTGCAAACCCCCCTCGAAACCCGGTTGGGACCGGGTCTCCCCTCAGGCCACCGGGGTCTGGGGTGCCTTGCTGTGGCCAGTTTCACACCGCGGGCCACGATGGGACGGATTTCAACCGGACACGGACCGCATCGTGGGCCACTGGCGTAGTCCAGCGTCAGGGTGCGGCGGGGACGAGTGGGGATTGTCCGGACAATCGGTCGAGCGCGGAGACCGCCACGGCGGACAGCTGGGCATCCAGCGCCGGGGCCCGGACTCCGGGAGTGCTGTCCAGCTCCTGACGGATCAGATTGAGCAACGTGCGCAGCCGATCGGCCCGGTCACCCGGTCCCAGGCGGCACACGTCGTCGGCGCACTCACGCAGGATGGTCTGGTAGAGCTCCTGGCTGTCGCGTCCCGGCTCGTCCCCCAGGTACTCCGCCATCGCCTCGCGCAGCGAGGCGTAGTCGGCGAGTGCCTCCCCCCGGTTGCCCGAGAACCAGTGCGCCAGCATCAGCTGGCGCCAGGCGTCCTCACACACCGCGTCGCGCTCGACGGCGTGACGGGCCATCTGCGAGGCCAGCGCGAACTCCCCCAGGCCGTTGGCCCGTTGGGCACCGCGCTTGCACAGGCTCACCATCGTCCGAGTGAAGTCCTCCCGGGCGCGGACCGCCCACGCGGCGTAGGGCACCTCGGCGAGCAGGTCCCCGACGACGAGCCCGACGGCCTCCTCGGTCCATTCCAGGGCAGGACGGCCGGTCCGCTCGAAGGCGGCACGCGCCAACACCCCGAAGGAGTGCAGGTCGATCTCGATGTCGTCATCGCGCTCGAGCACGAACCCGCCCGCCGTGGTCGCCAGGGCCGAGGACCGGCCCGCCGCCAGCCCCAACGCGCGCCGCAGGACACAGACGTAGCTGTCCAGCGTGCTCACGTACGAGGCTGGCGGCGCCCCTTCCCACAGCTCGTCCGCGAGGCGCTCACGAGGGATCGGAATCCCGGGTCGCAGCGCGAGGATGGCCAGGATGTGGCGTTGCTTGGTGCTCAGTCCGGTGACCGGCACGCGGTCCCGGAGCACCGTGATGGCGCCGAAGAGCTGAATCGTGATCATGGTGTTCCCCCACCGGTGATGTCGCGCCGGGACTCCCCTTCCCGGCTCGTCCTCTCATCCTGAACCCGGTCGAGGACTCGGCACAGGCCCGACAGAAGGGGGTTGACATCCCCCTCAGATGGGGGGGTGCTCGGAGGAACTGGCGATGACGTCGACCACGCAGAACTCGTTGCCGTCAGGGTCGGTCAGCATCACCCACGCAGCCCCGCTGGCGGCACTGTCGACGCGGCCGGCTCCGAGGGCGATGAGCCGGTCGGTCTCGGCCCGCAGGTCGCCGTCGACGGCGACGTCGAAGTGGAGTCGGTTGCGCCCGGACCCCGGAGCGTACGGTCGGCCGCCCCAGGTGATCTTCGGCCCGCCGTACGGCGAGCGGATCGCGGTCTCCTGGTCCTGGTCCCACACCAGTGGCCACCCGAGGGCCTGGCTCCAGAAGTGGCCGACCTCCTGCGACCCGTCGCAGGCGACCGCCCCGAGGAACCCGCAGTCGGCCAGGAACGCGTTGCCCGGCTCGATCACGCAGAACTCGCTGCCCTCGGGATCGGCCAGCACGACATGTGGCTCGTCGGGTCGCTGACCCACGTCGGTGTGCCGCGCACCGAGGCGCAGTGCCCGGTCGACCGTCTGCCGCTGGTCCTCCGCGGACCGGCTGGTCAGGTCGAGGTGCATCTGGTTCTGCCGGCCCTTGGGCTCGTCGGTCGGCAGGAAGCGCAGTCGGAAGCCGGTGTCGTCGCGCGGGAGCAGGGTGCAGTCGGCGTACTGGTCCTCACCGGCCTCCCAGCCCAGGATCTCGGCCCAGAACTCCGCGAGCCGCTGCGGGTCGAGGGCTGCGAAGCAGAGGGCCTGGAGCTGGGAGGTCATCGATCGCGGCTCTCTGCGGTCGGCCCTCACGGGGACGGGGACGGGGACGGGGACGGGGACGGGGACGGGGACAGCCACGCTAGGAGCCCGCGCCCGGGCGGGCAAGACGTCTCGCGGGCGCCGTGGCGCGCCGAGCGGGCAATCCGCGTACGCCGTAGCGCGCCGAGCGGGCACTGCGTGTACGCCGTGGCGCGCCGAGCGGGCAATGGTGTACGCCGTGGCGCGCCGAGCGGGCGATCGGTGTACGCCGTGGCGCGCCGAGCGGGCACTGCGTGTACGCGGTAGTGCGCCGAGCGGGCAATGGGTGCACGCAACGCCGGTCGAGCAGCGCCTTTCCTGAACGGACTCGAAGGGAGCGATCAGTCGAGGTCCCGTACGCCGGAGAGCGACCGCAGCCCATGCTGGTCGAGCCTGTCGAAACCACCTCACCACCGGGCACCGAGTCCGCACGAGCAGGCAGTCAAAGTTTCTTCTCCCGGGTCTCGCATACTGAGCAAAACCGCAGGTCAGGGGCAGGTTGTTGTCAGTGCTCGGTGCTTGAATCCATCCATGAGCAGCAGTCGGGACGAGGGTCGCCAGCAGCACCCGGTGACCGACTGCGCCCGCCGGATCGGCGAGGACCTCGACGGTGTCGCCGAGGTCCCGCTGCTGTCGATGCCGCCGGAAGAGACGCGGCAGGCGCTGGTCGATCTGGCACGCCACGAGGCCCAGCTCTCGGCGCTGCGGCTGCGGCTGCTGGCCCACGCCGAGCAGACCGAGGCCACCGTGCAGACCGGTGCCCCGACCGCGGCGGACTGGGTGGCGGTGCAGACCCGGCAGGTACGCCGCGACGCCCGCTCGGACCTGCGCCACGCCCAACGCCTGGAGCACCACGACGTCCTGTCCGCCGCGATGGCACGCGGCGCAGTGAACCGTGGCGCAGTCCCGCGCGATCGTCGCGGCGCTGGACCGGCTGCCCCGCACCGGCCTCTACGCGGTCACCGCCGAACAGAGGCTCGCCGCTGAGACCCATCTGGTGGAGCTGGCGGCGCACCACGACGCCAAGGAGCTGCGCATCCTGGGCCGGCGGGTCTTCGAGGTCATCGCGCCCGAGGTCGCCGACCAGTTCGAAGGCAAAGCGCTCGAGCGCGAAGAAGCCCAGGCACTGCGCCGCACCACGCTTGAGCCTGTGGGAGGACGACGAGGGCACCTGCCACGGCCGCTTCCGCATCCCGGCCTTGCACGGCCAGATGCTGACCAAGATGATCCTCGCCCTGGCCTCCCCCAGCCGCCCCCGCTGGTCGAACCCGTCGCAACCCCCCGAGGGCACCGACCGAGGGCGCGGTGGCGATGGACCGCGACTCAGGCATCGACCCCGACCTGCCCACCCCGGTCCGCCACGGCATCGCGCTCACCCAGCTGCTCGAATCCATCAACGCGAAAGACCTGCCCAGGACCGGCGGCTGTGGGGCCACGGTGGTGGTCACCATGACCCTCGACCAGCTCCTCGCCGACCTCGAGACCGCCGGGGTGTGCACCCTGGACACCGGCGGCCGCATCTCCGCCACCGAAGCCCGCCGGCTGGCCTGCCGCGCCGGCCTCATCCCGATGGTCCTCGGTGGGCGCACCCAGGTCCTCGACGTCGGCCGCCAACGACGACTGCACACCGAAGCCATGCGCCTGGCCATGGCCGTGCGCGACGGAGGCTGCACCACCCGCGGCTGCCAGACCGCCCCCGGCATCTGCCACGCCCACCACGACACCCCCTGGTCCCACGGCGGCACCACCAACGTCCAGACCGGGCGGCTCCTCTGCCCGCACCACCATCGCCGGGTCCACGACCCCACCTACGACACCCGCCACCACCCCGACGGGTCGATCACCTTCCACCGCAGGGAGTGATGGAGAGGTTGGCTGCACCTCGACGCACACACGACTTCGGGTCCCACGCACGTCCATCAGACACCTGCCTCCTCCCTGCACGCCTCATCCCCGCCACCGGGGTCACCTCGAACCCTGCGGGTCCATCCCGTGACGCATGGTGGCGGGCAACGTGGGTTCACAACGTCGTACTAGGTTGCTAGCATCCTAGAATGACAGACAAGCAGCAGTTCAACGTCTACCTGCCACCTGCGTTGATCCGAGAGGTCAAGCACGCGGCGGTCGACCAGAACACCTCGTTGTCCCGGCTGGTCGAGGAGGCGCTGCGCGCCCACCTGGACCGTCTGAGCAAAGGAGCCGCCCGATGAAGGTCATGCCGATCCGCTACGTCACCGACGTCGAGGAGTCCGAACGCTTCTACGCCGCCCTCGGCCTGGTTCTCGAACGCCGAGGCCGCACCCCGGGCTGGTCGGAGATGGGCGCGCGAGGAGGCCTGGTCGGCCTGCACTCGGCCCGGGGCGGCGAGCCGCCCCGCACCCCCGACACAGTCGAGCTGGTGCTGGTGGCCGACGAGCCCTTGGAGGAGGTGGCCCACCGGCTCCGCGCAGCGGGCTACGCGCACGAACCCATCGCGGACGAGGCCTTCGGGCGCTTCTTCCACGTCGCCGATCCCGACGGCCTGGCCGTCCAGGTCCAGGAGCACGACCCGACCCTCTACACCTGAGTCCGAGGTGGACATCGAGCGCGCGTCACGACCGGTCGCTCCCGCATGCCGGCGAGGAGTCAGCGCGGCACGCCGGCGCGTGCGTCGAGCTGCTGGCGCCGGAAGCCGTCGATGTCGATGATCGACATCGCCCGCGCGATCTGCTGCTGGACGCGCTCGAGCTGGAGGGACGCGGTGTGCGCCTCCTCCGACTCCCACACCTCGGTGATCCACACGCCGTCGGCGTCCTCCGGATCGACGGCGACCAGGTAGAGCCGACAGCCCGGCATCGGTTCGCCCCGCTCTCCCTCGCTGAGGATCGACAACAGCTCCTGGCGCTTCCCGGGCTTGGCCCCGAGCCGGCCGTGCAGCATGAACATGCGCGGAGCCTAGGCCACGACCGACGCCGTCCGGGTCGACCAGCGTCCACACGTGAGCCCGTGCGGTTGCGCCCGGCCCCGCGCGGATACCTTCTGGCCATGCGGATCTTCTTCACCGGCGGCAGCGGCAAGGCCGGCAGGCACGTGGCGCCGTACCTCGCCGAGCAGGGCCACCACGTCACCAACGCCGACCTCGTGCCGCTCGGCCACCCGGAGGTGGCCGACCTGCGTGTCGACCTGACCGACGCCGGGGAGACCTACTCCGCCGTGGCCGGTCTGGCGACGTTCGCGGAGCTGGACCTCCCGGAGCAGCCGACGTACGACGCCGTCGTGCACTTCGCCGCGGTGCCGCGGATCCTGCTCACCTCCGACGCGGCGACGTACGCCGCCAACGTGCTCAGCACCTACCACGTCCTCGAGGCCGCGACCCGGCTCGGCGTGCGCAAGATCGTGTTCGCCTCCTCCGAGACGACCTACGGGATCTGCTTCGCCCAGGGCGAACGGCGCCCGGTCTACGTGCCGGTGGACGAGGAGCACCCGACCGTGCCCGAGGACTCCTACGCGATGTCGAAGGTCGCCGGCGAGGTGACCGCGCGCGCCTTCCAGGCCCGCACCGGGGCTGACGTCTACGGCCTGCGCATCAACAACGTCATCGAACCGCACGAGTACGCCGAGCAGTTCCCGGCCTTCCTCGCCGACCCGTCGCTGCGGCGGCGGAACATCTTCGCCTACATCGACGTCCGCGACCTCGGCCAGCTGGTGCAGCGCTGCCTGGAGGTCGACGGGCTGGGCTACGAGGTCTTCAACGTCGCCAACGCCGACATGTCCGTGGCGGCCACGACGGACGAGGTACGGAACCGCTTCTACGAGGGGGTGGAGGTGCGGCGGGAGATGGGTCGGGACGAGACCTTCTACGCCGTCGACAAGGCACGTGAGCTCCTCGGGTACGCGCCCCGGCACTCCTGGCGCGACGTCCTGGACGACCCCGGGCACGACCGGCACTGAGCGCTCTGCACGTCCACCACGGGGTTCCCAGAGGACCTGCGCCACCCGTCTAGACCCATTCCGACACTGGGGCCCCATCCCTTGCCCCACAACAGTCGCGCTTCCTACCGTGTGATCCAGGTCACACCATGGCTCGGCGGAAGCAGGTGGACACATCCGTGGCAGACACGGAACAGCACCAGTACCTGGTGTCGATCGGACAGCACCACTTCGATCCCACCGAGACTCGTGCGCTCCGAGCACGGCGCGACGAGGACCGTCCGGACTCTGCACCGGACCCCAACGACACCCGCATCGTGCAGTTCCAGCGCACGCTGACCGGCCCGGACATCGAGCGGATCCGGGCTGAGTACGGGCTCGCGCTCACCGCGTACGTCCCCAACCTCGCCTACGTGGAGCGGGTGGACGCCGCGACGCGACGCCGGCTCGGACGCGACCCGCTCGTGCGGGCGGTGGCGGCGTACCGGCCCGAGTACAAGTTCGACGAGCCGGTGGTGACCCAGCTCGAGGAGGAGCCCGGCCGGGTTCCGATCGTGGCGTCGCTCTTCGACGGTGGCTCGATCCCCCTGGTGGTCGCCGCCCTGGAGCAGGCGGGTGCGGTCGAGGTGCAGCCCACCGACAGCCGCCACCTGGGCGGTCTGGCGCGGGTGGTGTTCACCGCGCCCGTGCGGGAGGTCGCCGACCTCGCCAGCCGACTGCCCGACGTGCGGTGGCTGGAGCTGGAGCCACGGTTGAAGGAGGACGACGTCAACGCGTCGCGGTTCATCCAGGGCGGCACCAACACCACCGCGCCCGTGTGGGACCGCGGTCTGCACGGCGAAGGTCAGATCATCGGGATGCTCGAGGGCAACACCCCGGACATCCGCCACTGCTTCTTCGCCGACGCCGCGCCCAACACCCCGGGGCCGGGCCACCGCAAGGTGGTGAGCCTGCGCAACGCCAGCATCGGCGCCCACGCCACGTTCGTGGCCGGGTGTGCCGTCGGCGACGAGCGCGGCAACTCCGGCGCCAACGCCAACCGCGGCAGCGCGTGGGCCGCGCGTCTCGCCGCCGGCTCGGCGGGCAACGCCACCCTGCTGATCGAGCTCACCAACAACATGAACGCCGGCGCCTTCGTGCACACCAACTCCTGGCACGACAACCGGCACGGCGCCGGCATCCCGGCCCCGTACAACCAGGTCGCGATCGACACCGACACCTTCCTGCGCAACAACGAGGAGCACGTGGTGCTGGGCTCGGCCGGCAACACCGGGGAGGAGCAGGGGCCGCCCGGCACCGCCAAGAACGCCCTCTGCGTGGCCGCGGCCGACGCCAACGGCACCCGGATCGACGACGGCAACCCCGGCCCCACGGCCGACAACCGCCGCAAGCCCGACATCGTCGCGGTCGGCTGCACGATCCGCTCCTCGACGGGCAGCGCCTGCGTGTCCGGCCCCTTTCGCGCGGACGACCCGTGTGCCACCAGCTGGGCCACCCCGCACGCCGCCGGTGCCGCCGCCCTGGTGCGCCAGTACTTCACCGAGGGGTGGTGGGCCACCGGGTCCGCGGACGCGGCCAACGCCATCACCCCGAGCGGCGCGCTGATCCGCGCGGTCCTGGTCGCCTCGGCGGTCGACATGTCGGGAGCCGCCGGCTATCCCAGCAACACCGAGGGCTGGGGCATCCTGCGTCTCGACCGTGCGCTGATGTTCAGCGACAACGGCCGCAACCTGGTCGTCCGCGACATCCGCAACACCTTCGGGCTGCGCACCGGAGAGGACTTCACCCAGCGCTACACCGTCAACCAGGCAGGGCAACAGCTCCGGGTCGTGCTCGCCTACACCGACGCACCCGGCACGACCGGCGCGGCGAACACCACGGTGAACGACCTCGACCTGCGCGTCGCCGACCCTGCCGGTGTGCGGTACGTCGGGAACGACTTCGACGCCGCGACCGGACGCTCCCGTCCGGGCAGCACCAGCACCGGCGACGCGATCAACACGATCGAGGTGGTGCTCGTCGACAACGCCGTGCAGGGCGTCTGGGAGATCACGGTGCACGCGACCGCCGTGACCGTCGACCGGCAGGGCTTCGGACTGTCGATCACCGCGACCGAGCCACCACCCACGTCCTCCAGCGACTGCTTCGTCGCGACCGCCGTGTACGCCGACCCGCGGCACCCCGACGTCGTCGCGCTGCGCGACTGGCGCGACCGCGCCCTCACCCGACCGGGTCTCGCCGGCGCCGCCATGCGGGCGTTCTCTGCGCTCTACTGGAAGGTCGGCCCGCCGGCCGCACGCGTTGTCCGTCGCCTGCCGCGCCTGAGCAGCTTCCTGCGCCGCCGGGTCCTCCCCCCGCTCGTCACCCGGCTGACCCGGACCCGACCTGAGCACCACCTCCACGACTCCCCCGCGCCCCACACACCCCACGACGAGACCGGGGAGGACCAGCCATGCCCGTGACCGTCGAGTCGCTCGCCCTCGAAGTGGCCCACGCCTTCGAGCCGCTGCAGGACCGGCTGGCCGCCGGAGAGGTCAGGACGCTGTTCGCCGAGCTCGGGATGCCGACACCCGACGTCGTGCTCGCGGTGCCGGGGGTGGTCAGCGCGATCGGCGACACCGCGAGCGCGGTCGGCACCCTGCCCGCGAAGATCGAGGACCTCGTCGACGCCATCGAGGACGGTGACGCCGCGCCGATCGTGGCCGCCCTCGTGGCACTGACCCCGGTGATCACCTCGGTGTCCACCGCTGTCGACCGCATCGCCGACGCCGTGGACGCGGCTGCGTCGGGAGCTGCTGCCGCGGACATCCAGGCCTTCGCCGCTGCCCTCCCGGAGCGGCTGGTCGGCTACCTGGTCGCCCACCACCTCGAGCGTCGCCACCCGGTCGTCGCCGGAGTCGCCGAGCTGCTGGGGCTCCTCGAGCGACGTGCGT
Organism: uncultured Actinomycetota bacterium; assembly: GCA_963815595.1. GTDB lineage: Bacteria > Actinomycetota > Actinomycetes > Propionibacteriales > Nocardioidaceae > Marmoricola. The sequence goes on along the minus strand of CAWFHA010000007.1, from coordinate 635,136 downwards.
TCCCCGCGACCGGCACGGTGTCGGCGTACGTCGAGCGACGGCTCCGTCTCGACCGGCTGGGCGACCTCCTCGAGGACCCCCTGGCCGTGCTCGCCGCGGAGTACCGCTGGGGTGCCGCCGATCTGCGGTGGGAGGAGCTGCTCGACCGCCTGGCGCGGTTCGCCAACAGCGTCGCCAGGGTCGCGTTCGTGCAGCCCGGGACCGGTGGCGGGCCGCCCGTGCTGCGCATCTTCATGGTCGACCTCGGCCCGACCGACGACCCCGTTCCCGGCATCCGGGCATCCACCCGCGTCGACATCGCCCGCCAGCTCGACATCGAGATCCCCCTCCGCCCCGGACTGGCCCTCGACGTTGGCCTCTCGGGCGACCTCCACGGCGGCGCCGCCATCGACCTGCTGCCCCCGGGCGAGCTGCGCGTCGACCCACCGGCCACCACGGCCGAGGTGTCCGGGCGGGCCCGGATCGGCGTCTCGGTGACCGGCACCGGCGGGGCGCCCTTGACGCTCCTCGGGATCGCCGGCGGCTCCGGGCTCCAGGCGGACAAGCTGCGCGCCACCGTGGGCAGCGACCTGACGTGGGACCTCGCCGCGGGGCGCGCGAACGGCGACGTGCTCGTCGAGGTGGCCGTCGAGGACGGCGCGGTCGTCATCGACCTCTCCGGCGCCGACGGCTTCCTCGCAGCGATCCTGCCCGACGGCGGCCTCCGTGTGCCGTTCGACCTGCTGGCGGGCTGGTCCAGCAGCCGCGGGCTGTACTTCGAGGGTGGCGCCGGCCTGGCCATCGACATCCCCATCGACGTCGAGCTCGGGCCGATCAAGCTGCAGCTGCTGCACCTCGGGTTCACGATCTCCCCCGACGCGCTCGAGCTCGAGGCCTCCGGCGCGGTGGGCGCCAAGCTCGGACCGTTCGCGCTGGCGGTGGAGCGGATGGGCACGACCGCGGCCCTCACCTTCCCGGCCGGCGGGGGCAACCTCGGCCCGGCCGACCTCGACTTCGCCTTCAAGCCTCCCTCGGGGATCGGCCTCGCGCTCGACGCGGGTGTGGTCAAGGGTGGCGGCTACCTCTACCTCGACCCCGACAAGGGCGAGTACGCCGGGATCCTGGAGCTCGCCTTCGGCCCGGTCTCGATCAAGGCCATCGGCATCCTCACCACCCGGCTCCCGGGTGGTGCCGACGGCTGGGCGCTGCTGCTGATGGTCTTCGGCGAGTTCACCCCCATCCAGCTCGGCTACGGGTTCACCCTCAACGGCGTCGGCGGTGTCATCGGCCTCCAGCACGGCGTCTCCATCGAGGCGCTGCAGTCCGGACTGCGCACGGGCGTCCTCGACTCCGTGCTCTTCCCCCGGGACCCCGTCGCCAACGCCCCCACGCTGATCGGGCAGCTGCGGGTGGTCTTCCCCATCGTCCCGCGTGCCCTCACCGTCGGCCCGGCGCTCAAGCTCGGGTGGAGCACGCCCGCCCTGGTCACCCTCAGTCTCGGGATCGTCCTGCAGTTCGACGACGTCCTCGGCAGCGGCCCCGGGTCGCCGTCCTTCACCCGGGTGGTCCTCCTCGGCCAGCTCAAGGTCCAGGTGCCGCCGGTCGACGAGCTCGGCATCGACGCCCCGGCCCTGATCCATCTCCAGGTCGACATCGTCGGCGCCTACGACGTGCCCGACCAGGCGCTCTCGGTCGACGCGGTGCTGCGCGACTCCCACGTCGCACTGCTGCCGATCACCGGGTCGCTGGTGGTCCGGGCCCGGTTCGGCGACGACCCCACGTTCATCCTCGCGGTCGGTGGCTTCCACCCCCGGTTCACCGACCTGCCGCCGGGCCTCCCGCCGCAGGACCGGGTCGGCATCCAGCTGGTCTACGGAATCGTCACCGTGCGCATCGTCGGCTACGTCGCCATCACCTCCAACACCTTCCAGACCGGGGCCGAGGCCAGCCTGGTCGCGGCGGGCGGCGGGTTCCGGGTGGAGGCCTACCTCGGCTTCGACGCGCTGTTCGTCTTCTCACCGGTCTTCCACTTCGAGATCGACTTCAGGGTCGGCGCCTCGGTCCGCTACAAGAGCATCAGTCTCGCCTCGCTCACGGTGCGTGGCACCCTGTCCGGCCCCGGTCGCTGGGAGGTCGACGGGCACGCCTCGATCTCGCTGTGGCTCTTCTCCGTCGACATCGACTTCGAGGTGGGCTGGGGCGAGGCCGCCGCTCCGGCGCTGCCGGGCGTCCGGGTCGCCGACCAGATCGTCGCGGCCCTCTCCGCTCCGGAGTCCTGGCACGCGGAGCTGCCGGGCTCCGACCCGTTGGTGACCCTGCGCACCGTCGAGGCGGGCACCGACGTCCTGGCCCACCCGCTGAGCTCGCTGGTCGGCGTGCAGAAGGTGGTCCCGCTCGGCATCGACATCGTCCGGGTGGGCAAGTCCGCACCCACCGACGGCAACCGCTTCGACATCACCGGCGCCACCATCGGCCCCGGCGGCGCGGGCGGCGGGGAGACGATCGGGTTCCGCGACGAGCACTTCGCCCGGGGCGAGTACCTCGACCTGACCGAGGAGGAGAAGCTCAGCACGCCCTCCTTCGAGCGGTTCCGGGCCGGGGTCACGGTCGCGACCGACGACTACGGCGTCCCGGCCTCGGCGGTCGTCTTCGAGCCCGAGTGGGAGACGCTGTACCTGCGTCAGGACGAGCCGGTGGAGCGGCACGTCGTACCGGCGCGGTCATTGGTGCTCCAGGCCGCCCTCGGCGCCGTGGCCCAGTCGAGCATCCACGCCGACCGGCGGCTCGCCGCCACGAAGGTCGCCGTGTCGGTGGGGTCCGCCGGGTTCACCGTCGCCTCTGCCACCGCCGACGTCACCGTCGCCGCCGGGTTCGCCACCTTCACCGAGGCAGCACAGGCCTCGGCGAAGGCGACCGGCGCGACGTACGTCGCCGATCTCGCCGAGCGGGAGGTGCGGCCATGAGCTACCGGTTCCTGCCCCACGTACGCCGCGGCCTCGCCGACCGCATCCCCGACGCCGACGGTCTCGGCAGCAGCATCCCCAGCCGGGCTCGGTTCCCGGTGACCGTCACGCTGGCGGGTGGACGGACCGCGGGCGTGGACCTGCGCCTCTACGGGCCGGGCGACGTCATCGGCGTCGACCCGCGTGGCATCGTCCGCACCGAGCCGCCGCGCTTCGCCCGCGACGTCGACCCCGACGAGTTCGCCGCGATCGAGTTCGATGCCCCCGACTTCCCGTGGATGTTCACCCCGGCGCGGACCGGGAGCAACGACCGGCTGCGGCCGTGGCTCGCGCTGGTCGTGGTGCGCAAGCAGGCCGGCGTCTCCGTGAGTGTCGGTCGCGACCGTCCGCTCCCGACGCTGAGCATCGAGGGGCCCGCCGTCCCCGGCGACGAGCTGCCGGACCTGTCCGAGTCCTGGGCGTGGGCACACACCCAGGTGGTCGAGGAGACGGCTCCGGCCTCGGTCCCCGACCACCTCGAGAAGCATCCCGAGCTCAACGTGGCCCGGCTGGTCTGTCCACGCCGGCTGGAGTCGGGTCGGGAGTACATCGCCGCCCTCGTGCCTGCCTTCGAGAGCGGGCGGCTGGCGGGGCTGGGCCAGAGCGTGCCCGACGGCGCGACCACGGTGGCGGCCTGGGGCGGCACCGGCGGCGTCGGCGCGAGCGTCACGCTGCCGCTGTACTTCCACTGGGAGTTCGCCACCGGCCCGACCGGCAACTTCGAGTACCTCGCCCGGCAGCTGGAGCCACGTCCCGTCCCCGACACCGTCGGCAAGCGACCGATGTTCATCGGGGCCGCCCACCCGGCCCTGCCCGCGCTGGCTCCGGACGCCGGCGGCGTGATCGACCTCGAGGGCGCACTACGGGCCCCGGACCCCGGCACCGGCCCCTCGCTCGGCCCCGAGCACGCGGCGTACGTCGCCGCGCTGACCGGGATCCTCGACGCCCCGGCGGCGTACCCGGTCGAGGGCGCCTCACCCGACGCCGAGGCGGTGGCACCGCCGCTCTACGGCGCCCGTCACGTCCAGGTCGAGACGCTCGCCTCCTCCGCGCACGCCTGGCTCAACGAGCTCAACACCGACCCGCGGCACCGTTCCGCGGCCGGGCTCGGCGCCGAGGTGGTGCGGCTCAACCAGGAGCGCTACATGCAGTCCGCCTGGGAGCAGGTCGGGGACGTGCTGGCCGCCAACGCGCTGCTCGACCGGGCCCGGCTGATGCAGCGCGTCGCGGAGCGGGTGCTGGACCGGCACGTCCGGCCGCTGACCGCCGACACGGTGCTCTCGCTCACCGCCGCCGTGCACGTCCGCGTGGCCAGCGGCGCGCACGTGCTCGCCCGCGACCTCGCCCGCAGCACGCTCCCGCAGGGCTCTCTCGACGCCGGCTTCCGGCGGCTGATGTCCCCGCGCTCGCTGCCGCTGACCCGGGCCGCCCGCGTGGCGGACGCGCCAGGGGCCGTGGTCGAGGTGCAGGTGCTGCCCGCGCTGGCCAAGGGCGAGCTCGGGTTCGACGTCCTCACCACGCCACCCGACGGGCTGGTCTCCTCACGGCTGCTCGGGCGGTTCGGCTCCTCGCCCACCGGGGAGATCGGCGCCGAGATCGGCGCCGTCGGCACCGCGCCCGCCACCCTGGTCAAGCAGCTTCAGGGACTCGCGCGCGAGCTCGAGAGCGTGCCCGTCGTGCCCGAGGTCGTGCTCCGGCCGGACCTCGCCAAGACCGGCGTGCTCCTCCCCCGCCAGCTCGCCACGATCGAGGCGGTGGCCACCGAGGTGGAGCTCGCCGGCACCGTGGCCTCGCGCGGCGGCACCACCACCGTCGCGGGTCTCGGCGCCGCCGTGGTCGCCGCGATGCGCTCCCACCCCGAGGCGGTCGGCTTCAGCCTGCCCGTCGGGCGCTCCGGCGTCGAGACCCACCTGCTCGAGCTCGCGCCCTTCGAGCCCACGCTGGTGGCCCGGCCCCTCTCCGGACGCGGCCGAGACGTCACCGTCGCGCGACTTCGACCCGACAGCGCGGTGACCCACGACCACCTGCGTGCCGCCGTGGCCCGCGCCCGGCCCGGCGTCTTCGACGACCGCGGAGGTGCGCTGCCCACCCTCCCGGTCCGGGGCGGCGGGATCGGCGCGCCCGCGCTGCCCGGACTGCCCACGCTGCCCGGCCGCGGTCCGATCGGCCCCACCGGACCCGCCCTGCCCACGGGACCGGGGCGGCCCGGCCGCGGTCCGGTCGGGCCCACCGGTCCCGCGGACCCGGGCCCACGACCGACCCCTGCCATCGACCCGCCGGTCAAGCAGGAGCAGGTCGTCAAGGCCTACGTCGAGGCGTTCCGCGGGCAACGCGCCACCCTCGAGGTCACCGCGACCTCGGTCGTCCCCGCGCCCCAGCCGCTGGACCTGGCCGCGACCAAGGCCACCCTCGTCGCCGCCGTCGACCCCCACGAGGTCATCGAGGCCCGTGCTCGGATGGCGGTGCGGATCGGGGCCGGGGACCTGCGCACCGGCCTGCTCGGCGACCGGTTCCGCCAGCGCGAGCCGCTCGACCCGATCATGGCCGGTCCCGCCATCGACGAGGCGCTGTACGCCGCCCTGGCCGAGGCCGACCCCGACCGGTTCCTCCCCGGCATCGGCGAGATCCCCGACGACACGATCACGCTGCTGGAGACCAACCCCCGCTTCGTGGAGGCCTTCCTGGTCGGCGCCAACCACGAGATGAACCGCGAGCTGCTCTGGCGGCGCTACCCGACCGACCGCCGCGGGACGCCGTTCCACCGGTTCTGGGACCGCGTCGACCGGGCCCCCGACATCGGGTCCATCCACGAGTTCCGCGCCAACCTGCGACTGGGCAGCAACTCCGGCGCGGACCTGCGCGGCTCGCTGGTGCTGCTCGTCCGCGGCCAGCTCCTGCGTCGCTTCCCGCACTCGGTCGTGTATGCCGCACCGGCGCTGCCCAACGGCAAGTTCGACCCAGCCCCCACGGCCGTGGAGGACCCGGTGTTCTGGGGGCGGATCGCGCCGGACGTGACCTTCGTCGGCTTCGACCTCGCCCGCGAGGACGTCGAGCCCGCGCCCGGCTGGTACTTCGTGATCGCCGAGCAGCCCACCGGCCCCCGCTTCGGCCTCGACGTCCCCACCGGCGGCAACACCGGGCCGGCCACGTGGACCGACCTGCACTGGGGGCACGTCGGGGTCCCCTCCGGCGGCCACCTGGCGCTCGCCGGCAGCGGGCAGCTCAACCGCAGCCGACCGCTCGGTCCGGGGGCTCCGCCGGCGACGTTCGGCCGCAACTCCGCCGACATGGCCGCGATCACCTTCCAGCGGCCGTTCCGGGCCGTCGTGCACACCAGCGAGCTCCTGGACGGCGTCGACGGGCAGGGGCTTGCGGCGCTGCGCCCCGTCCTGTCCAGGTCGGTGCTGCTGCGGCCGATCACCCTGCAGGGAGGAGGTGGCTGACATGGCCGGAGAGCTGGAGGAGCTGGCCCGGATCCGGGCCGAGCTGGACGGGATCTCCGCCGAGCGGCGTACGCACACGGTCGCGGCGGGCGAGCTGCGCGAGACCCTGGCCCGGTTCGCGCGACAGGGCACCCCCAAGCGGGTGACCGCCGCGACCCAGCGACGCCTGGACAGCACCGGCACGCTGATCGGCCAGCTCGACACGCGCGAGCAGCAGCTGCGCGACCGCATCGAGCGAATCCGCCGGCGACTGCGCCCGAACCGGCCCGAGGACGCGGTGGCGCGGCTCGACGGCCAGGTGCCGGTGGTGCTGCTGCCGGTGCGCCTGGAGACCCGCTTCACCGACCCCGACCGCGAGCTGCGCATCCGGATCTACCCCGAGCAGCTGCACGTCGACGCCCACGAGCCGGGCCTGACCGAGGGTGAGCGGCAGCTCGCCGAGCAGTACTGGTCGGCGCGCTGGGCGGCGAGCACCGCAGAGGACCGCGCCGCGGCGTGGCAGGAGCTGACCCGCCGGGTGCGCCCGGCGCGCGCCCGCTACCTGGTCGACGCGAGCGAGCCGACCAACCTCGCCACGCTCGGGACGGGCTCCCCCGCGTTCCCGGAGATCCCGCTGCGGTCCGGGCCCTTCACCCGGCAGGCGACGGCGCGGCTGCTGCCCGAGCAGTGGGTCGCCCTGGGCTACCGCCGCGGCGCCGAGGTGTTCCGCGCCTGGAGCGGTCCCGTGGTCGAGGACCTCGCGGTGGGGCTGCCGCCCGACCCGGCGGCCGACGCCGACGACCCGCAGCCGGTCCCCGACCAGCAGGACACCCTGCCGCTGGACGACACGATCCGCTGGCTGGTGGAGTACGACGCGGCGCTCACCGCCGGCATGGCCGTCACCGTCACCGCGCGGGACCTGCGCAGCGGGACGCTGCGCGAGGGCGTCGACGAGCTCGTCGTCCTCGGGGTCGACTGGGGCGCCGACCCCGAGGCGGCGGCCGCCTCGCTCGACGCGCAGATCGGCCGCCACGTCTACACCGACGGCCTCGCGCTGCTCGGCCCCGGCGTGCCCACCAACAACACCGACGACACCCGCTCGGCACCGGGCACCGACCCGGTCGCCGACGGCTCGGACCTCGATCCCGACACCGTCCGCTCCGCGCCTGCCGCCGCAGCCCGTCTGGGCGGCGCCCTGGGGGTCGACCCCGACGGCGGTCTGGGCGTGGTCCCCGCGCGTGGCTCGCTCGACGACACCGCCGCGGCCGACATGAACAACGTGCTGTGGGCCGCCACCATGGGGGCCTTCCTCGACCAGATGATGGTGCCTGTCATCGGCAGCCGGGGCGCCGACGACGTGCACGAGCACTTCCGGCGGCACGTCCGCGGGCTGGGCCCGTACCCCGCCGTTCGCATCGGCCGGCAGCCCTACGGTGTCCTCCCCGTGCGCGCCGGTCAGGTCGCCACCGGCGACGGGGTCACCGACCAGGTCGCGGCCCGGCTGGCCGGGCTCCGGCCGTTCTGGACCCAGGCCACAGGCCGGGTCCCGCGGCTCGGGGACAGCGACCGCCCCGACGTGGACACCCTGGAGCTGCTGCGCCGCACGCCATGGAGCGGCACCTTCCGCTTCCGCGAGGCCTTCGGCGGCAGCGTCACCAGCAGCATCACCGGCTTCGGCATGGCGGCCGTCATGCAGGAGGGGCTGGCCCGGTTGTCGCTCTCGCTCGCAGGCATCCCCGGCCGCCCTCGGATCGCGGGCATCACCCTCGACCCGCGCCAGCGCGACGTACCCGTGCCGCTCACCACGTACGGCGACCTCTCCGAGACCGACCCGCTGGACCCCGACTACGTCGACGCGGCGCTGCGCTCGGCCACCACCTCGGGCGGGTTCGTGCGGCTGCTCAACCGGCCCGACCAGGCCGACACCCTGCTCGAGGCGCTGCTGCGCCAGTCGGTCATGGTCGAGTACGCCATCGGCTCGACGCTGCTGGTCATCGACCACGAGCTGCGGGCCCGGGTGCTCGAGCAGCGCCCGGAGCACCAGCGCGTGCTCGAGTCCGAGGTGCTCGGCATCGAGGTGCGCGGGATCGACGTCGACGTACCCGGGGACGACTCCGGCCACGACGCTGGGGACGCTGGGGACGCTGGGGACTCCGGGAGCGACGCGCCGGCGTCGGTGTTCGCCACCGCGAAGGACCCGGTCTCGATCGCGCAGCTGAGCATCCAGGAGGTCTCCGGCAGCAGCAGCCTGGTCAACCACCTGGCGGCCAAGACGAACGCCGAGCTGCTGCGACGCGTGACCACCCGCCGCTTCGGTGCCTTCCGGGCGAGCTTGTCCCGGCTCGTCGGCCTGCCCACGGCCGAGCTCGACCGGCTGGCTGCGTCGACGCTGGACACCGTCTCGCACCGGCTCGACGCGTGGGAGACCTCGGTCGCCACCCGGCGCCTGGAGGCGGTGCGCGCCGATCGCGGCAACGGCAGCTACGTGGGCGGGTTCGGCTACGTCGAGGACCTGCGACCGAGCGCCGCGCCGGTGAGCCGCGGCTACCTGCACGCCCCGTCGGTGCCGCACGCCACCACCGCGGCGATCCTGCGCTCGGGCCACCTCGCCCGCGGGGAGTCACCCCAGGGCACCCTGGCCGTCGACCTGAGCTCGACCCGGGTACGCCGCGCGCTGGACCTGCTGGAGGGCATGCGTCGCGGGCAGTCGATCGGCGCGCTGCTCGGCTACCGGTTCGAGCGCAGCGTGCGGGACCGGCGGATGACGCTGGTGAAGTACGTCCTGCCGATGCGCCAGCTCACCCCGATCGCTCGGGCGAGCACCGGGCCCGACGGCGACGCCAGCGTCGAGTCGATCGCCGCGCGCGACGTCGTCGACGGCGTCGCCCTCCTCGACGCCTGGCGCCCGGATCCCAACGCGTACTTCGGCCGGTTGTCGGCGCCCGTCGCCAACACCGACCGCGGCGACCTCAACGACTTGCTGCGCCAGCTCGACGACCTGTTCGACGCCTGCTCCGACCTGCTCCTGGCCGAGAGCGTGCACCAGGTGGTGATGGGCAACCCGGAGCGGTCGGCCGCTGCGCTGGACGCCCTGGACAAGCAGCAACCGTTGCCCGACCTCGGGGTGGTCCGCACCCCCCGGACGGCGACCGGGCTGTCCCACCGGCTGCTGCTCCTGCTCGGCGCCGCGGCTCCGGCCCCCGGTTGGACCGTCAACGACCCTCGCCGGAAGGCCGACCCCCGCATCGACGCGTGGTGCGGCGCCGTGCTCGGGCGGCCCGGGCGCTTCCGGTTCGTCGCCGAGGTCCGCGACGCCGAGGGCACCGTCGTCCAGACGCTGGCCGCCCGCCTGCCGGCGTTGCGGCTCTCCGCTCTGAGCACGGTGCTGGGGTGCGCTGCTGCCGGGTCGGGGACCTCCGAGCTCGAGCAACGGCTGGCCCTGCACTTCGGTGCGCAGGTGACCGCGGCGGACGCCGTCGAGATCGTGCTGCTCGAGGACCCGCCGGCGGGTGCCGGGGCCACCGCGCTCGGGCTGCGGGACCTGCTCGATCTCGGCTCGCAGGTCCAGGAGCTGCTGGCCTCGGGACGGCAGGCAGACGCCCGGACGTTGCTGCCGGACACCGAGCGCGCAGACGCGGGCGTGGACCTGGCCGACCTGGAGAGCCGCGCCGACGCGGCCGTCGCGGCACTGTCCGCCGCCGTGACCGGGCTCGAGGCACTGACGGCCACCTCGACCCCTGACGACATGGCCGACGCCCTGCTGGCTGCCGCAGACGCGGGTGCCCCGGGTGCCGTGCCCGGCACGGAGCCGTTGCCCGAGCAGGTCACCCGGGTGGCCCTGGCCGGGCGTCGCAGTCTCGACGCCCTGACCGCGGCCGACGCGGAGTTCGCCACCACCACGCACGAGGACGCCGCCGTCGCGGCCCACCACCTCGAGCGGATCCGCACGGTGATGGGGCAGGGCTTCCCGGCCGTCGCACGGTTCGCCCTGCCCGGTCCGGTGCCCGACGGGGAGGACTTCCGCGCCTCGCTCGCCGCCAGCAGCGCCGACCCGGCCCTGCTCGGCGACGAGGGCGCAGCCGCGGTCGCCGGGTGGCTGACCATGCACGCCCAGGTCCGGCCGTCGGCGGCGCGGCTCACCGGGGTGCTCGAGGGCGCGGAGATGCTGGGTGGCGCTCGCGGCCTGGCCGACCTGCACGTGGCGCAGCTGCCGCACCGGCCCGGATCGGGCTGGGTGGGGCGCCGGTTCGACACTCCCCCGCCGCCGACCATGTCCCTGGTGGTCCACGCAGCGGCGCGCCCGGCGTACGACCAGCCGCTCGCCGGCCTGGTGCTCGACCAGTGGACCGAGGCGGTGCCCTCGGACACCGAGACGACCGGGCTCTCCTTCCACTTCGACGCCCCGGGCGCGCGGGCGCCGCAGACGGTGCTGATCGCCACCCCGACCGACGCCCGGGTGGCGCACTGGTCGGTCGACAGCCTGGCCGGCACCGTGCGGGAGGCGGTGGCGCTGGCCCGCATCCGGGGGCTCGACCTCGACGATGTGGACGCCGCGTCGCGGTTCCTGCCGGCGGCGTACCTGCCGTTCAACCTGGAGTCCAAGGTGCCCTCGACCAACCTCGGGGCGATCATCGCCACCGCGATCGAGCGGCACAACACGATCTTCCTGGAGGTGGACCGATGAGCTCGATCACCACCTGGCAGCGCCTCGAGCCCGTCCCCCGGCACGGGGACCTCCGGACCGGGCTCCGAGCGGCCACGGCCGACCCGCTGTGGCTGCTGTCGCGCCAGCGGCAGTTCGGTGAGCTCCGCGGCGAGGACGCGGGCATGCCGGTGCAGGCCACGCTCTCGGCGAGCACCGCGCGGCTCTCGCGCCTCCATCTCGGCACTCCCGGCTCGGGCGCCGCAGACGCGGCCGTGGACCTCGACCCGGGCTCGGGGCCGCTGGAGACCACGGTGGAGCGCGAGCCGCTCATCGGCACCGGTCGCGACGGAGGGCTGGTGGTCAGCGCCGGGCTGCACTTCCTGCGGCTGCTCCGGGCGCGGCAGGCGGCCACCCTGGTGGCGGCGTACGTCGGTCGCTACGGGCTGGCCGAGGAGGACCTGCCCGGCGAGGACCCGGACACGGTGCGGCTGCGGCGCCGCGCGGTGGGCCGCGTCCCCGATCCCCGACGCCTGGCCGCCGACCTGCTCGCCCACCGCGGCGGGGCGGCGGAGCTCACCTCGCTGCCGTCGCAGCCGAACGTGCCGTCAGCGGCACGGGCGAAGGTCCTCGCCGCCGCCAACGACTTCCTGAGGGCGTGGGCGGGCTCGGTGAGCGAGCCGGCACCGGCGACACCCAGCGCGTGGCGGCCCAACCGGCTCGAGCACTCCTTCGCCGTACAGGCCGACCTGCCGGGGGGCCGGGTGGTGCTCTCGTCGGAGGAGTACCGCGGCGGACGCCTGGACTGGCACGACTTCACCGCCGCCTCGCAGCCCTCGCTCGGCACGCCGGCCACCCCGGTCGCGCCCACCAGCCTGGTGCGCACGACGCTGCCGGCGTCGGTGTCCTACGGCGGCATGCCCGCGGACCGCTTCTGGGAGATCGAGGACGCCACGGTCCGCTTCGGCGGTCTGGACACCGGCCGCACGGAGCTCGCGCGGATGCTGCTCGCCGAGTTCGCGCTGACCTTCGGCAACGACTGGTTCGTGGTGCCGGTCGACCTCCCCGTCGGCTCGGTCACCGCGGTCGACTCCTTCCGGGTGACCGACTCCTTCGGCGTGGTGAGCGACGTGGGCCGCTCCGATCCTCCGCAGGGAGGGTTCGCGATGTTCGAGATCGACGCTCCGGACGGTCCCCAGCGCGTGCAGGGGCTGTTCCTGCTGGCGCCGACGACCGCCGAGGTGGCCGAGTCGCCGCCCACCGAGCACGTCGTGTTCTTCCGCGACGAGATGGCCAACGTGGTGTGGGGCGTGGAGCGCACGTACCAGGGCGGCGCCGGGACCCCGGTGGACCGGTTCGAGCAGCACCAGCGTCAGCTCGGCGAGCAGCAGCAGATCGACACCGAGACCGGCGACGCCCAGCTGATCTACCGGCTGCAGACCGACGTACCCGACCACTGGCACCCGTTCGTGCCGGTCCGGGCCGCCGGGATCGCCCCCACGCGCGGCGTCATCCAGCTGGAGCGGCGCCCGATGGTCCGGTTGCTGCCCGACGGCACGAGCTTCGCGCCGCAACCCCGCGGCCGGGTGCTCACCGCGCAGGAGCCGCTGCGGGTCGAGGAGGACGAGATCGACCGCGACGGCACCGAGGTGGTCGGGACCTGGCAGCTCACCCGGTGGCGCGACGGCCGCTACCACCTGTGGTCGGGCCTGCACCGCACGACCGGTGCCGGCGAGGGCCGCAGCAACTTCCGCACCGACGTGGTGCTGCCGGTGCTGGGCTCCTGAGGGAGCCGGCGACGGCCCGGTCGTGGGACGACGACTGGTGCCACGGCCTAGCCTGATGCGATGCCGATCTCCTTGAAGTACGCCGTGGTGGAGCGGGAGCGTCGCTACCTCCTGGCCAAGCTGCCCGAAGGGGTGACCAGCACGCTCGAGATCAGCGACCGGTACGTGACCGGAACGCGCCTGCGTCTGCGCGAGGTGCGAGGGCGTGATGGCACGGTGACCAGAAAACTCGGGCACAAGGTGCGCCTCACCGAAGGGCCTGCGCAGGTCGCCAGCACGAACTTCTACCTCGACGAGGAGGAGTGGGCGGTCCTCGCGGCCCTGCCTGCGCGCGTGCTCCGCAAGCGGCGGCACCTCGTCCGTCGTGACGGACTGGTCGTCGCCATCGACGAGCATGAGGACGGCACTGTGATCGCGGAGATCGACGACGGCGACGAACCCTCCGACCTGATTCCTGACTGGCTCGACGTGGTGACCGACGTCAGTGAGGACGAGGCCTGGACCGGCGGACGCCTGGCTCGCTAGACGACGTGCGGGGAGTCGCGGAGAATTGTTGCGTCCGGTCTCGCATGCTGAGCGAAACCGCAGGTCAGAGGCCGTTCTTGTCAACACCCCCTGGCCCGCGGCGGCAAGACCAACGTCCAGACCGGGCGGCTCCTGTGCCCGCACCCTTGGGTAGAGCCTGTCGAAACCATCATCGCCGGGTCCACGACCCCAGCCACGACACCCGCCACCCGTCGACGGCGCCATCACCTTCCACCGCAGGGAGTGAGCCGAGCTCGATCGACAACTGATGTGGTCGCCTCACCCCGAGCAGGCGCAGCACCGTCAGCGAGCCGGACAACTCCGCCGCGCCGTGAGACGCTGGCGCGATGGCTCCCGACCCCACTCCGATCGGCGACTGGCTCGACCGTGGCACGAGCGATGCCGGTGAGGTCGCAGAGCGGTACGACGCCTGGGCGCAGCGCTACGACGAGGACCTGGCCTCGTGGTCCTACCGGGCACCGTCGGTGGTGGCGCAGACCGTCCTGTCGCGCCACCCCGAGGCGGGCTCGGTCCTCGATGTCGGCTGCGGCACCGGTCTGGTCGGCCGTACCCTCCGTGCCGGCGGGTTCACCGGGCACCTGCGAGGGCTCGACATCTCACAGGCCTCGATCGACCTCGCCCGGGAGACCGGCGCGTACGACGCGATCGAGCAGGCGGATCTCCAGCAGCGGCTCCCCCTCGACGACGACACCGTCGACGCAGTGGTCTGCGTGGGCGTGATGACCTACCTGCCCGAGGTCGAGGCGGTGTGGCGCGAGCTCGCCAGGGTGGCCCGTGGCGGTGGGCTCGTCGTCGTGACGCAGCGCGAGGACTTGTGGGACACCCGAGGGTGCGAGGACGTGGTCGACCGGTTGCAGGCCGAGGGCGTGTGGTCGCCCGAGGACATCACCGGGCCGGCGCCGTACCTGCCGGAGGGGTACGGCGGGACGCCCGCTGTGGACTGCTACTACCTGACCGCGCGGGTCGGCTGAGGCCCGGGCGTCGCACGTTCGCCGCGGGTGCCCGCGACGACGGTCACGCCGGCTGCCACAGCTCGATCCGGTTGCCCTCCGGGTCGGTGACCCAGCCGAACCGGCCGACACCCGCCATGTCCTCGGTGTTCTCGTCCACCTCGGCGCCGAGGTCGCGCAGCTGCGCGAGCATCGCGTCGAGGTCGCGGACCCGGAAGTTCACCATGGTCCGCTGGTCGCGGGAACCGAAGTAGTCGGTCTCCGACTCGAAGGTGGCGAACACGGTCAACCCCGGCTCGGGATGCCAGACGCCGTTCTCGTCGGCGTCCAGGCCGAGGTACTCGCGGTACCACGCGCCGAGTGCCGCCGGGTCCGCGGCCCGCAGGAAGTACCCGCCGACTCCCACCACGCGCTCCATGTCTGCATCGTGCCAGCAGGCGGGACCTGGCGGTCGTGGCGCGGCCACCTGGTCTGCCCCGGCGTTCCGGCGTGGGGTGGTGCGGGGGAACCCGCGGCATGATGGCCGGGTGCAGCCCGTGTACCCCGGTGACGGAGATCCCGCGGCAACGCCCGGCGTCGACCCCGAGGCCGATCCTGGGAGCGCCGCGACGATCACGCTCGACGTCGACGGAGAGACCTTCAGCCTCTGCCCGGATCGGTACGGCGGCACCACCTACACCTGGCTGAGCGGGCCGAACCCCGGTTACGGCTTCGGGCTCAGCCCCACGCCGGACGCGACGATGGACGAGCACCGCGCCCACATCCGCGACTTCCTCGCCGGGATCGACCCGAGCACCGGTCACCTGCGGGAGGGCTGAGCACTCGGACACCGACCTTTCGGCGCCTTCTGGTTGCGTTCAGGTGACCCTGCGTCGGGCGCGGCGAGAGTGCCGCGAACACCCGAGATGTTTTTTCGATCGCATCTCGCATCGTGAGCAAAACCGCAGGTCAGAGCGGGTTCGCTGTCAGTGGTCGGTGCTTGAATTCACCCATGAGCAGCAGTCGGGACGAGGGTCACCAGCAGCACCCGGTGACCGACTGCGCCCGCCAGCTGCTCGGTCTGTCGGACGGCGTCGCGGAGGTGCCGCTGCTCTCGATGCCGCCGGAAGAGACGCGCCAGGCGCTGGTCGATCTGGCTCGCCACGAGGCCCAGCTCTCGGCGCTGCGCCTGCGGCTGCTGGCTCACGCCGAGCAGACCGAGGCCACCATCGCCTCCGGTGCCCCGACGGCAGCGGACTGGGTGGCAGTGCAGACCCGCCAGGTACGCCGCGACGCCCGCTCGGACCTGCGCCACGCCCAGCGTCTGGAGCATCACGACGTCCTGTCCGAGGCGATGGCACACGGGCAGGTGAACCTCGCCCAGTCGCGGGCGATCGTCGCCGCGCTGGACCGGCTGCCCCGCACCGGCCTCTACGCGGTCAGCGCCGAACAGAGGCTGGCAGCTGAGACCCACCTGGTGGAGCTGGCAGGGCACCACGACGCCAAGGAGCTGCGCATCCTGGGCCGTCGGGTCTTCGAGGTCATTGCCCCCGAGGTCGCCGAGCAGTTCGAAGGCAAAGCTCTCGAGCGCGAAGAAGCCCAGGCGCTGCGCCGCACCACGCTGAGTCTGTGGGAGGACGACGAAGGGACCTGTCACGGCCGGTTCCGCATCCCGGCCTTGCACGGGCAGATGCTGACCAAGATGATCCTCGCCCTGGCCTCACCCAGCCGGACCAGCACGCAGCGGGCTGCCGAAGGCACGGTGGCGATGGACCGCGACTCAGGCATCGACCCCGACCTGCCCACCCCGGTGCGCCACGGCATCGCGCTCACCCAGCTGCTCGAATCCATCGGCGCGAAAGACCTGCCGAAGACCGGCGGCTGCGGGGCCACCGTGGTGGTCACCATGACCCTCGACCAGCTGCTGGCCGGCCTCGAGACCGCCGGGGTGTGCACCCTGGACACCGGCGGCCGCATCTCTGCTGCCGAAGCCCGCCGGCTGGCCTGCCGCGCCGGCCTCGTCCCGATGGTGCTCGGTGGGCGCAGCCAGGTCCTCGACGTCGGCCGCCAACGACGACTCCACACCGAAGCCATGCGCCTGGCGATGGCCGTGCGCGACGGAGGCTGCACCACCCGCGGCTGCCAAACCGCCCCCGGGATGTGCCACGCCCACCACGACACCCCCTGGTCCCACGGCGGCACCACCAACGTCCAAACCGGGCGGCTCCTCTGTCCGCACCACCATCGCCGGGTCCACGACCCCACCTACGACACCCGCCACCACCCTGACGGCACCATCACCTTCCACCGCAGACAGTGAGCCCGGCACCCGAGTCGCGCGTCCGGCAGACTTCGAGGGTGCGCATCGGGACGTGGAACCTGCAGGGTCGTTGGGACCAACGGCACCTCGACCACATCCAGGCGATGAGCTGCGACGTCTTGCTGCTGACCGAGGTGTCCGAACGGGTCGAGCTGCCGGCGACGAGGATCCATGCCACTGAGATGAGAACGGCGACACGTCGTCACTGGGCCGCCGTGGCCACGCGACTTCCGCTCGACCCACTTCCAGATCCGCATGGCGCATCGGCGATGGCCGACGTCGACGGTCTCCGAGTGTGCTCATCCGTCCTCCCTTGGCGTGCTTGCGGCACGGCGCCGCCGTGGATGGGTTCGACCACGGCGGAGAAGACCGAAGCCGCCAACGAGAGCATCACCGCCAGCGCTCCAGCCGTCTGGGGTGGCGATTGGAACCACGCCATGGCTGGCCGCGAGTGGAGCGGCTCACAGCAAGGTCGGACCTCGATCCTGGAGACCGTCGGTCGGCTCGGGCTCCAGCTGCCTACTGCGGGGTCTCCGCACCAGATCGAGGGGCTGCTGAGCATCGATCACATCGCAGTCCCCGCCGAGTGGAGTGTGCTCGCCATCGAGCACCATCCCGCGCTTTCCCGCGGCACCACGATCTCCGACCACGACGCCTACGTCGTCGAGGTCGGCACGTGGGGGCGCTGAGCCGCGTGGCGGCGCGTCTGCCGGCCTAGGTGACATCCAGCCGCGCGTACCGGTCCAGGGTCTGCACCCACAAGCGGGCGATCATGCGCCTCATGGGCGGAGTGTGGATCAGGGACAGCAGGAGCTTGTCCCGGGTACGGGTCACCCCGGTGTGGGTCCATGCGGCATGCACCCGGCTGCCGCCGCCGTCCGCGGGGACGATCCTGAACGATGCGGTCCCGGACCCACCCCAGCTGCTCTCCTCCACCGTCGCCCGGACCACCGTGGGGTCCGACCAGTCGTAGCGGGAGACCAACCAGAACGGTGAACCGGCGGTGCCCTCGCGCGCCACTGCCCAGGTGTCCCCGAGCGCTCTCACCTCGTACACCTTGGGGTCGAGCGTGCGGTTCCAGATCTGGGTCCGTCGGTCGGTGAAGTCGGTCAGAGCCTCACGAACCTGCTCCGGCGTCGCGCGGGTGGTCACCTCGAACCGCATGGGACTCACGCACCTTCGAGAAGGACGCCGTGCCGCTGGGTGACCGAGAAGATCGCCTCCATGGATTCCTCGACCGGTCGGTCCGCTGGCACGGAGCCGGAGAAGTCGGCGAAGAACCGTCCGGCGCGGTTGCCGGACGTGATCGCAACGAACCGGGCGGGGCCGCCGACGACTTCGAAGGTGCTCGGGGTCCCGGCCGGGAAGACCACGACGTCGCCGGGCTCGACGTCGTACCTCGTCCCGTCCACCAGTGCGGTGACACGGCCCTCGAGCAGGAACAGCACCCCGCTCCAGGGCGAGACGTGCGGAGGAGCCATCGGTGCGGCCGGCGCGACCACCTCGAAGACCTCGAAGGCACCTTCGGTGTCCTGGACGGTGACCTTGGCGACGTGGTCGCCGTCGATCATCGGGTAGCTCTGCCCTTTCCCCGACGGCACGTGGATGGTGGTCATGGCTCCTCCTGGGATCTCCTGGGTGGGACCAGCCTCGTGCGGTGGAGCATCGCGGGTGCGAGTAGTGCGCTACTCGACTCCGAGGACGTCCTTCAGTGCGGTGCGCTCGGACACGCCGAGCTTGAGGCCGGCTCGGTACAGGTGCCCCTCGACGGTCCGCACCGAAACGGTCAGCCGCTCGGCGATGGCCTTGTTCGACAGCCCTCGCGAAGCCAGCTCGACGATCTCGCGCTCGCGTGCGGTCAGGGGCAGGGGTCGGGCCGCGATCGCCCACGCCGGGGTGCGGGCGCCGGATCGGCCGGCCAGGTTCTCCGCCAGCGCTGCGGCGGAGAGCGCCGAACCCTGCCGTCCGTGACGACGATGGACATCGGCCGCTTGGGCCGCGGCATCACCCGCCGCGAGAAGGTCGCCGAGCCGTACCCAGGCGTCGGCCGCTTCGAGCAGCGCCTCACCGTTCTGCTCAGCCCAGGCCCGGGCATGGGCGAGAGCCGACACGGCGCGTGGGCCGAGGTCGACGAGAGCGGAGAGGCGGGGCAGCGCTGCGGTGGCGTCACCGAGCTGGACTGCGGTCTGCCAGGCGAGGACCTCGTAGGCCGACGAGCTCGCCTCGCGGGCGAGCTCGGCCGCGGCCACGGTGTGACCGAGCGCCTGGGTGATCGATCCCTCGGCAGCCGCTCCCCAGGCGCGGGCGATGAGGTCGTCGGGGGCGTAGAGCCGGTAGGCCGGATGCTGCCCCGCGGCGAGGCCGGCCAGGAGGGGCGCCGCCTGGGCCGGCTGGCCGGCCTGGGCGAAGGCCGTGGCCAGCAGCGTGCGGCAGCGGAATCGGAACTCGTGTCCCGAGTCTGCCAAGCCGGCCCACGCCTCACGCAGCGAGACCCGCGCGTCGCGGACCCGACCCTGCGCGAGGGCGGCATGCCCGCCGACGACCAGTCCCATGAGCCTGGCCGGTCCCGGGAGGTCGGCCGATGCGGTCTGCATCCGCCGCGCGAGCTCGGCACCCCGATCCGGTGTCCCGGCGAGGCGGTGCCCGAGCACCTGGAAGTCCGCGAGCCCGAAGCCCGGGATGGCGGTGGGCACGCGGTCGGCGCGGAGCCCACCCACCGTCGCCGCCTCGTCGAGCAGTTCGCGCGCACCGGTCACGGCGGCCGTCGCGGACACCGCGGAGGCGATCAGGACGCGAGCCAGGTCGTCGGGCAGCTCCTCGTGCAGCAGCTGAGCACCCCGGGCCAGCACGGGTGGGACGTTCCCGTCCGCGACAGCCAGGACCAAGGACATCGCAGCCACGTGCACTGGCGCTGCACCGGTGGCCTCGGCTGCGGCCAAGGCTTCGCGTGCCTCGTCGATCCGGGCCATCGTGAAGAGCAGGTTGCCGGTGCGGTGCAGCTGCACCAACGCGAGCGTCTCGGCGTCCGGAGCCCTGCGGGCGACGTCGGCGAAGATCGCCTCGGCCTCCTCGCCGCGACTCAGCCACGACAGCGCCGCGGCGTGCACGATGCGGGCGGCTGGGTCGCCGGTGGACGCGGCGGCGCGCGCCAATCGCTCGGCCAGCGGCAGGTCGTACAGGTGGGTCGCGGCCTCGGCGGCCTGCAGGAACAGTGCGGGCTCCGGTGCCAGGTCGGAGTCGAGGGTGAGCACCGCTCGGGGGATCGGATCCGGCGCCCTGTCCAGGGTCTGTGCCACGCGGCCGCGTAGGCGACGCGCCCGCAACGTGCCCATCGTCTCGCGGCGGACCTCGCCGTACAGCGGGTGCGCCAGCCGGGCGACCAGCCCGTCGACGCGTACCAGCCCCAGGGTCTCTGCCTCCTCGAGGTCCGCGGGCGAGGTCAGCGCTGAGAGAGCCGTGACGGCCACCGGCTCGGCCAGCGCGACCAGGTCCACGACCTCGTGCACGCGCGCCGCGAGGTCCCCGATCTCGCGCTCCAGAAGGACGACGAGCTCCGGGGAGATCGCCGGCTCGCTGGTCCATCGCCAGACCCCTGAGGCCGGCGTGAACCGCCCCGCGGCCACCTCCCCGGCCAGCAGGTGACGCAGGAACAGCGGGCTGCCCTGCGTCAGGGTCCACAACCGGTGGGCGGACGCCGACTCGACCGGACCACCGAGCACCCGGGCGATCAGGCTGGTGGTGTCGACGACGTCCAACGGCGCCAGCTCCAGCCGCGGCACGTGGTCGTCCTTCCACAGGCACGTCACCGTGTCGGGCGCCGACATCCCGGTGCGGAGGGTCACCACGACCGGCGCCAGTCGTCGCACCACGACGCGGTGCAGCACGATCGCGGAGTGCTCGTCGAGCAGGTGCGCGTCGTCGACCGCCAGCACACGTGGCTGCTGCCGGACGAGCTGCTCCAACGCGCGACCGATGGTCTCAGCGGCGTCGCCGGCCGGGATGTCGAGGAGGCCGGCGAAGGCGCCGAGGGGGAACGGCCTGGCGGCCGCGCTGCCGTGCGCCCAGACCGCGGCGTGGCCGCGACTCCCAGGCACCGTCAGCGCTTCGCGTACGAGGCGCGTCTTGCCCACGCCTGCCGGCCCCGCCACCACCATGCCCGCCGCGCCGGGCCGGATCGCCGCCTTGATCCTGCGCAGCTCCTCGTCCCGGCCGGTGAGCGGCCATCGCCGCTCCATCCCGTCAGGGTAGCCAGCCTGACTCGACCACGGCACTGCTCGTCACTGCTCGTCACCCTGCACCGGTCGGCGGGGTCGGCGAGGTCGGCGAAGGGCGCTGGAGGGTGAACGGCCACGCCCCGAGAGGCAGAGCAGATGGGCTCGCCCGGGTGCCCGCGGGTGCACCTCCGGTTCGACCCCGGCCAGGCTCAGCCGGCTGCGACCTCGAGCCCGCGAAGTGACGTGCCGGCCTGCACCTCGCGCAGGGCCGTGACCGCGGTGTCTGCCTGCTGCTCCAGCGTCGGGAACAGGTCCGCGACGGAGTCGACGTCGCCACCGAGCCCGGCGTCCTCCAGCAGCTGGCAGGTGCGGCCCACCTCGGCGGCGCCGAGGTTCTGGGCGCTGCCCTTGAGCAGGTGCGCAGCCTCGGACAGGCGGGCGGGGTCGCGATCGGAGAGCGCCGCTCGGATGCTGTCGAGATCGCGCGGCAGGCGCTCGAGGAAGGTGTCGACGAACTGGTCGAAGAACGACCGGTCGTCGGGGCTGATGTCCTGGAGCATCCGGATGCGACCCAGGTCCAGCACGCTGGCGTCGGCCTCCGCGCTCGACGTGCCGGTGCCACGCATGCGTCGGTCCCCGGTGATCCAGCGGCGCAGGGTCGCCTCCAAGGCGTCGTAGTCCACGGGCTTGACCAGGAAGTCGTCCATCCCGGCCTCCAGGCAGCGTGCCTCCTCCCCCACGACCACCGAGGCGGTCATGGCGATGATCGGCAGCCGTGCGCCTGCCACCTCCTGCGCGCGGATGGCGCTCGTGGCGGCGTACCCGTCCATCCGCGGCATCTGGCAGTCCATCAGCACGGCCACGTAGTCCTCGGGTCCGGCGCCGACCTTGGCCACCGCCTGCTCGCCGTCCTGGGCGAACTCCACGTCGTAGCCCATGGCCTCGAGCATCCCGCGGGCGACCATCTGGTTGACGGCGTTGTCCTCGGCCACCAGCACCGTGCCACCGAGGGGCGCGGTGCGGGGCGGCGGGAGCGCCTCGGGCCCGAGGTCGCTCGCCCGGCGCCTGGGGTGCGTCCGTGCCTGCTGCAGGGTCACGGTGAACCAGAACGTGCTGCCCTCACCCTCCACGCTGGTGACGCCGATCTCCCCGCCCATGGCCGCGACCAGCTTGCGGCAGATCGCCAGGCCCAGGCCGGTGCCGCCGTACTCGCGGGTGGTCGAGGCGTCCGCCTGGGTGAAGGACTCGAACAGCAACGGCTGGACCTCGGCCGGGATGCCGATGCCGGTGTCGGTGACCTCGATGCGCAGGGCGCGTACGTCGCTGGGCGCCGGTGCCGTGCCGATCCGCACCGAGACCTGCCCGTCCCTGGTGAACTTCACCGCGTTGGAGACCAGGTTGGTCACCACCTGCCCGAAACGCACCGAGTCGCCGCGCACCAGCCGGGGTACGTCGACCTGGCTGGTGACGAACAGCTCGACCGAGCGCTCGCGGGCCGGCTCGACCATCAGGCTGACGGCCTGGTCGACGACCTCGCGGGCGTCGAAGTCGACGTCCTCGAGCTCGAGCCTGCCGGCCTCGATCTTGGACAGGTCGAGGATGTCGTTGATCAGGAGCAGCAGCGTCCTGCCCGCCTGGGCGATGCCGTGGGTCAGCCGCTCCTGGTTGGGCGCCAGCTCGGTCTTGGTCAGCAGCTCGGTCAGCCCGATGACGCCGTTGAGCGGGGTGCGGATCTCGTGGCTCATCGTGGCGAGGAACTCCGACTTCATCCGGGACGCCTGCATCGCTGCGTCCCGGGCCGCCGCGAGCTCCTGGGCGGCCAGGACCGTCTCGGTGATCTCCTGGGCGCTGCCGCCCATGCGTACCGGCGCGCCGCCGGCGTCGCGGGTGACCTGCCCGCGACCGTGGATCCACCCGTGGCGACCGTCGCGCTTGACGATCCGGGCGTCGAACTCGAAGGAGTCGGTCTCGGTGAACGCGCGCTGGACCGCCGCAGCGACCTCGTCGCGGTCCTCGGGGTGCACGTAGGCGAGGAAGCCCTCGTAGGTCGCCTCGAACTCCTGGGGCTCGACCGCGTAGATGCGGTACAGCTCGTCGGACCAGGTGACCAGGTCGTTGACGACGTCCCACTCCCAGCTGCCCACCTTGGCCAGCGTCTGCGCCTCGGCCATCTGCTGCTCGCTGGAGACGACCTGGTCCATCAGCAGCTTGCGGTCGGACAGCTCGGTCACCCGGTGCAGCCAGCCGCGGCGCTTCCCCTCGTCGTCGACCAGCGGACTGTGGCTGATCAGCGCCCAGATCCGCGACCCGTCCTTGCGCAGCAGGCTGGACTCGAGGTTGTCGACGCCGGTCTGGGCGTGCTCCAGGTTCTCCAGGTGTGCCAGCAGCTGCTCGCGACCTGCAGGGTCGAGCGTCTCGGCGACCGGCAGACCCACCATCTCCTCGCGGCTGCGGCCGAGGATCGCAGCCAGGCGCTCGTTGGCGTAGGTGGTGCGGCCGGTCTCGTCGAAGATCCACAGGCCGTCGGTGGTCGACCGCACGATCCAGCGGCACAGGTCGGTGGAGTCGTCGTCGAGCATCGCGCCTCCCAGTGCCGGCCGGCGGCAGGTCCGGACCCGCCGTTATGTCTGGTATATACCATATGCACAAACTGCTTGACGAGGGACACATATCCAGTTCCTGCGACTGCCGTCGGGTCCCGACTCCGGTTTGCGAACGGTCCCCTGGGGTAATGGCTTCCTGTTGGGGGTGCGACGTGCCTGTATCGGGCAGGCGCCGTGACCACCGAGGAGCGAACCATGAAGTGGCTCATCATCTTGCTGATCGTGCTCGCCGTGCTCATCGCCGTGGCACTCGTCGCGACCACCATGAAGCGCAAGAAGGACCAGGTCGCCCGTCAGCGGGCCGACGAGCTGCGCTCGGAGGCCGCGACCACCGCGGCGGCCACGCAGGTCGAGGAGGCCCGGGCCCGCGAGGCCGCCGCCGAGGCCGACCTCGCGCGGGCCCAGGCCGACGAGCTCGAGGCTCGCGCTGCCGAGGAGCGTGCGTCCTACGACATGACCCGCGCGCGCCAGGAGGACGCCGTGCGCGAGGCCGACCGGCTCGACCCAGACGTGGACCACCGAGCGGCCGAGTACGAGCCGGGATTCGGTGAGCAGCCGCCGCGGCGCGACGTGCACTGAGCCGCCGCCCTCCACACCCTCCATCCCCGCACCGGCCGGGCACCCACGTGATGGGTGCCCGGCCGTTCGCGCGTGCGCGACCCCGGGTAGCGCGACACAAAGACGATTTATCGGACAATGCCCACCTTCCCGGTCCGAAACTGGTCTAGTGAGGTTGACCGCTTTCCGTCCTCTCCCGTCACGATCCGTCGCCACGCCGGTTGAGGGGGAGAAGCACCAGACCACCTTCGAGAAGCAGGAGGACCCGTGGCCACGACCTCGCGCGTGCGCATCGCGGGGCTGATGCTGCTCGCCGGCGCCCTGGGCGTGGTCACGGTCGCGACCGCTCCCCCGCAGACCCACATCGGCGGCATGTGGCCGGTCGGCCTGGTCTCCGGCCTCCTGGTCTGCGTCGGACGCCCGGCGACGAGCCGCCTGGCGGGGGCCCTGTTCGTGCTGGTGCTGCTCACCTTCCTGGTCGGGGGCTACCCCGCAGTGACCTCCCTCGGGTACGCCGTCGGGATCGTGGTCGAGGGCCTGGTGGTACTCAGCGTGCTCACCGGGCGGTGGGGCTACGGCCGACGGCTCAGCGACGACCTCGACCTGGCCCGGTTCGCCCTGGCGGC
This sequence comes from uncultured Actinomycetota bacterium, assembly GCA_963815595.1. GTDB lineage: Bacteria > Actinomycetota > Actinomycetes > Propionibacteriales > Nocardioidaceae > Marmoricola. The sequence goes on along the minus strand of CAWFHA010000007.1, from coordinate 610,508 downwards.
GGTGACCGGGTCGGCCGTGGGAGCGACGGTGTTCGCCGCGACCGCCCAGGTGACCGGGTTCGGCACCTGGTGGGAGGTGGCGATCATCGCCTTCGTCACCCACCTCGCCTCGCAGCTGATCATCCTGTCGCTGTTCATGGAGGAGTTCCACCACGATGGGGCGAGCGGACGCACCGAGCAGTGGCTGCGCTGGGGACTCACGCTGGTCGTCACCCTGCTGGCGTTCCTGCCCCCACGCACGCCCGGGCTGGTCTTCCTCATCCTGCCGGTGATCGCCTGGGGAGCCCTGCGGGCCTCGATGCGCGAGGCGCTGTGGCAGCTGGTCGCGGTCGCCAGTGCGGCCAGTGTCCTGACCATGCTGGGCCGGGGGCCGTTCGTCGCCCTGGAGGCCCTGCGGGGCCGACCGGCCGAGCTGGACCCGACGGTGCACCAGGCGTTCCTCCTCGGGTGCGCGCTGGTGTGCCTGCCGTTCGCGCTGGCGGTGGCACGTTCGAGGCAGCACGCAGCCGAGGCGCTCGGCGAGCGCGAGCGACTGCGGCGCGTGGTCGAGGGCGCCACCGGGATGGCCATCATCGAGACCGACCCCCGGGGCCGGATCAGCCTGTTCAACCCCGGCGCCGAGGGCCTGCTGGGGTACTCCAGCGAGGAGGTGCTCGGCCGGTCCGCCGAGCTGCTCCACTCCTCCGAGGAGCTGGCCCGCCAGGCGCGGGCCCTCGGCGTACCGGCCACGTTCGTCGACCTGGCCGAGCGCATCTCGCGCACCGAGCCCGGCCCGCGGGAGTGGCAGTACGTGCGCAAGGACGGCGAGGTCCGCACCCTGTCGATGACCCTGGTGTCGATCGCCGACCGCAGCGGGCTGGTCGTCGGCTACCTCAGCACCGCCGAGGACATCACCGACCGGGTGCGCGCGCAGGGTGCCCTCGAGGCTGCGCTGCAGACCGAGCGCCGTGCGGTGTCCCACCTGACCGAGATCGACCGCACCAAGGACGCCTTCGTCTCCAGCGTCAGCCACGAGCTGCGGACCCCGATCACGAACATCGTCGGCTACCTCGAGCTGCTCCTCGACGGCGCCTACGGCGAGACCAACCGCGGCCAGCACGAGGCCCTGGGACGGATCGAGACCAACAGCCACCGGCTCCTGGAGCTCATCGACGACCTGCTGACGCTCTCCAGCCTCGAGGCCCTCGACGTACACCTCGCCAAGGAGCCCGTCGACCTGCGCGAGGTCATCCACCGGTCGGGCGAGCGGGTCTTCTCCGACGCCTCCGAGCGCGGCCAGCACGTCGACGTGGAGGTGCCCAGCGAGCCGGCCGTCGTCCTGGGCGACGAGGAGCACCTGGAGCGGATGGTCTCCAACCTGGCCACCAACGCGGTGAAGTTCACGCCTGACGGAGGCCGGATCACCCTGCGCGTGCGCACCGAGGGCCCGCAGTACGAGATCGAGGTGGAGGACACCGGCGTCGGCATCCCGGAGGAGGAGCGCTCGCTGCTGTTCAACCGGTTCTACCGCACCACCCACGCCCAGACCGAGGCCGTCGACGGCAGCGGGCTCGGCCTGTCCATCGCCCGGACGATCGCGCACCTGCACGGCGCGGAGATCAGCGCCAGCTCCACCCCCGGGGAGGGTTCGGTCTTCACGGTCAGCTTCGCGCACCGGCGGCCGCGCTCGAGCCGCACGTGGTGACCTCTGCCCGACTTGCACTGTTTCTACCCATCAGTACCGGTATCTGACTTACCGTCGTTGCGTGCGGTCGTTGCCTGACGCTCCGCGACCCGAACGGTGAAGACGACAAGGACGTGTCCGGTGCACGGCTCTCGTACAGGCCCCATGACGGCGGGGCTCGCCGCGACCTCGCTGGTCCTGGCCGTGCTGTGCCTGCGCGAGACCCCCGACCCCACCCTGGTGGCCCGGTGGTGGCCGGCCACGGCCCTGGCCACGGCACTGGTGGTGCTCGCCGCGCGGCGCCACCTGACCGGGCTGCTCGCGCTCGTCGCGGCGGTGATGTTCGTGGCCGGGCTGCTCGCGGGTCTGGGCGGCCTGTTCGCGCTGGGCTTCGCCGTGGCGAACACCGTCGAGGTCGCCGTGGTGGTGTGGTGGCTCTCGGGGTTCGAGGCCGACCGTCCCGTGCTGCGCTCGTGGCCGGACTACTTCCGCTGGTTGACCGCGATCACGTTGGGCGGGGTGGCCGCCGGTGTGATCACCGCCGGGACACTGGCCTCGACCGGCACCGAGGACCTGTGGCGGCCGTTGCTGTGGGTCACCGTCACCCACGTGAGCGGGCAGGCCGTCGTGCTCCCCCTGTTCCTGCGTCGACCCGAGGAGCGCCTCGGCGTACGGGCGGTCGAGGTCCTCGGCCACCTGAGCCTGCTCGGCCTGGCCGCGGCGGCCTGCTTCGCGGCCGACCCCTCGCGACCGGTCGCCTTCCTGCTGCTGCCCGTGCTGCTGTGGTCGGCCGCCCGCTTCCCACCCCTGTGGACCAGCGTCGAGCTGCTGGCGGTCGCCCTGGGCCTGGCCACGCTGATCTCCTTCGACCGCGGGCCCTTCGTCGACGTCAGCGGCGTCATGTCCGTGACGCACCTGGCCGCCAGCGTGCAGAGCTTCATCGGCATCAGCGCGGTCACCACGGTCGCGTTCTCGGTGGCCATGACCCACCTGCGCGACTCGCTGCGCCGCATCCAGCACAACGAGGTGCAGCTGAGCCAGCTGCTCGACTCGGCCAGCGGCACCGCGTTCATCGCCACCGACCTCGACGGCGTGATCACCTGGTTCAGCCCGGGTGCCGAGCAGCTGCTGGGGTACGCCGCCGCCGACGTGGTGGGCCACCACACCCCCACCCCCTTCCACGAGAGCCGCGAGATCCTCGTCCGCGCCCAGCAGCTGCGGATCCCACCGGGCTACGGCGTGGTCACCCACGCCGTGGCGGCGGGCGCCGACCAGGACACCCGCGACTGGACCTACGTACGCCGTGACGGGAGCCGGCTGACCGTCTCGATCAGCGTCACCGCCGTGCGCGACGACGACGGGCAGCCGGTGAGCTACCTCAGCGTCGTCCGCGACGTCACCGACCGTCGCGCCGCCGAGCAGGCGCTGGTCTTCGCACTGGACAAGGAGCGTGAGACCAACCAGCGGATGTACGACCTCGACCGGGCCAAGGGTGAGTTCGTCTCCTCGGTCAGCCACGAGCTGCGCACCCCGCTGACCAGCATCGTGGGCTACACCGAGCTGCTCGCCGACGACGACACCGGCAACCTGACCGAGGAGCAGCACCAGCTCGTCGAGCGGATCGAGCGCAACGGCGAGCGGCTGCTCGCGCTGGTCGAGGACCTGCTCACCCTGGCCCGGGTGGAGGACGGCAGCCTGGCGCTCAACCGGGTCGAGACCGACCTGTGCGCCAGCATCCGGGTCGCCACCGACGAGGTCGCGCACGCGGCGCACCAGGGCCGGGTGGGGCTCCACGTCGACCTCCCTCCCGAGCCGGTGATGCTGCTCGGCGACCCCCACTACCTCGAGCGGCTCGTGCTCAACCTGGTGGGCAACGCGGTGAAGTTCACCGACGCCGGTGGCGAGGTCCGGGTCAGCGTCGCCGTCACCGGCGACGTGGCCCAGCTGTGCGTGCGCGACACCGGCATGGGCATCCCCCTGGAGGAGCAGCACCGGCTGTTCCAGAAGTTCTTCCGCTCCTCCACCGCCACCGAGCACGCGATCCAGGGCACCGGGCTCGGGCTGCACATCGTGCGCTCGATCGCCGAGGCGCACCACGGGGAGATCACCTTCGAGTCGACCCCGGGAGTCGGCACCGCGTTCTGGGCGACGCTGCCGCTGATCGGCGTCGACGAGACGGCCGAGACGGCCGAGGCGGCCACGCACCAGGTACCGGGGACTGGCGAGCGCGACGACGCGGCCGGGGCACGACGGGTCCAGGCCCCCTAGAGGTAGAGCCCGGTCTGGGTGTCGCCGAGACGCTCCGCCGCCACGGCGTGGATGTCGCGCTCGCGGAGCACGACGTACAGCTCGCCGCTGACCTCGACCTCGGCCTTGTCCTCGGTGTCGAACAGCACGCGGTCGGCGACCTCGACGGTGCGCACGTGGGGGCCCACGGCCACCACCCGGCACCACGACAGCCGCCGGCCTCCGAGCGCGGCGGTGGCCGGGATCAGGATGCCCCCGGTCGAGCGACGCTCACCGGGGTCCTGGTCGACCGCCACCAGGACCCGGTCGTGCAGCATCTGGATCGGGGTCTTCTCGCCCGTGGGCTCGGTGACCTCGGCGACGCTGCGCTTGCTCACCGGACGATCTTGCGCACGACCACGAAGACCGTGACCGCTCCGGCGACCCCACCGACCACCTTGAGGATGTTGTCCTGCCGCGGCGAACCGCTGGCGTCGACGAAGAAGCCGCGCACGGCCGCGATCTCGCGCCGGATGATGGTCTTCGGGCTGGTGCGGTGGAGCAGCTGGTCGATCGTGGCCCCGAGGTGCTCTCGGGTCTGTTCGATCTCGCGCTCGAGGGACGACACCTGGTCGGACACTGTCCATGGCTCCTGTCGACGTGGCGTGCGGCCGCCCCCTAGTCGGCGGGCCGGCTGCTCAGGTGAGGAAGGCTACCAATCCCCGGGATGCTCGCCGGATCGAACCCGAACGGCAGCTCCAGCCGGTGCCGGCGCATCAGCTCGGTGTCGGTGAGCAGGTCGTAGGTCGCCCCGTCCGCGACCACCTGGCCGTCGGAGAGGATCACCGAGCGGGGGCACAGCTCGAGCGCGTAGGGCAGGTCGTGGGTGACCATCAGCACGGTCACGTCCAGGGAGCGCAGGATGTCGGCCAGCTCGCGCCGGGAGGCCGGGTCGAGGTTGGAGGAGGGCTCGTCGAGCACGAGGATCTCCGGCTCCATCGCCAGGACGGTGGCCACGGCCACGCGGCGTCGCTGCCCGAAGGAGAGGTGGTGCGGCGGGCGGTCGGCGTACGCCGCCATGCCGACCTGCTCCAGGGCGGACTCGACGCGAGCCGTGAGGGCAGCACCGCGCAGGCCGAGGTTGGCGGGCCCGAAGGCCACGTCGTCGCGCACCGTGGCCATGAACAGCTGGTCGTCGGGGTCCTGGAAGACGACGCCGACACGGCGGCGGATCTCCTGCAGGTTCTCCTTGCGCACCGGGAGTCCGGAGACGGAGACGGTGCCGGCCCCCGAGGTGAGGATGCCGTTGAGGTGCAGCACCAGCGTCGTCTTGCCCGCACCGTTGGGTCCGAGCAGGGCGACCCGCTCCCCACGGTGGACGTGCAGGTCGACCCCGAACAGGGACTGGTGGCCGTCGGGATAGGCGTGGGCCAGGCCACGGACGTCGAGCACGGGGGTGGTCATGGGTGCCGGCCTCCCGTCGTCGCGGCTCGGGGGTCGGCGGAGGGCAGGGTGCCGTCGTACCCGCGCGCCAGCATGGCGAGGTGCACCCGCTCGCCGCGCTCGTAGGAGCGGATGAACAGCGCGCCGAGCGAGCGGGCCAGCACCGGCCAGTGGCGCGGCGAGCGCGGGTCGTAGCCGCGCGAGCGCATCGCGGTGGTCATCCGGCCCAGCTCGGCGGTGACCACGTCGAGGTAGCGCAGCATGAAGCCCATGATCTGCACGATCAGGTCGGGCAGCCGCAGCCGGCGCAGCCCCGCGAGGACCGCCTGCGGCTCGGTGGTCGCGGCCAGGGTCAGCGCTGCCAGGACGCCCAACGTGGCCTTGGTCAGCAGCGTGGCGGCGGCGACCAGGCCCGGTTGGGACAGCGAGACTCCCACGACCTCGATCCGGGGACCGGTGGCCACGAACGGCACCAGCAGCGCGAACAGCACGAACGGCGTCTCGATGAGCATCCGCTTGGCGAGGTAGGTCGGCGGCACCCGACTCAGCGCCACCACGACCAGCAGCACCACCGCGTAGCCCACGAAGGCCGGCACCCAGGCGTGCGGCGTGCTGACCACGAGCAGCATGAAGCCCACCAACACCGCGAGCTTGAGGTGGGCCGGAGCCCGGTGCACCACGCTGTGCCCGTGGTAGTGCAGCCGGTGGCCGTGCCCGGCGCCCACGCCTAGACCTCGTCCCGGTCGGCCGCGCTGGCGCGCGCACCCGGGGTCTCGTCGACGGAGTCGCCGGCCTCGGCGTCCTCGGCGCTGCGGCGGCGCAGCACGTGGAAGAGCGCGCCGCCGAGGACCAGCACCAGCAGGGCGCCGAGTACGCCGGCGAGCGCACCGCTGACCCGGTCGTCCGCGACCCCGGGCGTCTCGTAGTCCGCGAGCGGGCTCGCCGTGGCCGGCGAGTCCTCGGCGGTCCCGCTGAACCCGGTGCGTTCGGCGACCGACTCCAGACCGTCGGGCAGCGAGCTCGCGAAGACGCTGGCGACGCCGGCCACGAGCAGCGCGACCAGCAGGAACGCCACCAGGAAGCGTCGACGCTGGCTCACGGGCGCTCCCCGGTGCTCGCGGGCTCCCGGATCTCCAGGGGCCGGGCGCGCAGCGCCGACCGTGCGCCGTACACGAGGTCGGGACGTACGGCGACCACCGAGCCCACGACGAGTCCGGTGATCGCCGCCTCGCCGAGCCCGATGACCAGGTGCACCGAGAGCATCGCGGTGAGCACGGTGTCGAGCGCGACCGGAGCGGTGCCACCGAGCGCGAACAGCAGGCTGAAGACGCCCGCCGAGGCCAGCACGCTGACCAGCGCCCCGACCGCTGCCGCGGGGGGCACCGAGGCCAGTCGCTTCGGCAGCACGGCCCGCACGGCGACGAAGACCAGCCAGCCGACGCCGACCCCGACCAGCGCCATCAGGGTGGTGTTGGTGCCCAGGGCGGTGATCCCGCCGTCGGCCATCAGCAGGGCCTGCACCAGGAGCACCGTGCTCACGCAGAGCACCGCCGTCCAGGGGCCCGCGAGGACGGCGGCCAGCGCGCCACCGAGAAGGTGGCCACTGGTGCCCCCACCCACCGGGAAGTTCACCATCTGCCCGGCGAAGACGAAGGTCGCGACGAGCCCGGCCATGGGCGCGGTACGGTCGTCGAGCTCCCGGCGGGCTCCCCGGAGCGCGAGGGCCACGCCGCCCGCGGCGACGACGCCGGTGGCGATCGAGGTCGGAGCGTCGAGGAAACCGTCGGGAACATGCATGCGCTACACACTACTTACTGCAAACAGTTCGCAACAGCGCCCGTCCACGTAGAGGAGTCGTGAGCCAGCCCGTGACCCAGACCCCCACCCACCTGTCCCCCGGTGACCCCGCCCCCGACTTCACCCTGCCGACCGACGACGGCGAGCAGGTCACGCTCTCCTCGCTGCGCGGGCGCAAGGTCATCGTCTACTTCTACTCGGCCGCGATGACCTCCGGGTGCAGCAAGCAGGCCTGCGACTTCACCGAGTCGCTGGACTCGCTACGGGCCTCGGGCTACGAGGTCGTGGGCATCTCCCCCGACCCCCCGGCGAAGCTGGCGAAGTTCCGCGAGCGCGACGGCCTGCGGATCATCCTGGCCTCCGACGCCGACCGCTCGGTGATGGCGGCGTACGGCGCCTTCGGGGAGAAGAAGCTCTACGGCAAGGTCGTCGAGGGCGTGATCCGCTCGACGTTCGTGGTCGACGAGCAGGGCAACCTCTCCCTGGCGCAGTACAACGTCAAGGCCACCGGCCACGTCGCCAAGCTCCGCCGCGACCTGGGCCTCGCCGCCTAGCTCGCCGAGCGGGCACTGCACGCACGCCGTACGACGCCCAGCGGGCACTGCACGCACGCCGTACGACGCCGAGCGGGCACTGCACGCACGCGGGAGGACGCCGAGCGGGCACTGCACGCACGCCGTACGCCGCCCAGCGGGCACTGCACGCACGCGGGGGTTCTCTAGACTCTGCGCACCGCGTCGGAGTGGTGGAATCGGCAGACACGCAGGTTTTAGGTACCTGTGCCTTCGGGCGTGGGGGTTCGAGTCCCCCCTCCGACACCCGGTCGTGGACCGTGGCGGAGCCCGCCGCTGACTACAGTCCCGGACATGGACTCCGTGCTCACCACCGTCGGCCTTCCGGTCGCGCTGGCGATCATCATGTTCGGCCTCGGGCTCGGCCTGACCCTCGCCGACTTCGCTCGGGTGGGGCGGCACCCGCGTGCGGTGGCGGTGGCGCTCGCCTGCCAGCTCGGGCTCCTGCCCGCCATCTGCTTCGGGATCGTCGTGGTGCTGGACCTGCCCGCTCTGCTCGGGATCGGCCTGCTCCTCCTCGCCGCCTCCCCCGGAGGCACGACCGCCAACCTGTTCAGCCACCTCTTCGGCGGCGACGTCGCCCTGAACATCACCCTGACCGCGATCAACTCGGTGATCGCCCTGGCCACCCTGCCGCTCATCACCGGCCTGGCGATCGCCTACTACGACCGGGGCGAGGAGGTCTCGCTGCCGTTCACCGAGGTCGTCCAGGTCTTCGCCATCGTGCTGATCCCGGTCGCGGTCGGGATGCTCGTCCGCTCACGCGCGTCCGGCTTCGCGGCGCGGATGGACCGCCCGGTCCGCGCCGGCTCCGCGGTGATCCTGGCGGTTCTGGTGCTCGCCATCCTGCTCGACCAGCGCGAGAACGTGACCGGGTACGTCGCCGACATCGGCCTAGCGGCCGGCCTGTTCTGCGCGATCAGCCTGGTGCTGGGGTACGTCGTGCCGCGCGCCGCCGGAGTCCGCGATGACCAGGCGATCGCCTCGTCGATGGAGATCGGCGTGCACAACGCCACCCTGGCCATCTTCGTCGCCGTCGACGTCCTCGGCGAGACCGAGATCTCCGTCCCCGCGGCGGTCTACTCGCTGTTCATGTTCGTCTTCGCGGCGGTCTGGGGGTCGTTCATCTCTCGCCGAGTGCGGGCGGCCTCCGTGGGCTGACCGGCTCGGCGCGGTGCGGCGTACACCCAGTGCCCGCTCGGCGCGCTGCGGCGTGCATCTACTGCCCGCTCGGCGCGCTGCGGCGTGCACCCAGTGCCCGCTCGGCGCGCTGCGGCGTACACCCAGTGCCCGCTCAGCGCACTGCGGCGTACGTCCAGTGCCCGCTCGGCGCGGTGCGGCGACCCGACTCAGCCGGCTCCGACCAGCTCGGCGATCTGGGGGGCCATCGTCCGCAGGGCCGCGCCCCGGTGGGAGATGCGGTCCTTGGCCTCGGCGCCGAGCTCGGCGGAGGTGAGCTCGCCGTCCTGCTCGTCGGGCACGAAGAGCACGTCGTAGCCGAAGCCGCCGGTGCCGCGGAGCTCGCGGATCACCCGGCCCGGCATCACGCCGTGCGTCACCCGCTCGGCACCGCCGGGCAGGCACAGGGCCACCGCGCAGCGGAACTGCGCCGCTCGCCGTTCGTCGGGCAGGTCCGCCAGCTGGTCGAGCAGCAGTGCGTTGTTGCGCTCGTCGGAGCGGGGCAGTCCGGACCACCGGGCGGACAGCACGCCGGGCATCCCGTTGAGCGCCTCGACGCACAGGCCGCTGTCGTCGGCGACCGACGGCAGGCCGGTGGCGGCCAGGCCGGCGCGGGCCTTGAGCAGCGCGTTGCCCTCGAAGGTCGGCTGGTCCTCGACGGGCTCGTCGTAGGCGACGACGTCGTCGAGGCCCAGCACGCGGATCCCGGGCAGGTGCTGGTCGAGGATCCGCCGCATCTCCTCGATCTTCCCGGCGTTGCGCGAGGCGAGGAAGACCTCAGCCACCCAGGGCCTCCCGCTGGATCCGGGTGAGGTCGGCGCACCCCTTCTCCGCCAGTCCGAGCAGCGCGTCGAGCTCGGCCCGGTCGAAGGCAGCCCCCTCGGCGGTCCCCTGCACCTCGACGTAGGAGCCCTCGCCGGTCATCACGACGTTCATGTCGGTCTCGGCGCGGACGTCCTCCTCGTAGGGCAGGTCGAGCCGCGGTACGCCGTCGATGATGCCCACCGAGACCGCCGCCACCGACCCGGTCAGCGGGTCGCCGGGCAGGGCGCCCTCCCCCTTGAGGTGGGCCACGGCGTCGGCCAGGGCGACGTACGCCCCGGTGATCGCGGCGGTGCGGGTGCCCCCGTCGGCCTGGAGCACGTCGCAGTCGAGCACGATCGTGTTCTCGCCCAGGGCGCGGTAGTCGATCACCGCGCGGAGGCTGCGCCCGATCAGCCGGCTGATCTCGTGGGTCCGCCCACCGATGCGCCCCTTGACCGACTCGCGGTCCGAGCGGGTGTTGGTGGCCGAGGGCAGCATGGCGTACTCAGCGGTCACCCAGCCGAGCTCGGAGCCCTTGCGCCACCGGGGGACGCCGACCGAGGCCGACGCCGCGCAGAGCACCCGCGTGCGGCCGAACTCGACCAGCACCGAGCCGGCCGGGTGGTCCTGCCAGTGGCGGGTCAGCTTGATGGAGCGGAGCTCGTCGTCGGCACGGCCGTCTGCACGCGAAGTCATGCCCGCGACCCTAGCGGCGGACGTGGACGCCCCACCGCGCGGGCGGCGCTACTTCAGCTCCGCCCGCAGCACCCGCCACAGGCCCGCCACGAACGGGACCACCACCCAGATCAACGTGGCCGTCGCCAGCTGGGCCCACTGCTCACCGGACAGCGAGGAGCCGTCGATCAACGGTGCCGAGGAGGTGCCCAGGTCGATCCAGGGCTGTACGTCGTTCAGCGCGGTCCACACCGAGGTCAGGATCGAGAACGCGATCGGCAGGACGAAGTAGGTGACGATCGCGGCCGCGCTGTTGAGGAAGATCAGGCCGAACGCCAGCCCCTGGAGCAGGCCGCTGACCTGCAGAAGGCCGTACTTGCCGATGTCTGTGAACCCGATGCCGTCCCACGCCCCGGGGGCACCGCTCACCGCGGCACCGAGTGCCGCCAGCACCAGCGCCAGCACGACCGCGAGCAACCCGAAGGCGAGGGCCGCGATCACCTTGGCGGCGATCACCTTGCTGCGCTGCGGCTCGAGGGTGAAGGTCACCATGCCGGTGCGCTGGCTCCACTCCTGGGTGACCAGCAGGATGCCGAGGACCGGCAGCAGGAACCCCTGCGGCGTCGCCATGATCCCGATGTAGTTGACGAAGGTGCGCTCGTCGTCGGGAGCGGCGAAGTAGAACACCACGGTGATCAGCGCGGTGATCACCCCGATCGCGATCAGCAGCCACAGGCCCGCCCGGGTGTCCACCATCTTGCGCATCTCCACCTTGACCAGGCGCGCCAGCGGGACCTTGGGCGTGGTGGCGACGTCGAGCGTGCCGGGGCTGATCGAGCCGTGCGGTGCGGTGATGCTCATCGGGCTACTCCTTGGCTGGTGACCTGCTCGCGGCCGTCGTCGGAGGTGAGCTGGAGGAACATCTCCTCCAGGCCGGCGCCCTCGGCGCGCTTCAGCTCGGCCAGGACGACGCCCGCGGCCGCGGCGGCGCGTCCGACGTCGAGCGGCTCGGCCTCCGAGCGGAAACCTCCGTCGCCGGACGGGAGTGCGTGGATGCCGGCGGCACCCAGCGCCGCCTCCAGCGCGGCCGGGTCCTCCGGCTTCACGTAGGTGCCACGGGTCTGGAGGAGCTCGTCCTTGGTGCCCTGGGCCAGGATCCGTCCCCGGCCGATGAGCACCATCTCGTCGGCGATCATCTCCACCTCGTGCAGCAGGTGGGAGGAGAGCAGGACGGTGCCGCCCTGTGCGGCGAAGTGGCGCAGCAGGCCGCGCATCCAGTGGATACCGGCCGGGTCGAGGCCGTTGACGGGCTCGTCGAGGATGAGCACCGACGGCTCGCCCAGGAGCGCGTTGGCGATGCCGAGGCGCTGGCGCATGCCGAGGGAGTAGTTGCGCACCCGCCGCTTGGACTCAGCGCCCGAGAGACCCACCAGCTCGAGCATCTCCTGGACCCGCTTGGGACCGACGCCCATCGTCTCGGCGCTGATCCGCAGCACCTCCCGCCCGGTGCGGCCGGCGTGCTGGGCCGAGGCGTCGAGCAGGACACCGACGTGCCGGGCGGGGTTGGGGATCTCGGCGTACCGGTGCCCGCCGATGGTGGCCACACCACCGTCGGCCGGGGTGAGCCCCACCATCACCCGCATGCTGGTCGACTTGCCGGCGCCGTTGGGGCCGAGGAAGCCGGTCACCTGCCCCGCCCGGGCCACGAAGGAGACGTCGTCGACGGCGGTGAACCCCCCGTAGCGCTTGGTCACATGCTCGAGCGTGATCATGGCGGCCACTATGCCGGACCGCAGACCCCTCGGCGGGGCAGGGGGCGGTGTCGCTCAGACGTCGTACGCCGTGCCGGGCGCCGCCAGGTCGACCTTTCCGGCGTACTCCTCGACGGCCTCGCCGAGCACCACCTGGGGGTCGTGCCACGGGGGGATGTGGGTCAGCAGCAGCCGCTGGGCTCCCGCGGCCGTGGCGGTCCGACCCGCCTCCGCGCCGGTCAGGTGCAGGTCCGGCGGGTTGGGGGCGCCCTCGATGAAGGAGGCCTCGCACAGGAACAGGTCGGCTTCGCGCGCGGTGTCCTCCAGCCCGGGACACACCCCGCTGTCCCCGGAGTACGCCAGGACCCGGCCGCCCGCCTCGATCCGCAGGGCGTACGCCGTCACCGGGTGCACCACCCGCCGGGCGGTGACCGTGAACGGCCCGCACTGCACCGACTGCGCGGTGTAGGCGACGAAGTCGAACTCCTCGCTCATCCCGGGGTCCTCGTCGAGGTCGTAGGCCTTGGCCATCCGCCGGGCGGTGTCGGTCGGGCCGTAGACCGGGATCCGCGGCAGCGCCCCGTCAGGGTGGTACTTGCGCATCACGTAGTAACCGCACAGGTCCAGGCAGTGGTCGGCGTGCAGGTGGGAGAGGAAGATCGCGTCGATGTCGTCGGCGCGCGAGAAGCGCTGCAGCGAGCCCAGCGCACCGTTGCCCAGGTCGAGCAGGATCCGCCAGCTGCGGCCCCCGTCGTCGGCCTCGACGAGGTAGCAGCTGGCCGAGGACTCCGGGCCCGGGTAGGAGCCGGAGTTGCCGATCACGGTGAGCCTCATCCGGCCATCACCCAGCTCGGGCCGGCGAACTGCGAGGCGGCCTCGAGCTCGGGGCCGAGGAAGCGGCGCCCGATCGTCGCGAACTCCTCGGGCTGCCCGGTGGTGAGGAACCGGTGGGTCGGGGTGCCGTCGCGTCTCTCGATCCCGTGCTGGACCAGGGTGCGGTAGACGTCCTTGGCGCACTCCTCGGCGCTGCTGACCAGCGTCACCCCGTCACCCATCACCAGGGAGATCACGCCGGTGAGCAGCGGGTAGTGCGTGCACCCCAGGATCAGCGTGTCGACCCCCGCCTCGGTGAGCGGGTCGAGGTACTCCGCGGCCACCGCCTGCAGCTCGGGACCGCTGGTGATGCCCTGCTCGACCAGGTCGACGAAGCGCGGGCACGCCCGGGTGGTCAGCGAGACCTGGGGCGCGGCCGCGAACGCGTCGTCGTAGGCCAGCGACTGCGCGGTCGCCTGGGTGCAGATCACGCCGATCCGCCCGGTGCGGGTCGCGGCCACCGCTCGGCGGGTGGCCGGGAGGATCACCTCGACCACCGGGACGTCGTACCGCTCCCGGGCGTCACGCAGCACCGCCGCGCTGGCGGAGTTGCACGCGATGACCAGCGCCTTGACCCCTTGGTCGACGAGGTGGTCCAGGCACTCGAGCGCGTACTCGCGCACCTCGCCGATGGGCTTGGAGCCGTAGGGCTGACGCGCGGTGTCGCCGAGGTAGACCACCGCCTCGTGGGGCAGCTGGTCCATGACGGCCCGGGCGACGGTCAGACCCCCGAAGCCCGAGTCGAAGATCCCGATCGGCGCGTCAGTCACAACTCCACAGGCTAGACGCACCCACCACCGAAGCGGCACGTTGAGCGACACAGGTCACGTGTCGTTCGGGTCACCCGGCGGGCTCGGCTCCCCGCGCGGCTCCCCGCAGGAGCCACCACAGCCCGGCGAAGGGCAGCACGAGCGGCACGAAGCCGTAGCCGGCGCCGAAGTCCGACCACACGGTCGCGTCGGGGAACTCCTCGGGGACCAGCACGCTGGTCAGGCCCACCACGAGCACTCCGGCCAGCTCGAAGACGACCGCGGCCAGGGCCGCACGACGGTGGTCGGTGGCCAGGGCGAAGGTCGCCACCAGGTAGACCAGCGCGGCCACCGCGCTCAGCGTGTAGGGGACGGGCGCCTGGGCGGCGTCGGTGCTCAGCTGCAGCGTGGAGCGCCCGGTCGCGGCCAGCGCGAAGACGCCGTAGACGAAGACCAGGACCCGGCCGAAGCCCTGCCCGGTGCCAGCACGTCCGGTGCCAGCACGTCCGGTGCGGGCGCGTCGCTCACCCACCCGCGGCCCAGATGTCGGCGAGGCGGACGAACATGACCGGCACGACCAGCACGGCGACCAGCAGCACGCCGGTGCCTCCGCGGCTGCGCTCGCCGGAGGACCAGACCACCCCCGCGGGGACGAGCAGCGTGACCCCGACGAGGTAGGCGACGTACTCCCAGGCCGAGACGCCGTCGGGAGCATCGCCCAGCACCCGGACGAGGCCGAGCACCAGGTGCACCACCAACGCGGCCTCGAGCACGACGAGCACGTTGAGCAGCACCCGGCCGGGGGTGCGGTCCTGCACGAGCAGGACGGCGAGCCAGACCGCACACAGCACGCAGAACGCGGTCAGCGCGAGCTGGAGGGGGATCACCGCGCCTCGACCTCCGTCGCGGCCCACCGCTGCGGGCTCAGGCCCACAGCTGGCCCTCGAGGCGCTCCTCGGCGTCGTCGATCGTGCCCTCGTAGGCGCCGGTGGAGAGGTACTTCCAGCCACCGTCGCAGACGACGAAGACGATGTCGGCCCGCTCCCCCGCCTTGACCGCCTTGGCCGCCTGCCCCAGGGCGGCGTGCAGGATGGCGCCGGTCGAGATGCCGGCGAAGATCCCCTCCTGCTCGAGCAGCTCCCTGACCCGGCGTACGGCGTCGCGCGGGCCGACCGAGAAGCGGGAGTCGATCAGCGACTCGTCGTACAGCTCGGGGACGAAGCCCTCGTCGAGGTTGCGCAGCCCGTAGACCAGCTCGCCGTACCGCGGCTCGGCGGCGACGATGCGCACGCCGGGCTTGTGCGCGCGGAAGAAGCGGCTGACGCCCATCAGCGTGCCGGTCGTGCCGAGCCCGCTGACGAAGTGGGTGACCTCGGGCAGGTCGGCGAGGATCTCGGGACCGGTGCCGTCCTCGTGGGACGCGGCGTTGGCGTGGTTGCCGTACTGGTAGAGCATCACCCAGTCGGGGTGCTCCTCGGCGATCTCCTTGGCCCGGCGTACGGCCTCGTTGGACCCGCCGGCCGCCGGCGAGGACACGATCTCCGCGCCCCACATGCGCAACAGCTGCCGGCGCTCCTCGGAGGTGTTCTCGGGCATCACGCAGACCAGGCGATAGCCCTTGAGGGTGGCGGCCATCGCCATCGAGATCCCGGTGTTGCCGCTGGTCGGCTCCAGGATCGTGCAGCCCGGGCGCAGCACTCCGTCCTTCTCCGCCTGCTCGATCATCCGCAGCGCCGGCCGGTCCTTGATCGAGCCGGTGGGGTTGCGGTCCTCGAGCTTGGCCCACAGGCGCACGTCGGGGGACGGCGAGAGCCGCGGCAGCCCGACGAGCGGGGTGCCGCCGACGGAGTCGAGCAGGTTGTCGTACCTCACGTGGACGCGTCGCCTGTGGTCAGCCGCCGGCGACGGCGGGCAGCACGACGACCTGGTCGCCGTCGGAGAGCTCGGTGCCGAGGCCGCCGGTGAAGCGCACGTCCTCGTCGTTGACGTAGAGGTTCACGAAGCGGCGCAGGTCGTCCTGACCCTCGCCGTTGGCCTCGACGAGGCGCTCCTTGATGCCGGGGTGGGCGCTCTCGAGGCTGTCGATCAGCTCGCCCAGCGTGGACCCCGACGCCTCGACCGCCTTCTGCCCCCCGGTGTAGGTGCGCAGGATGGTGGGGATGCGGACCTCGATGGCCATGGAACTCACTCGCTCTCGTTGGTGGGAGGGACGTCGGTGACCAGGACGTCCTCCTCGGTCACCTCACCGTCGATGATTCTGTAAGACCTGAACTCCACCGAGCCCTCACTATTCCCGTGCTCTCGTGTGCTGACCAGCACGTAGTGGGCTCCGGGCTCGCTGGCCAGGCCGATGTCGGTGCGGCTGGGATAGGCCTCGGTGGCGGTGTGCGAGTGGTAGATCACCACCGGCT
Source organism: uncultured Actinomycetota bacterium (assembly GCA_963815595.1). Taxonomy (GTDB): domain Bacteria; phylum Actinomycetota; class Actinomycetes; order Propionibacteriales; family Nocardioidaceae; genus Marmoricola. The sequence goes on along the minus strand of CAWFHA010000007.1, from coordinate 594,365 downwards.
CCTCGTCCTTGGCCCACATCTCCTTGTACAGCGCGAGCAGCTCGGCGCTGTCGAACTCGTAGAACGTGGGCGACCCCGCGGCGTTGATCATCTCCACCACGCGCTCGGGACGGTCGCTGCCCTCGGGGCCGGCGACGACCCCGCACGCCTCGTCGGGGTGGTCGCGCTTGGCGTGGGCGACGATGGCGTCGCGGACCGCGGAGGAGATGGTGAGCACGTCGCCAGCCTAGGTGGCGGCGTGCACGAGGGTCTCCTGGAGGTAGCCCAGCCAGTCGTAGATGTCGTGCACCTGAGCGCGCGGGTCGTCGTCGGGCAGCGCCTGCCAGTACTCCTCGTCACCCTCCTCCACGCCGAGGCGGGTGGCGATCGCCAGCCGCATGTCGGTGAAGGAGCGCATCCACGTCATCGCCGCGGGCCGGTCGAGCTCGACGTCGATCACGATGCCGTCCTCGGGCTCCGCGGGGAGTCCGGCCTCCTCGAGGGTGTCGATGACCAGAGCGGCCGCCGCGGCCTTGCCGTCGCGCAGGGTGCTCTCGGTGAACCGGCGGAAGTCGCCGGCGGCCTCCTCGTCGTCGGGGTAGGCCGTGGGGAACAGCCGGGCCAGCACCGGGTCGTCCGGCTCGGTCGTCGGGCCGGAGAAGTCCAACAGCTCCTCCAACGGGTCGCTGCGGGTCGAGGACGTCGCCGCCTCGTTGCGCAGCAGCTCGATCAGCTGCGCGGCCAGCGACCGCAGCAGGTCGGCCTCGAAGACGCTGAAGGTGGCCACGCAGGCCCCGCTGCGCCGGTGTCGCTTGAACCCGCTCATCGTCTCAGGCGTCGGCTTTCTGCATCGTGGCCCACAGTCCGTACTCGTGCATCGCCTGCACGTCGCGCTCCATCTCCTCGCGGCTGCCGGTGGAGACCACGGACCGTCCGTCGACGTGCACCTCCATCATCAGCTTGGTCGCCTTGGCCTTGGAGTAGCCGAAGTAGGTCTGGAAGACGAAGGTCACGTAGGACATCAGGTTGACCGGGTCGTTCCACACGATCGTCACCCAGGGCCGCGCCAGCAGCGTGGCGTCGTCGACCTCGGGCTCCTCGAGCTCGACCGGAGAAGTGGACACGGGGTCATTGTGCCCGTGACCCGCCCCGGGACCGAACGGCGGCGGGTCGCTCTAGGGTGATCCGGTGAGCACTACTCCGGGCGGGTCCACCGCTCTGCTGACCGACCACTACGAGCTGACCATGCTGCGGTCGGCCATCGACTCCGGCGCGGCGCACCGTCGCTCGGTCTTCGAGCTGTTCCCGCGGCGCCTGCCGGTCGGTCGCCGGTACGGCGTGGTCGCGGGGGTCGGCCGCGCCCTCGACGCGATCGAGTCCTTCTGCTTCACCGACGAGGCGATCGCACTGCTCCGCGAGCAGCAGGTGGTGGACGAGCCGACGCTGGAGTACCTCGCCGGGTACCGGTTCGGTGGCGACATCTGGGGCTACCCGGAGGGCGAGGTCTACTTCCCCTACTCCCCGCTGCTGACCGTGGAGTCCACGTTCGCCGAGGCGGTGCTGCTCGAGACCGTGCTGCTCTCGGTCTACAACCACGACTCGGCGATCGCCTCCGCGGCCTCCCGGATGACCTGGGCCGCCGGGGAGCGGCCGTGCATCGAGATGGGGTCCCGGCGCACGCACGAGTGGGCGGCCGTGGCCTCGGCGCGGGCGGCGTACGTCGCCGGGTTCACCGGGAGCTCCAACCTGCAGGCGCGCCTGGAGTACGGCGTGCCGACGATGGGCACCAGCGCGCACTCCTTCACCCTGCTGCACGACAACGAGGCCGACGCCTTCAGGGCCCAGGTGCACTCCCTGGGCACCGGCACCACGCTGCTGGTCGACACCTACGACATCGCCGAGGCGGTCAAGCTCGGTGTGGAGATCGCCGGACCCGAGCTGGGGGCCGTGCGCATCGACTCCGGGGACCTCGGCGTGCTGGCCCACCAGGTCCGCGCCCAGCTGGACGACCTCGGAGCCACCGGCACGCGGATCATCGTGACCTCCGACCTCGACGAGTTCGGGATCGCCAGCCTCTCCTCGGCACCGGTCGACGGGTACGGCGTCGGCACCCAGCTGGTCACCGGCAGCGGGCACCCCACCTGCGGCTTCGTCTACAAGCTGGTCGCCCGCGAGGACTCGACGGGCGAGCTGGTCGGGGTGGCGAAGAAGAGCCGCGACAAGATCTCGATCGGCGGCCGCAAGTACGCCCTGCGGCGGCTCTCCCCGACCGGCGTCGCGCAGGCCGAGGTGATCGGGATCGGCCGGCCGGTGGCCGACGACGGCGACGACCGCTCGCTGCTGGAGCCGCTCGTGCTCGACGGCAAGGTGGTCGGCCGCGAGTCACTGCAGGCCGCTCGTGACCGGCACGTCCGCTCGCGTGCCGAGCTGCCGCTCACCGCCCGCCAGCTGTCCTCGGGCGACCCGGTGATCGAGACCCGGTTCGAGGGCTACTGAGCCTGGTCCGGTCGCGGCTCGGCGCTGACAACCCCGGGGCGGGCTGAGTAGCCTCCGGAGCATGAAGCAGGCGCTGATCGTGGTCGACGTCCAGAACGACTTCTGCGAGGGCGGCTCGCTGCCCGTCGCCGGCGGCGCCAAGGTCGCCAGCGACATCGCAGCGCTGCTGCACCACTGGACCCGCAAGGACCCCCAGGCCCCCGGCTACGAGGTCGTGGTCGCCACCAAGGACCACCACGTCGATCCTGGCGACCACTGGTCGGCGGACCCCGACTTCCAGGACTCCTGGCCGGTGCACTGCGAGGTGGGCACCGACGGTGAGGCGTTCCACCCCAACCTCGACCCGCAGCCCTTCGACGCGGTGTTCCTCAAGGGCGAGCACCAGGCGGCGTACTCGGGCTTCGAGGGGCACGACCGGTCGGGGACCCCGCTCGCGGACTGGCTGCGCGGCCACGAGGTGGACCACGTCGACGTCTGCGGACTCGCCACCGACTACTGCGTGCGCGCCACCGCCCTGGACGCCGTCGCGCAGGGCTTCGACACGCGGCTGCTGACCGACCTGTGCGCGGGCGTGGCACCCGAGTCGACCGAGCGTGCCCTGCGCGAGATGCGTGAGGCCGGCGTACGGATCGGCTGACGCCGCCGGCTCCCGCGGACCGGGTGCGCGCGCACCGTCGGGCCGAGGGCACCTAGGCCATCGCGGACTGCCGGCGCACCGGCACCCGCACGGCGCGCTCGAGGTCGCGGAAGAAGCACGCGGTCAGATGGGCGCCCGCGACGCTCAGCGGGGCCCGGCCCAGGCGAGCGACCAGCCCACCCACCCGCGCCCGTGCGTCGTAGGCCAGCGACGTCGTCGCGGGCGCCTCCCCGTCGGCCAGCCGGACCCGCAGCTCCACCGCCAGGCTCCCGCAGCGCCCCCGGCCCGCCACGGAGACCGTGAGCTGGGACCCCGGCCGGTCGTCGGTGATGGTGAAGCTGCCCGAGTAGCAGTCGGCGAGGCACCCCACCCGCGCCGCCAGCGTCGCGTCGTACTCCCCCGGGGCCACCGGGCTGAGCCGCTCGCACCCGGGGATCACCCGCGCCAGCACGTCGGCGTCGTGCAGCGCCTGCCACACCTCGCCGACCGGGGCCGGCACCTGGCGGACGTCGGTGAACCGCATCGCCCTGGACCTCCTCACACCGCGGCGTCCCGCTCGGGACGTCAGTGGGAAGGAGCACGGCCCCGGCTGCCTGATACATGAGGCTGCAGCCGGGCCGGGGCCGGGTCAGATCGGTGGGTGATGAGGCGGTGGGTCCGTCGACCGGGGAGGCGGACGCTCCGGGCTGACGTCGAGGGTGCCGCGGTGGTCGCGGAGGAACTGGTAGCCGTGCGGGCTCGACCACAGGTACGAGCCGGGCTCGAGGACGGTGTAGCGCCACGTGGAGTGGGTCTTGAGCCGGTGGTGGCGTCGGCACAGCGGGGTGAGGTTGCAGCTGCACGTGCCGCCGCCGCTGGACCAGGGGATGCAGTGGTCCCGGTCGCAGGACCGGGCAGGGCGCTGGCACCAGGGGAAGACACAGGCCAGGTCGCGCAGACCGGTCTGCTCCGCGAGCCGCCCGGGCACCTCGTAGGCGTCCACGCTGACGTGCTCGGCGAGGTCGATGACCGGCTTGACCTGGACCTGGGTGCCAGGGTCGGCACACCAGGCTCGGACCTGGTCCACGAGGACGCCGCGCCGCGCGTTGTCCACGCGCGCCAGCGGGAGGCTGCCGTCGGTGCCCAGGACCGCCGCCTCGGAGAGGTGGACGTAGAGCACCAGGTCACGTCGCCGGCAAGCCCTCCGCGTGACCGCTCCCGGCACGGGGTCCACGACGTCTGCCGGGACCGCCTCGAGATCGAGGGAGAGCTGTCGCCGGGCCAGCTCACCGGCCGCCAGGGCGCGGCGTACGTCCAGCGACCCGGTCGAGCCGCAGGCGGCGAGCTGAGCAGCGCCCCGGGAGATCGCCGCGTCGAGGTCGAGGGCGTCGGCCAGGTCGAGCTCACCCTCGACCCGGGTGGTGCCGTCGAAGGACACCTGCCGGTGCCAGAAAGTGATGTGCCGACCGTCGGCGGCGCGCTCGGCGCGCTCGCGGGCGACATCGGGCATGTACCGCGCCGTGGCCTCCTCGACCAGCCGGTCGAGCTGCGCGGGCCCGACCCGGTGGGCGAAGGGCGCGACCTGGCGATCGACGTACTCGGCGCCCTGCTCGGACAGCCCGAGCGTGGCCTGGCTGACGCGTCGGGCCCGCCAGGCCGGCAGGTCGCCGGCCTGCACCCGGGCCCAGACCCGTGGCAGGCGGTGCTTGAGCTCGACCGCGTCCGCGACCAGCACCCTGCCCGAGTCGGTCGATCGACCCAGTGCAGCGGCCAGCTCGGCGATGCAGAACTCGGCCACCAACGGCGCTCCGGGACCGGCGAGCGGCATCCCCGTCTCCACCCCGCCCGCCACCCACGTGGAGGCGGCGTGGATCGACTCCGGCGGGTGCTGCTCGGCCCAGGTGACCGCCGCCAGCAGCACGTCGGCCTCGGCACGGTCGGCCGCGGCCCGGCTCTCCCGCGCGAACGCGAGCACACCCACGGCGGAGTCGAGGTCCGGGACGGTCGTGCTCATGGAGGAAGTCAAGCACCGAGCACTGACAGGCCCCCGGGGCTCGGTAGCGCGCTGCGACGGGCAGCCCTGTGGGTTGCTTCGGTGCTCGGTGGCGTGGTTTCGACAGGCTCAACCACCGGGGAGTGGCGGCCGGCTTCGGCGTACAGGGGGTCTCGACTGATCGCTCGCTTCGCTCCCTTCGACTGGGCTCAGGACAAGCGCTGCTCGACCCACAAGAACGCTTTCGCTCCCTTCCACTGGGCTCAGGACAAGCGCTGCTTGCCCGCGCGCGGTCAGTGGCCGCGGAAGTGCGGGGGGCGCTTCTCGGCGAAGGCGCGGATGCCCTCCGCGGCGTCGGCGGTGCGCAGGAGGAGGGACTGGCCGGCGCGCTCGCGCTGGAAGGCGGCGTCGAGGCTGCCCAGGGTGGCGGCGTTGACCGCCTTCTTGGTGGCGGCGTGGGCCAGGGGCGGACCCGAGGCGAGCCGGCCCACGATCCGGGCGAGCTGCTCGTCGTACTCCGCGTCCGCGACGACGTGCGAGACCAGCCCGGCCTCGCAGGCCTCCCGGGCACCGAGCACGTCGGAGAGGAGGGCGAGGCGCATCGCCCGGGCGCGACCGACCGACGCGGCGACCAGCGCCGTCGCACCGCCGTCCGGCATCAGCCCGACGCGGGTGAAGGCCAGGGTGAGCCCGGCGCTCTCGGTCGCGACCACGAGGTCACAGGCCAGCGCCACCGACACACCGACGCCGGCGGCCACCCCGTTGAGCCCGCAGACCACGGGCTTGTCGAGCTCGACGAGAGCCCGGACCAGCCGGTTGGCGGCGTCGACCGCGTCGGCGTCGTAGCGCTGGGCGGCGTCATCGCCGCCGAGGTCGGCCCCGGCCGTGAAGGCACTGCCGGTGCCGGTCAGCACGACGACTCGGACGTCGTCGCGCGTCGTGGCCTCCCGCACCTGCCGCGTCGCCTCGAGCACCATCGGGCCGGTCAGCGCGTTGAGCTGGTCGGGACGGTTCAGCACGAGCCAGAGGGCCCCGTCCTCCAGCTGTACGTCGAGGTCACTCACCGTGGTCCACCCATGGGCGCCATCCAAGGTCGCTGACAGTTCCACTGTCAACGTCGAGTGCACGATCCGGTGACGTTGGTTACGCTCGTTGGATGGTCAACGTGCTGGTCATCGCCGACGAGGTGGCCTCCAACCTGCAGGAGCACCTGCTGCACGACCTGGCGCCCGACCTCGTCCTCTCGGCCGGTGACCTGCCGTGGGACTACCTGGAGTGGGTCGCCTCCTGCGTGGACGCCCCGATGGTGTTCGTCCCCGGCAACCACGACCCGGAGATCGGTTCGGCCAAGCTCGGCCGCAACGGCATCTGGACCTCGGGCGGGATGCCCTGTGACGGGCCGCGCCCCCACGGGGTGATCAACGCCGACCAGCGAGTCGTGGAGGCCGCCGGGCTGCGCATCGCCGGTCTCGGCGGCTGCGTGAAGTACCGGCCCGGGCCCCATCAGTACACGCAGCGCCAGTACGCCACCCGTGCGCACCGCCTCGTGCGCCAGGCTCGCTCGGCCGGGCCGGTCGACGTGCTGCTGACGCATGCTCCGCCTCACGGGCTCGGGGACGGCGAGGACGGGCCGCACGTCGGGATCGAGGCGCTGCACGGCGTGATCGCGCGTCTCGAGCCCACCTGGCACCTGCACGGACACATCCATCCCTACGGTCTGCAGATGCCCGACCGGCGCGTGGGCCGGACCACGATCCGCAACGTGATCCCGTGGAAGGTGCTCGACGTCACGCCCCGGGTCTCCGCGGTGGCGACACGACCTGCCTGACGGCAGGGAGAATGGCGGCATGGCCAGAGACACCGGGTCCCCCCGGGCAGACGCCGAGTTCGACTTCCTCCGGGTACGTCGACACCAGACCCTGTCCAAGCTCGCCGCGTGGATGCGCAGCGACGCGGACGCCATCACCGAGACCCTGTCCTTCAGCGAGGTCGTGGACGCGCTCGGCCGTCGCGGCGAGTCCTCGCTCGGGGTGCAGCTGATCCCGCTCGAGCAGATCGTCGGCTCGGTCGACAAGGTCAAGGACTTCGACCGCCGTTTCCGGCCCACCTCCGACCGCAGCCGGCAGCGGTGGGAGCGGCTGGCTGAGAAGAGCCGCCTCGGCGAGTACCTCCCCCCGATCGACGTCTACAAGCTCGGCCACCTGTACTTCGTCCGCGACGGCCACCACCGGGTCTCCGTGGCGCGGGCACAGGGCGCCCCCGAGATCGAGGCGCACGTCACCGAGATCGACACCGTGGTGGACACCGAGGGCATCGGCGGCCGCCGCGACCTCGACGCGAAGAACTGGGGGCTGCGCTTCATCAAGCGGGTCCCGCTGACCGGGGCCTCGCGCAACGCCATCAACTGCACCGACCCGCACGACTACCCGCGGCTCGCCGAGATGATCGAGGCCTGGGCGTGCCGGCTGATGCACGAGGAGGGGGCCTACTTCGACAAGGCCACCATGGCGCAGCGCTGGTACGACGAGGAGTACCTCCCTGTGCTGGAGATGATCGACGAGGCCGGCGTACGCGGCCGCGACGAGTCGGGCGCAGACGCCTACATCCGGGTGGCCGGGGAGCGCTACCGGCTGATCCGCGAGCACGACTGGAACCGTGAGGTGCTCAAGACCATCGCCGAGGAGGCGACCCGGGCGCGCCGCCGCAGCACGCCGGGCGGGTCGGTCAGGGCCTGAGGATCAGGCCCGAGGACCAGGCCTGAGGATCAGGCCCGGACGGCGTTGTCCCCCGCCGTGAGGTTGGCCCCCGTCTCGATGTCGAAGACGTGCATCTTCTCGGTGTCCACGAACAGCTCGGCCTCGGTGCGCGGGCGGACGGTCGAGCCGGGGTCCAGCCGGGCGGTGATCTGGGTGCCGTCCCCGTGCATGTCCTGGCCCATGTCCTTGGCCAGGTCGTCGAGGTCCCCCGAGTGCGCCTCACCACGCACGGTGAAGTAGACGAAGACGTCGGAGCCCATCGACTCCACGAGGTCGATCGGCACCGTGAAGCGGGCTCCGGGCTTGTCGTCCACCAGGGCCGCGTCCTCGAAGTGCTCTGGCCGCAGGCCGACGATCACGTCCTTGCCCTTGGCCTGCTCCACGGCCCGCCGCACCCGGTCGGGCATCGCGATGTCACCCAGCCCGGTGGTGAGCCGGTCGCCCTCGATGGTGGCCGCCAGGAAGTTCATCGCCGGGCTGCCGATGAAGCCGGCGACGAACAGGTTGGCCGGGTGCTGGTAGAGGTCGGTGGGGGCGCCGATCTGCTGCACCAGGCCGCCACGCATCACCACCACCCGGTCGCCCAGGGTCATCGCCTCGGTCTGGTCGTGGGTGACGTAGAGGGTGGTCGTGCCCAGGGACTTCTGGATCCGGGAGACCTGGGTGCGCATCTGCACCCGCAGCTTGGCATCGAGGTTCGAGAGCGGCTCGTCCATGAGGAACGCCTTGGGGCTGCGCACGATGGCCCGCCCCATCGCGACCCGCTGGCGCTGCCCGCCGGAGAGGAGTGCCGGCTTGCGGTCGAGGTGGTTGGTGAGCTCGAGCATCTGCGCGGCCTCGTCGACCTTGCTCCTGATCGTCTCCTTGTCCACCCCCGCGAGCACCAGCGGGAAGGCCATGTTCTCCCCCACGGTCATGTGCGGGTAGAGCGCGTAGGACTGGAAGACCATTGCGATGTCGCGGTCCTTGGGAGCCTTGTCGTTGACGACGGTGCCGTCGATGCGCAGCTCACCCTGGGTGATGTCCTCGAGGCCGGCGACCATGTTGAGCGTCGTCGACTTCCCGCAGCCCGACGGGCCGACCAGGATGATGAACTCCCCGTCGGCGACGGTCAGGTTGAAGTCGTCGACGGCGAGGGCGCCGTCGGGGTAGCGCTTGACCACATGGTCCAGGACGATCTCGGCCACGGTTTCTCTCCTTGCTCCGGGTCGCGGGCGCTAGCCCTTGACCGCTCCGGACGTGAGGCCAGCGACGATGCGGCGCTGGAAGAACAGCACGAACACGACGATGGGGATGGTGATGACCACTGCGGCGGCCGCGATGGCCGCCGTCGGCTTCTCGAACGTGGTGGCCCCGGTGAAGTACGACATCGCGGCGGGCACCGTGCGCGCGCTGTTGGTGGAGGTCAGCGAGATCGCGAACAGGAAGTCGTTCCAGCAGGCGATGAACACCAGGATCGCGGTGGTGAACACCCCGGGCATCGCCAGCGGTGCGATCACCTTGCGGAAGGCCTGGTACGGCGTGGCGCCGTCCATCTTGGCGGCCTTCTCCAGCTCCCACGGGATCTCGCGGAAGAACGCCGAGAGGGTGTAGATGCCCAACGGCAGGGCGAAGGTGATGTAGGGGATGATCAGCCCCGGCCAGGTGTCGAAGAGCCCGATCGCCGTCTCGATCTTGAACAGTGGCGTGACCAGCGCGATCTGCGGGAACATCGCGATCAGCAGCGAGACCGCGACGATCGCCCGCTTGCCCGGGAAGTCGAGGCGGGCGATCGCGTAGGCCGCCATCGTGGCGAGCATCAGGGCCAGCGCGGTGGCGATCAGGCAGATGCCGATGGAGTTCACCAGCGCACGCAGGAAGTCGTCGTTGGCGAAGATCTGCCGGTAGGCCTCGCTGGTGGGGTTGAGCGGCAGGAAGTTGCCGTCGTTGAGGGTGTCGTCGCCCTTCAACGACAGCGAGACGATCCAGACCACCGGGACGAACGCGTAGAGCAGGACCAGCACGTTGGCCGCGGCCCAGCCGGCCTTGCGCTGCGGGGTCTCGGTCTGGGCACTCATCGGGTCTCCCCCTCCCCCGGTGCCGCCGCCCCGAAGAGCTTGACGAAGGTGAAGGCGATGATGGCGATCGTCAGGAAGATCAGCACCGACATGGTCGATCCGATGCCGAGGTTGAGCCCCCGGATCAGGTTGTTGTAGGCGACGACGGAGACCGACGAGGTGCCGTTGGCCCCACTGGTGAGCACGAAGATGTTGTCGAAGATCCGGAACGCGTCGAGCGTGCGGAACAGCAGCGCGACCAGGATCGAGGGCTTGATCAGCGGCACGGTGACCCGCCAGAACCGTTGCCAGGCGGTGGCGCCGTCCATCGAGGCCGCCTTGAGCAGGTCCTCGGGCACCAGCGCCAGGCCGGCCATCAGCAGCAGCGCCATGAACGGCACCGTCTTCCACACCTCCGCCAGGATGATGATCCACACCGAGGGCCACTTGTCGGTCAGGGGTGCCGCGTCGCCCGCCAGCCAGCCGATCCCCTGCGTCCAGGCGAACCGCCAGGAGAACGCCGCGACGACGGTGACGATGGCGTAGGGCACCAGCGCCGAGGTGCGCACCAGCCCCCGCCCCACGATCGTCCGGTGCATCACGATCGCCAGGACCATCCCGAAGACCAGCTCGAAGAACGTGCTGACCACGGTGATGAACATCGTGATCGCGAACGAGCTCCACCAGATCGGGCTGCTCAGCACGGTGACGTAGTTGCCGAACCAGATGAACTCGTTGGCGTCCGGGGTGCGCAGGTCCGCCTTGAAGAACGACAGGTAGATCGCGTAGAGGATCGGGTACGCCGTCACCGCGAGCATCACCAGCACGGCCGGTGTGCAGAGCATCATGCCCAGCCGCTGCTCGGCCTTCTTGCCCTCGCTGGCCCGCCGGCGCGCGATCCGGACGGCCTCGTCGTCGTCCCGCTGGGTCGTGGTGCTGGTGCTCACGGCAGGATCCCCTTCCCGTCGAGCGCACGCTGGATCTGCTTGTCCAGCTCCGCGGCGGTCTTCTCGGCCTCGATCGAGCTCGGCGGGGACAGCGTGCTCGAGACGATCGTGGAGATGTTCTGGTACAGCGGTGTGATCGGCCGGGGCACGGCGGTCTCGAGCTCCTCGAGCATCACCTCGTACATCGGGTAGACCTCCTGGAACTCCGGGTCCTCGAAGACGCTCTTGGCCACCGGCGGGTCACCGGAGTCGATCGACGTCTGCAGCTGGTGCTCCGGCGAGCGCAGGCACATCGCGGCGTCGAAGGCCTCCTCGGGATGCTTGCTGTAGGTGCTGATCGCGTAGTTCATCCCGCCGAGGGTGGCCCGGGCCGGCTGCCCCTCCTCGAACTGGGGCAGCTTGGCGAAGCCGAGGTCGTCGGCCACGTCGGCGTCGGCCTCCTTCATCGCGTTGAGCACGTAGGGCCAGTTGATCGCGAAGGCGGCCTGGCCGTTCTGCAGCTGGGCGAACACCTCGGGCTCCTGGCTGTTCGACAGCGACTTGCTGACCAGTCCGCTGTCCGCGAGGTTCTCCAGGATCTCCAGTGCCTGCACGGTGTTCTCGTCGACGGCCACCTCGGTGCTGTCGTCGTTGACCAGCTGGCCCCCGACCGAGGCGAGGATCGTGTTGAAGGCGACGACGTACCCCTCGTACTGCGAGGCGGTCAGGCCGATCACGTAGGGCTTGCCGTCCGCCTTCAGCCTCTCGGACTCCTCGAGCACCTGGTCCCAGGTGGTGGGGGCCTTCGGCACCAGCGACTTGCGGTACCAGAGCAGCTGCACGTTGGTGTGCTTCGGGATGCCGTAGAGCTTGTCCTTCCACATGGCGGTGTCGATGGTGGGCTGCAGCGTGTCCTCGGTCGCCTGCTCGCGCTGGGTGGGCGTGAGCTCACGGATCCAGCCCGCCTCGGCGAACTCCGCCGTCCAGGTCACGTCCATGCCGAGCAGGTCCATGCTGTCCTGCCGGGCTGCGAGCCGGCGTACGAACTGCTCGCGCTGGCCGTCGGCGTCGCTGGGCAACAGGTTGGCGGCGATGCGGTACTTCCCGTCGGCCTTGCGGTTGCAGTCGGCGATGATCTTCTCGAAACCGGCCGCCGACGCACCGCCGTAGAGGTTCACGACCGGCACGCCGTCGTCGCTCCCGCACCCACTCAGCGCGGACCCCGCCGCCAGCACCGCTCCCACGCACGCGGCCAGCCGGCGGTGCCTGCCCGGTGTGCGCAGACTCATCTGGTGCTGCTCCCTCCGCCCGATCGGAAGGGTGACCGGCGTCACGCTTCCACGGCGGAACCTAGACCTCCACGGCGGGAGTGGCAACCACCGCGGCGGCTCAGCCCGGCAGCAGCCACACCGCGGTGTCGGTCGGGAGCCCTTGAGCGAGATCCATCTCGTCACTGGACACCAGCACCTCCGCCGAGACGGGCAGCGGCACCGGGTCCACGCCCAGGTTGGCGACCACGCGCACGGCGGGAACCGACTCGCTGGTCACGTCGAAGGCCACCACCTCGGCGCCGAGGTCGACCCAGGAGAGCGTGCCGCGGCCGAGCCGGTGCTCACGCCGCAGGCGCAGCAGGGTGCGGTAGAGCTCCAGCGTCGACCCCGCGACTCCGACCTGGCGGTCGACGGCCAGCGTGCCGTAGGACTCCGGCTGCGGCAGCCACGCCCTCCCCGACGGCCCGAACCCGAACGCGGGGGCGTCGCCCTCCCACGGCATCGGCACCCGGCAGCCGTCCCGGCCGCGGTTGGTGCGCCCCGACCGCTCCCAGGTGGGGTCCTGGCGCAGCTCGTCGGGCAGCCGGGTCGCCTCGGGCAGCCCGAGCTCCTCGCCCTGGTAGAGGTAGGCGGAACCGGGCAGGGCCAGCATCACCGTGGTCGCCGCCCGCGCACGGCGCAGCCCCACCTCGGCGTCCGGTTGCGGGTCGTCGGCGCCGATGCCCGGCATCCGCAGCAGTCCCGGCCGGGGCTCGTAGCCGAGCCGCGAGGCGTGCCGGACCACGTCGTGGTTGCTGAGCACCCAGGTCTGCGGGGCGTCGTACGCCGCGACGGCCGCCAGCGAGGTCTCGATCTCGGCCCGCAGCTCCGAGGCGATCCACGGCGTCATCAGGAAGCCGAAGTTGAAGGACTGGTGCAGCTCGTCGTCACGCACGTAGCGGGCCATCGCGTCGGCCGGGAGCACCCACGCCTCGGCGCACAGGATCCGGTCGGCGTCCTCGCCGTCGACGGCGTAGGAGTCGGCCACCTTGCGCCATCGGCGGTAGATGTCGTGCACCCCCGGCTGGTCCCACATCGGCAGGTCGTCGGTCCGCGCGGCCTCCGCGTGGCTCATCGCGGCGTCCGGCAGGCCCTCCGCCTTGACCAGCCCGTGCGCGACGTCGATGCGGAACCCGTCGACGCCGCGGTCGAGCCAGAACCGCAGCACCGACTCCATCTCCTCGCCCACCTCGGGGTTGGTCCAGTCGAAGTCGGGCTGGGTCACGTCGAACAGGTGCAGGTACCACTGCTCCGGCGTCCCGTCGGGGCCGGTCACCCGCTCCCAGGCGGGCCCGCCGAAGGTGCTCTGCCAGTTGTTGGGCGGCTCCTCGCCGTGCTCACCGCGCCCGTCCCGGAAGACGTAGCGGGCACGCTCGCGGCTGCCGGGACCGGCGGCCAGCGCCTCCTGGAACCACGGGTGGTCGCTCGAGGAGTGGTTGGGCACGATGTCGACGATCACCCGCAGTCCCAGGTCGTGGGCCTCGGCGATCAGCGCGTCCGCGTCGGCCAGCGTGCCGAAGCGGGGGTCGACATCGCGGTAGTCGGCCACGTCGTACCCCGCGTCGTGCTGGGGCGAGGTGTAGAACGGCGAGAGCCAGACCGCGTCCACGCCCAGGTCGGCCAGGTGCGGCAGCCGGGCGGTGATCCCCGGCAGGTCGCCCAGTCCGTCGCCGTCGGAGTCGGCCCACGACCGCGGGTAGACCTGGTAGATGACGGCGTCGCGCCACCAGGCGGTGGTGTCGGCGTGCTGGTTCATGTTCCCCATTTCTCCACGAGCTTGGTGATCACGGTCAGGTTGCGGGTGGTCGCTACCCCGAGGTGGCGCTCCACCTCGGCGTTGCCGGTGCCGGCCTCGGAGAACGACTTCCCGGTCAGCAGCAGGTGCACCGCCCGTACCCCGACCCGGACCTCCTCACCCGCGGCGGAGCGTGCCTCGACCTCGGCGGCCGCAGCCGGGGTCGGCGGATCCGCGAGCAGGGACACGTAGTGGCCCTGCAGCGGCCGGCCGGGCGCCACCTCCTCCGCCAGCTCCACGGCCTCGCGGTGGAGCTCGCCCAGCTCCGCCGGGGTCAGCAGGACCACCCGCACCTCGAAGCCGCGGTCGGCGAGCATGGCGCGCTCCAGCGCCTCGACCACCTTCGTCCGGGAGCGCAGCGGCGTGGAGACCAGCACGTTGCCGGTCTGGATGTGCGTCTGCACGTCGGTGAACCCCGCGGCGGTCAACGCTTCGCGCAGCTCGGCCATCGGGTACTTCCGCCTGCCGACGTTGACGGCCCGCAGGAAGGCGACGTAGGTCGGCACCTCAGCTGTTGGAGTAGACCGCGGGGCCGCCGTCGTCGGTGCCGGAGTCCGGTCCGCGGCCCGCCCAGGTCCAGGCGTACGCCGGATCCTCCGCCTCCCGACCGCCCTCGCCGAGCTCGAGTGGCCGGAAGGTGTCGACCATCACCGCGAGCTCGTCGAAGTACTCGACGCCGATGGAGGCCTCGATCGCGCTGGGCTGCGGACCGTGGGCGTGACCGCCCGGGTGCAGCGAGATCGAGCCGATGTTGATCCCCGAACCCTTGCGGGCCTCGTAGTCGCCGCCGACGTAGAACATCACCTCGTCGGAGTCGACGTTGGAGTGGTAGTAGGGCACCGGGATCGACTGCTCGTGGTAGTCGACCTTGCGGGGGCAGAAGTTGCAGATCACGAAGTTCCAGCCCTCGAAGACCTGGTGCACCGGCGGCGGCTGATGGACCTTGCCGGTGATCGGCATGAAGTCCTCGACGTTGAACGTGTAGGGGTACAGGCAACCGTCCCAGCCGACGACGTCCAGCGGGTGCGTGGCGTAGGTGAGCCGGGTGCCGACCAGGCCGGAGGGCCCGTTGCCGCGGTGCTTGACGAGCACCTCCACGTCGGTGCCGTCCAGCACCAGCGGCTCGGTGGGTCCGTGCAGGTCGCGCTCGCAGTACGGCGCGTGCTCGAGGAACTGGCCGTAGCGCGACAGGTAGCGCTTGGGCGGGGCGATGTGGCTGTTGGCCTCGATGGCGTAGAGGCGGGAGACCTCGCCGTCCTCGCTGGGCAGCCACCGGTGCGTGGTCGCGCGCGGCACCACGACGTAGTCGCCGGCTCGGTAGCTCAGCAGGCCGAACACGGTCTCCACGGTCCCGGAGCCGGACTCGACGTACACGCACTCGTCACCGACCGCGTTGCGGTAGTACGGCGACGCGGTGTCGCTGACCACGTAGCTGATGCGCACGTCGCCGTTGCCCAGCACCAGCCGCCGCCCGGTGACCGCGTCGACCCCGCCGCCGGTTGATCGAGCGAAGTCACCCGTTGATCGAGCGACGTCGCCCGTTGATCGAGCGAAGTCGCCCGTTGATCGAGCGAAGTCACCCGTTGATCGAGCGAAGTCGAGATCGTGCAGCTTGAGGTGGCGCGGCTTGAGCGGGTGGTTGGGCGTGGTCGCGAGGTCGGGCAGCTCCCAGACCTGGCTGTCGACGATCGCGGACGGGACGCCGCGGTGGTAGAGCAGCGAGGAGTCCGAGGAGAAGCCCTCCTCCCCCATCAGCTCCTCGTAGCGCAGGGTGCCCTGCTCGTCTCGGAACGCCGTGTGCCTGGTGGGTGGGACGTCTCCCACGTGTCGGTAGTAAGCCACGTGATCACCTTCTCGTGCAGTGATCTAGCCTCGCAACCATGACGGTCCCGACCTACCTCCGGACGTTCGTCGACGACGCAGCGATCTTCCCTCCGGGCAACACCGACCTGGACCTGGCGGCGGCCAACTACCTGGGTCATCGCGACGAGGAGTACGCCGACCTGGTCGGCGGGTTCGTGGTCAGCGACGTCCGGGTGCCCGACCTGGCCGGCTTCATGGTCGGGTTCGGCGAGGACGAGACCGTGGAGGTGAACCTCGTGGTCACCGGGGGTGCCGGGGCCATCGAGCCCGCGGTGACCTGGGTCTCGCGCTCCGCGGGGCTGAGGTTGCGCGCGGTGGAGTTCGCCCTGCGTGACGAGGAGGACCTCGCGCACAACGCGCAGCGGCTCGTGCAGGTCGTCGACTCCCTGGCCGACGCGCTCGACGACGTCACCGTCTTCGCCGAGCCCCCGGTCCCTGACGGCAGCCCCACCCGCGGGTGGCTGGCGGCTCTGGACGAGCTGGCGGCGCGCGAGATCCACCTGAAGTTCCGCACCGGCGGAGTGAGCGCCGACCTGTTCCCCTCGGCAGCGCGGCTGGCCACCTGCCTGGAGGCGGCGCTGGACCGGGAGCTGCCGTTCAAGTGCACGGCGGGGCTGCACCACGCGGTGCGCCACCGCGACCCGGAGACCGGTTTCGAGCACCATGGCTTCCTCAACGTGCTGCTGGGGACCCGCCGGTGCCTGGACGGCGGCTCGCCCGAGGAGGTGGCGCAGGTGCTCGAGGAGACCGACGGTCTCGCGCTGGCGAAGAGACTGCAGGCCGATCCCGACGAGGCGGCCCGCACCCGGCGCTGGTTCCGGTCGTTCGGGTCGTGCAGCGTGCTCGAGGCGCACGAGGACCTCGTCGAGCTGGGGCTGCTGTGAGCTGGGTCGAGGGCGCCGCGGGCTCGGCGTACGACCTGGACAACCTGCCGTACGGCGTGTTCTCCACCGCGGGGACCGCGCCGCGGGTCGGCGTACGGATCGGTGACTTCGTGCTCGAGGCCGCCGCGGTCGCGGAGCTCGGCGGCGACCCGGGCGAGGGACCGCGGCTGGCCGACCCGTGGGGCGAGCCGGGACTGGACGCGTTCCTGGCGCTGGGCCGGCCGGTCTGGGACGTCGCCCGGGAGTGGCTGGTCGAGGTGCTCGGCAACGAGGTGCACCGCGCCCGGGTCGAGCCGCTGCTGGTGCCGGTGGGCGAGGTGACGATGCACCTGCCGTTCGCGGTGGCCGACTACGTCGACTTCTACTGCTCCGAGCAGCACGCGACCAACGTGGGCCGGATGTTCCGGCCCGACAGCGCGCCGCTCACGCCGAACTGGAAGCACCTGCCGATCGGCTACCACGGTCGCGCCGGGACGGTGGTCGTCTCCGGCTCCGACGTGGTGCGCCCCTCGGGTCAGCGGGTCGCGCCCGCCTCCTCGGGATCCTCCGACGGCCCCCCGACCCCGGTCTTCGGGCCCAGCGCGCGGCTGGACATCGAGGCCGAGCTCGGGTTCGTCGTCGGCACCCCCTCGTCGCTGGGCGACCCGGTGCCCACCTCGGCCTTCGCCGACCACGTCTTCGGCGTCACGCCGCTCAACGACTGGTCGGCGCGCGACATCCAGGCCTGGGAGTACGTGCCGCTCGGCCCGTTCCTCGGCAAGTCGTTCGCGACCTCGATCAGCCCGTGGATCACTCCCTTGGCTGCCCTGGAGGCGGCCCGGGTCGACCTGCCCGGCCAGGACCCGGAGCCGTTGGAGTACCTGCGGGTCGAGGAACCGGCGGGCTACGACATCGCCTTCGAGGTCGTGCTGAACGGCGAGGTGGTCAGCCGGCCGCCGTACGCCGCGATGTACTGGTCGCCGGCGCAGATGCTGGCCCACCTGACCGCCAACGGAGCCTCGCTGCGCACCGGCGACCTGTTCGCCAGCGGCACGATCAGCGGCGACGAGCGCGACCAGCGCGGCTCCTTCCTCGAGCTGAGCTGGGGCGGCAAGGAGCCCCTGGCCGACGACCGCACCTTCCTCCGGGACGGCGACGTGGTCACGCTGCGCGCCACGGCCCCCGGAGCCCTCGGCGGCCGCCTCGCCCTCGGGGAGGTGACCGGCCGGGTGGTGCCGGCCCGGGGGCGCGGAACACCCGGGTGACCGGGTATTCCGTCAGCCCCTGAGCCCGACCCCGTCAGGCCCAGAACGCGTCGTCGGCCTCCTCGTCCTCGGGGAAGTCGTCGAGGTCGACCGCCTTGCCGTCGAGGACCTGGAAGACCAGCGAGTGCCGGGTGTCCATCGTCCTGCCCTCACGCTCGCCGGTCTGGTGGAAGACCGTGACCACCTGGTCGTTCTTGGCGAAGACCTGCTCGAGCTCGACGCGGATCGTGCCCCCGGTCCGCTCGGAGAGCTGGCCGTAGAAGGACAAGATGGCGTCGCGGCCCTTGTAGTCGCCGGACAGCGGGTTGTCGCCCGGTACGTGCTGGACGGCGTCGGGCGCGATGACCTCGGTCAGGGTCGCGATGTCACCCTCGCTGAACGCGGTGAACCCGCGACGGATCAGTTCGACGTTGGCCTGGGCGGTGTCGTTCATGAGCTGCTCCAGAGGTGCACGACGCGCCGGATGGAGGAGGTGACGGCGCGCGCGTCGTTCGCCGTCACCGGCACGACCGTATGGACGCCTGAACGGAACTCGGGGCCGCGTGGCGCAGGACGAGCCGGCACTGGCGAACTGCTCGTGCGAACCGAGCCTGGGAGGCGCCCACACTGGGCGCGTCCTCCAGTCTGCGCGCAGCCGGTACGCCGGTCCAGAGGGCAAACGCGCGCATACCTCGCGGGATGCCGAGCACACCCCCGGGTCCGTCGTACGCGCACGAGAAGGGGGCGGGAGGGGTGCGCGGGAGGGGTGGACGGGAGGGGTGGACGGGAGGGGTGGACGGGAGGGGTGGACGGGAGGGGTGGCGGGAGGGGTGCGCGGGAGGGGTGCGCGGGAGGGGTGGACGGGAGGGGTGGACGGGCAGTCCCGTCGCCGGACGGGTGTTGCTTCACCTGCCCGCTGCTGGTTTCCCCGGGCGCCCGGGGAAACCTGCGCCTTCCCTACAGGTTCCCGCGGGCCTCCTGCTCACGCTCGATGGCCTCGAAGAGAGCCTTGAAGTTGCCCTTGCCGAAGCCCAGGGAGCCGTGGCGCTCGATGAACTCGTAGAAGACCGTGGGCCGGTCGCCCATGGGCTTTGTGAAGATCTGCAGCAGGTAGCCGTCCTCGTCGCGGTCGACGAGGATCTTGCGCTTCTTCAGCTCCTCGATCGGGACCCGCACCTCGCCGATCCGGGCGCGCAGCTCCGGGTCGTCGTAGTAGGAGTCCGGGGTGGCGAGGAACTGGATGCCGTTCGCGCGCAGGATGTCGACGCTGCGCAGGATGTCGTTGGTGGCCAGGGCGATGTGCTGGCAGCCGGCGCCGTCGTAGAACTCGAGGTACTCGTCGATCTGCGACTTCTTCTTCGCCACCGCGGGCTCGTTCAGCGGGAACTTCACCCGGTGGTTGCCGCTGGCGACGACCTTGCTCATCAGCGCGGAGTACTCCGTCGCGATGTCGTCGCCGATGAACTCGGCCATGTTGGTGAAGCCCATCACCTTGTTGTAGAAGCTCACCCACTCGTCCATCCGGCCGAGCTCGACGTTGCCGACGCAGTGGTCGATCGCCTGGAAGAGCCGCTTGGGGTGGCCCTCGGGCCGCGTGACGGTGGTCGAGGCGGCCGCGTAGCCGGGCAGGTAGGGCCCGTCGTAGCGGGACCGGTCGACCAGGGTGTGCCGGGTCTCGCCGTACGTCGCGATGGCGGCCGTGCGCACCGTGCCGAACTCGTCGGACTCGTCGTGCGGCTCGACCAGCACGGTGGCGCCGACCGAGCGGGCGTGCTCGATGCACTTGTCGACGTCGGGCACCTCCAGGGCCAGGTCCACCACGCCGTCGCCGTGGTGGCGGTGGTGGTCGAGCACCGGGCTGTCGGGGGTCACGCCGCCGCTGAAGACGAACCGGGCGCTGCCCGAGCGCAGCACGAACGACTTGGAGTCGCGGCAACCGGTCTCCGGGCCGCGGTAGGCCTCCAGCTCCATGCCCAGCGCCAGCTGGTAGAAGTTCGCGGTCTGGGTGGCGTTGCCGACCACGAAGCCCACGGCGTCCATCGCCGTCACCGGGAACGGGTCGCTCGTGGCGTCGTACTCCACGAGGCCGACCAGCTGCTTGAGCTGGTCGAGGGTCAGGTCGGCACGGATCTCTTCGGGGGTCAGCGAGCTCATGGTCCTAGGATCGCGATCGCAGACAAAGTGCGCAACACTGAGGCTGGACACTGATCAGTTTGCACAACGAAAGAGGCCACGATGGACGATCTGGACGCCACTTTGATCCATCTCTTTGCCGAGGAGCCGCGCATCGGCATCCTCGAGGCCTCCCGACGCATCGGGGTCGCCCGAGGCACGGTCCAGGCACGCCTGAGCAGGCTGACCGACAGCGGGGTGATCACCGGGTGGGGTCCGGACGTCGATCCCGCCGCACTCGGCTACCCGGTGACCGCGTTCCTGACCCTGGAGATCAGCCAGGGGCGGGGACACGAGGTGGTGGCCGAGCACCTCGCGACGATCCCGGAGGTGCTGGAGGCGTTCACCATCACCGGTGCGGGCGACATGTGGTGCCGCGTGGTGGCCCGATCCAACAACGACCTGCAGCGGGTCATCGACGCCGTGCTCTCCGATCCCGGGATCATGCGCTCCTCGACGGTCATCGCGCTGGCGCAGCAGGTCGGCTACCGCACGCTGCCGCTCGTGGGGGCACGGGTCATCTCCTGAGTCGGTCCACGCCCCCGGCGCGCTGCACCCGGATCATCGCCTCACGACGGTCGCGCACCTGCAGCTTCTCCAGGATGCGGCTCACGTGGTTGCGCACCGTGATCGGCGAGATGAACAGCACCGCACCGATCTCGTTGTTGCTCCGGCCCTCGGCCACCAGGGCCAGCACCTCGCTCTCCCGGGGTGAGAGCATCGGTAGCTCCTCCGCCGCGGCCGGTGCAGCCGCGCGCGCGAAGTAGTCGAGGACTCCCTGGGCCAGCGAGGGACCGAAGACGGCGTGGCCCTCGGCGACCGCCCTGATGGCGGCCAGCACCTGGCTCGCCTCGGCACCCTTGACCAGATAGCCGCTGGCACCGGCTCGCACCGCCGAGAGCACGGTGGCATCGTCCTCGAACATCGTGAGGACCAGCACGGGCGGACCTCCCGCGTCCCGGATCGCGCGCGTGGCGCTCACCCCGTCCGTGCCGGGCATGCGCACGTCCATGACCACCACGTCGACCGGCTCGCCGTCCGGATCCAGCGCCCGTCGTACGGCGAGCGCGCCGTCCTCCACCTCGTCGACGAGCACGACGTCGTCGGCACGACCGAGGACGAACCGCAGCCCGTCGCGGAACACGGGATGGTCGTCGGCCAGGAGCACCCGGACGGTCACGAGGCCACCACCGAAGTCGCGACGACGCTCAGGGGGAGCACCGCCTCCACGCGCGTGCCGCCCTCGGTCCCCGGGACGACGTCGAGCCGCCCGCCGAGCTCGTTCGCGCGTTCACGCATGCTCGCGATGCCCACTCCCGCGCAGGCGCCCGGCTGGATGCCCCGCCCGTCGTCCACCACCGTCAGGAGCAGCGCCTCGTCCGCGGTGGCCAGGTCGACCCGGACGGACGCCGGCTCGCCGTGCCGGGCCGCGTTGGACAGGGCCTCCGCGCAGATCCGGAATGCCGCCAGCTCCACCACGGCCGGCAACGGCGGGACGTCGACGTGGACCCGGGAGGACAGCCCGAGCGACTCGGTCAGCTGGCGCAGGCTCCCCTCCAGACCGAGCTGGTCGAGGACCGGCGGTCGCAGGTCGTGCGCGAGCCGTCTGATGTCGGCGAGCGCCCTGGTCGCCGCTGCGTGCAGCGCGTCGAGCCGGACGGCGACGGTCTCGGGGTCGGTGCGGACCAGGTCTCGCAGGACGTCCAGCTGCATCGACAGTCCGGCGATCGTCGGCCCCAGCTCGTCGTGCAGCTCCCGACCGAGGCGCCGACGCTCCTCCTCCCTCGCGGCGACCAGCCCCCGTTGGTGCAGGGCCGCGGCTTCGGACAGATGGACCGCCTCGATGGCCACGCCCGCATGCCGTCCGAGCTCGTCGAGCAGCGAGAGCTCGGCCGGCCCCAGTCGACGGCCCGGCCTCACCGCCACCTCGATGAGTCCGATCTCGCGGTCGCGGGAGACCAGGGGCGCCCTGACCGGCGGAGCGCCGGTCACCGTGCCGTGCCCGGCATGTTGACCGAAGGCGCTGACCCTCACCCACGGGACCCGCAGCGAGAGCGCGATCGAGTCCCCCACCGCGGCCAGGACCTGCTCGGAGGTGGGCGCCGTGTGCGAGTGGGCTGCCAGCCGGGTGAGTGCGGCGTAGGGGTCGGAGCGGTCGCCGTGCAGCAGCCGGTCCACCAGGTGCTGCAGCCGCCCGCGCAGCGGCAGCACCAGCAGCGCCGCGGTCGCGGCGACGACACCGGCACCGAACGGCGACAGGTTCGCGCCCAGGGTGGAGAGCAGACCGACGGCGGCGACGTACCCTCCGGCGACCAGCAGCACCAGGACGGCGTAGACGAAGGAGTGCGACACCACGAGCGCGACCCCCGTCAGCCGTCGGCGCAGCACGGCCGAGACGAGGACCGCAGCGAGGAACGCCGCACCCGCCACGTCGAGCAGGTCAGCCACCGGCGACCAGACTGCTCGGCCAGCGACGACGGCGACGACGAAGACCCCCATCGCGAGCAGCAGGGACAACACCTGGGTGCGCTCCTCCGAGCCGGCACGGACCAGCCGCACGCCCACCGCCACCAGCACGAGCAGCAGGGGCGCCTGCAGCAGCCACTCCAGCGCTGCGATGTCGGCCACCCACGTAGCGGGGAGCACCCCCATCGGGTTGGTCGTGGACGCGACCTCGGCCGGCCAGGTCGAGTCCGGTGCGGCGGCGGGACCGCGGAGGAGCATCCAGGCCAGCACGAGGCCGGCCTGGGCCCCGACGAGCACCGTCACGGGCGCACGCCACCGCGGCGACGGGAGCCTGCCGTCCGGCAGCAGCAGGAGCGCCACCAGCGTGCACGGGACCAGCACCGCGGCGAACCGGTCGACGTACCACAGTGCCCAGCCCGCGCCCCGTGGCGAGAGCCGCACCCAGACCTCGGCCAGCGCCGACCCCGCGAACACGGCGGCGACGGCCAGGACCAGCCAACCGACCGCGTTTCGCGGCCGGGCGGCGGCCAGCATCGCACCGGGCACCCCCCACAGGACGGGCAGCAGGGCCGCCTTCCAGCTGACCTCGCCGCCGACGCGGAGCGCGACCGCGAGGGCAGCCAGACCGGTGAGCGCCGCCAGCGCGGCGACCGACCAGGCGAGCAGCGACGGTGTCGCCGCTGCCCTGTGGCCACCCGCCCCGCGCACCATGGCGTCAGTATGCGCCGCGCCGCCACTGCTCGTGCGGCATCCGGATGAGCGTGACCCCCAGCCAGGTCCACCCGAGGAACAGCAGCAGGTGTGGCTCCAGTACCCCGTACGTCGGGAGCAGGAAGTCCCAGACGAGGAACACGATGACCAGGCCGCACGCCGCCTTGGGGAAGACCCCGGAACGCCAGGCCGCGATGCTGAGCAGCAGCACGCCGAAGAACGATCCGAACAGGTGCGGAAGCAACGCCGTCACGAGGACCCCGGGGTCCGCCACCAGCCCGTCGTTCAACCGCACGGCATCGTCCACCGTCAGGACCTGCGGCGCGACCGTGCCGCTCACGAAGCCCATCGCGAGGATGTTGTGGAACCCCCACATCCCCCAGAGCACCAGCGGGGTGGCGACGAGGGTCAG
Source organism: uncultured Actinomycetota bacterium (assembly GCA_963815595.1). Classification (GTDB taxonomy): domain Bacteria; phylum Actinomycetota; class Actinomycetes; order Propionibacteriales; family Nocardioidaceae; genus Marmoricola. Next base: position 570,727 of record CAWFHA010000007.1, on the reverse strand, counting down.
ACGCCGCGCGCTCCACCGGGTGACGTGGGCGACGCCGAGAAGGCCCAGGGGCATGAACAGCGCACTGGCGACCAGCAGCACCTGCTCGATGCGCTGGAGGGCCAGGTGCTCGACTCCCCAACGGATCTGCTCCCCGAAGTCGATCCCCCCGGTGACGAGCCCACCGACGTACTGGCTCAGCCCGTTGGTGACCGCGGCGAGCACCAGGCAGGCGCCGGCGGCGACCCGCAGGACACTGGAGTACGGCGCATCGGCGCCCGTGGCGGCATCGTGCAGGGCTTCGACCGTCTGGGACATGGCAACCTCACCTCGCTGGACTGTGCTGTCCGGCCACTGTGTCCCCGGTGGGTCGTCGCGCGCATGGTGCAGATGACCCCATCGCAGTCCCGATCGGGAAGGCTGTCCCTACGATGGTGGCCGAGCTGGAGGGGTCTCTCAGGAGGACGGCCGCGTCGCCCAGGCGCGGATCAGCTCGATGCGCTTCTCCAGCTGGGCGGCAGTGGCGGCCGCCGCAGCGGGCCCGCCGCACTCCTTGCGCAGGGCGGCGTGGGTGACGCCGTGCGGCTGGCCGGTGCGGTGGTGCCACGCGGCGACGAGTCCGTTGAGCTCACGGCGCATGACGGCCAGCTGCTCGTGGGTCGTGGCCTCCCGGGGCTGCGGCACGGCACCGGCCGAGGTCGTACGCCGGGCCCGCTCGCTCTGCCGATGACGGAGCAGGTCGCGCACCTGGTCGGCCTCGAGGAGCCCCGGGATGCCGAGGAAGTCCATCTCCTCCTCCGAGCCGACGTGCACCTCGCCCGCGTGCCCGAACTCCGCACCGTCGTAGAGGACCCGGTCGAAGGTGGCCTGGGAGCCGAGCGCCTGCCACGGCAGCTGGTCCTCCTCGCCGGAGGCGTTCTCAGCCTGCTGGGCCTGCTGCATCAGGGCGTTCTCGGCGGCGAAGATGTCGTCCTCGTCGGTGATCGCGCGGCCGAGCACGTGGTCGCGCTCGACCTCCATCTCGGCGGCGTGCGTGAGCAGCAGCGGCACCGAGGGCACGAAGATCGAGGCCGTCTCACCGCGCTTGCGCGCCCGCACGAACCGGCCGATCGCCTGGGCGAAGAACAGCGGAGTCGAGGTGGTGGTCGCGTAGACCCCGACCGCGAGCCGGGGGACGTCGACGCCCTCGGAGACCATCCGCACCGCGACCATCCAGCGGGACTCGGAGTCGGTGAACGCGGCGATCTTCTTCGAGGCCGCCTTCTCGTCGGAGAGCACGACCGTGGGCTTCTCCCCCGAGACCGTGGCCAGCACCTGGGCGTAGGCGCGCGCCGACTCCTGGTCGGTGGCGATCACCAGCCCGCCGGCGTCGGGGACGTGCCGGCGCACCTCGGACAGGCGGCGGTCGGCGGCCTGCAGCACCGAGGGGATCCACGACCCCTTCGGGTCGAGCGCGGTCCGCAGCGCCTGGGCGGTCAGGTCCTTGGTGAGCGGCTCCCCCAGCCTCGCCGCGACCTCGTCGCCGGCCCGGGTGCGCCACTGCATGGTGCCGCTGTAGGCCATGAACAGCACCGGGCGCACCACGTGGTCGGCGAGCGCGTGGGCGTAGCCGTAGGTGTAGTCGGCCACCGAACGAGGCACGCCGTCCGGGCCAGGGGCGTAGGTGACGAACGGGATCGGGTTGACGTCGGAGCGGAACGGGGTGCCGGTCAGCGCGAGGCGCCTGCGTGCCGGCTCGAAGGCCTCCCGCACCGCCTCGCCCCAGGAGAGGGCGTCGCCGGCGTGGTGGACCTCGTCGAGGATGACCAGGGTGTTGAAGCGCTCGGTGCGGATCCGGTGGGCGAGCGGGTTGGCAGCGACCCCGGCGTAGGTCAGCGCGACGCCGACGTAGTCGCCGCTGGTGCGACCGGTGCGACCCGAGTAGCTCGGGTCCAGGGGGATGCCGACCTTCGCCGCCGCCTCGGCCCACTGGGTCTTGAGGTGCTCGGTCGGCGCCACGACCGTGATCCGGTCGACGATGCGCCGCGCGAGCAGCTCGGAGGCGACGCTCAGGGCGAAGGTCGTCTTGCCGGCCCCGGGAGTCGCGACCGCGAGGAAGTCCCGCGGGTTGCGGTCGAAGTACGTCGCCAGTGCGCTCGACTGCCAGGCACGCAGACTCGGCGCCGTGCCCCAGGCCGCCCGGTCCGGGTAGGCCGGCGGGAGGTCGAGGGCGGGAGGAGCGAGTTCGGTCTGCAGCGAGCGGGGCGGGAGGTGTCCGTCAGGCAAGCCGCTACTGCCGCCACTTCGCGAAGGCTGCGTCGGCGCGCTGCACCTGCCCGGCACTGAAGCGGTTCATGCAGCTGTCCAACGAGTAGTCCATGAAGTTCCGCACCGGGTCGAAGCCCGGGTCGTCGGCACACGTGTCGCGTCGACCCTCGCAGCCGAAGCTCGGCTCGGCCTCGGCCGGGGTGTCGGCGACGAGGTCGCCCTTGGCGCTGCAGCCGCCCTGGAAGGTGTGCAGCAGCCCGAGCCAGTGGCCGGTCTCGTGCACGACGGTGTCGTTGAGGTTGTACCCCTTGGCCTTGCCACCGCGCATGGCGGCCGTGTTGACGGTCACGCTGTCCAGGAGCGGCGAGCTGCTGTAGTACCAGGGGAAGCGCGCCCAGCCGAGCACGGGCTGGCCGGTCGGGCCGCCGCCGTTGATGTAGAGGTTCAGCGTGCGGGCGTTGCCGCGGTGCAGGGCACGCTTGGCCTTGCGGTCGCGCGGGCCGAACAGGTAGGCGTGGTGCCAGCCGTCGCGCTTGGTGTAGTCGATCTTCTTCAGCGTGAAGCGGTAGCGCAGCGGGGTGCTGAACTGGCTCTGGCCGCCTGCCATCGCCCGGTTGAGCGTGGCGATCAGCCCGCGCACCTTGCGGGGCCCGGCCGGCACGCGCTCACCGCGGTGCTTGCCCTTGATGACGTGGACGTAGACCGGGATGTTGACCCGCGACGCCAGCCGGGGGCGCACCTCGCGGTTGACGTACCTCGTCCGGGTCTCGCGGGCCGGCAGCTGGGCCAGGTCCTCCGCGGTGACGTCAGCGGTGTCGGACTGCACCCGCCACTTGGGCACCTCGGTGTTGCCCGGGAGGACGCGCGCAGCGGCCTCGCTGACGCAGGACACCACGGCGGCTGCCTGGGTCCCGACCGGCGAGTCCGGGGCGACGACGGGTGCGGCGGCCGCGCTGGGCGCGCCGACGACCGCCAGCGCCAGCACGGTCGTGGCGGCGGTGTGGAACAACCTCACTCGTTCTCCCCTTCGCGCATGCTCGCCCAGATCTCCTTGCACTCAGGACACACCGGGTACTTCTGCGGGTCCCGGCTGGGGACCCACACCTTGCCACAGAGCGCCACCACCGGCGTGCCGTTGACCATGGCCTCCGTCAGCTTGTCCTTGGGGACGTAGTGGGAGAGCCGCTCGTGGTCGCCGTCGTCGGTGGGCTGGGTGCGTTGGTCGAGCCGCGTGTCCTCCGCGACCTGGGTCCCGAACCCCGCTGTGCGTTGGCTGTTCACTGAGGCATCCTAACTGCCGCCGACGACGCGCATCGGCATCCTCCGGACATGACGAACCCCAGGCCGGGTGGGAGGGAGCGCTGCGGAGGGAGGACCGCAGCGGTCGGGCCTGGGGTTCGTCAGTCAGGGATCAGGCGGCGAGTGCCGCCTTGATCCGGTCCACGAACTCGCGCCGGGCGCGGTCCGGTCGGGACGCCTCGCTCGGCGTGTCGCCGGAGCCGCTCGGCGTGTCGCCGGAGCCGGAGGCCGTGGTGGCCGGGTCGGAGGTCGTGCGGTGCTTCGGCGCCGGGCGGAGGGTCTCCCCGCGGTGGCGGAAGGCGGTCCAACTCATGGTCTGCACCTTTCTCGAAGGATCTACATACCGTTGGTACGTACTCTGAGTATGTCCCGGGTTGCCCGGCGACACAATTTCCGACGCCGTGACGTCTCCCACACCCCGCGCCCGGTCGCCCTACAGTGGGCCGGTGCCCCGCTCACACGCCGAGAAGAAGCTGCTCGCCGGACTGCCCAAGGTGGCCGGCGGGTCGCGGCGCCAGCAGTTCTCCGCCTCCACCAAGCGGGCGCTGGTGGAGGTGGCCACCGAGCAGTTCGCCGAGCACGGCTACGGCGGCACCAGCCTGGACGCGGTCGTCGCGGGGGCCCGGGTGACCAAGGGCGCTCTCTACCACCACTTCAGCGGCAAGCAGGGGCTCTTCGAGGCGGTCTTCGCCCGGGTCGAGGACGAGGCCGCGACCCGGATCCGGTCCGCGCTGCGCGGCACCGACGACCCCTGGGAGAAGGCCCGGGCCGGCCTGCGCGAGTTCCTCACGATCGTGCAGGACCCGGTCTACCAACGCGTGGTGATCCAGGACGGCCCCGCGATCCTGGGCTACGAGCGCTTCCGCGAGCAGGAGGAGCGCTCGAGCTACGGCATCGTCCAGGACATCGTGGGCTCGGTCCTCGAGGCGTCGACCTACGGACTCGACGAGCCGATGCGGCAGACGTTCAGCCGGATCTTCTTCGGCGCGATGTCCTCGGCCGGGGAGAGCGTGACCACCTCCGAGGACCCGGCGGCCGCCGTGGCCCGCATCGAGGCGGCCATCCTGTTCATCCTCGAGGGGATCCGCTCCCTCGCCGATCGCGGGATCACGCTGGCCGATCCCGCCGACTGAGCCGGTGGCTCAGCGGCGTACGTTCACCCGTCCGCCGTCCTTGTCGGTGGGCACCAGCTCGACCCAGACGTGCCCGGCCGGCACCGAGAGGGCACCGGCGGCCGTCCGCAGCTTCAGCGGCGTGCGCTGCGACTTCTTGGTCCAGGTGCCGTTGACGACCTTGCCGTCGTGGAAGAGCTGCATCGGTCCGGTGCCGTAGTAGACGGTCTCGGGCACGTTGTTGCCGGCCGGGTCGAGGTAGCCGGCGTCGGTCTGCCGGACCCGGAGCACCAGGATGCTGTCGGGGACGAACTCCTGGCCCTCGGCGGCGAAGCTGTTCTGGTTGCGGTAGGTGCCGTTGCGGTACTTCCACGACGTGGTGTGCGAGCGGCTGAAGACGGCGTCGATGCCGGTGGCCGCGCGGGCGCCGGTGTAGTCGGACTCGGTGCCCCAGGGCAGGTAGCTCGCCGGCACCTTGGCCTTGTTGCTCGCGGCCTTGGCCAGCTCGGGCATCGAGACCATCAGGTTGTACGGCGCGGAGCGGGATCCGTCGCGGTAGTACCCCGGGCCGCCCTCCTCGTAGTAGGGCACCTTGGCCCGCTTGAGCCGGGCGAGCGTCGGCGGTGCTGCCCCGCTGGCCACGAGCACCCCGAGGGCGGGCTTGACGATGCCGATGTCGCTGGCACGCATCGAGCGCACCGGGCCGGCCACCTTGGGCAGGTGCCGGTAGAAGAACACCGCGAGGCGGGTCATCCCGCCCTCGACGAGCTCCTCGGTGACGAGATCGGCCTTCTTCAACCCGACCTGCGGGCGGCTGCTCTCGGTGTTGTCGATCTTGGTGACCAGCACCGGGTGGTCCGGCGTCGCCCCCTCGACCGGCTCACCGGTGAGCGGCCAGAGCGCCGCCAGCTTGGTGCCACCCTCGACCGGCTGGGAGTCGGGTCGCGACGCCGGCTCGTCCTTGCCCCCGCAGGCCACGAGCGCGAGGCTCAGGACGCAGGCGAGGGCGAGCGCGATCGGGCGGGACGGGCGCGTGGGCATGCCGACCAGCATGACAAAGCGCCGGCCGCGATCCCGGCAGGGGCCGCCCGTGTCCACCGGCGAAACCGTTCCGGAACCGGTCCGGCGCCGGGTCAGATCTTCGCGCCGCCGTCGACGTACAGCGTCTGACCGGTGATGTAGGACGCCTCGTCGCTGCACAGGAACGCTGCCGCGGCCGCGATGTCCTCGGGGTACCCCACCCGCTTGACCGGGTTGGACTCCGCGCTCATCGCGCGGAACTCCTCGACGTCGAGCCCGAGGCGGCGCGCGGTGTCGTCGGTCATCTCGGTGGCGATGAACCCCGGCGCGATCGCGTTGGCGTTGACGCCGAACTTGCCGAGCTCGAGCGCCAGGGTGCGGGTGAACCCCTGGACGCCGGCCTTCGCCGCGGAGTAGTTGGCCTGGCCGCGGTTGCCGTTGGCCGAGACGCTGGAGAGGCCGAGGATCTTGCCGTACTTCTGGTCCACGAAGGTCTTCTGGACCGCCTTGCTCATCAAGAACGCGCCCTTGAGGTGGACGTTCATCACCGAGTCCCAGTCGTCCTCGCTGAGCTTGAACAGCAGGTTGTCGCGGGTGATCCCGGCGTTGTTGACCAGGATGTGCACCCCGCCCAGCTCCTCGAGCACGCGGGCGACGGCCGACTCGACGGAGGCGGCGTCGGCGACGTCGCAGCCGATGCCGACCGCGGCGTGGGCCCCCAGGCCGTCCGCCGTGGCGCTGGCCTGCTGCTCGTCGAGGTCGAGCACGGCGACCGCGGCGCCCTCCTCGGCGAACCGCTTCGCGATCGCGGCGCCGATCCCCCGCGCCGCCCCGGTCACGATGGCCACTCGTCCGTCGAAACGACCCATGTCGCCCGTCCTCTCTGCTGGTGGAAGTCCGCCGGTCAATCTAGCGCTGCCGCGATCCGGGCAGCCCAGGTGGCCCGGTCGTCGGCGTCGGCGTACTTCGTGCGCGGCCAGAAGAAGCCGCGCAGCCCGTCCCCCTTGGTGCGGGGCACCACGTGGCAGTGCAGGTGCGGCACCGACTGGGAGACGACGTTGTTCATCGCCACGAAGGAGCCCTGGGCGCCCAGCCCGGTCACCATCGCGCCCGCCAGCCGCTGTGCAGCGGCCAGGAACGGGTCGCGCAGCCCGGCGGGCAGGTCGAGCAGCGTGTCCACGTGCCGGCGCGGCGCCAGCAGGGTGTGCCCCTTGAAGAGCGGGCGGATGTCGAGGAAGGCGACGAGGTCGTCGTCCTGCCAGACGATCGAGGCCTCGCTCTCCCCCGCGGCGATCGCACAGAACAGACAGCCGTCCATCAGCGACGGTCTCCGGCCGGGCGGCCGGCAGCGACCATCAGCGCAGCTCCGGGAGGACCTTGTCGCCGTAGAAGGCGATCATCTCGGCGTAGTGCGGACCCATGTTGGCAACGTACAGCTCGTCGTAGCCCGCCTCGGCGTACTGGTGGGCCTGGGCGAGGTGCTGGTCGACGTCGTTGCCGGCCACGACCGACTCGCGGACGGAGTCCAGCGTCACCAGCTCGGTCGCCTGCTCGAAGTGCTCCGGGGTGGGCAGGACCTGGGCCAGCTCGCCGGGCAGGCCCGCGTTGGGCCACAGCCGGTGGGCGTGCCGCCAGCCCTCCTCGGCGGTCTCGGCGTAGGCGACCTTGGCGCCGGCCTGGGCGGGCTTGCCGCCGGAGGCCTCCTTGAACCGGGTGAGCAGGTCACCGACGGGGCCGACGTTGATGTAGCCGTCGCCGATCCGGGCGGCGAGGTCGGTGGCCTTGGGCCCGAACCCCGAGACGTAGATCTCCGGAGGGGTCTCGGGCAGGTTGTAGATGCGGGCGTGGTCGACCCGGTAGTGGGTGCCCCGGGTGGTGACGATCTCGCCGGTCCAGAGCTGCCGGATCAGGGCGACCGCCTCCTCCAGCATCTCCAGGCGCACGTCGGCCGAGGGCCACACGGTGCCCAGGACGTGCTCGTTGAGCGCCTCGCCGGAGCCGACCCCGAGTACGAACCTGCCGTCGAGCATCTGCGCGCACGTCGCCGCCGCCTGGGCGATCACGACCGGGTGCGTGCGCACCGTCGGGCAGGTGACCGCCGTGGTCACCGGCAGGTCGCAGACCTGGCTCAGGGCGCCGATGACGCTCCACACGAAGGGGCTGTTGCCCTGCTCGTTGTTCCACGGGTGGAAGTGGTCGCTGATCCAGAGCGCCTCGAAGCCGGCGCGTTCCGCTGCGACGGCCTGCTCGACGAGCTGGGCGGGGGTGTACTCCTCGGTGGACAGGAAGTAGCCGATGCGCATGGGTGCTCCTGGGGTCGGGGATCCTCACCCAGCCGGGTACCCAGCAGCCACCCGGCCCACGCGCGTCAGGCGCCGATGTCGGCCCGGATGCGCAGGCACCCCGTGCACGACCAGGTGCGCTCGCCCACGCGGTCGACGTGCAGGAAGTGGTTGCGCAGCCCGCCGACGCACGAGCAGTGCAGCAGCCGGACGGTGGCGCGGGGCGCGTAGCCGGCCAGCGCCCATCCCTGCAGCTCGAGGTCCTGGGGGTCCCGCGCGAGGTCGTCGAGGACGTCCTGGGCAGCCCGCCCGTGGTGCTCGGCGTGCTGCTCGAGCAGGTCCATGCGCTCGGCGTACGGCACCTGGCGCAGGGCGCCGGCGAGGTCCTCGATCGTGCCGGTGGTGCCCAGGGTGACCAGCCGGGCACGACGCCCCGACAACGAGGCGTCCTCACCGTCCCACTGCCGGGGCACCCGCACCGCGGCGCCGGTGAGCAGCAGGTCGGGCCCGTGCGCACCCGTACGCCGCCGCAGCTGGCGGGTCTCGTCGGTGGAGAAGCGGATCAGCCCCCCGACCAGCACTGCCGCGAGCCCCAGCAGCGTCCACCGGTCGTGGCCCGCGGGGTCGTTGGCCTCGCAGGCGCGCCCGTCGGAGTCGGCGTCGAGGACGTCCGGGTCGCCGCTGCGGCCCTCGTAGTAGGACTGGGCCGCACCCGGCACGTCGAGGTCGGCGCAGTCGACGTCGGCGGACGCCGGAGCAGCGAGCACCACGAGCGTGCCGAAGCTGCCGGCCACCCAGGTCAGCACACGAGTTCGAGCCGTGCCCACAGTCGTTCCCCCGGACTTTTCTGGCGCCGCTTCCACGGGTCGAGCAGCCGGTCACCAGGTCTGGGCCGATCGAAGCACGCGGCGGACATCCACGCACGAGTGGGGAGGAACCGCACCAGACCAGTGGAAGTCCACCCTTGCGCACCCGGGCACAACGTGCTCCATGACCATGGGCCGGTCACGGCGCTCGGCGGTGCTGCTCAGTCGTGGACGACCTCGAGTTCGAGCCACTGCGCGAGGTGATCGATCTCGCTGTGCACCGCCGCCGTCATGGCGTCGGTGAACGGGTCGTCCTCGTGGAGCGCGTGCACCCGCAGCTCGCCGGTCTCGCGGTCGGCGGTCGCGTCGAGCTTGCCGACCAGCCGGTCGTCGTACAGGACCGGCAGCGCGTAGTAGCCCCACCGGCGGGCCTCGGCGGGCTTGTACATCTCCAGGAGGTACTCGAAGCCGAACAGCTCCGCGAGCCGCTTGCGGTCCGCGAGCAGCCGGTCGAACGGCGAGAGCAGCGCGGCCCGCCCGTCGAAGGGCTGGGCCAGCTGGGCGGGGTCGACCCGCCAGGTCCCGCGGACACCCTCCACCACGGCAGGCTCGCCCGCCTCGTGGACGTGGACGGGCTCGACGGGCAGGCGGGTGGTCGTGGCCCGGGCGATCCCCAGGGACTCCAGCCGGCGCCGGTCGAGCGCGGGGAGTGCCTCGGACGCCGGCGGCAGGGGGTCGTCGGGGTAGACCCGGGAGGCCAGGTCCCACAGACGCTCGCGCCCGGTGCCGGCGCTGGCGGCGACCTCGCCCCGGGCGACGAGCTGGTTGAGCATCATCCGCACGTTGCGCTGGTGGTTCCACCCGCTCGAGCTCCACGGCACCAGGCAGCTGTCGGGCAGCTCCGCGGCCGGCAGTGGTCCGTCGGTGCGCAGACGGTCGAGGATGTCGCGGCGGAAGTCGTTGTTGGCCTGCACCCAGCCGTCGGTGCCGCCGGACTCGTACTGGTCGGCCATCTCGACTCGGAGCAGCGCGACGTCCTCGGGCACCCGCAGGGTCTGGTGGAGCTGGACGAGGCGCTGCTCGTCGACGGCGTCCCACAGCTCGCGTGGCGAGAACCCCGGGCCCAGCCGGCTCCAGAGCACCAGCTCGGCGCTCGGGGCGACGGCGCTGGTCGGCTCGACCTGCACCAGCGACAACCGGCGGACCGTCTCCACGAGGTCGGTGGGGCGGGTCGCGGTCAGCAGCTGCGCCCGGACGGCGAGGCGCCGGGCGTCGCGGCGGGACAGCTCGTGCACCCGAGACATGGCAGCAGGCTAGTCGTCGCGCCTGCCACGCCCGCGGGACACGGCTGCCTACCCTCGGTCCATGGCGGTCAGCCCCCGCGGTCGCGACACCCGCAAGGCGAGGTACGCCCGGCGACGCAAGCGCCGCATGGACCGGGTCGAGCACGACCTGAGTGCCGAGCAGTGGGTGGCGCTGGTGACCGCGTGGGGAGGCTGCGCGTACTGCGGAGCGACCGACAGGCCCCTGCAACGCGACTGCCTGCTGCCGATCTCCCGCGGCGGCCGCTACACCTTGGCCAACGTGGCCCCGGCCTGCGGCTCGTGCAACGCGAGCAAGTGCAACGACGAGGTCACCGCGTGGCTGCGCCGCAAGCGGTACGACGAGCGCGCGTTCCTGGCCCGCCACGTCGAGATCCTGGCGCGTCTGGCCGGTGCCTGACGCCTCATCGGCTGCCGCGACCGGAAGCGCGCTCCCGCTCGTCACGCCGGCGTGGCCGGCACCCGCTCAGGGGGTGTAGACGAGCTCGCGGACGGACTCACAGAAGTCCGCGTACGTGGTCGGATCCGACTGGCCGCCCTGCACGCCGACCTTGCAGGTCAGGGCCCGACCTGAGGCATCGAGCAGGTACCAGTCCATCCGGTTCAGGCCGGCCTCCTCTGGCCAGGAGACGGCGTAGGTCCACCCTTCAGCCTCGACCTGCTCGAGGGCCGGGGCGGTCACGCCGTCGGACTTCGCCTGGTCCTCCTCCATCCGCTGCAGGATCTCGAAGGAGGGAGGCGCGCCACCTACGGCAGCGGACACGTAGGCGTCGTCGGACTCGTACGCGCACGCCGGAGGTGCGACGGGCGCCGGCCGGAAGCCTCGGGGAGCCGTGAGGTCCTCGCACTTCACCGGCTCGCTCGCCAAGCTGCCGGTGGGCTGCGGAGCCGACTCCTCGGTCGGGGCCGGGGTGGTCGAGCTCTCGGCCTCCTCGGCACTGCTCGCGGGGGTGCTTTCACCCTCGCCCCCGCACGACGTGAGCAGGAGAACGACAGCCACCACCAGGGCACAGCGGATTCGTCTGGTCATGGACCTCACCCTTCGACGGTGCCTCAGGGATCGGTTCCCCCAGGGCGCAAGGTAGCGCAACCGAAGACGCCGCGTCCGACCTTTCCGCGCGCACACACTCCATCGTCCGGTGTTTCCCAGCCCCTTTTGTGCGCGACCAGAAATGCCATTCCTCCACCCATTCCCGACACAACATCCGGCAACCGTGAACGGGTGATTGCTTTCCTTTGGAAATCGCCTTTCAATGATCTCGGGTCGGGAAAGCACTCCCGGTGGGGGAATGGGGACGCCCGGACAGGCGGCCGCGTGCGTCCACACGAGGCCGGCCCCGAGGCGCTGGTGGGGCCTGCTGGCGGCGGCGGACCCGCGGTGAGGGAGGCGCGTCATGGCACCGGGGCCACGAACCCGGACGCCCGCACGCGTGCGCGCGCCCATGTCAGCGGGGAGGCCGACACCGCGCCCCGCCCTCGTCGCCGCCCTGGCCGGCACCCTGGTCCTGGCTCTCCAGCTGATCCTGCTGCCGGTCTCGACGGCCGACGCGGCTTCCCCCTGCCCGGTGGTCATCGCCCACCGCGGCAACGCCGTGTACGGCGGACCCACCGAGAACAGCCTCGGCGCCTTCGAGCGCGCGTTCGCGGTCGGGTCGAGATGGATCGAGACCGACGTGCTGTTCACCAGCGACGACGTGCCGGTGCTGATGCACGACACGACCGTCGACCGGACCACGACGGGCACCGGACCGGTGTCCGGCATGACCGCCGCGCAGTTCACCGCGCTGACGATGAACGACGGGCAGCACCCGCCGACCCTGGAGCAGGCACTCGACCTCGTCCGGGCCGACCCGGCCCGGCGTCTCGTCATGGAGGTCAAGGGGTACCCCACACCGGCCGAGGAGCAGGTCCTGCTCGACACCCTGGCCGGCCTGGAGGACCGGGTGCACGTCAACGCCTTCGCGAACCGACTGCCGAGCGTGCAACGGCTCAAGGCGGCCGACCCGGCACTCCAGATCAGCCTGATCGGGTACAACCCGGTGCTCCCGGCACCGACCGGCGTGTCCGGCGAGGACCTGGAGTACACCTACGTCACCACGGAGGGGGTGCAGGATCTGCGCGCCGCCGGCCTGGCGGTCCGGGTCTGGGTGCCCAACAGTGTCACCGCGTGGCGCAACGCCCGGACACTGGGGGTCGATGCGGTGATGACGAACAGCACCGCGGCGTACGTCGCGTGGGCGGCCGCCGAGTGCCCCGCCGCTCCGGACCCCGTCGACCAGGGTCCGCCGGTCGTGGCCGACCTGGCTCCGGCGGCCGGCACGACCGTGACCGGCACGGTGCAGGTGACGGCGACGGTGACCGACGACGCCGGCGTCCAGTCGGTCACGCTGCTCGTCGACGGGGAGGAGGTCGCCTCGTCGACCCCGAGCCCGAGCGGCGCGGTCGCGTTCGCCTGGAACAGCGCCACGGTGAGCGACGGTGGGCACACGCTGCAGCTCCGTGCGCGCGACGCCGCCGGCAACGTCGGCGAGTCACCGCCGACGTCCGTCACCGTGCACAACGAGGACACCGAGGACCCGACGCCGCCGACCACGGTGACCGCCGCCTGGAGCAGCCCCAGCCGGGTCACGCTGACCTGGTCGGGCTCGAGCGACAACGCCGCGGTCACCGGGCACCGGATCTACCGCGACGATGCCCTGCTCGCCTCGGTCGGCCCGGCGTGGGCAGCTACGTCGACACCGGAGTCGCCAACCTCGTCACCCACGACTACGTGGTCACGGCGCTGGACGCCGCAGGGCACGAGAGCGCGCCCAGCGAGTCGCGCCGCGTCCAGGCCGGTGACGACACTCCCCCGACGTCGCCGGTGGTGTCCGTGCACCTCACCGGTCCCGACGAGGCCACGGTCAGCTGGACCGGGGCGAGCGACAACGCGGCCGTCACCGGCTACCGGGTCTACCGGGACACCACGGTCGTCCGCGACGTCGGGCCTGCCGTCAGCCACCTCGTCGACACCGGGCTCGACGACGGCGTGACCTACGGCTACCGCGTGGTGGCCCTCGACGCCGCGGGCAACCTCAGCCCGCCCACCTCGCCGGCCCCGGTCACCACGCCCGACCGCACCCCACCCACCGCGCCCGGCTCACTGACGGCGGTCTCGGGCAACCGCCAGGTCACGCTGAGCTGGACCGCGGCCGCCGACAACGTCGGGGTGACCGGGTACGTCGTGCACCGCGACGGCCAGCCCCTGGTCACCCTGGGCCCCGCGGCGCGCACCCACACCGACGCCGGACTCGACGACACGACCGCGCACCGCTACCAGGTGACCGCGCTCGACGCGGCCGGGCTGGAGAGCGCACCCAGCGGATCGGTGACCCGGTCGCTCGCGGACACCACCCCACCGACGGCACCCACCGGCCTAGCTCGCACGATCACCGGTTACACGGTGCGGCTGACCTGGACGGCAGCGAGCGACAACGTCGCGGTCACCGGCTACACCGTCTACCGCGCGGGGGTGGCGATCGGGACGACGACCGGCGCGACGACGTACACCGACGCGACCGCTCCTCCCGGCAAGACCTACGCCTACACCGTGCGCGCCACCGACGCGGCCGGCAACCTGGGCGCGAGCTCGTCGAGCGTGAGCGCCACCCTGCCCGTCGACACGGTCCGGCCGACCGCTCCGACCGGTCTCAAGGCCGTGGCCGGTGCAACCGGCACCCGACGGATCACCCTGACCTGGAACGCCGCCACCGACAACGCCGGGGTGACCAGCTACTACGTCTACCGCGGGAACGCGAAGTACCGGCTGCTCGGCAACGTGCTGACCTTCACCGACACCGGCCTGACCGCCGGCACGAGCTACACCTACAAGGTCTACGCCCTCGATGCCTCGGGCAACTGGAGCAGCCCCACGGGCAAGGTCACCGCGACCGCGCGCTGACCGAGGGTCGGGACGCGGGGTCGCGCGCACCCGGTCCCCGTACGCGGTGGGGCTCCGGTTCGATGCGGATCTCGCCCCACCGGCCTTCGGCACCGGGGCCGAGTCAGTGGCCGGTGGAGGTCCTCGCGGCGTCACCCCAGCGGACGGGCCGTCGAGCCCGGCCAGGAGCTTGTCGACGACCACGCCGAGTGCCGCTGTGTCCCGCTCGTCGAGCTGGTCGAAGAACAGCCGGCGTACGGCAGCGACGTGCCCGGGCGCGGCGCGCTCGATCGCGGCGCGTCCCGTGGCCGTGACGGAGACGAAGGCGCCACGGCCGTCCTCGGGGCACTCGCTGCGCTCGACCAGGCCTCGACGCTCCATGCGCGTGAGGTGGTGGGACACCCGGCTGCGCTCCCAGCGCAGGAGCTGTGCGAGATCGGACACGCGGACCAGCCCCTGAGGGCTGTCGGTGAGGTGCACGAGCACCTCGTAGTCCGACCCCGACAGCTGCGCGTCGGCCTGGAGATCACGCTGGAGCCTCGCGTTCAGCTCGACGTTGAGCCGCGTCCACCCACGCCACAGTCGCTGCTCCTGCGCGCTCAACCACGCGACCTCAGCTGTCATGGCTCCATCGTAGCGCGGAATAGTTGACACGTCATCTAAGTTGTGCTCCTATGTAAGTGAAACGTCAACTACTTTGACAACCGTGCACCCCGACCCACAGGAGCCAGCCATGACCAGCACCACCACCTCACCCGCCACCCTCGGTGACCTCTCCGGCACCTACGTCCTCGACCCCAGCCACACCCGCATCGGGTTCGTGGCTCGGCACGCGATGGTCACCAAGGTCCGCGGCCAGTTCTCCGAGTACGAGGGCAGCGCCGTCGTCGACGCCGAGGACTTCACCAGGTCGACCGCGCAGCTGACCATCCAGGGCGCCAGCATCGACACCCGCAACGAGCAGCGCGACGCGCACCTGCGCAGCAATGACTTCCTCGCCCTCGAGGAGTACCCGCAGATCACCTTCGTCTCCACCGGGGTCAGCCGGACCGGGGACGCCAGCCTGGAGCTCACCGGCGACCTGACCATCAAGGGTGTGACCAGGTCGATCACCGTCCCCTTCGAGTTCGAGGGTGCGGCCACCGATCCCTTCGGCAACCTGCGCGTCGGCTTCGAGGGCTCCGTGGACATCAACCGCAAGGACTTCGGCGTGACCTGGAACGCCGCCCTCGAGACCGGCGGGGTCCTGGTCAGCGACAAGATCACCCTCGAGTTCGAGGTCTCCGCCATCAAGGACGCCTGACCCCCAGCAGACCCGAACCCGGCCCCTGCCCCTGTCTCCTCGGGGCGGGGGCCGGGTGCTGTCGCGCCGTGCACGCGTCCACCCGTTGGCTGGCCGCCGTGCTCGGCCGCTCGAGCGGGGAGCTCGTAGGTCGGCGGCGTGGTCTGGGCGATGGCGCACGACCCGGGCGCCACGCACCCTGATACGACAGGCCGCCGTGACGCAGTGGTCCCTCTCCCGTCAGAGGTCGTCGTGGCGCTTCTTCTCCACGCGGATCAAGAACTCACCGACCGAGGCCGTCAGCATGCCGAAGCTGCCGATGACGAACAACCAGATGCCGAGCGTCTTGAGGCCCTCGTAGAAGAAGAAGATGCTCCCGACGAAGAACATGGTGTTGCCCAGCAGTCCCAGGCCGAGGTGGACCCAGGGGAACTTCTGGACCGCGGTACCCAGCCACGGGTGCCGGTCGCTCCGGCTGTCACCGCTCTGGGCTTCGGTGCGTGCCATGCGCTGCCTCCTGTCTCATCGATGCGAATAACTGTCCCGGCGTCCCCTACCTCCGAGGCCGTCCCAGGGTTGCACCCGCCTGGTCCGCTCGAGACCCAGCCCACTCAGGCAGGCAGCTGACGACCAGAGGCGGAGGCGAACCCGAGCCAGGTGTGCCGGTTCCCTGCCCAGCACCAGCCGACCTTGGGGGCATCGCGGTTGACGGCGCCGTCGCGGCCGGTGCCGTTGCTGATCCAGATGGCCGGGGTGCGCGGGTCGAGCCGGTCGTCGTCATTCGGCTTCCGAGACCCGATGGTCATGAAGCAGTGGTTGCGCTCGAGGGCATCCGGCTGTTGCAGGAGCCAGTGGATTCCTTCGGCGAGGGTGAGTGGCGTACGGCCGGCTCCCGTGATCGCGGGAAGCGCCTCGTCGGGACTCCGGTTGGCCATGTCGTCGCCCCGGTCGACACCGGTGACGAGGTAGACGCCGGCCGATGGCGGGGCCGCCTGCGGGATCGGCGTGAAGTCGTCGACGTCGACCATGTCGGCGACCACGAAGCCTGGCTTGCCCCGGTGGCGCAGGAGGGGCGTGATCGTGGACACGGCCAGCCGGTCCGGATGGACCACCAGCAGAGCGCCCGAGACATCGGCGCCGGCAGCCGCCCGGAGCTCGTCGGGTGCCATTGACGCAAGGTCGGTGACGCCGAGGTCGATGAGCCGCTCGGCCTGGTCGCGGAGGCCGGGAAGAGGAGCGGACCTGGGCTGGCGTCCGTCAGCCGTTGCTCGGACGGTCATGCAGTCTCAACGACCCGGGACCCGCAACCGTTCCTGCCGCGCTCGCGAGCATCCGCGGCCGTGCCCGAGGTCGGTACCGATGTCACGAAGAAACCGCCACGCCCAGCGACCTCAAGCCGTTCGACTGGAACATCGTGGCCAACGCCGTGTCCTGACCGCCCGCGCGTACCGACGACGTCGCGTCCGGATGCGTCGAAGGGCTCGACCAAGGGCTCGGTGCACCCGGCTGAGCGCTGACGGGTCACACGCCATGGCGGCTGGGTGGCAGGAGCACGAGAGCCGCCCCGACGGTGTCGGAGCGGCTCGCGTCATGAGGGCGTGGTTGGTGGAGCTGGCGGGAATCGAACCCGCGTCCTGTGGCGCCGTACCAGGTCTTCTCCGGGTGCAGTTCGTGATAGCGATTTTCTCGGCCCCGGCACTCCCACGAACAGTGTGCCGACGGGCCCAGTCAGGATGAAGTCCCGATCAACCCTCCTGACAGGAGTCGATCAGCAAGTCCTCTAGATGAGGCCAGGGTCCGGGACGAGGACGGATGCCCGGTCTGACCCTTCGATCACTGCTCAGGCAGCGAGAGCGAAGTCAGTGCGATTGTTGTCGGCACTTGTAGTTTCCAACGAACGTTTACGAGATGACGTTGGCTTCTCGACCCGCTTCTCCTGGAACTAACGTCCCCAGTCGAAACCAATCAGCCCCTCTTGAGTTGTACGTGCTCCAGTCTAGGGGCTAACGCCGACGCACTCATCCCCATTCCCGCTCAGGCGAGGACCGAGGGCGCCAGCTCGAGGTCGGGGACGAGCTCGACCAGCAGGTCCCGGACGCGGTCGTCGAGGTCGGCGACGATCGCCCGGACGGTGGCCTCGTCCTGGCCGCCGGGATCGGCGACCGGCCAGTCGCGGTACTGCACGCCCGGCACGTAGGGGCACTCCTCGCCGCAGCCGAGGGTGATCGCCAGGGTGCTGGCGGCGATGGCCTCGCGGGTGAGCAGGGTGGGTCGCTCGGCGGACGTGCCCAGGCCCAGGCTCTCCAGGACGGCCGCGACCTCGGGATGGATGTGCTCGCCCGGCTGGGTGCCGGCCGACAGCGCGACCACACGGCCCTGCGCGTAGTGCTCGGCGAGGACCCGGCTGATCACCGAGCGGCCGCCGTTGCGCACGCAGGCGAAGACGACCTGCGGGACGTCGCTGGTGCTCATCGGAGGGCTCCTTCGGAGGGGCTGGACCAGAACCTGCGCCGGGCCCAGAGGCTGACGTAGACCAGCCCCACGAGGGCAGGCACCTCGATGAGCGGCCCGACCACACCGGCCAGGGCCTGGCCCGAGGTGACCCCGAAAACGCCGATGGCCACAGCGATGGCCAGCTCGAAGTTGTTGCCCGCGGCGGTGAAGGACACCGCCGTGGCCCGCTCGTAGCCGAACCCGAGGGCCCGGGTCAGCAGCATCGAGCCACCCCACATCAGGGCGAAGTAGGCGAGGAGAGGCACCGCGATCCGGGCGACGTCACCCGGTCGGCCAGTGATCGTGTCGCCCTGCAGCGCGAACAGGAGCACGACCGTGAAGAGCAGGCCGTAGAGGGCAACGGGACCGATCCTGGGCAGGAACCGCTCCTCGTACCACTCCCGGCCCTTGACGCGCTCGCCGTAGGTCCGGGTCAGGAAGCCCGCCAGCAGCGGGAGGCCGAGGAAGACCAGCACGCTCTGGGCGATCCCCCACATCGAGACGTCGAGCCGGGCCTGGTCCAGGCCGAGCCAACCCGGCAGCACCTGGAGGTAGAAGTAGCCCAGGACCGCGAAGGCGAGGATCTGGAAGACCGCGTTGATCGCGACGAGGATCGCGGCCGCCTCGCGGTCGCCGCACGCCAGGTCGTTCCAGATCAGCACCATCGCGATGCACCGGGCCAGGCCGACGATGATCAGGCCGGTGCGGTACTCCGGCAGGTCGGGCAGCAACAGCCAGGCCAGCGCGAACATCAGCGCGGGGCCGAGCACCCAGTTCAGCAGGATCGAGGTGGCCAGCAGCCGGCCGTCGCCGGTGACGTGCCCGAGCTCGTCGTACCGGACCTTGGCCAGGACGGGGTACATCATCACCAGCAGTCCCAGCGCGATCGGCAACGAGACCGATCCGACCTCGACGGCCGCGAGCGCGTCGTCGAGGCCGGGGACCAGCCGTCCCAGCAGCAGGCCCGCGATCATGGCCAGACCGATCCAGACGGGCAGGAACCGGTCCAGCGTGGAGAGCCGGTGCAGGACGTCGGTCTCCGCGGGACCACCCTGCCCGGGCTCGCGCAGGGTCTCGCTCATGCCGGAACCCCCGCGTCCACGCCGCGAACGGCAGCCGTGCGAGCGCCCGCCCGAACGTCGTCGAACAGGTTGCCCAGGGCGGCCATCGCCTCCGGGCGTGCCCGGTAGTAGACCCACGTGCCGCGCTTCTCGCGCTCGAGAAGCCCCGCCTCGTGGAGCACCTTCAGGTGGTGGCTCACCGTCGGTTGGGACAGGTCGAGGAACGGCAGCAGCTCGCACACGCACGCCTCGGCCCCCTCGTGGGAGAGCACCAGGGAGAGCAGCCGCAGCCGAGCGGGATCGGCGACGGCCTTGAGCAGGGGCACCACCTGGGCCGCTGCCTCGGCCGTCAGCGGCTCCCCGGCCAACGGGGCGCAGCAGGCGAGCGGGTCCTCTGCACTGAGAACGGAGTTCGACATGCGTCTATGTTCACACACATCGATATCAGGCGGGTGCACCACCCTCGGGCTCGCCGAACAGCTCCACGGCGTTGTGCCAGCAGACCCGGCGCAGCCAGTCCTCCCCCAGTCCCGGGTGGCGTTCACCGAGACGGGCCAGACCCTCGAGCTGGGCGAGGTAGGGGTAGGGGATCGTCGGGAAGTCGCTGCCCAGCAGCACCCGGTCGCCGAGGTCGGCCAGGCGGGGCAGCAGGTGGTCGGGGTAGGCGGCCTCGACGTCGAAGAAGTCGGTGAACACCATCGTCGTGTCGAGCCGGGTGTGCGGGTGGGCCTCGGCGAGCGCGAGGAACTCGGCGTACTCCGGGGCGCCCATGTGGGCGACCACCGCGGTCAGCCGCGGGTGCCGGGCCAGCAGCCGTTCGAGGTGCTCGGGCCCGGTGAACTCGTTGCCGACCGGCCCCGAGCCCACGTGGATGACGACCGGCGTGCCCGCGTCCTCGATCAGCCCGAATGCCTCGTCGAGCAGCGGGTCGTCGAGGCGGAACTCCCCCACCTGGGTGTGCAGCTTGAAGATCTCCACGCCCGAGGCGATCAGCTCGGCGACGTACGCCGACGCCTCGGGCTCGGGGTAGAAGGTCGCCGACCACAGGCACTCCGGCACGTCCTCGGCGAAACCCCGGGCCCAGTCGTTGAGGAAGGTCGCCATGCCGGGCCGGTGCGCGTAGGGCAGCGCGGAGAAGCGGCGTACGCCGAGCGAGCGAAGGAGCTCGACCCGCTCCTCGTGGCTGCCGCGGTAGCGGATCGGCCACTCGCGCCCGATCTTGGGGCCGGCCGCGTCGAACTGGGCGTAGACCTTGGCCTGCACGTTGGGCGGCAGGAAGTGGGTGTGCACGTCGACGAGGCCCGGCAGGCCGAGGTCGCGCCAGAAGGCGCGGGTGGTCTCGACAGGCTCGACCGGCGGGGTGGGCTCGACCGGCGGGGTGGGCCCGACCGGCGAGGTGGGCTCGACCGGCGGGGTGGGCTCGACCAGCGGGGTGGGCTCGACCGGCGGGTCCTGGGGCACCTAGTCGACGCCCTTGAGCTGGCGGCCGAGGGCCTGCTGCTTCTCGCGGTTGGCCTGCTTCTCGGCGAGCGCGTGCCGCTTGTCGTAGGACTTCTTGCCGCGGGCCAGGGCGATCTCCACCTTGGCGCGACCGTCCTTGAAGTAGAGGGACAGCGGGATGAGCGTGTAGCCGCGCTCGTTGACCCGGCTCTCCAGCTTGTCGATCTCGTGGCGGTGGAGCAGCAGCTTGCGCACGCGGCGCGGCTCGTGGTTGGTCCAGGTGCCCTGGGTGTACTCGGGGATGTGCACCGCGTGCAGGAAGGCCTCGCCCTCGGTGATCTCCCCGAAGCCGTCGACGAGGCTGGCCCGGCCGGCGCGCAGCGACTTCACCTCGGTGCCGACGAGCACCAGCCCGGCCTCGAAGGTGTCGTCGATGTGGTAGTCGTAGCGCGCCTTGCGGTTCTGCGCGACGAGCACCCGCCCCTTCTCCTTGGCCATGGGCGTCATCCTCTCAGTCGCGACAACCGGGTTGTTGCTCCGGTCGGGCGGACAAAGCGGGCGGCGTACGGGCAGTCCATGTGCTGTTCGGGTGTTGCAGCACCCTGATCGACCATGAGTACCCGGTTGACCGGGTGTTCCGGCAGCGCCTACATGTACCCCATCGGGTCCACGGGGCGCCCGTCGAGGAGCACCGAGAAGTGCAGGTGGCAGCCGGTGGACCAGCCGGTGCTACCGGAGTAGCCGATGGTCTCGCCGCGGCCGACGCGCTCGCCGGTGCCGGCGGCGTAGGAGGACAGGTGGTTGTAGACCAGGGTCATGTTCTTGCCGTTGACCCGGCCGACGTCGAGGTAGAGCCGGTTGCCGTAGACGTCGGACCACAGCCGGGAGATGACCGTGCCCGAGGCGCCGGCGCGGTTCGCCGTACCGCACGGGGCGCGGAAGTCGGTGCCGTCGTGCAGACCCCAGTACCCGTAGATCGGGTGCCGGCGATACCCGTACGGCGAGGTCACCTCGCCGGGCACGGGGCGGAACAGGAAGCCGCCCGTGCTGCCGGAGAACCCGCCGGTCTGGCGCCGGGCGCGTTCCATGATCAGCCGGCGGATCTGCTCCTGCTGCCGCTCGGCCGCGCGGAGCTGCCGCTGGTCGGCGGCGCGGATCCGCAGGGCCGCGGTCTCCGCCGAACGGGCGCGGACGACGAGCGTGGCCACCTCGGCCTTGGCCTGCGCCGCCGCACGCTCCAGCCCCTCCTTGCGGATCAGGTTGACCCGCGCCGCCCGGCGCTGGGTCGCGACGGCCGCACGGGCCTTCTCGACGCGCGCCTCCTCGGCGACCATCTCCCGGCGCGCCACGCGGAGGTCGTCGAGCAGGGTGGTCTGCCGCGACATCAGCGCGGTCACGGTGTTCATCTGGGTGGTGACCTCGGCCGGGTCCTGGGAGTTCAGGATCACCGAGAGGCCCATCAGTGCGGGGTCGCCGTTGGCGTAGTTGCTGGCCGCCAGGCGGCCGATCGCGATCCGCTGCTCGATCACCCGCATCCGGGCGAGGTCGAGCTTGACCCGCGCGGCGGCCAGCCGGCTCTCGGCCGTCGCGAGGCGCTGCTGCATCAGCGCGTCCCGGCGGGCTGCGGCGTCCGCGCTGCGCTGCGCACCGGCGAGGCGCTGCTGGGCCGAGGCGAGCAGCCCCCGCGCCCGGTCGAGCCGCTTGGTCGCGGCGACGAGGGCCTTGCTCGACTCGTGCAGGTCGCCGCGGGCGTCGCGCACCTCACCGCGGGCCTCGCGCTGGCGGTCGCGCAGCTTGTCGTCGGCTCCCGCGAGCGGCGCGAGCGCGACGACGCCGGCGAGCGCCATCGTGGTACCGGCGGCGACCAGACGCAGCCGGGTCGGCCGCGTGAACGCAGCAGGCAACGGTGTTCTGGGGAAGAGTCGCACCGAGGAGCCTGTTCAGTGTGGGGAAGTGAACCGTTCGACCGTAACCGACCCGGGTCAGACTCTGAGGTATTTGCGGGTCATCACGAGTGTCGGCAGCAGCGTCAGCAGGACGCCGAGAGCAGCGATCCCGCCGATGGCGACCACCGAGTCGTTCCAGTCGACCCACTCCACGATGTTGGAGCTCGGGCGTAGTCGCCCGTAGATGACGAAGTACATGAACGACAGCACGGCCAGGGCGGACAGACCGATGCCGACCAGCGCCGCCACCAGCGTCTCGAGCAGGAACGGCAGCGAGATGTAGAGGTTGGAGGCTCCGACCAGCCTCATGATGCTGATCTCCTTGCGCCGGGAGAACGCCGCCAGCCGGATCGTGTTGCCCACCTGCAGGATCGCCGCCACGAGCAGGAACGTCGCCACCGCGATCGCGCCCCACTTCATCACCGTGATCCAGAAGTAGATCGGCTTGAGCACCTGCCGGAGGTCCCGGACGGCAGCGACCCCCGGCGTCTCCGACAACGCTCCCTCGATGCTCCGGAAGCGGTTGGGGTCCTTGAGCTTGACCCAGTAGGACTCCTGCATGTCCGAGGCCTTGACCGTGGAGTAGATCTCCTGCTCGGACTTGTCCTTGTCGATGTAGACCCGCTTCCAGGTCTTGAAGGCCTCCTCCTTGCTCTGGTGGTAGTACGACGCCACCTCGGCGTTGTCGTCGAGGACCTGCTTGATCTCCGCCTTCTGCTCGGCGGTCACCTCGCCGGTGCAGCCGGGGGCCTTGCTGTTCTGGTTGCACAAGAACACGGTGATCTGGAGCTTGCTGCCCCAGAACCGTTCGGCCTTCTCGGCCTGCGCGTTGAGCAGGAGCCCCATGCCGACCAGGGTGAGCGAGACGAAGATCGTCACCACGAGGGCGATCGACATCGAGACGTTGCGCCGCAGACCCGTGCGGGTCTCGGAGAAGACGTACCTGAGCTGCATGGTCCGGGTGCTCCTCAGTGCTGGTAGCCGTAGACCCCGCGGGCCTGGTCGCGTACGACGCGCCCGTCGTCGAGCTCGATGACGCGCTTGCGCATCTGGTCGACGATGCCCGCGTCGTGGGTGGCCATCACGACCGTGGTCCCGGTGCGGTTGATCCGGTCGAGCAGCTTCATGATGCCGACGCTGGTGTTGGGGTCGAGGTTGCCGGTGGGCTCGTCGGCGATCAGGATCTTCGGCCGGTTGACGAAGGCGCGGGCGATCGCCACGCGCTGCTGCTCGCCACCGGACAGCTCCTCGGGCATCCGGCGTCCCTTGCCGTCCAGCCCGACCAGCTCGAGAGTCTCGGGCACGACCTGGTTGATGTGCGACTTGGGCTTGCCGATCACCTGGAGCGCGAAGGCGACGTTCTGCGCGACGGTCTTGTTCTGCAGCAGCCGGAAGTCCTGGAAGACCGTGCCGATCTGGCGGCGCAGCCCGGGCACCTTCCAGCTGCGCAGCCGGTTGAGGTCCTTGCCGGCGACGTGCACGTGCCCCTGCTGGGCCCGGGTCTCGCGCAGCACCAGCCGGAGGAAGGTGGACTTCCCCGAGCCGGACTCACCGACGAGGAAGACGAACTCCCCGTCGGCTATCTCGACGCTCACGTCGACCAGCGCCGGGCGGCTGTGCCCCGGGTAGGTCGCGGTGACGTTCTCGAATTTGATCACGCGGTGGGCTGGGCCGGTGTCGGGGATGGGGGAAGCACGCGAGTACTCGCGTCCGGCCGCTAGGCGAGCATAGGTGAGCGGCTCTACGGTTGGGCGCATGCTGGAAAAGTCGGCCCGTCGCTCCGGTCTGCCGGGGCACCGGGGCCGGCCCGGCGGCGTCGGCGCGGGACTGCTCACCCTGGCCCTCGCCGCCGCCGGGTGCAGCGCCGACGAGCAACGGACCGCCGCTCCCAGCGCCTCCCCCACCCCGCTGGCACAGCTGGAGGCCGGGGAGATGCAGGTGCCGCGGATCGAGTTCTGCGAGCTGGTGCCGCCCGCGGCGATCTCCGACGCCCTCGGCGCGAAGCCCGAGGACTCCTCCTCCTACGGCAACGGCGACGAGCAGGACCTGCCCGGTGTCGGCACCGAGGTGGTCCAGGAGATCGGCTGCACCTGGCAGACCGGCGCCACCACCGCGCGGGCCTGGGTGTTCGCCCGCCCGGTGGACGCGACCCTGGCCCGGACGGTGGTCCGCGCCGCGGGCCGCGAGGAGGGTTGCCGTGCCGAGCGCGGTACGGCCTACGGATCCCCCAGCCTGACCCAGACCTGCGAGGACACCGACGGCGTCCGTCGGGTGCGGCACGCCGGGCTGTTCGGCCAGACGTGGCTCACCTGCGAGCTGGAGTCGACCGACCCCCTGGCCGGCGTACGCACCCGGGCCGAGACCTGGTGCGTGCAGGTGGCCAACGCCCTGGACACCAGCGGCTGACCCGGTGTGGGCTGACCTGGCCGCCTGTTCAGGGGCCGGTGTGCCGATCTGTCACGGGTGTGAAAAAATGGAGCGCAAGTGACCAGTGTTGCGATGATTTCTAGGTTTTTGCGTAGAAGATCCCGCTGGTCCGATCTGCCTCGTCCGACGTAGCCTCCCCGGAGTGCGGTGACGCCGAAGCGCCGCCAACGCCGGAAGGACGTCGTGCGATGACAGGACGACACTGGGCTCTGGGGCTTGCCGGTGTGCTGGTCGTGACCGGCTCGACCGCGCTGCTGCCGACCTCGACGACCGCGGCCTCGCCGCCGGTCCCCAAGCAGGGCGACCCCGCGCTGGGACAGGGTCTCGGGCGGCTGCTGGCCGACTCCGAGCAGCCCACCCTGCGGCGTCGCGTGACCACCGGCGTCCGGCTGCTGCCCAACGCGCTGGCCATCCGCGACCAGAGGGGCCGGGTGCTGGTGCACCTCACCCCGCAGGCCGACGCCGACCCGGCCGTGTTCCGGCGCCAGGCCGAGCAGGCCGGCCTGGCCGTGCAGAGCGTCGACCCCGAGAAGGGGACGCTCGAGGGGTTCGTGCCGCTCGGTGCCGTGCGGACCCTCGCCGACCTCGAGGAGACCGGCACCCTGGTCCAGGCGGCCAAGCCCGAGACCCACGTCGGCGACGCGACCAGCCAGGGCGTGCCGTTCCAGCGCGTCGACAAGGTGCTCGCCGCGGGTGTCGACGGCTCCGGCATCACCATCGGTGCGCTCTCCGACTCCTACGACGCCGCCACCGAGCTCGGCGGCGAGCCGATCCGCACCCACGCGGCCGACGACGTCCGCTCCGGCGACCTCCCCGGGCGGGGCAACCCCCGCAACCGCAAGCCGGTCGTGGTCCTCGAGGACCTCGGCCCCGACCAGGGTGCCTCCGACGAGGGCCGGGCGATGCTGCAGCTCGCGCACGACGTCGCGCCGGGAGCCAAGCTCTGCTTCGCCACCGCGTTCAGCGGGCTGCTGGGCTTCGCCGACAACATCCGTCGTCTCGCCGACGACTACGGCCCGTGCCGGGCCGACGTGGTCGTCGACGACGTCGGCTACTTCGACGAGCCGATGTTCTCCGACTCCGCGCTCTCCGACGCGATCGACGAGGTCGCCGACAAGGGGGTGCACTACTTCACCTCGGCCGGCAACGACGGCGTGCAGCAGTCGTGGAACTCCGAGGTCCGGCTGGTCCCGGCGGCCAAGGGGGTCAAGGGCACCAACATCGACCTCAGCGAGGTCGACCCCGAGCTCTACGACGGCGGGCTGCAGGACCTGGACCCGGGTCGTGGGACCGACGTCGCGCAGGACATCAACATCGGTGAGGGCGGGGCGATCCTCAACTTCCAGTGGAACGACCCCGTCGACGTCGACGGCGCCACCATCGGCGACCCGTACTTCACCGACACCGGTGAGGTCACCGACGCCGACCCCGAACCGACGTTCACCTTCACCCCCACGGCCGACCAGGTCGGCCAGGACGTCCTGTTCCGCACCGACGCGATCCCCTCGGGCACCACCGACCTGGTGCTCTCGGTGGACGCCCCCGACGGCACCAACCTGGGCACGATCGACACCGGCTCCTCCCCCGAGCAGCTGGCCACGGAGCTCGAGCAGGCCGGCGACTACACGATCACGGTGTCGGGCTTCGACGGTGACACCGGGGACTTCACCGTCGACGTCGTCCCGGTGCTGTCCCCGTCGCGGGTGACCACCGACTTCAACCTGCTGGTCTTCGACATGGACGGCAACTACCTGTTCCCCATCGCCGACGCCAACCAGCTCAGCGGACGCCCGCAGGAGCTCGCGGTCCTCGGCGGTCCGGGCGACGTGCAGCTGGTGGTCTCGCGTGCGGGCACCGGGTCGATGGGAGCGACCCGGCTCCGGCACGTGCTCGGCTACGACGGAGCGTTCACCGAGTACTCCGACCCGACCTCACCGGCGATGATCGGCCACACCCTCGCCAAGGGGGCCACGGCCGTGGCGGCGTACGACCCGTTCCGGCCGTTCCTGCCGGAGGTGTTCACCTCGCCCGGCGGGGACCTGCCGGTGTACTTCGACTCCGCAGGCAACCGCTACCCGAAGCCGCAGATCCGGCGCGTCCCGCAGGTCGCGGCGACCGACGGTGGCAACACGACGTTCTTCTTCGCCGACAACCCCCGGGACGCCGACGACCTGCCGAACTTCTTCGGCACCAGCGCCTCGGCCCCGCACGCGGCGGCCATCGGCGCGCTGGCCTTGGACGAGAACGGTGGCGGCAGCTCGCTGAGCCCCGTCGCGCTGCGCCGCAAGCTCGCGCGCTCGGCGTTCACCCACGACCTCGACCCGGCGTACGCACGTGGCCGCTCGGGTGGGCTGACGATCACCGCGCGCGGCCCGCAGGGCTACGAGAACTACGCGGTGCCGCCGCAGTCGATGGTCGACCCGAAGTTCTTCACGCTGACCTACGACGGCAAGGTGCCGTTGGAGTCGGTCACCTTCTTCGGCGAGACCGCCAGCCCCACCGCGCTCGGGGAGCGGCGGCCGCCGTACTCCGACGGCATCGTCTTCGACCGTCGCCGCTTCGACGGCGAGAGCCCCTACCGTGACGACGGGTTCCCGTTCACCATCGGCGGGACCTCCGGTGGGCTGCGGGAGTCGTCGGTCTCGGCGAAGTTCACCAAGCGCGCCGGCGGCGAGTCGGTGGCGGGGCAGTACCGGCGGATGACCCTGCGCTTCACCAAGGGCCTCCGCGACGGGCAGGGGCTGCAGTTCAACGTCGACCGCGACCTCGCGATCTCCGGCTTCGGCGGGTCCAACGAGGGCAACGGCGCCGACGAGCTCGGCGGGCAGGTCTTCTACCCGCAGAACCGCGCGATCCCCTACGGTCTGGGCTTCATCGCGGTCCGTGAGGACGGCACGAAGATCTACGGCGCGATGCGCAACCGCCTCGGCCGGGGCTTCTCCCCGGTCGACGGCTACGGGCTGATCAACGCCGAGAAGGCAGTGCTCGGCCGCTGATCGGGGCTGATCACGGGGAGGGGTGAGCCGGCGCACACCGGGGGTGCGCTGGAATACCCCTCGCTCCGGGGTTGCTGGGTCCAGTGCCCCCCGCACCCCTTTCCCCAGGAGATCCATGCCCACCGCCACGCTGTCCTCGCGCCAGATCCGGCTCGCCCGTCGCCCCCACGGGGCCCCCGACGAGAGCACCTTCGCCGTCGAGGAGCAACCGCTGCCCGAGCTCGAGGACGGGCAGCTGCTGCTCCGCGTGGTCTACCTCTCCCTCGACCCCTACATGCGCGGGCGGCTCAGCGACGCGCCGTCGTACGCCGCGCCGGTGGAGGTCGGCGAGGTCATCGTCGGTGCGACCGTGTGCGTCGTCGAGGACTCGCGCGACCCCGGCTTCACCGCAGGTGACGTGGTGCTGTCCTACTCCGGGTGGCAGAGCCACGCCGTCGCGGACGCACGGCACGTGCGCCGGATCGACCCGAGCGCGGCGCCGATCAGCACCGCGCTGGGCGTCCTGGGCATGCCCGGGTTCACGGCGTACGCCGGACTGCTGGAGATCGGCCGCCCCCAGCCGGGTGAGACCGTCGTGGTGGCGGCGGCCACCGGCCCGGTCGGCTCCGCCGTCGGCCAGATCGCCCAGGTGAAGGGCGCCCGCTCGGTCGGCATCGCCGGCGGCGAGACCAAGCGCCAGGCACTGCTCGACGAGTTCGGCTTCGACGTCGCGCTCGACCACCGCTCCCCCACGTTCGCCGAGGACCTCGCCGCCGCGGTGCCGGACGGAATCGACGTGTACTTCGAGAACGTCGGCGGCGCGGTGGCCGCGGCGGTCTCCAAGCACCTGAACCTCTATGCCCGCGTGCCCGTGTGCGGACTCGTGGCGAACTACAACGCCACCGAGGCGCCCGAGGGCCCCGACCGGCTGCCCGGCTTCATGGGGCTGGTGCTGCGCAAGAGCCTGACCGTGCGTGGGTTCATCCAGACCGAGTTCGTCGAGTCGCACACCGAGGACTTCGTCCGGGACATGTCTGGCTGGATCGCCGACGGATCGGTGCGCTACCGCGAGGACGTCGTCGAGGGTCTCGACCGGGCGCCGGAGGCGTTCGGCGGGATGCTCACCGGCGCCAACTTCGGCAAGCTGCTGGTGCGGGTCTCCGAGGACCCGACGCTGTGAGCGTCGGGGACGCCGGGCCCTCGGTGGAGGGACCGGTCACGGTCTCCATCGTGCGTCACGTCGCCCCCGAGCACGCGGCGCAGATGGTCGCCTGGGTGCGCGCCGGATCGTCGCTGGCGGAGCGGTTCGACGGGTTCCTCGGCACCGGCTGGGTACGCCCCTCGCCGGGCTCGGAGAAGTGGCACATGCTGTACCGGTTCGCCGACGACGCGTCCCTGGATGCGTGGCAGTCCTCACCCCAGCGGGCGTGGTGGCTCGGCGCCGCGCAGGGCCTGGTCGGCGAGTCGCTCGTGGAGCGGCGTACCGGCATCGAGGGCTGGTTCGACGAGCCGTCGTCGCGCGACGTGGAGGACCTCCGCCCGCAGGCCGCGGCGCCGCCGCGCTGGAAGCAGGGCGTGGTCATCTGGCTGGCGTTCTTCCCGCTGAGCCTGCTGCTCGGACTGGCCCTGCTCGCGCTCGGGCTCGACCTCGGCATCGTGCTGCGCACGCTGATCACCACGCTGGTCGCCACCCCGGTGATGACCTACCTGCTGCTGCCGTGGATGACCAAGCGGTTCGAGTGGTGGCTCAAGCCGGACGCCGACTGAAGGTGTCAGAGCCCCCCACCGGTGGGTACGGGACAGGTGATCGGTTGTTCCGACCTGAGGAGGTAGTGATGCCCAAGTCGTGGAGCAAGAAGCGTGAGCGGCAGTACGAGCACATCAAGGAAGGGCTCGAGGACCGCGGCCGCAGCGAGGACACCGCCGAGGAGATCGCCGCACGCACGGTGAACAAGAAGCGCGCCCGCTCCGGGGAGAGCGACCAGAAGAGCAAGAGCTCGACCCAGGACATCTCCTCGAGCCGCCGCGGTGGACTGCGCTCGCACGCCGGCTCCGGTGGACGCACCAAGGAGCAGCTCTACGACGAGGCGAAGCGGAAGAACGTCAAGGGCCGCTCGTCGATGAGCAAGGCCGAGCTGGAGAAGGCCGTGGGCCGCTAGGCCCCCCGCCGGCTCACGACCCGGGAGAGGCGCAGCGCCCAGAACGGGAACGCGAACCACACCGCGACCGCGGGCAGTGACCCGACGACCCAGGCGACCCAGCCGAGGTCCAGGGCCGCGCCCACGGCACCGGCGAGCGCCAGGAGGACGACGCCGGCCGCCAGCCCGACGGCCAGGACGCGGGCGAAGCGGGCCAGCGCACGCGGCAGCACGCCGGCGTCCCCTGCTGCCCCGGAGACCGCACCGACCGCCCAGACCGCGATGAGGGCGAACGGGGCGAGCAGCACCACCTGGACCTGGAACGGGAGCACGCCGAGGACCAGCAACCCCTGCAGCACGACGACGCCGGCGCTGCCGACCAGACCGAGGACGGCCCACCACCGTCCTCGTGGGTCGGCGTCGACCGCGTCCCGCAGCGCCTCGAGCACGACCCCCAACGCAGCGAACTGCCCCAGGACCAGCACGTCGTTCGCCGGCCCGAGCCAGCCCCACGAGCTCCCGGACTCCCACGGCGTGGCCAGCACGTAGAAGAGCACCAGCACCGCGTTGGCCGCGATCCCGGCCCACCCGCTGACGAGTGCCCACGGGCGGACGCGACCGGGCAGCACGCTCAGGCCTTGACCTCGGCCCCGACCCGCCAGCGGATCCCGGCCTCGAGGAAGCCGTCGATCTCACCGTCGAACACGGCCTGCGGGTTGCCGACCTCGTACTCGGTGCGCAGGTCCTTGACCATCTGGTAGGGGTTCAGCACGTAGCTGCGCATCTGGTCGCCCCAGCTGGCCTGGACGTCGCCGCGCAGCTCGTCGAGGTGTTCCTTCTCCTCGGCCTTCTTCAGTGCCAAGAGCTTGGCCTTGAGGATCACCATCGCGCTGGCCTTGTTCTGCAGCTGGGACTTCTCGTTCTGGCAGGAGACCACGGTGCCGGTCGGGATGTGGGTGAGCCGTACGGCGGAGTCGGTGGTGTTCACCGACTGGCCGCCCGGGCCGCTCGAGCGGTAGACGTCGACCCGGATGTCCTCGTCGGGGATGTCGATCTGGTCGGTCTGCTCGAGCACGGGCACGACCTCGACCGCGGCGAAGCTGGTCTGGCGCCGGCCCTGGTTGTCGAAGGGGCTGATCCGCACCAGCCGGTGGGTGCCCGCCTCGACGCTCAGCGTGCCGTAGGCGTAGGGAGCGTGCACCGCGAAGGTCGCGGACTTCAGCCCGGCCTCCTCGGCGTAGGAGGTGTCGAAGACCTCGACGGGGTACTTGTTGCGCTCGGCCCAACGGGTGTACATCCGCATCAGCATCTCCGCGAAGTCGGCTGCGTCGACCCCGCCGGCCCCGGAGCGGATGGTGACCAGCGCCTCGCGGACGTCGTACTCACCGGAGAGCAGCGTGCGCACCTCGAGCTGCTCGACGGACTTGTGCAGCTTGGCCAGCTCGGCCTCGGCCTCGGCCAGGGTCTCGTCGTCACCCTCCTCCTGGGCCAGCTGCACCAGCACGACGAGGTCGTCCAACCGGCTCTCCAGGTCCTCGTAGCGCTCGAGGTCGTGCTGGAGCGCGGAGAGCCGACCGGTCACCCGCTGGGCGTTGGTCTGGTCGTCCCACAGGTCGGGAGCCGCCACCTGTCCGCCGAGGTCGGCGATCTCCGCGCGCATGTCGTCGAGGTCCAGGACGGACCCGATCGTCTTCATCGTCGCGCGGAGCTGCTTGATCTCGGAGTCGAAGTCGGTGGCTGCCACAAGGCTGAAGGCTACGCGTCAGGCGTGCTCGGCGGCGACCACGGGGTCGCGCCAGACGACCGCGGTGCCGTCGAGCACGACCGCTCCGTCCTGGTTGGTGATCGTGGTGGCCAGGGTGGTGACCGGCTTGTCGTCGCGCACCCCGGTCACGGTCGCCTCCGCGGTGATCGTGTCCCCGGGACGCACCGGGGCGAGGAAGCGCCACGACACCTCGAGGAAGACGCTGCCGGGCCCGGGCAGGTCCTCGGCGACGAGGGCGTTGAGCAGCGCCGAGGTCACGCCGCCCTGCACGACGATCCCGCCGAAGCGCGAGCGCGCGGCGAGGGCCTCGTCGTAGTGCAGCGGGTTGCGGTCGCCACTGATCTCGGTGAACAGCGCGATGTCACGCGCGCTCACCGTCCGCGTCCGGCGAGCGACGTCACCCACCTCGAGGGTCATGCCAGCAGCATGCCCCGTGCGGGTCAGCCCGGCCAGATCTCGGCGGCCGGCAGCCACCTCTCGAGGGTCACCCAGCCGACGGCGTCCATCCAGACCAGGGTGATCACCCGGCCCTCCCAGCCGCGGCTGGTGCGCCGCCACTCCACGAGCAGGCTGGGCTCCCCGGCGACGTGGCAGTGCCGGGCGGGGCTCGGTGGGGTGGCCGGGCCGGCAGGCGTGCCGGTGGGCGCGGGCGCAGCATTCGGTGGCTCGGCGCGGCCCGCGCTGGCGGCGACGCGCTCGGCCATGGTGCCGTGCCGTCCGGTGCCGTAGCCGCCCTGCATCCCTCCATGGTTCCACAGTTCTTCGAACTGGTGATCGATACTGTGGGTGCCATGGCCGACCGCACAACGTCATACGATCCTGGCCGCCCCGACGACCACCTCGTATGACGTCCCGGGGCCGCACCGCACAACGTCATACGATCCTGGCTGCCCCGACGACCACCTCGTATGACGTCCCGGGGCCGCACCGCCCAACGTCATACGACCTGGCTGCCCCGACGACCACCTCGTATGACGTCCCGGGGCCGCACCGCTGGGGGCGTCCGCGGGTCAGAACTGGGCGCGGGCCTTCTCCAGGGCGCGGGACAGCATCTCGATGCCCTCCCGGACCTGCTCCTCGGTGGTGGTCAGCGGCGGCACGAGGTGGAGGCGGTTGAAGACCGCCATCGGCAGCAGGCCCTCCTCCTTGCACGCGGCGACGACCGCACCCATCTCCGGGCTGCTCGCGCCGTACGGCGCCAGCGGCGCGCGCGTCTCCCGGTCCGAGACCAGCTCCAGCGCCCAGAACGCGCCGGTGCCGCGCACCTCGCCGATCCAGTCGTGCCGGGCCGCCAGCTCGCGCAGGCCCGGGCCGAACACCTCGCGCCCGAGTCGGTCGGCGTGGCCCACGACGTCGTCGGCGACCATCGCGTCGATGGTGGCGACCGCGGCGGCGCAGGCCAGCGGGTGCCCGGAGTAGGTGAGCCCGCCGGGGTAGGCCCGCTCGGCGAAGTCCCGGGCGATCGGCTCACTGATCGCCACTCCGCCCAGCGGCACGTAGCCGGAGTTGACGCCCTTGGCGAAGGTGACCAGGTCGGGCACCACGTCGTCGAGCTGGAAGCCGAACCAGCGGCCGGTGCGGCCGAAGCCGGCCATCACCTCGTCGAGGACCAGCACGATGCCGTGCCGGTCGCACAGCTCGCGTACGCCGCGCAGGTAGCCGGGCGGCGGCACCAGGATGCCGGCGGTTCCGGGCACCGACTCGAGCACGATCGCCGCGATCGTCTGGGGGCCCTCCAGGGCGATCACCTGCTCGAGGTGGGCCAGCGCGCGCTCGCACTCCTCGGCCTCGGTGGTCGCGTGGAACTCGCTGCGGTAGAGGAACGGGCCGAAGAAGTGCACCGTGCCCGCGGTGGCCTGGTCGTTGGCCCACCGGCGGGGGTCTCCGGTCAGGTTCATCGCGAGGTGGGTGCCGCCGTGGTACGAGCGGTAGCGGGAGAGCACCTTGTGCCGCCCGGTGTGCAGCCGGGCCATCCGGACAGCGTGCTCGTTGGCGTCGGCCCCGCCGTTGGTGAAGAAGACCCGGTCGAGACCGTCGGGGAGCAGGTCGGTGATCATCCGCGCGGCCTCGGAGCGGGCGCCGTTGGCGTGCGACGGTGCGACCGTGCAGAGGCGAGCCGCCTGCTCCTGGACGGCTGCCACGACCGCCGGGTGCTGGTGCCCGAGGTTGGTGAACACCAGCTGGGAGGTGAAGTCGAGGAACCGGCGACCCTCGCCGTCCCACACGTGCGACCCCTCGGCGCGGGTGACCACCATCGGGTCGAGCGCCGCCTGGGCCGACCAGGAGTGGAACACGTGCGCCCGGTCCTGCTCGTAGGCGTACTGCGGGTCGCTCTTCCAGGACTCGTTGCTGCGCGGTGCCTCGCTCATCTCTGGGTCTCCTTCTCAGCTGTTCTGCGGGAAGCCGAGCTCGAGGCCTCCCTGCGGACGGGCCGCCGGATCGGCCCAGCGTGAGGTGACCACCTTGCCGCGGGTGAAGAAGTGCACGCCCTCGACCCCGTGGGCGTGGCTGTCGCCGAACAGCGAGCGCTTCCAGCCGCCGAAGGAGTAGTAGGCGACCGGCACCGGGATCGGCACGTTGACGCCGACCATGCCGACCTCGATCTCGTCCTCGAACTTGCGGGCCGCTCCCCCGTCGTTGGTGAAGATCGCGGTGCCGTTGCCGTACTGGTTGGCGTTGACCAGCTCGACCGCCTCGTCGTAGCTGCCGACCCGGACGACGCTGAGCACCGGTCCGAAGATCTCCTCGGTGTAGATCGACATGTCCGGGGTGACGTGGTCGAACAGCGTCGGTCCGAGCCAGAAGCCGTCGCGTTCGCCGCGGGCGGCGACCTCGCGGCCGTCGACGACGACCTTGGCACCGGCACCCTCGCCCTGGCCGATGAAGTCGGCCACCTTGTCGCGGTGCTCGCGCGTGACCAGCGGACCCATGTCGGCCTCACGCCCCCCGGCGTCCTGCCCGGTGGCCCCCGTCGTGCCGTCGCCGATCACGAGGGTGCGGGTGCGCTCGGCGATCCGGGCGACGAGGTCGTCGGCGATCGGCTCGACGGCGACGAGGACGCTGATCGCCATGCAGCGCTCGCCGGCGCTGCCGTAGCCGGCGTTGACGGCGGCGTCGGCGGCCAGGTCGAGGTCGGCGTCGGGCAGCACGACCATGTGGTTCTTCGCGCCGCCCAGGGCCTGCACTCGCTTGCCCGCCCGGCTGGCCTCGCTGTAGACGTACTCCGCGATGGGAGTCGAGCCCACGAAGCTGATCGCCTTGACCACCGGGCTGGTCAGCAGCGCGTCGACGGCGACCTTGTCGCCCTGCAGGACGTTGAACACGCCGTCGGGAAGGCCGGCCTCCTGCCAGAGCCGCGCCATCCACAGCGACGCGGACGGGTCCTTCTCGCTGGGCTTGAGCACCACGGTGTTGCCGGTCGCGATCGCCACCGGGAAGAACCACATCGGCACCATGGCCGGGAAGTTGAACGGGCTGATGATGCCCACCACGCCGAGCGGCTGACGCAGCGAGTGCACGTCGACCCCGGTCGAGGCCGACTGCGAGTGCGAGCCCTTGAGCAGGTGGGCGATGCCGCAGGCGAACTCGACGACCTCCTGGCCGCGGCTCACCTCACCGAGGGCGTCGGAGTGCACCTTGCCGTGCTCGGCCGAGATCAGCTCCGCCAGCTCGCCCTTGCGCTCGTTGAGCAGCTCGCGGAAGCGGAACACGATCTGCGTACGCCGCGCCAGGGAGGTCGCGCCCCACGACTTCGCCGCCCGCTGCGCGGCCTCGATGACGCGGGCCGCGTCGGCGTCGTCGGCGAGGCTCACCTGGCCGGTGACCTCGCCGGTGGCGGGGTTGGTCACGTCGGCGGTGCGGCCGGAGCCCCCGGCGAAGGGGGTCCCGTCGGCCCAGTGGGTGATGGCGTGCGTCATCGGCGTACTCCTGGTGGGGAACGGTGGTGTCCTGCTCATCATCTCTCGCCCCACCGGCGATCGACACCGACGATCTGTCCTCTGTACGCTCATCAAGTTGACAGTTCGTCAGAGTCAGGAGTGCAGATGGCCCACCTCAGCGTCGCCGAGGTGCTGGCACTGCCGGTGCTCCGGGCTGCCCGCCCCGAGATCGTTGCGGGGCACCGCGGCCTGGGCGGACAGGTCCGCTGGGTGCACACGACCGAGCTCAGCGACATCGCCGGCCTGCTGCGGGGCGGCGAGCTGGTGCTGAGCACCGGCCTCGCCCTGCCCGAGGACGCCGCGGGCAGCGCGGAGTTCGCCGCCAGCCTGGACGCCGCCCGGACGGCCGGGCTGGTGATCGAGCTGGGCCGGCGCTGGGACGTGCTCCCGGCCACGCTGGTCGAGGCCTGCGAGCAGGTCGGTCTGCCGCTGGTGGCGCTGCACCGGGAGGTGCGGTTCGCCGCCGTGGCCCAGGTGGTCGGGGAGCGGATCGTCGACGACCAGCTCGCCGAGCTGCGGCTCTCCGAGCGGATCCACGACACCTTCACCGCACTCACCCTCGCCGAGGCCCGACCGCTGGAGATCCTCGAGGCCACCCAGCGGCTCGTGGGATCCACGGTCGTGCTGGAGAGCGAGCACCACCGGGTCCTCGACTTCGTCGCCGGTCAGGACGACGAGGGGTTCCTCGACGACTGGTACGACCGGTCGCGCCGGGTGCCCACCCCCGAGCGGACCACCTGGGACGCGACGCACGGCTGGCTGATCGCGCGCGTGGGTCCGCGGACCCGGGAGTGGGGGCGGCTGGTGCTGCACTCCCCCGTCGAGCCGGCCCACCACCACCACGTGGTCGCCGAGCGCGCAGCGGCCGCGCTGGCGCTGCACCGGCTGCATGCCCGCGACCGGACGACCGCGCTGCGGCGTACGCACCAGGAGCTGGTGATGGGGCTGCTCGCCGACCCCACCTCGAGCGAGACCCGGCAACGCAGCGAGCTGGCCGGGGTGCCGCTGGAGGGACGCCAGCTCGTGGGGGTCACCGTCCGGCCGGTGGTGCGCGCGCGACCGCAGCGGGGCTCGACCGCCGACGAGGTGCTGGCCACGCTGCTGGCCGCGACCGAGGAGGCCCGGATCCCCGCCCTGGTCTGCGTCATCGACGGTGACGTGCGCGCGTTGCTGGCGCTGCCACGCCGCGCCAGCGAGACCCGCGCGGTCGACCGGATCGCAGCTCACCTCGCCGGCCGGCACGAGGTCGTCGTCGGGGCCGGGCGCGCACTGCTCGACCCCACCCGCGTGGACCAGACGCTGCGCGAGTCCCAGCACGTGGTGGTCTCCGTCCCCGAGTCCGCCGCCGGCCCGCGGGTGCACCGCCTGGAGGACACCCACGTGCGCGGGCTGCTCTCGCTGCTCTCCGACGACACCCGGTTGCGCACCTTCACCGCCCGCGAGCTCGAGCCGCTCGACGACCTGCCGGAGCCCGAGCGCGAGGCGATGACCACCACCCTGCGTGCGCTGCTCGCCCACCCGGGCAGCAAGTCCGCCGCCGCCGCCCGAGGCCCACCTGTCCCGACCAGCGTTCTACGGCCGCCTGGCCAAGCTCGAGCAGGTGCTGGGCCGCGACCTGGACGACGCCGAGACACGTACGTCGCTGCACCTGGCCCTGCTGGCGCGCGAGATCGGCACCTCGACGTAGCGCGACGTCGATCGCGCTGCGCCGCTCCCGCCACCTCGAGCGCAGCGTACGCCGGCCCGGCCAGAGTCACGTCCCGCGCCGAGCTTCGGCGGGATACCGCGACGTGCAGTGCCCGCTCAGGCGCTAGGACCAGTGTTGGCCGGTCGCGCTTCGTCGAAGGGGATCGACATCAGATCGTCGCCCACGTAGACCTTGCCGCTGTACCCCCGCTGAGCGTTCTTCTTCCACTGCCCGTCGCTGAGCAGCCGCGGATCAGCGGGGACGAGGTGATTGAGAACCAGGGACTTCGCGCCGGCGAGCTCGGCGAGCGGACCGAGACGGGTGACGTCGGTATGCGACCGGGACAGGTGGCCCAGCAGCGCGGGATCGACACCTAGAAAGTTGACGTAGAAGTCGATGTCGATGACCTCGTGGACGACTAGGTCGCAGTCCTGGGCGAGGCGGATGACGTTCTCCGAATAGGCGGTGTCACCCGAGAAGACGACCGATCCCTCCTCACTGTCGAAGCGGAACGCATAGGAGGGGATAGCACGGCCCGTGGGGCACCAGCACGGCGCTGACAGTCACGAATCCGTCGTCGAAGACCACGAACGGCTCCATGTCCGGCGACCGGTTGGTCCAGTCGGCACGGAGACTGGCCGGGTTCTCGATCTCCTTGATGTCGAACAGCGTCCGCGGGTCGGGGATGCCGGCAGTGCGCATGAACAGGTTGGTGCTGTAGGCGAACGACGCCATCTGCAGCTCGTAGAGGTCTCGGAGCCCGGTGGTCGGGTTCGATGCGCGCGATCGTGCCCAGCTTCGGGTCCTCGGCCGGGGGCAGCCCACCGGCGCGCCCCGGACCGACGACGGGCACGCGGCGGCCACCGGGACTCGGCGGTAAGGATGCCGTCGTCGGAGTCGTTGACCCCGAAGCCGGGGAGGGCGACGAAGTCGTAGAAGTCGATCGCGTGGTCAGCGTGGAGATGCGTGACGAAGATGCCGCTCAACTTCTTGAACGCCAGTCGTGCCTCGGCGTACTGCGTCACGGCTCCGCGCCCGCAGTCCACGACGTACACCCGATCACCGACGACCAGGGCACTGGAGATGCCGGCCCGACCGATCTCCGGCGGCGGGCCTCCGGCGACACCGAGGAGCACGACGCGGCTGCCGTGCCGGTGGCGCAGCAGGTGCTGGGGGACGGCGTTGGCGGCACTCTCGGTGGTCAGGACGGCGCCGGTGGCGGCTGCCACTGCCGCCGCGCCCAGGCCGAGGAATCCCCGGCGGGAGGCCTCTGCCTCGGTGATGACTCGGTCGACGCACATGGGCTCTCTCCTCGCACGGGGTTGTGGCCTGCGTCACAACCTAGGTCGTTTGGGTCCGTACGATAAAGCCTGTAAGGGGGCGGTGCCGAAAGGTTACGTCCATCGCTCTCGGCACGTCGGCTGCCCGCTCGGCGGCGCACGGCGTACGAGCAGTGCCCGCTCGGCGACGTCCGGCGTACGTCCAGTGCCCGCTCGGCGGCCTACGGCGTACGTGCAGTGCCCGCTCGGCGAGGACTACGGCACCGCCCGCCCATCTCGGTTAGCGTTTCTCCCACCTGGCTCGCGAGAAGGGGGAGGAGCGTGCCGGTAGCGAGAGAACCCACCGACGGCGGCAGCGCCGAGGAGCCGCCGTCACCGGAGCCGACACGGGCACGGGCGCTCACCAGCAAGGGCACGGTGATCGGCACGACGGTGCTGACCGCCGTCGTCGGCGCGCTGGCGACGGCCATCATCTCCCCCGAGCGCATCGACCGGCTCTTCGGCGCGGGGGACGCCGAGCGCGACCGTCCGCCACCCATCTCCTACAAGCGCGTGGCAGAGCGCACCGGCGCCGTCAGCGTGCGCGTCCCGGACTCCTGGGCAGTCACCACCTCGCGCTACGAGGGCGTCGACGGCGTGACGGACGGCTCCGGGCGCGCCCTGCGCA
Organism: uncultured Actinomycetota bacterium; assembly: GCA_963815595.1. Lineage (GTDB taxonomy): Bacteria > Actinomycetota > Actinomycetes > Propionibacteriales > Nocardioidaceae > Marmoricola. Next base: position 531,642 of record CAWFHA010000007.1, on the reverse strand, counting down.
CCGGGCCCGACCCCACCTCGACGGTCCCCTCCACCCAGGAGGTCGCCTGGGTCGGAGCATCCCGGACAGCACCTGAGGAACTCGGTCTGCTGGACCTCACCGACGACGCAGCGCGCACGCTCCTGCAGGACCAGATCGACGGGCTGGACTATCGCGACATGGGCTGCACGCGCACCGACGACCACCTCCTCGATCCCGCGGCGACCTGGGTGACCGCGGTAGCAGTGTGGGAGGGCTGCGGAGCCGTCGAGGACTGGCGGGTGTGGGAGGTGGCGATGCTGGCGAAGGACCGGCGCTCCCTCGTGACGGTCCAGATCGGGCTGTCCCCCTCGACTCCCGACGAAGTCGCCGAGCAGCTCGTGGAGTCGGTGACCGTCGTACCCTCCCAGCTGCCCGGTCGGCCCGGCACCGGTGACTCGGAGACGCCCTGAGGGTGTGGTTGCGGGTTCGACCCGCTGCGCGACCACTCCGCAACCGTTTGACCGCGCGATAGGTTGAGGTCAGCCGACGCGCGGCGCCGAGGGAGGCAGCAACATGGACTGGTGGGGCTGGTTGATCCTCGTCCTGGTGGTGGTCGTCGTGCTCGTGGGCGCCGTCCTCGCCGTCCAGGCGCGTCGGCGCAGGGGTGGCGTGATCATCGACTCCTCGCGGCCCGACCAGGGAGACGGCCGATGAGGCTGATGCGCAGCTCGGACATCGCCCAGCGGCCCGTGGTCACGCTGGACGGCGACGACGTCGCCCAGGTCAAGGACATCGTGTACGCCGCCGACGGCGGCTCGGTCAGCGGCTTCACGCTGGCCGGACGCGGGGTCTTCGCCGGGCCGCTCAAGGAGGGCCTGCCCTGGACCGCGGTGCTGGGCCTGGGCGCCGACGCGGTGATGATCGCCGACACCGACGCGTTGCAGCCCGTCGACTCGCTGCCCGGGACCTCGTCCGGCGGCTCGGGCGTCGCGCGGGAACATCCTGGGCTCCCAGGTGCTCACCGACGACGGTGTCGGGCTGGGCACCGTGCACGACGTGATCGTCTCCGTCGAGGGCGTCGAGCAGTGCGACGTGGTCGGCTACGAGATCGAGGCCTCGGACCAGATGAGCAACCCCGGCGAGAAGGTGCTGATCCCGCTCCCGGACACGATGGCCGCCTCCGGAGAGCACCTGATGGTGCCCGCGAGCGTGAAGGACTTCGTCGGTCACGACCTGGCCGGCTTCGGGGCTGCGGTCGACCGGTTCCGCGAGCAGCTGAGGACGCAGGGCTGATGAGGTTCACCGAGGCCAAGGGGCACAAGATCGTCGACGCGAGCAGGGCCGAGACCGTGGGACGGGTCCGCAGCCTCCTCGTCGACCCCCGCTCACGCTCCGTCGTGGCGCTGCGACTGAAGAAGACCGACCACGGTGACCTGCTGCGCTGGAGCCAGCTGACGGCCTTCGGCCTCGACGCGGTCACCATCGCCGACACCTCGGCGCTCGTCGAGAAGGACGAGGAGCTGGAGCCGTTCCGCGGTAAGCGTCGCCGCCTGCTGAAGAAGCGGGTGCTCACCACCAGTGGCGACGAGCTCGGCACGGTGCGCGACGTGGAGTTCGACGCCGAGACCGGACGGCTCACCACGATCCTGCTGCGCGAGGGTGAGGACATCAGTGCCGACCGGCTCGTCGGCGTCGGGTCCTACGCGGTCGTCGTACGGTCGGAGCCCGGCGAGAGCTGAGCGGCTCCCACCGGACAGGAGACGAGATGAGCGAGTACGCCGGACGACACATCGCGGTCACCGGGGCCGGCGGCGCCATCGGGCGGACGACCTGTGCGTGGCTGACCGCGCGGGGAGCCACGGTCTACGCACTGGACCTGGCCCCCGGCGACGACCCCGTCGGCACGTTCGTCGAGTGCGACGTCACCTCCGGCGCGAGCGTGGCCGCAGCACGCGCGTCGGTCCTGGAGCTCAGCGGCGGGCGGATCGAAGGCCTCGTCGCGGGGGCCGGGATCGCCGAGGACGACGTCGCCGCGGAGACCATGCCCGTCGAGCAGTTCGACAGGATCGTCGCGGTCAACCTGCGCGGGGTCTTCCTCACCGCGACCGAGTTCGGTCGGGCCATGCTCGAGCAGGGCGAGGGCCGCATCGTGGCCATCTCCTCGATGTCGGGCAACCTGGTCGTCAACGAGCCGCAGAGCCAGTGCGCCTACAACGCCTCGAAGGCCGGCGTCACCGCCCTGGTCAAGTCGCTGGCGGTGGAGTGGGGCCCGCGGGGCGTCCGGGTCAACGCGGTGTCACCGGGCTACGTCGACACCCCGATGCTCTCGAAGAAGCAGGACATGCACGCCGGCTGGCGGGAGCGCATCGTCGTCGACCGCTTCGCGCGCACCGAGGAGGTCGCCGCCGCGATCGGCTACCTGCTCTCCGACGACGCCGGGTACTGCATCGGGACCGAGCTCGTGGTCGACGGCGGGTACTCGCTGCGGTGAGCAGCCGTCCGCACCCGCCCCCGGACCCCAACTCTGGCGAGCTCGTCCTCGACTGCGACGGGGTGGAGCTGTGCGTCGAGACCTTCGGTCGACCCGCGGACCCGACGGTGCTGCTGGTCGCCGGCGGCGCCCAGTCGATGGTCTGGTGGGAGGCGGCCCTCTGCGAGCGGATCGCCGGGTGCGGTCGTCACGTGGTGCGCTACGACCACCGCGACACCGGCCGCTCCACGACCAGCCCGGTGGGCGCTCCGGCGTACACCGCGGAGGACCTGGCCACCGATCCGCTGCGCATCCTCGACGCGCTCGACGTGGACGCCGCCCACGTGGTGGGCATGTCGATGGGCGGCGGCATCGCGCAGCACCTCGCGGTGCACCACCCGTCCCGGGTCCGGACGCTCACGCTGGTCTCGACGAGTCCCGACGGGCCGGGTGACGCGAGCAACGGACTGCCTCCGATCGCGCCGCCCGTCATGGCGACCTTCACCGACCCCGATCCCGAGCCCGACTGGTCGGACCGCGAGTCCGTGCTGCTCTACCGCGTCGACGCCGAGCGCGCCTACGTCGGGTCGCTGGGCTTCGACGAGGAGCGCGTCCGCCGGCTCGCGGCGGCCGAGATCGACCGGACCCGCGACATGGCGGCGAGTATGACCAACCACTTCCTGGCCGAGGGCGGGCCCAGCGAACGCCACCGGCTCGGCACGATCGCCGCCCCGACCCTGGTGCTGCACGGCACCGACGACCCGCTGTTCCCGATCGGCCACGGCGAGGCACTCGCCAGGGAGATCCCCGGCGCCCGGCTGGTGCCGCTGCCGGGCGTCGGGCACGAGATCCCGCCGCCATCGCTGTGGGACGTCGTGGTCACCGAGCTGGTCACCCACCCGGCGGGGTAGCCGTCAGTCCGAGCACACCCGCCCCGACGGACAGGCAGTTCGCGCCCCCGGACACACACATCGGCTCGTCTGAGCGGGGACGGATCGTCCAGCGCGACGAACTGCCTGTCGATCGGTGCACGTGGGTGACACGGTGCCCGCCGGCGCCGAGACCGGGCCGGGCTCCCGGGCCGGGCGGTCCCGGGCGCCCGGCCCGCGGAGGAGCACGTGTCCGTGCCCGACGGTAGGTTCGACGCCATGGCCATCGCACGCTTTCCGAGCACCGTCATCGACTGTCCCGACGCCCCCGCGCTGGCGGCGTTCTACGGCGCCCTGCTCGACTGGAAGGTCGAGCCGGGCGATGGGTGGGTCGACGTCCGCGCCGACTACGGGCAGTGCCTGTCCTTCCAGTCGGTCGAGGACTTCGCGCCTCCGGAGTGGCCGGGACAGGAGGCGCCCCAGCAGATGCACCTCGACGTGGTGGTCGACGACCTCGACGCCGCCGAGGCAGCCGTGCTCGAGCTGGGCGCGACCAAGCACGACCACCAGCCGGGGACGACGTTCCGCGTGTTCCTCGACCCCGCGGGTCACCCGTTCTGCCTCTGCCTGAGCTGACCTGTGCCGCGGCGGACCTCCGCCTGAGCAGACCTGAGCCTGGGCCGACCGCGCCCGGGCCGATCTGTGCCTGGGCCGACCGCGCCTGGGCCGACCGCGCCTGGGCCGATCTGTGCCTGGGCCGATCTGTGCCTGGGCCGACCTCAGTCGGAGACCACCACCACGGCGGCCGCGGTGCCGGTGACCCGGACGTCGGTGCCGACGCCAGGGACCCGGAGCGGGAGGTCCATCGGGGTGACCAGACGGACGACCACGGTGTCGGCGGTGGTCCGCACCGTGTAGTCCAGGCCCGGGTAGCGGCGAGCGAGCCCGGTGCGAGCGAGATGCTGGGCCACGAAGCGGCGTGCGGCCACCGGGTCGATGTCGGCCCGCTCCCCGAGGCCGTGCGTGTAGACGTGCTCGCCCTGCAGCCCGTCGGTCGCGGCCAGAGCCGCGGCGTCGGCCGCGGCGTTGAGCCCCTGCCGCCGGAGGAACGCCGCCGAGGCGTCGACCACGACAGCGACCAGCATCGCCACCACCACGGCGAAGCCGATGATCAGCGGCGTCACCGAGCCGCACTCGCTTGCGGGCTTCGACGAGCGTGCGCACGTGCGGCTCACGGCCGCGCCTCGCGGAAGGTGCCGTACGGCGCCTCGTGCCCGGCGTCGACCCGGATGCCCGGGGTGTTCGCGCCGAGGGCGGCCGGGAGCAGGGGCAGAGCGACCACGGCGTGCACCTCGGCGCGGACCACCGAGCCCGGGGTCAGGCAGCGCCGAGGGTCGGGGCGGCAGGTGATCCGCAGCTCGGGCGAGGACTCCAGTCCCTGGTCGCGGTAGGCCAGCCGGGCCGCGGCCCGCGCCCGCGCCTGACCGCTCGCCTGGTCCGGTGCGGTGACGAAGGCGCGTCCGGCCGAACGCGCCGCCGCCGACGCGGCGTACGCCGCCCGCTGGGTGTCGAAGGCGGCGAGCACGATGTAGAGCATCGGCACCAGCAGCAGGATCGCCAGCCAGACGAATTCCACCAGCGCCGTGCCGGACTCCCCACGCGGTGTCCTCACGGCGCCACTTCCTGGACGCCGTGCCCGGTCACCGACAGGCCCGTGGCCGGTCCCCACAACCCCAGCGGCGGCACGGCTGCGGTCACCGTGACCGCCACGGTCGGGACGCCGCCGAGGTCCACCCGCCTCGCGGTGACCCGCTGGGCGAACCGGGCTGCGAGGGCGTCGTCGATCTGGCGACGGGTGCGGGCCGCGGCGTCGGCCGGACCGCGGTCGATCGTGGCGCCGTAGCGGGCGCCCTCGGTGGCGGCGGCGGTGAGCGTGTTGCGCACGTGCAGCACCAGCCCGACCTGGACCAGGCCGAGCACGAGCGGCACGAGCACCAGGCTGACCAGCACGAAGTCGACGACCGCGGCGCCGTGCTCGTCGCGCCGGCGCTCAGCCGGCGACCGAGGCGAGCGCTGCACGCAGCATGCTGCCGAGCTGGGAGCCGGCCACGGCCCAGAGCCCGGCGACCAGCCCGGCGGTCATCACCGTGATCAGCACCCAGCCTGGGACGTCTCCGCGCTCACCACGGCGGCGGTTGTGCCCGAGCTTTCTCATTGTGTTCCTCCTTGCGAGAAGACGTGTGGGTCAGGGGACGACCAGCCGCAGGCCGACCAGCCCCGGCCAGAACGCGAAGACGACGACCACGGGCAGGACCAGGAAGACGACGGGCACCATCATCAGGACCTCGCGCCGGGCACCGGACTCGATGAGCTCGCGTCGTCCGGCCTCACGGACGTCGCCGGCCTGGGCGTGCAGCACGTCGGCCAGCGGGGTGCCGCGCTCGACGGCGATGGCCACGCCTTCGGCGAAGCGCGCGACGACGGCGAGCCCGGACCTGGCGGCCAGCTCGTCGAAGGCCCGGGCGAGCGGGGTGCCGGTGCGGACCTCGGCGAGGACCCGGCCGAGCTCGGCGGACAGCTCGCCGTGCGTACGGCGTATGACGCGGTCGAGCGCGGCCACCGGGCTCTCCCCCGCCGCCACCGACAGGGCGAGCAGCTCGGCCACGGTGGGGAACTCCTGGAGGATCAGCCGCTCACGCCGGACGACCTGGGCGGTCAGCCGGTTCTCCCGCAGCAGCACGCCGACCACGAAGGCGACCCCACAGAAGATCAGCAGCGGCACCGACCGCTCGGGAGAGGCCAGGGCCACCATCCCGGACGGCACCGCGACGACGGCGAAGGCGACCAACCCCCAGAGCACCTGCTCCACCCGGAAGCCCGCGACGTCGGGCTCGAGCCCGGCCCGCTGGAGCCTCCGGCGAATCGACGCGGCGCCACCGAGCACCCGTTCCACGGCTCGGCCGGCGGCGCCCAACCACGGCCCGAAGACGCCGGCGAAGGCATTCGACGCAGGTAGCGCCACCGGAGCGTTGTCGGGGCGGGGCAGGTCGCGGAGGTAGGGCAGCACCCGCACCGAGATCGGCGTACGCCGCGCGTCGAGGACGGCGGTCGCCACCCACCACAGGCCGACCGCGAGCGCCGCGCCGAGGAAGCCGCCGAGGACCGGGCTCACGACAGGATCCTGCGCTCGGTCGGCAGCTGTCCGATGCGGACCATCAGGCGGTACGCGACCGCGCACAGCACGGCACCGCCGGCCAGCACCACCACGCCGGCAGGGCTGGCGTAGCGCTGGATCACCTCGGGCTGCAGGGACATCAGCAGCAGCACCAGCCACGGTGCGGCGACCGCGAGCCGGGCGCCGTTGACCGTCCACGACTGTCGTGCCTGCAGCTCGGCGCGCGTGCGGGCGTCGTCGCGCAGGAACGCCGAGAGGCTGCGCAGCAGCCGGCCAAGGTCCCCGCCGCCCACCTCGCGCGCCACCCGCAGGCTCTCCACGACCCGGTCGCCGACCGGGTCGGCCAGCCGCTCCTTGAGGCGGTCCAGCGCCTCCCCGAACCGACCACTGATCTGGTAGTCCAGGGCGAAGCCGGCGAACGCCTCGCGCAGCGGCTCCGGGCCGCGCTCGGACAGTGCGGCCAGGCCCTCGGGCAGCGACAGGCCCGCGCGCACCGCGCTGGCCAGGTTGTCCACGGCCTCGGGCCACACCTCGGCGAACTCGCGCTGCCGCCGGCGCGCCCGTCCACGGACCACGGCCAGCGGGAGGTAGCCGCCCATCACTCCGAAGACCAGGGCGACCGGTGCCGTGCGGGAGGCCAGCATCACCACGAGAGCGGCGGCGCCCGCACACACCGCCGACACGACGACGAAGCCACCCGCACTGACTCCGCCGAGCCCGGCCGACGCCAGCAGGGGGCGCAACCGAGGGACGCTGGGTCGGCGCGCCTCCGTGGGCGGGAGGAACGCGGACCACGCCAGCACCACGCCCACTCCGAACAGCAGCCCGAGGACAGCACCCATCAGCCGGCCTCGCGCAGGATCCGATGGACGTCGATGCCGGCTCGCTCGAACGACTCCAGCCGCGTCGGCAGGCCCCCGACCGGAGCCAGGTCGCCCGAGCCGCGGACGAACACGGGTTCGGTCTCCACGATGTCCTGCTCCACCCGTCCCGGGACCGCGACGATCTCGTTGACCCGGCGTACGCCGCCCGCGTCGATGCCGAGGTGGACGACCAGGTCCACCGAGCTGGCCACGGTCGGTACGACGAACCGGGCCGAGATGTTCTCCCCGGCGAGCAACGGCAGCGTGCACAGCTTGACCAGGGCCTCGCGTGCGCTGTTGGCGTGCAGTGTCGCCATCCCGGGCAGACCGGCGTTCAGGGCCAGCAGGAGGTCGAGGCACTCCGCTGCCCTGACCTCGCCGACGATGATCCTGGTCGGCCGCATCCGCAGCGTCTCGCGGACCAGGTCGCGCAGCGTCACCCCTCCCGTCCCCTCCAGACCCGCCTGGCGGGTCTGCATGGCCACCCAGTCGGGGTGGGAGAAGCGCAGCTCGAAGACCTCCTCCGCCGACACGATCCGGTCCCCGCCCGGGATCGCGGCGGCCAGGCAGTTCAGCATCGTGGTCTTCCCTGCCTGGGTGCCGCCCGCCACCACGATGTTCTGGCCGGCGAGCACGGCGGCCTCGAGGAACCGGGCTGCCGCCGGGGGGAGCGAGCCCAGCCGGACCAGGTCGGCGAGCCGGGCCGCCTTGAGCACGAACTTGCGGATGTTGACGGCGGCGAACTCGCGACTGATGCCTTCCAGGACGACGTGCAGCCGGTGGCCCTGGGGGAGCATCGCGTCCACGAACGGCTGCGACAGGTCGATGCGCCGACCGCTGGACTTCAGCATCCGCTCGACCAGCTCCTGCACCTCGGCCCGATCGAGGATCACGTTGGTCAGCTCGTGCCGGCCGTTGCGAGCCGCGAAGACGCGGCTCGGCTCGTTGATCCAGATCTCCTCGACCTCGGGGTCCTCCAGGAGCACCTGCAGTGGTCCGAAGCCGGAGACCCGGGCGACGAGCTCGCCCACCACTGCCACCGGGTCGGGCACCGGCGTGACCACCCCGGTGAGGCTGCGCTCGTCGTGGGCACGCACCACGTCCTCGGCGATCCGGCGCACGCGGGGCACTTCAGCCTGCGGGTCGACGCCCTCACGGCGCACGACGGCGCGGACCTCTTCGTGCAGGACACCGATCAGGTCGACCGGCGAGCTCCGAGCAGCGCGCACCGACATGCCTGCACACTTACCCGACCCCCACCACGAGGGAAACCACCTCCCCCGTGGTTGTGGACAACCCGTCAGGCACTCCGGCCGCACCCCTCACAACAGCCACAGGAGATCCCGGGGGTAAGCCGCCGACGACGGATGGACAGGCAGTTCGGGCTCGAGGTCTCCGCGGCGCGCGGCTCGGGAGCGGTGACCGGCGCACGCTCGCATCGAACTGCCTGTTCATCGGTGCAGCAGCCGGGAGTCGCTCAGCCCTTCAGCCCCGAGAAGGTCATGGTCGCCACGAACTGCTTCTGGGCCAGCAGGAAGAACAGCACCAACGGCATGGTGGCGACCACGTTGCCGGCCATGAGCATCGACCACTCCGTGCGGCGGGCGCCCTGGAAGTTCGCCAGGCCGAGCTGCAGGGTGTAGCGGCTCTCGTCGCTGATGGCGATCAGCGGCCAGACGCAGGTCGTTCCACGAGCCCAGCAGGGTGAAGATGGCCAGGGTCGCCAGGGCGGGCTTGGCCAGCGGCAGCACGATCCGCACCAGCACTCCCCAGTGCGAGCAGCCGTCGAGGCGTGCCGCCTCCTCCAGCTCCTTGGGCAGGCTGAGGAAGAACTGGCGCATGAGGAAGATCCCGAACGCCGAGGTCAGCCACGGGATCATGATCGCGGGCAGGGTGTTGATGATGCCGATCTCGGGCGAACATGACGTAGGTCGGGATCATCAGCATCTGGATCGGGAACATGATCGTCGCCAGGATCGCGAAGAAGCCGAGGTTCCGGCCCGCGAAGCGCAGCCGGGCGAAGCCGTAGCCCGCCAGCGAGCACAGCACGAGATGGGCGCAGACCGCCACGACGGTGACCATCAGGGAGTTCGCGACCCAGTCAGCACGTCCGACTCGGCGAGCAGCCGCGGTAGCCGGCCAGGCTCAGGTGGCTGGGGAAGAACCGTGGCGGGAACCGGTTGATCTCGGCGTTCGACATGAACGAGGTCATCACCATCTGCACGAGCGGCAGCACGAACACCAGTGCCAGTCGGCATCAGCAGCAGGTGCCAGGGGCTGAAGGCAGTCGCCGCATCAGAACGCCTCGAGCTTGGTGCGGCGCGCGTAGACGACCATGCCCAGCGTGAGCAGCATGGTGACCACGAACAGCACGTAGGCCACCGCCGACGCCGTAGCCGAACTGCAGGTTCTGGAAGGCCAGCTCGTAGATGTAGTAGACGATCGTCTGCGTGCTGTTGACCGGCCCGCCGCGGGTGGTGGTGTAGATCGAGATCGAACAGCTGCAGCGCGGTGATGGTCTGCCAGACCGCGGCGAAGACCGTGACCGGCGCAGCTCCGGCAGCGTGACGTGCCGGAAGACGCGCACCGGCGAGGCGCCGTCGACCGTTGCCGCCTCGACCAGTCGCGCGGGATGTCCTGCAGCGCGGCCAGGTAGATCACCGCGGTGAAGCCGACCTCGCCCCACAGCGCGATCAGGCAGATCACCACCAGCGCCTGGCCGGGGCTCTCCAGGAACTCCTGCTGGGGCAGGTGCCGGACCCGCAGCAGGTTGTTCGCCAGCCCGAACTGCGGGTTGAACACGAAGCTGGCCGAGGATGCCGGTCGCCGCGGCCGAGGCCACGTACGGGACGAAGATGCAGGTGCGGTAGAAGCCGATGAGCCGGATCTTCCGGTTCAGCGCCACCGCGATCAGGATCCCGAGCAGGATCGACCCCGGGACGAACAGCAGCGGTGAGCAGCAGCGTGTGCTGGGCGGCGTCCGCCAGCGTCCGGGTCCGTGCTCAGCGACTGTGTAGTTGCGCCAGCCCACGGGCTGGGCGGCGGGATGCCGTTCCACTCCGTCGCGAGATGAAGAACGCCCACACCGCCGGGAAGAGCGACAGCCCGACCACGATCAGGATCGCCGGGCCGGCGAACGCCCAGCCGGTGAGCGGCCCGCGCCAGTGCCCCGGCCGCGACGCCGACGCGGCCGGGCCGGCCAGCGGTGCGACCCAGGGGCACCGACGTCGGGCCGGCGATCACCTCGCAGCCTTCGCGATCGCCGCGTCCGACTTCTCGGCCGCCTCGTCCAGCGCCTCCTGCGGGTCCGCGTCACCCTGCAGCACCTTGGCGATCGCCGTCACCGACGCCCGGGACATCTCCTCGTAGCCGGCGACGGTCGGCCGGGCCTGCTTCGCGTTGGCCAGGTTGTCGAAGAGACTTCTGCCCGCCCGGGTACTCCTTGACGTATCGTCGCGAACTCCGGGGTGTCCTTCTCGGCCGCGCGCAACGGCAGGTTGCCGACCGCGAGGTTCCAGCGCACGTCCTGCGCGGCTGGTCAGCCACTTGATGAAGTCGCAGGCCCGCGGCCCGGTTGGCGTCCTGGTGGTCGAACAGCACCCACAGGTCGGGGCCGGAGACGGTCTGGTGGTCGCCGTTGAGCCCGGGCAGCGCTGTCACGCCGTAGTCGAGCTTGGCCTCGTCGATGTCGAGCAGCGACCACGGCCCGGAGATCATCATCGCGACGTGGCCGCTGTTGAACAGCGGGCCGTACTTCTCGTCGGTCTGGTCCAGGTACATCGACTTGTCGTCGACGGCCATCCTCGCAGCGCTCCAGCGCCTTGACGCCGGCGTCGGAGTTGAAGGCGGCCTTCGTCTCCCGTCCGAGGATCTTGCCGCCGTTCTGCCAGAGCAGCGGCCACAGGTGCCAGGTGGTGTCCTCGCTGCCGGAGACCGAGTACGCGGTGCCGTAGGTGTTGGTCGCCGGGTCGGTCAGCTTCTTGGCCGCGTCGCGGAACTCTCCCAGGTCCAGTCGTCGGTCGGGTAGGCCAGCCTTCGGCCTCGTCGAAGAGCTTCTTGTTGTAGATCAGCGCCAGGTTGTCGACCAGCGCCGGGACGCCGATGACCTTGTCCTGCGGCGGCGCCGTGGCGCGGGCCGCCTCCGGCATCTCGTCCCAGCGAACGACGGGTCGGCGACGTAGTCGGTCAGGTCCTGCGTCTTGCCGCTGGCGCGAGGTCGACCGGCCCAGCTGCCGAAGGCGTAGGAGATGTCGGGGTAGCTGCCGCCGGCGAAGCCCGCCGGCGAGCTTCTGCAGCAGGTCGTCGGTGGTCGGGGCGCCCGGCGAGACGTCTTGATCGTGACGTTGGGGTGGTGCTCGGTGTACTCGGCGGCCAGCGCCTCGAGCGCGACCTTGTCGGCCGAGGCCTGGCCGGTCCACCAGGTCAGCGTGACGGCGGCCGCGGTGTCCAGCTCGGTCACCTTCTTGTCCTGACCGCCACATCCGGCTGTGACCGCCAGCAGCAGGGCCAGAGCCGCGCCCAGTGCGCTGATTCGCTTCATCGGTGTCTCCGTCCGTTCTCTCATCGGGTGGGTTCCGAGATGGGGGCAGGAACGAGCTCCTGACGCTGCGAGCCGAGCCCGGGATGCCCAGGGTCACGACGTCGCCGGGGCGAGGAGCGCGGCGGTGGTTGGCCGAGCCCGACGCCGGCCGGGGTGCCGGTGTCGATCAGGTCGCCCGGCTTGAGCACCATGAACTGGCTGATGTAGTGCACCAGGTGACCGACGCCGAAGATCATGTCCGCGGTGGTGCCGCCTGCTCGCGCTCGCCGTTGACGTCGCAGCCAGAGCTCGAGGTCTGCGACGTCCGGGACCTCGTCGGGGGTCACCAGCCACGGCCCCACCGGGTTGAACGTCTCGCAGGACTTGCCCTTGTCCCACTGGCCGCCGCGCTCGAGCTGGTAGTGCGCGCTCGGAGACGTCGTGGGAGACGACGTAGCCGGCGATGTGGTCCACGGCCTGCTCGGGGCTCGTCCAGGTAGCGGGCGCGCCGGCCGATCACGACCCCGAGCTCGACCTCCCAGTCCACCTTCTCGGCTCCGCGGCGGCACGTGGACCCCGTCCTCCGGCCCGACGACCGTGCTGGGATCCTTCATGAACAGCACGGGCTCCGTGGGAGGCGCCTGCCCGGACTCCCGCGGCGTGGTCGGCGTAGTTGAGACCGACGCATACGATCTTGCCGGGACGCGCCAGCGGGGAGCCGAGTCGGTGGCCGGCCAGCTCCACCAGTGGCCCGTCGAGCTCCGCCGCGGACATCGAGCCCAGCCGTGCCAGGGTCGGTCCGTCGAGCGTCGGCATGCTCGCCCAGAGGTCCCGTGCGTGGGTGTCGTCGACGAGCACCGCGGTCCGCTCACCACCCACGGGCCCGTACCTGACCAGCCTCACGAGCCGGTCCCGATCCGTGCGACGGCGTCGATCTCGACGAGCAGCCCGGGCGGCAGCCCGACGTACACGGTGGTCCGTGCCGGGTAGGGCTCGGAGAACACCGTGGCGTAGACCTGGTTCATCGCCACGAAGTCCTCGACCCTCGTGAGGTAGACCGTCAGCTTCGCCACGTCGGTCTCCTCGGCGCCGCAGCGCGCAGTGCCGAGCACGTTGACCAGGCACTGCGGGTCTGGCGGTGATGTCGTCGGCCATCGAGCCGTCGGGGTGCGCCGGCCCCTGTCCGGCGGTGAAGACGAGATCGCCGAGCCGCACGCTCGGCGAGTAGGGCCCCGCCGGGGCAGGGATGCGGTCCGAGGAGCCGGGTGTCCTGGTCATGGTGTCTGTCCTGTCAGTCGGTGTGGATGTCCTGCGGGGACGGGCACCCCATCCCCCGGGACCCGCGACCGGGCCCGCCACAGCCCGCCCCCGTGGCCCCGGCCGTCCCGGGCGGAGGTGATGTAGACGGTGCGCAGGTCGGGACCTGCGAACACGAGGCTGGTCGGGCGGCGTACCGGCACCTCGACACACAGGTCGAGCTCGCCCTGCGGGGTCAGCCGAAGCACTGCTCCGCCGTCCCACATCGCCACCCAGACACCTCCCTCGGCGTCGATGCAGAGCCCGTCGGGCACGGGATCTCCGCGGAACTCGTGGAAGGACTCGGCGCGTCCGAGCGCGCCGGTGCACCCGTCGTAGCTGTGCCGCCAGACGGTGCGGATGTCGGAGTCCACGCGGTAGAGCCAGCGGCGGTCGGGCGACCAGGCGACGCCGTTGGAGTTGCCGACGCCCCGCTCGAGGACCTCGAACGCGCCGTCGGGGTCGAGCCGGAAGAAGATGCCGCGCCCGGCCTCCCCGGTCTGGCTCAGCGTGCCGCCGAGCACCGCCGCGCTCGTCGATCGCGGCATCGTTCATCCGCACGCGCTCGGCGGGGTCGAGCACGCTCGACTCCGACGTCACCGACCATTCGGCGGAGCGCGTCTGGAAGCCGAGCTCCGTGCACAACAACCACCCCGGGCCGTCCGGCAGGACGGCGGTCACCGGCTGGCCGACAGGCACGGTGAGCACGGCACCGCGTTCGGCCTGCAGGACGTGCACCAGGCCCGCAGGGATGTCCACCCAGATCAGCTGGTCGCGTCCGCCGTCCCAGTACGGTCCCTCGCCGAGCTCACTGCGTGGCGCTCCCGCCACCTCCTCGAGGTCGGTCAGCCCGGCCACGCTCACATCACCGCCAGCTGGCCGCCGTCGACCACCAGGGCGCTGCCGGTGACGAAGGCCGCGTCATCGCTGGCCAGGAAGGCGTAGGCGGCCGCGATGTCCTCCTCGCTGCCCACGCGTCGCAGGGGGATGCGGTCGGCGACGTACTGCTCGACGAAGCCGTCCTTGAGGGACGACGCGATCTCGCGGTTGAGCGGCGTGTCGATGTACCCCGGGCACAGCGCGTTGACCCTGATGCCGTGCTGCCCGAGCTCGACCGCCATGCTGCGGGTCAGCTGGAGCACCCCACCCTTGCTCGCGTTGTAGTGGGCGTAGTCCTCCTCGCCGCCCAGCGCGTTGGTGGAGGCCATGTTGACCACGCTCGCGGAGCGCCCGTGGGCGATGACCAGCCGCACGAACTCCTGGGCCATCAGGAACATGCCGCGGAGGTTCACCGACATCAGCTGGTCCCACTCCTCGACGGAGAGGTCGGTGAAGGCCGCGCGGTTGCTGATGCCGGCGTTGTTCGCCAGCACCGTCAACGGACCGGCCTGCTCCTCCGCCTCCGCGACGGCACTCCTCACCTGGTCCGCGTCCCTGACGTCACAGACCGACCCCGAGACCCGTGGGCCGGCCGCCAGGCTGCGCAGTGCCTCGTCGACCGCGTCCGCCTCAGGTCCGAGCAGGTGCACGCGGCAGCCCTCCTCGGCGAAGCGCCGCACCGCCGCGAGGCCGATGCCGCGTGTTCCACCCGAGACCAGGACCCCCTTGTCGGCCAGCCCCCTCACAGCGCACCGTCCCCGGGGACCAGGACGGCCTTGACGATGCCCCGCTCGCCGTTCGCCAGGGAGTAGAACGTGTCCCGGGCGTCGGCGAGCCGCACGGGCGTGGCCCATGACAGGTCGAGATCCCCGGCGATCAACAGCGCCTCGGCGAACTCGTCGGGGGTGTAGGCGAACGAGCCGAGGATCCGCTGCTCGCCGCGTACCAGTGCGTTGCCGTCGAGTGTCCCCTCGGGATCCGCCAACCCGACCCAGACTGCCGTGCCGCCCGTTCGGAGGAGTCTCGTGGACAGTGCACGGGTGGTGGGGCTCCCGACGGCGTCGATCACGGCATCGAACTCCCCGTCGAGGTTCTCGACCGACTCGATGCCCAGGCGGCCAGCGAGGGCACGGCGCTGCGGCGAGGTCTCGCCGATGACGACCTCGGCGCCGTAGCGCCTGGCCACCTCGGCGCAGAGCAGGCCGATCGAGCCGCCGCCGACCACTGCGACCCGATTCCCCCTGCCCTCCAGGAGTCGCCAGGCGTGGACCGCGTTGGCGAGCGGCTCCACGAGTGCCGCCGCGACGAACTCGAGCGTTGCCGGCAGGGTCACCAGTGAGGTGTCCGGCACCGCGACGCACTCGGCGAAGCCTCCGTCGCGGCTGACGCCGATCAGTCCCCGACTGCTGCACTGGTGGGGTCGGCCCTCCAGGCAGCGCTCGCAGGACCCGCAGGCGAGCAGCGGGTTGACGACGACGCGACGCCCCGTGTCGGTGACGCCGGCGAACTCGTGACCCATGACCAGCGGCGGCACGCGCATTCCCACGGAGCGGAAACCGTGCAACTCGCTGCCGCAGATCCCGCTGGCCCGCACGTGCACCAAGGTCTCGCCCGGCGCGGCCGCTGGCTCCGGGACCTCGGCCATTTCGACCACGCCCGCCGCGGTGAACATCAATGCTTGCACCTGCTGCTCCTTGTCCTCGGACGGCACAGTAGCAACGATCCACTAGATGGACTAGCATTCCTTCATACGGAATGGAGGACGTCATGACCATCGTGACCTTCATCGGCGCCGGCAGCTGACCTTCACGCGTGACCTGATCGCCGACCTGCTGGCCTTCCCCGAGCTGACCGAGGTGACCCTCCATCTCCACGACATCGACGCCGACCGGCTGACGACCGCCGAAGGTGTGGCCTCCAGCGTCGCCGGTCAGCGGCAGGCGGCCCCCACCATCCGGGCGTTCACCGACCGCCGTGCAGCCCTCGAGGGCGCCGACTTCGTGGTGAACATGGTCCAGATCGGTGGCCTGGGATCAACGCTCACCGACTTCGTGGTCCCGCGTGGCTTCGGCGTACCGCAGACGATCGGGGACACCCTCGGCATCGGCGGGATCTTCCGCGCCCTGCGCACCTTCCCACTCCTACGGGACCTGACCACGGACATGCGCGAGGTCTGCCCCGACGCTTTGCTGCTGAACTACACCAACCCGATGGCGATGAACGTGTGGTTCCTGAACCAGGTGGCCCCCGACGTCGCCAGCTACGGGTTGTGCCACTCGGTGTACTGGACGGTCGTCGGCCTCAGCGAGGTGATGGGGATCGACCACCGCGACGTGCGCTTCCACTCGGCGGGCGTGAACCACCAGGCCTGGCTGCTCCGGCTGGAGAAGGACGGCCAGGATCTCTACCCCCTGCTGGAGGAGAAGATCCGCGCCGATCCCGAGCTGCGTCGCCGCGTCCGCGTGGACATGTACCGACGGCTCGGCTACTACCCGACCGAGACCTCCGAGCACTCCAGTGAGTACACCGGCTGGTACCTCAAGCGGCCCGAGGAGATCGAGCGGCTGCGGATCCCGATCGACGTCTACGTCGGGATCAGCGAGGAGAACGTCGCCGAGTTCGAGCGCACCAGGAAGGCCGTGCAGGAGGGGGTCGACGTGCAGTTCGAGGACGGCGCCACCGAGTACGCCCCCCAGGTGATCCACAGCGTCGTCACCGGCACTCAGCGGACCATCCAGGTCAACGTCGCCAACACCGACCTGATCAGCAACCTGCCCTCGAGGGCCGGTGTCGAGGTGCCGGCCACCGTCGACGAGCAGGGCGTCCACCCTTGGCACGTCGGCGACCTCCCGCCCCAGTGCGCCGCCCTGAACCGCAACTTCCTCAACGTCGGCGAGCTCACGGTGCAGGCCGCCCTGCAGGAGGATCCTGTGCTCATCCGGCAGGCTGCGATGCTCGATCCGGCCACGATCTCGCTGCTCTCGGTCGACGAGATCTGGGCGTTGTGCGACGCGCTGGCCCGGGCGCACGCGGACGTCCTGCCGGCGTGGGCGTCGGCGACGGTGAGCCCGCGCTGCTGAGGCACGCGACCCTGCGTGCGGTGGCAGGACCGGTCTTCCCGATCCGGGTAGGACCAACCCGCACCAGGGCTCAGCGTCTGCGTAGGAAGTGCTCGCTGGTCAGCTCCTTGAGGTAGTCGGCCACCTCGACCAGGCCCTCGGGGCTCATCCGGCTCTCGGGCGCCGACATGCTGATCGCAGCGACCGGGGTGGCGCCACCGAGGAACAGAGGCACGGCGGCACAGTTCACGCCCTCCTCGTTCTCGCCGATGTCGAAGGCGTGGCCGTTCTCGCGGACGTGCCGGAGCTGTCGCGCGAGAGCATCGGGCTCGACGACGGACCGGGGGGTACGTCGCTCCAGCGGACCATGCTCGGCGGCCCACGCGAGGATGTCCTCGTCGCTCGGGAAGGTCCACGCGAGCAACGCCTTGCCCAGCCCCGTGGAGTGGGCGGGGTTGCGCCCGCCGATGGTGGAGGTCAGCTTGATCGGCCGCGAGGACTCGACCTTGTCCACGTAGACGATCTCACCGCCCTGGAACATGCCGAGGTGGACGGTCTCGTTGAACCGCTGGTTCACCCGGACGAGCAGCGGGTGGACGAGCTGGCGGAGATCGAGGTTGTCGTGGAAGCGGAAGGCCGCAGCGAGGAGGCCAGACCCCACGAAGTACCGGCCGTTGGGCTCGGGCTGGCTGGCGAAGCCCCGGTGCTTGAGCGCGCCGAGGAGTCGGTGCATCGTGCTCCGGGGCAGGTCGGCGCCGCTGGCCAGCTCCTCGAGGGTCATCCCCCGGGCGTTGGTCGAGAGCATCTCCAGGGTGCGCAGCGCTCGGTCGACGCTGGTGACCGGCGATGCGCCAGCGGCTGTGGTGTCCACTCAGATCCTCGGCGTCGTCGTTCCGGATGGCGGAAGGTCAGTCTAGTTCGACAGGCTCGCCGCCAGCAGGCGGCGTGCATTGTCGGCGTACACACGACGCAGGACGCCGTCCTCCAGGCCCAGCGCGCTGATCGTCCAGCGCCCCATGAGCGGAGGTGAGTCGGCGTCGTGGTCGTAGCACTCGTCCTCGCTCTGCAGGAAGCGCACGTGGTCGAGGTAGACCGACTCGTCCGGGGGGAACGAGTCGGTGCCGAACAGGACGCGGTCGGCGAACCGGTTCACCAGGGCGGCTGCCTCGCGCGGCTTGCGACCGAGCTCGGCCACCCGGGCGGCGATGTCGACGTGGTAGTTGGGGTACCGCTCCAGCATCCGGCCGACCGCACTCAGGTCCTCGGCCCAGCAACCCACGTGCACCCCGACGATCGTGGTCCGCGCGCTGCGCCGGACCCGGGACTCGAGTGCCTCCATGAGCCTGGCGAAGGTCGGGAACCTGCTCCGGTCGGCAAAGGACCACTCGGGGTGGGCGAGCAGCTGCTCCAGCCGCTCGTTGGCAGCATCGAGGGGCTCGAAGAAGGCCACGGGGTCAGCCGTGTGGATGAACACCGGGACGGCGCACTCCGCGGCGACCTCGAACAGACCGTCGAGTCGCTCGTCGTCGGGCAGGACGAGCTCGCCGGCGTGGTCGCGGACGTGCAGACCGAGGTCCTTCCAGATCTTGAGTCCGCGCGCTCCCCTGGCGACGGAGTTCCGGAGCCCGTCGGCCAGTCGGCGAGCTGCGACCGCCGGCGGCTCCTCGGCCAGGACGGACCAGTCGGACTGGGCACAGGTCGCGAACCGGCCCGGAGCCGCTCGGTCGTAGCGCTCCAGGTTGGCCTCGAGCTCGCTCCCCCAGCGACCATCGAGGTTGACGATCGTCTCGATGCCCAGCCCGTCCATCAGGTCCAGGAGACGGCCCGGATCATCGACGCTCCACTTCCCCGTCAGCCAGCGGCCCAGGTGGTTGTGGGCGTCGATGATCGGCAGCGTCGGTCGCACCGTGCAGGGTGCCGGCAGCACGGCCTGACGCACCGGGCGGTAGTCAGCCAGGCGCAGCTCCGCCATCGGGTGGTGCGACTCCCGGACGCCGCCGGCCCACATCCCACTGGTCTCCTCACTCACGCGGCCATGCTAGACGTATTCCGTATGGTGGATCACTGATCCGCAGAACGGACGCTAGGCTGGGATCCATGTCGTTCCCCGACGTGCCCACGCCAGCCGTGCTGCTGGACCTCGACCGGTTCGAGTCGAACGTGGCACGGATGGCGGACGCGACGGCCCGGGCCGGCGTACGGCTGCGGCCGCACATCAAGTCGCACAAGCTGCCCGAGCTCGCCCGCCTGCAGCTCGAGCACGGCGCCGTGGGTGTGACCTGCGCGACGCTGTCGGAGGCCGAGGTGATGGTCGCCGAGGCCGGCTGCACCAGCGTGACCCTCGCCTACCCGGTGCTGGGCGCGGACCGGATCGAGCGGCTCAAGGACCTGCGTACGCGGGCGGAGGTGCGGGTGGCCCTCGACTCCGTCGAGGTCGCCCGGGTGGTCGCCGCCGCCGGCTCGGACCTCGACCCGGTGCCCGTGCTCCTCGAGGTGGACTGCGGGCACGGTCGGCTCGGGCTCCCACCGGGCCGACCCAGCCTGGACCTCGCCCGCGAGATCGAGCAGGTTCCGGGTCTGGACCTCATCGGCGTGAGCACGCACGCCGGCCATGCCTACGCGGCCTCCGACGAGGGGGCCATGTGGGCACTCGCGGAGCAGGAGGCCACCGACATGGTCGGGACAGCCGCGCTGATGCGAGCTGCCGGGATCGCTGCCGCCGAGGTCAGCGTGGGATCGACGCCGTCCACCATGGCCAGCCTCGAACAGGACGGCATCACCGAGGTGAGGCCCGGGACCTACGCCCTCAATGACGTGAACATGATCAGGCTCGGCGCCGCGACCGAAGCGCAGTGCGCGGTGCACGTCATCGCCACCGTGGTCTCGACACCGACGGCTACGCGCTTCGTGGTCGACGCGGGGACCAAGGTCCTCAGCAGCGACGGTGTCGGCATCCCCGACTGGGTCCGGGTGGATGGCCGCGACGACCTGCACGCTTCCTTCTTGAGCGAGGAGCACGGCGTGTTCGTCGCCGACGACGCCCGCACCCGTCCACGCATCGGCGACCGCGTCGCGATCATCCCGGCCCACGTGTGCACCACGATGAACCTCGCGGACGCGGTCACCACGCACCGCGGCGGGCTGACCACCGGCGAGCTGACGATCCGCGCCCGGCGACGCTGAGACCCGATGACCGATGGACAGGCAGTTCGGGCCCGTGAGCCCGAACATACTGGGCTTGCGAGCGGGGACCGCGGGTCGGCGATGCCGAACTGCCTGTCGATCGGTGCGCGTCTCGCGACCCGGCATGGCTACCGGCACCGGACGCGCGACGGGGCCCCGACCGGGTGTGGTCGGGACCCCGCGGCGTCGGATCCTGCGCTACTGCGTGTCGGTGATCGTCAGCGTGATGTCCGCCGCCGCCCCGAGGTACAGGTGCGTGAGGATGTACGCCGTCCCGGACGGGATCGTCCCCGCCTCCAGCGCCGCCTCGGTGGCGTACTGGGAGATCCGGGCGCAGTCGGCGTCGTACATGTAGACGTCGGCGTCGATGTTGCTCGGACCCGAGGACAGGCTGAACGCGTGCTGGCCGTCGTCCTGCTCGCCCTCGAGCACGGTCACGTGCCCGTCGACGTCCTGGCTGGCCGGCGGCACCGAGCAGGTGTTCTCCAGCTCGGTCCCGGTGACGCCGGGCGACTCGAGGTTGCCCGGGTTGCCCGCTGCGATCACGAAGGAGTCGCTGACCGGCGCGTCCGGCGGGGGCGGCGGCCCGGGGGCCACGCCCTTCGCCGAGCCGAACACCTGGACGTCGCCGACCTGGATCTTGTCCTGCGTCTCGCCCTGGGGCTCGTCGGCCCAGAAGCGGATGAAGCCCGCGGTCACCGGGGTGGCCAGGGTGAAGGACTTGTAGTGCTGGTCGGGCGCCATCGGACGAGGAGCCTCGTAGCCGAAGGCGTTCTCCCCCATCGGCTGGGTCTGCCAGTTCACCCCGTCGCGGCTGGTCTGGACGGTGAACGACTTCAACCCCTGGAACCGGCGCGAGGTGTAGCCGCTGACCTGGACCGTGGAGATCTTCGACTCCTTGGCCAGCTTGATCACCGCCTTGGAGCCCTTGGTGGTGCGCCAGGTGCTCGCCTCGGTGTCGTCCATCGCCTTGCCGGCGTCACCGGTCACCGACTCGGCGCCGTTGGCCTTGGAGGCGAGGTTCGGCGCGAGGGTGAAGTCCTTGCGCAGCGTCCCGCCGGCCTTGACCGCCAGCCCCTCGAAGGTGCGGCTGCCGAAGCCTCGCGCCTGGATGGTCACCGGGTAGGTGCCCGCGGTGGCGGGGATCCGGTAGCCGCCGGAGGACCCCGTGCGCGCCACCGGCACGGTCCGGGCCTCGAACTCGCCGATCATGATCCGCGCGCCCTCGACCGGCTTGCCGGTCGAGGCGTTGCGCACGGTGCCGGTGATGGTCCCGTTCAGCGCGGGGTTGCGGTGGTCGAAGCCGGGGACGCCGTCGACGTCGTTGCCGCCGGTCGGGTCGTCCTCGGTCTGCCTGGTCGAGGCCGAGAGCCCCATGCCGCGCTGGGCGAACGCCGTGTAGACGGTGTCGGCCAGCGCACCGAAGTCGGCACGACGGTGGTAGCGGTTGTCCAGCGCCAGCATGATCGCGGTGCGCTCGTCGAGCATCGACGGGTCGTTCGGGGACAGCGGCATCGCGTCGGTGACCAGGTGCTCGCTGATCGAGGCACCCTCCTGCTCGCCGTACTTCTTGACCAGGGCCTGGCGCATCTGCCACAGCGTGGCGGTCCAGATCTCCCCGTCGGCGTGCACCTCGGGACCACCGAGGTCGTAGCCGATGTCGCCGAACGTGGTCGGGTTCTCCGCGTAGGCCCAGTTGCGGATGCCGCGGGACTTGTTGCCGGTCACGTAGGCGCCGACGACCGAGTCGTCCTGGAGGCCCTCCCGGTGCAGGTAGTTCAGGGCGTACCAGTCGCCCCAGCCCTCACCCATCGAGCCGGACTGGTGGGTGCCCAGGGAGCCGTCCTCGGAGCCGACGTAGCGGTTGGACAGGCCGTGCGCGTACTCGTGCTCGATCACGCCCGCGTCGAAGTCGCCGTCGGCGCAGGGACCCTCGAAGGCGTCGTTGATCGGCTCCCACAAGAACATGCCGCTCCACGGCGCGATGCCGTCGGGCAGCGTGAGCATGTAGGCGTTGTCGCGCCCGGTGTAGGTCGGGGAGCCGCCGCTGACGGCGCCGGCCTGGACGAGGCCCTGGATGGCGTCGCCCGGGTTGCCGCCCTTGCCGAAGTTGTCGACCTGGAAGTTGCCGGCCGACTCGGTGAAGCCGAGACGGTAGAACTCGTCGTGGATCCGGTTGTGCTGGAAGAACAGGTTCGTCGAGGACGCCTCCTGGTCCTTCTGGTACGACGTCGGGTCGCACTGCGAGGTGCCCCAGTTGTCGGCGAACCGGTAGTCGAACTGGCCGTCCGGCTCGA
The DNA here is from genome assembly GCA_963815595.1 of uncultured Actinomycetota bacterium. Taxonomy (GTDB): domain Bacteria; phylum Actinomycetota; class Actinomycetes; order Propionibacteriales; family Nocardioidaceae; genus Marmoricola. Next base: position 509,071 of record CAWFHA010000007.1, on the reverse strand, counting down.
CCGGACGCGGGCCCGGGTCCACCGGCGCGATGAAGTTCGACCAGTTGGCGTGGGAGTTGGCGTTGTTGCCGAAGGTGGTCACACCGACCCCGGTCAGGCCGGTCGGGTCGACGTACCCGTTGGGCGACTGCTCGGTGGCGTCGAAGGACACGTGCTCGGGGTCCCCGCCCTTGGGGGCACCCGGGTAGTTCGGGTAGACGGTGCCGCCCGAGCTCTCGTTGGCCACCAGGCTGGTGCGGTAGAGCTCCTTGCCGGTGACGGCGTCGACCACCAGCTGCCAGCCGGCGTCGAGGTCCTTGACGAACAGCACCGAGTACGCCGCGCGCGCACCCGTCGCGGTCGGGAAGGCGACCTTCTTGACGTACGAGGACGCGGCGAACGGCCCGCGCGCGAAGGTGTCGTAGCCGGCCTGGGTGCCGGTCTTCTTCGGCGTGAACGCCACGCCGGGAGCCATCAGCCCGGCCGCCTTGGCCAGCGCGGCCGACGGGGAGAGCGCGAACGCGCCGAGCAGGGCGCCGCTGCGGCTCGTCTCGCCGGTGTAGCTCAGCACGGAGCCGTCCTTCTGCACGGCAACGGTGAGGGTGCCACCACGGCCCGCCTCGACGCCGCCGAAGGTCTGCACGAAGCGCAGCACGTGGGTGCCGGTGCCCGGCAGCACGTGGTCGCGGGTGACCCGGAGCGCGGCGACGTCGGCGGAGGTCAGGCCGAGCACGGCGCGGTTGCGGTCCAGCCAGCCGCGGGCGACGTCGGCTGCGGCACCCGACGCGGGGCCGGCGAGCGTCTTGCCCTGCGCGGGCACGAGCGTGCGCGGGGTGCCGAAGCGGCCGTCCCACGTGACCCGGCTGCCCGGGCTGGCCTTCAGCACGGCGGTGACGGCGTCGAGCTGCTGCGCCGTGGGGCGCACGAGGGCGCCGACGCGGCTGTCGGTGGCCGCCGCCTGGGTGGTGGACGAGGAGGTGACGTCGGGGGTGACAGCGGTGGCTGTGCCCGTGAGGGCCAGGCCGGCTGCTGTGCCGAGCGCCGTGACGACTGCCACGAGCGCGCGCCGGTTGCGGGGTGGCCGCATGCGGTGCTCCATTCCTGGTGAGGATCCGGGACCGCAGGGGTCAGCGTCCCGAGACTGGTTGGCACCTCCAACGACATGCCCGGACAAAGGTGACGCGGCTCTCACCGTCCGAGACGGTCCCGCGGCTCACCGGATGCTCTCGAACCGCTGGCGCGACGCCTCGTCTTCTTCCACCATGTGCAGGTGAGCCGCAGCAGCCAGGGAGAGCACTGGTGGTCCCCAGCCGGGTTGTCCGCCGTCGCGGCGGTGCTGGCCGTGCTCGTGGCAGTCATCGGGCTGTTCCTCGCCCGGGACGGCGAGGCTGCGGAGTCGTCGACCGACTCGTCGTCGAAGACACAGCAGTCGGAGGGGTCCGCCTCCACGACCCTGTTCGTCTACGGCTCCTCCCAGCCCGGGCAGAGCCGCTACCGCGCCATCGAGCGCTACGTCGACTCCTACGAGCGGGACACCGTCGCCGGATGGCTCTACGACTCGGGGCTCGACTACCCGCTCGCCAAGTTCGGCCCGGGCGACGACATCCCCGGGTACGTCCTGCGGCTGGCCCCGGGAACCGCCGAGGAGGCGATGCGGGAGTTCACCCGCGTCGAGGCAGGCTTGTTCCATCCCGTCGAGGTGACCACGGCGGGCAAGGTGCGGGCGACGGCGTTCGAGTGGATCGAGAGCACCGACGGGTTCGAGCGCATCTCCAGCTGGCCGCCCGGCTGAGCGCTCACCACCACGGGATCCGGCCGAGCAGCCCGAACAGCCGGATGCTCAGCCAGCGCTGGACCCGCTTGGTCAGCGGGTGCACGGCGGTCAGCACCGCGAGGCCGACCAGCCACGCGCCGAGCAGCATCACCGCGAGCGGGCCGAGGACGCCCCGGACGAAGCGGGCGACCTCGGTGAGCGTCCAGGAGATGTCGGACAGGGCGCAGCGCTCGGCCTCGAAGCCCTCCTGGCCGCAGTAGGACCCGGCGAAGTCGGGCCCCATCACGCCGGGGAGCGTGGTCACGTCGTAGACCTCGCTGCCGGGGTCGTCGCGCAGCGCACGCGGGACCGGGCGCGCCTCCATCCACCGAGCCAGCTCCTCGGTCATCGCCCGGTGCCCCCGCTCGTTGGGGTGCAGGCTGTTGTGCAGCCAGCCCAAGGGGTTCCCGAGCTGGTCGACCAGCCCCTCGGTGTCGCTGATCGCCACGAAGTTGACCCCGAGGTTGTCCTGGTTGTCGCGGTCGTCGCAGATCCGCAGCCCGCGCTCGGCCAGCGCGTCCTTCATCGCGGCCAGGTAGTAGAAGCCGTGCTGGCGCGCGGCGGTCCGCACGACGTTGTCCAGCTGGGTGACGAACCCGTTGAGGAAGCGGTGCTCCTGGTCCTCCAGCAGCGAGTAGCCGCACCCCTTCCGGTCGGGGGTGATCGGCTGCGGGTAGGGCACGACCAGGACGGGCACGTCGTCGCCCACGACCGCACGGATCTCGTCGTACGCCGTGTCCAGGCGCTGCGCCACGACCTGGAGCCGGTCCAGCCAGGCCTGGCCGCGGGCCACGCAATTGCCCGGCGCCAGGCAGGTGATCGCGATGTCGGCGAAGCCGGCGTCGTTGCCGCCGATGCTGACCAGGACCAGGGGCACCTCGACCCCGGCGTCGACCAGCCGGGAGAGCTGCTCGAGCTGGGTCGCCGGCTCCCCGCCCGGCGGCTCCCCGGCGTACTGCGCCCGGTCCCAGAGGTTCACCGCCAGCGCGCCGGAGCAGGCGAGGAACCCCAGGCGCGAGCCGTAGTCCTCCGACGCCGGGTCCTGGAGCACGAGGTGGGCGTACGCCGTCGGGGCGCGTCGGCACTCGTTGGGTTGATCGCCCGTGGGGTCGTTGGTGCCGTCGTAGTAGCGCTGGGCTCCCTCACCGGACATGTAGGAGTCACCCAGCGCGACCAGCACCGACTGGCCGCCCACAGACGAGGCGCTGACCGGGGCGGCCACGACGTCGTCGTCGAGGGGGACGGTGCGCGGGTAGACGCTCCACACCAGCGCGATCAGGGTGGCCACGATGACCACGTCGCTCTGGGTGTCCGCGGCGATCGCGGTGACCAGCACCAGCAGCACCACCACGACGATGACGACGAAGTAGCGGTCCACGCCCGACTGCGCCAGCCAGACCGCCCCGGCGGCGAGCGCCGCGGCACCGACGACGAAGTTGCTCACCGGACGCACCTCGCCGGTGCGCAGCACGGCGGCCGAGAGCAGGGTCAGGCCCACCGGGCCGAGCAGCAGCGCACCGAGGGCGACGTAGAGCCCGGTGGGGTCCTCGGCACCGGCCCAGACGCCGCCCACCACCAGCACCGCCACCACCGCGAGCAGCCCCAGCCCCAGCGGCAGCCGCGTGCGCCGCCAGCTGCGCAGCTCACCGACGAGGTGACCGGTGGTGATGAACGCCCCGACGAGGAAGAACAGCCCGAAGCCGTTGGTCTCCCCGCGCCGCAGGAAGAACACCGCCAGCCCCAGCGCCACCGCGGCGAGCACACCGGGCACCAGCGCGCGCTGCCAGGCGGGCAGCTGGCGCAGCACCCGCACCCGACGGACGGTCATGTCGGCGACCCCGGCGGCGACCAGCAGCAGCACCGCGGCCAGGACGACGATCCGTGGGTGCCGGTCGGCGCCGGTGAACACGACCGCACCCAGCGCGACGACGTAGGCCGTCACTGCGACCACGAGGCCCCAGCGGGACCGTCGGTCCAGCGCCATGCCGCCCTCCCCGTGCCGGGTCTCCTCCACCGTCCCACCGGGGACCGGGGCGCGCAATCACCGCAGGGGCGCGGGTCGGGTCAGAGGCGCGCGACCACCTCGGCGGCGGCGCGCTCGCCGGCGCGCACGGCGCCGTCCATGTAGCCGGTCCAGTAGTCGGAGGTCTCGGTGCCCGCCCAGTGCGTGCGCAGGTGGGGGCGGCGCAGCGTGGGGCCGTAGCGGGTCAGCGTGTGCGGGCCCATGATCGCCACGGGGCTGCCGCGGGTCCACCGCTCCTTGGTCCAGTCCTGCTCGACGTACTCGACCGGGCGCAGCGCCCGGTCCCCGAACATCTCCGCGAGCCCCCGCAGCACCGCCTCCCGGCGGGCGGACAGCGTGGTGAGGCCGTACTGCTTCCAGGTGGACCCGCCGACGAAGGCGAGCAGCACACCCGGGGTGCCGTCCGGTGGTGAGTTGTCGAAGGCCACGCGCACCGCGCCGTGGTCGCTGATGCCGAAGCCGTTGAGGCCGTCGGCGCGCCAGAACGGCTCGTCGTACACGGCGTCGCACTTCATCAGCGCTCCCATGTCCCACCGGTCGAGCAGGGCGCGGTGTCGTGCGGGCAGCGCGGGCGACCAGTGGATGGCGCGGGAGAGCTCCGGCGGCACGGCCACGACCACGCGACGGCAGCTCACCGTGCCGCGGGTGGTGCGCACGCGGGCACCGCTGCGGTCCTGGTGGATCCCGGTGACGGCGGCGTCGAGGGCCACCCGGGAGCCGAGCCGGCGCGCGAGCCGGAGCGGGACCAGCTGGGAGCCGCCGACGAAGCGTCGCTCCTGGGCGCCGTTGGCGGTGTCGGAGTTGCGCTCGAACGTGCCCTTGTTGTCCTCGTTGCCCGAGCAGGCGATGAAGTGGATCACGAACAGCAGCGAGAGCTGGTCGGGGTCGGCGCCGAAGGCCGGTTGCGTCCACGCCTTGATCAGGGTGCCGATGCCGTCGGGGTTGACCGTGCTGGCGCGGATGTAGTCGCCCAGGGTCTGGGAGTCCCACTCCCGGGCCCGTGGGTGCGCCCACGGGGCGGCGACGTCGATCTCGGCGGCCCACTCGTCGAGCTGGTACTGCAGCCGGCCGGCGTCGGGCAGGACCAGCGGGTCCGGGGGCACCGTGCCGTAGTAGGGCAGCCGGCCCAGCGGCCCGGAGGAGTTGTAGATGCTCAGGCCCTCGTTGTACTCCGGGAACGTGGCCACCCCGAGCTCCTCGGCCAGGGCCAGGATGCGGTCCTGGGTGGGACCGACGAAGGCCGCGCCGGACTCCACCACGTCGCCGGAGTGCAGGCGGTGGTTCAGCGCCCGACCGCCGACCCGGTCCCGGGCCTCGACCACCAGCACGGACCGGCCGCTGCGGGCGACCTGCCGCGCGGCCACGAGGCCGGAGATCCCCGCGCCGACGACGACCACGTCCACCGAGCCGGGGAGGGCACCACCGGTGGTCGCCGCCTCGGCGGGCGCGGCCAGACCGGCGGTCAGCACGCCGACCCCCGCTCCGCCGAGCAGCGTGCGCCGGTTCAGCGCCGGGGAGGTCGGGTCGGGCCTCGCGGTCATGGTCGCGCTCCTCACCGAGCCGGGGTCGGGAACGGCTCTGCTGCGACAACGAACCGGCGCCGGATCGGCAACGGCACCCGGACGGCGGCGTCCACTACGTGGACGATGCGAGCGTTCTCACGTTTGTCGATGGTTGACCGGGGCATCCTTGTTGACGGCGTGCTCGAGCAGCGTGGTGCGTGACAGGCGTCCGCCGTGTCTCGGGAGCGGCGGACGCTCGGGTTCTCGCGGGGGTCCGGCACTCGGGGCCGGCTCACCCCTCGGCCGTGAACAGGTCGCCGTACTCCTCCACCCGCTCCAGGACCTCCTCGAAGCGCAGGTGCTCCAGCGCGAGCGGGTCGTCCGCCCCCGCCTCCACCTCGGCCCACGTCCGTGGCGCCGCGACGGTGGGCCGGTCCCGGCCCCGCAGCGAGTACGGCGAGATCGTCGTCTTCGAGCCGGTGTTCTGCGACCAGTCGAGGAAGACCTTGCCGCTGCGCCGGGCCTTGGTCATCTGCGAGAGCACGAGCTTGGGGTGCTCGGACTGGAGCTCCTCGGCGACCGCCTTGGCGTAGTCGCGCACGTCGTCGGAGCTGCGCCCGGCGGCACTGGTCCCGTCGGTCGGCAGCGCGGCGTACAGGTGCAGCCCCTTGGACCCGCTGGTCACCGGGCTGCACTCCAGCCCGTCGTGCCGCAGCCGCTCGCGCACCAGCAAGCGCCACCTGGGCGCACTCCCCCAGGCCGGCCGGCTCGCCCGGGTCGAGGTCCACCACCAGCCGGTTGGGCGGTCGGAGCCGTCCCGTGGGGTGACGGTCCACTGGTGCACGTGCAGCTCCAGCGCCGCCAGGTTGACCAGCCACGTCAGTGCGGCCAGGGAGTCGACCACGGGGAAGACCAGCTCACCCTCCTCCCCGGTGCCCGTGCGGGACCCGGTCGTGGGCACGCTCGCGGTGCGGACCCACGAGGGTGTCCCGGCCGGCACGTTCTTCTCGAAGAACGACTGAGCCGCCGTGCCGTTGGGCCAGCGGATCCGGGTCACCGCGCGGTCGGCGAGGTGCGGGAGCAGGACCGGCGCCACCCGGGCGTAGTAGTTGAGCACCTCCCCCTTCGTGGTGCCGGTGCCCGGGTACATCACCTTCTCCAGGTTGACCAGCGTCAGCCGGTGTCCGTCGACCTCGACAGGGGTCTCGGTGCGGGTCTCGCGCGGCATCAGCGGCCCAGTCCGCTCGCGTCGAGGTCGGTGCGCACGCCCCGGTACGCCGGCTGCCGCAGACGTCCGTCGGTGGTGATCCGCAGGTACTGCACGTCGACCACCAGCACCGGTTCGACCCAGACGGTGCCCTGCCGGTCCAGCCGGGGCAGCTCGGCGTCGAACGGCGAGCGCTCGACGACGTGCGGGAGCAGCAGCTCGGCGAGCACCTGCCCGGCCCGCCCGGCGATGCCGCTGCCGACCCGGCCGCGGTAGGTCAGACCGGTCGCCGTGGGCTCACCGACCAGCACGGCGCCGAGGCGCGAGGTCGACCCGGTCTCGTGACGGAAGCCGCCCACCACGAACGACGCGGTGGGCCGGATCGGGAACTTCAGCCAGTCCCTGCTCCGCTGCCCGGGCCGGTAACGAGAGGAGAGCCGCTTGCTGACGATGCCCTCGAGACCCTGCTCCTCCGCAGCGGCCAGCAGCATCGCGCCGTCGTCGTACGTCGGAGGGACCTGCCAGGCCACGTCGTCGAGCCCCAGCCCCAGCAGCAGCGCCCGCCGCTCGGCCAGCGGCCGGTCCAGCAGGTCGCGCCCGTCGAGCCGGAGCAGGTCGAAGGCGATCAGCGTGACCGGGTTGCGCTCGGCCAGCCGACGCGCACGCGTCGCGTCGCGCACGTGCATCCGATCGGCGAGCGCCCCGAACGACGGCACCCCCTCACCCAGGGCCACCACCTCCCCGTCGATCAGCGCGTCGTCGAGCACCGCGGTGAGACCCTGCAGCTCGGGGAAGGACACCGAGACGTCGTTCTCGTTGCGCGACCAGACGCGGAGTCTCGACTGCGCTCGACCACCGGGTGACTGCGCTCGACCACCGGGTGACTGCGCTCGACCACCGGGTGACTGCGCTCGACCACCGGGTGACTGCGCTCGACCACCGGGCGACGGGGTCACGTCCACGAGCACGCGCATGCCGTCCCACTTGACCTCGTGGGCCCACCCGGCGCCCGCGGGCACGTGGTCGCCCCTGGTCGCGAGCATCGGCAGCACGCCGCCATCTTGGCAGGCGCCGGCCGCGCGGGTGGCGTACACCGGGCGCGAACGGGCATCCTGAACCCATGCGTGCGATCTGGAAGGGTGCCGTCTCCTTCGGCCTGGTCAGCGTGCCGGTGAAGCTGTACGCCGCCACGGAGAGCAAGGACATCTCCTTCCGGCAGGTGCACGCCAAGGACGGCGGTCGGATCAAGTACCAGCGGATCTGCAGCATCGACGGTGAGGAGGTCGAGTACGCCGACATCGCCAAGGGCTACGAGACCGAGGACGGCGAGATGGTGATCCTCACCGACGAGGACCTCGCCGAGCTCCCTTCCAGCAGCAGCCGTGAGATCAGCGTGGAGAAGTTCGTGCCCAGCGAGCAGATCGACCCGATGCTGTTCGAGAAGTCCTACTACCTCGAGCCCGAGAAGACCGGCGCCAAGCCCTACGCCCTGCTGCGCGAGGCGCTCGAGGCCGCCGACCGGATGGCGCTGGTCACCGTGGCGCTGCGCAACCGGGTATCCCTCGCGGTCCTGCGGGTCCGCGACGACGTGATCGTGCTGCAGACGATGATGTGGCCCGACGAGATCCGCACGCCCGACTTCGGGTCGGTGGACACCAGCGAGGCCAAGCCCGCCGAGGTGAAGATGGCGACCATGCTGGTGGACACGCTGGCGGGCGACTTCGACGCCAGCGAGTTCGAGGACGACTACCGCGAGGCGGTCGAGGCCCTGGTCAAGGCCAAGATCGAGGGCGGCGAGGTCAAGCGCACCCCGGAGGCCAAGAAGTCCTCCGGCGAGGTCGTCGACCTGCTGGCCGCCCTCCAGCGCAGCGTCGACGCCGCCCGGTCCGCCCGTGGCGAGACTCCGAATTCCGGAGATTCCGACGATTCCGAGAAAGCCGCCAAACCGGCAAAGTCGGCCGGAAAGAGCGGAGCCAAGAAGACGGCCAAGAAAGGCGCCGCTAAAAAGCGGTCGGCCAAGAAGTCGGCCACCAAGAAGGCGAGCTGAGCAGGCCGTTTGCGGCGCGCCCTATCGCCTGTGACTAGACCAGACGGGCGTGCGTCTCAGGAATTGTCACGGTGAACTAGGCCTTCGGCTCACTCGTGCGCATACTCCCGATAGGTCCGCAGCAGCGGACGTTCTCGTGGCATTCGATCCTGTGGGGGATTGCGCATGTTTTCGGCACGCCGGCTCGTTCTCGTCATCCTGCTCGTGCTCTCCGGCCTCGCCACCGGAGCGGGCCTGACCCCGGCCGCCCAGGCGGCCACCGTGGGGTTGTCCCACCCGCAGTCGGGCCGCATCGTCAGTGACGACCCGGCCAACTTCACCCCGCACATCCTCAACGGCACCGTGTACTCCATCGTCCAGGTGGGCGAGATGATCGTGGTCGGTGGGTCGTTCACGCAGGTGCGCAGCGCGACCAACAGCACCGTGCTCACCCGCAACCGGGTGTTCGCCTTCGACGCCACCACGGGCGAGATCAGCAACGCCTTCAACCCCTCGCCCAACGGCACCGTGTACAAGGTCCAGCAGGCCACCGACGGCACCTCGGCCTACGTCGGCGGCAGCTTCACCAGCGCGGGCGGCGCCGCCCGGCGCAACCTGTTCAAGATCAACGTGGCCACCGGCCAGGTGGTCACCGCGTTCACCCCGCCCACCCTCAGCGGCACCGTCCGCGACCTCGAGGTGGTCGGCAGCCGGCTGTGGGTGGCCGGCAAGTTCACCCACATCGGCAGCCGCGCGCAGAAGGCCCTCGGCACGCTCAACGCCACCACCGGGGCCTACGACGCCTACTTCGACGGCGTCATGGCGGGCCTGCACCGCACCGGTGCCCAGTTCGACGCCACCAACGTGCTGCAGATCTCCAGCGACCCGCAGAACACCGAGCTCGTCGCGGTCGGCAACTTCACCAGCGTGGACGGCCAGCCCCGTTCTCAGATCGCCAAGCTCGACATCTCCAGCCCGACCGAGTACGCGCTCCCGGAGTGGAACACCAACCTGTTCACGCAGGCCTGCTCCAGCAAGTGGGAGACCTACATGTCCGACGTGGAGTACTCCCCCAACGGCCAGTTCCTCGTGGTCTCCACCGGTGGGGCCTACGGCGGCCAGACCGGCAGCAACAACGGCACCTCCGGGTGTGACGTCGTGGCCCGCTGGGAGCGCGGCCTGACCGGCAACCCCAACAAGCCCACGTGGACGGCCTACACCGGCGGCGACTCGACGTGGACGGTCGAGGTCACCGACAACGTGGTGTACGCCGGTGGCCACCAGCGCTGGCAGAACAACCCCAACGCGGGCGACAAGATCGGCGAGGGCGCCGTCGCCCGCACCGGCATCGCCGCGCTGAACCCCGTCAACGGGATGGCCTACACGTGGAACCCGACCCGCACCCGCGGGGTCGGCATCCAGGACATGCTGGCCACCAGCCAGGGCCTGTGGGTGGGCTCGGACACCGACCGGATCGGCAACTGGGAGTACCACGCACGGATCGCCCTGATGCCGTTGTCCGGCGGCAAGCAGCTGCCGCCGATGGTCAACGCCACGCTGCCGGGCACCCTGTACGGCGTGGCCGCGAACGGGTCCCAGCTGACCCGCCGTGCCTTCGACGGCTCGACGACCGCTGGTGCCAGTGACGCCCCGAACGGCAGCGTGTCCTGGGGCAGCACCGTCGGCGCCTTCATGGCCAACGGGACGCTCTACACCGCCTCGAGCAACGGCAGCTTCACCAAGCGCACGTTCAACGGCTCCGCCTACGGCCCCGCGACCCCCGTCGACGCCGCCGACCAGCTGATGTACCAGGCCGGCTGGCACGGCACCGACATCCCCACGATGACCAGCCTGTTCTACGTCGACGGCCGGATGTACTTCACCCGCTCGGGACAGAACACGCTCTTCCGGCGCGGCTTCGAGACCGAGAGCGACGTGGTCGGCCAGCAGCGGTTCGGCAGCGGCGCGGTCAGCGGGATCCCGTTCAGCACGCTGCGCGGCGCGTTCGTGGCCGGCAACAAGTTCTACTACGTCACCTCGACCGGCCAGATGTACCGCGCTGACTGGGCCGACCACGCCCCCGTGGCGGGGACCATCGTCCCCGTGCTCGGTGGCACCGGGCAGCCCGGCGCCTCCCGCGTCCTGTTCGTCTACCAGGGAGCCGGTGAGCAGCCCAACCAGCCGCCGACCGCCGTGCCCGACGTGAGGTGCACCGACCTGACGTGCACCTTCGACTCCACCGGCAGCACCGACGACGGCACGATCACCGCCCGGCACTGGGCGTACGGCGACCCGGGCGCGTCGTCCGACTCCGACGGGACCTACACCTACCCGACCCCCGGCCCGCGGACCGTGACGCTGACCGTCACCGACAACGACGGGGTCAGCGGCTCCGCGACGGTGAACATCAACCCCCAGCTGCCGGCGCCCCCGCAGAACGCAGCGCCGACGGCGGTCGCCGGCGTGACCTGTGACCTGCTCACCTGCACGTTCAGCTCCGCCGGGTCCAACGACAGCGACGGCACCATCGTCTCCTACGTCTGGAACGACGGCGCCGGCGTGACCTCCACGGAGCCGAGCTTCACCCACACCTACGACACCCCCGGCCCGCGCTCGGTGACGCTGACCGTGACCGACAACCAGAACGCGACCGGCACCGACACCACGTCGTTCAACCCCAGCGACACGGCCAGCCCGGTGACCTTCGTCGGGGTCGAGGAGACCAACGCCAACCGGCCCAACCACCGGGTCCCGGTCCCCGCCGACACCCAGGTCGGTGACACCCTCCTGCTGTTCTTCGCGGCCAACACCACCACCCCGACCTACACCTACCCGTCGGACTGGACCGAGGTCGAGGCGCTCAACGGCAGCGGGTTCGTCGGCAGAGCGTTCACCAAGGTGGCGACGGCCGCCGACCTGGGCTCCACGGTCCAGATCACCTCGAGCGGCTACGCCAAGTCCGACATGGCCCTCGCGGCCTACCGGGGCACGGACCCGGCCGACCCGATCGCCGTCAGCGCCGGTGCCCTGGACAACGTCAGCCGTGCGGCGCACACCTCTCCCACGCTCACCGCACCCGACGGGAGCAGCTGGCTGGTGACCTACTGGGCCGACAAGTCCTCCGGCACGACCGGCTGGACGGCGCCCGCGGGCCAGACGTTCCGCACGAGCAAGTCCGGCACCTCCTCCGGGCACGTCTCGGGGCTGCTCGTGGACAGCGCGGCCGACGTCTCCGGAGGCACCGGCGGACTCACCGCCACCGCCAATTCCGTGACGAACCGGGCACTGAGCTTCAGCATCGTCCTCCGGTGACGTTCCCGGCGTAACCCGGCCCCCTCCCGGGCGTTGGGTGAGCAGGGGGCTCGCCGTGCCGGCGCGCCCCGTGCTCATTCCTGGGGAGGACGAACCATGCGCGTGTCCGTGCGCTTCGCAGCAGCCGTCGGGGTGGCGGCGTTGGGGACCGTGGTCGCCACGCCGGCGCTCGCCGCGGCTCCCGTCGCCCAGTCCGGGGCCAACGCCCTGACGGTGAGCATCGCCGGTGAGGAGAACGGCACCGGCAACGTCACCGCCACCCACGACGGGTCCGGTGAGCAGAGGACCGGGGACACCGCGCCGCCGGTCTCGGTGCTCAAGGGCCAGGAGCTGTTCCGTGGCGGTGCCTTGGCCCAGGAGGCCTCGGCCTCGGTCGTCGACGGGCTGGGTCGTTCGCGGGCCTGCGCCGGGCTGACCGGCAACGGTGGTGCCGAGGTGCAGATCGGCAGCTCCCGGTGCCTGCGTCCCGGCCGGTCTCTCGGGCTCACCCTGGGCAACCTCGACCTCAGCGACACCCTGGTGATCGACCCCGAGTCCGCGCTGGGGCCGCTGGCCGAGACCAACCCCGCGCTGCAGACGGTCCTGGGCGGCGTCACCGGACCGCTGGCGGACACGGTGGCCCAGACGCCGCTGGGCGACACCGGGCTCACGGGGACGCTGGACGCCGTCGCCGGCTCCTGCACCGCCGGGCCGGGCACGGCGAGTGGCGACGCCTTCTTGAGCAACGCGCGGATCACGCTGACGGTGGCCGACCAGCAGGTGGTGCTGGCCGACCTGCCCACCCACCCCGCGCCGAACACCCACGTGCCGGTGAACCTCGACGGCGCCACCCAGGCGATCGTGGACGCGGTGCGGACCCAGCTCGAGGGGTCCTTCGAGGGCGCGCTCGCGCCGCTCGCCGAGCTGCCGGCGCAGCTCCAGGACCAGGTCGTGGAAGCCCTGGTCGAGGCCACCCGTGAGCAGCTGCTCCAGCCGCTCGGGGACAACGTGCTCGACCTGGTGCTGAACAAGCAGACCCGCACCGGCAAGGACCAGATCCGGGTCTCGGCGGTCGACCTCTCGGTGCTCCCCGCAGCGCGCGAGCAGCTGGACGCACCCCTGGCGGGGGTGCAGATCGGCAACGTGGTCTGCGGACCCAACGGCGGCGTCGCCGTCGCGGCCCCGGCAGCCGCACCGTCCTCGTCCCTGCCGACCGGGGTCTCCGGAGGCCTGGAGAGCGCACCCGTGTCCCCCGCCCCCCGAACACCGGGGAACACCGTCACGCTCGCGGCGTTCGCGCTGCTGGTGGGCGCCGGCACGGCGCTCTCGGTGCTCCGCCGGCTGCGGGCCTGACCGGAGGGGACACCACCATGAGCAGCACCTCCACCGGATCCACCGGCAGCGGCTTCGGCAGCGGTCTCGTGGTGCTCTGCGGCCTCCTCCTCGCGGCCGGGTTCCTCCTGCCCTCGGGAGCCGAGCAGGCGGAGCGGCCGGGCTTCCAGCCGATGTCCGCGGCCGCCGCGCCGGTGCGCCTCGTGGTGCCCGCGCTGAAGATCCGGGCCCCGATCACACCGATCGAGGTCAACGACGAGCGGGTCCTGGACCCGCCCCGCAACGCGCGGGACATCGGTTGGTGGAGACGCAGCGCCAGGCCGGGGGCCGCCGCCGGCCAGACGGTGCTGACCGGGCACACCGTCCACACCGGCGGCGGGGTGCTCGACGACCTCGGCTCGCTGCGCCCCGGCCAGCGGGTCAAGGTGGTCACCCGGGAGGGCACGATGGTCTACCGCACCACCAAGGTGGTCACCTGGACCAAGACCGAGCTGGCCGACCGGGCCCAGCATCTCTTCGGGCAGGAGCGCGACCGGGAGCGGCTGGTGCTGGTCACCTGCAGCGGGTGGGACGGGCGCGAGTACGACAGCAACGTCGTCGCCTTCGCCGTGCCGCTCGGCGTGCGTGCCCCCCGGGACTGAGGGGTCAGACCCGCGGGTCGACGTGGGCCCGCGCCGCGCGCGAGTCCGGTGACCTGCGCGCCATCAGGGCCATGCCCGCGTCACTGAGCCGCGGTGCCAGCAGGGAGCAGCAGGCTCGTCACGCGTCGTCCAGCACCGGCACCGTCCACGGCCGCGCGGCCTCGAGCTGCGCGGACAGGCTCAGCAGCGTGGTCTCGTCGTGCCGGCGCCCGACCAGCTGGACCGCGAGCGGCAGCCCGTCCGCCGCCACTCCGGCGGGCACCGAGGCCGCCGGGTTGCCGGTGACGTTCCACAGCGCGGTGTAGGCGATCATCGGCTGCGAGCGCAGGGCCGCGCGGACGGTGCCACCACCGTCGAGGACGCCCACCTCCGGGGGACGGTGGGCGAGCACGGGAGTCAGCAGCACGTCGAGGCGCTGCTCGTCGAAGACCCGGTTGGCCCGGCGCGCGACCCTCTCCCCCGCCGCCAGCGCACGGCGAACGACGCCCGGTCGCACCCAGGCACCCAGCCGGTAGGTCTCGCGGGTCCGGCGCTCCAGCCGGTCGTAGTGCTCGACAGCGTCGCTCTCGGTGCGCACGCCGGCGAAGAACTGGGGCAGGAAGGCGAGCGTCGCGTCGGGATAGTGCGGGTCCACCTCCACCACCTCGTGGCCGAGGTCGGTGAGCAGCTGCGCGGTCTCCTCGACCGCTGCCACGTGCGCCGGGTCCGGGCGCAGTCCCTTGATCGCGGACCGGGTGGACCAGCCGATCCTGCAGCCGGCCCGGCTCGCTGCGGGCAGCCTCCGCGAAGCCGGTCGCCGGCTCCTCGGCCGAGAACAGCTCGCCGGGCGTGGTGCCGCTGATGACGTCGTAGACGAGGGCGGAGTCGAGGACCGAGCGGGTCAGCGGGCCGGCCGTGCCCAGCGCCCACCACAGGTGCTCCATCGGGGCGGTGGTGACCCGCCCACGCTCCGGTTTGAGCCCGAACAGGCCGCAGCAGGCCGCGGGGATCCGGATCGACCCGCCGCCGTCACCGCCGATGGCCACCGGCACCATCCCGGCCGCCACGGCGACGGCGGTCCCTCCGCTGGACCCGCCAGGAGTGCGTCGCGGGTCCCAGGGGTTGCGGGTGATGCCGCCGTCCACGGACTCGGTGAACGGCCACTGGCCGAACTCGGGCATGCGGGTCTTGCCGATGACCACCGCTCCCGCGGCACGCAGCCGGCGCACCAGCTCGCCGTCGGCCCGAGCCGGCGTGGAGTTGCCCCGACCGCCGAAGGTGGTGACGCACCCCGCGACGTCGATCTCCTCCTTGATCGCCACGGGCACGCCGTGCAGCGGTCCCGAGGCCTCGCCTGCCGCCAGCGCCGTGTCGCGGGCCCGGGCCTCGGCACGGGCCTCGCCGGCCAGCACCACCGAGAAGGCGTTCAGCGCGGGGTCGCGCTCGGCGATGCGCGCCAGGCACGCCTCCACGACCTCGAGGCTGCTGACCTCCCCCTGCGTCGTACGACGAGCCAGCTCGGCGACGCCCAGGTCAGCCAGGTCGGGATCGGGCGACGGGGCATCGGTCCGGTCGGCGCTCATGAGGGGCAGGCTAGTGGCACCCGCCGCGCGCCACCCCTCGGGTGGTCTCCCACCCGGAACAGCCGGGCCGCCAGCGGGGCCAGGACCACGGTGAAGGCCAGCAGGATCCCCTGCTGGGCCAGGCTGGTCAGCCGTCGCGCGCCGCCGGCAGGGGGGGCGCCGGAAAAGGGGGTGTTGGGGCGAGCGGAGAGACCCTAACTACATCAGGGGTGTCTTGCGGGGTCAATGCGAAGAACTCCCGAAAGGAGACGGCGAGCACGCAGCGCCTAGGGATTCAGTCTCCACCACGACGGCAGACCGCGCTCACAGCAGTGTGCGCACCACCCGCAGGGCGACCGAGAGCCGGGCGAGGTCCGTGTCGTCGTCGGAGCAGATCTCCTTCAGGGTGCGCACGGCCCGGTCGGCCTCCTGCTCCGGCGGCGGGTCGCCGGCGAGCTGTGCCGCGGTGAGCTGTGCATGCACGGCGTGCAGATCGTCGCGCAGCGCCGCTCGCGCCATCGTCTGCCAGCGGTCCTCCCGGGGCAGGGCCAGGATCCGCGAGACCAGCAGCGGCAGGCCCAGCCGCTCACCCACCTCGAAGTGAGTGCGGGCCACCTCCATCGGGTCCCGGTCGTCCCGAGCCGCGGTGTCGACCATGCCCAGGATCATGTACGCCGGCGGGCAGACCGCCACCCGGACCGCGAGCTGCTCGGGCACCCCCTTCGCGACCAGTGCGTCCCGCCGCTGCTCGAACGCCACGAGCTCGCGCCCGGACATCAACGAGGGCAGCTCGGCCATCACCTTCTGCACGACCACCTCGTAGGAGTCCACGACCGACTCGGTCTCCTCGGACATCCGACGCGCGTTGATCAGCCAGCGCGAGGCACGCTCCACCAATGTGCGGCTCTCCAGCCGCATGTGGGTCTGCACCTCGGCACCGATCTGGTTGTCGAAGTCCGAGATCTCCTGCTGGAGGCTGTCGGAGCCGAAGATCTCGCGAGCGACGAAGTTGGCCCTCGTCAGGTCGGCCACGGTGGCGTTGGTCTCGCCCGACAGCCGGTGGTAGTAGGTGATGCCCGCGCTGTTGACCAGCTGGTTGACGACCTGGGTCACCACGATCTCGCGCCGCAGCTGGTGCTGCTCCATCTGACCCCGGTATCCCTGCCGCATCTTGGCCGGGAAGTAGGCGAACAGGTCCGAGCGGAGGAACGCGTCGTCGGGCAGGTCGCTGCGCAGCAGGGCGTCGGCCAGGACGATCTTGGTGTAGGCCATCAGCACCGAGAGCTCCGGGGCAGTCAGCCCGCGGGAACGCTCCAGGCGCCGGCTGACCTCGCGACGGCTGGGCAGGGCCTCCAGCTCGCGGTTGAGCAGCCCGCTGCGCTCGAGCGAGCGCATCCAGTCCTCGTGGACGTGCAGCAGTGCCGGACTGATCGCCACGGCGTTGGCCAGGGCCACGTTCTGGTCGTAGTTGTCGGCGAGGACCAGCTCGGCGACCTCGTTGGTCATCGAGGCGAGCAGCTCGTTGCGCTGCTTGCCGGTGAGGTCGCCGTCGGCGACGACCCGGTCGAGCAGGATCTTGATGTTCACCTCGTGGTCGGAGGTGTCCACCCCGGCCGAGTTGTCGATGAAGTCGGTGTTGATCCGCCCGCCCGCGGCGGCGTACTCGATCCGGCCGTGCTGGGTCAGGCCGAGGTTGCCGCCCTCCCCGACGCACTTCACCCTGAGCTCGCGGCCGTCGACGCGGATGGCGTCGTTGGCCTTGTCGCCGGCCTCGGGGTGGGTCTCCGACGCCGCCTTCACGTAGGTGCCGATGCCGCCGTTCCAGAGCAGGTCGACCGGCGCCAGGAGGATGGCGCGCATCAGCTCCGCCGGGGTCATCCGGCCCTTGGTGGTCGCCGACTCCTCGATGCCCAGCGCCGCCCGCATCTGGGGGGTGATCGCGATCGACTTCGCGCTGCGGGGGAACACCCCGCCCCCCTCGGAGATCAGCGAGGTGTCGTAGTCCTGCCAGGAGGAGCGGGGCAGCTCGAAGAGCCGCTTGCGCTCGGCGAAGGTGCTCGCGGCGTCGGGGTCGGGGTCGATGAAGATGTCGCGGTGGTCGAAGGCCGCCACCAGCCGGGTGTGCTCCGAGCAGAGCATGCCGTTGCCGAACACGTCGCCGGACATGTCCCCCACGCCGACGCAGGTGAAGTCCTCACGCTGGCAGTCCACGCCCATCTCGCGGAAGTGCCGACGGACCGAGACCCAGGCACCCCGGGCGGTGATCCCCATGGCCTTGTGGTCGTAGCCGACCGATCCGCCGGAGGCGAAGGCGTCGCCGAGCCAGAAGCCGTACTCCTCGGAGATCCGGTTGGCGATGTCGCTGAACGTGGCGGTGCCCTTGTCGGCCGCGACCACCAGGTAGGGGTCGTCGTCGTCGTGGCGCACCACTGCGGTCGGAGGCACCACGTGTCGCCCGTCAGGCCCGTCGACCAGGTTGTCGGTCACGTCGAGCAGACCGGAGATGAACGTGGTGTAGCAGGCCACGCCCTCGGCCATCCAGGCGTCCCGGTCACTGGGGTCGGGGAGCTGCTTGGCGAAGAAACCCCCCTTGGCCCCGACCGGCACGATGACGGTGTTCTTCACCATCTGCGCCTTGACCAGGCCGAGGACCTCGGTGCGGAAGTCGTCGCGTCGGTCCGACCACCGCAGCCCGCCGCGGGCGACCGCGCCGAAGCGCAGGTGCACGCCCTCGACGCGCGGGGAGTAGACGAAGATCTCGAACTTCGGCCGCGGCTCGGGCAGGTCGGGGATCGCGGAGGGGTCCAGCTTCAGCGTCAGCCGCTGCAGCGGCTGCCCCTGCTCGTCGGTCTGGAAGAAGCTGGTACGCAGGGTCGCGCGGATGTGGGTGAGGTAGGAGCGCAGGATCCGGTCGTGGTCGAGGCTGGAGACCTCGTCCAGCGTGCGCTGGATCCGCTCCTCGAGGTCGGCGCACTTGGCCGTGCGGGCCTCGCTGTCCGCAGCGATGTTGCCGTTGCGCCCCGGGTTGAAGCGAGCCTCGAAGAGCTGCACGAGGTAGCGGGTGATGTCCACGTTGTTGCGCAGCGCGTCCTCGATGTAGTCCTGCGCGAACGGCGTGCCCCCCTGCCGCATGTACTTGGCGTAGGCGCGCAGCAGCGTGGCCTGGCGCCACGTCAGGCCGGCGGCCAGCACGAGCGCGTTGAACCCGTCGCTCTCGTTGTAGCCGTTCCACACCGCGGCCACGGTGTCCTGGAACAGCTCGCGGGCGTCGTCGGGCAGTGCCCGGTGGTAGCGCAGGCCGAAGTCGTAGATGTAGGACTCGCGGTCGAGTCCCTCCAGCTCGTAGGGCCGCTCGTCGACGACCTCCACCCCCGTGGTGGAGAGGATCGGCAGCACCTCGGAGAGCGAGAGCGGCGGGCCGATCCGGTAGACCTTCAACCGCGCTTCCCCGGGCGGGGCGGCGACGTCCTCGTAGAGCGAGAGGGTCATGCCCACGTCGGTCTCGATCGCCTCGAGGCGACCGAGGTCCACCGCGCCGGTCTGGGGCGCGTAGTCCTCCTTGTAGGCCTCGGGGAAGCAGCCGGCGTAGGTGCGTACGTAGCGGCTGCCCTGCTCCTCGCCGTACGTCGTGACCACCGCGGTGGTGAAGTCGTCGCGCCAGGACCGGGCGGCCTCGGCGCAGCGGCGCTCGAGGTCGGCGACGTCGGGGTCGCCGATCTGCTCGCCCTGTGCCGGCCGGACCACGAAGTGCAGCCGGGCCGCGAAGGACTCCCCCACGTGCGCGGTGTACTCGATGTTGTCGCCGTGCAGCTGCTCCTTGAGGATCGCGGCGATCCGTTCGCGGACGGTGGTGTTGTAGCGGTCGCGCGGGAGGTAGACCAGGCAGGACAGGAACCGGCCGTAGAGGTCCCGGCGCACGAACAGCTTCAGCTGGCGGCGCTCGCGGGTGTACATCACCTGGGAGGCGATCGGCACCAGGTCCTCGATGGGCGTCTGGAACAGCTCGTCGCGGGGATAGGTCTCCAGGACGTCCATCAACGCCTTGCCGGCGTGGCTCATCGGGTCGAGGCCCACGACGTCGATGACCTCGGCCACCTTCTCGCGCAGCACCGGGATCCGCTTGACCGACTCGGTGTAGGCCGCCGAGGAGAACAGCCCGAGGAAACGGCGCTCGCCGACGACCTCGCCGTCGGCGTCGAACTTCTTCACCCCGACGTAGTCGAGGAACACCGGCCGGTGGACGGTGGCCCGCGAGTTGGCCTTGGCCAGGACGAGCAGGTTCTTGTCGCGGGCGTGCGCGGCGACCGCCTCGGGCAGCACGCGGGGGGCCGCCTGGTCGGCGCGCAGGATGCCGAAGCCCGTGCCGGGCACGGCCACCAGGGTCTCCTGCCCGTCCTGGGACTCCAGCTGGTACTCGCGGTAGCCGAGGAAGGTGAAGTGGTTGTCGGCCAGCCAGCGCAGCAGCGAGGTGCCCTGCTCGATCTCCTGCTCGCTCAACGGTGGCGGGTTCTGCGCCAGGTCCTCGATGATGCGGTCGACCTGGCTGTGCATCCGAGCCCAGTCCTCGACGGCGTCGCGGACGTCGGTGAGCACCTTGGTGAGATGCTCGGTGATCTCGCCGAGCTGGTCGTCGGAGACGCGGTCGATCTCCAGGTGCATCCACGACTCCCGGGAGATGTCGTGCGGGTCGGTCTCCGCCTGGTCCTCCAGCACCTCCAGGAGCTTGCCGCCGAGGTCGCGGCGCACGACCAGCTGCGGGTGGATCACCTGGTGGATGTCGTGCTGGGACTCGGCGAGGGCCATCGATACCGAGTCGACCAGGAACGGCATGTCGTCGGTGACCACCTCCACGACCGTGTGTCCGCCGGCGGACCAGCCGTTGACCGAGATGCTGGGGGTGAACACCCGGATCGCGGCCTTGCCCTGCGGCCGGTCGGAGGCCAGGCGGAGCTGCGCCATCACCGCGCCGTAGAGGTCGCTGGCCTCGCGCTCGAGCAGGTCCTCGGGGGCCACGTGCCGGTAGAACGCCTTGAGCATCGCGAAGATGTCGATCCCGTCCGGGGCCGTGCCTCCCTTGGACTTCGCGTAGTCGCTCAACCGGGTGATCAGCTCGGACTTGCTCTGCTCCAGCGTCGTCACGGTTTCGACACTATGACCCGCACACCTCCCGGGCAACGCGACCCCACGGGTGCACCCCGGTCAACTGGTGGGAGCCGATGCGGAACGCCGGTCCCGGAGCGGTCACAGCGCGGAGCGGAGGTCCCACAGCACGGGGTAGTACTTCAGCCCCAACCGGCTGCGCAGGTACGCCGCCCCGGTGGATCCCCCCGTGCCGGTCTTGGCCCCGATCATCCGCTCCACCATGACCACGTGCCGGGCTCGCCAGGCGGCGGCGAGCTCGTCGTGCAGGATGAGCGCCTCGGCCATCGCCCAGAGGTCGCCGTGCTGGGCCCGGTCGTGGGCCACCCGGCGCAGTGACGCGGTCAGCGACTCGTCGTCGCCGGTCGCCAGCCCCCGGCGTTCGAGCAGGCCGAGGAAGGCGTCCCACAGCGAGGGTTCCGCCAGGCGCTGCTCGAGCCGCTGCTGCTCCTCGGCGGTGAGGCCGCGGAAGCGCTGCAGGTACCCCGCGTCCTTGGCGCCCGAGAGGAACTCGAGCTCACGGAACTGCACCGACTGGAACCCGCTCGCCGGCGCGAGCCGTTGCCGGAACTCCAGGAAGTCCTGGGGCGTCATCGTCTCCAGCACGTCGACCTGCTGCACCAGCACCCGCTCGATGACGTGCACGCGGTTCATCAGGTGCCGGGCCCACCACAGGCGGTCCCCCGCGCCGCCGTTGTCCGCACCGTTGCCCGCCCCTCCGCGGGCCGGGCCACCAGGCTCGTCCTGCGGACCTGGCAACAGGGCGTCGCGCACGGCCTGGACCTCGTGCAGGAGCTGCTGGAACCACAGCTCGTAGACCTGGTGGATGGTGATGAACAGCAGCTCGTCGTGCGCTGGCGGGTCCGACTCGAGGTGCTGGGCGTCGAGCAGCTGCGCCAGGCGGAGGTAGCTGCCGTAGGTGAGCTGGGCGCGTTCGGCCGCCCCCTCCTCGCCGAAGGACACGAAGCTCTCCTCATCCATGCGAGTCAACCTATGCGTGCCCGGTGCCGCGTGCAGCCCCGGGATGCACCATGATGCGAGCTGTCGGTCGACGCCGTTGGACGAAGGAGCAGGTGTGAAGAAGGTCAGCGAGGAGCTGCGCTACGACGGCGCCACGCTCGAGCAGGTGCACGAGATGCTGGCCGACCCCGCGTTCCGCGAACGGGTCTGCGACGCCCAGGGCGTGCTGCGCCACTCGGTCCGGATCGACCGGGACGGGGCCGGCATGCGGGTCGTGGTCGACCAGGTCCAGGCTGCCGACGGCGTGCCCGGCTTCGCGCGGAAGTTCGTGGGCGACGAGATCAACATCGTGCAGTCCGAGGACTGGACGTCACCGGCGAAGGGGGCCATCGAGGTCACCATCCCCGGCAAGCCCGGCGACATGTCCGGCACCGCTGTGCTGGTCGAGGACGCCGCGGGCACCACCGAGTCCGTCGACCTGGGCGTCACCGTGCACATCCCGCTGGTGGGCGGCAAGATCGAGGGCCTCATCGCCGACCTGCTACGCAAGGCGCTGCGCGCCGAGCACCGTGTCGGCGTCGACTGGCTCTCCGGCTAGGACCGGGACCGCTCGGGGCTCACTCCCCGACCTGGCCGTCGACGGCCTCGCGGAGCAGGTCGGCGTGGCCGTTGTGCCGCGCGTACTCCTCGACCAGGTGCAGCAGGATCCAGCGCAGGCTGTGCGTGCGGCCCGGGTCGGAGCGGAAGGTGCGTCGCGAGAGGGACTCCAGCGCGCTGGGGTGGGCGAGCGCCTCGTGCAGGATCCGGTCGGAGGTGGCGACCGCCTCGTCGAACAGCGCCCGCAGCTCCTCGGGGGTGTCCTGCGCGGCGCTGTGCCACTCCCAGTCCGCGTCGGCGTGCCAGTCGGCCGAGGCCCACGGCTCCGCCGGCGGGTTGTCGGCGAACACCTGGCCGAACCACCAGTCCTCGACCTGGGCGAGGTGCTTCAGCAGCCCACCCAGGGTCATCTCGGAGGGCGGCAGGCGCTGGCCGAGCTGCGCCGAGTCCAACCCCTCGGTCTTGCCGCGCAGGGTGTCGCGGTGGAAGTCGAGGAAGGCGATCAGCAGCTCGGCCTCTGAGCCCGAGGTGGGTGGGTCGTGTCGTTCCATGCCTCGACCCTAGGGGTGCCGCTCGTCCTCGTCGCGCCGGGCGGCACGCGCGTTGCGCCGCCGGGTGTACCAGACGGTGATTGCCAGCAGCAGGAACGGACCGAACGCCAGCACCAGGGTGAGCACCCGCTCGACGGAGTGGACCGGTCCGAGGTGCAGCAGCGTCATGTCGGCATCATCTCGGGGTCAGGTAGGCCGGGCCGAGTCAGCCCATGTGCGGGTAACGGTGGTCCTTCGGCGGCGCGAACGTCTCCTTGATCGACCGCGGCGAGCTCCACCGGAGCAGGTTGACCGGCGCACCCGCCTTGTCGTTGGTGCCCGAGGCGCGAGCCCCGCCGAAGGGCTGCTGCCCCACGACGGCGCCGGTGGGCTTGTCGTTGACGTAGAAGTTGCCGGCGGCGAACCGCAGCCGCTCGCTCGCCCAGGCCACGGCCTCGCGGTCCTGGGAGATGACGGCGCCGGTGAGGGCGTACGGCGCGAACGACTCCATCTGGTCCACGACCGCCTCGAACCTGCGGTCCTCGTAGACGTGCACGGACAGGATCGGTCCGAAGTACTCGTCCTTGAACATCGCGTCGGCCGGGTCGGTGGACTCGACGATGGTGGGCCGGACGAAGTAGCCGACCGAGTCGTCGACCTGTCCGCCGGCCACGATGTCCAGCTTCGAGGACCGCTTCGCCCGGGTGATCGCCTTCTTGTGCTTGGCGAACGCCCGGTCGTCGATCACCGCACCCATGAAGTGCGAGAGGTCGGTGACGTTGCCCATGGAGAGACCTTCGGTCTCGGCCACCAGCTGGTCCTTGAGCTTCTTCCACAGCGAGGCCGGGACGTAGGCACGCGAGGCCGCCGAGCACTTCTGGCCCTGGAACTCGAAGGCTCCGCGGATCATCGCCACCCGCAGCACGTCCACGTCGGCCGAGGGGTGCGCGACGATGAAGTCCTTGCCCCCGGTCTCGCCGACGATGCGTGGGTAGGAGCGGTAGGTGGCCAGGTTGGCCCCGACCGCGCCCCACAGCTTGTGGAACGTGGGCGTCGACCCGGTGAAGTGGATGCCGGCGAGGTCGGGGTGGTTCAGCGCCACCTCGGAGACCTCCAGCCCGTCGCCGGGCAGCATGTTGATGACCCCCGGAGGCAGCCCGGCCTCCTCGAGCAGCTCCATCGTCAGGGAGGCGGCGAGCTGCTGGGTCGGCGAGGGCTTCCAGACCACGGTGTTGCCCATCAGGGCCGGTGCCGTGGGCAGGTTGCCGGCGATCGCGGTGAAGTTGAACGGGGTGATCGCGTAGACGAAACCCTCGAGCGGCCGGTGGTCGGTGCGGTTCCACACGCCGCGGCTGTTGGCGATCGGCTGCTCGGCCATGATCTCCCGGCCGTAGTGCACGTTGAATCGCCAGAAGTCGATCAGCTCGCAGGCGGCGTCGATCTCGGCCTGCCAGGCCGTCTTGGACTGGCCCAGCATCGTGGCGGCGTTGAGGCGTGCCCGCCACGGCCCCGCGAGCAGGTCGGCGGCCTTGAGCAGGATCGAGGCGCGGTCGTCGTAGGACATCGCCCGCCAGGCGGGCGCTGCGGCTGCCGCGGCCTGGACGGCGGCCTGCGCGTCGCGCTTGGTGGAGTTCTTGAGCACACCGAGGACGCTGGCGTGGTCGTGCGGCTGCACGACCGGGATCTCCGCCCCGCCGCCCATCTTCTGGGTGCCGCCGATGGTGGCGGGCAGGTCCACCGGGCCGCGGGACACCAGGCGGGCGAGCTCGGCCTCGAGCGAGGCGCGCTCGGTGCTCCCGGGGGCGTAGTCGAGGTTCGGCTCGTTGACAGGGGCCGGCGGGCTGGTGATGGCGTCCATGCTCGCGATGCTCTCAGACGACGCACGGCCGGACCAACCAGCCCGGGCCGGTCAGCGCATCGCCACCCGCGTGACCGCGCCGGCGGAG
Organism: uncultured Actinomycetota bacterium; assembly: GCA_963815595.1. Classification (GTDB taxonomy): domain Bacteria; phylum Actinomycetota; class Actinomycetes; order Propionibacteriales; family Nocardioidaceae; genus Marmoricola. Next base: position 484,544 of record CAWFHA010000007.1, on the reverse strand, counting down.
CCGAACAGCGTGCTGCGGCCGAGGGCGACCACCTGGTAGCGCGCCGACTTGGTCTGGAGCAACCGCCAGGACTTGGTGCCCGTGGTCCCGGTGGTGCCCTGGCCGACCACGCGCCACGGGTCCGTCGCCTTGTAGGAGCGGAGCAGCTGCACCGGCATCGAGCGCACCGCGGTGCCCGAGCCCGCACCGCGCACGGTCCCGCGGACGTCGACGTAGAGCTTGCCCTTGACCTTGCTGGTGGTCAGGGTGCTGCGCGTCGTCGTGGAGGTCAGGGTGAGGGCCACCGCGGGACTGGTGCGACCGTCCCGGTCCTGGGCCCGGACGGCGAGCGTCACCGGCCCGGTGCCCGCGGGCTTGGTCAACCCGAAGGACCTGCCCGTGGTGGTGCCGGCCGCGGCTCCGTTCCGGGTGACCAGGTAGTGCTGCAGCCCGCCGGGGACAGCGGCCGGCGCGGCCCAGGTCAGTGTCGAACCTGTCCTGGTCGAGGCAGCGGTCAGGCTGCGGGGTGCCGTGGGCTCGTGCGGGGTGCAGCCGAACAGGCGCACGTCGTCGACCCACCAGCCGAGCAGCGATCCTTCGGTGTCTCCCACCACGCGCAGCACGATCCGCGCGGTCTGGCCGGCCAGCGAGGTCAGGTCGACCCGGCTGGAGCCGTAGCCGCGGCTGTCCCCGGCCCAGCCGGGCGCCGGGTCGGACGCCAGGGTGCGGGTGGGTCCGTTGACCCAGGGCAGTCCGGTCCTCGTGACCCAGGTGCCCGTGGAGGAGTCGAGGACCTGGACCAGCGCCTGTCCTCCGTCGTGGTAGGTCAGCGGCACCCCGTCGTCCTCCGGGGTCCAGTCCATCAGGTGGGCATGACGGAAGTGCAGGTAGGTGCGCTTCCCCGTCGGCACACCGAACGCCTTTCCGGTGAGGTCGCTGCGAGCCGGGTCGCCCAGCGTCGGGTCGGGGTTCCACGCGAACAACGAGGAGGTCCCCTCGGCGGCGTACGCCGGCGTGCCGTTGGCCGGGGTGCGCTGCCACAACGAGCCGAAGGTCCAGCCGAGCTGGTCGGTGTGGGCGTCGTCGTCACGCGCGAGCTCGGCGTACTCGTGGCCGGTGGGGCAGCTGGCCGCCACCTCCGGGGCGGCCGCCTCGGGGTCGACCGGTGCCGCAGCCAGCTCGGTGGCCGCGGTCGCGGTGCGCACGGAGGCGCAGTCGCCGGCGGAGAAGCCGGTGGTGCCGGCCGCGGCGAGCTGGTCGCAGGTGGTCTCGAGCGCGAGCGCCAGGTCGGCGAACTCCGCGCCGGAGGTGAGCCGTGGGATCGTCTCGAGGTAGAGGCGCCCGGTCTTCGTCAGACCCGGGTCACCCCCGTCGATCCCCGTGACCGTGCGACCGTTGAACGTCCCGCCCTGCGAGATCAGGTGCGCGGTCTTGTTGCCCACGCCGTCGTTGTCGTGGATCGCGCCGTTGTCGTACCAGACGTCGGCAGAGACGAACCGGCTGCTGGTCATCCGGTCGGGCTGGCCGAACAGCGTGGGGTCCTTCATGCTGCGGATCGCGCCGATGCCCGGGAGGTCCTCGCCGATCGTCCACGCGGTGTCGTCGTCGGCACCGTTGCGGTGGTCCACGATCTCGCCGAGGGTGTCGGCGAGGGACTCGTTGACGGCCCCGCTCTGGTGGAAGTAGAACAACCCCGCGGTGTGCTCGACGAAGCCGTGCGTCAGCTCGTGGGCGACGACGTCGTCGGGTGCGGCGAAGCCCTGGCCGAAGACCATCTGGGCGCCGTCCCAGAACGCGTTCCGGTAGGGGCAGGCACTGTCGGAGAAGCACCAGCGCACCGTCGCCTGCAGTGTCTTGGCACCGCCCACGGTGGTCCCGATGAGCTGCGTCAGGTCGATCGCGTCGAGGTCGGTGTAGGCCTGCGCAGTGCGGCCGAGGTTGGTGTAGGCCTGGTCGACGTCGGCGTTGCCGGTGACGAGCCCACCCTCGGTGCGCGCCGCGAGCGTGCAGATCGGCACGGGGGTCCGAGCGTCGCTGATCGCCAGGTTGACGTTGTCGCAGACCCGTCGACGCAGGTCGGGCGCGTCGTTGAAGTGCAGCGCCACCTCCCCGCGGGTGGTCCCGACCAGCACCGTCTCCCGGACGTCGCTGCCGTTGGTCACCTCGAGCTGCCACACCGGACGCACCCCGGCGGGGTCGCTCACGTGCACGATCGTCGGGTCGAAGACCCGTCGGCCCAGCGAGCGGACGGTGAGCGCACCCAGCGGCACCCGGTGGGTCCGGGCGGCCAGGCGCAGGGCCACCTGCCGGGCGGTCGCCTCGGTCACGACGGGCGCCGGAACCGCCAGCGGCTCGGTGGTCGCTGCGGCGACCGAGACGAGGTCGTTGCGGTCGTCCAGGCTGAGCACCAGCTGTCCACCGAAGACCGGGACACCGTCGACGACCTGGTCGGCGCGGACGACCGTGGCACCGCCCGCACCCGGCAGGGTACGGCCGACCACGGCCCGTGAGGACTCCCCGTCGAGGCCGAACACCGCGCCGTACTCGTCGAGGACCGACGCCGCGGTGGCGCGGGCGCCGGCGCGGGCGCCACCGTCCAGCAGTGCGGCTCCGTCGACGGAGCCGACGAAACGCACCTCACCCGAGGCGTCACGTCGTACCCGCACGGGCTCGTCGGCGTCGGCACGCAGCTCGGAGAGCGCCTGCCCGGCCGCGCGTGCGGCCTGCGGACGTGGGCCGGGATCGGCCGTGACCGCTCGTCCTGCCGGGGCGGTCGCGACCGCCGCTGTGGGGACGCTCAGCGCGAGCGTCAGGGCACCGACCAGCCAGGGCCACCGTGTCGTCATGGGATCTCCGCCTTCGTAGGCGGACAGCGTAAACGGACATTCGTCTCAAATGGTGAGAAGAAGGAAAAAAACCTCAACCCAGTAGATCGGGGATCTCCTGCACCGCGTACCAGGCGAGGTCGCCGAGGTCCTCGGGGTCGTACCCGGGTCCTCCCGCGAGGTCGTCGGTGTCCGCGTGCACGGCTCGGACGAGGTGCAGGCCGAACGCGGAGTCGACCTCGACCAGGCTGGAGCCGGCTCGCCTCGACCACGGCGGGCACGTCGGCGGCGAGCACCACCCGACGGGGCGCCTCGCCCGGTCCCAGCAGCAGCGCCGAGTCGTCCGCGGCGGCCATCAGCGCGGCGTACTCCCGCTGCTCCTCGTCGGCCTCGGGCCAGGCTTCGCGCAGCGCCGCCGTGACCGCACGGCCCTGGACCGGCGCCGGGCCGACGCCACCGTCGGCGACGTAGCGCGCCAGCCGTCCCAGCGTGGCGGGCACGTAGATCCGCACGCTCACGCGCCGGTCCCCCCGCGTGGCGGGTCCGGCGTCGGGTCGGTCGGTGCCGGTGGGCGCCGGCGCCCGCGGGGAGCACGCGGACGGCTCTCGCTGGCGCTGTCGACCAGCTCGTCGAGGGCCTCGCGGACGCAGGAGCCGAGCACGTCGACGTCGGGGAGGGCGTCGCGGTCCGCGCAGATCCCGTAGTAGACCGCGCCGTCGTAGGAGGTGACACCGACCGACAGCGAGAAGCCGGGCAGCAGCGGCGGCACCGGGTAGGTCTCCACCATCTCCGCCCCGGCGAGGTACATCGGGAACTGCGGCCCGGGCACGTTGGTGACCACCAGGTTCACGTTGCTGCCCACCTCCTCGAAGGCCACCCGGGAGCCCAGCGCGTGGAACGTGGTCGGCGCGAAGCCGGCCACCCCCGCGATCCGGTCGGCCGCCACCGCGCGTCCGGTCTCGCTGTGCACGCGCAGGGCGTAGGACACCTGGTGCAGCCGCACGACCGGGGAACCCTCACCGATGGGCAGGTCGACGAGGTGGCCGACCACCTGCGAGCCGAGGGAGGTGGGCTCGAGCTCCTCGTCGATGACGCTCATCGGCACCAGGGCCCGCAGCCGGCGACCCGCGGCGACCGACTCGGCCCGGGTCATGAACCAGGCCCGGATCGCCCCGGAGAGCGTGGCCAGGATGACGTCGTTGACCGTGCCCCCGTGCACCCGGCGGACCTTGCGGTAGTCCTTGAGCGACGTGCGCACCAGCACCACCCTCCGCTGCGCGGAGGGGTCGATGTTGAACGGCGACTCCGGCGTCGAGCGACGGGTGGTCAGGGCGCCAGCGACCGCGCCGAGCCGGGTCGCCGCCGCACCCACCGTGCGACCCATGGCCTCGACGTTGCTCAGCGCCGTGCTCGCGGCGACCCGCGGGTGCCGCGCCGAGTCCACCAGTGCGTGACCGACCAGCCGGGCCGGGGTCGGCTCCGCCGCAGGGGTCCAGTCGTCGCGCACCACCTGACGCGGCCCCGGGTCCACGTCGAGCAGGACCTGGCCCAGGTCGACGGTGGAGATCCCGTCGACGAGGACCTGGTGCGACTTGGAGAGCAGCGCCACCCGGCCGTCCTCGAGACCCTCCACGAGGTAGACCTCCCACAGCGGGCGGTCGGGGTCGAGCCGGCGCGACATGATGCGGGCGGCGAGCTCGCGCAGCTGGTCCACGGTGCCCGGGCCGGGGAGGGCGGAGCGGCGTACGTGGTAGGCGAGGTCGAAGTTCTCGTCGTCCACCCAGACCGGGTTGGCCAGCCGGCCGGGGATCCGGCGCACCCGCTGCCGGTAGCGCGGGACGAAGGCGATCCGGTCGTCGATGTGGGCCAGCAGCGCGTCGTAGTCGAAGCCGGAGTCGGCCGGGTCGAAGATCTCGAGCGTGGCGTTGTGCATGGGCGTCTGCGGTCGCTCGCCGGCCAGCAGGGCCAGGTCGTTCGCGCGCAACCGCTCGCTCATCCACGAACCCCTCTCGTCGTCGGGTTGAGGGCTCATGGGATTCTGACAGAGCACGTCACCACCCCCGACGACTGACCCCCGGAGGCTCCTCGATGACCCGCTCTCGGACCGTAACGGCACTCGCGGCGACCGTGCTGGGGATCGGCGTCCTCGCCGGGTGCGGCACCGAGGAGCCCGAGCCCGGCACGGCCGCCCCCGAGCCGACCAGCAGCCCCACCGAGCAACCCCAGCAGACCCCCAGCGCCACCGAGAGCCCCCGCGACCTCAGCACACCGGACGAGGTGCAGCCGCAGACGGTCGAGGTGAGGTTCGAGGGCGACTCGGTGACCCCGCAGGGCGAGCGCGTGCAGGTCACCGCCGGTGAGCCGCTGGTGCTGCGGATCACCGCCGACGAGCCGGGCGAGATCCACGTGCACAGCTCCCCCGAGCAGGAGATCGAGTACGACGCCGGCACGAGCGAGAAGTCCCTGACCATCGACAAGCCCGGTGTCGTCGAGGTCGAGTCGCACACGCTCGAGGTGTTGATGATGCAGCTCGAGGTGCGCTGACCTTGGCCCTCCCCGCCCTCCTGCCCCTGCACGGGCTCGGCGGCGCGAAGGACCTGCCGCTGCCCGTCGACCTGGCGATCGCCGGTGGCACGGCGGCTCTGGTGGTCTCGTTCTGCGTGCTCGTGCTGGCCTGGCGTACGCCGCGCTACCAGGGTCCGCGTCCCGGCCGTCCGGTCCCGGCGGTGGGACGACTCGTCGACGACCCCCGGTTCGGCTGGACGGTCAGGCTCCTCGGGCTGGCGTTCGCCCTGTACCTGCTGTGGCCGCTGGTGGCGGGCCCCGACGTCGTCACCAACCCCGTCTTCGGGACGTTCTACGTGCTGGTCTGGGTGGGGCTGGTCCCCGCGTCGCTGCTCCTCGGACCCGTGGTCCGCGCCGTCAGCCCGGTGCGGACGCTGAACCTGCTGCTCGCCCGGGCCACCGGCGGCGACCCCCGCACCGGGCTGACCACCTATCCCGAGGTGCTGGGGTACTGGCCGGCGGCGCTCGGGCTGTTCGCCTTCGTCTGGCAGGAGCTGGTGAACCCGCAGAGCGCCTACCTGGGCTCGGTCCGGTTGTGGCTGGCGGCGTACCTGGCGGTGATGCTGGTCGGTGCCGCCGTCTTCGGCGACGTGTGGCTGGAGCGCGCGGACCCGTTCGAGGTGTACTCCTCCCTGCTCGCGCGGCTCTCCCCCTGGGGGCGCAACGGTGACGCCCTCGTGCTGCGCAGCCCCCTCGCCAACCTGGCGACGCTCACTCCCCGACCCGGCCTGGTGGCCGTGGTGGCGATCCTGTTCGGGTCCACGGCCTTCGACAGCTACCGGGACACCCTGACCTGGCAGCGATTCGTGATCGACCTCGGCCTGGACGAGGTGCTCGTCAACACGGTCGCGATGCTGGGGTTCTGCCTCGTGGTCGGCGTCTCGTTCTCGCTGGCGGCCCGGTCGACGGGGGTCTCGACCTCCGGCCCCGACGCCGTCGAACGCCGGCTGCTGCCGCGGCTGATGGCGCACTCGGTGGTCCCGATCATCGTCGGCTACATGACCGCCCACTACCTGAGCTACCTGCTCGAGCAGGGTCAGGCGACGATCATCCAGCTCAGCGACCCCCTGGTCCGGGGCGACAACCTGCTGGGCACCGCCGACCTCTCGGTGCAGTACTGGCTCTCCTTCCACCCCACCCTGCTCGCCGTGGTCAAGGTGCTCGCGGTCGTCGCCGGCCACATCGTGGGCGTGGTGGCCGCCCACGACCGGGCGATCCGGCTCCTGCCGCCGCGCCACCACGTCACCGGACAGCTCGGCCTGCTCGTGGTGATGGTGGCCTACACCGCGACCGGGCTCTACCTGCTCATGGGCGCGGGATCCTGACGCTCCCCGACGTCCTCGCCGGTGCCGGCGCTGGCGACGGCACCGAAGACGGCGTCGTGGATCTCGCTCAGCGCACCCCGCAGGGGTGAGTCGCCCAGCTCCACGACGGAGCGCCCGGCGACGTGGGCCCGGTCGGTCGTGGGCCGGTCCTCGGGAAGGAAGTGGATCCCGGTCGCGCGCACATAGCCCTCGACCATGCCGACGATGTCGCGCCTCCTCCAGCCCAGGGAGTCGCGCATCCGGTTGACCACCACCCGCACGGGTGCCGACGTGGTGTCGCGGACCTCGACCAGGGAGCGGGCCAACCGGGCCAGACCGGTGGGTTCGGCCGAGCCCACCACCAGCACCTCGTCAGCCGAGGCGAGTGCCTCGAGGGTGAGCTGGTTGCGGCTCATCGATCGTCCGGACCAGACGTCGTCCTCGAGGCTGAACCCGGTGTCGAGGACCACGTCAGCCGTCTCCGCCGCGCACGCGACCACCGACTCCAGCACGCCCGGTCGAGCCTCCACCCACCGGTCGGGACGCGGCAGGCCGGTGAGCACCTCCAGCCGCCGGGTCACCTCCCGGAGACAGGCGGCGAAGGAGGCCGGGTCCAGCGAGCCGGAGCCGACGAGGCGCGCGGCCGCGAGCAGGCCGGACACCTCGTCGAGCACGCCGAGGTGCTGGGCGACGGCACCGCCGTACGGGTCTGCGTCCACCAGCACGGTGCGGATCCCGCTGTGGGCGTGCACGGCCGCGAGGCCGATCGCGAGGGTGGTCCGGCCCGGGGCGCCCGCGGGCCCGTGGACCGTGACGACCCGGCCCGGGGTCCGGCCCCGGTCGGGCGGCGCGTCCGGGACGGAGGGCTCCGGTGCCGGGGAACGCCGGCCGGCGGTCGCCACCGCCTCGGACAGGTCGCTGTCCTCACCGAGATCGTCGGGGACCACGATGGACACGCCGACCGCGGCCAGCTCCTCCGGGTCGCCCCCCACGGCCACGCAGGCCACGTCCTGCGCGCGGAGCCGTCCGACGGCGTCCGCATCCAGCGCGACCAGGCGTCCCGCGACCACGGCGACCTCGGCGGCACCGGTCGCTGCGGTGGCCAGCAGGTCCGGCAGGTCCACGCACCGCTTGACCACCACCACTCCGGCGTCGGCGAGCCGGCGGAGTGCGGCGGCCTCCCAGGCCTCGCCGCCTGCCGCGAGCAGCACGCTCACCCGGTCAACCACGTCTCACTGCTTCCGTCACTGCTTCCGTCACTGCTTCCGGGCCACCACGACGTGCCCGTCGGCGAGCCGACCCAGGGCCACGCCGAGGTCGGCGGCGTCCGCGGCAGGGACACCGACGATCAGCTGCCGGGTCGCCTCGGGTGCCAAGGTGTCGGCCCTCCGCGGCACCGCCACGACCACGACGTCGGTGAGCACGGCGACCGCACGCACCCGGCCGTCCGGCTGCTCGGCCAGCTGCGGCGAGACCCAGACGTCGACCACGGACCCCTGGCGCACGGTCGCGGGCAACGCATCGGCATCGACGCTGATGGGGACCTCGACCAGCTCAGGAGTCGTCTGGTCGGCCACCGCCGCGCGGGGCAGCAGCTCTCCTGCGCCGACGGGTCGATCGAGGGTCGCGACAGCGGGGAGGGCGTCGGTGGCGGACACGTAGCCCGACGCCGTCCGCCGGTCTGCGAAGCGGACGCGGCGCGGCTCGACGTCGCCGGCGGCCAGCGTCGCACCCGCGGGCAGGTCGCGCGCGGCCACCCAGACCGCGACCGTGTCGTCGGCCGTGGACATCAACCGGCCGCCGGCCACCACCGAACCGGCCACGAGGAGGAGGCCGACCAGCAGGCGCGGCCGGCGCCACCAGGCGACGACCCGGACGCGGTCGGCGGCGGGTGCCTTCACGACCGCCTCCGGACACGTTCCGCATCCGTCCACAGGCACGCCGAGCCCACCGGTCGCAACCGGACGCCACCGGTGGCACAGTGGGCTGCATGACCACGACGCCCCGGTTCCTCCAGCTGGCCGACGTCGCTGAGGTGCTGAACATCTCCGGCGCCCAGGTCTACGCGCTCGTGCGCCGCCAGGAGCTCAAGGCCATCAAGATCGGCGGTCGCGGGCAGTGGCGCGTGGAGGCCAGCGAGCTCGAGGCCTACATCGAGCGGGCGTACGCGGACGCCGAGCGGTTCGTGCGCGACCACCCCTTCGTCGAAGGCCCCTCCGCCCCCGCCGACTGAGCACCGGACCTGCCTGCACCTGCTCATCTCAGGCCGCCCTCCCCCGCAGCGCGGCCACCGCCGAGGTCTCGACGGCGAGGACACGCTCCCCCGACCCCTCGCCGGTGTGCAGCTCGAAGAAGTCGGCACCGACGCGCCCGACACGTCCGTCGATCCGACGGTCGCCGACCAGGTGCACGGTGCAGCGCCCGGACTGGTCCGCGAGCCGGCGCAGCACTGCACGCACGGAGAGTCGGTCGACCGCGGACCAGGCTGCCTCCCGAAGCGTCCGGTCGGAGAGCCCGGCGACCAGGGCCACCCCGGAGCGGCACACGATCCACTCCGCTGACGAGTCGACGAGCAGGAACCAGTCCGCACCGACCCGGGCCAGGCGGCCGGACACGAGCTCACCGCCGCGCAGGTGCACCCGCAGGTCGCGACCCACCGAGGCGTGCAGCCGCCCGGCCAGGGGCACGTCGGCGTACTCGGTCGTCGTCAGCTCCGCGACCTCGGCGTCGCGCTCGAGCAGGTGCAGGCCCTGGGCCTGCTGCTCGAGGTCGTCGAAGACGCCCGCCATCGACTGTTCCCAGCTCATGGCTTCCCCCATGCCCGGGGCACCACACCGGCAAACCGGGCTGTGGACAAACGTTTGACGTCGAGCCTCGATGGGCGTTGTCTGAGGCAACCGGACGCAAACGAAGGCAAAGACGCTCATGGAACCCTGCTGCCGCACCTCGGTGCCCCCGTTCGCCGACCTGCTCGTCGCCGGAGCCGGATGGCTCCTGGCGGGGGGCACCGCCTGGGCGCTCCTCGTGCTGCTCGCCGCCCTGCTCGAGGCCGCCACCGACGGTCACGTCGGGCTGACGGCACGGCTCGGGTGCCGGGGGCGGCTGCGCCTGGCCCTGCTCGCCGGTGCCGCAGCGGTGCTGGCCCTCGGGGCTCCCTGCTCGGCGACGGAGAGACCTCGGCCCGAGGGCGAGGCGCCCGCGGTGGCCCCGCCCGCCCGGCCACTCGGGGCGCTGTCGGGGCGCGCGACCCGTCGCGTCGTCGTCCGGGCCGGCGACACGCTGTGGCGCCTCTCCGCCGTGCGACATCCGCACGCCTCCCCCGCCGAGCTCGTCCGGGCCGTGGCCCGGGACCACCGGGTCAACCGGTCGACCATCGGCCCCGACCCCGACCTCATCCGGCCCGGCCAGCGCCTCCTGCTGGCCGACCCCCGGCCGGCCCGTCCTGCACACCGTCCGGCTCACCGCCCCTCCTGTCCCCGATCGGAGCTGCCATGACCACCTCGTCCACTGCTGCCCTCACGACCAGCGTCCAGGGCACCCTCGCCCTGGACTACCCGACACCGGTGCGCGCGGAGAGGTCTCCGGAGCTACGGCTCGTCCCGGGTGGCCGCACGCAGCTGGAGGCGTTCGCGCACCGCTTCGCACGTGCGGTGGTCGAGGTGATCGGTGGTGACCGCGGGCCGAGCCAGCTGCTGCGGTGGACGAGCGAGGCCGTCTACGCCGAGCTGCAGCAGCGCGCCACCCTGCTGGCCGCCACCACTCCCTCGGACCGCCGCGTGCGGCGCCTGCGCAGCCGGGTGCTCAGCGTGCACGTCTTCTGCCCCTCACCGCACGTGGTCGAGCTCAGCGTGCACGTGCGCACGGGGGCGCGCTCGCACGCGATCGCGGGTCGACTCGAGCTCGTCGACCAGCGCTGGTGCTGCACGGCCCTCGAGTGCGGCTGAGACGCCTCCGCGCCGGTGGTGACCGGCTCAGCCGGCCGGGCGCGCCTTGAGGTCGGTGGGACCACCGGGGGCACCGTGGCAGCGCTTGTACTTCTTGCCCGACCCGCACGGGCACAGGTCGTTGCGACCGGCCTCGGCGAAGGGGTCGTCGCCCTTGGTCACGGTCTCGCCGCGCACCTCGGCCTCGCCGTCCTCGCTGGGCGCGGAGTAGGTCAGGTGCTGCGGCGCTCGTGCGGGCTGGAGCCCCTTGGCGACGACGTGCGGGTGGTGGTGCTCCTCGTCCCCGGCAGCCAGGCCGGAGGCGCCACTGGTGTCGGCGCCGACGAGCAGGTCGACCTCGGGCTCGGCCTCCACCTCCTCCTCCACCTCGACCTCGAGGTTGAACAAGAAGCCCACGGTCTCCTCGCGGATGCCCTCCTTCATCGCGTTGAACATGTCGAAGCCCTCGCGCTGGTACTCCACCAGCGGGTCGCGCTGGGAGTAGGCGCGCAGCCCGATGCCCTCGCGCAGGTAGTCCATCTCGTAGAGGTGCTCGCGCCACTTGCGGTCCAGCACCGAGAGCAGCACCTGGCGCTCGAGCTCGCGCATCACCTCCGAGCCGACCTGCGCCTCCCGCGCGTCGTAGGCCTTCTGGGCGTCGGCCTGGAGGTCGGCGAGCAGGGTGTCGCGATCGAGCCCGTCGCGGCCCCCCGCCTCGCGCTCGAGGTCCTGGTGGCGCAGGGAGACCGGGTAGATCGCCTTCAGCGCGGCCCACAGCGCGTCGAGGTCCCACTCCTCGGGGAAGCTCTCGGTGGCGGCGAGGACGTAGGTCTGCACGACCTCGTCGATCATCTGGTGGACCTGGTCCTGCAGGTCGGCGCCCTCGAGCACCTGGCGACGCTCTCCGTAGATCACCTCGCGCTGCCGGCTCATCACGTCGTCGTACTTCAAGACGTTCTTGCGGGACTCGAAGTTGAGGGCCTCGACCTGGCTCTGTGCCGACTGGATCGACTTGGTCACCGACTTGTTCTCGATCGGCACGTCGTCGGGGACCTTGAGCGCGACGAGCACGCGCTCGACCCAGTCGGACTTGAACAGCCGCATCAGGTCGTCGCCCAGGGAGAGGTAGAACCGGGACTCGCCGGGGTCTCCCTGCCGGCCGGAGCGACCGCGCAGCTGGTTGTCGATGCGGCGGGACTCGTGCCGCTCGGTGCCGAGCACGTAGAGGCCGCCGGCTGCCTTGACCTCGTCGTGCTCGGCCTGGACCTGGGCGGTGATCCGCTCGAGGGTGCTCGGCCAGGCGGCGTTGTACTCCTCCGGCTGCTCCACGGGGTCCAGCCCCTGCTTGCGCAGCTCCTGGTCGGCGAGGAACTCCGTGGACCCACCCAGCATGATGTCGGTGCCACGCCCGGCCATGTTGGTGGCGACGGTGACCGCACCCTTGTGACCGGCCAGGGCGACCACCTTGGCCTCGTCGGCGTGCTGCTTGGCGTTGAGGACCGAGTGCGGGACGCCGCGCTTGCGCAGCAGCCCCGACAGCAGCTCGGACTTCTCCACCGAGGTGGTGCCGACCAGCACCGGCTGGCCGTTGTCGTGGCGGGTGGCGATGTCCTCCACGACGGCAGCGAACTTCGCCTCCTCGGTGCGGTAGACGAGGTCCTTCTGGTCCACGCGCGCCATCGGCTTGTTGGTCGGGATCGGGACCACACCGAGGTTGTAGATCTTGCCGAACTCGGAGGCCTCGGTCATGGCCGTGCCGGTCATGCCGGAGAGCTTCTCGTAGAGACGGAAGTAGTTCTGCAGGGTGATCGTGGCGAGGGTCTGGTACTCCTCGCGCACCGTGACGCCCTCCTTGGCCTCGATGGCCTGGTGCAGGCCGTCGTTGTAGCGACGCCCGGAGAGGATGCGCCCGGTGTGCTCGTCGACGATGAGGACCTCGTCGTCGAGGACGACGTACTCCTTGTCGTTGCGGAACAGCTCCTTGGCCTTGATCGAGTTGTTCAGGAAGGAGATCAGGGGGGTGTTCGCGGACTCGTAGAGGTTCTCGATGCCCAGGTGGTCCTCGACCTTGGTGATGCCGGGCTCCAGGATCGAGATGGTGCGCTTCTTCTCGTCGACCTCGTAGTCGGTGTCCTTGTCCAGGCGGGCCGCGATCTTGGCGAACTCGGCGTACCACTCGACCTCGTCCTGGGTCGGGCCGGAGATGATCAGCGGGGTCCGCGCCTCGTCGATCAGGATCGAGTCGACCTCGTCGACGATGGCGAAGTGTGGAGCGCGCTGCACGCAGTCCTCCAGCGCGGTGGCCATGTTGTCGCGCAGGTAGTCGAAACCGAGCTCGTTGTTGGTGGCGTAGGTGATGTCGGCGTTGTAGGCCTCCCGGCGCTCGTCCGGTCGCATGTCCGGCAGGATCACGCCGACGGTGAGGCCGAGGAACTGGTGGATCCGGCCCATCCACTCCGCGTGGTAGCGCGCGAGGTAGTCGTTGACGGTGACCACGTGGACGCCCTTGCCCGTCAGCGCGTTGAGGTAGGCGGGCAGCGTGGAGACGAGGGTCTTGCCCTCACCGGTCTTCATCTCCGCGATGTTGCCCAGGTGCAGCGCCGCGCCGCCCATGATCTGGACGTCGAAGTGCCGCTGGCCCAGCACCCGCTTGGCCGCCTCCCGGACGGTGGCGAAGGCCTCGGGCATCAGGTCGTCGATCGACTCCCCCTGCTCGTAGCGCTTCTTGAACTCGTCGGTGAGCCCGCGCAGCTCCTCGTCGGACATCGACACGAAGTCGTCCTCGATGGCGTTGACGGCCTTGGAGATCGCCTCGAGCTGGCGGAGGATCTTGCCCTCGCCGATGCGCAAGACCTTGTCGATGAGCGACACGCGGACTACTCCCTGGAGATCGGGTGTGCTGGCTGGACGCGGGGGGCCGTCGTCCGCCGACCATCGTAACGGGCACACCCACCGGTCCGAGGCCGGACGCAGCAGCGGGCGGGTCAGGCGCGGACGGCGCTGCCGAGCACGGCTGTCGACGATGCGCGACGTCCGTCCTCGGGGAAGGTGATCTGCTCGACCTCGGTGACGGTGAAGCCGGCCGCCTCGATGGCCCCGAGCGTGTCGCGGGACAGGTGGCACCCCCCGGCGAGCCGTGGCCAGACGGTCGCGTCGAGTGCCCGCTGGACCGTACGCCGGGCCCCCGGCTCCGGGGCGCGCACGTGCTCGAGGAACCGCAGCTGGCCGTCGGGACGCAGCACCCGAGCCATCTCGGCGAGCGCGGCCGGCTGGTCCACCGAGCACAGGACCAGGCAGGCCACCACCGCGTCGGCCTGCGCGGCACCCAGGGGCAGGTGCTCCGCGACGGCGTCGCGCAGCTCGACCCGCTCGTCGGCGTGTCCCGCTGCCTTCTCGCGGAGGTAGGCCTCGGGCTCGACCGCGACGATCCGGCTCACCGTGTCGGGGTAGTGCGAGAAGTTGGCACCGTCACCGGCACCGACCTCGACCACCGTGCCGTGCAGCCCGGCGAGCAGTCGGCGTCGCAGCCGGTCACCGCCGTGCCGGGCGAGGCCCGGGGCGACGAGACGGCTGTAGACGCGCGCGAACAGTGGGTGCTGGGCCACGGTCGGGTCGCTCATCGGGCCAGTCTGGCCCACCGGGCGGCGAGCTCGGGGGCGAGGTCACCCCGCGGTTGGACCAGCACGTCGTCCAGGCCGAGCCACCCGGCGAGGTCGCCCAGCTCCGCGGCCAGCTCGGCACCGGTCTCCTCGGGCGCCCCCGGCTCGGCGTACGCCGCCTTGACCAGCAGCGTCCCGGCCGCCCGGTCGGCCTTGAGGTCCACCCGGGCGACGATGCGGTCCCCGAGCAGGAACGGGAGCACGTAGTAGCCGTAGCGACGCTTGGCCTCGGGCACGTAGATCTCGATCCGGTAGTGGAAGTCGAAGAGCTGCTCGGTGCGCTCCCGCTCCCACACCAGCGGGTCGAACGGGCTCAGCAACGCCCGGGCCGCCACCCGGCGGGGCCGGGCGGCGTCGCGGTGCAGCCAGGCGGGCCTCGACCACCCCTCCACGGCGGCGGGCAGCAGCTCGCCGTCCTCGACCAGCTCCTCGACCGCGACCTTGGCCGCTCGCTGCCCCGCGTCACGTTCGTACTGCAGGCGGTAGTAGTCGGTGAGGTCGCGCAGGGTGGCGACGCCGTGGCTGCGTGCGGCGCGACGCACCAGCTCCCGGACGGCGTCGGGCCGGCTCGGGACCGGTGCCTCCAGCGCGTCCGCGGGCAGCACCCGCTCTGGCAGGTCGTAGACCGGCTCGAAGGCGGAGTTGCGGCCGGCGATGGCCAGCTCGCCCACGAGGTAGAGGTAGTCCAGGGCCTTGCGCGACTCCGACCAGTTCCAGCCCCAGTCGACCTTGCGCCGGGGCGCACCGTCGTCGAGGTCGCGGGCCGTCGAGGCACCCCGGTCCCGGACCCGTGCGTGGACCTCCTCCACCAGTCCGGGGTTGGTCTGCAGCCACGACCCCCAGCGTGGGCTCTCGCGGTAGGAGTCCATCCGGTGTCGCATCACCGGCCACAGCTCGACCGGCATGAACGCCTGCACGTGCGCCCAGTACTCCACCAGACGGCGGGGGTGCCGCTCGGCGGCGCGGTGCAGCATGGAGGTGTCGTAGGGGCCCATGCGGGAGAACAGCGGCATGTAGTGCGCACGCTGGAGCACGTTGACCGAGTCGACCTGCAGCACCCCGGTGCGGGCGAGGGTGCGGTCGAAGGTGCGCATCGTCGGCCGCGTGTGCCGCGGGTCGCGGAACCCCTGGGCGGCCAGGGCGATGCGCCGCGCCTGGGCCCGGGAGATCTTCTCGGTCGTCACCTGCGGGGTCAGGGGATGTCGAGGAGCTTCTCGCGCACGGCGTACATGACCGCCTCCATGCGGGAGTGCAGCTGCAGCTTCTCCAAGATGTTGCGCACGTGGTTCTTCACGGTGTTCTCACTGATGAACAGTGCGCGGGCGGCGTCCCGGTTGTTCATCCCCGTCGCCACCAGCCGCAGCACCTCGAGCTCGCGCTCGGTCAACCTCGGCGTGGGCACCTGCTCCCGGTCGGTGCGCGACATCTCCTTGAACTCGTCGATCAGCTTGACCGCCATCGACGGGCTGATCAACGACTGGCCCTCGGCCACGACGCGCACGGCCTGCGCGACCTCGTCGATGGAGGAGTCCTTGAGCAGGTAGCCCGAGGCGCCGTTCTTCACCGACTCGTAGAGGTCGGCCTCCTCGTCGCTCACGGTCAGCATGATGATCTTGACGCTGGGGACCAGCTCCTTGATCGTCATGCAGGCCTGCAACCCCGACCGCTTCGGCATCCGGACGTCGAGCAGCACCACGTCGGGGACGGTGGCGACGATCAGGTCGGTGGCGCTGATGCCGTCGCCGGCCTCGCCCACCACCTCGATGCCAGGCTCGACCTCGAGCAGCATCGTCAGCCCCCGGCGGAAGAGCTCCTGGTCGTCGACCACGACGACACGGATCGACTCGCCGGTGGGGACGGAGCCGTCAGCGACCATTTGCTCACTATGGCAGAGGAAAGACCTTTTGGTACACGTCCCGGTCAGCTGACGTCGAGGGAGATGACGCCGTAGTCGTACCCACGGCGACGGTAGACCACCGAGGGACGCTCGCCCTCCTTGTCGACGAAGAGGTAGAAGTCGTGCCCGACGAGCTCCATCTCGTACAGCGCCTGCTCCAATGTCATCGGAGCCGCCGCGTGGGTCTTCTCGCGCACCACCAGCGGTCCGTCACCCGTCACGGTCACCGGCCCCACCTTGCGTTCGGCGATCTGCTCGGTGTCCTCGTCTGCGGTGTCGGGGCCGGGCATGCTGCGGGCCATCGCCTCGCCCACGGACTCGGGCTTGTGGTGCCCACGGTGCACCTTGCGGCGGTCGGCGGCGCGACGCATCTGCGAGGCCATCTTGTCCAGCGCCCCGTCGAGGGCGGCCATCTTGTCCTCGGCCGAGGCCTCGGCCCGGACGATGGGACCCTTGGACTTCGCAGTCAGCTCCACCCGTACGGCGCGTTCCGGCTCGCGGGGGCGGGGTTCCTTCTCGATGAGCACCTCGACCCGGATGATCCGGTGGTCGTGCTTCTCGAGCCTGGCGAGCTTCTCCTCGACGTGCTCACGGAACCGGTCAGACACCTCACAGTGTCGGCTGCTGACGACGACATCCACTGCAGACCTCCCGTTGTTCGTTCGAACCGAGTGACTATCTGGTTGTCAGGGGACGAGCGCCACCGCGGCGAGCGGCCGCGAGGCACCGGCTCGTCGATGAAGGTGGGGCACACGGCGCGCCGCGACGGGCGCCGGCCGACCCGATCCGGCTCGCGGCACGGACTCGGCGGGTCTCCATGGGGAGACGCTAGTCGGCCTGTCCGAAAAGCGGTAGGCCGGGCCCGAACGGGACCACCTCCGGGTCTCCAGCGGGTCTGCTACGGGGTCTCCTGCGGGGCCTCCCGCACGGCCTCCTGCAGGGCCCTTGTCGGTCGTCGTCGCCGGGTCGCCGCCAGGGTCGCCACGGCCCGGACGGCCACGCCACCGTCCTCGAGGGCACGCTGCGCCTCGCGCGCCGTCGCACCGGTGGTGAGCACGTCGTCGCACACCACCAGCGACACCGGGACCGCTGCGCGGACCAGCGCCGCGCGGGCCGGCGCCCGCACCACCATCGAGCCCGCCAGGTTGGCCGCACGCCGGGCGGCGTCGAGCCCCGCCTGGTCGAGCACGGGCACCCGGCTGCGCAGCAGGCGCGAGACCTGCACCGGTCTGCCGGAGCGCCGCAGCGCGCGGGCCGCGTGCCGGGTGACCCGCCAGAGAGGGTCGTGGCCGCGGCGGCGGACCACCTCGGGACGCGACGGCACCGGGACGAGCACGGTCAGCCCAGCGGGCCGGGTCCGCTCCACGGATGCGGCGAGCACGAGACCCAGCGGACCGGCGAGCGCGTGCACCGCGTGCTCCTTGTGCGCGAGCAGCGCACTGCGGAGCGGCCCGGCGTACTCACCCGCGGCGAAGCAGGGCACCAGTCCCACGGGACACGGGTCCGGGGTGACCGGCTGCGCGGTGACGGGGAGGTCGTCCGCGCAGCCGCGGCACAGCGATCGCCCCGGACGGCCGCAGCCCACGCAGCGACCGCCGTGGACGAGGTCGAGCCACGCGTCGAGCACGGACCCCAGCCTGCCCCGTCAGGGACGCCCCGTCGGCGGGCGCCCGGTGGCCTGTGGACGGGGCCGCTCAGCGCACGTACGCCGCCGCGGCGATGCGGGAGTCGGAGCGCGGCCAGTTGCCGTTGGTGCTCAACGTGTAGAGCCGGTCGTCAGGGGTGATCAGCAGCAACGGCAGGTCCACGTCGGGGACGACGACCATGGCCTGCGCCTGCCCGCGGAACACGCTCGGCTCGGTCAGGTCGGGGTCGACCGGTGATCCGTCGGAGGAGATGTAGCTGACCTGGCTGGTCTCCGGCGAGGTCCGGCTCAGCACGGCCAGCGTCCCGGGATCGCGCCAGCCGATGTCGACCAGACCGGTGGCGTCGCGACCGCCGGTGGTGAACGACTGGGACCGCCCGGGGCCGGAGACGATGCCCTCGTCGGTCCGCAGGATGTCGGTGACCCGCACCAGGGGCACCCGGCTGCCGGCGAAGGCGACGGCCAGCCGGCTGCCGTCACGGGCCACCGAGAACGCCGCGACGTCGGTCCCGGTGACCCCGGGGACGCGGACGGTGCGCACTCGTCCCTCGCGGACGACGTGGACCTTGGCCCCGCTGGGGGTGCGGTCCACCACCCACAGGTCGCCGAACATGTCGTAGGAGGGACGGAGCAGGTCGGTGGCCCCGGTGAGGGGCCGGCTGACCGGCGCCTTGTCCGCAGCGCCCTCGGCCGGCGCGACGAACAGCGTGCTGCCGTTGCCGGAGACCGCCGCGACCCGCCGCGGCGTCTCACTGACCGCGAAGCTGCGCATCGAGTAGCCCGGACCGCCGAGAGGTCCGCCGGTGGTGGTCCCGGCCGAGTTGCTGAGGTCGACGATCCGGGACCCCCGCAGACCCCACAGCTCGGAGTCCGCAGGACCGGCCGCGTCGTACTCGGTGCCGCTCGTGACCGGGGCGTCGATCCGGCCGCCGGAGAGCGGGACCGGGGCGTCGTCGACGGTGATCCGGATGCGCTCGACCCCGGGCACCTGGCGCAGCGTCCGGGCGAGCTGGTCGACGGCGAGCGAGAGCTCCGCCGGTGGGACCCGGAGCACCTCGCGCGACAACGGCACCTCGGCCACACCGCTCTCGGTGACCACCACGGACAGGTCGAGGTCGGTGCGCGAGGGCAGCGCCGAGCGGGTGATCTCCGAGAGTGCTCGCCCCGGACCGGCGAGGAGACCGCGGACGAGGTTGGTGGCGGTCTGCTCACCCCGCGGGATGAACACCGGGTCGGGCAGCAGCACGCGGCTGGTCTGGTCGTAGAAGTACAGGTTGAAGCGGGCGAAGCTGCGGTCGAAGAAGGAGGTGGGCACCACCAGCGCGTCGACCGGGTTGTCGATGCGCCACTGTCCGTCCTCGGAGAGCAGCCGCAGGTCGAGGATCTCCGCGCGTCCGGGCTTGCCACCGATCCAGCCGCCGCGCGAGTCGAGCCGGCGCACGTCCGCGAGACGGACCTTCGCTCCCCCCGTCATGGGCGTCACGCTGAAGGCGCCGTACACGATGGTCCCGCGGTTGGGCTGCCAGGCACCACGAGCGCGCTGGGTCAGGAAGGAGCGCGCCACCGAGGTGCTCAGCGGGTTGGCCTGCATCGCGACCAGGAAACCCGACACGATGGCAGCGGGGCTGCCGTCCTCGGCAGGCCCGGGCGGGTTGAAGTACGGCGCGTCCACGGCCGGGTCGGGTGCCTTCACTGCCTGGCGCTGGACGGGTCCGGACTCGGGGAGGCTGGTGCACCCGGCGAGCGTGGTCGCCGTCAGCAGCGCCAGCAGCCAGGCGACCGGCGCGATCACGCGGCGCATCAGACGTTCTCCGGCACGTCGAGGGCCCGGTCGGGGGGCCCGTCGGGGGGCCGGTCGGGGGGCCCGTCGGGGGCCGGGCCGGGAGGCTGCCCGGGGGCCTGGTCGTGGGGCACGAGCGGCAGCGGGCTGTGGGTGAGCGGCTCGCCGGCACGGCGCGGCAGGGTGAGTCGGAACTGCGCACCGCCTCCCGGGGTGCCCCACGCCTGCAGCCAGCCACCGTGGAGGCGGGCGTCCTCGAGGGCGATGGCCAGGCCCAGGCCGGTGCCGCCCGTGGTCCGCGCCCGCGCGGGGTCGGCCCGCCAGAACCGGTTGAACACCATCGCCGACTGCCCGGGCTGCAGCCCGACTCCCCGGTCGCGCACGGTGAGCGCGGTGGCCTCGCCGTCGGTGGCCAGCCGCACGGTCACCCCACTGCCCTCGGCGTGGTCGATGGCGTTCGCGAGCAGGTTGCGCACGATGCGCTCGACGCGGCGTACGTCGACCTCGGCCATGAACGCCCCCGTGTCGGCCACGGTGACCCTGACCCCGCGCTGGGCCGCCATCGGTTCGACGCTGCCCACCACCCGGTGGACCACGTCGCCGAGGTTGGTGTCCTCGAGGTCGAGCACGGCGGCGCCGGCGTCGAACCGGCTGATCTCGAGCAGGTCGGAGAGCAGGTTCTCGAAGCGGTCGAGCTCGGTCTGCAGCAGCTCCGCCGCACGGGCGGTCACGGGGTCGAACCCGGACCGGGCGTCGTGCAGCACGTCGCCGGCCATGCGGACCGTGGTCAGCGGAGTGCGCAGCTCGTGGCTGACGTCGGAGACGAACGTCCGCTGCACCCGGGAGAGCTCGACCAGCTTGCGGATCTGGGACTGCAGTGCCTCGGCCATCTGGTTGAACGACATGGCCAGTCGCGCGATGTCGTCCTCACCGGAGACGTGCATGCGTTCCTCCAGGCGGCCGGAGGCGATCCGCTCGGCCACCCGCCGGGCGAGCCGGACCGGGGTGATCACCTGCCGGGTCACCAGGGTGGCCACGCCCGCGATGAGCAGCAGCAGCAGCACCCCGGCCGAGAGCAGGACACCGCGGAGCAGGAGCAGCGTCCGCTGCTCCTCGACCATGGGGAACAGGTAGTACAGCGAGTAGGTGCCACCGTCGGAGGGCAGCACGACGGTCGACCCCACGGCCACCCCGGGCTGGTCCCGGCGGCTCGAGCCGCTCGTGGACTCCGTGTACCGGATGCGGGTGTAGGTCCACGCGATGTCGTCCTCGTCGCCCTCGACCGCCTCGCGGAGGTCGGCGGGGACGCTGTCGGTGTCGACGGCCGGCGTGGTGCGCACGCCTCCGGCGGTGCCGCCCTGGCCCAGCGGGCCCTGGACCACCACGTCGAAGCCCTTCACCTCGCCGCGGGCGACCAGGTTCTCCACGAGCAGCCGCAGCTGGGTCTCGGGGTCGAAGTCGTTGCCGCCTGCGGAGCCGAGGCGCTCGCGAGCCGTCGCCGTCTCGGTCCGGGCCTCGGCCAGGGAGGCGTCCACCCGGCTCTTGACGAGGCCGTTGGCGATCTGGCGCATCGCCAGCCAGCCCACCGATCCGATGACCACGGCACTGAGCACGACGATGGCGGTGACCACGCGCAGCCGCAGCGAGCGCCGCCAGATCGTCAGGGCCCCGCGAGGCACGCCACGCAGCCGGGCCCACAGCCGTGTCGAGCCCCGGGCGAGGCGTTCAGTCCCGGACGGGCTCATCCGCGCTGCCCGCCTTGTAGCCCACGCCACGGACGGTCACCACGATGGTCGGGTTCTCGGGGTCGGCCTCGATCTTGGCGCGCAGGCGCTGGACGTGGACGTTGACGAGGCGGGTGTCGGCGGCATGCCGATATCCCCACACCTGCTCCAGCAGGACCTCGCGACTGAAGACCTTGCGGGGGCTCTGCGCCAGGCACACCAGCAGGTCGAACTCCAGGGGCGTGAGCGCGATCGGCGTGCCCTCACGAGTCACCTCGTGCCCGACGACGTCGATGGTGAGGTCGCCGATCTGCAGCGCCTCGGGCGTGGGCACCTCGAAGCGCCGGACCCGTGCCCGGATCCGGGCGACGAGCTCCTTGGGCTTGAACGGCTTCGCCACGTAGTCGTCGGCCCCGGACTCGAGGCCGACGACCACGTCGACGGTGTCGCTGCGTGCGGTCAGCATCACGATCGGCACCCCCGACTCGGCACGGATGTCGCGACAGATCGCGATCCCGTCGCGGCCGGGCAGCATCAGGTCGAGCAGCACCACGTCGGGACGGAACGCCCGGAAGGCCGCCATCGCCTCGTCACCGTGGGTGACGATCTGGCTGGCGAAGCCCTCGTTGCGCAGGACGAGGGTGAGCATCTCCGCCAGTGCCGCGTCGTCATCGACGACGAGCACCCGCGGCCGCTCGACCACCTCCGCCTGCGCCACGTGGGCTCCCGCGCCTCTGGTCCTAGTACCGGTAGTGGTCGGACTTGTAGGGGCCCTCGGCGGGGATGCCGAGGTAGGCGGCCTGGTCGTCGCTGAGCGTGGTCAGGTTGACTCCCAGCGCCGACAGGTGCAGCCGCGCGACCTCCTCGTCGAGGTGCTTGGGCAGCACGTAGACGCCCACCGGGTAGTCCTCGGTCTTGGTGAAGATCTCGATCTGCGCGAGGACCTGGTTGGTGAACGAGTTCGACATCACGAACGACGGGTGTCCGGTCGCGTTGCCGAGGTTCATCAGCCGACCCTCGGACAGGACGATGATCGCGTTGCCCTCGGGGAAGGTCCACACGTCGACCTGCGGCTTGACGTTGGTCCGCTGCGCCACCCCGTCGGCCTCGAGACCCGCCATGTCGATCTCGTTGTCGAAGTGACCGATGTTGGCGACGATCGCGTTGTGCTTCATCCGCTTCATCTGGTCGACCGTGACGACGTTCTTGTTGCCGGTGGCGGTGATGATGATGTCGGCGACCGGCAGGGAGTTCTCCAGGGTGTCGACCTGGTAGCCGTCCATGGCGGCCTGCAGCGCGCAGATCGGGTCGATCTCGGTGACCACGACGCGGGCACCCTGCCCGCGGAGGGACTCGGCACTGCCCTTGCCGACGTCGCCGTAGCCGCACACCACCGCGACCTTGCCACCGATGAGCACGTCGGTGGCCCGGTTGATGCCGTCGATCAGCGAGTGCCGGCAGCCGTACTTGTTGTCGAACTTCGACTTGGTGACGGAGTCGTTGACGTTGATGGCGGGGAAGAGCAGCGTGCCCTCGCGCATCATCTCGTAGAGGCGGTGCACACCGGTGGTGGTCTCCTCGGTGACGCCCTTGACCGAGTTCGCGATCGGTCCCCAGTGCGTGGGGTTCTCGGCGAGCTGGGCGCGCAGCACCTCGAAGACGATCCGCTGCTCGGTGCTGGCGGCGGTGGCCGGGTCGGGAGCCTCTCCGGCCTTCTCGGCCTGCACGCCGAGGTGCAGCAGCATGGTGGCGTCGCCACCGTCGTCGAGGATCATGTTGGGGTGCTCGTCACCGGGCCAGGCCAGGATCTGCTGGGTGCACCACCAGTACTCCTCCAGCGTCTCGCCCTTCCAGGCGAAGACCGGCACGCCCTGCGGGTCCTCCGGGGTGCCCTCGGGACCGACCACCACGGCGGCCGCGGCGTGGTCCTGGGTGGAGAAGATGTTGCAGGAGGCCCAGCGCACGTCGGCCCCGAGCTCGACCAGCGTCTCGATGAGCACGGCGGTCTGGATGGTCATGTGCAGCGACCCGGCGACGCGGGCCCCGGCCAGCGGCTTGTCGGCGCCGTAGCGCTCGCGCATCGCCATCAGGCCGGGCATCTCGTGCTCGGCCAGGGTGATCTCGGTGCGGCCGTAGCCGGCGAGGGTCAGGTCAGCGACCTTGTAGTCCATGGGTGGGTTCCTTGTCAGCGAAAAAAGAGGCGTCTCGTGGAGGCGCGCGGGAAGCGCGGCGTCTGACCACGATCTCGTGCGAAAGGCGCAGCACCGAGTCTAGGCGCTGGCCCACCGGTGACCAACCGTGGCGACACGCGCCCGGACACGCGCCGTTCAGGTCCGGCGCCGCAGGTCCGGCTCGAGGTAGATCACTCGCGCCAGCGGCTCCACCTCGCGCACCGCCGCCTCGGCGGCGTCGATGGCGGCAGCCACGTCCGCGGCACTGTCGGTGGGCGTGACCGCGATCTTGGCGGCGACGAGCAGCTCGTCGGGCCCCAGGTGCAGCGTCTTCATGTGGATCAGGCCGTCGATCAGGTCGGTGCCCTCCAGCGCCGCGCGGATCCGTCGCTGCGCCTCGGGGGTGGCGGCCTCGCCGAGCAGCAGGCTCTTGGTCTCCAGGGCGAGCACCACGGCCACCGTGACCAGCAGCAGGCCGATCAGGGCGGTGCCGATGACGTCGAAGACCGGGTTCTCGGTCACCAGCGTGAGTCCCACCCCGAGCAGGGCGAAGAGCAGACCGAGGAGCGCCGCGAAGTCCTCCAGCAGGATCACCGGCAGCTCGGGCGACTTCGCCCGGCGGACGAACTCGACCCAGGAGCTCTCGCCGCGCACCTTGTCCGCCTCGCGGATGGCCGTGCGGAAGCTGAACCCCTCCATGACGATGGCGGCGCCGAGCACCACGAGGGGCACCCACCACCACCGGCCGTCGAGCTGGCCGAGGTCGCCGGGGTGGGCCCGGACCTCCTCGTACTTGTGGAAGGCCTCGTAGAGGGCGAACAGCCCGCCGACGCTGAACAGCACGATGGCCACCAGGAACGAGTAGATGTAGCGCTCGCGCCCGAACCCGAACGGGTGCTCGGGGGTCGCCTGCTTGCGGGCCTGGCGCCCACCGAGCAGCAGCAGGCCCTGGTTGCCGGCGTCGGCCACGGAGTGGATGGCCTCGGCGAGCATCGAGGAGGACCTCGTCAGCCCGAACGCCAGGAACTTGGTCAGGGCGATGCCGGTGTTGGCGAGCAGCGCCGCCACGACCGCCTTGGTGCCTCCCTCGGATGCCATGGCGAGAGGGTAGCGGCGCGCGGGGCCTCAGGCGTCGGTGCCCACCTGCAGGTACGCCGCGGCGTAGGTGCCGGTGGAGAGCAGCGCCGCATAGCGGGCGACGTCGCCGTCGGCCCGGGAGGAGATGCACTCCACGCGTACCCCGTGGGCACGGGCGGTCTCCTCGAGCAGCTCGCGGGTCTCGCGCACCGTCGGGTCCCCGGTGTCGTCGTCGAGGACGACCAGGGCAGGACGACGCTCGATGCCACCGTCGGCGACGGGATCGGCGAAGACGTCCGCCGGTGCGGTGGCCTGCAGCACGGGCAGCAGGTGCTCGGCGTCGGCGGCCAGGGCCGTGCGCCCGGTGGCGCGGCGTACGGACTCGGCGGCACGGCGGGCCGCTCGAGCGGCGAGCACGGTGCCGCCCCAGAAGACCGGGTTGGACTCGGCGATGCCGATCGCCAGGATCTTGGCCGGGTTGACCGCGATGTCCTTGTGCGGGCCACAGGCCAGCGCGACCTCGTCGAGGGCGTCGGCCACCACGTCCGGGCGGGTCGGTGGCCCGAGGTGCACGCGGTCGAGCAGGTCGAGCACCACGACCGCGATGGCGAGCTGGTCGCCGGTCTGGGTGGGCAGCACCGTGGCGTAGCGACCCTGGGCGTGCTCGGCCACCAGCGAGCGCTCGGGGCCGGCGACGACCAGCTGGCAACCGCGGCGGACCGCCTCGGCGACCCCCGCTGCGGTGCCGACGTCGTCGCCCTGGGGTGCCAGCACCACCACGAGGTCGAGGCTGCCGGCCCAGCCCGGCAGTCCCGGCGCCGGCCACGCCACGAACGGCACCGGACACACCGGCTCGAGGACCGCCCGCAGCAACCGCGAGTCGGGGCCGGCGGCAACGACCGCGCGCGGCTGCGCCTCGGAGAGGCGCCCGACGGCCTCGGCGACGGCGTCCTCGGACGCCACCGCCTCGCGCCGGACCCGCGCGCCGCTCTCGGCGAGGTGCCGCAGGCGGACGTCGGCCCGGGCCATGGCGGTCTCGTCGTCGAGGAGGCCGTCGTCGAAGGTCATCGCGCGTCCTGCTCAGGCCGGGGTGCGGGCCTCGTCGACGAGCAGCACCGGGATGTCGTCGCGGACCGGGTAGGCGCGCCCGCAGCCGACGCAGACCAGCTCCTCGGCGGCCTCGTCGACGGCGAGCGACTGCCGGCAGGCCGGACACACGATCACGTCGAGCAGGTGGCGGTCCAGGTTCATCGGTCGCTCCTTCGGATCACGGCCAGGACGTCGTCCCGGACCTCGGTCATCGTCGCACGGTCGACGGCCTCGGCGTTGAGCCGCAGCAGGGGCTCGGTGTTCGAGGCGCGCACATTGAACCACCAGTCCGCCGCGGTGACGGTGAGGCCGTCGAGGTGGTCGACCTCGACACCGTCCCGCCCGCCCCAGAGACCCTCGAGCTCCGCGAGCACCGAGGCCTGGTCGGCGACCTCTGAGTTGATCTCCCCACTGGCCACGTGCCGGGCGTAGGGCCCCAGCACCTCCGAGAGCGGGAGGTCGGACTCGGCCAGGGCGGCCAGCGCGTGCAGGGCCGCGAGCATCCCGGAGTCCGCCCGCCAGAAGTCGCGGAAGTAGAAGTGCCCCGAGTGCTCGCCGCCGAAGATCGCGCCGGTCTCGGCCATCCGCTGCTTGATGAACGAGTGACCCACGCGGGTGCGCACAGCCCGGCCGCCCAGCTCGTTGACGATCTCCGGGACACCGCGTGAGGTGATCAGGTTGTGGATGACGGCGGCCCCCGGCTCCTTGGCCAGCTCACGGGCCGCGATCAGGCCGGTCAGCGTGCTGGGGCTGACCAGCTCGCCCCGCTCGTCGACCAGGAAGCACCGGTCCGCGTCGCCGTCGAAGGCCAGCCCGATGTCCGCCCCGGTCTGCCGGACGCGCGCCTGCAGGTCGACCAGGTTGGCCGGCTCGATCGGGTTGGCCTCGTGGTGGGGGAAGGTGCCGTCGAGCTCGAAGTACAGCTCGTCCACCTCGAGGTCGAGCCGGCCCAGGACGGCGGGCGCCGTCAGGCCGGCCATGCCGTTGCCCGCGTCGACCACGACCCGCAGCGGGCGGCCGTGGACCGGCGCCAGGTCGAGCAGGTACGCCGCGTAGTCGGCCAGCACGTCACGCTCGTCGATCTCGCCCCTGGTCTCGGCCCGGAGCGTCGCTCCTCCGGCCACGCGGTCCCGGATCTCCGCCAGGCCGGTCTCCTGGCCGATCGGCGCGGCCGCCGCCCGGCACAGCTTGATCCCGTTGTAGCGCGCCGGGTTGTGGCTGGCGGTGAACATCGCTCCGGGGCGGTCCAGCCTGCCCGAGGCGAAGTAGAGCTGGTCGGTGGAGGCCAGGCCGATCAGGGTGACCGAGGCCCCGGCCAGCGCCGCGCCCTCGGCGAAGGCCCGGGACATCGCCGGCGACGACGGCCGCATGTCGTGCCCGACCACGACCGCCTCGGCGGCCGTGACCGCGACGAACGCGTTGCCGACCCGTCGCGCCAGGTCCTCGTCGATCTGGTCGGGGACGGTCCCGCGGACGTCGTAGGCCTTGAAGGTCGCGGCCAGGGTGGCCGGGTCGCTGGTCGACATGGGCCAGACCCTACGCAGCGGGACCCGGGCGCGCGCGACGGTTCAGTCGTCGGACCGCAGGGCGGTCAGGTGACCCCGGCGTACGCCGGTCGCGGGCGGCAACGGCGCCGGCGGCTGCTCGACCGGACGGGGCTGCGCAGCCTCGCGCACCGCGTCGGCGAGCGCGAGCAGGTCGTCGGAGGAGGGACCCTGGTCGGCGTCGGTCGAGAGCCGCAGCACCTCCCAGCCACGGGGGGCGGAGAGCCGCTGGCTGTGCGCCTCGCACAGGTCGTAGGCGTGGGGCTCGGCGTAGGTGGCGAGCGGACCGACCACGGCGGTCATGTCGGCGTAGACATAGGTGAGCGTGGTGGTCGCGGGGCGCCCGCAGGCGGTGCGCGAACAACGGCGGAGGAGACCCACGCCAGGACGCTACAACGCTGCCGGGCCTGCTGGCCGTAGGCTCGCGGTCGTGACCGGCTCGAGGCGAGGCTCCCTGCGCGACCGCCGTGACCGCGGGATGCGCGGACCGGCGTTCGGGCCGGGTCTGCCCACCGGCCGGGTGCCGGTGCACCTGACCGGGCGGGAGCGCTTCGACCAGGTCGCGCTGGCGGTGATGGCCGAGGTGGAGTCCCGGTGGCCCGAGGAGCTCGCCGACGTCGAGCTCGCCGTGGAGGACATCCCGGTGCTGCCGCGGACCTGGGTGGCGCCCCGCGTGCCGCTGGCCTCGCTGGTGCCGGCCACGCCGGTCGTGCCGCCTCGCCTCGTGCTCTACCGGCGGCCGCTGGAGCACCGGGCGGAGACCCGCACCGATCTCGAGGCACTGCTGCTCACCGTGGTGGTCGAGCAGCTGGCGGACTTCCTCGGGGTCGCTCCCGAGGAGGTCCACCCCGACTACGAGCCCTGAGCGTCCAGACGCTCAGGGCGCGAGCGCCGGGCCGCTCGGCCCGGCGACGCAGCCGGACCGCTCAGACTGCGCGCTTCTTCAGCTTGCGGCGCTCGCGCTCCGAGAGCCCGCCCCAGATGCCGAAGCGCTCGTCGTTCGCCAGCGCGTACTCCAGGCAGTCCTGGCGCACGTCACAGGTCAGGCAGACCTTCTTGGCCTCCCGGGTGGAGCCACCCTTTTCTGGGAAGAAGGCCTCCGGATCGGTCTGAGCGCACAGACCGCGCTCCTGCCATCCGCCGTCTTCGTCCCCGGCTCCGTCGAGCAGATACAGTTCGCGCACAGTGTTCGCCCCATTTCGACCCTTCGATCCTGACGGACCGAGTTGCTAATCACACTGGTGTGATTACATGCCTGTCGTACCCGGGAAGTCAAGCGGAAGTCTGGTATTGGGCACAACTGGTCCACACTGAACGCCATGCCTTCCCGCTCAACACCTATGTCCGAGACGTCCGATTCAGTAGACCAGTTGCCCCCGCAACGGCTCACCGTGCTGTCCGGCGGGGTCGGCGGCGCGCGCTTCCTCCAGGGCGTCCGTCAGCTCCTCGCCCGCACCGGCGCGGCCGCGACGGTGACGGTCGTGACCAACACCGCGGACGACCTGTGGGTGCACGGCCTGAAGGTCTGCCCCGACCTCGACACGGTGATGTACACGCTCGGCGGCGGGATCGACGCAGACCGGGGCTGGGGCCGGACGGACGAGACCTGGCACGCCGGCGAGGAGCTCGCGGCGTACGGCGTCGAGCCCACGTGGTTCGGCCTCGGTGACCGCGACCTCGCCACCCACCTGGTGCGCACCCAGATGCTCGAGGCCGGCTACCCGCTCAGCGCGGTGACCCGGGCGCTGTGCCGCCGCTGGCAGCCGGGTGTGGAGCTCCTGCCGATGACCGACGACCGGGTGGAGACGCACGTCGTCATCGACGACCCCGAGACCGGGGAGCGCCGGGCGGTGCACTTCCAGGAGTACTGGGTCAGGCACCGCGCCGCGGTTCCCGCGCACACCGTGGTCCCCATCGGCCTGGACGAGGCCACCCCGGCCCCCGGCGTGCTGGAGGCGATCGGCACGGCCGACGTCGTGCTGGTGCCGCCCTCGAACCCGGTGGTCTCGGTGGGCACGATCCTGGGGGTCCCCGGGGTCCGGGAGGCGCTCGAGGCGACACCGGCCCCCGTGGTGGGCGTGTCCGGGATCATCGGCGGCGACCACGTGCACGGCATGGCCCGGCAGCTGCTCGAGACCATCGGTGTGGAGGTCTCGGCGGCCGGGGTGGCCGAGCACTACGGCGCCCGAGGTCGCGGGGGCCTGCTGGACGGGTGGCTCGTGGACACCAGCGACGCCGCCTCCGTGGACCGTGTCCGCGCAGCCGGTCTGCGGTGTCGCGCGGTGCCGCTGTGGATGAGGGACCCCGAGGTCACCGCCGACCTGGTCGCCGAGGCGATCGACCTGGTCCGATGACGCACCTGGAGGCCTGGTCGGTGACCGGCATCGGCGAGGTCACGCCGCGGACCGACCTCGCCGCGCTGCTCGCCGGCCTCGACCTGCGCGACGGCGACGTCGTGCTGGTCACCAGCAAGGTGGTCAGCAAGGCCGAGGGCCGGGTGCGGCAGGGACCGCGCGAGCCGTGGGTGCGTGCGGAGACCGTGCGGGTGGTCGCCACCCGGGGCCGGACCGCCATCGTCGAGAACCGGCTCGGCCTGGTCATGGCCGCGGCCGGTGTGGACTCCTCCAACGTCGCGGCCGGGGACAGCGTGCTCCTGCCGCAGGACCCCGACGCCTCGGCCCGTGACCTCCGCGAGCGGGTGCACGACGCGACCGGACGCAACGTGGGCGTGGTGGTCACCGACACCGCCGGACGCGCCTGGCGTACCGGCCAGACCGACCTGGCCATCGGGGTCGCCGGGATCGAGCCGCTGGAGAGCTTCGCCGGGCGGCACGACGACTACGGGAACGAGCTGGCCGTCACCGCCCCCGCGGTCGCCGACGAGCTCGCCGGAGTCGCCGAGCTGGTGTCCGGCAAGCTGGGCGGTCGTCCGGTCTCGGTGGTCCGTGGCCTCGCGGAGCGCGTGCTCCCTCCGGACCACCACGGTCCGGGGGCGCGGGCGATGCTGCGCCCCCGGCACGAGGACCTGTTCGCCCTCGGGGCGCGCGAGGCGGTCCTGGCCGCCGTACGCGGGGAGCAGCAGGACTGCTTCGGCTCCCCCGCGTCCGCCGAGGAGGTCTGTGCGGCGCTGGTCTCCTGCGGGTTCGAGGCCGGGTTCGAGGCCGGGTTCGAGGCCGGTGTCGAGGGGGCCGTCGTACGGGTGCGGGCGGGGTCCTCACCGATCCCGGCCGACGTCGCCACCGAGCGGGTGCGGCTCCTCGCACACGCGCACGGCTGGCACCTCGACGGCGACCTCGAGGTCACCGGGGGTCCCGGAGGCGACCTCCTGCTCTCCCCCGCTCCTCAGAGCACCGTGCGCCAGTAGTCCCAGAACCGGACCAGGGCCATCAGGAACACCGCGAGGTACCACAGCCCCACGAGGGTGAAGCGCCAGTGCCACACGGCCCGCACGGCTCGACGCGTGGCACCCGAGGTGTAGCTCTCCAGGGCCGCGAGCACGAGCCAGACGGCCGTGGGGATGGTGACGGCCCACACGACGAGGCACCACGGACACAGGGCTCCGATGCGGTACAGGCTCTGGAAGACCAGCCAGTGCACGAATCCCGCTCCGACGACCGACCCGGCGGCGGCACCTGCCACCACCCACCGCGGCAACAGCACCCGGGACGCGATCAGCACCGAGACGGTGAGCACCATGCTGAAGCCGATCAGGCCCAGGAACGGGTTGGGGAACCCCAGCACCGAGGCCTGCTCGGTCTTCATCACCGAGCCGCAGGAGAGCACGGGGTTGAAGTTGCAGCTCGGCTGGAACGCGGGGTCGATCAGCAGCCGGACCTTGTCGACCGCGAGCGTCAGCGCCGCAGCCAGGCCCAGGGCCGACCAGAGGCTCAGAGCCAGGCCGCTCGACCTGCGCAGCAGCAACGGTTGCGGGACGCTCACTGGCCCAGGGCTGCCTCGACCGCGGCCTGCAGGTTCTCCGGCGTCGGGGTCTCGACCTTGGTGCCGTTGACGCGGACGTCCGGGGTGCCCTCGAAGCCGGACACGTCCAGGGCCCGCTGGGTCGTCGCCTCCACCCACGGCTGGTAGCGCCGTTCCTCCACGCACGTCGAGAACGACGACTCCGGGGCTCCCGCCTTCACCCCGAGATCGACGAGCCGGGCGTCACTGAGACCGGCACCGCCCTCGGCAGGCTGTTGCTCGTAGAGCGCCTGGTGGAAGGCTCGCCAGTCCTGTGGGCGCTGGTCGACGAAGCACGCGGCCGCGTTGAGGGCACGGCTGGAGTACTCGGTGCTGGAGGCGTTGTCCAGGAAGGCGATCGGCCGGTACTCCAGTCGGACGTCCTCGCTCGCGGCATAGGAGTCGAGCAGCGCCTGGTTGGCCGCCTCGAACTGGGCGCAGGCCGGGCACTGGAAGTCCTCGATCATCGTGATCGTGACCGGGGCCTCCTCCGGACCCACGGCGATGCTCCCGTCGTCGGTGACCCCCCGCGGTGCCGCGGTGGTCGCGGAGCCGTCCGTGTCGCGCCCCGCGAGGACCGCCACGGTCAGCAGCACCGCCACCACCGCCACCACCCCGAACAGGCCCAGCTGCCAGAGCATTCGACGGCGTCTCTCCGCCGCCGCCTGCGCGCCGCGCAGCTCCTGCGAGCGCTGCCGGGCGCGGGCCGCCGAAGCCTGGCCGCCTCCGGGAGCAGGCCCGCCGTCGGGGCGCGGGTCTTTCGGCATGCGTGCCTCTCCTCGGGGCCGGGGACTGGCGAGCTGGAAGGGCCGAGTCTACGGACGCACCCGCAACGCCCCGCCCGCCCACGCCGATCACCCGGGCGTCCGTAGACTCGCCCCCACCTACCCCGGAAAGGTGGACCGTGGCGAAGAGCAAGGAGCGCGAGCAGCAGCGACGCGAGGTCGCTGAGCAGCTGCGCAAGCAGCAGGCCCGCAAGGAGCGTCAGCGCAGCCTGCTGATCCTCGGGGCAGCGGTGGTCGTGGTGCTCGGTCTGCTCACGGCGGCCCTGGTGCCCTACGTGAAGAACCTGCGCGCCGAGCGCGAGGCCGAGGGCACCCCGCTCGCCGACCTGGGTGTCTCCCGCGACAAGGCTGCGTGCGAAGCGGTGGCCACCACGGACGCCACCGGGTCGGGAGACCACATCAACCCGCCGCAGTCGGTCCCCTACGCCCAGTCACCGCCGGCATCCGGCGCGCACTGGCCCAACTTCTTGCAGGGCTCGGAGATCCGCCGCTTCTACACGCCCGACGACCGTCCGGAGGTCGAGCGCCTCGTGCACAGCCTCGAGCACGGCCACTCCATCCTCTGGTACGACGAGACGGTGAAGCCCGGCTCGAAGCCCTACCGCGACATCCAGGCGATCGCGGCGAAGTACGACGACGGCGACTACTTCATGGCCGCGCCGTGGCTGGAGGCCGACGGCGACCCGTTCCCCTCGGGCAAGCACGTGGCCCTGACCCACTGGACCGGGCCACAGGAGCAGAAGGGCGTGACGCAGTACTGCGGGGCCCCCAGCGGCGCGGTCGTGGAGAGCTTCGTGGAGAAGTACCCGGCGAACAACGCACCGGAGCCCGGCGCGCCCTGACCCGCACACGCTGACCCGCACACCCTGATCGGGACGCCCGTCAGGTGAGGTCGACCCGGCCCTGACGGCGCAGGGCGTCGACCACGCCCTTGACGTCCTGCGCGCGCTGGTAGGTGGTGACCAGCACGGCGTCGCCGGTGTCGACGACCACGACGTCGTCGAGCCCGACCACGGCGATCATCCGCCCGCCGTGCGGCACCACCAGGCCACTCGCGTCCTCGGTGGTCACGAGCGCCGGGTCTCCCTGGATCCGCACTCCGTCGGAGTTCGGGGCCGTCAGCGCCCCCAGGGCGGCGAAGTCCCCGACGTCCTCCCAGCCGAAGCTGCCGGGGACCATCGCCACCCGGCCGGCCGCCGCGGCCGGCTCGGCCACGGCGTGGTCGATGGAGATGCGCGTGAGCCCCGGCCAGAGAGCCTCCAGCGAGGACGGGGCGGCGGCGATCTCCCGGAGGCCGGCCGCGAGCTCGGGGTGGCGCTGCGCGAGCAGGTCGAGCAGCACCGACGCGCGGGCGAGGAACATGCCGGCGTTCCACCTGTACTCCCCCGAGTCCACGTAGGCCCGCGCCCGTTCCGCGTCCGGCTTCTCGACGAACTCCCGGACGCCGAGCGCGGTGGCGAATCCGTCGAGCGGGTCGCCGGCACGCACGTAGCCGAAGCCGGTGGCCGGGACGCTGGGCTCGATCCCGATCGTGACCAGCCAGCCGGCGGCCGCCACGTCGGCTGCCTCCCGCACGGCCGCGGCGAAGGCCGGCTCGTCGTCGATGAGGTGGTCCGCGGCGAACGAGCCCACCAGCGCGTCGGGGTCCTCGCGCTCGAGCTGGGCCGCGGCGAGGCCGATGGCGGCCATGGAGTCCCGCGGGCTCGGCTCGGGCAGCACCCGGTCCACGTGGGGCAGCTGCCGCCGTACCGCCTGCTCGTGCGCCGCGCCGGTCACCACGACCACCCGGGGCCCGACCACCGACTCGAGCCGACCCACGGTCGCCTGGACCAGGGTCCGGCCGGACCCGGTGAGGTCGAGCAGGAACTTCGGGGTGCGGGCGCGCGAGAGCGGCCAGAGCCGCGTACCGGCACCGCCGGCGGGGACCACGGCCCACAGCCGGTCCACGGCGGAGGACGTCATGGCGGGCATCCTGCCACCCGTGCGGACGGCCCGTCCGCGGGCACGCGTGGTCGCGGCGCTACGGTGCGTCGATGAGTACCGGAACCGCACCTGCGCGCACCGTGCCCGAGCTGCTGGCGGCCCGACTCCGGACCGAGCCGGGCCGGCCGCTGCTCACGGCGTACGACGAGACGACCGGCGAGCGCACCGAGCTCTCGGTCACGACCTACGCCAACTGGGTCAGCAAGACCGCCAACCTGCTCACCGACGAGCTCGGTCTGCTGGAGGGCGAGACCGTCCTGCTCGACCTCCCGGCCCACTGGCTGGTGCCGGTCTTCCTGGGGGCGGCATGGAGCTCGGGGATGTCGGTGACCACCGACCCCGGCGTGCCGCACGACCTGGTCGTGTGCGGCCCGGAGGGGGTGTCCGCGCACGCGGAGGCACCGGCCCTGCTGGCCTGTTCCCTGCTGCCCTTTGCGGTCCGGTTCACCGACCCGCTTCCTCCCGGGGTCCTGGACTACGGACTGCTGTGGCCCGGGCAGAGCGACGTCTTCGCCCCGGTGGACCCCCCGACGCCGGACACGGTGGCGTGGCTGGAGCAGCGGGACCCGAGCACCCAGGCCGAGCTGCTGGAAGCGGCGGGCCGTCTGGGGCACGAGCCGGGCGTCCGGCTGCTCACCGACCTCCACCCCGCCACCGACAGGGGCGTGCCCGTCTTCCTCGGCCCCCTGGTGCACGGCGGGTCGCTGGTGCTGCTGCGCGAGCCCGGGGAGCAGACGTGGCCCGCTCGTCGCGAGGACGAGCGGGCCACGGCCGTGGTGCGTGCGGGTCAGCCTCCCAGCGAGTAGCCGGCGTACCCGGCGGCGAGGAAGCGTCGTTCGAGGTAGCCGCGGGACGTGCCGGGCAGCAGCCACAGCGTGCCGTGGGTGTCCCGGACCACGAGGTCGGCCACTCCGTTGCCGTCCATGTCCCCGGGGCCGATCACCCAGTCGTACCCGGCCAGGTCGGTGCCGTTGGACCCGGCATAGGGGACGAAGGCCCCGTCGGAGCCGACGAACGCCGAGCCGGGCATGCTCCCGGGCTTCCAGGACCCCGCCCCGATCTGGTTGAAGGTCCGCAGCGACGCGGGGGCCAGCACCGGGGCCTTGAAGCCGGAACCCCGGTTGCCGGGGAAGATCGTGACCGGCCCGTTGCCGGCCCGACCCACCAGGTCGGGCAGCTTGTCCCCGGTCACGTCGCCCAGGGCGGCGAGGTGGGTGAAGCTCTTCCAGCCCTTGCTCATCAGCATCCCGTCGCCGAAGGTGCCGTCCCCGCGCCCCGGCCGCAGCACGAGCGTGTCGCCGTCGTCCTCCCTGGTGATCACGTCGCTCTTGCCGTCGCGGTTCCAGTCGCCGGCGTTGAGCACCTGGGTGGCACCGGTGACCCGCAGGTTGCTGGGCAGCGACGCGGTCGTGTTGACCCGTCCGTTGCTGGGCACCACCACGAGCCGGGTGCCGGCGGAGTTCGTGCCCACGACGTCGGGGGTCGCGCTCCCCGCCAGCTGGCCGGCCGAGAGCTTCAGCAGGCCTGCGCCACCGGCGAAGGGGCCGAGCGTGGGACCGAACGTGCCGTCCTTGCGGCCGGTGAGGATGCGCAGCGACCCGTCCTGGTGGCGCACCACGACGTCGCCGACGCCGTCGCCGTTGAGGTCCGCGCCACCCCCGACCAGGTCGTCGTTGCCGGCGCCGAGGGCCTGCCGCTTGACCGGTGCGGCGAGCCCGCCGTCGGCCGTGCCCGCCACGACGTAGACGTCCCCGCCCTTCACCGCGACGATGTCCGGCCGGCCGTCACCGGTGAGGTCGCCGGCGACCGCGGTCGAGGTGTAGCCGGCCCAGGCAGTGCTGAGGCGGCGGGGCTGTCCGAAGGTGCCCCGCCCGGTGCCGGGGATCAGGTACAGCGATCCGCTGGTCCTGGTGCGCATCAACACGTCGGCCTTGCCGTCCCGGTTCCAGTCCCCGGCGCCGGCGGCGAAGTCGGCCGCGGAGAAGCGACGGGTGGCGTTGATGCCCGAGGTCGTCACGTGGCCGGCACCGTCGCCGCGGTAGACGCGGGTCAGGCCCGTGCGCTTCGAGCGCGCCAGGACGTCGCCCTTGCCGTCGCCGGTCAGGTCACCGACGGCGGTCAGCAGGCTCATCGCCCACCAGGAGCCCCGGGTCTGCACGGTGCGGCCGAACCCGGTCTGCCCACCCGTCGGCAGCACCCGGATCGCCCCGGTCCTGCGCGACTTCAGCACGATGTCGGGGTAGGCCGACGCGGCGAGATCGGTCGACCGCGGGAAGGCGATCGTCGAGGGCTGGGCCGTCGCCGGCTGCGGCTCCTGGGTCGGCGAGGTGAACTTCGGGGGGGCGGGGGCCGGCGCGGGTGCCGGCTTCGTCGGTGTCTTGCTGCCGCCCTTCTGCGCGGCCAGCTGGATCTCGCGGGCCCGGTTGCGGATGTAGGACAGCCGGGCGTAGAGGTAGCGACCCGGGCACGCGGTCTGACCCGCGTCCCGGTGACCGTTGATCGCCTGCATGGTCCGCCCCTTGACCGAGACCCGGGGGTTGTTGGCCCGGATGTCGTAGATCGCGAGCTTCCAGGCGAACAGGCGCGCGTAGGCGGCGACGACGGCCGCGGGCGGCCGGGCCACGTCGAAGTTCCCGATCGCGGACATGGCGAAGGAGACCTCGTTGTAGCCCAGCGTGTGCGCGCCGACGACCGAGCGCTGCACCCCGCCGTACCGGCCCTCCCAGATCCGGCCGAACCGGTCGACGAGGAAGTTGTAGCCGATGTCGCGCCAGCCGCGGGACTGCGTGTGGTAGGCGTAGATCCCGCGGAGCAGCGAGGGCACCTGCGCGGAGCTGTAGTTGTTGGCGTTGACCGTGTGGTGCACGAACCCGGTCTTCACGGTGCCGTAGCTGGGGGGCGACTGGTCGCGCATCCGCTCGTTGGCCCCCCACTGCGCCCGGGAGTAGATCTGCGGCTTCGCCGGGCGGGTCATCGCGCTCAGCGAGACGTCGTCCGAGACGCCGTCCCCCTCGAGCGTGGTGAGACCCGAGGCCTCCGGCTGGTCCCCGTCGAGGGCCGCGGTGTCGATGGCCGGGGCGTGGCGAGCGAGGTCCCCGGTCCCGGGGTCGATGATGGCCAGCTTCAGGTCGGGCGGCAGCGAGCCGGTCGTGCTGCGGGCCCGCATCTGCACCCGGTCCACGTCACCGATCACCAGGGCGTCGGTGCCGGGACGCGCCCGGTCCGACTGCTCCGCGGCGGTGGCGCCGTGGTCGTCGTGGTACTCCACCGGGCTCCACGGCGACCACGCACCGGAGTCCTGGGTGCGGACCTCGATCGAGAGCTGGTTCTCCGCGACCTCCGCGCCGTGCTCCCAGGTGACCCCGACCGTGGCGTAGCCGCGCACCTGCTGAGGGGTGGACTCGACGAAGCCGGGCCGGACCTCCCGGGCGTCGGTGGTGGGCGGGACCGTCGTACGGGCCTCCGGAGCGCTCTGCCGGGCACCGCCCGGAACGCTCCTCGGAACGCTCTTCGGGGCGCTCTTCGGGGCGTGCGTCGCGGTCACCGCGACCTCGCGCACCCGAGGTGTCACCGGGGCGACGTCGACCTCGGTGCGGTCCCTCTCGACCACGCCGGGCTGTACCGGCGCCGCCCCGGAGGAGGTGCCGGTGGGGGTGCCGGTGGGGGTGCCCGGAGCGGGCACGATGTCGAGGGTGCGGACTCCCGCGGCGGAGAGTCCGACCGCGAGCACGGCAGCCGTGACCAGCGACTGCTGGCACAACGTCACGTAGCGGGCACGGCTGAATCGCATAGAAGGCGCTCCATGTGAGAGGGGAAGAAAGTCACACGAGTACCAAGTTTCACACCAGTTACATAGGCGTCCGCAAGCGATTTGCCCGAATTACACGGCTGTATTTAATGAATTACAACGGTGTATTTATTGATTTCAGGCGGGAATGCAGAAAAGGGCGTCCGACTGTCGGACGGCCGCGATCAGACGTCGGCGCCCAGCTCGGCGTCGGCCACGCTCTCCTCGGAGTCGCCCGGGTCGTCGTACTGCAGGTAGCGGATGCCCTCGTCGACGTCGCCGTCGAAGTTCAGCCGGCCCGACTCCAGCACCAGGACGCGGTCGCACATGGCCCGGACCGAGGCGGTCGCGTGGCTGACGTAGAAGATCGTGGTGCCCTGCTGGCGGATCTCCTGCATCTTGGCCATGCACTTCTTCTTGAACGGCCGGTCCCCCACCGCGAGCACCTCGTCGGCGAGGAAGATGTCGGCGTCGACGTGGATGGCGATGGAGAACCCGAGTCGCGCGTACATGCCCGAGGAGTAGTGCGAGACCGGGGTGTCCAGGAACTTGCCGATGTCGGCGAAGCCGACGATCTCGTCGAACTTGCGCCTGGTCTCGGCCTCGGACATCCCGAGGATCGCGCCGTTGAGGAAGAGGTTCTCCCGGCCGGTGAGCTGGGGGTGGAAGCCGGTGCCGGTCGCGATCAGGCCGGCGATCCGGCCGCGGGTGCGGACCGTGCCGGCGTCGGGCCGCATGACGCCGTTGATCACCTTCAGCAGGGTGCTCTTGCCCGAGCCGTTGAGGCCCATCAGCCCGACGGACTCACCCTGCTCGACGCTGAAGGAGACGTCGTCGACGGCCGTGAACTTCTCCTGGAGCGGCAGCCGCCGCGCCGTGGCCACCGCCATCTGCTTCAACGTGCGGTGGTACTGCATCGTGAACTGCTTGGTCACGTGGTCGACCTCGATCGAGACCGTCATCGGCTCAGAGCCTCTCCGGGAACTTGTTCTCCATGCGGGAGAAGAACTTCTGGGCCAGCCACAGCAGCACCACGCACAGGGCGAGGGTGATCGCGCCGCGGACGTACATGTCCGGCGGGAAGTGCACCTGGGCCTGCTGGTCGGCCTTGTCCATCAGCGGGTACCAGAACAGCCGCTGCAGCAGCAGCACCGCCTGGGTGATCGGGTTGGCGTTGTAGATCTGGTAGAGGATCGGGTGGCTCTCGTGCATGTCGTAGATCCGGCTGAACGGGTAGATCATCGGCACCAGGAAGTGCATGAACTGCATGATCGTGGTCACGATGTTCTGGAAGTCGCGGAAGAACACGTTGAGGGCCGAGAAGATCAGCGCCATCGCCAGCGCGAACGTGACCAGGATGGCGGTGCCGAGCGCACCCGCCCCCACCGCCGCCCAGCTCACCGACCAGCCGGTCAGGGTGCAGACGACCACGAGCAGCAGCGCCTGCGGCAGCGTGTGGTACGCCGCCACCAGCATGGAGGCCACCGGGAAGATCTCGCGTGGCATGCGCATCTTCTTGACCAGCGCCTTGTTCTGCCAGATCGAGCGGGTGCCGCCGCCCCAGGTCTCGCCGAAGTAGTGCACCACCACGATCCCGGTGAACAGGTGGATGGCGAAGTAGGGGGTCTCCTTGTGCAGGTTGAAGACGAAGCCGATCACCACGTAGTAGACGGCGAACCGCAGTGCCGGCTGCACGTAGGACCACAGCAGGCCCAGCAGCGAGGCGGCGTACATCTGGGCCAGCTGTCGCCGCACGATCAGGCGCAGCAGGTAGGGCTGGGAGAGCGCCTCCTTGAGGCCTCCGCGCGGGGCCGGCTCGACCAGCTCGGCGGTGACCACGCGCTCCTGCTTCGGCCCCGAGGCATCCACCACGGGCATCTCGTCGGCCCGGTTGGCCGCCATCCGGCGGGCCTTGCGGGCGGCGTTGGCCCGGCGGCCGGTCTCCATCTCCTCGGCCCGCTTGTCCGCAGTGGCCATCAGCGCTTCCCCGTGGAGGCCGCGAAGGTCTTCTCCCACCGCTGCGGGGAGGTGACCTCGCCGAGCTGCTCGCGGTAGAGCTCGGCGAGCCGCGGCCACTCGCGGTGCAACCGCTCGTGGATCTCCACGGTCCGTCGCAGCTGCTCACGGAAGACCTCGGGCTCGCGCCGGTAGAGCGCCGCGGAGGTGCCGTCGGGCATGCTCACCACCGCGGAGTCGAGCGTCGCCAGCCGGAACCAGCTGGCGTCCATCGCGGGCAGCGCCGACTCGGGGTACTCGCGGGACATCGACCGGGTGCCGAGGAACTGGCGCAGCGAGCCCTTGACCGCGCTGAGGTACTGCGAGGCACGACCCGGGATCTCGGAGTCCAGGTCCTTCTTGCGGGGCTTGGCGCGGCGCACCGGCGGGAACGCGTCGGGGTCGGCCTCCAGCCGGGCGTCGCTGAACTGCTTGCGCAGCTCGCGGACCTCGCCGAGCTTGCGCGGCAGGTCGTCGTGCAGGCGGTCGGGGCCGGCCAGGACGTCCTCCAGCGCGCGGTGGCGCAGCTCGACCACGGAGTACTGCATGGCCAGCAGGTGCTTGACCTGGTGGTTGAAGCTCTCGCGCACCATCCGGCCGCCGTGGGGGAACGGCGAGTGCAGCAGGGCCGCGACGAACCGGTTGCGCTGGTGGAAGTACGCCTGCCAGTCCAGCGCGTCGTTCTTGTCGGTCCACGGCACGTGCCAGACCGCGACGCCGGGCATGGTGATCGTCGGGTACCCGGCCGCCTGCGCCCGGACGCCGTACTCCGAGTCGTCCCACTTGATGAACAGCGGGAGGCTCAGGCCGATCTCGCGCACGATCTGCATCGGGATCAGGCACATGAACCAGGGGTTGAAGTCCACGTCGACCCGCCGGTGCAGCCAGCGCGAGCTGCGCAGGTTGCGGGCGCCGAAGTCCCAGTCGGTCTCGACGTGCGAGGGCGAGGTCCACCAGAACCGGTAGCGGTTGATCACCTCGCCGAAGCTGTGCAGCCGCGCCTTGGAGAACAGGCTGAACATGTGCCCCCCCACGATCGAGGGGCGTCGAGCGAGGTCGGCGAAGGTGACCGCGCGCAGGATGCTCTCGGGCTCGGCGACGATGTCGTCGTCGAGGAAGAGGACGTACTTCGAGCGGTCGGCCTTGAGCGTCTCGAACTGGGCTCGCGCGAACCCGCCGGACCCGCCGATGTTGCCCTGCTCGATGACCCGCAGCTTCTCGCCCAAGGAGTCCCGGGCGTCCGGGAAGAACTCGCTGTCGACGACCTTGTCGGTCCCCTGCTCCATCACCAGCACCTCGTCGATGAGAGCGGTGACGTCGGCGTCGGAACCGACCTGCCCGACGAGCCGGGCGCAGAAGTCCGGCCGGTTCATCGTGGTGATGCCCACGGTCACCGTGCCCGGCTGCTCGCGGTCCGCCGGCACGTCGGCCACCCAGTTGGCCTCCTCGACGACCACGTCGTCATTGCCGGCCACCACGTCGAACCAGTACCAGCCGCCGTCGACGAACGGGGTGAGGGAGAGGTCGAAGGTGAACCGGTTGACGTCGGTGCCCTCGGTCGTGGCGGAGTCGACGCGCTGGGAGCGGCCGTTCGCCATGGACCGGTAGACCGTGACCGTGGCTCCGGGGCCGCTGACCGCGATCTCGAGGGTGACCTCGTCCACGACGGTCCACCGGCGCCAGTAGCCGGCCGCGAAGCCGTTGAAGTAGGTGCCCGTCGAGATCCGCTCGCCGCCGTCGACCCGCAGCCGGTGCCGGCCGAGGATCGCCTCGGGGTGCAGCGAGGTCCCGGTCGAGATCGACTGGCGCAACGCTGCGCGGTTCATGTTCTTCGCGACCCGGCTCGCGCCGATCGACCCCTTGTCGGCATCGAGCACGGCCGCCTCGGTGTCGATGTAGAGCGGTACGACGTCGAGGTCGCGGTCGGCGGGCAGCACGAAACGCTGCAGCACCTTGCGCACGGTCTCCACGCCGCTGGCGGGGCCGGTCGCATCGGTCGAGAGCGCTGTCATGACTCGTCAACTCCTCCGGAGGTCAGCTCGGAGCCGTCGACGAAGTACGGCTTGAGCTTGTTCTCGAACATGGACAGTGCCGAGCCGATCGCCATGTGCATGTCGAGGTACTTGTAGGTGCCGAGTCGACCACCGAAGAGCACCATCGGCTCCTTCTTGGCCAGCTCGCGGTACTTCAGCAGCTTCTCGCGGTCGGCGGCCGTGTTGATCGGGTAGTACGGCTCGTCGCCCTCCTCGGCGAAACGGGAGTACTCGTGGACGATCACGGTCTTGCCCGGCAGGTAGGTGCGCTCGGGGTGGAAGTGCTTGAACTCGTGGATCCGGGTGTAGGGCACGTCCTGGTCGTTGTAGTTCATCACCGAGGTGCCCTGGAAGTCGTCGACGTGCACCACCTCGGGCTCGAGGTCGACCGTGCGCCACGAGAGCCGGCCCTCGGAGTTGCCGAAGTACTCGTCCACGGGCCCGGTGTAGACGATCGGCACCGTCCCCTTGAGCTCCTCGGCCAGCCCGTTGGCCGGGTCGAGGAAGTCGGTCTCCAACCGGATCTCGATGTTGGGGTGGTCGGCCATCCGCTCCAGCCACGCGGTGTAGCCGTCGACGGGCAGTCCCTCGTACTTGTCGTTGAAGTAGCGGTTGTCGAAGTTGTAGCGCACGG
Source organism: uncultured Actinomycetota bacterium (assembly GCA_963815595.1). Taxonomy (GTDB): domain Bacteria; phylum Actinomycetota; class Actinomycetes; order Propionibacteriales; family Nocardioidaceae; genus Marmoricola. The sequence continues at coordinate 442,188 of CAWFHA010000007.1, read as the reverse complement.
GGAGCCGGCTGATGATGTCCGGCGAGAGCTCCTTGGGGTCGGTCTGCCACTGCTTGGCGGTGTAGCCCTTGACGAAGGCCTCGTAGAGCGGGCGCCCGATCAGGCTGATCCCCTTCTCCTCGAGGTTCTGTGCGTCCTCGGTGGCGATCTCGCTCGCCTGCTCGGCGATCAGTGCCCGAGCCTCGTCGGGCGTGTGGCTGCGCCCGAAGAACTGGTTGATCAGCGCCAGGTTCATGGGGAAGGAGTAGACCTGTCCCTGGAACTTGGCGAAGACCCGGTGCTGGTAGCCGGTGAAGTCGGTGAACCGGTTGACGTACTCCCAGACCTTCTCGTTGGAGGTGTGGAACAGGTGCGCGCCGTAGACGTGCACCTCGATGCCGGTCTCGGGGTCGGGCTCGCTGTAGGCGTTGCCACCGAGGTGGTGACGCCGCTCGAGGACCAGGACCCGCAGGCCCAGCTCGCGTGCGCACCTTTCGGCGACGGTGAGTCCGAAGAACCCTGATCCGACGACGACCAGGTCGGGCTTGTGTCCGGAGTTCAACGGCTCACTCTTCTCCTCGCTGGGGGGCCACGCGGGACCGACGGCGCGCTCCCCGCGCGCGGGACCGACTCAGTCTAGCCGCGGCCCGTCCCCGATCGGTTGGCCAACAAGCGGCGGTAGGCGACCTTTCTCACACCTTCGGGGACCAACCGGTACCCGCCGCGTACGGCCACGTTGCGCAGGTACTGGCGCCGGGTGGTCAGCCCCAGGGCCCGGAAGCGGCGTTGCAGGGCCAGCTCGGAGCGCAGCAGCCGGCGTCCACCGCGACGGGCGTACGCGCCGTCGCCCACCCGGTACAGCACCAGCGGGTCTGGCAGGTTGGCCGGGACCGCGCCTCCGGCGACCATCCGGGTGAACAGCAGGTAGTCCTCCATCAGGGCCAGGTCTGCGTAGCCGCCCGCGGCCAGCACCGCGCTGCGCCGGTAGACCACCGTGGGGTGGTTGAACGGGTCGCGGAAGCGCACCACCCGGCGGATCTCGTCCGGATCGACCGGTGGGGTACGACGACCCACCACGTCGTCGACCGAGGAGCCGAACTCCCACAGACCGGAGCCGGCGATGTCGGCACCGGCCTCGATCACCGGCAGCTGCTTCTCGAACCGGTCGGGCAGGCTCACGTCGTCGGCGTCCATCCGGGCCACGATCTCGTGCGCGCTGGCGCGCAGCCCGGCGTCCAGCGCCGGTCCGAGACCCTGGTTCTGCTCGAGCGCGACCACGGTCACCGGCACCGGGCTCGTGGCGACGAGGGCGTCGATCTCCGCGGCCAGCTCCTCGGGCACGGGCCCGTCGCGGACCAGCACCACCTGGGCGGGGGGTCGCGTCTGCTCGTGCACGGTGGACACGAAGGCCTCGCGCAGGTAGTCGGCCCGGTCGCCCGCGAAGGTGCTCATCAGGACCGCGAACGGCTGGCCGGGAGGCAACCGTCGAGGCGGGCCGCCGGGCGGGCCGCCTTCGAGGCGGTCCGCAGGCGGCCAGCCCGCGGGGGCCAGGACGGAGGCGTTGGCCCGAGGGCCCGCGACGACGCCGTCACGCAGGCCGCGCCGCAGCGCGCGGCGCAGGGTGCCGCGGTCGCCGGACCGGGCGAAGGTGCGAGCCCAGCGGCGGACGGTGGACGCGCCGTAGACGACCTTCTCCCCGGGCGTGAGCCCGTGCGACCGGGTGAACAGCCAGACCTTGTTGCGGACCTCGAAGTAGAAGCGCTCCCCCGGGTCGGCGTCGGTGGAGCCGAACGTGCGGGTCTTGTGCACCACGACGCTCGCGGGGACGTAGAGGCCCACCCGCCCACGGATCAGGCGGGTGGAGTACTCGAAGTCGTCGTTCCACAAGAAGTAGTCCGCCAGCGGGAGCCCTCGGTCCCGCACCACTCGCGCGTCGCACATGATCGAGACGAACGAGGCGGAGCGCACCGGCACCGCACCCACCCGGTCGGCAGCGCTCACCTCGGCCCGGGAGGCACCGGGCCTGCGTCGCGGCGTGTTCATCGGGTGGTCGCGCCCGTCGGTCCACACCACCTTGCTGGCCAGCACCGCCGGCGCCCGGCCGCGGCGGTCACGGTAGTCGCACCAGGCCCGGACCAGGGCGGCCGCTGCTCCCTCGGTGGGCACGGTGTCGTCGTCGAGCAGCCAGACCAGGTCCGGCTCGTGCGTGAGCGCCTGCTCGATCCCGACCGCGAAACCGCCCGCACCGCCGGTGTTCTCGGTCAGGCTCACCACGTCGAGCCCGCGCCGCGCCGCGAGCATCTCCGCGGTTTCGTCGGTGGAGGCGTTGTCGACGACGACCACGGCCGTCGGTGCGTGGCTCTGCGCCGCGAGCGCGTCGAGGGACTCGGCGAGCAGCTCGCAGCGGTTCCAGGTGACCACCACCGCGACGACTCGGGCGGGTCGGTCGGTCACGGCGGGCACGCAGGCACCCTACCGAGGAGCCCGTCGTGGACCGCGCGCCCGCGACCGGTCAGCAGACCGAGGAGAGGTCGCTTGCCTGGTTGGCGGCGTACCCCTCCTTGAGGCTGCCGATCGAGCCGCCGGTGGTCGAGGCGCCCGCGCCGGACGTCGACCCGCCAGCCGCTGCGGACTTCTTCGGCCGCTTGGCGACCTTGCCCTCGGAGCGGTCGATGGCCTTCTGCACGGCGGCGTGGATCTTGTCGATGTCGGGGTTGCCGGTCGCGATCATCGGCGGGACGAACGACACCGTGCGGATGGGGTGCTGGCGGGCCTTGAGGGCGAGCTCCATGAACCGGTCGACCTCGCCCTGGGGCACGTCGGTGGTGATCAGGGCCTGGCTGGCCTTCGCGATCTTCTCGAACTTCAGCACGACGGTCTGCGGGCTGAGCTGGTGCAGCATCGCGTTCATCACGCACTTCTGCCGCGCCATCCGCGAGTAGTCGTCGGCCGCCACCCGGGACCGCGCGAACCACAGCGTCTCGAAGCCGTTGAGCTTGCGCTCACCGGCCTCGATGTAGCCGGTGACGGGCGCCCCGATCCCGCCGATCGGGATCCGGTCGCGCACGTTGAGGGTGACGCCGCCGACCGCGTTGACCAGCTTCTGGAAGCCCTGGAGGTTGACCATCGCGTAGTAGTTGATCTTCAGGCCCGTGATGCCCTCGACCCCCTGCTTGGTCGCCTCGACCCCGGGGTTGTCGACGCCTGCGAACAGACCCTTGTGGTCCGCGGCCCAGGTGGCCAGCGAGTTCAGCTCGCACTCGGAGCCGCAGTCGTAGCCGTCGGGGAACTGCTCGGCCATCAGCGAGCCCTCGGGGAAGGGGAAGTTCAGCATGTTGCGCGGCAGCCCGAACAGCACCGTCTCCCCGGTCTCGGCGTCGATGCTGGCCACCGAGAGGCTGTCGGGACGCAGGCCCCAGCGGTCGGAGCCGGAGTCCCCGCCGAGCAGCAGGACGTTGAACCGCCCGTCGGTGGCTCCCGACGCCTGTCCGTCGGTGAACATCGCCCCCATGAAGTCGCGTTGCACGGCGACCACGTGGGAGGCGAACAGCAGCGTGCCGGCGACCCCGAAGCAGAGCACGCCGTTGATGCCGACCATGGCGAGCCGCTGCTTCTGTCGCATCGCGAGGGGGTCCCCGAGTCGCCACGCGTCGACGAACAGCAGCGCCCAGCCCACGGCCACGGCGATCAGCAGCATCCGGACGAGGCCGAGCACCACTGTGTTGCTGAGCAGCCAGAACACGAACGAGCTGAACACCATGCCGAGACCGAGCAGGAGCAGCACGGTGACGACGAGCCCGAGCCAGATCCGCAACGCGAGGCGACCGACCTGCTTGCTGCCGGCGACCAGCTGGGCCGACCCGGGCAGCAGCAGGGTCATCAGCATCAGCACCAGCGCGCGACGGAACTGGACGCCGCTCGAGCGTCCGCGGATCGCGGCACGCGGGTCGGCGGTCAGGACTGGCGGCATGGGGAAGACCTCTCGGGTGTCGAGGGGGGCGAGGCTGGCCGGTGCCGACCAGTATCACCAGTCACACCGGCCGCGGCGGGCACGCCGCGCCGGGGTACCGGGCGGTACCGTCTGCGCCATGCCTGAGAGCGGGAGAAGCGGTGGCACCGGCGACGGGCCCGACTACGGGTGGCTCTACGGCGGCAAGCAGCCTCCCGCCGGGGGCCGTCCCTCGGGATCGGGCGACCCCGAGCCCACCCGGATCCTGCCCAAGATCGACCGCCCCGCCACGCCGCCTCGGGGCAACGCGGCGGCCCCGCCCCAGCGTCCCGTGCAACCGGCACAACCGGTCCCGCCGCCGAAACCGCCCCGCCGGACGCGACGCCGTCGCCCGGTCGGCAGGATCCTCACGATCGTGCTCGTCGCCTGGCTCGCGTTCCTGGTCGCGGTGCCCCTGTGGGCCTGGAGCTCCATCGAGAAGGTGGACATCGAGCCGGCGGGAGCACGCCCGGACTCGCAGCCGGGCACGACGTACCTGCTGGTGGGCTCCGACAGCCGCAAGGGACTCACCAAGGCCGAGAACCGGCGCCTCGGCACCGGCGGTGTCGGCGACGTCGGGCAGCGCACCGACACGATCATGCTGCTGCACACCGGCAGCGGTCCGAACCTGCTGCTGTCGATCCCCCGCGACTCGCTGGTCGAGGTGCCCGGGCGCGGACGCACCAAGATCAACTCGGCCTTCTCGGCCGGGGGCGCCAAGCTGCTCGTGCAGACGCTCGAGCAGAACACCGGCGTGCGCATCGACCACTACGTGGAGATCGGTTTCGGCGGCTTCGTCAACTCCGTCGACGCGGTCGGCGGGGTGACCGTGTGCCCGAAGGAGCGGATGGTCGATCCGAAGGCCAACCTGCGCATCCGCAAGGGGTGCCAGGAGGTGGACGGCATCAAGGCCCTCGGCTACGCCCGTTCCCGCTACGTCAGCCAGTACGGCGACCTCGACCGCGCCCGTCGCCAGCGCGAGGTGGTCAGCGCCATCGGGTCGGAGGTGAAGTCGCCGTGGACCTTCGTCAACCCGGTGCGCTACTTCCGGGTCAACCAGGCGGCCACCTCCTCGTTGCGGATCAGCGAGGGCACGGGACCGATCGCCCTGGCCCGCTTCGGCCTGGGCATGACCCGGGTCGACGGGGAGAGCGGGCTGACCTGCGGGATGCCGATCGCCGACCAGGAGGTCAACTGGGACCGCGACCGTGCGCTGGCGCTGCTGCGCTACCTCAAGCAGGACCGGGTGGGCGACCTCCCCAAGCGGCTGTGCACCCCCACGGGCCTGGCGGGGGTGGGCGACTAGTGCCGACCTCGGACGACGAGCAGGCCTACGAGACGATCAGCTGGAGCCTCGACGGGGACGGCGTCGCCACGCTGACCCTGGACCGTCCCGACGCGCTGAACGCGTTCACCGTGACGATGGCCCGTGAGCTCGAGCAGTTCTTCCGCACCGACGCCGCCGCCGACGACGTCCGCGCCGTCGTGGTCACCGGTGCGGGCCGGGCCTTCTGCGCAGGGATGGACCTGTCCGCCGAGGGCAACGTCTTCGGCCTCGACGAGTCCGCGGACCCGACCCCCGAGGCGCTGCGCGAGCACCTCACCGAGGAGCCCTACCAGAGTGGCGTCCGCGACACCGGCGGCAAGGTCACGCTGGCCATCCACGACCTGCCCAAGCCGGTGATCGCCGCGATCAACGGTCCTGCCGTCGGGATCGGCGCGACGATGACGCTGGCCATGGACCTCCGGCTCGCCTCGACCCGGGCGCGGATCGGCTTCGTCTTCGGTCGCCTGGGGATCGTCCCGGAGGCGGCCTCGACGTGGTTCCTGCCCCGCATCGTCGGACTGCAGCAGGCCCTGGAGTGGGTGTACGCCGCGGACGTGCTCACCGCCGAGGAGGCGCTCGCCGGACGGCTGCTGCGCTCGGTGCACGAGCCCGACGAGCTGCTCCCCGCGGCGCTCGGGCTGGCCCGCTCGTTCGTCGTACGGCGCTCTCCGACCGCGCTGGGCCTGGCCAAGCAGCTGCTCTACCGCAACAGCGCGGTGGACCATCCGCTGGAGGCGCACCGCGCCGACAGCCTCGCGATGTGGCACGCCAGCATCGGCGACGGCAAGGAGGGCGTGGCGGCGTTCCGGGACAAGCGCGATCCCGAGTTCCGGGGCACCGCGAGCGACCTCCCACGGCTCTACTGACCCCTCCGGGAGCCTCCCGGGTCTCCCCCCGGCCGTCGTTCTCGGTGCAGGATGTATCCGGCAGGGCCCGTCCGGCTCCTGGGAGGTGTGCAGACCGTGTCCGAGACACCCACCGAGGCTCCCTCGGTGTGGACGAGCGCAGCCACCCTCTTCACCCGCTGGCGAGACGGTGAGCCGAGGGCGCTGGAGGACCTCGTGCGCCTGCTGAGCCCGATGCTGTGGCAGGTGGTCCGGGCCGCCGGGCTCGACCGTGCCAGCGCGGAGGACGTGGTGCAGACGACGTGGCTGACGCTGGTGCGGTCCGGGGACACGATCACCGAGCCGCGGGCCGTGGCCGGCTGGCTGACCACCTCGGCCCGTCGGGAGGCGTGGCGCGTCTCCCGCCAGGCCGGACGTCAGCGCCCCGTGGAGGACGAGACGATCGCCCGGCGCCTGCCCGACGAACCGGCCCCCGAGGCCCGCGTCGTCCTCGACGACGACAACGCCCGCCTGTGGGACTGCCTGGGCCGACTGCCCGAGCGGTGCCAGCGGCTGCTGCGGATCGTGGCCGCGGAGGCCCGTCCCGACTACACCGCCATCGCCACCGAGCTGGACATGCCGGTGGGCAGCATCGGGCCCACCCGGGGGCGCTGCCTCGACAAGCTGCGGCGCGAGCTGGTCCTGGTCGGGGGTGCCTGATGAGCGACTCCCGTCCGACGCCACCCGACGACACCATGCTGCTGCGGGCGGTCGCGCGGGTCTGGCACGAGGTCGACCCACCGCCGGCGGACCTGGTCGACGGCGTCCTCGCCGCGATCGCCGCCGAGGACCTCGAGCTCGAGCTGCTCACCCTGGTCACGGCCGACAGCGCCCTGACCGGCGTGCGAGAGGCCGCCCCGCAGGAGCACGAGGACACCGGCACCTGGCTGCTCGAGTACGAGGCGCCCGACCTGCGCATCCACGTGCGGCTCGACCGCGACCAGGACCGCACCCGCCTCGACGGGTGGCTGGTGCCCGGCCGTGCGCTCACGGTGGAGCTGGCCACCGAGGGACGGGCCGAGGCGCTGCACGCCACCTCCGACGAGCACGGGCGCTTCGCCTTCGACTCGGTCCCGGCCGGACTGTCCCGGCTGACCTTCCGCGACCCCACCCGCGTACGCCCGCGCGTCACCCCACCCTTCTGGATCTGAGGTCGCATGAGCTCCTCCACCCCACCCGACGGTCCCCCCACGCGCCCGGAGTCGCGCCAGTCCGCGCTGTCGACCCAGCGCGAACCGTTCGTCCCACCACGGCCGGTGCTGGACCAGGTCAGTGGCCGGGTGCTGGACCCGGGCACGGCGCTCGCGGTCCGGGGCGTCCGACCCCGCAGCACGGTGTACGTCGGCCCGCGGCTGGTGGTGGCCCGGACACCCGGGACCGAGGAGGTCCTCGCACAGCTCGGCGAGGTGGCCGCCTCGCTCGGCTGGGAGGTGACCCTCTCGGACCCCGGTCCCGGCCGGACCGCCGACCAAACCGCCGATCACAACGCCGACCAGGCCGCCGACCGCACCGCAAGCCCGGTCCCCGGCGTGGTCCGGCTCGACCTCACCGTCCGGGACGAGACCGCCACCCTGGCCCCCGACGGCTGGGTGCTCCTGCAGAACGCCCGGGCCCGGTTCGGCCTGGAGGCCATGCGCCGCGTCGGTCTCGACCACATCGTGCTGATCCGCGGGATCGACCCCAACCCCTTCCACAGTCCGAGCCCGTTCCACTCCCCCAGCCCGTTCCACAGCCCGAGCCCGTTCCACTCCCCCAGCCCCGCCGGGGCCGCCGACTCGGCGGTGATCTCCTCCTACGGCGTCCCGGGCAGCGGCGGACGCCAGCCGATGGCCTACGTCGGGCCGAGGCCTGCACGCCGCCCCGACGAGCAGGTCGTGGGCCGGCGTCCCGTCGTGGCCACGCTCGACACCGGCTGCGGCCGGCACGACTGGCTGGCCTCCGTGGTCGCTGCGGGTCCCGGGCTGGACGGGGAGCCGATCGGCTACGTGGACGAGCAGACCGACCCCGAGCGGTGGTTCGACCAGGTCGGTGCCCTGGACGGGGGCATCGACCCGCTGGCCGGTCACGGCACCTTCATCGCGGGGCTCATCCACCAGGCCTGCCCCGACGCCGACATCGTCACGTGGCGGGTGGTGGGCTCCGACGGCCCGGTGGTGGAGAGCGACCTGGTCACGGCGCTGGGCGCGGTGGCGGAGGTGGCTCGGCGCCACCGCGACGGCGAGGAGGGCGGGCACCCGATCGACGTGCTCACGCTCTCGCTCGGCTACTACCACGAGACGCCGGAGGACCTCCTCTTCGACCCGACGATGTACGAGATCGTGCACCTGCTGGGCAGCTGCGGGGTCGCGGTGGTGTGCTCGGCGGGCAACGACGCCACCGCCAGGCCGATGTTCCCGGCCGCGTTCGCGCCCTGGGCCGACGGACGGGGTGGCGCACCGGTGAGCCCCGACGTCGTCCCGGTGGTCTCGGTGGGCGCGCTGAACCCCAACGGCACCGACGCCCTGTTCAGCAACGCGGGACCGTGGGTGCGCGCCCACGCCCCGGGAGCAGCGGTGATGAGCACCCTGCCCGCGTTCCAGGGCGGGCTGGAGCCGGCAGCGCGCTCCGAGGCCTACCAGCGCGTCCGGGAGTCGATCGACCCCGACGACTACACCGGGAGCTTCGCGCTGTGGAGCGGCACCTCGTTCGCGGCGCCGCTCCTGGCCGGACGGATCGCGGCGCAGCTGGCCGACCTCATCGACCCCGACCACGACGACCGCGCCGCCGCCGTCGCCCGCGGTTGGCAGGCGTTGACGGGGGTCACCGACCTGAGGCCATGATGGCGGGCATGCGCGCCGACGAGCTGCTCGACCGCGCGCGCCTGGCGGCCAGCAGCGGGAGCTACGCGCGGGTGAGCCGCTACCTGGACCGGGCGTGCGCGGCCTCCGCGGAGGCGTACGTCCACGCCCGGGCCGAGATCACCCGCGCCTACGTCGAGGCGGAGACCGGTGACCCCGGCGGCGGGGTCGAACGCTGTCTCCGCGTGCTCGCGCGGCACGACCTCGACCCGGTGACCGAGGGGAAGGCGTGGCAGCAGCTGGGGCTGATCCGCATGCGCACGGGTGAGACCGAGGGCGCCCTGGAGGCCCTGGCCCGGGCGGTCGCGGTGCTGCCGTCGGGCAGCGACGACCTGGGGTACGCGCTGATCAACCGCGGCAACGTCCACCTCCAGCACGGACGGGCCACCCAGGCGGCCGCCGACTTCACCGCCGCCCGGACGGCGCTGGGCCGCCCGGGACTGGAGCTCGACCGGGCCAAGGCCGAGCACAACCTGGGCTACACCCGCCTGCTCCTCGGCGACCTGATCGGGGCGATGACGACGATCGCCGACGCCGCCGAGGTGCTCACCGCCTCGTCGCCGATCAACCGGGCCACCGTGGAGCAGGACCGGGCCGAGATCCTCACCGCCGCCGGCCGGCCCCGCGAGGCGTCCGTGGCCCTCGAGCGCGCCGCGGCGGCGTACGGCGCGCGCCGGCTGCGCACCTTCCAGGCCGAGTGCGAGCTGACCCTGGCCTGGACGCTGCTGCGCGAGGACCCGGGCCGCGCGCGGGTGGTGGCACGGCGCGCGGCCCGGCGCTTCCGCGCGCAGACCAGCCCGGCCCGGGCCCTGCGCGCCGAGGCCGTGGCACTGGCTGCACAGGTCGCTGCCGGCGACCGGACCCCCGCCCTGCAGCGCCGCGTGGACGCCACGGCCACCGCCCTGCGAGAGCGTGGCCTGGTGCGCGAGGCGACGGTCCTGCGCCTGGAGTCCGCCCGCCTCAGCGTGGCCCGGGGAGACCTGGACGCCGCCCGGGAGCGGCTCGGCGCCGTGCGGCCGTCGCCGTCCGCGCCGATCACCACCCGGCTGCTCGCCCGCGAGGTGCGCGCCGAGCTCGCCCGGGCCCGCGACGACCCGCGGCGTGCGCGCGACCACGTGCGGGCCGGCCTCGACGACCTGCACCGGTGGCAGTCGTCCTTCGGCAGCCTCGACCTGCAGAGCACCCTCGTCGGGCACGGTCGGCGCCTGGCCAGGCACGGCCTGGAGCTGGCCGTCGCCGACGGTCACCCAGCGGTCGTCCTCGAGTGGTCCGAGCGTGCCCGCACGCTCGTCGGCCGAGTCGCCCCGGTCCGCCCCCCGACCGACGAGCAGACGGCCCGGGACCTGACCGAGCTGCGGCTGCCCGGCACCCGTGGTCGGCGCGCCGAGGAGCTGCGTCGCCGGGTGCGGCAGCGCCAGTGGTACGCCGCGGGCGCCGGTGAGGTCACCGAGCCCGTCGAGCTCGACCACCTCACCTCGGTGCTGGAGGTCGACGACGCGGCGCTGGTGGCCCACGTCGTGGTCGGTGACCGGGTCACCGCGCTCGTCTGCACCGCGGACGACGCCCGGGTCCTCGAGCTCGGCCCGCTGGCACCGCTCCGCGCCGACCTCGAGGGCCTCACCGCCGACCTGGCGATGGCCGCGGGCCACCGCGACGACCCCTTGGCGGCCCCGCTGCGGGCGTCCCTGCGCGCCCGGCTGCGGGTGGTGGCCGACCGGCTCGTCGCCCCGGTCCTGCCTACGCTGGGCGACCGCCGGGTGGTGCTGACCCCGTCCGGCGCCCTGGCCGGCACGCCCTGGTCGCTGCTCCCCGGTCTGCTCGGACGACCACTGGTGATCCCTCCGTCCGCGACCCGCTGGCTCGAGCTGCGCGGTGCGCCGCGGCCGCGCACGGCCGGGCTGGTCGCGGGCCCGCGGGTGGCCCGCGGACCCGAGGAGGTCACCCGGGCGGCGGCCGCCTGGCCGAGGGCCAGGGTGCTGCGCCACGGTGCGGCGACCACCTCCGGGGTGGCCGAGCTGGCCGAGCAGGTCGACCTCCTGCACCTCGCGGGGCACGGCCGGCACACCGCCGAGAACCCGCTGTTCTCGGCGATCGAGCTCGCCGACGGTCCCTGGTTCGGCTACGACCTCGACCGGTTGCGCCGCCCGCCCTCGACCGTCGTGCTCTCCGCGTGCGAGCTCGGGCGGGTGGCGGTGCGCTCGGGCGAGGAGGCGATCGGGCTGTCCGCCGCGTGGTTGCACGCGGGTGCACGCACCGTGCTCTCGTCGCCGGTCCTGCTCGCCGACGACGTCGCCTGCGAGGTGATGGCGGACTGGCACGTGCGGGTGGCGGGCGGTGCGCCTCCCGCCGACGCGCTGGCCGAGGTGGTGTCGCGGGCCGACGACGTCGTCCCGCTGTTGGCCTTCGGCGGCGGGTGGTGAGCCTCAGCGCTCGTCGCTGATCCGCCGCGCCTTGCCCAGAGAACGCTGCAGCGCGTGCGGCTCGAGCACCTCGACCCGGGCGGTCACCCCGATCCGCTGCTTGATGCGCTCGGCCAGCGCCCTCCCGAGCGCCGCAGTGTCCACCGGCCCCGTCGCGGTGGGGAGGTGCTCGACCCGGACGGTGAGCTCGTCGAGGTTCCCGGGCCGGGTGAGCACGCACAGGTAGTGCGGCGCGAGCCCTTCGACGGTGAGGATCTGCTCCTCCACCTGGCTGGGGAAGACGTTGACGCCGCGCACGATCATCATGTCGTCGGTGCGGCCGGTGACCTTCTGCATCCGCCGGAACGCGGGGTACGCCGTACCGGGGAGCAGCCGGGTCAGGTCGCGGGTGCGGTAGCGCACGACCGGCATCGCCTGCTTGGTCAGCGAGGTGAGCACGAGCTCGCCCTCCTCACCGTCGGGCAGCACCTGCAGGGTCACCGGGTCCACGATCTCGGGCAGGAAGTGGTCCTCCCACAGGTGCAGCCCGTCCTGGGTCTCACCCGCCTCCTGGCTCACCCCCGGGCCCATCACCTCGGAGAGCCCGTAGATGTCGACGGCGCGGATGCCCGCGCGCTGCTCGACGGTGCGCCGCATCTCGTCGGTCCACGGCTCGGCCCCGAAGACCCCGATCTCCAGGGAGGTCGAGCGGGGGTCGACGCCCTGCGCCTCGAGCTCGTCGAGGATCGCGAGGAAGTAGGACGGGGTGACCATGATGATCCGGGGCTCGAAGTCGAGGATCAGCTGCACCTGGCGCTCGGTCATGCCGCCGCTGACCGGCACCACGGTGCAGCCCAGCCGCTCCGCGCCGTAGTGGGCGCCGAGCCCGCCGGTGAACAGCCCGTAGCCGTAGGCCACATGGCACACGTCGCCGGGCCGGCCGCCGGCGGCGCGGATGGAGCGCGCCATCAGCTCCGACCAGGTGTCCAGGTCCTCGCGGGTGTAGCCGACCACCGTCGGCTTGCCCGTCGTCCCGCTCGAGGCGTGCACCCGCGCCACCCGCTCGCGCGGCACCGCGAACATCCCGAAGGGGTAGTTGGCCCGGAGATCGGCCTTGGTGGTGAACGGGAAGCGCGCCAGGTCGGACAGGACGGCCACGTCGGGGGTCACGCCCGCGTCGTCGAAGGCGCGGCGGTAGTGCGGCACGTTCTCGTAGGCGGCGCGCAGGGTGCGACGCAGTCGGTCGAGCTGCAGCTCCCCGAGCTCGCCGCGGGTGGTTCCAGGGATCTCGCCGGCCATCGGGCCACTGTGGCACGAGGTCAGGTGAGGTCCCAGCGCGCGACCCACCACGCCACGCCGTACGGCGCGTCGGCGTGGCTCACCTCGGCGGAGATCCCGCGACCACGGGCCACCTCGGCCAGCAGGTGGAAGCCCGGCACGCCCTCGCACCACACCTCGCGCGCCAGCTCGGGGTCGAGGCCCGCGAGCGCCTCGGGGTCGCCGGTGCGCAGTCCGCGCTCGATCGCATCGTCGAAGGCGACCGCCTCGGGGTGCAGGTGTCCCGGCGCCTTCTCACCGCGGCTGGCCGACCCGTCGGCCATCACCACGAGCGCGGTCGGGTCCGGGGCCACCTCCGCACGCAACGACGCGGCCGTCGCGGGTCGCGCGACCTGCGCCTCGAAGGCGACCGCGCCGAGCAGGTGGCGGGCCACCCGGTGACCGAGGGGCTCGGTGACACCACGGGCCCGGTTGAGGTCGCCGACGGGCGTGGCGACCACGACGATCCGTGCCGGTCCGTCGGCGAGCAGCCCCTGCACCGCTGCCGCGCAGGCCGATCTCAGCTCCGGGACAGGGTCGGTCTCGGAGAGGCCGGGCAGCAGGACCCGCGGGGTGGGCAGCACGAGGACGGTCCCGATCACGCGAGGCCCCGGATCGCCCGGCGCGGTGCGCGTCTGCCGTAGACCGCGTCGACCATGTCGACCACCTGGCGGGTCTCGGCCACCTCGTGCACCCGGAAGATCCGGGCACCGTGCAGCGCCGAGACGGCGCTCGCGGCCAGGGTGCCGTTCAGCCGCTCGCCGACCGGCAGGTCCAGGGCCTCGCCGACGAAGTCCTTGTTGGACAGCGAGACCAGCACCGGCCAGCCGGTGTCGACCAGCTCGTCGAGCCGCCGGGTCAGCTCGAGGGAGTGCCCGGTGGTCTTGCCGAAGTCGTGGGCCGGGTCGATGACGATGCTCTCCCGGGCCACGCCCGCGGCCAGGGCGCGCTCGGCGTACGCCGTGGTGTCGGCGATCGCACTGGCCACCACGTCGGCGTACTCGATGCGGTGCGGGCGGGTCCGCGGCGTGACGCCGCCGGTGTGCGTGCACACGATCGCGGCGTCGTACTCGGCCGCGACGTCGACCAGCGCGGGGTCGGCCCCGCCCCAGGCGTCGTTGAGCACGTCGGCTCCTGCCTCGCAGACCGCACGCCCCACCGGGGCGCGCCAGGTGTCCACGCTGATCACGACGTCGGGATGGGCAGCACGCACCCGCTCGACGAAGCCGACGGTGCGCCGCTGCTCCTCGGCGATGTCGATCTCCACCCCGGGAGCGGCCTTGATGCCCCCGATGTCGACGATCTCGGCACCCTGGGCGACGACCTCGGCCACCCGGTCGAGCGCCTTGTCCTCCGCCCAGGTCGCTCCCCGGTCGTAGAAGGAGTCCGGCGTCCGGTTGACGATCGCCATCATCAGCCGCCGGTCGTCGGCGAAGGAGTGCCGGCCCAGCCGCAGGGTCATGGGCGCGATCCTCCCACCTGCACCGCGGGTGGTCGCTCGAGGAGGCTCACCTCGCGGCGCACGGTCTCCAGCGTCTCGCGCCCGGCGGTCCCGGCGACGCGGTGCTGGTCGAGTCCGACCCGGTCAGGCGTGGGGCCGAGGGCGGGGGCGGGCGCGCCGGGGAGACGCCGGTGCACGGCAGCCAGGATCTGGGTGGCCATCGCACCGAGGTCGCCGAGCGCCTGGTGCCGGTGGGCGCGGCGACCGAGGGCGACCTGGGCGATCGCGTCCGGCCCCCTCAGGCGCAGGGTGTCCACGAGGGCGGCCAGCTCCACGGCGTACCCCGTGGGCACCGCCAGCTGCTCGAACAGCTCGCGGCGCACCGACCACTCCCCGGCCAGCGGCTGGACCAGCCAGCTCAGCTCGGGCCACGCCAGCGCGAGCACGGGCCGCGCCACGAGCTCGGTGACCCGGCCACCCTCGAACGCGCTCTCGTGGCCGGCGCCGTCGCGCAGCGGTCGCTGGTAGAACCCCTTGACCAGCGCCACCCGGTCCTCGGTGAGCAGCGGGCCGAGGAGGCCGGGGACGAAGTGGGTGTCCCAGTCGACGAGGTCGGCGTCCATGAACACGAGCAGGTCGCCACGGGTGACGAAGAGCGACTTCCACATCGCCTCCCCCTTGCCGGGGTGGCTGCCCAGGTCGGGCCGGATCTCACGGGAGCGGTGGACCACGGCCCCGGCGGCCGTGGCGACGGCGTGGGTCGTGTCGGTGGAGTCGGAGTCGACCACCACGATCTCGTCGAGCAGTGCGACCGTCTCGGTGAGCGCCTCCCGGACCCGCGCGACGACGTCACCGACGGTGCTCGCCTCGTTGCGGGCGGGGACCACCAGGCTGGTGCTCAGTCCGAGCCGCTGCTTGCGGCGTACGAGGTCGTCGAGGTCCCAGTCCTGCCACCGGTGGGTTCGTGTGGGGGGCACCGCTCCAACCTAGGTCGCCACCGAGCGTTCCCGGCGGCTGGGCGGCGTCGTGGAGCCGACCTAGGCTCGAGTCATGGACCGCAAGCACGCCTACTTCTGGCTGATGGGGACCTGCCTGGGCCTGATCCTGCTGGCCTGGAACGTCGTCCGCTTCTGGTCGACCACGGCCGCGGTGGTGATGAGCATCGTGGCGGCGGTGATCCCGCCGATCGCCGTGGTCGTCGGCAACAGGGGGCACGGGGCCTGACCCCGGTGGCGAGTCCGGGGCGCGGCTCTGACAGGTCGACAGGCAGTTCGCCGCCGGATCCCGCACCGCGCCGCCTGACGCCGAGGCTCGCTGCTCGAACTGCCGGTCCATCGGGTGGCCACGCGCGCCCGACGCGGACACGTCCCGGTCAGAGGTCGGTGACCCGCAGCCCCGCGTGCGACTTGTAGCGGCGGTTCACGCTGATCAGGTTGGCCGTCAGCGCCTCGACCTGGTGGGCGTTGCGCAGCCGGCCGCCGTAGACGCCGCGCACTCCGGGGATGGTGCCGGCGAGGTCCTGGACCAGGTCGCAGGCAGCGCGGTCCTCACCCTCGCCGAGGACGAGGATGTCGGTGTCGACCTCGGCGACCTCGGGATCCTCCAGCAGCACGGCCGAGACGTGGTGGAAGGCCCCGACCACGGTCGACCCGGTCAGGATCGCGGCCGCCTGCTGGGCGGCCGAGCCCTCCGGGACCTCGAGGGCGTAGGCCCCCTGCCGGTCGAACCCGAGCGGGTTGACGCAGTCGACGACGATCTTTCCGGCCAGGACGTCGACCAGGCCGCCCAGCAGCTCGGCGTGCCCGTCCCACGGGACTGCGACGACCACGACGTCACCTGCGGCGGCCGCCTCCGCGTTGGCCGACCCGGTCACGGTGCCACCGGTCGCGTCGGCCAGGTCGGCGGCCGTCGCCGCGGCCCGCTCGGCGCTGCGGCTGCCGAGCACCACCGGCAGACCGGCGGCGGCGAACCGCCGTGCCAGCCCTCTCCCCTGGGGGCCCGTACCACCGAGCACGGCGACGGTGAGGTCGGTCAGCGACTCGGGCAGGCTCATCCGTGGCTCCTTCACGCGGTGGAGCGGCCATCCTCCACCACCGCGTGCGGTCAGCCGCAGGTGCCCTTCTTGGCCGCCTTCGCGTCGCAGTAGGTGCGCAGCACGAACGGCGAGCGGACCACGCCCTTCTCGAGCTTGAAGCGACCGGTCTGACCGACGGCCGGCACCCGGCCCCGGAAGGCCTTGCGGTCGAAGATCTTGACCCTCACCACGACGGCGTCGGCGGTGGCGACGCCCTGGTCGACCTCGGGCTCGGAGAGCCGGTAGGTCACGTTGGCCACGCGGGTGGTGCCCTCCTCGGTCTCGTTGCTCACCGACTCGAAGACGACACCGGCGTCGCTCACCTCCATCGCCCGGGCGCTCCCCGTGAACGTGCCCACGAAGGGACCGAAGTCCGGCTTGGCCCGGCGGACGACCACGTTCTGCGGGCCGGCCTTCGCCACCGCAGCGGACATCGCGGCGAACTGCTTGCGGAGGAAGGTCGCGGTGGACCGCGCGGAGGTGAGCTGGTTGAGCAGCATGCCGCGCGTACCGAACAGCTGGCGCACCTTGCGACGGGAGAAGCAGCCGGCGAGCATCGCCTCGCTGCCCTTGCCCAGGGTCTTCGCACACTGCTTGCGGGCCAGCAGCGCCGCGACGATCTTGCCGGTGCTGCCGCTGCCGGCGCCGAAGCTGTTCGCTCCCGCGACCAGGGCGCCGACGGTGGCCTGCAGGACCCGCAGCGACTCCACCCGGGCGTCGGTGTCGACGCTGATCAGCAGCCGCTGCTCGGGCTCCAGGTCGGCGTCCAAGGTCACGGTGCGCCCGGGCGGGAGCACCAGGTCCTCACCGGTCAGCATGGCGGCCCAGGTGCGCCAGGCGGGCTGCACCTTCACCGCCGGCGGCAGGACCGCAGCGTCGCCGTGGGTGACCAGGAGCGGCAGCATCCGCCGGCTGACCAGGCGTACGACGCGGCGCTCGTCCTCGAGCCCGAAGCACCAGTAGACGGCGTTCTTGCCACGCGAGTACCCCACCGAGTAGCCCGACTTCTCGGCCTCCTCGGTCCCCTCGCAGGTCGGCTTGTCCACCGTGCGGTCCAGGCCGGTCTCCAGGCGGGTGCGGACCTCGTCGCGGAACGCCTGCAGGGCGCCCTGCTCGTCCATCACCAGAGCTCCGACGTCCTCGAGCCGGCTGGTGGTGAACTCCACGTGCACCTGGTCGGTCATCAGCCGAGCCGGCAGGTAGTTCCACTGGCCCACGCCGGACCGGCTCGCCACGAAGACCGGGGAGGTGCGCGGCAGGGCGTTGTCCAGGCGCAGTCGGACCGTGGTCGGTCCGGTGAGCTCCTGTGCGGCGCTGATCGAGTAGATCGGTGAGGCGAAGGACAGGTTGGCGCCGGGCGCGATCCCGGGCACGTCGGAGACCTCCAGGTCCTCGGGGTCGAGCCCGGTGACCTCGACGCCGGTGTCCACAGGGGTCGGTGAGACCGAGGGTGCCGGGGCGACCGGCAGGCTGCTCACGCCGTTCTCCCCGCAGCCGGTGGCCACGAGGGCGAACGAGGCGGCGAGCAGGGTGGCCAGCAGCCGGTGCCGGGCAGGGTGACCCATGGCGGCGTTCCTCCGATCGAGATGCGACCTCCGCGCGCACGTCGACGCGGAGGCTGGTCCAGCACCTCAGATCGTGGCAGATAATGAGACGAAATGGTCCGTTTTGGGCTTTATTGTTCTCAGCGGTCGCCGATCCGGTCCACGTAGGCCACCATCCGGTTGAACAGCATGGTCACCGCCGCCAGGTCCGGGGTGTGCGGCCGCCCGGAGGGGGCCGCCGCGCCCACGCTCGCCGGCACACCGTGCTCGGCCGCCACCGAGGCGCACACGCGCGCCGCGTCGTGGGCCGCCGCGCCGTCGACGCTCCACATCGACTCGAACAGGCGCTCGCGCTCGGGGACGTCCTCCTGCCCGGGCAGCTCCCACGCGGTGAGCACCACCGGCAGGTCGAGTGCGTCGCAGACCACCGCCCACTCCCGGCGCATGGGGGCGTCGTCGGGCAGGGCCACCTCGGCCGGGGCGGCGTCGGGGTCGGCGTGCTCGAACTGCGCGAAGACGGTGGCCCCTGCGGAGACCCGCGCCAGCTCGGTCCACCGCGGCTGGGAGAGCCGGTAGTACTTCTCGTGCTGGAAGGCGGCGTACATGGTGGCGTTGTCGGCCTTGGCGCAGAACTCGTCCTCGATGGCCCAGGAGAGCGCGAGGAGCGTCGTCTTCTTCAGCCGGTGCACGCCGAGGTGGGGGTGCCGCCGGCGCAGGTAGGCATAGATCGACGGCGCCGCGGGCTCGGCGTCCGCGAGGGCGTGCGCGATGGCGAGCTCGAGCCGGGTGCCGGCGTCCTTGTGCCGGACGACCGCCTGGATCGCGTTCAGGTCCTCCTCGGTGTAGCGCCGGTGGCCCGACTCCAGGCGGTGCGGAACCGGGAAACCGTGCCGGGTCTCCCACATCCGCAGTGTGGCCGGGCTCAGCCCGGTCCGCTCCGCGAGGTCCCCGATCGTCAAGGTCGCCGTCTCGTTCAATTTCGTCCTCCGGTCTTGCGCTTCGGCGCGCTTCGTGTTTCTCTGATCAGGAAACCTCAACAACTTGTTGAAGTCAATGTCGAACTTAGGAGAGATCATGTCAGTCAGCAGCCAGTCAGTCGACGGAACCTCGGACGAGGTCGTGGACTGGACCGACCTGGGAGCCCGGATGTGGAGCTTCCTGACCGGCCGCGAGGCCGCGATCAACTACACCTTCCGCGACATGTCCGTCGAGGTCCCCCGCGACACCGGGAGCAACGCCCCGCGTGCGACCTGGAAGATCGACGGCACCCTCACCGTCACCACGAGCGACAACGAGGGCGGTAGCGGGCGATGACCGCGGTGGACGTGCGGGCCGACCTCTCCGTCGACCTGCAGGGCGCAGACGGCGAGACGGCGCACGCCCACCTCTCCGGCAGCGGCGGGCACCTGACCCTCGACATCGACAACCCCGGGGTGTTCGCGGGGTCGGGTGACGCCCCCGCCGTACGCGCGGTCGCCGACGGGCTGGCCCAGCGCCGGATCGCGGTCCGCGTGGTGCACGAGGGTGTGCACCTGGTGACCATCGGCGCGGTCAAGGCCCCGTGGTGGCAGCGCCGTGCGACCGGCTCGCGACACATCCGGATCGGCAGCCTGCGCGGCGCCTGGACGTCCCTGCGCTCGCGCGCAACCGGCCAGGCCCCGGTGCTGCCCGACGCGGACATCACGCCCCCGCCGACGATGTTCCCCCTGGTACCGACCTTCTCGCGGCGGCCACGGCGGCGGGTGGGCACCACCGACCACGAGGGCACCGGCGGACCCCGCCTGATCCTGGAGAAGCAGGCGATGTGGTCCGGTGAGCGTCAGCCGATCTTCTGGATCTCCGGCGACGAGACGGTCATCGGCTCCGCCCCCGACTGCGACATCGTCCTGCCCGGGCTCGAGCCGCACCACGCCAGCGTGCTCCGCACCCCCTACGACGAGTACGCCCTGGCCAGCCTGGGCCCGGAGGTGCGGGTCCACGGCGCGTTGGTCGGCGCCGCGGTCGTGCTCCGTACCGGTGCACGGGTCGACCTGGGACCGCACTCGCTGGCCTACTTCCGCGAGGAGTACGCCGACCACGGCCGGCCCTTCGGCGGCCGTGTGGGCGGCGAGCTCGGGCACCAGCGGACCCAGCCGAGCCGCCGACGCCACGACGCCGGCTGAGCCGGCACGGGACCGTGGGCCGGGCGGACTAGTCCGTCCGGCCCTCGGGCATCCGATCAGGCCTACCGTCACGAAGACCCTGTGGCGTGGCTCACGAGGGGCTGTGCCACCACCCCCTGGGAGGCAGTGCTCATGAGTGAGACCAACCGAAGGAAGTTCCTCGCCGTGGCCGGCGCCGGAGCCGCAGCGGGAGTCGTCGGCATCGGCGTCCCCGCGAGCGCGAGCGTGCGCGCGGGCCGGTCGGCGCAGGAGACGGTCGTCGCCTACGTCGAGGACCACCGTGGCAGCACCGTGACGCTGCTGGTCGGCGAGCGCGAGGTCGTGGTCGAGGACCGCGACCTGGTCGTCCGGCTCCTCAACGCGGCGGGAGGTCAGTGAGATGTCCTCCCACCGCGAAGCCCCCGAGATCGCCAAGGACCCCGTGGCCGACGGCACCGACGTCTACGCGTTCGTCAGCCCCGACAAGCCGGGCACGGTCACGCTGATCGCCAACTTCATCCCGCTCCAGCAGCCCAACGGCGGGCCCAACTTCTACGAGTTCGGCGACGACGTCGCCTACGACATCAAGATCGCGAACAGCGGCAAGGGCAGGGCCGACATCGTCTACCGGTTCGAGTTCACCACCAAGATCCGCAACCCCAAGACGTTCCTCTACAACACCGGCCCGATCACGAGCATCGACGACCCCGACTGGAACCGCCCGCAGTACTACTCGGTGACCCGCTACGAGCGCGGTCGGCGCAAGCGGATGGTCGCCGGACTCCCCTGCCCGCCGGTCAACGTCGGCGTCCGCAGCACCCCGGACTACGGGAAGCTCGCCGCGCAGGCCGTGCGGTCGATGGGCAACCGGAGCGTGTTCGCCGGCCAGCGGGCCGACGCCTTCCACGTCGACCTCGGGAGCATCTTCGACCTGGGCGCTCTGCGACCGTTCAACGAGGCACACGTGATCTCGATGCCGAACATGAACGGCGTGAACGCCGTGCAGTCCTACAACGTGCACACGATCGCGCTGCAGCTGCCGATCTCCGACGTCAGCCGCAACGGCGACATGCCCCGGGACCCCAGCAAGGCGAGCTCGGTCATCGGCGTGTGGGCGACCGCCAGTCGGCGCAGGTCGAAGATGTGGGACGCCAAGAAGAGGCGCTACGTCAGCCACGGTCCGTGGGAGCAGGTCTCCCGCCTGGGCAACCCGCTGTTCAACGAGGTCATCGTGCCGATGGCCGAGAAGGACGAGTGGAACCGCGTGGAGCCCGACCAGGACAAGCGGTACGCGAAGTACGTGAACAAGCCGGAGCTGCAGGGTCTGCTCCCGGCGCTGTACCCGGGGGTGTTCCCCCACCTGGCCGCCTACGACAAGCCCCGTGCGGACCTCAACGCCATCTTGTTGACCGGCATCCCGTCGGGCGTCGTTCCGGGCTTCCAGAACTACACCGGTCCGGTCGAGTCCGACATGCTCCGGCTCAACCTGGCGATCAAGCCGACCAAGAAGCCCAACAACGGCGGTCTGGTCGCCGGGGATCCTGCGGGCTTCCCCAACGGCCGGCGGATCTCCGACGACGTGGTCACCATCGAGCTCCGGGCCGTGGCCGGGGCCACGATCCCGCTGGTCGACCCGTCGTACAGCCCGGACCCCGCTGCGGGAGCCATCACGGACGGGACGACGGACACCAACGCGCCGCTGCTGAAGAAGTTCCCCTACCTCGGCCTCCCCGGTGGTGGCTACCAGACCAAGCCGGGGACGACGAAGGCGTCATGACGACGGCTGAGGAGAACCCGTACGCCGGGCAGGGTGCGGTGCTGCTGGACATCGGCGGCGAGGTCGGGGCGCTGGTGGTGACGATGCCGGCCGCCCTGAGCGGGACCGAGGTGGAGCTGCGACCCGACGGGCACCGGCCCGGTGGTGCCCACGTCCACCACCCGCACGTGGCGGTGGTCGACCGTCCGGTCGCCGGTGGGACGGTGCCCTCCCTGGTGTTCCCCGAGGTACGGCAGGGCCGTTACGGCCTGGGGTTCAAGGAGTCCGACGCCGTCGTGCTGACCGTCGAGGTCTCCGGAGGCGTGGTCACCACGGCAGCCTGGCCCGACTGATCCAGGGGGGCGACCGGTCGGGTGCCGTCGGCACCCGACCGGTCATCCGGAGAACGGGCCTGCCTGGTCCGGGTGCCTGGTCCGGGTGCCGGGTCGGGGGGCCGGGGTCAGCGCAGGAACGCCTGCGGGACGCCGGAGTCCACCGGGACGATCAGCCCCGTCGTGATCGGCAGGGTGCCGTTGGTCAGCGCGAGCGCGGCCGAGGCGATGTGCTCGGGGAGCACCTCGACCTTCAGCGCCGTGCGCTGGGCGTAGTACTTGCCGAGCTCCTCCTCCGGGACCCCGTAGGTCTCGGCGCGCGAGGCGCCCCAACCGCCGGAGAAGATGCCGCTCCCCCGGACCACTCCGTCGGGGTTGATCCCGTTGACCCGCACGCCGATGTCGCCCAGCTCGGCCGCGAGCAGTCGCACCATGTGCGCCTGTGCTGCCTTGGCCGAGGAGTAGGCGACGTTGTTGGGGCCGGCGAAGACCGCGTTCTTGGAGCACACGTTGATGATGTCGCCCCCCAGCCGCTGCGCCCGCAGGACCGGCTCGGCCGCCTTGCACACCAAGAAGCTGCCCCGCGTCATGATCGCGTACTGCAGGTCCCAGTCCTCGAGGCTGGTGTCGGCGAGCGACCCGGCGCGGGTGATGCCGGCGTTGTTGACCAGGAGGTCCACGCCGCCGAAGGCCAGCACGGCGGCGTCCAGCCCGGCCTGCACCGCCGCCGGGTCGGTGACGTCGACCGCGACGCCGACCGCGACGTCGGTGCTGCCCAGGTCGGCGGCGACCTCGGCGCACCTGTCCGCGTCGAGGTCCGCGACCACGACGTTGGCGCCGTGCTCGGCGAACAGCCGGGCCGTGGCCAGACCGATGCCCGAGGCGCCGCCGGTCACGAACGCGACCTTGCCGGCCAGGGCCCGCGGGGCGGGCCGGCGCTTGAGCTTGTCCTCCTCGAGCTGCCAGTACTCCACGGCGAACTTGTCGGCCTCGGAGACGGGCCGGTACGTCGAGACGCCCTCGGCGCCCCGCATCACGTTGATCGCGTTGACGTAGAACTCGCCTGCCACACGGGCGGTCTGCTTGTCGGCACCGAAGGAGAACATCCCCACCCCGGGCACCAGCACGATCGCCGGGTCGGCCCCGCGCATGGCCGGTGTCCCCGGACCGGCGTGCCGCTCGTAGTAGGCGGCGTACTCCTCGCGGTACTCCGCGTGCAGCTCCCCGAGCCGGGCCACGACCTCCTCGAGGGGAGCGTCCACCGCGGTGTCGAGGAGCAGCGGACGGACCTTGGTGCGCAGGAAGTGGTCGGGGCAGGAGGTCCCGAGCGAGACCAGCTGCGGCAGCTTCTCGCGGGCGACGAAGTCGAGCACGACCTCGGAGTCGGTGAAGTGCCCGACCTGGCGCCGGTCGGTGGAGGCGATCGCGCGCAGGTGGGGGAACAGCTGCGCCGCCCGGGCACGGCGCTGCTCGACGGCCAGCGCCTCGCGGCCCGGCACCACGGCTCCGAACGGCTCGGCGACGGACTCACGGGCGAGGAACTCCTCGGCCTCACGGATGATCCGCAGCGAGCGCTGCTCCACCTCGTCGCTGGTCGAGCCCCAGGCGGTCAGCCCGTGGCCACCGAGCACGGCACCGATGACGTCGGGGTCGGCCGAGATCTCGGCCATGGCCCTGCCCAGCTCCCAACCCGGTCGCTTCCAGGGCACCCAGGCCACGGACCCGCCCCAGATCTTGCGCACCAGCTCCTCACCGTCGGCCGCGCAGGCCAGGGCGATCACGGAGTCGGGGTGCAGGTGGTCGACGTGGGCGAGGTCGACCAGGCCGTGCATCGGGGTGTCGATCGACGGGGTCGCCCCGCCGTGCCCGAACGAGCAGTACGGGAACAGGCCGACCATCTCGTCCTCGTGCTCGACGCCGCGGTAGACGGCGTCGAGCGCCACCAGCCGGTCGCGCTCGAGGACCGCCAGCCCCGCGGCGCGCAGGGTGCCGAGGTCGCCCCCGGAACCCTTGACGTAGAGCAGCTCGACTGCGCCGCCGGTGGCGGGACTGGTCACGGTCACCTTGGCGGAGGTGTTGCCACCGCCGTAGTTGGTCACCCGCGGGTCGGCACCGAGCCGGTTGGAGCGGGCGAGCAGCTCGCGCGCCGCCGCCGGCAGGTCGGTGTCCACTGTGGGCTCGGTCATCTCAGGCTCCCCATCCCGCGGCGGCGCCGCCGACGCGTTCGTTCTCGATGCGCTGCTGGTAGCCGCTGGCCGCGTAGGCGGCGAGCGGGTCGGGGTCGATCCCCAGGTCCTGGCGCAGCTGCGCGAGCAGTGGCCGTACGTCGGTGTTGTAGGCGTCCATCACCGCGGCGTTGGCACCGAGCACGTCCCCGGAGTCACGAGCGCTCGCGAGCGCCTGGGCGTCGACGAGCAGCGCCTTGGCGGTGGCCTCCTGCACGTTCATCACCGACCGGATCTGTGCGGGGATCTTCGCCTCGATGTTGTGGCACTGGTCGAGCATGAACGCGACGCCGGCCTCGGGCACGAGCGCGTCGGCCTGGACGATCTCGAACATGATCCGGAACAGCGCGAACGGGTCCGCGGAGCCCACCATGAGGTCGTCGTCGGCGTAGAACCGGCTGTTGAAGTGGAAGCCGCCCAGCCGGCCCTCGCGCAGCAGGGTGGCCACGATCATCTCGATGTTGGTGCCCGGGGCGTGGTGACCGGTGTCGACGAGCACCTTCGCCTGCGGCCCGAGGTGCAGGCAGTGCAGCAACGAGGTGCCCCAGTCGGGCAGGTCCATGTGGTAGAACGCCGGCTCGAAGAACTTGTACTCGACGAGCATCGTCATGTCCTCGGGCATGGCGGCGTAGGTCTCGGCCAGCGCCTCCGCGAGCCGGTCCTGGCGGGCCCGGATCGAGTCCTGGCCCGGGTAGTTGGTGCCGTCGGCGAACCACAGCGACAGGTGCCGGGACCCGACCTGCTCGGCGATGTCGACACACTCCAGCAGGTGGTCGAGCGCCTTGCGCCGGATCCGGGGGTCGGGGTTGCACACGCTGCCGAGCCGGTAGTCGTCCTCCTGGAACGTGTTCGGGTTGACCGCGCCGATGCGCACGCCCTCGGACTCGGCATGCTCGCGGAGCTCGGCCCAGTCGTCGACGAGGTCCCAGGGGACGTGGATCGCCACGCTCGGCGCGACACCGGTGTAGCGGTGCACGGCGGCAGCGTCGGAGACCTTCTCGAACGCGTCGCGCGGGATCCCCTGCTGGGCGAACACCTTGAAGCGGGTGCCGGAGTTCCCGTAGGCCCACGACGGGGTCTCGATGTGCTGACGGGCCAGCGTGGCCCGCACGGTGCCGGGGTCGGTGCCGGTCATGCTGCCGGTGAAGGTGCCGGTGTGTTCGGTGGTGCTCATGGTCGCCTCCTCAGGCGGTCCGGGGGTCGGGTCGGGGGTCGAGCAGACCGCGCAGCAGGAGCTCCTCGCGCAGCCGGTGGAAGCTGGTGAGCAGACGGTCCCGCTCGCCCTCCAGCGGAGGGACCGGATCCCGGCTGCCGGGAGGCAGGGTGCGCTCGACGACGTCGGGCAGCGCGGCGTGCTCGACGGTCGCCAGGGCGATCAGCGCGGCGCCGTACGCGCTGGAGGCGCGGCGTGCCCGGACCACCGGCACGTCGAGCACGGTGGCGCGCAGGCGCGACCAGAGCTCGCTGCGCGAGCCGCCGCCGGCGAGGTGGTGCAGGCTGGGCTCGACCCCGTGGTCGCGCAGGGTCTCCAGGGCCAGGCGCTCGACGAACGCGACCCCCTCCAGGAAGGCACGGTAGGCAGTCGCCCGGTCCGGTGCCCGGCCCAGGTCGAACCCGGTCGCCTCCGGGCGGGAGAACGGGAACCGCTCCCCCGTGCCCCGCAGGGGGTAGGTGACGCACCCGGCCGGGCCGGCCGCAGCGGCCGCGGCCTCCAGCTCGGCGAGCACGACGACCGAGGTGCCGCCGAACTCCTCGGTGACCGGCCGGGCCCCGACGTTGGAGGCACCTCCCGGCCACCACGAGCCGTCGGGAGCCAGGTGGGAGTAGAGCGCGCCACCGAGCCCGCGGACCTCGTGGTCGGCCACGGCCTTGAGCACGAGCGTGGTGCCCAGGACGCCCACGCTGTCTCCGTGCGCGACCGCTCCGGCCGCGACCTGGGCGGTGCAGCCGTCGGTCATCCCGGCCACCACGCGCACGCCCGGCGGGAGGCCGGCCTGCTCCCGCACCGCCGGCGACAGCTCGCCCAGGACCGTGCCCGGGTGGACGAGGCCGGGCAGCACGTCGGTGGGGACGGCCAGTGCGGCGAGCGCACGCTCGTCCCAGGTGCAGTGCTGGGCGTCGATCCCGGCCTTGAGGGCGTGCGAGGTGTCGGCCGGGACGACCTGCCCCAGCAGCGCCGCGTGCACGACGTCGGGGGTGTGCAGCACGAGCGCCGCGCCGCGCGCGACCAGGTGCCCGATCCGGGCCATCGGCGAGGTCGCCGTGGCCTCGATGCCGGCGGCACGCAGCCGTTCGGCCTCGGGCCCGGACTGCTGGTCGCTGTAGAGCAGCGCCGGTCCGGTGGGACGCCCGGTGCGGTCGCAGGGCACCACGGTGCCCGAGGTGCCGGTCACCGAGAGGGCACGGACGTCGGGGCCGCGGGAGCCGAGTGCATCGGTGACGCTGCCCAGCAGGGTGGCCACCACCTCGGCGTACGCCGCCTGCTGCTCGCGGGCGCCGTCGGCCGGGGTGCTCACGCCGGGCAGGGGGTGGTCCCGCTCGGCCAGGACGGCACCGGCCTCGTCCAACGCCACGACCCGGGCATGGGCGGTGGCGAGATCGACGCCCAGGACGACGCTCACGGTGCCTCCGTGGAGGGGAGCAGCGCGTCGGCGAGGCCGTCGAGACCGTCGACCACGAGGTCGGGCTCGGCGAGCTGCTCCGGGGTGGGGTGGTCCGGCGCCTCGCCGCGCAGCACCCACACCGTGGCGAGGCCGAGCTCGCGCGCCGGCCGGACGTCGGTGTCCAGCCGGTTGCCGACGTGCACGGTCCGGGCGGCCCCGACGCAGGTCTCGGCCATCGCCCACCGGAAGAACTCGGGACTCGGCTTCTCGTGGCCGACCACGGCGGAGATGCCCCACACGTCGACGTGCTCGCCGACACCGTCGCGACGCAGCGCCTCGACGACGGCCTGCTCCTGGTTGGCCACGATCGCCACGACCAGAGGCCCGTGCACCGCCCGCAGGAACGCGAGCACGTCGGGGTACATCGTCCCGGCCGGGTGCACCCAGTGCGCCCGGGTCCGGGCGTGCAGCTCACCGCGCAGGGACGCGTCCCCGAGCAGCCCTTCCGCCAGCGCGGTGCGCAGGGAACCGCCCTGGGCGGCCCGCACACGGTCGTAGAGGCGGCTGAACTCGGCGCGGTCGGCGGGACCGCGACCCTGCTCCGCACGGATCTCGTCGAGGGCGCGCAGCACCGCGTGCACGAAGTTGTCGTCGTCGTAGATCGGTCCGCCGACGTCGAGGAAGACCGCCCCGAGGTCGGGCGGCACCGCTCGGTTCTGCTGCACGATCACCTCAGAGCCTGCCGGCCGCGATGTTGCCGCGACGCTCGGCGACGTCGTCGCGGGCGAAGAACTTCGCCACCGCCTCCTCGGTCAGCGGCGCCAGGCCGCCCACGCCGTAGGCGATCCGGCGCACCGCAGCGGCCTTGACCGCCATCTCCGAGATCGCGTCCACACCCTCCGCGGTGGGGGCCAACGCCACGATCCCGTGGTTGGCCAGCAGGACGAGCTGAGGCAGCGCGCCCTCGCGCTCGGCGTACTCGACCAGGCAGCGGTGGTAGACGCGCCCGAGGTCGATGCCCGGCTGCGCGTAGGGCACGAAGAGCGGCCGCCCGATCACCACCGCCTCGTCGGAGTACGCCGCGTCGGCGAACGCCTTCTCGGCGCGGACGCTGGCGAGCAGCCCGATCACCTCGGTGGGGTGGGTGTGTCCCACGTAGGCCGTGGGCGCGACCGCCTGCACGGCTGCGTGCACCAGGGTCTCGATGGATCCGCGCCGCGGCGAGCCACCTCGCGCGTCCTCGGCCACCAGGGCAGCGGTCAGGTCGGCCTGGGTGGCCTGCGGGTCGCGGACCAGGGCCATCAGCGGCTCGACGTCGACGGTGACGAAGTCCTCCGCCGTGACGTCGCGCATCCGCGCTCCCGACGCCTTGACCACCAGGCGTCCGTCGTCGAGGAGCTGGGAGGTGTTGCCCTCGGCCAGGATGACCAGGTCGCGCTCGGGGCGCCCCAGCTCACGGGTGAGCCGGAGCAGCTCGGGGCTGACCAGCTCGGGCTGGTGTCGGGTGGTCATCGGGTGCCTCCGTAGCGGCGGACGGTCCAGGCGTTGAGCAGGGCGGCGAACACGAGGACCACGCCGAGGGCGAGCAGCTGGAACTGCGTGCCCGCGTTGCCCTCGAAGTAGAGCAGGATGCCGGCGTTGAGCCAGGTGATCAGGAGCGCGGCCAGGACGACGCCCGAGACCCGGCCGATCCCGCCGGTGATCGCCACGCCGCCGAGCACCGCGATGGTGATCGCGGGCAGCGCCAGCCCGTTGCCGCTGGTGCCGGCGTCGGGCCGGGCGGAGGCGAACTGGGCGGTCAGGTAGACCGCGACCAGGCCGGAGAGGACGCCGGCGGCGACGTAGGCCATCAGCCGGGTCCGCGCGACGTGCACGCCGCTCCAGGTCGCCGCGACGTCGTTGGTGCCGATCGCGTACAACCGGCGGCCGTAGGTGCTGCGGTTGACGACCAGCCAGACCACGAGCACGGTCGGCACCAGGAAGGTGAACACGCCGAGCGGGATCGACGGCAGCACCCCGGAGAGTCCCGGGATCTCGACACTGCGGGTCAGGGAGTACATCGAGGCGATGTCACCACCACTGATCGGCTTCTGGTCGTTGACCACGATCGCCAGCGAGCCGTAGGCGTAGTACGTCGCCAGCGTGGCGATCAGGGCGGGGAAGCCCAGGTAGGCGACGAGCACGCCGTTGATCCCGCCGAGCAGGCCGCCGACCACGACGGCGAGGACGATCGCCGCCATCAGGGACCAGCCCCACTCGCCGTAGGCGAAGCCGAAGACCATCGCGGTCAGCGACACGATCGAGCCGACCGAGAGGTCGATGCCGCCGCGGCCGCTGACGATCACGACCAGCTCGGCCAACGCCAGCATGGCCAGCGGCACGAAGTCGATCAGCGACGAGCCCATGTAGCCGCGGTCGTAGTTGGCCGTGAGGTACCCGCCCCAGCTGAGGTACATGAACAGCCCGACCACGCCGACCAGCAGGACGGCGAGCAGCATCTCGCGCTGGGTGAGCACCGCCTTGAGGATGCGTGCGCCGGCTCCGGGCCGGGCCCCGGCCTCGGGCCGATCGCCGGAATCCTTCGTCCTGGTGCCGGTGGGCACGGGTGAGGTGCTGGTCACGACGTCCTCCTGGCACGCTCGCGGATGAGGTCGGCTCCCACCGCGACGATGACGAAGACGCCGACGAAGAAGCTGGAGAGCTGGCTGGGCCAGCCGAGCTGGGTGACGCCCGAGGAGACGGTCTGCACCAGCAGTGCCCCCAGGACGGTGCCCAGGACGGAGCCGCGACCGCCGACGATCGAGGTGCCGCCGATGACGACCGCGGCGATCACCGAGAGCTCCAGGCCGAAGCCGACGGACTGGTCGAGCGTGCTGGTGCCCTTGGCGATGGTGAACACGGCGGCCAGGCCGACCATCGCGCCGGTGAGGACGTAGGCGGTCATCACCCGCCGACGGACCTTGACCCCGGCCAGGTCTGCGGCGACCGGGTCGCCACCGATGGCGTAGTAGTGCCGGCCGCCTGGTGTCTGCCGCAGGTACCACCACGCCGCACCCGCGATCAGCAGCGTCAGCACGAACGAGTGCGGGACCGAGAACGTGCTGCCGGCCTCACCGCGCCCCAGCACGTCGAAGGTGCCCGGGATCCCGTTGACCGTGGAGGAGTCGAAGACCTGGCGGCCGACCCACTGGAAGATGTTCAGCGTGCCGAAGGTGATGATGATCGGGTGCACCCGCCCCCAGGCGATCAGCACGCCGTTGACCAGCCCGAGCAGGGCACCGACGAGGATGGCCACGGCCACGGCGGGCACGAGCCCGAAGCTCTGGTCGACCAGGAGCTTGGCGGTGACGACCGCGCAGACCATCAGCGCGCTGCCGACGGACACGTCGATGCCGGCCGCGATGATCACGAAGGTCATGCCCACACCGATCAGGGCGATCGGCGCCACTCCGATCAGCAGCGGCCGGATCGAGCCGGCCGTGAGGAACGCCGGGGTGAAGATGCCGAGCAGGACCCAGAGCGCGGCGACCACCGCGAGGAGGACCACCTCCTGTCCTGACACCGGCGGGGCGATGATGCGGGGGCGCTTCTCGCGGTGACCGCTGGGGGGTGCCTCGGTGCTGGTGCTCATGCGTGGGCCTCCTGGCCGGTGCTGTCCTCGGCGCCGGCCGCGGCCGCGAGCACGTCGGCCTGACGGGCGCCGCGGGGGAACTCCCGCGTGGTGGTGCCGTTGCGGACGACGAGGATCCGGTCGGCGATGCGCAGCGCCTCGGGCAGGTCGGAGGTGACCACGAGGACCGCGGTCCCCTCGTCGGCGAGCTCGGTGACGATGCGGTGGATCTCCTCCTTGGCGCCGACGTCGACGCCCTGGGTCGGCTCGGCGAGCACGAGTACCTCGGGGCGCTCGACCAGCTGGCGGGCGAGGACGACCTTCTGGGCGTTGCCGCCCGACATGGCGCCGATGCTCTGCCGCTGGCTGGGGGTCTTGATCGCCAGCTTGTCGATCATGTCGTCGGCGACCGAGCGCTCACGCCGGCGGGCGACCCAGCCGAGCTTGGAGAGCAGCGGCAGGTGGCCGACGGAGATGTTGAAGCTGATCGCCTGGTGGGAGAACATCCCCTCGGCCTTGCGGTTGGCCGGCAGCAGCGCGATCCCGAGCTTCTGTGCCTGGCGGGGGTTGGCCGGGCGCACGGTGGCGCCGTCGAGGCGGATCTCCCCCTCGGTGGCGTGGGTGATGCCGTAGACGGTCTGGGCGATCTCGGCCACACCCGACCCGACCAGGCCGTAGAGGCCGACGATCTCCCCGGCGCGCACGGTCAGGTCCACGTCGTGGAACTCGCCGTGCCGGCCGAGACCGGTCAGCTCCAGTCGCGGCTCGCCCGGAGGCACGTCCCGGGGTGCCGCAGTCTCGTCGAGCACCCCGCCCACCATCAGCTCGGCGATCCGGCGTACGTCGAGCTCACCCATGGGCCAGGTGCCGATGGTCTCGCCGTCGCGCATGATGGTCACCTCGTCGGCGATCCGGAACAGCTCGTCGAGCCGGTGGCTGATGTAGATCACCGAGACCCCGGAGGCCGCCAGCCGGCGGACCACTGCGAACAGCACGTCGATCTCGGCGTCGGTGAGGATCGCGGACGGCTCGTCGAGGATGAGCACCCGGGCGTCCCGCGAGAGCGCCTTGGCGATCGAGACCTGCTGCTGCTGGGCGATGCTGAGCTGTCCGACGGGCCGGGTGCTCAGGTGGGCGGGCAGGCCGAGCAGCTCGAGGAGCTCGACGACCTCGGCGTTCTGCGCCGCCCAGTCGATGCGCGGGCCCCGACGCAGCTCGCGGCCGAGGTAGATGTTCTCGGCGACGGTCAGCTCGCCGAACAGCTGCGGCTCCTGGTAGACGGTGGCGACCCCGAGGTTCAGCGCGTCACCGGTGGTGGCGATGCTGACGTCCTCGCCGTCGACGGCGATGGTGCCGGCGTCCGGCGTCACCGCTCCGGCGAGCACCTTGATCAGGGTGGACTTGCCGGCGCCGTTCTCCCCCACGAGCGCGTGCACGGTCCCGGGCTGCACCTCGAAGTCGGCGTTGCGGATGGCGAGGACGGCGCCGTAGCGCTTGGCGATGTCGTGCATCGCCACCCGGGCGGGTCCGCTGCTCTCCTGGCTCACGCGAGGCTCCTGGGGGTGGATGGGGGCGGGTTCGGACAGGTGGTGGCGGTGGTGGAACGGTGGTGGCCGGCCGGGTGTCCGCGGTCGGCCACCACCGAGTCAGGTGCGGATCAGTAGTCGAACTCGTCCACGTTGTCCGAGGTGATCTGCAGCGGCGGCCCGAGGAGCAGGGTCTTGGTGCCCTCGTCCCAGGTCACGTCCGGGATCCGCTCCTTGAGGTCGTCGGTGGGCTCGAAACCCTCCTCGGCCGCGGCGCGCTGCCCGGCCCAGGCGGTGAGGTAGCCGAGGTCCTCGACGTTCCACAGGATGGAGGCGGTGGAGGAGCCGTCCTCGAGGTAGGGCTTCATCGACTGCGGCGTACCGAGCCCCACGGTGAAGACCTTGCCGATCTTGCCGGCGTCCCGCACGGCCTGGGCCACGCCGGGCGCCGAGGAGGTGCACTCGCCGACCAGACCGGTCAGGTCCGGGTTGGCGTTCATCAGGTCGGTCGCCATGTCGGTGGCGTTGGCCTGGTCCTCACCGGCGTACACGATGTCGACGATCTCGGCCTCGGGGTACTTCTCCTTGGTGTAGGCCTTCTGGACCTCGATCCAGGAGTTGAGGTTCTCCGCGGTCTCGCCGCAGGAGACGATCGCGTACTTGCCCTTGCCGCCCATGGCCTCGAGCAGCGAGTCGGTGAGCGCCTGGCCGATGCCCTCGGTGGAGGCCTGGCTGACGAACGCCTCGCGCACCGAGTCGGGGGCGTCGGTGTCGGAGGTCAGCACGTGGATGCCGTCCTCCTTGGCCTGCGCCAGGATCGGCGCCATCGAGTTGGGGTCGTTGGGGGCCACGACGATCGTGTCCACACCCTTCTGGATGTAGGACCGGACGATCTGCGCCTGCGCGGCGGCGTCGGCCTGGGTCGGGCCCTGGTACTGCCAGGTCACGTTGCCCAGCTCGTCCTGGGCGGCCTTGCCGCCGGCGTTCATGGCCTCGAAGTACGGGATGCCCTGGAGCTTCGGCACGAAGGCCACCGTGGCCGTCTCACCGCCGGAGCCCGAGTCGGAGCCGGAGCCGGACCCGCCGGACCCCTTCTGGCTGCAGCCGGTGGCCGCCATGACGGCGACCAGCCCGAACGCCGCGAGGGCGGTGGTCTTCCTGGTTGTACGCATTGTCTCTCCCTGTGAGGTGGTGGTGCTGGGTCGAACCGGAGGTGCTGGGTGGAGCCGGGTGCCGACGCGGAGCCCGTCGCTAGCGACGGACGCCGGCTCCCCTGTCGCCGTCGGTGCTGCGGAGCAGGCCGGTCTCGGCCTGGTCCCGGCGTCTGAGCCGGGCGAACAGGTCGGCGGCTGCCTCCCAGTCGTGCCCGGTGACGGCGAAGGTCTGTGGGGTGTAGCTGACGAGCTCGGTCGAGGCCGCGACGACGCGGCGGATGTCCTCGAGGCCGTCGAGCTCGCCGAGTGCCGCGAGCTGCACGGCGCCGTTGCCCAGGGCGGTGGCCTCGACGGGGCCGCAGCGCACGGCCAGTCCGGTGGCGTCCGCGGTGAGCTGGGAGAGCAGCCGGTGGCTCGACCCGCCGCCGGAGACCGCGACCGCGGTCGGGGCCCGTCCGGTGACCCGGGCGATGGAGGTGGCCACCCCGCGGTAGCCCAGCGCCAGGCTGTCGATGACGCACCGGGCCACCGCGCCCACGGACTCGGGCACGGGCTGACCGGTACGCCGGGCGTACTCACGGATCCGCCCGGGCAGGTCTCCCGGCGCCAGGAACTCCTCGGCGTCGGGGTTGACGATGCTGCGCAGCCCGGGCTCGGCGGCGGCGCGGTCGGCGATGTCCTGGTAGGTGAGCTCGGTGCCCTCGGCCGCCCACTGACGCCGGCAGCCCTGGAGCAGCCAGAGCCCCATCACGTTGGACAGCAGCCGGATCGTGCCGTCGTACCCGCCCTCGTTGGTGAGGTTGGCCTCCCGGGAGGCGACGCTGACCACGGCCTCCGGCACCTCCACGCCGACCAGCGACCAGGTGCCCGAGGAGATGAACATCTCGTGGGGTCCGGCGAACGGGGTCCCCACCACGGCACTGGCCGTGTCGTGCGCCGGGGGCACGATCACCCGGGCACCGGCCAGTGCTGCGTCGTACCCGTCCAGGAGGGCACCCACGTCGGTGCCGGGCGGCACCACCTCCGGCATCAGCCGGGCCGGGATGCCGAGCCGGTCGAGCAGCTCGGTGGACCACGCGCCGCTGCGCATGTCCAGCGCGCCGGTGGTCGAGGCCGCGGTGTACTCGGTGACCGTGCTGCCGCTGAGCAGGTGGTGCACCACGTCCGGCAGCATCAGCAGCCGGTGCGCCGCGTCGATGCGACTGCGGTGGTCGCGGACGTCGGAGACCAGCGAGAACAGCGTGTTGATCGCGATGATCTGCACGCCGGTGGCGTCGTACAGCTCCTCGGGGCCGAGGGTGCGCAGCGCCCACCGCATCGCGGCCACGTTGCGGGGGTCGCGGTAGCAGGTGGGGGTGTCCACCAGCTGTCCGTCGGCGTCGAGCAGCCCGTAGTCCACGCCCCAGGCGTCGACCCCGACCGAGGACACGGGCCGGTCCCCGGCGTCGACGAGGCGTAGCCCCTCCTGCACCTGGCCCCAGATGCCGTCGAGGTCCCAGCGCAGGATGCCGTCCCGCTCGGCGGGTACGTGTGCGAACCGGTGGGCCACGTCGAGGTGCAGGCGCTCGCCGTCGAACCCGATCGTGGCGACGCGTCCGCTCTCGGCGCCGAGGTCGACGGCCGCGACCGTACGCCGGACGGGGGCGCTCATGCGGTGTCCGGACGGATCGGAGTGACCGCGGCACCGCCGCCGACACGGATCTCCACGCCCGACTCGCGCCAGGCCTCCACGAAGGCGGGGTCGATGCCGGAGTCGGTGTAGAGCGCGGTGATCCGCTCGGTCTCCACGAAGGAGTGCAGCGCGAACCTGTTGGCCTTGGCGTGGTCGAAGAGCCCGTAGACCTCGTCGCAGGCGGCGGCCAGGAGCTGCTTGGTGTGCGCCTCGTCGACGCTCACCTCGAGGAGGCCGAGCTCGGTGGAGAGTCCGACGAGCCCGAAGAAGCCCTTGCGGATGCGGCCCCGGCCGGTGAGCAGGTCCCCGATCGGCCCGACCATCGACTCCGAGGAGCGCCGCAGGACACCTCCGGGCAGCACCACCATCGTGGTGCTGCTCTCCATGAGCAGCTGGGCGGTGCGCAGCCCGTTGGTGACCACGACGAGGTTGCGGCGGTCGAGCAGCCGCTGGGCCAGGAAGTAGCTGGTGGTCGAGGAGTCCAGCGCGATCGTGTCGCCGTGGCGGACCAGCTCCGCGGCCTCGCCGGCGATCTCCTGCTTGGCCTCGGCGGAGTGGCGCACCCGCATGGACCACGCACCCTCGTCGCTGACGCCCGCACTGACCGCTCCGCCACGGATCCGGCGGAGCAACCCACGCCGCTCGAGAGCGTCGAGATCCTTGCGCACGGTGACCGCCGAGACGCCGAATCGGGCCACCAGGTCGGGCACCATCGCGCGGCCGGACGACTCGAGCTCGAGCAGGATGGCCTGCTCCCGCCCGTACTCGTCGAGTCCGTCCACGTCGATCTCCTCCGCCGGGCCCGGGAAGGGCCGATGGCTGTGAAACCTGTCACCGGCGCAAGCAAAGGTCAATGATCGGAAAGGAAACGAAAGTCGTTCGGTTTCCAACCGGCAGTGTGTGAGCATCGTCACCTGGGTCAACCCGGGCATTCCGAGCTCCTGACCTCCCCGACCTAAGCGAGGCCCCATGCAGACGCGGACCGGCACGATGGCCACCGAGCGCCCCGAGCGCTACGCCAAGCAGCTCGCCAGCCACTGGGCCCATCGCGGCCCGGCCACCGAGGAGGACGGTGCCACCGTGCTGCGCTGGGAGACCGGCCAGGTGATCGTGCTGCGCCCGGTGGGCGGCGCGCTCGAGGTCGAGGTGTCCGTGCCCGACGACGCCGACGCCGACCGGTTCGCCCAGGTGGTCGCCGAGCACCTCGAGCGCTTCGGCCAGCGCGACGAGCTCGACGTCGTCTGGACGAGCTAGGACCTGCTCAGCGCCCGAGCACCTCGCGCTCCCCGGGGTCGCGCGCCGGGTCCTCGGCGGGCAGCGAGTCACGGGCCCAGTCCGAGCGCTTCCACTCCGGGACCGGGGTCAGGCAGTCGGTGCGCGGCACGAACCGCGAGCGGTGGTCGAGCCGGTAGCGGTGCACGTAGCGCGGGCAGTTGGGGTAGACCGTCCGGGCCCGGACGCGGACCACGAACTGCGCCTCGGGGTAGTCGCGACGCAACGGGTCCTCGAGGTCGATGCTCGCCGTGCCCTCCAGGCGCATCCGGTGACCCCGCTCGAAGTCGATGAACAGCATCCCCACGTGCGGGTTCACCAGCACGTTGCCCGTGGACAGGTACATCCCGTTGCCGTCGTAGTTGGGGAACGCGAGCGTGTGCGGGTCCAGCACCCGCACGAAGCCGGGGTCGCCGCCCTTGTACGAGCACGTCGGTCGCCCCTCACCGTCGGCGGTGGCGAGGAAGAACAGGTCGCGCGCCTCGATGAAGGCGCGGTCGCCCTCGCTGATGGTGTCGCTGACGAGCAGCCCGTCGATCCGGTCCGCCAGCGCGCGCGTGTCGAAGCGGTCCTGCAGCGAGCGGCTGCCGGCGTGGAACTCCATGGACATGCGAACCTCCTGCTCACACCAGGTCGTGCTCGTACGCGTACGCCGCGGCCGCGGTGCGGGTGCCGACGTCGAGCTTGGTGAAGATGTTCGAGAGGTGTCTGGCCACGGTCTTCTCGCTGAGCACGAGCTCGGCCGCCACCTGGGCGTTGCTCCGCCCGGTCGCGACGAGGCGCAGCACCTCCACCTCGCGGGCGCTCAGCCCCCCGGGCAGCGACGCCGGCTCCAGCACAGCCTCGACCTCCGCCACGGCGGGTGCGGCATGCAGCCGGCGGAAGGTGGTGGCCGCGGTGGCCAGCTCGGTCGCACCCGAGGTGGCGTCGCCGACGTCACGAAGGGCTCGGCCGAGCAGCACCTGGGTGCGGGCCACCTCGTAGGGGTAGTCCAGCGACGTCCACAGGTGGCGGGCCCGGCGCAGGTAGGGCAGGGCGCCGGAGGCGTCGCCCCCGGCCAGCTCGACCGAGCCCGCGGCGTACGCCGCCCGCGCCAGCACGGCCGCAGACCCGATGGTGTCGGCCAGGCGCTCCAGCTCGCGGGTGGTCGACGCAGCCTCGCCGAGCTCGCCGCAGGCCAGCAGCACCTCGACGACTCCGGGCAGCCGCTGTGCGCGGTGCACCGGGTCGGCGGCCTCGCCGAGCAGGCGGCGTACCGCGGACAGGGCGGCCTCCGCGGACCCCGTGGCCAGCCACAGCAGGGCCAGCCCGGGCTGGGGGTCGTAGCCGGCCTCGCCCGCCTGGCGGTACGCCGCCGCGGCCTCGTCGGCCCGGCCGAGCAGCCGCAGCAGGTCGCCGTGCTCCGCGGCGGCGAGCCCCACGGCGGCGGGCATCCGGACCAGGCGGTAGCGGTCGACCGCGGCCGTGAACTCCTCCAACGCCTCGGCCCAGGCGCCACGCACGCACATCACCTGCCCACGGTGCACGGCGCACTGCCCCGTGAAGGCCAGCAGTCCCGGACGACGCTCGACCCAGGCGGACAGGGCTCGGACCCACTCCGCGACCCGCGCCAGGTCGCCCAGCTCCTGGCAGCCCTCGATCGCGGTGCAGTAGACGTGGCCGAAGAAGATCGGCGAGACCTCCGGCGAGGACAGGCACAGGATGGACTCGTCGAGGTGGGCGAGCCCCTCGGACACCCGACCGGCGTACAGCGCCAAGCGTCCGCGCGAGCAGGCACCCACGGCGGTCAGGTCGGCGTGGTGGTGCGCCTGCCCGACCCGGCTCACCGTCTCGGCGGCCTCGGTCGCCGCCGGCCAGTCCCCCGCGTCGAGCGCGGCGTACATGTCCAGGAACGTGACGTACCCGCGCGCGACGGTGTCCTCGGCGAGGTCCTCCACCAGGCGGTGGGCACGCGCGGCCCAGCCGCCACCCATCGCCGGCTCACCGCTGAGCGTCAGCGTCATCGCAAGGTGGAAGGCGGCGCGGACCGCGTCCTCGGTGTCGCCCTCCTCCAGGTACGCGGCGTACGTGCGCTGCCAGGCCGCGAGGGCGTCGTCGCGGCGACCGAGCAGGAACGCCGCCTCACCGGCGTCCTCGCAGTCGCGCGGCGTCATCTGCTGGGGGTCCACCCCTGACCAGACGTCGAGGGCGGCGGCCCAGGCGCCGTCCTCGAACTCTCGTCGTGCCCGCACCAGGTCCGCGACCACGTCCATGCCGAGCACCTCCTCGGTCCACGATAGGGCGAGATCGGCGGTCCGGTCAGGCGGCGGTCGCCTGATTCGCCGGGGCCGTCGCCTCGCGGTGGAGCAGGTGGTCCACGACGTGGGCGGCGTCGCGGTCGGCACCCAGCATCAGCATCGAGGCGAAGGCGAACTGGAAGCACACGCCGGTGAAGTACAGCCCCGGCTCCTCGGCGACCACACCACGGTGCTCCCGGGGCCAGCCGTCCTCACCGATCGCCTGGGGCAGGTCGATCCACTCGAAGCGCTGCCGGAAGCCGGTGGCCCAGATGACGGTGCTCGCCTCCACGACCGTGCCGTCGTCGAGAGTCGGCAGCCCGTCCTGGACCCCGGTCACCCTCGCGGTCCTCCGCACGACGCCGCGTGCCGCGAGGTCTCCGCGGTGCACGCGCAGCATCGGCCCGCCGTGCGTGCGCAGGTGGCCCATCGCCTTGCGTCCCGGAGGGGTACGCCGGGTCAGCACGTGCTGCCAGGCGAAGGTCATCGGCCGGAACGCGATACGCATCCGGCGAGACTCGAGCGGGAGCGGGATCTGGCCGCAGTCCCGCCCGACGAGGGTGGTCGGGTGGGTCTTCGCCAGCTCGTAGGCGATGTCGCAGCCCGAGTGCGAGGCGCCGACGACGAGCACGGGACCGGACGGGAGCTGGCCCGGACGCCGGTACTCGCTGGAGTGCAGCTGGAGGATCCCGGGATCCAGGTCGTCGGCCAGCTCGGGGACGGACGGCGTGCGCCCGAACGTGCCGGTGGCGACCACGACGTTGGCGGCCCGGTAGGTGTCGTTGTCGGTGCTCACCACGAGCGTTCCGTCGGCGTCGCGGCGTACCCGCTGCACCCGGACCCCGAGCCGGACGTCGAGCCGGTGGTGCGCGGCGTAGGACTCGAGGTAGTCGGCCACCTCGTCCTTGCCCGGGAAGGCCCACGGGTCTCCGGGGAACGGCAACCCCGGCAGGCTGTCGTAGCGCGCCGGCGTGTAGAGCCGGAGGCTGTCCCACTGGCGACGCCACTGGTCGCCGATGCGCGCATTGGCGTCGAGCACGACGCACGGGCGGTCGTGCTGCGCGAGGTGGTGGGCGGTGACCAGGCCGGACTGTCCGGCGCCGATCACGACGGTCTCGATCTGTTCCATGACTCCTCCTGGTGGCTGGCGGTTCCCCCACGCTAGGAACGAGGCAACGTCCGGCGCATCGGGCGCTCTGCGCATCCGCGGCGGACCCGTGTGGGTAGATCGACCCATGGCAGGAACGCCGTACGGACGGACGGCGTAGTGTCGTGAGGACGGAGCCGCTCAGGCTTCCTCGCAGAGAGATCACCCCCATGAGCGACAAGTCGCCGCGGCAGAGCATGTCCAAGAAATCCGGGAAGTCGATCAAGGAGAAGCGCGCCGAGAAGCGTGGCAAGGGGGCCGAGGAGACCTTCTCCGACAAGGTCCACCCGCCGAAGAAGAAGTGACCCGGCCGGGGGGCTGACCGCGGGGTCTGGTCCACCCGCCGCGGCCACGGTGGCTTGCCTTGACGTGGTCGGAACCCGGACGCAACCTGCTGGTGGGCGCAGTGCCACTGTGCGCGCTCGGAGGGTGCGGGTGATGCGGGATGAACGACGTCGCCCAGGTCGCGGCCCTGGTCAGTGCCCTCACCTACATCGGCGCGGCGCCGGCCGAGATGTTCTTCTTCGAACACCCGCTCGCACGCCGGTTCCTCCACGTCGAGGTGGACAACCTCGACGACGTCCGGATGTGGGCCTTCGTGGTCGGCTTCCGCAACGTGCTCGGAGGTCTCGGCGCGATCGTCGGGCTCGTCATCCTGCGCACCGGCGACCCCGATGTCGGGACGGCCGTGGTGCTCACGTCGTGCGCGTACATGCTGCTGGCGAGCATCGCCATGGGCCTCGCGGACGCGCTGGGCCACTGGCGCCCCCGGGGCGGCAGCGTCCTGGGCACGATCGCGTCCAGCCTCCCGCCGCTCGTCGCGCTGGTCGCCGCCGCCTACTGAGGCGGCGCGGGTCCGCTGGCCGTGGGACCCTCGAGTGATGGGGACCAAGGGAGCCAGGAGCGACCCGGCCAGCGAGGCCACGGCACGACGGCTGGTCGAGGAGCTCGCCGAGGTGGGGCCCGTCGAGGCGAAGAAGATGTTCGGCGGTCACGGCCTGTTCTGCGACTCGGTGATGTTCGCGCTGGTCGACCCCCGAGGTGTCGCGTTCCTGCGCGCGGGCGACGAGGGCCGGAAGTTCGAGAAGGCCGGCGGACACCGGCACGGGAGGATGCCGTACTGGAGCATCCCGGAAGCCGTGCAGGCCGACCACGACACCCTGGTCCGGTGGGCGGCGCAGGCTCTGGACGTCGCTCGGGCCCACAGGAGACCGAGGTAGCACGATGACGACGACCACCAGCACCACGACCAGGATCGACGCACCGGCCGACCGCGCCTGGGGGCTGGTCACCGACGTCGGCTGGTGGAATCGCGCCGAGAACGGCGTGCTCCGCGTGGAAGGCGACATCCGCGCCGGCCGGACGATCGAGCTGGTCTCCGCGCTGCAGCCCAAGCGCGGGTTCGAGCTCGAGGTGACCGAGATGCAGGCACCGTCGCGGATGACGTGGACGGGCGGCATGCCCCTGGGACTGTGCACCGGTCGGCGTACGTTCGTGATCGAGCCGGACGGCGACGGCGCCTGCACGTTCACGATGGCCGAGGACTTCACCGGGCCGCTCTCCGGACTGGTCATCCGCTCGCTGCCGGACTTCCAGGCCTCGTTCGACGATTTCGCGCACGCCCTGAAGGCCGACAGCGAGGCCTGATCGGGCGGGTGACCCCCGACGTCGTCGGGCGCGTGGGGCCGCGGCCCGTTCTGCATCTGAGCGTCGTGGGCTGCTCGGCCCCGCAGCCGACCCCTGGGGCACGGCGCGACGGCGGACCACCGAGCCCGGGACCCGGCTCACGAGGACGTCCGGAGGCACCTGGCGAACTTTTTTCGGCCGGTCTCGCAGAGTGGACGAAACCGCAGGTCAGAGGCGGTTTCCTGTCAGTGCTCGGTGCTTGAATTCACTCATGAGCAGCAGTCGGGACGAGGGTCACCAGCAGCACCCGGTGACCGACTGCGCCCGCCAGCTCACCGGTCTGCTCGACGGGGTCGCGGAGGTGCCGCTCCTCTCGATGAGTGCCGAGGAGAAGCGCCGGACCATCGTCGAGCTGGCCCGTGGCCGGGCTCAGCTGCAGGCCCTCGAGCTCCGGCTGCTTGCCGATGCCGAACGCTCCGAGGCCACCGTCACCTCGGGTGCGCCGACCGCGGCGGACTGGGTGGCGGTGCAGACGCGGCAGGTACGCCGCGACGCCCGCAGCGACCTGCGCCACGCGCAACGGTTGGAGCACCACGACGTCCTGGCCGAGGCGATGGCACGGGGCGACGTGAACGTGGCGCAGTCCCGCGCGATCGTCGCCGCGTTGGACCGGCTGCCCCGCACCGGCGTCTACGCGGTCACTGCTGAACAGAGGCTGGCAGCTGAGACCCATCTCGTGGAGCTGGCAGCGCACCACGACGCCAAGGAGCTGCGCATCCTGGGCCGCCGGGTCTTCGAGGTCATCGCGCCCGAGGTCGCCGACCAGTTCGAAGGCCGCGCGCTGGAGCGCGAAGAAGCCCAGGCGCTGCGGCGGACCACGCTGAGCCTGTGGGAGGACGACGAGGGCACCTGCCACGGCCGCTTCCGCATCCCGGCCTTGCACGGCCAGATGCTGACCAAGATGATCCTCGCCCTGGCCTCACCCAGCCGCCCCCGCTGGTCGAACCCGATGCAACCCCCCGAGGGCACGACCGAGGGCGCCGTGACGATGGACCGCGACTCAGGCATCGACCCCGACCTGCCCACCCCGGTCCGCCATGGCATCGCGCTCACCCAGCTGCTCGAATCCATCAGTGCCAAGGACCTGCCCAGGACCGGCGGCTGCGGGGCCACCGTGGTGGTCACCATGACCCTCGACCAGCTCCTCGCCGACCTCGAGACCGCCGGGGTGTGCACCCTGGACACCGGCGGCCGCATCTCCGCCACCGAAGCCCGACGGCTGGCCTGCCGCGCCGGCATCATCCCGATGGTGCTCGGTGGGCGCAGCCAGGTCCTCGACGTCGGCCGCAAACGCCGCCTGCACACCGAAGCCATGCGCCTGGCCATGGCCGTGCGTGACGGCGGCTGCACCACCCGCGGCTGCCAAGCAGCCCCGGGCATGTGCCACGCCCACCACGACCAGCCCCTGGTCCCGCGGCGGCAAGACCAACGTCACCACCGGCAGGCTCCTGTGTCCCGCACCACCACCGCCGCGTCCACGACCCCACCTACGACACCCGCCACCACCCCGACGGCACCATCACCTTCCACCGCAGGGAGTGAGGAGCCGGTGGAGACCCTACGAGAGTCGATTGTGCGAACAGCGGTGCGTCCGCCGCCCACACGCGGCGGAATGAGCACGCTGAAGAAGCGTTCGCGAAAGGAGCAGCCTGACGGTCCTTCCTGGACAGCTGTCCGGAGGTGAACACGCGATCGCCGTCGGGCAGGCCACCTGGTAGACCACCACGGGCGGCGCCACGTCAGGGACTGCGACGCCGAACACTCGGCCAGCTTCGGTTCATGCCTGGCTCGATCTGCCCCAGCTCTCAGCCCCCTGGCCGAAGCGTCGAGGATCTGCTTCGCGGTCTGCGTCAGGATCGACGCGGTCAGTTACTCCCGCTTGGTCATGGGCGACCTACTGTTGGGCGTCGCGGTCCTGGCCTGCCCGTCCGGGGTGACCAGCCTTCTGCGGGTAGAGCGTCTCGCCGCACGCCAGCATCTCCACCATCTCGGTGATCTTGCGCGCCCGGCTTTCAGCGCGCTTCATGCTCTCGACGCGATGGATCAGCGCGAACCGGTTTGCGCTGGTCAGCACATCGAACATCGCCTGCGCGTCCGGCTCCGCGGCGATCTCCGCGGCCAGGTCGTCGGGGGTCTGACGGGTCGCCGGACCGGCATACGCCGCGTCCCACCGCCCGTCGGTGCGCGCGGCCTCGACCGCGGCGCGCCCGGCGTCGGTCATCCGGCCCTGCTCCTCGAGCCTCGCCACGAGCGCGACGTTTCGCTGGGACCAGCTGCCCTTGGGACGACGCGGGGTGATGCGCACCGTGTAGCTGTCCTCGTCGCGCTTGCCTGCCTGGCCGTCGATCCAGCCGAAGCAGAGCAACTCCTCGACCGCGCTCGCCCAGGTGATCGTGGTGACCGAGCCGCCCTTCTTGGTCAGCACCAGCCGCACGCCGAGCGAGGTCGCGTGGTGCTCTTCGAGCCACGCCCGCAGCGCGGACGGGTCGGTCACGAGCAGCTCGGGCAGCAGGGTCGCCATGGGTCAGACGCTAGCCGCGGCCGCCGACGCCTGCGTCGCTCAGGCGGCGACACAGGAGGATGCGTCTGCCTGGGTGCACAGATGCGGAGGACGGACGCATGTGGGCGCAGTCAGCACCAG
This sequence comes from uncultured Actinomycetota bacterium, assembly GCA_963815595.1. Lineage (GTDB taxonomy): Bacteria > Actinomycetota > Actinomycetes > Propionibacteriales > Nocardioidaceae > Marmoricola. The sequence continues at coordinate 398,357 of CAWFHA010000007.1, read as the reverse complement.
AACCGCGCGCTCAACGCCCCCGTCGTCGAGTGAGGAGCCACACCACAAGAGCGATCAGCGCGACGAAGGCCAGGAGCTCGAAGAGCCCGATACCGAACACGATTCCCACCTTAGAGGCAGTGGGGCCGCTCCGCGCCAGACGCGAGATCCGAACGCCGGCGCACGCCAACTGGCCGCGGTAGGGAGTACGTCTCCTGGCTGGGACCTCGACGCCAGCCCGGAGGCCCTGCTACCGGCCCCCGTGCCCTAGTTTGGAAGGCGCCGAAGGAGCGCCGTCGTCGATCAGGAGATCACCATGACCATCAAGGACATCGGGCCGCAGCCCCAGAGCTTCGACCTGGAGAAGGCGACGCTCGAGAACGACAACTACCGGACAGTCGCCTGGTCGGGCAAGTACCTCCAGCTGACGCTCATGTCGATCCCGCCCGGGGAGGACATCGGCCTCGAGGCGCACCCCCAGACCGACCAGTTCCTCCGCCTCGACGGCGGGCGCGGCCGCGTACAGATGGGCCCCACCGAGGACCGACTCGACTTCGACCAGGAAGTCGAGGACGGCTGGGCGATCATGGTCCCCGCCGGCACCTGGCACAACGTCACCAACATCGGCGACGAGCCGGTCCGCCTGTACACCGTGTACGCACCGGTGCACCACTCCGCCGGTGCGTTGCAGGCGACCGCCGCCGATGCCGAGCGCGACGAGGAGTCCGGTGCCGACGAGCCGCCGGAGTGGTCTGTCCAGCCCGATGAGCACGCGTCGGACGAGCACGCCTGAGCCTTGCGTGCCGCAACGGATGCGCACCACCAGCGACCTGGCTCCTCCGGGGCCCCGGTCCGGAGCACCGGTGGTCCACGCTCGCGTGACCCAGCGGCGCCGCAGGACGTCATACGTCCTGGTCGCCCCAGCAGCCACTTCGGATGACGTCGTCGGAGCCGCACGCTCGTAGAGTCCGGGACATGAGCATCGACCTGACCGCGCCGGGGGCCGCGCTGACCAACTGGGCCGGCAGCCACGAGTACGCCGCCCCGGTGCTCCACCGACCCGGCTCCGTCGAGGAGCTGTGCGAGGTCGTGGCGTCGGCGCGGCGGGTGCGCCCGCTCGGGTCGCGGCACTCCTTCAGCCACCTCGCCGACTCACCCGGCGCTCTGGTCTCGACGCTGGACCTCCCGCAGGTCCTCGAGATCGACGAGGCTCGGCGCCAGGTGCGGGTCGCGGGCGGGATGCTCTACGGCGAGGTCGCGCCGCGGCTGCAGGAGGCGGGCTGGGCGCTGGCCGCGCTGGCCTCGCTCCCCCACATCTCGGTGGCCGGCGCCGTGGCCACCGGCACGCACGGGTCCGGCGACCGGGTGGGCTCGCTGGCGAGCGCCGTCGCCTCGGTCGAGTACGTCGCGCCGGACGGCGCCCTGCGGAGCGTGGCCCGCGGTGAGCCCGACTTCGACGGCCAGGTCGTCGCCCTCGGCGCACTCGGAGTCGTCACCTCGCTGACCCTCGACATCGAGCCCACTTTCGACGTCGTGCAGCGCGTCTTCCTCGGCCTGCCCTGGGACGTCGCCGTCGCGGAGCTGGACACGATCACCGCGGCGGCGTACAGCGTCAGCCTGTTCACCCACTGGGCCGAGGACGAGGTGGCCCAGGTCTGGCTCAAGGCGCGGGTCGACGAGGGGACGTCCGCGGTCGGCGAGGAGCTGCTCGGTGCGACCGCCGCCACCGGTCCCGTGCACATGCTCCGCGGTGCCGCCACCGAGGCCGTGACCAGCCAGCTGGGCAAGCCCGGGTCCTGGGACCGGCGGCTGCCGCACTTCCGGATGGACTTCACCCCCAGCCGAGGGGAGGAGCTGCAGAGCGAGTACCTCGTGCCCCGCGCCCGGGCCGCGGAGGCGATCGAGCGGCTGCGGGGTCTGAGCAGCCGGTTCGCCCACGTGCTGCAGGTGATGGAGATCCGCACGATCGCGGCCGACGACCTCTGGCTCTCCGCCGCTCAGGGCACCGACACCGTCGGGTTCCACTTCACCTGGGTCCGCGACGTCCCAGGCGTGACCGCCGTGCTCGGCGACCTGGAGGAGGCGCTGCTGCCCCTCGACGGACGTCCCCACTGGGGCAAGCTGTTCGTGGCCGGCCCCGCCGAGATCGCCTCGGCCTGGCCGCGGCTCGGTGACTTCCAGCGGCTGCGCCGCGAGGTGGACCCGGAGGACAAGTTCGGCAACGAGTTCCTCGACCGGCACCTCGGACCGCGCTGAGCAGGCACGAGAGGTGGCTCCTCGTCCCCGGCCGGTGTGCTCCGGCCCGGTGCCGGGCGGTCCGCGCTGACGTGCCGGGTGCCTGCGGCTGCGGACGGGTTGGCTGGGCCGGTGGACCGGCGTGGGACGGCGGACGTACTCCGGCCTACGCGGCCGATGCGCTCCCTGTGACGGTGCAGGGCGAGGTGGTACGCCGCCGCCCCAGCCGGCCTCCACGATCGCGTCGAACTCGCGCCTGACCCAGTCCTCGTCGGCGACGAGCAGGTCGGCGAACCCCGCGACCGCGGTGACGTCGGTCACCGCCGATGCGGTCGCGGGCCACCGCGGGTCGACGTGGGCAACGGACGCGATCATGGCCGGCGGACGATGGGCTCCTGGGAATGACCTCTTCTGTCGGATACAGATTTCATATAACACGCAGCAGAGGCTCGCGCAAGACCCCTGCCGGTCGGCTCAGTCCTGCTCGGACTCGAAGAGGGCCGCGCGCTCGCGGGCGGTCGCCATCGCGGTGAGGAACCTGGTGTCGTAGTCCTCCGCGTCGACCGGGATCGTCGCCACCTCGTGCTCGTCGAGGATGTTGGTGCCGTTGGGCGAGACCTTGCGCACCACGATCCGGGTGACCCCCTTCACGTCGTGGTGGTGGGTCTCCCAGTGACCGCCACGCTCCACCGGCGCCGGCCGCCGCGAGGACCGGAACGCCACCGAGCTCAGCAGCACGACCATCACGATGATGCCGCCGAGCACGAACACGACCGGGAGCATGAGCCTCATCCTCCCATTGTGCGACGTACGCCCACAGCCGGTTGCCGACTGCCACCATGGGCCCATGGCGACGCCGCTCGACCCGGTCACGTGGCCGGTCCGCACCGACCGACTCTCGCTGCGGCCCGCGCGGGCCGACGACGCTGCGACCACGTGGCGCTACCGCCGCCTCGAGGACGTGGCCCGGTGGCTGACCCGGGCGCCCGCGACGCTCGAGGAGCACGCCCGCTGGTTCCGGCGGCCGGAGACCCTGGCCACGACGCTGCTGGTCGAGCTCGACGGCGCGGTGGTCGGTGACCTGATGGTGAAGGTGGAGGACGCCTGGGCCCAGGCCGAGGTCGCCGACCGCGCCCGAGGGGTGCAGGCGGAGCTCGGCTGGGTGCTCGACCCGGCGTACGCCGGACGCGGGCTGGCCACCGAGGCGGTGCAGGCACTGCTCCGACTGTGCTTCGAGGACCTCGGCCTGCGCCGGGTCACCGGCAACTGCTTCGCCGCCAACACCGCGTCGTGGCGGCTGATGGAACGCATCGGCATGCGCCGCGAGGTGCAGACCGTGCGGGAGTCCCTGCACCGCTCCGGCGAGTGGCTCGACGGCCTGGGTTACGCCCTGCTGAGCGAGGAGTGGCGCGAGCGGAGGTAGGCGCGGGTGGGGCGGCAGCCGGCATGCACATGTCGCACCGGTGCCGGGTGACCACCACTCCAGCCACGCGCGTCACATACGCATGCGCGAAGCGGCACCGAGCGTCCTCCCGCCCTGGCTACCGCGAAGGCAACGCCGACCCGCTCAGAGCTGGGACTGCACCCCGCCGAGCAGCTGACGGGCCATCACGATGCGCTGGACCTGGTTGGTGCCCTCGTAGATCTGGGTGATCTTGGCGTCGCGCATCATCCGCTCCACCGGGTAGTCGCGGGTGTAGCCGTAGCCGCCGAGGACCTGCACCGCGTCGGTGGTCACCTCCATGGCCACGTCGGAGGCGAAGCACTTGGCCGCGGCACCGAAGAAGGTCAGGTCGGAGTCGCCACGCTCGGAGCGGCCGGCGGCGGCGTACGTCAGCTGGCGCGCGGCCTCCACCTTCATGCCCATGTCGGCGAGCAGGAACTGCAGGCCCTGGAAGTCGGCGATCGGCTTGCCGAACTGCTGGCGCTCCTGGGCGTAGCCCAGCGCGTAGTCGACGGCGCCCTGCGCGATCCCCACGGCCTGGGCGGCGATGGTGATCCGGGTGTGGTCGAGGGTCTTCATCGCCGTGGCGAAGCCGCTGCCGACCTCGCCGATGATCCGGTCGCCGGGGATGCGGACGTTGTCCAGGTAGACCTCGCGGGTGGGCGAGCCCTTGATGCCGAGCTTCTTCTCCGGGGCGCCGAAGGAGACCCCCTCGTCGGACTTCTCCACCACGAACGCGGAGATGCCGCCGCGGGTCCGCTTCTCCGGGTCGGTGACCGCCATCACCGTGTAGTACTCCGACTCCCCGGCGTTGGTGATCCACCGCTTCACGCCGTTGAGCACCCAGTCGTCGCCGTCGCGCTCGGCCCGGCACTTCATCCCGCCGGCGTCCGAGCCGGCGTCGGGCTCGGAGAGGCAGTAGGAGAACCCACCCTCGCCGTGGGCCAGCGCGGTGAGGTACTTCTTCTTGATCTCCTCACCACCGGCGATCTGCACGGGCAGCGAGCCGAGCTTGTTCACCGCCGGGATCAGCGAGGAGCTGGCACACACGCGCGCGACCTCCTCGATCACGATCACCGTGGCCAGGGCGTCGGCCCCCGCACCGCCGTACTCCTCGGGCACGTGCGGGGCGTGGAAGTCGGCGGCCTGCAGGGCGGCGGCGGCCTCGGCGGGGTAGCGGGCCTCCTCGTCGACCTCGGCGGCGTACGGCGCGATCTTGGCCTCCGCGACCGCGCGCACCGCCTCCCGGATGGCCTGGTGCTCGTCGGTCAGGGCGTAGACGGGAAACTCGCTCATGGGGCCGATCGTAGTCACCCGTCGACGAAGCCCAGCGGGCGCAGGTCGGCCCGCGGCTCGGCGAGGTCGAGCCAGCCCATGCCGGCGTTCGCCACGTCGTGCAGGGCACGGACGACCAGCGCCTCGCGGGTGCCCGGGGCGGCGTCCGTCGTGACGACGTCGGCGACGTACGTCGCCGCGCCGTCGCGGCCCGCGGGCAGCTCCACCAGCGCGACCGCGGTCGCCGTACGACCGGCGAAGACCGCGTAGACCAGGTGCCCGGGGCGCTCCGCGAGGTCGGCGAGCCGGTCGAGGAGATCGTCCTCGGCGCCCTGCTCGCGCAGCACCCGGACGACCTGGCGGGCGACCCCCCAGCCGACCTGCTCGACGTGGGGTCCGCGCGGCGCCGGGGTGACCCCTCCGGTGGGTGCCCGCACGGTGAACCTCCTCCCCGGGGGTCGCGATGGTCGCCCAGAGCCCCGTCGTGGTGTCGTTGTCCCGTCGATCTAGGTTTGTACCGTGAATCCGCAGTGGCAGGACCGCGAGGCGGTCGACTTCATGCTCGACGAGTGCGGGACGTGGGCGGTGGTGGGTCTCTCCGGGGACACCAGCCGGACGGCGTACCGCATCGCCGCCCTGCTCCAGGAGCGCGGCAAGAAGATCATCCCGGTGCACCCCTCGGCGCCCGAGGTGCTCGGCGAGCAGGGCTACCCGAGCCTGGTCGACGTGCCCTTCGACATCGACGTGGTCGACGTGTTCCGGCGCTCCGAGGCGGCCGGCCAGTTCGCCGACGAGGCCGTGGCGATCGGCGCCAAGGGCGTGTGGTTCCAGCTCGGCGTCGTCGACGAGGAGGCGTTCGAGCGGACCCGGGCCGCTGGGGTGCCGATGGTGATGGACACCTGCCCGGCGATCGAGTGGCGCCGGCGGTGACTCGCCTCGATCCCGGGTCCGGGCTCGTCGTACGGCCGGGTCCGGGGCTGCCCCAGGGGCTGACCGTGCCCGAGGGCGACCTCGAGGAGCGCTTCTCCAGGTCCTCGGGGCCGGGGGGCCAGTCGGTGAACACCACCGACAGCCGCGTCGAGCTGGTCCTCGACCTGGTCGGCTGCTCGGCGCTGGACGACGCGCAACGGGCGCGCGCCGTCTCCCGGCTCGGCCCGCGGGTGAGCGTCACCGCCTCCGAGCACCGCTCCCAGCACCGCAACCGGACCGCCGCCCGCACCCGGCTGGCTGCCCTGCTCCGCGAGGCACTCGCACCTCCCCCGCTGACCCGCGTGCCCACCAAGCCCACCCGCGGCTCCCAGCGACGCCGCGTCGAGGGCAAGAAGCGCCGCGCCCAGGTCAAGGCGCTGCGCGGCCGCGTCCGCGACTCCTGACTCCCACCCCTCCGCCCGGACCGGATAGTCCGTGACGTTCCGCATCTCCATCGGGCGATCAGGGATGCGAAACGTCACGGACTATCCGTCAACGGGCGGGAAGGGTCAGAAGCCGAGCCGGCGGGCGGACTCGCCGCGCACCTGCTGGCCCTTCTCCTCCGCGCTGCGGCGCAGGCGGTCCTGGAAGTCCAGCATCTGCTGCTGCAGGCCGGGGTCGCCCGCCGCGAGGATGCGTACGGCGAGCAGGCCGGCGTTGCGGGCGTTGCCGACCGCCACGGTGGCGACCGGGACCCCGGCCGGCATCTGCACGATCGAGAGCAGCGAGTCCATCCCGTCGAGGTACTTCAACGGCACCGGCACCCCGATCACCGGCAGCGGGGTGACCGCCGCCAGCATCCCGGGCAGGTGGGCCGCACCCCCGGCGCCGGCGACGATCACCTGGATCCCGCGCCCGGCCGCCTCGCGACCGTAGGCGAGCATCGCGTCGGGCATCCGGTGGGCGGAGACCACATCGGCCTCGAAGGCCACGTCGAACTCGGCGCACGCCTCCCCCGCGGCCTGCATCACCGGCCAGTCGGAGTCCGAGCCCATCACGATCCCCACCCGGGGGCCCACCCCCGGGCCTACCCCGGCGCTGTCCTCGCTCATGCGTCCTCCCTCGCGTCGTCCTCGGTCGAGGACTCGCCCAGGTCGCCGGCGAACCAGGCGGCCGCGTGCCGGGCACGCTCCAGGCAGTCCTCGAGATCGTCACCGTAGGCGTTGACGTGCCCCACCTTGCGGCCCGGGCGCAGCTCCTTGCCGTAGAGGTGCACCCGCAGCCGCGGGTCGCGTGCCATCGCGTGCGGGTAGCCGTCGTAGAGATGACCGGTCGCGCGGGTGCCGCCGAGGATGTTGACCATCACCGTCCACGGGGCGCGGGCGTCCGGGGCGCCCAGCGGGAGGTCGAGCACCGCCCGCAGGTGGTTCTCGAACTGGCTGGTGACGGCCCCGTCCTGGGTCCAGTGGCCGGTGTTGTGCGGCCGCATCGCCAGCTCGTTGACCAGCACCCGGCCGTCGTCGGTCTCGAACAGCTCGACCGCCAGCACCCCGGTGACACCGAGCTCGCCCGCCAGCGTCATCGCGATCTGCTGGGCCTCGACGGCGAGCGCGGGGTCGAGGTCGGGCGCCGGGGCGACGACCTCGTGGCAGATGCCGTCGCGCTGGGTGGAGGCGACGACGGGCCAGGCGGCGACCTGCCCGGACGGCGAGCGGGCCACCAGGGCGGAGAGCTCGCGACGGAAGCCGACCAGCTCCTCGGCCAGGATCTCCCGTCCCGACCCGAAGGCCGCCGCACAGTCCTCCGGTCCGTGCACGAACCAGACCCCCTTGCCGTCGTACCCGCCGCGGGTGGTCTTCAGCACGCACGGCCAGCCGTCCCCGGCGGCGACGAACTCCTCCACCTCGGCCACCGAGGCCACCAGCGCGTTGCGGGGGCACGGGACGCCGAGCCGGGCCAGCCGGTCACGCATGACGCCCTTGTCCTGCGCGTGCACGAGGGCGTCCGGACCGGGCCGCACGGCCAGGGACTGCTCCAGGGCGTGCAGGTGGTCGGTGGGCACGTGCTCGTGGTCGAAGGTCACCACGGCGCAACCGTCGGTGACCTCGCGCAGGGTGGCCAGGTCGGTGTAGTCGCCGACGACATGGTCGGGCAGCACCTGGGCGGCGCTGACCCCCGGCGCCTCGGCCAGCAGCCGCAGCGGGATGCCGAGCGCCGCGGCCGGCTCGGCCATCATCCGGGCCAGCTGGCCACCACCGATGACGGCCACCGTCGGCGCCTGGGACGAGCCGTGCTGGGTCACGCAGGCGACCCTATCCAGTCCGCTCAGCGGCGGCGACGCACGGCCACGGGCTCGAGGTCGCCGAACCCGCGGAGCGGTCGTGCGGGCATGGTCCGGGTCTCGTACCCGTCCTCGGGCAGCCGCTCGGCGGTGCGCACGTCGGTGATCACCCGGTTGCGGCGCGCGACGCCGACCAGCCGGGCCGCCAGGTTCACCGCCGGGCCGTACACGTCGCCCATCCTGGTGACCACCGACCCGGTCACCACCCCGACACGTACGTCGGGCAACCGGGGGTCTCCGCCGATCACCCGGACGATGTCCCAGGCGATCTCGATGCCGTCCTCGGGGGTGGCCGCCATGAACAGCACCGAGTCGCCGAGGGTCTTGACCACCCGGCCGCCGCGCCGGGAGACCACGTCGTGGCTGCGGCTCTCGAAGACCTCCACCAGGTCGCCGATCTCGTCGTCACCGAGCCGGTTGGTCAGCTCGCTGAAGCTGACCAGGTCGGCGAATCCCACGGTCGCCTCGGCCACCAGCTCGTCGGCCAACCCGTCCAGGCTCTCCACCCGGGCGACGGCGGCGAGCAGGTGGCGACGCCACACGTAGGTCAGCAGCGCCTCGAAGTCCGGACCGATGCCCTGTACGAGCCGCAGCGCCTCGGCCCGCTTGGAGGAGTCCGCCCGCGTGCGTTCCAGGAGGGAGGCGAGCGTGGCCACCTCCCACTCGGCGAGCCGGTCCATCGTCTGGCCCACGGCGCGCGTCATCCGCACGATCGTGTCGAAGTCCAGCTCACCGGCACGTTCGATCGCGGCCACCCGGGCCAGCGCGTCGGCGTCGATCGAGCTGAACGCCGTCCCGCCGTCGGCCTGGGGGAAGCCGAGGGCGCGCCACAGGCGCCGCGACTGCGCCACGGTCAGACCGGCCGCCTCGGCCACCTGCTCACCGGTCAGCTCCGGCACGGCTCCGAGGATCGCCTGCTCGAGGTCGTCAGGCTCCGTCATCGGCCCGGTGGGCTCCGCGGAACAGCTCGTCGCTCACGCGCAGCTGGGCCGCCTCGACCCGAGGGATGTCCCGCAGCTCGACCCGACCCAGCTCACTGGCGTCGGAGACCACGAGCGTGCCGCAGCCGAACATCCGGTCGACGAGGCTCTTCTCGTAGGAGATGTCGCTGATCCGGTTCATCGGGATGTCGTGACCGCGGCGGGTGAGGATCCCGGTCCGGGTGATCAGCCGGCGGTTGGTGAAGGTGTAGGTGGTCAGCAGCCAGTCCAGGAAGGGCACCACGGTGAACCACAGGAGCAGCAGGCCGGTGACCACCCAGATCACCAGCTGCCAGATCCCCGCGTGCTCACCCGACGGCAGGCTGGCGAGGTAGCCCGCGATCCCGGCGACCACGATCAGCACGACGGCGGGCAGCACCAGCGCCTTCACGTGCGTGCGCGTGCTGAGCACGATGTGCTCGCCCTCGTTGAGGAGCCTGGGGGAGATCGCCACGTCTCGATGATGCCACGGCGCAGCGGTCGGACAGACCGCTTCGGGCTCACTCCGGCCGGACGTGCACCACGTCGCCCGCGGCCAGCCGCTCCTCGCCCGCAGCCGTGCGGACGACGAGCCGTCCGGTCGCGTCGACGTCGACCGCCTCCCCGACGACCTCGCCCCCGGGGACGGCGACCCGGACCTGCCGTCCGACGGTCGAGCACAGGCCGAGGTAGGCGTCCCGCACGTCGCCACCCGCGCGCCACTCGTCGTACCGGGCGGCGAGCTCCTCGACCAGCGCGCCCAGCAGCACCGTGCGGTCCACCGGCGCACCGGTCACGAGCCGCAGCGAGGTCGCGTCCGGGACCGGCAGCTCCTCCTGCGCCTGGTCGCAGTTCAGCCCGATGCCGACGACCGCGGCCGCGTCGGCCCCGCGCCCCACCCGCTCGAGGAGCAGGCCACCGAGCTTGCGGTCCTCCGCCAGGACGTCGTTGGGCCACTTCAGGGCCACCTCCGCACCCGTCACCCGGCGTACGGCGACCGCCGCCGCGGTCCCGGCGAGCAACGGCAGCCAGGGCCACCGCTCGGGGGCGGCGCCGTCCGGCACGAGCAGGAAGGACACCGTCAGCGAGCTCCTGGCCGGTGCCACCCACTCCCGGTCGAGCCGGCCCCGGCCCGCAGTCTGGAGCTCGGCGGCCAGCACCAGCCCCTCCGTCTCACCGGCCGCGAAGCGCTCGGCCACCGCGGCGTTGGTCGAGGCGACCTCGTCGACCACCTCGACCCGCCAGCGGGTCCCGTCACCGGAGTCGTGGCCGGCCCCGCTGCCGGCGAGCCCGGCGGGGACCTGGAGGGGTGGGCGGCTGTCCTCGGGAACGTCCATGCCCACTAGATTGGCGCACGAACGCCACGACCGCGAGGAGTCCGTCACGTGAGCGCAGCACCCGACCAGGAGACCGGCGGCACCGAGGTGCCCGAGGACCTCGACATCCACACCACCGAGGGCAAGCTCGCCGACCTCGACCGGCGCATCGACGAGGCCGTGCACGCGGGCTCGGCCAAGGCAGTGGAGAAGCAGCACGCCAAGGGCAAGATGACCGCGCGCGAGCGCATCGAGAAGCTCTTCGACGAGGGTTCCTTCGTGGAGCTCGACGAGCTCGCCCGGCACCGCTCGGTGGCCTTCGGGCTGGAGAAGAACCGGCCGTACGGCGACGGCGTGATCACCGGCTTCGGGACCGTCGACGGCCGCCAGGTGTGCGTGTTCTCCCAGGACTTCACCGTCTTCGGCGGCTCCCTCGGCGAGGTCTACGGCGAGAAGATCACCAAGGTGATGGACCTCGCCATCAAGACCGGGTGCCCGATCATCGGGATCAACGAGGGCGCCGGCGCCCGGATCCAGGAGGGTGTGGTCTCCCTCGGTCTGTACGGCGAGATCTTCCGCCGCAACGTCCACGCCAGCGGGGTGATCCCGCAGATCAGCCTGATCATGGGCTCGTGCGCGGGAGGACACGTCTACTCCCCCGCGGTGACCGACTTCACGATCATGGTCGACGGCACCTCCAACATGTTCATCACGGGCCCCGACGTGATCAAGACCGTCACCGGCGAGGACGTGACCATGGAGGAGCTCGGCGGTGCCCGGGCGCACAACACCAAGTCCGGCAACGCCCACTACATGGGCGCCGACGAGGACGACGCGCTGGAGTACACCAAGGCGCTGCTGTCCTACCTGCCGCAGAACAACCTCGAGGACCCACCGGTCTTCGACACTCCGCCGTCCGGAGGGGCCGACCTGGAGATCAGCGAGGAGGACCGGGCCCTCGACACCGTCATCCCCGACGGGGCCAACCAGCCCTACGACATGAAGTCGATCATCGAGAACGTCCTCGACGACCAGGAGTTCCTCGAGGTCATGGAGCTCTTCGCGCCCAACATCGTCGTCGGCTACGGACGGGTCGAGGGCAGGTCGGTCGGCGTGGTGGCCAACCAGCCGCTCCAGTTCGCCGGCACCCTCGACATCGACGCCTCGGAGAAGGCCGCGCGCTTCGTGCGCACCTGCGACGCGTTCAACATCCCGGTGCTCACCTTCGTCGACGTCCCCGGCTTCCTGCCCGGCACCGACCAGGAGTGGAACGGCATCATCCGCCGCGGCGCCAAGCTGATCTACGCCTATGCCGAGGCCACGGTCCCCCTGGTCACGATCATCACCCGCAAGGCCTACGGCGGGGCGTACGACGTCATGGGCTCCAAGCACCTCGGGGCCGACATCAACCTCGCCTGGCCCACCGCGCAGATCGCGGTGATGGGCGCCCAGGGGGCCGCCAACATCCTGTACCGCAAGGAGCTGGCCAAGGTCGAGGAGGAGGGCGGCGACGTCGAGCAACGACGCGCCGAGCTGATCGCGGACTACGAGGACGCGCTGGCCAACCCCTACATCGCGGCCGAGCGCGGCTACGTCGACGCGGTCATCAGTCCCCACGAGACCCGCATCGAGGTCGTCCGCGCGCTGCGGCTGCTCGCCACCAAGCGCGAGACGCTGCCGCCCAAGAAGCACGGGAACATCCCGCTGTGAGCGCGAGCGACGACGAGCAGCCGACCCCGCTGCTCCGCATCGTCCGCGGCGACCCTCGCCCCGAGGAGGTCGCCGCCCTGGTCGCGGTGGTGTCCGCCCTGGCCGCGGGTGCTGCCGAGGCGTCCGCGCGGCGTCGTACCGGCCGGCGCTCCGAGTGGGCAGCACACCACCGGTCCCTGCGTCCCCCGCACCGCCACGGCCCCGGGGCCTGGCGCGCCAGCGCCCGCTGAGGGCCGGGACGACCATGGCCCCCACACCGCGCCTGATCCTGGCCTCCGCCTCGCCCGCCCGCCTGAGCACCCTGCGCAACGCCGGCCTGTCCCCCGAGGTGGTGGTCAGCGGCGTGGACGAGAGCACGGTGCCGCTCACCGGCCCGGCCGACTACACGATGAAGCTCGCCCAGCTCAAGGCCGTGGCCGTCGCCGCCGACCTCAAGCGGGCCCTGGTCGTCGGCTGCGACTCGGTGCTGGCCCTCGACGGCGAGATCCTCGGCAAGCCGGCGAGCGAGGAGGAGGCGGTGGCCCGCTGGCGGCAGATGCGTGGGCGCTCCGGAGTGCTGCACACCGGGCACTGCGTCATCGACACCCACCGGGAGGTGTGGATCGCCCGGTCGGCGGCCACGCAGGTCCGCTTCGCCCATGTCACCGACGAGGAGATCGAGGCGTACGTCGCGACCGGAGAGCCCTCAGCCGTCGCCGGCGCGTTCACCCTCGACGGGCTCGGCGGCGCCTTCGTGAGCGGGGTGACCGGCGACCCCCACAACGTCGTGGGCATCAGCCTGCCGCTGCTGCGCCTGATGTTCGAGGAGCTCGGCTTCGTCTGGACCGAGTTCTGGAGCCGCTGAGGACGGCAGCGGGCTCTGCAGCCGGGCCAGCACCTCGGCCTGGGCCCCGACCTGCGCCTCCACCTGCTCCTGCGCATCGGGCGAGCCGAACACCAGGGTCCGGCCGGTGCCGATGAACTCCACCTGGTGCCGCTTGAACACGAAGCGCCGGAACGCCCAGAACCGGTAGAGGGTCGCCAGCGAGGCGCCGAGCACGTTGGCCGACAGGTTGTCGGCGACCACGCCGTCCCAGCCGAACACGTTGCGGGTGGTCCACAGGCAGAGCATCGGGATCAGGAACGAGGAGATGTTGACGATGGCGTAGTTCAGGGCCCCACCGCCGGGACCGGTGGGGCGGCGGTGCTTGAAGGCGTAGCGTCGGCTGCCGTAGAAGCTGATCGCCATGCCCACGCAGTTGGCGATGAAGTAGCTGGCCACCGGCATCCACTTCAGGGGGCCCGGCGCGTAGAGCCCCGGCAGCCCGTGGACCAGGGCGTTGAACAGCACGATCGCCACGACGGTGGCCACGACGTTGACGGCCGAGAACTTCGCCGCCTCGCCGCCGACCCGCCGTAGTCGTGCTCCCATGTGTCGAGGCTAGCGGGGTGTTGGCATGATCAGCGCATGCGCGGCCTGATCCTCGCCGGTGGGACCGGCTCGAGACTCCACCCCGTCACCCTGGGCATCAGCAAGCAGCTGGTCCCGGTCTACGACAAGCCGATGATCTACTACCCGCTCAGCACGCTGATGCTCGCGGGCATCCGCGACATCCTGGTGATCACCACCCCGCACGAGGCCGAGGGCTTCCAGCGCCTGCTGGGTGACGGCTCGGCGTTCGGCGTGTCGCTGACCTACGCCCAGCAGCCCTCGCCCGACGGGCTCGCGCAGGCCTTCACCATCGGGGCCGACTTCATCGGCGACGAGCCCAGCGCCCTGGTCCTGGGCGACAACATCTTCTACGGCCCCGGGTTCGGCCGGAAGCTGGCCCGCTTCGGCGACATCGAGGGCGGCACCGTCTTCGCCTACTGGGTCTCCGAGCCGAGCGCCTACGGGGTCGTGGAGTTCGCCGCGGACGGCACGGCCATCTCCCTGGAGGAGAAGCCGCTGCACCCCCGGAGCAACTTCGCGGTGCCGGGCCTGTACTTCTACGACAACGAGGTCGTCGAGATCGCCCGCGGGCTGAAGCCGTCGGCGCGCGGCGAGTACGAGATCACCGACATCAACCGCAGCTACCTCGAGCGCGACCGCCTGCGGGTGGAGGTGCTGGAGCGGGGCACGGCCTGGCTCGACACCGGCACGTTCGACTCGCTCAACGACGCCAACAACTTCATCCGCACCATCGAGCACCGCCAGGGGCTCAAGATCGGCGCTCCTGAGGAGGTCGCCTGGCGGCAGGGCTGGCTCAGTGACGACGAGCTGCGCCAGCGGGCCGAGCCGCTGCTGAAGTCGGGCTACGGCTCCTACCTGATCGAGCTGGTCGAGCGGAGGCAGGACTCAGCGGTCGCCGAGGAGCTCTGAGTCCAGCACCTCCGCGGCCGCAGCCGCCCACCGCTGGCGCCAGGTCCCGATCGGCTCGATCCCGTGGGCGACGAGGCGGTCGTGCCCGAGCACCGAGTACGCCGGGCGTGGGGCCGGGCGGGCGGACGCGTCCGAGGAGGTCGGCCGCACCACGTCGGGCGAGAGCCCCGTCGCGGCGACCACGTCGCGGGCGAAGCCGCACCACGACGTCTGGCCGGCGGAGGTCGCGTGCCAGGTGCCCGCAGGTGCGTCTGCCGCGACCAGGCGCACCGCGAGGTCGGCGACGTCGCGGGTCCACGTCGGTTGGCCGAACTGGTCGTCGACGACGTCGACCCCGCCCCGTTCGTGGGCCAGCCGGGCGATCGTGCGCGGGAAGCAGCCCCCATGCGCGCCGTACAGCCAGGCGGTGCGCAGCACCAGGTGGTGGGCGGGCGCCTCGGCGCGCACGGCCCACTCGCCCGCCGCCTTCGTCCGGCCGTAGGCCGAGCGCGGCGCCAGCGCGGCGTCCTCGGCGTACGGCGTGGTGGCGGTGCCGTCGAAGACGTAGTCGGTGCTCACGTGCAGGATCCGGGCGCCGGAGGCCGACGCGGCGCGCGCGAGCAGGCCCGGAGCGACGGCGTTGACCGCGAAGGCCTCGCCCTCGCGCACCTCGGCCTCGTCCACCGCCGTCCACGCCGCGCAGTTGGCCACCACCTCGTGCCCGGCGACCGCGTCGGCGACCGCTCGGGCGTCGAGCAGGTCGAGGTCGCCCCGGTCCACGGCCGTGAACTCGATGCCGCGCTCCCCCAGTGTGCGGCGGAGGTCGGTCCCGAGCATGCCGCGTGCACCCGTCACCAGCCATGTCACACGCGTGAGCGTAGCGAGAAGGTTGTTAGCCTGCTCGCGTGCTGGTCCGAGAGCTCTCCGTCCCCGGCGCTCTGGAGGTCACTCCCGTCCAGCACGGCGACGACCGCGGCGTGTTCCTGGAGTGGTTCCGCGAGGACGCCTTCACCCGCGCCACCGGGCACGACTTCCACCTGGCCCAGGCCAACTGCTCGGTGTCGGTGGCGGGCACCCTGCGGGGCATCCACTTCGCGGAGCTGCCCCCGAGCCAGGCCAAGTTCGTCACCTGCGTCCACGGGGCCGCCCTCGACGTGGTCGTCGACCTGCGGGTCGGCTCCCCCACGTTCGCGCAGTGGGAGGCGGTGCGCCTCGACGACGTCGACCGTCGCGCGGTCTACCTGCCCGAGGGGCTGGGGCACGCGTTCCTGGCGCTGCAGGACGGCACGGTGGTCAACTACCTGTGCTCCGAGCCCTACGCCCCCGGCCGCGAGCACGGCATCCATCCCCTGGACCCCGAGCTGGCCATCGACTGGCCGACCCACGACCTCGACGGGCGTCCGGTCGCCCCGCTGCTCTCGCCCAAGGACGCCTCAGCGCCCTCGCTGGCCGAGGTCCGGCGCGCCGGGCTGCTGCCCACGTTCGCCGACGCCGAGGCCTTCGTCGCGGCCCGCACGCGCTGAGTCCCGGCGGTCCTCAGCCCGAGGACAGCTGGGCGCGTGCCTTCAGCGGCTCCCACCACGACCGGTGGGTGCGGTACCACTCGACGGTCTCGGCGAGCCCCTCGGCGAAGGGCACCTGCGGCGCGTAGCCGAGCTCGGCGCCGATCTTGGCGATGTCGACGGAGTAGCGCAGGTCGTGACCGAGCCGGTCGGTGACCCGGCGGACCCGTTCCCAGCCGGTGCCGGTCGCCTCGAGCAGCAGCCCGGTCAGCTCCTTGTTGCTCAGCTCGGTGCCGCCGCCGATGTTGTAGACCTCGCCGGGACGGCCCCCGTCGAGGACGAGGTGGATGCCCCGGCAGTGGTCGTCGACGTGCAGCCAGTCGCGGACGTTGGCCCCCTCGCCGTACAGCGGCACCTCAGCGCCGTCGATCAGGTTCGTGACGAACAGCGGGATGACCTTCTCGGGGAACTGGTAGGGGCCGTAGTTGTTGGAGCAGCGGGTGATGCACACCGGCAGGTCGTGGGTGCGGTGGTAGGCGCGGGCGAGGAGGTCGCTGGAGGCCTTCGAGGCGGAGTACGGCGAGTTCGGCTCGAGCGGCTGCTGCTCGTCCCAGCTGCCGTGCTCGATCGAGCCGTACACCTCGTCGGTGGAGACGTGCACGAACTTCGAGACGCCGCACTGCAGCGCGGCGTCGAGCAGGGTCTGGGTGCCGACCACGTTGGTCATCACGAAGTCGGCCGCGCCCAGGATCGAGCGGTCGACGTGGCTCTCGGCGGCGAAGTGCACCACCGCGTCCACCTCGCCCGTCAACCGGTCCACGAGCGGCCGGTCCAGGATGTCGCCCTCCACGACACGCAGCCGCTCGTCCTCCAGCACCGGCGCGAGGTTCTCGATGTTGCCGGCGTAGGTGAACTTGTCGAGCACCACGAGCTGGTCCGGCGTGCTGCCGCCCCAGGCGTCGCCCAGCACACGACGCACGTAGTGGCTGCCGATGAACCCGGCACCTCCGGTCACCAGGAGTCGCATCCGCGTCCCTTCCTCTCGGTGAGCCCGCAATCTAGCGCCCGCGGGTCCCGCGACCGGCGACCGGGCAGTCAGTGCGGCCGGCTGGCGGTGCGCATCTGGTCGCCGACGGCGGCCAGCGTCGCGGCCATGCCGGCGATCAGCGGCGTGCGCGCGTGCTCGGAGACCACCGGCCACGCCGACGACCGGAACCGGAGGTCCCGGACCTGGAAGCGCGCCGAGGCCGAGGAGCCCAGGACGACCGGGGGCCGTCGCCGGGTGATCCGGTGGAGGTCGCCCAGCACGGCACCGATCGTGGCCGAGCGCTCGCTGGCCAGGACCTTCAGGTGCCGGCCGCCTCGCTCGGCCACGGCGTCGAGCCCGGCCACGGCCATGGCAGCCGCGTCGTCGACGTAGAGGTAGTCGCGCATGGTGTCCAGCGAGACGTAGATGCTCAGCGGACGCCGGGTGAGCTGGGCCCGGCAGAGCTGGGAGATCAGGCCCTGGGGCTTGGTGAGGTCCTGCCCCGGACCGTAGAGGTTGGAGAGCCGGCCCACGAGCAGCGGCACACCGGTGCGGGTCGCGAAGGCGTCCACCGCCGACTCGGCGCGCAGCTTGGCCCGACCGTACGGCGCGAGCGCGACCGGCGCGGTGGCCTCGTCGAACGGCGACCCGCTCGAGCCGGCGTACACCCCACCGGCGGAGGAGGCGAAGAACAGCCCGCGGCAGCGCGAGCCCTGGCCGGTCCGCCAGCGTCCCAGGAAGTCCTCGAGCACGGCCAGCTCCGCGGACAGGTCGTCCTCGGCGGTGCCGACCACGCCCGCCCCGGCGCACCACCACAGCTGCCAGTCGCCGCTCATCGCACCGGCCGCTGCCAGGAGGGCGTCGACGGCGGCGTCGTGGTCGCCCCAGGGCACCGGTGCCGTGCGCACCGGCCGGGCCAGGGTGCTCAACCGGCGGCAGACCGCGCTCCCGAGCAGCCCCGATCCGCCGACCACCAGGCCGGCGACCGACGGGCTCGCGGCCTCAGGCGTCGTGCCGGCGGCCAAGCGGCCCGTCCGCGGGATCCTGGGTGATCAGGTAGAGCGGCTTGCCCATGGCCATGTTGACCGCGACGCCGACGTACTCGGCGATGACGCCGAGGGAGAACAGGACCACGCCGGTGCAGATCAGCACCACCACGGTCAGCGAGGTCCAGCCCTGGACCGGGGCCGGGGCGGTCGCCTGGCGGTAGATCAAGAACATCGCGAGCACGAGCCCGATCAGGGCGAACAGCACGCCGAGGATGCTGACCAGACGCAGTCCCCGGGTGCCGCCGGTGAGCACCATCCGCCAGAAGTGCGAGAGCAGGGTGCGTGCGGAGTAGCCCGACTCGCGCTCGCCCTCGTCGCGCAGCTCCACCGGGGCGGTCGCCACGTCGCCCGCGACCCAGCCCAGGGCGATGTCGAGGTAGACCCCCGGACCGACGTAGGCGGCCACGCTGCGCCCGACCTCGCCCAGGATCAGCCGGTAGCTGTGGAACACCGAGGCGTCGGCACCCCCGCTGAGGGACTTCACCACGCGCTTGGCGCCCCGGGAGGTCAGGTTGCGCACCGCCGAGTGCGGAGGGGTGTTGGTCGGGCGGGCGTAGACCACGCTGGCCTGCTCCTGCAGCGCGGTGTCGAGCATGCCGGCGATGAAGACCGGGTCGTGCTGCCCGTCCTCGTCGAGGGTGACGATCCAGTCGCCCCCCGCCGAGGCCATGCCGGCGAGGGTGGCGGCGTGCTGACCGAAGTTGCGGCTCAGCCAGATGGCCCGGGCAAAGGGGTACTGCTCCTCGAGCTGGCGCATCACCCGCGCCGAGTCGTCGGGTCCGCAGTCGTGGACCATCAGCACCTCGGCGACCCGGTAGGGCACGCCGCCGGGCGTGGTCAGCGGTCCGGTGAAGGCGGCGAGGTCGGCCAGGACGCCCGGCAGGTGCCGCTCGCCCTTGTAGACGGGGACGACCACCGACACGAGGTGCTCGCCGGGCGGGGCGGGAAGGTCGGCGGACACGGAAGACGACTATAGTCACCCGGACATCGCAGCCGTGGAAGGGAAGTTGTCGGCATGGCGGTGACCGAACCGGCACCCGACGAGTCCCTGCCACCAGGGCCCCTCCTGCGGCTCGTCCGAGACCAGCGCGTCGCCTTTCTCATCGTGGGCGGCTTCAACACCGCCAACGGGTTCCTCGCCTTCGTCGCGGTCCACCTGGTGCTGGGCAACGGCTTCTGGCGCTACATGTCCACGTTGCTGATCTCCCACGTCTGGAGCGTGCTGTGCGCCTTCGCACTGCACCGTCGGTTCGTGTTCAAGGTCCGCGGCCACCTGTGGCTGGACCTGGCGCGCTTCGAGCTGGTCAACCTGGCCGCACTCGGCCTCAACGCCCTGCTGCTGCCCCTGTTCGTGGAGGGGGTCGGTCTGCCGGTGATCGTGGCCCAGCTGGTCGCCGGCGGCCTGTCGGTC
The DNA here is from genome assembly GCA_963815595.1 of uncultured Actinomycetota bacterium. Taxonomy (GTDB): domain Bacteria; phylum Actinomycetota; class Actinomycetes; order Propionibacteriales; family Nocardioidaceae; genus Marmoricola. Next base: position 378,880 of record CAWFHA010000007.1, on the reverse strand, counting down.
ATCGGTACCTACTTCGGCCATGCGATGTTCTCCTTCCGACGCACTTCCTCCCCCGACCCGACGACCAGAGAGGCGGTCGATTCTTGAGTCCGCGTGTCTCGGTGCTCATCCCCACGTACAACAACGAGTCCTACGTCGAGGAGACGATGCGCTCGGTGCTGGCACAGACCTTCACCGACTTCGAGCTCCTCGTCGCCGACCACAGCTCCGCGGACGGCACCTGGGAGCTGCTCCAGCAGTTCACCGCGGACCCGCGGGTACGCCTGTTCACCACCCCGCCCGGCGGGAGCGCGGAGCGCAACTGGAACCGGGTGAGCCAGGAGGCCTCCGGAGAGCTGGTCAAGCTGGTCTGCGGCGACGACCTGCTGGCACCCGACGCCCTGGAGCAGCAGGTGGCTGCGTTCGACGCCCACGACGAGGGCGTGGTGATGGTGGCCTCGTCCCGCGACATCGTCGACGCGACCGGGGCCGTCGTCCTGCGCGACGTGGGGCTGGGCGGTCTGTCCGGTCGGGTCGACGGGAGGGCGGCGATCCGCCGATCGGTGCTCCGCGGTGCCAACATCTTCGGCGAGCCCATGTGCGTGACGATCCGGCGCGAGATCCTCGAGAAGGTCGGGTTCTGGCACGGGACCCCCGGCTACATCATCGACCAGGCGACGTACTGCCGCGTGCTCCTGGAGGGCGACCTCGCCACCACCACGACCGGTCCGCTGGCCGCGTTCCGGATCAGCGGGACCCAGTGGAGCGTCGAGCTCGCCCGGCAGCAGGCCACGTCCGCGGCGGAGATGCACCGCCAGCTCAGCGAGATGGACCCGGGTCTGCTCACCCGGCGCGACGTCCGGATCGGCAATGCCATGGCCGGGGTGCGGGCGCTGCAGCGCCGGATGCTCTACGTCTACCTCCGCCGCCGGATGGGGCCGGCGGCGGCACGGCGGCAGCGATGACCGGACTCGCGGACGCCACCCGTCCGTGCCCGGCCTGCGGGTCGACCGACACCGCCGCGCGGCAGGTGCTGCCCGAGATGATGTACGGGCTCGCCGAGTCCTTCCCCTACCTGACCTGCGCCGGCTGCTCGAGCGTGTTCATCGCCGAGGTCCCGGACAACCTGGCCGACTACTACCAGAGCTCCTACTACTCCCTGGACCTCGATCCCGAGGTGGCGATGGGTCGCCCCGGCGTCCGACAGCTGGTGGCCCTGCTGGGCCGCTCGACCCTGTGGCACCGCGGCCGGGTCACCCGTGCCACCAGCTCGGCGGTGCCCGTGCGTCAGCTGCGGACCCTGGTCACGCTGTTCGACTCCGTGCGCCTGGCCGGCCTCCCGGCCGGCCGCGACTCCCGGGTCCTCGACGTCGGGTGCGGCACCGGCGCCCTCGTCTTCGCCCTCGGGCTGGCGGGGGTGCGTCACGTGCTCGGCGTGGACCCGTTCAGCCCGGGTGACCGCACCCTGAGCTCCGGCGGGGAGATCCGGCGCGCGGACCTCGCCGAGGTGCGCGGCGAGTACGACCTCGTCATGCTGCACCACAGCTTCGAGCACGTGCCCGACCCGGCCGAGGTGCTGCGCCAGGTCCGGCCGTTGCTGTCGCCCGTGGGGCGGGTGCTGGTGCGCATGCCCACGGTGACCAGTGCGGCCTACGAGCGCTACGGGTCCAGCTGGATCCAGCTGGACCCGCCACGCCACCTCACCCTGTTCTCCCGCCAGGGCATGCAGCAGCTCAGCGCGGCGTCCGGGTTCACCGTCAGCCGGGTCCATGACGACTCCAGCAGCTTCCAGTTCTGGGGCAGCGAGCAGGCACGGCAGGGTCTGGCGCTGATGTCGCCCGGCAGTCACTTCGTCGACCCCGGCCGGTCCCCGTTCACCCGGAGCGGGCTGCGCGCCTGGGACCGCGAGTCCGCCGCGCTGAACCGAGAGGGACGGGGGGACCAGGCGGCCTGGGTCCTACGGCCCGGCGCCCCGAGCGAGTCCGTGACCGGCACCGGCGACGGCTCGCTGGCGTGAGCACCAGCGTCCTGACCGAGGAACGCACGGCCGGCCCTTCGGGGGGACTGCGGAGACTCCGCACGTCGGGTCTGCTGCCTGCCGTCCTCGTCGTGCTGGCTGCCGGTGTTGCCGCTGCCACCCACGAGGTGGCTGTCCTCGACGTGGCCCGCTTCGGCCTGTACGTGCTGCTCGGGCTGGTCCTGCCGGGCCTCGTGCTCTGGAGGCTGCTCGTGACCCGCGCCGGCTCCAACCTGCCGGCGGACGCAGTCTTCGGCACCACGCTCGCCCTCGCAGTGGAGCTCGGCGTCTACACCGCCGCCGCCCGGCTCGGCGTACCCGGGCTGGCCTGGGTGTGGCCCGTCGTCCCACTGGGGCTGTCCCTGCTGCCCGGGGCGAGGCCGCTCGTGTGGCGCCGGGCCGCGCCGATGCCGCTGTGGTGGTCGTGGAGCCTGAGCGGGCTGATGCTGCTCGGTCTGGCGGTCATGGTCAGGGCAGTGTGGGTGATCGCCCCCTTGACCCCGGCCGGGCTGCGCAACCCCTACGTCGACCTGCCCTACCAGCTGGCGCTGGTCACCGGGCTGAGCCGACGGGTCCGGCCCGACCTGCCCTTCGTGGAGGGTGAGCCGCTGTACTACCACTGGTTCACGCACGCGCACGTGGCCGCCGAGCGGCACGCCACCGGCATCGAGCCCATCGTGCTGCTGAGCCGGCTGGACATGCTGCTGGTGGTGGGGGTCGTGCTGCTCGGGTCCGCGATGCTGGCCCAGCGCGTCGCCCGGTCGCCCCTGGCCGGGATCGTGGCCACGGGCGTGCTGACCGCGGGTGGCTCGGCCGTGCTCTGGCCCCAGGTCAGCCCGCTGTTCCTGACCGCCTCCACCTACATCAGCCCCACCACCCCGTTCGCGTGTGCGGTGCTGGTGGGCTGCGCGGCGGTATCGGTGGAGATCCTCGACCCCGTCGAACGACCTCCGTGGACGGTCTGGTTGGCCGCCGTCCTCCTCGTCGGACTGGCCTCGGGCGCCAAGGGCCCGGCGATCCCGGTGCTGCTGGCCGGCTGGGTGTCCGTGGTGGCGATGGCGCTCGTCGTACGGCGCCGGCTGCACACCCGGGCGCTGGCGCTGAGTGCGATCGGCGTGGTCGTGCTCGTCGTGGCCCAACGGGTGATCTACGGAGGCTCGGCCCAGGGACTGGCGGTGGTGCCGTTCGGACTCGGCGACTACCTGGCCTACGACTACGGCCTGCTCGACCGGGCCGACGGCGGCTCGCTCGGACTGCGCGCGACCCTCGGCACGTTGTACACGGTGCTACGGCTGTCCTGCCTCGTCGCCGTCGCGGGCCTGTTCACCAGCCGGGTCTGGCGCAACCCGCACGCGCACTTCCTCGTCGGCACCCTCGTGGGCGGGGTCGGCGCGATGCTGTTCCTCGACAGCGCGACCCGCAACCAGGTCTACTTCCTGCTCGTCCTGCCGCCCTTCGTCGCCGTCGCCACGGGCTGGGGTCTGGTCGAGCTGCTGCGACGCGTCGCCGCGCCTCGGGCTGTCCGCATCCTGGTCGCATCGCTGGCGGTCGGTGCCCTGGTGAGCGCCGTGCTGCGGGTCAACCCCCCGGGTGACTACGCCGGCGAGGACGGCGTGGGCCTGCCGGACCTCCTGGTGCAGCCGCTGCTGGTGGCGGCGCTGCTCCTCGTGGTCGGGGTGGCGATCGGACCGCTGGCACGACGTGCCCGGGGTTCGGCCTGGCGCCACGCGGCACCGCTCGCGGTGGCCGGGATCGCTGTCGGCCTGGGGCTGCTGACAGGGCCCGGGCACGCCGTGCACCTCTCGCCGAGCGATCCGGCCGACGAGATCCCCTCGCAGAACCCGGTGGACACGATCGCGCCGGGTGGGATCGTCGCGGCCCGGTGGCTGCGCGACCACTCCGACCCCGGCACCGTGGTGGCGACGAACTCCCACTGCCGCTTCCCCACGCCACGCCGGTGCGACCACCGCGCCTTCTGGATCAGTGCCTACAGCGAGCGACAGATGCTGGTCGAGGGGTGGGCCTACACCTCGCGCTCGGCCGCGCTGGCGGAGAGGTACGACGTCTCGGTGCCGTTCCTGTCCTACTGGAAGCACGACCTGTTGATGAAGAACGAGCGGGCCTTCTGGCGACCGACCCGCGCCCGGTTGGACGACCTGCGCCGCCAGCACGGCGTCCGCTGGCTGTTCGTCGACAAGCGCTTCCGCGCCGACCTCCCGAAGCTGGAGCGGCTGGCCGACCTGCGCTACGAGAACGCCGACTACGCGGTCCTCCGGCTGCCCTGAGGCGGGTCCCGCAGTGGCCCGAACCGCTACTCGACCGGCAGGCCGAGCCCGCGGGCGATCAGCATCCGCTGGACCTCGGAGGTGCCCTCGCCGATCTCGAGCACCTTCGCGTCGCGGTAGAAGCGGGCGACGGGGTACTCCTCCATGAAGCCGTAGCCGCCGAATACCTGGGTGGCGATCCGGGTGGCGGTGACCGCCGACTCGGTGGCGTAGAGCTTGGCCACGGCCGCGGCCTGCTTGAACTCCTTCATCGGCTTGCCGGCGTCCTTCATCCACGCCGCCCGGTAGGTCAGCTGACGGCTGGCGGCCAGCATCACCTCGAGGTCGGCGATCTGGAAGGCGACGCCCTGCTTGCGACCGATGGGGACACCGAAGGTGGTGCGCTCGCCGGCGTACTCCACGCTCATGTCCAGGCAGGCCTGGATGCACCCGACGGCCAGGGCCGCGATGGCCACCCGACCGTCGTCGAGGGTGGCGAGGAACTGGGCGAACCCGCGTCCCCGCTCCCCGAGGAGGTGGGACTCGGGCACGCGCACGTCGCTGAAGCTCAGCGGGTGGGTGTCCGAGGCGTGCCAGCCGAGCTTGTCGTAGGCCTTCTCCGCGGTGAAGCCGGGAGTGTCGCTCGGCACCACGACCGTGGAGATCTCCGGACGGCCGTCCTCGCGCTCACCGGTCCGGGCGGTGACCGTGACCAGGCTGGTGATCTCGGAGCCGGAGTTGGTGATGAACTGCTTGCTGCCGTTGACCACCCACTCGCCGTCGCGCAGCTCGGCGCGGGTCTTGGTGGCGGCGGCATCGGAGCCCGCTCCCGGCTCGGTCAGGCCGAACCCGGCGAGCTTGCGGCCCGCGACGAGCTCGGGCAGCCACTGCTGCTTCTGCTCCTCGGTGCCGAAGGTGAGGATCGGGTTGATGCCGAGGCCGACACCCGCCTCCAGGGTGATCCCCATCGACTGGTCGACCCGGCCGATCTCCTCGATGGCGACGCACAGGCTGGTGAAGTCACCGTCGGCACCGCCGAACTCCTCCGGCGAGGTGATCCCGAACAGGCCCAGCTCGCCCATCTTCTGCACGGTGTCGACCGGGAAGTGGTGCTCCCGGTCCCAGTCCGCTGCGTGCGGGGCGATCTCCTTCTCGGCGAAGTCGCGCACGACGCGGCGGAACTGCTCGTGGTCCTCGGACAGCTCGAAGGTCATGGCGGCATCCTAACAACGGCGTGTTAACGATCGCTAACTTCGGCGCCGACCGGCGACTCGGTCGCGCCGCGCACCGACGCGGTCAGCGCCCGCAGCGAGAGCTGCAGTCGCCGGAACTCCTCGCCCGGCAGGCCCATCGCGTCCCCCACGGCGCACTGGACGTCCTCGAAGCGTTCGCGCAGGCGCGAGCCCTCGTCGGTCAGCGCGATCTCCACCACCCGCTCGTCGCTGGCGCTGCGCCGCCGGGTGAGCAGACCCGCAGACTCCATCCGGCGCAGCATCGGCGTCAGCGTGCCGTGGTCCAGGCTCAGCCAGGTGGCGATCTGGCGCACGGTCACCGGCTCCCCGGGCTGGAGCGTGACCAGCACGAGGTACTGCGGATAGGTCAGCCCGAGCTCGTCGAGCATCGGGCGGTACAGGGCGGTGACCGCCCGCGAGGCGGCGTACAGGTCGAAGCACAGCAGCTCGTCGAGCAGCCGCACGGGCGGAGTCTGCGTGGTGGCCATGATCGCCTCCTGGAGCTCGGTCTTGGATTTCCAGTTTAGCGTGGCTACACTTGTCTTGTGCACAAGATACTTGGGCACACCTCAAATCGACCGAAGGAGACACGCATGGCCACCCGCACCGCACGCACTGCCTGGAACGGTTCGCTGGAGAAGGGCTCGGGACAGGTCGAGCTGAGCAGCTCGGGGGTCGGCACCTACGACGTGTCCTTCCCCAAGCGCGCCGCCGAGAAGGCCGAGGGCACCACCAGCCCCGAGGAGCTCGTCGCCGCGGCCCATTCCTCCTGCTACGCCATGCAGCTCTCCGCCCTGGTCGCGGAGGCGGGCGGCACCCCCGAGTCGCTCGAGGTGACCGCGGACGTCACCCTCGGCGCCGACCCCGCCGGCGGCTTCCGGCTGACCGGCATCACCCTGACCGTCAGCGGTGAGGTCATCGGCCTGGAGGCGGACCGCTTCGCCGAGGTCGCCGAGGAGGCCAAGCGCACCTGCCCGGTCAGCAAGGCGCTCACCGGTGTGGAGATCGACCTCAAGGCCGAGCTCGCCGCCTGATCGCACCTGCTCCGGCCACGGCCGGAGGCGGACCGCTGCCCGGTTCGCCTCCGGCCGTGCCGGTCTCTAGAGTGGACAGGTGACGATCCTGGACTCAGCGTCGAGCCAGGGGGCCCTGGCGGACGCCATCTCGTCCGAGGCCTCCCTGCGCCGCTTCCTGCACGGACTGCCCGGCGTCGACCAGGTGGGGGCCGAGCAGCGCGCGGCCGCGCTGGGGACCCGGTCGATCAAGACCACGGCCAAGCAGTTCGCCCTCGACCTGGCGATCCGGATGGTCGACCTGACCACCCTCGAGGGTGCCGACACCCCCGGGAAGGTGCGCGCCCTGGCCACCAAGGCCATGCGGCCCGATCCCGCGGACCCGACCTGTCCCCCCGTCGCCGCGGTCTGCGTCTACCCCGACATGGTCCCGCACGCGTGCCAGACCCTGGCCGGCTCCGGCGTCCACGTCGCGTCGGTGGCGACCGCCTTCCCCAGTGGCCGCGCGGCACGCGACATCAAGCTCGCCGACGTCGCCGACGCGGTCGAGGCCGGCGCGGACGAGGTCGACATGGTCATCGACCGGGGCGCCTTCCTCACCGGTCGCTACCTCGAGGTCTTCGAGGAGATCGTGGCCGTCCGGGAGGCCTGTGGCGGCGCCCACCTCAAGGTCATCCTCGAGACCGGGGAGCTGCAGACCTACGACAACGTCCGCCGGGCCAGCTGGCTGGCCATGCTCGCGGGCGCGCACTTCATCAAGACCTCCACCGGCAAGATCCAGCCGGCCGCGACCCTGCCGGTGACGCTCGTGATGCTGGAGGCCGTGCGCGACTTCCGCGCCGCGACCGGCCAGATGGTGGGGGTCAAGCCCGCCGGCGGGATCCGCTCGGCCAAGGACGCGATCAAGTACCTCGTCATGGTCAACGAGGTGGCCGGGCCCGACTGGCTCGACCCGGACTGGTTCCGCTTCGGCGCCTCCACGCTGCTCAACGACCTGCTGATGCAGCGCACCAAGATGGCCGAGGGCCGCTACTCCGGCCCCGACTACTTCACCCTCGACTAGAAGGGCCGACCAGTCATGTCGAGCAACATCTTCGAGTACGCGCCGGCTCCCGAGTCGCGCTCGATCGTGGACATCCGCTCCTCCTACGGGCTGTTCGTCGACGGCGCGTTCGTCGACGGCTCCGGCACTCCGTTCAAGTCGATCTCGCCGAGCACCGAGGAGGTCCTCGCCGAGGTCGCCGAGGCCGACGAGGCCGACGTCGACCGCGCGGTCAAGGCCGCGCGCCGGGCCCACGACCGGGTGTGGTCGAAGATGAGCGGCGCCGAGCGCGGCAAGTACCTCTTCCGCATCGCGCGGATCATCCAGGAGCGGGCCCGCGAGATCGCCGTGCTCGAGTCGATCGACAACGGCAAGCCGATCAAGGAGTCGCGCGACGTCGACGTCCCCACGGCCGCCGCACACTTCTTCTACTACGCCGGCTGGGCCGACAAGCTCGAGTACGCCGGCTACGGCGCCGACCCGCAGTCGGTCGGAGTGGCCGGACAGGTCATCCCGTGGAACTTCCCGTTCCTCATGCTGGCCTGGAAGATCGCCCCCGCCCTGGCCTGCGGCAACACCGTCGTGCTCAAGCCGGCCGAGACCACTCCCCTGACCGCGCTGCTCTTCGCCGAGATCTGCCAGCAGGCCGACCTGCCGCCGGGCGTGGTCAACATCCTCACCGGGGCCGGGCCCACGGGGCAGGCCATCGTCGCCCACCCCGACGTGGACAAGGTCGCCTTCACCGGCTCCACCGACGTCGGCCGGGCGATCGCCAAGGCCGTCGCCGGCACGCGCAAGCGGGTCACCCTCGAGCTCGGCGGCAAGGCGGCCAACATCGTCTTCGACGACGCCCCGATCGACCAGGCTGTCGAGGGCATCGTCACCGGCATCTTCTTCAACCAGGGCCACGTGTGCTGTGCCGGGTCCCGCCTGCTCGTCCAGGAGTCCGTGGCCGAGGAGGTCCTCGACCGGCTCAAGCGCCGGATGGCCACGCTGCGCCTCGGCGACCCGTTGGACAAGAACACCGACGTCGGTGCGATCAACTCCGCCGAGCAGCTCGCCAAGATCCGCGAGCTCTCCGAGGTCGGGGAGAACGAGGGGGCCGGCCGCTGGTCCGCCCCGTGCGAGCTGCCCGAGCACGGCTTCTGGTTCCCGCCGACGATCTTCACCGGCGTCAGCCAGGCCCACCGGATCGCCCGCGAGGAGATCTTCGGGCCCGTGCTCTCCGTCCTGACCTTCCGCACGCCCGCGGAGGCGGTGGAGAAGGCCAACAACACGCCCTACGGGCTCTCGGCCGGGGTGTGGACCGACAAGGGCTCCCGGATCCTGTGGATGGCCGGCCAGCTGCGCGCCGGGGTGGTGTGGTCCAACACGTTCAACCGCTTCGACCCGGCGAGCCCTTTCGGCGGCTACAAGGAGTCCGGCTACGGCCGCGAGGGTGGCCGTCACGGCCTGGAAGGATATCTGCGATGAGCACCCGGGTGGACGTGCGCAAGACCTACAAGCTCTACATCGGCGGGGCCTTCCCCCGCTCGGAGTCGGGCCGCTCCTACGTCGTGAACGACGCCAAGGGCCGGTTCCTCGCCAACGCCTCGCACGCGTCGCGCAAGGACGCGCGCGACGCCGTCAAGGCGGCCCGCGCGGCGTTCGGCGGCTGGTCGGCACGCACGGCGTACAACCGCGGCCAGGTGGTCTACCGCATCGCCGAGGTGCTGGAGGACCGCCGCGACCAGTTCGAGGCGGAGCTGCGCACGACCGAGGGACTGAGCTCGGCCAAGGCACGCACCTTCGTCGACGCGGCGGTCGACCGGCTGGTCTGGTACGCCGGCTGGGCCGACAAGATCGCCCAGGTCACCGGCGGCGCCAACCCGGTCGCCGGTCCGTACTTCAACCACTCCGCGCCCGAGCCCAGCGGCGTGGTCGCCGTCGTCGCGCCCACCGGTCCGCTGCTCGGCCTGGTGAGCGTGGTGGCGCCCGTCATCGTCACCGGCAACACCGCCGTGGTGGTGGCCAGCGAGCCGCACCCGCTCACCGCGATCACCCTCGCCGAGGTGATGGCCACCTCCGACGTCCCCGGTGGCGTGGTCAACATCCTCACCGGGCCCCAGGCCGAGATCGCGCCCTGGCTGGCCTCGCACATGGACGTCAACGGCATCGACCTCACCGGGGTCGGGGACGCCGAGCTCGCCCGCGACCTGGAGGTCCGGGCCGCGGACAACCTCAAGCGCGTGCGCCGCCCCACCGAGGAGGACCTGCTCGCTCCTCCCGCCCTCGACCGGATGACGAGCTTCCTGGAGACGAAGACCGTCTGGCACCCGACGGGGATCTGACCATCTCCGGGCAGGAGGCCTCCACGGCGCCCCCACAGCGCAGCCGCCCCGGGCACGCCGCGCGCGTGGTGGTGCTCGCAGGCCCCTCGGGCGCCGGCAAGTCGCACCTCGCCGACCGACTCGGGCTGCCGGTCCTGCGCCTCGACGACTTCTACCTCCCCGGCGACTCCCCCGGGCTCCCGTGGGTCGACCTCCCCGGCGGCGACCCCGTCGTGGACTGGGACGACCCGGCCTCCTGGGACCGGGCGGCGGCGCTCACGGCCGTCGAGGAGCTGTGCCGCACGGGCAGCTGCGAGGTGCCGCTCTACGACATCTCGGCCAGTGCCCGGACCGGCAGCCGCGTCGTGCACCTCCACGGCGCCGACACCTTCGTCGCCGAGGGCATCTTCGCCCAGGAGATCGTGGAGGAGTGCCGCGCCCGCGACCTGCTCCTCGAGGCCTACTGCGTGACCCAGCACCCGGGCATCACCTTCGTGCGGCGCCTGGTGCGCGACCTGCGCGAGCACCGCAAGCCCCCGTGGGTGCTGGTCCGACGCGGCCTGCGGTTGCTGCGGGAGCAGCGGTCAGTGGTCGCGCGCGCGGCCGCGGCGGGCTGCCGGGTCGTGACGCCGGAGGTCGCCCGTCGTGAGATCCGGGCCCGCACCGGGTGATCGGCACGGGCCCCGGTCTCGCGGGACCCCCGGGAGGCGGGCCGATCAGCCGGCCGATCAGCGGGCCGGTCAGCCCGCCGGCACGATGTTCTGGTTGACGTGGAAGAAGTTGCCCGGGTCGTAGGTGCGCTTGATCCTCGTCAGCCGCTCGTAGTTGCGACCGTAGGCCGCCTCCACCCGGTCCTGGCCCTCGACCATCAAGAAGTTGACGTACGCCGAGCCGGCGGACGTCGGGTGCAGCTCCTCCCAGTAGTCGCGGGCCCAGGCGGAGATCAGCTCCGCGTTGGCCGGGTCGGGGTCGACCCCGACGATCACCGAGGACCACCCGCCCTCGCGGTGGGCGAACGCGGTGGCGTCGCCCGCGACCCGCGCGGCTGCCCCACCGACCGGGTACATGTGCATCGTGGAGTGCCCGGTCGGCAGCAGCGCGCCGTACTTCTCGTGGACGGCGATGGCCGCGTCGGAGATCTCGGTGCAGAAGTCGGCCTTCCAGTACCACTGGAGCCCGGCCGGATAGAGGGCGTCGAAGGCGGACTGGAGCGCACTGAACGGCATCTCGTGCATCCCCATGACCAGCGGTGACCCGAACTCGCGCACGGGAGCGGTGACCTCCTCGGCCTGCGCCAGCGCCCCGGTGTAGCACCACACGATGCCGCACGCCTGGCGCCCCCACAGCTCCTCGGGGAACGGCGGTGCCGGCGGGATCGTCAGCAGGCCGATCCAGCCACTGAGCTCCTCGGGCAGCTTGGGCAGCAGCTCGCGGTACCACCGCATCACCTCGCCGGTGTCGGCGAGGTCGTAGAGAACCGGACCGCCGTAGATCGTGCCCTGGTCGCCGATCTCGTGGCAGCGGAAGGTGAAGGACGTGACCACCCCGAAGTTGCCACCGCCACCGCGCAGGGCCCAGAACAGATCGGGGTGCGAGGTCGCGTCGGCCCGCACCAGAGTGCCGTCGGCCAGGACGACGTCGGCGCTGAGCAGGTTGTCCACGGTGAGGCCGAAGCGCCGGGTCAGGTAACCCATGCCACCGCCCAGGGTCAGTCCGCCGACCCCGGTGCTGCCCAGGAAGCCGCTGGGCGTGGCCAGCCCGAACGGGACCGTGGCGTGGTCGACGTCGCGCCACACGCAGCCGCCGTCGACCCGTACGGTCCGGGCCTCGGGGTCGACGGTGACGCTGCGCATCTCGGAGAGGTCGACGACCAGGGCGTCGTCCCACACGCCGAGGCCACCGGCGTTGTGGCCACCGCCCCGCACGGCGACCGTGACGCCGTGCTCGGCGGCGAACCGCACGCAGGCGACCACGTCCGCGGCGTCCCGGCAGCGGGCGATCGCCGCCGGATGGCGGTCGACCATCCCGTTGTAGACCGCGCGGGCCTCCTCGTAGTCCGGGTCGCCGGGACGGATCAGGTGTCCGCGCAGGGCCGGGGCCAGGTCGTCGTACGGCGTCTTGCCGGACCCGCGGCTCTGGGTCGGTACGCCGGGATGGGTGGTGGTCATGGCGGACTCCTCGAATCATTGGTGCCTGGACTCCCGAACCTAGGAAGCGATGCGTTCCGCGAGCGTTCGCGCAGCGTTCCCGGCACCCGCCAACGGCCCGAACGCCGCGAGTCAGTCCCCGAGCGCGGCCCGGGCACGCTGCTGCAGGATCGGGCTGCCGTGCTCCGTGGCGAGCGCGAGGGCGCGCTCGAGGTCGTGCTCGGCCCGGTCGGCCGGTTGCAGGCCAGCCCGGGCGCGAAGCACCTCGGGCAGCCACCACACGTCGGTGTTCTGCGTGGCGACGGCGTGAGCCGCGTCCAGCAGCCCCAGCGCGCTCGACGTCGCGCCCGAGGCGCGCTCGACGTCGGCGAGCAGCCAGAGCCAGTAGGGCATCCGCGCCAGGGAGCCCTCCCGCTCGAGCGCGTCGATCCCGCGCCGGGCCTGGGCGATGCCGACCGTGCCGCCTCGCAGCCAACCGGTGAGCACGGCGGCCCACTCGCGGTAGTAGGCGAACTCGTAGCGCTCGCAGACCGCGGTCAGCTCGCCCAGGGTGTCCGCCAGCGCATCGAGGTCGCCGGCCAGCTGCTGGGTGACCGCCGCGTAGGACAGGCCGACCGCGGTGGAGTACGGGTGCGCGACCTGCTCGGCCACGCGCAGCGACTCGGCGGTGGCGCCGCGCGCACCCTGCTCGTCGCCGAGCAGCCAGCGGGCGTGCGCCTCCCAGCCCTGGGCGTGCACCGCCAGGCGGGTGCCGATCGGCAGCGAGTCGCTCTCCCCGGCGAGCTCGCGCGCCCGCCGGAGGTGGAAGGCCGCCTCCTCGGTCTTCCCCAGGCTGAGCGCGGAGCCGCCGTAGGCCATGTGCGCCTGGCCGACCGTCTCCGAGGAGCGGTCGGAGAGCTCGAGCGCGCGCGCACCCCAGCGGTGTGACTCCACGGTGTGGCCCTGCACGAAGGTGGTCGCGAACAGGGCGATCGACGCCGTCGCCTGGACCGGCGCCCGCCCGAGCAGGCCACCCAGCTCGTCGGCCCGGCGCTCGTAGGTCTCCAGCTCGTGGGAGGCGTACCCGCGCCACGCGTTCAGCGGCGGCAGCAGCTGCTCGATGACGGCCAGCTCGCGCTCGTCCCGGGTGCGGCCGGCCGGGGTCTCGGCCACCAGCACGAGGCACCGGCGCCAGAGCCGGACCGCGTCCACGTGCGCGAACACCGCGGTCGCCTGGCCGGCGGCACGCTCGTAGAACGGCAGCGCCCGCTCTGGGCGCCCACTGCGGTCGTACTGCTCGGCCAGCTCACCGGCCACCGAGTCCACCCGACCGGCGTACACCAGCTCCAGCGCCTGGGCGAGCCGTCGGTGGGCCAGCCAGCGACGGGTGGGCGGCATCGCGTCGTACGCCGCCTCGCGCAGCAGGCTGTGGGAGAAGTCGTACCCCTGGCCGTGCTGCTCGACCACCCGTCGGCGCCAGAGCTCGTCGACCGCCTCGACCACCTCCGCGGGTTCGAGGTCGGAGGCCTCGGCGAGCAGGTCGAGGGTGAAGTCGCGGCCCACGGCCGCGGCCAGGCCGAGCACCTGCTGTCCGGGGTCGGAGAGCCGGGACAGACGCCGCTGGAGCACCCCGGAGAGCCCCGCGGGGTCGAGCGCACCCGCGGCGGCGGTGCGGTCGCGGAGTGCCTCGATGACGAAGAACGGGTTGCCCGCGGTGACCGAGTGGACGAGACCGAGCTCGTCGGCGGTCAGCCGGTCCGGGGCGAGGGAGTCAGCCAGCTCGCCGGTCTCCTCGCGCGCCAGCGGTCGGAGGGCGATCCGCACGGCACGACCGGTGGCCTCCAGCTCGGCGAGCGCGTCTCCGTGGCGCGCCTGCGGGAGCTCCTCGTCCCGGGCGGTGGCGACGACCAGCAACGGCGAGGTCACCGCCGCGGAGACCAGGAAGGAGAGCCAGGTCGTGCTCGCGGCGTCGCACCACTGCAGGTCGTCGACGACGAGCAGGAGCGGACGGTCGACCGCCAGGACGGCCCTCGCGAGTCCCTCGAAGAACCGCAGCCGCTGCCAGGCGTCGACCTTCGCCCGGGACCCCTCGGGGGCAGCGCCGGTGTCCCCGCTCTCCGGGACCAGCCGCTCGACCTCCGCGCGCCACACCGGGTCCAGGCGGGCAGCGGCGGCACGCAGGTGTGGGCTGCGCAACCACTCCGCGACCGGCGCCAGGGGCAGGCCCGCCGTCGCCGCGAAGCACCGCGCCGTCGCCACGGCGCCGTCCTCGGCCCGCACGGCCCGGGCGAGGTCCTCCACGAGCCGGGTCTTGCCCAGCCCCGCCTCGCCGGTCACCAGCACCAGGCCGGGACCGCGCATGGACGACTGCCACAGCTCCCGGAGCCGCCGGCGCTCTGCCTCCCGGCCCACCAGCCGACGCGGCGACGGGTCGAGGCCGGGCGCCGAGCTGCCCGGACCGCCGACCCCCGGGGTCGCGTGCTCGGCGAGCAGGCTCCCCAGCAGGGCACGCGTCTCCGGCGACGGGTGCACGCCGAGCTCGCGCTCCAGCACCGAGGCACAGCGGTGGTAGGTGCGCAGAGCGCCGGCACGGTCACCCGACTCCTGCTCGAGCGCCATCAGCCGGCGGTAGCCGGACTCCTCCAGCGGTTCGAGCGTCGTCCGGTGGCGCAGCAGCACCAGCGCCGCCTCGGTGCGCCCGCGCTGGTGCAGGTGCTCGGCTCCGCGGTCGCACAGCTCGACGCAGGCGCCGTGCAGCCGGTCACGGGCCTCGAGCACCCACTCGTCGTAGACCCCGGGCAGCAGCGGGCCGCCGTAGGCGTCCAGCGCGCGCTGGACGAGCCGGGGGGCCTCCTCGGCGCCGCTGCCCAACGCCTCGAAGGCGTCGGCACACGACTCGGTGAACCTGTCCGCATCGACCTCGACTCCTGCCACGTGGCGCCACGTGAGGGCGCGATCGGTCGACTCCAGGCAGCCGGACGAGCCCAGGGCGGCGCGCAGGTGGTGCAGCTCGCGGCGCAGGTTGGTCCGGGCCTGCGCCGTACCCGACTCCGGCCAGAGGACGTCGGCCAGGTGGCCGCGGGGCTGGGCCGCCTGGTGCAGGACGAGGTAGCCGAGCAGCGTCAGCGCTCGTCCGGACAGCGGGGCCTCGCTGCCGGTGACATCGACGCTCCCGAGCAGGTTGATCGTGACCGGTCCGGCGATCGGACTCACCCCGCTGCCGTGGGTTGACCTCGCTGGTCAGGCTAGCCCGGCCGGGCCCCGGCACGCCGGGCGTGGGCTAGTTCAGCCCCAGCTCGGCGTACCCGGGTTTGATCCGGGTGTTGATCAGCTCCAGCCGCTGGTCGAAGTGGACGAAGGCCGACTTCATCGCGTTCACGGTCACCCACTGGAGCTCGGCGAGGTCCCAGCCGAACGCCTCGACCAGCGAGGTCATCTCCCGGGTCATCGAGGTCCCGCTCATCAGCCGGTTGTCGGTGTTCACGGTCACCCGGAACCGCAGCCGGGCGAGCAGGCCGATGGGGTGCTCGGCGATCGACGCGGCGGCGCCGGTCTGGATGTTCGAGTGCGGGCACAGCTCCAGGGGGATCCGCTTGTCCCGGATGTACTGGGCGAGCCGGCCCAGACGGACCTCGTCGCCGTCGACGGTGATGTCGTCGATGATCCGGACGCCGTGCCCGAGCCGGTCGGCGCCGCACCACTGGAGCGCCTGCCAGATCGACGGCAGCCCGAACGCCTCCCCCGCGTGGATGGTGAAGTGGGCGTTCTCGCGCTGGAGGTACTCGAAGGCGTCGAGGTGGCGGGTCGGGGGGTAGCCGGCCTCGGCTCCGGCGATGTCGAAGCCCACGACGCCGTCGTCGCGGTGCTGGACCGCGAGCTCTGCGATCTCCCGGGAGCGTGCCTGGTGCCGCATCGCGGTCAGCAGCTGCTTGACCACGATGCCAGTGCCGGCCATGCCCTCGTCGAAGCCCTCCTGCACGGCCCGGACGACCTCCTCGAGCGTCAGCCCGTTGTCCAGGTGCTGCTCGGGGGCGTAGCGCACCTCGGCGTAGACGACCCCGTCCGCGGCCAGGTCCTCCACGCACTCCCGGGCGACCCGGGTCAGGTGGTCGGCCCGCTGCATCACCGCGACGGTGTGGTCGAAGGTCTCCAGGTAGCGCTCCAGCGAGCCGCTGTCGGCAGCCTCGGTGAACCAGGCGCCCAGCGACGCCGCATCACCGGCCGGCAGGTCGTGGCCCACGTCGGCGGCCAGCTCCAGCACGGTCGCGGGGCGCAGTCCGCCGTCGAGGTGGTCATGGAGGAGGACCTTCGGGACGGCCCGGATCAGGTCAGCGGTGAGCGGGGTAGGTTCGGACACACTGCCCATCCAACACCCTGACCGGGACCGTCCGGCGAGGAGCGTCGTCCATGCGCGTGTTCAGCACCTTCGAGGAGATCGAGGCCGCCTCCGGCGAGGAGATCGGCTCCAGCGAGTGGCTCGAGATCACCCAGGAGCGGGTCGACCAGTTCGCCGAGGCCACCTCGGACTTCCAGTGGATCCACGTCGACCGTGAGCGTGCGGCGGCCGGGCCGTTCGGCGGCACGATCGCCCACGGCTACCTGACCCTGTCGCTGATCCCCTACCTGGGCAGCACGGTGTTCAGCGTGGACACCCCGGGAGCCAAGCTCAACTACGGGGTCAACAAGGTCCGCTTCCCCAGCCCGGTGCCGGTCGGGTCGCGGGTGCGCGCCACCGTGACCGTCGGCGAGGTCGCCGAGAACCCGGCCGGCCACCAGCTGACGATGAGGTTCGTCATCGAGATCGAGGGCCACGACAAGCCTGCGTGCGTCGCCGAGACCGTGGTCCTCCTGCTCACCGCTGGTTGAGCCGGGGCAGCTACCCGATCCGGTCGAGCACCAGGGGTCCGGGCTCGAAGGCCGAGTCCTCACCGCTCACGTCGAGACCGCCCTCGAGCGAGGCCAGCGCGCGATCGAAGCGCTCGGGCTCGTCGGTGTGCAGGGTGAGCAGCGGCTCCCCCTCGACGACGCGGTCGCCCGGCCGGGCGTGCCACTCCACGCCGGCGCCGGCCTGCACGGGTGCCCCCTGGGTGGCGCGCCCCGCACCGAGCCGCCAGGCCGCCATCCCCACGGCCATCGCGTCCAGCCGGGCGAGCACCCCTGTCGCCGGGGCCGGGACGACGTGGCTCTCCCGGGCCGTCGGCAGGTCCGCGTCGGGGTCACCCCCCTGGGCCGCCACCATCCGTCGCCAGCTGTCCATGGCCCGACCCGAGGCGAGCACGTCCGCGGGGTCGACGTCCGCACGACCGGCACCGGCCAGCATCTCCCGCGCGAGCGCGACGGTGAGCTCGACGACGTCGGCCGGGCCGCCTCCGGCCAGCACCTCCACCGACTCGCGCACCTCCAGGGCGTTGCCGGCGGTGCGCCCGAGCGGGGTGGACATGTCGGTGAGCAGCGCGACGGTGGGCAGCCCGGCCCCGGTGCCGAGCTCGACCATCGTCGAGGCCAGGTCGCGGGCGCGGTCGAGGTCCTTCATGAAGGCACCGGTGCCGACCTTGACGTCGAGCACCAGCGCGCCGGTGCCCTCGGCGATCTTCTTGCTCATGATCGAGGAGGCGATCAACGGGATGGCCTCGACGGTCCCGGTCACGTCGCGCAGGGCGTAGAGCTTCTTGTCCGCGGGGGCCAGCCCGGAGCCGGCGGCACAGACCACCGCACCGACGTCCTCGAGCTGGCGCTGCATCGCCTCGACGGACAGGGAGGCCTGCCACCCCGGGATCGACTCCAGCTTGTCCAGGGTGCCCCCGGTGTGCCCCAGGCCACGACCGGAGAGCTGGGGGACCGCCACGCCGCACGCGGCGACGAGCGGCGCCAGCGGCAGGGTGATCTTGTCACCGACCCCACCGGTCGAGTGCTTGTCGGCCGTGGGGCGGGAGAGGCCGGAGAAGTCCAGCCGGTCACCGCTCGCGATCATCGCCCCGGTCCACCGGGCGATCTCACGCCGGTCCATGCCGTTGAGCAGGATCGCCATCGCCAGGGCAGACATCTGCTCGTCGGCCACCTCACCGCGCGTGTAGGCGTCGACCACCCAGTCGATCTGGCTGTCGCTGAGCTCGCCCCCGTCACGCTTGGTCACGATCACCTCGACGGCGTCATGCGCTGCCATGCGTGCCTCCCCTGCTCGCGTGTGCTCCGGCGTCCCGGACCTGCACCCTACGGAACCCGCGGAGCACGAAGGTCCCCCGGCTCTCGGGTCTACCGGCCGGCTCCAGGCCGGGGTGACGCCGCAGGAGCAGCCCGAGCGACTCCACCAGCTCCATCCGGGCCAGCGGCGCGCCGAGGCAGAAGTGCAGCCCGGCACCGAACGCCAGGTGCGGGTTGGGGTCACGGGCCGGCTCGAAGCGGTCGGGGCGGTCGAAGACGGCCGGGTCCCGGTTGGCGGCGCCGAGCAGGGCGGCGATCCGCTGCCCGGGCTCGACCCGGACACCGCCGATCTCGACCGTCTCGGTGGCGGTGCGCTCGAAGAGCTGGAGTGCTGAGTCGTAGCGGAGCATCTCCTCCACGGTCAGGGCCGGGTCGTCCGCGGGGCGCAGACCGTGGCCGAGCAGGGCGACCAGACCGTTGCCGAAGACGTTGACCGACGCCTCGTGGCCCGCGTTGAGGAGCAGCACGACCGCGGCGACGAGCTCGTCGTCGGTGAGGCCGGCTCCGAGGAGGTCGGTGGTCAGGTCAGTACCCGGCGTCGAGCGGCGATGGCGGAGATGGTCGCGGACCAGGTCGGCGAACTCGACCGAGGCGCGGACGGCATCGGCGGTCACCAGCTCGTCGGGATGCGGCTCGTACATCCGCACGATCGCCTGCGACCAGCGGCGCAGTGCGGGTACGTCGGTCGAGGAGAGCCCCACCAGCTCGGCGATGACCAGCACCGGCAGCGGTTCGGCGTACTGACCGATCACGTCGAAGGAGTCCGGGTCGACCTCGTCCAGCAGGTCCTCGGCCAGGGCACGCACCCGCGGGCGCAGCCGCTCCACGTGGCCCCGGTTGAACGCACCGGCGACCGCACGCCGCAACCGGGTGTGGTCGGGCGGTTCGTTCTCCATCATCTGGTTGCGGTGCAGCAGGTTGAACGGCTCGAGGTAGGCGGCCGGTTGCCGGTCCTGCCAGATGCGGCCGAGCCGGCGGTTGCGCAGCACCGCGCCGGCGGCGGCGTGGGAGAAGGTCAGCCAGCCGCCGCTCTCCTCGTGCCAGGCCACCTCGTGCCGGCGACGTTCCTCGGCGAACACCGGGTAGGGGTCGGCGACGACGACGTCGGCGCCGAGGTCAATCGAGGTCGTGGGGACCGAAGGCATCCGGGAGCACCTCGTCCATCCGGCGCACGCCCGAGACCGTGAGCAGCAGCAGGTCGGGACCGCCGTTCTCCATCAGCAGCTGGCGGCAGCGACCGCACGGCATGATCACCTCGGCGCGCCCGTTGACACACACCGCGTGGGTGAGCCGGCCGCCTCCGGTGATGTGCAGCTGGGAGACCATCCCGCACTCGGCGCACAGGGCGACGCCGTACGCCGCGTTCTCCACGTTGCAGCCGGTGACCACCCGACCGTCGTCCACCAGCGCGGCCGCGCCGACCGGGAACCGGGAGTACGGGGCGTAGGCGTGCGTGGCCGCCTCCACGGCGCGTGCAGTCAGCGCGGGCCAGTCGAACGGCTCGCTCACCCTGCGGACCCCTTGCGGTAGACCTGCCCGTCGGCGGCGGGCATGCGTAGTCGCTGGGAGGCGAAGGCCAGCACCAGCAGCGTGGTGATGTACGGCGACATCGTGGTGAACTCGCGCGGGACGACGTCGGTCAGCAGGTACCAGGTGAGGAACACGCCCGCGAAGACGAGCGTCCCCAACCCGGCTCGGCGCGACCCGCGTCGCAGCTGGAGCAGCGCGGCCGCCAGCAGGATCACGGCGACCACGAGCAGGAGCGCGTGCACCGACACGGTGCCCTGCCGGAAGGGCAGCGCCTGGGTGTAGCCGAACAGCGTCGAGCCCATGAACAGCCCCGTGGGCCGCCAGTTGCCGAAGATCATCGCCGCGAGGCCGATGTACCCGCGCCCACCGGTCTGGCCGACCTGGAAGCCCGAGGAGGACACCAGCGCGAGGTAGGCACCGCCCAGCCCCGCCAGTCCGCCCGAGACCAGCACGGCGACGAACTTGTAGCGGTAGACGTGCACACCCAGCGACTCCGCCGCCGACGGCGCCTCTCCGCAGGACCGCAGCCGCAACCCGAACCGGGTGTGCCAGAGCACGTAGATGCTGCCGAAGACCAGGAGGAGCCCGAGCAGGGTCAGCACGGAGAGGTTCTTGGTGAGCATCTCCACCACGCTGGCCAGGTCGCTGACGAGGAACCAGTGCTTCTGCTCCAGGGTGTTCATCGGGTCGGAGATGAACGGCAGGTCGACCGTCGGCGGGGTCTTCAGCGACGGCGACTGGGTGGGCCCACCGCCCGGGAGGCCGGTGAAGAAGGCCTCGGCCAGGAAGCCGACGACGCCGGCGGCGATGATGTTGATGGCCACGCCGGAGACGATGTGGTCGACGCCGAAGATGACCGTGGCCAGGGCGTGCAGCGCGCCGCCCAGCATGCCGAACATCACCGCACCGAGGACGCCCGCGACGAAGCCGTAGTGGTAGGTGAAGTAGCCGGCACCGATCGTGCCGAGGATCATCATCCCCTCGAGGCCGATGTTGACCACCCCGGCCCGCTCGGACCACAGGCCGCCGAGTCCAGCGAGCGCGATCGGCATCGCGGCGGTCAGCGTGACGGTCAGCGTCCCCGACGAGGTGAGCTGCTCGGCGCCGCTGAGGATGCGCACCAACGAGAGCAGCACGAACCCGGCGACGAGGTAGATCACGAGGCGGGACCGGCGGGCGCGCGGCTCCCCGGTCGGCTCCCCCGCCGCGTTCTCGGGCGCGGGGGTGGTGTCGCGAACGACGCTCATGCGGGCTCCTTCTCCGCCGACCGGGGGCCCCCGGCCTCGAGCTGGGCGGCCACGGAGGCCTGCTCGAGCCGGGACCGGTAGCGCCGGACGACCTCGTAGGCGATCACCACGGCGATCACGATCACGCCCTGGGTCACCGCGACGATGTCGGGCGAGACGCCGGCCAGGATGTTCAGCAGGTTGCCCTGCTCGGTGAGGAAGGCGAAGATCAGCGCGCCGAAGGCGATGCCGATCGGGTTGTTGCGGCCCAGGAGCGCCACCGCGATGCCGGCGAAGCCGATCCCGCTCTGGAACGACGACCCGTAGTTGTGGGCGTCGCCGAACAGGGTGGGCATGCCGATGAGGCCCGCCACGGCGCCGGAGAGCAGCATCGAGATCACGATCATCTTCTTGACGTTGACCCCGCTCGCCACCGCAGCCGTCTCCGAGGCACCCGCGGCCCGCAGGTCGTAGCCGAAGCGGGTCCGGTTGAGCAGCACCCAGAACAGGACGCCCACGACGACCGCGAACAGCGAGAGGCCGAAGAGCTTGGTCGGGCTGTCGGCGAACACGGTGATGCCCCCCACCCAGCTGCTCCGGTCGATGGTCTTCGTGGCCCGCGAGTTGCCGGTGGACTGGCCGAGCTGGCGCAGGAAGTAGCCGACCAGGGAGCCCGCGATCGCGTTGAGCATGATCGTGGAGATGACCTCGCTGACCCCGCGGGTGGTGCGCAGCAGCCCTGCGATGCCCGCCCACAGGGCGCCCGCGAGCATGGCCACCAGGATCGCGACGATCGTGTTGAGCTTGCCGGGCAGGAAGCCGGCGCCGGCGAACGCGGCGGCCGCGAAGGCGGCCACGCGGTACTGACCCTCGACGCCGATGTTGAACAGGTTCATCCGGAAGCCGATCGCCGCCGCCACGCCGGAGATGTAGAGGATCGAGGTGGCGTTGAGGATGTTGACGATGTTGCGCCCGGCGGGCCAGCTGAGCAGCGTGCTCCAGAACCCGGCGACGTCGTCACCGCTGGCGAGCAGCACGAGGCTGGCCACGACCGCGGCCACGACGAGGGCCAGCACGGGCGCGGCCAGGCCCAGCGCCGCACGTCGCAGGAGGCTCACCGCGTCTCCTCCGCCCCGGTCATCGCCGCGCCGAGCTGCTGCGGCGTCACCGTCTGCGGGTCGAAGCGCCCCACCAGGCGCCCCCGGAGCAGCACCCGGATGCTGTCGGAGAGGCCGATGAGCTCGTCGAGGTCGGCCGAGATCAGCAGCACGGCGAGCCCGTTCTTGCGTGCGTCCTTGATGTGGCCCCAGATCTGGGCCTGGGCCCCGACGTCGACACCGCGGGTGGGGTGCGAGGCCACCAGCAGGACCGGGTCGCCGCTCATCTCACGACCGACGATGAACTTCTGCTGGTTGCCCCCGGACAGGGCGCGGGCACTCGTGTCGATGCCCGGCGTGCGCACGTCGTACTCACGCACGATCCGTTCGGAGTCCTCGCGCGCGCCGCCGATGTTGAGCCATCCGCCCTTGACCGACGGGGGCCGGGTCTGGTGGCCCAGGATGCGGTTCTCCCACAGCGGGGCGTCGAGCAGCAGCCCGTGTCGCTGCCGGTCCTCGGGGATGTAGCCGACGCCCGCCTGGCGCCGCCGCCGCGTCGACCACTCGGTGACGTCCTCCCCGGCCAACCGCACGCTGCCGCGGACGGGGTGCCGCATCCCGACCAGGGTCTCCACCAGCTCGGTCTGGCCGTTGCCCTCGACCCCGGCGATGCCGAGGATCTCGCCGGCGTGGATGTCGAAGCCGATGTCGGCCAGCTCGGCGCGGCCGGCGGCGTCGCGCACCTCGAGGTCACGCACGCTGAGCAGCACGCGGTCGGTCACCGTGGACTCCTCGGTGCTCGGAGAAGGCAGCTCGCTGCCCACCATGAGCTCCGCGAGCTCGTGGGCGGTGACGTCGGCCGGCGTGACCGAGGCGACGGTGGTGCCACGGCGGATCACGGTGATCTCGTCGGCGACGTCGAGGACCTCGTCGAGCTTGTGGGAGATGAAGATCAGCGTGTAGCCCTGCTCCTTGAGCTGGCGGAGGTTGGCGAACAGCGCCTCGACCTCCTGGGGCACCAGCACCGCCGTCGGCTCGTCGAGGATGATGATCTTGGCGCCGCGGTAGAGCACCTTGAGGATCTCCACCCGCTGGCGCTCGCCCACCCCGAGGCTCTCGACCAGCTCGTCGGGGTCCAGGCCGAAGCCGTAGCGCTCGGAGATGTCCAGGATCTCGGCCCGGGCGCCCTCGCCGATGCCGTGCAGCTTCTCGGCACCCAGCGTGACGTTCTCCAGCACGGTCAGGTTGTCGGCCAGCATGAAGTGCTGGAAGACCATCCCGATGCCCTCGGCGATCGCGTCCGCGGGCGAGGAGAAGGTCCGGCTGCTGCCGTTGACGCTGATCGTGCCGTCATCGGGCTTCTGCACTCCGTAGAGGATCTTCATCAGCGTGGACTTGCCGGCGCCGTTCTCCCCCACCAGGGCGTGGATGGTGCCGCGCCGCACGGTGACGTCGACGTCGTGGTTGGCGATGACGCCGGGGAAGCGTTTGCCGATCCCCCGGAGCACGATCGCATCACCGGACGCTGCCGGTGCCGGTGGCTCGACGACCGCGGTCACGGTCCCTCCCTACGTCCTGGACGACCTCTGCCCGGGCGACACGGTAGCGCGTCGCCCGGGCAGGGGTGTCACCGCCGGTGGACCGGTGTACTCCGGTCCGGTGGTGCTGTTACTTGACCTTCTTGGGGTCGGTGGGCACGACGATCTCGCCGCTCTTGATCTTCTCCGCCGCCGCGTCGAGCTGGTCCTTGATGTCGTCGACGAAGCCACCGGAGGTGGAGTAGCCGACACCGTCGGACTTCAGGTCGTAGCGGATCTCACCCGCCTGCACCGAGTCCTCGGAGAAGGCCTTGACGTAGTCGAAGATCGAGGTGTCGATCCGCTTGAGCATCGAGGTCAGGATGTGCGGCTTCTGCGCCTCGTCGACCGTGAGGTACTGGTCGGAGTCGACGCCGATGGCCCACTTGCCCTCGCCGGCCGCCGCGACCGCGTCGAAGACACCGAGGCCGGACTTGCCGGCCGCGTGGTAGACCACGTCGGCGCCGTCGTCGTACATCGCGGTGGCGGCGTCCTTGCCGCCGGTCGGGTTCTCGAAGCCGCCCTCACCGTCGTCGGGGTCCTGGGTGAGGTACTGGACGTCGATCTGGATCGAGGGGTCCACGGACTTCACCCCGGCGGTGTAGCCGGCCTCGAACTTCTGGATCAGCGCACCCGGGGTGCCGCCGACGAAGCCCACGTGGTCGCTCTCGGTCTTCAGCGCGGCGGCCATGCCGACGAGGTAGGAGCCCTGCTCCTCGGAGAACACCAGGTCGGAGAGGTTGTCGAGCGGCTTCTCGTTCAGGAACGAGCTGTAGCCGTCGACCACCGCGAACTTGGTGTCGGGGTACTCCGCGGCGACCTTGGCCGCAGCCGGGGAGTAGATGAACCCCACCGCGATCACCGGGTTGAAGCCGCCCTCGGCCAGGGTGCGCAGCCGCTCGGCACGGATCGTGTCGTTCTCCTTCGGCGCCGCCTTGGCCTCGGTGCAGGTGGCACCGACCTGGTCGATGGCCTGCTCCATGCCCTTGTAGGCGGAGTCGTTGAAGGACTGGTCGCCGCGACCGCCGACGTCGTAGGCCAGGCCGACCTTGGGGCCGTCTCCGGTGGCCGCCTTGCAGGCGTCCTCGTTGGACTTCGTGCCGCCGTCGGCGCTGCCGCTGCCGCTGCCACTCCCGCACCCGGTGAGCGTCAGCGCGCTGACCAGGGCCACTGCTGCGATCTTGCTGAACCCGCGCAAGATGCCTCCTCGTTCTTGGTGTGCCGCTCCCCGGCACGTACGGAGGCACACCCTATGCGAGCGACCGGGTGGGTCCTACGGGCCGCGCGCCGACCCGCGGAAGTGTTATCGGTCGGTGACCAACGAGCCCAGTGCAGCCGCCGCCAGCACCTTCGCGCCGACCGAAATCGCCCGTTCGTCCACCCTGAGGTCACCTTGGTGCAGGTCGTAGGTGGGCCCACCCGGTGTCCGGGTGCCGAGCCGTCCCATCGCGCCCGGCACGCTCTCGAGGTACCACGCGAAGTCCTCCCCACCGAGGCTCTGGCTGGTCGCCACGTGGGCGTCCTCACCCAGCACGGTCTCCACGGCCCGGCCGAGGACGTGCGTGGCACGGTGCTCGTTGACCACCGGAGGGACACCGCGGACGTAGGTGATGGTCGCCTCCACCCCGTAGGGCTCCACGATCTGCTCGATCGTGTCGCGGACCAGCTCCTCCGCGTCGACCCAGGCGACAGCGTCCAGCATCCGCACGGTGCCACCCGCGCGGCCGGTGGCCGGGATGACGTTGACCGCGGATCCGGAGCGGACGATGCCCCAGACCACGCTGACCCCGGCGCGCGGGTCGAGACGGCGGGAGAGCACCGCCGGCAGCTCGGTGACGAGCTTGCCCAGGGCGAAGGTGAGGTCCTCGGTCAGGTGGGGCCGCGAGGTGTGCCCGCCCTTGCCGGAGAGGAGCACGTCCAGCGCGTCGGCCGCCCCGGTCAACGGTCCCTCGCGCAGCCCGACGGTGCCGACGTCGAGGCCGGGATCGGCGTGCAGCCCGAAGATCCGCGACACGCCGTCGAGCACCCCGGCGCCGATGGCCATGAGCGCACCGCCCGGCATGATCTCCTCCGCCGGCTGGAAGATCAGGCGCACCCGACCGGGCAGCCGGTCGGCGACGGCGGCGAGGCTCAGGCCCGCCCCGATCAGGGCGGCGGTGTGCACGTCGTGACCACAGGCGTGTGCCACCCCCTGCACGGTGCTCGCCCACGGGTCGTCGGTGCGGTCGTCGACCGGCAGCGCGTCGAGGTCGGCACGCAGGGCCACCAGTGGCCCCGGTCCCGAGCCGATGTCGACCGTCAGACCGTTGCGCGGCAGCATCGTGGGCACCAGCCCGACCTCGTCGAGGCGCTTGGCGACGAGTGCGGTGGTGCGCTCCTCGGCCCAGGAGAGCTCCGGGTGGGCGTGGAGGTCACGGCGGATCTCGACGAGCTGGTCCGACTGCGCCTCGACACCGGCGAGCACCGTCCGGAGCAGGTCGGCGAAGTCGTTCGGGGCGGCAGCGGTCACAACGGACCACAGTATCGGCCCCGACCCGAGCCCGGGGCGGGACGGGGGATCAGGAGACCCCGCTGACCCGCGACTGCACCTCGATCACGGGGATGGTGGTGGTCGCGGTCTCCACCTTGGGCTCGAGCCCGCCTCCGGGACCGGTGTTGCTGGTCCAGGTGGCCTGCCACCCGGTGGTCGACTGGACCGGGAACCCCGCACCGTAGGCGAAGGAGCCGCTGGGGAAGGTGAGCACGCACGCCGAGGACTCGGCGACCCCCTCGGCGTAGGCGGTGCGGGCCTGCTCCGCGGAGCACTCGGTGCCGGCCACGGGGCTGGTCACCGTCATCCCGCCCGGCTCGGCGGTCACGGTCACGCTGATGCCGGCCGCCGACGCGGTCACCTGGCGCTGCTCCACCGCGGCCGGGTCCTCGGTCCACAGCCACGTCGGCAGGTTGACCAGCGTGGCGTCCCCGGCCGAGGCGAGGTTGGGGTTCCAGTCCAGGGTGGGGCGCACGAGGTCCATCACCTCGTAGGCGTACTCGGCCAGGTCCTCGGGGGCCACGGCCGGGGGCGGCTGCTGTCCCGGGGGGAAGGCCTGCCAGCTCACGGTGACCGGACCGTAGGGCCCGTCGACGGCCGTGGTGCCGCAGGCGCGGGCCACGCCGCGAACCTCCTGCGCGTAGGCCGGGCTGCCCGGCTTGCTGGAGATGACGCCCTCACGGGTCTGCAGCGAGTAGAAGGTCATCTCCTGGCCGGCCTTGACCTTGGCGATGACGTCGGCGAAGTAGTCCATCGAGGGGATGGCCAGCTGGCCGGTCGCCGCGTGGCCGGTCAGCCACGGGCGAAGCTCCTCCTCGTAGTACTTCTTGACCGCCTTGGGGTCGCTGGTGTCGACCTTCTCACTGTCGAGCATCGTCCCGGCCAGGTCCTCCCACCAGCACATGGGCGGGGGGCCCGGGATCGAGGCGACCGCCCCGCGGTCCACGTCGCCGCTGAGCGAGACCTGGACGCGGGAGGCGTAGCCGGTGTCGGTCGAGGAGCCGCCGCCGCTGAACGCCCCAGTCGGGGCCGCGGCGAGCACCGTGGCCAGGCCTCCTCCGAGAACGGCGGCGAGGAGCCGCCTGAGGTGTGCCGACATGGTCCGAGTCCCCCTGGGTCGATCAGCCTGGGTCGATCAGCCTGGGTCCAGCGCTGAGAGCCGTAATCTACCCGGACAAACGCACCACGAAACGCGAGGTCACGGGTCGGACCCGATCAGCAGGGAGCGTTCCGTTTCTCCACCGGCACCTCGACCACCCGCCAGGTGCCCCCGCGCTCGACGAGGGTGCCCTTCGCGGAGAAGAACGGCACCGGCTGCTCGGCCGGGGTGCCGTCGGCGGTCTTGTCGATGGAGCGGTTGGTCGCGCAGCCGACCAGGGTCGCGGTGTCCCCCTGCACCCGGATGTCACGGACGTCGAAGCGGGTGTCGCCCACCGTGGTCAGGCCCCGGTCCTTCAGGTACGCGACGTACTGCACGACGTCGCTGACGGCGTCCGCCGCGGCCACCCGCCCCAGGCCCGGGTCCACGCGGGCCTCCCCGTAGCTGTCGAGGCGCGCCTGCCAGTAGGCGAACCAGGCGTCCGCGACCGCCTCCTCGACCGGCCCGTCGGCCTCCACCTCGCCGCGCACGACCTCGTGACCCTCGTCGTCGAGGGCTCCGGCCCCCGGTTCGGTCGGGCCGTCGGGGTCGTCACCCGGTCCCTCGTCGGGCGAGGCGGTCGGTGAGGGCGCCGACGACCCGGTCGACCCCTCCGCGTCCAGCGGCCCCTCGGGTGCCTCGCCGCAGCCCGCCAGGGCGAGCAGCAGCGCGGCCGGCACGACCGCCATCGACGTACGACGCATGGGACCCCCGAGCAGGAACGTGGTGGACGCCGGTGAGCCTAGCGAGGTTCGACGGCGGTGAACCGGAAGACGAAGCCGGGAGTCAGCATGCCGTTGCGCGCACGCAGGCTGGTCTCCTGGAAGCACCCGTCCTCGCCGGCCAGGAACCGGCCGCTGAACCGGACCCGGTCGCCGTCCTGCAGGTCGGCGATCTCGGAGAACGCCGACGTGCCCGGCCGGATCACGCTGCGCTCGTCCTCGGCGGCGAGCAGCGGGTTGCTGGTGCGCAGCTCGGCGTCCTCGCCCACCTTGACGGTGATCATCCCGTCCTCACCGCCCAGCGTGGTGTCGATGTCGGTGAGCGTCCCCTCCCAGTCGCGCACCGGCCGGTCACCGAGCAGGGCGCAGATCGCCCGCCGCCGCTCCCGCCGGGCCTCCACGACCGTGACCTCGTTGCCCTCGCGGACCCGTTCCGCCCCGTGGGCGACGGCGGCGAGGAAGCGCTGCTGCTGCACGGGGAGCGGGTCGTCGGGGGCGGAGACCCACCGGACCACCGTGGTGACCAGCACGAGCACGAGCAGGGCCCCCGCGGCTCCCAGGAACCAGGGGCGGCGGCTCGGCCGGCGCAGCGGGGTCACCTCCAGCTCGTCGCGGGTGACGAGCCGGTCGTTGAGGAGCACGTGACCGGCGGGGATCCGCCGGGTGTCGTCCTCCGACGGAGGTTCGCTCATGGCCAGCAGTATTCCGGGTGTGCGGGGGCGGGCCCGGCAGGGGGATCAGGACGTTCCGGACGAGTTGCGGTCCTCGTCGTACGCCGCCACCAGCCGGTCCGCGGCCACCGGCGCGGTGAGCCGGCCCGCCAGCAGCTCGCGGCGCACCTCGTCACGGATCGCCCGGACGCCCGGCGAGCGGCGCAGCCGGTCGGCGAGCTCGTCGCGGACCAGGGCCCAGGTGAAGTCGAGCTGCTGCTCGGCGCGTTTGCCGGCCAGCCCCTGCTCCCCCAGCGACTCGCGGTGCGCCAGGACCCGCTGCCACACCTCGTCCACGCCGGTGCCGTGCAGCGCCGAGCAGGTGAGCACGGGCGGGACCCATCCCTGCGCCGAGGAGTGCACCAGTCTCAGTGCGCCCGCCAGCTCCTTGGCCGCCGACTCCGCCTCGGCCTCGCGGTCGCCGTCGGCCTTGTTGACCGCGATCACGTCGGCGATCTCGAGGATGCCCTTCTTGATGCCCTGGAGCTGGTCACCGGTGCGGGCCAGGGTGAGGAACACGAAGGTGTCCACCATCCCCGCGACGGTCACCTCCGACTGGCCGACGCCGACGGTCTCGACCAGGACGACGTCGTAGCCGGCGGCCTCCAGGACGACCATCGCCTGGGTGGTGGCCCGGGCGACCCCGCCCAGCGTGCCCGCCGTGGGCGAGGGCCGGATGTAGGCGTCGGGGTCGGCGGCCAGGTCGGACATGCGGGTCTTGTCTCCGAGCACCGACCCGCCGGTGCGCACCGAGGAGGGGTCCACCGCCAGCACCCCGACCCGGCTGCCCCGACCGGTGAGGTGGGTGCCCAGGGCCTCGATGAAGGTGGACTTGCCGACGCCGGGCACCCCGGAGATGCCCACGCGCACGCAGCCCAGGCCGCTGGAGGTGAGCTCGCCGAGCAGCTCGCGGGCGGCGGCCCGGTGGTCGGCGCGCCCGGACTCGACCAGCGTGATCGCGCGGGCCACGGCCGACCTCCGGCCTGCGCGGACACCCTCGACGAGCGCGGCGACGTCGGTCCCGCCGGCCCGGTCTGTCGGGACCAACCTCAGCCGCCGTCGCCGTGCCCGAGCTGCGCCGCGAGCTTGTCCAGCAGGTCGAGCGCCGCCTCGGCGATGACGGTGCCGGGCGGGAACACGGCGGCGGCGCCCATCTGCTGCAGCGTGGGCACGTCGTCGGGTGGGATCACCCCGCCGACCACGATCATCACGTCGTCGGCCCCGAGGTCGGCCAGCGCCTGCTTGAGTGCCGGCACCAGCGTCAGGTGGCCGGCGGCCAGCGAGTTGACGCCCACGATGTGCACGTCCGCGTCGACCGCCTGCTGGGCGACCTCCTCCGGGGTGGAGAACAGCGGCCCGACGTCGACGTCGAACCCCATGTCGGCGAACGCGGTGACGATGACCTTCTGTCCGCGGTCGTGGCCGTCCTGGCCCATCTTCGCCACCAGGATGCGGGGGCGCCGGCCCTCGTCCTCGGCGAACCTCTCGGTCGCCTCGAGCACCCGGTCCATCGCCTCGTTGGCCCCGGACTCCCGCTTGTACACACCGGAGATCGTACGGATCACCGCACGGTGTCGGCCGTAGGCCTTCTCCAGCGCCTCGGAGATCTCCCCGACCGTCGCCTTGGCCCGGGCGGCGTCCACCGCGAGGCTCAGCAGGTTGCCCTCGAGGGAGCCGTGGACGTGGCCGTCCTCCGCCGAGCGGGTCAGGGCGTGCAGGGTGCGCTCGACCTCCTGGGGGTCGCGCTCGGCGCGGAGCCGCTCGAGCTTGGCGAGCTGCTGCTTGTAGACGCTGGCGTTGTCCACCCTGAGCACGTCGAGGGGGTCCTCGTCGGCGAGTCGGTGGGTGTTGACCCCGATCAGCTTCTGCACCCCGGAGTCCAACCGGGCCTGGGTGCGCGCCGCTGCCTCCTCGATGCGCATCTTCGGCAGGCCCTCCTCGATGGCCTTGGCCATGCCGCCCGCGTCCTCGGCCTCGGTGATGTGACCCCAGGCCCGCTCGGCCAGGTCGTGGGTGAGGCGCTCGACGTAGTAGGAGCCGGCCCAGGGGTCGATGATCCGGGTGGTGCCCGACTCCTGCTGCAGCAGCAGCTGGGTGTTGCGGGCGATCCGCGCCGAGAAGTCCGTGGGCAGCGCGATCGCCTCGTCGAGGGCGTTGGTGTGCAGCGACTGGGTGTGCCCCTGGGTCGCGGCCATCGCCTCGATGCAGGTGCGCTGCACGTTGTTGTAGACGTCCTGGGCGGTCAGCGACCAGCCGGAGGTCTGGCAGTGCGTCCGCAGCGAGAGCGACTTGGGGTTCTGCGGCTCGAACTGCGAGACCAGCCGGGCCCACAGCGCGCGGGCCGCGCGCATCTTGGCCACCTCCATGAAGAAGTTCATCCCGATCGCCCAGAAGAAGCTCAGCCGCGGGGCGAACTCGTCGATGCTCAGTCCCGCGTCGAGCCCGGCCCGGATGTACTCCACGCCGTCGGCCAGCGTGTAGGCCAGCTCGAGGTCGGCCGTCGCCCCGGCCTCCTGGATGTGGTAGCCGGAGATCGAGATGGAGTTGAACCGTGGCATGCGCTGCGCGGTGTAGGCGAAGATGTCGCTGATGATCCGCATGCTCGGCTGTGGGGGGTAGATGTAGGTGTTGCGGACCATGAACTCCTTGAGGATGTCGTTCTGGATGGTCCCGGTGAGCTGCTCCGGCTTCACCCCCTGCTCCTCGGCCGCGACGATGTAGAGCGCCAGCACCGGGAGCACGGCGCCGTTCATCGTCATCGAGACCGACATCTCCTCCAGGGGGATGCCGTCGAACAAAGTGCGGGCGTCGTAGATGGAGTCGATGGCGACCCCGGCCATGCCGACGTCCCCGGTCACCCGGGGGTGGTCGGAGTCGTACCCCCGGTGGGTGGCGAGGTCGAAGGCCACCGAGAGTCCCTTCTGGCCGGCCGCGAGGTTGCGGCGGTAGAAGGCGTTGGACTCCTCGGCGGTGGAGAACCCGGCGTACTGCCGGACCGTCCACGGCTGGGTGGTGTACATCGTCGGGTAGGGGCCGCGCAGGTAGGGCGCCAGGCCGGGGTAGGTGTCCAGGGCGTCGAGCCCCGCGAGGTGCTCGGGGCCGTAGACCGGGAGGACGTCGATGCCCTCGGGCGACTCCCAGGGCTCGCCCTGCACCGCCTCGCTGGCCGTGACCTCCCCGGCCAGCGGAAGGCCTGCGAAGGTCTCCGGGATGCTCATGACGCCTCCAGCTGCTCGCGGGTCCGGTGCAGGAACGCCAGGGCGTCCACGCCCCGGGCGCAGGTGTCGTCGACGTCCACACCGTCGACGGGCGCCCCGGCGAGGATGACGTGCCGCGCCCCTGCCTCGCGCAGCGCGGTGCTCAGCTCCGCGCCCCAGGCCGCGTAGTCGCGGTCGTGGCCCGCGAGGCACACCACGGGCTGGCCGGCGTAGTGCGCGAGCACGGCCTCGACGTCGTCGTGACGACCCTCGTTGACGACGTCGATCCCACCGGCGGCGAGCAGGTTGGTCGCGAACGTGGCCCGGGCGGTGTGGGCCGCGACCGTGCCCATCGTGGCCAGGAAGACCGGCACCTCCGCCGGCTCGTCGCGCAGGCGTTCGAAGGGCTCGCCGTACGGGCGCACGGGCAGCGCCCCCTCGGGGTACGGCGCACGCTGCGGCAGCGTCTCGTGCAGGTGCGGGAACTCGGTGAGCCCGGTCAGCGGCCGGGCCCGGGTCGCGACCTGCCGGTCGCGGCGCTCGACGACCTCGTCGATGCGGGCCCGCAGCGACCCGTCCTCCACGGCGGCGACCACCCCGTGGCCGTCCCGGCCGTCCCGGCCGTCGCGGGAGGCGCTGTCGAGGCGGCCGAGCTCCTCCCAGGCCGCGACCGCGAGGTCGTCGGTCAGCTTCTCCACCGCGAACGCCCCTCCGGCCGGGTCGGCCACCGTGGCGACGTGGGACTCCTCGACCAGCAGCGCCGAGGTGTTGCGGGCGATCCGGCGGGCGAACGCGTCCGGCAGCCCCAGTCGGGCGTCGAAGGGGAGCACCGTGACGGCGTCGGCACCGGCGACCCCGGCGGCGAAGGCGGCCACGCACGTGCGCAGCATGTTCACCCACGGGTCGTACCTGGTCATCATCGGCCGGGACGTGACCGCGTGGAGCACCAGCTGGCGCCGGTCGGGCGCCGCACCGCTCAGCTCGAGCAACCGGGCCCACAGCCGGCGGACGGCACGCAGCTTGGCGATCGTCTCGAACTGCTCGTCGGTGGCCGCCAGCCGGAACTCCACCAGGCCGGCGGCGTCGTCGACGCCGATGCCGGAGTCGACCAGGGCGCGCAGGTAGTGGGCACCCACGGCGAGGGCGTACCCGAGCTCCTGGACGTCGGAGCCACCCAGGTCGTGCACCGCGGTCCCGTCGACCACGAGGGCACGGCAGCCCAGGTCGGCGGCCATGGTCGCCGCCTCGACGACCACCTCCCGCGAGGGGTCGCCGCCGGCCCGGTCGCCGGACGGCTCGAGGCCACGCAGCCGGGCACCCACGGGGTCGACGCCGAGGTTCGTCCCGTCGGCCAGGCTCGTGCCGGAGGCCAGGTCGGCGAACGCCCGAGCGGCACCGAGCGGGTCGGCGGGAGCGTCCAGGACCACCGCCGCCACGTCGAGGAGCACCCCGTCCAGGGCGGTGCCGAGGTCCGTGACCGGCACCCCGGAGGCCCCCACCTGCACCCACAGCGAGGTGACGCCGTTGTCGAGGTCGGTCATCGCCGCGGTCCGCGACGCGGTGGCGTCCGGATCGGCCAGCAGCGACCGCACGTCCCAGCCGTCCCCGCGTGCGGGCGGACGGAACGGCTCGGGGAGGTCGGCGACGAGCTCGGGGGTGCCGAGGGGGGTGACGGCGATGCCGTCCAGGGTGCGGGCAGCGAGCTCGGCCCACACCGCATCGTCCGGGTCGTCGTCGGTCAGGCGGCGGGCCTTGCGCAGCACCGCTGCGGCCGCGTGCTCCCACTCGGACAGGTCGTGCTCCTGCCCCGGTGCGAGGGACAGGTGGGCGTCGGTGTCCATGGGCGAAGGATAGGGAGCCGTCGCGGGCCGCCACCAGCGACTGTGAAATACCCGACCCGGGTCCGGGCTCCTAGGATCTGGCCGGTGACCACGACCGACCCCCCTTCCCGGAGCAGGGCCAGCCGGATGGTCCTCGGCGAGGGCCTGGCGTTGCGGGCGCTCGTCCCGGAGGACCGCGAGCGGATGCTCGAGCTGATGCTCGAACCCGAACAGCGCCGGTTCGGGTCCCCGGTCTTCGTGCCCGCACCCACCGGGCTGGAGGACCTCGACCCCCGGGTGCTGAAGTCGGCAGAGGGCTTCGACGCCGGTCGACCGGCCACGCTCTGCATCGCCGACGCCGCCGATCCCGGTCGCTTGCTGGGCCTGGTCGACTGGCGCATCGACCTGCCCGAGGGCTTCCTGACCTGCGACATCGGG
Organism: uncultured Actinomycetota bacterium; assembly: GCA_963815595.1. Taxonomy (GTDB): domain Bacteria; phylum Actinomycetota; class Actinomycetes; order Propionibacteriales; family Nocardioidaceae; genus Marmoricola. Next base: position 344,712 of record CAWFHA010000007.1, on the reverse strand, counting down.
TACTCCGTGCACCCCGACTCCCGACGACTGGGTGTGGCCAGGCGGGCCATCACGACCCTGTGCCGATGGCTGACGCTCGACGACGACGGTCCCCACCAGCTCCGGGTGCAGCTCGACCACGTCGTCGAGAACCGGGCCTCCTGCGCGACGGCGACCGCCGCCGGGTTCGCGCGCGAGGGCATCCGTCGTGGCTTCTTCCCGCTGTCCGACGCGACCGCGCCGGGCGGCGTACGCCGTCACGACGTCTGCCTGCACGGCTACCTCCCGCAGCCGTGATGCTCCCCGGGGGCGGGTGGCGTTCATCTCCCGCTCGCCCGGGCGTCATCGCCACGTCGACGCGGTCGGCGAGAGTGGTGGCATGCGCATAGCAGTGGTCACCGAGGAGCTCCTGCCCAGCGACGTCCCTGCGGCCCGGGTCACCGGGGAGGCGGTGGCCGGCCTGGTCGCACGAGGACACGACGTGGCGGTCTTCGCGGTCGGGCGCGGCCGGTCCGGCTTCCACGGCGCCCGCGTCTTCTGGGCCAGCCGGATGACCTCGGTGGGTGCCGTCCGCGAGGCGATGGCGCTGGCGCACGTGGACGTGTGCCACCTCGTCGACCCGGGTCGGCTCGGGCTCAAGGCAGCCGAGGCCGCCGAGCGTCTCGGCGTACCGACCCTCGTGCTCGATCCGCGCACGTGGCGCCCGGGCGTCGACATCGAGCACCACCACCCCGGGCTGCGCGACCAGCACCTCCACGACCGCTGGGCGCGGGTGCACTCCCCCGACGGTGGCCGTGTGGTGGTCGGCCACGTCGGGCCGCTGACGAGACGCAAGGTCGTCGACCGGCTCGTGCGCGTCTCGACCCTCCCCGGGGTCCGCCTGATCGTCCTCGGCGACGGGCCCGGGGCCAAGGCCCTGCGCTCGGCGGGCGCCAAGGTGATCCCGCAGGCCACCGGGCTGGAGCGCGCCCGCTGCCTGGCCACCTTCGACGTGCTCGTCCAGCCCCGCAAGCGGGAGGTCTACGCACCCGCCGTGCACGAGGCCCTGGCGAGCGGCGTCCCGGTCGTCGCCTTCGACGGGGGGACGGCGACCGAGGTGGTCGTCCACGAGCACAACGGCCTGCTGGTGAGCACCGACCGGGGCGGCAAGGCGCTGGCCCGGGCGGTCGCCCGCCTCGCCGCGAGTCCCGATCTCCGCTACACGCTCGCCGACCGGGCACGCGCGTCAGTGGCCGGCCGGACCTGGGAGGACGCGGTCGAGGAGCTGCTGGAGGTGCACTACCCCGCCGCCCTGGGCAGGCGGACCGCCGCCCTCGGCTGACCGGCCTCCCCGACCGACCTCCCCGACCGGCCTCCCCGACCGGCCTCCCCGACCGGGGGCCCGACCGGCGTCCCCGACCGGGGGCCCTGGCGTGGCTCGGGTGGACACGCCGGCCGGCGGGACACGGGACCTATCGGGGTGAAGACCCTCCCCCGCCGGGTCGGAGATCCTAGGCTCTGGCCATGGTGAGCGCACTGCGCCGCTACGTCGACGACCCGATCGCGACCTGGCGGACCGGAAGCCCGCAGAGCCAGGGGCTGACGCTGCTCGTGCTCCTGGTCGGCGTGAGCCTGTGCTTCGTGGTCTCCCTGTTCGCCTACAACTTCATGCCGCTCACCGCCTACTACGTGTGGCTGCTGCTCGGCATGCTGCTGCTCCGGTTCCGTCCGCTGGTCGTGTGCGTGGTGGTCACCGGGGCCGCGGCGACCACCGCCGTGCTCCTCAACCCGCCGATGTCGGTCGTCCGGCTGAGCTCACTGGTCATCATGGCGATCTCCATGGGGCTGATCCTCTACGCCTCGAGCCGCCAGCAGAGCGGCCTGCCCGGCCCGGTCAGCGAAGCGATGCTCACCGACCTGCGCAACCGGCTCCAGTCGCAGGGCACCATCCCGCCGCTGCCCGCGGGGTGGCGCTCCCAGTCCGCCATGCTGGCGGCCAGCGGCGTCGGGTACGGCGGGGACTTCCTGGTCGCCGACCTCGACGAGGAGGAGTCGAAGCTCGAGCTGATCCTGGTCGACGTCTGCGGCAAGGGGGTGGGCGCCGCGTCCCGGGCGCTGCAGTTCGGCGGTGCCCTCGGCGGCCTGATCGGCGCGCTGCCGCCCCGGGAGCTGTTCCTCGCCGCCAACGAGTTCCTGCTGCGTCAGCGCTCCGACGAGACCTTCGCCACCGCCGTGCACGTCCTGCTCGACCTGGAGAGCGGCGACTACCAGCTCACCAGCGCCGGCCATCCGCCCGCGCTGGTGTGGTCGATGGCCGATGCCGAGTGGACCCTCGACCGGGCGCGCGGGACGGCGCTGGGGATCACCCGGTCCGTGGAGCTGCACACCACGACCGGACGGCTGCGCCCCGGCGACGCGCTGCTCTTCTACACCGACGGCGTCGTCGAGACGCGCAACTCGGACCTCGACGAGGGCACCGCGTGGCTCCAGCGGGAGGCGGCGCGCGCGATCGAACCGGGCTTCGAGGGTGCCGCCCGCAGGATCATCAAGCAGGTCAGCCGTGGCGACGACGACCGCGCCGTGCTGATCCTCGAGCACGAGTCGACGGCGATCCGCTTCGAGACCTTCGGGAAGCGCCTGACCTCCAGCTGAGGCCTCAGACCTCGCGACGGCCGTCGTCGTCCTTGTTCCGCAACCCGATCTTGCTGCCCAGCCAGACCAGCGGGTCGTACTTGCGGTCGACCACACGCTCCTTCATGGGGATGATCGCGTTGTCGGTGATCTTGATGCCCTCCGGGCAGACCTCGGTGCAGCACTTGGTGATGTTGCACATCCCGAGACCGGCGGCCTCCTGGGCGAGTGCACGCCGGTCGTGGGTGTCCAGGGGGTGCATGTCGAGCTCGGCGTACCGCAGGAAGAAGCGTGGCCCGGCGAACGCGGGCTTGTTGTCCTCGTGGTCGCGCACGACGTGGCAGGTGTTCTGGCACAGGAAGCACTCGATGCACTTGCGGAACTCCTGGCCGCGCTCGACGTCGACCTGCGCCATCCGCCGCTTGCCGTCCGCGTCCCGCGGTGGCGGGGCGAAGGAGGGCAGCTCGGCCGCCTTCTCGTAGTTGTAGGAGACGTCGGTGACCAGGTCGCGGATCACCGGGAAGGCCCGCATCGGGGTGACCGTGATCGTCTCGGCGGGGTCGAAGTCCGAGAGCCGGGTCATGCACAGCAGCCGTGGCCGGCCGTTGACCTCGGCGCTGCACGAGCCGCACTTGCCGGCCTTGCAGTTCCAGCGCACCGCGAGGTCGCCGGCCTGGGTGGCCTGCACCCGGTGGATCGCATCGAGCACGACCTCGCCCTCGGACACCTCCACGGCGTAGTCCTCGAGGTCGCCGGTGGCCTGGTTGCCACGCCAGATGCGCATGTTCAGCTGATAACCCACGGCGCGGCTCCTAGCTGTCCTGGAAGAGGGTCTTGAGCTCGTCGGGCATGACGGCCAGTGGCTGCTCGGTGAGGTCGACGCCCGTCCCCGAGCGGTCGAGGCGCAGCACGAGGTTCTTGTGGCCCCAGTCCTCGCTGGGCATCGGGAAGTCGTCACGGGTGTGTCCGCCGCGCGACTCCTCGCGAGCCAGTGCCGCCTTGGCGATGCACTCCGAGACGAGCAGCATGTTGCGCAGGTCGATGGCCAGGTGCCAGCCGGGGTTGAACTGGCGGTGACCCTCGACGACGAGGTGCTCGGCGCGGTCCTTGAGCCGCTCGATCTCCTGCAGCGAGGCGCTGAGCTCCTCGGCGGTGCGGATGATCCCGACCAGGTCGTTCATCGTCTGCTGCAGGTCCTGCTGGATGGTGTAGGGGTTCTCCCGCGCCGCCGGCTCGGCGTCCGGGTCGGTCTCGCGCTCGAACGCGGCGAGCGCGGGGTCCTGGGCGCGGAGCACGGACTCGGGGTCGACGTACGGCCGCCGCTGGCCGAGCCCGGTGGCGTACGCCGCCGCCGCCTCCCCCGCCCGGCGCCCGAAGACGAGGAGGTCCGAGAGCGAGTTGCCGCCCAGCCGGTTGGAGCCGTGCATGCCGCCGGAGCACTCGCCGACGGCGTAGAGGCCGGTCACGCCCGAGAGCTCGGTGTCGGCGTCGACCTCGATGCCGCCCATCACGTAGTGGCAGGTCGGCCCGATCTCCATCGGCTCCGCGGTGATGTCGACGTCGGCGAGCTCCTTGAACTGGTGGTACATCGAGGGCAGTCGCTTGCGGATGTACTCGGGGTCGCGACGCGAGGCGATGTCGAGGAAGATGCCGCCGTGCGGTGAGCCCCGTCCCGCCTTGATCTCGGAGTTGATCGCCCGGGCCACCTCGTCACGCGGCAGCAGCTCGGGCGGACGCCGGTTGTTGGCCTTGTCGTCGTACCAGCGGTCCGCCTCCTCCTCGCTGTCGGCGGTCTCGCTCTTGAAGTACTCCGGGATGTAGTCGAACATGAACCGCTTGCCCTCGGAGTTCCTCAGGATCCCGCCGTCGCCGCGGACCGACTCGGTCACGAGCAGCCCCTTCACCGAGGGAGGCCAGACCATCCCCGTGGGGTGGAACTGGACGAACTCCATGTTGATCAGCGACGCGCCGGCGCGCAGCGCGAGGGCGTGCCCGTCCCCGGTGTACTCCCAGGAGTTCGAGGTGACCTTGAAGCTCTTGCCGATGCCGCCGGTGGCCAGGATCACCGACGGGGCCTCGAAGACCACGAACCGGCCGCTCTCGCGCCAGTAGGCGAAGGCGCCCGAGATCGGCGCCGGACCGGATCCGGTCGAGGTGTCCTTGAGCAGCTCGGTGACCGTGCACTCCATGAACACGTCGATGCCGAGAGCGACCGCTCGCTGCTGGAGGGTGCGGATCATCTCCAGGCCGGTGCGGTCGCCGACGTGGGCGAGCCGGGCGTACCGGTGGCCGCCGAAGTCGCGCTGGGAGATCAGGCCGTCCTCGGTGCGGTCGAACAGCGCCCCCCAGTCCTCGAGCTCCTGGACCCGCTCGGGAGCCTCCTGGGCGTGCAGCTGGGCCATCCGCCAGTTGTTGAGCATCTTGCCGCCGCGCATCGTGTCGCGGAAGTGGACCTGCCAGTTGTCCTCGGGCCAGCGGTTGCCCATCGCCGCGGCGATGCCGCCCTCGGCCATGACCGTGTGCGCCTTGCCCAGCAGGGACTTGCACACGATCGCGGTGCGGGCACCGGCCTCGTGGGCGGCGATCGCGGCGCGCAGCCCGGCCCCGCCGGCACCGATCACGACGACGTCGTGGGTGTGCCGCTCGAAGCCGTGCACTCCGGCCGCCTCCTCCGGAGACATCCGGTTGCCGGTCATCGGGTGGCGGTCACCGCCGCCCTTCCCGGGGAGCCAGCTGCGCAGGTCGGGCATCAGAAGAACCTCACGTCGGTGATGGTGCCGGTGGCCAGGAGCAGGACGTAGAGGTCGGCGATGGCCACCGAGAACAGCGAGAGCCAGGCGTAGAGGGCGTGGCGGGAGTTCAGCCGCGAGACCAGCGTCCACGCGCGGTACCGCACGGGGTGCTTGCTGAAGTGGCGCAACCGGCCGCCCACGGCGTGCCGGCAGGAGTGGCAGGACAGGGTGTAGAGCCAGATCAGGGTGATGTTGGCGAGGAAGACCAGCGAGCCGAGGCCCATGTGGCCCCACTCCCCGTCGGCGTCGCGGAAGGTGAGCACGGTGTCGAAGGTCAGGATCAGCGCGACCACCAGGGCGGCGTACCAGAACCAGCGGTGCAGGTTGTTCAGGATCAGCGGCAGCCGGGTCTCGCCGCTGTAGGACTGGTGGGGCTCCGCGACGGCGCAGGCGGGCGGGCTGAGCCAGAAGGAGCGGTAGTAGGCCTTGCGGTAGTAGTAGCAGGTCATCCGGAAGCCCAGCGGGAAGATCAGGATGATCAGCGCAGCCGACAGCGGGAAGCCGGCGAACGGCTGGCCGAAGTCCGAGGACCCCTCGACGCAGTCACCCAGGCACGGGGAGTAGAACGGCGAGAGGTAGGGCGTCGCGTAGTAGTAGGCGTCCTGGAAGGCACGGACGGTCGCGTAGACCACGAAGGCCATGAAGACCACGAAGGTGGTCAGCGGGTAGAGCCACCACCGGTCGCCGCGCAGCGTGAGCGGCCAGATCCGGGCCCGGGTCGGACCCCGGACGCCTGCGTCGGTCCACGCCATCGTCACCTCCGAGCCCGGATGCCGGCCAGCCCGGTCACCACTGTGATGGGGAACACTCTTGCCCGATCGGGCGGCAAAGGGAAAGAGGGCGCGCGGAGCCGACACCGCACGGCATCACCCGACCGACGGGCTCGGGGAGCGGCGGATCTCACATCACCCGGCTCCGCTGTTCGACCGGGTGGGCGATACCGTGCCACCTGTGGCAACCGTTACCCCGAGCTTGGTCAAGAACCCCAGGTCCACGCGCTCGACCATCGCGCTGAAGCTGCTCATGGCGGTCAGTGGGATCGTCTTCATCGGGTTCGTGCTCGCACACATGTACGGCAACCTCAAGGCCTTCTCCGGCCACGACGCCTACAACGAGTACGCCGAGCACCTGCGCACCTTCGGCGAGCCGCTGCTGCCCTACAGCGGCATGCTGTGGATCCTGCGCACGGCGCTGATCGTCTCCCTGGTCGTCCACGTGGCCAGCGCGGTGGCGCTGTGGCGCCGGGCGCGGGCCGCCCGGACGCACCGCTACGTGATGAAGAAGAACAAGCACTCGACCTACGCCTCGCACCTGATGCGGTGGGGCGGGGTGACGCTGCTGGTCTTCATCGTCTGGCACCTGCTGAACTTCACCATCGGCAAGGTCAACGTCACCGGCGGCCCGACCAGCGACCCCTACGACCTGCTGGTCGACTCGTTCTCGGTCTGGTGGCTCACCCTGATCTACCTGGTCGCCATGGCCATGCTCGGCGCCCACCTGCACCACGGCATCTGGAGCTCCATGCAGACGCTGGGCTTCACCAACAGCGTCCGGCAGCGGGCCGTCGCCAAGCAGACCGGCCTGGTCCTGGCGCTGGTGATCACCATCGGCTTCTCGCTCGTCCCGGTCTTCGTCCTCCTCGGCGTCATCCAGTAAGGGGTCAGCACTTCATGACGGACATGCCCGACACCACCCTGACCAGCGACCCCTCCCACCACGAGGACGCCCAGGAGACCGACGACGCCGCCGGGTACTACACCCCCGGTGACCCGATCGCCGACACCAAGGCCCCCGGGGGCCCGATCGACGAGCGCTGGGACACCCGCCAGTTCGAGGCCCGGATCGCCAACCCGGCCAACCGGCGCCGGCTCTCGATCATCGTGGTCGGCACCGGCCTGGCCGGAGCCTCCGCCGCGGCGACGCTGGGCGAGGCGGGCTACGTGGTGAAGTCGTTCTGCTACCAGGACTCCCCGCGCCGGGCGCACTCGATCGCCGCCCAGGGCGGCATCAACGCCGCCAAGAACTACAAGGGCGACGGCGACTCGGTGTACCGGCTCTTCTACGACACGATCAAGGGCGGCGACTACCGCTCGCGCGAGTCCAACGTCTACCGGCTCGCCCAGGTCAGCCGGAACATCATCGACCAGTGCGTCGCGCAGGGCGTCCCCTTCGCCCGCGAGTACGGCGGCCTGCTGGACAACCGCTCCTTCGGCGGCGTCCAGGTGTCGCGCACCTTCTACGCCCGCGGACAGACCGGCCAGCAGCTGCTGATCGGCGCCTACCAGGCCCTGGAGCGCCAGGTGGCGGCGGGCACGGTGAAGACCTACACCCGCCACGAGATGGTCGAGCTGATCGTCGTCGACGGCCGGGCCCGCGGGATCATCGTCCGCGACATGGTCACCGGTGAGCTGGAGACCTACTTCGCCGACGTCGTGGTCCTCGCCAGTGGCGGCTACGGCAACGTGTTCTTCCTCTCCACCAACGCCATGGGCTGCAACGTCACGGCCACCTGGCGTGCCCACCGCAAGGGTGCCTACATGGCCAACCCCTGCTACACCCAGATCCACCCGACCTGCATCCCGGTGTCGGGGGCCCACCAGTCCAAGCTGACCTTGATGAGCGAGTCGCTGCGCAACGACGGGCGCATCTGGGTGCCCAAGGACGCCAAGGACGCCGAGAAGGACCCCCGCGACATCGCCGAGGAGGACCGCGACTACTACCTGGAGCGGATCTACCCGTCCTTCGGCAACCTGGTCCCCCGCGACATCGCCTCCCGGCAGGCCAAGAACATGTGCGACGAGGGCCGCGGCGTCGGTCCCGAGGTCGAGGGGGTGCGCCGCGGGGTCTACCTCGACTTCGCCGAGGCCATCGACCGCCTCGGCCGCAAGGCGATCGAGGACAAGTACGGCAACTTGTTCGACATGTACGAGCGGATCACCGGCGAGGACCCCTACGAGGTCCCGATGCGCATCTACCCGGCCGTGCACTACGTGATGGGCGGGCTGTGGGTCGACTACGACCTCCAGTCCACGATCCCGGGCCTCTTCGTGACCGGGGAGGCCAACTTCTCCGACCACGGCGCCAACCGTCTCGGGGCCTCGGCGCTGATGCAGGGTCTCGCCGACGGCTACTTCGTGCTCTCGAACACCATCCGCGACTACCTCGCCGACGGCCCCTTCGACAAGGTCCCCGAGGACCACCCGGCCGTGACCGAGGCGCAGCAGTCGGTGCAGGCGCGCATCGATCACTTCATGAACAACAACGGCACCCGCAGCGTCGACTCCTACCACCGCGAGCTCGGCAACATCATGTGGGAGTACTGCGGCATGGAGCGCACCGAGGACGGGCTGAGGAAGGCCATCGACCTCATCCGCGGCCTGCGCGACGACTTCTGGCGCAACCTCAAGGTGCTCGGCTCGGCCGACAGCCTCAACCAGTCGCTGGAGCGCGCCGGCCGCGTGGCCGACTTCCTCGAGCTCGGCGAGCTCATGTGCATCGACGCCCTCAACCGGCGCGAGTCGTGCGGCGGCCACTTCCGCGCCGAGTCGCAGACCGAGGACGGCGAGGCGCTGCGCCACGACGACCAGTACGCCTACGTGGCCGCCTGGGAGTGGGCCGGCGAGGACGAGAAGCCGGTCCTGCACAAGGAGCACCTCGTCTACGAGGCCGTCGAGATGAAGCAGCGGAGCTACAAGTGACCCACCGAACCACGTACGGACTCGCGTCGCTCGCACCGAGCACGCCCTCGAGGGGACCCCGATGAACCTGACCCTGAAGATCTGGCGCCAGCCCGACTCGGCCACCGAGGGCGCCATGCACACCTACGAGGTGACCGACATCTCCGAGGACATGTCGTTCCTCGAGATGCTCGACGTGCTCAACGAGCGGCTCAACGACGAGGGCGAGGAGCCCATCGCCTTCGACAGCGACTGCCGCGAGGGCATCTGCGGCATGTGCGGGCTGATGATCAACGGCGAGGCCCACGGGCCCGAGGTGACCACGACCTGCCAGCTGCACATGCGCACGTTCACCGACGGCGAGACGATCACGATCGAGCCGTGGCGTGCGGACCCGTTCCCGGTGCTCAAGGACCTGTGCGTGGACCGGCGGGCCTTCGACCGGATCATCAGCCAGGGGGGCTACATCTCGGTCAACACCGGGGCGGCCCCGGACGCCCACGCCACCCCGGTGCCCAAGGACAACGCCGACCGCGCCTTCGACGTCGCCACCTGCATCGGGTGCGGCGCCTGCGTCGCGGCGTGCCCCAACGGCTCCGCCTCGCTGTTCGTCGGTGCGAAGATCACCCACCTCGGCCAGCTGCCGCAGGGCCAGGCGGAGCGGGACAGCCGGGTCGTCAGCATGGTCGCCCAGCACGACCACGAGGGCTTCGGGGGCTGCACCAACATCGGCGAGTGCACCGCCGCCTGTCCCAAGGAGATCCCGCTCGACGTCATCTCCCAGCTCAACCAGGACCTGCGTCGCGCCATCCGGCACGGCTTCTGAACACGGACCTGGTCCACCTCGAAGCCGTCCCCACAAAAGTGTACTAACTGCTCATTTCGGGCATATGCTCCAGAGTCATGGAGCCTCTGCGCGCGACCCGTGCGTGGGCGGCCGTCGGCGTCGCCGCGGCCGTGCTCCTCGGCACGGCGGGGCCGGCCACGCCGCTGACCTCGGCCTCCTCCACCGTGGGCTCACGGGCGGGGGCGCACAGCAAGGTGCTCGGCGGCACCCAGACACACACCGGCACACACAGTGGGACACACAGCGGGGCACGCGCGACCCCCCGGCGTACGACGCCGCGCTGGGCGGGGTCGGTCGACGTGCGCCGGCGCTCCGCGGTGGAGGCCGCCTACCGGCGCGGCTACGCCTCGGGGCTCGACGTCCCCACCGGCTGGACCGGCAGCCACTCCGGCTGCCGCCCCGGCAGGGTGTCGGCCGCCTCGCGCGCGGCCACGCTCCGGGCGCTCAACCTCGTCCGCTCGATGTCCGGCCTGGCCCCGGTCCGGTTCTCCGCGACGCTGGACGCGCGCGCGCAGCGCACCGCCCTGCTGATGTCGGCCAACCGGGCGCTGAGCCACGACCCCCCTCCCGGCTGGCGCTGCCGCACGGGGGTCGGCGCGGCCAACGCCGGCCGCTCCAACCTCGCGCTGAGCTACCCCAGGATCACCTCGGCGGGCGCGATCGGCCTCTACCTGCGCGAGCCCGGCTCGGGCAACGCGGCCGTCGGTCACCGCCGCTGGCTGCTCAACCCGTTCGCGACCACGATGGGCAGCGGCTCCACCGACACCGCCAACGCCATCACCGTGATCGGGCCGGCCTCCGCCCGGCGGCCCAACCCGGCGTGGGTCTCGTGGCCGACGGCGGGATGGTTCCCGCGTCCCCTGGAGCCGGGGGGCCGCTGGTCGCTCTCGGCCGGCAACCCCCGGACCGACTTCCGTCGCGCCACCGTCCGCGTGTACCGCAACGGCACGGCGGTCCGGGCCACCCGGCTCCGCGTGCGTCCCGGCTACGCCCAGCCGACCCTGGTCTGGCAGGTCCCGGCCCGGCAGGCGAAGTCGGGCACCTACCGGGTCGTGGTCCGCGGCGTACGCCGGGCAGGCAGTCCGAGGCCCTACGGGCGCACCTACACCGTGCGGATGTTCACCCCGGCGGGCTGAGCGTCACCTCCGGGTGGAGCCGAAGGCGAACGCGCGCGTGGGCTGCCACCCGGACTCGGCATCGTGGAGGTACATCCACATCTCGTGCACGTCGAAGGCCGCCTCGAACCGCTCGAGCTCCACGAAGGCCTGCTCCAGCGACGGCTCGGGGAGGTGGTGGGCGACGGTGACGTGGGGGTGGTACGGGAACGCGCGGTCGATCGCCAGCGGACCCTGCAACACGCTCGCGGCGAGCTGCTCGCACTGGCTGATGCCCTGGACGACACCGATGAACACCACCGGCGAGGTCGGCCGGAAGGTGCCGGTCCCGCGCAGGTGCACCCGGAACGGCTCCACACCCCGGGCGACGTGGCTCAGGTGGGCCTCGACGGCGTCCAGGTCGTCGCCGTCCACCTCGTGGGGCGGCAGCAAGGTGATGTGGGTGGGGATGTGCCGGGCGGCCTCGTCCCCCATCGCGATCCGGTACTGCTGCAACGTGGTGCCCCAGGGCTCGGGCACCGCCAGGGAGACTCCGATCGTGGGCACGGCGGACACCCTAGTTCGTCGGGACCGGAGCGGGTCAGTGGGCCGGACGGATCAGACCCACCCGCTCGTAGACGTCGGCCAGGGTGCGGGCGGCGACGACCCGTGCCTTCTCGGCACCCCGCAGCAGCACCTGGTCGAGCTCGGCGCGGTCGTCGAGCAGCTCGAGGGTCCGCTCCCGGAAGGGGGTCACGAACTCCACCACGACCTCGGCGAGGTCACCCTTGAGGTCGCCGTACCCGCGGCCGACGTACTCGTCCTCGAGCTCGGCGACGGTGCGCCCGGTGAGCTCGGAGTAGATGGTGAGCAGGTTGGAGACGCCGGGCTTGCTCTCGGGGTCGTAGCGCACCTCGCTGCCCGAGTCGGTCACCGCCGAGCGGATCTTCTTCGCCGAGACCCGGGGGTCGTCGAGCAGCTCGATGATGCCCGAGGGGCTCGAGGCCGACTTGGACATCTTGGCCGTGGGGTTCTGCAGGTCCAGGATGCGCCCGGTGGTCTTGAGGATGTGCGGCTCGGGCAGCGGGAAGGTCTTCTTGTAGCGGTGGTTGAAGCGCTGGGCGAGGTCACGGGTCAGCTCGAGGTGCTGACGCTGGTCCTCGCCGACCGGCACGTAGGCCGGCCGGTAGAGCAGGATGTCGGAGGCCTGGAGGATCGGGTAGGTGAACAGCCCGACCGAGGCCTGGCTCTCGCCGCCCTTGGCGGACTTGTCCTTGAACTGGGTCATGCGGCGGGCCTCGCCGAAGCCGGTGATGCACTGCAGCACCCAGCCGAGCTGGGTGTGCTCGGCCACGTGGGACTGGAGGAACACCGCCGACCGGTCCGGGTCGATGCCCATCGCGATCAGCTGCGCCGCGCAGCGCACGAACCGCTCGCGCAGCACCTTCGGGTCCTGCTCGACCGTCAGCGCGTGCAGGTCGGCGATGAAGAAGAACGGCTCGTGCTCGTCCTGCAGCGAGACCCACTGCCGCAGCGCGCCGAGGTAGTTGCCGAAGTGGAAGGAGTCGCTGGTGGGCTGGATGCCGGAGAGCACGCGCGGGCGCGCTGGACCGGCAGCCGGGGTCTGGTGGGACATGATGGACATTGTTCCAGCAGCCACGGGCCGTCGTCCGGACGGGCCGCGAGACGAGCCGCGCGCCGTGCGCGGGGACGGGGAGCGGCATGACGTCGTGGCTCGGCAGCATCCCGACCCTCACCGACGGCGTGGTCACCCTGCGCGCCCCCAGCGACGACCACGTCGACGGAGCCGTCGAGCAGGGCCGGGACGAGCTCACCCGGGCGTGGACGACGGTGCCCGTCCCCTACACCCGCGACGACGCCAGGACCTACCTGCGCCACGTCATCCCCGACGGCTGGGCCAACGACGCGGAGTGGGGCTTCGCGGTCGAGTCGGCCGACGAGTCCGGGAGTCCGTACTTCTGCGGCACGATCTCGCTGCGCAACCGGGGCGAGGGTCGTGCGGAGATCGCGTACGGCGCACACCCGCGGGCACGCGGACGTGGCGTCATGGAGCGATCGCTGCGTCTGCTGCTGGAGTGGGGCTTCGCCGAGCGGGACGTGCGGTCCGTGGTGTGGCTGGCCCGACGCGGCAACTGGCCGTCCCGGAGGCTGGCGTGGCGGCTCGGCTTCACCTACGAGGGGGTCGTACGCGACGCGCTGACCGACCGCGACGGGCTCGTCGACGCGTGGGTGGGCACCCTGCGGCGCGGCGAGGAGATGTCGCCCCGGACCCCGTGGCTGGACTCCCCCGTGCTGGTCGGACCCTCGGTGCGGCTGCGACGGCTGGAGCAGCGCGACCTGCCCCGCATCGTGGAGACCCGGGCCGACCGGGAGACGCAGTACTGGCTCCAGGGCGTCCGTGACTCCGCGCCGCACACGCTGGTCACCGATGCCTCGTTCGTCGAGGAGCGCCTCGAGGACGCCGCCGCCGGGCGGGCGCTGCACTGGGCCGTGACCGACCCGCGCACGGACCGCTACGTGGGCCAGGTCTCCCTGTTCGGCTACCAGCACCGGCGCGAGGCCGAGCTGGCGTACTGGGCGCACCCGCACTGGCGGCGCCGGGGCTGGACCACCGAGGCCTGCCGGCTCGTGGTCCGGCACTGCTTCATCGACGCCGAGGAGGGCGGCCTGGGGCTGCGGCGGCTGACCGCCGACGCCTGCGCCACCAACGAGGGGTCGATGCGGGTGCTCGAGCGGTCCGGGTTCCTCCGGGTCGGACGTACGCGCCGCAGCACCCTGCGCGGCGACGGCACCTGGATGGACACCCACATCTACGACCAGCTGGTCGCCGACCGCGACCGGAGCATGTGGTGAGCCCGCGCAGGTAGGAAGTCAGGCGGTACGCCGGTGCAGGGCCGCCGAGAGCAGCAGCACCAGCAGCCCCCCGAAGGCCAGGGCGGCTCCCACCCAGCTCGCCGAGACGTACCCGAATCCGGCCGCGACCACGACCCCACCGAGCCAGGCACCCAGGGCGTTGGCCACGTTGAGCGAGGCGTGGTTCATCGCCGCCCCGATCGTCTGGGCCCGGCCGGCGACCTGCATCAGCCGCATCTGCAGGCCGACGACGAGGACCGAGCCGAAGACGGTCAGGGCGAACGCGGTGACCAGTCCGGGCAGGAACCACTGCGAGGTGATCGTGAACGCGACCAGGCTCAGGCCCATCAGAGCCGACCCGACCAGCATCGAGCGGAACACCGACCAGTCGGCGAGCCGGCCTGCGAGCGGCGTACCGACGACCATGCCGAGGCCGAAGGCGAGCAGGTAGAGCGGCACCCGGGACTCCGCGAGGCCGGCCACGTCGGTGACGGTCGGGGCGATGTAGGTGTAGACCGCGAACATGCCGCCGAAGCCGATCGCCCCCGCGAGCAGGGTCAGCAGCACCTGCGGGTCCTTGAACGCGCGCAGCTCGTTGCGCCCCGTGGCCGTGCGGTCGGCCGCCACCGCCGGCACCAGCCAGAGCACCGCGAGGGCGGTCAGCAGGGCCAGCACGGAGACCAGCCAGTAGGCCGAGCGCCACCCGGCGTTCTGGCCCAGCCACGTGGCCGCCGGGACGCCGGCCACGTTGGCGACCGCCAGCCCGAGCATCACCCGGCTGACCGCGCGGCCGCGCCGGGCGGGGGTCACCAGGTCGGCGGCCATCAGCGAGGCGACGCCGAAGTACGCGCCGTGCGGCAGCCCGGAGACGAAGCGGGCGAGGAAGAGCGAGGTGTAGTCGACCGCCAGCGCACTCAGCGCGTTGCCGGCCAGGAACACGGCCATCAGGCCGACCAGCAGGGCGCGCCGCGGCAGGCGGGCGCCGAGGACGGCGATGAGCGGGGCGCCGACGACCACCCCGATGGCGTACGCCGAGATCACGTGCCCGGCCCGCGGGATGGAGACGTCGACCCCGGCCGCCAGCTGCGGCAGCAGGCCCATCGAGACGAACTCGGTGGTGCCGATCGCGAACCCGCCCAGGGCGAGCGCGAGCAGCGCCAGTCCGACGTGCCGCCCGCCCCTCGGTCGGGCTGCGGACGGCCGGGTCACGGCGTCGGTCGTGGCACTCACCTCTCCCCCAACACCCCGCGGCCGCGGTTGTTCCCCCCAGCCGGAATGGTCAGCCCGGAACAGTCACGGATAGTCCGATACGAACGGCCCCGGAAACGCGCGTACGACGGTGCCGTTCGTATCGGACTATCCGGTTCTGTGGATCAGAGCGAGGCGAGGGCCTCGTTGAAGGTGGTGGAGGGGCGCATCACCTGGGCGGCGAGGTCGTCGTCGGGGCGGTAGTAGCCGCCGATGTCGGCCGGCGAGCCCTGGACGTCGAGCAGCTCGCGGGTGATGGTCTCCTCCTGCTCGGCCAGGGTCGAGGCGAGCGCGGAGAACCGCTCGGCGAGCTCGGCGTCCTGGTCCTGCGCGGCCAGCTCCTGGGCCCAGTACAGCGCCAGGTAGAAGTGGCTGCCCCGGTTGTCGAGGGTCCCGAGCTTGCGGCCGGGCGACCGGTTGTCGTCGAGCCAGGTGCCGGTGGCCCGGTCCAGGGTCTCGCCGAGCACCGTGGCCTGGGCGTTGCCGGTCACCTCGCCGTACTTGCCGAAGCTCTCGGCCAGGGCCAGGAACTCACCCAGGCTGTCCCAGCGCAGGTAGTTCTCCTTGACCAGCTGCTGCACGTGCTTGGGGGCCGAGCCGCCCGCACCGGTCTCGAACAGGCCGCCACCGTTGATCAGGGGCACGACCGAGAGCATCTTCGCCGACGTCCCGAGCTCGAGGATCGGGAAGAGGTCGGTGAGGTAGTCGCGCAGCACGTTGCCGGTCACCGAGATGGTGTCCTCGCCCTTGCGGATCCGGTCCAGGGAGACCTTGATCGCCTCCACCGGCGGCAGGATCGAGATGTCCAGGCCCTCGGTGTCACCGACCAGGTCGCCGTCGGCGAGGTACTCCTCGACCTTGGCGATCAGCCGTGCGTCGTGGGCCCGGCTCTCGTCGAGCCAGAAGATCGCCGGGTCGCCGGTGGCGCGGGCCCGGGTCACGGCCAGCTTGACCCAGTCGCGGATCGGCACGTCCTTGGTCTGGCACGCGCGCCAGATGTCGCCCGGCCCGACCTGGTGCTCCATCAGCACCGTGTCGCCCTGCAGCACCCGGACCGTTCCGGCCTCGGGGATCTCGAAGGTCTTGTCGTGGCTGCCGTACTCCTCGGCCGCGCGGGCCATCAGGCCGACGTTGGGCACCGAGCCCATCGTGGCCGGGTCGAAGGCACCGTGCTCGCGGCAGTCCTCGATCACCGCCTGGTAGATGCCGGCGTACGACGAGTCGGGGATCACCGCCAGGGTGTCGGCCTCCTCGCCGGCGGGCCCCCACATGTGCCCGGAGGTGCGGATCATCGCCGGCATGCTCGCGTCGACGATCACGTCGCTCGGCACGTGCAGGTTGGTGATGCCCCGGTCGGAGTCGACCATGGCCAGCTCGGGTCCCTCGGCCAGGCCCGCGTTCACGGCCTGCTCGATCGCCTCGCCCTGCTCGCCGCCGAGCTTCGCGGCCCCGGTGAGGATGCTGGCCAGACCGTTGCTGGGGTCCAGGCCGGCCTCGAGGAGCACGTCGCCGTGCTCGGCGAACAGTCGCGGGAAGAACGCCTGCACAGCGTGGCCGAAGATGATCGGGTCGGAGACCTTCATCATCGTCGCCTTGAGGTGGAGCGAGAACAGCACGCCCTCGTCCTTGGCCCGGGCGATCTGGGCGCGCAGGAAGTCCTGCAGCGCGGCGGTGTCCATGAACGTGCCGTCCACGACCTCGCCGGCCTCCACCGGCACCGACTCCTTGAGCACGTGGGTCCCGGTGTCGGTGACCAGCTCGATGCGCAGCTCGCCCGCCTCCTCGACCACCACCGCCTGCTCGTTGGAGCGGAAGTCGTCGGCGGTCATGTGCGCGACGTTGGTGCGCGACTCCGCGCTCCACTCCCCCATCGAGTGCGGGTGCTTGCGGGCGTAGTTCTTCACCGACTCCGGTGCGCGACGGTCGGAGTTGCCCTCGCGCAGCACCGGGTTGACCGCGCTGCCCTTGACCTTGTCGTAGCGCTCGCGAGCGTCCTTGTCCTCGTCGCTCTGCGGGTTGTCGGGGTAGTCCGGGAGCGCGTAGCCCTGCTCCTGCAGCTCGGCGACCGCGGCCTTGAGCTGCGGGATCGAGGCGCTGATGTTGGGCAGCTTGACGATGTTGGCCTCGGGCGTCTTCGCCAGCTCGCCGAGCTCGCCCAGCGAGTCGGGCACCTGCTGGTCCTCGGGGAGCCGGTCGGCGAAGACCGCGAGGATCCGGCCCGCCAGCGAGATGTCCCGCGACTCGACCTCGACCCCGGCCTGGGCGGCGTACGCCCGGAGGATCGGGAGGAACGAGTACGTCGCCAGCAGGGGCGCCTCGTCGGTGTGGGTGTAGATGATCTTCGACTCGGTCACGTGCGAACTCCTGGGAAGACGGGCGACGGCGGATTTATCTTCACGTCAAGATACCGCACTCCTGGCGGCGGGCGACCCCCGGTCAGCCTGACAGGACGCCACCACGGGCACAACCGCCGGCGACCCTCCCGTGAGCACCGCCACGGCCCGGGGAGCGGCCGGCCGAGGGTTGGATCACCGCCCAGTGGGCACGTGGCTCACGAGCCGACCGGCCGTCCGGTTCAGGACCCCCCGCAGGGACCGGGCAGCAGCACCCCTGGATTGGCGCCGGTCGGTAGATGTCCGTACATTTGGTCCGCTCGCTCGACGTCGCCGAGGAAGGAGGTCGCTCCCGCGGTGATCAGCCATCTCGGATCCTCCCTCCTGGCCGGCGCCCTCGGCTTCGCCCTCGTCGCCACCGTGGTGTGGGCCCTCTCGACGCGTCGCCCCGGCCTCCGCGCCGTCGCCCGGTACCTGACCTGGGGCGCCTTCGGCTCGGCCGCTGCCGTCGTGCTGGCGATGGAGTGGGCGCTGGTCACCAACGACTTCAGCGTGCGCTACGTCGCGGAGAACAGCGCTCGGGAGGTCCCCCTCTACTTCCGCGTGACGAGCCTGTGGGCGGCACTCGAGGGCTCCCTGCTGCTGTGGATCGTCGTGCTGGCCGGATTCGCCGTGGCGATGGCTCACCGGGTGCCGACCCGGGCCGCGGTGCTGCACCCGTGGGCGATGGCCGTCACCTCCTCGGTGCTCACCTTCTTCGTCGGCCTGGCGCTGGCAGCCGGAGGCGCGTTCGACACCGTGTCCCCGGTGCCGAGCAACGGGCCCGGTCCGAACCCGCTGCTGCAGGACCACCCCCTGATGGCGGTGCACCCGCCCCTGCTCTACATCGGCTACGTGGGGCTCACGGTCCCGTTCGCCTATGCCGTGTCCGCGCTGGTCACCGGAGAGATCGGTCGACAGTGGCTCGTCGCCACTCGTTCCTGGTTGCTCGTGGCGTGGACCGCATTGACCGCGGGTGTGGTGCTCGGCTCGTGGTGGTCCTACGAGATCCTCGGCTGGGGCGGCTACTGGGCCTGGGACCCCGTCGAGAACGCCTCGATCCTGCCGTGGTTCACCGCCACGGCCCTCCTGCACTCGGTGATGGTCCAGCAGCGGCGCTCCATCCTGCAGGCATGGAACCTGGCCCTGGCCGCGGCTGCCTTCGTGCTCGTCCTCATCGGCACCTTCATCACCAGAAGCGGCGTGATCGCCAGCGTGCACGCGTTCACCCAGTCGGCACTCGGCCCGATGCTGCTCGGATACATCGCGGCCGTCCTCCTCGCCGTGACCGCGCTGTTCGTGTGGCGCGCGAGCCGGCTCGGCACCACCGAGCGGATCGAGTCGGCGCTCTCGCGCGAGGCGGCCTTCCTGGTCAACAACGTGCTCTTCGTGGCCCTGGCCGTCACCGTGCTCTTCGGGACCACCTTCCCCCTCCTGATCGAGGCGGTCCGCGGTGAGCAGGTCAGCGTCGGAGCGCCGTACTTCAACCGCATGGTCGTGCCTCTGTCACTGGGCGTC
The DNA here is from genome assembly GCA_963815595.1 of uncultured Actinomycetota bacterium. Taxonomy (GTDB): domain Bacteria; phylum Actinomycetota; class Actinomycetes; order Propionibacteriales; family Nocardioidaceae; genus Marmoricola. Next base: position 325,701 of record CAWFHA010000007.1, on the reverse strand, counting down.
GTCGTGCTCATGGGCATCGGACCGGTGCTCCCGTGGGGCCGGCAGGACGCCGCTGCGTTCCGACGCCTGCGGCTCCCCCTGGGTCTGGCGCTCGGAAGCGTGGCGGGGCTGGGACTGGCGGGTCTACCGCACCCGCTGACGGTGGTGACGTTCGGCGTGGCGGTCTTCGCGCTGGCCGCCATCCTCGGCGAGGTCGTGGGTGCGGTTCGCCGCTCCCGTGCGATCAGGGGCGGTCACTGGCGGCACGCCGTCGTCCGAGCGGTGCTGGCGCACCGGCGCCGCTTCGGCGGCCTGCTGACGCACGCGGGTGTCGTCATGGCGGCGGTCGTGGTGGCGGCCTCGTCGTCGTACGCCGTCACGAGCGAGCGGACCCTGCGCGTGGGTGACTCCCTCGAGGTCGGCGGGTACACCGCGACCCTGCAGAGCGTGACCCGCGACCGGACGCCCCGGTTCATGCAGGTCGGTGCCCGGATGGCCCTCTCCCGGGACGGCCGGGACCTCGGGGCCTGGCAGCCGAAGCTGCGCTTCTACCCCACGATGAGCGAGGCGCTCGGTCGCCCGTCGGTGCGCTCGGGGATCACCAGCGACGCCTACCTGACGGTCACAGCCGTCTCGGCCGATGCCGCCCAGGCGACCGTCCGGATGACGGTGACGCCGCTGATGATGTGGCTGTGGGTGTCCGGCGCCACGATGGTGGCCGGAGCTGCCATGGCCGGCTGGCCCACGAAGCGGCGACGCCGTCCGGAGACCGCCGGCACCACCTCGGGGCCCGTGCCGACCGATGCCCCTGACCCCGAGCTGGCCGGGAGCCCGCGATGATGCGTTGGTTCGGTCTCGTGGCGGCGGTGACGGCCGTGGGGGCTGCAGTGGCCGTCGTCTCGGTCGGTTTCGGTCGCGACCCCTCGATCGTGCGGTCGCAGGCGGTCTCCAGGCCGGCGCCCGAGCTCACCGGCGCCACGCTCGACGGTGGCCGCTTCGACCTCGCCCAGCAGCGCGGGCAGGTGGTGCTGGTCAACGTGTGGGCCTCCTGGTGCGGACCGTGCCGTACCGAGTACCCCGTGCTGGCGGCTGCGGCGCGAGGGCTCGGTCCCAGAGGGCTCGTGGTGGTGGGGATCAACACCCAGGACACGCGAGCCAAGGCCCAGGAGTTCGTGCGGGAGATGGGCGGGGCGGCCTATCCCAGCGTGCGCGACGAGGACGGCACGCACGCCATCGACTGGGGCACCTTCGGTGTGCCCGAGACGTTCGTGGTGGACCGTGACGGCACGGTCCGGGCGCGCCTGCCGGGGGAGGTGACCGCGAAGTGGATCGATCAGTACGTCGTGCCGCTGCTCGAGCGGTGACGCGCCGGCCCACGGCCGTGCTCCTGGTCGGGGTGCTGCTGGTGCTCGCGGTCCTGGGCCTGGCCCGGTCTGCCGGCGTGGGTGGGCCGCCGTCCCCCGACGAGCGCGCGCAGGCGATCTCCGAGTCCCTCAGGTGTCCGACCTGCCAGGGCCTGTCCGTGGCCGACTCCAACTCCCCACTGGCGAAGAGCATGCGGCGCATCGTCACCGAGCGGGTGGCGGCCGGTCAGAGCGCCGAGGAGGTGCGCGGCTACTTCACCGACCGCTACGGCGCGTGGGTGCTCCTCTCGCCCCGGGCCCAGGGCTCGGGCTGGCTCGTGTGGGCGGTGCCGGTCGTCGTCCTGCTCGTGGGCCTGGCCGTCGCGGGCCACAGGATCGGACGCCGCGTCGGCGCCCCGGCAGACCGCGGAGCCGGCCACGGGGCCGACCACGGGGTCCGACGTCGGCTCGGCTCGCAACCGGTGCGGTGGGCCGCGGTGGGCACCACGCTGGCCGTGGCCCTCGCCGTCCTCATGGCCGTGACCATGGACACGAGGGAGGACGGCGAGCTCGTCACCGGCACGGTTCCCCAGCCCGTCGGTGCCCAGGCCCGGTCCTCGGACCCGTCGCCGGCGGCGGACGCGTCGGGCGCGGACCGGCTCGAGGAGCTGCGCGCGGCGGTGCGACGAACGCCCGAAGATCCACGCACCAGGCTGGCGCTGGCCTCGACCGCCTTCGAGCTCGGCCGCTTCGACGTCGTGCGGGCGCAGGCCGGCGCCGTCCTGGACCGGCAGCCGAGGAACGTCGACGCGCTGCTCCTCCGGGGGCTGGCCCCGTCGTCGCCCGGGGACAGCGCGGCGCGCAGGTCCCTGCGACGGTTCGTCGACCTGGCACCGGCGCAGCACCCCGGCCGTCCGCTGGCCGAGGAGATCCTCGGAGGTGAGCGATGAGCAAGCGCGACCGGCGGTGGGTGGTGGCCTCGAGCGTGTGCGCTGCGCTCCTGGGCCTCTCCGCGTGTGCCGGTGACCACACCGCCGGGAAGGGTGTCGCCGAGGGTCCGCCGGCCTCTGAGGTCCGGATCGGGCTGGTGGAGTGGGGCTTCACCAAGTCTGCACGCGCCCTCGTGGCTGCGCCGTCCCGGCTCCGGGTGACCAATGCGGGCTCCACGCCGCACGACCTCGAGCTGATCTCCGGCGACCGGGTCCTGGGTCGGGTCCGCAGCCTGCGCCCGGGTGAGCAAGGCACGATCAGCGCCGACCTGAGCGGGCTCGAGCGCGTGACCCTCCTGTGCACGCTGCCCGGGCACGAGTCCCAGGGGATGGTCGAGCAGATCGACGTGGTCGCACCGTCCGGGACCGAACACAACGGAGGAGACAACCAGTGACACCAGATCCTCGGTCCACGAACGCACCGTCTCGCGACGACGACGTCCAGGGGCAGTCGATCGACGACGGCTTCTCCTGGCCGCCGTCAGCGAACGCTGTGTTCCTGTTCGTGGTCGTGCTGTTCGCCCTGGGCGGGCCACTGACGTACTGGGCGGTGCTGCGATGACGGCGCACCCACGAGAGGTCGACCAGACGGCCGAGGACCGGGTGACCCTCCCCGAGCCGGTCGCCGGAGTCGACCTCCCGCCCGACGCCGCCGCGGTCGCCCCGATCGAGAACGAGCTCGTGCGTGCGCACGTCCTGGCCGGGCTGTTCGGGTTGCTGGCTGCCGCCACCTTCGGACTCGTCGTGGCCACGAAGTTCAACGCTCCGGAGTTCCTCGACACCTCGGCCACGAGCTGGGGAAGGCTGCGCTTCGCCCACGTCCAGGGCATCCTCTACGCCTGGCTGATGAACGGCTTCGTGGCCTTCGCCTACTACGCCGTGCCGACGCTGTCCGGCCGCCCCGTGCTGAGCCGGAAGCTGGGCTGGTGGCTGTTCTGGGTCTGGAACATCGGAGTGGTGCTCCTCGGGTGGACGTTCGTCCTGCTCGGCTACAGCCAGTCCGTCGAGTGGGGAGAGTTCCCCCTCGTCGTCGACCTCGTCACGCTGGCCACGTTCATCGGGCTCGGCGTCCAGCTCGGGGGGCCGTACCTGAAGAAGCCGCGGCTACGCCTGTACGTCTCGAGCTGGTACATGACCCTGGCGTTCACCTTCACCCCCGCGGCCTTCGTCATCGGCCAGTTCTTCCCCGAGTACTTCGCGCCCGGCGCGCTCGGGGCCGTGCTCTCCGGGCTGTGGATCCACGACGCCGTCGGTCTCCTCGTCACGCCACTCACCCTCGCCATCGCCTACTACGTCATCCCGGTCGTCACCGGGCGGCCGATCTTCAGCCACTTCATGTCACTGGTCGGCTTCTGGTCGCTGGTGTTCTTCTACCCGCTCAACGGCATCCACCACTACGTCCACTCCCCCATCCCCATGGGCGCGCAGAGGATCGCGATCATGGCCTCGGTGTTCATGGGGATCGCCGTGGTCATCGTGGTCACCAACCTGCTCGCGAGCCTGCGGGGCAGCGGGCGGCTCGCCTACCAGGACGTGCCGCTGCGCTTCGTGTGGACCGGGATCGTGTTCTACCTGCTGGTCTCGCTCCAAGGGGCGTTCCAGGCGAGCATGAAGGTGCAGGAGCAGATCCACTTCACCGACTGGGTGATCGGTCACTCCCACCTGGCGATGGCAGGCTTCGCGACCTTCATCATCCTGGGCGGCATCCTGCACCTGTGGCCGCGGGTGAGCGGCCGCCGGGTGGACCAGCGTCTGAGCAACCTCTCCTACTGGACCGCCACCATCGCGCTGTGCACCATGGTCATCGATCTCACCGTGGTCGGGCTGCAGCAGGCGGGCCTGTGGCTCAGCGGGGCACCGTGGATCTCGAGCGTCGTCGCCTCGGAGTCGGCGTGGCTGGTGCGCTCGATCAGCGGGAGCTTCCTCGCCGCCGCGTTCGTGCTGTTCCTGGTGGCGTTGCTGCGCTCACCCGACCGGGACGGGACGGCGGCGGGGCCCGAGGCGGACGCCCGCAACGAAGCAAGGGACCCGGAAGCCGGCCCAGAAGGCGACCCGGACGACGACGAGGACAGGATCATGACCGGAGCGAGCCGATGAGCCGCCCCGCCGACGACGAGCAGCCCACCGCCCCGGAGGCGGAGCCGACGGCCGAGGGGCAGAACGAGGGACGGACCGAGGAGCACGACCCGCGCTGGGTGCGCATCCTCGAGCGCACCGAGACCATCATGCTGCTCGGTGGCGTCGGGTCGCTGGTCTTCTCCTTCCTCGCCCTCGGCGTGCTGCCGCTGATCGAGCTCTCCAGGGAGGTCGACCGCAGCACACCCGCCTCCTACCAGCCGATGACCGAGGTCGAGCACGAGGGGTTCACCGTGTTCAAGCGCGAGGGGTGTGCCTACTGCCACACCACCTTCGTGCGCGACACCCCCGCCGACGTCCAGCGCTTCGGTCCGGCGTCAGAGGCCTGGGAGTACCAGGACCAGTACCCGCAGCAGTGGGGCACGCGCAGGATCGGTCCCGACCTCTCTCGCGAGTCCGGCAAGCGGTCCGACGGATGGCAGTTCGCCCACCTGTACAACCCCCGGAGCACCGTGCCCCAGTCGATGATGCCGGGGTACCCGTGGCTGTTCGAGGAGCGAGCCGACGGGACCGTGGTGCCCGGGCGCGAGGCGCAGAGCCTGGTGGCCTACCTCGACTACCTCGGCCGCGCCATGACCGAGTCCGGCTCGGGCTCCGGGCGACCTCCCGCGGACACGCAGGGCGACTCCGCCCCGCCGGAACAACCCGGCTCGGGCGACGCGGATCACTCGGATCACTCGGATCACTCGGATCACTCGGATCACTCCGGGCACGGGGAAGGGTGAGGAGCGCGCATGTCTGACCTGATCCTCACCATCGTCTTCTGGATGGGAGTCGTCTTCATGGTGGCCTTCGTCATCGCGGGCCTGGTCAGCCCCAGGGTGCGCCGAATGCTGCAGCGCCCTGCGGACGACATGTTGCGCAACGACCGAGCCCGCTGGGGCGAGGGCACGTCCTCGGACGGAGACCGGCCATGAGGCGGTCGATGCTGCTCGGCCTCGTCGCCACGTTCGCCGTCGCCGCCGTGGCCCTGCTGGCCGGCACCGTCCTCGGCTCCGTGTCCGACGACGGGCCCCCGGCCCAGAGCAGCGCGGCGTCCGCACGGACGGGGACGGGCTCCGAGCCGGTCCGTGCGCCCGAGCCGCCCGCCTACCAGGACCTGCTCGCGGAGGGCGCGAAGGTCTACGCGGCCAGCTGCTTCGTCTGCCACGGGGGCGTCGGTGACGGCAACGGGCCCGGGGCCGCCAACCTGTCGACGCCCGCACGAGACTTCACCGACAAGGACTGGATGTCCTCCCAGTCGGACGGGGTCTTCTACACCTCGATCCAGCGGGGGGTGCCCGGCACCCCGATGCCTGCCTTCGCCGGACGGCTGAGCGAGCGCGAGATCTGGGCGGTCACCGCCTACATCCGAGGCTTCTCACCGAAGGTGGAGCTGCAGACCGACGCGGACCGCGCCGAGGGCACCGAGGCGCAGCGTCTTCGCGGGCGCAAGGTGTTCGAGGCCCAGTGCGCCGGCTGCCACGGCCAGCAGGGCCTCGGTGACGGCGAGGCCGCGGCGTCGTTCGACACCGCCCCCCGCAACCTGGCAGACGGGGACTGGTTGTCCGGGCGCAGTGACGACCAGCTGCGGAGCAGCATCAGCCACGGCGTCCCCGGCACCCCGATGCCCGCGTTCTACGGCGACCTCAGCGGCCCGGAGATGGATGCCGTGGTCTCCTACCTGCGTCAGCTCGGCGATGTGCAGCAGCGGCCCAACCCGTTGGTCGGCTGGGCCGAGGACACCTATCTCGCCTACTGCGCGTCCTGTCACGGCGTCGACGGTGACGGGGCCGGCATCGCCGCCGGACGGATCGACCCCGTCCCCCGCTCGTTCCGCAACCCCGCCTGGATGGCCGGTCAGACCGCTGCCAAGCTCGAGGCGGCGGTGCGTCATGGACGCTCCGGGACAGCCATGCCGCCGTTCGGAGCGATCCTGGACGACGACGAGATCGCCCGGCTGGTCGAGTACATCCGCGCCTTCTCCGGACCGGAGGCGATCCCGGGTTCGGACTCAGCATTCCGTTACGACCCTTCGACGGTTGCCGGCGTCCCGTCGACATCCACGGATCGACCGACAAAGAGGTGATGACAGTGGACAGAAGGAAGTTCCTGATCGGAGCGCTGAGCGTTCCAGCCGGTCTCGCACTGGCCGGCAAGAGCGCCGGTGTCCTGGGTGGCGACGCCAGCGCCTCGGCAGCCGGCGTGCTGAGGGCGAAGGACCTGCGACTTCCCTCCGGCACGCCCTACCCGCTGGTGGCCCTGCCCGGGAAGGCGCCGATGGGACAGGTGTACGACCGCCCACCCAACTACGAGACCCCGGCCGAGCATCTCATCGGGCGGGAGAACTATCCCTACACCGACAACGAGTACTACTACGTCCGCTACCGCGAGGCGAGCGTCCTGCAGCTCACCCCGGAGAACTACCGGCTCAAGATCGGCGGCGACGCCGCGGACAACGAGATCTCGTTGTCCCTCGACGAGCTCAACCGCCGTGCGACCACGACCATGGGTGCCGTCGGCGTCTGCAGTGGCGAGGGGCGCGGCCTGCACCACCCGATGATCCCCGGGATGCCGTGGACCAAGGGTGACCTCTCGTGCGCGGAGTGGACCGGGGTGAAGCTCAACGACCTCCTGGACGAGGTCGGCGTCAAGTCGAGCGCCCTGCACGTCTCCTTCGGCGGCGGACGGGTGATCAGCCTGGCCAAGCCGCAGTACTGGCGCTCCTACATGATCGAGACCCTGCGCAAGGGCGACGCCCTGATCGCGACCAAGATGAACGGCGAGGACATCCCGTTCTGGAACGGCTACCCCGTGCGTCTCGTCGTACCGGGGACCTGGGCGCCGACCTGGACCAAGCAGGTGGTGGAGATCGACATCCGCACCACACCGCACCCGATGGAGTGGTCCGGTCGCGAGATCACGCCCAACGAGCTCAAGGTCTTCTCCCTGATCACCACGCCGACGGACGGCACCCGGATCCCGGCTGGCCGCAAGGTCGAGCTGACCGGTGTGGCCTACGACTACGGCGCGGGCATCACCAAGGTGGAGGTCAGCCAGGACGACGGGAAGAGCTGGCAGCCCGCCCGCCTCGACCGGTCGTACGGCAAGTACACGTGGCGGGTCTGGCGGGCGCAGGTCGGCTTCGACACCTCGGGTGAGCACCGAGTGCTCTCGCGAGCGACCAACGCCGACGGCCAGGTGCAACCGCTGGAGCCCTCACCGACAGCCATGGAGGACGGCGCGCGCAAGGACACCGCGTCGCGGATCTTCGCCGGCGTCTACGAGGTGGTCTGATGAACGTCTCCGGTGGATGGAAGATCCCGGCGGTGGTCGGGCTGGCGTTCGCCACGTCCGTGGGTGTCTACGCGGTCACGCGGCCCGAGCCGTCACGTGTCCCGCCCGCGGTGGAGAGCGCTCGGGGCCAGTACCCGCAGGCGGAGTTCACGCTCGTGGACGGCGAGGGCAAGGGGCTGGTGCACGCCTACTGCACCGCCTGCCACTCGCTGGCGCCGATCATGCACCACGCCGGGTTCACCGCCAGCCAGTGGGAGGCGGAGGTCACCAAGATGCGCGAGGTGTACGCCGCCCCCATCGACGAGGCGACGGCTGCTCAGATCACCAAGTACCTGCAGGAGCACTACGCCGCCCCGGTCGACAAGCCCCTGGGCACCAGCCGCGACGTGTGGTCCGACCCGAGCGACTGAGGAGCCCACGCAGATGACCGACCACCGGAGCCCGCGTGCCCCGGCCCGCGTGCTGGAGCTCGTGGCGGCGGGCCGTCGCTACGACAGGACCTGGGCCGTCCTGCCACTGAGCCTGGCTCTCGGTGCCGGGACGGCGACCCTGGTGACGGGCCGCAACGGGTCGGGCAAGAGCACCCTGCTGCGGATGGCGGCGGGACTCCTGCGTCCCACGACCGGGGAGCGGCACGCGAGTGGCCGCGCGCTCTACCTGCTCTCGGGCCACGGGGCGCGCTCCGCGGCGACACCGGTGAGCAACCTGACCACGGCCCTCAGGCTCTCCGGCGCCGGCGCGGCTCGGTCCTCGGCCCGCGCGCGGGAGACGCTGGAGGAGGTCGGGCTCGCGAGCGTGGCCGACAGACCGGCGGGGACGCTGTCGTCGGGGCAGCGGGCTCGCCTCACGCTGGCCGTCGCCCTGGTCTGTCCCGTGCCGTTGGTCTGTCTCGACGAGCCGACGGCCCATCTGGACGACGAGGGGTCCCCGGTGGTCGCGGACGTCGTGGCGCGTCTGCGCGCCCGCGGGACGGCCCTGCTCGTTGCCTCGCACGACCCTGCCAGCGCCACGTGGCCCTTCGATGCCCGGCTCCACCTGGCGGCGGGAAGGGTCGAGCCGGGCGCCGCCCCGGTGCCGGTCGGGGCGGGTCTGCGATGAGGGCAGCGACCCTGGTGGTGCGTCGGGAGCTCACCCTCGAGAGCGTCGGGCGCGACGCGTCCGCGACGGTGGTCCCGTTCATCATCGCGGGCGTGCTGATGGCCGGGCTGGCCATGGGCCCGGTGCCTCGCGTGCTCGAGACCGTCGCGCCCGCCGTGACCTGGTTGGTGGTCCTGTTCGCCACGCCGACCCTGGCGCGCAGCGTCGCCGCGGCGGAGCGGGACGAGGGCACCTGGGACATGCTGCGCGGCCTGGTCGGCCCGGGTGCACTGGTCGCCGGCAAGATCGGCGGCCTGTGGGTCCACCTGCTGGTGGCCTGGGGCCTCACCGCGACGCTGGTCGCGTTGATGTTCCCCGCTCCGCTGCCGGCGGCCGCTGTCCTCGCCGGACCGCTCGGCACCTTGGGGCTGGCCGCCCTGACCACCGCCTTCGGCGCTCTGCTCGTGGGCGAACGTCGACGAGCCGGGCTGCTCGCCGTGCTGCTGCTGCCGTTGTCCCTGCCCGTGCTGCTGGCCGGCTCTGCGCTCGCCACCCCCGGGGGAGGGCAGACCGCGTGGCTGGCCCTGCTCGTCGGGTACGACGCGTTGATCCTGGTCGCGGTCTGGGCCGTGTGCCCCACCTTGCTGGAGGAGTGAGTGAATGTGGCGATGATCGAGAAGACGACAGGTGCGGCCGCGTCGGTGACCTCGGTGCTGGCACTGGCACTGGCCCTGGTGGTGGCGCCGAGCGACGCCTACCAGGGTGAGTCCCAGCGCCTGATGTACGTGCACGTCCCGGCAGCGTGGACCGCCTACCTCTCGTTCGCCGTGGTGGCGGGTGCCAGTGCGCTGTACCTGGTCCGCAGGGACGCGCGCCACGACCGGGTCGCACAGGCGGCGGCGGAGCTGGGCGTCGGGCTGACCGCGCTGACGATCGTGCTGGGCAGCCTCTGGGCCCGCCCCACCTGGGGCACGTGGTGGACCTGGGACCCGAGGCTGGTCACCACGGTCGTGCTGCTGCTCGTGTACGTCGGCTACCTCGGCGTGCGCGGGCTGAGCACCGACCAGGTCGTCAACGCGCGCCGATCGGCGCTCATCGGGGTGCTCGCGGTGGTGACCGTGCCGCTCGTGCACTTCTCGGTGGTCTGGTGGCGGACCCTGCACCAGCCACCGAGCGTCCTTCGCCCCGGCGGGCCGGACGGTGTCGTCCCCCCGCTCATGTTGCTGGCCCTCTTCGCCGGCCTGACCGCCTTCACCCTGCTGTGGCTCTGGGTGATGCTGCGTCGCACCCGGGCCCTGCGGCGGCGAGACCACTGGGTCGGCGGCGACGAGACCCCGGCGGCATCCGCGCCGATCGTCGTCTCCGCGCACCGGAAGGAGGGGTGAGCACCGTGGCCTACCTGATCGCCGGCTACTGCGTGACGATCCTGTTCTGGATCGGCGTCGTCGTGTGGGTGCGCAGAAGCGGGACGGACCCGCGATGAGGTTCCTGTCCTCGCCGCGCGCCCGCCTCGGTGTCGTCGGGGTGGCCGTCGCCGGCGTCCTCGTCCTGCTCGGGGTCAGCGGCTTCCGGGACAACCTGGTCTACTACCGGACGCCCACCGAGGTCGCGAGCGGAGCCACCCAGCCGGGCGACCGGGTCCGTCTCGGAGGGATGGTCGCCCACGGCTCGGTCTCGCGGGTGGGAGGCGTGCTGCGGTTCGTCCTCACCGACGGGGCCCGCGACGTGCCCGTCGTGTACCGCGGCAAGGCCCCCGGCATCTTCCGGGAGGGGCAGGGTGCCGTCGTCGAGGGCGACTTCCGCGCCGGTCGTCGCTTCGTGGCCGACTCGGTCCTGGTCAAGCACTCCAACGAGTACGTCGCGAAGGGCGAGGGCGAGTACCGCCCGCCGAACCGCCCGTAGCAGGACCCGGCCCGAGTAGCCTCCTGCCATGGCCGGTGCGCCGCTCGAGGTCGCCAACCCCCTGGCCGAGGCCCGACGGGCGCTCGCCGGGGCGGAGTGGCGCCGCGCCGCCGACCTCTTCGAGCGGCTCGCGGCGGCCGACGACGGCGCGGCGGCCTGGGAGGGGCTCAGCTGGGCCTCGTGGTGGCTCGGCGAGGAGCAGGCCACCCTGCACGCGCGGGAACGGGCCTACCGACGCCACCAGGCCGAGGGCGACCTGGTCCGGGCGGCCCACATGGCCGTCTGGCTGGCCGGTGACCACCTGGACTTCCGTGGCGACGACGCCGTGGCCCGGGCCTGGCTGCGCCGGGCCGCGTCGCTGCTCGAGGGAGTACCGACCTGTGCCGAGCACGGCTGGTTGCTCGTGATGGACGCCGACCTCGTCGTCAACTCCGAGGAGGACCCCGCCGTCGCGGTGGACCTGGCCCGCCGCGCCGTCGCGGTGGCCCGCGAGGTGGGGGACGCCGGGGTGGAGGTGGTGGCGACCGCCGTGCTCGGGACCGCCCTGGTCGGCACCGGAGCGGTCACCGAGGGCCTGCGCTGCGTCGAGCAGTCCACGGCGCTGGCGGTCGGTGCGGAGTTCACCCAGCCCGCCGCACCCGGCTGGGCGCTGTGCCACAACGTGGCGATCTGCGCCGAGGTGGGCGACCTCGGCCAGGCCGACCAGTGGTGCCGGGAGCTGCAGCGCTTCGCCAGCACCTGGCGGGCCCGGCACTTCTTCGGCAGCTGCCGGCTCGCCTACGGCGGCGTGCTGACCACGCGTGGCGAGTGGGCCTCGGCCGAGGACGAGCTGGTCAGCGCCCGGGACGACCTGCGCTCGACCAAGCCGGGGCTGGCCGGCCCCAGCGCCGTACGCCTCGGCGAGCTGCGCGTGCGCCAGGGGCGGCTCGACGAGGCGCGGTCGCTGTTCGAGGAGGCCCTCCCGTCGGCCGCGGCCGTCGTCGCCCTGGGTGGCCTCGACCTGCTGGGCGGCGATGCCGAGGCCGCCGCGGACGCCGCGGAGCGCGCGCTGCGCCGGCTGCCTCCCGGCAACCTCCTCGAGCGGCTGCCCGCCCTCGAGCTCTCGGCGCGGGGACGCGCCGCCCTCGGCGACCACGACGGCGCCCGGGCCGCCTGCCGCGAGGCGGAGGCCACCACCGAGCGGCTGGGGACGTCGTACCTGCGCGGCCGCGGCCTGGCGCTGCACGCGGACGTGGCCCTGGCCGCCGACGACCCGGAGAGCGCCCGCCGGGCGGCCGAGGACGCGTGCGACCTGTTCTCCACCGCCTCCGCCCCGTTCGACCGCGCGCACGCCCGGCTGACCCTGTCCCGGGCGCTGCACCGGCTGGGCCGGGAGGCACGCGCGGAGGCCGAGCAGCAGGCGGCCCGCGCCGCCCTCGCCGAGCTCGGGGTCCGGGCCGACCCCCGGGTGTCCGCCGAGGGCCTGAGCACCCGCGAGCTCGACGTCCTGCGGCTGGTGGCCGAGGGGCTCAACGACGCCCGGATCGCCGAGCGCCTGTTCCTCAGCCCGCACACCGTGCACCGCCACGTGGCCAACGTGCGCACCAAGCTGGGAGTGGCCTCCCGGGCGGCCGCGGTCGCCGACGCCACCCGGCGCGGCCTGCTCTGACGTCCGCGGCCGGTGGCCCGTCCGGGCCATCGCACCGTGATGGCCGGAACGGTCGATGCGCGCCGGGGCCGGGCCGGCGTTGACTCGAAGGCATGACGAGCACCCGCACCGACCGCACCCGCCCCGGCCCCACCCCGGCGACCGCACCTCGCCCCACCCCGGACGCCGCCGACGTCGCCGAGCTCCGCTTCCGCCTGCACGGAGGCCTGCACGAGCCGGGCGACCCCGCGTACGCCGACACCTGCCGGCTGTTCAACGCGATGGTCGACCGGCACCCGCGCTACGTCGCCGCCTGTCTCACGGTCGACGACGTCGTGACCTGTCTGGCCTTCGCACGAGAACACGGGTTGCCCGTCGCGGTCCGTGCCGGCGGCCACTCGGTGGCCGGCATGTCGCTGTGCGACGACGGTCTGGTGCTCGACGTCCGCGGCCTGGCCGACATCGAGGTCGACGTCGATGCTCGCCGGGCGCGCATCGGCGGCGGCGCCGTCTGGGCCGACGTCGACCGGGCGACCACAGCGGTGGGCCTCGCCGCCACCGGGGGCCGTGTCTCCACGACCGGGGTCGCCGGGCTCACCCTCGGCGGGGGCTCGGGCTGGTTGGAGCGCAAGCACGGCCTGGCCTGCGACAACCTGCTCGCCGCCGAGCTGGTCACCGCGGACGGCCGCATCGTGCGCGCGAGTGCGGAGGAGAACCCCGAGCTGCTGTGGGCGCTGCGGGGCGGCGGCGGGGCCTTCGGTGTCGTCACCGCGCTGGAGCTGGCGCTGCACCCGCTGCCCGAGCAGGTGTGGGCCGGACTGGCGCTGTTCGGGGCCGACCGCGCGCGCGAGGTCGTGCGCACCTTCCGGGACCTGATGAACGCCGCACCCGACGAGCTGTCGCTGGCGTGCGCGTTCGTCACGGCGCCCGAGGAGGACGACGTCCCGGCGCACCTGCGCGGGAAGCCCGCCGTCGTCCTGCTCGGGATGTGGGCCGGCGACCCGGCGGACGGTGAGCGGGCACTGGCCCCGGTGCGCGACCTCGGCCCGGACGCCGACTACTTCGCTCCCACCGGCTACGCCGACTTCCAGTGCTCGGTGGACGACCCGCCGGGGCACCGCAACCACTGGTCCGCGGAGAACGTCGCCGAACTGCCCGACGCGGCGATCGACGCGCTGGTCAGCCGGTCGCATGAGCTGCCCCCGGGTCCGGCCCAGCTGTTCGTCGTCGCGTGGGGCGGTGAGGTGGCCCGGGTGGGGTCGGACCACTCCCCCCTCGCCGGACGCACGTCCCGGTTCATCGTGCACCCGCTGCTGCTGTGGGACGACCCCGCCGAGGACGAGCGGATGCGAGCCCTTGCCCACGCGTGCTGCGCCGATGTCCGTGCGTGGAGCACGGGCGCGACGTACCCCAACTTCCTCGGGGCCGAAGGGGCCGGCCGGATGGAGGCCGCGTTCGGCGACGTGGCCCGTCGGCTGGCGGAGGTGAAGGCTGCCTGGGACCCGCACGGCGTCTTCCGCACCCACCAGCGGATCGAGGCGCTCGGCTCCTGACCGAGACGTATCAGCGCCGCGGCCGCGACCTCCTCCCCACTGTCCCCCGACCCGAACGGAGCACCGAGATGAACATGCTCACCGAGGACCTGGTCCGACTGATGACCCAGGAGCGCCTGGCCGAGGCCGAACGGCTGCGCGTGCGGCGCGCCGCACGACGTCGTACGGCGCCCGCCCACCAGGCCCCACGACCCCGCCGCTGGGCGCCCCTGCTCGCCCGGCTGTCCCGCCGGGCGCCCGGGGTGCGCATACCCACCGCGGCGCCGCGCTGCTAGCGTCGGAGGGTCCCTCCGTCGCACCCAGGAGTTCTCGTGAGCCCAGCCTCCCCCGCCCCGCTCAAGGTCGCCGTGACCGGCGCCGCCGGTCAGATCGGCTACAGCCTGCTGTTCCGCCTCGCCAGCGGGGCGCTCGGCACGGACCGGCCCATCGAGCTCCGCCTGCTGGAGATCACCCCGGCCCTCAAGGCCCTCGAGGGCGTGGTCATGGAGCTCGACGACTGCGCGTTCCCCACGCTGGCCGGGGTGGAGATCGGCGACGACGCCGCCACCGTCTTCGAGGGAGTCAACCTGGCCCTGCTGGTGGGCGCCCGGCCCCGCGGCCCCGGCATGGAGCGCGGCGACCTGCTCGAGGCCAACGGCGCCATCTTCACCGCGCAGGGCAAGGCCCTCAACGACGTGGCCGCCGACGACGTCCGCATCGGCGTCACCGGCAACCCCGCGAACACCAACGCGCTGATCGCGCTGAGCAACGCCCCCGACATCCCCGCCGAGCGCTTCTCCGCGCTGACCCGCCTCGACCACAACCGGGCGATCTCCCAGCTCGCGGCCAAGACCGGCGCCCCGGTCACCGACATCACCCGGATGACGATCTGGGGCAACCACTCGGCCACCCAGTACCCCGACATCTTCCACGCCGAGATCGCCGGCAAGAACGCCGCCGAGACGGTCGACGACCAGGCCTGGCTGGAGAACGACTTCATCCCGACCGTCGCCAAGCGCGGCGCCGCGATCATCGAGGCGCGCGGGTCCTCCTCGGCTGCCTCCGCCGCGTCGGCGACCATCGACGCCGCCCGCGACTGGCTGCACGGCTCCGCCGAGAACGACTGGGTCTCCATGGCCGTCCTCTCCGACGGGTCCTACGGCGTGCCCGAGGGCCTGGTCTCCTCCTTCCCGGTCACCACCCGCGACGGCGACTGGGAGATCGTCCAGGGCCTGGAGATCGACGACTTCTCCCGCGGGCGCATCGACGCCTCCACGGCCGAGCTCGCCGAGGAGCGGGACGCGGTCAAGGGGCTGGGCCTGATCTGAGCGGCCCAGCACGAGCGCCGAGCCGGGGTCAGGAGGCACCGCGGTGATCACCACGCCGGTCGTGCTCGACGTGGACACCGGCGTCGACGACGCCTGCGCGCTGCTCCTGGCCGCCCGGCATCCGGGGCTCGACCTGCGCGCGGTCACCTGCGTGGGCGGCAACGCCCCGCTGGCCGACGTGGTGCGCAACACCCTGACGGTGCTCGAGACCGCGGGACGCAGCGACGTGCCGGTCGCCGCGGGTGCGGCCCGGCCGCTCCTCGAGGAACCCGTGGACGCGCGCCACGTGCACGGCGAGGACGGCATGGGCGACCTCGGCTGGCCCGCCTCGACGCGGTCCCCGGACCCCCGGCACGCCGTCGGGCTGCTGCGCGACGTCCTCCTCGACGCCGCCGAGCGCGACGACCCGGTCACCCTGGTGCCGCTGGCCCCGATGACCAACGTGGCGCTGCTCCTGCGCACCCACCCCGAGGTCGCCCGCGGCCTGCGCCGGATCGTGTTCATGGGCGGCGCCGCGCAGGTGGGCAACGCCACCGCCTCGGCGGAGTTCAACGTCTTCCACGACCCCGAGGCGGCCGCGATCACCCTCGACGCGTGCGCGGACCTCGGCATCGAGCTGCTCATGTACGGCCTCGACGTCTTCTACGGTCCGCGGGTCACCCGGGAGGAGGCCAACGGTCTGGTCCACGCGGCGCTGCGCGCCGGTGCCGGGACTCCCGCCGAGCTGGCGGGCCGGCTGATCGCCTTCCAGTGCGCGCGGTTCGGCACGCCCTCGGCGACGATCGGCGACGCGGGCGCTGTCTGCGCCGTCCTCGACCCCGCCGGCCTGACGACCGAGCGCCTGCCGGTGCGCGTCGAGCTCGCCGGCAGCTGGTCGCGGGGCCGCACGGTCGTCGACCGACGCGACTGGGACGGCGACCTGGCCCACGACCCGCACGGCCGTGCCCCGGCCACCATCGACGTGGGTCTCGAGGTCGACGCGACCCGTTACGCGCGGTTGTGGCTGGACGCGGTCGCGGCCCCGGTCGGAGGGGTCGCGTGACCGGCCGGGTCCTGGTGCTGGGCTCGCTCAACCTCGACCTGGTCACCTCGGTGGACCGGCACCCGCAGCCAGGCGAGACCGTCCTGGGCCGCGGGCTGTCCCGGCTGGCCGGCGGCAAGGGCGCCAACCAGGCGGTGGCCGCCGCTCGGGCCGGAGCCGAGGTCAGCATGGTGGGCGCCGTCGGGGACGACGCCGCCGGACGGGCCTACCTCGACCGGCTCCGCAGGCTGGGGGTGCACACCGAGGCGGTCGTGGTGCATCCCGGGGAACCCACCGGCACCGCGCTGATCGTCGTCGATGCAGGCGGGGAGAACACCATCGTGGTCGCGCCGGGGGCCAACGGCCGGGTGGGCCGCGAGGCCGTCGCGACCGTTGCCGCCGCCGGTCCCGGTGACGTGCTGCTCGCCCAGCTCGAGGTGCCGCTCGACACCGTGGCCCGTGCCTGCGCGACGGCGGTCGAGCGCGGGGTCCGGGTGGTGCTCAACCTGGCGCCGTACGCCGCCCTCCCGGCCGACGTGATCGCCCTCGCCGACCCGGTGGTGGCCAACGAGCACGAGGCCGGGTTGCTCGCCGCCGACGGCGTCTCCCCGCAGTCGCTGCTGGTCACCCTCGGTGCCGACGGCGCCGAGTGGGGCGGCCTGCGACTGCCGGCCGACCCGGCCGACGTCGTGGACACCACCGGTGCCGGGGACGCCTTCTGCGGTGCGCTCGCGGCCGCGCTCGCGCGCGGCGCGGACCGGGAGCAGGCCGTACGCGCCGCCCTGGCCGCCGGCGCGGAGGCCGTGGCCCACGAGGGCGCCCAGCCGGAGCCCCGGCTCGACTGAGTCGCTGCGACCGGCTGCGGGTCAGCCGGGCTGGTTCGGGATCACGCTGGCCAGGACGATCAACGCCGTGCCGACACCCCCGAGCATGAGCACGTCGACCCACCGGCTGCGCCGGACCCGGAGCATGCCGGCGCTGTGGTCGGGGATCACCAGGCGCATCAGCGCCGCGAACAGCAGCGCCAGCCCGACCAGTCCGACCCCGCGTCGCCACGGCCCCACGGCGACGACGAGCAGGCCCACGGCGCTGACGGCGACCACCACCAGGTAGACCGCGCCGCCCAGCGTGGAGGGGACGCGGCGTGGCTTCGCGCCCGGGCTCACCGGCGGTGCCTCACGTCGCAGCGTGCCCGAGCGCGGCCTCGGCCGCCGCCACCACGTTGGAGAGCAGCATCGCTCGGGTCATCGGCCCCACTCCCCCGGGGTTGGGCGAGACCCACCCGGCGACCTCGGTCACCGAGGGGTCGACGTCGCCGGCGATCCGGCCGTCCACGCGGGAGACGCCCACGTCGAGCACGGCGGCCCCGGGCTTGACCATCTCGCCGGTGATGATCCCCGGCACGCCGGCGGCGGCGACCACGATGTCGGCACCGCGCACGTGCGCGGCGAGGTCGCGGGTGCCGGTGTGGCACAGGGTGACCGTCGCGTTCTCCGAGCGACGGGTGAGCAGCAGCCCCAGCGGCCGGCCCACGGTCACCCCGCGACCGACCACGGTCACGTCGGCGCCGCGGATCTCCACGGCGTGGCGGCGCAGCAGCTCCACGATGCCGTACGGCGTGCACGGCAGCGGCGCGTCCTTGCCGAGCACCAGCCACCCGAGGTTGGTCGGGTGCAGCCCGTCGGCGTCCTTGGCCGGGTCGATCTCCCCGAGCACGGCGTTCTCGTCGATCCCCTTCGGCAGGGGCAGCTGGACGATGTAGCCGGTGCAGGCCGGGTCGGCGTTGAGCCGGCGTACGGCGTCCAGCACCTCGTCCTGGGTGGCCGTGCCGGGAAGGTCCTCGCGCAGCGAGGCGATCCCGACCTCGGCGCAGTCCTTGTGCTTGCCGTTGACGTACCAGGTCGACCCCGGGTCGTCGCCCACCAGCACGGTGCCCAGCCCGGGCACGACGCCCCGCTCGCGCAGCGCGGCCACGCGCTCGCGCAGCTCGGTCTTGATCGTCGCGGCGGTGGCGGTCCCGTCGAGTGTCTGTGCGCTCACGCGGATCATCCTCCCAGTGGCCGGGGTCGGGGTGCGAGCCGGTGCGCACCGGCTCCGCTCAGTGGGCGAAGTGGCGGGTCCCGGTGAAGTACATCGTGACGCCGGCCGCGGCCGCCGCGGCGACCGTGAGCTCGTCACGGACCGAGCCTCCGGGCTGCACGATGGCCGCGACCCCGGCGTCGATGAGGATCTGGGGCCCGTCCTCGAAGGGGAAGAAGGCGTCCGAGGCGGCCACCGAGCCGGCCGCCCGCTCCCCCGCCCGGTCCACGGCGAGCCGGCAGGAGTCGACCCGGTTGACCTGGCCCATGCCGATCCCGACCGAGGCGCCGTCGCGGGCGAGCAGGATCGCGTTGGACTTCGCGGCCCGGCACGCCCTCCAGGCGAAGGCGAGGTCGGCGAGCACCTCGTCGGTGGCGGGCGTGCCCGTGGCCAGGGTCCAGGTGGACGGGTCGTCACCGTCGGCGTCGACACCGTCGCGGCGCTGGAGCAGCAGGCCGCCGGAGACCGGTCGGGTCTCGACCCCGGGGCCGGCGGGCGGTGGCTCGCAGACCAGGAGGCGGACGTTCTTCTTGGCCTGGAGCACCTCGACCGCGCCCTCGTCGTACGCCGGGGCGACGACGACCTCGGTGAACACCTCGGCCACCTGCCGGGCCATCTCCACCGAGACCGGCCGGTTGACCGCGATCACCCCGCCGAACGCGGAGACCGGGTCGCACTCGTGGGCCTTGCGGTGCGCCTCGGCGACGTCGGCGCCCACGGCGATGCCGCAGGGGTTGGCGTGCTTGATGATCGCCACGGCGGGGGCCTCGAAGTCGTAGGCGGCCCGCCGGGCGGCGTCGGCGTCGACGTAGTTGTTGTAGGACATCTCCTTGCCGTGCAGCTGCTCGGCCTGGGCCAGACCGGGTTCACCGAAGCCCTGGCGGTACAGCGCCGCCGGCTGGTGCGGGTTCTCGCCGTAGCGCAGCACGGCCGCGCGGTCCCAGGTGGCGCCGATCCAGCCGGGGAACCCGGTGCCCTCCGAGGTGTCGGTGAGCACGTTGCCCATCCAGCTGGCCACGTGCACGTCGTAGGTGGCGGTGTGCACGAACGCCTCGGCCGCGAGGCGACGGCGCTGGGCGAGGGTGAAGCCGCCCTCACCGAGCGCGGCGAGCACGTCGGGATAGCGGTCCGGCGAGGTGACGATCGCCACCGACGGATGGTTCTTGGCGGCGGCCCGCACCATCGACGGACCGCCGATGTCGATCTGCTCGACGCAGTCGTCGGGGGCCGCACCGGACCGGACCGTCTCGGTGAACGGGTAGAGGTTGGAGACGACGAGGTCGAAGGGCTCCACCCCGAGCTCGGCCAGCTCCGCCACGTGCGTGGGCAGGCGCCGGTCGGCGAGGATGCCGGCGTGGACCCGCGGGTGCAGGGTCTTGACCCGGCCGTCGAGGCACTCCGGGAAGCCGGTCAGCTCCTCGACGCGGACCACCGGCAGTCCGAGGTCGGCGATCAGCCGGGCCGAGCCGCCCGTGGAGACCAGCTCGACGCCCGCGTCGTGCAGCCCACGGACCAGCTCCTCGAGCCCGGCCTTGTCGTAGACCGACACCAGCGCGCGACGGATCGCGATCCGGTCCGGGTGGGGCGTGCCGGCGGGGTCGCCGGCGGGGTTGCTGGCTGGGTTGCTGTCTGGGGTGCTGGCTGGGGTGCTGGCTGGGTCACTCGCTGGGGTGCTCATCGGCCGATCCGCACCTTCCTGTCGTCGATGGTGAGGCCGTCCCGGGCGATCCGGCCGATGGTGTCGACGAGCATCTGCCGCTCGGCGACCTTGATCCGTTCGTGCAGCGTGCCCACGTCGTCGTCGTCGGCCACCGGCACGGTGGTCTGGGCGACGATCGGTCCGGTGTCCACCCCGTCGTCGACGACGAACAGGGTCGCCCCGGTGACCTTGACCCCGTAGGCGAGGGCGTCGGCGGGGGCCGTGGTGCCCGGGAAGGCGGGGCACAGGGCCGGATGGGTGTTGACCACCCGTCCGGCGAACGCGTCCAGGAACCTGGGTCCGACGAGCTTCATGAAGCCGGCCAGCACCACCAGGTCGGGGGCGTGCGCGGCGACGGCCCGGGCGAGGGCGTGGTCCCAGTCGGTCCGGCGCTCGAAGTCCGGCACGGCCACGGTGAACGTCGGCAGCCCGGCGCGCTCGGCGCGGGCCAGGCCCTCGACACCGCTCCGGTCGGACCCGACCGCGACCACCTGGGCGCCGTACGCCGGGTCGTGGGCGGCGTCCAGCAGGGCCTGGAGGTTGGTGCCGGCCCCCGAGACCAGGACGACGAGTCGACACACGGAACCAGCGGGCACCGGCACAGGCTACCGAGCAGCCCGGCTCAGCGGTCGGCGCGGTCCGGCGCGGTCCCGCTGGGTACGGCGAGCCCACGTCGACGCTGCCACCACGCGGTCACCACCCCGGCCACCAGCCCGGCCAGGCTCATCGCGGCGACCGACGAGACCAGCACCTCGCCCAGGGGCGCACCGATGTCGGCCATCCGGCCGGTGCCCATCGGTCCACCGGCCAGGGCGATGGCCAGCGTGCTGAGCACGGCGCCACCCAGGCCGCAGCCGAAGCCGCGCAGCGCCGCGGAGTCGTAGGACGCGACCCGGTAGGCCCGCTGGGCCAGGACCGCGCCCACCAGGCCGGCCACCACCGGGACCGCCATCAGCCCGACCGTCCACTCCGGGGCCGGGCCCGCCTCGGGCAGCGCGGCGAGCAGCGGGAACGCCGGCATCGGGCCGAGCGAGACCACCGTCGGGGAGACGACCGTGCCGGTGCCGACGGCGAAGCCGGGACCGAGCAGGTAGGCAGCCCCGAGCAGGACCGCGTTGGGCACGACCGCGAGCGTGGCCACGGTGTACATCACGTAGTCGCCCGGCGAGAGGTCGAGCCCGGTCATCATCGCGGCAGCCTGGTTGAGCCCGAGCATCACCATCACCGCGACCAGGACCGCCGCGGCCAGGACGAGCAGCGCGCAGGTGGCCGCGGCGCCGTACGCCACCGAGCGGACCCACCCGGGCACCCGCGCGACCCACGCGCCCAGGCGTCCGGTGCCGGCGCCCAGCCCCAGCGTGCCGGCGACGCCGGCCACGAGCAGGGAGCCCATCGTGGCCCGGCCCAGGCCGGGGGTGGCGCCGTCCTGCCCGACCACGACGCAGGTGACCACGGCGACGACGAGGTAGAGGCCGGCGAAGATCGTCGCCGCCATCGCGACGGTGCCGTCGTCCTCGGTCACCGCGGAGCTCTGGCCGGCCCAGCGGGCGTAGCGGTAGGCGACCGCGGTGACCAGCCCCGTCAGCGTCAGCGGCACCAGTCCCAGCGGTACGCCGGAGACCGTCAGTCCAGAGCCGTGCCCCACCAGCCAGACGTCGGCCCCCACCCGCAGGGCGTCCGTGGTCTCGCCGTGCGCCCCGGCGTCGGCCAGGAACCAGCCGATCACCGCGACGGCCATGCAGGTCACCATCGTGGTGCCGCACGCTGCCAGGGACGCGAGCGCGGCGGAGACCGTCAGTGGCCGGGCGGTGTCCGGGGGCGCCTCGCCGGATCCGTCCCGGCGCCCCAGCAGGGTCGAGACCAGGCGTCCGCGTCGGGTGGTCGGTCCGCCTCCCGACGTGCGGGAGTCACGGGGGCGGCTCAGCAGATCAGTCATCGCCCTCCCATCCTCGCCGAGGACGGGGAGGAGGTCCGGAAGGCACGCGGGTAGCCTCGACCCCGGAATGCCCACCGATGCTCACGGAGTCGTCGCCGACTTCGACGACTTCTACCTGACCAGCCGACGCCGCCTGGTGCTCTCGGCCTACGCCCTGACCGGTGACCTGGCCGCCGCCCGGCACGCGGTCGCCGACGCCTCCGTCGCCGCCCGGCACCACTGGCGCAAGGTCGGGCGGCTCGACGACCCCGAGGAGTGGGTCCGCTCCCGCGCCTGGGCGATGGCCCAGCGTCGGCACGTGGCGCGCCTGTGGCACCGGGAGAAGGGGATCGCGCCCGAGCAGCGCGCCGTGCTCGACGCGCTGCACCACCTTCCCGACCAGCAGCGCAAGGTACTGCTGCTGACCCACCTGGCCGCACTCTCCGCCGCCGACGTCGGGCGCGAGCTCGGCCAGACCCGCGCCCGCGTCGAGGACCTGCTGACCCGGGCCGCCAGGCGGTTCTGCGAGGAGACCGGCACCGCACCCGACCGGATCGGGTCGGCCCTGGAGCAGCTGGCGCCGATCGCCGAGGCGGCCGCCCTCCCCGGCGCCTCCGTCATCGAGCGCGCCGGGGTGCGCCGGCGCCGGGTCCGGGCGGTGGGTGGCACCGTCCTCCTGCTCGCGCTCACCCTGCTCGGCGGTCTCTTCGTGGCCCACGACGCAGGTGTGCCCGCCGCCCCCGCCGCGGCGGACGCCGACGGCGGGACGGCGACCTCCGACGCGCCGCCGGTGAGCGCCGAGATGCTGCTGAGCCTGGCGCAGGTACGCCGGTTGACCCCCGGCGAGGCGTGGCGGCTCACCGGCACCACCGACAACACCTCCGGCTCCGGCATCAACTCGGTGTGCCAGGACACCCGGTTCGCCGACCCCGAGGGCCGCGGCACCCTCGTGCGCACCTTCGCCACGACGGACCGGGGTCCGACGCGCCGCTCCCTGGTGCAGACCGTGGAGATCTCCCGCTCGGACGCCGCGGCCGGACAGGCGTACCGCACCACCCTCGACTGGTTCGCCGGCTGCCGGGAGGCGCGCCTGCAGCTGCTGGCGACGTACCGCATCCGCGGCCTCGGCGCGGAGGCGCAGATGCTCAAGCTGCGCATCCCCAACGCCGTACGCCGGACCTACGTCGTGGGCATCGCCCGCACGGGCCAGCTCACCGTCTCCACGATCTCCGAGACCCGCGCCGGTCGCCCGGTCCCCGTGGGCTCGATGGTCGACACGCTGACCCGTGCGGTGCGCAACCTGTGCGAGTCCGACCCGTCCGGACCCTGCCCGCGGACGGTGCAGGCCGCACCCGTGCTTCCTCCGCCCTCCGGGGAGACCCCCGGCACGCTCGCCGCGGCCGACCTGCCCGTGGTCGGCCGGATCAACAAGCCGTGGGTGGGCACCGAGCCCGTCCGCGCCCGCCCGAACATCGCCGCCACCACCTGCGACCGCACCAACTTCGTCCGCAGCGGTGCGCCACGGGCGACCACCCGGACGTTCCTGATCCCGCAGGCCCGGCTGCCCAAGCGGTTCGGCATCGCGGAGACGGTGGGCGCCTTCCGCACCCAGGCCCAGGCCCGCCGGCTGGTGCGGTCGGTGGTCGAGGACATGCGCTCGTGCGAGAAGAGGGACCTCGGCGCCGAGGTGAGCAGCGAGGTCGTCGAGCCCGACGGCTACCGGGGCTCGGAGTGGGCGCTGTGGCGGCTCGACAGCGAGATCGACGAGCAGGCCACCGTGGGGTACTGGATGGGAGTGGCCCGGGTGGGGCGCTACGTTTCCCAGGTGAACTTCACCCCCACCGGCGACAACGACGTCGACGAGGACACCTTCCAGGCGCTGATCACCCGGGCCCGGGACCGCCTCTTCGAGCTGCAGGCGGGCCGGTGACCGCCTTCGACCTCGCCGACGGCCTGGTCTACCTCAACGGCAACTCGTTGGGCGCGCTCCCCGCGGGCGTCGCCGACCGGATGCAGGACGTGGTCCGCCGGGAGTGGGGCGAGGGCCTGATCCGGTCCTGGAACGAGGCCCGGTGGATGGAGATCAGCCACCGCGTCGCCGAACGGATCGCACCGCTGATCGGCGTCTCCCCCCGCGACCTGCACCTCGGCGACAGCACCAGCGTCACGTTGTTCAAGACGACCGTGGCCGCCGCCCGGATGCGACCGGAGCGCCGGGTGCTCGTGCTGGAGGAGTCCACGTTCCCCACCGACGGCTACATCCTCGCCGGGGTGGCCGAGCTGATGGGCCTCGAGCTGCGCTGGTGCGACCCCGCCGACCCGCTGGCCGCCGTCGACGACGACGTCGCCCTGCTGACCCTGACCCACGTGGACTTCCGCACCGGCGCCATGTTCGACATGGCCGCGATCACCGCCGAGGCCCAGGCCCGCGGCGCGCTGGTGCAGTGGGACCTGTGCCACTCCGCCGGTGCGGTCCCGGTCGACCTGACCGGGGTCGGGGCCGACATGGCCGTGGGCTGCACCTACAAGTACCTCAACGGGGGGCCGGGCGCCCCGGCGTACGTCTGGGTCGCGCCCCACCACCAGGCAGCCGCCCGCCAGCCGATCACCGGCTGGATCGGGCACGCGGCTCCGTTCGCGATGAGGCGCGAGTACGAGCCGCTGGAGGGCATCGGCGCGTTCGCGTCGGGCACGCCGCCGGTGCTGGCGCTCTCGGCCCTGGAGACGGCGCTGGAGGCGTTCGCGGACGTCGACGTCGCCGACCTGCGCCGCCAGTCGCTCGCGCTGACCGACCTGTTCATCGAGCTGGTCGAGCAGCGCCTGCCCGGGGTCTTCGAGATCGCCACGCCCCGCGAGCACGACCGCCGCGGCAGCCAGGTCTCGCTGCGCCACGCCGAGGCCTACGGCGTGGTCCAGGCCCTGATCGCCCGCGACGTCATCGGCGACTTCCGGGCCCCCGACATCGCCCGCTTCGGCTTCGCCCCGCTCTACAACACCCTCGACGACGTGCGCACCGCCGTCGAGCGCCTCACCCTGGTCATGTCCCGCGAGGAGCACGCCGCCCCGGCGTACGCCGTGCGGAACGCGGTCACCTGACGGGTCTGCCCCCGGGGCTCACAGCCCCTGGAGGATCTCCCGCATCAGCTCGGCGGTCTCCGAGGGGGTCTTGCCGACCTTGACGCCGGCGGCCTCGAGGGCCTCCTTCTTGGCCTGGGCGGTGCCCGAGGAGCCGGAGACGATCGCGCCGGCGTGGCCCATCGTCTTGCCCTCGGGGGCGGTGAAGCCCGCGACGTAGCCGACGACCGGCTTGGTCACGTGCTCCTTGATGTAGTCGGCCGCACGCTCCTCGGCGTCGCCGCCGATCTCGCCGATCATCACGATCGCCTTGGTCTCCGGGTCCTCCTCGAAGGCCGCGAGGGCGTCGATGTGCGTGGTGCCGATGATCGGGTCGCCGCCGATGCCGATGGCCGTGGAGAAGCCGTGGTCGCGCAGCTCGAACATCATCTGGTAGGTCAGCGTCCCCGACTTCGAGACCAGGCCGACCGGGCCCTTGCCGGCGATCGTGGCCGGCGTGATCCCGGCCAGCGCCTCGTCGGGGGTGATGATGCCGGGGCAGTTCGGGCCGATCATCCGGGTCTGCTTGCCCTCGAGGTGGGCCCACACCTCGGCGGTGTCCTGCACGGGCACGCCCTCGGTGATCACGACGAGCAGGCCGATGCCCGCGTCGATCGCCTCGATGCAGGCGTCCTTGGTGAAGGCCGGGGGCACGAAGACCACGGACACGTCGGCGCCGGTCTCGGCCATCGCCTCCTTGACGCTGCCGAAGACCGGCAGGTCCTGGCCGCCGAGCTCGACCGAGGTGCCGGCCTTGCGGGCGTTGACGCCGCCGACGACGTTGGAGCCGGCCTCGACCATCAAGGTGGTGTGCTTGGAGCCCATGCCGCCCGTCATGCCCTGGACGATGATCCTGGAGTCCTTGTTGAGGTAGATAGACATGTTTCCTTGTTCCCGTCTCAGGCGTTCGCGAGCTCGGCGGCCTTGTCGGCCGCCCCGTCCATGGTGTCCACGAGGGTGACCAGCGGGTGGTCGGCCTCGTCGAGGATCCGCCGGCCCTCGGCCACGTTGTTGCCGTCGAGGCGTACGACGAGCGGCTTGGTCGCCTCGTCGCCGAGGATGTCGAGTGCGCCGACGATGCCGTTGGCCACCTCGTCGCAGGCGGTGATGCCGCCGAAGACGTTGACGAAGACCGACTTGACCTGCTCGTCGTTGAGGATCACGTCGAGCCCGTCGGCCATCACCTGGGCGTTGGCGCCGCCGCCGATGTCGAGGAAGTTGGCCGGGGTGACCCCGCCGTGGGCCTCGCCGGCGTACGCGACCACGTCGAGCGTGGACATGACCAGGCCGGCCCCGTTGCCGATGATGCCGACCGCGCCGTCGAGCTTGACGTAGTTCAGCCCCTTCGCCTTGGCCTTCGCCTCCAGCGGGTCCGCGGCGTCCTTGTCCTCGAACTGGGCGTGGTCCTCGTGCCGGAACTCGGCGTTCTCGTCGAGCGAGACCTTGCCGTCGAGCGCCTCGAGCCGGTCACCGGCGAGACGGGCGAGCGGGTTGACCTCCACCAGCGTGGCGTCCTCCTCGACGAAGACCTTCCACAGCGCCACGACGAGCTGGACGGCCTGGTCCCGCAGCTCGGCGGGGAAGGCGGCCTCGTCGACGATCTGCTCGGCCTTGGCCTCGTCGACCCCCTCGCCGGGCGCGATCGCGATCTTCTTCACCGCGTCGGGGTTGGTCTTGGCGACCTCCTCGATCTCCACGCCGCCCTCGACCGAGGCGATGCACAGGTAGGAGCGGTTGGAGCGGTCGAGCAGGAAGGAGAAGTAGTACTCCTCCTCGATCGACTCGGCGGGGACCACCAGCACCCGGTGCACGGTCAGTCCCTTGATCTCCATGCCGAGGATCGCCGAGGCGTGCTCCTCGGCCTCCTCGGGGGTCTTGGCCAGCTTCACGCCACCGGCCTTGCCGCGGCCGCCGGCCTTGACCTGGGCCTTGACCACGACGGCGCCGCCGATCTCCTCGGCCGCCGCGCGGGCGTCGGCAGCGGTCTCGACGGTCTGGCCGAGCGTCACCGGTACGCCGTGCTTGGCGAAGAGCTCCTTGGCTTGGTACTCCATCAGGTCCACGGTTCGACCGCTCCTTCTCAGACATCGGTGGCTTGTCGGGGGTCCCCGGACTCCCCTCGGCGACCCTAGTCCCGATCCGGCTCCCGCGACCACCGGGGTGAGGATCGGGTCGGTCACACTCCGGTCCCCGGCCGCAGCGCACTAGGGTTTCGCGCCGTGAGGCGCGAGGAGAGCCAGGTGGTCACCCGGGGCACCCCGTCGGTGACCCTCGGCGTGACCGAGCACGGCGACCGGGACGCCGAGGTGCACCTCCTGCTCGTCCACGGGTTCCCCGACGACCAGACCATGTGGGAGCCGGTGGTGGCGGCCCTCCCGGACACCTTCCACGTGGTCACCTACGACGTCCGCGGCGCCGGGCGCTCGAGCCGGCCGCGGGGTCGTGCGGCGTACCGGACCGACGTGCTCGTCGAGGACCTCCTCGCCGTGCTGGACGCCACCGTGCCCGCCCGGGCGCAGGTGCACCTCGTGGGTCACGACTGGGGCTCGGTCGTCGGCTGGGAGGCGGTGGCGGCCGCGACCTGGGACCCCCGGCTGGAGGGACGGATCGCCTCGTTCACCTCGGCCAGCGGTCCGTCGCTCGACCACCTCGGCAGCGTGGGCGGCTCCTGGCGCGGCCGGTTCAGCCTGCTGCCGCAGGTGCTGCACAGCTGGTACGTCTGGTTGTCCTGGCTGCCGTGGCTGCCCGAGGTGGTGTGGACCCGGCTGCAGTGGCTGCTGCGTCCCGTCGCCCACCGGCTCGACCCCACGACGGCCGCGCTGCCGTGGGGCCGCTCGCTGGGCGAGAACGCGCGCCACGGCCTGTGGCTGTACCGCGCCAACGTCGGGCCCGGCCTGCGTCGGTCCCGACCCTGGCGCACCTCGGTGCCGGTGCTGCTGGTCGTCGCCACCCGCGACCCCTGGGTCACCCCGCGCGCCGTGCACGGTCTCGAGGCCCGGTGCCGGCACCTCACCCGGGTGGAGATCGACGCCGGCCACTGGTGGCCGCGCACCCGCCCCGACGAGCTCGCCCGGCTGGTCACCGGGCTGGTCACCGAGGTCGTACGCCGCACGGACACGTGACCCCGGGCCCCGGTCGCTCGTTGCTGGGTCCATGCGCCGTACCGCTGCCCTCGCCGCCCTCTGCCTGGCCTCCGGCCTCCTGACCGTCGCCGCGACCGGCACCGGCGCGACCGCCGCCGCCACCACGCCCCGACCTCACGGCCGCCTCGACCGGCACCTCGACCGGCTCCTCGAAGGCGGGCACCTCGACGGCGGGCAGCCCGGCGTACACGAAGGAGGCGATCCTGGTCCGGGTCGGTGTCGGCCCGCGCCGCGACATCGGCTGCGTGATCAAGGCCGACAAGTACCGCCCCGTGCGCGTGGGGCGGCGCAACCCGGCCCCGGCGATCCTGACCACCAACGGCTTCGGCGGCGCCAAGGACGACGCCGGGCAGCGGGCGGCGGCGTCGGCGTTCGCGAAGGCGGGCTACGTGGTCATCTCCTACTCCGGCCTGGGCTTCGGCGGGTCGGGCTGCAAGATCACCCTGGACGACCCCGACTACGACGGCGTGGCCGGCAAGCAGGTCCTCGACGTGCTCGCCGGCACCCGGCCGTACACGCTCGACGACGGCAGCGGGCGCAAGGCCTACCTGCCCTACGTGGCCAAGGAGACCGTCGACGGCCGCGCCACCCGGGACCCGAAGGTGGGCATGGTCGGCGGGTCCTACGGCGGCCAGGTGCAGTTCGCCGTGGCCCAGCAGGACCCCCGCCTGGACGCGATCATCCCGCAGATCACCTGGAACGACCTCTCCTACTCCCTGGCCCCCAACAACACCGACCTCGCGCGCGGGGTCACCTACCGCACCCCGGGCGTGGCCAAGAAGCAGTGGATCGACCTCTTCTTCGGGGTGGGCATCACCTCGGGCCTGCAGAACACCCAGGCCGACCCGGCGCGCAACACCGGCTGCCCCAACTTCCGCGACGAGGCCTGCACGGCCGCGGCCCAGCTCAACACCGCCGGCTACCCCGACGACGCCACCCTCGCGCTGGCCCGGCACGCCTCGGTGGCCGGCTACCTCGGGAAGGTCAAGATCCCGACGCTGCTGGTCCAGGGGCAGCACGACACTCTGTTCAACCTGCAGGAGGCCGTGGCCACCTACCGGGCGCTGAAGGCCCAGGGCACCGAGGCCCGGATGGTGTGGTTCTCCGGCGGCCACTCCGGCGACACCGCGGCCGGGGACTTCGACCTGTCCCGCGGCTTGGAGTACAGCCACCTCGGGCGGCGCTACCTGAGCTGGATGGACCGCTACGTCCGCGGCATCCGCACCTCCACGGCCGGACCCCAGTTCGAGTACTTCCGCGACTGGGTGGACTACGACACCAGCCCCGCCCGGGCCGGGTCCGCCGTCGACCGCGCCTACGCCCGGTCCTCGGCGACCTACACCGGCACCCCGACCGAGACGCTGCACCTCAGCGGCACCGACGAGCTCGTCGCCAGCGCGGACGACGTCCGGGCCGGCAGCGCGTCCTTCGTCGCCGGACCCGGTGGGACGTCGTACTCCGAGACGTCCGCGGTCGAGGGCAAGCAGGTCGACAAGCCGGTCAGCGACACCCCCGGCACGTTCGCGGCCTGGACGACGCCGGCGCTGCGCCGCGACGCGGTGCTGGTCGGCTCACCGCGGCTGACCGTGCGTCTGGACTCGCCGAGCGCCGAGCACGTCGCAGGGCAGCGGCCCCGCCGGCCGGCTGGTGCTGTTCGCCAAGGTGTACGACCTCGCGCCGGACGGCACCGAGACCCTGCAGCACCGGCTGATCTCGCCGGTCCGGGTGCGCGACGTCACCGAGCCGGTCACGGTCGAGCTGCCCGGGGTGGCGCAGCGGTTCCCGGCCGGGCACCGGATCCGCCTGGTCCTCGCCGGTGGCGACGCCGCCTACGCCGGCAACGACGTGCCGCAGACGTGAGCGTCACACCGGCCCCGACGCCCCCGGCACCCTCGAGCTGCCGCTGACCACCTCGCTGGAGCTCGCCCCGCAGTAGGCCGGGTCACCAGCCGGGGTCAGGCGTCGCTGAAGTGCTCGGCGACCCAGCCGGTGATCTCCCCGGTGGTCGCGCCGGGGGTGAAGATCTTGGCCACGCCGAGCTCGTGCAGCGGTGCGACGTCCTCCTCGGGCACGATGCCGCCGCCGAAGACCACGATGTCGCCCGCGTCGCGCTCGCGGAGCAGCTCGATCAGCTTGCGGAACAACGTCATGTGCGCCCCGGAGAGCACCGAGAGCCCGACCGCGTCGGCGTCCTCCTGGATCGCCGTCTCGACGATCTGCTCCGGGGTCTGGTGCAGCCCGGTGTAGATCACCTCGTGGCCGGCGTCGCGCAGCGCCCGGGCGACCACCTTGGCGCCCCGGTCATGGCCGTCGAGTCCCGGCTTGGCCACCACGATGCGCAACATGAGGTGCAGGCTACCGCCCCCGTCACGGCGGGTGACCGGGCCCACAGGCGCCGGACCGTGCCTCCGGAGCACCCCGCTCGTTGTCCACGGTGGCCCCACCGTCGATTTCATCCTGACCCGGAGACCCGTTATCGTGGCGCGTCGCCCCGCGTGCCCACTGGAACGACAGGAACCTACGTGTCCCACCACCGAGCCGATCACCGCAGCCTGCGTGCCGCGGATCGCGCCTCGGCAGCCGCCATCGGGGGCGGACGCCGCAAGGCCCCCAGACCCACCGGACGAGCGCGCCTCGTGCGTCTCGCCCACCTGCCCCACCGACTCGTCTCCGTGCCGACCCTGGTCGGCGTCGCCGTGCTGAGCCTGGCCGGCGCGGGTGCGGTCACCGTGGAGGGGACCGAGGAGTCCCCCGGACCGATCGCCCTGTCCTCGGCCGGGCACCACCTCTCCGGCACCGACGCCGTCGGCTACGTCACCGGTCCGCGGGAGCGCGCGCTGAGCCGCGACTCCGAGCGCCAGGCGCTGCAGGACGCAGCCGACGCCGAGCTCGAGGCGGCGGCCGAGGAGCAGGCCGCCGAGCGCAACGCCGAGCTGAAGTCGCTGGGCAAGGCCGCCGAGGCCCGGGCGGGCGAGATCGCCAAGAACCAGTGGGTGCTGCCGACCTCCGGCTACCGGCTCACCGCCCGCTTCGGCATGGGCGGCGGGCTCTGGTCCAGCAGCCACACCGGTCTCGACATGGCCACCTCCTCCGGCACCCCGATCAAGGCGGTGGCCAACGGCGTCATCACCGAGACCGGCTACGACGGGTCCTACGGCAACAAGACCGTGCAGACGCTCGCCGACGGCACCGAGATCTGGTACTGCCACCAGACCGACATCGGGGTCAACGTCGGCGACCAGGTCACCGGCGGGCAGCAGATCGGCACCGTCGGCAGCACCGGCAACTCCACCGGGCCGCACCTCCACCTCGAGGTCCGACCCGGCGGCGGCGACCCGGTCGACCCCTACCAGGCGCTGGTCGTGCACGGCCTGCAGCCGTAGGTCACCCCCCGAGTCGCTCCTGGAGCTTCTCCACCGCTCCTGGTGCTTCTCCACCGCTCCTAGAGCTTCTCCACCGCTCCTAGAGCTTCTCCACGGGGGCGTAGCGCAACAGCAGCCGCTTGACGCCGTCGTCGCCGAAGTCGATCGAGGCGACCGAGCTCTCCCCCGCGCCCTCCAGGGCGACCACCGTGCCGAGGCCGAAGGTGTCGTGCTGCACCCGGTCGCCCGGGTCCAGTGACGGGATCGGCCGCCCGGCCTTGGCCTTGGCCGCCGCGTCCGAGCGCGCCGTGGCCGTGCCGAAGCGGCGCTGCGGCGCGCGTCCGGCAGGCGGCAGGCCGTACTGCGGCCGGTTCCAGGAGGTCATCGCACCCGCGGTACGCCGCCACTCGACGAGGTCGGCGGGCAGCTCGTCGAGGAAGCGGGACGCCGGGTTGTGCTGCGGGGCGCCCCAGGCGGAGCGGACGACCGCACGGGAGACGTAGAGCCGCTCCCGGGCCCGGGTCAGCCCGACGTAGGCCAGCCGCCGCTCCTCCTGGAGCTCGGTCTTGTCGCCCAGCGAGCGCAGGTGCGGGAAGACGCCGTCCTCGAGACCGGTGAGGAAGACGACGGGGAACTCCAGGCCCTTGGCGGTGTGCAAGGTCATCAGGGTGACCACGCCGGCCGGACCGGCGCCTTCCTCGGCGCTCCCGGCCTCGCCCTCCGGAGGTGCGTCGGGGATCTGGTCGGAGTCCGCGACCAGGGCCACCCGCTCCAGGAAGTCGGTGAGCCCGGGCGGCCCGATGTCGGGGTCGGCCGGGTCCGCGGACGGACCGACCACCGGGTCGTCGGCGAACTCGCGCGCCACGGCCACGAGCTCGGCGAGGTTCTCCACGCGGGTCTCGTCCTGGGGGTCCTCGGAGTCCTCGAGCTCCTTGAGGTAGCCGCTGCGGGTCAGCACCTGCTCGAGGACGACGTCCACCCGCTCCCCGGCGGCCACCATCTGCTGGAGCTGCTCCACGAGGTCCACGAACCCCCGGACGGCGTTCAGCGACCGGCTCGCCAGTCCCGGGGCGTCCTCGGCGCGCTGCAGGGCCTCCCAGAAGGTGATCCGGTCCCGCTGCGCCAGGCCCTCCACGCACGCCTCGGCCCGTTCCCCGATGCCGCGCTTGGGGGTGTTCAGCACGCGGCGCAGCGAGACCGAGTCGGCCGGGTTGACCAGCACGCGCAGGTAGGCGAGCGCGTCGCGGACCTCACGCCGCTCGTAGAAGCGCACCCCGCCGACGACGCGGTAGGGCATCCCCACCCGGATGAAGATCTCCTCGAAGACCCGGGACTGGGCGTTGGTCCGGTAGAACACCGCCACGTCCCCGGCGCGGGCGTGGCCGGCGTCGGTGAGCTTGTCGATCTCCTCGGCGACGAACCTCGCCTCGTCGTGCTCGTCGTCGCCGACGTAGCCGACGATGCCGGCCCCGGAGCCCGACTCGGTCCAGAGGTTCTTCGGCGTCCGGCCCTCGTTGCGGCTGATCACCGCGTTGGCGGCGGTGAGGATGGTCTGGGTGGAGCGGTAGTTCTGCTCCAGCAGGACCGTCCGCGCGTCGGGGAAGTCCTGCTCGAAGTCCATGATGTTGCGGATGTTGGCACCGCGGAAGGCGTAGATGGACTGGTCGGCGTCGCCGACCACCATCAGCTCGGCGGGCGCGACGGCCTCACCGGTGTCCGTACCGGCCCCCAGCGGGTCCTCGAGCGACTCCGCGCACAGCTCGTGGATCAGCGCGTACTGCGCGTGGTTGGTGTCCTGGTACTCGTCGACGAGCACGTGCCGGAACCGGCGGCGCCAGGTCTCGCGCACCGCCGGGAACGCCCGGAACAGGTGGACCGTGGTCATCAGCAGGTCGTCGAAGTCCAGCGCGTTGGCCTGCCGCAGGCGGCGCTGGTACTCGGCGTACGCGGACGCGTAGGTCTCCTCCTGGGTGTTGGCCGCCTCCCGGGCCGCGTCCTCGTGGTCCTGCAGCTCGTTCTTGGCGTTGCTCACCCAGTTCAGGACGGCCCGCGGCGGGAACCGCTTGACGTCGAGGTCGAGGTCCCGGCAGACCAGCGTCATCAGCCGTCGGGAGTCCGCGGCGTCGTAGATGGTGAAGCTCGACTTGAAGCCGAACTTGTCGATCTCCTTGCGCAGGATGCGCACGCAGGCCGAGTGGAACGTGCTGACCCACATGATCTTCGCCCGGCCACCGACGAGCTCACTGACGCGCTCGCGCATCTCGGCGGCCGCCTTGTTGGTGAACGTGATCGCCAGGATCGAGCCGGGGTGCGCCTGGCGCTCGGAGATCAGCCAGGCGATCCGCCGGGTCAGCACCCGGGTCTTGCCCGAGCCTGCACCCGCGACCACGAGCAGCGGTGCGCCCTCGTGCACGACGGCCTCGCGCTGCGGCTCGTTGAGCCCGGCGAGCAGCTGCTCGCGACTGGGGCGTCGCCGCTTCGCGGCCTCCTGCGGGCTCGCCTGCGTCTCGGTGGGCAGGCCGGGAAGGGGGAACTGGGTGCTCATCTCGGCCCAACCCTACGTGCGCGTCCGGACAGGTCGCCGCGCCCTCCCGGGCGCCCTCCCGCGCGCCGTCCCGCGCGCCATGTGGAGCACCTTGCGATGCTGGTGGCGTGCGCAACCTCGTGGTCGCGGTGGCGACCGTGCTCGTGCTGTGGGGCATCGCCGTGCTGGTGCCCGGCACGGTGCCCGCGAGCGTGCGTGACCTGCTGGGCGTGGGCCCGGCTCCCCTCGGGCAGGCGCCCGAGGTCACCGGCACCGGCAGCCACGCGTTCCTCGCGCGCCAGTACGGCGAGCGCGGCGACCCGGTCGCCTACGACCCCTGCCGGCCGATCCCGGTCGTCATCAACACCGACGGCGCGCCCGACGAGGACGCGGCTCGCGAGATGACGCTCTCGGCGATGACCCGGGTCGCCGAGGCGACCGGGCTGGAGCTGGTCTACGAGGGCCCCTCGGACGACCGGCCGGAGTGGCGCTCGGCGTACCGTCCCCTCCTGGGCCGCACCGACCCGGTGCTGGTCACCTTCGCCGACGCCGACGAGGTCCCCGAGCTCGAGGGCCGGGTGGCGGGGATCGGCGGCAGCGTCTCGGTGCGACGCGGCGGCGTACGGGTCTACGTCACCGGCCAGGTGACCATCGACGTCGACGCCCTGGCCGACCTCGAGGACCGTCGCGGCGGCGAGGACCTGGCCGAGGCGATCATCCTGCACGAGCTCGGCCACCTCGTGGGCCTCGCCCACGTGGACGACCGCGCGGAGCTGATGTACGCCAAGAACACCGGCCAGCTCGACTTCGGCACCGGCGACCGGGTCGGCCTGGCCGAGCTCGGCCGCGGTCCCTGCGTGTGAGCCGGCCGGCTCTCAGGTGGTCGGGGCTCGGCCGGTGTGGGCTCGGCCGGTGTGGGCTCGGTCGGGGTGGGCTCGGTCGGGGCGGTGGTGCGGACGCAGGTGCGCGTAGTAGTCGCGCGGCCGACCCTGCCGGTCGATGGTGCCGACCAGGCGCACGCCCGCGCGCTCGATCGTCCGCGAGCTCAGCCACGCCAGCGCCAGGGACGGCACCGCGACGATCACGGCCGTGACCAGGAACCAGGCACCCGAACGCACCTCCGGCAGCAGGCCGACGCTCCCGAGCAGGCGCATCACCGGCTCGTGGATCAGGTAGATCCCGTAGCCGAGTCCGCCGATCCAGGCCAGCCCCCGCCACTCCAGGGCCCGGGGCCACGGCCCGTCGTGCAGCACGATCGAGGTCAGGGCCACGGCGATGGCCAGCGCGTACGCCGGGTGCCACCACTCGCCCATCAGGGTGATCGGCCGCTGGGCGACCAGCACCCCGAGCGCGCCGAGGCCGGTGAGCGCCGCGACCGCCCGGGCGGGCCCGGACCAGCGCACGCCGGAGGCGACCACGACCGCGAGCGCGGTGCCGATCCCGAAGTCGGCGGCCCGGGACAGCGGGGAGAACAGCACCGACCAGTTGTCCAGCGCGACCGGCGACCAGACGGTCTCCCACGCGAGGAACAGCACGCCCGCGAGGCTCAGCCCCGCTGGCAGCAGCGAGGCCACCGCGATCCGGACCCGGCGGCTCGTCGTACGCCGCGCAGCGGCCTGGACGAGCGGCACGCACAGCGCCATCAGCACGTAGAAGTGGAACTCCACGGCCAGCGACCAGGCCGGACCGTCGGTCCAGAAGATGTACTGGTCGCTGTAGACGTGGGTGAAGGTCAGGTGGAGCAGGAGGTCTTGCCAGTGGCCGGGCAGGGACGGGTTCGTCGCCGCCCAGACGACGAGCACCACCGCGAAGTACAGCGGCACCAGCCGCGCCATCCGGCGGAACAGCAGCACCCAGCCGGGGCGGCCCACGCCGCCCGTCAGGACCGTGCGGACCACCGGGAGCCACAGCACGAACCCGGAGAGCACGAAGAACATCTCCACGAACAGCTCGGTGCCGAGCATCGCCTGGTGGGCGCCGCCAGACCACGGCCAGGCACCGTCGGTCTCGCTGCGGTTGTGCTGGTAGGCGTGGAAGGCCACTACGGCCAGTGCGGCGAGCCCGCGCAGCCAGGTCAGCGGGTAGCGGACCGAGCGGCCACTGCTGCGGCCACTGCCGTCGGCGGCCGGGGGTGCGGTGGTCGAGGTGGAGGTCGGGGTGGAGGTCGGGGTGGAGGTCGCGGTGCTCATGCGGCCACCTCCGGGTCCGTGCCGTCGGCCGTGCCGGCCGGGGTGTCCGTGCCGGTGGGCCGGCTGGGCGCGGTGCGGGGAGTGACCACCCACTGGTGCTCACCCCGCAGCTGCTTGAGGTGCGCGACGCGGGCGATCAGGTTCTTGTACTCGGTGTAGAAGAACAGGTTGGCCACGGCGGCGAACCAGAACCAGCGCGGGTGCCGGCGCAGCTCGGGCGTCGCCAGCCGCCACGCGGCCGCCGTCTGGACCGGCCCGGAGACGGTGATGAACAGCGTCGCCAGGGTGAAGACCGGGGAGGTCAGGTCGAGACCGCCGTCACGCCAGGCCAGGAACGCCAGCAGCGGCCAGGCGAGCATGGCCAGCCAGGGGTAGACCTCCCGGAAGCCGAGCAGATAGGTCACGCCCAGCTTCTGGCGCAGGGACAGGTTCGGCGACCCGAGGGCCGGGCCGAGGTGGCGCATCGAGACCTGGAACCAGCCCTGGGCCCAGCGCATCCGCTGGCGCCACAGCGCCTTGAGCGAGTCCGGGGCCAGCTCGCGGCTGACCAGGCCCGGGTCGTTGACGATCCGGCCACCGGCCTGCAGGACACGCATCGAGGCCTCGATGTCCTCGGTGAGGAAGGAGCCGCGCAGGCGGACCTGCTCCAGCGCCTCGGCGCGCCAGTAGCCGTTGGAGCCGCCGAAGATGCCGAAGTCGTGCAGTCCGGCGCGACCGGGGTGGGCGACGGCGTAGATCTGCTCGAACTCCACGGCGACCAGGCGGGTCAGCCAGTTGTGCGAGCCGTTGCGGATCTCGCAGTGGCCCTGGACGACGTCGACGTCGTCGGCCAGCCAGCGCCAGGCACGCTCGAAGGCGCCGTCCATGGGGTGGTGGTCGGCGTCGAAGATGCCGACGAACTCGCCCTCGGCGACCCGCAGGGCGGCGTTGACGTTCTGTGCCTTGGAGGTGCTGTCCTCCACGCGGATCACGTCGAGGTCGGGATGGTTCTGCGCCATCAGCTGCAGGCGCGGCTCGACCGCCATCGGCCCCGGGGTGTTGTAGGCCAGGACGACCTGGAGGCCACCGGAGTACTGCTGGCGCAGGAAGACCTCGAGGGTCTCCACGATCGTGTCAGCCTCGTTGGGCAGGTACGCCGCGATCACCGCGGTCGCCCGGGGGGCCGGCCGCTCGGGCTCCTCGGGGAGCACCGGCGGCTCCAGCGCCCGGAAGCACTCGCTCCAGATCAAGGCGGCGGTGAGCACCAGCGTGCCGACCAGGCCCCAGTACAGCGGCGAGGAGAAGTCCAGGCCGACCAGGTAGGCCGCCACCAGGGCGACGAAGGGCAGCACCAGGCTGCCGACCGTGGCCAGCAGCACCTGGTGGCTGAAGGACCACAGGCTGATCCGGGGGGAGCGCGAGGTGGCGTGCTCCCCGAGCTCGAGCGGCTGCAGGTCGCGCTGGCGCACCGACTCGCGGGCGGCGGCGTCGGCGTACTCCAGCGCGACGTCGGGGCTGTGCTTGCGGCTGATCGGTGCCCAGCCCACCCCGAGGTCGAGGACGCCGGCGTGGAAACCGAGCCGGTCGAAGGCCTCGACCGTGTGGTAGGCCATCTCCTGGAGCCGGACCGGGCGGGCGGCCCGGTCCTCGTGGCGCAGGCGCAGCACCAGCCGGCCGTCGTCGGTGGCGGAAACGACCTCGTCACCGCCCAGGTGCTCGGTCAGCGACTCGGCGACCTCGACCGCGAGGTCGCGCGGCGCCCGGGTGTAGGCGGTCATGTCGGAGCCCGGCTCGGCGAAGGCGGGCACGATCACCGCCATGATCTCGCGGCGCAGCAGGGTGCGGGGGCGCGGCGCCGCCAGGGCGTCGTCGGTGGTGCCGACCCGGCCGGTGCGCGGCGGGGTGGGGCGTACAAGGGACAGGGACACGTCGAGCCTCTCGTCGGGCGATGTGAGGTGCGGCTGCGCTCTGCGTGAGGCGCGGGACGTCAGCAGGCCTCTCGGCGGCGACGTCAGCACGGCAACGTCGGTTGCCGCGTGGATTCCACCCTCCAAGAACCCGAGTTGAACGTGCAAATCCAGGAGCGGTGAACCGGGTCACGTGGTGGCGGTCACCCCCGGTCCACGCTCAGCACGTATGTCCGCGGGCGGTGGCGCGGCGTCCGCCGTCCCGGATGCTGAGATCTCGGTCAGACCGAGCTGCGCCACCACGGTGCCGTCGGCGTCCCGGCCCCGGGCTGCACGCGCCGACCCGGGGGCGGCAGCGCCAGCACGGCGCCGTCCGCTGCCTCGCAGAGCCGCTCGACCGGCTCGGACCAGGCGTGGAACGCCAGGTCGAAGGTGCCCCAGTGGATGGGCAGCAGCACGGCGCCGCTCACCTCGCGGTGCACGCGCAGCGCCTCCTCGGGATCGAGGTGCACGTCGGGCCAGCGCACGTCGTAGGCGCCGATCGGCAGCATCGTCAGGTCGAAGGGTCCGTGCCGGCGGCCGAGGTCGGCGAACGCCGGCGTGTAGCCGGTGTCCCCGCCGAAGAACACCCGGTGCCGCTCCCCCGCCAACACCCAGCTGGACCAGAGCGTGGTGTTGTTGCCCAGGCTGCGCCCGGAGAAGTGCCGCGCCTCGGTGCAGGTGAAGCCGATCCCCTCGACCCGGCGGGTCTCCTCCCAGTCCAGCTCCACGACCCGGGCGGCGGGCACGCCCCAGCGGCGCAGGTGCTCCCCGACCCCGAGGGGCACCACGAACGGCGCGTCGCTGTGGGTCCGCAACCAGTCGATCGTCGCGGTGTCGAGGTGGTCGTAGTGGTCGTGGGAGATGAGCACGGCGGCCAGGCGCGGCAGGTCGGTCAGCGGCATCGGGACCGGGTGCAGCCTGCGTGGGCCGATGGTGCGGGAGGGTGAGACCCGCTCGCTCCACACCGGGTCGGTGAGCACCCAGTGCCCGTCGAGCTCGAGCAGCGTGGTGGCGTGGCCGAGCCAGGTGACCCCGAGCGCCGCGGCCTGCGCGGGCAGCTCGGGCGGCTCGACCACGACCGGTCGTCGCGGCCGGCCGCGACCGCCCTTGGTGGCGAAGTCGGCGGCGACGTGGGTGGAGCTGCCCTCCTGCGTCTCGGTGGCGGGCAGCCGGTTGTGGAAGGAGCCGTCGTGGAACTGCGGGGAACCGGAGTAGTCGAGCTGCTGACTGCCCGCGCCCAGGGAGCGTCGTACGCCGCGAGCCGCGGTGACCAGCGCGGGGAGGACGGCCGCGGCGGCCATGCCGGCGCGGAGAAGTGGTGGGCGCACGACGTCATTCTCCCTCGGCGCTCCACGCACGCGCGAGTCAGACGTCGAGGAGTCAGGCGTTGGCCGGCTCGCGCGGTGCGTCCGACTGAGCGGTGCGGCGCTCGCGCCGGCCACGGGCACCGTGCATGACCCCGACCATCCGAGGTCCGGCGAGGCGGCCCTCGAGACGGCGCACGTTGCGCTTGAGCGGCTGGGCGATGTACTCGCCGAGGATGACGCCGGCGGCGAGCGCGACCGTGGTGGCCGCGGCCGCGGAGAGCTGCAGGATGCCCAGGGTGTCGCCGGTGGACATGTAGCTCAGGCCCCGGTAGATCAGCAGTCCGGGCAGCATCGGCACCAGGGCGGGCACCACCACGACCAGGGGCGGCACCCGGAACCGGCCGGCGACCGTGTAGCTGACCAGCCCGATCACCACCGCGGCGCACGCGGCCGCCCAGGGCATCGTCTGCGCCCGGTCCTGGACCGAGACGAACGCGAGGTGGCCGAGCAACGTGCTCAGCGCGATCGCGGGCAGCGCCCGCAGCGGGGCGTAGCAGGTGAACGCGAACGCGCACGCGGCGATCATCGCGCCGACGAGCACGAGCGGGACGTCGGCCAGCCCCTCGGCCCCGCTCCCCGGGCGGACCCCGACCAGGCTGACGCCGAGGGGCCGGGCCAGGGAGAGGCCCGCGGAGACCCCGGCGATCAGGCCCGCGGTGGCCAGCAGCGCCTCGATGATCCGGGCACCGGCGGTCAGGTAGAACCCGCTCAGGGCGTCCTGGATCGCCCCCATGAAGCCGATCCCCGACAGCAGCAGCACGATGCTGGCGGTGATCACCAGGGAGGTGTTCACCTGGAGGTCGTACCGGGCGTCGAGAGCCGCGGTGAGCAGCGCCAGCGCCGTGGCCAGCATGCCGCCGGCGGTCTGCTGGTAGAACATCGGCCAGCGCTGCCGGTTGAGCACCCGCATCAGCATCGTGATCAGCACACCGGCGAGGGTGGCGACCAGGGTGATCACCACCCCGGCGCCGAGGATCAGGGCCACCCCGCCCCCGACCACGCCCGATCCGCCCACCGCGGCCCACCGCGGCAGCCAGTGGCCGGTCGAGTTCACCCGCGCCACCCGGGCTCGGGCCTCACCGACGTCCA
The DNA here is from genome assembly GCA_963815595.1 of uncultured Actinomycetota bacterium. Taxonomy (GTDB): domain Bacteria; phylum Actinomycetota; class Actinomycetes; order Propionibacteriales; family Nocardioidaceae; genus Marmoricola. The sequence continues at coordinate 285,082 of CAWFHA010000007.1, read as the reverse complement.
CCCGGTCGTTGAGGATGTCGTCGACCAGCTCGTGGGTCCGGGTCAGGTCGTCGTAGTCGATGTCGCGCTGGGTGACGTTGCGGCTCAGCTGGACCGGCATCTCCTCCGGGTCGTACTGGTAGCCCATCCGCAGCAGGGTGAAGGTGATGTCGATGTCGGCGTTGCGCAGTCCGAGGTGGTGGGTGACCCCCAGCATCGTCGCGGTCACGTCCGCCGCCCCGGCACCGGAGGAGAGCAGGATCTCCCCGATGCGGAGTGCGAGGTCGAGGACCTTGTAGGTCTCGCGGGCGTCGGTCACAGTCGCCAATTGTGGGCCCTGGCTGCGCGTTCCCACGACACCCACGCGGTCGGGGTGAGGGGTCTCACACCAGCGCGATGCGAGGGGGGTGATCCGGGCGGTTTCGGACTCAGCCGACCGACCAGCGCAAGGTCTTCGGCAGACCGGGTCCGACCCGTGCCGTGATCTTGGCGACGCGGACCCCACGGGGCATCTCGAAGACCACCAGACCGCGGCGGGTGGCACCGGCCGCGACGGTCAGGTCCTCCGGCAGGCTGCGACCGGCGCGGACCTTGCCGAACGCAGGATCGGGGCTGTAGGTCAGTCCCGCGTCGTCGGCGACCAGGGTGACGAGGTCCGCGTGCGAGCTCCAGCTGATGCCGCCGGTGTTGCGGACGGTCACGGGCACCGCCACCAGACGGTGACCGCGCTCGACCTTCATGCTGCGGATGGTCGGCCGGGTGACCACGGGCTTGCCGGCGGTGACGGCGAGCTCCGGGCGGGTGGTGCCGAAGGCAGGCACCGAGATCGGGGTCCCGATCGGCTCGGTACGGGAGATGACGCGCTCGGTGGCCCGGGCGCTGAGGTCGGCGACCCGGTCGTGCAGCTCGATCTTGGCCACCAGGGCGGTCGTGGCCACCACCGCGCCGATCAGGGCGAGCGCACGGACCTGCCGCGACACGGGGGGCCGGGAGGCCCGGACCGGACGGAGGTCGGGGACCTCCTCGGACTGCAGCGGCTTGCCCTCGGTGTCCAGCGGGGACACGCCGGGCGGCAGGGCCCCGGTGGGCGCCCGGGGTGCCGAGGAGGCCGACAGGGAGCGGGCGAGCGTGGTCGCGATCTCGCGGGCCTCGCTCTCGGTGTGCCACTGCGGGCGCGAGAGCAGGAAGGAGGCGAGGTTCGCGGTGGAGCAGATCATCACCGAGCCGGACCACCCGAAGACCGGTTCGTCGCGGTTCAGGCACAGCACCGGGTGGATCGCCGGCTTCTCGATGTGCGGCAGCAGGGCCCGCACCGCCAGGGCCGCGTCGGCCACGGCGGCCGAGAAGCGGTCCCGCCGGCGGCCGTTCTGGCGCAGGACGCCCCGCTCGATGGTGATGTCACCGTCCCACGGCTGGTCGTCGATGACGAAGACCCCGCTGGGGCCGACGACCACGTGGTCCAGCCGCAGCATCCGGCGTCCCGGCCGGCGTACGTGGTGGAAGACGCGCCACTCGTCGAACGGCAGGGTGCCCAGGACGCGGGCGGCATCGAGGTCGGGCTCGTGGGCGAGGTCGAGCACCTCGCCGGGCAGTGATGCCGCCCGCCCGCCACCGCGCGCCCTCGCGCCGGTCGACTCTCCAGCCATGTCTACCCCCGTCCCGAACGATCGTAGGAGGGAAACGGGCCGACGTCACTAAATTGCAACAAATCGGACTAAAACCGACTAGTGCAACCGGGCGGTGTCCTCCACCAGCCGGCGCATCCGGGCGGCCTGCTCCTCGCCGAAGGCACCGCGCGGCGCCTGCCAGTCCCAGTTGCCGGTGTCGGTCCCGGGAGTGTTCATCCGCGCCGCCGAGCCGAGCTCGAGCAGGTCCTGGGCCGGTACGACGGCCAGCCGGGCCGTGGAGGTCAGCGCCAGCCGCACCAGTGCCCAGGGCATCGGCTCCCCCGGATCCACCAGTCGCTCGCGCACGCGCGCCCGGTCGGCCTCCTCCAGGGAGGACCACCAGCCCAGGGTGGTGTCGTTGTCGTGGGTGCCGGTGTAGACGACCGAGTGCTCCCCGTGCCGCTCCGGCAGGTAGGGGTTGTCCGCTGACCCGTCGAAGGCGAACTGCAGCACCTTCATCCCCGGCAGCCCGAACTCGGTGCGCAGGGCGTCCACCTCGGCGGTGATCACGCCGAGATCCTCGGCCACGAGCGTGCCCGGACCGGCGGTGTCGACCAGGGCGGTGAGCACCTCGTGCCCCGGGCTCTTCACCCAGTACCCGTCCTTCGCGGTCTCGGCCTCCACCGGCACGTGCCAGGCGGCCTCGAACCCGCGGAAGTGGTCGATCCGCACGAGGTCGAAGAGCCGGCGCTGCCGGGCGATGCGCAGCCGCCACCAGGCGAAGTCGTCCCGGGCCATCCGGTCCCAGTCGTAGTGCGGGTTGTTCCACCGCTGCCCGTCGGCCGCGAAGTAGTCCGGCGGGACGCCGCTCACCTCGGTCGGCGCTCCGGCGTCGTCGAGCAGGAACAGCTCCCGCGCGGCCCAGACGTCCGCGCTGTCGTGGGAGACGAAGATCGGCAGGTCGCCGAAGAACAGCACGCCCCGTTGGGCGGCGTACTCCCGCAGCTCGCGCCACTGCTCGGCGAAGACCCACTGCTCGAAGCGCAGCTGCTCGAGCTGGGCGGCCCGTGGCGCGAGCGCCTCGGCCACCCGACCGGGGTCGCGGTCGCGCAGGCCCGGCTCCCACGTCGGCCAGGGGGCGCGCCCCATCAGGTCCCGCAGGGCCATGAACTCGACGTAGGTCTCCAGCCACGCCGCCTGCTCGCGGCACCAGCCGGTGAAGTCCGCGCGGCGTGCGCTGCTCAGCCCGGCGACGTCGACGAGCCCCTCCTCCACCTGCCGGGCACGGCTGACCAGCGCCGGGTTGCCGGCCATCGCCGACAGCGCGTTGTACGGCGAGCCGTCGTCCTCGTGGGCGGGCACCAGCGGGAGCACCTGCCACACGGTGCAGCCCGCGGCGGCCAGGAAGTCCACGAAGGCGAAGGCCTCAGGCCCCAGGTCCCCACCCGGGAGCGAGGTGACGTGCAGCAGCACCCCGGCCCGTCGTACGTCCAGCGGACGCGCACCCGTCATCGCAGTTCCTCCCTCTCGGCGTCCGAGCCTAGAGGGGCCTCATCCACGGGCCGCGCCGTACCCGAGCAGTGCGGCCAGGCCCAGGGCGCTGCGCGGTGCGTACGGCGCCCGCCACAGCCCGCCGTGCGCCGCGGCGTACGCCTCGTCCTGCCAGGGGTGCGGGTGCGCGGGACCCCCACCGGTGTGCAGGTCGTGGACCAGCAGGGCCGCCATCAGCACGTTGGAGGTGGCCGGCTCGAAGACCTCGACCCCGAACCGGTGCGCCCCGGCGTACGCCGCCGCCAGCGCGCGGTTCTTGACCACCGACCGGGTCCGGGTGGGTGGGGCGACGTTCATCGAGACCACCGCGCCCTCGTGCCGGGCCAGCGTCGCCCGCCAGCGCTGCAGGCGCTTGGCCAGCGCGTAGTTGGGTCCTTGCTGCGGCACCAGGGAGTCGTTGACCCCGGGGTCGGACCCGGGCACGTAGCAGCGGCGGAGCAGCCGGCCGCCCGAGAGCGCACGCAACGGCCGGCCCATCGTCTTGGATCGGCGCGAGCGGCCCTCGTAGGACCGGGTGGACTGCGCCACCGCCTCGGCCGGGACGGCGAACACGTCGGTGGGCGTGGCCAGGAAGGCCAGTGCCACGTCGCTCCGACTGCCCTGCAGCCGGGTGGTCAGGGCGTCGACGGCGACCGAGACCCGGGTGTTGAGGGCTCCGTCGGCGTAGACGTAGTTGCCCACCACCAGGGTCCCGGGTTGTCCGGCCAGCCAGGCCTCGACCTCCGGCACCTCGGTGAGCAGGTCGGCCCCTGCCCGCTCCGCGACGTCGCCGTCGGCGCCTGCGCGCACCGGGACGACCAGCGTCCCGGCACCGTCCCGGGCCAGGGGCAGGACGCGCCTCCAGATCTCCGGGCGGGTCAGGTCGACCGCCGCGACCCGGGCACCCCAGCGCATCAGCGAGGGCAGCGGCCCCATCTCCGCGCCGGCGCCGAGGACGGCCACCGTGTGACCCTCCAGCCGCAGCCACTCCGGGTGGTCGAGGACCTTCCCGACCGCCTCGGCCACGGTGGGCTCCACCACCCCCGCGTCCACCCACTGCTCCAGGCGCTCTCGGACGGCGTCGCCCCGCAGCCGCTCTCCGCGGTAGGGCAGGACCAGCTCGTCGACGGGGTCCGCGCTCCCGCTGACCTCCACGGACTCCAGCTCCACCGCCCCGCCGCCCCGCCAGTCGGCCAGCGGCGTCTCGGTCACCCCCTGCACCCGCATCCGTTCGTGCAGCGAGCCCAGCCCGCCGCGAGCGACGTCGACGGCCGCCTGCGGCGAGGTCAGCCCGGCCTCGACGAGGCGGCGGAAGTGGGTCAGGTATCCGGTGCGCCAGTTGGTCTCCTGCTCCGCGGCACGGGCGCCTGTGGGGTCCACGGACCGCAGCGCGTCCGCGACCACCCCGCGCCCGGTGGCCGAGGTGCTGCGTCGTCCGTCGGCGTCGGCGGGGAACACGACGCCGCGCTCGTCGTCACGTGCTTGCTGGAGGGCCATCCGCACATCGTGCCCGACCCGGCGGCTGCTCCGGGAGGCGCCACCCGCAGGCACCGGTCTACCCCGGTTGGCAGCAGAACTGTGCCCACGTTGAACCGCCACCCGGCACGCAGCAGGGTGGCAGGAGACCGATCGCCACCCGGCGACGTCCTCGGGCACGCGTCGACCCGTCCCCACCGAGGAGGACCGACATGACGAAGTTCATGTTCATCTACCACGCGCCGCCCATGCCCGAGGGTGCGCCCGACATGGCCCCGGAGGACATGCAGGCGGTGATGCAGGAGTGGATGACCTGGAGCGACAAGGCCGGGGAGCACCTGCTCGACTTCGGGGCCCCGATGGACCACGGCGTACGCGTGACGTCCGACGGCACCTCGCCCAGCGAGCGCCAGGTCTCCGGCTACAGCATGCTCGAGGCCGCGGACCTGGACGCCGCGCTCGCGCTGGCCAGCAACCACCCGCACCTGAACATGCCCGGCGGCTGCGAGATCGAGGTCCACGAGGTCATGCCGGTCCCCGGGTCCTGACGGTCGGCCCGGTGCACGCGAAGAAGCACGCGAAAGGGCACGGCACGAGTCACGGCAAGGAGGACCACACGGGTCACGGCACCGGCAAGGTCCCGCGCCGGGTCTACGAGGCCGAGCTGGTGCGGCTCCAGGCGGAGTTCGTCAAGGTCCAGGAGTGGGTCCGCGCCGAGGGCCGGCGCGTGGTGGTGGTCTTCGAGGGGCGGGACGCCGCCGGCAAGGGCGGCACGATCAAGCGGATCACGCAGTACCTCAGCCCCCGGGTGGCCCGGGTCGCCGCCCTGCCCTCGCCCAGCGAGCGCGAGCGCAGCCAGTGGTACTTCCAGCGCTACGTCGAGCACCTGCCCAGCGCCGGGGAGATCGTCCTGTTCGACCGTTCCTGGTACAACCGCGCCGGGGTGGAGCACGTGATGGGCTTCTGCACCCCGGCCGAGCACGCGCGCTTCCTGCACCAGTGCCCGATCTTCGAGCGTCTCCTCGTGGAGGACGGCATCCTGCTGCGCAAGTACTGGTTCTCCGTCAGCGACGAGGAGCAGCAGCGCCGGTTCCGCTCGCGCCTCGAGGACCCGATGCGGCAGTGGAAGCTCTCGCCGATGGACCTCGAGTCGATCTCCCGCTGGGAGGACTACTCCCGGGCCAAGGACGAGATGATGGTGCACACCGACATCCCCGAGGCCCCGTGGTACGTCGTGGAGAGCGAGGTGAAGAAGCGCGCTCGGCTCAACATGATGGCCCATCTGCTCTCCACGATCCCCTACGTCGACGTGGCTCCCTCCGGCCTCGAGCTGCCGCCGCGCCCCGAACCGCGCGGCTACCGGCGCCCGCCGCGCGAGCAGACCACCTACGTCCCCGACCACTGCGCGACCCTCCTCCCCGAGTGAAGGCCCGTCCTCCGAGGAACCCGGCCAGGCTCGCGTAGGCGCCCGGAGGGGGTGGACAGGACGGCCGCACAGGCGCATACTCCTAACCATGTTAGGCACTCCGAATCGCGATAGGATCGCCGAACGACGTGAGGCCATTCGGCGCGAGATCGTCGCGGCCGCGTGGGAGGTGGCCCGCGAGGTCGGACTGGCCGAGCTCACCCTGCGCGGCGTGGCGGCACGGGTCGGCATGCAGGCCCCGTCGCTGTACTCGCACTTCGACTCCAAGCACGCCATCTACGACGCGATGTACGCCGAGGCGTGGGCCGAGTGCCGCGAGGTGATGCGCTCCGCCGGCGAGGCAACCGCTCCCTCCCCCCGCACGGCCCTCCGCCGCGGGGCCCGGGTGTTCTTCGACTACGCGGTCGAGGACCTCGCCCGGTACCAGCTGATGAACCAGCGCATCATCCCGGGCTTCGAACCCAGCCCCGAGGCCTACCGACCGGCCGTGGAGCTCCTCGACGACCTGCGGGCCCAGCTGCACGCCGTCGGGGTCACCGACGCCCGCGACATGGATCTCTTCGTCGCCTTGATCGGCGGGCTGGCCAACGCCCAGCTCGCCAACGACCCCGGCGGCGACCGCTGGGCGCGTCTGGTCGACCGCACGGTCGACATGTTCGCCGACGACGTGGGACTCCCCGCCGAGCCGGCACCACCATCAGCAGCGATGTCAGCAGCAGGTGCGGCAGCAGCGCCTGCAGTGAGGAAGCAGTCATGACCACCGCCACCCTGACCCGGGGCTCGCGCTCCACGCCGTACGTCTCCGCGCTCGACCGTGACCTGGCCTCCCGGCTGGCCGCGGGCGAGTACGACCGGATGGTCGCCACCCTCGAGCAGCTGACCCCCGAGCAGTGGTCGGCACCGACGGTGAACACCGGCTGGGACGTGCGCGACGTCGCCGGTCACGTCCTGGGCATGACCGAGATGGCGGCGACCCTGCGCGAGACCGTGCGCCAGCAGCTGACCGCCGCCCGCCGCGTCAAGCGAGAGGGTGGGCTCTCGATCGACGCGCTCACCGCCCTCCAGGTCGAGGAGCACGCCGCCCTGTCCCGGGGCCAGGTCGTCGACGGGCTGCGCGCCGCGGCTCCCCGGGCGGTCCGCTCGCGCCGGCGTACGCCGGGGTTCCTGCGCAACCGCGTCATCGAGCCCCAGCAGATCGGCGGCCGGGAGGAGTACTGGACCATGGGGTACCTGCTGGACACGATCCTCACCCGCGACCCCTTCATGCACCGTCTCGACATCGAGGCCGCGACCGGCGTGCTGGTGCCCGCCGAGGCCGGGCACGAGGGGGTCCTCGTGGACGACATCGTCTCGGAGTGGGCGGCCCGGCACGGCGCGCCGTACTCGCTGGAGCTGACGGGCCCTGCCGGCGGGCACTGGGAGTCCGGGTCGGGTGGGGAGCGGCTGAGCCTGAGCGCCGCCGACTTCTGCCGCGCCGTCTCCGGTCGTGGCCCCGCCCCCGGCCTGCTGGCGACCGCCGTCCCCTTCTAGGCCTCCCCCCGCCTGGGCACCTGTCCGGTTCCGGGCACCTTGGGCCGGCGACCTCGTGCTCCTAGGCGCGGCCGGGTGGACAGCGCGTCCCCGGCTCGGTGAGATTCTGGACCATGCCCTCCACCACCTCGCCGGTCTCGGTGCTGCGCTCCGGTCTCGACACGCTGCGTCAGCCCACCACCCAGACCGACCTGCTCCAGGTGGTCAAGTCCGTGCTCGCCGCCGTGGCGGCCTGGGTGCTCGCCAGCGAGGTCCTCGACCTCGCCCAGGCGTTCCTGGCGCCGTGGACCGCGCTGCTCACGGTGCACGCCACGGTGTACCGCAGCCTGTCCCGGGGCGCCCAGTCGGTGGCGGCCACGGCCTTGGGGATCGGGGTTGCCTTCCTCGTCGTGCAGACGATCGGCGCCGGCACCCTCGCCCTGGCGGTCTCCCTGCTCGCCGGCCTGCTGCTCGCCCGGGCGGGGGTGCTCCGGGCCGAGGGGGTGACGATCGCGACCACGGCGTTGTTCGTGCTCACCACCGGGACCGAGCAGGACGTGCCGCTGCTGGGCGACCGGTTGATCGACGTGGCCCTGGGGGTCGGGATCGGGGTCCTGGTCAACCTCCTGGTCCTCCCCCCGCTGGCCGACCGCAGCGCGGAGCAACGGGTGGACCGCATCAACCGCGAGATGGGTGGGCTGATGCAGGAGATGGCCGGTGAGCTCTCCGATGCCTGGGACGAGGAGCGGGCCGGTGCCTGGATCGACCGGACCCGGGAGATGGACGACGACCTGGAGGGTGCGTGGCAGCTGGTGCGCCATGCCCGTGAGAGCAGCTGGTGGAACCCGCGCCGGCTGGTCTCGCGCGAGGTCGGCGACCCGACGGAGTACGAGCAGGTGCTGCGCCGTCTCGAGGACGGCGTCGCCCAGCTGCGCGCCATGGCCCGCACCCTGGACCAGTCGACCCGATCGGCCCAGGAGTGGGACGCGGACTTCCGCGAACGCTGGGTCGATCTGCTCCGTGAGGTCGGCGGCCGGGTGGCCGACCCGGACGCCGAGGTGAAGGCGGTCCGCGGTCGTCTCGACGAGCTGGCCCGGGACCTCTCCCGCGAGGACCTGCCCAGCCTGTTCTGGCCGGTGTACGGCTCGTTGATCTGCGACCTGAGCAACCTGGCCGCCATGGTCGACGACGTCGCCTCCCGGCGTCCCGTGCGCACCTGAGAAGGTGCCTAGCAGGCCCCCCACAGCCCCCGATCCCCCGACCTCGCGCGCTCCTCGGCGGCGCGCATCCCGGCGATGTGCCGGTCGTTGGGCTCGAAGAGCACCGCCCGGGCGTAGCCGCGCTCGACCAGCACCTGGTTGACGAAGGTCCCGTCCTCGTTCCACAGGTAGAGCAGCGTGCGCCCGTAGTCGTCGCGCACGTCCCGGTCGGGGGTGAACCGCACGGTCGAGCCCACCGGGGCCAGCCGGTCCAGCGCGGAGGTGGCCTCCTCGGCGAAGCACTCCGGAGCACCGCCCGAGGCACCCGTCTCCGGGGTGTCGATCTCGAGCAGTCGCACGGTCAGGTCGGGGGTACGCCGCACCGGCCCCGGCGAGGTCACCCGCAGGTGCAGGGTGTCCCCGTCGACGATCCGCAGGACCACGCCGCGCTGCGCCTCGCCGGGGACCGCGGGTCCCGCGGTCGGCCCACCTCGGCCGCCGTCTCCGCCTCCCGGGTCCAGGGCGCGAGCGGCGAGCACCGCCGCCACCACGGCGAGCAGGAGCAGGAGACCGACCCGGAGCACCACGGGCGCCCGGCCGCTCCTCACCGGTGCTCGGTCTCCCGGACCTCGCGGATGATCCGGACCACGTCCAGCGGGTGCTCCGCGCGCCACCGGGACAGTCGCGCGCGGTCGTGGTGGCGGGTGCGACGCGAGGCACCGGTGCGCCAGTGGTGCCAGCGCAGGGCGTCCTCGGCGTACCAGACGTTGGCGATGGGCCGCGCGCGCCGGATGGTGTCGATCGCGGTGACCGGGTCCCAGCCCAGGCCGAGCAGCACGGCGTACCCCGCGCTGGGTCCGCGGTTGATGCCCATGTGGCAGTGGGCGAGCAGCCGGTGGCGGGGGTCCTCCAGCACCTCCAGGGCCCAGGTCACGACTCCGTCGAACCACTCGACCGGGACCACCTGGCCCGCGTCGTCGATGCCGTCCCACCGGTAGCCGATGCCGGTCTCGGCCCACAGCCGCTCGTCGTCGGCCTCGTAGCGCACGTCGAGAACGTGGGTGACCCGGCCCAGACGTGTCAGCTCGTCGACCTGCTCGAGCGCGTGGGCCGGGTCGGGGTCGAGGTCACCGCCCACCAGCAGGCGCTCGGAGACGAAGTGCGCGTTGGCGTGCTGGAACACCGGCACGGTGGCGGGCTGCCCCGTCATCGGGAGTCCTCGGTCGTGTCCTCGGTGGCGGGCGGGACCAGACCGTCGAAGAACGTCCGACCGCCGACGCGGAGGGCGAGGTCGCCGGCGAGGTCGTCGAGGGTCTCCAGCATCTGGTCGAGGAGCTCGGTGAGGTGCTGGGCGGCGAACGGCCGGGCGTTGACGTAGGCCTCGGCGACGATCGTGCCGTCGTCGAGGTAGAAGGAGATGGCGGGCGTCCGCCGGTTGAGGACGTCCATCTCGATGCGCGCCTGCCGGGTGCGGCGTACGTCGCAGACCACGTGGCTGAACAGCCGCACGCGCGGGGCCCGGGAGCTGACCTGCACCCACACCGGCACGGTGCCGTTGGTGACCGGGACGTCGCCGTCCTCGTCGTGCTGCACCGCATGACCCAGATGGGCACTGAGGGTGCGGTCCACGAGCGCCTGCAGCTCCTCGGCACCCGCCGGCCGGGCGACGAGCTCGAGGTCCCTCGAGCACGAGGCGTCCTCGCCGTCGTCCCGGGCAGGACCCGACATGGTGTCGGCCAGCAGCGCCGGGTCGGGCACGCCGAACACGTGCCGCAGGGTGCCGCTCAGCACCCCGACCAGCACCTCCTCCTGACCTGCCGCCGCCTCGGAGCACCACATCGCGGTCACGTCGTCGTCAGGGTCGGGCGGCTGCCAGCCCAGCGCCTCGAGCGCGGCGCCGGCGCGCGTCGGCGCCTCGGAGAGCAGGGCGACCACCCGGTCGCCCGCACCCTCGACCACCACGACCGGCCCGTAGAGCTCGTCGGTGCCGGCCGGGAGCCCGATCTCGAACCAACCCTCGCCCACGGAGGCGAGGGCCCGGCCGAGGCGCTCCTCGAAGCGCTGCCAGGACGCCGCGGTCCCCTCGTCAAAGCTCGTGCTCATCGACCCCCCAGATGCTCGCTCTGGTCATCAAGGTAGAAGCAAGCACCGACAGGGACCCTGCCCCGACTAGACCGCCGCGACCTCAGGCCACCGGGTCCTTCTCCCGCTGCGGAGCCTCCAGCGGGGTCGACATCGTGCGCGCCAGCAACACCCCACTGACCAGGGCCACCAGCATGGCGAGGAAGCCGACGAACCCACTGCCGGTGAGCGCCATGACCATGTAACCGACCAGCGCGGCGGCGGCCGCGAACAGCGCGTAGGGCAGCTGGGTGGTGACGTGGGTGATCGTGTTGCAGCCTGCTCCGGTCGAGGACAGGATCGTCGTGTCGGAGATCGGCGAGCAGTGGTCGCCGAAGACCGCGCCGGCCAGGACGGCACCGAAGGCCGGCACGAGCAGCTCTGGCTCGCCGACCGAGGTCATCAGGGTGCCCGCGATCGGCAGCAGGATGCCGAACGAGCCCCACGACGTCCCGGTGGAGAACGCCATCGCCCCGGCCATCACGAAGATCATCGGCACCAGCCACGCGGGCGCCAGGTCGGCCTGCTCGACCAGCCCGGCGAGGTAGTCACCGGTCCCGAGGGCCTCGATGAGCGCACCCAGCATCCAGGCCAGGACGAGGATCTGCACCGAGGGCCACATCGAGGTCAGCCCACCGCGCACGCCCTTGCCGAACGTCCCCCACCCGAACTTGGGGTTCGCCGTGGTGTCGCGCACGTAGTAGTACAAGGCGCTGCCCAGGCCGAGGACCGCGCCGTAGATGAGCGCCTCGGTCACGTCGGCGTTCGCCAGCAGGTCGAGGACGGCCCAGCTCTCGCCCGCGCGATAGCCGGTCCACACCATGCCGCCGATCACGCCGACCACGAGCGCGAGGAACGGCAGCACCAGGGCACGCTTGGCGCCCGGCCGGTGGACGGGCAGGTCCTCGTCGAGCTCGCCCGGAATGGTCTCGCTGCTGTCGTAGGGCTCCCCCTCCTCGATCGCGCGGCGCTCCTCGCGACGCATCGGCCCGATGTCGAGCCGGAAGAAGACGACGAGGCCGACGGTGATCAATGTCCCGATCGCGTAGTAGTTCATCCCGGCGGACTTGATGAAGACCTCGACGTCGCTCTCGGTCAGCGTGGAGGCGGCCACGATGGGCGCCATCAGGCCGATGATGTAGGCGCCCCAGCTGGAGAACGGCGCCAGCACCGCGACCGGCGCCGAGGTGGAGTCGATCAGGTAGGCGAGCTTGGCCCTGGCCACCTTGAGCTTGTCGGTGACCGGGCGCGCCACCTGCCCCACGGCCAGCGCGTTGAAGTAGTCGTCGATGAAGATCGCGATGCCGAGCCCTGCCGACATGCCCTGGGCGCCACGACGTGTGGTGATCCGCTTGGAGGCCCACTCCGAGAACGCCGCACTGCCACCGGCCATCAGCACCAGCGCTGCGATCACGCCCAGCGCGAGGGTGAAGATCAAGATGTAGACCTTGCCGGTGTTGACGCCCCCGTCGGCCCAGAACAGCTGGCTGAAGGCGTCCCACACCAGCCGCAGCGTCTCCAGCGGCGCGTACGACGCGACGATGAACGCCGCGCTCAGCACCCCCAGGCCGAGACTCAGCACCACCTTGCGGGTGGCGATCACCAGCACGATCGCTAGTACGGGCGGAACGATGCTGAGGATCGAGTCTTCCACGGGGCCACTCCTCGTCTCGGCGGTGGAGGTGCACCTCCAGTCTGCCTCACGGACCGTGACCTGCGTCACACGGTCCGTCCCGGCGACGTCGGCGAGCTCCCTCAGCCCTCCCGGTACCGGGCCAGCCAGCGGCGGTCGATGCGGCGCTTGAGCCGCAGCGCGGCGGGGCCGCGGAACCACCACCGGCCCCAGGTCGCGAGACCGGTGCCGCCGCCGAGGTCGAGCACGGCCAGGGCGCGTCGTTGAGGACGGTAGGTGGGGAGCGGCTCCCCCCGCACGCGGGCCAGGAGGCTTCGGTGCAGGACCGGCCCCTGCTTGACGCCGTGGACGCCGATCCGCGGCAGGGGTCGCGGCAGGAACCGGGCGCAGTCGCCGACGGCGTAGATCTCCTCGTGCTCGACGTGCTGCAGCGTGGCCCGGACCGGCACTCCCCGGTGGTCGCCGAGCCCCACGTCGCCGAGCAGCGCAGGCGCGGAGAGCCCGCTGGCGAGCACGGCGGCGTCGTGGGTCACCACCGCACCGTCGGCGCAGCGGGCTGCGTCGCCGGAGAGGTGCCGCACGGCGCACCCCGCCCGGAGCTGGGCGCCGCGGGCCTCGAGGAGCCGCGTCGCGGAGCGAGCGGCACCGGCGGGCAGGTCGGTCCCGAGCGCCGCACCAGCCTCGAGGAGCCGGACCTGCGCAACGCTGGGACGCACGCACAGGTGTGCTGCGAGCTCGAGCCCCGTGGCCCCTCCTCCCACCACGGTGACCGTGGCTCCCGCCTCCCGGGAGTGCCGTGCGTCGAGACGCTCCCCCAGCCGGTCGAGGCTGCTGAGCGGCTTGACCCGCTGCACGTCGTCGCCGACCTCCATCCCCGGCGGGTCGACGACGCTGCCGATGTTCAGCGACAGCACGTCGTAGCCGATCTCGGCTCCTTCCCCGGTCCTCGCCACCCGCGCAGCCAGGTCGAGCGAGACCAGGACGCCCTCGTGGAAGTCGACCCCCACGCGGCCGGCCAGGGCGGCCACGTCGATCCGCCCCTCCTCGATCTCGAGGTCGCCCGCGGCGACGGCGGAGGCCACCCCGCTGTAGTGGAAGAACCGGGGCGCGAGCAGGTGCACCTGGTACCCGGCGGCGACCAGCTCGGCGGCGTGCCGGACGACGTACAGATGGGCGTGCCCGGCACCGACGAGGAGGAGCTGGGTCACCCGCCCACCCTACGGAGGCGTCCTCGCTTCCGTCGCGGGCCGCCTCGGCGTAGCGTCTGCTACATGAGCGGAAGCGGGCAGCAGCGGCGACAGGTTCGGCCCGGTCGCCTGCCCGCCTACGCGTGCTGCGACGGCGAGGACCCGGCGAGCTGACGTCGCCGCACTCTGCGTCCACACCCAGACACGGACCCCTCCACCCCTTCGGACTCCGGAGACCGTCATGTCCCACCCTCCCCTGACCGCGCACGCCTCCGCGGTCACCGCCCTCGTCGCTGCCGCCGCCTGCTGGGGCGTCGGCACCGTCGTCACCAAGCAGGTCCTCGACGACGTCGCGGCCCTGACGCTGCTCCCGATGCAGCTGGCCGCCAGCTGCGGCCTCCTGCTGGTCCTGACCCTGGTACGCCGCGAGCGGCTGCGCTGGACGCCCGGCACCCGACGGCTCGCCGCCCTGGGCCTGCTCAACCCCGGCCTGGCCTACGCGCTGGGCCTGCTCGGCCTCGTCACGATCACCGCGAGCATGTCGGTGCTGCTGTGGGCCGCGGAGCCGGTCCTGATCGTGGTCTTCGCCGTCCTGCTGCTGCGCGAGCACGTGCCGGCGTCGCTGCTGGTCACGCTCGGGGTGGCCGTGCTCGGCGTGGTGCTCGTGGTCTACCGCCCCGGCGCCACCGGCAGCACGGTCGGGGTGGCACTGACCGTGGCGGCGGTCGCCTGCTGCGCGATCTACACCGTCGCCACCCGGAGCCTGCTGCTCGACGACGCCTCCCTGCCGGTCGTCCTGGCCCAGCAGCTCGCTGCCCTGGCGCTGGCCCTCGGGCTCGCCACGGCCGTCGAGCTGGCCGGCGGCACCGGCTGGTCGCTCGCGGGGCTGGGCTGGCAGACCTGGGTGGCCGCCGCGGCGTCCGGCTGGCTGTACTACGGGCTCGCGTTCTGGTTCTACCTCGCGGGCCTGCGCCACCTCGACGCCTCGGTCGCCGGGTCGTTCCTGCCGCTCATCCCGGTCTTCGGCGTGGCCGCGGGCTTCCTGGTCGGCGAACGGCTCGACGCCCGGCAGTGGGTCGGTGCGGTCGTGGTCGTCGCGGCCGTCACGGTACTGGCGCTGCGCGAGGTGCGGGGCCGGCGGACGACACCCCAGCGAGACGGGGCAGCCGGTCCGGTCGGAGCGTGACGGTCTCCGCGAGGATCCGTGGAACCGACGAGACCCGGCGGACGTCTCACCGACACGCCACGGCCACGAGGAGACGCCATGCCTACCGCACCGATCCACCGCCCCATCTCCCTGCTCCTGGCGGTCGTGGCCCTGCTGCTCCTCGCGGCCTGTGGTGGGCGCGAGACGGCCGAGGGCGGCAACGCTCCGAGCGACGGCGACGCGGACGCGGGGGGAGGCGGTGCCGCGGCCTCCTGCGTCGCAGCCGTCCGGTACGAAGGATCGCTGTACATCAGCGTCGGCTCGAGGGACCTGGAACGGGGCCGGGCGCTCGTGGGCGCCGAGGTGCCCGCCTGCAACGACACCGGTGACGTCGCCACAGCGCCGGCACAGCCGATCGACGCCTTCGCGATCGCCGAGGTCGACCCGCGGTACGCCGTGACCGCAGGCGAGGGCCCCGCGGCCATGGTCTACGTCCGCGAGGGGTACGTGCCGGGGATGCGGGACGCCCAACCGCTGCCGCCGGACGTGGCCGAGGCCCTGGGCCTCTGACGGGATCCGAACGGCGGATGACGCCTGTCCTGCGCTCCGGAGCCCTGATACCTTCCTGGCGATCTGCGTCATCGTGCATCCGACTCGGGAGGCCGCCCCATGACCAGCACGTCCTCGGCGACCCGCGCCGACCGCCTGCTCACCGGCATCGAGCGCGTGGGCAACAAGCTGCCCGACCCGTTCCTGCTCTTCCTCGGACTGTTCCTCTTCGTCGGCGTGGTCTCGACGGGCCTGCAGCTCGGTGACGTCTCGGTCACCATCCCGGGCACCGACGAGCCCACCGAGGTGCGTGGGCTGTTCACCGGTCAGGGGCTGACCTGGCTCACGGTCAACCTCGGCTCGAACTTCATCGGGTTCCCGCCACTGCTCACGGTGGTCACGATCCTGCTCGCGGTCACCGTCTCCGAGCGCACCGGCATGCTGGGTGCCCTGATCCGGGTCACGCTCGGCTCGGCGCCGCGCTGGCTGCTCCCGTACGCCGTCGGCCTGGTCGGCGTCACCGCCTCGGTGATGGCCGACGCGGCGTTCATCGTGGTCCCGCCCCTGGCCGCCATGGTGTTCAAGGCTGCGGGCCGCCACCCGATCGCCGGGCTCGTCGGCGGGTTCGCGGCCGTGGGCGCCGGCTACTCGACCTCGCCGGTGGTCACCAGCCTGGACGCGCTGTTCGCCGGCATCACCACGGCCGTGACCGAGGGGCTGCCGAACGCGGGCGCGGCGGTCACCCCGGTCTCCAACTACTGGTTCAACCTGGTCTCCTCCTTCGTCCTGGCCGCCGTCGCCGGCTGGATCATCGACCGCGTCGTGGAGCCGCGCCTGGTGCGCGAAGGTGCCCCGACCGAGCTCGCGCAGACCGACGCCGAGGCGGGCACGCTGGACTCGACGCTGTCCGGGGGCACCGACGACGAGGAGGTCGCCGCCGCGCTCCGCGCCACCCCCACCGACCTCTCCCCCGAGCTCGACCCGCACGAGCGCCGAGGACTGCGGTGGGCGGGGGTGGTCGCACTCGTCCTGACCGCCCTGATCCTGGTCGCGGTGCTGCCGGGCGGCTCCCCCTGGCGCAACGACGACGGCAACTTCCTGCCGGAGTCGCCGCTGCTGGACTCCACGGTGTTCATCGTCTTCGTGCTCTTCCTCGGCCCGGCGCTCGCCTACGGCTTCGTCGCCGGCACCCTGAGGGAGGCCGCCGACGTGCCGAAGGTGATGGGCCACGGCATCAAGGACATGTCGTCGTTCATCGTGCTCGCCTTCATGCTCGGGCAGTTCATCGCCCTGTTCACCTGGTCCAACCTCGGCTCGGCGCTCGCCGTCGCCGGGGCCAGCGGACTGAAGTCGATCGGCCTGACCGGCTTCCCGGCCATCCTCGGCTTCATCCTGCTGTGCTCGCTGCTCAACCTGTTCATCGTCAGCGGCTCCTCGATGTGGACGTTGGTGGGCTCCGTCTTCGTGCCGATGTTCGCCCTGCTCGGCTTCGAGCCCGGCTTCGTCCAGGCCGCCTTCCGCGTCGGCGACTCCGCCACCCAGGTCATCACCCCGATGAACCCCTACATCTTCATCTTCCTGGTCATGCTCAAGCGCTACGAGCCCGAGGCCGGCCTCGGCACGGTGATGGCCCGCATGCTCCCCTTCGTCGTGCCGTTCTGGCTGTCCTGGGTGATCGTGCTCGCGGTCTTCTACTTCACCGGCACCGATGTCGGCCCCGGCGTCGGGATCCGCATCAACTGACCCGTCCACGCGACGCATCCGCTCTCACTCTCGCCTTCGCCTGAAGCGGACGTCGCCGTCCGGCAAGCGGTCCGCGTCATAGGTGGGGTCGTGCGCGCGATGGTGGTGCCACGAGCAGAGCAGCATGCCGTCCTCCAGGTCGGTCCTGCCGCCGCGATGCCACGGCCTGCCCCAGTGGTGCGCCTCGCACCACGACGCCGGGACCGTGCACCCCTCGGCCCGACATTCGCGGTCCCGGATGACCATGGCCTTGCGCTGCGCGGGCTTGAACAGTCGGGAGCTGCGGCCCAGGTCGAGCACCTCGGAGCGGGTGCCGAGCACCGCCGGGACGATCTGGGCGGTGCACGCGAGGCGACGGGCCTCGGCGGCCGAGATCCGCTCACCCACCGACAACCCCGCCGCCGAGAGCTCCCTGGTCAGGTCCTCGAGCGGGATCGTCACGATCACCGTCGTGGCGTCCCCGCCGTGGACGGGCAGGCGACGCGGGTCGGTGGCCTCGAGCAGCGAGCAGAAGGCCTCACCCAGCCGACGCGTCATCGGCATCCGGTCACCCTCCCCCGGACCGCGGTGGCGCGGGGCGGTGAACGCCTCGAGGTAGGTGCGCAGCCGCGCGGCCGCCGCATCGGGGATCCGAATCACGAACCGCGTCGTGCCGTCCCCGAGGTTGCTCGAGCTCAGGCTGGTGCGCTCCCGCGCCCGGCGCTCCTCGGCGTCGAGCCGCCTGCCCTCTTCGTGCTCGTGGACCTCGGGCGCGACCACCTCGAGGATCTGGCGGCCGAGCACCCTGAGCTCGCGGGGTCCGCGATGCGCTGCCTCGGCGACCAGGTGGGCCTCGGCCTTGGCGAGCACCTCGGGCTCGAGGCGCTCGCCCGGCAGGGCGTCGAGCGCTCGGGTGATCACCAGCGCCTGCGCGACGTTGATCGTCCCCTCGCCCAGCGCGGTCCGCACCGCCGTCCAGCGTCGGTCGAGCGACTCGGCCAGGGCCAGGTCGCTCCGGTGCTCGGCGGCGTCGCCGCGGGTGTCGTGGGTCAGCAGTGCGGCGACGTCACGGGCGCCCTGCTGGGCGGCCACGTCGTCGGCCACGGCCATGGTGCGCAAGCGCACGGCACGCAGCCGCGACTCCAGTCGGGCCAGCCGGGACAGGAGCGTGCGCTTGGCGTCCGGGTCGAGGAACACCGGCTCGCTCGCGCTCATCTCCTCCAGCGCGGACTCGATGTCGTCGGCGCCGGCCAGCAGCGGGTGCCGGCCCGGTTCGACAGGCGGCCCGACAGGCGGCTCGGTGGGCGACTCCACGGCACCTCCCTGCTATCGACATCGGACTCACATGTCGATGCAGCGTGCCCGTGAGAGGCGATCCGTCGCGTCGTACGGATCCCGCCGAGGCCCCAGCATCACTATCACCTCGAGCGTGGCTCTATCGTACACATGTTCGAATCTGCCGTCAACCCTTTGCCGATGGATCACGGAGTGTGCGAGTCAGCCCTACTTGGCGACAGTCGACGAGTACCCCCGCGGCGGGCAGTACTTGCGCTTCTTCGCGTAGCTCACGCACGCGCCCTGGTTGCGGAACGGTCGCCCGACCTTGTCGGTGAAATGACGCCACCCGTACTTCTTGCAGGCGTTGGCGTTCGGCGGGACCCGCACCGGGAGCGGGGTGGCGTCACAGGCGTCACCGACGCCGTCGCGGTCGCTGTCCTTCTGGGACGGGTTGGCCTGCGTGGGGCAGTTGTCGGCGTCGTCAGCCACCCCGTCGCCGTCGGTGTCACTGACAGCGGGCTCGTCGCAGGCGTCGCCGACCCCGTCACCGTCGGTGTCGACCTGACCGGGGTTCGCGTCCGAGGGACAGTTGTCGCTCGCATCGTCGACCCCGTCACCATCGGCGTCACCGTTCGGCGTCTCGTCGCAGGCGTCGCCGACCCCGTCACCGTCGGTGTCGACCTGACCGGGGTTCGCGTCCGAGGGACAGTTGTCGCTCGCATCGTCGACCCCGTCGCCGTCGGTGTCACTGACGGCGGGCTCGTCGCAGGCGTCGCCGACCCCGTCACCGTCGGTGTCGACCTGACCGGGGTTCGCGTCCGAGGGACAGTTGTCGCTCGCGTCGTCGACCCCGTCGCCGTCGGTGTCACTGACGGCGGGCTCGTCGCAGGCATCGCCGACCCCGTCACCGTCGGTGTCGACCTGGTCCTCGTTGTAGTCCGTCGGGCAGTTGTCGACGAGGTCGTCCACCCCGTCACCGTCGGTGTCGCCGTTGGGCGTGGAGTCGCAGGCGTCACCCTCACCATCACCGTCGGTGTCGGTCTGGGCCGCGTTCGAGACATCCGGGCAGTTGTCGTCCTGGTCGAGGACTCCGTCGGAGTCCGTGTCGGGACAGTTGTTCTCGGCGCCCTCCTGCCACGGGTTGAACACGGTGGGACAGTCGTCACGGCCGTCCGTGACACCGTCCTGATCCTGGTCTGCCTGGCTGATGGTCAGCTCGCCCGACGTCAGGCTCGCTGCCTGACCCGTGTCGCTGTCGGAGCAGTCGTTGGCCTGCGCCCAGACCCCGAGAAGATCTCTGGTGGGAGGCCCGAACCGCGCGTAGTCGTCGTGGACGAAGAAGGTGACCTGAGCACCGGCCGCGAAGCTCGGATCGGCATCGGGTGAGGCCGTCCCCACCACCCCGCCCATCTCGGCGCGGAGCTCGATCCCGAACGTGCCGCTGTACGAGCTCGACACGCGCAGACAGTCGAACGTCCCCTCCGCAGTCGCCCCTGTTGACGCACAGGTCAGGGACCAGGTGCCGGTGGCAGCGTCAGCCGCCCCGGTCCCGGTCGCGTCGTACACGAAGGCAGTGTCGACACAGAACGCGCTTCGCACGACACCGGCACCAGACGTGGACTCCCCCGCCATGGCGGACGCCGGCGGTGGCACCAGGGCCGCCAGGACAAGGACGAAGCCGCTGATCGATGCGGTCAGCCAAGGTCGAGCGCTCACGAGTCCCCCTACGTCGATCCGCCCAGGCGTGCCGCCTCCCCCTGAGGACATGCCCGGCACACATCCGGTGTCGCGGTGGGTGGAGAGTACGGTCGTTCGCCGAGCCAGGGAACGGACACCACGTCGCGGTCTAGTCGTGAGGCCGCCCCCCACCACCCCCGGGCTCGGCGCGCCGCCGACCACGACAGGGCCGGCACCCGTCCGGGGCAGAATGAGATCCATGCTCCGGTGGTGGCGTGGCTTCCTCGCGCGCGAGGCGGCGCGCGTACGCCGCGACGGGGCCGCCGCCGTGCGCTGGTCGCTGCGGATCACCATCGCCGCGACGAGCAGCTACGTCGTCGCCTCGCTGCTGTTCCCCGACACCCAGCCGTTGCTGGCGCCCCTGACCGCGATGCTCGTCGTGCAGGTGACGCCGCTGTCCCTGCTCGTGACCGGGCTCGACCGCGTCGTCGCCGTGGTCGCGGGGGTGGTGCTGGCCGTCGGGTTCGCCGCCGTCGTACCTCTCGAGTGGTGGAGTCTCGGGCTGCTCATCCTGGCCTCGATCACGCTCGGCCAGTTCCTGCGGCTGCGCTCCAACCTCGTGGAGGTCGCGATCAGCGGCATGCTCGTCCTCGGCGTCGGCACCATCGGCGCGGAGGCAGCCGCCTGGCAGCGCATCACCGAGACCCTCGTGGGCGCGGTCGTCGGCATCATCGCCACCCTCGTCTACCCGCCGAAGGCCGCCAGCGCTGACGCCGGACGCGCCGTCGACGGCCTCGCGGACGCCGTGAGCGAGCTCCTGCTCCGCGTCGCGGACCAGCTCGACGACATGGACGAGGACCACCGCGAGCGCCTGTCGGGTGTTGCTCGAGAGTGGCTGGACGACGCCCGACGCATCACCCACGACATCCCCCGGATCGGCGCCGCGGTGCTCATGGCCGAGGAGGGCCGGCGGCTCAACGTGCGAGCCGTCCGTACGCCGCACGTCGAGCCTGCGCTGCGCCAGGGTCTGGAGGCCCTCGAGCACGCCGCCGTCGCCATCCGGGGCCTGATGCGCTCGGTGGCCGACGCCGCGTCCGGCAGCTGGATCGCCGACGACGACGCGTCGACCGTGCTCACCGAGGTGGCGTCGACGTGCCGCCAGCTGGCCGCCGGGGTCGACGCCTTCGGGGAGATGGTCCGCAACGAGGCCGCCGCGCAGGTGGACCTCAGCCGGGCGGACATCGAGCGGCTCCAGGAGGCCCACGACGGCCTCCTGCGCGCCCGCGCCCGGCTCGACGCGGCGCTGGGCGAGCAGCGACCGCCCGACGTCGTCGAGCTGCTCTCGGCCACGCGGGCGACGGTCCGCCGGCTGCAGCACGAGCTCGCCCTCGACGAGCGAGTACGCCGCCAGCTGCGCCTGCTCCCGCCGCGCCGCCATGTCCACCGTCCCGCACGCCGCCGCCCTCCGCTCGTCGCCCCGCCCGGCCCGGACGCCGAGACCGAGGTGATGCGACGGCCGCGGAACGAGCGCGACGACGGCGCGTGACGCGTGGCATGCTCGCGGGCGTGCTGGAGGAGGCGTTCACCTGGCGTGGTGGGCAGGAGGTCCGCTGGACCCGCTCCGGGTCGGGCCCCGCGGTCGTGTGCTGCCACGGGACCCCGTGGTCGTCGTGGCTGTGGCAGGGCGTCGCCGAGGCGATCGGTGACGAGTTCACCGTCTACCGCTGGGACATGCTCGGGTACGGCGACTCGACCATGGCCGCGGGACAGGACGTGTCCCTCGCCGTGCAGTCCGAGCTGTTCGCGGACCTGCTCGAGCACTGGGGACTGCGCGAGCCCCACGTCGTGGCGCACGACTACGGGGGCGCGGTCTCGCTGCGGACCCACCTGCTGCACGGAGCGCCGTACCGCTCGCTGGCACTCGTCGACGTGGTCGCACTGGCGCCCTGGGGCTCGGAGTTCTTCCGCCTCGTGGCCGAGCACGCGGAGGTCTTCGCGAGGATCCCGGCGCCCCTGCACGAGGCCCTCGTGCGGGCCTACATCGGCGGTGCGGCCCACCGGCCCCTGGCCACCGACCGACCTGGACCGCCTCGCCGGCCCCTGGTCGGACGCCGACGGGCAGGCGGCGTTCTACCGACAGATCGCCCAGGCCGACCAGCGCCACACCGACGAGATCGAGCCGCTCTACCCCACGATCGACCTGCCGGTCTCGATCATCTGGGGCACCGAGGACACCTGGATCCCGGTCGACCGGGCGCACCGGCTGGCCGGGCTGGTGCCCGGCGCCGAGCTGCACCTCGTGCCCGAGGCGGGACACCTCATCCAGCTCGACCAGCCCGAACGGCTCACCGCCCTGCTCCAGCGCTGGCTGCTGAGGCAGTCGGCTCGGTAGCGGAGCGAGCAGCGTCAGTCGCCCCCGCCCAATGGTTGCTCAGGCCTGCCACGTGGTGGACCGGCGAGCCGCCTCCCACACGGCCTGCACCAGCTCCATCGAGTAGATGTCCCCGTGCCGGCGTACCCACCGGGCCAGGTCGCGGTGGCGCAGCACCTGCACGCCCTTCGGCGGCTTGCGGACCTCGAACCGATCGGCGTTGACGATCGCGACGGCGCCCTCGACATGTACCGCAAAGCCGCACGCGGCAGCGAGGAGCCCGGCCGCGCGCTCGGCCTCGTGGCGGGCGTTGCGCACGTAGGGCCGTCTGCTCCCGTTCACCTGGACCGTGTCTCCCGCGACCCAGACGCTGGCGCGGGGGTGGTGCTTGGCGTTGAGCGTGAAGATCCCACCCGGGCCGATCACGAGGTGGTCGATGTCCGAGCCACGGGTGCCGACGGGGATGGCGTGCAGCACCCGCCAGCGCGGGTCCTTGCGGACGACCTTGGCGAGCTCGGCGGCAACCCGCTCCTCACCCTCGGCGCCGATCCGCCACGCACGCTCGTCGGTGTGCACGCCCAGGGCACGCGCCAGCAGTGTCCTGACCGGTGCGGACTCCCGAGCGGCCTGAGCCTGCTGGCGGACCTCCGCACCGGGGGTGTTGAGAGCGAGGTCCAGCCAGGGTCGCTCGACCTTGGTCGTGGGTGACACCGAGGCCGCGCTGCTCCGCTCCTCGGTCTGCGACAAGTCCTGCGGCCCGGACGCCGCCAGCACGCGCTCGGTCTTGCGCGTCTCGGCCCGGGCCGATCGCCACGCAGCCACCGACTCGGCGAGCACCGCGGCATCGCCATCGGTCTCCGGGTGTCCCTCGTCAGTGACCAGGTCCCACCAGCCCACGGCCGACCCGTCCGTGCGGGTCACGTACAGGCGGTCCTTGCCGTAGCGCCGCCACCGGTTCAGGACCAGATGCGGTTGGGTCATGCCTGGTGATTATCCAGAGCACCCAATCGATTTGTACCGATTTGCACTTTCTGAGGCGAGGGCTGCGATTCAAGCCCCTCAATAGCCCGCAGGCCCCACCCGGCGTACGGGTGGGGCCTGCGGACCTCGTCGAAGCAGGCGCTCAGCTGCAGCCGCTGGTGCTGCCGCAGCCCTCGCAGACGTAGCAGCTGCCCGCGGGGCGCATCTTGGTGCCGCAGGTCATGCACAGCGGGGAGTCCACCGCGGTGCCGGTGATCTGCTCGAGCAGCTCGGCGCTGGTGTGCGCCTCTTGGTCTCGACTGCGCTCGACCACCGAGCGGGCGGGGACCTCGCGGGCCTCGGCACCGTGCGTGTCCTTGGTCTCGACCGGCTCGACCGCCGACTGGTCCTCGGTCACCGCGTGGTCACCCGACGACATCAGCTCCGAGGCGGAGCCGGTCTCCTCCAGGGGCTCGTAGGAGCCGGTCTCGAGGTGGCGCTGCCGCTCCTCGGCGGAGTAGATGCCGAGCATCGACCGGTCCTCGAAGGACAGGTAGTCCAGGGCGAGGCGACGGAAGATGTAGTCCATGATCGACTGCGCCATCCGCACGTCGGGGTCGTCGGTCATGCCGGCCGGCTCGAAGCGCAGGTTGGTGAACTTCGAGACGTAGGTCTCCAGCGGGACGCCGTACTGCAGGCCGATGGACACCGCGATCGAGAAGGCGTCCATCACGCCGGCCAGGGTCGAGCCCTGCTTGCCGAGCTTGAGGAAGATCTCGCCGAGCTCGCCGTCGTCGTGGGCACCGGAGGTCATGTACCCCTCGGCGCCGCCGACGGTGAACGACGTCGTCTTCGAGGCCCGGCTCTTCGGCAGCCGCTTGCGGAAGGGCTTGTGCACCTCGACCACCGTGGGCTCGACGACCGCGTCGCCCTCCACCGCCTGGCCCTGGTCCCTCTTCGCCGAGTCCGACTTGCCGTCGGAGAGCGGCTGGCCGACCTTGCAGTTGTCGCGGTAGACCGCGGTCGCCTTGAGGCCGAGCTTCCAGGACTGCAGGTAGATGTCCTCGATCTCCTCGACCGTCGCGGACTCCGGCAGGTTGACCGTCTTGGAGATCGCGCCGGACAGGAACGGCTGGCAGGCCGCCATCATCCGCACGTGGCCCATCGGCTTGAGCGCCCGGGCACCCATCGCGCAGTCGAAGACCTCGTAGTGCTCGGTCTTCAGACCCGGGGCGTCGATGACGTGGCCCTTGTCGGCGATGTACTCGACGATCGCCTCGATGGTCTCCTGGGCGTAGCCGAGCTTCTTCAGCGCCCGCGGGATCGTCTGGTTGACGATCTGCATCGAGCCGCCACCCACGAGCTTCTTGAACTTGACCAGCGAGAAGTCCGGCTCGATGCCGGTGGTGTCGCAGTCCATCATGAAGCCGATGGTGCCGGTGGGCGCGAGCACGGAGGCCTGCGCGTTGCGGAAGCCGTTCTTCTCGCCGAGCTTCTGCACCTCGGCCCAGGCCTTCGCGGCCAGCTTGTGGACCTCGGTGTCGGCGACGTGCAGGGGGCGCACGACGTCGTTGGCGGCCTGGTGCTTGCGCATGACGCGCTTGTGGGCGTCGGCGTTGCGGGCGTAGCCGGCGTAGGGACCGACGACGCCGGCGAGCTCGGCGCTGCGCTTGTACGACGTGCCGGTCATCAGCGAGGTGATGGCCGCGGCCATCGCCCGACCGCCGTCGGAGTCGTAGCCCAGGCCCATCGCCATCAGCAGCGCGCCGAGGTTGGCGTAGCCGATGCCGAGCTGGCGGTAGTCGCGGGTGGTGTCGCCGATGGGGTCGGTGGGGAAGTCCGCGAAGCAGATCGAGATGTCCATCGCGGTGATGATGAACTCGACCGCCTTGGCGAACAGCGGGGCGTCGAAGGTGTCGTCGTCCTTGAGGAACTTCAGCAGGTTCAGCGAGGCCAGGTTGCACGAGGAGTTGTCCAGCGACATGTACTCCGAGCACGGGTTGGACGCGGTGATCCGGCCGGTCTCGGGGTTGGTGTGCCAGTCGTTGATCGTGTCGTCGTACTGCAGGCCCGGGTCGGCGCAGGCCCACGCGGCCTGGCTGATCTTGGTGAACAGCGAGCGTGCGTCGACGGTCTCGATGACCTCGCCGGTGGTCCGTGAGCGCAGCCCGAACTCGGTGCCGTCCTCGACCGCGCGCATGAACTCATCGCTCACGCGCACGGAGTTGTTGGCGTTCTGGTACTGCACCGAGGTGATGTCGGCACCGCCGAGGTCCATGTCGAAGCCCGCGTCGCGCAGGGCCCGGATCTTGTCCTCCTCCTTGGCCTTGGTCTCGACGAACTCCTCGATGTCGGGGTGGTCGACGTCGAGGACGACCATCTTGGCCGCGCGACGGGTCGCGCCGCCGGACTTGATCGTGCCCGCGGAGGCGTCGGCGCCACGCATGAAGGAGACCGGGCCGGAGGCGGTGCCACCGGAGGAGAGCAGCTCCTTGGAGGAGCGGATGCGGGAGAGGTTCAGGCCGGCACCGGAGCCGCCCTTGAAGATGAAGCCCTCCTCCTTGTACCAGTTCAGGATCGAGTCCATGGAGTCGTCGACGGAGAGGATGAAGCAGGCCGAGACCTGCTGCGGGCTCGGCGTACCGACGTTGAACCAGACCGGGGAGTTGAACGAGAAGTACTGGTGGACCAGCAGCCAGGTGAGCTCGTGCTCGAACAGCTCGGCGTCGGCGGGGCTGGCGAAGTACCCGTGGTCCTCACCGCCCTTGCGGTAGGTCTTCACGACCCGGTCGACGAGCTGCTTGAGGCTCCACTCGCGGGCGTCGGTGCCGACGGCGCCGCGGAAGTACTTGGTGGTGACGATCGTGGAGGCGTTGACGCTCCAGAAGTCGGGGAACTCCACACCGCGCTGCTCGAAGACCGTCTCGCCGGTCTTCCAGTTGGTCTGGACGACGTCGCGGCGCTCCCAGGTGAGCTCGTCGTAGGGGTGCACGCCCTCGGTCGAGAAGACCCGCTCGATCTTCAGGCCCTTCTTCCGGGTCCGTGCACTGGTCCCGCTCACCGTTTCGGTCATGTTCGCTACTCCCCTGGTTCGATGGTGCCGCTGCTGGCTGTTCGCTTGTGCCTGGCCCGTGCTGCCTGCCAGTGCCTGTTTCCGTGGTGCCTGTTGCTCTGGTGCCTGTTCAGTTGTGGGTGGTCGCCCACCTCGAGGTGACCCCGGTGGTCACCGCTGTTGGTGGCCCCGCGCGCGGCTTCCCCACCACGCACGGGGCGGTCTGTGGTCAGCCGCCCTTGGCGGGCACGGGCTGAGGTTGTGGTCGCTCCATGCGGAGCATCGCGATCTCGGTCTCGAAGTCCTCGGCGGACTCGAAGGCGCGGTAGACGCTGGCGAAGCGCAGGTAGGCGACCTCGTCGAGCTGGCGCAGCGGGCCGAGGATGCTCAGCCCGATCTCGTGGGCGGGCACCTCGGCCCAGCCCTCGCTGCGCAGGGTGTCCTCGACCGTCTGGCCCAGCCGGGCCAGGTCGTCCTCGGAGACCGGCCGGCCCTTGCAGGCCTTGCGGACGCCGGCGATGGCCTTCTCCCGGGTGAACGGCTCGCTGGTCCCGCTGCGCTTGACCACGGTGAGCTGCATCTGCTCGACGGTGGTGAACCGCTTCTCGCACGACGGGCAGGTACGGCGGCGGCGGATCGCGGAGCCGTCGTCGGCCACCCGGGAGTCGAGGACCCGGGTGTCGGTGCTCCGGCAGAACGGGCAGTGCACGATGGGCCTCCTCTCCTGGGTAGAACCTGTGCGTCGAGCTGTGGATTCCACGTGGATAAGCTCAGATCTCTGGGGAGAACCGCACCCAACATGTGGATAACTACATCGGTGTAACTACTAGATGTAGTGGAACCGTACGCCTGCGGCCGGGGGTGTGCAACCGAATCGGGCAAACCCGGATGACGTACTTCGGGTACGGGTGCATCCGCGCAGGTCAGCGCGCTGCGGGGCGTCGGACACGGGTGTGTCGGCGCGGGTCGCGCCCCGCTCGGGGGCGCCGCGACGGTGCCGCGAGGGTGTCTCCCGGGCCGTTCAGGCGGTCGGGGCGTCGGCGGAGGCCCGCAGCGCGTTGTCCAGCAGCTCCTCGGGCGTCACCGAGAAGTCGTCGTCGCCCTCACGGGTGCTGGTGAGCACCACCACCCGGTCCTCCAGCGGCACCAGGATCCGCCGGGTGTACGTCGCGGTGGGCGCGCCCTCGGTGGCGGTGTAGCCGAGGGCGTCGGGGTGCCCGTCGACCTCGAAGCTCCGGTAGCGCTCGGGGTGGGCCTCGGCGCAGGCCGCCAGGCCGTCCGCGACCTGGGCCACCGCCTCCGTGGGCCGGGCCAGGCGCCACACCGAGTCGCTGACGCTCTCGCGCGGCCGGCCCGCGAGCCGGTAGCTGACCGCGGCCCGCAGGTCCGGGTCGTAGTTGTCCGAGGGCGCCATCACGTGGTTGTCCTCGGCGTCGTCGACGTCCTGACAGGTGACCTGGCCGGCCTGCACGTCGCGGCTGACCTGCTCGACCTCCACCCCGTCGGGCAGGTCACCCTCGGTGAGCGTGCCGGCCGGGGCGTCGGCCCCGCAGGCGCTGGTGGTCAGCACGGCGGCCAGCACGCCGGCGAGGAGCAGCTGCCTGGTCGCGGTCACGGGCGCTGGCACGGACGGGCCCACTAGTCGCCGGATCCGGACGGGTCGTCGTAGAAGTCCTGGAACCGGCCGCGGTAGGTGTTCTCCAGCGTCTCGTCGGGCATGTAGGAGTTCATCTCGCTGGCGGCCCGCGAGGCGTAGTCGGAGCGCTCGCCGGGGGCGAGGTCGTTCCAGCCCCGCACCTCTCCGTGGTCGAGGAACCCCGGCGGCACCCGGTCGTGCGGGATCACGCCGGCCTCCACGAGGCTGGCGTA
This sequence comes from uncultured Actinomycetota bacterium, assembly GCA_963815595.1. GTDB lineage: Bacteria > Actinomycetota > Actinomycetes > Propionibacteriales > Nocardioidaceae > Marmoricola. The sequence goes on along the minus strand of CAWFHA010000007.1, from coordinate 256,790 downwards.
GCTCTCGTAGTTCATCTGGGCGATGCCGGTGGTGGCGTTGGCCTCCCAGGTGTCCTCGACGCCGTCGGCGGTGTTGGCCCAGGCGTCGTTGATCGCACTCGTGCCGAGGTCGATGCCGTGCTCGACGACGGTGCCGAGGATGGGCGGCTTGATCGGCACCTGCTTGGCCCCCTCGGCGAGCAGGTTGGTCCAGAACTGGCGCTGTACGTCGGTGGCGTGCGCGTCGCTGATCTGGGTCTCCCCCGCGATCCGGGTGGTGAAGGCGCGCAGCTCGGCGTCGTCCATCATCACCGACTGCAGGTGGGTGCGCAGGTCGATGTCCTGCGGGTTCTCCGCCAGCAGGGAGGCCAGGGTGTTGACCTGCGTCTGCCGGTAGTCCGCGACGCCCCCGGCGAGGTCGACCATGCCGCCCTCGGTCGACATCGCGACCCCCGTCATGGCGGCCAGGTCGCCCCGGAAGAACCGCGGCATGTCGCCGAGCTCGCCGAAGCCGGGCACGTTGAGGCCGGCGGCGAGGATGCCCGGGTCGCCGTCCGCGCTGCCACCGTCCATGGCGGCCGCGACCGAGGGCATGTAGGAGCGGAGCAGGTGGGCCACGCTGTCGGAGGCGGCGCGAGCGTCCTCGGGGTTGAAGCCGGGCGAGTTGGCCGTCCAGTCCACGAACTGCGAGGCGATCATCGCCGCCTCGGTCGGGTGGGCCCGGTAGACGGCCGGGTCGGTGCTCACCCGGTCGGCCAGCGCCGCGATGCCGTCGTACCCGTCGTTGCTCCAGTCGCGCTTGTCGAAGAAGAAGTCGGCGTTGCCCGGCGCGCGGAGGAAGTCGTAGCCGACCTCCGGCTGCCGGCTCATCGCGCGCATCATCTCGGCCATCGGGTCGGCGAAGGAGCCGCCGTAGTGGTCGCCGTCGAAGGCGCTGTAGCCGTTGTGGCCGTACCAGAAGGTGGCCGGGCCGAAGCTGCCGTCGGCCATCTCCTTCTCGAAGGTGGCCAGGGTGTCCGCGGCCCCGGCCAGGAAGTCGCCGTCGTAGTTCACCTCGCGCATCATGAAGGCGAGCAGCGAGGCCCCGGACATGCCGGGGATGTGCTCCATCGACCAGCTCTGCTCGTCGCGGTCGAGCATCGGTGCGGTGAACCACCGGGTCAGCTCGCGGCCGTACCAGTCGGAGGGGAACCCCGGCGCCCTGGTGGCGGTGGCCAGTCCCAGGCGCAGCGTCTCGGCGAGGTCGAGCGCGGCCTCGTCGCCGTACATGCCGAGGTTGGACTCGAGCATCGCCATGACGCTCGCGGTGTCCTGCGGCTCGAGGTCGTCGTACATCGCGGCCATGACCTGCACGTCGGTGGCGCGGTTGCTCAGGATCTCCTCGAGCAGCCGGAGGGTCTCGGGGTCGGTGTCGTAGCGGATGTCGCCGACCCGCTCGGCGAGCTCGCTGCCGAGGAGCTTCTGGGTGTTGGCGAGTGTGTCGGCGTCGGTGGTGTACGTCGCGACGCCTGCCCCTTCGGTGTCCAGCAGCCGGGCCAGGTCGAGCCGGGTGGAGAGCTCCGGCTCCTGGTCGCGCAGCCACCGGGCGACCCGCTCGACCCGGCCGTCGCTGAGCGAGGGCACCGCGCACGGCGTACCGGTCAGCACGCGGTTGCGCTGGCCGTCGATGCGCGAGGCCAGGCTGGTCAGCGCGCTGATCGCGCCCTCCAGGGCGGAGATGTCGATGCTGACGCTGCTGGACATGTCGCCTTTCTACCCCTGTGTGCCCATGCTGAACCCCGCGGGTGTCCTCCGGGGCGCCCCTCGGCGCCGGCCGGGGTCGGGGTCGGAGCCGGGGATGGGGCCACAATGGCGCCGTGGGCACTCACTCGGGACAGCACGACAACGCGTCGCAGCGACTGCCGCGGCGTCGGCTGCTGGTGCTCTCGCTGCTGGTCACCCTGACCGTGGTCGCCTGGGGGGTGCTGGTGCTGGCCGCGATCGACTTCGGCCGCGAGGCTCGCACGGGCGACTCGGAGGCGTGGACGTTCCTCGCCGTGGCGGCCCTCGGAGCGACCGCGTGCCTGTTCGTGGCGATCATCCTCCTCGGCCGGATGGTCTCCCTGGCCCGGCGACGCGACGAGCCCGCGCGCCCGGCGCGCGCGCCGGGAGGCCGACGAGCCGCACGGTGACCGTAGGCTCCACTCGTGAGTCGACGATGAGCAAGCTCGATGCCCAGCGGGCCATGCGCGAGGCCAAGTACGCGCGGGACCGGGCCCGTGCCCAGGAACGGGCCCCGTCGGGTGGGGCCCGTCCGAACGTGAGCCGGCCACCGGTCGCACCTCCACGTGACGAGCCGGTGCCGGAGTCTTCGGGGCCGGAGTCGTCGGGGCCGGACACCGCCGAGCCCACGGAGAGCACCTGCGGCCACCGCTCGATGAACGGGCGCACCTGCACCCGCGAGGCGGGGCACCCCCAGGCGAACCACCGCTACACCTGAGGCCCGTTCGGCGGCCCGCGGGCTGCTGGGCGGGTCGTGGCCGGTTCCGGTCGGGTGCGTCGGCGGCGGTCGGCTGCGGTCGGCTGCCGGTCGGGTGCCGGTCGGGCGCGTCAGCGGCGGTCGGCGAGGCGGCGTACGAGCTTCAGGCCCGACCAGGTCTCGTCCACCGCGCACACCTTGACGTCGACGAGGCCCGCCGCCAGCCCGATCTCGCGAACGACGTTCTCGTCGAGGTCGACCGTCGGATCGACGGTGCGGCCGCGCGGCCCGCTCTTCTTCGGCCAGCAGACCCACACCATCCCCGCGGACTCGGTGCGCTCGATCAGCGTGGGCAGGCGTCGCGCCAGGGCAGCGGCCCGGGTGTGGAAGGTGAGCGTGATCTCCAGCCGGCGCGGCAGCCGGCGCGTGGTCGCCGCGGCGAGCTCGAAGGCCTCCGGGGCACCGTCGAGGAAGACGACGTGCTCGGGTCGTACGCCGAGCTTGCGCTCCAGCGGAGTGCCTGAGTAGCCCGCCATCGCCTGCTCGCCCGCCTCCCAGAGTTGTCCACAGGTGCGTCGCGCGGTGTAGCCAGCGCGCCCGAGGGGTAGTTAACTCCCCATCGACTCGGGTTCGAAGCACAAGGAGTGACCGCATGCACGGGCGTGGCCGGCTGAGCGCCGTGGCCCCGCCCGCCCGGCTCCTGGGGCCCCTGCTGCTCGTGGTGCTGCTGGTGCTGGCCGGCTGCGGCGGCTCGGCCGAGCCGGAGCCCCTGAGCGATCCGACGAGCAGCCCCTCGCCCTCGGCGTCGCCGTCCCCGACGCCCCCGGCCATGCCCGCCGCGGCGCGGAAGAAGACCAAGGCTGGTGCCATCGCCTTTGTCGCGTGCAGTTCATCTGCGACGCATGAACTACGCCGGCGCCACGGGAGACACCTCAGCACTTCGCAGAGCTCTACGCCGACGCAACTGCACCACGCTGCGAAGCCATTGCGGACGGGATCGACGCCATCTACGCGCGAGGGCGGTCTACTTCGACGGCGGCGCGTGGCACGTACCCGACTGCATACTAAGTTCTACCGAATCGAGGCGACGTGGCAGTACTCGACTGCGCTTGTCAGACTACGAGCCTCAGACGTGGGTCAAGAGGGCCGGACGCATGTACCGGTCACCTTCAGGGCGCAGCAAGAACAATCCTAAGGCCTTCAACCTGCTGCAGTGGCCGGCGATGGACCATGGCAAGTTAGCGACCCTGGACGCCTCGAAGCATGATGCACTCGACCTTGCCGATGCGTAGCTGCTAGCGTTGCCCGATGGATCCTCGACTGCAAGTTCGGCGGACGACGCCACCATGTGGGCACAGGCGACGAATGGCTTCACCGTTCTGAGCAAGCGAGCGCCCATGCTGACCCGCAGGATGCCGACGGCCGTGCGCGAGTGTGACCGAGGCGGCGTCGCGCTCCACCGTCCGCTACGTCTGGCGCACCGCCTGCGATCGCGGCATCGGCAATCCGACGACCGGTGCCGCCGTGTGTCCGGCCAACACCTGTCCGCCGGGTCAGGACCAGTACCGGCTCTGGCGCGTGGAACCGCCGCCCGCGATGCCCCAGGGCCTCGTCTGCTCCGGCAACGGCCCCCCGCCCGTCGCGGCGGCCGCCGCTCCGCCGCAGGTGACCGACGCGATGGTGCTGCGGGCGTTCCGGCGGATCCCGCTGCCGTCGTTGCGCTCGCACTCCCAGCCGGCCGAGAAGACCTTGGTCAACTTCGACACGATCTTCTTCACCGAGGCCGCCCCGCTGACCCGGACGGTGACCCTGCTCGGCCAGCGGGTGCGGCTCGAGATCCGGCCTAGCCGGTTCGACTGGGTGCTCGGCGACGGGACCTCGATGACGACCACCACGCCGGGCGCGCCGTACCCGGCTCGCGACGTGGTGCACCGCTACGCCGACGCGCACCGCACCGTCGAGCACCGGGTGCGGGTGACCTGGAGCGCCCGCTGGTCGCTCGACGGCGGACCGTCCCGGCCCGTCGACGGCACCGTGACGACCACCGGGCCGGGCACGCCGCTGCGGGTGGCCGAGGCCAGTCCCGTGCTCTCCGGCAGCGGCCACTGAGCGCGGTCGAACCGGCGGCGGACCGCGGCCCTGCTGCGCTAGGTTCCCGGGATGCGGCTCACCACCCCCACGCGGTTGAGGCTCGCCTACCTCGGCCTGGCCGGTCTGGACACCTGGCTGGCGGGCCGGCCGGGCCGATGGGCGCACCGCGCCAGGTTCGCCACCAAGCCGTTGCTGATGCCCACGCTGTCGGCCTCGCTGCTGACCGACCCCCGGGCGGCCGGCTCCCGCCTGCGACCGACCACCGTGGCCGCCCAGGCGGCCGGCTGGGCCGGCGACGTCGCCCTGCTCGGCGAGGGCACCCGGCCGTTCCTGGCCGGAGTGGGCAGCTTCGCGCTCGGACACGCGGCCTACCTCACCGGCTTCCTCCGCCAGCACGGGCACTCCGGCTTCCGGGAGGCGACCGGGCCCCGGGTGGTCGCGGCAGCGTGGGCGCTGAGCGCACCGGTGCTCGCCGTCCAGGCCGGCCGACGGCAGCGCGAGCTCGGTGTCCCGGTCCTCGGCTACAGCACGATGCTCGCTGCGATGGCCGCGGCCGCGACGTACCTCGACGCCGACCTCCCCCCGGCCGCCCGGCGGCTGACCGCGGCCGGTGCCGGCCTGTTCCTGCTCTCCGACACCCTCCTCGGCGTGCGCACCTTCGTGCTCGCCGACCCGCCCCCGATCCTCGAGTCGGGCGTGATGGCGACCTACACCACCGCACAGCTCCTGCTCAGCGAGGGCGCCGCCCGCGCCTGACCTCACGCGGGACGTCATACGTCGTGGTTGCTCCCGCGACCACTTCGTATGACCTCGCGCGGGACGTCATACGTGGTGGTTGCTCCGGCGACCAGTTCGTATGACGTCCTGCGGCGACCACCGGCCGCGACGGATGAGTGGGGTGGGACCGGGTCTGGCGGTCCCACCCCACTTTCTTCCCCCGTGCGGCGACCCGGGTCGAGGGAGCCACCGGCACGTTGTGTGGCCGGCCCGCGCGGAGGCGGGCCGGTGCTCAGCCGACGGGGACGGCGAGCTGCTGCCCCACCGCGATCTGGCCGCCGGGCAGGGAGTTGAGCTGCTGGATCCGGTGCACCATCGCGCGGACCTCGCCGGGCTCGGCCAGGTCGCCGGCGATGCCGTAGAGGGTGTCGCCGGGCTGGACGACCACGACGCGCACCGGGTCGGGCGAGCCCGCGGACAGCGACGCCGTGGCCCAGCCGCCCAGGGGGATCATCAGCGCCAGGGCCAGGCCCAGGAAGGCCAGCACCAGGACGGCCCGTCCGCGGCGGGTGAGCCGGACCGGCCCCGCGGGAACGGCCGGAGAGGTCGGAGAGGTCGGAGAGGTCGGAGAGGCGGTCGGAGCGACGCGACGGATGCGTGCGCGGTCGGCACGGCGCTCCGGGAGCGACCGGCGGATCCGCGTCGCCTCGAGCGTGCGGTGTCCGTAGTCGAGGTCGAACACCGTGGCGAACTCCTGCTCGTCCGGGGCCGGCGCACGTCGCTCGGCCGGACGTCGCTGACCCGGCACCGGCTGGGCCGGCGAGACGGCGGAACGGGCCGGCGCGTCGAACCGGCCGGGCACGTCGGTGTCGGACGAGACCCGCGGACGGGGGATGCTCAGTGTGCTCATCGGTCTACCTCATTTCGGGGAAGGTGCCCGACCCTCTGGCCGGGCGGGGAAGCGACCCCTGCTGTGTGTTGATCGATGTCTACCGGCGACCACCGACAAGGCCGGCGCCAGCGGGTCGAACAGACATTCGATCGAACACGTGTACGACGTTAGAGCAGGTGTTCGAACGATGGCAAGACCCTGGTCGAACAAATGTTCGGGCGATTCCGATCCTCCACGACTGGTCCCGTCGCGCAGGCCACGGTGAAGACCCACGTCAACCGGGTGCTGACCAAGCTCGGGGTCGCGACCCGGGTGCAGGCCGTCGTGCTCGCCTACGAGCACGGGGTCGTGCGACCCGGCTGGCCCCGCGACGGTGTCCCGCAAGCGCGCCGTGTCCGGACCGGGAGATCTTCCCGGTCTCCTCGTGAGTCCGGCCGGTTCGCCGGAACGGCCGGTGTCGCACGCTCGGAGCCCGACCCTGAGGAGGACCCATGACCACCACCGACCCGTCGAACCCGCTGGGCGCGACCCGCTCACCCGTCACCACGACCGGCTCCCTCGAGCCGACCACGACCATGTGGCGCCTCGCGGGTGGTCTCGCGATCGCGCACGTGGTCCTCATGCTCGCCGCGGTCACCCAGGAGCCGCTCGTGGACCACGGCCAGACCGCCGAGGGGATCCTCGAGGCCTACCGCCAGGCCGACACCACCCGCGCCTTCGGTGCGGGGTACGTGGAGGCGCTCTCCTTCATGGTGCTCGTGCCGGCCCTCGTGCTCATCGCGCGCGCCCTGGGCCGCCGTACGGCTCTGTCGCGGTGGATGTCCCAGACCTTCCTGGCCTTCGGCGTGGCGATGGTCGCCTCGACCCTCGCCGTGGGCTTCGCACCCGCCGCGGCCGCCATCCACGGCAGCCAGCACGGCGCCGACGCCGTGACGGTGATGGTGGTCAACGACGTACGGAACTACGCCTTCGTGCTGCAGGTGGCCCTGCTGAGCGCGATGTCCCTGACCCTGGGCATGTCGGCCCTGGCCGAGCGCGTGCACGTGCGCTGGATCGGTTGGGGCGGAGTGGGCGTCGGAGTGTGCGGCCTGGTCGCGACGCCCTTCGCCCACAACGCGGTCTCCCTGCTGTGGCTGGTCTGGTGGGTGGGCCTGGGTGTGCTGTTCCTGCGCGGCACCCCACGGCGCACGTGACGCCGGCGGACCCGCGCGATCGGGGTGCACGGCCGGCCGAGGTGGTGCACCCTGATCGTGTGGGCAGGAGAGCGTCCGCTCTGGCGGCTGCCGTCGGCGTGGTCGCCGCGGCGGTCGCGGTCGCGTCCGCCCCCACGCGCGAGGCCCGCTGGAACGAGGCCGCGGTCGCGACCCTGGTCGTGGCCTACACGGTGGTCGGCCTGCTGATCGTGTGGCACCGTCCCGCCGAGCTGGTGGGCCGGATCGCGGTCACGGCGGCGCCGGTCCTCGCCGTCGGCGAGGCGCTGGTCCAGCTGTCCTACGCGGTGCTCCGGGACCAGCCCGACGACCGGCTGGCGGCGCTCGGCTCGGTGTCCGGCGGCCTCCTGCGCGGGACGGCCTGGCTGGTGCTCGTCCTGTGGCTGCCGCTGCGCTTCCCGGACGGCCGCCTGCCGCGGTCGCGCCTGGGCCGGACGACCACCTGGGTGGTGGTCGCCACGATCGCCTGCTTCGCGGTCGTCGGGCTGCTGTCCCCCCGGCTGACCGACCTGAGGGTGCAGCAGGTCGACAGCCCCGTGGGGCTGCCGGCCGCGCTCGCGCCGGCGACGGAGGCGTTCGCCGGCCTCAGCCTGCTGGCCGGGGTGCTGTCGATCGTGCTCGTCGTGGCCTGCCTGGTCCAGCGGTACCGGCACGCTGGACCCCTCGGTCGTCAGCAGACCCTCCTCTTCGGGGTCGCCTTCGTCCCACCGGTCCTGGCCTTCGTCGCCAGCACGGCCGACGCCGCACCCCCCTGGCTGTTCGGTCTGGCCACCCTGCCGCTGCCTGTGGCCATCGGGACCGCTCTGCTGCAACGCAGGCTCTACGACCTCCCGCTCGTGCTGAACCGCTCGCTGACCCACGCCTCGCTGTGGTTGGTCGTCGCGCTGCTCTACGCCCTCGTCGTGGGCGGTGTCGGCGCCCTGCTCCAGCAGCGGGGCGCGCCGTGGCTGCCCTGGCTGGCGGCCGGGGTGGTGGCCGTGGCCTTCGCGCCGCTGCGCGAGGCACTGCAGGGAGCGGCCAACCGGCTGACCTTCGGCCAGTGGGCCCAGCCCGCCGAGGTGCTGGACCGGACGGCGCGGCGCCTCGCGGACGCCGCCGACGTCCAGGCGCTGCTGGACTCCCTGACCGCCGAGCTGGCCGGTGGTCTGGGACTGGGGCACGTGGAGATCGTGGACCGTGAGGGGACCCCGCTCGCGGTGGCGGGAACCCCGAGCGGCGAGCTCGACGAGCTGCCGCTCGTGCAGTACGGCGAGCCGGTCGGCACCCTGCGCTGGACGTGGCGGCCCATGCGACCCGTCGACCGGGAGCTGCTGGCCCGCGTCGCCGAGTACCTCGGGCACGCGGTCCACGCCGCGGCCCTGCTCGGATCGGTGCGTGCCACCCAGGAGCGGCTCGTGCTGGCCCGCGAGGAGGAACGCCGCCGGCTGCGTCGTGACCTGCACGACGGGCTCGGACCCACCCTGGCCGCCCTGACCCTGCAGGTCGACACCCTGGGCAACACCCATCCCGACCCGACTCTCCGCGCCGACCTGCTGCGGCTGCGCGGGCACATCCAGGACACCGTCCACGACGTACGCCGTCTGGTGGAGGGCCTGCAACCCGCCCCGGTGGCCGACCTCGGGCTCGTGGAGGCCGTACGTCAGCTCGCGGCCGGCGCCCCTCTCGAGGTCGCCGTGGAGTGCGACACCGGGTGCGCCCTCGGGTCCGGCCAGGCCGAGCGATTGCCCGCCGGCGTCGAGGTGGCGGCCTACCGCATCGCCCAGGAGGCGCTGACCAACGCCGTGCGGCACGCGGAGGCCACCGTCGTGCGGATCGGCCTGCACCTCGGTCCGGACTGCCTGGAGGTCTGCGTCGCCGACGACGGGCACGGACGACTGACGCCCCGCCCGGGTGGCGTGGGGCTTCGGAGCATGCGCGAGCGCGCGGAGGAGATCGGTGGCGAGCTGACCCTGACGGCTGTGCCCGGCGTGGGGACGACGGTGCGGGCCCGGTTGCCGCTCGCCTCGGGAGGTGGACCGTGACGCGCGTGCTCGTCGTCGACGACCACCCGCTCTTCCGCGACGGCCTGGTCGGGCTGCTGCGCACCGTCGCGGAGGTGGAGGTGGTGGACGCCGTCGGCGACGGCGAGACCGCCGTGCGCCGTAGCGTGGAGCTCGGACCCGACGTGGTGCTGATGGACCTCAACCTGCCCGGGCTGCCCGGTCTGGAGGCGATCCGGCGGCTGACCCGCCGCGAGCCGACCCCGGCCGTACTGGTGCTGACCATGGTCGACGACGACGACAGCGTCGCCGCGGCGCTGCAGATGGGAGCCCGGGGGTACCTGCTCAAGGGCGCGACGCAGGAGGAGGTCCTCGCCGCGATCCGCACCGTCGCCGCGGGTGGGGCGGTCTTCGGTGCAGGCGCCGCACGCCGGTTCCTGGCCGGCGGCCGAGGGGTCGCGGCGACGCTCACCGAACGCGAGGCGGAGGTGCTGGCCCTGGTCGCCGACGGCCGCAGCAACCCCGAGATCGCGGCCGAGCTCGGCCTGAGCGTGAAGACCGTGCAGAACCACGTCTCGCACGTGCTCGCCAAGCTGCAGGTGCGGGACCGGACCCAGGCGGCTCTGCGCATGCGGGGCCTGGGCCCGAACGACCGGGGGTCTGCGGCCCAGGACCGCTAGGACGGTGCCCCCGACCCGGCTAGCCCCGGCGCAGCGCGGCGCGCCCCTGGCGGCGCACCAGCGGCTCCAGGCGGCTCGTGGCGCCGGGCAGCAGGGTGCTCAGCCGCATCAGCGCCGCCCGGCGTCCCGGCAGGGTGCGCACCACCCGTCGGGAGCCGACCAGGCCCACGACCGCTGTGGCGACCTCCCCGGCGCTCAACATGCGTCCGCCCGAGGCGACCAGCTCCTTGGCCCGTCCGTCGGGGCGCATCGCCGCGACCATGTCCGTGGCCGCGCCGTCGGGACACACCGCGTGCACCCGCACCCGACGAGGGGTCTCCCAGCTCAGGCTGAGGCTCAGCGAGACCACGGCCGCCTTGGTCGCGGCGTACACCGAGAGCCCGGGCACCGGCCCCAGCGCCGAGAGCGAGGCGACGTTGACCAGGTCGCCGCCCTCGGGCCCGAACGCCTCCAGTGCGGCTCGCGAGCCCCAGACCGGACCGAGCAGGTTCACCGCGACCAGGTCCCGCACCTGGGTCTCGGTCAGCTCCACCAGCCCGCCGTCGTGCCCCACTCCCGCGTTGTTGACCCACACCGCCAACCGCCCGTGGCGCGACGCCTCGGCGGCCACCTCGCGGTGGCCCTCCGGCTCGCGCACGTCGTGCTGGAGCCCTGCAACGGCCCCGATCTCCTCGGCCGTACGACGGACCGCCGCGCCGTCGACGTCGGTGCACACCACCCGGTGGCCGCGCCGGACCAGCTCGACCGCGACCGCCCGTCCGATCCCGCGGGCCGCCCCGGTGACGACGCAGGAGGTGGGCACCGGGTCGGGTCGCGACATGGCCCGATCCAACCAGACCGGCCGGCCACCGTGGCGGCCTGTCGGTGCTCCCACCTAGCGTGGTCACACCACCGACACCCGGCCACCCACACGCAGCCACCCGGACCTGCCCCCGACACCCGGCCACCGAGGAGTGCCATGACCACGCTGACCGACCGCCCGCACACCGCCCTGCTGGTCGTCGACGTGCAGAACGACGTCGTCGCCCGCGCCCACGACCGCGACGGCGTCGTGGCCAACATCGCCAGCTTGGTCGAGCGAGCGCGCGCGGCCCACGTTCCGGTGGTCTGGGTGCAGGACCGTGGCGAGGGGCTGCCCGAGGGCAGTGACGGCTGGCACTACGTCCCGGAGCTGGACCCGCGCGAGTCCGAGCCGCTGGTGCACAAGCGCTACGGCGACTCCTTCGAGGAGACCGACCTCGAGCAGGTCCTCGCGGAGCGCCAGGTCGGACGGTTGATCGTCACGGGGGCCCAGACCGACGCCTGCATCCGCTCGACTCTGCACGGCGCGCTAGTCCGGGGGTACGACACCACGCTGGTCGAGGACGCGCACACCACCGAGGACCTAACCGCGTACGGCGCTCCGCCGCCCGACAAGGTCATCGCGCACACCAACCTCTACTGGAAGTACTCCAGTGCCCCCGGCCGCGAGGCGGCAACTGTCACCACCGACGCCGTCGAGTTCGCCTGAGGACCCCGCGCAACGCGTCCGACCCCGCGACACGCGGTTCGAACATGTGTTTGAAGTGACCGCGCGATCGGACTACCTTTTCCCCATGGCGACTCGCGATCAGCACCAGGACACCCCCGCCCGCGCAACGGTCACGGCGCTGCCCGACGCGGCCCCCGACGTCACCGGCCTCACCCCGCGCCAGCAGCGCATCCTCAACGTCCTGCGCGAGTCGATCGAGAAGCGCGGCTATCCCCCCAGCATCCGCGAGATCGGCGAGCTCGTCGGCCTGACCAGCTCCTCCAGCGTGGCCCACCAGCTGCGCGTGCTCGAGCAGAAGGGGTTCATCAAGCGCGACCCCAACCGCCCCCGGGCCCTCGAGGTGTTCATCCCCGAGCTGATGGCCGCCCGCCGGGCCATCGCCAGCGCCGACGAGGCCGGCTACGACCCCACGGGCTCGGGCGACGCGATGCCCACCGCCACCATGGTGCCGATGGTCGGCCGGATCGCCGCCGGCGGGCCCATCCTGGCCGAGGAGCGGGTGGAGGAGATCTTCCCGCTGCCCAAGACCCTGGTCGGCGACGGCACCCTGTTCCTGCTCGAGGTCTCCGGCGACTCGATGGTCGACGCCGCCATCTGCCACGGCGACTACGTGGTGGTGCGCCAGCAGCCCGCCGCGGAGAACGGTGAGATCGTCGCCGCCCTGCTCGACGGGGAGGCCACCGTGAAGACCTTCCAGCGCAAGGACGGCCAGGTCTGGCTGCTCCCCCACAACGATGCCTACGACCCCATCGACGGCACCCACGCCACGATCCTGGGCAAGGTGACCGCCGTCCTGCGCCGGATGTAGCAGCTCGGTCGGCCACGGGCGCTGACGCAGAGCCGGTGACACCCACCATCCAGCCCGTGAACAGATCCCGGTTTTTGTCCCATTTGATCCTGATACGGGCCAGAATAACCGGGTGCTTGTCCGGGGGGTCTGTCCGGCGGTGGTCGCTGCGTTGCTCGTGGCGCTCTCCGCGCTCCCCGCGACCGCGGACGGGACCGGTTCGGTGGCCGCGGCCGGCCCCGGTCGCACCACAGCCGGTGCGGTGAGCCCTGCGGCCACCAGCGTGCAGCCGGTCTCCGTCTCCGACCGGCGTCCCTCCCCGGTCCTCCCCCGCCAGCTGCGCGGTCGGGCGGCGATCACCGCCCTCGGCGACCGGATCGCCCTCGCCGCCGCCCGCAACGACCTGAGCGTCCGACGGCTCGAGCAGGTGCTGACCCGGGACGACTCGGCCTGGCTGGACGAGGAGGGCCGGATGTTCTACCGCGACGAGCTGACGGCCGAGGCCGCCGGTGACGGCGGGGGCACCTCCACCACGCCGGCGTACCCGACCTCCCAGACGTTCGCGCTGCACAGCCTGCTGGGCGCCGACCGCACGATCTTCCTCGACTTCGACGGGGCCACCGTCTCCGGCACCGCCTGGAGCAAGGGGTCCAGACCCATCGCCGACGGCACCCACATCGGCTACGACAGCGACGGCGACCCCAGCACGTTCAGCACTGCCGAGCACGCCTGGATGCAGGAGGTGTGGCGCCAGGTCGCCGAGACCTACTCCGCACTCGGCGTCGACGTGACCACCGCTGACCCCGGTCCCGCGGCGCTCCACCGCTCGTCGAGCTCGGACACCACCTACGGCGCCACGGTGCTGATCACCAACTCCAGCGCGGCCGCGGAACAGGCCTGCAGCTCGGCCTGCCTGGGGGTGGCCTACGTCGGCACCTTCGACACGGTCAGCTCCCCCGGCGGCTACTACCAACCGGCGTGGGTGTTCTCCACCCGCACGCTCGGTGCCACGGTCGCGGCCCAGGGCGCCTCGCACGAGGCCGGCCACAACCTCGGCCTCCAGCACGACGGCACCTCCTCCTCCGCCTACTACGCGGGGACCAAGGCCTGGGGCCCGATCATGGGCTCGGCGATGAACCGTGCCGTGAGCCACTTCAGCATCGGTGAGTACGCCAATGCCGACAACAACGAGGACGACTTCGCGGTCATGCAGGCGAACGGGCTGGGCCTCCGGCCCGACGACCACGGCAGCAGCGTGGCCACCGCGGACGCGCTGGGGAGCGCGTCCTCCTACAGCCGCCGCGGGGTGATCGGCACCCGCACCGACACCGACGTCTTCGCCGTCGACCTGTCGTGCACCACCGACCTGGTGGTCAGCGCCACCGGGATCGGCGCCCAGTCGGCGCTCGACCTGAGGCTCGACGTGCTCGACGCCGGCGGCGCGACCGTGGCCACGTCGTCCCCGGTCTCGGGCTACGCCGGCTCACCCCCGGTGTCCACCGGGATGGACGCCGCGGTCAGCGTGCCCGCCGTCACCGGCACCTACTTCTTGAAGGTGGACGGGGTCGGCAACGGCAACCCCGCCACCACGGGGTGGTCGGACTACGGGAGCCTCGGGCAGTACACGCTGACCGCCAGCGGGTGTCCCGGGGAGCCACCCAACGAGGAGGTTCCGCCCGCCACCACGCCGCCACCCACGGACCCGCCGCCGTCGACCACACCGCCGGCCAGCAAGCCGACGGCCACCGTCACCCGCCCCTCCCGCCCCCGCATCGGGCGGGCCTCCTCGGGAGCCCGTGGGCGCCAGGTCACCGCGGTGGCCCGCTGGCGACCGCCGGCCTCCACCGGCGGGGCGCGGATCACCCGGTACCGCGTGCTGGCCAGGCGCCTCGACGCCCGCGGCCGCACGGTCCGTACCTATGCCTCCCCCTACCTCCGGGCCTCGGTGCGCAAGGTCTCCCTGCGGCTGCCCCGCGCCCGCTACCGGTTCCAGGTCGTCGCCTGGAACCGGGTCGGCGCCTCCACCCTGTCGGTGCGCTCCAACGCCGTCCGGGCGCGCTAGGCGCCGCTTCCGCGGAACGCCTCCCGAGCGCGGGTCAGGGCTGCTGGGCCAGCCGGGTCAGGGCCTTGCGGACCACCGCCGGGTCGTGGGTCTGCCACATCGGGGCCAGGCTGGCGCGCAGGAAGCTGCCGTAGCGCGCGGTCACCAGCCGAGGGTCGAGCACCGCCACCACACCGCGGTCGGTGCCGGTGCGGATCAGCCGTCCCGAGCCCTGGGCGAGCAGCAGCGCCGCGTGGGTGGCCGCCACCTGCATGAAGCCGTTGCCGCCCGACTGGTCGACGGCACGCTGCCGGGCCGACATCAGCGGGTCGTCGGGCCGGGGGAACGGGATCCGGTCGATGATCACCAGCTGACAGGTCTCGCCCGGGACGTCCAGTCCCTGCCACAGGCTCAGCGTGCCGAACAGGTTGGTGTGCGGGTCACCCACGAACTGACGGGCCAGCTCGGGCAGCTGGGCCTCCCCCTGCGCCAACGTGGTCAGGTGCGGCAGCGCCTCGCGCACGTGCTCGGCGGCGACCTCGGCGGCGCGCCGGCTGGAGAACAGGCCGAGGGTGCGCCCTTGGGCTGCGTCGACCAGCTCGGTGATCTCTGCCAGGTGCGCGGCGGTCAGCCCGTCGCGCCCCGGGGGCGGAAGGTGTCGGGCCACGTAGAGGATCGCCTGCCGGGCGTAGTCGAACGGCGACCCGACGTCGAGCCCGGACCAGCTCCCGGCAGGCAGGTCGCCCGCGGTCGAGTCCTCGGCCGGCTCCGGGTCCGCCTCGGTGACCCGGTCCCGGGGCCGCAGCCCCAAGGAGGTCGCCACCGCGTCGAAGTCCCCGCCGAGCTTGAGCGTGGCCGAGGTGAACACGGCCGTCTTCTCCGCCAGCAGCCGGTCGCGCATCGGTCCGGCCACCTCCAGCGGGGCCACGCAGAGCTGGCTCCCGCCGCGGTTGCGCTCCCGCTCGTTGAGCCAGAGCACATCCCGGTCGCTGCCCGCGGCCATCCGCTCGGCCACCGTGAACAGCTCCTGGGTCCAGCCCTTGGCCTGGGTCAGGCCCGCGTCGTCACCGGGGTCGCGCGGGAAGGCGGAGACCAGCGCCCGCGCTGCGTCGCGCACCAGCACCAGGGCGTCACCGAGGTCGGGCGGCACGGCGTCGATGCGTCCGGCGTGGCACTGCTCGATGGCCGCGCCCAGGGCCTCCCCGGCGTCGGCCAGGTCGTCGGCCTCGTCGCCCTCCACGTGCCGTCCGGCGCGGCGGGCCACCCGCTCGACCTCGGCGGCGCTGAGCTCGTCGGTGGCCGCCTGGGTCACCCGGGCGACGAGCTCGTGCGCCTCGTCGACCACGACCACGTCGTACTCCGGGATCATCGGCACGCCCTCGACCGCGTCGATGGCGAGCAGGGAGTGGTTGGTGACCACCAGCTGCGAGCGGTGGGCGCGCTCCTTGGCGCGCTCGGCGAAGCACTCGGTGCCGTAGGGGCAACGGGTGGCACCCAGGCACTCCCGGTGGCTGACGCTGACCTGCCGCCAGACCCGGTCGGTGTGCCGCGGCGCGTGGTCGCGCTCCCCGGTGCCCGCCTCGGCGGCCTCCTCCTCCACCCACTCCCGCAGGGCGACGACCTCGGCCCCCACCGAACCGGTCGGGAGGTCGACGAGCGTGCCCTGGTCGTCGGGCACGCCCTCGCGGACCCGGTGCAGGCAGGCGTAGTTGGAGCGCCCCTTGAGCACGGCGAAGCTGCCGCCGCCCTCGAGGTGCTCACCGGCTGACTCGAGCAGCGCCGGGATGTCGCGCTCCACCAGCTGGTGCTGCAGCGCGAGCGTCGCGGTGGCCACCACCACCCGGTCGTGGTGCAGCAGCGCCGGGACGAGGTAACCCAGGGACTTGCCGGTGCCGGTGCCGGCCTGGACCAGCAGGTGCCGGCCGCGCGTCATCGCCTCCGCGACGGCCTCGGCCATGGCGACCTGACCGGCCCGCTCCTGCCCACCGATCTGCGCCACGGCCGCGGCGAGCACCTCGCGTACGCCGGGGGCGCTCTCCTCGCCGCTCTCGACCACCCGAGCACCCTATGCGCCCGGCCCGACCGTGCGCGCGACGCGTCCCGCGGCTGTGGAGCCGGGGAGCCGACACCGGTCGTCGCCGGTGACGGCGCGCCTCAGAACCGGACCTGCGGCGCCTGCTCCTGGCCCTCGGGCGCCTGGTAGAACTCGCGGCTGTGCACGCCGGCCACCCCGGCGAGGAACATCCACGGGATCGTCCGGGTCAGCGTGTTCAGGGTGGCCACCGCGTCGTTGTAGTACTGCCGCGCGAACGAGAGCTGGTCCTCGGTCTCGCCGAGCTGGCGCTGCAGGTCGAGGAAGTTCTGGTTGGCCTTGAGGTCGGGATAGTCCTCCGCCACGACGTTGAGCCTGGCCAGCGCGCCCCCGAGCGCGCTGTCCGCCGCGGCCTTCGCGGTCACGTCGTCGCCCCGGGCGGCCTGCTGGACCCCGGCCCGCGCCCGGGTGACCTCCTCCAGGACCCCCTGCTCGTGACCGGCGTAGCCCTTGACGGTCTCCACCAGGTTGGGGATCAGGTCCGCGCGCCGGGTCAGCTGCACGTCGATGCCGCCGAGCGCCTCCTGGGCCTGTACGTCGGAGGAGCGCAGCTTGTTGAAGCCGACCACGACGAAGCCCACCACTGCCATCGCGACGACGAGCAGGACGAGCAGGGAGATCAACAGGGTCATGGGGCACTCGCTTTCGTCAGGCGCGACCGGGTCGACGGACGCACGGGATGGAGTGTGACGCAGCGGCTCACCAGGAGCCACCCCCGCCGCCCCCGCCGCCACCGCCGCCGGACCCACCGCCGCCACCGCCGCCCCCCGAGGAGCTCTGCGTGGCCTGGTAGGCGGAGATGGCCGAGCTCACCGTTGCGGAGAAGTCGCTGGCCAGGGCGGCACCGAGGCTGGCGCCGGCGTACGCACCGTGCACGGAGGAGGCGTACGACGGGGCCGGCGGGTCCTCGCCGGTCTCGACGCGGTACTTCTCCGCCCACTCCTCGGCGACCCCGAACGCGACCGCCCACGGGATGTAGGCGGTGTAGAGCTCCTTGCGCCCGGAGAAGTCGAAGCGCGCCTCGGCCGACGGGGTGGCCAGGAGGCGGCGGAAGCCACCGACCCGGGACCACAGCTCCCGTCCCGCCGGGGTACGCCGGGTGCCCGAGCCGGGCTTGAGCAGCTCGATCGCGCCGATGGCGAACAATCCGGGGAGGAGCACCAGCACGGAGAGGTCGAAGGGGTTGACGAAGCCGAGGAACAGGGTCAGCAGGACCGCGCCGATCACCAGGACGCCGCCGAGGCTGCCCAGCCCCGAGGGGGTGACCAGCCGGTTGTGCCGGGCCCAGCTGCGCACCGCGTCGTCGAACTGGGACAGCGCGGTCTTCAGCGTCTTCCCGGCGCTGACGGTCTTGCTGGCGGTGAACGAACCGCCCGGCACGCCGAGCGCCTGCGCGGCGTACGCCGAGACCGGGTCGAGCCGCTGCCAGGACTCGGCGCGACCGGTGTCGCCGATCGTCCAGCCCCGGTCGCGCTCGAGGGTGGTGGCGCCCTGCTCGGCGGTCTGGAGGATCGAGGCGACGAACGCGTCCTTGCCGATCGTCTCGGAGTACACGTACTTCGCCTGGGCCGGACCCAGGCCCTCCGGCGGCGCGTACATCAGCGGGAACGGTGGTGGCTGCTCGCGACTGCCCCGTGAGGCGCGCCACCCGAGGTACCCGGTGAAGCCTGCCAGCCCGAGGAGCAGCAGGAGCGCGACCACGCTGCTGCCGAAGACCGGGTCGAACCGTTGCGGCCACGGGAGCCCGTCGCGGTCCGGAGCAGGGAGGTCGAGCGCGGTGCGGACCGTCACGGGGGTGTTCACCGCGAGTGCTCCGGTGCTCACCGCGAACCCGTCCTCACGGGGCTCGGCCGTGCACCCGGAGCTCGCACCCTGTCCCACCGCGCACTCGACGGGGCCGTGCGCGGCCGGCAGCTGCACCCGCAGCCGTGACTCCTCGATCGGCATCCGCCACCCCGCGCCGATCAGGTCCCAGAAGAGCTGCGCCTGCCCGTCCGGATTCGACCCGAGGGCGTCGTCGATCGTGTAGCTGATCTGGTAGGTGTGCTCCCCGGTGATCGTCGTGTACGGCGAGCCGATCTTGATGTTGCGGTAGCGGCCCCGGCCCTCCTCGAGCACCTCGAACCGCTCGGCCTGCCCGTCACGGGTCACCTGCACCTCGCGCGGGACGAGGCGCACGCGGGAGTCGCTGGGGTCCTGGACGTCGAAGAAGCGGAAGATGCCGTGCTTGTGGTCCGGGAACCGCACCCGCAGGGTCTCGACGGCCCGCAGCGTGCCCGCGCGGTCCACGCTGAAGTCCGCCCCGTAGCTGGTGATCCTGGCGGTGTCGGCCTGCACCCCGCCCAGCGAGGGCCATCGGATCGCGGGCAGGAGCATCAGCCCCACGAGCAGCAGCAGCGCGACCGCCCGCCCCACCCAGCGCACCATGCTCCGCAGCCTACGCAGCGGAGGGGCCCGCCGACGCGGTTTGACCAGTCAGGCGGGCCGGGTCAGGCGGGCCGGTCAGGCGGGCCGGTCAGGCGGGGTAGGCGGCCAGCTCGCCGGCGAGCGACTCGTTGACCCTGGCGGTGAGCAAGGTGCCCTCCCCGGTGTGCTCCATGGTGAGCACCTCGCCGCTGTCGTGGACCCGGCTGAGCAGGTCGCCGCGCTCGTAGGGAAGCAGCGCCTCGATCTCCACCGCAGGGCGTGGCAGGTCGGCCTCCACGGCGAGCAGGGCCTCCTCGATGCCCTCGCCGGTGCGGGCGGAGACCACCACCGAGTGCGGCTCGCGCTGGCGCAGTCGGGCGAGCACCAGGGGGTCGGCGACGTCGGCCTTGTTGATCACCACCAGCTCGGGGACCGAGTCGGCGCCGATCTCGGCCAGCACCTCGCGCACGGCGTTGATCTGCCCCTCCGGGTCGGGGTGGGCGCCGTCGACGACGTGCAGGATCAGGTCGGAGTCGGCGACCTCCTCCAGCGTCGAGCGGAACGCCTCGACCAGCTGGTGGGGCAGGTGGCGCACGAAGCCGACCGTGTCGCTCATCGTGTAGACCCGGCCGTCGTGGGTCTGCGTGCGTCGCGTGGTCGGGTCGAGGGTGGCGAACAGCGCGTCCTCGACGAGCACGCCGGCGTCGGTGAGGCGGTTGAGCAGCGAGGACTTGCCGGCGTTGGTGTAGCCGGCGATGGCCACGCTGGGGATCTCGTTGCGGCGGCGGCCGGAGCGCTTGGTGTCGCGGGTCGTGCGCATGTGCGCCAGCTGGCGGCGCAGCTTGGCGATCCGGGTGTTGATGCGGCGACGGTCGGTCTCGATCTTGGTCTCACCGGGACCACGACCGCCGATGCCGCCGCCCTGGGAGCCGACCCGGCCACCGGCCTGGCGCGAGAGGTTGCCACCCCAGCCGCGCAGTCGCTGCTTCATGTAGCTCAGCTGGGCGAGCTCGACCTGGGCCTGGCCCTCTCGGCTCTTCGCGTGCTGGGCGAAGATGTCGAGGATCAGCGCGGTCCGGTCGACGACCTTGACCTTGACCCGGTCCTCGAGGTTGCGCAGCTGGCTGGGCGCGAGCTCACCGTCGCAGATCACCGTGTCCGCTCCGCTGGCGCGCACGATCTCGGCCAGTCCCTCGACCTTGCCGCGGCCGATGTACGTCGCGGGGTCGGGGCTGTCGCGCCGCTGGTACAGCGCGTCGAGGACCTCCGATCCGGCGGTCTCGGCGAGCAGGGCCAGCTCGGCCATGGAGTTCTCGGCGTCCTGCACCGAGCCCTCGGTCCACACCCCGACCAGGATGACCCGTTCGAGCCGCAGCTGGCGGTACTCGACCTCGGTGATGTCCTCGAGCTCGGTGGAGAGCCCCGCCACCCGGCGCAGCGCGTAGCGCTCGGCCAGGTCGAGCTGGCCCGAGGTCTCGTCAGCCTCGTCCGGTGCCTCGGGCTCGTCGGGGCGTGGCGTGGCCTCGATCGTGCTCGGGGTGGGGTCCTCGTCCCAGTCGGCGGTGTCCGCCAGCTCCTGGGCCAGGTCGAATTCCTTGGGTGCGTTCGTCATACGCCGCCCAGCGTAGTTCGGGTGCCCCACCCCCGGCGAACCGTTATCGGCGCGAGGGCCGCACGACCAGGGCCGAACCGCCACCACGACGCTCCGGCTCGGAGACCGCCACCAGCCGTCCGTGGCGGCCGATCTCCACCGCCGTGGCCGCACCGATCTCCGCAGCACTGGTGAAGGCGTCGCCCGCGGGATCCAGCACGTGGCCGTACGGCGTCAGCGCGTCCTCGTAGGCCTCGATGAACGCCGGCTCGGCGGTGACCTTCTCGGTGTTGCGCTGCGAGGCCCGCGGGGCGGCGATCGCCTCCTCCAGCGACATCCCCCGGTCGATCCGGTTGACCAGCATCTGCAGCACCGTGGTGATGATCGTGGAGCCGCCCGGGGAGCCGAGCGCCAGCACCGGCCGGCCGTGGCGCAGCACGATCGTCGGCGACATCGACGACCGGGGCCGCTTCGCGCCGGTGATGCGGTTGGGGTCGTCGGCGCGCCACACGGTCGAGAAGTCGGTGAGCTCGTTGTTGAGCAGGAACCCGCGTCCGGGCACGGTGATCCCGGAGCCCCCGGTCTGCTCGATGGTGAGCGTGTACTCGACGACGTTGCCCCACCGGTCGACCGTGGTCAGGTTGGTGGTGGAGATGTTCTCGGTGTCCTCGTCGGCCCCGGCCCGGCCCGTCGGTCCGGAGCAGCGTCCGTCGTACCGGCTCGCGTCGCCGGGCGGGACCGGCTTGTCCGCGGCGTGGTCGGAGTCCAGGGAGCAGTCGCGCTCGGCGGCGAACCGGTCGGAGAGCAGGTCGCGCAGCGGCACCCGGACGAAGGCCCGGTCGCCGAGGTACCTCGCCCGGTCGGCGAAGGCGAGCGCGCTGGCCTCGAGGTAGTGGTGCAGGGCCCGAGCGTCGCCCATCCGGCGCAGGCGGTGGCGCTCCAGGATGTTCAGGGCCTCGCCGACGGTGGAGCCGCCGCTGGAGGAGGGGGCCATCCCGTAGACGTCGAGGCCGCGGTAGCCCACCCGGGTCGGGCGCTGGTCCTCGGCGCGGTAGCGCGCGAGGTCTCCGGCGGTCAGGTGGCCCGGCGGGACCGGCAGCTCGGCATCGCGGCGCTTGGGCGGGTGCTGCACGGTGCGGGCGATCTGCTTCGCGAGCTGCCCGCGGTAGAACGCGTCGGTCCCGTGCCGGGCGATCAGCCGGTAGGTCCGCGCGAGGTCGGGGTTGCGCAGCACCGAGCCCACTGCCGGGGGCTTGCCCCCGGGCAGGAAGAGCCGCTGGGTGGCCGGGAAGGTGGCGAAGCGCTCGGCGTTGCTCCTGGTCTGCTGGCGGAAGGTGCGGTCGACCACGAAGCCCCGCTCGGCCAGCCTGATGGCGGGTCGCAGCGAGCGCCGCAGGCTGGTGGTGCCCCAGCGGTCGAGCGCCCGCTGCCAGGTGGCGAGCGTGCCCGGCGTACCGACGGAGACACCGCTGGTGACCAGCTCGGGGGTGAACCGGTAGGGCTCGCCGGTGGCCGGGTCGATGAACGCGTCGCGGGGCATCGAGCGCGGAGCGGTCTCGCGACCGTCGATGGTCTGCACCCGGCGGGTGCGCGCGTCGTAGTGGACGAAGTAGCCGCCACCGCCGATGCCGGAGCTGTAGGGCTCGGTCACGCCGAGCGCCGCGGCGGTCGCGACGGCCGCGTCGACGGCGTTGCCGCCACGCCGGAGCACCTGCAGGCCGATGCGGGAGGCCTCGGGGTCCACCGAGGTGACCGCGCCCCCGAAGCCCGTGCTCGTGGGGGTCTTGACGTTGTAGCGACCGTGCCCGTGGCGCTGCCCGGCACCGTCGGCGAGGTGGGCAGCGCCGACCTGCTGGGTGGCGGTGCCCGTCTGTGTGCCCGTCTGTGTGCCCGTCTGGGTGCCCGTCTGGGTGCCCGTCTGGGTGCCGGCCGAGGCGCCGGGCGCCAGGGCGACCCCGGCGAGACCGGTGAGCGTGGCCGTGCCGAGCGCGATGATCCGTCGTCGTACCTGCGCCATGGTGGAGCCTCCCGAGATGTCGACCTGGTGCGAGGACCCTCATTCAAGGCCCGGCCCGCGGGCGGGGCAAGGGGGCTGCTGGGGTTCTGATGGGGTTCTGCTGGTGGCCTGCTGGTTTGGCCCACCGCGTGCCGGGTACGCCGCACGCATGACTGATGCCGCCGACATGCCCGAGCAGGAGGCCCAGGGCGAGACCAAGCCGGGGCCGGCCAACCCGCACCCCGAGGGCGTCGAGGCCCCCACCCCACCCGGGTCGGCGTTGCGCCAGGACGCGACCGGACCCGGTGCCGGTTCCGGCAGTCACGACGGCGGGCACGACGGCGAGCACGACGACTCGGCCTCGGCCAACCCGGCCGCCAACCGGTCGGCGGAGGAGGCCGGTGGCGGCACCCTGGACCTCGAGGACGAGCCCGGGCCCGAGGGGCACCAGCCTCCGGGCACCGGCGCAGGGGATGATGGACGGGACGTGCAGGAGGAGAACGCCGAGACCTCCCTGGACCAGCCGTCGCAGTAGGCGGCGTCACCAGCAGGTGGCCGCCCCCCACCCGGAAGGAGCGACGATGAGCGAGTCGCCCGAGCACCACGACCCCACCACGGCCGACCACACCGGACCCGACGAGACCAGGCCACCTGGCCACACCCCGCCGACCGGGACCGAGGAGTCCGACCCCAACGCGGACAGCGCCGAGGGCCTCGCCGGGGACATGGGGGTCAGCAGCGAGCGCCCGGGGCCGGTGCGCGGCGTCGACGAGGACGTCACCTACGGCACCGCTCCCACCTTCGCCGACGACGACCCCGAGGGCGAGCCACCGCCGGAGCAGTCCGCCGACGACGGCCGCCCCGAGGTGCACCCCGACGAGGTGGCCGCGCACCCGCGCAACCCCGACGGCAACCCGGGACACGCCCGCGGCTGAGCGGCTGCTGCTGAGCGGTTAGCTGGTCGCTACTTGGGGGGCATCCGGATGCCGCCGTCGACGCGCACCGTCTCGCCGTTCATGTAGGAGTTGGTCAGGCACTCCAGCACCATGCTGGCCAGCTCCTCCGGCGCGCCGAGCCGCTTGGGGAACAGCACGCTCTCACCGAGCTTGGCCTTGAACGCCTCGGCGTCCTCGCCCTCGCCGTAGATCGGGGTGTCGATCAGCCCGGGGGCGACCGTGTTCAGCCGGATCGCGGCCGCCGCGAGGTCACGGGCCACCGGCAGGGTCATGCCCACGACACCGCCCTTGGAGGCGGAGTACGCCGCCTGGCCGATCTGCCCGTCGAAGGCGGCCACGCTGGCGAGGTTGACGATGGCGCCGCGCTCGCCGGTCGCGGTGGGTTCCTGGCGCGAGATCGCCGTACCGACGAGGCGGATGCAGTCGAAGGTGCCGATCAGGTTGATCGCGATCACCCGCGAGAACGCCGCGAGGTCGGCCGCCGACTCGTAGGTGCCGTCGCGCCCGACCGTGCGCTGGGCCCAGCCGATGCCGGCGGAGTTGACCAGGATCCGCACCGGGCCGAGCTCCTCGGCCTGCTCGATGGCGGCGGTGATCTGCTCGGTGCGGGTCACGTCGACCGGGGCGAAGACCCCGCCGATCTCCTCGGCGAGCGCCCCACCGGCGTCGCTGTTGAGGTCCGCGACCACGACCTTGGCCCCGCGAGCGCTCAGCAGACGGGCGACGGCCGCGCCGATCCCCGACGCCCCGCCGGTCACGATGGCACTGGCTGCGTTGATGTCCATGGGCGGCAGCCTAGGACGCGCCCCGGGACGTCATACGTTGTGGTCGCCCCGGCAACCAGTTCGTATGACGTCCTGCCGCGCGCCCCGGGACGTCATACGACGTGGTTGCTCCGGCGACCAGCTCGTATGACGTCCGCGGGTCAGAGGGCGGTCAGGCCCTCGGCGGTGAGGACCGCGGGTCCGGTCATCAGGACGCGGTCGTCCTCGGTCCACACGATCTGCAGGGTGCCGCCGGGCAGGTCCACGGTGTACGGCGTACCGCGCTCCGCCCCGTCGGCCGCAGCCGTCGCCACCATCACCGCGCAGGCCCCGGTCCCGCAGGACCTGGTCTCGCCGGAGCCCCGCTCGTGCACGCGCATGGCCACGTGGTGCTCGCCCCGGCGGACGACGAACTCCACGTTGACGCCCTCGGGGAAGACGTGGGCGTCGTACCCGGGCGACTCGGTCAACGGGCCGGCCTCCTCGAGGTCGGCGACGGGGACCACCGCATGCGGGTTGCCCATGCTGACCCGGGTCGCCGCGTGCTCACGCTCCCCCACGCGCACGCTGGTCTCGCCGAGCAGCTCGGGCTGCCCCATGTCGACCGTGACCTGGTCGGCGTCGAAGGTGAGGACCTTGATCCCACCCCGGGTGGCGATGGGCAGCGGGTCGCGCGGGTCGACGTCGGCGTGGGTGACCAGGAAGTGCCCGAGCACCCGGATGCCGTTGCCGCACATCTCGCTCAGCGAGCCGTCGCTGTTGCGGTAGTCCATGAACCACGTCGCCTGCCCCCGGGCGGCCACGGCGGCGGGGTCGTCGGTCGCGTCGGTGCGCACCACCCGGATCACGCCGTCGCCACCGATGCCCGCCCGGCGGTCGCACAGCCGGGAGACCTGCTCGGCGGTGAGCTCGTGGCGGCCGTTGGCGTCGGGGATCAGCACGAAGTCGTTCTCGGTGCCGTGACCCTTGACGAAGGAGTACTCGATCACCCGGCGATCCTGTCACGCGCACCGGACGTGCCGGGCGGGTGATCCGCTCCCATCGGAGCGGAGTGGGACAAGATGCTGCGGTGCGTTCCCCGCCGAACACCCGCCCTCGTGGGGGCCTGCTGCGCCACCACGACTTCCGGCAGCTCTTCCTCGGCGACACGATCAGTCAGTTCGGCACGCAGCTGACCGTGCTGGCGTTGCCGGTGCTGGCGATCCGGGTGCTGGACGCGAGCGCGTTCGAGATGGGGCTGCTGGCCACCTTCGAGTTCCTGGCGTTCCTGGTCATCGGTCTTCCCGCCGGCGCGTGGGTGGACCGGTGGCGCAAGCAACGGGTGCTGGTCGCCAACGACCTGCTGCGCGCCGTGGCCATCGGCTCGCTCCCGCTCGCCTGGGCGCTGGACGCGCTCACGCTGGCGCAGCTGCTCGCTGTCGCCCTGGTGATCGGCGTGTGCACCGTGTTCTTCGACGTCGCCTACCAGAGCTATCTGCCCGACATCGTCGAGCCCCACCAGATAGCGGAGGGCAACGCCAAGCTGCAGGCCACCCAGTCGGTGGCCATGGTCGGTGGTCCGGCGCTGGCCGGTGGCCTGATCAGGCTCGTCGGCGCGCCGTTGACCCTGGCTCTCGACGCCGTCAGCTTCGTGGGCTCGGCACTGTTCATCCGGCGGATCCGGCACGTGGACACCCCGCCGCCCCGACACGAGCGTCGCCCGCTGCTGGTCGAGATCCGCGAGGGGCTGTCCTTCGTCCTGCGCCACTCGCTGCTGCTGCGGATCACCGCGTGCACCTCGCTGGGCAACCTGTTCAACTCCATGACCGGGGCGCTGCTGGTGCTCTTCGCCCTGCGCCAGCTTGGTCTGGACGCCGGCCAGCTGGGACTGGCGATGGGGGTGGGGTCGGTCGGCGGGCTGCTCGGCGCGCTGAGCACTACCCGGGTGACGGCTGTCGTGGGCGAGGGCCGCGCCATCCCGCTGTCGGCGCTGCTGTTCATCCCGGCCGCGTCCCTGATGCCCCTGGCCGGGACCGTGATCGCGCCCATGGTCGCGGTCACCGCCTCCAGCTTCGTCATGTCGTTCGCGGTGGTGCTCTACAACGTCACCCAGGTCAGCTTCCGGCAACGGCTCTGCCCACGTCCGCTGCTCGGCCGGATGAACGCCTCGATCAGGTTCCTCGTGTGGGGCACGATGCCGATCGGCAGCCTGCTGGGCGGCGTGCTCGGTCAGGTGCTCGGCGTCCGCGAGGTGTTCTGGCTGGGGCTGGCCGGCGCGGTCGTGGCGACATTGCCGGTGGTGCTCTCCCCGCTGCTGGGCATGCGCGACCTGCCCCGCGAGCTCGACCGGCTCAGCTGACGCGCTCGATCGCCTCGAGCGCCCGCTCGACGCGGTGCGGGTCGTCGTACGCCACCCAGGTGACGCGGGGGTCCTTGCGGAACCAGCTGTCCTGGCGGCGCGCGAAGCGACGGGTCCCCGTGACCGTGCGCTCCCGGGCCTCGGCCTCGGTGAGCTCCCCGTCGAGGAAGGCGAGCACCTGCTGGTAGCCCAGTGCGCGGCTCGCCGTACGCCCCGAGCGCAGGCCGTGGCCGGCCAGGGCACGGACCTCGTCGACCAATCCCTCGCTCCACATCCGGGCGACCCGCTCCTCGATGCGGCGGACCAGGGTCTCCCGGTCGATGTCCACGCCGATCTGGACGGCGGAGTCGTAGTGGTAGCGCTGGGCCGGCAGGGAGGCGGTGAACGGCCGCCCCGTGATCTCGACGACCTCCAGCGCCCGTACGACGCGCCGCCCGTTGCTGGGCAGCACCCGCGCTGCGGCCTCCGGATCCACGCTCGCCAGCCGCCGGTGCAGCTCCGCTGGGCCCGAGGCCGCGAGCTCCTCCTCGAGCCGCTCCCGCACGTCGGGGTCGGTGCCGGGGAACTCGAACTCGTCGAGGACGGCCCGCGTGTAAAGCGCCGAGCCACCCACCAGCACGGGTGGCACTCCGCGTGCGCGGCAGTCGGCGATCACCTCGCGTGCCCAGGCCTGGAACTCCGCGACCGTCGCGGGCTGCGTCACCTCGAGCACGTCGAGGAGGTGGTGCCGGACGCCGCGACGCTCGTCCGGCGGCAGCTTGGCGGTGCCGATGTCCATTCCCCGGTAGACCTGCATCGAGTCGGTGTTGACGACCTCACCGCCCATCCGGAGCGCCAGCTCCAGGGCCAGGCTGCTCTTGCCCGAGGCCGTCGCCCCGACCACCGCGACGACGGGGAGGGGGCTCGCGGCGCTGGACACGGTCGCTAGTTTGGCAAAGACGGCGTCGATCACGCCGCACAGCACCTGCCGAGATGAGGAGTGACACGACGTGGGTTTCCTGGACGACGCGAAGAAGAAGCTGAGTGACGCGGTGGACAAGCACGGCGACAAGATCGGCGAGGGTCTCGACAAGGCAGGCTCGGCGGTCGACAAGAAGACCGGCGGCAAGTACAGCGACAAGATCTCCGACGGGGTGGGCCGCGCCAAGGGCGCGCTCGACGACCTCGACGGCCGCGACGACGACATCCCGCGCTCGGCGAACCCTGCTCCGGCAGCCGACCCGGTCGACCCCGAGTCCGACCCCTCGCACCCGACCGGGCCGACGGGCCCCGTCGACCCCGCCGAGCCCACCGAGCCCAGCGAGCCCAAGGCCCCGACCGGCCCCATGGGTGACGCCACGGACGCCGGTCCCGGCGGTGATCCGGCCGACGTCTCCTCCGACGACGTGACCCCTCGGGCGGGTCAGTGAGCGGCACCGAGGGCGGCGACAGCCAGCACCCGAGCGAGCAGCCCGAGCCGCGCATGGACACCCCGCCCGAGCCGGGCCCGGGCGGCCCGGCCGACCGGGTCGAGCCGGACGAGGACGACTTCCCGCTGACGATCCCGGACCAGCCGCGCTCGGCCCAGGTGGAGGAGCAGAACGTCCCCGAGGAGATCGAGGAGCCCGAGGAGCTCGACGAGGGTTCCAAGGAGATGGAGCCGGGCGAGGAGCCGTCCTCCTAGCGGCTGGTTGCCCTCAGCTCCTCACGTCCCGGTGGCGGGCGCACCCCGGTCGGAGCACAGTGCTCGGCGTGGGACGGCCCTGCACTGCGAGACCTGCTCCGGGGCCAGGATGGCATGGTCAGCCGTCGCCAGGCACTCGCGGTCGGTCGGGGTGCCGCCGATCTCCGGCGGCTCCCGCAGCAGCGACCCTGACGCCGTACGTCGGGTCGAGCCGACGCCGCTTCTCGGCATTTCGGACAGGTCGGCAGGGCAATCCAGCACTGGACGGGTGAAGCATCACCTGTCCGGGGCAGGTTTCCCCGGGCGCCCGGGGAAACCTGCCGCCGCCGCCGGCGAGCCCACGCGCTCAGCGTGAGCAGCCGTCGACGGCCGGCAGCGGGTCGGGGACTCCGATCCCGGGCAGGCCGAGCGGGACGCCGGAGGTCGGCTCGGCGGTGCGGGCCTCCCACGCGTCGCCGGCCCGGGTACGCCGTACCGACCGCACCGGCGCGTCTGCGACCAGGTGGTGCGGAGCGCCGTAGGTGACCAGCACCTCGACCATGTCGCCGGGACGGACCGGCACGACGGCTCCGGACTCGTCGACCGGGGTGAAGTGCACCAGCCGGTTGTCCCGGGCGCGGCCGGTGAGGCGATGGGTGGCGGTGTCCTTGCGGCCCTCCCCCTCCGCGACGAGCAGCTCCAGCGTCCGCCCCTCCAGGGCGCGGTTCTCCTCCCACGCGATCTGGTTGACCTCCGCGACGAGGCGCTCGTAGCGCTCCTGCACGACCTCGCGCGGCACCTGCTCCTCGAGCACGGCGGCGGGGTGCCGGGCCGCTTGGAGTACTGGAAGGTGAACGCACCGGAGAAGCGCGCGGCCCGCACGACGTCCAGCGTGGCCTCGAAGTCCTCCTCGGTCTCGCCGGGGAAGCCCACGATGATGTCGGTGGTGATCGCCGCCTCCGGGATCGCCGCGCGCACGCGCTCGATGATGCCGAGGTAGCGGGACTGCCGGTAGGAGCGGCGCATGTCCCGCAGCACCTTGTCCGAGCCCGACTGCAGCGGCATGTGCAGCTGGGGCATGACGTTCGGCGTCTGCGCCATCGCCTCGATCACGTCGTCGGTGAACGCGGCGGGGTGCGGCGAGGTGAACCGCACCCGTTCGAGACCCTCGATCTCACCGCACGCCCGCAGCAGCGAGGAGAACGCCGTCCGGTCGCCGAACTCCACCCCGTACGTGTTCACGTTCTGCCCCAGCAGGGTGACCTCGACGACCCCCTGGGCCACCAGGGCCTCCACCTCGGCCAGGACGTCGCCGGGGCGACGGTCCTTCTCCTTGCCGCGCAGCGCCGGCACGATGCAGAACGTGCAGGTGTTGTTGCACCCGACCGAGATCGCGACCCACGCGGCGTACGCCGACTCGCGCTTGGTGGGCAGGGTCGAGGGGAACACCTCCAGCGACTCGAGGATCTCGACCTGCGCCTCCTCGGCCACCCGAGCCCGTTCGAGCAGCACGGGCAGCGAGCCGAGGTTGTGGGTGCCGAAGACCACGTCGACCCACGGCGCCTTCTCGGTGATCGTGTGGCGGTCCTTCTGGGCCAGGCAGCCTCCGACCGCGATCTGCATCCCGGGGCGCTTCTGCTTCACCGAGGCCAGGTGGCCCAGGTTGCCGTAGAGCTTGTTGTCGGCGTTCTCCCGCACGGCGCAGGTGTTGAACACCACGACGTCGGCGACATCACCCTCGGGCGCGGCGACGTACCCCGACTCCTCGAGCAGCCCGGTGAGGCGCTCGGAGTCGTGGACGTTCATCTGGCACCCGTAGGTGCGGACCTCGTAGGTGCGGGTCGCGTCGGTGCGCGTGGTGGCCGGAGCAGCTGCAGTCATGACCGGCCAAGCCTACGCGGGGCTCACCCCGGGTCCCGTTCGGCGGCCTGACGGAGCATCTCCGACTCGCTGCGCACCGCGTGCACGGCCGCCTCGTCGAGCACCGAGTCCTCCCCGGTCCCGCTCGCCGGCGTCTCCGAGGTCCAGACCGGGGTGTCCTCGTCCTCGTAGGGGATCTCCTCGAGGTACCCGTCGGCCTCCTCGCGGTCACCGGCCGTCCCTCCGTGCTCGGAGTCGCGGCTGGCGGCCTTGGGCTCGGTGTGGAAGGCCTCCCCCACCTCGCCCTCGGGCAGCGCCTCGATCACGATCGGCTCGGGCAGGTCGTCGGGGTCGGGCACCGCGCGGGCGACCACGTCGGGACCGGGCAGGTCGCGCTCCCGGGCTGCGGGTGCCTCGGCGGGCGCCTCCGGACCGGCGTCCGAGGCCGCCCGCTGCCGCGGGACCCCGCTGCTGCTCGGGGTCGCGCCGGGCGCCGTCGCATCGCCGCGCAGCCTGCTGCGGAGGAGGTCGACGCTCGCCCCGGTGGCGCCCTTGACCAGGCCGGCGGCCCGAGCGGCGCTGCACACGGGGTGACGCACCACCGTGGAGGCGGTAGAGACCACCCCGGCCGCGAATGTGCCCACCGTGTTCCTGATCGTCATGGATCCTCCTCGTGTCGGGGCGTGACATCGCTTGTGGTGCCCACCCTCCACCATGACAAACGCGCAACAGTCCGGGGTGCCGCCTCGACGGGGAGCCCCCGCACTCCTAGGGTCGAGGCATGACCGAGCCCGCGTCCGGAGATGGGTCGTCGCCGGGTGCGGCGACGCGAGAGCCACTCATCGTCCTCGACCACGTCGACAAGTGGTTCGGTGACCTGCACGTCCTGCAGGACATCAACGTGACCGTCGGCAAGGGTGAGGTCGTGGTCGTCATCGGGCCCTCCGGGTCCGGCAAGTCCACCCTGTGCCGCGCGATCAACCGCCTCGAGACCATCGACAAGGGCACGATCAGCCTCGACGGCAAGGAGCTGCCGGCGGAGGGCAAGGACCTCGCCGCCCTGCGGGCCGAGGTCGGCATGGTCTTCCAGAGCTTCAACCTCTTCGCGCACAAGACGATCCTCGAGAACGTCACGCTCGGCCCCGTCAAGGTGCGCGGCAAGAAGAAGGACGAGGCGGAGAAGCGCGGCCGTGAGCTGCTCGACCGCGTCGGGGTGGGCCACCAGGCCGACAAGTACCCCGCCCAGCTCTCCGGCGGCCAGCAGCAGCGAGTGGCCATCGCCCGCGCCCTGGCCATGGACCCCAAGGCGATGCTCTTCGACGAGCCCACCTCCGCGCTGGACCCCGAGATGATCAAGGAGGTCCTCGACGTGATGGTCGACCTCGCGGAGCGCGGCATGACCATGATCGTGGTCACCCACGAGATGGGCTTCGCGCGGACGGCGGCCGACCGGGTGATCTTCATGTCCGACGGCGCCGTCGTCGAGGAGAACACCCCCGAGGAGTTCTTCACCAACCCCCAGTCGGATCGAGCCAAGGACTTCCTCGGCAAGATCCTGAAGCACTGAGCTGTCCCAACCACAGCAAAGAGGAGCACAACCATGAGGTTCATCAAGACCAAGGCGATGATCGCCGGCGGCATGCTGCTGTTCGCCACCGCGTGCGGCAGTGACGACGGTGGCAGCGGCGCGAAGGTCGCCGAGAGCCCGGAGTTCGAGTCCGGCACGACCATGGCCAAGCTCTCCGAGGCCGGCAAGATCACCATCGGCACCAAGTTCGACCAGCCCGGGTTCGGCCTGCTGGGACTCTCCGACAAGCCCGAGGGCTTCGATGTCGAGGTCGCCAAGATCATCGCCGGAGCCCTCGGCATCGACGAGGACGGCATCACCTGGAAGGAGTCGACCTCCGACGTGCGCGAGCAGCTGATCGAGGACGGCGAGGTCGACATGGTCGCCGCGACGTACACGATCAACGAGGAGCGCGCCCAGCGGATCACCTTCGCCGGCCCGTACTACGAGGCCGGACAGCAGCTGATGGTCCGCTCCGACTACGACAAGGTCAACGGACCCGACGACCTCAAGGACGCGAGCATCCGGGTGTGCACGGCGGAGGGATCGACCCCGTCGGAGCAGATCAGGCCCTACCTGGCCGACGTGAAGAAGCAGCTCACCCTCTTCCCTGACTACGACAAGTGCGTCAGCGCCCTGGAGAAGGACCAGACCGACGTGGTCACCACCGACAACGTGATCCTGCTCGGGTTCGCCGCCGAGTCCGACGGTGAGCTCAAGCTGGTGGGCGAGCAGTTCACCAAGGAGCCCTACGGCATCGGCGTGAAGAAGGGCGACGTCGCGTTCTGCGAGTTCATCAACACCACCCTGCAGGAGAACGAAGAGGCCTACCAGAAGGCGTGGGCGGACACGGCCGGGAAGATCGAGGGCACCCAGGAGCCGACGCTCCCCGAGCCCGACACCTGCAGCTGATCGTCCGGTACCCGCCGCGGCCCAGCCCGGTCGCGGCGGGTCGCCCCCCGAGGTGAGGAGAGCGTGTGGAGGGAGTGACCGAGAATCTCGACCTGTTCTGGTCGGGGTACCTGAGGTCCCTGGGCATCTGCCTGTGGGGCATGGTCGGGTCGCTGCTGCTCGGGACCGTGATCGCGGGTTTCCGGGTCTCCCCAATCCCCTCGCTGCGCTGGTTCGGCACCGCCTGGGTGACCGTGATCCGGAACTGCCCCCTCACCGTGGTGCTCTTCTTCTTCGCCTTCGGCCTGCCGGAGATCGGCATCAACCGCTCCTACTACGTCTTCGGCGTCAGCGCCCTGGTCATCTACACCTCGGCGTTCGTCTGCGAGGCGGTGCGGTCCGGGATCAACTCCGTGTCCGCGGGACAAGCGGAGGCGGCCCGGGCCATCGGGCTGAAGTTCACCCAGTCGCTGACCCAGATCGTCCTCCCGCAGGCGTTCCGCACCTCGGTGCCCGCCGTGGGCAGCGTCATCATCGCGATGTTCAAGAACTCCGCCGTGGTCGGGGCCTTCGGGGTCGGCGGTGACCTGTTCAGCGTGGGCAAGAACCTGTCGAGCGCGCAGGGCTACGCCACGTTGCCGGTGCTGACCGGCGTCGCCGTCGGCTACCTGATGATCACCTTGCCGGCAGGCGCGATCCTCGCCGGCATCGAGCGCAAGGTGGCGATCCTGCGATGAGCGCCGACACCGTCCTGTACGACGTCCCGGGCCCGCAGGCCCGTCGTCGTGCCCTGATCGGCACGGTCATCGCCACCCTCGCGATCCTGGTGGTGGTGGGGATCGCCCTGAAGCGCCTCGCCGACAACGGCCAGTTCTCGATGGAGCTGTGGGGGCCGCTGATCAACCCCGGCGACGAGAACTTCGCCGCGGTCTGGCGCCTGCTCGGCAAGGGCCTGGTCTCCACGCTGGTCGCGGCGGGTCTGGCCATCGTGTTCTCGCTGGTCATCGGTACCGTCCTGGGCTCGGTGAGGCTCCTCGTCTCGCCGATGGCCCGCGTCCCGCTCATCGGGTTCATCGAGCTCTTCCGCGGGCTCCCCGTGGTGATCACGATCTTCTACGTCTGGCAGGTGCTTCCGGACCTCGGGGTGAATGTCGGACCGTTGCCCGGCAGTGACGGACTCTGGTACGTCGTCATCGGACTCACGTTGTACAACTGCGTGATCATCGCCGAGATCGTGCGGTCCGGGGTGAACTCCCTGCCGCGCGGACAGGGCGAGGCGGCACTCGCCATCGGCATGACGCCGACCCAGTCGATGCGCACGGTGCAGCTGCCGCAGGCGTTCCGGACGATGCTGCCGGCCCTGATCAGCCAGCTGGTGGTCGTGCTCAAGGACACGTCCCTGGCGGCCATCCTCGGTCTCTACATCGAGCTGCTGCGCCGTGGCAACATCATCGCGCTCAACCTCGACAACCCGATCCAGACGCTGTTCGTGGTCGGCTTGATGTTCATCCTGCTCAACTACTCGTTGTCCCGCCTCGCCGTCTACGTCGAGCGGCGACTGGGCCGGGCCGGCAAGTCCTCGCTGGAGCCCACCCCGAGCGCGCTGGAGAGCGGCATGGGGTCGGCCCTCTGAGAGGTGCGCCTGCGACTCACCGCGAGGCGCTCCGCGGCGTCACCCAGAGCCTGATCACGCCCTCGATGACCACGGTGCCGTCCTCACGCACGCCGCGCACCCGCACGGGCAGGTCTCCCCCAGAATCGGGCAGAGTGTCCCCGGTCCACTGCTCCGGGTCGGTCTCGGCGATGCAGGTGATGTCACTGGTCGCCTTCGCGGTGTAGCTGACCTCCATGCCCTTGGGGATCCACCGCTTGTCGGCAGGGATGGTGGCCTCGGCGAGGACTCCCATCGCGGCCTCGAGCCCGTTGCACAGGGCGATCGCGTGCACCGTGCCGATGTGGTTCTTCACCCCACGGCGCTTGGGGATCACCACCTCGGCGTGGTTGGGCTCGATCACGGTGAACCGTGGCCGGATCGTCCAGAAGTACGGCGCCACCTGGCTGAAGGCGAAGGAGAACAACCGCTCCCCCACCAGCGGGATCGACTGGGCCTTGCGGTGCAGGTCGAGGACTCGGCTCATGGCGGTGACCCTACGGCGCCACCGCCCCGGTGAGGCGCCGCTGTGGGCAGCCTCACGCGGAGCCGGCCCGCCCGCTGGCTCAACCGTCCAGGAGCGCCATGAGCCGTCGCGCGTCGTGCGGGGCGTAGCCCTTCATGTCGTTGTCGAAGTAGACGAAGGCGTCGCGGCCCGCCGCCGTCCACCCACGCAGCCGCTGCGCCCAGTCGGCCAGCGCCGCGTCGCTGTAGCCACTGGCGTAGAGCTCCTCGTCCCCGTGCAGGCGCACGTAGACGAACGGCCCGACAGCCTGCTCGAAGCGCGGCCACTTCCCGGCCGAGTCGGCCACGACCAGGGCCACCCCGGCCTCGGCCAGCTGCGCGCGGGCCTCGTTGGACCCGAAGCTCGCGTGACGTGGCTCCAGGGCGTGGCGCATCGGCCGGTCCTCGACCTCGCCGGACCACACCCGCTCCCCGCTCAACCGGTCGTCGTGCCGACCAGCGAGGGTGGCCGCCTCGGTCGTGGTCCGGGGCAGCAGGTCCAGGAAGCCCCCCAGCACCTGCGGGTCGTAGGCCAAGGTGGCCGGGAGCTGCCACAGGACCGGCCCCAGCGTGGGTCCGAGCGCCAGGACGCCGGAGGCGAAGAAGTTCGCCAGCGGTGCCTCCACCCCCTGCAACCTCTTCATGTGGGTGATGAAGCGCCCGCCCTTGACCGCGAAGCAGAAGTCGTCGGGCACCTCCGCGCGCCAGCGGGCGTAGCTGGAGGGCCGCTGCAGGGAGTAGAACGAGCCGTTGATCTCGATCGAGCTCAGCTGCGAGGCGGCGTACTCGAGCTCACGCCGCTGGGGTAGCCCCTCGGGGTAGAAGTCCCCACGCCACGGCGCGTACGTCCAGCCCGAGATCCCGATGCGCACCGCCCCCGGCCCGCTGGTGCTGGCGTCGGCTCGAGTCATGCTCAGGCCAGTACCCGCTCGACGTCGATGCTGCACCCCACGACGGTGCTCACCGCTCCCGCCGGGGCGCGGCTCGTCGAACCACAGCCCTGAGGTGGCACCCAGCTTGCCCAGGACCCTCAGCGAGCGGGCGTTGCGGTGGTCGGGGGCCGCGAACAGCTCGCGCACGCCGTCGTACGCCGGCACGACCAGGTCGCGCAGGTGGACCCACAGCAGGCTCGTCCCCAGCCCGCGGCCCACGTACGCCGCCTCGCCGACCACGTAGTCGAAGCCGACCGCGTCCGGGTGCCCGCACAGCAGGGCGTAGTCCGGGTGGTCGGCGATCCGGTAGTCCTGGCAGAAGCCGACCGAGCGACCGTTGACCTCGAAGACCCAGTACCGCACCGGCTCCTGCCCACGCAGCCCCGGCGCGTAGTGGCGCTCGACCTGCTCGGGGGTGCGACGGTCGTCCCACCATCGGGCGACGTGCGGGGCGTTGACCCAGCGGTGCACGTCACCCAGGTCGCCCTCGCTCATCGCTCGCAGCGCGAAGCGGTGCTCCTCGTCGAGGGCGAAGCGCAGCGGGTCACCGGTGAGGTCGACCGCCAGGACCGGGCCGCGTCCGCGGGCGAGACGGTCCGCGGCGCGAGCCCAGGACTCGCCTGCGCGCACCTCGGACCGGGCCAGCTCGATCTGCACCCGGCCAGTCTGCCGCCGGACCGGGGCCGCGGGCCAGCTCAGCCGGTCGGGTCCCACCCGTCCTCGGCGGACCCTGCGTCGGCGCCCTGCGTCGAGCTCGGCGTCGAGCTCGAGGTCGAGCTCCTCGCGGACCACCGCGAAGGCCACCCCGGCGGAGTGGCCCTTGCGGGCCAGCATGCCCACGAGGCGGCGGACCGCTCGGTCACGGTCGAGGCCTCGCACGGTGCGCAGCCGGGCCCGCACCAGCGCCCGGGCCACCTCCATCTCGTCGTCGGGCTCGATCCGTCCCAGCGCCTCCTTGGCCACCTCGTCCTCGACGCCCTTGCGGCGAAGCTCCGCCGCCAGGGCCCGGCGGGCGAGGCCGCGGCCGGCCTGGCGCTGCTCCACCCAGTCCCGCGCGAAGGCGGCGTCGTCGATCAGGCCGACCTCCTCGAACCGGTCGAGCAACCGGGCCGCGACGTCGTCGGGCACGCCGCGCGAGCCGAGCTTGGTGGCCAGCTCCGCCCGCGTGCGGGCACGCCCGGTGAGCTGGTCGAGCAGGATCGTGCGGGCCACCGACTCCGGGTCGGCGTCGGGGCCCGCATGCAGACCGGCAGGCGGGTCCTGGGCGCGTCGGCGTGCCACCGGATCAGAAGTCGATGCCGTCCGGGTCGATCCCCGGGGCGTCGGCGGTGAAGCCCGGGCCCGCGGCAGCACCGGCGGGGGCTTCGGCGGGGGCGTCCACCACCGGGCCGATGCCGAGCTTCTCCAGGATCCGCTTCTCGATCTCGTTGGCCAGGTCGGGGTTGTCGCGCAGGAAGGTGCGCGCGTTCTCCTTGCCCTGCCCGAGCTGGTCGCCCTCGTAGGTGTACCAGGCGCCGGCCTTGCGGACCAGGCCCGCCTCCACGCCGACGTCGATCAGGCCACCCTCGCGGCTGATCCCCAGGCCGTACATGATGTCGAACTCGGCCTGCTTGAACGGCGGGGCCACCTTGTTCTTCACCACCTTGACCCGGGTGCGGTTGCCGACCATGTCGGTGCCGTCCTTGAGCGTCTCGATGCGGCGCACGTCGAGACGGACCGAGGAGTAGAACTTCAGGGCCCGGCCACCGGTGGTGGTCTCCGGCGAGCCGAACATGACCCCGATCTTCTCGCGCAGCTGGTTGATGAAGATCGCCGTGGTGCCGGCGCCGCTGAGGGCACCGGTCATCTTGCGCAGCGCCTGGCTCATCAACCGGGCCTGCAGGCCCACGTGGCTGTCGCCCATCTCGCCCTCGATCTCGGCGCGCGGCACCAGGGCGGCCACCGAGTCGATGACGATCAGGTCCAGCGCACCGGAGCGGATCAGCATGTCGGCGATCTCCAGCGCCTGCTCGCCGGAGTCGGGCTGGGAGACCAGCAGCGCGTCGGTGTCGACGCCGAGTCGCTGCGCGTACTCCGGGTCGAGGGCGTGCTCGGCGTCGATGAACGCCACGATGCCGCCGCCCGCCTGGGCGCTGGCCACGGCGTGCAGCGCCACCGTCGTCTTGCCCGAGGACTCCGGTCCGTAGATCTCCACGACCCGGCCGCGC
The DNA here is from genome assembly GCA_963815595.1 of uncultured Actinomycetota bacterium. Lineage (GTDB taxonomy): Bacteria > Actinomycetota > Actinomycetes > Propionibacteriales > Nocardioidaceae > Marmoricola. The sequence goes on along the minus strand of CAWFHA010000007.1, from coordinate 219,027 downwards.
GGCAGGCCGCCGAGGCCGAGCGCGATGTCGAGGGAGATCGCCCCGGTGGGGATCACCTCGAGCGGCGCCCGCGTCTCGTCGCCGAGGCGCATGACCGAACCCTTGCCGAACTGCTTCTCGATGTTGGCGAGCGCTACGTCGAGCGCCTTGTCCCGGTTGTTCTCGGCTCCAGCCATGTCACCCTCACGTGTGTCGTGCCCGCCGTCGCGCGGACCTGTCTGACCTGTTGTCCTGCCAGACGTTAGGGGCCGGCACCGACAACCCCGGTGGCCCGGCGTGCGGCTGTGGAGAAACCCGGTCTCGACCCTGCCTGTGCATCCGACGCTAGTACGAACAGGTGTTCGACCCAACCCCGACACGCAGGGGAACGCCGGGGATCTCGACGGCCCGGGGACCGGGCTACCGGGTGATCCGGTCCAGCGGTCCGGGCGTGTACGGCGAGACCGAGGCGAGGTGGTCGGCGAAGGCGTCGATGTCCAGCCCCCCGAAGTAGCGCGCCGTGCCGGCCGCGAACGTCGGGAACCCGTCGCCGCCGTCGGCGAGGAAGTTGTTGGTGACGATCCGGTAGCTGGCCGCCTCGTCGATCGGCCTGCCGCCGAGGGTCACCGAGCCGTCCACCGCGCCGTCGGGACCCAGGCGGTAGCTGAACCCGTCGGAGACCTGCAGCACCTTGGGCCGGGCCCGGTTGGCTCCGGTGACCTGCTCGGACAGCAGCGTGTAGATCTGCTTCCCGGTCAGGTTCATCGAGACCAGGTAGTTGTTGAACGGCTGGACGGTGAAGGCCTCCTCGTAGGTGACCGCACCGGCCGGCTCGCCGTACTTGGAGCTGTCCCGCACCAGGTCGCCGCGGATCCCGCCCGGGTTCATGAACGCCACCACGGGCCTCTGTCCGCCGGTCACGACGGAGGGGTCGGCGAGCTGGGCGTCGGCGATCAGGTCGCCGAGCTGGCTCTCCCCCGCCCCGTTGGGGGCGGCGGTCACGTCGGCGGTGACCTGCCCGACGACCTCGCTCGCGATCGGCCGGACCAGCTCGGTGTAGCGCTCGATCAGCCGGCTCTGACGCCGGTCCGGGGTCACGTCGCGAGAGACCTGGAGGTTGCTGCCCTCGACGGACCCGCGGACGATGTCGTCGGTGCGCTTGTCGTAGAGCAGCTCGGTGTCGGTGTAGAGCCGGCCGTAGGAGGAGGCCGAGGTGAGCAGCCGCGGCTGCCCGGCCGGGTCGGTGACCTCGCACACGTAGGGCTGGTGGGTGTGCCCCGAGACGACCATGTCGATGGCCGGGTCGAGGTTGGCCGCGATCGGCAGGATCGGCGAGGACGCGGCCAGGGTGCCGCCCTGGCCGCAGGTGTAGTCGTAGGCGGGGTTGACGTCGAAGGACCGGCCGCTCTCCGGGTCGGTCCACTTCTGCTTCGCGGGCGAGCCGCCCTGGTGGACGAGCACCACGATGGCGTTGACGCCCCTGCGCTGCAGCTCGGGCACCAGCGCGTTGGCGGTCTGCACCTCGTCGGCGAACTCGAGGCCGGCGACCCCGCTCGCGGTGACGATGTCGGGGGTCTCCTCCAGGGTCATCCCGATGAACCCGATGCGGGCGCCCCCGACCTTCTGGATCGAGTACGCCGGCAGGATCGTCTGGTTGGTCCCGGCGTACTTCACGTTGGCCGCGAGGTAGTCGAACTTCGCGCCCTTGAACCGGCCCGCGGGGCAGGAGTTCTGGTTGTCGACCCCGTCGGGGCCGTCGTCGAGACAGCCGCCGTCGGCCATCCGCTGCAGCTCCTTGTAGCCCTCGTCGAACTCGTGGTTGCCCACCGAGCTCACGTCGAGGCCGAGCCGGTTCATCGCCTCGATCGACGGCTCGTCGTGGAAGGCGGCGGAGAGCAGCGGCGAGGCGCCGATCATGTCCCCGGCGGCCACGGTCAGCGAGTTGCGGTGCCCCCGGCGCGCCTGCTCGAGGTGCCGGGCCAGGTAGGCGACCCCGCCGGCGTCGGTGGTCACGTCGACCGGGTCGCCGGTCTCCGGGTCGATCCGGTGGCCGACCACGTTGCGTCCCGAGGACCCGCTGGGCGGCTCGAGGTTGCCGTGGAAGTCGTTGAACGAGAGCAGCTGGACCGGCACGAGCGACTTCTCGTCGTGGCTGCGGCCGGGTCCGTCCGCGGCATCGGCAGGAGCGGTCGCGGCGAGCGCGGTGAGGGCACACGTGCCCGCGGCGAGGGCGCCGGCGAGGCGTCGGCGCGAGGTGGTGCGCGATGGGACGGTGTGCATGGTGTGGCTCCCGTGGTCATCCTCCGAGTCGGACCCCGGCAGGCTAGTCGCTCCCCGGCCGTAACGGGACCCCCCGGCAGGTCACGGTCCGGTGACGTGCGGATCGAAGACCCGGCTAGCGGTCGCGGGCCGGCAGCCCGAGCTCGGCCCAGACCGCCCGCCACACCTGCTTGGGGGGCTCCCCCGCACCCAGCGACTCCTGCACGGTGCGGCCCCCGAGCTCTCGCAGCACGTGCTGCTCGGCCCACGAGCGGGCGTAGGCGGCCCCCAGCGCCTGCTCCATGCGGCTCCAGAACTCGGTGTGCCTCACAGTCCGTCCCCGGGCGGCACCGCGGACGGCACCTCGCTGATGCTCACGTCCCACAGGTGGTGCACGACGTCGTGCAGGTGGTAGCGGCCCAGGGTCTCCACGGTGAACTCCGCACCGTCGCTGCGGTGGCCGGTCCGCTGCCACTGGTCGGCGCTCACCGACGCGTAGGCGGCCGCGGCCTCGGCAGCCCGCTCCACCAGCTCGGTGGCGACGGTGCCCGGGTCCTGGAGGTCGTACTGCGCCAGCGTGGCGGTCGCGTCCTGGTCCCAGTTCTCGAACGTGGGGTCGTCCTGCTCCAGGACCAGTCGCAGCCGGCTGGTGAACAGCTCGTGCACGTCGCGCACGTGGCAGGCGTACTCCAGCCGGGACCACACGTGCGGCGCCGGCCGGACGGCGTAGTCGGCGTCGGCCAGCACGCCGTACCAGCCACGGGTGTTCTCGTGGATCAGCTCCACGAGGTCCTCACGCGCGACCTCGGAGGGGTCGAAGCCGCACTGTCCGCAGGGCGTGTCGACGACCCACGTCCAGTCCTTGGTGTCCGGCTCGATGTTCACACCGACGATTGTGCCTGCTCGGTCCAGGACCCGACGCGCCGGTCGCGGACCCTCCGGAGGCGACGTGGCGCCCGCCATCCGGCAGGATCGGGGCACCGGGAACGTCCCCCCACCGCCGAGGAGCCAGATGTCGACCGTCGTGATCGTCCTGGTGGCCCTGGGGCTGCTCGGAGCGGCCGTCGTGCTGCTGCGTTCGTCGCGGACGCATCCGTGGGCCGCGATCGTCGTGGCCATGGTCGCCTCGGGCATCGCGTTCACGGTGGGTGGCGGCTCCACCGCCGGCGCCGGCCCCAGCATCGCCACCGTCGTCGCGTCGGTGGTCGGGTCGCTCAGCCTGGCCGCCGCCGTCGTCGCACTCGTCCCGCGCTCCCCCGACCGCCCGCCCTCGCGGCTGCCGATGTACCTCGCCTGCGGCGCCATCGTCGTCGCGGCCGTCGGGCTGGTGCTCGACCAGGTGCTCGGCTGAGGCAGCCTCGGCGGATCCAGGAGGTCAGCGCCAGGCCCGCGCGAACCTCGTCCCCGGAGCGGATCTGGCCACCGCCTCGGCGTCGGCGACCTCGTCGACGTCGCGCAGCGTCGCGACGTCGGTCACCCTCGCCCCGGCCCGGGTCAGCGCTGCGCGGGTCAGCTCGCCGGTGCGGTCGGTGGACATCGGCACCTCGGCGAGGTGCCGCAGCAGGGCTGGACTGCCCGCTCCCAGCAGCCACCACCCTCCGTCCACCGCGGGCCCGAGGACTGCGGCGTCGGACGAGTCCAACCTGTCCGCAGCCTCGCGCAGGACGCTGACCGGCAGCTGCGGGGTGTCCATCCCGACCTGGACCACGGGCGCACCCGCGGCCCGGGACACGTCCTGGTGGGCATGGACCAGCCGGGTCGCGAGGTCGGTGCCGCGTTGCCGGTGGACCCTCCAGCCGGCGCTCGCGAAGGCGAGCTGCTCGGACAGCTGCGCCACGGAGAGGTCGCCGTCCACGGCGAGGTGGCACCGGGCCGTGCCGTACGCCGCGACGCAGGCCTCCATCGTGTCGAGCAGGGCGGCCGCCGCCAGCCGTGCCGCCCGCTCCGCACCCACCTCGCGTCCCAGCCGGGTCTTCACGCGGCCGGTCACCGGGGCCTTGGCGACCACGAGTGCCACCGGCAACCGGCCCGGTGTCTCCGGGCGGGGAGACGGGCTCACGAGAGCACCCGGGCGAAGTCGCGCGCGGCGCGGATCGTGCCCAGCACCGAGCCGGACACCTTGGACCGGGTGCCCGCTGCCCGCGGGTGGTAGGCGATGTCCCGCTCCACCAACCGCCAGTCTGCGTCGGCGGCTCGCTTGAGCAGCTCGACGGGGTAGCCGAACCGTCGGTCCTCGACGCCCAGCGCGAGGAGCCGCTCGCGGCGGGCGACGCGCATCGGGGCGATGTCGTGGACCGGGAGGTCGAGCCGGCGTCGCAGCCACCACAGCACGAGCGCGTTGCCCGCCCGTGCGTGCCAGGGCCACACTCCGCGACGGGTGGGCCGGCGCCGGCCCATGGCGAGGTCGGCCTCGCCCCCGACGACGAGGTCGAGGAGACCCACCAGGTCCGCGGGGTCCATCGACCCGTCGCCGTCCATCACCGCCACGAACTCGGCCCGGGCCGCCTGCAGCCCCGTGTGCACGGCTGCCCCGTAGCCGGCCTGCGGCTCGGCGACCACCTCGGCCCCCAGGCCGCGGGCCACCTCGGCCGTGGCGTCGCGCGACCCGTTGTCCACGACCACCACCCGGAAGCCGTCGGGGAACCGGGCCAGCAGGCCGGGCAGCGCCGGCGCCTCGTCACGGCAGGGGATCACCACGTCGCACACGGCCGGGTGGTCCATCGGGCTCCTCGCAGGTCGTGGTCCCGCGACGGCGGGGCCTCGACGCATCATGGCCGACCGGACCCGGCGCGGCCAACGACCGGTCCCTACTCTTGGGCCCCATGACCCGAGTCGCCAGGATCGCGCCCCTCCTGGCCCTCGGGTTCGGGCTGATCCTGGTCACCGTGGCGATGGCGCTGCCCGCGGTCACCGACTGGAACGTGCACGTCAACTCCTTCCCCCCGCTGCACGCTGAGTGGGACCCGCGCGTGGGGTGGGGCACGGTGCCGGCCGTGCTGGTGGGCGTCCTGGCGGTCAGACACGCGATCCGGCTGGCGGGCGAGCTCCCCTGGCGTCGGTTGCTCTGGTGGTCCTACGGCGCGGGTCTGGCCTGGATGTTCGGCCTCGCCTTCGTCGACGGCGTCGACGGGGTCCGCGAGATCCTGGACACCCGCTACGAGTACCTCGACACCGCGCGCTCGGTCGAGTTCTTCGCCGCCCTGCCCGGCTGGGTCGACCGGATCCCGTTCGACGGGCTGCCCGCCGACGTCCCGGACGCCAACTGGCCGGTGCACGTGGCCGGCCACCCTCCGGGCGCACTGCACTTCTTCGTGGTCCTCTCGCGCCTCAACCTCGGCAACGGCTGGTGGGCCGGGGTGATCGTCACGCTGATCGCGGCCTCCACGGCGCTGGCCGTCATGGTCGCGCTGCGCACCCTGGGAGCCGAGACGCTGGCCCGCAGGGCCGCACCGTTCCTGGTGATCGGCCCGGCGGCGATCTGGCAGAGCGTCAGCGCCGACGCGATGTTCGCCGCGGTGGCGGCCTGGGGGATGGCCGCACTGGCCATCGCCGCGGTGCGCCGGAGCATCCCCTGGTCGCTGCTGGCCGGGCTGCTGCTCGGCTACACCGTGATGCTCTCCTACGGCCTGCCGCTGCTCGGCTTCCTCGCGGTCGCGGTGCTGGTCGTGGCCCGGAGCTGGCGACCGCTGCCCTGGGCGGTGCTGGCCGCCGTCGCCGTGGTCGCCGCGTACGCCGCGTACGGCTTCTACTGGTGGGAGGCGCTGCCGGCCCTGCAGGAGCGCTACTGGTCGGGAACGGCCCGGCTCCGGTGGCCGGAGTACTGGATCTGGGGCAACCTGGCGGCGCTCACGTTCAGCGCAGGTCCGGCGATGTGGGCGGGCTTCACCGCGCTCGGGCGCCAGGCGCGCGAGCAGGTCGGGGACACCGGTGCCCGGGTGGCCCGGTGGCTGGTCGGCGCCGGGATCGCGATGGTGGTGGTCGCAGACGCCTCGCAGATGAGCAAGGCCGAGGTCGAGCGGATCTGGCTGCCGTTCGTGCCGTGGCTGCTCGTCGCCTGTGCGCTGCTGCCCGAGCGCTGGCGCCGGGTCATGCTCCTCGTCCAGGTGGTGGGCGCACTGGTCGTGCAGCACCTGCTGTTCACCGGGTGGTGACCTGCGGGCGGGCCCGACCGACCACGTCAGCGCACCGGTTCCCGCAGCGGCGCGGAGGCGAACTCCGGGACACCCCGGTCGGGGCTGATCGCGGCCGTGAACCCGAGCTCGCTCGCCGCCAGCGCCGGCGAGGCCACGACGTGGCGCACGTCGCCGGCCCGGTGGTCGCCCGTGACCTCGGGGGCCGGACCACCCGCGGCTTCGGCGAGCAGCTCGGCGACCCGGAGGATCGGCACCGGGGTCCCCGAGCACACGTTGTACGCCGCCCACGACTCCGCAGGACGGGCGTGCACCGCGTCGATGGCCAGCACGTTGGCCCGGGCCACGTCGTGCACGTGCACGAAGTCGCGCATCTGCCCGCCGTCCTCGAAGACCTGGGGCGCCCGGCCGGCCTCCAGCGAGGACCGGAAGATCGCCGCGACGCCGGAGTACGGGGTGTCACGAGGCATGCCGGGCCCGTACACGTTGTGGTAGCGCAGCCCGATCGCGCGGCCGCGCGCCTGCCGTGCCCACGCCAGCGCGTAGTGCTCCTGGGCGAGCTTGCTCGCCGCGTAGCTGCTGCGCGGGTCCGGGCAGGAGTCCTCGGGGACGAGCTCCCAGGCCAGGACGCCACCGCACCGCGGGCAGTGGTTCTCGAAGTCCCCCTCCGCCAGGGCCTCCCGGCTGCGGGCCGGTGGTCGCTGCCGGCCGTGCTCGGGGCAGGCGTACCGGCCCTCGCCGTAGACGACCATCGAGCTGGCCAGCACCATCGCCTCGACGCCGCGGGCGTGCATCGCGGCGAGGAGGGCGGCCGTGCCCAGGTCGTTGTGCCCGGCGTAGAGGGGAAGGTCCGCCGGCGTCACCCCGGCGCCGACCATCGCCGCCTGGTGGCACACCACGTCGACGCCCTCGAACAGCTCGTCCCACTCCGCGGCCCGGCGTACGTCGAGGCGGTGCAGCCCCTCGCGTCCGGTGGACGCGGGACCGTGCGCCTCGGGGATCAACGCGTCGACGGCGACGACCTCGTCGCCACGATCGAGCAGCTGCTCGCCGACGGCCGCGCCGATGAACCCCGCGGCACCGGTCAGCAGGACCCTCACGCGGAGGGCCCGGGCAGCTCGAAGGGCAGGGTGACGTGGTCGAGCCAGTCCGCGCAACCGCAGGGACGCCCACCGTCGAGGGGTGGCAGCCCGGCCACGACCTCCCCGAGGAGATCCTTGAGCCGGCCGACGTGCTCGGCGAACAGCGCGAACACCTGCGCCTGGTCGACCGACTCCTCGCGGCTGACCCCGGCGTCGAGGTCGGTGACCAGGGCGATCGTGGCGTAGCAGAGGCCCAGCTCGCGAGCGAGCACCGCCTCGGGGTGCCCGGTCATGTTCACGACGGTCCAGCCGGCCGCGGCGTAGCTCTGCGACTCGGCACGCGTGGAGAACCGCGGTCCCTCGATGACGACCATCGTCCCGCCGTCGATGGCCCCGTCGCCTGCGGCACCGACGAGCGCGCGTCGCAGGTCGGGGCAGTAGGGGTCGGCGAACGGTGCGTGCGCAGCACCGGTGTCGACGTAGGTCTGGGTGCGTGCGGTGGTGCGGTCGACCAGCTGGTCGGGCACGACCAGGGTGGCCGGCCGGGTCTCCGGCTGCAGTCCGCCCACCGCGCACGGTGCCAGCACCTGCTGCACCCCGAGGCTCCGCAGCGCCCACATGTTGGCCCGGTAGTTGATCCGGTGCGGCGGGAACTCGTGCCCCTTCCCGTGCCGGGGCAGGAAGGCCACGGTCCGCTCCCCCACCACACCCACCGCGACGGGGGCGGACGGGTCGCCGTACGGCGTGGACACCTCGACCGTCCGGGGATCCTCGAGGAACTCGTAGAAGCCGCTGCCGCCGATGACGGCGATGCCCGGGTGCTGGTCTGCCATGCCGGTCAGTCTGCCAACCGCGTGGGCGTGGCTGCTGCCCGGCGGACCGGCACACCCCTGCGGGCCGCTCAGGTCAGCAGCAGTCGCTCCAGACGGCGCCCCACGACGAGCAGGCCGGCGGTGCCCATCGCCACGAGGTAGGCCACCGAGAGGGCGGAGCCCAGGGTGACCGCGCCGGTGGTCAGCTCGCGGACCAGCACGACCCCGCGGTAGAGCGGCGTGAACTCGACCACCCACTGCAGCCAGGCCGGGAACGCGGTGATCGGGAAGAACGTCGCGGAGAACAGGAAGAGCGGGATCGTCCCGAGGGTGACGTAGTCGAAGTCCTGCCAGCTGCGCATGTACGTCGTGAGCGCCATCGCCGCACCGCCGAACGCGAAGCCGATCAGCAGCGCCGCCGGCACCGCGAGCACCGCCCACCACGAGTGCACCAGCTGCATCGCCACCATCACGAGCAGGAACGCCAGCGAGTAGATCCCGCCACGCAGCAGCGACCAGGCCAGCTCACCCCGCGCGACGTCGGAGGTGGTCAGCGGCGTGGCCAGCATCTGGTCGAACAGCTTGTTGTACTTGAGCTTGAAGAAGAAGTTGAACGTGGAGTCGAGCACCGCACCGTTCATCGCGGAGGCGGCGAGCATGCCGGGCGCGACGAACTCGGCGTACGGGACCAGCACGCCGTTGAACTCGAAGCCCTCGATCAGCTTGCCCACCCCGACCCCGATGGAGAACAGGTAGAACAGCGGCTCCAGGAAGCCGGTGACGAAGAGCCACCACGCGCCCCGGTAGGCGATGTAGTTGCGCAGCAGCAGCAGGCCGGTGGCCTCCCCCGGTCCCAGCTGGGATCCCAGCTGCTGACCGACGGCCCGGTTGAGCAGGCTCACGTGATCAGCCTCCGCTGCAGCAGGCGCACCGTGAGCCACCACCCCAGCGCTGCCATGAGTCCCAGGTAGCCGAGGTGCAGCGCGGCCGTCGCGACGTCGAGACGACCGAGCACCAGCATTCGCGCGAGGTCCACGGAGTGCCACAGCGGCGTCACCCGGGCGAACCACTCCATCACCGGGTTGAGGTTGGTGATCGGGAAGAACGCGCCGGAGAACAGGAACAGCGGGATCATCCCGAGCCGGAACACGAGGGCGTAGACGCTCTCGTCCTTGACCGCTGCCGAGAGCGCGAAGATCACGGAGGCGAACGCCAGGCCGGTCAGCAGCATCACGAAGAACGCAGCGATCACGCCCGGCAGCGAGACGAAGACGCCGAACGGAGCCATCACCACCAGGAAGACCACGCTGACCGTGCCCACCCGGAACAGCGCGAAGCCGAGCTGGGCGAGGACGATGTCCCCGACGGTCAACGGCGTGGCGATCATCGAGAAGTAGATCTTCTGCCACTTGATCATCGCCATCACCGGGTAGGTCATCTCCCCGATGGCCGTGGTCATCACCTGGGCGGCCAGCATGCCCGGGGCGACGAAGGCCAGGTAGGACGTCGCCCCCTCCAGCGTCTCCGGGTCGGCCTCGATGAAACCGCCGAGCAGCACGCCCATGGCGAGGATGTAGAGCAGCGGCACCACGAACGAGCTGGTGACCGAGCCGCGCCAGGTGCGCCGGTAGACGGTGGCCCAGTAGTCGACGAGCCGGCCGGCGCCGTCGAGGGTCCCGGTGCGCGCCGGCACCTCGCCCAGGTCGGTCGAGCCCGATCCGCCGGTCGAGCCCAGTCCGCCGGTCGAGCCCAGTCCGCCGGTCGAGCCCAGTCGAGACCTCATCAGTCCACCAGCGTCCGGCCGGTGAGCCGGAGGAAGACGTCCTCGAGCGAGGACCGGCGGACCAGGGTCATCACCGGCTCCAGGCCGCGCTCGTGGACGCGGGCGATCGCCTCCTCGCCGTCCTGGGCGTAGAGCAGGATCCGGTCGGGCAGCACCTCGACCCGCTCGGCGAGGTCCTCGACCTCCGGGGCGACCTGCTCGTGCTCACCGACGCCGAAGCGCAGCTCGGCCACCTCGCGGGTGGAGTGGGCCCGGATCAGCTCCAGGGGCGACCCCTCGGCGACGATCAGTCCCTTGTCCATCACCACGAGCCGGTCGCACAGCTGCTCGGCCTCGTCCATGTAGTGCGTGGTGATCACGAGGGTGACGCCCTGCTGCTTGAGCCGGAACAGCCGGTCCCAGACCACGTGCCGGGCCTGGGGGTCCAGGCCGGTCGTGGGCTCGTCGAGCAGCAGGATCTCGGGTCGGTTGATCAGCGAGCGCGCGATCGTCAGCCGCCGCTTCATCCCGCCCGAGAGCGACTCGACCTTCGCCCCCGCGCGCTCGGTGAGCTGCACGAAGTCGAGCAGCTCCTCGCTGCGCCGCCGGACCTCCGCCCGCGGCAGCCCGAAGTAGCGGCCGTAGATGTAGAGGTTGTCGAACACGTTGAGCTCGGTGTCCAGGGTGTCCTCCTGCGGGCACACCCCGATCCGGCCGCGGATGGCGGGACCGTCGACGGCAGGGTCCATGCCCAGGATGCTCAGCTCCCCCGCGCCGACCGGGGAGACGGCCGCCACCATCCGCATCGTGCTGGACTTCCCGGCGCCGTTGGGGCCGAGGAAGCCGAACGACTCGCCGCGGCGTACGTCGACGTCGATGCCCCGCACCGCCTCGACCCACTCGCCCTTCTTCGTCTCGAAGGACTTGCGCAGACCGACGGCCCGGATCATCGAGTCCTGTTCGCCGGTGGTCACGAGGCAGGAGCCTAGACCTGACCACCGACGACCGCCGAACATCCGCAGGGCCTCGGGTGATCGGCTCAGGGACGTGCCTCGAAGACCAGGTTGAACGGCGTCTCGGCGGCGCGGCGGAACCGGGTGAACCCGGCGTCGGTCACGACCCTCCTGATCGCGGCCTCCCCCGCCTGCGCCCCGAGGGCGTACCCGCCCGGCTGGGACATGGCGTTGGGGACGCACAGGAACGTGGAGAAGCTGTAGTACAGGCGGCCGACCGGGTTCAGGTTCGCCTCGACCGTGTCACCGGCCGCCGGCTCGACGATCATCCAGGTGCCGTCCGGGGCCAGGCTGCCGCGGATGCGCTGGGCGGCGCCCAGCGGGTCGCCCATGTCGTGCAGGCAGTCGAAGGTGGTCACCAGGTCCAGTCCGTGCGCCTCGAGCGACTGGGCGCCGGACACCTCGAAGCGCACCCGCTCGTCGAGGCCGCGCTCCGTCGCCCGCTCGCGCGCCGCCCGGATCGAGCCCTCGTGGTAGTCGGACCCCGTGAACCTGCTGTTCGCGAAGGCCTCGGCCATCAGCAGCGTCGACGCCCCGTGCCCGCAGCCGAGGTCGGCGACCGTGCCGCCGCGCTCGAGCCGCTCCTGCACCCCGTCCAGGGCGGGGATCCACTCGGAGACCAGGTGCATCAGGTAGCCGGGCCGGAAGAACCGCTCGCACCCGGTGAACACGTCGGAGTCGTGCTCGTGCCAGCCGAACCCCGAGCCGGTGCGGAAGGCGTCCTCGATGTGCGGCTGCGCCTTCAGCGCTCCGAGCGCGAGCTCGTAGGCGCCGGGCAGGAACACCGGCCCGTCCGGGTCGGTGAGGGCGAAGGCCTGCTCGGGGGTCATCGAGTACGTCGCCGTCGCCGCGTCGTACTGCACGTAGCCACCGGCGGCCTGGCCGCGCAGCCACTCCTCGACGTAGCGCTCGTCCGTGCCGGTGGCGCCCGCCAGGCCGGCCGCGTCGGTCGGCTGCTGGGCGAGCGCGCGGTACAGCCCGAGCCGCTCCCCCAGCAGCACGTTGCCGGCCGCGACGGTGGCGCCGAGGTCCCCGACGACCTGGCCGACGAACTGCATCAGCACGTCCATGTCGATCGGGGACGCGGCCCCGGCGGGCTCGGTGGCTGTCTCGGTGGACTCGGTGGTCGTCTCGGTGATCTGGTCGGTGGACATCTGGGCCTCCCGTGTCGGACGCATCCGGGTGGATGCTGGGAGCAGCAACGCTCCTCGTCCCGGTTGCAGGCCGGTTGCAACGCGACTGCAACCGGAGCGGCCATGGTGGTCGGACGAGAGCCGGAGGGAGCAGACCATGCGTGCGCGAGAACCGGACGAGCAGGGCTTCGTCGACCGGGACGGGGTGCGGGTGGCGTACGAGTCGTTCGGCAGCGGCGAGACGACGGTGGTGTTCCCGCCCGTGGACACGATCGTCGATGCGCGGCTGTGGAAGGCCCAGGTGCCCTACCTGTCCCGGCACTTCCGGGTGGTCACCGTCGACCCGCGCGGCAACGGCCGCTCCGACAGGGTGACGGACCCCGCACTGCTCGGGGAGATCGAGTTCGTCGAGGACGCCGTGGCCGTGATGGACGAGCTCGCTGTCCGGAGGGCCGTGCTCGTCGGCGTCTGCACCAGCGCCTGGGAGGCGCTGGTCTGCGCGTCACGGCATCCCGAGCGGGTGGCCGGGGTGGTCGCCATCGCTCCGTCGGTCAACGACGGGACGCCACCGCTGCCCGAGCGGGCGCACTCCAGTCTGGGCTTCCACTCCGAGCGGACGTCCTACGAGGGCTGGGACCGGTTCAACATCCACTACTGGCAACGGGACTGGCCGGACTTCGTCCGGTTCTTCTTCGGTGAGATGTGCTGCGAACCGCACTCGACCAAGGTCCTCGAGGACGCCGTCCAGTACGCCTGTGGCACGAACGGTGAGGTGATGTCGGCCCTGGCGCGGGCCCCGGAGTACGTGCAGACGGCCGAGGAGTGCGAGGCGGTGCTGCGCGCTGTCCACTGTCCCGTCCTGGTCATCGAGGGCACCGAGGACCGTTGCCAGCCGCGAGGGCGCTTCGAGACCGTCGCACAGGTCACCGGCGCGGAGCGGATCGTGCTCGAGGGGTCGGGGCATCTGCCGATGGCCCGCGACCCGGTGGTGGTCAACCACGCGATCAAGGACTTCGTGGACCGAGTGGCCGTGGCCGCGCCACCCACGCGGCGCACCTGGTCGCGCGGCACCCGTCGACGTCCCCGCGTGCTCTACCTGAGCTCGCCGATCGGGCTGGGGCACGTGCGTCGCGACCTGGCGGTCGCGGACGCGCTGCGCGAGCTCCGCCCCGACGTGGAGGTGCAGTGGCTGACCCAGTCGCCGGTGGCCGAGTTCCTGGAGAAGGCCGGCGAGACGGTGCACCCGGCCTCCGCGCACCTGTCGGGTGAGTCCGCGCACATCGAGTCGGAGTCGGGCGAGCACGACCTGCACGCGTTCCAGGCGATCCGGCGCATGGACGAGATCCTCGTCAACAACTTCATGGTCTTCGACGACCTCGTCACCGACGAGCACTTCGACCTCTGGGTCGGGGACGAGGCGTGGGACCTCGACCACTTCCTGCACGAGAACCCGGAGCTCAAGCGATCGCCGTTCGTGTGGATGACCGACTTCGTCGGCTGGGTGCCGATGCCGGACGGCGGCGAGCACGAGGCGATGCTGGCCGCCGACCTGAACGCGGAGATGGTCGAGCACGTGGCCCGGTTCCCGAGGTTGCGGGACCGCTCGATCTTCGTCGGTGACCCCGCGGACGCCGTCGACCTGCCGCTCGGCCCGGACCTCCCGGGCATCCGCGAGTGGACCGAGACGCACTTCGACTTCACCGGCTACGTGATGGGAGCCCGGCCGACGCCGGCGGACCGCGAGTCCCTGCGCCGCCGTCTCGGGTACGCCGAGGGCGAGGTCGTCTGCCTGGTCAGCGTCGGGGGCTCGGGGGTCGGCACGTACCTGCTCGACCGCGTGGCCGCGGCGTACGACGAGGTGCGGCGGCGGGTCCCCGGGCTGCGGATGGTGCTCGTGACCGGGCCCCGGATCGATCCCGCGACGGTGCGGGCGCCGTCGGGGGTCGAGGTGCACGGCTTCCTGCCCGACCTGGACCTGCACCACGCGGCGTGCGACATCGCCGTGGTGCAGGGCGGTCTGAGCACGACCATGGAGCTGACCGCGAGCGGTCGCCCGTTCCTGTACTTCCCCCTGGGCCACCACTTCGAGCAGCAGGTGCACGTACGCCACCGGCTCGAGCGGCACCGCGCCGGACGGTGCATGGACTACCGGGACGCCGACCCCTCCCGGATCGCCGACGCTCTCGTGGAGGAGCTGCGGCGCCCGGTCGCGTACGTGCCCGTGCCCACCGACGGAGCGGTCCGCGCGGCTCAGCTCGTGGCCGAGGTGTTCTGAGCCAGGTCGTCCACCAGCGCCCGCACCGGGGCCCAGGCGAGCCGGACCGCGGCCCCCAGTGGCGCCAGCAGCTCGGCGGCGCCGGCGGTGTCCCCCCGCGAGGCCGCGGCGCGGGCGAGTAGCAGGTAGCAGTCGGCGCCGATGACCCACGCCTGCTCCGGCGGACAGTCGATCGCCTCCAGCAGGCTGCGCCCCTCGGCGTACGCCGCGTCGCCGGCGGGCCCGTCGGCCGCGACTGCCAGCGGGGCCAGGCACCGCAACCGCCACGACTCCGTCGACCGCGACCCGGCTGCAGCCAGGCCCCGGGCGGCCAGGTCACCGGCCTCCGCCCGGGCGCCCGACTCCAGGAGCGTGCCCGCCAGGAGACCACTCGCGGCGGCGTACCACCACGGGTGGTCCACCGGCGAGGTCTCGGCCACCGCGGCACGGCCCAGGGACTCGGCCGCCTCGAGGTCACCGGTCAGCCGCTCGAACCAGCCGAGGTGTGCCCGGAAGTAGCCGGCGTAGGCGCTGAAGCCCGAGCGCCGGTTGACCTCGAGCGCCTCGCCCACCAACGCGCGAGCGGCGTCCCAGTCACCGACGGCGGCCACCGCGAAGGACGACTCGAACACGGCCCACTGCAGCAGCCACGTCGACCCGGGCCCCCGAAGGCGAGGCACGAGCTCGTCGGTCACCTCACGCAGCCGGGGTCCGTCGCCGAGATAGCTCAGCGCGGTCTTCACCCCGTCGAGCGCGAGCGTCACCGCCTCCTGCGACGCCGAGGCCCGTGCCCGGGCCAGGCTGGCCTCGGCCCGGGAGAGTGCTCCCCGCAGGTGCAGCCGGCTCGCCTCCAGCACGACCAGCCGGGTGGTGAAGTCGGCCTCGGCGGCACGGTCGCCGAGACCGGTCGCCAGGTGCAGCCCGGCCTCGAGGTGAGCCCTCCACTCCGGCATCGGCCGCCGCAGGGCGGCCGGCACGTCACCACCGCGCTCGCGCAGCGCCGCCATCTCCAGGCGCCGGTCGCCGGCCACCCGGGCCAGGGTGAGCGCCTCGTCGATGTCGGCGAGAGCGGAGCTCCACACCGTGTTCGCCTCGTGCGCCCGCGCTCGTGCCAGCAGCACCCGGGCACGCAACGCCGGTCCCGGGTCCACGGCGAGGGCTCGGTCCAGCAGCTCCACGGCGTCCTCCACCGCGGACCGCTGCATCGCCCGCTGACCGGCGAGCAGCCACCCCTGCGCTGCCCGGGTCACCTCACCCGCCGCCAGGGCGTGCTCGGCCATCGCCTCGGGCTGGTCGCCGAACAGGTCGGCGGCGCGTCGGTGGTACGCCGCGGCCAGGGCCGGCGCCAGCGACCGGTACACGCACTCCTGGGCGAGGTCGTTGCCGAACTCGTAGTGGGCGCCGGCACGGTGCAGCAGCCCGCGCAGAGCCAGGTCCTCGCACTGCCGAGCCGCTGCCAGCTCGTCGCACCCGACCAGGTCCGCGAGCCGGCGCGGGTCGAGGCGTCCGCCGAGCACGGCGGCACCCTGGACCAGGTCGCGGGGCAGGTCCTCCAGGGTGGCCACGCGCGCCAGCACGACCGCGGCGAGGGACTCGGGAACTCCCGTCTCGCCGGCGGCCAGGGCTCGCAGCGACTCCACCACGCTCAGCGTGTGCCCGGCGGTGCGGGTCATCACCTCCCCCGCGCGGTCGCCCAGGCCGGCGGCCGCCGCGAGGGCCTCCACCGCACCCCGCGGGAGCGCGCCGAGGCTGATCCGGGCCGTCGCGCGATCCGCCAACCGGTGGATGGTCTCCACGGCCTCGGACCGGACCGCGCCGACCAGCAGCACCGGGTCGGTGGTCACCCGGGACGCGAGGTGCCCGAGCAGGTCGATCGTGGCGGCACCACCGTCCTGGAGGTCGTCGAGGGACAGCAGCACGGGTCCCCGCAGCGAGAGCCGGCGTACGAGCATCACCACGGCGTCGTAGGTGCGGCGCCGCTCGACCGCCGGAGTGGAGACCGGCTGCGGGTGGGTCTCGACCAGCTCGGTGAGCTCGGGCAGCAGGGCGGCGAGTGGCCCGCCGTACCCGCCCACGAGGTCGGTGAGCTCCCCCCGGGGCAGCGCCAGCAGGAGCGGCCGCAGCGCCTCGACGAACGGCTGGAGGAACAGCGAGCGCTCGGCCGGGTGGCAGCGTCCCCGGAGCACCCGGCCGCCGGAGAGCTCGACCAGCTCGCGCGTGGCCTCGAGCACCCGGCTCTTGCCGATCCCGCCCTCACCGTCGACGAGCAGCAGCTGACCGTGACCCCCGCACGTCCGGCTCCAGAGCCGGTCGAGGGCCGCCATCTCCTCCTCCCGGCCGACCAGCGTCGGGCCGGGGCCGGTGCGCGGCGGCGCGGAGCCCTCCGCGGGCAGCTCGTCCCCGCGCAGGAGGGCGAGGTGGAGGGCGGCGGTCGGCTCGGTGGGGTCGATGCCCAGGTCGTCGCGCAGACGCGTGACCAGGTCCTGGTAGGCGTCGAGTGCGGCTGCGACGGACCCGTCGGCGGCCAGGGCCCGCATCCGGTCGCGGACCGCGCGTTCGTCGTACGGGTCGGCGGCCACGGCGTCGCCGGCCACGGCTGCCGCCTCGTCCGGCCGCAGGTGGGTACCGACCTCGGCCAGGGCGTGCCGGACCCGTCGGCGCAGCGCGTCGGCCTCCCGGCGTACCCGGTCGACCCAGTCCTGCTCCGGCTCGTCGGGCAGGGCCGGGGGGTGGCCCAGGAGCTCGAGGGCGCGTCGCAGGGCCGTGCCGGCCAGCGCGCTCTCACCCGCGGCCGACCGTCGCTCGCCCTCGGTGGCCAGGGCCTCGGCCTCGTCCAGGTCGACCGAGCACCGCCTCGGGTCCAGCGCGTAGGAGCGGCCCTGGGCGACGATCACCTCGCCGACGGTGCGCCGGGCGCGGCTGACCAGCGTGGCCACGTTGGCGGCCGGGTCCCGGGGAGCTCCAGCAGGCCACAGCACCTCGACGATGCGGTCGAGCGTCACCGGGTCCGCGCTCGGCGGCCAGCAGCGCGACCAGCGTGCGTGCCTTGCGGCTGCCCAGCGCGTGGCCCGACAGCACCGCGGAGCCGGTGTCCACCGACAGCACCGAGCAGAGGCGGATCCGGACCCGTTCGCCCACGCCTGTCCCTCCCGTCCGTCCTCAGTATCGTCCTGACGCGCGGGATCGGCGCCGGTTCGGTGCCCCGACCGTGGGCGCCCGTCGCGAACGCCGGCGCGGGAGGGGTGTCGGTGCCGTCGGGCAGGATGTCGGGGTGCACCAGTTCAGCCGGCCCACGCGCGAGTGGTTCGCCGCCGCCTTCGCCGAGCCCACCCCCGCTCAGACGGGAGCCTGGGAGGCCATCTCCGCGGGCAGGCACGCCCTGGTCGTGGCCCCCACGGGTTCGGGCAAGACGCTCTCGGCGTTCCTGTGGTCGATCGACCGGCTGGCCACGGAGCCGGTGCCGGAGAAGAAGCAGCGGTGCCGGGTCCTCTACGTCTCGCCGCTGAAGGCTCTCGCAGTCGACGTCGAGCGCAACCTGCGCGCTCCTCTGGTGGGGATCCGTCAGACGGCGGACCGGCTCGGGGTCGAGGTGCCCGAGATCCGCGTGGGCGTGCGCTCCGGCGACACGACCCCGCAGGAGCGGCGCCGGCTGCAGACCGCGCCCCCCGACATCTTGATCACCACGCCCGAGTCGCTGTTCCTGATGCTCACCTCGCAGGCACGGGAGTCGCTGCGGGGCGTGGAGACGGTGATCGTCGACGAGGTGCACGCTGTCGCGGGCACCAAGCGCGGCGCCCACCTCGCGGTCTCCCTCGAACGGCTCGACGAGCTGCTCGAGCGGCCGGCGCAGCGCATCGGCCTGTCCGCCACCGTCCGACCCGTCGACGAGGTGGCCCGCTTCCTCGGCGGCGTCGCGCCCGTCGAGGTGGTGGCCCCGCCCTCGGAGAAGCAGTGGGACCTCTCGGTGGTGGTCCCGGTGGAGGACATGACCGAGCTGGGCGAGGAGGGCGACGACGGTCCCCGTGCCGGCTCGCTGTGGCCGCACGTCGAGGCGCGGGTGCTCGACCTGGTCGAGCGGCACGGGTCCACCATCGTCTTCGCCAACTCCCGGCGCTTGGCCGAGCGCCTGACGGCGCGGCTCAACGAGCTGGCCGCCGAGCGCGCGGGACTGGGCGACGACGTCGAGGCGGAGTACCAGGCGGGGACCGGGGCCGGCTCGCGCACGCCCGCGGAGACGATGGCCCAGTCGGGCCAGTCGGAGGGCAGCGCCCCCCTGGTCGCCCGGGCGCACCACGGCTCGGTCTCCAAGGAGCAGCGGGCGGTGATCGAGGACGACCTCAAGCGGGGGCGGCTGCCCTGCGTGGTCGCGACCAGCAGCCTCGAGCTCGGCATCGACATGGGTGCGGTCGACCTCGTCGTGCAGATCGAGTCGCCGCCCTCGGTGGCCAGTGCGCTGCAGCGCGTGGGCCGAGCAGGTCACCAGGTGGGCCAGGTCTCCCGGGGCGTGCTCTTCCCCAAGCACCGGGGCGACCTCGTGCCCGCGGCGGTCGCCGTCGAGCAGATGCGGGTCGGCGGCATCGAGGCCCTGCACGTGCCGGCCAGCCCGCTCGACGTACTCGCCCAGCAGGTCGTGGCGGCCACCTCCGTGGACACCTGGGAGGCCGACACGCTCTTCGACGTCGTACGCCGCGCCGCGCCGTTCACCTCGCTGCCCCGCAGCGCCTACGACGCCACCCTCGACCTGCTGTCGGGCCGCTACCCCAGCGACGAGTTCGCCGAGCTGCGGCCGCGGCTGGTCTGGGACCGGGTGTCCGGCGAGCTCCGCGGACGCCCTGGCGCGCAGCGGCTGGCGGTCACCAGCGGGGGCACCATCCCCGACCGCGGACTCTTCGGCGTCTTCCTGGTGGGCGAGAAGGCGTCGCGCGTGGGCGAGCTCGACGAGGAGATGGTCTACGAGTCCCGTGTCGGCGACGTGTTCACCCTGGGCACGACGAGCTGGCGCATCGAGGACATCACCCACGACCGCGTGCTCGTCTCCCCCGCTCCGGGGCAGCCCGGACGACTGCCGTTCTGGACCGGCGACACCCTGGGCCGTCCCGCCGAGCTGGGCGCCGCGATCGGGAAGTTCACCCGCGAGATCGCCGCGATGCCGCGCGAGGAGGCGATCCGCCGGGCCGTCGGCGCGGGCCTGGACGACTGGGCCGCCGACAACCTGGTCTCGCTGGTCGCGGAGCAGCGCGAGGCGACCACCGTGGTCCCCGACGACCAGCAGCTGGTGGTCGAGCGGTTCCGCGACGAGCTCGGCGACTGGAGGCTGGTCGTCCACTCCCCCTACGGCACGCCCGTGCACGCACCGTGGGCGCTGGCGATCAACGCGCGGCTGCGCGAGCGGTACGGCGTCGACGCCGCTGCGATGGCGACCGACGACGGCATCGTGCTGCGCATCCCCGAGACCGACCAGGACCCTCCGGGCGCCGAGCTGGTCGCCTTCGAGCCCGACGAGATCGAGCAGATCGTCACCACCGAGGTCGGTGGATCGGCGTTGTTCGCCTCGCGGTTCCGCGAGTGCGCCGCCCGGGCGCTGCTGCTGCCCCGCCGGGACCCGGGACGACGAGCCCCGTTGTGGCAGCAGCGGCAGCGATCGGCCCAGCTGCTCGAGGTCGCGGCCCGCTACCCCTCGTTCCCGATCATCCTGGAGACGGTGCGCGAGGTGCTCCAGGACGTCTACGACCTGCCCTCGTTGGTCGCGATGCACCGGCGGATCGGGGAGCGTCGCCTGCGGCTGGTCGACGTCACCACCCCACGCCCCTCGCCGTTCGCGCAGTCGCTGCTCTTCGGCTACGTCGCGGCGTTCATGTACGAGGGCGACTCGCCCATCGCCGAGCGTCGCGCCGCCGCGCTGACCCTCGACCAGGGTCTGCTCGCCGAGCTGCTCGGGCGGGCCGAGCTGCGCGAGCTGCTCGACCCCGAGGTCCTCGCCGAGGTCGAGTCCGAGCTGCAGCGCCTCGCCGAGGACCGTCGCGTGCGCGACAGCGAGGGCATCGCCGACCTGCTCCGGCTGCTCGGTCCCCTGTCCACCGACGAGGTGGCCGCCCGGTGCACCGTGCCCGAGCGCGTCCCCGACTGGCTGTCCCTGCTCGTGGACTCCCGGCGGGTCGTGCCGGTGCTCCTCGGAGGCGAGCAGCGCTGGGCGGTGGTCGAGGACGTCGCCCGGCTGCGCGACGGTCTCGGCGTACCCGTGCCGCCCGGAGTCCCCGCGACCTTCACCGAGCCGGTCGAGGACCCCCTCGGTGACCTCGTGGGGCGCTACGCGCGGACCCACGGCCCGTTCCTGGCCTCCGAGGTGGCCGCCCGCCTCGGCCTCGGGGTCGCGGTGTGCCAGCAGACCCTGACCCGGCTGGCGGCGCAGGGGCGCGTGCTCGAGGGCGAGTTCCGTCCTGCGGGTTCGGGGGCCGAGTGGTGCGACGCGGAGGTGCTGCGGTCGCTGCGCCGGCGCTCGCTGGCCCGGCTGCGGCACGAGGTGGAGCCGGTCGAGCCGGTGGCCCTGGCCCGGTTCCTGCCCGCCTGGCAGCACGTCCACGTCGCGGGCTCGTCGACCGGTGGCGGCTCACGCGGCCTGCGCGGCCTCGACGGCGTGGTCACGGTCGTGGAGCAGCTCGCCGGCTGCCCGGTCCCGGCGTCGGCGCTGGAGTCCCTCGTGCTGCCCGCCCGGGTGCGCGACTACCAGCCCTCGATGATGGACGAGCTCACCGCCACCGGTGAGGTCCTGTGGGCCGGGCACGGCGGGCTGCCGGGCTCCGACGGCTGGGTGTCCCTGCACCTGGCCGACACGGCCCCGCTGACGCTGCCCGACCACGGCGAGCTCGAGCTCGGCGAGGAGCACCGCGCCGCCCTGGACGCGCTGCAGGGCGGGGGCGCGTACTTCTTCCGGCAGCTCGCCACCACGGTGGCCTCCAGCGACGACCGAGCCCTGTCCACGGCTCTGTGGGACCTCGCCTGGGACGGCCGCGTCGGCAACGACACCCTGGCCCCGTTGCGGGCGCTGACCCGCGGCGGGCGGGGTGCCCACCGCCTCAAGCGCGCTCCGGCACGCGTGCGCAGCTCCCGTCCGCGGCTCACCGGGCAGGCCCTGCGGACCGCGCCGCCCGACGTCGCCGGCCGGTGGTTCCTGCTGCCGACCAGGGAGGGCGACGTGACCAAGCGCGCCCACGCCGTCGCCGAGGGGCTGCTCGAGCGGCACGGCGTGGTCACGCGTGGCGCCGTGGTGAGCGAGCGGACCGACGGCGGGTTCGCCGCGGCGTACAAGGTCCTCGCCGCGTTCGAGGAGACCGGACGCTGCCGGCGCGGCTACTTCGTCGAGGGTCTCGGGGCCGCCCAGTTCGGCACCGTCGGTGCGATCGACCGGTTGCGGACGCACCTGCGGGGACACCTCGATGGCAGCGACCGTCCGGACAAGCCCAGCGCGATCGCCCTCGCGGCGACCGACCCCGCCAACCCCTTCGGAGCGGCGCTGCCCTGGCCGCCCCAGGAGTCCGGCCACCGGCCCGGGCGCAAGGCGGGTGCCGTGGTGGTCCTCGTCGACGGCACCCTGACCCTCTACGTCGAGCGCGGCGGGCGGACCCTGCTCACCTTCACCGACGACGAGGAGCCGCTCGCCCACGGCATCGAGGCGCTCGGACGCGTCGTCCGGGAGGGAGCGCTGGGTCGGCTGCTGGTCGAGAAGGCCGACGGCGCGAGCATCCTCGGCGCCGACTCCGACCTCCTGCGGGGCGCGATGGAGTCCGCGGGGTTCATCGCGACCCCGCGCGGGCTGAGGTTGCGGGCGTGACCGTGCCCGACCGGACCCTGGCAGCGGCCGATGCCCGAGGGTGACACCGTCTACCGCGCCGCCCGTCAGCTCGACCGCGGGCTGACCGGGCAGGTGCTGACGCGCAGCGACTTCCGGATCCCCTCCCTGGCCACCCGCGACCTCGCCGGTGCCACGGTGACCGGGACGGTCTCGCGCGGCAAGCACCTGCTCACCCGCTTCGACACCGGGGTCAGCCTGCGCACCCACCTGAAGATGGAGGGCACCTGGTCGGTGCACGCGGCCGGCTCCCGCTGGCGCCGGCCGGCACACACGGCTCGGGTCGTCCTGCGCACGGAGACCACCGAGGCCGTGGGCTTCTCGGTGCTGCTGGACCTCGTGCGCACGGAGCGGGAGGACGACCTCGTCGGACACCTCGGCCCCGACCTGCTCGGTCCCGACTGGGACGCCGAGGAGGCGCTGGTCCGGCTGCGCGCCGACCCCGCTGCGACGATCGGTGACGCGCTGCTCGAGCAGCGCAACCTCGCCGGCGTCGGCAACGTGTTCAAGGCCGAGCTGTGCTTCCTCGGCCGCGTGGACCCGCGCACCTCGGTCGGTGACGTCCCCGACCTCCCGGGCATGGTCGCCCGGGCCAAGCAGCTCCTCGAGGCCAACAAGGACCGGTCCACGCGGATCACGACGGGCGACCGGCGCCCCGGCTACCGGCTCTGGGTCTACGGCCGCCGCGGCGGGTGCCTGCGCTGCGGCACCCGGATCGCGAAGACCGACCTCGGTCCTCCGGGCCAGGAGCGGCCGACGTACTGGTGCCCCACCTGCCAGCCACTCCCGGGCTGATCGCGACGGGCGTCAGTCCTGGTAGGTCCCGGCAGGCACGATCACGGCCCGGCCGTCGATCTCGCCCTCGCGCAGCAACCGGTAGACCTCGTTCGCCTCCTCCAACGGGGCGATGTGCACGTCCGGCTTGATCAGTCCGTGCGCGGCGAGCTCGAGCACCTCGACCAGCTCGGAGCGGTCACCCCAGTAGGTCGTCTGGACGCTGACCTCGTACGGCACGCCGAAGAAGGAGACCGGCAAGGTGCCGCCGGCGAGCCCGACGATGGTCAGGTCTCCGAGCTGTCGGGTGCACGCCGCGGCGGTCGCCAGGCTCTGGTCGGAGCCGACGAAGTCGAGCACGAGGTCGGCGCCACGACCGCGGGCGGCGTCGCGCACCTCGGCCACCGTCTCGGCGCCGGGGGCGAGCACGAGGTCGGCACCGACGTGCTTGGCGAGTGCCTGCGCCCGGTCGCTGGGGTCGACCACGACCACGGTGGCGGACGAGGTCGCCTTGAGGATCTGCACGGCCATGTGGCCCAGGCCACCGGCACCGACCACCACCGCCGTGGAGTCTGGGGTCAGCTTCGGCAGCGACCGCTTCACCGCGTGGTACGGCGTCAACCCGGCGTCGGTCAACGGCGCCGCAGCGACCGGGTCGAGGTTCTCGGGCAGCGGCACCAGGAACCGTGGGTCCGGCACCAGCATGTAGTCGGCCATGCCGCCGTCGAGGCCGAGCCCGCCACCGCCTCCCGGCACCGGGGCGTTGGCCGGGTCCTCGCACAACGTCTCGATCCCGACGCGGCAACGCGCGCAGCGCCCGCAGCCCCAGGCACCCACCACGGCGACCGGCTGGCCCAGCTCGAGCCCCGTGACCCCGTCCCCGACCTGGTGGACCCAGCCGGCGTTCTCGTGTCCCAGCGTGAACGGCGGACTCCACGGCAACATGCCCGCCTCGAAGTCCGACATCAGGTGCAGGTCGGAGTGGCACGCCCCGGCGCCACCGACCCTGATCACCACCTGCCCCGGCCCCGCCACCGGTGTCTCGACCTCGGTCAGCACCGGCTCGCTCTTCCACTCCATCAACCGCAGTGCGCGCATTCCTACCTCCTGTGTTCCTGCCAGCCTGTGCCGCATCGAGCCAGACCGCCTGAGGCGAAGGCCCTGTCCGTGCAGGCCTTGGTCCCACGGTCGCCCGGCCGAGCAATCAGTCGAGACCCCGTACGCCGGCAAGCAGCCGCACCCACACGGTGGTCGAGCAGCGACTGGCTGATGCTGGTCGAGCAGCGAGCGAAGCGAGCGATCAGTCGAGACCCCGTACGCCGCAGGCAGCCGCACCCCCACGGTGGTTGAGCTTGTCGAAACCACGCCGCCGGCTGGTCGAGCAGCGGCTGAGTGCTGGTCGAGCAGGGAGCGGAGCGCTTGTCCTGAGCCCAGTCGAAGGGAGCGGTCAGTCGAGGCCCCGTACGCCGAGAAGCAGCCGCACCCCACCGCTGGTCGAGCAGCGAGCGAAGCGAGCGATCAGTCGAGACCCCGTACGCCGAAAAGCAGCCGCACCCAACGGTGGTTGAGCTTGTCGAAACCACGCCGCCGGCTGGTCGAGCAGCGGCTGAGTGCTGGTCGAGCAGCGAGCGGAGCGCTTGTCCTGAGCCCAGTCGAAGGGAGCGATCAGTCGAGACCATTCGTACGCCGAGAAGCCGCCGCACCCCGTTGGTCGAGCAGCGCTTGTCCTGAGCCCAGTCGAAGGGAGCGGAGCGAGCGATCAGTCGAGACCCCGTACGCCGGACAGCAGCCGCACCCACACGGTGGTTGAGCCTGTCGAAACCACGCCGCCTTGCTGGTCGAGTGCGCCCTCTCGAACCACGGACCGGACCGTGGATCGGCCGCAAATCCCCCTGTCCTCATGGGGGTTTCGGGCCCGGGGGGCTTGTCGGTGGTCGGTGCTTGGATGAGGGGTATGGAGACGAGCACGGGCATCGGGGTCGAGGAGCTGGAGGGCTCCTCGGACGTGCTGGGTTTCGCTCGCGTCCCAGCGTGCGGAGGCCGATGCTGCGGAGGCCGATGTGCTGTCCGCGGCGGTGGTGTGGGCCGAGCAGCACCCGGCGGAGTCGATCATCGAGGCGGCGTCGTGGGTCACCGGTGGTGAGAGCGCGTTGCCGTTGGCCGGGGTGGGTGCGCCGCTGGTCGCGGAGTTCTGCATTCCCGAGTTCGCTGCGGCGTTGGGGATGTCCAGTGAGGCCGGGCGGGCGTTGGTGGCGCACGCGGTGGAGCTGAAGTACCGGTTGCCGCGGGTCTGGGCGCGGGTGCAGGCCCACGGGTTGGCGGCGTGGCGGGCGCGTCGGGTCGCGGCCGCGACACTGGGGCTGACCCGGGAGGCGGCGGGGTTCGTCGATGCCCAGGTGGCAGGGTTCGCGCACCGGATCGGTCCCGCGGCGCTGGACCGGCTGATCGCCGAGGCGGTCGCGCGGTTCATGCCCGACCAGGCCCTGGCCGACGCAGCCCAGGCTGCGGACCGGCGGCACGTGAGCATCCATCACGACCAGGTCTCCTTCGCCGGCACCACCTTCGTGGAGGGCGAGCTGGACCTGGCCGACGCCCTGGACCTCGAGGCCGCCCTGGCTCGCGGTGCCGAGGCACTGCGTGTCGCCGGGTGCGCCGAGTCGCTGGACGTACGCCGCTCCCTGGCTGCCGGTGAGCTGGCCCGCCACCAGCTCGCCCTCGACCTCACAGCCGCCGACCCCAGTGATGGTGGTCGAGCAGTGGACCCGAACAATGGTGGTCGAGCAGCGCTTGTCCTGAGCCCAGTCGAAGGGAGCGAAGCGAGCGATCAGTCGAGACCCCGTCGCGCGCCGCGTCAGGTGGTCCTCTACGTGCACCTCTGCGAGCAGGCGATCACCGGCACCCGCACCAGCGACCTAACCGGCGACCGAGCTGGCTGCCGTGAGCTGGCGCAGGTGGAGAACACCCGCCGCGGGATCACCGCCGAGCAGGTCCGCACCTGGTGCGCCAACCCCGACACCATGGTGACCGTCAAGCCGGTCATCGACCTCGACGCCCACCTGGAGGCCGACGCCTACCAGGTCCCCGACCGGCTGCGAGACCAGATCGAGGTCCGCGACCGCACGTGTGTGTTCCCCTGGTGTGCCCGCTCCGCGCGACGCTGCGACTGCGACCACGTCATCGCCCACGCCGAGGGCGGACCCACCTGCTCGGACAACCTCGCGCCCCTGTGCCGACGACATCACCGCCTCAAGACCCACACCCCGTGGACCTACACCGTGCTCGACCCCGGCACCTACCTGTGGTCCAGCCCGCACGGCTACCAGTTCCTGCGCGACCCCACCGGCACCCACGACGTCACCAACGACCACACCGCCGACCCGCACCCACCCGAGCGATAACCCTCCCGCCCCGCACCCCGCCCACACCGGGCGGGGACAGCGGCACGCCCGGCCACCAAGACGACGTGGTTTCGACAAGCTCAACCACCGTATGGGTGCGGCTGCTCCTCGGCGCACGCGTGGTCTCGACTGACCGCTCCCTTCGACTGGGCTCAGGACAGCGGCTCCACCAGCAAGACCGACGTGGTTTCGACAAGCTCAACCACCGGGTGGGTACGGCTGCTTCTCGGCGTACGGGGTCTCGACTGATCGCTCGCTCCGCTCGCTGCTCGACCAGCAAGTGGGTTGCTCCCTTCGACTGAGCTCAGGACAAGCGCTCCGCTCACTGCTCGACCACCATCCGGCTTGCTCGACCAGCAGACCTGGCGCTGCTCGACCACCAGCCTTCCGGGCCTGCTCGACCGCCAGCCTTCCAGGACGCTCGACCACCGCGTCGCACGCGCCCGCGGATCCTGTGGGGCGTCCCGATAGGTTTCCGGTGTGAGCCAGCGTCCCCGTTACCTGCTCGAGCTCGTGGTGTTCTGCGTCGGCATGGCCAGCCTGGGCGCGGAGATCGCCGCGGCCCGCCTCCTGGCTCCGTGGTTCGGGGCCAGCACCATCGTCTGGGCCAACACCATCGCCACCGTGCTCGTCGCGCTCTCCGTGGGCTACGCCATCGGCGGCCGCCTGGCCGACCGCAACCCCACGATCGCGGGCCTCTCGCGCTGGGTGCTGCTCGCCGCGGCGTTGCTCGCCACCGTGCCGTTCCTGAGCGGACCGTTCCTGCGGCTCTCGGTCAACGCCTTCGAGGAGCTCTCCGGGGGCCTGTTCGTCGGCTCCCTGCTCGGTGTCGGCGTGCTGATCGCCGTGCCGGTGCTGCTGCTCGGCATGGTCTCGCCGTACGCCGTGCGCCTCAAGATCGCCCAGGTCGACGACGCCGGCCGGGTGGCGGGGCGGCTGTACGCCATCGGCACGATCGGATCCCTGACCGGGACGTTCCTCTCCGCGCTGCTGCTGATCCCGCTGGTCGGCACCCAGCGCACCTTCCTGATCTTCTCCCTCGTCCTCGCCCTGGTGGTGCTGCCGGCCCTGGGCCGGCGCTGGAGCCTGGGCGCCGCCGTCGCGGCCGGCATCGCGGTGGCCATGGTGATCCCGGTGGGTGCGACCAAGGCGGTCACGGCCAGCGGCGAGGTGATCTGGGAGCGCGAGACCGAGTACCAGTACGCCCGGGTCATCGAGGAGCCCGACGGAGACCGGATCCTCGAGCTCAACGAGGGCCAGGCGGTGCACTCGGTGTGGCGCGAGGGTGAGTACCTCATGGGCGGCTACTGGGACTCGATGCTCGTGCTCTCCTTCGCCGGCGCCCGGCCACCGGAGTCGGTGGTCAACCTCGGTAGTGCCGCCGGGACGGTGGCCCGCGGCCTGCACCACTACTTCCCCGACATCGAGATCGACGCCGTCGAGCTCGACCCCGACGTCACCGAGGTCGGCCGGGAGCTCTTCGACTTCCACGGCGACACCATCACCACCCACGCGGCGGACGCGCGCCCCTGGCTCCAGCGCCAGGAGGGGAGCTTCGACGCGATCCTCGTCGACGCCTACCGCCAGCCCTACATCCCCTTCTACCTGACCACGAAGGAGTTCTTCGAGAACGTCAGGGGCCGGCTCTCCGCCGGCGGGACGGTGTCGGTCAACGTCGGCCACGTCCCCGGCTCCGACGCCCTGGAGAAGGTGCTCACGGCGACGATGCGTGCCGCCTTCGGCGACGGACGCGTCTGGCGGGACCCCGTGGACGACACCAACACGATCCTGCTCGCCACCAACGGGGACGTGGACCCCGTCGAGCGCCTGCGCACCGTGGAGCTGCCCGCGGACGTCGCGCCGATCGCCCGGGAGACCGCCGACCGGCTCGAGCCGGGACTGCGCGGTGGCACCGTCTACACCGACGACCGGGCACCGGTCGAGTGGCTGATCGACGCCTCGTTGGCCCAGGTCGCCGAATAGGGTCCGCGACAGCGCACAATGTCCCGGTGGATCCCGACGAGCTGCCGGACGTCGAGGACCTGTGGTGGTCCTGGGTGGTGCTCGCTGCCCTGCACCGGGCGGCGAGCGACGACACCTGCCGGTTCCATGCCCGGGAGCTGCTCCTGACCCTGGACACCCCCGACGGCTCGTGGCTGCGGATGCAGCGCACGCTCGGCTCCCGGGCGGTGCTGTGGGGGCGCTCGGCCCGGGCGCCGAAGTCACCGCCGGACGCCCGCCGCGGCGCGCCGGACTGGGCCCTGTCCGAGGCGACGCGTGGACGCCGCCCCACCTTCCTCGCCTGGCACGTCCACGGGGAGTGGGACCTCAGCGCGCCCAGCCAGGACGACGACGCCCTGCACCTGCTCCGGCCACTGCTCACCGTCGACCCGCGGATCGTGGAGCTGAGCCGCGCCGGGCGGCTCACCACCAGCGAGCTCGCCGCCTTCACCGAGGGCGAGCACCTCGAGGAGGCCGCCGAGCTCACCCGCCAGGGGGCGCGACGGGCACCGCGTACGTCGCGGGGCTCGGTCCGCTCCCGGCTGCGCGACCAGATCCACGACCAGATGCGCGACACCGAGGACGTCGACCGTGAGCTGATGCAGCGTCCTCCCCTGCTCGTGCAGTGGGTGCGCGCCAGCGGCGCCGGGATCGCGCTGGAGTACGCCGTCATGGTGGTCCGCGACCGGCTGGTCCCCTCACCGTTGGGACCGGTGCTGCCCGAACGCGTCACCCGCTCGCTGACCAACGTGCTGCGGACCCTGCACCGCGAGGAGACCGGGGAGGAGTCGGGGGCCTGGCTCTTCGCCCGAGTCCGATCCGACGGCGTCGTGGTGCGGCTGGACCGGGCGTTCGACAGCTGGCCGGCCTGGTACCAGGTGGCCAGCCCCGAGGACGGTCCCGGCCTCGAGGACCTCGCCTGGGAGATGGCGCAGCGCGCCCCCGACTGGCGGCCGGCCTGGGCGAGCCTCCTGCCCGCCACCTGAGGACGCGGTCCGTCAGAGCAGGCGCCGGTCCGAGGCCCACCGGGTCAGCTCGTGGCGTGAGGACAGCTGCAGCTTGCGCAGGACCGCGGACATGTGGGTCTCCACGGTCTTGATCGAGATGAACAGCTCCGCGCCCACCTCCTTGTAGGAGTAGCCGCGGGCGATCAGCCGCATCACCTCCCGTTCCCGCTCGGTGAGCCGGTCGAGGTCCTCGTCCACCGCGGCGACCTCGATCGTGCCGGCGAAGGCGTCCAGGACGAACCCGGCCAGCCTCGGGGAGAACACCGCATCACCCGACGCCACGCGGCCGATGGCCGCGACCAGCTCGGGCCCGGTGATCGTCTTGGTCACATAGCCCCGTGCCCCGGCGCGGATGGTGCCGATCACGTCCTCGGCGGCGTCGGAGACCGACAGCGCGAGGAACCGCGTCGTGGCCCCGGACGGCGCCGACCTCTCGGCCAGGGCCACCCGCCGCATCACCTCAGCGCCACCACCCCCGGGCAGGTGTACGTCGAGCAGCACCACGTCCGGGTGGTGCGACACCACCGCCTTGACGGCCTCGTCGACGTCGGCCGCCTCGGCCAGGACGTGCACGGCGCTGCCGAGCTCGGAGCGCACGCCGGCACGGAACATGGCGTGGTCGTCGACGATGACCACCGTCGTGGGGCTCGAGGCGTCGTTCATGGGGTCTCCTCGGTGATCCGGGTGTGGGTGGGCAGGGTGAGCCGGACCTCGGTGCCCTGCCCGGGGGTGCTGCGCACCGTCGCGGAGCCGCCGTGCCGCGCCATCCGCCCGACGATGCTGCCCCGCACACCCTGCCGGTCCTCGGCGACGGCCGCGGGGTCGAACCCGCGCCCGCGGTCCCGGACGAAGACCTCGACGCGGTCACCGGCAGCCTCGGCGTAGACGTCGATCGTGCCGGCCCCGGAGTGCAGCGCGGCGTTGGTGAGCGCCTCGCGGGTGGCCAGCACCAGGGGCCGGTCCTGCTCGGCGACCCGGGCGTCGCCGACGCACACCACCTCGACGTGCACGCCGTGGGCGTCCTCGACCTCGGCCGCCACTGCCCGCAGGGCCGCCGCCAGGGTCGGCGGGCCCTCGGCGGGGTCGAAGAGCCACGAGCGCAGGTCGCGCTCCTGCGCGCGAGCCAACCGGGTGACCGTGCCGGGGTCGTCGGCCGCACGCTGGATCAGCGCCAGGGTCTGCAGCACCGAGTCGTGCAGGTGCGCGGCCACGTCGGCCCGCTCCTCGGAGCGCACCCGTGCCTCGCGCTCCTCGCTGAGGTCCGAGGAGAGGCGCAGCAGCCACGGGCCGACCATGAAGCCGAGACCCAGGATGCCGAACGCCGCCGCCAGACCGACGTTGAGCGCCACGCTCAGGCTGCCGGAGCGCAGCGAGAACAGGGTGATCGCCGCGACGAGCAGCAGGAGCCCGGCGCCGATGCGCAGCCACGCCGGCCACCCACCGCCGCCGACCACGGCACGCACGGGGTTCATCCGCCGCGACGGGTCCAGCCAGCGCTGACGCTGCGACTCGTCGGCCTGCCACCACAGCATCGCGACGCCGGCCGCAGCGAGCAGCAGCGGACCCACCGCCAAGGTCTGCCCCGTGGCCAGGGTGACCAGCAGCAGGACCCCGATCGCGATCGCGCCCACGGCCACCAGCGGCCCGTAGTCGGTCAGCCTCCGCTCGCCGCGGACGCCGCGCTTGCCCTGACGGGTGGCGGCGTCGAGCCCCGGTGAGACGACCACGGTGTGCCGCCGCGCAGGCAGGAACAGCCAGAGGCCGGCGTACAGCACGGCGCCGAACCCACCGAACCCGACGAGGGCGACGAACCCCAGGCGCACCCACAGGATCGGGACCCCGAGATGCTGGGCCAGGCCGGAGGCCACCCCGCCCAGCCACCGGTCGTCGGTGGACCGGTGCGCACGCCGCGGGGCGGGGCGCCGATCGATGCTGACGGAGTCCATGACGCTCACATCGTGACATCCGCGACCCCGGGGCCACATCAGGTGTGAACCCCGGGACCCGAGTCCCTGATCTCAGGACTCTCCCCGATACCGCCGGGCGCGACGAGCCGCGACGATGGGTGGCATGGACGAGCAACGTGGACCCGACCCGACGGCAGGCCCCAGCGGCGGCTTCAGCGGCGGCACCGGCACCAGCTACACCGACACCGCCTCCGGCCCGCGGGTCACCGGACTGCAGATGCGCGACGTCGGCAGGCTGCGCCGCAGCCGGGACGACCGCTACATCGCGGGCGTCGCCGGAGGTCTCGGCCGGCACTTCGACATCGACCCGACGGTCATCCGCGTGCTCCTCGTCGTGCTCACCCTTTTCGGTGGCGCCGGGGTGCTGGTGTACGGCGCGGTGTGGCTCTTCGTCCCCCAGGACGGGGAGGACCGGGCCCCGATCGACCTCAACTCCGACGTGCTCAAGGTCGTCCTGGTGGTCACCGCGGCGATCGCGCTGATGATCGTCTTCGGGACCCCGTTCTTCGACAACGGCTGGGGACTGGGCTTCCCCCTCCCCCTGGTCCTCCTCGGACTCGTCCTGGTGGCGGTCTTCGCGACCCGGGACCAGCGTCGCCGGACCGGACCGCCCCCGCCCGCACCGTGGGGCGCAGCCCCCGCCCCGGGCTCTCCCGCCGCCCATGGCTCGACCCCCCAGGAAGGACCCGCCATGAACACCGACACGAGCCCGGAGACAAGCAGAGGGACGAGCACGGACACCGCGCCGTACCCGCAGGTCGCTCCCGGTGCGGCCACCCCGCCGCCGGCCTGGCTGCCGCCGCAGCCTCCCGCCTACGTGCCCCCACCGCGGCCGCGCCGGACCGGCGTGGTGCTCTTCTGGCCGACCCTGGCCCTGATCGCGATCGGGATGGGCACGCTCGGGATCATCGACGTGGACGGCGACGTCCCCGCCATGGCCTACGCCGCGCTGGCCGTCGCCCTGACCGGGGTGATGCTCCTCGTCGGCGCCTTCCGCGGCCGGCCGGGTGGACTGATCGCGCTCGGTCTGGTCGCCAGTCTCGCCCTGGGGATCACCGCCCTGGCCGAGGAGGCGAGCCGGTCGGCGGACCAGGACAAGGTCCGGATCGCTCCCACGACCCTGCAGGCCGTGCAGCCGGAGTACCGCATCGGCACCGGCTCGATCGAGGTCGACCTGACCCGCCTGCCGGAGGCCAGTGCCCTGGACGGGCGGTCGGTCTCGGTGTCCGCCAGCGCCGGCGAGATCGTCGTGCTCGTCCCGCGGGAGCTCGACGTCCACGTCGAGGCCACCATCCGCTACGCCGGCGAGATCGTCGTCGACGGCCAGAGCTACGGCGGCCTGGGCCAGTCCCTGTCGACCACGATCAGTGGAACCCCGGAGGCCGGCACACCGACCCTCGACCTCGACCTGCGCGCCAGCGTCGGCTCGATCACCGTCCAGCAGCGCTGAGCGCCCACCCACGCAGGAGACCACCATGTCGCACTCACACCACCACCCCGAACCCGACCACAGGGTGAAGATCCCGCACCTGGTCTTCGGACTGTTCTTCCTCGGCCTCGCCGGGATCTGGGCCGTCGTCGTGACCGGAGTGATCACGCCCGACCGCCTGACCGTCCTCACCCCTGCCGTGTTGATCGCGGCCGGCGTCATCGGTCTGGCCGCCAGCCTCGCCGGCAGCCGCAACCGCAACCGCAACCGGGCGGAGCAGCCCCTGCACCACACCACGAACGAGACCGAGACCGAGACCGAGTACCACCCTGTCGCCACCGGCGACGAGCCCACCGAGGAGATCCGATGACCGAGCAGCCCGTCACCCCGCCCCCGCCCCCCGGCCCGTCGTACCGACGGCTGACCCGCAGCGCCACCGATGCCCCGATCAGCGGGGTGTGCGGTGGGCTCGCCCGCTACTTCGGGATCGACCCGACCTTGGTCCGGATCCTGGTCGCGGTCGGGCTCGTGGTCACCTTCCCGGTCGGCGTGATCGCCTACATCGTGGCCTGGGCGGTCATGCCCAAGGAGTGACCGGCTCCGAGGAGCGATCACCTCGGCCGGTCAGCGCAGGCGCGTCGAGTCCGAGAGCGACCGGGTGATCACCTGGTTGGCCGCGCGCTGGAACCCCGCGACCACGGCCTCCAGCGTCAGCTGGCGCAGCCGCGAGACCGTCCGCTCCAGGGCGACCTTGTCGGCCTCGCTGTGCTCCTGGCCCCGGAACGGGGCCAGGACCCGGCGGCGCAGGATCGTGGTCAGCTCGTCGGCCAGGGCGTCCATGTGCCGGTTGATGGCCTCCGAGGCCTCCTCCAGCGACTCGACGGGCAGGTCGAGCTCGTAGAGCCGCACGGCCACGTCGAAGGCCGGGAGCGGCTCGAAGCGGTCCCCCTCCCGGCGGACCGCGTAGATGGCGACGAGCCGCGCGATCTCCTCCTCGTCGAGCTTGCGCCGCATCCGGGTCTCGAGCTGTCGCCGGGTGAGCGTCTCGCGCTGGCCACTGCCCCACGAGGTCAGCATCACCCGCTGCAGCGCCAGGTCCTCGACACTGGCGTCGGCCGGCACCCGCGCGAGGTACTTCTCGATCGCCGCCAAGGTGAAGCCGTGGTCCTGGAGCGCCCGGACCAGCTCGAGCCGCGCCCGGTGCGCCGGCGTGTAGTAGGCCACCCGCCCGCGCCTCTCCGGCGGCGGCAGCAGCCCCAGACCGGCGTAGTAGCGGGTGGTCCGCACCGTGGTGCCGGTGGCCGCGGCCAGCTCGTCGACGGTGTACAGCTCCGCGCCCGCTGCCGGGTCGACGCCCACCACCCCACCTCCAGCCATCCACCGAACCTAACAGCCGCACTGGCACACCGGCGCTGCCACGGTGCGACGCTGCAGGTGCGTCCTCCCTTGAGCTGTGACAGTAGTGCTGTAACAGTGGTTGTGTCAGTGTCGAGACCGGGAAGGGGCAGCCATGCCCGACGTCTACACCTCCGAGCACGAGGACTTCCGCAAGACCGCGCGCACCTTCTTCGAGCGTGAGGTGGTGCCCCACCACCGGCAGTGGGAGCGCGACGGGATCGTGCCGCGCGAGGTGTGGCTCAAGGCGGGTGAGGCCGGACTGCTCTGCTTCGACGTCCCCGAGGAGTACGGCGGACCGGGTGTCGAGGACTTCCGCTACAACGTGGTCCTCTCCGAGGAGCAGACCCGGGCCGGGGTCAGCGGCCCGGGGTTCTCGGTGCACACCGACATCATCGTTCCCTACCTGACCGCCCTCGGGACCGACGAGCAGAAGCGTCGTTGGCTCCCGGGAGCCGTCTCGGGCGAGATCATCACCGCGATCGCGATGACCGAGCCCGGCGCCGGCAGCGACCTGCAGGGCGTGCGCACCTCCGCGGTCGACCGGGGCGACCACTACCTGCTCAACGGCTCCAAGACGTTCATCTCCAACGGGATCAACGCCGACCTCGTCATCGTCGTGGCCCGCACCGACCCCGAGGCGGGCCACCAGGGCATCAGCCTGCTCGTCGTCGAGCGCGACATGCCCGGCTTCGAGCGCGGCCGCAACCTGGACAAGATCGGCCTGCACGCCCAGGACACCGCCGAGCTCTCCTTCACCGACGTCGTCGTCCCCAAGCAGAACCTGCTCGGTGACGCGGGCGCCGGGTTCGTCTACCTGATGACCAACCTCCCCCAGGAGCGGCTGATCATCGCGGCCCAGGCCGTCGCCGCGTGCGAGGCGGTCCTGGAGCTGTGCCTGGACCACGCCCGGACGCGGGAGGCGTTCGGCCGACCGATCGGGCGCTTCCAGCACAACCGGTTCCTGCTCGCCGAGATGGCCACCGAGACGCGCATCGCGCGCACGTTCCTCGACGACTGCCTGCGCCGGCACCTCGACGGGCAGCTGACCACCGTGGACGCCGCGATGGCGAAGTGGTGGACGACCGAGCTGCAGAACAAGCTGGTCAACCACGGCGTCCAGCTGCACGGCGGCTACGGCTACATGACCGAGTTCCCCATCGCCCGGGCCTACCTCGACAGTCGCGTCTCCACGATCTACGGCGGCACCACCGAGGTCCAGAAGGAGATCATCGGACGCAGCCTCGGCCTGTGAGCCCGGCCGGCCCCCACGTCCGCGTCTCTTGTCCCCGGGCCGGGGACCGCTAAGGTGGACCAGACGCGCTGCCCCACCGGGCAGCGGGCACCTCGTTGAAGACAGCGACCTGATGCCCGAGTGCCGTGAGAACGGCACTGTGCACCCCTAGGCCCCGCCCCGGGGCCAGTCGAGGTCGGTGAGCCATGACCGCTGTCCTGCAACCCGGAACCACCCCCCGTCCTGCTCAGCAGGAGCGCAACGAGCGCACGCGCCAGCTCTTCGAGCGTGCCGCGGCCACCAGCTCCGCGGAGGAGCGGCGCCACCTGCTCGAGCAGGTGATCGTGGCGCACGTCGACCTCGCCCACGCCGAGGCCGCGCGCTACCGCAACCGCGGCGTGCCCCTCGACGACCTGCGGCAGGTCGCCGCCCTCGCCCTGACGCGGGCGACCCGCGGCTTCGACGTCAGCACCGGGCACGAGTTCCTCTCCTACGCGATCCCGACCATCCGCGGCGAGCTGCGCAAGTACTTCCGCGACCACGGCTGGATGGTCCGTCCTCCCCGCCGGATCCAGGAGCTCCAGGCCCGCATCAACGCCGCCGAGCACCAGCTCGCCAACCGGCTGGGGCGTTCGCCGCTGCCGCGCGAGGTCGCCGCGCACCTCGAGGAGCCGGTGGAGTCGGTGATCGAGGCCCTGGCCAGCGACGGCTGCTTCTCCCCCACGTCGCTGGACCACCCCGCCGGCGCGGACGGCAGCACCTCGCTCGGCGACCTGCTGCCCCACGACGACACCTCGCGCCAGGCCGCGGAGGCGCGGCTCGTCCTGCAGCCCGTGCTACGTCACCTCGGTGAGCGCGACCGCCAGATCCTGGCCATGCGGTTCTACGAGGGGCTGACCCAGCGCGAGATCGCCGAGCGCATCGGGGTGACCCAGATGCAGGTCTCGCGGCTGCTCACCCGGATCCTGGGCCAGCTGCGCAGCAACGTGGGCGAGGTGCCTCTCGGCGAGAGCTGAGCCGGTCGGTCGTCACAGTGCGACCGGGTCCACCCGGTGGTGGCGGGCCCGGACCGCGACCTCCGGGAAGTCGGTCATCAGCGCATCCACCCCGAGGTCGAGCATCCGGAGGACCTCGCCCGAGGCGTCGCCGTGGTCGTGGGGCGACCCGTCGTCACGCAGGCCGGCCGGGAGGTGGCGGTTCTCGCTCCGCAAGGTCCACACCAGCACGTCGAGACCGGCTCGGAAGGCGGCCTGGACCCCCGGACCGGGCTCGCCGACGGCACCGGTCGCGTCGTGCGGCAGGACCAGGTGTTTGTCCAGACCGACCGTGGTGGCGTACTCGCCGATCCGGTGGAACCGTCTGCTGCCCAGGCCCTGCCTCCTTCCGACCAGCTGGACGAGCTCCACGTCGAGGTCGCGGCGGAGCTGCTGAAGGATGCGGGGCTCGAAGGCCATCACCGTGGCCGGGCCGAGAGCCGAGTCGAGACGACGCTCGCGCAGGATCGCGACGAGGGACTCGCGCAGCGGCATGCCCATCGAGGCGAAGAGCTCCGGATGCTTGAGCTCGATGTGCACGCCCAGCTGACGTCCGGCCCGGGCCGACTCCTCGGCACGCAGGTCGAGCAGCTCCTCGAGGGTGAGGATCGGCAGGAGGTCGTCGTACATCGCGCTCGTGGGCCGCTTGCGCGGCCAGCGCTCACGGGCGCGCAGCACCCGCAGCTCCTCGAGGAGGAAGTCCTGGACGAAGAAGCCCTCCACGGGGACGCCGTCGACGTGCATGGTGCGCCGGCGGTGCGCGAACTCGGGCCGGTCGGCCACGTCGGTGGTCGCAGACAGGTCGAGGTCGTGCCGGCAGACCAGGACACCGTCGCGGGTGCACACGACGTCGGGCTCCACGGAGTCCGCGCCGCTGCGCCAGGCGAGCTGGTAGGCCAGCGCCGTGTGCTCGGGTCGATGACCGCTGGCGCCGCGGTGGCCGATGACGAGTGGTGCGCTCACGCCGTCCACGGTGGGCCGTCCGGGTGACGGGACGGTGAAGCGCCGTCGAACACGGCCCCTACGGTGGGAGTCATGCAGACCCTCGGGACACTGACCCTCCTCGACGCGCTGGAGCACGCCGAGCTGCTCGGTCCGCCCGTCCGGGACGCGCTGGCCGCCTGGCCGCACGCGGCCGAGGTCCGGGTCGCGCGGATCGATCCCACGCTCGCCGACACCGCAGCGATGACCGAGGCCTACGACGTCCCGCTGGCGGCCAGCGCCAACTGCGTCGTGGTCACGGGTCGGCGGGCCGGTGCGGAGCGCACGTGTGCCTGCGTCGTCCGGGCCGACACGAGGGCGGACGTCAACACCGTGGTCCGGCGGGCCCTCGACGTGCGCAAGGCCTCGTTCCTCGACCACGACCGGGCGGTCGCGGAGACCGGCATGGAGTACGGCGGGATCACCCCGCTGGGCCTGCCCGAGCCCTGGCGGATCCTCGTCGACGAGGCAGTCACGGCGATCGACCTCGCCGTGGTGGGCAGCGGCGTCCGCGGGTCCAAGCTGGTGCTGCCCGGTGCGCTGCTGGGCCGTCTCCCCGGCGCCGAGGTGGTTCCTGCACTGGCTCGCTGAAGCGAGCCACCGGTCCACACCAGCGGCGACTCCCGACCGCCGCCGCGGTCTAGGATCGGCCTCGCTGGGGCCGGTTGGCGATGAGTTCCGGTCGATCTCGGGGTCTGTCCCAGGGCAACGCCCGATGGCGCCATCACCGCGCCGACCGATGGAGTGAGGACATGCATCGTCAGATCGCCGGCGCGCTCACCGGCCGGGTCACCAAGTGGCTGGTCGTGCTCTTCTGGATCGGCGCGTTCGCCGCGCTCGGCAGCTTCGCCGGCAAGCTCACCGAGGTGCAGAACAACGAGGCCTCCTCGTGGCTGCCGGCCAACGCGGAGTCCACCCGTGCCCTCGACCGGCTGGCCCCGTTCCAGGACCCCAACGCGATCCCGACCACGGTCGTCTACGAGAAGGAGTCGGGACTGACCGAGCAGGACCTCGCCGCGCTCCGGTCCCAGGCCGCCGAGCTCCAGGCGATGGACGACGTGACCGGCGACGTCGTCGGCCCGATCCCCTCCCCGGACGGGCAGGTGGCCCAGACCGTGGTCACCTACGACCTCGGCGCCAACGGATGGAACCTGATGCCGGGCATCGCCGAGCAGATCCACGACATCGCCTCGGTGGACGGCGGCACCGTCTACGTTGCCGGTG
The DNA here is from genome assembly GCA_963815595.1 of uncultured Actinomycetota bacterium. GTDB lineage: Bacteria > Actinomycetota > Actinomycetes > Propionibacteriales > Nocardioidaceae > Marmoricola. Next base: position 180,313 of record CAWFHA010000007.1, on the reverse strand, counting down.
TCGGTGGGCAGGCGGTGGACGCTGCCGAGGCGTTCGAGGGTCTCGACAGCACGTTGCTGCTGGCGGCGCTCGGGGTGGTCATCATCCTGCTGCTGCTGACCTACCGCAGCCCGGTGCTGTGGATCCTGCCGATCCTGTCGGTCGTCGTCGCGCTCTCGACCTCGCTGGGGCTGATCTACTTCCTGGCCAAGTACGCCGACCTGACCGTCAACGGCCAGAGCCAGGCGATCGTGTCCATCCTGGTCATCGGCGCCGGCACCGACTACGCGCTCCTGCTCGTCGCCCGCTACCGCGAGGAGCTGCGCCGGCACCGCGACCGGCACGAGGCGATGGCGTTCGCCCTGCACCGCGCCACCCCGGCGATCATCGCCAGCGGTGGCACCGTCATCGCGGGGATGCTCTGCCTCACGCTGGCGGAGATGAACTCCACCGCGGGCCTCGGGCCGGTGTGCGCGGTCGGCATCGCCGTCGGGCTGCTGGCGATGATCACGCTGCTGCCGGCGCTGCTGGTGATCTTCGGCCGGTGGATGTTCTGGCCCAAGCGGCCCTCCTTCGGGTCCTCCGAGCCCACCTCGACCGGGCTATGGGCGCGGGTGGGGGCCTTCATCGCGCCCCGGCCCCGGCGCGTGTGGGTGGTCACCGCGCTGGTGCTCGGTGTCTGCTCGCTGGGCGTGCTGACCCTGAACACCAACGGCCTGTCGACCGAGGACTCCTACACCAAGGAGTTCGAGTCGGTCGCCGGGCAGAAGGTGCTCGCCGCCCACGGCCTGGCCGACAACTCCACCCCCGTGATGGTCGTGGCCGACGCCGACGAGGCCGCGGCGGTCGCCGAGGCGATGCAGGGGATCGACGACCTCGAGCCGCCCGCCGAGCCCGTGGTCGAGGACGGGGTCGCATTCATCACCGCCAACCTGACCGTCGACGGCACCTCCACGGCGGCGTTCGACGCGGTCGACGAGGTGCGCTCGCGCGTGCACGAGGTGGAGGGTGCCGACGCCCTGGTCGGCGGCAACTCCGCGATCCTCGACGACATGCTCGCGGCGAACACCCGCGACGCGCAGGTGATCATCCCGGTCACGCTGGCGGTGGTCCTGCTGATCCTGATGCTGCTGCTGCGCGCCCTCACCGCGCCGCTCATCCTGATCGCCACCGTGGTGCTCTCCTTCGGCACCGCCCTCGGGCTGGGCGCGTTGGCCTTCGAGCACCTCTTCGACTACCCCGGGGTCGACCCGAGCTTCCCGCTGTTCGTGTTCGTGTTCCTGGTCGCCCTGGGCATCGACTACAACATCTTCTTGATGACGCGGGTGCGCGAGGAGACCCAGACCCGAGGCACTCGCGAGGGGTCGCTGGTCGCACTGGCGGCGACCGGAGGGGTGATCACCTCCGCGGGGCTGGTGCTGGCCGCCACGTTCGGCATCCTGGCCTCGCTGCCGCTGGTCTTCCTCGTCGAGCTCGGCTTCACCGTCGCCCTGGGCGTCATGCTCGACACGATGATCGTCCGCTCGGTGCTGGTGACGGCCATCAACCTCGACCTGGGCAGCCGGATCTGGTGGCCCAGCAAGCTGGACCGCGGGCCCACCGGCACCTCTGGCACGGGAAGCGCGCCGGCCACCCGCAGCGACGTCCCCGTCCAGGCCTGAGATCGCGCCTCACCCCACGGTGGTGCCGGCCGGGTGGCACCAATACTGTCGACGACATGCTGCTCTCCACGCCCCTGATGTACAACGGCAACCCGCGCGACGCGGCCGACCAGGTGGTCGAGCTCGAGCGCGCCGGCCTGGACACCGTCTGGGTCGCCGAGGTCTACGGCTTCGACTCGCCCACGCTGATGGGCTACCTCGCCGCCCGGACCGACCGGGTCAACATCGGTGCCGCCATCCTCAACGTCTACTCGCGGACCCCGGCACTGCTCGCCCAGACCGCAGCCGGGCTGGACAACGTCTCGGGAGGTCGCGCCGTGCTCGGGCTGGGAGCGTCGGGTCCCCAGGTCGTCGAGGGCTGGCACGGGGTGCCGTACACCAAGCCCCTGGGGCGGACCCGGGAGGCGGTCGAGATCATCCGGGCGGCGCTGCGGCGCGAGGTGCTGGAGTACGACGGGACCAGCTTCCACCTGCCCCTCCCCGAGGGCGAGGGCACCGGGCTGGGCAAGCCGCTGAAGATGCTCACCCACCCCGAGCGCAGCAGCGTGCCGATCTACCTGGCAGCCCTCGGGCCCAAGTCGGTGCAGGGCGCGGCGGAGTACGCCGACGGCTGGCTGCCGTTCCTGTTCAGCCCCGAGGGCGCGGCGCGGGTGTGGGGCGACGCGCTGGCCGCCGGCCGGGAGAAGCGCTCCGCGGACCTCGCCCCCCTCGAGATCGCGGCCGGCGGCATGGTCGCCGTCGGTGACGACGTCAAGGGCATGCTCGACTTCGCCCGCCCGATGACCGCGCTCTACGTCGGCGGGATGGGCGCCCGCGGCAAGAACTTCTACAACGACCTGGTCCGCCAGTACGGCTACGAGGAGGAGGCCCAGGAGATCCAGGACCTCTACCTCGACGGCAAGAAGAAGGAGGCCGAGGCCGCGGTGCCGCTCGAGCTGCTCGAGCAGACCAACCTGGTCGGCCCCGAGGGCTACGTCCGGGAGCGGATCGCCGCCTTCGCCGAGGCCGGCGTCACCAACCTGCAGGTGACCCCCGCCAGCGACGACCCCGTGGGACTGGTGCGCCGGCTCAAGGAGTGGGTGAGCTGAGCCTCGGGGGCCCACGGATAGCCTTGCGGCGATGAGCCAGCCCACCCCGCAGCAGACCCGACGGGCGCTCGCCCGTGTCGACCGCGGCGCGGCGGTCGACCTCGGCGAGGCCGAGGTGCTCCTCGCCGCCCGGGGTGAGGACCTCGCCCGGCTGTGCCGCGCGGCGGCGCGGGTGCGCGACGCCGGTCTCGAGGCGGCCGGACGCCCCCGGACGGTCACCTACTCCCCCAAGGTGTTCGTCCCGGTGACCCGGCTGTGCCGGGACCGGTGCCACTACTGCACGTTCGTGACCACCCCCGGGCACCTGGACCGCGCGGGCTCGGCGCCGTACCTCTCCCCCGACGAGATCCTCGAGCTCGCCCGCGAGGGCGCCGCGCTCGGCTGCACCGAGGCCCTGTTCACCCTGGGTGACCGGCCCGAGGACCGGTGGCCGGAGGCACGCGCCTGGCTCGACGAGCGCGGGTACGACTCGACGCTGGCCTACGTGCGCGCGATGGCCGTGCGGGTGCTCGAGGAGACCGGGCTGCTGCCGCACCTCAACCCCGGCGTCATGTCGTGGGAGGAGCTCAACCGGCTCAAGCCGGTCTCTCCCTCGATGGGGATGATGCTCGAGACCACCTCCCGCCGACTCTTCGAGACCCGCGGTGAGGCGCACTTCGGGTCGCCGGACAAGGACCCCGACGTGCGGGTCCGGGTGCTGGAGGACGCCGGCCGGCTCTCGGTCCCGTTCACCACGGGCCTGCTGGTCGGGATCGGCGAGGACCTCGCCGAGCGCGCCGAGTCGGTCTTCGAGCTGCGCCGCGTCGCTCGGCAGTACGGCCACGTGCAGGAGGTCATCGTCCAGAACTTCCGGGCCAAGCCGGACACCGCGATGCGCCACGCCGACGACCTCGGGCTCGAGGAGTACCTCGCGGCGATCGCGGTGGCACGACTCGTCCTGGGTCCGAAGGTGCGCCTGCAGGCACCGCCGAACCTCGTCGACCTCGAGGAGTGCCGGGCCCTGCTCGGTGCCGGCATCGACGACTGGGGCGGGGTCTCCCCGCTGACCCCCGACCACGTCAACCCCGAGCGTCCGTGGCCCTCCTTGGACCGGCTCCGGTCGGTGACCGCCGCAGCCGGGTTCGAGCTGCGCGCGCGACTGACCGTGCACCCCGAGTACGTCCTCGCGGGCGAGCCGTGGATCGACCCGCGGGTGAGTGGGCACGTCGCGGCGCTCGCCGGCCCCGACGGGCTGCTGCACCCCGAGGTCGAGCAGGGCACCCGCCGGCCGACGGGCCTGCGCTGGCAGGAGCCCGACGGCGGCTTCGCCGGCCCCGGCACCGGCCGCACCGACCTGCACCGCGAGGTCGACACCTCGGGCCGCACCGCCGACCGGCGTACGGACTTCGACTCCGTGTACGGCGACTGGGGCGCGCTCAAGGACCGGATAGTCCGTGACGATGCGCAGGCCGGAGCCGGCACCTCGCCTGTCGAACGTCTCGGAGTATCCGGGAAGAGCGCGCTGCGGGCGGCCGAGCGGGACCCCGGCAACCTCTCCGACGAGCACGCGCTGACGCTGATGACCGCGGAGGGCGGCCTGCTCGCCGAGGTGACCCGGCTGGCCGACGACCTGCGCCGCGAGGCCGTCGGCGACGAGATCACCTACGTGGTCAACCGCAACATCAACTTCACCAACGTCTGCTACGTCGGCTGCCGGTTCTGCGCCTTCGCCCAGCGCCGTACCGACGCCGACGCCTACTCCCTCTCCCTGGACCAGGTGGCCGACCGGGCCCAGGAGGCGTGGGAGCTCGGCGCGACCGAGGTGTGCATGCAGGGCGGCATCGACCCCGAGCTCCCGGGCACGGCGTACTTCGACCTCGCGGCCGCGGTGAAGACGCGGGTGCCGCAGATGCACGTGCACGCCTTCTCGCCGATGGAGATCGTCAACGGCTCCACCCGCACCGGGCTCTCCTTCGAGGACTTCCTGATCAAGGCCCGGGAGTCGGGGTTGGACACCATCCCGGGCACGGCCGCGGAGATCCTCGACGACGACGTGCGCTGGGTGCTCACCAAGGGCAAGCTGCCCACGCGGACGTGGATCGAGGTGGTCAGCACCGCGCACCGGGTGGGACTGCGGTCGAGCTCGACGATGATGTACGGGCACGTGGACGACCCACGGCACTGGGTGCAGCACCTGCGGGTGCTCTCCCGCATCCAGGACACGGCGCTGAACGCTGGGCGGCGGGGCTTCACCGAGTTCGTGCCGCTCCCGTTCGTCCACCACTCCGCACCGATCTACCTCGCCGGCGTCGCACGCCCGGGCCCGACCCTGCGCGACAACCTCGCCGTGCACGCGCTCGCCCGGATCCTGCTGCACGGCCGGATCCCGAACATCCAGACCTCCTGGGTCAAGCTCGGGGTCGACGGCACCCGCGCGATGCTGCAGGCCGGGGCCAACGACCTCGGCGGCACGCTGATGGAGGAGACGATCTCCCGGATGGCGGGCTCCGAGCACGGCTCGGCCAAGACGGTCGCGGAGCTCGAGGAGATCGGCACCGGGATCGGCCGTCCGGTGGTCCAGCGGGACACGGTCTACGGAACCTGATCGAGCGCAGGCCTTGACTTAGTTCAAGAGTCGTATAAATTAGCGGGCATGACGCTCGTGCTCGGCATCGACTCCTCCACCCAGTCGACCAAGGCACTGCTCGTCGACGCCGGTGACGGGACCGTCGTCGCGGAGCAGCGGGCCGCCCATCCCGCGGGCACCGCCGTGGACCCGACCGCGTGGCTCGGAGCGCTCGAGGAGGCCGCCGGCCCCCTGCTGGACCGGGCCGAGGCGGTCGCCGTCGGCGGCCAGCAGCACGGCATGGTCGCGCTCGACGCGGACGGCGACGCGGTCCACGAGGCGCTGCTCTGGAACGACCTGCGCAGCGCCGGGGCCGCGGCCGACCTCGTCGAGGAGCTGGGCGGCGACGAACGCTGCGCCGAGCTGACCGGCAGCGTGCTGAACGCCTCCTACACCGCGACCAAGCTCCGCTGGCTGCGCGACCACCGTCCCGACGCCGCGGCACGGGTACGCCGGGTGCTGCTCCCCCACGACTACCTGACCTGGCACCTGGCCGGCCGGCCCGAGGAGGCCACCACCGACCGCGGCGACGCCTCGGGCACCGGGTACTGGTCCCCGACGCAGGAGGCCTGGCTGCCCGACGTGCTCGCGCTGGCACTGGGACGCGAGACCTCACTGCCCCGCATCGCCGCCCCCGCGGAGGTCGTCGGCGACCGCGCGGGTGCCGCGATCGCACCCGGCACCGGGGACAACATGGCCGCCGCCCTCGGGCTGGGGCTCGGCGAGGGCGACGTCGTGGTGTCCATCGGCACCTCCGGCGTGGCCTCGATGGTCAGCGAGGTGCCGATCGCCGACGGCACCGGGGCCATCTCGGGGTTCGCCGACGCCACCGGACGCTTCCTGCCCCTGGCCTGCACCCTCAACGCGGCGCGCATCCTCGACCTCGGCGCCCGGCTCCTCGACGTCGACCACGCCGGCCTGGCCGCGCTCGCCCTGGAGTCGGTGCCCGGCGCCCACGGTCTCACCCTGCTGCCCTACCTCGACGGCGAGCGCACCCCGCAGCGACCCGACGCCGCCGGGACGCTGCACGGCCTCACCTCCGCGACCACGCGTGCCGACCTGGCTCGCGCCCACGTGGAGGGGCTGCTGTTCAGCCTGGCCGACGCCGTCGACGCACTCGCCGCGGTCTCCGGCCGTACGCCGAGCCGGCTGCTGCTCACCGGCGGCGCGGCCCGCAACCCGGCCGTGCTGGCCCTGGCCCCCCTGGTCTTCTCGGCCCCCGTCGTGCTCCCCGAGCCCGGCGAGTACGTCGCGCTCGGTGCCGCCCGCCAGGCCGCCTGGGCGCTGGCCGGCACCGACGCCCCACCGTCGTGGGCCGTCCCCACGTCCGAGCTCCCCTCGTCCCGAACCCTGGCGCACCTGCGCGAGGAGTACGCCGCCCTGCGCGAGCGCACCACCACCTGGACCCACCCAGCACCATCCGAGAGAGGCACGCCATGACCCACCTCACCCCCACGCCCGAGGACAAGTTCTCCTTCGGGCTGTGGACCGTGCAGTACCCCGGCCGCGATCCCTTCGGCGACCCGACCCGGCCACCGATGGACCCGGTCCGGGCCGTGGAGAAGCTGGCGGAGATCGGCGCCTACGGGGTCAACTTCCACGACAACGACGTGGTGCCGTTCGGTGCCGACGAGGCCGAGCGCGAGAAGATCCTCGACGCCTTCCGTCAGGCCCTGTCCGACACCGGGCTCGTGGTGACCACGGCGACCACCAACCTGTTCTCCCACCCGGTGTTCAAGGACGGGGGCTTCACCTCCAACGACCGCGACGTGCGTCGCTACGCGCTGAAGAAGGTGATGCGCAACATCGACCTCGCCGCCGAGCTCGGCGCGGAGATCTACGTCGCCTGGGGTGGCCGGGAGGGCGCCGAGTCCGGCGCGGCCAAGGACGTGATGACGGCGCTGGACCGCTACCGCGAGGCCTTCGACGTCCTCGGCGAGTTCGTGACCGCTCGCGGCTACGACCTGCGCTTCGCCATCGAGCCCAAGCCCAACGAGCCGCGCGGCGACATCCTGCTGCCGACGGTCGGGCACGCGCTGGCGTTCATCGAGACCCTGGAGCGGCCCGAGCTGGTGGGCGTGAACCCCGAGATCGGGCACGAGGAGATGGCCGGCCTCAACGCCGCCGCCGGCTACGCGCAGGCGATGTGGCAGGGCAAGCTGTTCCACATCGACCTCAACGGCCAGCACGGTCCGCGGTACGACCAGGACCTCCGGTTCGGCGCGGGCAACGTCCGCGGCGCCTTCTGGGTGGTCGACACCCTGCTCGCCGGCGGGTACGACGGCCCGGTGCACTTCGACTTCAAGACCCCCCGGACCGAGGACGACCACGGGGTCTGGGTGGCGGCCGAGGCATGCATGCGCAACTACCTGATCCTGCGCGAGAAGGCCCAGGCGTTCCGGGCCGACCCGGAGGTCGTGGCCGCCCTGGAGGAGGCCCGCCTGCCCGAGCTCGCCGTGCCGACGCTCGGCGAGGGTGAGGGCTGGCAGGACCTCGCGTCGGCCCCCGACCCGGACGTGGAGTCCCTCGGTGCCCGCGGGATGGCCTTCGAGCGCCTCGACCAGCTGGCGCTCGAGCACCTGTACGGCGTGCGGTCCTGACCGTGCCCGCAGCCGGGGGCACCGGCCTCAGCACGAGCACCGGGCCGGCCGCCACCGAGGAGGTACGCCGCCGCAACACCGCGCTGGTGCTGCGTCTGCTGCGTGACGGCGGGCCGCAGAGCCGGGCCGACCTGGCCCGGCGCTCCGGGCTGGCCAAGGCCACGGTCGGCACCATCGTCGGCCAGCTGCACGAGGTGGGTGCGGTCGCCGAGGGGGTCTCGGAGACCGCCGGTCGGGGCCGGCCGAGCACACCGGTGCAGCTGGCCGGGCATGCGCTGGCGGGGCTGGGCATCGAGGTGAACGTCGACTACGTCGCGGTCACGGCGGTCGGGCTCGCGGGTCAGGAGCTCTCCTTCGCCCGGGTGGCGGTCACCGGCGAGCGTCCCGGACCCGAGGACGTCGCCGGCCTGGTCGCCGCGGAGGTCAGCCGCCTGGAGGCCGCGGGCACCGAGGTCCTCGGGCTGACCGTCGCGGTGCCCGGCCTGATCGACCGGGCGCGGGGACTGGTGGTGCAGGCGCCCAACCTCGGCTGGTCCGGCGTCCCGCTCGGCGAGCTCGTGGACGCCGCGCTCTCGGGACGGGTCCCGGCGGTCGTGGACAACGACGCCAACTGTGCCGCGCGCGCGGAGAGCATCCGGGGCGTGGCCGCGGGCATCGAGGACTTCGTCTACCTGACCGGCACCGTGGGACTCGGAGCCGGGGTGATGTCCGCCGGCCAGGTGCTGCGCGGGTCCCGTGGGTTCGCGGGCGAGGTCGGGTCACCAGCCGGTCGGCGACGACCGGCACCGGTGCGCCTGCGGCCGGCGCGGCTGCTGGGAGGCGATGGTCGGCCTGCGGGCGCTCGAGGCCGCCACCGGCGTACGCGCGCGGCCCGACGAGGACCCGGTCTCCTACGCGGAGCGGATCGCTGCGACCCCCGGTGCCACGGCGCGGCTCGGCGACGTGGGGCAGGCCCTCGGGCGCGGCATCGTGCAGCTGGCCGCCACCCTGGACCCCCGGATGGTGGTGCTGGGCGGCGCCTTCGTCCCGCTCGGCGACGTGCTGGTCCCGGCGGTGGAGCAGGCCCTCTCCGAGAGCTTCTCCGGGGCAGGCTGCGTCGTCGCCCTGAGCACCCTGGGTCTGCACGCGGCCTCGGTGGGCGCCGCGCTGGAGTCCCTCGACGAGGTGTACGCCGGGCGCCGGTCCCTGATCGCCTGAGCGCCCGGAGCCCCGATCAGCCGGTCAGGATCTCGGCGACCAGGCCCTCGGCGTGCTCGAGCATCTCGACCGGGTCGAGGAGCAGGTCGGTGAACCCCAGCTCGGCGGCCCCGATGATCACCGAGTCACCCCCGAGGGCGGGCAGCTCGATCCGGGCCTGCTCGGCGGGGGCCAGCAGCGCCCACTCCCGCATCGTCGCGAGCACGTCCTCGCGGACCAGCGGCAGCACCCAGCGGAGCACCCCGCCGAGGATGACGACCTCGGGGTTGAACACGTTGACCAGCCCGCCCAGGCCCAGCCCGAGCGAGCGACCGAGGGCACGCAGAGCCTCCGGCGGCTCGGTGCCGGGCTGGAGGTACTCGACGAGCCGGTGCATCTCGCCGACGGGACAGCCGACGGCCTCGGCGACGGCGTGGGAGCCGATCTCGGTCTCCCAGCACCCCACGTTGCCGCACCGGCAGGTGCGGCCGGCCGGGTTGAACGGTTGGTGGCCGACCTCGCCGGCATACCCGCTGGCCCCCCGCATCGGCGCTCCGGACACGATGACCCCACCCCCGATCCCCACGTCGCAGGAGAGGTAGATCAGGTCGGAGTGCTGGCGTCCGACGCCGCGCGTGTGCTCGGCGAGAGCACCCAGCTCGGCATCGTTGCCCAGGTGCACCGGCACCCGGTCGCCGACGCGGCTCGCGACGAGCCGGGTGAGCGGCACGTCGTGCCACCCCAGGTTGGGGGCGAAGCGGACCAGCCCGTCGCTGTCGGTGACCACGCCCGGCACCGCGATGCCGATGCCGACCAGACGCGACCCGGTCCGGGTCGTCTTCAGCATCATCCGCATCATCTCGACCAGGGTGTCGACGAGTCGCTCGGGATCGCGGTCACCGGGGGTGGTGGTCGACATCCGGTCGAGCGGCAGTCCCCCGAGACCGACGCGAGCCACGTCCATCGTGTCCACGCCGATCTCCGCGGCCAGGACGAAGACCGACTCCGGGGCCGGATCGACGTCGATGCTCGGGCGTCCGGCAGCCAGGCGCTGGCCGCTGGTCACCTCGGGCGTGGACTGGGTGACCAGCTCCAGCGCCTCGAGCTCGCGGACCAGGTCCGCGATCGTGGAGCGGTTCAGGCCCATGCGCTCGGTGAGCTGCGCCCGGGAGACACCGCCCGAGCGGTGCACGTGCTCGAGCACGGTCGCGAGGTTGTGCCGGCGGACGGCCTCCTGGTTGGTCCCGGAGCCCGATCGCCGCCGCTCGGCCACGGTCAGGTTCCCGTCGCGGACCGGCGCCGTCGGGTGATGGCGTCGACCGAGGCTGCCAGCAGCAGCACGCTCCCGGTGATGATGTAGTTGATGTACGCGGACTGGTTGAGCAGTCCCAGGCCGTTGTCGATCGTCGCGATCACCAGACCACCGATCACGGCGTCCCGGATCAGGCCCTTGCCGCCGAACAGGCTGGTGCCGCCGATCACGGCCGCCCCCACGGCGTAGAGCAGGACGTTGCCGCCACCCGACCCCGGCGACACCTTGCCGCCGTAGGAGGCGCTGATGATGCCGCTGACCGCGGCCATCGTCGAGCAGATGACGAACGCGGAGACCTTGAGCCGGTCCACGCTGATGCCGGCACGTCGCGCCGCCTCGGTGTTGCCACCCACGGCGTAGATGTGCCGGCCGTACGGCGTGCGCCCGAAGACGAACGTCCAGAAGATCAGCAGTGCGCCCACCACGAACACGGCGTAGGGGATGCCCGCGATCGGGAAGGTGAGCACCCGGCTGCGGTTCTGGCTGAGCACCGCGGTGACCCCGAGGATGACCACGCTCAGCCCGACGAACTTCACCGCCAGCAGGGTGCCGGGTGGGCGCTGGAGGTTCTTGGCGGCCAACCGGGACTGGCGCCAGAACAGCAGACCGCCGTACGCCGCCAGCAGCAGCACCACCACGATCCAGCCCATCAGCACCGGCATCGACTTGATCGTGATCCCACGCAGCACCTCGTCGCGCACCGGGACGGTGCCGCCGAGCCCGATCAGCTTGAGGATCACGCCTTGCAGGCCGAGGAAGAAGGCGAGCGTGACCACGAACGACGGGATGCCGAGCTTGGCCACCAGCAGACCGATGACCAGTCCGACCAGGGCGCCCACGGCGAGCCCGATCAGCACCGCGATCGTCCAGTGCATGTCGTTGCGGTCGATGGCGACCGCGGTGAAGCCGGCCGCCATGCCGCCGGTGACCCCGGCGGACAGGTCGATCTCGCCGAGCAGCAGCACGGGCACCAGGCCCATGGCCAGCACCGAGATCGACGCCGCCTGGGTCATCAGGTTGGCGATGTTGAGGTCGCTGGGGAACGTCTCGGGTCGCAGGCCGGTGAAGACGGCGAAGAGGACGACCAGGCCGAGGACGGCGGGCAGCGCGCCCATGTCGCCGCCGCGGATGCGGTCCCGGTAGGCCTGGAAGGACTCGCTCAGCGTGGCGCTGGCCTGGTCGTTGGCGAAGTCGGCCGCGGCCAGCGACGTCGAGCCCTCGCCTGACGCCGGGGTGTGGGAGGTACGGGGATCGGGTGTGGTGGTCACGGGTGTCTCCTCAGGCCGACTCGGCCGCGGTGGCGGCGGGGATGCCGATGTCGCCCGACCGTCCGGCTGTGATCAGCTCGACGATCTGGCTGTGGTTGGTCTCGCTCGTCGCGAGGTCGGCCGCGACCCGGCCGAGGAACAGGGCCGTGACCCGGTCCGAGACCTCCATGACGTCGACCATGTTGTGCGAGATCAGCACGACGCCGAGGCCCTGGTCGGCCAGCCGGCGGACCAGGTCGAGGACCTGCCGGGTCTGGGCGACACCGAGGGCAGCGGTCGGCTCGTCGAGGAGCACGACCTTGGAGTTCCACAGCACGGCCTTGGCGATGGCCACGGTCTGTCGCTGGCCGCCGGAGAGCGAGGAGACGCTCTGGCGCACGGACTTCACCGTGCGCACCGAGAGCGAGGCCAGGGTGCTGCGCGCCCGGTCCTCCATGGTCAGCTCGTCGAGCAGGACACCGCCGCTGATCGTCTCGCGACCCAGGAACATGTTCTGGACGATGTCGAGGTTGTCGCACAGGGCGAGGTCCTGGTAGACGACCTCGATGCCGAGGGCCCCGGCGTCCTTGGGGCCGTGGATGGTGACCGGCTTGCCCTCGAAGATGAACTGGCCGGAGTCCGCGCGGTAGATGCCCGCGATCGTCTTGACCAGGGTGGACTTGCCGGCGCCGTTGTCGCCGACCAGCGCCGTCACCTGCCCCGGGTAGACCTTGAAGTCCACGTCGTGCAGGACCTGCACGGCGCCGAAGCTCTTGTTCACACCGCGCAGCTCGAGCAGTGGTTCGGTCATGGTCGCCTCCGGGGCGGGTCGTCGCACCGACGCGGGGTCGATGCAGGTGGAGAGGTGGGGCGGGTGGTGCGTGTGCGGAACGGAAGGACGGCGGACCCGGTGGCCGGTGGCAGCACCGGGCCCGCCGTGGACGAGGGGTCAGGAGATCCCGGCGTCCGCGCACTCCTTCTCGTAGCCCTTGCAGACGTCCGCCGCGCTCTGGCCGCCGTCGTCGATGACCTCCTTGACGTTCTCCTTGGTGATCGACACGGGGTCGAGCAGCACCGCGGGGACGTCACGGTCACCCTCGGTGTCGGTGACCGAGCCGTTGGTGTCGCCCTCCTCGCCCTTGGTCAGGCCGATGGCCAGCTCGGCCAGCGCGCCGGCCTCCTGGGTGGCGGACTTGTAGACCGTCATGCACTGCTCGCCCGCCAGGATGTCCTGCAGACCCTGCACGGTGGCGTCCTGCCCGGTCACCGGGACCTTGCCGGCGACGCCGTTCTTCTGCAGGATCGAGATCGCCGATCCGGCGAGGCCGTCGTTGGCCGCCAGCACGCCGTCGATCTTGCCCTTGTTCTGGGTGAACATCTGCTCGAAGATGTCGACCGCCCGGTCGTTGTCCCAGCCGGGGACGGCCTGCTCGGCGACGACCGTGTAGTTGGAGTTCTCGTCGAGCACCGAGTGCGCGCCCTTGGAGAACGCGGTGGCGTTGGAGTCGTCCGGCGAGCCGTTGAGGTAGACGATGTTGGCCTTGGTGTCCGCTCCGAGGCAGTCCTCGAGGCCCTGGCCCTGGAGCTGGCCGACCTTCTCGTTGTCGAAGGAGACGTAGTAGGACGCCGTACCACCGAGGGTGAGGCGGTCGTAGTCGATGGTGGCGATGCCCTGGTTGGCGGCCTTCTCCTCGATGGCAGCGCCGGAGGCGTTGTCGAGGTTGACGATGGCCAGCACGGTGACGCCGCTGGTGATCATCGAGTCCGCGATCTTGGCCATCTGCTCCGCGTCGCCCTGTGCGTTCTGGATGTCGTACTCGACGCCGGCCTCCTTGAAGGCCGCCTCGAGCGCCGGTCGGTCCGCGCTCTCCCAGCGCACCGAGGACTCGGTGTCGGGCAGGATCACGCCGATCTTGGCGTCGGCGGCGGCGTCGCCACCGCCGTTGCCGCCACTGTCGTCGCTGCCACAGGCGGTGAGGCTCAGGGAGAGGCCCAGTGCACCGGCCATGAGTACTGCAGGCATCCGCTTCACGCAGACCGCCTCCTTCTCGGGTAAATGTTGGTTCGCCCAACGTAACCGAGGTCACATCCGAGGTCTAGTGGGACCGGACAACAAAATAGTTCGGGGAGCCCACCGGACTAGACAGGCCGGGGCGGCAGGGGTCAGCGCAGGGTGACCGGCACGGCCTCGACGCCGTAGACGATGCTCAGCGCGCGGTACTCCAGATCGGTGCTGGGCACCGCCAGCCGCATCTGCGGGAACGCGTCCGCGAGCGTGGGGAAGGCGATCCGCAGCTCCATCCGGGCCAGCTCGGCGCCGATGCAGCGGTGGAAGCCGTAGCCGAAGGCGAGGTGCGACCCGGTGGCGTTGCCGAGCTCGAGCGCGTCGCCGCGACCGGTGCGCGGGTCGCGGTTGGCCGCCGGCAGGGAGCACAGCACCACCGACCCCCGCGGGATGTGCCGGCCGCCGACCACGACGTCCTCCTTGGCGAAGCGTGGGAAGGCGACCTGGACGACCGAGAGCAGCCGGAGGAGCTCGTCGACGACGGGTCCGACGCAGGTCGGGTCGTCGACCAGCCGGCGCCACAGGTCACGGTCCTCGAGCAGCACCGCGGTGCCGAGCGCGAGCATGGAGGCGCTGGTCTCCAGCCCGCCGGTGAACACCCCGTCGGCCAGGCCGCCGAGCTCGAAGTCGGTGATGTCGTCACCGTGCTCACGGATGATCTGCCCGATCAGGCCGGGTCCGGGATCGCGACGCTGCCGCGCCGCCTCGGCCAGCAGGAACTCCCGGGAGCCGCCGATGGCCCCGAACGTGCCAGGACCGCCGCCGGTGACGTCGAAGCGGGCGGTGGCCAGCGTGCTGAACGTCTCGCGCTTCTCGTCGGGCAGGCCGAGCAGGTCGCAGATGACCAGGAACGGGATCGGGAACGCGAACGTGGGCACCAGGTCGACCGGCTGGTCGTCCGTCCCTGCCTCGCGGATCTCGGCGACCTGGCGGTCGACGATCGCCTGGATGCCCGGCCGCAGCCGGTCGAGCCGGCGCATGGTGAACTCCGGGGTCAGCAGCCGTCGCAGGCGGGTGTGGTCGGGCGGGTCGGTGAAGCCGAGCCCCCCGATGTCGCCGTCGGTGGCCGATCCGCTGCGCCCGGTGTAGGGCCGGATGTCGGTGGAGTAGGAGCGGGTGTCGCTGAGCACGTCGCGCGACTCGGCGTCCCCGGTCACCAGCCACACCTCCAGCCCCAGCAACGAGGTCAGACGGTGCACCGGCTCGGAGTCCCGGACCGCGGACAGGCGCTGGTTGGGCTCCATCACCTCGCGCTGGAGCGGCCAGGACAGCGACTCCGGCACCTTGTCCAGGCGAGTCAGGTCCACTCCCCCGGCGCGGCTGATCAGGCGGTCCCGGACCGCCCGCTTCACCGTGCTGACCAGACTCATCGGGTCCTCTCCAGGCTCTGTCGTGACAGGCAGAGTCTAGGTTCGTGACACCCCCGCCGCATCAGGGACACCCCCGGTGGTCGACCCCGGTTCACCCCGACGCGTGGGCCACTCCGTCAGTCCCGACGGGTCTCAGCCCGGCGCGGTGCCGGGGAGGACGTCGTACTCCCGGACCTCGGCGCCCAGCAGCATCGCTGCCGGGTCCTCCGGAGGACCGTCCCCGCGGAAGGCCTCGACCGCCTCCCGGCTGGCCCACCGCTCGTGGACGTTGACCCGCGCCGGGTCCAGCAGGTCCGCCCCCAGGGCGAAGTCGAGGCACCCCTCGGCCTCGCGCGCCGTACGCACGGCGTCCGCACAGCTCGCGAGGTAACGCTCCCGGTCCTCGGGTCGCACGGTCAGGAACCCGCTGACGATCACCATGTCGGTGCCGACCGGCCTCACGGCCGGGAATCATCGCCCGGGCACATCGGTCCGGCTCACTCCCACTCGATGGTGCCCGGGGGCTTGCTGGTGATGTCGAGGGTGACCCGGTTGACCTCGCGGACCTCGTTGGTGATCCGCGTCGAGATGGTCTCCAGGACGTCGTAGGGCAGGCGCGCCCAGTCGGCGGTCATGGCGTCCTCGGAGGTGACCGGGCGCAGCACGACCGGATGGCCGTACGTGCGACCGTCGCCCTGCACCCCGACCGAGCGCACGTCGCCCAGCAGGACCACCGGGAACTGCCAGATGTCGCGGTCGAGGCCGGCCCGGGTCAGCTCCTCGCGGGCGATGGCGTCGGCCTCCCGGAGGATGTCGAGCCGTTCGCCGGTGACCTCGCCGATGATCCGGATGCCCAGCCCCGGCCCGGGGAACGGGTGGCGCCACACGATCTCGGCCGGCAGGCCGAGCTGCTCGCCGACCAGCCGCACCTCGTCCTTGAACAGGGTGCGCAGCGGCTCGACGAGCTCGAACTCGAGGTCGTCGGGCAGGCCCCCGACGTTGTGGTGGGACTTGATGTTGGAGGTGCCCGCGCCCCCACCGGACTCGACGACGTCGGGGTACAGCGTGCCCTGCACGAGGAAGGCGACCTTCGCGCCCTCGGCGACGGCGGCCTGCTGCAGCACGTCGGCCTCGGCGGCCTCGAAGACCCGGATGAACTCGCGGCCGATGATCTTGCGCTTCTGCTCGGGGTCGCTGACGCCTGCGAGGGCGTCGAGGAAGCGCTTCTGCGCGTCGACCACGTGCAGGTCGACCCCGGTGGCGGCGACGAAGTCGCGTTCCACCTGCTCGGCCTCCCCCTTGCGCAGCAGGCCGTGGTCGACGAACACGCAGGTCAGCCGGTCCCCGATCGCACGCTGCACCAGGGCCGCGGCGACCGCCGAGTCGACACCCCCCGAGAGCCCGCAGATCGCGTGCCCGCTCTCGCCGATCTGGTCGCGGATGCGCTCGACCTGCTCCTCGACGATGTTGACCATGGTCCAGGTGGGCCGGCAGCCGGCGATCTGCAGCAAGAAGTGCTCGAGCACCTGCTGCCCGTGCTCGGTGTGCATCACCTCGGGGTGCCACTGCACCCCCGCGAGGCGCCGCTCGACGTCCTCGAACGCCGCCACCGGCGTCGCCGCGGTCGAGGCCAGCACCTGGAAACCCTGCGGTGCCCGCTGGACCGAGTCGCCGTGCGACATCCACACGCGGTGCGCGGTGGGCAGGTCCGCGAGGAGCGTGCCCGGCGAGCCCACCGAGACCGGGGTGCGGCCGTACTCCGAGACACCGGTGTGGGCGACCTCGCCACCGAGCACCTGCGCCATCGCCTGGAAGCCGTAGCACATGCCGAAGACCGGCACCCCGCCCTCGAACAGGGCCGGATCGACCCCCGGAGCGCCGGGAGCGTAGACCGAGGACGGCCCTCCGGAGAGGATGATCGCGGCCGGGCGGCGGGCCAGCATGTCCGCCACCGGGGTCGTGTGGGGAACGATCTCGGAGTACACCTTGGCCTCGCGCACCCGGCGGGCGATGAGCTGGGCGTACTGGGCTCCGAAGTCGACGACGAGGACCAGGTCGTGGTCGGTCAAGGTGGGCCCTTTCCGCGGGGCGTGGACGGTGTCCCGAGTCTGCCAGAGACACACCGTGAGATTTTTCCGAGGGCGGCGTAACCCGGCCCGGGAGCCGTCGTTGGGCGGTGCAGATCCGGTGCAGTGCTCCCTCCCAGGCCGGGTCTCGAACCGGTTCGCTCCACGCGAACTCACCCAGGGCCCGACCTCCCTCCCTCCCCGGTCGGGCCCTGGCTCGTTCCTCGGGGCGTTCGAGGTCGTCGGAACGCCCGGCTAGCCGGGTACTCATGGTCGATTCGGGTGCTGCAACGCCCGAAGGAACCATGGATACCCGGTGAACCGGGTACTCCGGCAGTCCAGCCGACCCGGACGATCGCCGCGGACGCCGTACCCGCCCGGACCCGCAGACCGACGACCCTGGCGGGCAACCCCGGCCCCTGGCAGGTGAAGCATCACCCGTCCGGGGCCGGTTTCCCCGGGCGCCCGGGGAAACCGGTCGCTGGCAGGTGAAGCATCACCCGTCCGGGACAGGTTTCCCCGGGCGCCCGGGGAAACCTGCGACTCAAGCTCTCAGCTGACGCTCACGATCGGCAGCCGGAGGGCGCCGGGGGCGGAGTCGGGGACGACGGGGTGGTGGGGGGTGACCGGGGAGAGGCGCTCGTACGCCGCACCGAGGGGCGGGCGGGGGTCGGGCTCGCCCTTGTTGGGCCACAGCGACATCGCCCGCTCGGCCTGGGCGGTGATCGTCAGGGACGGGTTCACCCCGAGGTTGGCCGAGATCGCCGACCCGTCGGCGACGTGCAGGCCGGGGTGGCCGTACACGCGCTGGTAGGGGTCGACGACGCCGTCCTCCGGCGAGGTGCCGATCGCGCAGCCGCCGATGAAGTGCGCGGTCATCGGCATGTTGAACGGCTCGCCGAGCGATCCGCCGGCGGTGCCGCCCATGACCGAGGCCATCATCCGCACGACCTTGTTGGCGACCGGGATCCAGGTCGGGTTCGGCTGGCCGTGGCCCTGCCGCGAGGTGAGCCGCCACTTCCTGGTGCCCGGGATCCGCTTGGGGTAGGTGGTGATCGAGTTGTCGAGGGTCTGCATGACCAGCGCCACGACGGTGCGCTCCGACCAGTGCCGCAGGTCGTAGAGCGAGCGGACGTTGGCGCGCTCGCGCCACAGCTCCCCCAGCCAGGTGCGCCAGCGCGGCCCTGGCCCGTCGCCGTCGGTGAGCACGGTCTGCAGCAGCGCCATCGCGTTGCTGCCCTTGCCGTAGCGCACCGGCTCGACGTGGGTGTCCTCGTCGGGGTGGAAGGAGGAGGTGATCGCGATGCCGTAGCTGTAGTCGATCGAGGTGTCCGGCGCGATCGCCCCCAGGATCGACTCCGAGTTGGTCCGCGACAGGTAGCCGAGGCGGTCGGAGAGGCCGGGCAGGTGCCCCTCGGCCTTCATCCGGTGCAGCAGCTTCTGGGTGCCGATGGCAGCCGCGGCGAACACGACGTGCTCGGCGCTGAGCGTCCGGGTCGAGGCCGCGGTGCTCCGCCGCGCCTTGGTGAACTTCAGGCGGACGTCGTACCCCCCGCCCTCGCGGGGGCTCACCCGGGTCACCGTGGACAGCGGCATCACCTTCGCGCCGGCCTGCTCGGCGAGGTAGAGGTAGTTCTTCACCAGGGTGTTCTTGGCGTTGTACTTGCACCCGGTCATGCAGTCCCCGCAGGCGATGCAGGTGTCGCGGTCCGGCCCGACACCGCCGAAGTACGGGTCGGCCACGCGCTCACCCTTGGCGGCGTCGGGACCACCGAAGAACACCCCGACCGGCGTGGGGTGGAAGGTGTCGCCCACGCCGAGGTCGTTGGCGACCTTCTCCATCACGTCGTCCGAGGGCGTGCGCAGCGGGTTCTCCACCACGCCGAGCATCCGCTTGGCCTGGTCGTAGTACGGCGCCAGCTCGGTCTTCCAGTCGGTGATGTCACGCCACTGGGCGTCCTTGTAGAACGCCTCCAGCGGCTCGTAGAGCGTGTTCGCGTAGACCAGCGAGCCGCCGCCCACCCCGGCACCGGCCAGGATCAGCGAGTCCCGGACGGCGTCGATGCGCTGGATGCCGTAGCAGCCGATCTCGGGCCGGAACAGGAACTTGGTGAGCTCGAACGACGTCTTCGCGAAGTCCTCGTCCTCGAACCGCGCCCCGGCCTCGAGTACGCCGACCCGGTAGCCCTTCTCGGTCAGGCGCAGCGCGGTGACCGAGCCGCCGAAACCGGACCCGACGACGAGCACGTCGTAGTCGAACTCGCTCATGCACGCCCCAGCTTCTTCATCAGCCGCATCTGGGCGGTCATCACCTTGGCGTAGGTCTCGTCCTTCATCCCCAGCATCGGTGCGAACCGGATCAGCCGCTGCACGGCCACCGTCTGCGACTCGGTGTATCGCAGCACTCCCTCGCCGCCCTGCCGTCGGCCCATCCCGGACTGGCGCATGCCGCCCATCGGCGAGTCGATGCTGGCGAAGGTGGCCCCGAAGGCCTCGTTGATGTTCACCGTCCCGCAGGTGATCCGCCGCGCGATCAGTCGTGCACGGCGGGTGTCCTTGCTGTAGATCGACGCGTTCAGCCCGTAGTCGCCCGCGTTGGCCCGGGCCACCGCGTCCGCCTCGTCGTGGAACCGGTAGAGCGCGATCACCGGCCCGAAGGTCTCGTCACCGAAGCAGGTCATCTCCGGGGTCACGCCCTCGAGGATGGTGGGCTCGTAGAAGTAGGGACCGAGATCGGGCCGGGGCCGCCCGCCGGCGAGCACCCGGGCGCCCTTGGCGACCGCGTCCTCGACGTGGGCCACCACCGTGTCGAGCTGGTCCTGGCTGATCAACGAGCCCATGTCCGAGCCCCACTCGATGCCGGGGCGCAGCGCCATCGCCTGGGTGCGCGCCACGAACTTCTCGGTGAACCGGTCGTAGACCTGGTCGGCCACGAACATCCGCTCCATCGACACGCACAGCTGCCCGGCGTTGGAGAAGCTGGCCCGGACCGCCCCCTCGGCCGCCCGGTCGAGGTCGGCGTCGCGCAACACGAGCAGCGGGTTCTTGCCACCGAGCTCCAGCGAGCAGCCGATCAGCCGGTCGGCGCACTGGCGGGCGATGAGCTTGCCGGTGGCGGTCGAGCCGGTGAAGCAGATGTAGTCGGCGCGCTCGATCATCGGCGTGCCGATGTCGCGGCCCGGCCCGGCCACGACGTTCCACAGCCCCTCGGGGAAGCCGGCCTCCTCGAGCAGCTGGGCCCCCAGCAGCGCCGAGAGCATGGTCTGGGCGTCCGGCTTGGCGACCACCGCGTTGCCGGCGAGCAGGGCGGGCAACCCGTCGCACAGGGCCATGGTGAACGGGTAGTTCCACGGCGAGATGATGCCGACCACGCCCTTGGGCACCTGGTTGACCTCGACCCGGGTCAGGCCGGGGACGACGCCGAGCCGGCGCTCGGTGTCCAGGTGCTGGTGGGCGGTGCGGGCGTAGTACCGCGCGGTCAGCGCGATGTGCAGCGGCTCGTCGAAGGCGTGCTTGCGGGCCTTGCCCGACTCCCAGCAGATCAGGTCGATGATCTCGTCCTGACGGTCGAGGACGAGGTCGTGCAGGCGCAGCAGCACCTCGGCACGCTGGTCGAGCGTGGTCTGCGCCCAGGCCTGCTGAGCACGCCGGGCGCGGGCGAAGGCCTCGGCCACGTCGGCCTCGCTGGACTGGGGCACCATCGCCATCGTCTGCCCGGTGATCGGCGTGTAGACCGGCGACTCGGTGCCCGAGGTGGCCACCACCCGGCTGGTCAGCGCGCGGACGTACGCCGGGTCCAGCGCGTACGACGCGGTCGGGTCGTGCTCGGGATCGGCGGGGCCGACCTGCTCGCCGGAGGAGGAACCGGGGCGATCTGGCTGCGCGCTCATGTCGAGACCCTAGTCGGCACCCCCACTTGACACAACGAGTCGGGTTGTCAAAACACCCGGGGTGTGAGCCGGCTCACTCCTCCGGTTCG
Source organism: uncultured Actinomycetota bacterium (assembly GCA_963815595.1). Lineage (GTDB taxonomy): Bacteria > Actinomycetota > Actinomycetes > Propionibacteriales > Nocardioidaceae > Marmoricola. The sequence continues at coordinate 159,186 of CAWFHA010000007.1, read as the reverse complement.
ACGGGCGGTTCGGCTCCCTGTGCCTCGTCCCGCTCCGCCCAGTCCAGCAGGGGGGCGATGTCGAAGGTCGTGGCGTCGATCCCGGCGTGCAGGTCGCCCAGCCGGGCGTAGCGGTCCGGCATCGTCGCCAGGGTGAAGTCGTCGGGCTCGCACGCGTCCACCTCGTCCCAGCGCACCGGCGCGCTGACCGTCGCGCGCGCGTTGCCGCGCACCGAGTAGGCGGCCGCGATCGTGTGGTCCCGGGCGTTCTGGTTGTAGTCCACGAACAGGTCGGCGGGGTCCCGGTCCTTGCGCCACCACGCCGTGGTCACCTCCGGGGACCGGCGCTCCACCTCGCGGGCGAACGCCAGCGCGGCCCTGCGTACGTCGGTGAAGCCGTGCTCGGGCTCGATGCGCACGTAGACGTGCATCCCGCGCCCCCCGCTCGTCTTGGGGAAGCCGGTGGCCCCGAGCTCCTCGAGCACCTCGTGAGCCACGTGCGCCACGCGGCGGACGGTCTCCCAGCCGCACTCCGGCCCGGGGTCGAGGTCGATGCGCCACTCGTCGGGCTTCTCGGTGTCGGCCCGGCGGCTGTTCCAGGGATGGAACTCGACGGTGCTCATCTGCACCGCCCAGATCACCTGGGCGAGCTCGGTGACGCACAGCTCGTCGGCGGTCCGGCTCCACCGGGGGAAGAAGATCCGGACGGTCTCCATCCAGGGCGGTGCACCCTTGGGCAGACGCTTCTGGTGCACCTTGTCCCCCGTGACCCCGGTGGGGAACCGGTGCAGCATGCACGGGCGCTCGCGCAGCGCGTTGACGATCCCGTCCCCGACGGCGAGGTAGTACTCGACCAGGTCGAGCTTGGTCCGCCCGCCCTCGGGGAAGTAGACGCGGTCGGGGTTGGTGACCCGCACGACCTTGTCGTCGACCTCGATCTCCACCGCCGGAGAGCCGGACATCTCAGTCGGTGCCGTGCTCGCGGACGAACTCGAGGATGACCGAGGACAGCTCGGGGCGGCACACCACCAGGTCCGGCAGCAGCACGTCGTCCTGGTTGTAGACGAGCGGCGAGCCGTCGACCCGGCTGGTGAACAGGCCGGCGGCACGGGCCACGGCGACGGGCGCTGCGGAGTCCCACTCGTACTGCCCACCGGCGTGGACGTAGGCGTCGCTGACGTCGCGCACCACCGACATCACCTTGGCTCCGGCCGACCCCATCGGCACCAGCTCGGCGCCGAGCTCCGCGGCCAGCGCCTCCACGAACGCGGGCGGCCGGGTCCGCGAGACGACGATCCGCGGCCGGGTCGCCGAAGAGGGCGGTACGACCGGCGGGCTGCCGGTCGAGTAGGTGACCCCCATCGCCGGGAGCGCGACCGCCCCGGCCACGAGGTCACCGCGCTCCCACAGCGCGACGTGCACCGCCCAGTCCTCGCGCGGCGGCTCGGAGAACTCCCGGGTGCCGTCCAGCGGGTCGACGATCCAGACCCGGTCGGCCTCGAGCCGCGCCTTGTCGTCCTTGCCCTCCTCGCTGAGCACGGCGTCGTCCGGGCGGACCTCGGCGAGCAGCCGGACGAGCAGCTCGTGGGCGGCCTGGTCGCCGGCGTCCTTCAGGGCGCGGCCCTCCAGGCCCTGGGCGCGCACCTCCAGCAGCACCGTGCCGGCCTGGGTGGCGGCCCAGTCGGCCACCGCGTGGTCGTCGGCGCCGTCGGCGAGGGGGGTGGAGGAGGTGGGGTCGAGGTCGCTCACGCGACCACCCTAGGGGCCGGGGGCAGGCCCGGTCTCACGGCGTGTCCGTCCGGCATCCGCGCTGCGAGACGCGCTCGTCTCGCAAGCCCGGACATGTCAGGGTGTGCGCGTCCAGAGACGGGCGACCGCGGGCTCCCGGCGGTCCGGTGATTCGCCCGGTCCGGCCGAAAGATCCCGACTAGCATGATCCCAGCAGCCACACCAGGCAGCCACGACCTCAGGGGAGATCCCACCCGGTGAACGACGACTCGCTGACCAGCCCGCGCAGGGCTGCCCTCGTGGCAGCGCTGCGTCGCAGCGCTGTGCTCATCCTGGTGCTCGCCGCCACCGGGACCGCCCTGGGCGTGGCCGCGGGCCTGCAGCGGGCCGAGGACCACACCGCGCGCGCCTCGATCCTGGTCTCACCGCTCGACGGCAACCCCTACTACCCCGGCGGCCGGGGTGATGAGCTGATCAACCTGGAGACCGAGGCCAAGCTGGTCTCCTCCGACCCCGTCGCCCTGGCCGTGGCGCAGCGGATCGGTGACCCCGGCGACGCCGACGACCTGCTCTCCGGGCTCAGCGTCTCGGTACCAGCGAACACCCAGATCCTGACCATCGAGTACACCGCGGGCACCGACTCGGTGGCCGTGGGCCGCGCCCAGGGCTTCGCCGAGGCCTACCTCGACTACCGCAAGGCCCGCTCCGAGGACGTGGCCCGGTCCCGCACCGAGCGCATCCAGGGTCAGATCAACAGCCAGAACAAGGCGCTCTCGGCCCTGGTCACCCGCGAGAACAACGAGTCCAACCCGGCCCGCAAGAGGCTCCTGCAGGAGCAGATCGGCGGTCTCACCAGCCAGATCGGCCAGCTGCAGGCGCAGCTCGCGGAGCTGCAGACCGGCTCGGTGGACCCCGGGCAGGTGATCACCCCGGCCTCGGTGGTGGGGCGCAGCTCGCTGCGGGCCCTGCTGACCTACGCCGCCGTGGGGGCCATCGCCGGGCTGCTGCTGGCGTTGGCCGTGGTCATCGTGCGGGCCCGCGCCGAGAACCGCATCCACCACGCCGACGACGTCACCCCCTCGGGGCTGCCCCTGCTGGGCAGCGTGTCGATGAACGAGGTGCGCGACACCGACGCCGGGATCCTCGTCCTCGAGGACGGCGAGAGCATGCAGATCGGACCGGGGCTCCAGGAGCTGCGGGTCGCCGTGCTCTCGCGGGAGCGGCGCCGCCCGGTCAGCATCCTGTACGCCGCCGCCGCCGAGGCCGCGCGCTACCCGCGTACCGCCCTCGGGCTGGCGTACGCCGCAGCCGCGTCGAGCCTGAACACCGTGCTGGTCGACGCCACCCCGGACGGCGGCGACATCACCTCGTTCCTCGGCCTGGAGTCCGCCGCCGGGTTCACCGAGATCCTGGCCGGCGACGCGACGACCGCGACGGCGCTCTCGCGGATCAGCCCGCACCTGAGCGTGCTGCCCTCGGGCAAGCCCGACCCGCGGGCCGACGACCTGCTCACCGGTCCGGGGATCAACGCGGTCTTCGACACCCTCGCGGAGTCCTTCGACCTCGTCGTGGTCGCGACCGGTCCCCGGCGTACGCCGCGGTCCCAGGCCCTGGCCATGGTCACCGACGTGACCGTGGTGGAGGCCGTGGAGAGCCAGTCGCGCCTCGGTGACCTCGTCGCCATCGCCGACGACCCCACCACCGCGCCCTCGGTCCTGGGTGTGGTGTTCGTGGGCCGGGCCCGCTCCCGGACCCGCCGGCACCACCACGCATGACCGTGGTCGACCCGGCGGTGGGCGACGACACCAGGCGGCACCTGACCCACGTCGCCCGCGGCGGCGCGCTGAACCTGCTCGGTGCGGGCATCTCCGCGGTCGCCGGGTTCGCGGTGGTGCTCGTGGTCACCAACCGCTACCCCACCGACGCCGCCGGACTGTTCTTCACCGTCACCTCGGCCTTCATGCTGCTGGCCGCCATCGCCACCCTGGGCACCGAGACCGGGCTCGGTCGCTTCCTGCTGCGCTACGAGGCGCAGGGCCGTCACGGCGACATCCCACCGACCCTGCGGGCGGCGTTCCGACCCACGATCCTCTACTCGCTGCTGATCGCCGCCGGCGTCCTCGCCTTCGCCGAGCCGCTCGGCGAGCTGATCGGCCTCGACGGCGACGCGGGGACGGCGAGCGTGCGCGTCCTGGCGCTGGCCCTGCCGCTGGCCACCTTCCAGGCGCTGGCGCTGTCCGGGACGCGCGCCTTCGGCCGGATGCGCACGACGGTGCTCGTGGAGAAGATCTCGCGTCCGCTGGGCCAGCTGGCCCTGGTGCTCGGGGTCTCCTACGCCGCGGCCGGGCTGCTGGGCCTGACCGTCGCCTGGGCGCTGCCCTACCTGTTCGCGGCCGTGGCCGCCTCGGTGGTGTTCCGGCGCTTCCTGCGCCGCCGCGGCACCCTGGACCACACCGAGCCGACCAGGACCTACCGCGAGCTGCGCCGGGAGTTCTGGGTCTTCACCTGGCCCCGCAGCATCACCCGGATCTCGCAGATGGCGATCCAGCGCATGGACATCATCCTGGTCGCGGCACTGCGCTCCCCGACGGAGGCCGCGATCTACACCGCGGCCACCCGCTTCGTCGCGCTGGGGCAGTTCGGCACCCAGGCCATCCAGCAGGTCGTCCAGCCGAAGTTCACCGCCCTGCTGGCCAGTGAGGACAAGAGCCTCCCCGGCGTCTACCAGATCTCCGCCGCATGGAGCATGACCGTCACCTGGCCCATGTACGTCGGCGTCGCGGCGGCGCCCCTGGTCTACCTCGGGCTGTTCGGCGAGCAGTACGCCGCGGCCGGGGTACCGGTGGTGGTGCTCATGGCCCTCGCGATGCTGTTCGCGGTCGCCACCGGCCCCTGCGACACGCTCCTGCTGATGTCCGGACGCAGCGGGCTCAGCCTGTTCAACTCCCTGGCGGCGCTGGTCGTCGACCTCGTCCTGCTGGTCGTGCTGATCCCCCGGATGGGCATCACCGGTGCCGCCCTGGCCTGGGCGGTGGCGGTGACCCTGCGCTCCGGGCTGGCCCTGGTCCAGGTGCGGTGGACGATGAAGATCATCAGCCTGAGCACCGCGGCCGGGGTGGCGGCGCTGGCCAACCTGGTCTGCTTCGGCCTCCCGCTGCTCGTGGTCGGCCGGTTCGTCGAGCTCGACCTGACGACCCTGGCGCTCGTCCTGCTCTTCTGCTTCCCGGCGTACGCCCTGGCCCTGTGGTGGGGCCGCCGGGTGCTGATGCTCGACGTGCTGCGGGGGCTGTTCCGCCGGTCCTCGACCCCCCGGGGCCGGCACCGCGCCGACGACGGCGACGGCGACGGCGACGGCGACGGCGACGAGTGCAGCCGACGTGGACGGGCGCGCCGATGCGTAGGCGCACGGTGCTCTTCGAGAGCTGGCGGGGACTGTACGCCGACAGTCCGCGTGCCCTGTCCGAGCGGCTCGGCGAGTCCGGCGCGGCGATGCGACGCCGGTGGGTGACCTCGGGTGAGCACACCTTCCCCGACGACGTCGACACGGTCCAGCGCCACAGCGCCGCCTACTTCCGCGCCCTGCTCTCCGCCGACGTGCTCGTCGCCAACGACATCGTCTCCAAGCACCTGGTCAAGGGGCCCCGGGTGCACTACCTGCAGGTCTGGCACGGCACCCCGCTGAAGCTCATCGGCCACGACGAGCGGGCGCACAGCTACTCCGGGGCCCAGGCGCACCTCAAGCGGATGGTCCGCGACGTCGCCAAGTGGGACTACCTCGTCTCCCCCAGCCCGACGTGCACGGAGATCTTCCGCAGCGCCTTCGCCTTCGAGGGCGAGGTGTGGGAGACCGGCTACCCGCGCAACGACGTGCTGCGTGCCCCGGACGCGCAGGAGCGTCGGGACCGGGTCCGCGAGCAGCTCGGGCTGGCCCCGGGTGCGCTCGCCGTGCTGCACGCACCGACCTGGCGAGACGACGACAAGGCCGAGTCCGGTCGCTTCCGTCAGTCGGTGCTCGTCGACCCCGACGAGCTGTCCGCCGCCCTGCCCGAGGGCGCCCGGCTGCTGCTGCGCCTGCACCGCAACGTGACCGAGCGGCCGACCGCGATCCCCGGGGGCTTCGTCGTCGACGTCAGCGACCACCCGGACATCGCCGAGCTCTACCTCGCCGCCGACGTGCTGGTCTCCGACTACTCCTCCGCGGTCTACGACTTCGCGGTGACCGGCAAGCCGATCGTCCTCTACGCCCCCGACCTCGACCGCTACCGCGACGCGGTCCGGGGGATGTACTTCGACTACGAGGAGTGGGCTCCGGGACCGGTGGCGACCAGCTCGGAGGAGCTGGTGGGCGCGCTGGCCGACCTCGAGGCGGTGCGCCGGAGCCACGCCGAGCGGTACGCCGCGTTCGTGCAGCGGTTCTGCCCCCACGAGGACGGCCGCGCCTCGGACCGGGTGCTCGAACGCCTGCACTCGGCGCTGGACGGCTGACGCGCCCCCAGGTCGGTCACGCGCCGGACGGCGGGCGCCAGCTGGGGGTGCGGCCCATCTGCTCGGCCAGGCGGGCGTCGTACGGCTCGAAGTAGCGCTCCAGCCGGGCGCGCAGGGCCTCCGGCATCGGGGTGCGGGGGCGTGCGTTCCACTGCTCCACCTTCGCCGGCTGCCACGCCGGCAGACCGAGCCAGGAGCGCAGCCGGTCGAACTCGCCGACGGGATCGGCGAAGAACACGTCCGCGTCGACCACGTAGACCCGGTCGGGCCCGAGGTGCTGCAGGTAGCGGTCGATCTGCTCGCTGTACCGGCTCCGGGCCAGGTAGGAGTGGTGCCGGTGGGAGAAGCTGGCGTACGACGGGTCCGCAACGATCCGCTCCGCCTCACCGGCGGTCCGCTCCTCCTCGAGCATGACCGCGGTCTCGAAGTCCTCGGTCTCGAAGCCGCGGGCCAGCTCGTGCCGGTGCGCGGAGTAGGCCCGTTCGACCGGCTCGCGGACCATGACCACGACCTTCACCCCGGGCAGGTCTCGGGCGATCCGCTCGGCCGCGAGGGGATGGAACAGGTAGTAGCCGCTGCTCTCGAACGTCGTCGCCTGCGGGCCGTGCCGGCGCCGTGCCACCCAGGCCAGGGGGAAGTGCCCGAGGTACCAGCGCAGGCCACGGTCGTAGCGCAGGTCGAAGTAGCCGATGCCCTTGGAGACGGTGGGGCGCGCCACCGCCGGGTGCTCGCTGAGGACCCGGTAGAGCGTCGTGGTGCCGGCACGTTGCGCACCGAGGATGACGAAGGAGGGACGCAGCCGCCAGCGCGCCGTCAGGGTCCCCCACCCCGAGAGCCAGCTCCGCAGCAGCACCACGACGCGGTGCGGTGCGTGCTCGCGGACCCATCGGGTGGCCCGACGCACCCCGCCGACCTCAGCCACGGGTGATCTCCGCGGGCATCCGCAGCCACCCGGTCAGGGCCGTCAGCATCTCGCGGCTGCGATCGGCGATGGCCTCACCGCGCTCCGACTCCGCACCGGCGAGGTAGCGCGAGGTGATCGCGGCCAGGTACGTCGCCCCGAGCAGGTGGTCGGCGTCACCGGCGTCGTCCCGCACGCCCGCGAGCTCGAGGCCCCGGCGGATCGAGGCCTGGTCGACCCCGTCGCGCCTGGTGACGGCGTTGACCGCGTAGTGGCAGCGGTCCAGGCCCAGCGGCACCCCGGTCTCGAAGCGTTCCCAGTCCCACAGCTGCAAGCGGCCGCGCAGCCGGCTCATGTTCCACGGCGTCCAGTCGCCGTGCCAGCCGCCGAGCGACAGCGGGCGACCCGCCGCACGCTCGCGCAGCACCTCCAGCGCGGCACCGAACCGCTCGCGCACCGTGGGCTGCCGCAGGCCGTTGACGGTCGCCGCCATCGACCTCCACAGGTCCGAGTCCTCGAGCGTGGTCCCCGGCTCGGCAAAGGCGGTGGCGAGCTGCGCCATCTCCACGGTCGGGATCTCGAACTGCCGGCTCGGTCGCTGCCGGAAGGAGGTCTCGAGCGCGGTCATCGCCAGCACGGTCGCGCCCTCCCAGGTGCCCAGGTGCAGCAGCCTCGGCACCTCGAGCACCGGGGGCAGCTCGGTCTCGCCGAGGCGCTGCAGCGCGGCGGCCTCGGCCCGGACCAGGTCGCGCGTGACCTCGGTGTCGCCGATCTTGACGAAAGCCAGGCTGCGCCCCCGGGTGTCGAAGACCTGGAGGACCGGCTTGCGGTTGGCCCGGGCCGTGCCCAGCCCCAGGCTGAGGTCCACCGGCTCGCCGAAGACCTCGCCGAGGTGGAGGCGCAGCGAGCCCGCCCGCTCGGCCACCGTGATCCGGTCCGGGAACGCGGCACCCGCACGGGTGCGCAGCAGCGCGGAGACCCCGAGCCGCTTCACCGTGTCCCCCACCGAGAGGGCGGCGCTGAAGCGCAGCATGGCTCGGGCTCCGGCGGCGGCGTTGCCGGCCGGCACGAGGAGCCGGGGCGACTGCGCGTTGGGCAGCACCATCAGCTCCACGTCGCCGCCGTCCTGCTCGCCCGTCCCGGACGGGGCGCGACCCGGGCCGCGACTGCGGTGCAGTCGCGGCCCGGGTTCGCCCGGCCACAGGGCCCGGACACTCGACACGTAGGTGTCGATCAGACGCTCGTCCACTCATCCCCCAGTCGGCTCGGCCGGCGAGGGCGCGGCTCAGAGCGTCGGTGTGCCCTTCATTGCTGCGGCGAACTGCTGCTTCTTGTAGTCCGGGATCAGCGCCCAGCTCGCAACACTGTTGAGGTTGGTGTTGAAGTAGGTGAACGCGATCCCGCCGTTGGCGCGGAGCTCATTGTACGTGCGGTAGACCCAGTCCGGCTCCTCCCGCGCGGCCTTGTCGGTGAACCCCGTCTCCGCGACCCCCCAGGCCACGCCCTGGCGCTTGGCCCAGGCGTTGAACGGCTTCCAGTAGGCCTTGGTCAGGTCGGTCTTGTCGGTGTTCTCCTTGCCGTCCTTGACCACGCCGTACTTGTAGTAGACGTCGAAGCCGGCGAGGTCGATCTTGGTGTTCTTCGGCCACAGCGAGTCCAGGCTGTACTGCTTGGCGCCGAAGAGCTGGTGCCAGCCGGTCAGCACGATGGAGTAGGCGACGTTGCCGGCGTTGGCCCGCACGATCGGGGCCAGACGCTCCTGCATGCGGGTCCACTCCGTGATGTCGCCGTCGCCCTCGGGCTCGTGGTGGAAGGCGAGCCACACCGGGCCGTCGAGCTTGCTCAGCTTGGTGGCCAGGTCACGCGTCCACGCGTCGCCGCGGCCGTTGGCCATGTCGGTCCAGCCGTAGGGGAGCTTGTAGCTGACCCAGGGCAGACGGCCCTTGGCCAGGTCGGCCTTGGCGACCGCGACGGACTTGTCGACCGAGCTCGCGCCCCAGTACGTGCGGCGCACGCCCAGCTGCTGGCCCATCTCGGCCTCCCAGGGGGAGGGCTCGGTGTTGCCGCCGTACGCGCTGCCCAGCAGGGCGGCGCAGTTGGCGGGGATGCCGCGGGCGCTGATGGCGCAGCCGTTGGACAGCTCGCCGGCACGGCCGCCGGGGGGCTCGGTGGGGTCGGTGGGCCACTCGTAGGGCGGGTACGACGGCCGGCTGGCCTTGTCCCGCGGCAGCCACTTGAGCACCGAGACGTCGTCGACGAGCAGGGCCTTGCGCTTGTTCAGCCGGTTGGCCACCAGACGCACGCTCAGCGCCGAGGTGCTGCGCCGGGTGGTGGCGGTCATGACCACCTTGTGCCAACGGCGGTTGGCCGCGAAGCGCTTCGCGGTGTTCTTCACAGCCCGGTTGTTCACCGTCTCGCGCAGCACCAAGCGACCGCTGGTCCTCGCGCGCGTCGTGCGCACCCAGACCGAGACCGTGTAGCGCTGGCCGGCCTTGGTCGAGCGGGCGGTCGTACGGCTGTTGAGCACCGCGGACCCCGCCCGGCGGTTGCTCAGCTGGGCTGCCTTCGTGCCGCTGCGACCACGCTGGACGATCGCCACGCGGGTGCGGGCGGTGCTGGCGTACCAGCCCACCTTGCCCTTGGTGAAGGTACCGTTGCTCATGGTCTGCTGCCGGTTGGCGGCGGCACTGGTGGGTCCTGCCGTGCTGACGGCCAGGGTGCCCAGGACGGGCAGCACGGCCAACGCGAGCACGAGACGCTTGCTTCGAGCGAACATATGAGAACTCCGCGGGGTTGAGGTCGGATCCCGGTAGAGCCCCACCTGTTCCGCCCGAGCGACCAGAGCGGGGATCTGAGAGCACCATAAGTGTTCAAAACGGACATTTCACTGTTTTGTCCGAAACCGCCTCAAGTGGGGCACACGGTCTCGTATTCGAAGCGCGCGACAGCCGCGCGTCCGACCGCGACCGGTCGAGGACGGCCCGCCCGTGGGGCGCTCAGCGCTGGGTGGAGTGAGCGCTCAGATGCCGTGCCCGCGGGAGTGCGCGAGGCGCATCAGCCGCTCGGCGGAGACCAGGTGCAGGGCCACGGCGCCGGCGAGGTAGGCCCGGCGCTCACGTGGGTTGACCCGCACGGTGCGCCACGCCTGCCCCAGGGCGGGTCGGGTGTGTCCCAGAGCCGCCAGCGCGAAGGCGCGGCGGCCGTAGAGCCGGCCCAGGGCCTGAGGGTCCTGGTGGAAGACCGTGTGCTTGGCGAGGCTGTAGTCGATGGAGTCGACGATCGTCTGCCAGCGCTGGGAGAACATCGACTGCCCCCAGCGCACCTTGACCAGCGGCTCCGCGACCACCGCGAAGCTCCCGGCCTGGGCGGAACGGATGATCCAGTCGAAGTCCTCGCCGTAGCTGCCCGGCAGCTCCTCGTCGACCAGTCCGATCGGACCGAGCAGCGCCGAGCGCCGGACCATCACCGTCGAGGGGTGGGCCTCCATCACCCGGTTGCGCACCAGCTGGGCCAGGGTCATGTCCTCGGGCCGGGGCACCCGCGGGACGGCGCTGTCGGCGTAGAGCACGATGATGCCGGTGACGGCGGTGATCGCCTGCTCGTCGGAGCGCAGCGCCTCGACCTGTCGGGCGACCTTGGTCGGCAGCCACTCGTCGTCGTCGTCGCAGAACGCGACCAACGGGGCCGACCCGGCCAGGATGCCGGTGTTGCGTCCCCCGGCGAGGCCGGGTGAGCGCTCGTTGGTGAGCACGCGCACGGTGCGCCCCGGCGCCGAGCGGGCCACCGAGGTGTCGGGTTCGCACTGGTCGAAGACGACGTGGCAGACGATCTCACCGGCGTAGGTCTGGTTCCAGATCGCCTCGAGCGCCAGGGCGAGCAGCTCGGGGCGGTTCCGGGTGGCCACCACCACGTCGACGGCGGGCAGGTCGGACTCGTCGCCGGTCGCCTCGGGCGGAGTCGGTCCTGGTCCGGTCATGCGCGTCCCACCTCGTTGCGTCTCTCGTCGGTGATCCCGGCCAGCCTCCACACGCGGCGGAGGTTCACCGCGTCGGCCACCAGGTAGAAGGCCAGTCCCAGCACCAGGCCGAGACCGACCCACTCCGAGGGCAGCAGCAGCGGCGCCAGTCCGAGCATCATGATCTCTGCCTCCAGCGCCCACGGCAGCGGGGACATGTTCAGCTGGCGGCACCAGGCCACCCAGTGCCGCACCACCGGCAGGTCCACCTGGCGGGTGTGGTCGGCACCGCCCTCGCCCAGGCCCAGCGAGGCGGCGAGCTGCTTGCGGTAGGCCAGCGCCCAGTTGTAGACGACCATGGCACCCAGCAACGCGACCGGCACGACCTCGGCGACGTCGTCGCGGCGCAGCAGCGTCCACGAGAGCGCCGCCGTGACCAGGGCGATCCCTCCCACGTCGGCGGCCAGGTCGAGGGCCGCGCCGCGGGTGGAGCTGGTGCCCTGGGCGCGGGCGACCTTGCCGTCCATGCAGTCGACGAAGAACCTGAGCAGGAACAGCGCCCCGCCCAGGCGGAGCAGGCCCCCGGCGAAGCAGGCCGCGGAGCCGACCGCGCACGCGATGGCGACCAGCGTCACCCGGTTGGGCGTGACCCACGCGTACCGGGCCAGCCAGGTCGCGAGCGGGGTGGCGAGCGGGTCGACGGTGAGCCGGGTCCAGATCTCCCTCGGCCGGCCGGGCGGGGCGGCCGGGCTGCTCATCGACTGCTCCGGCGTCGGCGTGCGGCCCAGGGACGTGACCCCGGAAGGGCAGCCATCGCCACGGCCCCGAGCGCGAGCCCGAGCGCGGCTCCGGAGGTGACCGGCACCTCGCTCTGTCGACGCAGGGGTGCCGGCTCGCGTGTCCGGATCACCTCGCCGGCGGTGGTGGGGGTGAGCAGGATCGTGGTGACCGCCTCCTCGAGGCGGTCCCGCGCGGCCGCGGCCTTGGCGGCCGCGGTCCGGCTGGTGGAGGCGGGACGCAGCTGGGCCAGCTGCTCGCGCAGCAGCGCCAGCGCCTGGTCCTGCCGGTTGGAGAGGAACGCCCGCCGGGTGACCAGGTAGGAGCGGGCCAGGGCCTCCGCCTCGTCCCGGGACTCCGCGGCGTTGCGGTTGCTCACCGCGAGGGTGAGCACGCTGGTGTTGGGCGCAGCGGTCACCCGGACCCGCTCGCGCAGCTCCGCGAGGTCGGCGGGGTTCCGGCTCCCCACGACGCGGGTCAGCGACTGGCGCGCGATGACCAGGGCGGCCTCGGTGTCGATGGTCACGTCCCCGGGTGCGGAGGTGTCGTCGACGGCGGGCACCGCGGAGAGGTAGACCGGCGGCTGGGCCAGGAGGATGGAGACCCGGGTCGCGTACGTCGTGGGTGTCCTCGCGGCGACGACGCCACCCAGCGCCGCCCCGAGGAGGGTGAGCACGACCAGGATCGGCCACCAGTCGCGCACGCGGGAGAGGGCCGGCACCACCAGCTGCGAGGAGCGGCGCGCGCCGGCGGCCAGCTGCTCCCTCGCGACCAGGCCGGCCGCGATCATCACGGTCAGCAACGGCATGCCCAGGGTGTCGTAGACCAGGACCTGGAAGCCGAAGAAGACCATCACGAAGGTGCACACGGTCTCGCTGGGGGTCCGGCACCGCCAGCACCGCGAGATCACCACCGCGAAGAACGCCGCGAACAGCGCGGCTCCGAGGAGTCCCTGCCCGAAGATGACGCCCCACAGGTGCCCCTGGGTGCCCAGGGGCGGCACACCGCAGGCGCTGCAGTCGGGCGTGTCCGCGCCCGCGATGGAGGAGAAGCCCCCCTGCACGTCACGGGTGCTGCCGAAGCCGACGACCGGGGAGCCCTCGACCGTGCTGGACACGGTGCGCGAGATCAGCTCGCTGCGGCGGTCGTTGCTGTGCTGGTTCGCCAACCGCTCGGTGAACACGGTCCCCAGCGGGCTGGCGAGGAAGACCAGGCCCGCCACCACCAGCAGCGCGGCGGTGGCGAGGAGCGTCACCGGCCGACCCCGGCGCAGCTGGAGGACCAGCAGCCCGACCACGCCGATCCCCAGCGAGATCCACAGCCCGCGGTTGAGGGAGTAGACGACCGGGACCATGGCCGCGACCAGCACGAACGGGGCCACGAACGGCTGCCAGCGGCGACGACCGGCGCCGAACCACGCGACGAGGAAGAACGGCAGGTAGAGCGAGAGGTTGCTGCCCCAGGAGTTGGCGAACGGGAACGGCGCCTTGGGGCGGGCCTCGGGACGACCCAGGACGTTCTGGATGTCCGCCACGGCCGGGTGGGCGATGGCCTGGACGAGTCCGTTGGACCGCAGGCCCCGGGGCAGCAGCATCTCCAGCGGCGAGGTGAACTCGATGTGCGGCGCCAGCACCCCGACCAGGCCACCGACGGTGGTGACCACGAACATGAAGCCCAGCAGCTGGTAGAGCCAGCGGGTGGGCAGCTGGGACTCGCGCAGGTTGGTGATCCACACCAGGGCCACCGTGGCGGTGAGGTACCACGCGAGCCGGTAGCCGAAGACGGCCAACCGGGACGGCCCGCCACCGGGCTCGGCCCCCGGGGCGTCGGCGAAGAGCACGAAGACACCCAGCGTCAACCACGCGAGGTAGAGCACCCACAGCGTGAACCCGGCGGGCAGGGACAGGCGGCGGCGGCGCAGCAGCTGGTCGGCCATCACCACGGCCATCAGCATCGGGACGACGGTGCGCAGCCCGAGCGCCCACCACAGCGGGAAGCCGAGGACCATCGCGCTCAGCGGCCAGTGCACGGGCAGCGTCCACCGCCCCCGCCGACCCCCGCCGCTGCGCCCTCGCGACGGTCCCGGGGGCGTGGCGAGGTCGGGGTCCCGCTGGAGCAGCATCCCCGTCACGACACTCGCCTTCTCGTCTCTGCCCACCTGACCGGCCCACCCTACGAGGTCTCGGCCGGCCCGCTGGCCCGAACCGGCGTACGCGGACGTCCTCGCAGGGTCCAGCCGGTCGTCCGCGGGCGCACGACCGTCCAGGTGGAGTGGCCCCATGATGGGGGGCGAACGGACATTTCGCGTACGAGACCTGCCACTGGCCTAGACCGTGCGAAACCGTCGCAAACAGTGCTTCCGGCGGGTGCCTAGACTGCGAGTGACGGTGTCCACGGGGGGCGTCGGAGGACCGGGCCACGGTGGCCCGAGTCCAGTCAGCGCGGTCACCGGTCCAGTCCGGTGACCCCGCGGGGCGGGCGTATTTCGCGGTCCGCCAGGCTCTCCTGTCCCTCGTGCCGACCGGGCAATGACATACTGCGGGCTACGGGGGAATGCCAATGACTACTCACGCTCCGGCGCCGGAGGTCGAGGTCGGCCCATTCTGGGTCAACGACTCACCACGTCACGAGCTCGTCGACCATGTCGTCGACCTCTGCCTGCGCTCGACCGACCGGCCGGCACTGGCCTTCGCGCTGCACGTGGGCGGGCTCAACGCGCGCCGTGAACGCGACTTCGTGCTGGCGATGCGCCAGGCCGACGTCGTCTACGCCGACGGCGGTTCGGTCGTCTGGCTGGCCCGGCTGGCCGGTGGCACCCGGGTGGAGCGGGCTCCCACCACCGACATCGGCTGGGACATCATGCGCGGCTTCGCCCGCCGCGTCGGACGCCTCCCGCGGGTCGCGCTGATCGGGGGGCCGGCCGGCCTGGCCGAGCGCGCGGCCGGGGTCCTCGCCGAGGCCCGGGTCGCCGACGTCGTGTACACCACCCACGGCTTCCACACCGACTGGGTGCAGCCGCTCGAGGACCTGACGGCGCTGGCCCCGGACATCACCGTGATCGGACTCGGCGCACCCCGCGAGATGGTGTGGAGCAACAAGCACCGCGACGTGCTCCCGCCCGGACTGGTGCTCACCTGTGGCGGCTGGTTCGGCCACCTGGTCGGCGACGAGCGCCGCGCCCCGCGGCTGCTGCGTCGCTCGGGGCTCGAGTGGATCGCCCGGGTGGCCCAGGCACCCACCCGCCTGGGACCGCGCTACGCCCGCGGCGCCGGAGCCACCGCCCTGCTCGCACTGAGCACCATGCAACGGCGTCCGCCCTCCTGACCTGCGTCCTGGACGCCTCCGAGCCGGTGGTCCGCGGCTCCCCCCTTCCCTCTCCCCGGACTGGTCCCTGATGACGACCCGAGCAGTCACCGCCACGCTGGCGGTCCTGGCCGTGGCCGCCCTCGCCGTGGCGCTGGTGGCCTCCCTCGTGAGTGCCCCCGCAGCACCGCGACGCGACCTCGCGCCCCCACCCACGGCCTCGCCGACGACCACCACGGTGACCCCGGAGCCCGACCGGGTCTCGCCGGTGCCGGACTCCCCCGAGCGACGACGGGCGATGCGGGTGCTGACCGACGGCTGCCGCTACTCCGAGCGGGGGATCCCCGACTGCGGGACGCTGCTCGGCGCGGCGTACGGCGCCAACACCAACCCGGCGGACTGGGAGCAGTCGCTGGGCCGGGGGCTGGGGCTGCACCGCACCTACTTCGCCGCCGACGAGGTGAACGAGGCCGTGTGGACCGCGCGGGACGACCTCGAGCACCAGCGGCTCCCATGGGTCAGCTTCAAGGTGCCGCGCTCCTGGGCGGACATGGCCGCTGGCCAGGGTGACGAGTGGGCCCTGGAGATCGCCCGGCAGCTGGCCGCCGTGCCCGGTCCGGTGTGGGTCGCCTTCCACCACGAGCCCGAGGGCGACGGGGACATCACCCAGTGGACCGCGATGCAGGAGCACCTCGCCCCGCTCGTGCGCGAGGCGGCACCCAACGTCGCCTACACGGTGATCCTCACCGGCTGGAACCAGCTCTTCGGCTCCTCGCAGTACTCCCTGGAGTCGATGTGGCCCGGCGGCGCCGCCATCGACCTCGTCGGCTTCGACGTCTACGACAAGTACGGCGTGGAGCGCGACGGCCGGGTGGTCCGCGAGCGCACCCGCTTCGAGGACTACTTCACCCACTTCCAGCAGTTCGCCGAGGCCCACGGCGTGGCCTGGGCGCTGGCCGAGACCGGCTACACCGACCGCGCCGCCGAGATCGAGCCGGACTTCGTCTCCGAGCTCGTGAGCCAGGTCGCCGAGCACGGCGGTGTCGGCGTGACCTACTTCAACACCACGCTGAACAGCGTGGCCCCCTGGCACCTGACCGGGGCCAAGGAGGAGGAGTTCGCCCGGGCGTTGGCCACCACCCCGACCCTGTGAAGGACCGGCGACGACCGCCTCAGCGGTTGAACCGCTGCTGGGTGGCCTCGAGCCCTTCGGTCACCAGGGACTCGACGGCGTCGGCCGCGGTGTCGATCTGGAAGGGCAGCTCCTTGCGCTCGGACGCGGCGTACGGCGAGAGCACGAAGTCGGCCGGGCTCTGCCGGCCCGGAGGGCGGCCGATCCCGGCGCGGACCCGGTAGAAGTCGCCGGTGCCCAGCGAGGAGCGCATCGACTTCAGCCCGTTGTGGCCGTTGTCGCCACCGCCGAGCTTGGTGCGCAGGGTGCCGAAGTCGAGGTCGAGCTCGTCGTGGACGGCCACGATGCGGCCCGGCGCCACCTTGTAGAACGTCGCGAGCGCCTTGACCGGCCCGCCCGACTCGTTCATGTAGCAGCGCGGGCGTGCGATCACGAGCCGTGGCCCGGGTGTTCCGGGCGGGCCGACGCGGCTCTCGACCACGTCGGCGCGCCCGGTCCGGTGGGAGCGCCACCGCCCGCCGGCGCGTCGGACCAGCTCCTCGGCGACGAGGTAGCCGATGTTGTGCCGGGTGCCGGCGTACGTCGGGCCGGGGTTGCCCAGCCCGACGACCAGCCAGAGCTCACCCGCGTCCGGAGCGGCCAACGGGCTGGGACTCAGCTCTCGTCGTCGGAGGACTCGTCCTCGCCGCCCTCGGCACCCTCGGCGCCCTCGGCGTCCGCGGCCTCCTCGTCGGACTCGTCGTGCTCGATGCCGGCCTCGGCCTCGGCCTCCTCCAGCTCGGCCTCGACCTCCTCGGCGGTGGGCGCGTGCACGACGTTGACGACCAGGGCCTCGTCGTCGGTGAGCAGCAGCGACCCCTCGGGCAGCACGAGGTCCTTGGCCAGCACGTGGAAGCCGACCTCGGCGTCCTCGACCGACACCTCGATCCACTCCGGGATGTTGGTGGCCTCGGCCTCGACCGAGACGGTGTTCAGCTCGGTCACGGTCATCGCGTCGGGCTTGGACTCGCCGGTGACGTGGATGCCCACCTCGACGGTGACGCGCTCGCCCTTCTTGACCTCGACGAAGTCGACGTGCTCGAGGAAGCCCTTGATCGGGTCGGCCTGGACCTGCTTGGTCAGCGCCAGGTGCGTCGAGCCCTCGATGTCGAGGTAGAGCAGCGCGTTGGTGCCGCCGTGCTTGAGCGCCATCATCGTGTCGTGGCCCGGCAGGGTGATGTGGATCGGGTCGTTGCCGTGGCCGTAGAGGACGGCGGGGATCTTGTCGGCGCGGCGGATGCGGCGGGCGGCGCCCTTGCCGAACTCGGTGCGGGACTCGGCCTTGATCAGGTCTTCGGACATGCTCTGGGTGCTCCTCGGATGTGCGGTTCGCGTGCGTCGTACGGACTGGGTCGGTGGTCGCCACCGGGCCGGGAACACAACGGCACCGCCACCCGAGACGGGCACGGTGCACGCAAGACCTGCATCCGGCCACGTCGATCACGGAGGTGAGTCCCTCGCCGAGGCAACTGCCCGATCCTAGCGAACGCCCCTCCGCGATGGCGAATCCGGCCCCGGGTCCCGGCTCGCCGAGCGGGCACTGGACGCACGCCGTACTGCGCCGAGCGGGCAATCGACGCACACGCCGGTACTGCGCCGAGCGGGCAATCGGCGCACGCACTGGTACGCCGAGCGGGCACTGCACGCACGCACTGGTACGCCGAGCGGGCAATCGATGCACACGCTCGTACGCCGAGCGGGCACTCCTCGTGCACGCAGTGCCCGCTCGGCGGCCTACGGCGTGCACGCAGTGCCCGCTCGGCGGCCTACGGCGTGCACGCAGTGCCCGCTCGGCGCGGTCGGCTCAGGAGGGCCAGGGGCACGGCACCGGATCGAGGTCGGTCACCTGGCGCTCGACTCCGGTCACCGAGTCGTTCCCGTTGTCGCCGGGGAAGGGCGAGCGCTGGAGGCAGTCCTGGCCGGGTCCGCCGTCGTACTCGTCGTCGCCGCCTCCCGCGATCAGCGTGTCGTCCCCGCCCCTGCCCTGCATCCGGACCGGCTGGCCCAGGCCCATGCTGCGTGCGTTCACGTAGTCCGCGGCGTCGGACCCGACGACGTCCCAGGCGACCCCGCGGAAGGCGTAGGTCTCGAAGCCGGCCAGCGTCGCGACGACCGGGGCCGTCGCGAGGGTCCGGAAGTCGCCGGCGTCGATGTCCAGGACGGCGCCGGATGCGCCCGGCCCCTCGAGCACCCGCAGCCCGTCGGTGCCGGTGCCGCCGCTGAGGGTCTTGGCCGAGGTGAGCGTGGTGGTGACGAAGTCGTCGCCGCCGGCAGCAGAGACCGTGTCCCGGCCGGCGCCGGTCGTGATCGTGTCGGCGTACGGCGAGCCGACGACCGTGTCGGCGTACGCCGTGCCGACCAGCTCGACCGGGCCGTTGACGGCGATCCGGTCGGTGCCGTCGCCTGTGCCTGTCCCCCGGGTGAGGTCGACGTGGACGCCCCTGGGGGAGGTGTCGTACAGGATCCGGTCGGGTCGGACCTCACGTGCGGTGCGCCGGTCGATGCCGGGCACCAGGGTGTCGTCGCCCGAGCCGCCCCGCAGCGTGTCGCCGGACATCGCGGTGTAGCCGGCGCCGTGGTCGACCCGGGCGTCGAGACCGCCGTACAGCCGGTCGCGGCCGGCGTTGCCGCGCAGGTCGTCGGCGCCGTAGCCACCACAGATGATGTCGTCGCCCTGCAGGCCGTTGATGACGTCGCTGCCGGCGAGGCCGTCGATGACGTCGGCCCGGCGGGTACCGGTGATGTGGTCGTCGCCCGACGTGCCCACGATGGTCACCCGGGCTCCCCCGCACCAGCGCTGAGCCGCTCCGGCGGGCGTCGGGTGGACGGCGAGCAGCACCCCCACCACGGTTGACGCGAGCAACGAGCGCCTCACGCTCGACAGGCTACGCCTCGAGGACCGCTTCGACGAGAGGTCGAGACGCAGTGCCCGCTCGGCGCGCTACCGCGTACGTCCAGTGCCCGCTCGGCGCGCTACGGCGTACGTCCAGTGCCCGCTCGGCGCGCTGCGGCGTGCGTCCAGTGCCCGCTCGGCGCGCTGCCGCGTACGTCCAGTGCCCGCTCGGCAGGCTCAGGCGTGGCCGTCGAACATGCTGGTCACCGAGCCGTCCTCGAAGACCTCCTTCATCGCCCGCGAGATCAGCGGCGCGATGGACAGGCAGGTCAGCTTGTCGAACTCCCGGTCCGGGGCGATGGGCAGGGTGTTGGTGACGATGACCTCGGTGGCCGGGGAGTTCTTGAGCCGGTCGACGGCCGGGTCGGAGAGGATCGCGTGGGTGGCGGCGATGACCACCCCGGCGGCGCCGTCGGCCATCAGCGCCTCGGCGGCCTTCACGATCGTGCCACCGGTGTCGATCATGTCGTCGACGAGGATGCAGATCCGGCCGTCGACCTGTCCCACGACGCGGTTGGCGACGGTCTCGTTGGGCCGGTCCTCGCGCCGGGTCTTGTGGATGAACGCCAGCGGTACGCCGCCCAGCCGGGCCGACCAGCGCTCGGCCACCTTGATCCGGCCCGCGTCGGGCGAGACCACGGCGAGCTGCTGGTCGCCGTACTTGGCCTTGACGTAGTCGGCCAGGATCGGCAGCGCCATCAGGTGGTCGACCGGTCCGTCGAAGAAGCCCTGGATCTGGTCGGCGTGCAGGTCGACGGCGATCAGCCGGTCGGCCCCCGCGGTCTTGAACAGGTCGGCCATCAGCCGCGCCGAGATCGGCTCGCGTCCACGGTGCTTCTTGTCCTGGCGGGCGTAGCCGTAGAACGGCAGCACCACGGTGATCCGCTTGGCCGAGGCGCGCTTGAGTGCGTCGACCATGATCAGGTGCTCCATGATCCACTCGTTGACCGGCGCCGTGTGGCTCTGGATCACGAACGCGTCGGACCCGCGCACGGACTCCTCGTAGCGCACGTAGATCTCGGAGTTCGCGAAGTCGTACGCCGAGGTCGGCACCAGCACGATGCCCAGCTCCTCGGCGACCTCGCGGGCCAGCTCGGGGTGGGCCCGTCCGGCGAAGACCATCAGGTTCTTCTCGGTGGTCTTCTTCAGTCCGCTCACGCTGCTTGGCTCCTAGGTCGTGCTGGTGGCGCGGGTACACACCGATTGTCACCCACGGTCACGGCCCAGCGGAACAGGGGTGGCCCGCGAGCGGACGTGTCGGGCCGCTCACTCGGCGCGGTCGGCCGGCGCCTCGTCCTCCGCCTCCTCCTCCGCCGCGCCGGCGGCGCTCGCGGCCGCTGCCTGGTCGGTGCCGGGACGCCTGCGCAGGGTCCACCCCGGGATGGTGCGCTGCGGACCGGCGGTGACGGCGAGCGCACCGGCCGGCACGTCCTCGCGGATGACGCTGCCGGCGCCGGTCGCGGCACCGTCGCCGACCTGCACCGGCGCGACGAAGGTGTTGTTGCTCGCGGTCCGGGCGTGCCGCCCGATCACGGTCCGGTGCTTGGCGACCCCGTCGTAGTTGGCGAAGACCGTGCCGGCGCCGATGTTGGCGCCCTCGCCGATCTCGGCGTCGCCGACGTAGGAGAGGTGGGGGACCTTGGCCCGGTCGCCGATCCGGGCGTTCTTGGTCTCCACGAACCCGCCGATCTTGCCGCCCTCCCCCAGCCAGGTGCCCGGCCGCAGGTAGGAGAACGGGCCCACGCTGGCGTCGTCGCCGATGACGGCGAGCTCGGCGTGGGTGCGTACGACGCGCGCACCCCGACCCACCTCGACATCCTTCAGCGTGCAGTCGGGCCCCACCACGGCGTCCTCGCGCACCACCGTCGCGCCGAGCAGCTGGACGCCGGGGAGGACGGTGACGTCGGGCTCGAGCCGGACGTCGACGTCGATCCACGTGGTGTCGGGGTCGATGATCGTGACGCCCTCGCGCATCCAGCCGGTGAGGATGCGCCGGTTCTTCTCCTTGGCCAGCGTCGCCAGCTGGGCCCGGTCGTTGGCGCCCTCGGTCTGGAGCACGTCGTCCACGGCGAAGGCACCGACCGGCAGGCCGTCCTGCCGTGCGAGGGCGACGGTGTCGGTCAGGTAGTACTCGCCGTTGGCGTTGTCGTTGGAGAGCCGAGGCAGCGCCCGCTCGAGGAACGCGGCGTCGAAGGCCAGGATGCCGGAGTTGATCTCGCAGACGGCCGCCTGCTCCGCGGTCGCGTCCTTCTGCTCCACGATGCCGGTCACCACGCCGGACTCGTCACGCAGCACCCGTCCGTAGCCCGTCGGGTCGCCGACCACGCCGGAGAGGATGCTGACGGCGCGGCCGGCCGCGACGTGGTCCTCGAGGAACGCCCGCAGGCTCTCCCCCTCCAGGAGCGGCGTGTCGCCGTACGCCACCAGCACGGTGTCGCCCCGCTGCTCGGGCGCCAGCTCCTCCCAGGCCACCCGCACCGCGTGGCCGGTGCCCTCCTGGGTCTCCTGCACCGCGAGGACGACATCGCCGCGCAGCTCCTGCAGGTGGGGGGCCACCTGGTCGCGCTGGTGACCCACCACCGCGACCACCTCGTGGGGGGCCACGGCGTCGACCGCCGCCATCACGTGACCGATCATGCTGCGCCCGGCGATGGGGTGCAGCACCTTCATGGTCTTGGACTTCATCCGGGTGCCGCCACCGGCGGCGAGGACGATGACGGTCGTCTTCGAGGTGCTCACGCTCCCCGGGTAGGAGTCGAACCTACGTCGCTTGTCCTGATTCAAAGTCAGGCGGGCCCTGCCGACAGACCAACCGGGGATAGGTGGCCAACCTTAGTGTTCGGCGGCCGCACCGAGGGGTCCGCGTCCGGCACCGGATGTTCATCCGCGCCCCGTCTGCTGGCTGGGCACCGGGTTCCGCCCCGGTGACGGCGCACGGTATGACTGCAGCCATGACGTCTCTCGGGAAGACCGGCGCGACCATCCTGCTCGCGCTCGGCACCGCCATCGCCCCTGTCCTGGTCGCCGCTCCGGCGTCCGCCTCCCCCCGTTCGGACCACCACCACGGCTCCGGCGGCGACGCCGCCCCACTCGTCATCGGCCACCGCGGTGCGCCGGGCTACCGGCCCGAGCACACCCTGGAGTCCTACCGGACCGCGATCGAGATGGGCGCCGACTACGTCGAGCCGGACCTGGTCCCCACCAAGGACGGCGTGCTCGTCGCGCGGCACGAGAACCTGATCACCGACACCACCGACGTGGCCGACCACCCCGAGTTCGCCGACCGCCGCACCACCAAGACCGTCGACGGCAAGCAGCTCACCGGCTGGTTCACCGAGGACTTCACCCTGGCCGAGCTGCGCACGCTGCGTGCCGTGGAGCGGCTGCCCGACGTACGCCCGCAGAACACCCGCTACGACGGCCGGTTCCGCGTCCCGACCTTCGACGAGGTGCTCCGCCTGGTCAAGCGCGAGAGCGCCCGCACCCACCGGCGCATCGGGGTCTACCCGGAGACCAAGCACCCGTCGTACTTCCGCTCGATCGGCCTCCCGCTCGAGCGCGCGATGCTGAGCAGCCTGCACCGGCACCGCCTGGACCGTCCGGGCTCGAAGGTGTTCCTCCAGAGCTTCGAGACCGGCAACCTGCGCCGGCTCGACCGCTGGACCCGGCTGCCGATCATCCAGCTGCTCGACTCCTCCGGCGCGCCGTGGGACCTGAAGGCCAAGGGCGACCCGCGCACCTACCGCGACCTCACCCGCCCCGACCAGCTGCGCGAGATCGCGACGTACGCCGACGGCATCGGCCCCAACAAGGACCTGGTCATCCCCCGGGACGAGCAGGGATACGCCCTCCCGCCGACCCGGCTGGTCCGCGACGCCCACCGCGCGGGCCTGGTGGTGCACGTGTTCACGCTGCGCCGGGAGAACCAGTTCATGGCCGAGGACTTCCGCCGCGGCGAGGACCCGAACGCCCCCGGCGACCTGGCCGCGGAGATCCGCGCGTTCCTCGACGCGGGGGTCGACGGGATGTTCACCGACAACCCCGACATCGCCGTGGCGGCACGCCAGCGCTGGTCCCGGCACCGGGCCGCCTGAGGCCGCCGGTCCGGCGCCACACTGTCTCGATGTCGAGAATCTCGACGCACTAGAGTCGCCGGCATGGAGCGTGACGAGGTCGACGAGCTGGTCGAGGCCTGGCACCGCGAGCGCGCCGACCTCGACCTGGCCCCGGTGGAGGTGTTCAGCCGGATCAGCCGGCTGGCGCGCCTGCTCGACAAGGCCCGCCGCGAGGCGTTCAGCGCGCACCGGGTGGAGAGCTGGGAGTTCGACGTGCTCGCCGCGCTGCGGCGGGCGGGCCGTCCCTACCAGCTCACCCCGGGGGCGCTCGTGCGGCAGACGATGGTCACCAGCGGCACGATGACCAACCGGGTCGACCGGCTCGCCCAGCGGGGCCTGGTCGAGCGCTCGCCGGACCCCCGCGACCGCCGGGGAGTGCTGGTGGGCCTGACGGCCCAGGGCAAGCGCACCGTCGACGGCGCCTTCGAGACCCTGCTCGCGGCGGAGCGCGGGCTGCTGGCCGATCTCTCCGACGACGACCGGGCGGGCCTGGCGGCGCTGCTGAAGCGGCTGATGCTGCCGCTCAGCTGAGCAGCTCGGCCGCCTCCATCCACTCGGCCTCCAGGTCGTCCTTCTCCGCGGCGAGACGCTCGAGCTCGGCACCCAGCGAGGTCAGCAGCTCGTGGTCGGTGGGGTGGTCGGCCAGCTGCAGGTGCAGCTCGGCCTCCCGCGTGGCGATCCGGGCGAGCTGCCGGTCGATGCGGTCGATGGTCTTGCGGGCGGCCCGCTCCGCGGCCGAGCCCGCCGACGGGGACGGCGTCGGTGACGGGGTCGGCGGCCCCGCCGACGAGGGGGAGGCAGCCTGGCCCGGCTGGGGCTTCGATTGCGCGGTCTGCGCGGGCGCGGGCGCGGGCGCCGTACGCCGGCGACGGCTCTCGAGGTACTGGTCGACCCCGCCGGGCAGCATGGAGACCTGCCCGTCCCCCATCAGCGCCCAGACCGAGTCGGTGACCCGCTCGAGGAAGTAGCGGTCGTGGGAGACGACCACGAGCGTGCCCGGCCAGGTGTCCAGGAAGTCCTCGACGACGTTGAGCGTGTCGATGTCGAGGTCGTTGGTCGGCTCGTCGAGCAGCAGCACGTTGGGCTCGGAGAGGAGCAGCCGCAGCAGCTGGAAGCGGCGCCGCTCCCCGCCGGAGAGGTCGCCCAGCCGCGCGGTGAGCTTGTCCCCGGTGAAGCCGAAGCGCTCCAGCATCGAGCTCGCCGAGACGTCCTTGCCGGTCTCCATCCGGGTGACCCGACGGATGTCCTCGATGGTCGGCAGCACGCGGGCGTCGGGGGCGTCCACGGGCACGTGCTGGGTGAGGTGCCGCAGCGCGACGGTGCGGCCTCGGCGCACCCGGCCGGCGTCGGGGTCGAGGGTGCCGGCCACCAGGTCGAGCACGGAGCTCTTGCCGGCGCCGTTGACCCCGACCAGGCCGACCCGGTCGCCCGGCCCCAGACGCCAGGTGGCGCCGGAGAGGAGCCGACGCGTGCCCCGGGTCAGGTCGACGTCCTCGACGTCGACCACGTCCTTGCCCAGCCGCTGGCTGGCGAAGCGCTGCAGCTCCATCCGGTCGCGCGGCGGGGGCTCGTCCTCGATCAGCGCCGTGGCCGCGTCCATGCGGAACTTCGGCTTGGAGGTGCGCGCCGGGGCGCCCCGCCGCAGCCAGGCGAGCTCCTTGCGGACGAGGTTCTGGCGGCGCGACTCACTCGCTGCGGCCTGCCGGTGCCGCTCGGCGCGGGCGAGCACGAAGGAGGCGTACCCACCGTCGTAGGCATCGACCACGCCGGCACCGTCGGCGCCCGGGTGCACCTCCCACGTCCGGTCGCACACGGCGTCGAGGAACCACCGGTCGTGGGTGACCACGACCAGTGCCGCCGTACGCCGGTCCAGGTGCTCGGCCAGCCACGCGACCGCCTCGACGTCGAGGTGGTTGGTGGGCTCGTCGAGGATGAGCAGGTCGTCGTCGGCGAGCAGCAGCCGCGCCAGCGAGCAGCGCCGGCGCTCACCGCCGGAGAGGCCGTGCACGGGCCGGTCCAGCTCGACCCCGGCCAGCAGCACCTCGACCACCTCGCGGGCGCGGGCGTCCGCGGCCCACTCGTGGTCGGCCATGCCGACGAGGACCACCTCGCGCACCGTGTGGGTGTCGTCGAGCAGGTCGCGCTGGTCGAGGTAGCCCACACGCAGGCCGCGAGTGAGGGAGACCCGTCCGGAGTCGGGTGTCTCGCGTCCGGCCATCAGGTTCAGCAGCGTGGTCTTGCCGTCGCCGTTGCGGCCGACGATCCCGATCCGGTCGCCCTCCCCCACACCCAGGCTGACCTCGTCGAGCAGGATCCGCACGCCGTAGGACTTGGTCACCTTCTCCAGGTTGACCAGGTTGGGGGCGGCCACTACACGTACTCCACGACGTGCACGCCGGCCACGGGGGCCGTGGCCACGTGGACCACCGGCAGCCCGGAGGCGAGCAGCGCGGTCCGGGCCTCCAGGGCCTCGTCCTGGTCGTGCACCAGTCCGAGGACGGTGGGCCCCGAGCCGGAGAGCAGCGCGGCCCGGCACCCGTGCTCGAGCAGCTGCTCGAGGCGGCCGGCGAGGTCGGGGCGCAGGCTGACCGCGGCCGCCTGCAGGTCGTTGCGCAGGGCCCCGGCGAGCGCAGCGACGTCGCCCGCCACCAGCGCGGCGGCCGCGCTCCCGGCGTCGGGCGCTGTGTCCGGCGCGGCATCCGGCCCCGGGCCGTCGACCGCGCGCAGCCGGTCCAGCTCGGCGTAGACCGCGGGGGTGGAGAGGCCGTCGGTGCTGGGCACGACCAGCCACCACCACGAGCCCCGGTCGTCCAGCGGCTCGACCAGCTCGCCGCGGCCGGTGCCGTGGGCGCTGCCGCCGACCAGGGAGAACGGCACGTCGCTGCCCAACGTGGCGGCCAGGGCGAGCAGGTCCTCGTCGCTGGTGCCCAGGTCCCACAGCCGGTCCAGCGCGACCAGGGTCGCAGCGGCGTCGGCGCTGCCGCCGGCCAGCCCGCCGGCGACCGGGATGCCCTTGCCGATCTCGACGTGCGCGGCCCGGTCGAGCCCGTGCAGGTCGAGCAGCGCCGTCCCCGCGCGCAGGGCCAGGTTGGTGCCGTCGAGGGGCACCTCGGAGACGTCCACACCGCCGAGCGGGGTCAGGGTCAGGCTCCACTCCGTGGCCTCGGTGACGCGGACGTCGTCATAGAGGCTGATCGCCTGGTAGACGGTGTCCAGCGCGTGGTAGCCGTCCTCCCGGACCGCCCCGACGAGCAGGGACAGGTTGACCTTGGCCGGTGCGCGCACGGTGACGCTCATGCCAGGGCCTCCGCGATCCGGACGAAGTCCGCCAGCCGCAGCTGCTCGCCCCGGGTCATCGGATCGACCCCGGCCGTGCGCAGCGCCTCCTCGGCGGCCTCGGCCGAGCCGGCGAGGGCCCGCAGCGCGGGGCGCAGGGCCTTGCGCCGGTGTGCGAAGGCGGCGTCCACGACCGCGAAGACCTGCTGGCGGGTGACCGCGGTGGTGGGCGGCTCCCGGCGTGTCCACGCCACCAGTCCGGAGTCGACGTTGGGAGCCGGCCAGAACACGTGGCGGCCGACCGACCCGGCGCGGCGTACGTCGGCGTACCAGGCGACCTTGACCGACGGGATCCCGTAGACCTTCGAGCCGGGCACGGCGGCCAGCCGGTCGGCCACCTCGGCCTGCACCATCACCAGCCCACTCTCCAGCGAGGGCAGGAGCGCCAGCAGGTGCAGCAGCACGGGCACCGAGACGTTGTAGGGCAGGTTGGCCACCAGCGCGGTCGGCGCGGGGCCGGGCAGCGAGGTCACCCGCAGGGCGTCGGCGTGCACGACCTCGAAGCGGCCGGCCTGCTCGGGGGCGCGGTCGGCGATCGTCGCGGGCAGGGCGGTGGCGAGGTCGGCGTCGATCTCGAGGGCCACCACACGCCTGGCGATGCTGAGCAGCGCCAGGGTCAGGGACCCCAGTCCGGGCCCCACCTCGAGCACCACGTCGTCGGGGCCGATGCGCGAGTCGCGCACGATCCGGCGCACGGTGTTGGGGTCGATCACGAAGTTCTGGCCACGCTGCTTGGTGGGTCGCAGGTCGAGCGCGGCCGCGAGCGAACGCACCTCCGCCGGCCCGAGCAGTGCCGGGCCGGCGGAGGTGTGGTCGTTCACATGGGCGAGCGTAGTCAGCGGGTCAGCCGAACCGCGCACCGCAGTGCGGCCAGGCACCGTAGCCGCCTCGCGCGTCGCGGACGCGCTCGGCGACGGCGATCTGCTGCTCCCGGCTGTTCTGGTGGGGCATGCCGGTGCCGCCGTACGCCTGCCAGGTGCTCAGGTTGAACTGGAGGCCGCCGTAGTAGCCGTTGCCGCTGTTGATCTGCCAGTTGCCGCCGGACTCGCAGGCCGCGATCGCGTCCCACACCCCGGTGCTCACGGTCTTGGTGCCGACCTTGACGACCGTGGCGACGGGCTGGCGGACGACGTCGGACTTCACGATCTCGCGCTTGACGACGTCGCCGTTGCGGAAGTGCATCTTGTAGGTGACGTCGCGGAGGCCGTCGGTGCCGGAACGGACCGTCTCGGTCTCGCCCGCCATCATCGAGTCGTCCTCCTGCTTGGTGACCGGGGCCGGGATCGGCTCGTTCGGCACGCGCTTGGTCTTGGTGCCGAGCTTGGTGACCACGATCCGCGTGCGGTCGGTCAGCTCACTGCTGCGCGAAGGACGGACCTTGTCGTTGCGGTCGACGCCGGCGTCGACCTTCTTCAGCAGCTCACCGACGGTGGCGGCCGGGACGTTGTGCTGCTCGGCCTTCTGGTCGGCGACCTTGAGCGTGACCGACTTCGCGGTGGTCACGTCGACGGCGAGGCCGGAGCGGTCGATGTCGGCGCTGCGGCTCACGGAGAGCTCGGCGTCGCTCATCCGCATGCCGAGCTGGCTCAGGGCGGCGTGCACGGTGGTGGCCGTGGTCCACACCTTCTGCTCCTCGCCGTCGATGGTCAGCTCCAGGGGGCGGGCCAGGCGGACGGCGATGCGCGACCCGTTCTCCACGGGCGTGTCGACCGACGGCACGACGGAGTCGCGCGACGTGGGCTCGATGCCCTGGCTCGCGAGCACCTCGCCGACGTCGTCGCCGAAGGTGCGGACCTCGGTGGGCTTGCCGTCGACGGAGACGGTGACGACCCGGCTGAACGCGGCGTAGCCGGCGGCGGTGCCGCCCAGGGCGACGACGATGGCGACGACGAGGCCGCCGAGGAGGAACTTGGAGGAGGTGAGGCGGGACAGTCTGGGGTGCGTGGTGAAGGCGCGCACGATGCTCCGATGGTTGCTCGTTCCGGGCCGCGGGTGGGTGCACGGGCCACGGTGCGGACGCAGGGGTCGCGGTGCGGCTCAGGGGAAGGACGTGCACGCCGGGGATCAGGGGTCCCGCTCCCGGCCAACAGCGTTCGAACCTAGGCGAGGGCCCCTGTGGATCGCAAACCGAGTGCCGGTTCCCAGCGTGTCGCTGTGGGCGGAATCACGCCTCTGGGTCACCCCAGCGCCCGCCGAAGGCCGTGTCGGTGTTGACATCGATCGCCCGGCACAGCTCGGCCAGGTCGAGGTCGAGAGTGGCGGCCATGGCGCGCACGGTGAGTGGGACCAGGTAGGAGGCGTTGACCCGGCCCCGGTGCGGCATCGGGGTGAGGTACGGCGCGTCGGTCTCCACCAGCAGCCGGTCCAGCGGAGTCGCCCGCAGCGCGTCCCGCAACGATCCGCGCGTTCTTGAAGGTGACCGTGCCGGCGAACGACAGGTGGGCGCCGCGCTCGACGCAGGCCCGGGCGAAGGCCTCGTCGCCGGAGAAGCAGTGCATCACCCAGCGCGGGGGTGCACCGACCTCGTCCAGGACGCGCAGCACGTCGTCGTGGGCGTCGCGGTCGTGGATGACGAGCGTCTTGTCCAGGCGCTTGGCCAGGTCGACGTGCGCCCGGAAGGAGGCCTCCTGCGCCTCCCGACCCTCGGGACCGGTGCGGTAGTGGTCGAGGCCGGTCTCCCCGACGGCTCGCACCCGGTCGCTGCTGCCGGCGAGCCGCTCGATCTCGGCCAGAGCGTCGTCGAGCAGACCGGCTCGCCGCGAGCCGCGGTGCCTCGTTGGGGTGCAGCGCCACCCCCGCCACCACCGCGGGGTGCGCCTCGGCGGTCGCGACCGCCCACCGGGCCCCGTCGAGGTCGCAGCCGATCTGCACGACGCGCTCGACGCCGACCCGCGCCGCCAGCGCGAGCGCCTCGGTGACCGGCAGCGCGGGCTCGTTGGCGCCGCGGGAGATGTCGAGGTGGCAGTGGTTGTCCACGACCGGGTGCGGCAGCGCCTCGGGCAGGTCGGGCCGGCTCACCGCACGTGCACCGCGTCGTAGACCAGGCGCTTGGGGATCCCCGCGTCGCGGGCGACCAGGCCGATGGCCTGCTTGCGCGGGGTGCCGCGGGCCTCCTCGGCGGCGACCATCGAGGCGAGAGCGTGGACATCGGTCACCGGCTCGGGCTCGGGCGCGCCGTCGACGACGATGGTGACCTCGCCGCGGACGCCCGCGCCGGCCCAGGCCACCAGCTCGGTCAGGGTGCCGCGGCGTACCTCCTCGTGGGTCTTGGTCAGCTCGCGGCACACGGCGGCGCGGCGCTCCGCGCCCAGCGTCTCGGCCATCGCGGCCAGGGTCGCCTCGGTGCGGTGCGGGGCCTCGAAGTAGACCAGCGTCCGCTCGTCCTCCCGGACCTCGGCGAGCCGGCGGGCCCGCTCGCCCGGCTTGCGCGGCAGGAAGCCCTCGAAGCAGAACCGGTCCACCGGGAGGCCCGAGACGGCGAGCGCCGTGAGTACCGCCGACGGCCCGGGCACGCTGGTCACCGTCACGTCGTGCTCGACGGCCGCCGCCACCAGCCGGTAGCCGGGGTCGGAGACGCTGGGCATGCCGGCGTCGGTGACCAGCACGACGCGATCCCCGGACAGCAGCGCGGACAGCAGCGACTCGGTCCGCACGTGCTCGTTGCCCTCGAAGTACGACACGACGCGGCCCGGGATCTCGATCCCGAGGTCGACGGCAAGGCGGCGCAGCCGGCGGGTGTCCTCGGCGGCGACCACGTCGGCCGCGACCAGCTCGGCCGCCAGTCGCGGTGGCGCATCGTCGACCCGGCCGATGGGGGTGGCCGCGAGCACCAGCGTGCCGGCCGAGGGGGTGGTCATGGCCTCGATGATGGCAGGCCCCGTCCCACCGGCCCGAGTCCCCGGGACTCGCCGTGCGGCAGGTCCCGGCCGTGGCCAGGTGCCGCGCCAGGAGGTGCTCGGGCTCGCGCCCGTGGGAGTGGCCAGGGTGGATGCGCGGTGATATACCATATTTCATGAGTTCCGCACCGTCTTCCGGGCCGGTGGACGCCCTCACGCGAGCCGCCTGGGCGCGGCACCTCGGTCGGCCACCGGCCGAGCTGGACCCCGCGGAGGTGCGTACCCGCCTGGCCACCGTCACGATCCCCGAGGCGCTGGCGCTGGCCGCTCGCACCAGTCCGGCGACCTCGCTGGGCGTGGACGGGTCCTCGGCCTCGTACGCCGAGCTCGTCGACGAGGTGGACCGCGGCGCGGCCGCGCTCGTCGAGCGCGGGCTCGACCCGGGTGATCGGGTGGCCATCTGCGCCGGGGGATCGCTCGACCTCGTGCGCGCCTACCTCTCGGTGCTGCGGGCGCGCGGGGTCGCCGTCCTGGCGAACCCGGCCTACACCCGCGACGAGCTCGGCAGGTTGCTGGAGCAGGCCGGAGCGCGCCTGCTGCTCCACGACCGGGACCGTACGGCGCTGCCGGCCGTCGGAGCAGCCGTGGACATCGCTGACTGGGGCGCACGGGCCGGAGAGCTGGCGCCGTACACAGGACCCGGCCCGGGGCTGCACGACGTCGCCCTGCTGGCCTTCACCTCCGGAACGACCGGCACCCCCAAGGGCGTGCCCCTGACCCACGCGCACCTGACCACGTCGATCGCGGCCGCCATGGCCGCCTGGCGGTGGGAGCCCGGCGACGTGCTCGTCCACTGCCTCCCGCTCTTCCACCAGCACGGCCTCAGCGGCGTGCACGCCTCGCTCCTGGCCGGCTCCGCCGCGCACCTCCTGACGCGGTACGACGCCGAGGAGCTGCTCGCGACCATCGAGCGTGTCCGGGCGACCGTCATGTTCGGTGTTCCCGCCATCCACCGTCGGCTGCTCGAGCTCGACCGGGAGCGGCTGGCGCCGCTGCGCGGACTGCGCCTGATGACCTCCGGGTCCGGACCGTTGCCCCGCGCCGTGGCCGAGGCCGTCACGGAGGCGACCGGCCAGCGGCTGCTGGAGCGGTACGGACTGACCGAGACCGGCCTCGACCTGTCGAACCCCTATGACGGTCCCCGGATCACGGGCACCGTCGGCTACCCGCTCCCCGGGGTGGAGGCACGGATCAGCGACGCCGACGGCGCCGAGCTCCCGGACGGTACGGACGGGGAGATCTGCCTGCGCGGGCCACAGGTCTTCGACGGCTACCTCGACGACCCCGCCGCCACGGCCGCGGCGTTCTGGCCCGGCGGGTGGTTCCGCACCGGTGACGTGGGGCACCGCGACAGCGACGGGCGCTATGCCCTCACCGGTCGGCTCAAGGAGCTCGTCATCACCGGCGGGATGAACGTCTCACCCCAGGAGGTGGAGGGCGTGGTCGAGGCCCTCGACTGGGTCCACGAGGCAGCGGTCGCCGGCCTCCCCAGTGACGAGTGGGGCGAGGAGGTGGCGGTGTGGGTGGTCCCCCGTCCGGGCAGCGAGGCGCGGCCCGCCGACGTGCTCGAGCACTGCCGTGAGCGGTTGGCCGGGTACAAGCGACCCAAGCGGGTCTTCCTGGTCGACAGCCTCCCTCGCAACGCTCTGGGCAAGATCATGCGCTCTGCGTTGACGGCCCCCGGGCCGGCGGGGCCCACCGGCGACCCGGCTGGAGAGCCGTGACCGGCCCGCGCGAGGAGGACGTCGAACGGCGTACCCGCGAGGTGCTCGACGCCGCGGCAGCCACGTCCTGGGCCATCGTGCGCCAGGCCCTGGACCGGGCATCCGAGGGCGCTGCGCCCGGGTGGCGGCAGCCTCGACCAGCGACCCACGCCCATGCCTGGCAGCACGGGCCGGGCATCACCGCGGCAAGCGATGCCGTCGACGCGGGGTGGCTGGTAGCGGTGCCGCCAGCCGATCCGGGCCCGGCACGGACCAGCGCGTCCGTCGGTCGCCTGGCCGGGATGCGGGTGGCGGTGAAGGACGTCATCGACGTGGCGGGCCTGCCCACCCGCAACGGAACGCCGGGCGCCACCTGGCGAGACCCCACCAGTTCCGCTGCCGTCTGGCAGGCACTGGCCGACGAGGGCGCCGCGTGCGTGGGAAAGGCCGCGACGCACGAGCTCGCCTGGGGCGTGACGACGGACTCGGTGCCCCACCCGACGGATCCGTCACGGATGCCCGGGGGGTCCTCGGCCGGGTCGGCGGCCTGTGTCGCGGCGGGGGTCGCCGATGCGGCTCTCGGCACGGACACCGGTGGCTCGATCCGGATTCCTGCGGCGCTGTGCGGGGTCGTGGGACTGCGCCCGACCGTCGGCAGCGTCCCCGGCAGCGGTGTGAGTCCCCTGGCCCCTACGCAGGACGTGGTCGGCCCGCTCGCCCACGACGTGAGCACCTGCGCAGCGGTCGCCGAGGTCATGCTCGGCCGCCCCCTGGGGAGCGACGACGAGCCGCGACGCGTCGGGGTCCCGAGCCGGGTCGGCGCGCTGGACGGGGCCACCGCCCACAGCTGGGGGGCGACCTTGCAGGACGTGCGGCGGGCCGGTGTCGAGGTGGTCCCGGTCGATGCTGGCGCCGTGCTCCGCCTCGCCAGTGCGGTCTCGCTGCTGACCATGCTCTGGGAGTCCGCCCACGCCTTTGCGGCGGTGGCTGACCGCGACCCCGCCGGCCTGGGCGCAGAAGCCAGGGCCTCTGTGAGGGTGGGCCGGGACTTCCGCGTCGACGAGGTCGCCACGATCGACGTGGCCCGGCGGACACTGGGCACGGCGACCGCCGCGCTCTTCGACGACCACGGCATCGAGGCCGTCCTCACCCCGACCACGGCGTGCGTCGCCCCACCCCGAGGTGCCGACACCGTCGAGCTGGACGGGCGCACCGTCCCGACGGCTGCCGCGCTCACCCGCTTCGTCGCCTGGCCCTCCGCGGCCGGCCTGCCGGCGCTCAGCGTCCCCTCCGCCCCGGGAGGCCCGCTGCCGGTGGGGGTGCAGGTGCTGGGCGTTCCCGGCGACGAGACCACCTGTGTCGCGATCGCGCACCTGCTCGAGCGATGCGCCCGCGCTCAGGGCACACGCTCACCCTTGTTGTGATCTGCGCTACATGGTATACAACACACCACATACCACCGGCGCGAAGGTGCTCGAATGACTCGGCCTCGATGCAGACCGGCACGACCGAAGCCCCTCGACCTCCGGCTCCTGGTCGCCCCCGCACCCGTGAAGGAGACGCGATGAACAACACGATGAAGTGGTGGCTGCTCCCGGTGGCACTCCTGGTCGCGCTGTCGTACGTGCTGCCCTACACCGTCTTCCGCGACGTCGACCACTGGTACGGCAGCTTCCTGTTCTGGTCACTGGCCACGGCCGCAGTCATCGCGATCAACGCGCTCGTCAGCTCGAAGTGGAGGGACTGAAACCGTGGACACGACCTGGATCTGGATCGGCTTCGCGATCTACGTGGTCTTCGCCTCGGCCACGGCGTTCCTCTCGCGCGCGGGCCGCTCGGAGACGATGTCCCACTACTTCCTGGGCAACCGGCAGATGGGCGGGTTCGTCTCGGCGCTGAGCTACAGCGCCACGACCTACAGCGCGTTCATGCTCATCGGCCTGGCCGGACTCACCTACTCCGGCGGAGTCGGCGCGCTCGGCTTCGAGCTCATCTACCTCTCCGGCGTCACGTTGGTCCTCGTCTTCGGTCCCCGGTTCTGGCTGGTGGGCCAGAAGTACGGGTACGTCACGCCGTCGGAGATGCTCGGTCACCGCTACGACAACCGGTCGGTCGCCGTGGCCTCGGCCGTGGCCAGCTGCGTCTTCCTCATCCCGTACTCCGCAGTCCAGCTCGCCGGGGTCGGCTACCTGGTCAGCGGCATGACCGACAACGCGATCAGCTTCACCACAGGCACGGTGCTGGCGACGGTCCTGGCCATCTTCTTCGCGGTGGTGGCCGGACTGCGCTCCGTGGCGTGGACCGACTCGCTCCAGGCCGTGGTGATGATCATCAGCGCCACGCTCGTGGTCATCTTCGTGGTCTACGCCCTGGGCGGGTTCGGGGAGTTCTTCGGGTCGCTGAGCCGGGACCACCCCGGGGCGCTCAGTGTGCCGGGGACCGGGTTCTTCTCCTTCAGCACGTTCCTCGGCCTCACCATCCCCTGGATCTTCTTCTCGATCTCCAACCCGCAGGTGAGTCAGCGCCTGTTCACGCCGGGCTCGATGCGGGACCTGCGCCGGATGTTGATCGGCTTCCTCGTCTTCGGGTTCGTCTACACGCTCGTGGCCGTCGTCTGGGGCTTCGCGGCGCTGCAGAAGTTCCCCGACCTCGCCACCGGCGACCTGGCCACCCCCAGCCTGCTGGCCTCCGACGTGGTCCCCACCGCGTTGGGCATCATCGTCATGATCGGCATCATCGCGGCAGCGGTGTCCACGATCGACTCGATCATGCTGACGCTGTCCTCGATGCTCGTCCGCGACGTCTACACCGTCGCCAAGCCGGGCAGCGACGAGAAGCACCAGCTGATGGTCGGCAAGCTCGTGCTTCCCGTCATCGCGGTCCTCGCCTTCTTGTTCGCGCAGCTCAAGCTCGACCTCATCGCGGTGCTGTCGGTCTCGGCCTCCGCCGGGCTCCTGGTCATGGTGCCGCCCATCATCGGCGCCTTCTTCTGGCGGCGGGGCACCGCGCAGGGGGCGCTCTCGGCGATCATCGTCGCGGGGACCGTCGTCTTCGTCCTGGAGCTCACCCAGACCAAGCTGGCCGGCCAGGGCAGCGGCATCTGGGGCCTGCTCATCTCCGTGGTGCTCTTCGTCGCCGTCAGCCTCGCGACCCGGGCACCGGAGGAGCGCGCGAGCGAGTTCTTGGCCCACACCCGCCAGAAGCTGGACCAGCACCGGGCGATCTGAGCCGCCCAGCGACGCTCAGCCCGGGGTGATCTCGTTCTCGAGGTGCTGGGTGGCCAGGATGTGCTTGCGGGTGATCTCGGCCGCCCGGTCGGCGTCGCGGGCCGCGAGCGCGTCGATCAGCTCCTGGTGCTGGGCCGCGGACTCCGCGTGCGGGCGGGTGACCTGCGGGCCCTGGGGCATCGCCTGCCAGAGCAGACGCATCATCGAGAGCAGCATCGGCGAGGCCGCCGCCTCGTAGATCGCGAAGTGGAACTCGCGGTTGAGCGCCCCGTAGCGCTCGGGGTCGTCCAGGCTGGCCAGCATCTTCTCGTTGAGCTCGCGCAGGCCCGCCAGCTGCTCCTCGGTCACCGCTCCGGCTGCCAGCCGGGCGCCCAGGGGCTCCAGAGCGGCGCGCAGCAGCGAGTTGTCCTGCACGATGCCGTTGCGCGAGGCCGCCACGGTGGCACCGCGGTGCGGGTCGTTGACGACCAGTCCTTCGGACTCGAGCCGGCGCAGGGCCTCACGGACCGGGGTCTGGCTGACGCCGAAACGGGCGGCGAGCTCGCGTTGACGCAGCGGCTCGGACGCGGCCAGCTCACCGCTGATGATCAGCTCGCGCAACATGGCGCACACGATGTCGCTCTTGGAGGAGTACACCATCGCGGGCACGCCGGATGCGGGGATCGACACCTCGAGCCTCTCTTTCGCCGTCATTCCATGGTAGGTGAAGCGGGGTCTCCGACCCCGTCAGCCGGGCTCGCCCGGTCCGTGCCGGGTCGCCGCCCGAGCAGGTCGAGCACGATCTGGGGGGTGAGCGGCAGCTGCGGCACGGCCGGTCGCCCCACCGCGTCGCCGACTGCGCCGGCGATCGCGGCGCCGGCGCCGGTCAGGCCACCCTCTCCGGCTCCGCGCACGCCGAGCTCGTTCGTGG
Source organism: uncultured Actinomycetota bacterium (assembly GCA_963815595.1). Lineage (GTDB taxonomy): Bacteria > Actinomycetota > Actinomycetes > Propionibacteriales > Nocardioidaceae > Marmoricola. Next base: position 122,807 of record CAWFHA010000007.1, on the reverse strand, counting down.
TCGCCGGCACCTCCTCGCTCACGATCAGCTCGAGGTCGGGCAGCTCGCTGGCGGTCGGCATCAGGTAGTCCATGAAGGTCGTGGCCTGGGGCTGGCCGGTCTCGTCGTACACGAACTGCTCGAGCAGGGCGCCACCCACTCCTTGCGCCACCCCACCGGCGAGCTGACCCTCGACGAGCTGCGGGTTGATGGCGCGGCCCACCTCGTAGGCCACGAGGTAACCGAGGACTCGCACGCCGCCGGTTCCCGGGTCGACCTCGACCAGGCAGACGTGGGTGCCGTAGGGGTAGGTCATGTGGTCGACGCTGAAGCGGTGGCGTGCCCACAGTCCGGCCGGCTCCTCGTGCCCCAGCACCGCGCTGCCCGGCTGGGCGGCCGACCAGACCTCGGCGAGGGTCAGCGAGCGGTCCGGGACGCCACGGACACGCACGGCGCCCTCCACGAGCTCGAGGTCGACCGTGGCCACCTCGAGCGTGCGGGAGGCCAGCTCGCGCACGCGGTCGGCCACCGCACGACCCGCACCTCGTACGGCGTTGCCGGCCACGACCGTGGAGCGGCTGGCCCAGGAGCCGGTGCCGTACGGCTGGAGCTGGGTGTCACCACTGATGACCTCGACCTGGTGCATGCCGACACCCAGCTCGTCGGCGACGACCTGCGCCAGCACGGTCTCGATGCCCTGTCCCAGAGAGGTCCCGCCGCTGTGGACGCGCACGCGTCCCGAGCGAGTCACCTCCACGTCCGCGGTGTCATGGGGGCCGAGGCCGCTCTTCTCCAAGAAGTTGGCCACGCCGAGACCGAGCAGCCGACCCTCGGCGCGCCCCTGCCGGACCTGGTCGGGCCAGCCCAGCTCGGTCACCCGGGAGAGCGCCCGGTCCATCAGGCCGGCGTAGTCACCGGAGTCGAGCACCATGTCGGTGCCCAACGTGCTCAGGGCACGCTCGTGGGGCAGCTCCTGGCTGGTCAGCAGGTTGCGGCGCCGCAGCTCGACCCGATCGAGGCCGAGTCGGTCGGCGGCGAGGTCGAGCAGCTGCTCACGCACGGTCGTGCCCTCGAACCGGCCGGGGGCGCGGTAGGTGCCGCAGGGGGTCTTGTTGGTCAGCACCACGCGCACCCGCCCCGAGTAGGCGGGGACCCGGTAGGGACCGGGCAGCATCGCGAGGGTCAGCTCGGGGACGATCACGCCGTGGGTGCGGATGTAGCCGCCGTTGTCGTGCCAGACGTCGTCGCGCAGCCCCAGGATGGTGCCGTCGGCGTCGAGCGCCACCTCGATCCGGTGCTGCTGCTCGCGGGAGTGGTTCACCGCCACCAGGTGCTCGGCCCGGTCCTCGACCCACGTCATCGCCTTGCCGTGCCTGCGCGCCAACCAGGGCACCAGGAAGTCCTCGGGATAGAACTCGCCGCGCACACCGAAACCCCCGCCGGCATCGACGTGGTGCATGCGGATGTCGTAGGTGTCCATGCCGAGCATGTCGGCCAGGACCTGCCGGTTGAAGACCGGCACCTTGGTCGCCCCGAAGATCTCGAGCCTCCCCTCGGCATCGACGTCCACGACCAGCGTCCGTGGCTCCATCGGTACGGCGGTGTGCCGACCCACGTGGAACTGGAGGTCGACGACGTGCGCAGCGCGTGCGAAGGCCGACTCGACGTCGCCGTAGCCCAGGGTGAAGTCGGCGACGATGCGCGACGCCTCGGCGTCCGGTGCGTGCAGCAGCACGTCGCCGGGCTCGATGTCGACCTCGACCACCTCGGCGCCGTCCTCGGCGGCATAGGCGTCCTCGGCCACGACGACGGCCACCGGCTCGCCGACGTAGCGCACGTGCGTTCGCGCCAGCACGGGTTGGAGGTGCTCGCCGAGGTCGATGCCCTGCACCGAGAGCCGTACCGGGATCCGCAGGTCCTCGGGCAGGTCGGCCGCGGTGAGGACGTCCACGACCCCGGGCAGCTCGAGCGCCGCGTCCGTGGACACGGCCGTGAGACGCCCGGCGGCCACGGACGAGCGCACGATCCGTACGTACAGGCTGCGTGGGCGCTGGACGTCGGCACCGAACCGACCGCGTCCCGTGAGCAGCCGCGGGTCCTCCTGGCGCAGCACCCGCGTGCCGACGACCTCAGCCACGCGACGCATCCCGGCGCGCCTGGGCGACCTCGCACACCGCGTCGACGATGCCCTGGTAGCCCGTGCACCGGCACAGGTTGGCGGAGACGACCTCGCGGACCTCCTCCCGGTCCCCCTCCGGTCCGGTCGAGAGGTAGGCCTCGGCCAGCATCAGGAACCCCGGGGTGCAGAAGCCGCACTGCAGACCGTGGTGCCGCGAGAAGGCCTGCTGGAGGTCGTTGAGGCCGTCGGAGCCGGCGAGGCCCTCGACCGTGTCGATCTCCTGGCCGTCCGCCTGCACCCCGAACACGAGGCAGGCACGCACGGGCTCCCCGTCCAGCAGCACGGTGCACGCGCCGCAGATGCCGTGCTCACAGCCGAGGTGGGTCCCGGTGAGTCCCAGGTCGGTGCGCAGCACGTCCGCCAGGGTGCGTCGCGACTCCACGAGCACCTCGTGCTCCTCGCCGTTGACCCGCAGGGTCACCAAGTGCTGGTCCTTCATGTCGCCTCCTGGTCTGTGGTGGCCGACGCGAGCGCGTCGACGAGCTGGGCCGGGGTGACCGGTACGTGCTGGAACCTCGTCGGCACGCGGCGTAGCGCGTCGTTGACGGCCGAGAGGACCGTGGCCGGGGCACCGATGGTGCCGCCCTCCCCCATGCCCTTGGCGCCGGTCTCGGTCTGGTCGCTGGGCGTCTCGAGGTGGTGCACCGCGATCGGCGGGATCTCCGCGGCCGTCGGCACCAGGTAGTCCATGAACGTGCCCGCCAGGGGCTGTCCGTCCGGTGAGTAGGACAGCTCCTCCAGGAGCGCCGAGGCGATGCCCTGCGCGACCCCGCCGCGTACCTGTCCGTCGACGATCATCGGATTGATGATGACGCCGCAGTCCTCGACCACGATGTAGTCGAGGACCTCCACCCCACCGGTCCCCGGGTCGATCTCGACCAGGGCCGCGTGGCAGGCGTTGGAGAACATGCCCGGTGGGTCGGTCATGCCACGGGCCTCGAGCAGGCGGTCACCGGACTCGCTGAGCAGGTGGGAGCGGAAGTGCACCGTGGCGGCGATCTCGTCGATCGAGAGCCCGATGCCGTCGATGCCCCGCACCGTGGCGCGACCGTCGGCCAGCACGATGTCGGTCGCGTTCGCCTCCAGCAGCTCGGCGGTGATCTCCCGGATCTGGTCGGCCAGCCGTCCCGCTGCCACCGAGGCGGAGCCGCCACCGATCACCAGGGACCGGCTGCCGAACGTGCCCCACCCGAAGCTGGTCACCTCGGTGTCCCCCTGGCGCAGCTTGACGCGGTCGGGCTCGATCCCGAGCCGGTCGGCGACGATCTGGGCGAACGTCGTCTCGTGACCCTGTCCGTGACCGCAGGTCCCACTGGTGACGACGACGTCTCCCGACGCGTCCATGCGCACGTGCGCCACGTCGAAGCCGGGGGTCATCTGCATCCTGCGCTGGCTCATGGTGGCGGTGCCGTACGCCGTGCGCTCGGAGAAGTTGGCGATGCCGATGCCGACCAGACGTCCGTCCCCCTCGTGGTCGCGCCGGTCCCACCACCCCGCCGCCCGGGTCTCGGCGAGACACTTCTCCAGCGACTCGAGGTAGGAGCCGGGGTCGTAGGTGATGCCGTTGGCGCCCGTGTAGGGGAAGTCCTCGGGGGCGATGGTGTTGCGTCGCCGGATCTCGACGCGATCGATCCCGAGCCGGTCGGCGGCCCGGTCCATGAGGCCCTCCATCACCATGACGATCTGAGGTCGTGACACGCCGCGGTACGGCGCTGTCGGCGGCTTGTTCGTCGCATAGCCGCGAGCCCGGGCGGCGTACCGGGGGAGCTTGTAGACACCGGGCAGCTCGGTGGCCGCCATGAGCGGCTCTACCCCGCAGGAGAACGGGTAGGCCGAGTAGGCCCCGATGTTGCACCGGATGTCGGCGTCCAGTCCGACCAGCCGGCCCTCCTCGTCGAACCCGACGCGGACGAGGTACTCCTGCTCTCGTCCGTGGAAGGAGGCGATGAGGTTCTCCTGCCGGTCCTCCGACCATCGGACCGCACGCCCGAGTCGTCTGGCGACGGCAGCGACCACGACCTCCTCGCGGCCGACCACGCACTTCAGGCCGAACCCGCCACCCACGTCGGGTGCGATGACCCGGACACCACGCTCGGGCAGCCCCAGGGCCTGGGCGACCCCCGTGCGCACCTGGTGCGGGACCTGGGTCGACAACGTGAGCACGAGCTGCTCGTCCCTGGCCACCCACTCCGCGAGGCAGGTGCGCGGCTCCATGGGCGCTGCGTGGACCCGCCCGCTGCGGAAGGTCTCCTCCAGCACGAGGTGTGCCTCGGCGAGCACGTCCTCGAGCAGGTCGTCGGAGAACATGTGCAGGTCGACGAGCACGCCCTCGGGTGCTTCCTCGTGCAGCGGGGCCGACCCGGGGACGTCGGCGATCGTCAGGACGGGCGGCGTCTCCTCGATGTCGACCACGACATCCTCGGCCGCGTCCTCGGCGAGGTAGCGGTCGCGCGCCAGGACGGCGGCCACCGGCTCACCGGCGTACCGCACCCGGTCGTGGGCCAGCAACGGCATCGCCGTTGCGATGAACTCCTCGCGCTCCAGCACCGCCGTGAGACCCGCGTGTCCCAGATCGGCGGCGGTCACGACCTCCAGCACGCCGTCCCGCGCGAGCGCCGCGCCCGCATCGATGCTGCGCACCAGGCCGGAGGCCACCGGGCTGCGGACGAAGGCGACGTGGAGCGCATGGGGGTCGGCGATGTCATCGGTGAAGCGACCGGCCCCGCGCAGCATGCGGGGGTCCTCCCGGCGTGGGAGCCGGTTGCCCACCCAACGCACGGGACCCTCGCTGTCGGCCGTCACCTCGCGGGCCCCACGTCGAGCGCCTCCGTGATCGCGCGCTGGGTCAGGTTCTCCACGAGGTGGCGTCGGTAGGCCGCGTCACCGTTCAGGTCGCGGGGCGGGTCCAGGTCGGCAGCGGCGGCACGGCCGATCTCCGACCCGTCGACGTCCCCGACCGACCGGCCCTCCAGCAGCTGCTCGGCCTCACCGGGGCGCACCGGGGTCGGGGCCACCCCGCCGAGCACGATGCCCACGTCGCGGAAGCGCCCGTCGACGACGTCGAAGGCGACGCCCACCGCGGCGATCGCGAAGTCCCCGCGTCGGCGGGCGTACTCGGTCAGGGCGCCGTGGCTGCGGGGTCGCCGGAAACGGGTCTCGACCACCATCTCCTGCGCCTCTGCGGCGGTCGTGAGGAAGCCACCGAACCACTCCTCCGCGGCGACCTCGCGTCGGCCCGCGGGGCCCTGGAGCACGATGTGGGCGTCGAAGAGCCGGGCGAGCAGGCACCACTCCGCCGTGGGGTCCGAGTGGGCGATGCTGCCGCCGACGGTCCCCCGGGCCCGGATGGGGTAGTGACCGATCCAGCGCGCGGCTCGCGGGAGCAGGCCGAACCCGTCCACGACATCCGGCTCCCGAGCCAGCTCGACGGCCCGGTGCCGGACCAGGGCGCCGACGTGCAGCTCGTCGCCCTCGCGGGAGACGTGGTCCAGACCCGGGATCCGGTTGACGTCGACCAGGGCGCTGGGACGGGCGAGCCGGAAGTTCATCATCGGCGCGAGCGACTGCCCGCCGGCGAGGATCTTGGCGTCCTCACCCAGCTCGCCGAGGAGCTCCACCGTCTCCTCGACGGTGTAGGCCCGGTGGTACTCGAACGTTGCCGGCTTCATCGACCAGCCCCCTCTCGTCCTCGTGGTATACCATATCTCACACGTGTCGCGCACCACACGAACCGCCGGAGGAGGCGCCCGTGAGCGGGTTGTCCAGTGAGACCCACCGCCCCACGTCCGGACCACCGGTGTGCCTGCTGAGACTGGACCGAGCAGACCGGCGCAACGCCCTCGACCTCGCCACGGTGGAGGCACTGCTCCAGGCGCTGCGTGCCGAGCCGGACCAGACCGTGGTGCTGGGCAGCACCACGCCGGGAACCTTCTGCGCCGGGGCCGACCTCACCGTGACCGACGCCGAGCGCGCCCGGCTCAGCGACCTGTTGTACGAGTGCTACGACACGATCCTGCGCCGGCCCGGGCTGGTCCTGGCAGCCGTCGACGGCCCCGCCGTGGGCGGCGGCGCCCAGCTCGCGGCCGCCGCCGACCTCCGCGTGGCCGGGCCGGCGGCACGCTGGCGCTGGGTCGGCCCCGGCCACGGGCTCGCGGTGGGCGCCTGGATCCTCCCGGACCTGCTGGGGCGCTCCCGAGCCCTCGACCTCACCCTGACCGGTCGGTGGCTCGACCTCGAGGAGGCGCAGGCGAGCGGGTTCGTCCATCGGGTCGCCCACGACGTGTGGAGCACGACGAGGTCGCTCCTCGAGGAGCTCGGTGCGGCGGAGCCGTCCGCACTCCAGCGCGTCAAGGCGCTCGCCACCCGCCCCCACCTCTCGGCGGCTCTCGCCGAGGAGAGAGGCCGCAACCGGGAGTCCTGGAGCGGTCGAGCCCCGGCCAGACCGAGCGGCGGCACCGAACGTGGGCGCGGGGCTTGACGCCGACACCGCCGTGATATCTGATATACCAGATATCACCGACTAGTGAGGGAGACCCATGGATCTGCAGCTGCAGGGCAAGGTGGCGTTCGTGACCGGCGCCAGCAAGGGCATCGGCCGTGAGGTCGCCCGGACGCTCGCCAACGAGGGCTGTGAGGTCGTCATCACCGCCCGTGGGCAGGACGACCTGGAGAAGACCGCTGCCCAGCTCAGCGAGGAGACCGGCCGGCGAGTCGTCGCCAAGGCCGGCGACATGAGCCAGGACGCCGACGTCGCCCGATGCGTGCGCGAGGCGGTCGACGAGCTGGGTCGGATCGACATCCTGGTCACCTGTGCCGGCAGCTCGCCCGGTGGCCTGCTCGAGGAGCTCACCGACGAGCAGTGGCTGCAGAGCCTCAACCTCAAGTTCATGGGGTACGTCCGCACCGTGCGCCACGTGGTGCCCCACATGGCCGAGCGTGGCAGCGGGTCGATCGTGCTGGTCGTGGGCAACGACGGTCTCAAGCCCAGCTTCTGGGAGATGACCGCCGGAGCCGCCAATGCCGCGGACCTCAACTTCGCCAGCTCGATCGCCGACCAGTACGGCCCGCGAGGAGTGCGGGTCAACACCGTGAACCCCGGCCCCGTCGACACCGACCGGTGGGACACCCTGGAGAAGGCCTTCGCCCGGGACATGGGCGTGGACCAGGCGGAGGCGCGGCGTCGCGCCGAGGCGTCCATCCCGTTCGGCCGGATCACCCAGCCGCAGGAGGTCGCCAACCTGGTCGCCTTCCTGGCCTCCGACGTGGCCGCCAGCGTGCACGGGGCACACGTGCCGATCGACGGCGCCCAGCGCAAGGCACTGATGGAGCGCTGATGAAGCTCTCCAACTCCTTCACGATCGACCGGCCGGTCGAGGAGGTGTACCAGGCCTTCCTCGAGGTCGAACGGATCGCGACCTGCCTGCCCGGCTCGACGCTCCTCGGGCAGCCCGAGCCGGGCACCTACGAGGGCGAGGTCAAGGTCAAGGTCGGGCCGCTGGGCGTGAACTACACCGGCCGCATCGTCATCCTGGACGCGGACGACGCTGCTCATCGCCTCACGATGCGGGCCAAGGCCCGCGAGAAGCAGGGAGCCGGCAACGCCGACGCCCACATCGTCGCCGACCTCTCGGAGTCCGGAAGCGGCACCCTGGTGCAGATCGACACCGACCTCGACATCCGCGGCAAGGTGGCGCAGTTCGGTCGTGGCGTCATCGGCGAGGTGAGCGACAGCATCATGAAGGCCTTCGCCCGCAACGTCGAGGACATGCTGCGCGGCGGCCGTGACGACGCCGCCGCACCCGGGGACGAGCCGGCGAGCACCGGCGCACGCACCCCCCGGGCCGCGACGGCCGGCGCCGCGAGTGCCTCCTCGGGTGAGACCCGCACCGCGGACCCGGCGTCGGCCGGCCCGGAGCTCGATGCCTGGCGCCTCGTGCTGCGGCCGATGCTGCAGCGCCACGCCGGCAGCATCGCGACCGTCACGCTGTCGGGACTGGCCGCCTGGCTCGGCGCCCGCGCCGGGGTCCGCAGCCGCTCCGGCCCGCGCTGGCACTGATCCGGGACCACTCCCCCGACACGAGGAGGCACTGTGCCCACAGCCATCACCGACGACGGCATCCGGCTCCACTACGACGAGACAGGCTCGGGGACGGCCGTGCTGTTCCTGCACGAGTTCGCCGGCGACCACCGGTCGTGGGAACCGCAGGTCCGCCGGTTCTCCCGCACGCACCGCTGCCTGGTGCCGGCCGCGCGTGGCTTCCCACCCAGTGACGTGCCGGACGACCCGGCCGCCTACAGCCAGTCCCGTGCCGTCGCCGACGCGCTGGCCGTCCTCGACGCCGCGGGTGTCGAGCGCGCCTTTCTCGTCGGCAACTCCATGGGCGGGTTCACGGCCCTGCACACGGCGTTGCGTCATCCCGAGCGCACCCTGGGCGCAGTCGTCGCCGGCTGTGGCTACGGCGCCCACCCGGACAAGGAGCCGACCTTCCGCGAGGAGTCGGAGAAGGTCGCGGTCGCCTTCGAGACCGAGGGCTCCGAGGCGATGTCCCGGTGGTACGGGGTCGGTCCGGCGCGGGTTCAGTACGAGGCGAAGGACCCTCGCGGCCACGCCGAGCACGTCCGGGTCCTGGCCGAGCACGACCCGGTGGGCGCGGCGCGCACGATGCGTGGGGTGCAGAAGGCCCGACCCTCGCTCTACGCGATGACCGACGAGCTGGCCGCGATGACCTCGCCGGTGCTGGTCGTCGCCGGCGACGAGGACAACGGCGTGCTCGAGACCGACCTCATGCTCAAGCGCACGATCCCTCGTTGTGGCCTGGCGATCCTGCCGAGGTCGGGGCACGTGACCAACCTCGAGGAGCCGGAGCTCTTCAACGAGCTGGTCCAGCGGTTCATGACGGCGGTCGAGCACGAGGCCTGGACCGTGCGCGACCCGCGCACGCTGTCGACCTCGACCGTGGGCACCAAGCAGTAGCGCCTTCCCTGCCTCACCTGCCCTGCCGGACCTCCCGGCCTCACCGGCTCGCGCCGGTGGGGACGGCTACCGGAAGGCCGCGTCCCCTGTCAGCGCCTGACCGATGACGAGCTGGTGGACCTCGGAGGTGCCCTCGTAGGTCAGCACGGACTCGAGGTTGTTGGCGTGCCGCATGACCGGGTACTCCAGGGTGATGCCGGCGGCCCCGAGGATGGTGCGGCACTCCCGCGCGATGTCGAGGGCCTCGCGCACGTTGTTGAGCTTGCCGAGGCTGACCTGCTGGGAGGTCAGCGTGCCCTCGTCCTTGAGCCGGCCCAGGTGCAGCGCCAGGAGCATGCCCTTGCCGAGCTCGAGTGACATGTCGGCCAGCTTGGCCTGGGTGAGCTGGAAGGAGGACAGCGGCCGGTCGAAGATCTCGCGCTCCTTGGCGTAGGCGACGGTGGTCTCCAGGCAGTCGCGCGCGGCGCCCAGGGCTCCGAACACGATGCCGTAGCGAGCCTCGTTCAGGCACGACAGCGGTCCGGCCAGACCGGTGACCTCGGGCAGCAGGGCAGAGCTCGGCAGCCGGACGTCCTCGAGCACCAGCTCACTGGTGATCGAGGCGCGCAGCGACAGCTTCCGCTTGATCTCGGGAGCCGAGAAGCCCGGGGTGTCAGTGGGCACGACGAACCCGCGCACCCCCTCCTCGGTCTGGGCCCACACGACCGCGACGTCGGCCACCGAGCCGTTGGTGATCCACATCTTGGTGCCGTTGAGCACCCAGTCCTCGCCGTCACGCACCGCGCGGGTGCGCATGCCTGCCGGGTTCGAGCCGAAGTCAGGCTCGGTCAGGCCGAAGCAGCCGATCGCCTCCCCTGCCGCCATCCGCGGCAGCCACTCCTGCTTCTGCTCCTCCGAACCGTGCTTCCAGATCGCGAACATCGCCAGGGATCCCTGCACCGAGACCAGCGAGCGGATGCCGGAGTCGCCGGCCTCGAGCTCCAGGCACGCCAGCCCGTAGGCGGTGGCGCTGGTCCCGGCGCAGCCGTAGCCCTCCAGGTGCATGCCGAGCACCCCGAGACGCCCGAGCTCCTGCGCCAGGTCGCGGACCGGCAGGGCTCCGGACTCGAACCAGCCGGCGAGCTCGGGTCGGACCCGGTCCTCGACGAAGCGGCGGACCGTGTCCCGGATGTCCCGGTCCTCCTCGGCGATGAGCTCGTCGACGCCGAAGAGCTCGTCGGTGGTGACAGGGGTACGACTCGGCATGGGATGACTCCGAACACTAGAAGAACCTAACGCTGTCAGGTAGTGAACCATACACTGTTAGGATCTGCCACCGGCGCCCAGCGGCGAGAGGAGGCGGTGACCGTGGCTCGACCCAGCACCCCCCTGCTCAACCGGGACCTGATCCGGGACACGGCCCTGCGCCAGATCGACGAGCACGGCTTGGCGGCGCTGTCCATGCGGCGCCTGGCGCACGTGCTCGGCGTACAGGCGGCCTCGCTCTACAGCCACTACCCCACCAAGGACGCGCTGCTCGACGCCGTGGCCAACCTGCTGGTGAGCGAGGTCGACACCTCGGGCTTCGACGAGGGCTGGCGCCCCGGCCTGCTGCGCTGGGCCCGCTCGTACCACGCCGCCCTCGCGGCGCACCCCAACGCGGTGCCGATCATCGCCTCGGGAACCCAACGGCGCGAGGGCTTCCTCGCCATGGCCGACGCGGTCCACGGTGGGCTGGTCGAGGCGGGGTGGCCGCCCCGGCGCGCCACGGAGATCTCCGGCGCGGTGAAGTACCTCGTCATCGGCGCCGCCTCCACGCCCTTCGCCTCCGGGTTCGCCGACGACGTGCAGGTCTACCTCGACCGGTACCCGAACCTGACGCAGGCCCACCGACTGCGTGCCGACGCCGCCCGGATCGACGAGGACTCCTTCGACCTCGGGCTGCGGGCACTCGTCGCAGGCCTCGACTCCGGACCCGAGGCGACCCGGCCCGCGTAGCCGAGTCCGGCGAGGTCACCCCGGGTCGTAGCATCGGGCACCGTGACCCTCCCCGCCCCGCTCGCGCGCACGGTCGGGCTCTCCCGCACCGCCGCCGGCGAGGTGGTGCCGGACGCGACGGCGCGGTCACGTCTCCGGGCGATCGACCGCGACCCGGTGCTGGCGTGGGTCGGCACGGTGGCGGTCACGCTGCTCGCGGCGTTCCTGCGTCTGTGGGAGCTGGGCAAGCCGAAGGCGTTCGCCTTCGACGAGACCTACTACGCCAAGGACGCCTGGTCGCTGCTGCACTTCGGCTACGCGCAGAACTACGTCGACGGCGCCAACGAGCAGATCCTGTCCGGCCGGACCGAGGGACTGTGGAACGGCGCCCCCAACATGGTCGTCCACCCCGAGGTGGGCAAGTGGCTGATCGCGCTCGGCGAGCAGGCGTTCGGGATGACCCCGTTCGGCTGGCGGGTGGCCGCCGCGGTGGTCGGCTCCCTGATGGTGCTGGTGATGGTCCGGCTCGCCCGACGCGTGACCCGCTCGACCCTCCTCGGGCTGGTGGCGGGGCTGCTGCTGTGCTTCGACGGCCTGCACCTCGTGCTCTCCCGGCTCGCCCTGCTCGACATCTTCGTGGCGTTCTTCGTGCTCTGCGCGGTCAGCTGCCTGGTGGCCGACCGCGACTGGGGACGGGCCCGGCTCGCCGACAAGGTGTCCGCCGGCGTCCGGCTCGACCCCGGGGCGTGGGGTCCGCTGCTGCTGTGGCGTCCGTGGCGGCTGGCCGCGGGCGTGTGCTGGGGGCTGGCCGTCGGCACGAAGTGGTCGGCACTGTTCCCGCTGGCCGCGTTCGGGCTGCTGATCTGGGTGTGGGACGCAGGCGCGCGCCGTTCCTTCGGCGTACGCCGGGCGCTGTGGAAGTCCGCGATCGTGGACGCGCTCCCGGCCGTCGGCTACGTCGTACTGGTGCCGCTGCTGGTCTACGTGGCCACCTGGACCGGCTGGCTGCTGCACGCCGGGGTCTACGAGGAGACGCTCTCCGACACCCAGTACGGCCCCTACTGGGGCGACTACCTGCGCGTGGACGCCCGCGGCTTCGTGCCCGAGCTGTGGCAGTCGCTGCGCTCGCTGTGGCACTACCACCACGACGTGTACGCCTTCCACACCCGGTTCCTCGACCAGAGCACGCACGCCTACCAGTCCTCGCCGTGGGGCTGGCTGGTGCTCAACCGGCCCGTGTCGGTGCACACCGAGCTGGACATCCAGCCCGGGGCGCAGGGATGTGGCGCCGCGCCCGGCTCCACCTGCCTGCGCGCGATGCTGATGCTCGGCAACCCGGTCGTGTGGTGGTTCGCCACCGTCGCCGCCGTGTGGTCGGTGCTCGCCTGGGTCGGTCGGCGCGACTGGCGCTACGGCCTCGTGGTGGTGGGCCTCGCCTCGACCTGGCTGCCCTGGCTGCGCTACGACGAACGGCCGATCTTCAGCTACTACGCGATCGTGACCCTGCCGTTCCTCGTCCTGGGCGCCACGCTGCTGCTGGGCGAGGTGCTCGGTCGTCGCGACGCCTCCCCGGTCCGACGTGCGGTGGGTGCCGCCGGAGTGGGCAGCGTGCTGGTGCTGGCGCTGCTCGCCTTCGCGTGGTTCTGGCCGATCTGGACCGACCAGCTGCTGACCAACGCGGAGTGGGTGCAGCGGATGTGGTTCCGACGATGGATCTGAGCGCGCGCCCGCAGGCGGACCGGCCGCCGGGGGAACCACCGGGGGGCCGCGCGCGTCCCACAGACATGCGCACTCTCTCGGTCCTCGTGCTCGCCCTCGGCCTGACGCTGCTCGCGTCGGGATGCGGGGACACTCCGACCGGCTCGGACCGGAGCGGGTCGGGCGCCGCTCCGGAGAGCGCCTCCCCCTCGCCGACGCGGGCCGACCCGTTGCCCCTGCCGGACGAGACGCCGGCGCCCACCGGGAAGCCGGGGTCGACGACCACGGTGGTCGGCGTGGTGGCGGCCGGGGTGGAGGCCGGGTGCCTCGTGCTCGAGACCGGCACCGAGACCCTGCTGCTGCTCGACGTCGGCCCGGAGGACGCCCCCGAGGGGGCCCGGCTCCGGGTCACGGGCACCCGCGCGCCCGACGTACTCACGACCTGCCAGCAGGGCACACCGTTCCGCGTCGTACGGGCAGCGCCGGTCACCGACTGAGCCGGGAGTCCTCCAGCGGATCGGCCATCCCGGACGCCGGGGTCGACTCGGCGACTCGAACAGGGGCCGACGCCACAGGCAGGCGACCCGGACGACTCGGACAGCCGGGCAGGCGATCCCTGCGCCGGAGGGGTGATGTTTCGCCGGTCCGGCGCAGGTTTCCCCGGGCGCCCGGGGAAACCTGCGCCGCCACCGCTACGGCGTCACGCTGCCGATCGACACGTTGCCGCGGCCGACGACCGCGCCCTCGTCGGTGACCACCGTCATCTCGCCGAACAGCTCACGACCCGGGGCCGGGCTCTCCTGCGCCACCACCGAGCCGGTGATCGCGGCGGTTTCGCCCGTGCCCAGGTCGATCGAGCGGTTCGGCACCGTGACCGAGCCGAGTGCGTCGGCGTAGAACACGTCGCGGTAGTCGAACTCGGTCGTCCCGGCCGGCACGGAGTACCCGTCCACGACCACCGTGTAGGTGCCCGCCTCGGGTGACTCCAGGCTCACCGACTCCTCGGAGTCGCCGTCCGCGGACGAGCCCACCTGCACACCGTCGAGCTCGACGTACAGGTCGAGGTCGGCCCCGAGGTCGCTGGTCGACCCGATGGAGACGTCGAGCCGGCTGGCGCCCTCGGGCACCTCGACCTCGTACTCCTGGGACTCACCGTCTGCGATGGTCGGCCGGTCGCTCGCGGCGCTGCCCAGGGGCCCGCCGACACCGGTCACCGTGACCGGGGCCAGCTGGTTGGTCAGGCTCCAGGTCACCTCGGTGGGCTCCCCGGACGTGACCGAGGCCAGCTCGACCGTCTCCGGGTCCACCGCCACCGACTGCACCGCCGTGGAGAGCCTGTAGGGGTTCTCCAACGACCTGGACGTACGCCGTGCCTCGACCTCGATCTCCCACACACCGGGCATGGGGTTCTCGATCGCCCGGGAGACCGGGTTGCACGCCTTGACGTCGGAGAAGTTGGTGAAGCACGCGAGGCTCGAGGTGGAGCCGACCGGCAGGCCGTACGGGTCGAACGCGAGCATCCGCGTCTGGCTGCCCGTCGCGATGCCGGTCAGGTTCATCTGCAGCGCGCGGGTGCCCTCGGGGACCTGGACGAAGTAGCTCTGCGTCGAGTTGCGGTCCACCGACCCCGACCACGACGTCCCGTAGTCGGGCCGACGCGGCTGCTCGGCCGTCACCACCGTGTTCATCACCTCGGTGTCCACGCCCGTGGTCCTCGGGTCGTCCAGGCGCATGATCGCGCCGTGGGCGCCCGCCTCCGCGGGAAGCGCCTGCACCGGGACGACCGTGGTCCGGCCCAAGGGCAGGTCCACCGAGCGCGGGGCGGTCCAGGTGCCGTCGTTGCCCAGCCACGAGATCCGGTGCGTGACGTTGCCGGCGGCACCGCTCGTGCGGGTGACCTTCACGTTGTAGGTGCGGCCCCGGCCGGCCTTCTGGCCACCCTCGCCGGCGGCACACCGGTTGTAGACCCCGGTCCCACGACCCGGCGTCGCCAGGAAGTCCGAGATCGGCGTGCACACCGGCGCGTCGACCCGGTAGCCGTTCGTCGCGACGTCGTCGGTCGCCAGCATCTTCCAGGCGGCGTTGACGTCGGTGAACCCGTTGCCCTGCCCGTACGCCGGCACGTCGTCGTGGTAGTCGGCGGTGCTGTACAGCGAGCGACGCAGCTCCGCGGGTGTCACCGCCCGGTCGGTCGCGAACGCCGCGGAGTACAGCAGTGCGGCTGCTCCGGCCGCCTGCGGGGAGGCCATCGAGGTGCCGTTGAACATGGCGTAGCCCACCGGCAGCGTGTAGTCCACCTCGGCGACACCGGTCTGCGGCAGCCAGGTCGGCGTGGTCGAGATCGCGGACCCGGGGGCGGCGATGTTCGGCTTGAAGCCACCGTCCTCGCGGGGGCCGCGCGAGGAGAAGTTGAACAGGCTCTCCTTCTTGCGCACGACGGAGCCGTAGTTGGCCAGCCAGGTCTCCTTGCTCACCGCAGCCGCGACGCTGACCACGTCGGTGGCCACCGACGGGTCCCCGATGGTGTTCAGCCCGGGCCCGCTGTTGCCGGCGCTGATGAACAGCTGCACGCCGTAGTCGGAGATCAGCCGGTTGTAGAGCTCGGCGCGGGCGTTGTTGCCGTCGTTGAGGGCCGGCAGGCCGCCGATCGACATGTTCACCACGTCGACCTTGCGGTTCACCACGAGGTCGGCCATGCCGGTGGTCAGCGCGGCCGCGGTGCACCCCCCGGTCCACGTGCACGCGCGGGACGAGACCAGCGTGGCCCCGGGCGCGGCACCATCCATGTCCCCGCCGAACATCTGGTGGGCGGCGGTGATGCCGGCGACGTGCGTGCCGTGCGCGGCCTCCACGAGGCCGATGTTGACGAAGTCGGCCACCTTGCCGACGTAGCTGCCGCCGTACGGTGAGAGGTCCACGTCCTCGCGGTACTCGACGACGAACGGCATGGACTCGACGATCTCGGTGTCGGGGTCGTCGGTGCCGAAGTGCCCGGTCTGGTGGTCCTCGCCGTACGGGCGCATCAGCGTCTCGTCGGTGAAGTCGTGGTCCTGGTCGGTGTCGACCCAGATGGCGTTGTCCTCCGAGCGGTACAGCACACCCCACACGTCGGTGGTGTCGCCGTCGCGGTTGACGTCGCCCTTCGGGTCGCCGCCGGCGGTGACGCTCTCGCGGAACAGGTTGAACTTGTAGTCGCCGTCGGGAGCGGTCCAGTCGGCACCGGCGATGGCGAAGCCCGGCCCGGACACCGAGGTGTCCATCCGACGCCAGGTGAAGTCGCCGTCGAGGATCGGGTCGGTCGCGGTCACCCAGTCGACGATCTTGCGGTCACCGGTGGTGGTCCGCGCCAGGGCGGGGTGGTCGAGGTCGACACCGGAGTCGAGGATGCCGATCGTGACGCCGCGCCCGTCCCAGGTGCGGTGCTTCTTCTTGAAGCGCACGGCCCCGGTCTCGTTGGTCGGCATGTAGGGGTTGTCGTCCTTGGTCCTGCGGTCCGGACCGTCCACCTTCGCCTTGCCACCGGAGCGCCGGGTGCTCGCCTCCGCGCTCGGGTCGGGCAGCGGCAGCACCTCGTCGACGTCGACGGCGGTGATGCGCGGGAGCTTGGCCGCGCTGCGCACCTTGCCGGTCGGCACGGAGGCGAGCACATAGCCGAGCTTGTCGAAGCGCCGGGTCACGGTCGCGCCGAGGGCGTCGAGGTCGGCCGCCACGCTGCGGGCCTGGCCACGGTCGGTGGCGACCAGCAGGGTGACCCGGCGCTCGCCGGCGGTCTCGGCCTCGGTGAGCAGGTCCAGGTCGTGCGCGCTGAGCGCGTCGGCGGTGGCCTGCTTGGGGGTCTGCTCCCCGCCGGGCTCACCCGGCTGGGCGGGGGCGGCGTACACGGGGGCCGCGGTGGCGGCGGCCCCGAGCACCAGGGCGGCCGCGGTGAGGCCGACCAGGCGTCGCGCGCCCGAGAACGAATGCTGCATGACAGGTCCTTTCAGAAAGGAAGACTGGACCTGACGGATCGCATCCCGAGACGGGTGTGGCGGGATGCCCGAGAGGCCACACCCGGCGCATTCTGCGCAGCGGAGTGGCCGGGAGCCAGAGCGGCGGGCCGGGCGTGACCGTTTCGTTACGTATGCGGGACGCGCGTCGTACGCGTGGAATGGGGGTCAGACGCGGGGAGTGGGGGTCAGACGCGGGCGCCGGTGAGCGGCTGCGGGGCCGACGGGGCCTCGCGGCCGACCAGCGTGGCGGGGCCACGGTAGCGGCGCTCCTCCAGCGTCATCCGGGCGACGGAGACGGCGATGACGAGCATGCCGAGCAGACCGAGCATCAGGACCGAGACAGGTGCGACTGCGAACATCCGGTCATCCCCCTTGGTTGACTAGACCAGGGTCACAACATATCCCATAAGAAGCAAAACGGACATGAATCTCCGAACTTGCTGCTTTTCGGTAGACCAGTGGTGGCCTGCACCCCAGTAGAGCGCAGCGCCTCACCGCCCGGCGTACGCCGCGCCGGGTGGGCCCCGGCCGGGCCTCGGGCTCCGGGTGGTCTCCGTACGGCTCCGGGTGAGCCTCAGCCGGCCAGCAGGGCCTCGAGGTTGTCGAACCCGCGTCGGGCGTAGCCCCGCCACATCCTGGCGACCACGGGCATCGTGGCCGCACCCCACGGTCCGCGCGGCCGCACGGTCCAGGACCACGTGACGCGCAGTGCGGACCCGGACGGCTCGAAGTGCCACTCGCCCGTCGATGGAGGTGACCAGCAGGCGCAGGGGTCCGGTGAACCCGGAGAGGAGGTAGCCGAACCGGGTGGGCGGCTCCACCGTGCGGAGCTCTTCGCGCATGCTGCCGCCACCGGAGAGCTCGATGGTCCGGACCTGGCCAGGACTCCCCCACTGCCCACCCGGCGCGCGCACGCCGACCACGCGCGGGATGCCGCCGTACCCGCGGTCGAACACGCGACGCAGGTCGCTGCGCAGCACCTGTTCGAAGGCGTCGGGCCGCGTCGAGGCGAAGACCCGGCTGTGCGCGAGCAGGACGGGGCGGGTCACGCGCCGACCCTACGACGCCGCGCGGTCAGGAACGGGCGGTCAGGAACGGGCGGTCGTCGGCACGGGCACCGTCCGGGGCGACCGCTCGGCGATGGCCTCGATCTCGTGGCGGCGCATGAGGCGGACCCCGGACACGTGGGTGATGTGCGGCAGCCGGTCGGTGTCCAGCAGCCGGCGGATCGTCCGCGGACGCAGGCCGAGGACGAGGCTCGCCTGGGTGATCGTCAGCCAGTAGGAATCCGGGTCGTGGACGTGCCGGCGCCAGTCGTAGTGGGTCCGCGCCACGTCCTCGACCGCACTCGGCGTGACAGGTCGACCGCCCAGCAGGGCGGTGGCTTCCTCGGGCGAGCAGCCCAGGATGCTGGCGAGGTCGAGCCGCAGGCTCATGTCCTCATCGTAGGCCGCGGGACGCGGCCTCAAACCTGCTGTCTCCGCGCCGCGCGTGCGGTCTGCGCAGGTCGCACCGAGATGTCCGGGATGTTCTCGACTGCTGGCGACGGCCGGCACGCACGCGGGCCTCCGCGACGGCAGGTCGCCGCCGTGCGAGCATGCCGCCATGCCCAGCGAGATGACCGTGGCGCTCACCCCGACCTCCGAGCACGACGCTCTGGTCAACTTCCTGGACGGGCAGCGCATCGGCCTGATCCGCAAGGTCGAGGACGTCGGCGACGAGCCGGCGCGCCAGGCACCGACGGCGAGCTCGCTGTCACTCCTCGGCCTGGTCAAGCACGCCGCGACGTGGGAGCAACGCTGGTTCCAGGTGATCCTGGCCGGAAGGGAGTCGCCGGACCGGTGGCCCGAGGTCGTGCCCGACCCGCGCGACGCGGACCTCGTCGTCCGCGACGGCGACACCGTGACGCACTGGATCACGGTGTATCGCGAGCAGATCGAGACCTCGAACGCGATCGCCGCCTCGCTGGACCTGGACTCTCTCTGCGCGCGCACCGACATCGTCGAGTGCAACCTGCGCTACGTCCTGCTCCACATGATCGAGGAGACCGCCCGCCACGCCGGTCACGCCGACATCATCCGCGAGACCCTCGACGGATCGCGCGGCATCTGAGCCGCGAGCCGAGGTCGGAACACCGGTGGAGCTGAGGGGATTCGAACCCCTGACCTTCTCATTGCGAACGAGACGCGCTACCAACTGCGCCACAGCCCCAGTGCGTCCGCGAGCGCGAACGCGAGGAAGAAGTTACCACCGCTGGGTCGGCGAACCCGAATCGGGTCGAGCCCCGGTGCGGCCCCGGACGTCATACGAGGTGGTCGTCCCGGCGACCAGGACGTATGACGTCCCGGGAGACGTCATACGAGGTGGTCGTCGGAGCGACCAGGGCGTATGACGTCCGCGGGTCAGGCGCCGGCGACGCGGCGCTGGGTCTCCGAGGAGTCGGCGGGGGTCGCCGACTCGGCGGCGTCACGGGCCAGGGCGGTGTCGGACTCGTCGTGGCCGGAGGAGGAGATGCCGGTGAGCTCGATGGTGCGCACCGTGCGGCGGGCGCGGGCCTTGTTGACGTACGTCGGCAGCGTCATCGGCAGCGGGTCCCACAGCGAGCCCTGCTCGTAGAGCGCGGCCTCGATGTCCTCGCGGGCCAGGCCGGTCGTGTCCTCGTCGGCCAGCTCGCCGAGCAGGGCGGTCTCGACAGGCTCGACCGACACACGCGGCTCGACCGACACACGCGGCTCGACCGACACACGCGGCTCGACCACCGCACGCGGCTCGACCACCGCACGCGGCTCGGCGACACGCGACTCCACCGCACGCGACTCCACCGCACGCGACTCGGCCGGCACGCGAGGCGCGCGCTCGGCCGGCGCGTCGGCCGGGACGTCGTTGCGCACGGGCCGGGCGGCGCGCTGCCGGCGCTGCTGGGCCCGCACCGAGATCCGCGAGACGACCAGCCAGACCACGACGAGCGCGCCCGGCACGCCGGGGGCCCAGATCGGCAGGTAGGCGAACCAGGTGGCGGTCCACACGGCGGCCAGCGCCAGCACCAGCAGGCCCAGGACGCGACGGCGACGGCGGGCGGCCGTGCGGGCCGCGGCCCGCGTCGGCAGCGCCTCGGGTCGGCCGGAATCGACCTCGGGACCGCCTCGGCGTCGGCTTCGACCACGGCTTCGGCGTCCTGCGCGTCGTCGGCGGGGCCTGCGTCCGGAACGTCCGGGGTGATCGCCTCGACCGCGTCCGCCACGGCCGCCTTGGCCTTGCGGGAGAGGATCCGCACCCGGTCGGAGTGCCCCTCGACGAGGCGATCGCTGGCCATCTCGTCGTGGTGCTTGAGCGCCTTGGGGATCAGGTAGACGGCCCAGGCAAGGGCGAGCACCACGAAGATGACAGCAGACAGGTCCACGACGACGACGATACGAGCGGGACGCGTCCGGCCACCGGACCGGAGGCGGTGTGTCGCCAGATCACTCCTGTGACTGTTGTGAATCCCGCTCTGCGGCGGCCGAGTCGAGCCGGTGGACCAGCCCGTGCGGCACCTCCTCGCGGGTGACCGCGAACAGGAGGTGGTCGCGCCACCCGCCGTCGATGTGCAGGTAGCGCGGCGCGTAGCCCACCTGCTCGATGCCCAGCTTCTCCACCACCCGCAGCGAGGAGGCGTTCTCCGGGCGGATCGCCACCTCGATGCGGTGCAGGCCCAGCACGGAGAAGCAGTGGTCGACGGCCAGGGCGAGCGCCCGGGTGGTGATGCCCCGGCCGGCATGGCCCTCGTCGATCCAGTAGCCCACCGAGGCGTACTGCGCCGAGCCGCGGACGATGTTGCTGACGGTCAGCTGGCCGACGAAACGTCCCTCGTACTCGATCACGAACGGCAGCTGGCGTCCCGCGCGCGCCTCGCGCCGCATCGTGCGCACCATCGCGGCGAAGCTGCGCGGCTGGGCGTGCGAGTCCGACGGGGCGGTGGCGTCCCAGCGCCCGAGCCATCCGCGGTTGGCCGCACGCAGCCGGCGCCAGGTGTCCCCGTCCCGCTGGCTGATCGGCCGCAGCACGACCCCGCGCGACTCGAGGACGACCGGCCAGCCCGTGCTCAGTGGTCGCTCCCCACGATCTGCTCGACGGCGTGCCGCAGCAGGGGTACGACGACCGCGAGCCCGTCACGCACCCCTCCCCGGGATCCGGGGAGGTTCACCACGAGTGCCTCGC
Source organism: uncultured Actinomycetota bacterium (assembly GCA_963815595.1). Taxonomy (GTDB): domain Bacteria; phylum Actinomycetota; class Actinomycetes; order Propionibacteriales; family Nocardioidaceae; genus Marmoricola. The sequence continues at coordinate 101,836 of CAWFHA010000007.1, read as the reverse complement.
CGATCGTGCCGGCGATCCCGCGCGACAGGGCCGCGGTGGCGACCCCCTTCCCGACCCCGTGCGCCCGGATGGCCTCGGCGATGCCGGGCACCTCGCGCTCGATCAGGGCCCGGGTCACCTCGGGCGTGAGGTCGGTCGGCGTCAGGCCGGTGCCACCGGTGGTGATCACCGCCCGCGCACCGGCGCCCACCGCGGCGGAGATCGCGCGTCCCACGGGGTCGCCGTCGGCCACCACGACGGGGTCCTCGACCTGCCACCCGTCGGCGCGCAGCGCGTCGGCGATCAGTGGGCCGGTGGTGTCCTCGTAGACCCCGGCCGAGGCCCGGTTGGAGGCGACGACCACCGCCGCTCGGTAGCCGCTCATCGTCGGTAGGTCCCGCTCTTGCCGCCGGTCTTCTCCTCGATCCGGACCTCGGTGATCACGGCTCCCTTGTCGACGGCCTTGACCATGTCGACCACGGTGAGGGCGGCCACCGACACGGCGGTCAGCGCCTCCATCTCCACGCCGGTGCGGTCGGTCGTCCGCACGGTCGCGGTGATCGCGACGGCGTCGTCCTCCACCGCGAGATCGACGGTGACCCCGGAGATGGCCAACGGGTGGCACAGCGGCACCAGGTCGGGGGTGCGCTTGGCCGCCATGATCCCGGCGACCCTGGCGACTCCCAGGGCATCGCCCTTGGGCACCCCGTCGGCGCGCAGCAGGCCCACCACCTCGGCGGAGACCAGCACCCGGCCGCTCGCGGTGGCGGTGCGGGCGGTGACGTCCTTGCCGGAGACGTCGACCATCCGCGCGGCACCCGACTCGTCGAGGTGGGTGAACCCGTCGCTCACGACCCGCTCCTCACGGCCGGTCCAGCAGCAGGACCGGGACCTCGTCGCCCTGGTCGACCCGGGTGACGCCCTCGGCCAGGACGATCAGCGCGTCCGCCTGCGCCAGGCCGGCGATCAGGTGCGAGCCGGGTCCGCCGACCGGGGTGACCCGCACCCCTGCGGCACCGAGCTCGACCCGCGCCCGGAGCAGCTGCTGCTTGCCACGCATCGAGGTCAGGGCGGTGGTGACCCTCGCCGTGACCAGCCGCCGCCCGACGGTCGCCCGGCCGGTGAGCTTGTGCAGCGCCGGCACCACGAACATCTCGAAGGAGACGTACGCCGAGACGGGGTTGCCCGGCAGCGTGAAGATCGGGGTCGCGTCCTCGCCGACCACCCCGAAGCCCTGCGGCTTGCCGGGCTGCATGGCCACCTCGAGGAAGTCCACGGTGCCCAGCTCGACGAGCACCTCCTTGACCACGTCGTGGGTGCCCTTGCTGACCCCACCACTGGTGACGACGAGGTCGGCGCGGACGAGCTGGTCGCTCAGCGCGGCGGAGAAGGCCTCCGGGTCGTCGGAGCTGGCCTTGACCCGGTAGGCGACGCCCCCGTGGGCCCGGACAGCCGCGGCCAGCAGGTGGCTGTTGGCGTCGTAGATGCTGTCGGGGCCCAGCGGCTGGCCGGGCTCGACGAGCTCCGAGCCGGTCGACATGACCACCACCCGGGGACGCGGGGCGGTGGGGACGCGGCCCAGGCCGAGCGCTGCCAGCAGGCCGACCTGGCGGGTCCCGATGACCTCCCCGCTGCGCATCAGGAGGTCGCCCTCGCTGACCTCCTCCCCCGCCCAGCGGATGTGCTGGCCCTCCTTGGGTGCCTGCCGCACCAGCACCTCACGGCCCGACTCCTCGGTCCACTCGAAGGGGACCACGGCCGTGCACCCGGCCGGGATCCGCGCACCGGTCATGATCCGCACGGTGGTGCCGGGCGTGAGGGCGGCGGACGGCGACTGGCCGGCCGCGACCTCGCCCATCACGGGCAGGTGTGCCGGACGCTCCGGCGTCGCGTCGGCCACGTCCTTGAAGTGCACGGCGTAGCCGTCCATCGCGGAGTTGTCGAAGTTCGGCAGCGAGACCGGCGCGTGCACGTCCTGGGCCACCGGGAGCCCCAGGGCGTCCATCAGCGGGTGCTCGAACGGCTCCATCGCCACGATCCGCGCCAGCACGCGCTCGAGGTAGTCCTCGACCGGGAGGAGCTGGGGGTCCGGGTCGGCGGGAGGCATGGGGCTGACCATAGAGGACGGTGCGGGGGCTAGGTGCTCGCCGAGCCCTCGCCGAGCACCGTGCCGGCCTCGACGCGGCCGCGCTCACCCTGGAGCTTGGCGGTGCCCTGCACGCGCACGTTCTCCCCGAAGGTCCAGTCGCCCTCGACCACGAGGGCCTCGGCGTCCTTCAGCGACGGCGCGCCGGAGGGGAACCGCTTGTCGAACTCCTCGACGAACTTGTAGACCTCGTCGAGGTCCACGAACGGCAGGTGGTCGGCCACCTGCTCGAGGACGAAGTCGGGTCCGAGGTCGTAGGCGTCCGAGCGCAGCACCAGCAGGTCGTTGGTCGTCTTGACCGGCACGAAGCGGTCACGGCCCACCTCGATGGTGCGGCTGTCGGAGAACACCTCGATCGCCGAGCCCATCGCGGTCTCGATCTGGATGACCTCGGGGCTGGACGGGTCGCCGGGGTCGACGTGCTTGACGTTGCGGATCAGCGGCAGGCCGAGGATGTCGTCGCGCCGCACGAGCTCATCGCGCATCCGCTCGAGGTCGAACCACAAGTTGTTGGTCGAGGAGTACTTGTGCTTCTCGAGGTCGGCCAGCGCCTCGCGATCCTCCTCGGAGGTCTGCGCGGTCTCGCGCAGCACGATCCGTCCGTCCTCCTTGCGCCGGGCGAAGTGGCCGCCCTTGCGGTCCGACGGCGTACGCCGCACCGCCTCGATCGCGAACGGGGCCCCGGACTCGGCGAACCAGCCCGCGACCCGGGCGTCGGGCACCGCGCCGAGGTTGTCGGAGTTCGAGGCGAAGGCGTAGCGGTAGCCCGCGTCGATGAGCTGGTCGAGCAGGCCGGTCCCCTTCATCGCCGTGTACAGGTCGCCGTGGCCGGGGGGACACCACTCCAGGGACGGGTCGCGGGGCCAGGACACCGGCTTGAGGTCCTTGGTCCGCAGCTTGGGCTCCTTGTTCTGCAGGAACTCCAGCGGGAGGCCCTCGACCTCGAGGTCGGCGTAGCGCGCCAGCGCGGCGCGGGTGTCGGAGGAGGTGCGGAAGCTGTTCATGAAGATCAGCGGCAGGGTCGCGCCGTACTCGCGGCGCAGGTGCAGCACCTGCCGCGCGATCACGTCGAGGAACGACAGTCCTCGCCGCACGCAGAGCAGCGACTTGGCACGCGACATGCCCATCGAGGTCCCCAGGCCCCCGTTGAGCTTGATCACGGCCGTGGCACCGATGGCGTCGGTCGCCGTCTCCTCGCTGACCTCGACGTCGGCGAGCGACTCCATCTCCAGCGGCTCGATGGACGACTCGCGGATCAGCCCGGTCTCGCCGTGCTCGATCTGCCGGTAGTAATGGGCGAAGACCTCGATGGCGGCCGGGTCGACGCCGGCGGCCTCCATCTTCTCGCGCGCCAGTCGGAGTCCCTTCGAGTTCATGTCTCGATCGTAGGCTGGCAGCGTGCAGGAGTTCATGGGGGTCGCCAAATCCGCCCTGCGCGACCAGCTGCTCACCGCACGACGCCGCCTGCCCCTGGCCGTGCTCGGTGAGCGGGCCCGGGCGGTCGCCGAGCACGTCGTCGCCGCGCCCGAGATCCGCCGGTCGGCCACCGTGGCCGCCTACGTGTCGGTCTCCAGCGAACCGGGCACCGGTCCGCTGCTGGAGGCGCTCGCCGACGCGGGCAAACGGGTGCTGCTCCCCCTCCTGCTCCCCGACAACGACCTCGACTGGGCGCCGTACGCCGGCCCGCAGGGCCTGCACTCGGCCCGGAGGGGGCTGCTGGAGCCCGACGGCCCCGGACTCGGCCCGGACGCCGTGCGCAGCGCCGACGTGCTGCTCGTCCCGGGGCTGGCGGTCGGTCGCGACGGGATGCGCCTGGGGCGCGGAGGCGGCTCCTACGACCGGGTCCTCGAGCGGGTGGAGCCCGGCACCTTCGTCTGCGTGGTGCTCAACTCCGAGGAGGTGCTGGAGTCGGTCCCAGCCGAGGCGCACGACCGGCCGGTGGACGCGGTGGCCACCGAGCGCGGGGTCACGCGCTTCTGACGTCGTCGCCCGGGGCGCCGGCGAGGGCGCCGGTCAGGAGCCGCCGGGCTCGAGCACCAGCCGGTCGCGCGCCCGGGCCTCGACCCGCTCGCGCCCGAACGCCCAGGGCAGGGTCTCCCCCGCGATCCAGACCGGCACCTGGTCCCGGTAGTGGCCGGACGCGACGTGCCCGGAGGCGCCGCCGAGCGTGACCCAACGGGACCGCTCGAGGTCGTCGAGATCGACCACCATCCGCATCGAGGGCGCCGAGGTCACGTCGTACCCCTCGGCGGCGTCCCACTCGGTGGCGTCCACGGCCGCCGACCCTCCGCCGATCCGGTAGGGGCCGCGGTCGAAGACCAGGTCCAGCGCCGGCACCCCCTGCGGCGAGAGGGCCTCGTGCTCGAGGTCGAGCCGGTGCAGGCGGCCCCACGCCCACTTCGTCGGGCTCACCGAGATCCTGCGGGTCAGCTCGTCGCGCGCGTCGCGCATCGCCCGGACGAGGATCTGGTCACGACCCTCCACGACGCTCTCCGTGGTCGCGTCGTCCCACCAGGGGCTGTCGGCCTCCCGCAGCAGGTTGCTGACCACGGCGACCCAGCGTTGGCTGCCGTCCGGCCACAGCGACTCCGGCAGCTGGTCGTGGAAGGTCAGGCTCAGCACGTTGCTCCACACGACGTTGAAGTAGGCCGCGGGAGCCGAGTCGGCCGGTTGGGTGAAGTCCCAGTCGAGCAGGAGCCGCTGGCCGTCGGCGTCGTACTCCGACGTCATCAGCTGGCGCATCAGGTGGGGCACCAGGACCGGTGCCATCGGGTGACGCGTGTCGCCCTGCAGCGCGGCCAGGTCGCCCACGTCGAGCTTGCGCCCCTCGGCGACGGCGCCGGTGAGCCGGTCGCGCAGCACCTGGCTGCGGTAGCCCTGGTCGGGCGTGTCGGTCAGGAACCACGGGTAGGCGGACCCGGCGGGCATCTGGTTGGCCGCGACCACGAACCCCTCGGCGGGGTTCAGCACGTTGGGCAGCGAGTCCTGGGGCACCTCGCGGCCGGTCCAGTCGTTGCGCACCAGCCAGCCCGCCACCGGGTAGTTGCCCCGACGGTCCCCCCGCCGGATCGGTACGGCACCGGCGGCCTGGTAGCCGATGTTGCCCTCCCGGTCGGCGTACACGAGGTTCTGGCTGGGTACGGCGAAGGACCGGGCGGCCTGGCGGAACTCGGACCAGCTGCTCGCGGCATCGAAGGCGAACACCGCGTCCGCGGTGGGGCGAGGAGTCAGCCCCGTCCACGCGAGCGCCACGGCGTACCCGTTGTCGCGGTCGGGCGAGTCGACCGGGACCTCGGCGTTGGCGCCGACGCTGGACAGCTCCCGGGAGACGTCGGAGAGCAGCGGCCCGTGCCTGGTCGCGCGCACGGTGAACACCTTGGTGCTGCCGCCCGCGACCCGGATCACCTCGTCGCGCCGGGCCAGGGGCAGCTCGCCGCCGTCGTAGCGGTAGGTCGCGCCGGTGACCTTCTCCAGGTAGAGGTCGGTGACGTCCGCGCCGAGGTTCGTCATCCCCCAGGCGATGTCGCGGTTGTGCCCGATGACCACCCCCGGCATCCCGGCGAAGGTGAACCCGCTGACGTCGAAGGGGCAGTCGTCCCCGACCGTGCGGCAGTGCAGCCCCATCTGGTACCAGACGCCGGGCAGCGAGGCCTGGAGGTGCGGGTCGTTGGCCAGCAGCGGTCGGCCCGAGACCGTGTGCTCCCCCGAGACCACCCAGCTGTTCGATCCCACGCCGGCGCCACGGCCGAGGAGCTGCGGCACGTCGCGCAGGCCGCTGCGCACGTCCTCGAGCGCCCGGAGTGCCTCGGCCCCCAGGGCCGGCCGCGGGGCGGCGCGGGAGCGGGTGTCCTGCGGGCTGGGGACGATCGGGAGGTGCCGGTCGTAGGGATAGCGGGGGTAGAGCTCGTCGACCTGTTCGGGCGTGCGGTCCACGGACAGCCGCGTGCGCGCCACCTCCTCCTCGAGGTTGCCCGACAGGTCCCAGGCCATCGCCTTGAGCCAGGACAGCGAGTCGACCGGGGTCCACCGCTCCGGCTGGTAGTCCAGGCCGCCGAGCCCGAGCACGGTGTACTCCAGGGAGAGCTCGGTGCCCGAGGTCTCCTCGAGGTAGGCGTTGACCCCCTCGCTGTAGGACTGCAGGTAGGAGCGCGTCGCCGGCGCCAGGAGGTCGTACTCCTGCTGGGCGACCCGGCGCCAGCCCATCGCCCGGACGAACATGTCGGAGGCCACGCGGCTCTCCCCGAACAGCTCGCTCGCGCGGCCCGCCGTGACGTGGCGGCGGTAGTCCATCTGGAAGAACCGGTCCTGGGCCTGCACGTATCCCTGGGCGTAGAACAGGTCGGCGCTGTTGCCGGCGTAGAGCTGCGGGATGCCCTGGTCGTCCCGGAGCACCTGCACCGGTTCGGAGAGCCCCGACAGCTGCAGCGTGGCCTCGGTGGTCGGCAGCGGGCGGCGCAGGGCCACCACCCCACCGACGAGCGCGGCCACGAGCACGAGGACGAGCACGACCACGCCGTACGCCGACCCACGGGCCCAGCCGGGCCAGTCGGTGATCCGGAGTCGCGCGTCCACGCCTGGCATTGTGCCGTAGCATTGGCAGTCGACTGCGACGAGTGCCAACCCCTTGTCCGTGTGAACTCCGGAGGAACCGTGCCCACCTATCAGTACTCCTGCACCGAGTGCGGCCACTTCTTCGAGGCCGTCCAGAGCTTCTCCGACGACTCGCTGACCGTCTGTCCCCAGTGCGAGGGCCGCCTGCGCAAGGTGTTCAACGCCGTCGGCGTGGTGTTCAAGGGCTCCGGCTTCTACCGCACCGACAGCCGCGCCCAGGCCAACGGCGGGGAGTCCGGCTCGTCCTCCTCGGAGAAGTCGGGCTCGGGGAAGTCCTCGGAGAAGTCGTCGGAGAAGCCCGGCGTCTCCGGCGGGTCCTCCCCGTCCACCAGCGGCGGCTCCTCGACCCCCGCCGCCGCGTCCACCTCGGGGTCCTCGACCTCCTCCTGACCCGGTAGCCGCCGCGGCCTGTGGACGACGCGAGCGGGTGACGCGCGACCGACCTAGCGTCGGGCGGCATGCCGCCGTCTCGCACCCACCCCCTCGACCGACCCCGCCGTCTGCTGCGCCGGCTCCGCCGGCGAGTGCTGCTGCACCGCCGCCTGCTGGCCGCCCTCGCCGCGGGAGGTGCGGTGCTCGCGGGCGTGCAGGCGACCAGTCCGCCCGCGCCACCCAGCGTCGTGGTCTGGACCGCGCAGCGTGACCTCCCCGGAGGCAACGCACTGGCTCGAGGCGACCTCGTCGCCACGCGGCTCGCTCCGGAGGTGCTGCCCGACGGCGCGGTCACGGATTCCGCGACGGTGGTCGGCCGGACCCTGGCCGCCCCGATGGGCCGGGGTGAGGTGCTCACCCACACCCGACTGCTCGGCGACGGGCTGCTCGCGGGATATCCCGGGACCACCGCGGTCCCCGTGCGGGTGAGCGACGCGGGCGTCGTCGACCTGCTGCGCGTCGGCGACCGCGTGGGCCTGGTCCTGGCCGACTCCGACGGTCGACTCGGGACCGAGGTCCTCGTGGAGGACCTGCCGGTGGTGGCGATCCCGGAGGTCCGCTCGTCCGGACTCGGACCGGCGACTCCCGGGCGGCTCGTGGTGGTGGCGGCGCCCGCCGCCGAGGCGACGCGGATCGCCGCTGCGGCCGCCACGTCGGTGCTGGTCCCCGTCTGGACTCGCTAGGGTGCGAGACACAGGCAGTTGCTCGGGACCACATGCTCGCCACGGCGGGGCTCGACCCAAGGAGTGCAGATGACCGGGTTCAAGAACTTCATCCTGCGAGGCAATCTCGTCGACCTCGCGGTCGCGGTGATCATCGCGGTCTCGTTCGGCGCCGTGGTCACCACGTTCACCGAGTGGCTGACCGGACTGATGCCCGACACCGCCTCGGCGTTCTTCAGCACCGACCCGCAGAGCTTCGGCGCGTTCCTCAACGCCACCGTCTCCTTCATCCTGCTGGCGGCGGTCGTCTACTTCCTCGTGATCACGCCCTACACCAGGGCCAAGGACAAGTACTTCCCCGACGAGCCCACCGGCACCCCGGCGGACGTGGCGGTGCTCGAGGAGATCCGCGACCTGCTGGTGGCGCGCGACGGGCGGGTCTGAGCGGCTCGCTCAGCCGTGGTGCGGAGGCACCTGCCGCTTGAGCCATTCCTCGTTGCCCTCGGGTCGCGACTCGGGCTCGGGTGCGTCGTCGGCGGTCTGCTCGGGGAGGACGTCGCCGAAGACCTCCGCCAGCCGACGCCGCCTGGCCTCGCGCTCGGCGGGGGTGAGCGGCTGTCCGGCGCCGGTCACGCCCGACCCGCGACGACCAGGCCCTCGCGCGCCGCCTCGAGCCACCCGGCGTCGAACCGTGGCCGCAGCGCCCGCCAGCCCGTCTGGGCGGCGAAGTGGTCGTTGCACACGCGCAACGAGCGGGTCAGCGGCTCGAGTCGCGGTCCGATCAGCCAGCGGCCGAGCGAGCCGATGAAGGCGCCCGAGGAGACCCCGGCGGCCTCGGCGTAGCCCTGCACCAGCTCGTGGCGTCGGACCGGCTCCGCGCCGACGTTGTAGACGCCACTGGGGGCGTGCAGCGAGGCGAGCACGGCTCCACCCAGGTCGTCGGTGTGGATGACGTGCGCCCAGTCCGAGGGCTGGCCGATGCCGATGCCCCGTCCGTGGCCGGCCGCCCGCAACCAGTAGCGGGTCTGCCCGTCGTCACCGACGATCGTGCCGAAGCGCAGCACCACCCCGGCTCGCGACTCGCAGCAGTAGTCCTGCACCTGCGCCTCGCCCACCGCTGCGGGCTCGGTCATCGAGGAGATCTCCAGCGGGCTGTGCTCGGTGATCCAGTCGTCACCGTGGTCGGCGTACAGCCAGCTCACGCTCTCCTGGACCACGCGGCGCACGCAGGTGCGCCGGGCGGCCTCGACCACGTTGGCGACGCCGGTGGTGCGCAACCGGTCGTGGCGGCGCCACGCCCCCGGCACCAGCGCACTGTGCCCGACGGGCACGCTCGTGGCCAGGTTGACCACCGCGTCGGCGCCGGCGTAGGCGTGCACCAGGCTCTCGACGTCGAGGACGTTGCCGCGCACCGGCCGGGCGCCCAGGCGCGCGACCGCGTCGGCACCGAGAGGGGTGCGGACGACCGCGACGACGTCGTGGCCCGCCCCGACGAGAGCAGAGACCGCGGCTCGTCCGATGACACCGGTGCCGCCGGTCACGACTGTCCTCACGACGCACATACTCCGATAACGAACCGGTCACGGCAAGCCGGGCGCGCCCGTGGACCTCGACGTGCCGCTGGGCGCCTCAGGTGCACAGACCCGCCTCGGCGGCCGCCTGCCGGCGCCGTTCCTCCGCCTGCTGGGCCTCGTCGCTGGGGTCCGGGGAGGGGGAGGCTCCCGGCGACGGGGAGGCGGTCTCGCTCGGCTCACCCGATGGGGACCCGGGCTTGGAGCCGGGCGTCACCGCGTCGGCCCCGAGCTTGCCGAGCGGCCGGTCGAAGCGGATCTTGCGCCAGAGGTTCTCGGCCTCGGGAGCCAGCGTCAACCGGTTGGGGTCGGGGGCGTACGGCTCGTTGGGCACCGTCAGGAAGGCCACGTTGTCCAGGCCGATGTCCTTCAGCGAGGCACCGAGGGAGGCCAGCTCCTTGAGCCGGGCGAAAGCGGGGTCGGTGGTCAGCGACTGGGTGGCGGCGTCGAGGAAGCGGTAGAGCCGCACCGGGTTGGCCAGCGTCCCCTTGGAGACCACCTTCTCCACCATGGCGGCGATGAAGGCCTGCTGCCGCTTCATCCGGCCGATGTCCCCGGTCTCGGCACCGATGCCGTGCCGCACCCGCACGTAGTCCAGCGCCTGGGCTCCGTTGACCTTGTAGGTCCCCGCGGGGAGCCGGATGTTGCCGATGGTGTCGTTGACCTCCTCCGGCACGCACACCTGGACGCCGTTGATCGCGTTGACCATCTCCTTGAACCCCGCGAAGTTGACCACCACGAAGTGGTCGATGCGGATGTCGGTGATCTTCTCGACCGTCTTGACCGTGCAGGCCGGGCCACCGACGGCATACGCCGCGTTGAACTGGGTCAGCCCACCGGGCACGGTCTGCTTGCCGTCCTTGGTGGTGCACTCCGGACGCTCCACCATCGTGTCGCGCGGGATGCTCACGCCGTACGCGCGGTCCCGGTTGGCGGACAGGTGCAGCAGGATCGTGGTGTCCGACAGGCCGGGGGTGTCCCCGCCGATGTTGGTGCCGTCGCGGTTGTCCGAGCCCATCACGAGCACGTTGAGCGGCTCCTTGGGCCCCTCCACCTCGACGGCCTCGGGCCGGTCGGTGCCCAGCGCGTCGCCGATGGAGACCGAGTTGATGTTGCCCTCGAGCTTCTTGTAGGCGATCACCAGCGCGCTGCTGCTCACCACGAGCACGACGGCGAGCCCGATCAGCACCCGGTTCCGGATCCGCCGTCGCCGAGGAAGGCTGCCCTTGTGGCGTGGCTCTTCCTCGGACACTCGACCCTCGTTCTCGCAGGTGACCCCCCATTGTGACCATGTGCACGCGGGCCGCCCAAATCATGCCACGAGCCCGGTGAGCCGACGGCTGGTTCGCACCGCCCCGGACCATGGGTCAAGATGTACGCCGGAGCCGGGTCACCGCCCGGCGTGCCCGCCCCAGTGGACCGTGTGGACAGCTCGGGCGTACCCCTGAGCGGGACTCCCCGATAGGGGCCATGGAACAAGGCCACCATGTCCGAGAACAGGTTCCGGTGCTCGCGCCCGCCGCGGTCCACGCGGACAGCGGCATCAGCGGCATCAGCGGACGACTGGGTCAGAGTTCGGGCTCGCTGGAGCCTGGGGCGTCGCCAAGGGTCGTGCCCGTGACGCGGGACGGCACGTGCTCCCGCAGGAATGCGATTTCGTCTGCGATGAGGCGGTCGAACTGCTTTCCGACGTAGATGTCGAAGTGTCCGGCGTCGTAGCGGCGGACCTCTCCCCTGGGTGCTTTGGCGGCGTGCCGGAGCGTCGCTGGTGCCGGGGCGACGGTGTCGCGGTCGCAGACGCAGAACAATGCTGGCTTGGTGAGGTCCTTGGTTCGGCGTCCTGGCCTGGCGAAGGGGACGGCGAGGCCGATGCGAGCCGGGACCTGAGACCGGTATTCGGCTTCAGTGAGCCCGGACGCTTCGAGCAGTTCGAGGACTCCATCGGAGACGTCGTCGGCGCTCATGAGTCCGACTTCGCCGGGCCGGGCGGCGACCGGCACCCGCACCGGTTCGCGTCCGGTTGCGGTGGCGAGTAGGTCACGGAGCGCGGTGACGGTCAGGCGGGCAGCCGCTCGCGGCGGAATCTTGCTGAGCGACGCGAGCCCGTCAGTGAAGGGGCACTGCGCGATAGAAGCAGCGATGGAGGGGTCGTCGGCGGCGGTGACGATGGCGTGTCCACCGCCGAATGAGGTGCCCCAGGCGACCACGGAGTTCGGGTCGACCTCGGGCAGGGTGCGCACGAACGCGACTGCTGACCGCCAGTCTTCTCGCTGCTTGAGGATGCTCAGGAGTTCCCTGGGTTCGCCTGTGCTGCTACCGAAGTGGCGGTAGTCGAAGACCAAGCAGGCGTACCCCTCGGCTCGGAAGCGTTCGGCGAACGCGGCGAGGCGCATCTCCTTGATGGCTCCCAGTCCGTGCCCCATGACGAGAACGGGTGCTGGAGCCGCCTCCGTTGCGCCCTTGGGCAGGTACAGCCATGCGTGGCATCGTTCCGCGCCGGATGGGAAGAACATTTCGTGCCGGTCACCCATGGCAGCCTCCTCTTGATTGGCATACAAGAGATGCTGGCAGTGATCTTGAACGGCTGTCAAGATGAGGTGTGCCACGTAACCGCCATGACCGAAGCAAGGAAGCCAAACGCGACGAGATCATCGCCGCCGCCAGTTCGATGTTCCTCGCCGAGGGCTACGACGGGGCGTCGATGGGCAAGATCGCTGCCGCTGCCGGGCTCACGCCGAACACCCTGTACTGGTACTTCGGCAACAAGGACGAGCTGTTCGTCGCAGTCGCCGACCTGTACCTGGACCTACTCCTCCAGCAGCACGTGTCTGTCGCCGACCAACCCCTGGCGGAGCAGTTCGTGTGGCTCGTCGACAACTTGAGACCCGTGCGTCACCTCGTCGCCACGATGCACGCCCGCGTGGCGCACTCGCCGCAGGTCGCGGAGTGGCACTCCGGCTTCCACACCCAGGTCGAAGCCCTCTTTGAGGACCAATTGACCATCGAGGTCTCGGGTGCTCAACGCGACGCCGAAGCCGCCGTCGTCACCTTCGCCATCGAGGGAGCCGTCACCCATGACCTTGGCGCTAGCGCGACCGCAGACCTGTGCCACTCCCTCGTACAGCGACTCGTTGCGCTCGAGTAGCCCCCAAAACAGGATCACAACCCAGACCCCGACCCACTCAATGAGCGACTCTGCCGCCTGCAGCAGGCGCAGGACGCCCGATTCACCCTGCCCGACCGACATGGCAGGATGACGCCGACGAAGCGCGAGTTCTCAACACGAGAACTCCACACGCCCCGCCCCAGTAGCTCAGTGGATAGAGCAGCCGCCTCCTAAGCGAAAGGTCGCCAGTTCGACTCTGGCCTGGGGCACCCCGTGCCGGGCGGATTCACCGATCCAGGCGCTCCAGGATGTCGGCGACCGTGTCGCGCGCGGTCCGGCCGACCCCGAGGAGGGTGGCCGAGGCCGGCCCCGTCCAGTCGCCGTACCCCACCAGGTACAGGCGCGGCTCGGCCACGGACCGGGTCCCGGCGAGCCCGCTGGTCCGCACCCGTCCCGACCCGTCGCGCAGCCCCAGGGGTGCCAGGTGGCGCAGGGCGGGCCGGAAGCCGGTGCACCAGATGACGGCGTCCGCAGGCTCCTCGGTGCCGTCCGCCCAGACCACTCCCGTTGCGGTGAGCCGCTCGAACACGGGCCGTGCCGACAGCACCCCGCGGTCCCGCGCCTCGCGGACGCTCGCGACCATCACGATGTCACCCAGCCCGCCGACGCCGGAGTGCGCGCGTCCCTCCCGTTGGGCCCGCACCCGCTCGGTGGCGGCGGCGAACAGCGCCCGCCCGTCCACCTCGTCGGGGAGGAAGCGTGGCTCCCGGGACGTGACCCAGAGCGTGTCCGCGACCCGGGAGACCTCGGCGAGGATCTGGGCCGCGGAGTTGCCGCCGCCGACCACGACCACCCGCTGACCGGCGAGCTCCTCGGGTCGGTCGTAGCCACGCGTGTGCAGCTGGCGGCCGCGGAACGCCCCGGCGCCGGGGTACCACGGCCAGAACGGCTGGTCCCAGGTGCCGGTGGCAGAGACCACCAGGCGCGCGGAGACCCGGAGGCCGCGGGCCACGACCGAGAGCTGCCCGCGGGGGTCCTCGTCGATCCTGGACACCGCCTCCACGCGGTGGGGCCGCAGCGGCTCGAGGGAGTAGCGCTGCTCGTAGTCGCCCAGGTAGTCCACGACGTGCTCGCGCGTCGGGTACCCGTCGAAGGCAGGCATCATCCACCCGGGCAGCGAGGAGAACGAGGCCGGGGAGAAGAGGCGCAGCCCTGACCACATGGAGGGCCACGCGCCACCGGGCCGGTCCGCGGCGTCGACCAGGACGAAGTCGGTGCCCGGCTCGAGCCCCGCGCGCTGCAGGTGGTAGCCGGTGGCGAGCCCGGCCTGCCCGGCCCCGATGACGGCGACCTGCGTCTGCACGTGCCGGTCCGTGTCCACCACACCCCTCCTCGCCCTGCCTCGATCCTCCGACGAACGGTCCCCACCCTGCCGCGCGACCGACCCCTCGGCACCCACAGGCACCCACAGGCGCCCACAGGCACCGCACAGGCTGCTCCCACGCCCGTCCCAGCGGCCGGGTCGAGTCTCGTGGCGAGACCGAGACCGGGAGCAGCCGATGATCCTCCGCCCAGCACCACCCCGTCCGGCCCGTCACCGGCACGTCACCGGGAGCGACGCGTGAGCACCGCGGCGACCCTGCGCCCGCGGGACGAGCTGTCCTCCCCTGAGGGCCTCGCCGCCCTCGGGCGGCGAGCACGTCTCGACCTGCGGGTACGCCTGGCGGCCGAGGCGCTCCTGTGGCTGAGCCTCGGACTGGTGACCTACTGGTGGGCGGCCGACGGCGGACTGCGCGACCTGCTGGGCTGGGCCACGGGGCTCACCTCGCTCGGGCGGCTCAGCGGACTCGTCGCCTCGGTCCTCCTGCTGGCCCAGGTGGTGCTGATGGCGCGGGTCCCCGTGCTCGAGCACGCCTTCGGCCAGGACCGGCTGGCTCGCGTCCACCGGCTCGTGGGCCTCACCTCGTTCACCCTGATGCTGGCGCACGTCCTCATCGTCACCTGGGGGTACGCCGCGGGATCACTGCTCCAGACCCCCGCCACCGCCTGGCAGCTGGTCGTCGACTACCCCGGAATGCTGCTCGCCACCGCGGGCACGGCCTGCCTGGTGCTCGTGGTCGTCACCAGTCTGCGATCCGCTCGCCGGCGGCTGCGCTACGAGTCCTGGCACCTGCTCCACCTCTACGCCTACCTCGGTGTCGGGCTGGCGCTCCCCCACCAGCTCTGGACGGGGCAGCAGTTCCTCGGCTCCGGTGCCCGGACCGTGTTCTGGTGGTCCGCGTGGGGCGCCACCGCCGGGGCCGTGCTGGTGTGGCGCGTCGGTCGGCCGGTGCTGGTCAATGTGCGCCATCGGCTGCGCGTGGCCGCCGTCGTGGACGAGGGCGACGGCGTGTGGTCGGTCCATCTCACCGGCCACCGACTCGATCGGCTGCCGGTCGAGGCGGGCCAGTTCCTCACCTGGCGCTTCCTGGGCCGCACCGGGTGGACCCGGGCCAACCCCTACTCGCTGTCGGCCGCCCCGGACGGTCGCCGGCTGCGCGTCACCATCGAGGCCGCCGGGGACGGCAGCGTCTCGACCCGGGGTCTCCGGCCGGGAAGCCTCGCCCTGGTCGAGGGGCCCTACGGACGGCTCTCGGCGCGCGCACGGACCCGGCGGCGGGTGGCGCTGATCGGCGCCGGCGTCGGCAGCACCCCGCTGCGAGCCCTGGCCGAGGGGCTCCCCTACGCACCGGGTGACGCCGTCTACCTCGAGCGGTTCACCGAGCAGCCGCTCTTCCGCGGAGAGGTGGACCTGCTCGCGCGCGAACGCGGCCTGCAGGTGGTGCGCCTCCCGGGACGACGGCGCGGACCCAGCTCCTGGCTGGGGGACGGCATCGGTCCGGTCGACGACCTCGACGCGCTTCGGCGCTGGGTGCCCGACATCGCCGACCGTGACGTCTACGTCTGCGGGCCACCCGGCTGGGCCGAGCTGGTCGTGGCCACGCTCTCCGCCGCCGGTCTGCCCCCCGCGCAGCTCCACCTCGAGACGTTCGCGTGGTGACCCGATGAGACGCATCTCGCTCTGGGTCCTGAGCACCGTCTCGACGCTGGTGCTGCTCTTCGGCTACAGCACCTCGACCTCCGGGCCGTCGGACCTGACCACGCCTCCGTCCGCACAGTCGGGCACCTACTCCAGCGGCAGCAACGGGTCTTCCGGCTCCACGGGAGCGCAGACGGTGACCGGCCGGGTCGCCGCCACGCGCTGGGGGCCGGTGCAGGTCGCGCTCACGGTCGCCGGCGGCAAGATCACCGGCGTCCAGGTGCTGCAGTACCCGTCGGGCAGCTCCAGGGACGCCGAGATCAACGACCGCGCGCTGCCGATCCTGACCCAGGAGACCCTCGCTGCGCAGGGCTCGTCGATCGACATGGTCAGCGGGGCGACCGTCACCAGCGGGGGCTACCTCCAGTCCCTGCAGAGCGCGCTCGACCAGGCGGGGCTGTGACCTCCGACGACCGGCCGGTGCGCCGGCGGGTGGGCCACATGATGGGGATGCCGATCAGCCTGGCACTCCGCGGCCGGCACGCGACCGGGGCGCGGGCGGACGCGGCATGGGCCCGGGCCATGACGGTCCTCCGGGCCGCCGACCTCGTGTTCAGCACCTACCGCCCCGACTCGGCCGTCAGCCGTCTGGGGCGCGGCCAGCTGTCCCTGGAGGAGTGCCCGCGCGAGGTGCGCGAGGTGCTCGACCTCGCGGAGCGGGCGCGCGAGGAGTCCGGTGGCGCCTTCGACGTACGCCGGACGGGGCCCGACGGACGCCCGGTCCTCGACCCCAGCGGCGTGGTGAAGGGGTGGGCCGTGGACCGGGCGGCACGGGCCCTGCACGGCCTCGTCGACACCGATGTGTGCCTGTCCGCGGGCGGCGACCTGGTCTGCCGCACCGTGCTCCGGGACAGCCCCGCCTGGCGCATCGGGATCGAGGACCCGTCCGACCGGTCGCGCGTCGTCGCGGTGGTGCCGCTGCGCACCGGAGCGGTGGCCACGTCGGGGCTCGCGGCACGCGGGGCCCACATCGTCGACCCCCGCACCGGACGGACCCCGTCCGACCTCGCGTCGGCCACCGTGGTCGCCGACCACCTCGTCGACGCCGACGTGGCCGCCACCACCGCCTTCGTGCTGGGGCGAGCCGCACCGGCCTGGCTGCGGGCACGCCCCCACCGCAGCGCGCTGCTGGTCTGGAGCGACGGCACCCTCGACCCGATGGGCGGACGCCAGGTGCGGGAAGGGCATTCCGTGTCCTAAGGTTAGGCATCCCTAAGTAACGAGGAGGCCTGCCCGGATGCCCCGGTCCCGACGACGACTGACCGCGACCGCCGCGGCCGCCCTGCTGGTCTCCGTCCTGGCCGGCTGCGGCATCGGCGGCAGCGACGAGCCGTCCCTGGTCGTCTACAACGCCCAGCACGAGGAGCTCATCGACGCCGTCGCCAAGGCCTTCACCGAGGACACCGGCATCGAGGTGCAGCTGCGCAACGGCTCGGACCTCGAGCTCGGCAACCAGCTGGCCACGGAGGGCGAGGCCTCCCCCGCCGACGTCTTCCTGACCGAGAACTCCCCGGCGATGACCCTGGTGGACGGCAAGGACCTGTTGGCCGAGCTCGACCCGGGCACGCTCGAGCAGATCCCCCAGCGCTTCCGGCCCGACGACGGGCGGTGGACCGGTTTCGCCGCACGCTCCACCGTGCTCGTCTACAACAGCGACCAGGTCGACCCCGCCGAGCTGCCGCCCTCGATCATGGACCTCGCCGACCCGGCCTGGAAGGGACGCATCTCCTTCTCCCCCACCGGCGCGGACTTCCAGGCCATCGTCAGCGCGGTGCTCGCCACCCGGGGCGAGCAGGCGACGCGGGAGTGGCTCGCCGGGCTGAAGGAGAACGGCACGGTCTACGACGGCAACAACGTCGTCCTGGAGTCGGTGGACTCGGGACAGAAGGCGGCCGGGGTGATCTACCACTACTACTGGTACCGCGACCAGGAGGAGTCCGGGCAGAACAGCGACTCCTCGCAGCTGTACTACTTCGGCAACGGGGACCCCGGCGCGTTCATCAGCGTCTCCGGTGCCGGCGTGCTGAAGTCCAGCGACGACGCCGAGGACGCGCAGAAGTTCGTCGAGTACCTCGTCAGCCCCGCGGGCCAGCGCGTGATCGCGGACAGCTACGCGCTGGAGTACACCCTCAACCCCGAGGTGGACCTCGGCCGGGACGTGAAGCCGCTCGCCGACCTGCAGCCTCCGGACGTCGACCTCTCCGACCTCAACGGTCCCGAGGTCGTGACCCTGATGCAGGAGGCCGGTTTCCTCTGAGCACACGCACCGCCACGCCCAGGCCGGCACCGGACCGGACGACCCCCGCAGGCGCACCCGTCGCCCTCGTGGTGGCTGCGGCGCTGGTGGCTGCCCTCGTGCTCGTCCCGCTGGCCTACGTCGCCTGGTACACCTGGTCGCTCGGCCCGGCCGCCACCTGGGACCTCGTCGCCCGACCCCGGGTGGGCGAGCTCCTGCGCAACACCCTCGGCCTGCTGGTCGGGGTGACGCTGACCAGCTCGCTGATCGGCCTGGGCTGCGCCTGGCTCGTGGAGCGCTCGGACCTGCCTCGTCCGGGGCTGTGGCACGTGCTGTTCGTCGCCCCGCTCGCCGTCCCGGCGTTCGTGAACAGCTACGGGTGGGTGTCCCTCACCCATGCCGTGCAGGGGTACGGCGGCGCCGTGCTGGTCGTCTCGCTCTCCTACGCGCCGTTGGTCTACCTGCCCACCGTGGCCGCGATGCGCACCCTCGACCCCGCCCTCGAGGAGGTGGCGCACTCCCTCGGCCAGGACCGCTGGACGACCTTCCGGCGGGTCGTGCTCCGCGGCGTGCGACCCGGCGTCCTGGGCGGTGCGCTGCTGGTCGGGTTGCACGTGCTCGCCGAGTTCGGTGCCCTGCAGATGCTGCGCTTCCCGACCTTCACCACGGCGATCTACGACCACTACCGCTCGGCGTTCAACAGCGCACCGGCCAACGTCCTGGCGAGCGTCCTGGTGCTCGGCTGCCTGGTGCTGCTGCTGGCCGAGCTGTCGCTGCGTGGTGACGTGGCGCTGTGGCGCGTGGGAGCCGGCAGCGCCCGGTCCGTGGACCGCGTCCGGCTCGGTGCGCTCCGGCCGGTCGCGATCGGGGCGGTCGCCCTGCTCGTCGTCCTCTCGCTCGGCGTCCCGCTGCTCAGCCTGCTGCGCTGGCTCCTGGTGGGCTCCTCGACCGCGTTCCCCCTCGGCGAGCTGGTGGCGGCCACCGTGACGACGGCGGGGCTCGGCGCCGCGGCCGCGGTGACCACCCTGGTGCTGGCCCTGCCGGTGGTCTGGCTCGCCGTGCGGCACCGCGGCCGGCTGGCCAACGTGATCGAGCGGGCGACGTTCACCGCCCACGCCCTGCCCGGCATCGTGGTGGCCCTGGCACTGGTGGCCGTCTCGATCCGCTCGGTGCGTCCGCTCTACCAGACGCTGCCGCTGCTGCTCATCGGCTACGCGATCTTGTTCCTCCCCCGCGCGGTGGTCAGCATCCGCAGCAGCCTGGAGCACGCCCAACCGGTGCTCGAGGACGTGGCGCGCAGCCTCGGCCAGCGCCCGGTGACGGTCCTGGCGCGGGTGACGCTCCCGCTGATCCGCAACGGGCTCGGGGCGGGTGCCGCCCTGGTGTTCCTGGCGGTGTCCACCGAGCTGACCGCGACCTTGCTGATGGCACCGATCGGCACCCGCACCCTGGCCACCGAGTTCTGGTCCCACAGCTCCTCGATGGCCTACGGTGCCGCGGCTCCGTACGCGCTGCTGCTCGTGCTGGTCTCCCTGCCCGCCACCTGGCTGCTCAGCCGGCAGACCCAGCAGAGCCGGAGCAGCCGGCACACCCAGCCGGAGGTGGCGACGTGAGCCGGGTCAGCGTCAAGAGCCTGCACGTCTCGTTCGGGTCCCACGAGGTGCTGCACGGTGTCGACCTGGAGGTCGACGACGGCGAGATCCTCGCCGTGCTCGGACCCTCGGGCTGCGGCAAGACCACGTTGCTGCGGGTGGTCGCCGGGTTCCTGCGACCCGACGCCGGCGTGGTGGCGCTCGACGGGGTCACCGTCGCCGACGAGCGGACCTGTGTCCCTGCCTGGCGACGCCTGGTCGGGTACGTCCCGCAGGAGGGCGCCCTGTTCCCGCACCTCGACGTCCGCGGCAACATCCTGTTCGGCCTGCCGCGTCGCGAGCGCACCGACGCACGGTTGCGGGAGATGCTGCACCTCGCCGAGCTCCCCCAGTCGGTGGCCCGGTCCTTCCCCCGCGAGCTCTCCGGCGGCCAGCAGCAGCGGGTGGCGCTGGCCCGCGCCCTCGCGCCGGGGCCGCGCGTCGTCCTGCTGGACGAGCCGTTCTCCTCCCTCGACGCGGCGCTGCGGGCGAGCGCCGGACGGGAGGTCACCGCGGTGCTGCGCAACGCCGGGTCGACGGCCATGCTGGTCACGCACGACCAGGGCGAGGCGCTGTCCCTCGCAGACCGGGTCGCCGTGCTGGACGACGGCCTCATCCGGCAGGTGGACCGGCCGGCGCAGCTGTACGGCGCACCGGTCGACCCCCGCGTCGGCCGCTTCGTCGGCGACGCCAACCTGCTGCCGGCCGAGCTGCGGGGCGCCGCCGCCGTCTGCGCCCTCGGCACCGTCCCGCTCGACTCCCGTCCCCCGGGCGCCGACGGCACCCGGGTCACGCTGCTCGTGCGGCCCGAGCAGCTGCGCGTCGTACTCACGGATGCGCCGACCTGGCGCGTGGACGAGGTGGTCTTCTACGGCCCGCACGCCTCGCTCCGGCTCTCCGGCCAGGACGGCACCAGGCTGCTGGCCCGGGTCGACCCCGGCACCGTCCCCGCGGTCGGCGACCGGGTCGGGATCGAGGTCACCGGCCACTCGGGAGTCTTCGCGTGAGTGCCCCGACCCTGAGCCGCGTCCGCACGTCGTCCCCCCTGGGGGACCTCGCGCGCTTCGGCGAGGCGCCCGCGCTGGTGACGCCCACGACGTCGCTGAGCTACACCGAGCTGGCCGCACGCGTGCAGGACCGCGCCACCCGGCTGGGGACGCAGCGCCGGCTGGTCCTGCTCGAGTGCCGCAACGACGTCGAGACGGTGGTCACCTACCTCGCGGCCCTCGAGGGGCGCCATCCGGTCCTGCTCACCGGTCCCGACTGCCGCACCGAGGACCTGCGGGCGACGTACCGTCCCGGCGTCGTGGCATCCGGGGCCAACCTGGAGATCCATCCCGGTCGTGAGCACGACCTGCACCCCGATCTCGCCGTCCTGCTCAGCACCTCCGGCTCGACCGGATCCCCCAAGCTGGTGCGGCTCTCGGCAGCCAACCTCGCGGCGAACGCACGGAGCATCGCCACCTACCTGATGCTCGAGGCCGACGACCGGGCGGCGACGACGCTGCCGATCCAGTACTGCTACGGGCTCTCCGTGGTCAACAGCCACCTGATGGTCGGGGCCAGCCTGCTGCTCACCGACGCGTCGGTCGTCGAGGAGCGCTTCTGGGAGGAGTTCACCGCCGCCGGGGCGACGTCGTTCGCGGGCGTCCCCCACCACTTCGACCTGCTGGACGCCACCGGGTTCGCCGAGCGGGACCTGCCCACGCTGCGGACGGTGACCCAGGCCGGTGGCCGGCTGCCCCCCGCGACCGTGCGCCGCTACGCACTGCTGGGCCGCGAACGCGGCTTCCGGCTCGTGGTCATGTACGGACAGACCGAGGCCACCGCGCGGATGGCCTACCTGCCGGCCCACCTCGCCGCGGAGCGTCCGGCCTGCATCGGCATCCCGGTCCCCGGAGGCGACCTGCGCATCGACGGCGAAGCCGAGGTGGGCGAGCTCGTCTACAGCGGCGAGAACGTCATGCTCGGCTACGCCGAGACCCCGGCCGACCTCGGTCTCGGACGCACGGTCGAGGAGCTGCGGACCGGTGACCTCGCCCGCCAGCACGAGGACGGCCTCTTCGAGCTGGTCGGGCGCTCCAGCAGGTTCGCCAAGCTGTTCGGCCTGCGCGTCGACCTCGACCGCGTCGAGACCCTCACGGCCGAGCAGGGCGTCGCGCTCCGGGTGGTGGAGCACGAGGGCCGGCTGCACGCCTTCGTCACCACCCATCGCGACCTGGAGCCCGCTCGGACGACGGTTGCTCGCCTCGGACTGCCCGACCACGCCGTCGAGCTGCACGTCGTGGCAGCCCTGCCGGTCACCCCCGGGGGGAAGCCGGACCGTGGCGCACTCCTCGAGCACGCCCGGACGGTGGCCCGGAGCAGCGACCGGGAGGACCGAGGACCGGTGACCCCCGAACGGGTCCGCGACCTCTACCGGCACCTCCTCGGCCGGCCCGACGCGACGGTCGGGCACAGCTTCGTGGACCTCCGCGGGGACTCGCTGTCCTACGTCGAGGCCTCGGTGCGCCTGGGCCGGCTGCTCGGCGACCTCCCCTCCGAGTGGGCTCAGCTCTCGGCACACCAGCTGGCCGCGTCCGCCCGACGGTCCAGCAGCCGGAGGTGGCGCTGGGCGCCGGTCGAGACCTCCGTCGTGCTCCGTGCGCTCGCGATCGTGCTCATCGTGGGGACCCATGCCAACCTGCTCTCACAGATGGGCGGGGCGCACGTGCTCCTGGCCGTCGTCGGCTACAACCTCGCCCGGCTCCAGCTCACGCCGCGCCCGCCCGCCGAACGGCGCCGGGGGCTGCTGCGCGCCGCCGGCAACGTGGCGATCCCGTCCGCGCTGTGGATCACCGGCGCCGGGGTGGTCACTGGCCGGTACGACGCCTCGACCGCCCTGATGCTGAACAACCTGCTCGGCTCGGACACGTGGGACGTGCGCTGGCAGTTCTGGTTCCTCGAGGTCGTCGTGTGGACCCTGCTGGCGGCGGCGCTGGCCGTCAGCGTTCCGGCCCTGGACCGGTACGAGCGCCGGCACGGCTTCACCGTCGCTGCCGGCCTGCTGGCGGTGACGCTGACGGTGCGCTACCTGCTCGTCGGCCTCGAGGCCGGCCCCACGGACCGCTACGCGCTCCCGGTCGTGCTGTGGTGCGTCGCGCTGGGCTGGATGGCGGCCCGGGCGGCGAGCGCCCGGCAGCGCACGCTCACCTCGCTCGCAGCCGTGGTGGGCTGCTGGGGCTTCTTCGGCGATCCCACGCGCGAGCTGCTCGTGGTCACCGGCGTGCTCCTGCTCGTCTGGGCTCCGAGGCTGCGGCTGCCCGCCGCGCTGCTGCCGGCGCTCGGCGTGCTGGCCTCCTCCTCGCTGTTCGTCTACCTCACCCACTGGCAGGTCTACCCGCACCTCGAGGTCGACCACCCGCTGGCGGCGACGCTGGCGTCCTTCGCCGTGGGGATCGGGGTGTGGCGCCTCTACGACCGGGCCACGGCAGCGGCCGGCCGGTGGACCCCGCCGTGGCGGGCTGGACGGGGGCACTCCCATCTGGCCGGGTGAAGGGTCATCTGACCAGGCGCTCTGGGAGGGACGCGCTGCTCCCCCGCGCGCCGCCGGCCCGGGAGCCCGGCGCTACCCGCCCGACCGGTCGACGACCTCGAAGGACATCCCGGACTTCTGCAGCCGGGTGAGCAGGTTCTCCGCCATCGCCTGGGCGGTGGTCACCTGGCCCGCCGTCGCCGGGTTGTCGTCGAGGGCCAGGCACAGGGCGGACTCCGCGAGCATCCTCGCGGTCTCCTCGTAGCCGGGGTCCCCGCCCGAGACGCGCGTGTGCACGGTGCGACCGGCACTCTGGCCGACGAAGTCCACGGTGAACCACGACTTCGCCCGCCGGTCGGCCGACGGGCCCTCCCCCTGCTTGACCCGCTTCTTGAGCAGGTTGCGCAACGGCGGCACCTGCGCGGAGGCCACCAGCCCCGAGACGGTGGCCACCGCGCCCGCGGCGTACCGCAGCGTCTTCAGCCCCGCGTAGTGGCTGTAGCGGAAGTCCGGCCCGTACGCCGGGAGCGCCGCACCCGAGCGCGCCACCACGAAGGGGTCGATCGTCGGCAGCGGCAGCAACCACAGCCCGAGCTCGCGGTCCCGGTGGGGTCGGCCGCCCACGGCGCGGGACCGGCGACCCACCGGTCGTCCCTCCCGCTCACGTCGCTCGACCATGGCCCCGCGCATCTGTCGCGGCCGGCTCATCGCGTGCAGGGCCGAGTGGAAGGTCCCGCCGGAGAACATCGCGTTGGAGCGCACCACCCCGCGCAGCGTGATCGGGTCGGTCGCTCTCAGCTCCTGCACGGTGAACCAGGCGCCGAGATCGTGCGGGACGGAGTCGAAGCCGCAGGCGTGCACCAGCCGGGCGCCGGACTCCACGGCACGCTCGTGGTGCTCGAGGTACATCCGGTCGACGAACTCCGGCTCCCCGGTGAGGTCGACGTAGTCCGTGCCCGCCGCGGCACAGGCGGCCACCAGCGGCTCGCCGTGCAGCAGGTAGGGACCGACGGTGGTGACCACGACCCGCGCGGACTCGGCGACCGCGCGCAAGGACTCGGCATCGGTGCTGTCGGCGTGCAGGAGCGGGAGTTCCGCCAGGTCCGGGTCGATCGCCGTGAGCCGCGCGCGCACCTGCTCGAGCTTCTCGCGGTTGCGCCCCGCCAGGGCCCAGCGCAGGCCGGGAGGCGCGTGCTCCGCGAGGTAGGCCGCGGTCAGCTCCCCGGTGAAGCCGGTGGCGCCGAAGACGACGATGTCGTGGTCGCGGGAGTCAGGGGCAGCGGGCACGGGGTCTCCTGGGACGAGGGGCGCGGACCCCACCATCCTCACCCACCGGTCCACGGCGGAACCGAGCGGCCCCCGGGTGCGTCCCACCCCCATGAGCACTCCCGGGCACACCCCTGACGCCGCGGCCCGTGGCCGCCGCACCACCTCCCCGCTGGCGCTGGCCGGCCTGCTCGCGGCCGGCGTTCTCGGCACCACCGCGACCGTGGTGCTCCTCGACCCCGCCGCTCCACCGGCCTCGGCGGCCGGGCTGACCCGCTTCACCGACTGCGACTCGTTGCGGTCGTGGTACGTGCAGCGCGGCCTCGAGGAGGTCGGTCCGTGGGGATGGGGCGGCCGGGTGCTGCCGTTGATCGCCGACGGCGCGGCCACGCGCGAGTCGGTCGCCTCGGGCCCCGCCGACGCGGTGGCCAACGGACCCACGGGGACCAACGTGCAGGAGTCGGGGGTCGACGAGCCCGACGTGGCCAAGACCGACGGTCGCGTCGTCGTCCGCCTGCAGGAAGGGCGGCGCCTCGTCGTCACCGACGTCACCGGCGCCGACGCGCGGGAGGTCGGCTCGTGGAGCCTGCCGCAGGACTCCTATGCCGACGGGCTGCTGCTGGTCGGCGACCACGCGCTGCTGGTCGGCGGGAGCGCGGTGGCCCCGACCCTCGAGGACTCCGGCCTCCGGGCACCGGAGGCGGGGGTGGGGACCGTCCTGTTCGACGTCGACCTCGGCGACCCCGCCGACCCGCGGCTGGTCGACCGGCGCACGTGGCCCGGC
The DNA here is from genome assembly GCA_963815595.1 of uncultured Actinomycetota bacterium. Taxonomy (GTDB): domain Bacteria; phylum Actinomycetota; class Actinomycetes; order Propionibacteriales; family Nocardioidaceae; genus Marmoricola. The sequence goes on along the minus strand of CAWFHA010000007.1, from coordinate 76,819 downwards.
CGGCAGGTCTCGCTTCGCCAGTACGGCGAGACGGTGCGCCTGGTCACCGCGACGGGGCTGCCGGCTCTCCCGTTCGTGCAGCCCGAGCCCGGCGTGCTCGGCGAGCGCGAGGCCGAGCGCCGCAACCGTGAGCTGGTCCGCGACTCCCGCGTCGAGGACTGGGCGCCCGGCGTGCGCTGCGACGAGGTGTACCGCCCGGACGCGAGCAGCGGGACGCAGACGGTGCTGGTCACCACCCTGCGGGCAGGCGCTCTCGACGCCGACCAACGCGTCGCGGTGGCCGGGGCGGGCAGCGAGGTCTACTCCTCGACCGACCGGCTCTACGTCACCGCCACGGAGTGGAGCGGAGGGCCGGTGCTCGACCGTCCCATGGTCGGCCCGGACGCGCCCGTCGAGCCCGGCATCTCGCCGCCACCACAGAAGGTCCGCACCCATCTGCACGCCTTCGCCCTCGACGGCGACCGCACCAGCTACCTCGCCTCCGGCGTGGTGCAGGGCAGGGTCCGGGACCGCTGGTCCCTCGACGAGCACGAGGGGCACCTCCGGGTCGCGGTCGGCTGGCCGTCCCGCACCGGCAGGACCCAGGAGAACGGCGTGGTCGTGCTCGACGAGCGCGGTGACCGGCTCGTGCAGGTGGGCGAGCTCGCCGGGCTCGGGATCGGCGAGGACATCCAGTCGGTGCGCTGGTTCGACGACCTCGCCGTCGTGGTCACCTTCCGCCAGGTCGATCCGCTGTACACGATCGACCTGAGCGATCCCACCGCTCCCCGTCGTCTCGGCGAGCTGAAGATCCCCGGCTTCTCGGCCTACCTGCACCCGATCGGTGAGGACCGGCTGCTGGGCCTGGGCACCGACGCCACCCTGCAGGGGGAGAACCTCGGCGCCCAGGCCGCGGTCTACGACATCGGCGAGGTCAGCCGGGCCCGCCAGGTCGACAAGGTCACCTTCGGGCACGCGAGCTACTTCCCGGCCGCGCAGGACCCGCGGGCGTTCACCTGGCTGCCGGGGGCGCGTGCCGCGGTCGCCTCGCTCCAGCAGGAGGACCGCAGCACGATGCTGCTGCTGCGCGTCGGTGGCGACGGGTCGCTCACCGTCGGCGACCTGCCCGAGGTCTCCGGCTACAACGCCCGCGCCCTGCCGCTCCCGGACGACCGCGTGGCGCTGGTCGGCGACAGCGTCCGGGTCGTCGGGGTCGCGCCCGCCGACTGAGCCCCGCCCCCACCGCCGGCGACGTACCCTCGTCGCATGTGCCGCAACATCCGCACCCTGCACAACTTCGCTCCGCCGGCCACGCCCGACGAGATCCATGCCGCGGCGGTCCAGTACGTCCGCAAGATCAGCGGCTCGACGAGACCCTCGCAGGCCAACCAGGAAGCCTTCGACCGGGCGGTCGCCGAGGTCGACGCCGCGACCCGTCGGCTCCTGGAGGGGCTGACCACGACCGCCCCGGCCAAGGACCGTGACGTCGAGGCCGCCAAGGCGCGGGCGCGCGCAGAGCTGCGGTACGCACGTGGCTGACCGGCTCCGCGGCCTGCTGGGCGACCACACCGTGGTGCTCACCGGCGCCGGGCTGAGCACCGACTCGGGGATCCCCGACTACCGGGGGCCGGGCGCGCCGGTGCGGCGGCCGATGACCTACCAGGACTTCGTGGCCTCGGCGGAGAACCAGCAGCGCTACTGGGCCCGGGCACACCTGGGCTGGGCACGCATGGGCCTGGCCGAGCCCAACGAGGGTCACCGCGCCCTGGCACGCCTGGAGGACGCGGGGCAGGTCGGGTTCCTGATCACCCAGAACGTCGACGGCCTGCACGAGCGAGCCGGGCAGCAGCGCATCGTCGCGCTGCACGGCCGGATCAGCGAGGTCGTCTGCCTGGACTGCCGGGTCCCGACGCCGCGCGCACGGATGCAGCGCCTGCTCACCGAGGCCAACCCCGGCTGGCTGGAGGAGCACGGCACGGTGGCCGCCCGGCCCGACGGCGACGTCGACCTCGAGCAGACCCGCGGGTTCACGGTCCCGGGCTGCTCCTCCTGCGGCGGACGGCTCAAGCCCCACGTCGTGTTCTTCGGCGAGAACGTGCCCCGCGAGCGCGTCGAGCGCTGCTACGCCGCCCTGGACGAGGCCGACTCGCTGGTCGTCGCCGGCTCCTCGCTCACCGTGATGAGCGGCCTGCGCTTCGTGCGGTACGCCGCCAAGGCCGGCCTCCCGGTCGTCATCGTCAACCGCGGGGCGACCCGCGGGGACGAGCTCGCCACGGTGAAGATCGAGGCCGGCTGCAGCGAGTGGCTGAGCGCCTGGGCCGGGTCAGGCGCGGGTGACGAAGATGTGCTCGGCCGCCTCGACGACGACCTCCGCAGTCTCGCCTGAGCTGCCCAGCAGCACGCCCTCGCCGGTCGCCACCGCCGCGATCACCGCGCCCGGGAGCGCCCCCGCACGCCGCAGCGCGCCCATCAGCGTCTCGTCCTTCTGCATCTCCTCGCTGATCCGGCGCACCCGGACCCGGCGGGACTCCTCGCCCACCACGTCGGAGAGAGCCTCCACCCCGTCGCGGAACTGCTCGCCCTCGCCGGCCTGGCCCAGCTCGGCCAGCCCGGGGATCGGGTTGCCGTACGGGGACTCCGTGGGGTGGTCGAGCAGCTCGAGCAACCGGCGCTCGACGGTCTCGCTGATCACGTGCTCCCAGCGGCACGCCTCCTCGTGCACCAGCTCCCAGTCCAGGCCGATGACGTCGGTCAGCAGCCGCTCGGCGAGGCGGTGCTTGCGCATCACCCGCATGGCCAGGCTGTGCCCCTCGTCGGTGAGCTGGAGGTGGCGGTCCCCCTCGACCGTGAGGAGCCCGTCGCGCTCCATCCGGGCCACTGTCTGGCTCACCGTGGGACCGCTCTGGTGGAGACGCTCCGCGATCCGGGCGCGCAGGGGGACGATGCCCTCCTCCTCGAGCTCGTAGATCGTGCGGAGGTACATCTCGGTGGTGTCGATCAGGTCGCTCACCGCCCCATTGTTGCCCATGGCCCAGCAGCCCTGCAGGGTGTGGAGGGTGATCGAGAGCTTGTACGTGCCCACGCGCTACTGCGGGCCGGTGCGCTCGGGGAACGGCGGCTTCGTGGCCGGCTCCCTGGCGGCCGGGCTCGGCGACACCACCGGTCGGCCCGTGACGGTCACCCTGCGCCAGCCCCCGCCCCTCGAGGTGACCATGCGCGTCAATCAGGAGGGGTCCGGGGTGACCCTGACCTTCGGGGGCGCGCTGGTCGCGCAGGCCGAGCCCGGCGGCCAGGACGTCACGCCGGTCGAGGGCGTGGGCTGGGACGAGGCCGTCGCCGCGAGCCCGTCGTACCCGGGCCACCGCAGCCACCCGTTCCCGCACTGCTTCGTCTGCGGGCCCGAACGCGAGGACGGGCTGCGCATCTTCCCGGGCCTGGTGCCGCCGGTCCGCGGGGACACCCGGCTCGCCGCACCGTGGATCCCCGACCGCAGCATCGCGGCGCAGGTCCCCGATCAGCACCAGGACGACTCGACGCCCCGCGCGAGCCTGGCCGCGACCTGGGCCGCGCTGGACTGCATCGGCGGGTGGGCGGGAGACATCACCGAGCGGTTGATGGTCCTCGGACGGATGACGGCCGTGGTCGACACCCTCCCGGTGCTGGGCGAGGAGCACGTCGTCATGGGCGAGCGCCGTGGCTCGGAGGGCCGCAAGACCTTCACCGCGTCCACGCTCCACGACGCGGACGGCCGCATCGTCGGGCGGGCCGAGCACGTGTGGATCGCCGTCGACCCGGCCACGTTCGCCGGGTGACGTCCCGTAGATTCCGCGTGTGAGTCGCGCCCGGTCAGCCAGCGTCCTGACCGTCGGCTCGGCGGTGAGCGGCCTGCTCGCCTACGTCTTCTTCGCGCTGGTGACCCGGGCGCTGGGCTCGGCGCCTGCGGCGCCGGTGGCCGTGCTGTGGACCTACTGGAGCTTCTCCGCCGCCGCGCTGACCTTTCCGCTCCAGCACTGGATCGTCCGGTCGGTGGCCGCCGCCGGAGGCGACGAGGGACAGGTGCGCCGCGCTGCGCGCACCATCGTGCCCACGGTGCTGGTCACCGCGGTCGTCGTCGGCGGCGTGGCCTTCGCGGTCCGCGAGCAGCTCTTCGACCGCGACGACGTGACGTTCCCGCTGCTCGCGGCCCTGGTGACGGTCGGCTCGGCGTACACCGGCGTCGTCCGCGGCGTGCTGACCGCCCGCCGCCGGCTCACCGCCGTCGCGATCGCCCTGGTCAGCGAGAACGGGACGCGCGTCGTGCTCGCCGCAGCGCTGATGGCAGGCGCGGTGATGACGCCGGGCTGGTACGGCGCAGCACTGGTCGCGGGCCTGCTCGTGGCGCTGTGCTGGCCCTCGGTGCTGCGCCTGGGACGTGCCGGTGCCGAGGCCGGCACCCCCTGGGCTCGCTTCGTGCTGCGCACGTCCGGTGGCCAGGTGCTCTCCCAGGCCCTGCTCACCGGGGGGCCCCTGGCGCTGACACTGCTCGGAGGCAGCAGTGCCCAGGTCACCGGCCTGTTCGTCGCCCTGGCGTTGTTCCGGGCGCCCTACACGCTGGCCATCGGGGCGATCTCGCCGGTCACGGGCGTGCTCACGCGGATCCACGTCGCCGGGCGGCACGCGTTCCTGCACCGGGTGACGCTGGGGCTCGGTGCGGCCACCGTCGTCGCCTGCGTCGCGGCCGGGCTGCTGGGCGGGCTCGCCGGCCCGTTCCTGATCGAGCTGGTCTTCGGCGCCTCGGTCCAGGTCACGGCCCGCGTGGGCGTGCTGACCGCGGCGGGCAGCGCGCTCGCCCTGGGCGCGCTGTCGCTCTCGCTCCTGGCCCTGGCCCGCGACCGGTCGCACCTGATCCTGCGCAGCTGGGCCCTGGCCGGTGCGGCGGCGGCCGGCGTCCTGGTGGTCGGTCCGGGTCAGCCCCTCGACACCGTGCTCGCGGCGTTCATCACCGCGCAGGTGATCGGCTTCACGGCACTGCTCGTCCCCCAGCTGCTGCCGACTCCCGGCGAGACCCGGACCACCTGAGCCCTCACTCCAGGGCGGCGTTGTAGCGCGACATCAGGCTGACGAGCGTCTCCAGCTCACCCGGCTCCCAGGCCTCGAGACGCTCCCCGATCTCCCGGAGTCGCTGGGCGGCGACCTCGGTGATCCGCCGGGCGCCCTCGTCGGTGAGGGCCAGGATCGCCGCCCGCCGGTCCTGGGGGTCCGGCGAGCGCTCGATCAGGCCGAGGTCCAGCAGCGCGCCGACCTGGCGGCTGACCGCCCCCTTGTCGATGGCGAAGAGACCGACCAGGTCGCTGGCCCGTTGCGGTCCGGTGTCCTGGAGGGCCAGCAGCATGGAGTACCCGACGGGTGACAGGTCGGGGTGGACCATCCGGGCCCGCTCGACCACCACCCGGCGGATGCGGCGCAGCAGGACCAGCAGCTCGTGCTCCAAGGACTGCAGGGTCTGGTTGTCCGCCATGTGAACACCCTACAAACCACGCAGCGACCCGCAGGCGTGGCTCCGGTGGAGCCGCTCCGGGGGACGTGCCCGGATCGCCTGCGGGTCGGGTGACTGCTGCGGATTCGCCAGCTCGCGTCAACGACCTGGCCGGTGAGCTGCTAGCGGGCAGCCACCTCACGCGTCCTGGAAGAACTCATTCTCCGGACCACCTCCTTTCCCGTGTGCGCCCACGGTAGGTCGCCCGTACGCCCGGCTCAATGGTTTTTCGCACCGCGGTCACCGGTGCTCGGCACGCGGGCACCGCGGCAGGCATCCTCCGGCGTCCACGGGGTAAGAAGGGGACCATGAGCGAGCAGCAGCCGGCCGACACCGAGCCCGAGACCGAGACCGAGCCAGACACCAGCTCCGAGAGCTCCGGCTCCGACAGCCCCGACACCGGCTCCGACACCGGCGCCGACACCGGGGGTGGCGCACCGGGCGTCGAGTCCGGCGTCCCCGGTGACGTGGGCGACGACCAGCTGCCCGAGGACCTCCAGCCCCACGAGGACAACCCGCTGGCCCGGCACCCCGACCAGACCGGCGACGAGGACGACCAGATCGGCGCGGACCGGGAGGAGGACCCGGAGACCGCACCCCTGCACGCCGAGGAAGCCGACTACGGCAGCGGCGCCGGCTGAGCTCCTCCCCCGGCGTCAGGGAGCGAGCCGGACCGTCGCCCAGCCGCCCTGGTCCCGGCGGTAGACCATCCGGTCGTGCATCCGACCCTTGCGCCCCTGCCAGAACTCCACCACGTCGGGCCGGACCCGGTATCCGCCCCACGTGGGCGGCAGGGGAACCTCCCCGTCGGCGTACCTCGCCTCGACGTCGGCGTACACCGCGTCCAGCTCCGCGCGCGAGGACACCTGCCGCGACTGCGGTGAGGCCCAGGCACCGAGCTGCGACTCGCGCGGACGGGCCGCGAAGTACGCCCGGCTCTCCTCCTCCGACACCCGCGAGACCGGTCCCTCGACCCGCACCTGCCGCTGCAGGTCGTGCCAGGGGAACAGCAACGACGCGTGCGGGTTGGCGTCGAGCTCACGGCCCTTGCGGGACTCGTAGTTGGTGTAGAACACGAAGCCGCGCTCGTCGACGCCCTTGAGCAGCACCAGGCGCACGGACGGCCGGCCGTCGGGACCGGCGGTGGCGACGGCCATGGCGTTGGGCTCGTGCAGCCCCGAGTCGATGGTGTCCTGCAGCCAGCGACCGAACATGGCGATCGGGTCAGGAGCCAGGTCGGGGTCGTCGAGACCGGCGTCGCCGTACTCGCGGCGCAGCGCCGCCAGCTGCTCGGGATCGGGTGTCGAGGCCATGGGCCGAACGTACCGGCAGCGTGAACGGAAGGGCGCGCTGTGTACGCCGCTCCCGGGGGGTGCACAATGCCCTCCATGACTGAGGTACATCACGGGCTCGAGGGCGTGGTCGCGTTCGAGACCCAGATCGCCGAACCCGACAAGGAAGGCTCCGCGCTGCGCTACCGCGGCGTCGACATCGAGGAGATCGTGGGCCGGGTGCCCTTCGAGAAGGTGTGGGGCCTGCTCATCGACGGCGCCTTCGAGCCGGGACTGCCTCCGGCCGAGCCCTACAACATCCCGATCCACACCGGCGACGTCCGTGCCGACGTGCAGGCCGGGGTCGCGATGCTCGCGCCGATGCTCGGGATGCGGCAGACCTACGACATCTCCGACGAGCAGGCTCGCCTGGACCTCAGCCGGGTGGCGGTGATGGTGCTGTCCTTCGCCGGGCAGGCGGCGCGCGGCCTCGGACTGCCGATCGTCCCTCAGCGCGAGGTGGACCAGGGCGCGACGCTGGCCGAGAAGTTCCTGATCCGCTGGAAGGGCGAGGCGGACCCCGCCCACGTCAAGGCGATCGACGCCTACTGGAGCTCCGCCGCCGAGCACGGCATGAACGCCTCCACCTTCACCGCCCGGGTGATCACCTCGACCGGCGCCGACGTCGCGGCCGCGTTCTCGGGAGCCATCGGCGCCATGAGCGGACCGCTGCACGGCGGCGCCCCCTCGCGGGTGCTGCACATGATCGAGGAGGTCGAGAAGTCGGGTGACGCCGCGGGGTACGTCAAGAAGCTGCTCGACGACGGGGAGCGGCTGATGGGCTTCGGCCACCGCGTCTACCGCGCCGAGGACCCGCGGGCCCGGGTGCTGCGGCGTACCGCCAAGGAGCTCGACGCTCCACGCTACGAGGTCGCCGAGCAGCTCGAGCAGGCCGCGCTGGCCGAGCTCCGCGAGCGCCGTCCCGACCGGGTGCTGGAGACCAACGTCGAGTTCTGGGCCGCGATCGTGCTCGACTTCGCCGAGGTCCCGGCGCCGATGTTCACCTCGATGTTCACCTGCGCGCGCACCGGCGGCTGGTCGGCGCACATCCTGGAGCAGAAGACCACCGGCCGGCTGATCCGCCCCTCGGCGATCTACGCCGGACCGGGCGAGCGGCCGGCGAGCGAGATCGAGGGCTGGAACGAGGCGTGGGGCAACACCGATGCCTCGGAGGAGCCGGTCGCCTGAGCGCTCAGCGCAGGCGCGCGGGCACCCGGCCGGCGTACCAGCTGGTGCGGCCGAGCCCGCCGCCCCGGGTGAGCGAGATGTGCACGTGGTCGCGGTGCCGCAGCGTGCGCGAGCAGCCGGCGAGCCGCTTGCAGCTCGAGCTGCGGTAGGCCCGCGCCCGGAAGCGGTCGTAGGAGGCGTAGATCCGGTCGTTCCAGATCACGTACATCACGCCCATCCGCCGGGCCAGCTCGGCCGGCTCCCCCGAGGGACCCGTGGCCCGCAGCGCGGCCAGGAACCGGTTGGCACGGGTTCGGTCCGCGGGCCTGGTCGCGTCGAGCCGCCAGTCGAAGGCACGTCCCTCCTTGTGCTCGGAGACCGAGCGCCCGCGGCACGAACGCGAGATCGACCCGAAGCCACCGCCGTAGGTCCGCACCACCCAGCGGCCGAGTGCCAGCGTGCCCGCCTTGGCCTTGGGGGCGCAGGCGCGTTGCGGCTGGTAGCCGGCGTAGGGCTCGACCGGCTCCGGCTCGGCCGCGGCGGCGCCGAGCAGGCTCAGCGCGGTCACGACCGCAAGCAGCACGGTCAGGAGTCGGCGCGGCAGGGCGCGGTGGCGCATCGGGGGAACCTCTCGTCGGGCTCCCGAGCCTAGGCTCACCGTGGGCGTTTTGTCCGTTTTTCTGGAGTTCCGCCTTGCCCCCGGGTCACAGCCGCCGCGCCAGGCACCGGTTGAGCGGGGCGTCCCGGTAGTGGCCGAAGCCGGGGATCACCCGGTAGCCCGCGGACTCGTAGAGCGCGATCGCCTCGGGCTGGCGGAGCCCGGTCTCCAGCACCATCACCTCGGCGCCGGCCGCCCGGGCGGTCTGCTCGAGGTGGGCGAGGACCGCTCGGGCCAGGCCCCGACCCCGGGCTGCCGGCACGACGTACATGCGCTTGATCTCCGCACTCCGCGTGGAGCCGTCGAAGGCCACGTCGGTGCGCCGGCGCCAGGCTCCGGTGGCCACCGGGGTGCCGTCGAGGTAGCCCACGAAGAAGGCCCCGTCGGGGTCCTCGAAGTACGTCGGGTCGATCGGGGTCTCGTCGCGTCCGCCGTACCGGGCGACGTACTCCCCCTGGACCTCCTCGACCAGCAGCGCGGCGTCGGGGTGGACGATCGGCCGGCGCACGATCCGCCATCCGGACAGCCCTGACATGGCTGCCACACTAGGCCCGTGACCGAGATCGTGATCCCCCAGGACCTCCTCCCCGCGGACGGCCGGTTCGGAGCCGGACCGTCCAAGATCCCGGCCGGTGCGCTCGACGCGCTCGCCGCCACCGGGACCTCGCTGATGGGCACCTCGCACCGGCAGGCGCCCGTCCGGGCGACGGTGGGCCGGGTCCGCGAGGGCCTGTCCGAGCTGTTCTCGCTGCCGGACGGCTACGAGGTCGTCCTCGGCAACGGGGGGGCCACCGCCTTCTGGGACATCGCCACCTTCGGCCTGGTCCGCGAGCGGAGCCAGCACCTGAGCTTCGGGGAGTTCTCCGCCAAGTTCGCCAAGGCGGTCGCCGCGGCTCCCTTCCTGGCCGACCCGTCGGTCATCACCAGCGAGCCCGGGTCGCTGCCGGCCCCGGTCGCCGAGGACGGGGTGGACGCCTACGCCTGGGCCCACAACGAGACCTCCACCGCCGTGATGGCGCCGGTGCAGCGGGTGGCCGACGACGACTCGCTGGTGCTCGTCGACGCGACCTCCGGCGCGGGCGGGCTGCCGGTCGACGTCAGCCAGGTCGACGCCTACTACTTCGCGCCGCAGAAGTCGTTCGCCTCCGACGGCGGCCTCTGGCTGGCACTGATGTCCCCGGCCGCGCTCGAGCGGGCCGCGTCCATCGCCGCGAGCGGCCGCTGGGTGCCGGCGTTCTTCGACCTGCCGACGGCGATCGAGAACTCCGCGAAGAACCAGACCTACAACACCCCCTCGGTGGCCACGCTGTTCTTGATGGCCGAGCAGCTGGACTGGATGAACGGCCAGGGCGGGCTCGAGGCCATGGTCGCGCGGACCACCGCCTCGGCCGACGCGTTGTACGGCTGGGCCGAGCGCACGTCGTACACCACGCCGTACGTCGCCGACCCCGCGCACCGCTCGCTGGTGATCGGGACCGTCGACTTCGACGAGTCGATCTCCGCGGACGCGGTGGCCGCGACCCTGCGCGCCAACGGCGTCGTGGACACCGAGCCCTACCGCAAGCTGGGCCGCAACCAGCTGCGCATCGCGATGTACCCGGCGATCGACCCCGGCGACGTCGAGGCGCTGACCCGCTGCGTCGACTACGTGGTGGAGCGCCTGGCCGCGGGCTAGAGGGCCGCGCGCACCAGCTCGTAGGAGGCCCGGTCGAAGGCGACCAGGCGCGCTTCGACCACCCCGGTCCCCGTCGTGCTGGTCAGGGCCTCGACCGCGGCCGCCACGGCGTCGGTCCTGGGCCACCCGTAGACGCCGGCGGAGACCAGCGGGAAGGCCAGCGTGCCGGCACCGAGCTCGTCGGCCACGCGCAGGGCGTTGGTGTAGCAGGAGACCAGCAGCGAGCGGTCCCGCTCGCCGGCGGCGTAGTTGGGCCCGACCACGTGGATCACCCACCGGGCCGGGAGCTCCCCGGCCGTCGTCCACCCGGCCGCGCCGGTCGCCAGGCCGTCGGGGAAGCGGCGCCGGCAGTCCTCGAGCACGGCCGGCCCGCCGGCTCGGTGGATGGCGCCGTCGACGCCACCTCCACCGCGCATCGCCCGGTTGGCGGCGTTGACCACCGCGTCGACCTCCTGCACGGTGATGTCACCGTGCACCGCGGTGAGCCTCACTCGCCCCGCCGCCGCAGGCCGAGGCCGATGCCGAGGGCACCGAGCGCGATCACCGCCGGGATGCTCCACAGCAGCCAGGGCGGGTCGATGCCGCCCAGCCCGCCGTCGCCGCCGTTCTCGGGCGCAGTTGCCGGTCCCGGACCTTCGGCGTCGCCGGTCGGGCTGGGGGTCGGGCTGGGGGTCGGGCTGGGCGTCGGGCTGGGCGTCGGGCTGGGGCTGGGTGAGGCGCTGGGGGTCGGGCTCGGGCTCGGGGCAGGCGGGTCGATGATCCTCCGGACGCGTGGAGGGATGGCCACCCCGCGCACCGCGGTGTGCCGGCCCTCGCTGCTCACCCGCACGAACCCGTCGGGTCCCACCGAGATCCCCTCGCCCTGGGGCTGTGGCGGGATCCGGAAGCCGGCGACCCGCCGGAAGCCGGGCACGGTGTAGACCCCGGCGAACCGAGGACCGCGCACCAGGACGTGGCGCCCGTCCCGGGTGAGCGCGGCGTCGGTGGCGAACTCGCGGACCGCGCCGACCTTGCGCAGCCGGTTGGGCCGGTTGCTGCTGAGCTTCGCCGGCGCCCGGTACACCGCGCCGGTCAGGCCCTGGGTGATCACGTGCACCCGACCCGCCCGGTCGAGGAAGAGCGACTCCGCGTTGGGCCGGCCCTCGGGGTAGACGAGCCGGTACCGGCGCGCCTTGACCGAGCGCTGCCCGCGGGCGACCTCGACCTCGTAGACGCTGATCGAGTGCCGGGTGTGCTTGTTGTCCCCGATGTCGCCCACCCACACGGTCCGGCCTCCACCGGGGGCCAGCGCCTCGACGTCGACCACGGCGGGCGCGTACCGGGTGACGCCGACGGTGCGACCTGTGTACGGGTCGACCACGAACAGCCGGGCGCTGTCGCCGGAGTCGTTCGCCGTCACCCAGAGCCGGCCCAGGTCGACGAGGCCGCTGGACTCCTTGATCCGGGCGTCGTCGAGCCGGACCGTGCCCGGGATGTCGGCCGCGGAGGCAGGCGTGGCGACAGCAAGGACGCCCACAGCCAGGCTCGCGGCGGCCACGCGCCACGTCACTGCTTCTCCCCCCTGTCCAGCAGCTCCGCCAGCTGCGGGTGCAGGTGCCAGGTCGACACCAGCTCCTCGTACTCCGCGCGGTCCTGCTCCCGGGGGGAAGAGCCGGTACGCACCGCCCGCAGCAACGTGTTGCGCGGGGTGTGTGCGCTGTCGACGAACTCGACGACGTCCACGCGGTAACCAACCAGACGCAATATCGCCGCACGTAGGGCGTCGGTCAAGGTATCCGCCCAGCGCTCTCGCAAAATCCCATCTCGGGTCAAACTGGTGTAGCCCACCGGTGTCGGAACTCGACGCAATTGGGCGGAAATATCGTGATGACAGCACGGGGCTGCTAGCACCAGGTCGGCGTCCCAGTCGACCGCCCGGAGCAGGGCGTCGTCGGTCGCGGTGTCGCACGCGTGCAGGGCCAGCACGACGTCCGGGCGCTCCTCGAGCTCGGCGTCGCGGATGCCGGCGGCCAGGAAGGTGACCTCGGTGTCCAGCCCCAGGGATTCGGCCACCTCGGTGTTGTGCCTTCGCGCCTGCTCCTTGACGTCGACCCCGACCAGGCGCACCGGCATCCGCTCGCGCAGCCAGGCGTGCGCGGCGAAGGTGAGGTAGGCGTTGCCGCAGCCCAGGTCGACGACCCGCAGGGGGTCGTCCTCGGTGGGGGTGCGCAGCCGGTGACTGCGCTGGGCCTCGTCGACGGCGGCGGACAGCGCCCGCAGGAACTCCTCGACCTGGCGGTACTTCGCCTGGCGGGACGGCTTCGGTCGTCCCTGCCGGTCGGAGATGCCCAGGGCGACCAGCACCGGGTGGTCGGGCGGCAGCAGCCGGTCCTTCACCTGGTCGTGCGAGCGCCGCGGCTCCGCCGGCTCGGCTCGGTCGGCGGTGTGCACGAGCGCCTCGCCCTTCTTGGTCACCCGCACCTGCGTGGTCTGCGTGGTCGTCTCGAGGTGCCAGTTGGCGAACGGCTCGTCGAGCAGGTCGTCGAGCACCTCGCGGGGGTCGAGGTGGTTGGACACGTGCGCCTGGGTGTCGTCGTACGCCGTCAGCTGGAGGTGCCGACCGGCCTTGAGGTCGACGTAGCGCAGCTCGACGCGCCGCCAGCGCGGAGCCGGCTGGCCCCGGCGACGCCCCGAGGCCAGTGCGCGGACCAGCGTGTCGTCGTCGAGCACGGTGCTGCGCACCCGGGAGAGGGCTCGGAGAAGCGGCTCGGCCATCAGGGCGAGCTCACTTCGCCAGCGCGGCGACCACGACGATCAGGATCAACCCACCGAGCGCGACCGGGATGACCAGTCGGCGGTAGCGGGGGTTCATGCCGTCGAGCCTACGGTCTGCTGCCCCAGGCCCCGACGGGTGACCACCCGGCGGTGCATCAGGCCGCGACCACGGCTGAACAGCGCGACCGAGAGCAGCACGCCCAGGATGGTCAGGCCACCGCCGCCGATGAGGGTCCAGCGGGCGCCGAACTCCTCGCCGATCCAGCCGATGAACGGCGCCCCGATCGGGGTCCCGCCCATGAACACCATCAGGTAGAGCGCCATCACCCGACCGCGCAGGCCCGGCGCGGTGCCGAGCTGGATGGTGGTGTTGGCCGCGGTGATCATGGTCAGCGCGGTGAACCCGAGCAGGGGGACGATCGCCACGAAGGCGGCGTACGTCGGCACCAGCCCGGCCACGATCTCCACGGCCCCGAAGAGCAGCGCCGAGACGACCACGAGCCGCAGCCGGATCCGGGTGCGCCGGGCGGCCATCAGGGCACCGGTCAGCGAGCCGACCGCCATCGCGGAGCCCAGCAGCCCGTACGCCGTGGCCCCCCGGTCGAAGACCTGGGTGGTCATCAGCGCCGAGGTCATCTGGAAGTTCAGGCCGAACGTGCCGGCGAAGAACACCACCCCGAGGACCATCAGCAGGTCGGGTCGTCCGCGCAGGTAGCGGAAGCCGTCGCGGATCATCCCCGGCCTGCGCTCCTCACGCGGCACGACCTGCAGGTCGGCGAGCACCATCCGGCGCAGCGCCAGCACCACGGCGGCGTAGCTGAGCCCGTTGAGCAGGATCACCCAGCCGGTGGCCGCGGCCCCGCCGCCGAAGACCCCGATGAGCAACCCGGCCAGCGCGGGGCCGGCGACGCGCGCGGCGTTGAACGAGGCCGAGTTGAGGCCGACGGCGTTGGACAGGTCCTCGGGGTCGACCATCTCGCTGACGAAGCTCTGCCGGGCGGGGGCGTCGAAGGCCGAGCCCACCCCGAACAGGAAGGCGAGGACGTAGACGTGCCACACCTCGACGACGCCGGTCACGGCGAGCGTCCCGAGCAGCACGGCGGTCGCGGCCATCACGGTCTGGGTGACCTGGAGCAGCCGCTGCTTGGGGACCCGGTCGGCCACCAGGCCGGCGTACGGGGAGAGCAGCAGGGCGGGCAGGAACTGCAGGCCGGTGGTGATGCCCAGCGCGGTGCCGTCGTTGACGGCGAGGGTGACCACCAGCCAGTCCTGGGCCACGCGCTGCATCCAGGTGCCGATGTTGGACACCACGCCACCGGTGGCGTAGAGCCGGTAGTTCTGGTTGTGCAGGGCACGGAAGGTGGGACTCATCGGCGCTCACCCCCGGACGGGGTGCGGAACGGGTGCTGTGGTGCGGTGGTCAACTGACGGTGGCCAATCTCTGGAGCAGGGGGGCGACCTCGCGCAGCAGGGCACGCTCGTCGGGGGTCAGCTCGCGGAGGCGCTGCGCGAGCCAGGCGTCGCGTCGCCGGCGGTCGGCCAGCAGGATGTCCCGGCCCTTCTCGGTCAGGTCGACCAGGACCTGCCGGCCGTCGGTCTCGGAGGGACGCCGCAGCGCGTAGCCGTCCTCGACCAGGCAGTTCACGGTGCGGGTCATCGACGGCGGCTGCACCCGCTCGTGCGCGGCGAGCGCCCCGACGGTGCACTCCCCCTCACGGAAGAGCACGCCGAGGGCGCTGAGGGCGGCGACGCTCAGCGGGTTGTCCGGCTGCCGCTCGCTGCGCAGGCGGCGGCCCAGGCGCATCACCGAGAGCCGCAGCTCACTGGCCAGGCCGGTGTCGCTGCGAGTGGCGCTCTCGATCGTGGGACTCATGATGCTTAGCATAAGTCATTACTCGTGCTAACTATTTCCGTGGAGTCCGATCCTCGGACCGTCCGGGGCCCCGGCCTGGCTCAGGTCAGCAGGCGGGTGAGCGGGTTGATCGCGAAGTACAGGAGGAAGAGCACGCTGATCACCCAGAGCAGAGGCTGGACCATCGCGGCCTTGCCGCGCACGACCTTGATCAGCACGTAGGTGAGGAAGCCCGCCCCGATGCCCACGGTGATCGAGTAGGTGAACGGCATCAGCACGATGGTGAGGAACGCCGGGATCGCGATCTCGGCGTCGTCCCACGAGATCCCCTGGACCTGCTGCATCATCAAGAACCCGACCAGCACCAGCGCCGGGACGGCGGCCTCGCTGGGGATCACGTCGACCAGCGTGGAGAACGGCAGGGCCAGCAGGAACAGCACCCCGGTGACCACCGAGGCCAGGCCGGTACGGGCGCCCTCCCCGACACCGGAGGCCGACTCGATGTAGGAGGTGTTCGACGAGACCCCGGCCGCGCCACCCGCGGCGGCCGCGAGCGAGTCGACGACCAGGATCCGGGTCGGGTTCGGCGGGATGCCCTCCTCGTCGAGGAGACCGGCCTCGGCGCCGATCGCGGTCATCGTGCCCATGGTGTCGAAGAAGTCGGCCAGCAGCAGCGTGAACACGAGCAGGATCGCCGCGACCGCACCGACGGACTCGAAGGAGCCGAAGAGGTTGAACTGCCCCAGCGTGCCGAAGTCGGGACGGGAGACGATCGTGTCGGGCCAGGCGGGCACGTTCAGCCCCCAGCCGTCGGGGTTGAACTCCTCCCCGAACATCGGACCCACCTTGACGACCGCCTCGACCACGATGGCGATCAGCGTGGTGACGACGATGGAGATCAAGATGGCGCCCCGGACCCGGCGTACCCACAGCGCGATCACCAGCAGCAGGCCGATGGCGAAGACGAGGACCGGCCACCCGCTCAGGGTGCCGTTGGCGCCGAGCTGGACGGGCACCGTGGTGTTGCTGGCGTCGGGGATGCGGCGCACCACTCCGGCGTCCACGAACCCGATCAGCGTGATGAACAGCCCGATGCCCACCGAGATCGCGACCTTGAGCTGCGGCGGCACGGCGTGGAACACCGCGGTCCGGAACCCGGTGAGCACCAGGACGAGGATGACCAGCCCCTCCAGCACCACCAGGCCCATCGCGTCCGCCCAGGTCATCTGCGAGGCCACGGTGAACGCCACGAAGGCGTTCAGGCCGAGCCCGGTGGCCAGGGCGAGCGGGTAGTTGGCCACCACGCCCATCAGGATGGTCAGCAGGCCGGCCACCAGCGCCGTCCCCGCGGCGATCATGCCGAAGTTGTTCTCCGTGCCGCCGAGGAAGCCGCCCGAGGAGTCGGGCACGCCGCTGAGGATGATCGGGTTCAGCACGATGATGTAGGCCATCGTGAAGAACGTGACCACGCCGCCGCGGACCTCGCGTCCGACGGTCGACCCACGCTCGGTGATCTTGAAGTACTTGTCCACGCGCGGAATCCAACCAGACCGCCACAGCGACACCGCACCGGGCCGACCGGTGGGACGAGGTTAGGTTGGTCCCATGCGCCCCGAGGACGACCAGCCGATGGTGCACGAGATCGGCAACCGCACCTACATCGTCGCGGACGTCGACCCTCTCGACCTCGACGGCGTGCGCACGATGCAGGTCGGCACCGCCCTGTGGGGGCTGGCCGTGATCCTGCTGCTCCCCTTCTACGGCCGGCTGCAGACCGACGGCCACCTGTGGTGGCTCTGGACCTGCGTCGCCGGCTTCGGGCTCGGTCTCGTGGGCTGGGACCACTGCCGCCGGCGCCGCCGTCGCCGGCGCGAGATCGAGCGCGAGCTGGGCTGAGCACGATGACCCGCGCGCTGTACTACACCGCCACTACCCTGGACGGCTACATCGCCGACGAGCACGACTCCCTGGAGTGGCTCTTCGAGCAGGAGAACGACGAGCGTGGGCCCGGTGGCTACGCGGAGTTCATCGCCGGCATCGGCGCCATGGCGATGGGCGCGACCACCTACGAGTGGCTACGGGACCACCTCGCGCGCAGCGGGGAGGCCTGGGGCTACACGATCCCCTGCTGGGTGTTCAGCCACCGCGACCTGGCCCCGATCGGCGAGGGCATCACCTTCGTGGCCGGGAGCGTGGTCGAGCACCACGCCGCGATCGCGGCCGCTGCCGGGGACCGGGACATCTGGGTCGTCGGCGGAGGTGACCTCGCCGGTCAGTTCGCCGACGCCGGCCTGCTCCACCAGGTGATCGTGTCGATCGCTCCGGTCACCCTCGGCGCGGGCCGGCCGCTGTTCCCCCGGCGCCACGACCTCGCCCTCGTCGAGCACGGGCGCAACGGTGACTTCCTCACCGCGACCTACGACGTGGTGGGACCGAGAACGGGCTAGAACTCCTCGAGATCGTCGCGGCTGAGCGTGTCGAAGACGTGGTCGGGCAGCGGCGGCGGGAGCTGCTTCTTGCGCAGCTGGGCCTCGGAGTGCGCCCCGCACCCGTGATCGAGGGAGACCACCTTGCCGTCGTCGTTGGCGAACTCGTTGGCGCAGACGCCGAACATCGTCGCGAGCGGACCCTCCAGGCGGACCAGGAAGCCACAGCCGACGCAGCGCCCCGGAGCGGACTGCGCGAGCGGCACGTCGGGACCCTGCTCGCCGGCGTACCAGCGCTGCACGGCCAGGTCGCGCCCCTCCAGGGACAGGACCCGCGACCGCCCCAACCCGATCTCGTCGACGACCGGCTTCTCGTCCTCGTCGGGACGCTGCCCGGCGAGCCACGTCGGCACCAGGCGCGGGTCGTCCTCGTCGGCCGGCAGCAGGTCGCCCGGCGAGAGGTCACCGGGCTGGATCCGGTCGCGCCAGGGCACCCACGGCGGCGCCACGATGGCGTCCTCGCCCGGGATCAGCACGATCTCGTCGAAGGTCACCCGGTCGGAGCCCGGTGCGTGGGCGACCGTGACCGACCACACCCAGCCCGGGTAGCCCGGCTGGGTGCACTCGAAGGTGTGGCTGACCGCGCCACCCGTCTCCGACTGGACGGTGAGGTGCTCGCCGACGACGTCGGCGCCCACCTCCTCGGCCAGGGCAGCGCGGGCCGCCTCGACGGCTTCGAGGGCGGCGGCGTCCGGTGCGGCGATCACGTCCCGGATTGTCCCTCATCGGCATGGGCTGTGTCTCGCCGGGCGGCTCGGGTTGGCAGGATGTGGACATGGAGGATCCGGCACCGAGGTCACGGCGTGGCCGTCGGATGGTCTCCGCCACGGGTCGCAGCCTGCGCAGGGCCGGGAGTGCGACCGGCCGCGGTGCGTCGTACACCTTCCGCCAGGCGCGCCGCGCCTCGCACGCGGAGGGGGCGGGCGACTCCGGCCTCTACCGCCTGATCGAGCTGCACGCGTTCAACGCCGCCGGGGACGCCGCGGTCGCCATCGCGCTGGCCGGGACGCTGTTCTTCGCCCAGCCCGGCGAGGCCCGCGACCAGGTGGCGCTGTTCCTGGGCCTGACGATGCTGCCGTTCGCGGTGGTGGCGCCGCTCATCGGGCCCTTCCTCGACCGGTTCAGCCACGGGCGCCGATGGGCGATCGGCGGGACGATGGCGCTGCGCGCGTTCCTGTGCTGGCTGATGGCCGACGCCGTCGCCACCGAGTCGATCGCGATGTTCCCCACCGCGCTCGGCGTCCTGGTCTCCTCCAAGGCGTACGGCGTGGCGCGGGCCGCCACCGTGCCCCGGCTGCAGCCGGAGGGACTGAGCCTGGTCAAGGCGAACAGCCGGATCTCCCTCGCGGGCGTCGTCGGCGCCGCCATCTCGGCGCCGATCGCAGGACTCGCCTCCACGTTCGGCTCCCAGTGGGCGCTGCGCTACGCCTTCGTGGTCTTCGCCGGCGCGACCATCCTCTCCATCCTGCTGCCGGCGAAGGCCGACGCGAAGGAGGGTGAGCTCCCCGCCAGCCTGACCGGCGACCGCCGTTCGTTCCGCGTGCCCCCCACGGTGGTCCATGCCCTGCGCTGCAACGCCGGCCTCCGGATGCTCTCGGGCTTCTTGACGATGTACATGGCCTTCCTCCTGCGCCAGTACCCGCTCCCGGGCTGGGAGGGACGCGCGACCCTGCTGATGGCGCTGGTGATCGGGGCCGCCGGCCTCGGCAACACGATCGGCATCGGTCTGGGCTCGGCGCTGAAGAAGGTCACGCCGTCGGTCGTCGTGGTCGCGGCACTGATGGCCGACGCCGCCGCGGCGGTGTTCGCCGCGCTGTTCTACGGTCTGCTCTCGGCGGTGCTGCTCGGCCTGACCGCCGGGGTGGCGCAGGCGATGGGCAAGGTCTCCCTCGACGCGCTGGTCCAGCGCGACGTACCCGAGCGCAACCGGACCTCCGCGTTCGCCCGGTCCGAGACGCTGCTCCAGCTGTCCTGGGTGGTCGGCGGCTTCATCGGCATCGGCCTGCCCCTGAAGATCGGCGACACCGTCGTGCCGGAGCTCGGCCTGGGCGTGCTGGCGGCGCTGATGGTCGCCTGGACGGTCACGGTGCTCGCCAGCCGACGGCGTCAGAACGGCGAGGCCGGCCCGATCTTCCCGTGAGCGGTGGCGGGACCGACGCTCAGAGCTCGAGCTCGTCGGCGAGACCGCGCAGCAGCTTCGCCGTGGGCTTGGCCGTCTTCGGGTCGGGGTGCCGGCCCGCGCGGTAGCCGCGCTCGACACCCTCGAGCAGCCGGATCAGGTCCTCGACGATGCCGACCATGTCCTCGGGCTTCTTGCGCAGCGCGCGAGACACAGACGGCGGGGCGTCGAGCACCCGCACCTGGTGGGCCTGCTCGCCCTTGCGTCCGGACAGGATGCCGAACTCGACCCGGGTCCCGGCCTTCAACGTGGTGATCCCGGTCGGGAGGGAGGACGAGCGGACGTACACGTCGTCGCCGTCCTCGCGCGAGAGGAACCCGAATCCCTTCTCGGCGTCGTACCACTTGACCTTTCCGGTGGGCACCGCGCTGGCCTCTCTCCTCGTCGGTTGGTGCAGGGAGCCGGCGCGTGCAGGGGGTGGACCCGCCTCCGATCGCCAGCGAGAGCACAGCGTACGTGGTCCGTGGAAACCCGCGCCAACCAGTTCAGCGGTAGCGATCCGGCTCGCTGAGCAGCTCGTTCATGGAGCCCGACCGGAAGCCGAGGGGGTCGACCTCGACGGACCCGAAGCCGGCGTCGCGCACGGCCTGGAGGTGCTCGGCGGCCACCTCGACCAGCCACCGGTCGACCTCGACCCGCGCGGTCTCGCCGAGGTCCCGCACCCGCAGGTCGGCCACCCGGTGGCCGGCCGTGGTCAGCGCCGCACGGAGCGCGGCCTCGGCCCGCTCCACCCGGGCCAGCCGGGCCGGGGTGATCTCGATGCCGTAGGCGACCCGCGAGCTCAGGCACGCGGCCGCGGGCTTGTCCCACGTCGGCAGCCCCCAGGCCCGGGACGCCGCCCGGATCTGCGCCTTGGTCAGTCCCACGTCCTTCAACGGCGTGACCGCACCCCGGTCGGCGGCCGCGGCGATGCCCGGACGGAAGCCCGCGCGGGCGTCGTCGGCGTTGGTGCCGGTCGCGACCACGGCGTACCCGTGCTCCCGGGCCAGCGGCCCCAGCACGTCGAGCAGCTCGGCCTTGCAGAACGCGCACCGGTCACCCTGGTTGGCGCGGTAGCCCTCGCGCTCCATCTCCCGGGTCTGCGGAGTGAGCAGGGAGACCCCGAGGCTCCGCGCGAACTCCGCCGCCGGGACCCGCTCGGCCTCGGGCAGCGAGTCGGAGTACGCCGTCGCGGCGGCGACGTGCTGCGGACCCAGCGCGCGCACGGCAGCCGCCAGCAGGAACGCGCTGTCGGCGCCACCGCTGAACGCGACCAGCAACCGACCGTGTGCCCGCAGCGTCTGCTCGAGCGCCACCAGCCGGCACTCCAGCAGGTGGGCCTCGAGCCAGGCCGGGAAGTCCGCGAGGTCGTCGAGCACGACGTCGGTGCCGGCCTCCAGGAGCTGCTCGCGCGTGCAGCCACCGGTCGTCACCGAGACGCTGACGACTCCTGCGGCCCGGGCGCCCTCCACGTCGTGGACGTGGTCGCCCACGTAGACGCTCGCCCCGTGCCGGCGCAGCGCCTCGGCCTTGCCGGTCCCCCACACCTGGCCCTCGACGACGTCGACGTCGAGACCGAGGTGGTCGACGTGCAGCTGGGCGTTGGGGGTGTGCTTGCCGGTCACCAGCACCGTCCGTCCGTGGTGGCGGCGTACGGCGGCCAGCGCCTCGACGGCCCCCGGCAATGCCGGAGTCGGCGTCACCGCCGTGGCGGGGTAGATCTCCCGGAACCGGTCGATCGCCGCCGGGATCCGGTCGGCCGGCAGGTGCGGCCCCAGCAGCAGGTCCAGCGGCGGCCCGAGGTTGGAGGTCAGCTCCGGCGTCGGGAGCTCCACCTCGAGCTCGGCGGACAGCGCGTCCAGCGTGGCGGCGAACCCGACCACGGTGTCGATCAGCGTCATGTCGAGGTCGAACCCGACCACCAGCCGATCACCCATGCCCCCAGCGTAAGCACCCGATCCCCCACCCCGTCGGCCGGTCGAGCAGCGCTGTGGCCTGGGCCTGTCGAAGGGAGCAGCCGAACGGCGGGTCGAGCAGCGCTTGTCCTGAGCCCAGCCGAAGGGAGCGACCTGGTTGCTGGTCGAGCAGCGAGCGAAGCGAGCGATCAGTCGAGACCCCGTGAGCCGACAAGCAGCCGCACCCCACGCTGGTTGAGCCTGTCGAAACCAAGCCACCTGCGGGTCGAGCAGCGCCTGTCCTGAGCCTGTCGAAGGGAGCGAAGCGAGGACCGACTTGCTGGTCGAGCAGCGAGCGAAGCGAGCGATCAGTCGAGACCCCGTAACGCCGAAAGCAGCCGCAACCCACGCTGGTTGAGCCTGTCGAAACCAAGCCGTACGCCGACCCGCTGCTGGTCGAGCAGCGCTTGTCCTGAGCCTGCCGAAGGGAGCGAAGCGAGGGTCCTACTTGCTGGTCGAGCAGCGAGCGAAGCGAGCGATCAGTCGAGACCCCGTACGCCGGCAAGCAGCCACACCCCACGCTGGTGAGCCTGTCGAAACCACTCGTACGGCGCACGTCCTTGCTGGTCGAGCAGCGCTTGTCCTGAGCCTGTCGAAGGGAGCGAAGCGAGCGATCAGTCGAGACCCCGTACGCCGGCAAGCAGCCACACCCCACGCTGGCGGAGCCCGTCGAAACCACTCCTACCCTGCTGGTCGAGCAGCGCTTGTCCTGAGCCTGTCGAAGGGAGCGAAGCGAGGGACCTACTTGCTGGTCGAGCAGCGAGCGAAGCGAGCGATCAGTCGAGACCCCGTACGCCGGCAAGCAGCCACACCCCACGCTGGCGGAGCCCGTCGAAACCACTCGTACGGCGACGTCCTTGCTGGTCGAGCAGCGCTTGTCCTGAGCCTGTCGAAGGGAGCGAAGCCAGCGATCAGTCGAGACCCCCTGCGCCGACAAGCAACCCCGCCTCACGCTGGTTGAGCCTGTCGAAACCAAGCATGGAGAAGTTGTACACAGATTCGAAAACAGTATCGATACTGTCAGTGGTCCCCTCTAGCATTTCACCATGGACACCACCCCGACCCACACCACCGCGACCACCCCGGTCGAGGCCGCGCACGTCTCCGCGGCTCAGGTGCTCGACGGTGTCCGCGCCGCCCGGGCACGTGCCCACGAGGCGGCCGTGGAGGAGATCGAGCTCGCCGTCCAGTGGGCCCACCTGCACCCCTGCGCAGCGGGTGAGACCCCCGCGGCGTGGGCGCACGCCGATGGCCTGTTCGGCGAAGGCCATGCTTCGTTGGCCGGTCCGGGAACGCCGGAGGTCGCCGAGTTCGCACCCGCCACCCTGGCCGGAGCCCTCCAGATCAGCCTGGATGCCGGGCGTCAGCTGATCGCCGACGCCCTGGAGCTGACCTACCGCCTGCCCCGCCTGTGGGACCACGCCCGAGCCGGGCGGGTGCCGGTGTGGCGGGCTCGGCAGATCTCCCGCGAGACCCACGACCTGTCCTTGGAGGCGGTCGGGTTCGCCGACCGGCTCATCTCCGCCACCCCCACCAAGATCAACCAGGTCGACGCCACCCGACTGGTTCAGGAAGCCCGCCTCTACTACGACCCCGACCGCGCAGCAGCCGACGAAGAAGCAGCCCTCGCCAAGCGCGGCGTCTGGCTGCGCTCAGGCGGCGCACCCGCGACCACCGAGGTGTTCATGACCCTCGACACCCCCGACGCGCTGCTCTTCGACTCCGACCATCGGCCGGATCGCCGGTGACCTGCGGACCCTGGGCGACACCGACCCCCTCGACGTGCGCCGCGCCCGCGCCGTGGGGATCCTGGCTGACCCCCAGTACGCCCTGGACCTCATGTCCGGCCGCGAGAGCGCCGCACCCGCTCCCGGCCGCTCGGGGTTCGGCGCCGCGAACCTCTACCTCCACCTCACGCCCCAGGACCTGGTCGATGACGTGAACGACCAGACCGGTGCGGTTTCCATCGAACGCCTCGGGGCTGCGACCACGCGGCTGCTCACCGACTGGCTCGCCCGCCACACCGCACCCACCGGCCGGGGGCGGGTGATCGTGCGCCCGGTCCTCGACCCCACCGACCCCCGTGCCGTCGATGCCCACGACCCGCCCGGCGTGGATGCGCGAAACCGCCGTCCTGCGCGACGCCACCTGCGTCTTCCCCGGCTGCGCCCGCGACTCCCGGGCCTGCGACCTCGACCACATCAACCCCTACCAACCCCTGACGACGGCGGACCGCCCGGCCAGACCCGGCTGACGAATCTCGCGCCCCTGTGCCGCACCCACCACCGCGTCAAGACCCACTCAGCCTGGACCTACCGGCGCAACCGCGACGGCACCTACACCTGGACCGCCCCCACCGGACACCAGATCCAGGTACGTCCACCCGACCGACGCCCACCACCACGACCCGCCGCGATGACAGCGCCACTGACCGCCATCCCAGCCATCCCCGAACCCCGACGACGAACCTGACCACCCCGGACCCCGACCACCCAGCCCAGGTCGGGGCCACACCCACGCCCAGACGTGGTTTCGACAAGCTCAACCAGCGGTGGGTCACCGCTGCTTCCCCGGCTCACCGGGTCTCGACTGCGCTCGACCAGCAAGACGTCGTGGTTTCGACAAGCTCAACCAGCGATGGGTCACCGCCGCTTCTCGGCTCGCCGGGTCTCGACTGACCGCTCGCTTCGCTCACTGCTCGACCAGCGTGGGTTGCGGTTGCTGCTCGGCTCACTGGGTCTCGACTGACCGCTTCCTTCGACAGGCTCAGGACAAGCGCTGCTCGACCAGCGGTGGGCCACTGTCACTCCCCGGGTCACCGGGTCTCGACTGCGCTCGACAGCAGGTGCTCCGTGGTTTCGACAAGCTCAACCAGCGGTGGGCCACCGCCTGGGTGTACGGCGACGAGACTCCGCGCCGCTAGGAGCCGGCCCCTGAGTCCCGGAGCATTCCCGCGCCGAGAGCCGCGGCGAGGACGGGCGCGAGCGGCAGTCGCGGCAGCAGGGTGGCCTGGAAGGCGTGGTAGGTGTCCGGCTTGCCCGACCACGTCTGCGCGCTGGGCGCGTTGTCCGGCGACAGCTCGTGGCGCCAGGACCCGCGCTCGGGGTCGCGGAAGCAGTCGTCGATGTGCTGCCACCACGTCCGGTAGTGCTCGGCGTACGACGGCTCACCGGTCGCCGCGTGCAGGGCGGCTGCGGCGGCGACCGCCTCGGCGGCGACCCAGTGCATGCGCGAACGGACCACGGGCCGGCCCGACCAGTCGACGGTGTAGACGAAACCGTCGGCGCCGTCGACCGCCCAGCCCTCACGCACGGCGGCGTCGAACAGCGCGGAGGCGTGGGTGACCAGCCAGGCCGGTGCCGAGGGGCCGAGCGCAGCGTGCAGGTGCAGCGACAGCCGTGCCCACTCCAGCCAGTGCCCGATCGTGGCGCCGTAGGGCCGGAAGGGGTGGGCCGGTTCGTCGGCGTTGTACTCCAGCAGCGGCCGCCAGTCGGGGTCGAAGTGCTCCGGGATGCGCCACTCGTGGGCCGGCGCGAGGTCGTGCACCACCCGGGTGGTGATCCGCAGGGCACGCTCGCGCAGGGAGTCGTCGCCCAGCACGTCCGCGGCGGTCAGCAGGGCCTCGACCGTGTGCATGTTGGCGTTGACCCCGCGGTAGTCGTCGAGCACCGACCACGACTCGTCCCACTGCTCCACCACCATGCCGGCCGAGTCGTCCCAGAAGTGCGTGAGCAGCACCTCGAGCGCCTCGTCCAGCAGGGCGCGCGCGCCGGGGCGACCGGCGGCGGTCGCGCTGGCCGCCGCGAGTACGACGAACGCGTGCTCGTAGGCGGTCTTGTCCGTGGCCACCGGGCCGTCCGGCGACACCTGCGCGTACCAGCCACCGTTCGCCGGGTCCCGGAACCTGCCCTGCAGGGCCGCGAGACCGTGGTCGACCAGCGCCGCACAGCCGGACCGGCCGAGCAGGTGGCCCAGGGCGTAGACGTGCGTCATCCGGCAGGTCACCCACAGCTCCACCGGGCGGTCGAGCTGGGGGCGGCCGTCGTCGTCCAGCCACGCGAAGCCGCCCTCGGGGTGTCGGGCGGGCCGGCCGAAGTCGAGCAGCCGGTCACCCTCCGCGGACAGCCAGCGCTCGTGCGCGGGGTCCCCCAGGGACCAGGTCGGTTCACTCACGCACCCAGTCGACCACGACCGGCCGTCGCTGTCGCGACGCCCTCGGGGCGCAGCCGGAGCCGCTCCGGTCCGGTCAGACGCGCTCGGACTCGCGGCCCTCGTCCTCGACGGTGAGCGGCTTGGCGATGTTCTCCAGCGCCTGCCCCTCGGCCTTGACCCCGAGGAACGCCTCGACCAGACCGCCGGCGATCATCAGGGCGGCGCCGATGAAGTAGCCCAAGGAGATCGCGGTGATGTCCCCCGACTCCGAGGCGTTGTCGATCAGCCGGCCGAACAGCAACGGACCGGCGATGCCGCCCGCGGCGGTGCCGATGGCGTAGAAGAACGCGATGCACAGCGCGCGCGTCTCCATCGGGAAGATCTCGCTCGCGGTCAGGTACGCCGCGCTGGCCCCGGCCGAGGCGAAGAAGAAGATCACCCCGCCGAAGATCGTCAGCGAGAGGGCGTCGAGGCTGCCCAGCATCACCCCCGCCGCTGCCAGCAGGACCCCGGAGAGCACGTAGGTGCCGGTGATCATCCGCACCCGACCGACGGTGTCGAAGAGCGAGGACAGCGTCAGCGCCCCGATGAAGTTGCTCGCGGCGAACACAGCCAGGTAGTAGCCGGTCTGCTTGACGTCGAAGAACGTGGTGAGCGTGTCGCCGTAGGTGAAGAAGAACGCGTTGTAGAGGAATGCCTGACCCACGAACAGCGAGAAGCACAACACGGTGCGCTTGGGGTAGAGCGTGAACACGGTGCGCGCGATCTCTCCCATGCCGATCGTGCGACGCTGCCGGATGGTGATCGTGTCACTGACCGACGGCAGGTCCTCGCCGCTCTCCTCGGTGACGGTGCCCTCGATGTCGCGGACGATCTGCTCACCCTCGTCCTCCCGGCCGTGGATGAACAGCCAGCGCGGGCTCTCCGGCACGTGCCGGCGCACCACGAGGATCCCGACCGCGAGCACGGCGCCGAGCCCGAAGGCGATCCGCCAGCCGTACGCCGGGTCGATCAGGGTCGGGTCCAGCAGCGGGATCGTCAGCAACGCGCCACCGGCCGCGCCGATCCAGAACGAGCCGTTGATGGCCACGTCGACGCGTCCCCGGTACTTCGCGGGGATCAGCTCGTCGATCGCGGAGTTGATCGCGGCGTACTCGCCACCGATGCCCGTCCCGGTGAAGAACCGGCAGGCGAAGTACCACGCCGGGTTCATCGAGAAGGCGGTGAGCACGGTGGCCACCGTGTAGACGACCAGGGTGATCAAGAAGAGCTTCTTGCGGCCGAACCGGTCGGTGAGCTGGCCGAAGAACAGCGCGCCCAGGCACGCTCCGGCGACGTACGCCGCCCCGGCGAAGCCGATCTGCGAGCTGCTCAGGCCGAGGCCGGTGCCGTCCGGCTTCAGGGCCGCGCTCATCGACCCGACGATGGTCACCTCGAGGCCGTCGAGGATCCACACGGTTCCCAGCCCGACCACGACCATCCAGTGCCACCGGGCCCACGGCAACCGGTCGAGCCGGGCCGGGATGTCGGTGGTGATGCGACCTGTCTCGACTGCCTCAGCCATGTGTCCTCCTCCGTGGTCGGTGCCCCCGATGAGACCTTCCCGCCGGACCCCGTACCCGTGTGTCCGCCGTCACAAACCGTCAGGCTCTAGGCTCCGGGTGTGCTGATCACCAACCACGTCGTCGCGGGGGCCGTCATCGGCTCGCTCGTGCCCCGTCCTGCCGTCGCCTTCGCCCTCGGCGTCGCCAGCCACGTGGCCATGGACACCGTGCCGCACTGGGGCGACGACGGCGACGAGGCGCTGTTCCTCAAGGTCGCCGTGGTCGACGGACTGATCGGTCTGGCCACCATGGGCGCCATCGCCCGGTGGTCGTCTCCCGAGCGGCGGGTGTCGGTGGTGGCCGGGATGCTGGGTGCCTGCTTCCCCGACTCCGACAAGCCCAGCGAGCTGTTCTTCGGCCGCTCGCCCTTCCCCACACAGGTCGACGACCTGCACCGGAGGATCCAGAACGAGTCGGCCGACCGGCTGCCGCGCGAGGCGCTGACCGCCACCGTGGGCGCCCTCCTGGCCCGCGCGCTGGTACGCCGCCGCTGAGCCGGCCGACACCGACGCCGGCTCAGGCCAACCGGGCCCGGACGACCTCGTCCAGCACGCCGAGCGGCAGCGAGCCCGAGTCGAGCACCGCGCTGTGGAACCGGGCGACCCGGAAGGCGTCCGCCTGGCGCTGCTCGGCCTCCGCGCGCATCCGCTGGATCTCCAGGCGGCCCACCATGTACGACGTGGCCTGGCCCGGCGCCACCACGTAGCGGTCGACCTCCGGTCGCACCACGCCCTCGGCCAGCGGGGAGTTGGCCACCATGTAGTCGACCGCCTGCTGCCGGCTCCACCCGAGTGCGTGCAGGCCGGTGTCGACGACCAGGCGGCAGGCCCGCATCGAGTCCGCGGCGAACATGCCCATCCGGTCGACGGCCGCGGTGTAGAGGCCCATCTCGTCGGCGAGCCGCTCGGTGTAGAGCCCCCAGCCCTCGGCGTAGGCGGAGTTGCGCAGGTGCCGTGCGGAACGTCGGAACGTCCTCGAGCTCGCCGGCGACGGCGATCTGCAGGTGGTGCCCGGGGATGCCCTCGTGGAAGGCCATCGACTCCAGCTCGAACCGGCCCCACGAGGTCGGGTCGTCGACGTTGATGAAGAACGTCCCGCCACGGCTGCCGTCGGCGGCGGGCGGGAAGTAGAACGCCTTGGCGCCGGTCACCGTGGGCTGGACGGCGCACCGCGCCTGCGGCAGCACCTCGAACCACTCCGGCATCGCCGCCCACGCGCGCTCCATCGCCACCTCGGCGGCCTCGACCAGCTCCTCGCCGGTCCGGAAGTGCAGCTCGGGGTCGGTGCGCATCGCGGAGAAGATCTGCTCGAGGTCGTCGGTGCCCACGACCTCGGGGCCGAGCTCGCGGTACTCCTCGGCGAGGGAGTCGACCTGGGCCAGTCCGATGTCGTGGATCTCCTGCGCGGACTTCGCGGTCGTGGTGAACCGACGCAGCGTGGCGGCGTACGCCTCCTCCCCGTCCGGCAGCCAGCCGATCCCGCACCGGTCGTCGGGACGCGCCGCGGCGAGCACCTCGTCACGCAGCACGTCGCGGTAGGACGCCATCCCGGGCCGGACGTGGGACTCGACGACGGCGCGGAGCGCGGCCTTCCAGCCGTCGACGTCGAGGCCGTCGGGCGGCGAGGTGGTCTGCAGCAGGGGGTCGTCGGCGACCGGTGTCGCCAGCAGCCGGTCGAGCTGGGTGACGGTGTCGGCCACCGCGAACGCGGCGGGGAGGCGTCCGTGGGCGAGCCCCTCGCGCTGGCGCTCGGCCAGCTCGCCGTAGAAGCGGCCGAGCCCCCGCAGCGTGTCGACCAGGGCCTCGGCCACCTCGGCGGTGGGCAGTGCCAGCATGCCGACCACGATGGGCATCGAGACCTGCTCGCCGAAGATCGGGTCGGGGGCCAGCTCACGGAGCCGGGCGGCCGCGACGTCGGCACGGGTGGTGGTGTCGGAGACCAGGACGTCGCGGGTGATCCGCTGCTGGTCGTCCAGCCCGTCGTCGTCGACCGCACGGGCCCGCTCGGCCAGCGAGCGCAGCGAGGCGATGTCACGGTCCTCCGCCTCGCGGCTGACGGACTCGAACTCACCGGCGCACGCGTACTCCCCGACGAGGTGGCCGTGCGTGGGTGACATCCGGAGGTGCTGGCGCCAGTACTCCTCGGCGAGGGTGTCGATCTCGTGGGGGTGGGCGCTCATGCGTGTCCTTCCGGGTCGAGGCCGAGTCTCTCGATGCGTGCGTCGTCCGCACCCCCGGGATCGTACGGGAGCCGATCACCGGAGTGCGGCGCGTCGGCCACCGGACGCCGTCCGCTCGGTCGACTGCTGCCGCGCCACCAGCCAGCAGCCGGACAGCACGGCGGCCGCCGCGTAGCCCAGCAGCAGCGCCGGGAGCCCGACGGTGGGCACGAGGGCACCGACCAGGACCGGAGCCAGCACCGCGCTGGCGCCGCCGACGACCAGGGCGACCGTGAAGGCCGTTCCCGGGCGCCGCGGCTGCACCTGGGCGGTCCAGATGACCAGCACGGCCGAGCCGGTCATGTAGCCGGCGCCGAAGACCGCCGCGGAGAGCGCCAGTGCGGGCAAGGACTGGTTCAGCGTCGCGAGGAGCACCAGGGCTACGCCGACGGCGAGCGCACACAGACCCGCCAGCCGGGAGACCCCGATCCGGTCCGACAGGGCGCCGGTCCACAGGGCGACCAGTCCGGTGGTCCCCACCAGCACGAAGACGACGGGTGCCGCGACGCCCCCGAGCCCGCCCTGGCGTGCGGCGTCCGTGGCGTAGGTGAAGTAGACGATGCAGGCCGCCACGAACACCGCGGCGAACCCGACCGGTCGCGCCAGGGCGCGCCAGCGCAGCGCACCTCCCTCCTCGGTCCTGGCCACGCGGTGCGGGGACAGTGCGGGCACGAGACGCAGGTTGAGCACACCGGCCGCCAGCGCGGCCACCCCGGTGGCCGCCCACAGCAGCCGCCACGACCCCGTCGGAGCAACCAGGGCCAGCACACCCAGCGCGGCCAGGCCACCGCTGGTCCCCGTGCTGATGCCGGCCAGGAGGCGCGGCCCCTCCCCCGAGGTGGCCACCCTGCCCACGATGTCGGAGTACGGCGACCACACCCAGCCGGCCGCGGTGCCGGCCAGGACCGCCCCGAGAGCCAGCACCCACGGGGCCTGCGCCAGGGCCACCACCAGGCAGCCCACGGCCCCGCAGGCACCGCCCACGGTCGTCGGCGCTCGTGGCCCGAGCGCGGCGGCGAGCGGGCCGGTGAGGAGCAGTCCGACGAGGTAGCCCGCCGAGGTCCCGCCGGCCACCAGCCCGAGCAGGAGCTCGGACATGCCGAGGTCGTCCCGGACGTCGGGCAGGGTCAGGCCGAACAGGTAGCGCGCCATGCCGAAGGCCACGCCGACCACCGCGGCACCGGCGACGCCGACGCGGGTCCCGGCCGAGAAGTGCACGGGCGGGTGGGTACCCGGGATGCCGGTGGGCATGCCCGGTCGCGGCCGTGACGTCGCCGGGGTCAGCCCAGACCGAGTCGCTCGGTGGTCTCCTCGCGCATCTGCACCTTGCGGATCTTGCCGGTGACCGTCATCGGGAACTCCTCGACCAGCAGCACGTAGCGCGGGATCTTGTAGTGCGCGAGCTTGCCGGTGGCGAACTCCCGGACCCGGTCTGCGTCGAGCGGCTCGGCACCGGGACGCATCCTGATCCAGGCGGCCAGCTCCTCGCCGTACCGGTCGTCGGGGACGCCGACCACCTGGACGTCCTCGACGTCGGGGTGGGTGTAGAGGAACTCCTCGATCTCACGGGGGTAGATGTTCTCCCCGCCGCGGATGACCATGTCCTTGATCCGGCCGACGATCGTGCAGTAGCCGTCCTCGCGCATCTCCGCCAGGTCGCCGGTGTGCATCCAGCCGTCGGCGTCGACCGCCTCGACGGTCTTCTCGGGGTCCTGCCAGTAGCCGGTCATCACCGAGTACCCGCGCGTGCACAGCTCCCCGGGCTCTCCGCGCTCGAGGGTCTCCCCCGTGGTCGGGTCGACGACCTTGATCTCGACGTGCGGGTGCACCCGCCCGATCGTGGCGGTACGGCGCTCCAGGTCGTCGTCGGGGCGCGTCTGGCAGGAGACCGGCGAGGTCTCGGTCATCCCGTAGGCGATGGCCACGCCGTCCATGTGCATGTCCTCGATGCAGCGCTTCATCACCTCCACGGGGCAGATCGACCCGGCCATCACCCCGGTGCGCAGCGTGGCGAGGTCGTGCTCGGCGAACGACGGGTCGTTCTGCATCGCGATGAACATCGTGGGCACGCCGTACAACGCGGTGCAGCGCTCCTCGGCGACCGTGCGCAGCGTGGTCTCCGCGTCGAAGGCGGGAGCCGGGATGACCATCGTGGCGCCGTGGGTCGTGCAGCCCAGGTTGCCCATCACCATGCCGAAGCAGTGGTAGAAGGGCACCGGGATGCACAACCGGTCCTCGGCGGTGAAGCCGATCAGCTCAGTGGTGAAGAAGCCGTTGTTGAGGATGTTGCGGTGGCTGAGCGTGGCGCCCTTGGGGTAGCCCGTCGTGCCGCTCGTGTACTGGATGTTGATCGGGTCGCCCGGCTCAAGGGTGTCCAGGCGCTCGGCCACCGCGTCCCCGGGCAGCCCCTCCCCCTCGGCGAGGAGCCGGTCCCAGTCGTCGGTGCCGAGGTACACGACCCGTTCGAGGGTGGGCAGCTCGGCCCGCGTCGCCTCGATCATGGAGCGGTAGTCGCTGCTCTTGTGCGACACCGCGCTGAACAGCAGCCGGAGTCCCGACTGGTTGACCGCGTAGGCGAACTCGTGGGTGCGGTAGGCAGGGTTGACGTTGACCAGGATCGCGCCGACCTTGGCGCTCGCGAGCTGTGCGATCGTCCACTCCGCGCAGTTCGGCGCCCACACCCCGACGCGGTCGCCCTTGGCCACGCCGGCGGCGATCAGGCCGCGGGCCAGGGCGTTCACGTCCCGGTCGAGCTCGGCGTAGGTCCAGCGCCGTCCGCTGGCGACCTCGACCAGGGCCTCGTTCTCGGCGTGGGTGGCGGCGATCCGCTCGAAGTTGTGACCGATGGTCTCCTCGATCAGGGGTGGGGTGGTCTCACCGGCGGCGTAGCTCTCCATGGCTGCGAACCTAGTGGGCCCCCGCGCCGACCGACAACGCGTCCTGCCTCGGTCGGTCCGGCCCGTCCGCGAACCGCACGGTGACCAGCTCTCCGGCCCGCACCGGCCGCCGCACGTCGGCGTGCCCGGGGACCCGGACGACGAGCACGCGGTCGGTCCCGGTGTCGTTGTGGGCCACCACGCCGATCGTCCCGTCGGGGTTGGCGAAGGCCGCGGCCGCCACGTCGGCTCCGGCCGGCGCGCGCGACACGCGCGAGCCGAGCACCCGGGCCCCGGGGTCGGCCGCGCGGGAGAGGTGGGCGAGCACGTAGTACTCGGGGCCCGGCTGCACCCGGTCGCCCTCGACCTGCACCAGACCGCGGCAGGTGCGACAGCCCTGGGCGGACGAGGTGTCGCCGGGGCCCCCGGACGCGTCGAGCGCCAGGTTCCACAGCATCAGGCCGGTGGAGCCGGCGCCGGTGCTGTCGGCCACCAGCCGGCGGCTCTGCCACGCGAACGACTCCTCCCAGGAGCCGGTCGTGCCGGTGCACTCGGTGACGACCGGTGGCACCGGCAGGCCGGACATCTGCTCCGGGTCGCCGCTGTAGCAGTGGAACGCGGCCGCGTCGAAGACGCCGGGCGCCGCGGCCAGCACGGCGTCGTAGCGGGGCCGGTCCGCCCAGTTGTGGTCCACCGCCCACAACGCGACGTCCCGGCGGTCCAGCTGCGGTCCGACCCGGGTGCCGAGCTCGGCCAGCTGCCGGTCGGTCATCGTCATCGAGGGGTAGTCGGCGCCGTAGCCGGGCTCGTTGCCCAACGTCATGGCGGCGAGCGGCACCCCCGCCTCCCGCAGTGCGTCGGCCTGGGCGACCAGCATGGCGGCGTACTGACCCAGCTCGTCGTCGCGCAGGGCCCCGCCGCGCACCCCCCGGGGGTCCTTCATCCACTCCGGCGCCGTCCACGCCGTCGCCACCACCCGCAGGTCCGGCTGCAGCCGGACCAGGTCCAGCACCTGCGACACCGCCGCCTGCGCCTCGGGCGAGGGCGTGGCGGCGTCGCCGTCCCACCCCCACGTCCACGGCGTCGGGGAGAGGTCGGTCGCGGTGAGCGGCAGCCGGACCCAGCTCAGCCGGGCGCCGTCGGCCCGGTCGGG
Source organism: uncultured Actinomycetota bacterium (assembly GCA_963815595.1). Taxonomy (GTDB): domain Bacteria; phylum Actinomycetota; class Actinomycetes; order Propionibacteriales; family Nocardioidaceae; genus Marmoricola. The sequence continues at coordinate 43,286 of CAWFHA010000007.1, read as the reverse complement.
GTCGTAGAGCATCCGCGACGCCTCGGGGGCCGAACCGAGAAGCCGCTGCGAGGCATCGGTCATCGCGGCTCCGGTCCCTCGCCACACCTGCCGCCGGTCGCCGGGGTCGACGCTGACGGTCACCGTGTCGCCGCCGGGTGGCGCGGCACCCACGCGCAGCAGTCGTCGCCCCGCGTCGGTCGGGGAGGTCACCCAGGTGCCCTCGAGGGGACGGTCGGAGGGCGCCGGGTCACCGGGCAGCCCGAGCACCAGACCCAGGACGAGACCGACCAGCGCCAGCAGGCCCAGCACCAGCAGGCCCCGCAGGCGCGGGCCCTGCCGCGAGGTCACCGCGGGAGCACCCGGGCGAGGTACGCCTCGATCTCCAGCTGCTCCCACTGGCGGGACTCGCGCAGGCCCTCGGCCAGCATGGCGCGGTACGCCGGGGAGGGGGCGGTGTGCGGCACGGAGTCGATGCCGTGCGGTGCGGTGAACAACAGCATGGGCAGCCCCTCGAGCCGGCCCACCTCCACCAGCGTCTCGTAGTGACCGGGACCCACGTGGTGCCGGCCCCCGTCGAGGCCCGCGATCACCACCTCGGCCAGCGGGTCACCCGGCACGGGGACGCGGTACATCTCCTGAGCAGCCACGTCCGCGAACTGCTGGGCGGTGATCAGGTAGGCCCGGGCCGCCGTGGGACCACCCGGGGCGTCGTGGTCGTAGAAGGCGACCCCGCCACCCCACTGCGGCGAGTTGCCCGCGAAGTACAGCGCCCCGGGGAGGTCGACCGGGACGCTGCGCCGGGGCGGCGTCGAGTCGTGTGCGCCGGGATTGGCGCGGTTGCCGCCCGGGGGCGTCCCGCCCTCGAGGTAGGCGGCCAGCCGGGTGGCCGACATGTTCGACCCGTAGCTGACGTACCAGACCTCGCCCGACTGGGGCAGCGGGCGGGCGGTCGGCTCGGTCTGGTCGCTCGACATCGAGCCGAGACTAGCGCCGCCCCACCCCGTCACGGACGGGGTGGGGCGGGCGATGAGCGAGCGGCGGACTACTGGTGCGCCGCGCGCACCACGCGGTCGTGGCGCATCGAGGAGGCCTTCGTCTCCTTGGCGAAGAGCACCGCGATGACGGTGATCACCGAGGCCGCGGTGACATAGAGCCCCACCAGGGTGGTGTTGGCCACGTCGGCCGGCCCGAGCAGCTTGACCGCGATGACGGGGGCGAGCGCACCCGCGAAGATCGAGGCGAGCTGGTAGCCGACCGAAGCGCCGGTGTAGCGCACGGAGGTCCCGAAGAGCTCGGAGAAGAACGCCGCCTGCGGCGCGTACATCAGCGAGTGGAAGAACAGCCCGACCAGGACGGCGAGGAAGATCATCGACGGCCGGTTGGTCTCCAGCAGGCCGAAGAACACGAAGGTCCAGGCGGCCACGCCGACGGCACCGACGAAGTACAGCGGGCGACGGCCGACCTTGTCGGAGAGCGCACCGAGGGACGGGATCATGAAGAACTGGATCGCGGCGCCGATCAGCAGCATCTTCAGGATCGTGCTCTTGTCCTGGTCGAGGTAGGTGGTCACGTAGGTGATCGAGATGATCGTGAAGATGTAGTAGCTGATGTTCTCCGCCATCCGCATCCCCATGGCGATGAAGACCTCCTTGGGGTAGGTCTTGATCACCTCGAGGATCGGCATGTGCGAGGCACCGGTGTTCTTCGCGGCGATCTCGGCCTTGGCCTCCTGGTAGACCGGCGACTCCTCGAGCTGCAGACGCACGTAGAGGCCGATCAGCACGAGGACGGCCGAGAGCAGGAACGGGATCCGCCAGCCCCAGGCCTCGAACGCGGCGTCGCTCTGGAAGGCGGCCAGCACGAACAGCACGCCCGTGGCGAGCAGGTTGCCCAGGGGCACACCCGCCTGCGGCCACGAGGACCAGAAGCCGCGACGGGCGTCGTCCCCGTGCTCGGCGGCCATCAGCACCGCGCCGCCCCACTCGCCACCGACCGCGAAGCCCTGGGCCAGGCGGCAGACCAGCAGCAGGATCGGTGCCAGCACCCCGATGGAGGCGTAGGTCGGCAGCAGGCCGATGGCGAAGGTCGCGACCCCCATCATCATCAGCGCGACGACGAGCATCTTCTTGCGGCCCACGCGGTCACCGAAGTGACCGAAGACGATGCCGCCGAGCGGGCGGGCGACGAAGCCCACGGCGTAGGTGCCGAACGCGAGCAGGGTCGCGTTGACGGGGTTGGCGTTGGGGAAGAACAGCGTGCCGAAGACCAACGCGGCGGCCGAGCCGTAGAGGAAGAAGTCGTACCACTCGACGGCGGTGCCGACGAGGCTGGCGAAGACCACCTTGACGATGCTGTTGCCGCCGGCGCCCTCCGTGGGCGATCCCGGACTCGTGGCGGAGGTTTGCGTTGACATCTGGTTGCTTCCTTTCATGCGGCGGTCCAGCCGCCGTCCATCAGGTAGGAGGTGCCGTTGATCGAGTCGGTGCCCTCGCCGCACAGGAACGCGACGAGGCCGGCGACCTCGTCCGGCTCGACGAGGCGACGTACGGGGGTGCGGGCCAGCAGCACCTCGTCGAGGACCTCGTCCTCGCCGATGCCGTGGCTGCGGGCCTGGTCGCTGATCTGCCCCTCGACGAGGGGCGTGCGGACGTAGCCGGGGCAGATGGTGTTGCTGGTGACCCCCTTGCCCGCCCCCTCGAGGGCGATCACCTTGGACAGCCCCTCGAGGCCGTGCTTGGCGCTGACGTAGGCCGACTTGTACGCCGAGGCGCGGTGGCCGTGGACCGAGGAGACGTGCACCATCCGGCCCCAGCCGGCGGCGTACATGCCGGGCAGGAGGGTCCGGGCGAGCAGGAACGGCGCCTGCAGCATGATCCGGTGGATGGTGGCGAACGTGTCGGGGTCGAAGTCCTCGATCGGCGCCACGTGCTGGATGCCGGCGTTGTTGACCAGGATGTCGATGCCCCGGTCGGCCAGCGCCAGCGACTCCAGGGAGTCGCGGTCGGCGAGGTCGGCCACGAGGGGCTCCCCGCCCACGTCGGCGGCGGCCTCCTTCGCACCGGTCTCGTCACGGTCGAGCAGCAGCACGGACGCGCCGGCCCCGGCGAGCCGTCCGGCCACGGCCCGGCCGATGCCACTCGCGGCGCCGGTCACCAGGGCGGTGCGGGAGGACAGGGAGGTGCTCATGGACGGCGACGCTACGGCGTGATCCGGTGCACAGGCCATGTGTGCGACCCCATGTTCATTGATGCTTCATGTGGTCGAGCACATTGTCTCAGTCTGCGCGGCGCAGCCGGGCCACCTGCAGCGCGAGCTGCAGGTCGAGCCGGCGGTCCGGGTCGCGCCACCCCTGACCCAGCAGCTGGCCCACCCGGTCCAGCCGCTGGGTCACGGTGTTGGGGTGGACGTGCAGGCCCTCGGCGGTGGCGCGCAGGGAGCCGCCGGTCCGGAACCAGGTGTCCAGCGTCTCCACCAGACGCGTCCCCCGGTCGCGGTCGTAGTCGAGCACGGGCCCCAGCGTCGCGCGCTCGAACTCCGCGACCGCGCCGGAGTCGTTGTCACCCAGGAGCAGCCGGGCCAGTCCCAGCCCGGCCGGGTCGCTGACCTCACCGGTGCGGCCGAGGCGGAGCAGGGCGGTCAGCCCCTGCCGGGACTCCCGCCAAGCCCGGGAGACGGCCGCTGCCCCACCGACCACCGGCGACGCGGCGACCGTGGCCCCGTCGATGCGGCCGCGCAGTTGCTCCCCGACGGCGAGCGGCTCGCCGCGCGCGAGCAGGACGACCGCGCCCTCGTGGCTGCCGCCGAGGCCGTGCAGCTCGCGGGCCAGCTGGGCGGCCGCCCGGGCACCCGCCGGCAGGTCGGGGACGTCCGCGACCGCGAGCGCGAGGTCGCCGTCGAGGTCGGCGTCCTGCTGCCGGGCGCGCTCGCGCACCAGGCGGGGGTCGAGGTCGCGGCCACCGAGCAGGTCCGCGAGCAGCTCGCCGCGCACCCGGCTCTCCGCCTCGGCCTCGGTGCGCCCGAAGAGCAGCACCAGCGCGGTGACCAGCGCCCCCCGCTCGAAGGTGCGACGCTCCGGCAGCTCCATGGGCCCGTCGGTGCGCAGCACCAGCGTGCCGAGATGCTCCTCCCCCGCGGCCGCCACGGCCACCCAGCGCCCGCCGTCCCGCACGCACCGCCCTGAGGCCCGGGCCTGCGCGACCGACTCGGACGACGGCGGCCCCTCGACGGTCGAGCTCACGTCCTTGCCGGTCGAGCTCACGTCCTTGCCGGTCGAGCTCACGTCCTTGCCGGTCGAGCTCACGTCCTTGCCGGTCGAGCTCACGTCCTTGCCGGTCGAGCTCACGTCCTTGCCGGTCGAGCTCTCGTCCTTGCCGGTCGAGCTCAGTCGAGACCCCGCGAGCACCCGGCCCGCGGCGTCGTACACGACGAGCCGGCCACCGAGCACCTCGGCGAGCACCTCGGCGACCTCCTCCACGCCACCTCCGTGCAGCAGCAGGTCGGTCAGCCGGTCGTGCGCGTGCGCTGCCCGCTCGGTGGCCGCGTTGCGCGCCCGCAGCTCGGCGTTCGCCTCGTCCGCGCGGGCGACCGCTGCCCGCGCCTGCTCGAAGAGCCGCGCGTTCTCCAGCGCGACGGCGGCATGGGCCGCGAACGAGGTCAGCAGCGTCACCTCGGCGGCGGGGAACGGCCGGACGGTGCGGTGGACGGCCAGGAGGGCACCGATGACCTTCCCCTCGACCTCGAGCGGGACGCCCAGGATCGCCCGGATCTGCTCGCCGGCCACCGCGTCGTCGATGTACTCGCGATGCACGAACCGCTGGTCGGCCTGGTAGTCCTCGGTGAAGTACGGCGCACCGCTCTGGGCCACCAGACCGAGCAGCCCGGTGCCGAGCGGGAGCCGCAGCACGCGGAACTCCGGGGTCAGCGCACCGTCGGTGACCTTCATGTACGACGCGCCCTCCTCCTCGTCGTTGAGCGAGAGGTAGGTCATGTCCGCCCCGAGGAGCTGGCGTGCGCGGCGCACGATGGCGGCGAGGATGGCATCGAGGTCGCGGATGGCGGTGAGGTCGCGGGCCGTCTCGTACAGCGCGCTCAGCTCGGCCTCGCGGTGGCGATGGCGGGTGATCAGCTCGTGCACGCGCAGCGACAGGGCGTGCTGCTCACGCACGGCCTCGAGCTCGTCTGGCGGCGAGCCGGAGGCCGCGGCCTCGGCGAGGACGCGGTCGAGGTCCTCGCGGGACGCCCCGGCCAGCAGCATCTCGAGGAACCTCGCACTCACCTGCACCCCGCCGATCCTGCCAGCAGGTGAGCTCGCCGTCGTCCCTCGCGCCGCACCGTAGAATCGGGCGGATGTCCACCGACGGCCCGCGCACCCTGGCCGACCAGCTCCGCAGCTGGTCGGACGCGCAGCTCTCCGCGCTGCTCGACGCGCGGCCCGACCTGGCCACGCCCGCGCCGCACGACTCCTCCCAGCTGGCCGCCCGCGTGGTCGTCAAGACCTCGGTCCTGCGGGCGCTCGACGGTCTGGACGCCCTGGAGCTGGCCGTGCTCCAGTCGATCGTGCAGGACGACGGACCGCAGGTGCTGGACGCGCCCGCCGACGCGGTCTCCGGCGCGCTCGACCGGCTGCGCGGCCTGGCCCTGCTCTGGGGGCGGCCCGACCGCCCCGTGCTGGTGGTCCGCGAGCTGCTCCGGCTCCCGCAGGGCCCACCCGCCGACCAGGTGCCGAGCCTGCTCGAGGGGCTGGCTCCCGAGGCCCGCACCATCCTCGACCACCTGGCCGAGACCGGCGCGGACGGACGGTGGGGCGGTGCCCCCGGCCCCACCGCTGACCTGGTCGCACTCGGGCTCCTGGCCCACGTGGACGAGCGGCGCGTACGCCTGCCCTGGACCGTGCGCCTCGCCGTGGACGCCGCCGCCGGGCGTCGGGTCGACCAGCCACCGGCGCTCGCCGGCACCGAGCGTGCCCCGGCCATGGTGGACCGGGCCGCGGCGGGTGCCGCCTTCGAGCTGGTACGCCGCACCGAGCTGCTGCTGGACCGGTGGGGAACCCATCCGCCCGCGGCGCTGAAAGCGGGTGGTCTGGCGGTCCGCGACCTGCGCGCGACGGCGACGCTGCTGCACGTCGAGCCGGACGTGGCGGCCCTCGTCGTCGAGACGGCGTCCGCAGCGGGCCTGCTCGAGCAGGGCATGACCGACGAGGTCGACGCGGCCTGGCTGCCGACCGAGGCCTACGACGCGTGGCTGCGCGAGGCCCCGGCCCAGAGGTGGGTCACCCTCGCCCGCGCCTGGTTGAGCAGTCCCCGCCTCGTCTCCGCGGTCGGCCGGCGCATCGGCGACAAGCCGGTCAACGCCTTGTCCCCCGACCTGGCTCGCAGCTGGCTGACCACCCTGCGCCACGACGTGCTCGAGGCGTTGCGCGACCTGCCCGACGGCCACGGGCTCGCGCCGGGCACCGGCGTCCCCTCGCTCGTCGCGCGCCTGCGCTGGCAGCGCCCGCGACGCCCCGCGTTCCGGCTGGACCAGGTCGGGCCGGTGCTCACCGAGGCGGCGGTCGTCGGGATCACCGGACTCGACCGGCCCTCGTCGTTCGGGGCTGAGCTGGTCGCGGGCGCCGACCCGGTCCGCACGCTGACCGACCTGCTGCCGACGCCCGTCGACCACGTGCTGCTGCAGGCCGACCTGACCGCGATCGCGCCGGGCCCGCTGGAGCAGGACCTCGCCCGCCGGCTGGCGCTGGTGGCCGACGTGGAGTCCCGCGGCGGGGCCACGGTCTACCGCTTCGCGGCCACCTCCGTGCGCCGCGCCTTCGACGCCGGCTGGTCGGCCGCGGAGGTGCACGAGTTCGTGGCGGCGACCTCGCGCACCCCCGTGCCGCAGTCGTTGAGCTACCTGATCGACGACGTCTCGCGCCGGTTCGGGACGCTGCGGGCCGGGCACGCCGAGGCGTTCCTGCGCAGCGACGACGAGACCGCCCTGACCGAGCTGGTGCACGCGCCCGGCGCCGAGTCGCTGCGGCTGCGCCGGATCGCCCCGACCGTGGTCGTCTCCGACGTCCCCCTCGGCACCCTGCTCCCCCGCCTGCGCGAGCTCGGCCTGGCCCCCGTGGTCGAGGCGGCCGACGGGACCGTGCGGGTGGCCCGGCCCGACGTGTTCCGGGCCCGGCCGGCGCGTCGCCGTACCCCCGCCGCCGAGGGGGTGGCGCGGACCGCCGCCCGCACCGCGGCCGTGGTCTCGGCCATCCGCGTCGGTGACCGGTCCTCGGCCGCCCGGCCACAGCGCGCGGTGAGCGTGTCCAGCCCCAGCGACGTGGTCGCGACGCTGCGCCAGGCCGCGGAGTCCGGCGAGCAGCTGCTGATCGGCTACGTCGGCAACGACGGCACGGTCGCCGAGCGCACGGTCACCCCCGAGCGCGTGGAGGGCGGCCAGGTGACGGCCTACGACGAGCGCAGCGACGCCCGGCGCTCCTTCGCGTTGCACCGGATCACCGCGGTCTCCCGCACCGCCGACACCGCCCGCGGCGCGTGATGCGCACCATCGGCCTGATCGGCGGGATGAGCTGGGAGTCCACCGCGGTCTACTACCGCTTGGCCAACGAGCTCGTCCGTGAGCGGCTCGGCGGCCTGCACTCGGCACGGCTGCTGATGTCCTCGGTGGACTTCGCCGAGGTGGAGGCGCTGCAGACCGACGGACGCTGGCCGGAAGCGGGGGCCCTGCTCGCCGACGAGGCCCGCAGGCTCGAGACGGCCGGTGCCGACCTGCTGGTGCTGTGCACCAACACGATGCACCTGGTGGCCGACGCGATCGAGGAGGCCGTCTCGGTCCCCCTGGTGCACATCGTCGACGCCACCGCCGAGGCGGTGCACGCAGACGGACTGAGCACGGTCGGCCTGCTCGGCACCGCCTTCACCATGTCCGGTGACTTCCACACCTCCCGGCTGGCTGCGCACGGGCTCACCGTGCTGGTGCCCGACGAGGACGACCAGGCGCTGGTCCACCGGGTCATCTACGAGGAGCTCTGCCTCGGGGTCGTGCGGGAGGAGTCGCGTCGCGCCTGCGCCGAGGTCGTCGGCCGGCTGGCCGCGCGCGGCGCCCGCGGGGTCGTGCTCGGCTGCACCGAGCTCGAGCTGCTGCTCGGTGCCGACGACCTCCCGGTGGCGTCCTTCCCGACCACGGCCATCCACGTCGAGGCGGCCGTCGCAGCGGCGCTGGCGGACGAGGACGGTGAGACGGCTGGGGCAGGTGCGTCTGCCAGTCACTAATCTGGTGACATGCCGTTCGGGACCTGGGACGACGTCGCTGGCGCCGTCCGGCGCGCCCTGGGCGTCCTCGCCGACGGCGACTTCCTGATCCTGGGCGAGCCGGTGCCCGACCCACTGCCCCGTCGGGGCTTCCTGGGCCGCCGCCCGAAGCCGGCCCCCGCGCGCTACGTGCAGGTGCTGCGGATCGAGGACATGTTCACCGCCGAGTGCGTGGGCGCGACGAGCCTGGGCGGCACCTGGCGGATGGACGAGGCCACGGTCGAGCACCTCCGCGAGCTCGGCTGGCGCACCCCCGCGGAGAGCGAGACCGAGTTCGCCACCGTCACCCCCAACTTCACCCTGTACGCCGCCCCCAGCGCGGCCCCCACCCTCGCCGACCTCCTGCTCGCCAGCCTGCGGCTCCTCGACGTCCGGCCCGGCGACCTCGAGCTGCAGCTCTCCGACTGAGCCCATCCGCTCCGCGTGGGCGGAGCCGACACGATGGACAGGCAGTTCGAGCGAGATGACCCGGCTCCACGCGGCGCAGTGCTGCTGAGGGCCGCGAACTGCCTGTCGATCTGGCAGACGTCCGTGATGCCCCCCGACCGTGCCGCGAGGCGCAAGCGTCAGGCTCGGCTAGCCGGCGCCGCCGCTGCCGTCGCCCGTGCCCCCGGGAGGGAACCGGCTGGCCACGACCACCTTGCGGCTGTACCTGCCACACCGCCCGCACTCCTGCCATCGGGCACCGGCGTTCACCCGGGTCACCCACACGTGCATGCCGATCCAGCACCGGAGCCCCTTCTCAGAACCGCCCACGCGCATCGCCGACCTCCTCTCGAGCGACCGTCACCGGAGTCACCCACACGGTTCCGCATCCTGGTCCCCCCGGCAGTCGATTCGCCGAAGTCGTGCGAGCTCCACCATCGACAGCCCCGGACCAACGGCACCATCGGGTTCCGCCGACGGCCGTGAACGCCCGGTCCGTAGGATCGACCAGTCATGAATGACGGCCCCCTCATCGTCCAGTCGGACAAGACCCTCCTGCTCGAGGTCGACCACGAGCAGGCCGACGCTGCGCGCAAGGCGATCGCGCCCTTCGCCGAGCTCGAGCGCAGCCCCGAGCACATCCACACCTACCGGCTGACGCCGCTGGGCCTGTGGAACGCCCGCGCGGCCGGCCACGACGCCGAGCAGGTCGTCAACGTGCTGCTCACCTTCAGCCGGTACGCCGTGCCGCACGCGCTGCTCGTCGACGTCGCCGAGACGATGGCGCGCTACGGGCGGCTGCGCCTCGACAAGCACCCGACCCACGGCCTGGTGCTCTCCAGCACCGACCGGGCGGTCTTCGAGGAGGTGCTGCGCAGCAAGAAGGTCGCCGGCATGATCGGCGAGCGGCTCGACCCGGACACCGTGGTGGTCCACCCCAGCCAGCGCGGCAACCTCAAGCAGGCGCTGCTCAAGCTGGGCTGGCCGGCCGAGGACTTCGCCGGGTACGTCGACGGCGAGGCGCACGCGATCAAGCTCGACGAGAGCGACTGGACGCTGCGCACCTACCAGCAGGAGGCCGCCGACTCGTTCTGGCACGGCGGCTCCGGTGTGGTCGTACTGCCGTGCGGCGCCGGCAAGACCCTGGTCGGCGCGGCGGCGATGGCGCGGGCGCAGGCCACCACGCTCATCCTGGTCACCAACACCGTCAGCGCCCGGCAGTGGAAGTCCGAGCTGATCCGGCGCACCAGCCTGACCGAGGACGAGATCGGCGAGTACAGCGGCGCCAAGAAGGAGATCAAGCCGGTCACCATCGCGACCTACCAGGTGCTCACGATGCGCCGCAAGGGCGTCTACCCCCACCTCGAGCTGCTCGACGCACGCGACTGGGGCCTGATCGTCTACGACGAGGTGCACCTGCTGCCCGCCCCCATCTTCCGGATGACCGCCGACCTGCAGGCGCGGCGCCGCATCGGGCTGACCGCCACCCTGGTGCGCGAGGACGGCCGGGAGGGCGACGTGTTCAGCCTGATCGGACCCAAGCGCTACGACGCCCCGTGGAAGGACATCGAGAGCCAGGGCTGGATCGCGCCCGCCGACTGCGTCGAGGTGCGGGTGACGCTGCCGGAGGGCGAGCGGCTGGCCTACGCCACCGCGGAGCCCGAGGAGCGCTACCGGCTCGCCTCCTGCACCCACGCCAAGACGCTCGTCGCCGAGCGGCTGGTCCGCGAGCACGCCGGGGAACCGACCCTGGTCATCGGGCAGTACCTCGAGCAGCTCGACGAGCTCGCCGAGCACCTCGGCGCGCCGGTGATCAAGGGCGAGACGACGGTCAAGGAGCGCGAGCGGCTCTTCGCGGCCTTCCGCGCCGGCGAGCTCGACCTGCTGGTGGTCTCCAAGGTGGCGAACTTCTCCGTCGACCTGCCCGGTGCCGCCGTGGCCATCCAGGTCTCCGGGAGCTTCGGCTCGCGCCAGGAGGAGGCCCAGCGACTGGGGCGGCTGCTGCGCCCCAAGGCCGACGGCAAGACGGCCCGGTTCTACACGATCGTCAGCCGCGACACCGTCGACGCCGACTTCGCGCAGAACCGGCAGCGGTTCCTGGCCGAGCAGGGGTACGCCTACCGCATCGTGGATGCGGCCGATCTGTGACAAGTCGCCCTCGTATGGTGGCCCGGTGACCAAGCACGAGATCCTCCTCCTCGAGAACATCCACCCGACGGCCACCGAGGTCTTCGAGCGCAACGGCTTCATCGTGCACACCCGCCCCGGGTCGCTCGGTGAGGACGACCTCGTCGAGGCGCTCCAGGGCAAGACGATGGTCGGGATCCGCTCCAACACCAAGCTGACCGAGCGGGTGATCGAGCAGGCGCCCGACCTGATGGCCATCGGCGCGTTCTGCATCGGCACCAACCAGATCGACCTGCAGGCCGCAGCCGGTCGCGGGATCGCGGCGTTCAACGCGCCGTACTCCAACACCCGAAGCGTGGTCGAGCTGGTCATCGCCGAGATCATCGCCCTGGCGCGCCGGCTGGTGGAGAAGACCGAGCGGATGCACGACGGGGTCTGGGACAAGTCGGCCCAGGGCAGCCACGAGATCCGGGGCCGCACCCTGGGGATCGTCGGCTACGGCAACATCGGCACCCAGCTGTCCAACCTCGCCGAGTCGATGGGCCTGCGGGTGATCTTCTACGACACCGCCGACCGCCTGGCGCACGGCAACGCGCGCCGCGTGGGGAGCCTGGAGGAGCTGCTGGAGCAGGCCGACGTGGTCTCGCTGCACGTCGACGGCCGGCACGGCAACGCCGGCCTGTTCGGGGCCGCCCAGTTCGCCCGGATGAAGCCGCGCTCGCTGTTCATCAACGCCTCGCGCGGCATGGTCGTCGACGACGTCTCCCTGCGCGAGCACATCCTCTCCGGCCACATCGCCGGGGCGGCGCTGGACGTCTTCCCGGTCGAGCCGAAGGCCCAGGGCGACCCCTTCGAGTCGGCACTGCGCGGCCTGCCCAACGTCATCCTCACCCCGCACGTGGGCGGGTCGACCCAGGAGGCCCAGGAGGAGATCGGCTACTTCGTCTCCACCAAGCTGTCCGCGTTCGCCGCGGGAGGAGGCACCGCCCTGTCGGTGAACCTGCCCGAGGTCGCCGCACCGCCGCTGGAGTCCGGCTTCCGCCTCTCCCTGCTCCACCACAACGTCCCCGGCGTGCTCGCCTCGGTCAACCAGCTGCTCGCCGACCACGACGCCAACGTCACCGCGCAGTACCTCGCCACCCGGGGCGAGCTGGGCTACGTGGTCACCGACGTCGCCGAGGAGCTGCCGGAGTCCAGCCTGGCCGCCCTGCGCGGCGCGGCTTCGACGCTCTGGCTGCGCAGCCACCCGGGCTGAGGTCGCTCAGCCCCGGCCCTGGGCCTCCAGCAGCGCCCGCCGCAGCCGCGGGGGCAGTGCGTCGCTCCGGGTCGCGGTGGTCGTGCGTCCCCACGACCCGCCGGCCCGGGGCACGGCCACGGGCGGGCACGCGCGGTCTGACCGGCTTCCGGCCAGCCGTCGCGGGACCGCCCCGGTGCGCAGGTAGGTCGCCACGGTGTTGTCCACGCATGCCACGCCCGACATCGAGCTGGAGTGCGTGGTGCCACCGATCCCGGCGACCAGGGAGGCCGTGGGGAAGAGCCGGCGCACCGCCAACGCGCCGGAGTACGGCGTGGCGGCGTCGCGGGTCTCGCTGATCAGCAGGATCCGTCCCGTCACGGCGCGTCCGGAGACGGTGAGGCGCCGGTGCGCCGGGGCCTTCCAGCTCAGGCACGGGGCGTTGTACCAGGTGTTTCCCCAGGTCAGGAAGGGCGCGGAGCGGTGCACGGCCCGGCTGCCGGCCTCGGTCCGGCGCCAGTCCGGCCAGGCGGCGTCGGTGCACTGCACCGCGTTGTAGACCGCGAAGCCGTTGTCGTCGCCCATGTTGGCTGCGCGGTACTGCGCCAGCAGCGCGCTCCCGTCGCGGCGACGGACGAGGTCGGCGAAGGCCTGGCCCAGCTCGGCCCAGTTGTAGACGTAGTAGCCCGCGTCGACGAGGGAGTCGGTGAGCTCCGCAGGACCCAGCCGCCCCCCGGCCGCCGGGCGGTGCTGCAGGCGCCGCAGCTCGCGGTAGTAGTCCGCCTTGACCGCGCGCCAGCGGCGACCCAGCCCGAAGGTCCCGGGACGGGCGGCGAGGTAGCGCCAGAACGCGTCCAGGTTGCGGTCGAAGGCGCGGTCCTGGTCGAGGTTGGCGGCGTACCAGACGCGCTGGGGGTTCACCACGCCGTCCAGGACGAAGCGCCCGACCCGGGTGGGGTAGCGGGTCGCGTAGACCTGGCCGAGGTAGGTGCCGTAGGAGTAGCCGTAGTAGCTGATCCTCGAGGCGCCCAGCGCGCTGCGGATCAGGTCCATGTCGCGCACGGTGTCCAGAGTGCTCAGGTGCGGCAGCAGCGCGCGCTTGGTCGCGGTGTCGGCACAGGCCGCGGCGTAGGCCCGGCTGCGGGCCAGCCAGGCCCGGGTCTCCCGCGCGCTGCCCGGCACGTAGGAGGGCCGGTGGTAGCCGAAGTAGCTGCGCGAGCAGCGCAGTGCCGGGGTGCTCGCCCCCACGCCGCGGGGGTCGAAGCCGATCCAGTCGTAGGAGGCGCCGACGCCACCGGGGACGTAGTCGGCCATGCCGGCCAGGGAGCGTCCGGAGCCCCCGGGCCCGCCCGGGTTGACCAGCAGCACCCCGCGGTAGGTGCTCGAGGTGTGCACGCGGCGGGTCAGGGCGAGCCGGATCGTGGGACCGTCGGGGCGGGCGTGGTCGCGCGGCACGGCCAGCGTGCCGCACTGCAGGCCCAGCGAGCCCAGCTCGGCGTCGGTGCACGGGCGCCAGGAGATCCCGGTCGGGGTCGCGGCGGCCGGAGGGGTCGCGGCCCCCGGGGCGGCCAGCAGGCCCGCGGTGACGACGGCGGCGGCGACGATCGCAGGCAGGCGCGGCAACGGGGGACCTCTCCGGACAGCACGGGGCAGGCGCCACCGGCTGGAGATCAGGATCTACCGGACATACCGGTCTTGTCAGCCGAATGCTCAGTCCGGCGGGATCCCCAGCGCCCGGTCGAGCGCGTCGTCGAGGAGCATCCGCCACGAGCGCACCTCGTCGGTCCCCACCGAGGCCCGGGTCCACGACCCGCCCGGACGGGCGGCGGACCCGATGGCGAAGCGGCGTACGCCGGCCCGGACCAGCCACGGGACCAGCTCCGGGGTGAGTCCGCCGCCGGCCACCAGCAGCTCGGCGACCCGGGGGTCCCGCGAGGCCCGGGCGATCAGCTCGTCGGCACCGTGTGCCAGGCCGCGCGTCGAGCCGCCGGAGATCACCGCCTCCAGACCGGGCAGGCCACGCACGTCGCGCCACGCGTGCTCGGTGTCCAGGGCGTCGTCGAACCCGTGGAAGAGCCAGGGGACGCCACCGAGGTCTCCGCAGGTCGCCGCACAGGCCTCCCGGTCGATCTCCAGGTCGCGGTCGAGGAAGCCGAACGCGAGGCCGCGAGCTCCGAGCTCCAGGAACCGGGCACCGAGGTCCAGCAGCCGCTCCCGTGCGTCGTCCGGGGTCCGCAGCACGACGTAGACCGGCAGCCCGGTCTCCCGCACCACGGCGGAGACCGTGGCCGGCTCCGGGGACAGGTACCCGCTCTCGGGAGCCGTGGCCAGCAGCAGCCGGTCGGCCCCACCCGCCGTGGCTGCCTCGGCGTCGCGAGCGTGGAGGACCACGACGTCGAGGTGCGGGCTCCGCTCCTGGCTCGGGTCCAGGCTGCGGGCGGCCTCGCCTTCAGGGGCTGGGGTCACAATGGACATCGTGACATGCGGGGGTACCCCCGCGGACGTGCGACCGACAGGAGCCAGCGGCGTGGCGGAGCCGGAGGACGCGGTGGTCCGGGCCCGAGCCCTGGTGCTGCACGACCTGCAGAGCACCGGGGTGGCCGACCCCACCACGGTGTCGCTGCTGGAGTCGGCGCTCGCCGACCGCGGCTGGTGGGTGGAGCAGTGGGCCGAGGGTCGCGAGTTCGTGGTCGGGCTGGTCGCCCAGGACGTCCAGGACGCCCTGCTGGAGAGCAGCGGACGCTGGCCCCTGTGCCGCGCCTGCGACGACCTCGAGCCGCACGCGCTCTACGTCCACCCCGACCTCGGCGGGCCGCACCCCACCTGGGTGTGCGAGCGGGCGGGGATCCGGGTCTGCCCCGTCGGCGAGCTCTGAGCCGGCCCCGTGCGGCTAGCGCAGGTGCTCGGGGCGCAGCACCGGGACCCACAACGTGTAGCGGTCGGCGCGGTAGACGCTGCGGGTGACCTCCACGACGTTCTCGCGGCAGAACGCCCGCCTCGAGATGTGCAGCACCGGGGACCCGGGCTCGAGGTCGAGCAGCTCGGCCTCCTCCTCGGTGGCGATCCCCGCCAGCACCGAGTCCTCCCCCCACGTCGGCATCAGGTCGCGCATGGCGAACCAGAAGTACAGGCTGCTGGGCAGCGCCTCGTCGAGGAAGTTCGGGAACAGCTGCAGCGAGAGGTAGACGTGCTGGATGGCCATCGGCACACCGTCGGCGAGGCGCAGCCGCTGCCAGTGCGCGATCGCGGTCCCCTCCTCGACCTCCAGCGCGCGGGCCACGCCCGGGCCGGCGCTCTCGCGCCGGGCGAGCAGGGTCTTGGACTCCGGTCGCTTGCCGCGGCGCTCCATCTCCTCGGTGTAGGCCGAGAGCCGCATCTGCATGTCGATGAGCGGCTTGGTGACGAACGTGCCGCGACCGGCGACACGCTCGAGCAGCCCCTGTGCGACGAGCGCGTCGATGGCGTGGCGCACGGTCATCCGAGCCACTCCGAACTGCTCGGCCAGGTCGCGCTCGGACGGTGCGGGGGTGCCCGGCTCGGCATTGACGATCACGGACCGGACGTACTCGCGCACCAGCACGTGCTTGCGTCCGCGCCGGCCTCCACCTCGCGGCGAGTGGTCGTCCACTCAGCCTCCTTCGTCGGGTCGTAGGGGAAAACCTAGCCAACCTGAGCACGGATGGGCACCGAAAGGCCGCAAGATTTCTCAGATGAGACGGCGTCGCGCCTCGGATTCACTCGGTCGCGATGGCCCGCAGCACGTCCAACCGTGCTGCGCGGCGCGCCGGCAGCACGGCCGCGAGCACCCCCGCCACGGTGGCCAGCACCAGGAACCCGGCGAGCCAGGCCCACGGGATCGCGAGGTCGGTCAGCCCCTGGTCGCGCAGCGCCACCACGAGGGTCGAGCCGAAGGCGACGCCCATGACCAGCCCGAGGACGGCTCCGAGGACGGCCACCACCACCGACTCGAGACGGATCATCGTGCGCAGCTGGCGTCGGGTGACCCCGACGGCACGCAGGAGCCCGACCTCGCGGGTGCGCTCGATGACCGAGAGGCTCAGCGTGTTCACCACGCCGAGGAGCGCGATGATCACCGAGAGCCCGAGCAGTCCGTAGATGAGGTACAGGAACTGGTTCACCTGCTCCTTCTGCTCCGCGGCGAACCCCTCCGGGTCCTTGACGGTGACCGTCGGCAGGTCGGCGACCACCCCCTCGATCGCCGCCCGGACGGTGTCGGTGCTGGCGGCGGGGTCCTTGGTGACGAAGACCAGGGCGTCGAGGGGCTTCAGGCCGCCACGCACGAGCACGTCGGGGGTGACCACGTAGTCGCCCGGCAGCGCAGCGTTGGACGGGAACAGTGCCACCACCCGCAACCGGATCTTGGCCGCCTGGAACTGCATGGTGACGGTGTCCCCGAGGCCGAGGCCCCGGGCCTCCGCCTCCGGCTCCGCGACGGCCACCGTGCCCGGGCCGAGGTCGGCCAGGGAGCCCGCGCTGGCGGGCAGCGCGAACGCCGCCCCGAACGCCCGCGGGTCCACGCCCACGGTCCAGGCGGTGCCGCCGCCCTCGAGCTTCGGGTAGGCGCTGCGGATCTCGGTCACGCCGGCCACGCCGTCGAGCTCGCGCACCTGGCGGGCCACGGCCGTGGAGAACGGCTGTCCCACCACGTTGGAGACCACGAACTGCGAGGTCAGCGCCTTGCCGATCGCCGCGTCGGTGCTGGCTGAGGCCGAGCTGCCGAAGATCGACATCATCGTCATCAGGGCCAGGCCGATCATCAGGGCACTGGCGGTCGCTCCGGTACGCCGCGGGTTGCGCAGGGCGTTCTGCGCCGCGAGCCGGCCGATGGCCCCGAACGCTCGGCGGTAGAGGATCGAGAACAGCCGCAGCACGGGCGCGCCGAGGAAGGCGCTCATCAAGGCGACGCCGATCAGCACCAGCAGCACTCCGCCCCCGAGGGCCGAGAGGGCGAGGTTGCCCGAGCCGGCGAGCCCCATGGCCATCGAGCCGGCGCCGAGGACGACCAGGGCGGTCCCCACCAGGACCCGACGCCGCAAGGTGGCCTCGGGCAGGGCGACGTCGTCGCGCAGGGCCGCCATCGGCGAGATCCGGGAGGCCCGGAGGGCGGGGAGGATCGAGGCGATCGCGGTGACCACCACCCCGATGCCGTACGACCAGGCCACCGTGGTCCAGGCGACCGGGAACTCGGCCTGGCTCAGGTCGAGGCCGAGCAGCCCGAAGAGCGCACGCAGGCCGAGCGCGAGCAGATAGCCGACGCCGAGACCGACCGTCGACCCGACGAGCCCGACCGCGAGGGCCTCGAGGAGGACCGAGCGGTTGACCTGGGAGCGGGAGGCGCCGAGGGCGCGCAGGAGGGCGAACTCCTTGCTGCGCTGGGCGACCAGGATCGAGAAGGTGTTGATGATCAAGAAGATGCCGACCACCAGCGACACCCCGGCGAAGACCAGCAGGAAGGTCTGCAGGAAGCCCAGGATCTCGTCGAGACTGGCCTGGTTCTTCTTCACGAACTCGTCGCCCGTGCGCGCCTCCAGCCCCTTCGGCAGCACCTCCTGGGCGGCGTCGGCGAGCTGTCGCTGGCTGACGCCCGGAGCCGCGACCAGGGAGACCGAGGAGTAGACGTCGCGACCCTCGAAGAACTGCTGCTGCAGGAACGTCTTGTCGAAGATCGTCAGCGTGGCCCCGTTGAGCCCGCCCGAGCCGAACTCCACGGTCCCGGTGAGGGTGGTGCGCAGCAGGGGCGGGTCACCCGGGGTGACCAGCTCGACCTCGTCGCCGATCTCGAAGCCGCCGCGCTCCGCGGTGTCGGCGTCGAGGGCGATCTCGTCGGGGCCGTCGGGATACTCGCCGCTGACCACCCGCAGCACGGGCTTGCCGGTCAGCGCGGTCGCGTCGGTGGGGTTGTTGGCCAGGCCGGGGGGCCCGTTGCCGCCGATGACCTTGCCGTCCTTGCCGATCACGAACACCGACTGCAGCTCGTTCTGCGGGTGGGCCGAGCCCACCTCGGGCAGCCGCTCGAGGTCCGCCACCACACTGGCCGGGAAGGTGCGGTTGTCCTCACCGGAGTCGAAGTCGCCGGCGCCCTCGTAGGCCACGACGGCATCGGTCGCGCCGCCCTCGATGATGTCGTCGAAGGCGCCGCCCATGGCGTCGGTGAAGATCATCGTGCCGGCGACGAAGGCGACCCCCAGGACGATGGCGAAGGCCGACAGCAGCAGCCGCACCTTGCGGGCGATCAGGTTGCGCCAGGTGACGCGGAGCACCTCAGGCCCCTGTCGGTGGCGCGGGTGCGCGCGCCGCGAGGTCCTGCATCTTGTCGATGACCTGCTCACGGTCGGGGTGCCGCAGCTCGCCGACGATCCGGCCGTCGGCGAGGAAGACCACCCGGTCGGTGTAGGCGGCGGCCACCGGGTCGTGGGTGACCATCACGATGGTCTGGGCGTGGTCGACGACGCTGAGGCGCAGCAGGCCGAGGACCTCGGCCCCCGAGCGCGAGTCGAGGTTGCCGGTGGGCTCGTCGGCGAAGACGATCTCGGGTCGGCTGGCCAGGGCACGGGCGATCGCCACGCGCTGCTGCTGGCCGCCGGAGAGCTCGTTGGGGCGGTGGCCGAGCCGGTCGCGCAGCTTGACGGTGTCGATCACGGTGTCGTACCAGTCCTGGTCCGGCTTGCGACGGGCGATCGACAACGGCAGCAGGATGTTCTCCTCCGCCGTCAGGGTCGGGACCAGGTTGAAGGACTGGAACACGAAGCCGATGCGCTCCCGCCGCAGCGTGGTCAGCTTCTTGTCCGGCAGGCCGCCGATCTCGGTGTCCCCGACGAAGACCTGCCCGGACGTCGCGGTGTCCAGGGCCGCGCAGCAGTGCATCAGCGTCGACTTGCCCGACCCCGAGGGCCCCATCACCGCGGTGAACTCACCGGCGGCGATGTCCAGGGTGACCCCGTCCAGGGCTCGGACCTCCGCGTCGCCGCTCCCGTAGACCTTGGTCAGGTCGACCACCCGGGCCGCCACCACGCCCGTCCGCGCCGCGGCGCCCTCCACCGTCGTCATGCTCCTACGGTGCCAGTCGTGTGGAAATCACGCACTCGGGTGCTGCCCTGAGTCGACGTCAGGGACGTCCCTGACGCCGCCTGCCCAGCATCCGGCTCACCACGACCAGCACCAGGAGCACTCCCAGTGCCTGACGCCAGTAGGTCTTGGCCAGGACCGGCAGCACCGTGGCCCCCAGGTCCAGCGCCTCGTCCTGTCCCGCGGCCGGGGTCGGTGGCGCAGCAGCGGGCCGGCCTGCGTCGGCGTCCCGGATCGTGCGCGGCTGCGGCTCCGGCGCAGGCGTCTCGGGGGCCGGTGGTGCCGTGGCCGTCTCGGCGGAGTCCGCCGGCGGCCCGTCACCCCCCAGCTTGTCCTCCAGGCACGCGGTGAACTGCCCGAGCAGCTTGTCGCTGACGTCCTGCATCACTCCGCGACCGAACTGCGCGGGCTTGCCGGTGATGTTCAGGTCGGTGTGGACATGGACGCGGGTGCCGTCGCCGTCGGGCGTCAGGGTCGCGACGACGTGCGCCCCAGCGGTCCCGTTGCCGCGCTTGTCCTTGCCCTTGGCCTCGATCACCATCCGGCCGGCCGCCTCGTCCTTCTCGGTGAAGGTGCCGGACCCGTTGTAGACCAGTGCGATCGGACCGAGCTTGACCTTGACCGAGCCCTGGAAGGTGTCCCCCTCCACGCCCGAGACCGTGGCGCCGGGGAAGCAGGTCGCGACCGACTCGATGTCGTCGAACGCCGCCCAGGTGGTCGCCACGTCCGCGGGGACGGTGAACTCGTGCTCGAGCTCCAAGGATCAGCCCCCCGCGGCGGCCAGGACGGCCCGTCGGGTGAGCACCGTGGCCAGGTGGCGCCGGTAGTCGGCGTCGCCGTTGAGGTCCGAGGGCGGGTTCGTCCCCTCGGCGGCCAGGTCGCAGGCCTCCCGGACACCCTCCTCGGTGGCCTCGGCGCCGACCAGCGCCTGCTCGGTCGCGCTCGCGCGCAGACTGGTCGAGCCCATGTTGACCAGGCCGATCCGGGCCTCGCGGATGGTGCTGCCCTCGGTGCGGACCGCAGCCGCCACCGAGACGATCGGCCACTGGTGGGCGACCCGCACGAACTTCTCGTAGTGCGACCCCCACCCGTCGTACTTCGGCAGCCGGATGTGGGTGAGCAGCTCGTCCTCCCCCACCGCCGTGGTGAACAGGTCCTCGAAGAAGTCCGCGGCCGCCACCGTCCGCTCACCGCTCTGCCCGGCGATCACCAGCTCCGCGTCGAGGGCCAGCACGGGGGCGCCGCAGTCACCCGCAGGGTCCGCGTGCACGAGGGCACCGCCGAGGGTGCCGCGGTGCCGGATCTGGGGGTCGGCCACCTCGGAGATCGCCTGGTGGAGCAGCCGCAGGCTCGAGCGCACGACGTCGCTGGCGAGGATCTCGTGGTACGGCGCCATCGCGCCGATCACGACGCTGTCGCCCTCGTCCCGGATCTCGCGCAGGGTCTCGATGCGGCCGATGTCCACCAGCAGCTCGGGGGCGTTGAGCCGCATCCGCAGCACCGGCAGCAGCGACTGTCCGCCCGCGATCACCTTGGCGTCGTCACTGCCGGCCAGCGCTGAGAGGGCCTCCTCCACCGAGGTGGCGGCGAGGTAGTCGAACTTGGCGGGGATCATGCGCCCGCTCCTTCCGTGCGGTCGGTCTGACCTTCCGTGCCGGTGGACTCGTCGAAGTGCGGGGCGGCACCGCCGGTCGTCGGGTCCTTGGCACCCGCATCGCCGGCGTGGATGGCCCGCCACACCCGCTCCGGGGTGCACGGCATCTGGATGTCGCTGACGCCGAACTGCCGGATGGCATCGAGGACGGCGTTGACCACGGCGGGGGTGGAGGCGATCGTGCCCGCCTCACCGACGCCCTTGGTGCCCAGCATCGTGATCGTGGACGGTGTCGTGGTGTGCCCCACGTCGAAGCTGATCGTGTCGGCCGCGGTCGGGACCAGGTAGTCGACGAAGGACCCGGAGACCAACGTGCCGGACTCGTCGTGCACGGCCTCCTCCCACAGCGCCTGGGCGATGCCCTGCACCAGGCCGCCGTGCACCTGCCCCTCGACGATCAGCGGGTTGACGATCGTGCCGATGTCGTCCACGCAGGTGTACTTGCGCATCGTGACCTGGCCGGTCTCGGTGTCCACCTCCACGGCGCACAGGTGCGTGCCGTGGGGGTAGTTGAAGTTCGGCGGGTCGTAGGTGGCCTCGGCGTCGATGGAGGGCTCGACGCCGTCGGGGAGGTCGTGGCCGGTCCACGCCGCCAGCGCCACCTCGGACAGTCCGACTCCCTGGTCGGTACCCCGGACCCCGAGGCGGCCGTCCTTGAACTCGATGTCGTCCACGCTGGCCTCGAGCATGTGCGCCGCGATCGGCTTGGCGTTCTCGATCACCTTGTCCGCGGCCCGCACCAGTGCCTCGCCGCCCACGACGAGCGATCGTGAGCCGTAGGTGTCCATCCCGCGGGCGACGATCTGGGTGTCCCCGTGCAGGACCTCCACGTCCTCGTAGGGCACGCCGAGCCGGTCGGCCACGATCTGGCTGAACGCGGTCTCGTGCCCCTGCCCGTGGGCGCTGGACCCGGTGAGCACCTCGACCTTCCCGGTGGCGAGCATCCGCACGGTGGCGTGCTCCCAGCCGCCCGCCCCGTAGTCGAGGGAGCCGAGGATGCGGCTGGGTGCCAGCCCGCACATCTCGGTGAACGTCGAGACCCCGAGGCCGAGCTGGACCCGGTCCCCGGAGTCGCGGCGCCGCTTCTGCTCGGCGCGCAGCTCGTCGTACCCGAAGTTCTCCTTGGCCTTGGCGGTGGCTGCCTCGTAGTTGCCGGTGTCGTACTCCAGACCGGCCACGGTGGTGAACGGGAACTCCTCGTGCCTGATCCAGTTCTTCTCACGCAGCTCCAACGGGTCGACCTCGAGCTCGGCGGCGAGGTCGTCCATCAGACGCTCGATGGCGAAGGTCGCCTCGGGTCGGCCGGCACCCCGGTAGGCATCCGTCCAGGTCTTGTTGGTGAGCACGGTCTGGCAGTTGAACTGGTACGCCGGGAACTTGTAGATCGCGTTGTACATGAACGCACCCAGGACCGGCACTCCTCCCCCCATGATCGCGACGTAGGAGCCCAGGTCGGCGAGCAGCTCGACCTTCAGCCCCGTGACCGTGCCGTCGGTCTCGGCGGCCAGGGTGAGCTTCTGCCACTGGTCGCGGCCGTGGTGGCCGGCCATCAGCGACTCCGAGCGGGTCTCGGTGTACTTCAGCGGCTTGCCCAGGCGTCGGGCCAGCACCATGGTGATGTACTCCTCCGGCGTGGTCTGCAGCTTGCCCCCGAAGCCGCCGCCGACGTCGGGTGCGATCACCCGGACCTTGGACTCGGGGATGCCCAGCACCGCGGCGAGCAGGAAGCGGAGGATGTGGGGGATCTGCGTGGCCGACCACATCGTCACCTGCTCACCGGTCGGGTCCACCACCACCGACCGCGGCTCCATGAACGCGGGGATCAGCCGCTGCTGGCGGTACTCGCGCTCCAGGACCAACCCGTCCCCACGCGCCTTCTCGATGGCCTCGTCGACGTCTCCTCCGGTGCCGGCCTGGGCGGAGTCGAAGACCCAGAGCGCGGACTTGTTGGTGCCGAGGTCGGGATGGGCCAGGACCGTGTCCTCGGCCGCCTCCCTCAGGTCGAGAGCCGCCGGCAGCTCCTCGTAGTCCACGTCGACCAGCTCGGCGGCGTCGCGCGCCTCCGCAGCCGTGCGGGCCACGACCACCGCCACGATCTCGCCGGCGAAGGTGACCCGGTCCACGGCCACCGGCGGGTGCGCGGGCGTGACCTGGTCGGGGGTGATCGGCCAGGCGTTCGGCACCGACCCCTGCTCCTCGGCCACGTCCGCACCGCAGATCACCGTGACCACGTTGGGCGCGGCCTTCGCCTCGTCGAGGTTGACGGCGGTGATCCTCGCGTGCGCGAACGGGCTGCGCACCATCGCGAGGTGCAGCATCCCGGGCAGCGTGATGTTGTCGGTCCAGCGCGTCCGACCGGTGATCAGCCGCTGGTCCTCCTTGCGCCGGCGGTCACGGCCGATCTCGGGCCGGGCCTCGGCGGACGGGGCGTCCTGGGTCGCAGTCATGCTCAGACCTCCACGGTCTCGGTCTCGGCGTTCTCCGCCGGCGCGCCGTCGGCGCGGGTGTCCGCGACGTCACCCGCGGCGGCGGTCTGCACCGCACGGACGATGTTGTGGTAGCCGGTGCAGCGGCACAGGTTGCCCTCGAGGCCGACCCGGATCTCCTCCTCGGAGGGGTCCGGGTTGTCGTTGAGCAGGTCGACCGACTGCATGATCATGCCCGGCGTGCAGAACCCGCACTGGAGCGCGTGGCACTCGTGGAAGGCCGCCTGCACCTTGTGCAGCTCGCCGCCCTCGGCCAGCCCCTCGATCGTGGTCACCTCCCGGCCGTCCGCCTGCACGGCGAGCACGTTGCACGACTTCACGCTGCGGCCGTCGAGGTGCACCGTGCACGCGCCGCAGTTGCTGGTGTCGCAGCCGATGACGGTGCCGGTCTTGCCGAGCTTCTCGCGCAGGTACTGCACGAGCAGCATCCGGGGTTCGACGTCGTCGGAGACCCGCGCTCCGTCGACGGTGAGTTCGATCCTGGCCATGGGGCGCACTCCTTGAAGGTGCCGTTCAACGGCTCGGGGGTGTGACCCCGCTCACGCTAGACCTCCGCGGTTGGCTGAAGGTTGGCCCGCTTCGGCTCCCCCCACCTCGCTCAGGTCTCGGGGAACACGCAGAACTCGTTGCCCTCGGGGTCGGCGAGCACGCTCCACCGGGGCTGGTCCCACAGCCGGGTGGCGCCGCGGTCGAGGAGCTCCGCCGGGTCGCCGTACACGTCCCAGTGGAGGCGGTTCTTGACGGTCTTGGGCTCGGGGACCTGACCGAAGACCATCTCGAACGGCATCCCGGGGACACCGTCGAGCCACAGGTGGTCGGGCTCGCGGTGCGGCTCGACCCCGAAGACCTCGCCCCACCAGCCGGCGATCGCAGCCGGGTCCCGGGAGTCGACGACCAGCTCGTAGACCCGGTAGCCGGGCACCTCCTCGCGCACGAACGCGCACAGCTCGCCCCCCTCGGGGTCCAGCAGCACCGTCCAGGGCACGCCCTCGTACCCGGGTGCCCGGGTGGCGCCGGCGGCCAGCAGCGTCTCGACCGCGTCGGTGTGCACGTCGAGGTGCACGCGGTGCTTGACCGTCCGAGGCTCCGGGACCGGGCACAAGGCGATGCCCATGCCCTCGAGGTCACCCTCGATGCCACCGGGGTCGTCGGTGCCGCCAGGGACGTAGCGGCACCCGGTGGCGGCCGCCCAGAACTCCCCGAGCACCCGCCCGTCGCCGTCCGTGTCCAGGCACAGCTCCTTGAAGCGTGTCATCGGGCTCCTCCCTCCGTCCGTGGGACCACGCCACCGGTAGCCTGAGGCGCATGTCCCAGCACACCTCTGACTCGACCATGCCCGAACGCCGTACGGCGTGGGGACACGGCCTGGCCACCGTCGCGGACGACGGAACGGTGCTCGACACGTGGTACCCGTCACCGGCGCTCGGCACACCTGCTGAGGACGCCTCCACGGAGGCGCTGGAGCCGCTGGCCCGCACCGACCGCCGGCGCCGCGTGCGCACCGAGGTGCGCACGGTCACCATCGACCTGCAGGAGCCGCCGCGGGACGCCCCCGACGCCTACCTGCGCCTGCACCTGCTCAGCCACCGACTGGTGCGTCCGCACGAGGTCGTCACCGACGGCATCTTCGGGGTGCTCAGCAACGTGGTGTGGACCAACCACGGGCCGTGCGCGGTGTCCGGCTTCGAGGAGGTGCGGCTCGCGCTGCGCGTCGACGGACCGGTGCAGGTCTTCGGGGTGGACAAGTTCCCCCGGATGACCGACTACGTCGTACCGTCCGGGGTCCGGATCGCCGACGCCGACCGCGTCCGGCTCGGCGCGCACCTCGCCGAGGGCACCACGGTGATGCACGAGGGGTTCGTGAACTACAACGCCGGCACGCTCGGCGCCTCGATGGTCGAGGGCCGGATCAGCGCCGGGGTCGTCGTCGGGAACGGCTCCGACGTCGGCGGCGGGGCCTCGATCATGGGGACGCTCTCCGGTGGCGGGAAGGCGGTCATCTCGATCGGCGAGCGGTGCCTGCTGGGTGCCAACTCCGGGCTCGGCATCTCGCTGGGCGACGACTGCGTGGTCGAGGCGGGCTGCTACATCACCGCCGGCACCAAGGTGACCATCCTCGACATCGACTCCAAGCCCAAGGTCGTCAAGGCCGCGGACCTCTCGGGAGCGGACAACGTGCTGTTCCGCCGCAACTCGGTCAGCGGCACGGTCGAGGCCCGTCCGTGGGACCGCGAGGGCGTGAGCCTCAACGCCGCGCTGCACCACAACTGACCCTGCCGATGAGGTTCCGTGCGCTGGTCTTCCTGGTCGCCCTCGCCGTGGTGGTGGGGACCGGGGTAGCGCTGTGGCGCGGGTCGGGCCCGCTGCCCGACCCCGAGGGCTGCTCGGTCGAGCTCGACGGCCACCGGGTGACCCTGTCCACCGAGCAGTCGGAGAACGCCACCCTGATCGCGGCGATCGGGGTCCGGCGCGGGCTGCCCGCCCGGGCGGTCTCGATCGCCCTGGCCACGGCGTACCAGGAGAGCAAGATCCGCAACCTCGACTTCGGGGACCGCGACTCGCTGGGCCTGTTCCAGCAGCGTCCCTCGCAGGGCTGGGGCACCGCGGCGCAGGTGCGCAACCGCTACCACGCGATCAACGCCTTCTACGACGCGCTGGAGAAGATCCCCGACTACCAGTCGATGCGGATCACCGAGGCCGCCCAGCTGGTGCAGCGCTCCGGGTTCCCGGAGGCCTACGAGGACCACGCCATCGACGCCCGCGCGCTGGCCTCGGTGCTGACCGGGTACAGCACCGGCGGACTGTTCACCTGCGTGGTCCACGAGACCACCGAGCGCGGCCGTGCAGAGCGGGTGATCCGCCGGGTGGAGCGTGCCTTCGGCGACCTCGACGTCGCCCGGGCCGGCGCCCGCCAGGACGTGACGGTCTCCTTGCCGGCCGGCGAGGCCGGCGTACGTCTGGGCTGGTCGGTCGCGCAGTTCGTCGTCGCCCACGGGGTCACGCTGCACCCCCAGCGCGTCGCGTACGCCGACCGCGTCTGGGAGACCGGCCGCCCCTCCGAGGACGGCTGGCAGCAGGCCGACACCCCCCGCCCCCGCGAGGTCCTCATCTCCCTCGGCTGACCGCAGCGTCATACGACCTGGTTGCCCCGACGACCAGCTCGTATGACGTCCCGGGGCCGGACCGCAGGACGTCATACGTTGTGGCTGCCCCGGCGACCAGCTCGTATGACGTCAGCGGGCGAGGCGGTCGGCCACGACGCCGATGCGCTCGTCGGTGGCGGTGAAGGCGACTCGGACGTGGTGGCGGCCGGCGGGGCCGTAGAACTCCCCGGGCGCGACGAGGACGCCCCGATCGGCCAGCGAGGCGACGGTGTCCCAGCAGGGCTCGTCGCGGGTGGCCCACAGGTAGAGCGAGGCCTCGGAGTGGTCGATCCGGAACCCGGCCGACTCCAGCGCCGCGCGCAACGTCGTACGCCGGGCGGCGTACCGCGCGTGCTGCTCCTCGACATGCGCGTCGTCGTCGAGGGCCACCACCATCGCGCGCTGCTGCGGCCCGGGCATCATCAGGCCGAGGTTCTTGCGCACGGCGAGCAGCTCGGCCACGACGGCCGGGTCGCCCGCCACGAACGCGCACCGGTAGCCGGCGAGGTTGGAGCGCTTGGACAGCGAGTGCACCGTCAGCAGCCCGTCGAGCGACCCCCCGTTGATGTCGGGGTGCAGCACCGAGAGCGGCTGCCGGTCGGGCGCCGACTCCCAGGCGCACTCCAGGTAGCACTCGTCGGAGACGAGCAGCACGCCGCGCTCGCGGCACCACGCGACCACCTTGCGCAGGTGGTCCGGGGGCAGCACCCGACCGGTCGGGTTGGACGGCGAGTTCACCCACAGCAGCGCCGGCGTGCGCGGGCCGAGCGCGGTCAGGGAGTCGGTGGCCATGCTCTCCGCGCCGGCCAGCGCCGCCCCCACCTCGTAGGTCGGATAGGCCAGCGCCGGGTGCACCACGAGGTCGCCCGGGCCGACGCCCAGATGGGTCGGCAGGCCGGCGATCAGCTCCTTGGAGCCGATGCTCGGCAGCACCCCGTCCAGGCCGAGACCGGTGACCCCGAACCGCCGGGCCAGCCAGTCCACGCACGCCTGTCGGGTCTCGGGCAGGCCGACCGTGGCGGGGTAGCCGGGCGCGTCAGCGGCCTCGCGCAGGGCCTGCTGGACGACCTCGGGCGTCGGGTCGACCGGCGTGCCGACGGAGAGGTCGACGATGCCTCCGGGATGCGCCCGCGCCCGCTCGGCGTACGGCGTCAGCCGGTCCCACGGGAAGTCCGGCAGCCGGGCTGAGACGCGCGTGGTCAGTCCTGCGGCTGCGGCGGGAGCGCCTCGATCAGCGGGTGGTCCTTGTCGATCTCACCCAGCTTGGCGGCGCCACCGGGAGACCCGAGGTCGTCGAAGAAGTGCACGTTGGCGTCGTAGTACTCCTTCCACTGCTCGGGCGTGTCGTCCTCGTAGTAGATGGCCTCCACCGGGCACACCGGCTCGCACGCACCGCAGTCCACGCACTCGTCGGGGTGGATGTAGAGCATCCGCTTCCCCTCGTAGATGCAGTCGACAGGACACTCGTCGACGCACGCGCGGTCCTTCAGGTCGACGCAGGGCTGGGCGATGACGTAGGTCACCTGAGTCCTCCTCCAGGTTCGGTCCGGTGTGGACTACCTGTCAGCCTAGTATCCCACCGTGCCCGACGATGAGGTGCCCGCAGGTCGACACGTGGGACCGTCCCCGCTCGGTCCCCACGTGGTGGGCCTGCGGGTCGTGATCCGCCGCCGGCTGCCCGGGGAGACCGGCCCCAGCGGCGGCCCGGCGATGACCGACGTGCTCGGTGTCTGCGAGTCCTGGACGGACGCTCCGGACGGCGGCGTGGTCGTCGTACGGCGCGAGCAGGGCGACCGGGTCGAGATCCGCACGACCGACATCGTCTCGGGCAAGCCGGTGCCGCCGCGGCCCTCGGTGCACCGCCGGCTCGACCCCGTGACCGCCGACCGGCTGGCCCTGCCCGGCTGGGCACCGATCGAACGCGCACCACTCGGTGAGTGGGTGCTGCGCGCCTCCGGCGGGTTCTCCTCGCGCGCCAACTCCGTGCTCGCGCTCGGCGACCCCGGCCTGCCGCTGGCCGAGGCGGTTGACCGGGTGCGAGCCTGGTACGACGAGCGCGGGCTCGTCGCCCGTGCCCACGTGCACCCCGACCGTCCCGAGGCCCCCGCCTTCCTCGAGGCCGGTTGGAGCACCTACGAGTCCACCGACCTGATGCTGGCCTCGGTCTCCCGGGTGCTGCGACGCCTGGGGCGGAGCCCGGCACGCAGCCAGGAGGGCGAGGTGCGCCACAACACCGCCCTCGACCGTGGCTGGCTGGACACCGACGCCCGGACCGACCGGTACGGCGCCGCGGCCCGACAGGTCCTCGAGGCGGGCCGGGTCACCCTCGCCACGATCCGCGATCGGGACGGCGGCGTCCTCGCCCGGGGTCGCGGCTCGGTGCACGACGACTGGCTCGGCGTCTCGTCGCTGTGGACGCGCGAGGACCTGCGCGGACGCGGCCTGGGCACCTCGGTGCTGCGCTCACTCCTCACCTGGGGTGCCGAGCAGGGCGCGACGACCACCTACCTCCAGGTCGTCGCCGCCAACGCGGCCGCACGCGCGACCTACGAGACGCACGGCTACGAGGCGCACCACCGTTACGACTACCTCGCCGCGGGCTGAGCGCTCACGGCCAGCAGGAGGGCCGGTACGCCGGGTCGGCCGGCCCCCGCCGGCCCAGGGCGTTGAGCACCAGCCGGATCGCCGGACCGTCGGAGGGAAGCAGCAGGTGCCCGGAGACGTCGAAGCGGCAGCGGTCCTGGATCCGCACGTTGGTGGTGTTCGCGCCGGTGAGGTAGCCCGAGGTGTAGGGCAGCACCACCTCGTCGTAGCGGGTCACGATGTTGGTGTAGCTGACCGCGCCGGGTGTCTCGTCCCCCGCGTTGAGCCGACGCAGGAACGCCGAGCCCGCCTTCTGCTGCAGGCACGCAGCGCACCAGCGCCGCAGCCCGGGCGTCAGGAGCAGCGGGTTCCTGGTGCCGTGGTTGGACGGCGCCAGCCCCACCAGGTCGTCGACCTTCGCCGTCCCGCCGAGGAACTTCAGGTAGTAGCGCGGCATCATCCCGCCCTGGGAGTGGCCCACGAGGGAGACCTTCGGCGCCCCGGTCGCCGCCAGCACCCGGTCGACGAAGCGGTCCAGCTGGGCCGCCGACTCCTCGATGGGGCCGGTGGCCCGGTTGCCGTAGTCGAGCGCGAACACGCAGTAGCCGTTGCGGCGCAGCGACCAGCCGAGACGCTGCAGCAGCGAACGGCTGTCGCCGAAGGTGCCGTGCACCACCACCACCGGGACGGGTCGTGCCCGGGTCGGCGTGCACGTCCAGTCGCTGGCCGCCGCGTACCGGCTGGGCGCGACGGTGCGCGCCTGGGCCGGACCGGCCCCCACCGTCGTGGCCGTGACCACCAGGCAGAGCAGGGTGGCGAGCCAGATGAGGATGGGCGGACGGCCCCGAGTGCGCATGCGGTCTCCCTGGTGAGGTGGTCACCGTCGACCACGTGCCCCATGGATACCGCATCCCCGGCGCCACGGGAACCGTCGGAGGCGCAGCCTCCGCTCAGTCCCCGCCGCGGTTCGGCTTCGGCTTCGGCTTCGGCTTCGGCTCGGGCTTCGGCTTGGGCGGCGGCCCGCACCGCACGGTGTCGCCGGGGATGTAGGTGGTGGAGAACTTCTCGGTGCGCAGCTTCTTCTCGGTCCCGAGCTCCCAGAAGGTCCGGAAGACGTTGATGCTGAAGCCCTGCGTGCCGACGGCCTCCTCGCACGCGGAGTCCTGCAGGTAGCGCACCTTCGGCGAGGTGTAGTTGGTGCGCGGGCCGTTGCGGCTGGTGATCTTCCAGTTCTTCGTGGAGTACATCGTCACCGTCGCCGCGCCCTCCGTGCTCGGGGTGGACTTGCGCACCCCTGCGGTGATCAGCACCCCGTACGGCGTGGAGTTGGTGAACTTCAGGTCGAGCGACGGCCAGGCGACGGTGGCCTCCCGACCCACGGGGTAGCGATCGATGTAGACCGAGTGCGGCTTGTGCTCCACGTCCTTGAGCCCGGCGAAGTACATCGCGTTGAACGTCGTGGTCGCGATCTGGGAGACGCCGCCGCCGAGGTCCTTCTTGAAGATGCCGTCGGAGATGATGTAGCCCTCGGTGAAGCCGTTCTCCTTGGTCCGCTCGCCCACCGTGTCGTTGAGGCTGAACGTCTCGCCGGGCAGCAGCAGGGTGCCGTCGATCAGCTCGGCCGCCCGGGTCAGGTTGACGTTGCGGTACTCCGCGTAGGGGAAGTTCGTCGTGAACGTGCTCACCTGCTCGGTGACCTTCAGCGCCTTCGCGTCGGCCGTGGTGAAGTCGGGCTGTCGCGCCTGGCCCTCGAGCTCGAGGCGTCGTTCGGCGCCCTCGAGCACGGCGACCTCCGCGAAGCGGTCCTCGAGGTCCTGCGGGTCGATCTCCACACCGACCTTGGCCGGCACGACCCGCGGCTTGCCCTTCCGTACGACGATGCGCGCGTCCTCCGGCTCGCGACCGATGGTGCGCATGACCGGCTGCAGCGCCTCGATCATCAGCTCGCCGTCCACCCGGGGCTCGAGCTCGCCCTCCTCGGCCACCATGCTCAGCCCGGCGGAGAACAGGCGCGGCGGAGCGACCACGCGCTGCCCGCCGAGCACCAGCGTCACCGGACCGGACATCGCCGGCTGGGCGAACTCCTCCATCGCCTGGCGCACGACGTCCTCGGAGATCTCCGGCTGCTGGGTCAGGGTCGGCAGCTTCTGCGACCCGCCGTGCAGGAAGCGCTGCTCGAGGATCTCCTGGGCCTTGCTGCGGTCGACGACCTGACCGGGCTGCCCCTGTACGGCGACCGCGCGGCCCTTCTCGAAGGAGATGCTGCCCTCGACCGGACGGTTCTTCAGACCGCTGCCCAGCTCGTCGAGCGTGGCCTGCATCTCCGACTGGTCGACGTTCACCTCGACGTGGTGGTCGCCGCCACCGGTGAGCACCTCCCACAAGCGGCTCGGACCGAATCCGGAGCCCCCGCCCGCCTCACGCACCGAGGCGGCGTAGTCGATCGACAGGCCGGCCTCGCGCGGGTCGACCGAGACCGACCTGCCGTCGCCGTAGCTGATGCCGACCGGCTCGGCGGTCCGCGACTCGAGCGCACCCCGCAGCTTCTCCTCGGCCGCGTCCGGCGACAGCCCGGCGATGCTCACCCCTTCGACCTGGGCGTTGCGGGGTGCCTCGTCGCCGGCGTAGAGCAGGATCCCCACCCACAACCCACCGACGAGCACCAGCAGGCCCAGGACGGTGAAGCCGGCGACCCGGCCACCCATCGAGTCCGACACGCGCGTCACCCGAGCCCGGCGAAGAGGTCCGTCTCCAGCCCGTCCGGACCGGTGGGCCCCGGTGTGCCCTTGGCGATCCGGAAGTACTCCGTGCCCCAGATCTGGTTGCCCTGGTTGTTGGACAGGGCGAAGAAGGGGCCGTCGACCGCGATCTGCGTGCGGTGCGCCCGCATCGCGTCCATCTTGGCCTCCACGTAGTCGTCCGCGGCGACCATCGCGGTCAGGTCCTCGTCCTCGACCATGAACTTCGGCAGGTCGCCCTCGGGGTCCATGCCCTCGAACGTGGTCGTGTCACCCGCGGCCCGCAGCGCCCGGAGCCCCTCGCGCATCCGGTTGGCCGACATCGCCCCCCAGTAGATCTTGGTGATCTCGTGGGCCTCCCCGAGGTCCCGGCGGAACGAGGGCACGGCGGCCAGCGACGCGGCGTACGTCGCCACGCGGTGCGCCTGGATGTGGTCGGGGTGTCCGTAGCCACCGAAGTCGTCGTAGGTCACCAGCACCTGCGGCCGGACCTCGCGGATCACCGCGACCAGGTGGCTCGAGGCCTCGAGCAGGTCGGCGTTCCAGAAGGCGTTCTCGTGGACCGTGTCGGCAGCGACGGCGTGGCCGGCGGCGTGCCACTGCATGCCGGAGTCGCGGTAGCGCTTGAACCCGCCGAGGTAGCGGTGGTCGGAGACCCCCAGGGCCTTCATCGCGTTGTCCAGCTCGACCTTGCGCTGGTCGGCCAGCGTGTCGTCCCGGTCGGCGGCCAGGTGCTCGAGCTCGGGGACGAGGATCTCGCCCATCTCTCCGCCGGTGCAGGTCACCAGGGTGACGCCCACGCCCTCGGCCGCGTAGCGGGCCATGGTGGCGCCCTGTCCGATGCTCTCGTCGTCAGGGTGGGCGTGCACGAGCAGGAGGTGCTTGTCCATGCCGGTGATCCTAGGGGCAGCCCCTCAGCCGTCACGCCGCACCCGGCGGGGTGCGTCGGGCAGCCGCAGCGGCTGCGGAGGCGGTGGCGGCTCGTCGGGCTCGAGCCAGCCGTCGAAGGCCTCCACCAGCAGCTCGAGCATGGCCGGGGGCGCGTCCGTGGTGACCACCCACGGGTGGTCCTCGTCGTCGTCCTCGCCCGCGAACGGCTCCCTGCGCCAGGCCGCCTCGAACCCGTCCGAGCGCAGGCGCGCCACCGCAGCACGTGCCTGCTCCTCCTCGAAGAACACCCCGCGCACGTCAGTCGCCCCCGGCTGCGAGCACGCGGCGCAGCGGGTCCAGGAACGGCACGTCGGCCTCGGCCCAGCTCACCTCGTCGAGCTCGTGCGCGCCCAGCCAGCGCACGGCGTCGTGCTCGGAGGGCACCGGGTCCCGGTCCACGAGGCGGGCGGTGACCGCGCGCAGCACGAGCGCCTCCCCCTCCGGCGACCCGATCCGCACGGGCACAGACCCCGGCAAGGACCCGGTCACCTCCACCACGCAGCCGAGCTCCTCCGCGATCTCGCGCACGGCGGCCGCCGCCAGCTCCTCACCGGGGTCGACCT
This sequence comes from uncultured Actinomycetota bacterium, assembly GCA_963815595.1. Taxonomy (GTDB): domain Bacteria; phylum Actinomycetota; class Actinomycetes; order Propionibacteriales; family Nocardioidaceae; genus Marmoricola. Next base: position 10,037 of record CAWFHA010000007.1, on the reverse strand, counting down.
TGCCACCCGGGAGCTCCCACCGTCCCGCCAGGTCCGGCGGCGCAGACCTGCGGGCCGCGAGGACGCGACCCCGCTCCACGATCGCGACCCCCACGACGGTGTGCACGCGGCACACTCTAGATCCGTGCTGCACGGGAGTGCCCGGTGCGCGGCGTCGCCCTCTACCGTGGGCGAGGTGAGCGCAAACCGGTCGGGCCCGTGGCTGCGGCGTACCGAGGAGCGCGTCGCCGACGTGGACGGGATCACCCAGCACCTCGGTCAACGGGTCGGCCTCGCGGGCGTGCTCTCGCACCTCGACCGACGCGCGTCCTCGGCCCGGGTGCCTGGTCGGGCGGCGGTCCGGGGCTTCCGCTGGGACCGCGAGGACCAGGCCACCGAGCGCTGGTGGCCCCAGGGCATCACCACCTCGGCCGACGCGAGCGACACCGAGGAGGTGCACGGGCACCGGTTGGTGGTGACCAGCTGGTACGCCGCCCGGTCCCCGGGACACGACCCGGGCAGCCGGGTGAGCATCGTCGACCTCGACACCCTGCGCTACCAGCACGTCCTGCTCGTCGTGCCCGAGTCGGTCCCGGGCGGAGAGGTCGCACTGCGCCCGCTGGGGGTGCACGCGGGTGGTCTGGTGTGGCACGGCGCCCACCTGCACGTGGCCGGCACCCGTCGTGGTCTGTTCAGCTGCCGGTGGGACGACCTGCTCCGGGTCGACTCACCCGACCGCGCCTGGGGGCACCGCTTCGTGCTCCCGGTCCGGTTCACCTACTCCGCGTCTGCTCCGCACGGGGTGGAGCCGATGCGCTACTCCTTCCTCTCCCTCGACCGCGACTCCCGGCCACCCGCGCTCGTGGCCGGGGAGTACGGCCGCGGGGAGATGAGCCGGAGGCTGGTCCGCTTCCCCCTGGACCCGACGACCTCCCACCTCACCGCCGGGGACGACGGCGTCAGCCGGCCGGTGGAGCTCGACCCACGGGGGCCCGGCCACATGCAGGGCGCCTGCGTGGTCGAAGGCACCTACTACGTGACCACCAGCCGAGGTCGCTGTCGACGTGGTCACCTGCACGTCGGCCGGCCCGGCGAGTTCCGCACGCACCCGCGGGTGCTGCCCGTCGGGCCGGAGGACATCTGCTACTGGCCGTCCACCGACGAGCTCTGGTCGCTCACGGAGTACCCCGGCCGTCGCTTCGTGTTCGCGATGGACCGCGGCCGCTTCGGCGGCCCACGGTGACCGGGGGTGACCGGCTCGGGCACGAGAGGCTCAGGCGAGGACGCGCGTCCGGGGCGAGGTGGCCGAGGCCCCGAGATCGAGGTTGCGTGCCGCGCTGACCCGTCGTGGCACGACGATCAGCACCAGCGCCCCACCCTCCGCCGACCGGCCGGCGACCAGCACGCCTCCGCGCGCCACCGCTGCCTCGCGCACCAGGGTGAGTCCCAGTCCGGTCTGGGACTTCGGGTCGCGGGCGACATACCCGCCCTGTCCTCCCCACGGACCCCACTGGCCGTGACACAGCGCCCGGGCGAGGGAGTCGTCCATGCCCGGTCCCGAGTCGGCCACGCCCACGAGGACGCTGTCGCCGTGCACCCGCCCGATGATCCGGACGACGTCGCCGGGCTGGGTGTAGCGCACGGCATTCTCCAGCAACGTGTCCAGGCAGGCGCGCAGCCGCTCCACCGAGCACGAGTGGCGCACGTGGTCGGCCTCGACCACCCAGGTCCGGCTGGCCAGCACTCCCCATCGCACAGCCGTCTCGTCCAGGAATGCGCGGAGGTCGACCACGTCGAGGTGGTCCTGGTCGTAGACCTGGATCGTCCGCATCAGTCGTTCGCTGGTGAGCACGAGCCGGCCGAGCTCCTCGTGGACGACGCGGAGGTCGGCGCAGCGTTCGGGGTCGGTCTCCTGCTCCATCAGCAGCTCCACGTAGCCGGTCGCGATCGTGGCCGGCGTGCGCATCTCGTGCGAGGTCATCCGGCTCAGCCGCTCCTTCTGCGCAGCCTGGCGCCGGTCGCGGCGGGCCATCTCGGAGAGCGCGGCGAAGGCGAGATGACGTTTGTGGACGTTCCACACCACCAGCAGCACCAGGGTCGACATCATCGGGATCTCCGCGAGCTCGCCCCAGGGGATGACGCCCGAGGACGCCCGTGCGGTGAGGATGCCTCCGGTGACGACCGTGTAGGCGGCGACCGCCACCACGGTCCGTCGCCAGGGCCAGGCCTCCAGCCCGTAGCCGAGTGCGACCGCGATCCAGGCCAGGTGGAAGGGGACGGTCTCGGCTCCGGGCCACATCCACATCAGCACCGTGCACACCGCGGCCAGCGCCAGCCAGGGCAGGAAGAGGCGATCCTTGGTGGACATGCTCAGTCCGCGTAGAAGCAGTAGCCGACGCCGCGGACGGTCTCGATCGGTGGCTCGCCGAGCTTCGTGCGCAGCCGACGCATGCACACCTCGATGACGTTGCTGCCCGGGTCGAACCCCAGCCCCCAGATGTCGTGCAGCAGCTCGTCCTTGCGGCACACCTCGCCGCGCCGGCGCATCAGGTGGGCCAGGAGCCCGAACTCACGTTCGGTGAGCACCACGTCCACGACGCCGGTCCTGGCCCGGCGGCGATCGAGGTCGAGCCGGATCCCGCCCGCCTCCAGGTAGCGCTCGTCCCCGCCACGGCGGAGCACGGGCACCCGGACCAGGTGGCGGCGCACCCGCGCCATCAGCTCCGCCGCGTGGAAGGGCTTGCCGACGTAGTCGACGGCTCCGCGGTCGAGAGCCTGCACCCGAGCCCCGACCTCGTCCACCGCGGAGAGCACGATCACCGGCGGCTGGTCGATCTCGAGCTCGGCCATGGCGTTGAGCACCTGCAGCCCGCTGTGGTGCGGCATCACCAGGTCGAGCAGGACCAGGTCGACGTGCTCGTGCTGCAGGATCTCCAGGGCGGCGCGGCCGTCGGACGCCGTGAGCACCGAGTGGCCCTCGTTGACCAGAAACCTGGAGAGGAAGCGCAGGACATGTGCTTCGTCGTCGACAACCAGCAACCTGCTCATGGCTCCCCCTAGAGCTCCCCCACGGTGGGCGTTGTCCGAGACGCTCCGGCGGTGGGGACCCGTCCTCCGCCGCCGTGGTCACCGGGGTCCTGGGCAACCACTTGAAAGATACGTGAGCCCCGGCCCGGCGAGGATCACTCGACCGGACGGACCCCGCAAGGACTAGACCTCGTCCGGTATGCGGTGTCACAAACCGGACGCATGCCCGCGGCGCATGACAGGCAGATGACCGGCGTCTGACCCGCGTGTCACCGAGTCGGCGGCTGCCCGCGGGTGCTCGCCACCGACGCGGGGATGGCTCGGCGACAGCCCGACGGACAGGTCACGGGGTGGCTGCCGCGACGAGCTCCCCGGTGTCGGGGTCGAACTCGTAGCCGGCCGGCGGGGTGCACGTCTCCGGCGTCACGTCGGCTGCCTGCTCCCCGGGTGTCTCCGAGGGCACCGGGCACTCGGGCAGCGCCGGCGGTGCCGGCGGGTCGGACGGCGGGTCGGACGGCGGGTCGGACGGCGGGTCGGACGGCTTGCTCGGGGGCGTCGAGGGACTGCCAGAGGGACCGCCAGACGGACCGCTCGACGGGCTGCTCGACGGACTGCTCGACGGACTCGTCGAGGGACTCGTCGACGGGTTGCTCGACGGACTGGTCGACGGACTGGTCGACGGGCTGCTCGACGGGCTGCTCGACGGGCTGCTCGACGGGCTGCTCGACGGACTCGTGGACGGACTGCTCGACGGGTTGCTCGACGGACTGGTCGACGGACTCGTCGACGGGCTGGACGAGGGGCTGGACGTCGGGCGGCTCGACGCGGCCACGACCGGTGCGGCAGTGGGTCCCGGGCGGGCGGTCGTCTGCAGCGGTGATCCCCCGTCGTCCTGACCGTCCTCCTGCACGCGCACGACTCTCGGTGCCGCCGTCGTCGCCAGCGGCCAGGCCTCGAGCGCCGGCGCCGCGAGCGACCCCGTCAGGTCCGCCTGCTCGAAGGAGGTCTTCCAGGCCAGCACGGCCTGCAAGTAGTCGCGGGAGTGGTTGTAGGCGAGGACGGCGTCCTCCAGCCCGTCGGCCGTGGCCAGGTCGCGACCCTCCGCGCACAGGTAGACCATGGCGGCGCCGGCTGCGTCCTCGATGTCCTGCGGGTCGCGGACACCGTCGCCGTCCATGTCCACGCCCACCACTCGCCAGCTCGCCGGGATCAGCTGGAGCGGACCGAGCGCGCGGTCCCACGTGGTGTTGCCGTCCCACTCCCCGCCGTCGGTGTCCGGGACCGCGGTGTACGGCGTCCCGTCGAGCACCGGTCCGAGGATCTCCGGCACCACCCGGTGGCCCGCGTCGAGCCGGTGGCCCACCAGGTTGCCCGACTCGACCTGCCCGATCGCCGCCAGCAGGGGGACGCCCAGGTGACAGCTCGGCGGGGAGACGGCGACCGCCAGCGTGTAGGCGGACAGCAACGCCTCCGGCACCGTGGGCACGGGCCCGGTGGACGCCTGCTGTGCCCAGCCCCGGCTGGCGGCCGGGCCGGCACCCGGCACGACCACCGGGGCCTCGTCCTGGGCCTGGCCGAGCGGCGGCTCCGCCACGGTCACGCTGGCCGCCTGCGGGGGGTCGACGGGCAACGACTCCATCCGGGGCAGCGCGGTCAGCGCCGGTCCTCCGGGTACGAGCAGGAAGACGACGACGGTGAGTACCGCTGCGTGACCGATGCGTCTCATGGTCCCGAGGATGCCTTTCGTCGCCGGGGCGGGTGGCAAGGTGACCACTCCGTCAGCACAGTGTCAGGGGCCCGTCGGTCGCAGACCAGCGACATGTCTCATGTCACGCAAATCAGGCACCTGACGTCTAGACCTCGCTCGGCGGTGCAAGGTCCCTCCAAGAATTGCGCGGTAGAGCGGTACTTCTCCGGCTTCTGACGCGCGAGGGACCCGTCGCCCGGAGGCCGCCGTCAAGGCCCGACCCCTCAGGGAGAGAAACCGCAGTTCGCCCGTCGACCGCGCGCCAGACCCGGCCACTCGAAGCTGTTCACCGCCGCGGTGAGGGGCTTGCGCGACTTCACGTAGGGCCGCGCGCCCGACTCGCTGACCGCGTAGAGACGCTTGCCGCGGGGGCTGAACTGCAAACCCTCGGCGCCGGGGACGAAGCCGAGCCGACGACCCGTGGGCGTGACCAGCTCGCCGCAGGCGAGGTTCGACCGGGCGAGGTAGAGACGCCCGCGGGCATCCGTGGTGGCTCCCTGGACGTACGTCGGGACGCGGGTGCGGGCGACCGCACCGAGCCGGGAACGCCCTCGCCCGCGGGCGGCGAGGTCCAGCACCCCGGGTCGGCGAAGGGCCTTGAACGTGAACCAGTGGATGTGGGCCGGGCCCCGGGTCTGGAACGGCACGAGACCGATCCGTCGGCGGGTCGCGACCACCGCGGAGCCCCGCACGGGGGCGTGCAGCCGCCACACCCGTCGCGCCGTCAGCACACGACGCCTCGGCGACGGGTCGACCTGCCAGAGCTTGTTCTTCTCCACGATCCACAGGTAGGAGCCACGCTGCAGGATGCCGCCGCCGTGGCGGCAGTAGGTGCGCGGGCGCTTTCCCACACGGCCGTAGACGGCACTGTGGAAGGCCACGCGACGTCCCGTCACCAGGCTGACCCGCATCAGCTGGCACGGACGCTGCCCGTAGCCCTTGCGGTAGCGGAACCCGCTGATCCAGGCCGTCCGACCCAGCACCGCGAGACCTTGCGGGACGAAGTAGCGGCGGGGGTTCGGCAGCCAGATCCCGCGGCACAGCCGCTTGTGGTTGCGGAAGTCCGCGAGGCGCTTGCGGGTGTACGTCGGCTTCTCGCCCCGCACCTGCCCCCGGTCCAACCCGCGACACTGCATCGCGGGGCGCGGAGCCGTCGCCGCCGCGGCCGGACGCGTGGCTCGATCGGGCTGACCCGCGTGCCCGGTGGTGACCACGACACCGCCCGTGCCGAGCAGCAGCAGGGCCAGCAGCACGCGGAGTCCGTCGGCGACCATCGGGCCACGCTACGGGCGCAGCCTCGCGCGGGCGCGCATCTTCTCCGGCGAGCCGAACGGCGCAGCTCCACCGGACAAACCGGACTAGACCGATTCGGAGGACGTTGGGCGGATCGGCCGGACCCGGGATAGAGGTGGAGCTCGAGACTTTGCGGGAGCGCAACGATCTGGGCGCCAGCCCAGCGGGGGGAAACTCACCATGGCCGATCCTGGTACGACCACGACCACGACCACGACCACGTCCACGACCACGACGTCTCGACGACTCGTGACGCTGCTCGTCGGCACCCTGGCTGCGACACTCACGGTGCTCGGCCCGGCTCCTGCGGCCCAGGCCGCGGATCCGACGCTGTCCCACGTGGACTCGGCCGCCACGGTGGGCAACCGGATCAACCACTCCGTCGGCGTGCCCGGCGGGGTGCAGGCCGGGGACACCCTGGTGCTGTTCCTGACCGCCAACTCGCTCTCGGGCACCCTGGGCGACCCCGCCGGGTGGGAGCAGCTGGAGTCCGCCGACACCGCCTCCAGCCGCGGCCGGGCCTGGACCCGGCAGGCCACCGCCGCCGACGCCGGCACCACCGTGACCGTCCCGGGCACCGCCCGGATCAAGTCGACCCTGACCCTCGCGGCCTACCGCAGCAGCGCCGGCACCTCCGAGGTCACCGCCTCGGCCCTGGACTCCGGCGCCTCCGGAACCACCTTCACCACCCCCGACGTCGAGGTCGACCAGCCCGGCTCCTGGCTGGTCTCCTCCTGGAGCGAGAAGTCCTCCGGCGCCACCACCTGGACCGCCCCGGCCGAGACCACCACCCGCGAGACCCTCACCGGCACCGGCGGCGGCAAGATCTCCACCCTGCTCGGCGACTCCGACGGCCCCGTGCCCACCGGCACCGCCACCGGCCTGAGCGCCACCACCGACAGCAACGGCGCCCGCGCCCACCTGTTCTCCGTGGTCATCACCCCCGGCACCGACACCGGCGGAGGCACCAACCAACCCCCGGTCGCCTCGTTCACCACCGACTGCACCGACCTGACGTGCGAGGTCGACGCCAGCGCCTCCAGCGACCCCGACGGCGACCCGCTCAGCTACGCCTGGCAGTTCGGCGACGGTGACACCGACACCGGTGAGACCGCCACGCACACCTACGCCACCGCCGGGGCCCGCACCGTCACCCTGACCGTCGACGACGGCACCACCACCACCTCGACCACCCGCACCGCCAACCCCACCGCCCCCGGAGGCGGAGGCGGCACCACCGCCGCGACGCTGTCCCACGTGGACTCGGCCGCCACGGTGGGCAACCGGATCAACCACTCCGTCGGCGTGCCCGGCGGGGTGCAGGCCGGGGACACCCTGGTGCTGTTCCTGACCGCCAACTCGCTCTCGGGCACCCTGGGCGACCCCGCCGGGTGGGAGCAGCTGGAGTCCGCCGACACCGCCTCCAGCCGCGGCCGGGCCTGGACCCGGCAGGCCACCGCCGCCGACGCCGGCACCACCGTGACCGTCCCGGGCACCGCCCGGATCAAGTCGACCCTGACCCTCGCGGCCTACCGCAGCAGCGCCGGCACCTCCGAGGTCACCGCCTCGGCCCTGGACTCCGGCGCCTCCGGAACCACCTTCACCACCCCCGACGTCGAGGTCGACCAGCCCGGCTCCTGGCTGGTCTCCTCCTGGAGCGAGAAGTCCTCCGGCGCCACCACCTGGACCGCCCCGGCCGAGACCACCACCCGCGAGACCCTCACCGGCACCGGCGGCGGCAAGATCTCCACCCTGCTCGGCGACTCCGACGGCCCCGTGCCCACCGGCACCGCCACCGGCCTGAGCGCCACCACCGACAGCAACGGCGCCCGCGCCCACCTGTTCTCCGTGGTCATCACCCCCGGCACCGACACCGGCGGAGGCACCAACCAACCCCCGGTCGCCTCGTTCACCACCGACTGCACCGACCTGACGTGCGAGGTCGACGCCAGCGCCTCCAGCGACCCCGACGGCGACCCGCTCAGCTACGCCTGGCAGTTCGGCGACGGTGACACCGACACCGGTGAGACCGCCACGCACACCTACGCCACCGCCGGGGCCCGCACCGTCACCCTGACCGTCGACGACGGCACCACCACCACCTCGACCACCCGCACCGCCAACCCCACCGCCCCCGGAGGCGGAGGCGGCACCACCGCCGCGACGCTGTCCCACGTGGACTCGGCCGCCACGGTGGGCAACCGGATCAACCACTCCGTCGGCGTGCCCGGCGGGGTGCAGGCCGGGGACACCCTGGTGCTGTTCCTGACCGCCAACTCGCTCTCGGGCACCCTGGGCGACCCCGCCGGGTGGGAGCAGCTGGAGTCCGCCGACACCGCCTCCAGCCGCGGCCGGGCCTGGACCCGGCAGGCCACCGCCGCCGACGCCGGCACCACCGTGACCGTCCCGGGCACCGCCCGGATCAAGTCGACCCTGACCCTCGCGGCCTACCGCAGCAGCGCCGGCACCTCCGAGGTCACCGCCTCGGCCCTGGACTCCGGCGCCTCCGGAACCACCTTCACCACCCCCGACGTCGAGGTCGACCAGCCCGGCTCCTGGCTGGTCTCCTCCTGGAGCGAGAAGTCCTCCGGCGCCACCACCTGGACCGCCCCGGCCGAGACCACCACCCGCGAGACCCTCACCGGCACCGGCGGCGGCAAGATCTCCACCCTGCTCGGCGACTCCGACGGCCCCGTGCCCACCGGCACCGCCACCGGCCTGAGCGCCACCACCGACAGCAACGGCGCCCGCGCCCACCTGTTCTCCGTGGTCATCACCCCCGGCACCGACACCGGCGGACCGCCTCCGCCGCCGGACCCGGGCACGATCCCGGCTCCGGGACACACCGGGCTGGTCCCGCAGACTGCGCGCACCGACATGCCCCGGATCAGCGACGGGGAGATCCTGGATCTCGCGGTCGTCGGCAACCGGGTGTTCGTGGCCGGGTCGTTCACCTCGATCCAGAACCAGCGCCCGGGCAACACCACCACCTACCAGCAGGCGGGGCTGGCGTCGTACGACCTGGACACCGGGCTGGTCGACGCGGGCTTCCGTCCCGACTTCGGCGACCGGGAGGTGCTGTCGGTGGCGGTGACGCCCGACGGGACCAAGCTCTACGCCTCGGGGACGTTCAACAGCGTCAACGGCACCACCCGCCGCGGTCTCGCACAGCTGGACATGGACACCGGTGCGCCGGTGGCCGGGTTCGTGGCCGACGCCAGCGCGCGGGTCACCGAGGTGGTGGCCTCCAACACCACCGTCTACGCCGGTGGCCGGTTCACCAGCATCAACGGCACCACCGCGCCGGTCCCTGGCCGCAGTGGACGCCACCACCGGGGCGGTGCGCCCCGGGTTCGTCAACGACATCACCCAGGGCACCGGCGTCAACGGCGCCGTGGGCGTCCAGCGGCTCGTGCTGGCCCCGGACATGAAGAAGCTGGTCGTGGTGCACACCGGCATGCAGGTCGACGGCCAGCCCCGCGCCGGGGTGGCGATCATCGACCTGACCACCGAGGAGCTGCTGCCCTGGCACACCACCCTGTGGGAGGACAACCTGCAGTACGTCGGCGGCATCCAGCGTGCCTACGGCGCCGCGATCTCACCGGACGGCTCCTACTTCGTGGTGGTCAGCGGCTCGGGCGGTGACCGCCCGCCGATCAACGACACCGCGATGGCCTTCCCGATGAACGGCGGCGAAGGTGTCGAGGCTCGCTGGATCTCGCGGCTCTTCGACAGCGTCTACTCCGTGGCGATCTCCGAGACCGCGGTCTATGTGGGCGGGCACTTCGCCTGGAACGAGTCCCCGACCGCCAACGACCCCTGGCCCGGGCAGGCCGACATCGGCTACGGCACCGGCCAGGGCCTCTCCGCCTACTCGCTCGGCGACCAGGTCGTGGTCCGCGAGCACCTCGGCGCGCTCGACCCCACCACCGGCACCGCGCTGGAGTGGGACCCGGGCTCGGACTCCTACGAGGGCAACAAGGCCATGGTC